>NZ_SRMF01000002.1:101605-564370 GCF_004768465.1 Natronospirillum operosum
AGACAGTAGACAGTAGACAGTAGACAGTAGACAGTAGACAGTAGACAGTAGACAGTAGACAGTAGACAGTAGACAGTAGACAGTAGGATCGTTGCCAAACCACCGAATACTGTCAAGCCCCCACTGTCGACTGAGCACTGTCATCTGTCGACTACAGTCTACATGCGTGGCCACGGGCCACAGCCTACAAGGCAGCACCATGCGTGAGCCTGCTACCGATAGGGTGTCGGATCCTCGACCCCGGCATCCACAAACCCCTGGTGGCGCAGACGGCAGCTGTCACAGACCCCACAGGCGGTACCGGCTTCATCGGCCTGGTAGCAGGATACGGTAATGCCGTAGTCCACGCCCAGCTCAACGCCCCAGCGAATGATGTCGGCCTTGCTCAGATCAATCAGCGGTGCTTCTATCTGTATCGTACTGCCGGTCACGGTGGCCCGTGTGGCGACATTGACCAGGTTCTGATAGGCGGCCACAAATTCGGGCCGGCAATCGGGGTAGCCCGAATAGTCGACTGCATTGATACCCAGATAGATGGCCTGTGCCCCGGTGACTTCCGCATAGGCCAGCCCGTAGGACAGAAAGACGGTGTTGCGGGCCGGCACATAGGTATTGGGAATGCCCTCGGTGGGTGTTTCAGGCACGGACAGTGAACCATCGGTCAGTGAAGACCCGCCCAGTTGGGCCAGGTCGATATCGATGATCCGGTGCTCTGCCAGATTCTGCCGCGCAGCCACGCGCTGGGCCGCCAGCAACTCCGCGCTGTGCCGCTGCCCGTAGCGAAAGCTGAGCCCGTATACCTTGTCGTGACGCTGTGCCGCGATGGCCACGGCGGTCGCCGAGTCCAGCCCGCCGGACAGCAGGACGATGGCGCTGCTCACTACTGGAATTCCTGCAACGTATCCAGGCGCTGATTGGCCAGACTGCCCAGATTGGAATCGGGCGCCTGCTCTGCAACCTGCTGGTAATAATCCTGAGCCAGTTCAACGTCACCGGTCCTCTCGGCGACAAAGCCAAGCTTGAACAGGGCATCCAGCCGCTTGTCGGAATCGGGGAAGTCGTCGATGATCCGGTTGTAAGCCGCCTCGGCGCTGTCATATTCGCGCAGCAGTGTATGCACTTCACCCAGCCAGAACCAGGCATCTGCAGCCAGTCCGCTGTCCGGATAGTCTTCCACAAAGTCGGCGAGTGCGCTGGTGGCTTCTTCGTAACGACGCTCGGAGATCAGGTCCCGCGCTCTGCGATAGTCACGCTGGGCCTCTTCCGGGTCGTCAATATCCGAGGTTTCAGGGGCCTGGCCAGCCAGGCTTTGGGCGCCTGAGGCCTGCACGTCAGTCAGACGGCGGTCCAGATCAATGTAACGGTCCCGCGAGTCGGCTTCCGCTCGCCGGAGTCTCTCATTCAATTCTTCAACCTCGCCCCGCAGTGACTGTATCTCACTTTCCATGCGCAGCAGGCGATCCAGCAGCTGGGTCAACCCATCCTGCGAGACAAACTGCCCTGACAGTTCATTTTCCAGGGCCTGGAGGCGCGAGCGCAATTGCTCGTCCGTGACCAGGTCATCAGCTAGTATGCCGCCGGGTTGGTTTATAAGCGTTGGTCTGCCCTGCTCGATAGGCGGGTTGGCCAACGAAAAAGAGCTGCCCATCAGGGCAGCTCCCAAAGTACCAAGCAGCGCTGTTTTCTTCAGTGCTGGCATTAGTTCTGATACTTGATCTCTACACGACGGTTCTGAGCCCAGGCTTCTTCGTTGGACTCGGCAACCGCAGGGTTCATTTCACCAAAGGAAGTCACATACATCTGTGAATTCTCGACACCACGCAGGTTCATGTAGTCCTGTACTGACTTGGCACGATTCTCGCCCAGAGCCAGGTTGTACTCGGCGCTGCCACGCTCATCGGTGTGGCCTTCCAGCACAACAACCGCATCCGCGTTGTGACGCAGGTACGCTACGTGCTCGTCGAGCACAGAGCGAGCTTCGGAGCTCAGCGCGAAGCTGTCGAACTCGAAGTAGACGATGTCTTCACTCGGGGTCGGAGCCACTTCAGGCGCCTCTGCCTCGGCTACTTCAGCTTCGTCGAGCGGCATCAGTCCGGTGGTTCTTTCTTCAGTAGTTTCGGTCGTTGTATCTTCTGCAGTTCCGGCATCATCGGTTGGTGCACTGGAACACCCGGCGATAACCAGTGTCCCTGTTACCAGCATCACTTGCAGCAGCTTGAATTTTGACATTGCTCTCAATCCCATTTGTCAGAGGTTTTATCTAGTCGCTGGCTGATAATAGCACAGCAATAAAACAGTTCACCACAAAGGTGGCGCCCACTATAGGTTAGTAGGTGAATGGCGACCATGCAGGTTCACGCACATTGCCAAACCGGCTGGGCATCACATTCTCCACCATACCATCTATTGACACCCACGCAAGCCTCGAGGTTCCACCCTGAGTGCTTGCATATACCACCATGGACCCGTTAGGGGCCAGGCTGGGTGCCTCGTCCTGCGGGTTACCCGTAAGTACCTGCAGGACTCTGTTGTTCAGGTCCATGGTGGCGATGTTATAACCATCGCCATCATTATGTACCATCACAATTCTGTTACCGCTCTCCGCCACTCTGGGCCGTGCGTTGTATCGGCCATCGAAAGTCAGACGTTCTGCATTGTCAGACCCTATGCGCAGACGATAGATCTGCGGTCTGCCACTGCGACCGGACGTATACACCAGGGTGTTGTTGTCCAGCCAGTCCGGTTCGGTGTCAATGGCCCAGTGCCGCGTCACCTGCTGCAAACGGCCATTGGACAGATCCATGACATAGATATTGGCCGCACCATCTCGAGATGATGTGAACGCCAGGCGCCGTCCATCCGGAGAAAAGGCAGGCGCACTGTTAATCGCACCCTGCCTTTCCGCTACGATACGCACATTACCGCTATCCAGATCAAGGATACGTACTTCAGAACTGCCATCGGGAGCAAAGGTGACGAACGCAATCTGACGAGCGTCGGGCGACCAGGCTGGCGACATCAACGGCCGCTCCGACTCGAACCAGGGCTCTTCGTTGAAACCGTCTGCATCGGCAACATACAGCGTGTGGCTTCGACCCGACCCCGTTTGTTCGATCGCAACATAGGCTATTTTGGTTGAAAATACGCCTCTTACGCCGGTAATTTCTTCGTAAATGGCATCACTGGCGCGATGCGCCAGCTGGCGCCATTGATCACGGTCGCCGGTGACACTCCGACCGAGCAGACGACGCTCCGAATACGGGTCGTAAAGTTCATAGGTGATTTCAACCCGGTTGTCGTCTCGCGGCTGTGCCCGGCCAATCACCACATAGTCCTGATTGAGCAACCGCCATTCGCGAAACACCATGGATTCCCGGCGCGTGGGCCAGCTGCGCATCTGGTCTCTGGGCAACGGATCGAACTGGCCGGTGCGCTCCAGATTGGCCTCCACAATCTCACTGAACTCCGACGGTGCCGACCCGGGGCCATCCCAGGTGAAGGGCACAATGGAAATGCGAAACGGATCATCGTAGCCGCGAATAATGGTAATGGTTCGATCCGATGACTGTGCCGCCAATCCGGAGGCCAGCAGAATCAGCGCAATGCCACAGTACAGCCGCAATTTATTCATCATTAGACCTCGGGCCTGAAATCGAAATTGAAGCGTCGGTAATGCTGTTCAAACAGCCGATTGTCTTCCGGCACGGGAAGACGACCCACGCGCTCCACAGCCTGAATCGCAGAGCGATCCAGGGCATCATAACCACTGGAATTGACCAGTTGTACACTCACCACCTCGCCGGTCGGCAACAGCTCAATACGCACTGTTACCACCATGGAACCGTCGACATTGGGCGGCAGCGACCAGGCACGCCGCACCCGTTGCTGAATCAGGCCGTCATAGGTACCGATGGCCTGCCTGGCTTCTTCCGCCTGCTCGGCCTGAGCCCGTTCCCGGGCGCCTTCCTGCTCTACCTGAGACAGCAATGCGGACTCCAGATCCAGAAAATCGTCACCCGGCGGCGGTGCCCGCGATGGCTCGGGCGGCTGCTCGGGTTCGGGCGGCGACTCGGGCTCGGGAATCGGTTCCGGCTCGGGCGCCGGGGCCGGTTCCTCTACCTCCGGCGCCGGTATGGGCTCAGGGGCCGGCTCCGGCTCGGGCGTGGGTTCGGGCTCCGGAGCCGGTTCCGGCTCGGGCGCAGGCTCGGGTTCCGGCGCTGGTTCCGGTTCCGGTGGCGACTCTGGTTCCGGCGCTGGTTCCGGCTCCACGGTTGTGGTTTCTACCTGCCGTGGCTCCGGCGCCTGCGGCGGCGGATCGGGTTCCGCCCGTTGCTGCACGCGCGACATGGTGACCAGCTGCGCATTGACCACTTCCGGCATATTGGGCTCTGGCGGTGAACTGAACACCGGCAGCCCAAAGACCACAAAGATACCCAGTACCGTATGCAGCAGCACCGAGTAGGTCAGTGGCAGCAGATGTTCCCGATCGAAACCCATTCTAGAGTGGCTCCGTCACCAGTCCCACATTGTGAACCCCGGACTGCTGCAGCATGACCATCAGTTCCACTACCCGTCCATAGGGTACGGACTGATCGCCCCGAACCAGCACAGCGGTGCCCGGATTGTTCTCCAGGATCTGGCGCACAAAGGTCTGTATCTCGGTCAGCGGAACGGACTGGGGCGACTCCTCACCCAGTTCCAGATAGTACTCCTGATCCGCTGTCACCGAGACAATCAGGTTTTCCCGGTCGTCTTCTGTGGGCAGCGGCTCCGTGGATACCCGGGGCAATTCCACGTCCACGCCCTGGGTCAGCATGGGTGCGGTCACCATGAATATGACCAGCAGCACCAGCATGACGTCGATATAAGGCACGACATTGATTTCCGCCATGGGGCGGCGGCGATTACCCTTGTTTCTCATACACGTTGAGCCTCAGTCCCTGCGGACTGTGCTGATTCATTGCGGCCGTCTGCACCTGCTTCACGTCGTGCCTGATTCTTGCGCGACAGTGCATAGACCTGGCGATGCAGAATGCTGGAAAACTCTTCTGCAAAGGTGTCATAGAGCGAGATCAGATTGGTCGCTGTATTCGAAAACTTGTTGTAGGCAATGACCGCAGGAATAGCAGCAAACAGGCCCATTGCTGTTGCAATAAGAGCTTCTGCGATACCCGGCGCCACCGTGGCCAGGGTGGCTTGCGAGGTCATGGCCAGACCGCGGAAAGCCCCCATGATCCCCCAGACCGTGCCGAACAGGCCGATGTACGGGGTAATGGAACCCACTGTGGCAAGAAAGGTCAGATGCTTGTCGAGCTTGTCCTCTTCCTTGTTTACGGCCACCCGCATGGCCCGCTGGATGGAGGTCATGGTGGTGTCGGGATCCATATCGGGTTGCTGGCGGGCGCGGGTGAACTCCTTGAAACCGGCACGGAATACGGCTTCGGTACCGCTGTCCGGATCCGGCGCGGCATTCACCTGCCGAAACAGCTGGGTCAGATCCATGCCCGACCAGAAGCGCTCTTCAAAGTGATCGCTGGCATTCCGGAAACGGCCCATGACCTTGGCGCGCTCGAAAATGAAATACCATGAGAGCACGGAAGCCAGAACCAGAATCAACATCACGATCTGGACGACAATACTGGCGCTGGCAATCAGCGCGATATAGGACATTTCCTCAGCCACAGCGGCAAAACTCCTTAACCCGAAAAGTCGGCAATGTGCGCCAATGTACCGAAATTGGCCAAGAGTGCACAGAGGTTTGCACTGTTTTTATGAAGCGGTTCCATTGCCACTGCCGGGCGGGGGCAGATCGAAATGCCGATAGGCCAGCGGCGTGGCCATGCGGCCGCGCGCAGTGCGCACCACAAACCCGAGCTGAATCAGATAGGGCTCGACTACATCTTCCATGGTTTCGCGCTCTTCGCTGAGGGCGGCTGCCAGGCTGTCGATGCCTACCGGGCCGCCGTCGAACTTTTCGATCATGGTACTGAGGAAGCGACGATCGAGCAGATCAAAGCCTTTCGGGTCGATATCCAGCATGCTCAGCGCCGCATGCGCAACCTCATAGCTGACCACACCGTCGGCTTTCACCTCGGCATAGTCACGCACCCGCCGCAACAGCCGGTTGGCGATACGCGGCGTACCGCGCGAGCGGGTGGCAATCTCGCGTGCGCCTTCGTCGGTCATCTGCATGTCCATCAGGCCCGCCGAGCGGTGCACAATGGTGGTCAGATCCTCGATATTGTAGAACTCGAGCCGCTGCACGATGCCGAACCGGTCGCGCAGTGGCGAGGTCAGCAGGCCGGCGCGCGTGGTTGCCCCGACCAGGGTGAACGGCGGCAGTTCGAGCTTGATGGAGCGGGCGGCCGGCCCATCGCCGATCATGATGTCGAGCTGATAGTCCTCCATGGCCGGATAGAGGATTTCCTCGATATGCGGACTGAGGCGGTGGATCTCGTCTATAAAGAGCACGTCACCGGCATCCAGGTTGGTCAGCATGGCGGCCAGATCACCGGCCTTTTCCAGCACGGGCCCCGAGGTGGTCTTGATCGAGGCCTGCATCTCATGCGCAATGATGTTGGCCAGCGTGGTCTTGCCCAGGCCGGGCGGCCCGAACACCAGGATGTGATCCAGCGGTTCGCCCCGATTGCGGGCTGCGGAGATGAAGATCTCCATCTGCTCACACACCACCGGCTGCCCGGTGTAGTCGGCCAGACTGGAAGGCCGGATCGCGCGGTCGAGCTTTTCTTCGCGCGGCGATTCGGGTTCCGGGGTAATGAAGCGGTCGGTTTCAATCATGACTCAGAGTTTGACCCAGCGCTGGTAAAGAGACAAGACGGCAATCATTACAGCGCCGACTTGAGCGCCAGGCGGATCAGGTCATCACTGCCCAGACCGGGCTGCCGCACCTGCTTGATCATCTTCGCGGCCTGCACCGGCTTGTAGCCCAGCGCTATCAGGGCGCTTTCGGCATCGTCTACCGGATCGCCGCCCTCGGCCATGGCGGCAGCCAGGCCGCCCAGTTCGGCGGCAGTTCCGTCGGCATGGGTGAGTTTGCCTTTCAGTTCCAGCACCAGGCGTTCGGCCATCTTCTTGCCCACGCCGGGAATCTTGACCAGTTGATTGACCGATTCCTGTTCGATGTAGCGCGCGAAGTCGTCCGGCTCGATGGCGGACAGAATCGACAGCGCCAGCTTGGGGCCGATGCCATTGACCTTGATCAGGGTGCGGAACAGGCGGCGTTCACCTTCCTGCGCGAAACCGAACAGGGTGTGGGCATCCTCGCGCACGCTGAGGTGCGTCCACAGGCTGACCGGTTCGCCGGTGGCAGGGAGCTGATAGTAGGTGGTCATGGGTACCAGCAGTTCATAGCCGACGCCCTGCACATCCAGCAGGATTTCCGGCGGCTGCTTGGCACTCAGGGTGCCCTTGAGGTGTCCGATCATGTTCGTTCTCCGGTTCCTGTGGTTGTGGTTGCCAAGCGGACCGTCGCCAAGCGCGGGTGCAGGCCTGTGAGACATTAGCCTGGCCGCCTGATGGCGGGGTACCCTGACCGCAGACACGCAAAAAACGGCATCCATGCCAGCTCGACTGCGCACATCCATGTGCGCAGACGGTCTGCGGATCAGGGCACCACCGCTCCGGCGGCCGCACCAATCGTGCCTCCGCACCCTCACTTGGCAAGGGACCTGTCCTGTAGTGAGGGACGCAAGTCCCGATGGGTGGCAAAGCCGCCCTTCATATGGGTCCTATTGACCCAACCGGCACTTGCGTGCCTCGCTACAGAAGTTGGGGGGGGCACGGCTGGAGTCGCCCGCCGGGTGCATGCACTGTGAGACCGTTTGCGGCCAGGGACGGCCGCAACCGAGCTGTCAGGGACGACGTTTTTTGCGTGTCTCACAGGCATGTACCCGAGCGTGGCGACGGTCCACCAACCATACTCTACAAGGTCACACCCTAATGCGCCCGCCCCCGGCGCGCCTGGGCGGCGTTGCCGAGGCGGGCAAAACTCTGCCGGTAGTGCGCGTGGCAGAGCGCAATGGCCAGTGCGTCGGCGGCGTCTTCCTGCGGCGTGCCCGGCAGCTTCAGCAGCGCCGTGACCATGTGCTGCACCTGCGCCTTGTCGGCACCGCCCTTGCCCACCACCGACTGCTTGATCTGCCGCGCTGCATATTCGAACACCGGCAGCCCTGACTGCATCGCCGCCACTATGGCCGCCCCGCGCGCCTGTCCCAGCTTCAGCGCCGAGTCGGCATTGCGTCCCATGAACACCTTTTCGATGGCAAACTCAGTCGGACTGACCTGTGCCACAATGTCCTGTATATAACGAAAGATGGCATCCAGCCGCGCCGGCATCTCTCCCAGGTCGGTCAGATTGATACAGCCACTGGTGATATAGCGCGGCTGCTTGCCCGACACATCAATGACCCCGAACCCGGTACGCCGGGAGCCGGGGTCAATGGCGAGGATGATGCTCATCAGAGCCCGCCGGCCTCAGCTCTCGGCCGGTTCGGGGAAAGCCGCGTTGGTATAGACGTTCTGCACGTCGTCCGACTCTTCCAGCGTGTCGATCAGCTTCTGTACCTTTTCCGCAGTCTCACCGTCGACTTCGACTTCTACATCCGGCAGCCAGGACACTTCGCCCTCGGCTTCATAGCCGGCGTCGACCAGCGCTTTTTTCAACTCCAGATAGTCCGTCGGCTCGCAGCGAATCTCGAAGGAGCCATCGTCATTGCTGATGACATCTTCCGCGCCGGCTTCCAGCGCCACCTCCATGATGGCATCTTCGTCGCCGTTTTCGATAAACAGCTGGCCCTTGTGCTGGAACAGATAGGCCACCGAGCCGTCCGTGCCCAGGTTGCCGCCATGCTTGCTAAAGGCATGGCGCACCTCGGAGACGGTACGATTGCGGTTGTCGGACAGACACTTGACCAGAATCGCCACGCCACTGGCGCCATAACCCTCGAAAGTCATCTCCTCGAAGTTGTCACCATCCTGATTACCCGCGCCACGCGCGATGGCCTTCTCGATGGTGTCCTTTTTCATGTTGGCGGTCAGTGCCTTGTCCATGACCGAACGCAGCGCCGGGTTGTCCTCCGGGTTGGGGCCACCATTGCGGGCTGCAACCACGATTTCGCGGATGATCTTGGTGAAGACCTTGCCGCGTTTCGCATCCTGCGCCGCCTTGCGGTGCTTGATGTTGGCCCATTTGGAATGACCTGCCATAGATGCATCTCCCTTGAAAATGCGTGATCAGCTCTCGCTGACCGGTTTGCGAATACGGATATTCAGATCGCGCAACTGATCATTGGTGACCTCGCCCGGTGCCTGGGTCATCAGACAGGAGGCGGACTGGGTTTTCGGGAAGGCAATAACCTCCCGAATGCTGTCGGCGCCGGTCATCAGCATGATCAGACGATCATAGCCAAAGGCCAGACCACCGTGCGGCGGGCAGCCGTATTTCAGCGCGTCGAGCAGGAAGCCGAACTTCTCGCGCTGTTCTTCATGGCTGATGTTCAGTACATCGAACACGGTTTCCTGCATGGCCGGGTTGTGGATACGGATGGACCCGCCACCCAGCTCGACACCATTGAGAATCATGTCATAGGCACGACTGAGCGCCCCGGCCGGGTTGGCCTTGAGTTCTTCCGGTGAACAGGATGGTGCGGTGAACGGGTGATGCAGTGCGGCCAGAGAACCGTCATCGTCCTGTTCAAACATGGGGAAGTCTACCACCCACAGCGGTGCCCATTCGCGCGTGTAGAGGTTGAGGTCTTCACCCAGGCGGCAGCGCAGATTGCCCAGTGCATCGTTGACGATACGCGCCTTGTCGGCACCGAAGAAGATCAGATCGCCGTTTTCGGCCTGCAGGCGGTCCAGCAACTGGGCGCGCACGGTCTCGGGCAGGAACTTGACGATGGGAGACTGGAGGCCGTTTTCCAGATCCGACTTGTCGTTGACCTTGATATAGGCCAGACCCTTGGCACCGAAGATACCGACATATTTGGTGTAGTCGTCGATCTGCTTGCGCGTCAGACTGCTGCCGCCGGGCACTTTCAGTGCAGCGACACGACCCTTGGCATCCTTCGCCGGGCCGGCAAACACCTTGAATTCGACCTCGGTCATCAGGTCATCAACCGTGACCAGCTCCAGCGGGATGCGCAGGTCCGGCTTGTCGACGCCGTAACGTTCCATGGCCTCGGCAAAGGTCATGTGGGGCAGCTCGCCCAGATCCACATCCAGCACTTCCCTGAAAGTCTGGCGAATCATGCCTTCGGCCACCCCCATGATGTCCTGCTCTTCGACAAAGGAGGCTTCGATATCGATCTGGGTGAATTCCGGCTGCCGGTCGGCGCGCAGGTCTTCATCACGGAAGCACTTGGCAATCTGGAAGTACTTGTCGAAGCCGGACACCATCAGCAACTGCTTGAAGAGCTGCGGCGACTGCGGCAGCGCAAAGAAACGCCCTTCGTGGGTGCGGCTGGGTACCAGATAGTCGCGCGCGCCTTCCGGCGTGGCGCGGGTCAGAATCGGCGTTTCTATCTCGAGATAGCCCTGATCATCCAGGAAGCGGCGCAGGGACTGCGAGATGCGGCTGCGCAGAATCAGCTTGTCCTGCATTTCCGGGCGGCGCAGATCCATGTAGCGGTATTTCAGGCGTACGTCCTCGCCCACATCGGAATACTGGTCGAGCGGAAACGGCGGCGTTGCCGCCGCGTTCAGCACTTCGATACCGGTACCCAACACCTCGACCGAGCCGGTCGGCAGGTCCTGATTGACGGTACCCTCGGGGCGGGCTCGCACCCGGCCGGTGATTTTCAGCACAAATTCGCTGCGCACCCGGTCGGCGGTTTCGAAGTTGGCCGCATCATCAGGGTCGAACACCACCTGCACCAGGCCTTCGCGGTCACGCATATCGAGAAAAATGACCCCGCCATGATCACGGCGGCGATGTACCCAACCGCAAAGCGTGACGGTTTCATCGATATGTGAACTGCGCAGTTCACCACAGTAATGAGTTCGCATAGTATTCTGTCCAGTGCCCCGATGAGGTGAATTTTTGAGGGGGCGATTATACCGACTTTTCGCTGTAACTTAACCCGGAGTTTGGCAAACCGATGCACAGGGACTCGAAGTGGACTGGCTGCTGGCTGCAAAGGCTGCTCCTGTTGAGCGGTCTGATGCTGTCAGCCAGCAGTTGGGCGCAGCAATCCGCACTGCCGGAAGACTCTACCCAGCAACCGCCGGAGCCGGGGCTGATCGATGCCCTGTCGGATGCCGTGGCCGAGGAATCCGGCTTCGAAGACCGCTTTGATGCCCAGGTGTGGATGGTCGACATGTCGGCCCGCATCGACCGCTTTATCACGAACGAGCAGGAACGCCTCGAATTTCTGCGTCTGGTGCATCGGGAATCACGGCGCGCTGATGTGGACCCGCAACTGGTGCTGGCGGTCATTCATGTGGAAAGCCTGTTTGACCGGTTTGCGCTGTCACACGCCGGTGCCCGCGGCATCATGCAGGTGATGCCGTTCTGGAAAAACGAGATCGGCCGCCCGGATGACAACCTGTTCGATCTGGAAACCAACCTGCGCTACGGCACCACCATTCTGGCCTACTATCTGGACATGGAAAACGGCGACGAGGTCGGCGGTCTGGCCCGTTACAACGGCAGCTACGGCCAGACCTGGTACCCGGAACGGGTGTTCAATGCCTATCAGGCGCGCTATTCGCTGAGCCGCTAATACGCCGTCATTGCACCGGCCGATCAAACAGGGTCGGTTCCAGCAGGTTGTGACGCCCCAGGTTGGTGAGCAGCCGCTCACCGCAGAGCGCCATGGTGGTATCCAGTTCCTGGTGCAGTATCCTCAGTACATCATCCACCCCAGCCTTGCCGGCCGCGCCCAGACCATAGAGAAAGGGCCGGCCGATATAGGTGCCTTTGGCGCCGAGACAGACGGCCTTGAGCACATCCTGCCCGGAGCGGATACCGCCGTCGACATGCACCTCGATGTCATCGCCCACTGCATCCAGTATGGTCGGCAGCATGGCAATGCTGGACGGTGCGCCGTCCAACTGACGGCCACCGTGATTGGAGACGATCAGCGCATCGGCGCCGGTTCTGGCCGCCATGCGGGCATCCTCCGGGTCCAGTATGCCCTTGAGAATCAGCTTGCCGCCCCAGCGCTCGCGAATCCAGTCGATGTCATCCCAGGACAGCTGCGGATCGAACTGCTCGGCGGTCCAGGCACCCAGTGATGACAGATCGGACACGCCGGAGACGTGGCCAATGATATTGCCGAAACCGCGCCGCCTTGTCCCCAGCATCTTCAGGCACCAGTGCGGACGCGTGGCCAGTTGCAGCAGGCTGTTCAGCGTCATTTTCGGCGGCGCACTCAGACCATTGCGGATGTCCTTGTGCCGCTGCCCCAGAATCTGCAGGTCCAGCGTCACCATCAGGGCACTGCAGCCGGCTGCTTTGGCGCGGTCGATCAGCCGCCCGATAAAATCCCGATCACGCATGACATAGAGCTGAAACCAGAACGGCTTCTGTGTATGCGCTGCCACATCCTCTATGGAACAGATACTCATGGTGGACAGGGTAAAGGGTACACCGAACTGCTCCGCCGCCTGGGCGGCCAGAATCTCGCCATCAGCATGCTGCATGCCGGTCAGCCCGGTTGGCGCCAGCGCCACCGGCATGGAGACCTTGTCACCCGCCATGCTGGTCGCTGTCGAGCGCCGGGTCATGTCAACGGCCACCCGCTGACGCAGCAGCAGACGCTGAAAGTCGGTCTCGTTGCGGCGGTAGGTCGACTCGGTCCAGGAGCCGGAGTCGGCATAGTCGAAGAACATCCGGGGTACACGCTTTTGTGCCAGACGCTGATAATCACTGACATCACAGGGTTTTGACATGGTCCGATCTGATCCTGTTGACTTGAAGCCAGACAATGTAGCCTTTGGCACAGCCCCGAGTACAGCAGAACCGGGCCGGATAATGGGTCAACTTCCACCCACGCCCACACGGCCCAATGGGTGGCATTCCACCCAGAAGACGCTTTTCTGCCTCGCGCAGCCAGCCTGACGCCTGCATCCGTGCCGATTTTCACTATGGCATGGCCCTTGCTGGTAACAGACCGGGTGAGCGTACAAACATCGCTCTAGTTCAGACCCAACCACAAGAAATACAACAACGGAGTTTTCTTATGCATACGATGCTCAAAAGCGTTGCCGCCATTGCGGCCGCATCCACTCTGCTTGCCGGCTCAGCACTGGCTGATCGTTCCGACTGGCCCAGCGAAATCACCGTGGGTACTGCCAGTCAGGGCGGCGCCTACTTCGTTTACGGCAACGGCCTGGCCAACTTCCTCAGCGAAGAGCTGGGTATTGGTGCCAGCGGCGAAGTGACCGGCGGTCCGGTACAGAACGTTACCCTGGTACAGTTGGGTGACCATGATGTCGGCCTGGTGACCATGGGGCCGGCTTTCACTGCGCTGCAAGGCGAGAGTGAACTGGCTCCTGGCCTGGAACACACCGAGATTCGTGCTCTGTTCCCGATGTACCAGACACCCTTCCAGGTAGTGACTCTGGCGCGCTCTGGCCTCGAAACGGTCAGTGACCTGGACGGTCGCCGGGTCAACGTCGGCCCTGCGGGTGGTACACCCGGTACCTATTGGCCCCAGTTCCTGAACACCCTGGGCGTGAACGCCAATGTTTCCAATGCCGGAGCGGCCGATGCGGCCAGCCAACTGGGCGATGGTCTGATTGACGCCTTTGCATTTGCGGCCGGTATTCCGACTGCAGCCTTCAGCCAACTGGCCGCTGAAGAAAATGTGAACATTTTCGGTTTCACCAGTGACGAGCTGGACACCATTCTGGAAAACCACCCGGAAGTGGCCCACTTCGTTATGGAAGCAGGCACCTACTCCGGTCAGGATGAAGACATTGACTCTGTTGCCATGTGGAACTTTGCCATTGCGCACGAAGATATGCCGGAAAGCCTGGCCTATGAGATCACTCGTGTAGTCATGGAAAACAATGACCGCATGATGCAGATCCACTCTGCCGCCCGCGAGACGCTGAAAGAACACGTCGACAAGAACGGCTTCCTGCCCTTCCACCCGGGAGCGGTACGTTACTTCGACGAACAGGGCATCGATATTCCGGATGACCTGCGCGGCTGATCACGGCCCATACGACCAGACTGCCGGGGCCTTGTTGCCCCGGTAGTTCTGGTCTTTGTCTCACCGTTCGTTTATCACTATTACTATTGTCCTGACTTGATCGGAGTAGCCCCCCATGTCCGCGGCCACTGATCAGACTCCCGCAGCCGAGAAAAAGAATATTGCAGCCGGGGTCGACGCCGAAAACATTGCCAGTAACCAGCGCGTCATCAGCGGCGCCCTGGGTATTGCGCTGAGCGCCCTGTGCGCTCTGTACACCCTGTTCCATGTCTGGTCCATGAACCTGTACCCGCTGGAACCCTGGATTTACCGTATTACTCACGTCGGGGGCGGTCTGGCCCTCGGCTTTCTGTTGTTTTCCGCGCATATGCTGTCCGATGACAGCAACGCGCCGGGACGACGCAGCGCACTGGGCTGGATCATGCTGGCCGCCGGCGCCGCAGGCGTTCTCTATGGTCTGGTTGCCATGCTGACCCTGTGGGTCAGCACCGGTGGACGCAGTGGATTCGGGGCGCCACAGCCCCCCGAGTTCGTCCTGACCTTTGGTATTCCATTGCTGGTCGGCACGGCGCTTACCGTGCTGACCAGTTGGCTGTTTCCGGCCCGCCGCCGGTCACGCCTGGACCCGGCGGATGTGCTGCTGGCTCTGGCTGCACTGGCAGTGGCGCTGTACTTTGTCTACTACGCACCCATGCTGCGCCTGCGTGCCGGCACCGGCATGGCGCTGCCGTCCGACATGTACGCCTCCATGGTCGGTGTGCTGCTGATTCTGGAGCTGACCCGGCGCCTGGCCGGGCTGGCCCTGGTCATCATCGCGGCCGTATTCGTGGTTTATGCCTTTGTCGGCCCCTGGCTGCCGGGCATACTGCAGCACCGCGGCTACTCCATGCAGCGGTTTTTTTCCTATATCTACACGGATAACGGCATTCTGGGGCCGACCACGGCCATTTCGTCGACCTACATCATCCTGTTCATCACCTTCGCGGCCTTCCTGCAGGCCAGTCGGGTGGGCGAGTACTTCGTCAACTTTGCCTTCGCAGCAGCGGGGCATACCCGCGGCGGGCCGGCCAAGGTGGCAGTATTCGGCTCTGGCCTGATGGGCATGATCAACGGCACCAGTGCCGGCAATGTGGTGTCCACCGGCTCGCTGACCATTCCGCTGATGAAGAAGGTGGGTTACCGACCGCAGTCTTCTGCCGCCATTGAGGCTGCAGCCTCCTCCGGCGGGCAGATTCTGCCCCCGATCATGGGTGCCGGGGCCTTTATCATGGCCGAAATCACCGGCATCCGGTACACGGAGATCGTGGTCGCGGCGATCATCCCGGCCCTGCTCTATTTCCTGTCGGTCTACTTCATGGTCGACAAGGAAGCCCTGAAGAACAACATGAAGGGCCTGCCACGTTCGGAGTTGCCCAAGTTCAGAGCTCTGGCCAAGCAGGTCTACCTGTTTGCGCCCATCCTGATTCTGATCGTCGCCCTGTTCATGGGTTACTCGGTCATTCGCGCCGGTACGCTGGCCATGGGTGCCGCCGCCGTCGTGAGCTGGCTGACGCCGTTCCGCATGGGACCCAGGGCCATCTTCTATGCGTTTGAGCTGGCCGCACGCATGTCACTGCAACTGGTTGCGGTCTGTGCCGCCGCCGGGGTGATCGTGGGTGTTATCGCACTGACCGGTGTCGGCACCCGCTTCTCTTCCATGCTGCTGGCCATTGCCGCCCAGAACCAGTTGCTGGCCCTGTTCTTCGCCATGTGCGTGTCCATCATTCTGGGCATGGGTATGCCGACGACCGCCGCCTATGCAGTGGCCGCCTCGGTGATCGCACCTGGTCTGATCCGCATGGGTATTGATCCGCTCACGGCTCACTTCTTCATCTTCTACTTTGCGGTCATGTCGGCCATTACACCGCCGGTGGCGCTGGCCGCCTTTGCCGGCTCGGCCATAGCGCAGTCAGACCCGATGAAGACCAGTGTGGAAAGCTTCAAGATCGGCTTGGCCGCCTTTGTGGTCCCCTTCATGTTCTTCTACAATTCAGCACTGCTGATGCAGGGCCCCTGGTACGAGATCGTGCATGTCGTGGCCACGGCGGCACTGGGTATCTTCCTGCTGGCCTCGGCCGTGCAGGGCTGGTTCTTCGGCCGCGTCGGGACGGTATTGCGTCTGATTCTGCTGGTCGCCGCATTGTTCATGATTCAGGGAGGCTGGATGTCTGACGCCATCGGTCTGGGTGCTGCGGCACTGGTGCTGACCATCAAGAAAACGCTGCTGACGCCGGAACGCGTCGCGCGCGGGCTGGACTGAGCATGACCAGCCCCGCGACCAGGCCGGGGCTGCTCTCCGGCGAAACGCTGTTCCGTCATCCAGGCCTTCGGGTCTGGGTGACGGTCCTGTTTCTGCTGACGCTGGGCGTGTCCTGGCTGCTTGGCACCTGGTTCGGTTATCACCAGTTGGAACGCCAGAGCTTCGAGGAATCATTCCGCTATGGCCAGTTGCTTGGCAACGAACTGGACCGCTACCGCCCCATTCCGGAACTGATGGCAGAGCATCCGCTGATGGCCGAAGCGCTGGAAAATGCGGACAATGACACCATTCTGCTGCGCGCCAACGAAGAAATGAAGCGCATGGCCACCATCGTGGACAGTTCCGATGTCTATCTGATGGACCACACCGGCCTGACCATTGCCGCCAACAATTACAAACTGCCGACCAGTTTTGTCGGCGGGAATTTCAGCTTTCGTCCCTATTTTACCGAACCCATGGCAACCGGCGAGTCCGGGCTCTACTTTGCACTGGGCACCACCTCGCTGGAGCGCGGGCTCTATTTTTCGCATCCGGTCAAAAGCAGCACCGACCCCACCGAGCGCATAGGTGTTATCGTGGTCAAGATACTGGTGGAAGATCTGGAACAGCAATGGCAGCGGCCCTCGCCCTACTATGATGCCGAGATGGTCGTGCAGGATGCTGACGGCATTGCTTTTCTGTCCAGCCAGCCGGACTGGCTCTACCACGCCTTCCTGCCGCTCTCGGATGAGCGCATGGATGCCGTCTATACCAGCCAACGCTACGCCAGCCAACCCATTCCCAGCATGCCCCTGACCCGGCTCGGTCGGCACTGGGGCCTGGCGGAACAGTCCGAGCTGCTGCTGATCAAGCATGCCGGCCAGGAGCGTACCTTCCTCAGTGTCAGCACGCCCCTGCCCCGACTCGACTGGGACCTGCGGGTCATGGTCAGCACCCAGCCGGTACTGGGCTCCCAACTGGTTTTTCTGGCCGGCGGTGCCCTGCTGTTCATGGGCGTATTGCTGGCCACGCTGTATCTGCGTGAGCGTTATCGCCGGGAAGCAGAACTGGCCGAGCGCGGCGTGCAACTGGAGCAGCGCGTGGCAGCGCGTACCGCCGACCTTGAGGCCTCCAACCAGCGTCTGCTGGGGGTGATTCGGGAACGTGAGCGCGCCCAGGAAGAACTGAAAGAAGCCCAGCAGGAACTGATTCAGGCGGCCAAACTGGCGGTACTCGGTCAGATGTCGGCCGGGCTGAACCACGAGATGAACCAACCGGTCACGGCGATTCAGGCCTATGCTGCCAACAGTCGCCGTTTTCTGGAGCGTGGCGACAACGACACGGTCGATGCCAACCTGCAGGAAATCGGTCAGCTCTGCCAGCGCATGGCAGACCTGACCCGGCAGTTCAAGGTGTTCTCGCGCAAATCGGAAGGCAAGCCGAGTGTGCTGGACCTGCGACAGCCCATTGATGCCGCAATAAAGATGCTGCAGGTGGGCCGTTCGCATCCGGACATCAGATTGCTCTGGCAGCGCCCGGACCAGCCTGCCTGGGTGCATGGGGACCTGATCCGCATCGAACAGGTGCTGATCAACCTGCTGAACAATGCCATCCAGGCAGTG
This sequence comes from Natronospirillum operosum, assembly GCF_004768465.1. Lineage (GTDB taxonomy): Bacteria > Pseudomonadota > Gammaproteobacteria > Pseudomonadales > Natronospirillaceae > Natronospirillum > Natronospirillum operosum. The sequence continues at coordinate 119,686 of NZ_SRMF01000002.1, forward strand.
GAGAATCACCCCAACGCCACCATTGAGGTGGTGCTGCAATTGCAGGACCCTTACTGGCTGTGCCTGGTGCGTGACAACGGCCCCGGCCTGCCGGCCAATACCGAGCAGTTGTTCGAGCCCTTCTACACCACCAAATCGATAAAGCAGGGGCTGGGGCTCGGCCTGTCCATATCGCGCCAGATAGTGGACGCCCTGGGCGGTCGCCTGACCGGACACAATCGCCCCGAAGGCACGGGCGCCGAATTCACCCTGGCCCTGCGCGTGCGTTCTCAGGTCACTGAAGCGCCCGCCAACGAACTGCCGCTGACGGAGTGATACCCGCAATGACCGATGCCGACGTCCTGTTCATTGACGACGAAGCCGACATCCGGCAGGTGATGCAGCAGACTTTTCTGCTGGAAGGGCTGAAGGTCGAGGTGTTCGCGGACGGTGACAGTGCGCTGCGGGCCCTCACACCGGATTTCTGCGGCGTGATCCTGTGTGACTACCACATGCCCGGGCGCGACGGACTGTCCGTGCTGGCCGAGGTCATGAGCCTGGACAACAGCATCCCGGTCATCATACTCACCGGCCATGGCGACATCAGCACGGCAGTCACCGCCATGCAGCAGGGCGCCTATGACTTTATCGAAAAGCCGTTCAATCACGAGGAACTGATCGAGCTGCTGCGCAAGGCCCGTGAAAAGCGCCAACTGGCGCTGGAAAACCGCTATCTGAAGGGCCAGCTCAACCAGATTGGTCGGCCCGGACCGCGTCTGCTGGGAACCTCGGCACAGATGCAGCGCCTGCTGGCCATGGTCGACACTCTGGCCCCCACGTCAGCCGATATTCTGCTGCATGGCGAAACCGGCGCCGGCAAGGATGCACTGGCCCGTTTCATCCATGAGCGCAGCCCGCGCAGTGGCGCCCACTATGTGGCCATCAACTGCGGTGCCGTGCCCGAGCACCTGATAGAAAGCGAGTTGTTTGGCCACGAGGCCGGGGCCTTCACCGGCGCCGAACGACGGCGCATCGGCAAATTCGAACACGCCCACGGCGGCACCCTGTTTCTGGATGAAGTTGAGAGCATGCCCTCTGCCCTGCAGGTAAAACTGCTGCGCGTGCTGGAAGAACGCAAGGTGGAGCGCCTGGGCAGCAATCAGCCGATTGCCATTGACGTCCGTATCATCGCCGCCACCAAGGCGGACCTGCGGGCGCTGAGCGACACGGGTGAATTCCGCGCCGACCTGTACTACCGCCTCAATGTGGTCGAGGTTCAGATACCGCCGCTGCGGCAGCGCCCGGAAGACATCCCCCTGCTGTTCCAGCATTTTGCGCTGATTGCGGCCGAACATCACGGACGCGAAATCATTCCGCTGCAACCCGAGCAGGCTGCCTACCTGAAGCAGCAACCCTGGCCCGGCAATGTGCGGGAACTGCGCAATCTGGCCGAACGCTATGTACTGATGGGTCCGGCAGCGCTGGAAAACAGCTGGGATATCGGCCAGCCCAGAACAGCCGGTACGCTGGCGGAGACCATGGCCATATTCGAACGTTCATTGCTGCAGGACGCCTTGCGCGCCAACAACGGCAGTATCAAGGACACCATGGAACAGCTTGGCCTGGCGCGCAAAACGCTCTATGACAAGATGAAAAAGCACGGCCTGGACAAGTCGTTCTACAAGGACTGACCCGGACCGACTACAGAATCACCCACATCCAGAGCGGGATCACGACAAAGGCCAGCAGAGACTGGGCCGTGATCAGGTTGGCCATCAGGGTCGCATTGCCGCCCAGCTGTCGCGCCAGAATGTAAGCCGATGTCGCCGTGGGCAGGCAACCCAGCAGCACCAGTACCTGCTGCATCAGCGGGTCCAGCCCCAGCAGTGCCGCGAAGCCCCAGAGCATACCCGGCATGGCCAGAAACTTGAATCCACTGGCCCGCATGATCGCCCCTGCATCGCCGCCCAGCGCCCGCGGCGCCAGCGCCACGCCGACGGCCAGCAGCCCCAGCGGCAGTGCCGTCGCACCCAGAAAGGCCAGGGTGTCGGCCGACCAGCCGGGCAGGCCGATGCCGGTAAAGTTCAGCAGCAGGCCAATGACACATCCGAGGATCAACGGATTGGTACCCAGTTCACGCCCGACCTTGCGCCAGTCCAGGCGTGCATCACCCAGCGCCAGCGAGAACATCAGCACGCAGCCGATGTTGACCAGAGGTATCTTCAGCCCCAGTACAATGGCCGCAAAGGCCAGGCCTGCAGGGCCAAACAGCGCATCCGCAGCCGCCAGACCGATATAGGTGTTGAACCGTACCGAGCCCTGATAGACCGAGGTCAGGGCGGCTCCATCACGAGCCTGCCAGCGGCGGGTCAGCAGAATCAGCAGGCTCACCGTGCCCAGTGCCAGCACCAGGGTGAGTATCAGCGGCGGCAGAATGGACCACGCATACTCGGTCAGCGCCAGCCGGTGGATCAGCAGCGCCGGAAACAGCACGTAATAGGTCAGGCGCTCGATACCCGGCCAGTAGGTCCGACCGGGAAAATCCAGCCGATTGAGAACTGCCCCCAGCAGAATCAGCAGAAACACCGGGCCCAGCGCACTGGCGATCATCATCTTGCTTGTACCGACATCAGGGGCTCCAGAACCAATACCGCACCGGGCGGAAGAATCCGCTCAAACTAGACCAGACCACCAGTGATCGCAAGCGCCACCCGCCAAAGGCGGTTGTCCGCCACACCGGCGGTTGCGGTATTTGGACAGAAATGCGCTATAGTCTAGTGGCACGGACGACATGTTCCTGTTATTTGCAGCCGAGGCCGCCATTGACTACAGGGAAGAAACAGCAGCGCTCACTATTGATCAGCCTGGTTGCACTGGTGACCATGCTTTCAGTGGCCCGGGCCGACACCATACAGGTCGGCCTGTACCAGAATGAGCCCAAGATCTATCGCGATGATCAGGGACAGCCTGCGGGTCTCTTCGTCGAGTTGATAGAGGCCATTGCCGAGGATCAGGGCTGGGCCCTGAACTTTGTCGATTGCCTGTGGGCCGACTGCCTGAGCCAGCTCGCGGGAGGTAATCTGGATCTGATGCCGGATGTCGCCTACACCCCGGACCGGGCCGGCCAGTTCGGTTTTCATCAGGTACCAATTGCCCAATCCTGGAGTCAGCTTTATGCACCACCGGGCAGTGCCCTGTTCAGTCTGTCCGACCTCGACGGGCGTCGTCTGGCAGTGCTGCGCAACTCCGTCCAGTATCACTACCTTGCTGCTGCGGCCGCAGACAGCGACCTGAACCTGGAGTTTGTTCAGGTCAGCAGCCTGCAAGACGGATTCAGCCAGGTCGAAAGCAGGCAGGCCGATGCAGTGGTTGCCAACCATTTCTATGGCAGTCGCCACCGGAACCACCATGGACTGACCGAGACCCCCATTACCTTCAATCTGGTCGGGCTCTTCTTCGCTGCCGCGCCAGATGCAGATCCGGCTCTGCTGAATGCCATCGATGCAGCCCTCGAAGCCTGGCAGGCCGATGCCCAGTCCCCCTATTATGCGGCTCTGGTCAGGGCATCAGCGATACCGGCAGAGCAGCGCCTCCCGCCCTGGGCACGGCTCCTGTTGCTCGGCGTTATCGGCCTGGTGATCTTGCTGCTGGCCACCAGTGCCGCCATGCGCTGGACCATCAAGCGACGGACAGCAGAGCTGCATGCCACCCACCACCGCATGACCCAATTGCTGGAAGGCAGTCCAGTGGTGGTCTACGCCCTGCAGATGCCGGACCTGGAACCCTATTGGGTAAGCGGCAATGTGAATCGCATCTTCGGCTTCAAACCGGAGCAGTTGGTTGCGGCGGACACCTGGGAGTCTCACCTGCACCCGGATGATCATGCTCTGGTCACCGGCACCCGCGACCGCATTCTGTCCTCGCAAAAGCGCAAGCAGGAATACCGCTTGCTGGACGCCCAGGGCCGAGTCCGGCATATCCGGGACGAACAGCAACTGATACACAATGATCAGGGCCAACCGGAAGTCGTCGGTACCTGGACAGACCTGACGCCCTACTATGAGCAGGAAGCGCAAGTACGGTATTTGCGCCAGTACGATGGCCTGACCGGCCTGCCCAATCGACGGCTGCTGATGGATCGGCTGGAGCATGCCCTGCGCCTGGCACGCCAGAACGGGCAGACCATCTGGCTGCTGTTCATTGATCTGGATCGATTCAAGGTGGTGAATGACACCCGAGGCACCAGTGCCGGCGATGAACTGCTGCGCCTGGTCGCCCGGCGTCTGGAGACCCTGTGGCCGGGTGAAACCCTGGCTCGTCTGGGCGCCGACGAGTTCGTGCTGATGGCCGAAACCCACCACTTCGACCCTGCCCTGGCCAGTCAGCAGGTACTGCAGGTGCTGCGCGAGCCCCACCAGCTGCAGCAGGATTCCACCATGGTGAGTGCTTCGATCGGCATGGCCTGCTATCCCGATCACGCCGAAGATGCAGACCATCTGCTCACCTGTGCCGAACTGGCCATGGTGGAGGCCAAGAAGGGCGGCGGCAACCGCTGCAGCGAGTATCACCCCGCTCTGCGGCAACTCACCACAGCGGCTTTCGAGCTGGAAAATGCGCTGCGCCATGCGTTGCCCCGTCAGGAACTGCTGCTGCACTACCAGCCCCAGTTCAACCTGCACAGTGGTGATATCACAGGAGTCGAAGCCCTGATCCGCTGGCAACATCCGGAACGGGGACTGGTCTCGCCGGCCGAATTCATCCCGATCGCGGAGCGTACCGGCCTGATTCAGGCCCTGGATCACTGGGTGCTGGAGAAGGTCTGTCAGCAATTGCGGATCTGGGACCAGGTCGGCATGATTGTTCCCCGCGTGGCCATCAACATGGCGGCTGCGAGTCTGGAAGACGGTCAGTTTGCCGACTGGCTGGTGCAGACCGTGCACCGCTATCGACTGACGCCACAAAGGTTCGAACTGGAACTGACGGAGTCCATGATCATGCAGGCCCCGGAGCGCACCATTACGCTGCTGGAAGGACTGCGCCGGGCGGGCTTCGGTATCGCCATGGACGATTTCGGCACCGGATACTCGAACCTGGTCTATCTGCGCAACCTGCCACTGACCCAGCTCAAACTGGACCAGTCCTTTGTACGCGACATCGGCCGCTCACGTCCCAACGAGTCCATCACCCGCGCCATCATTGCAATGGCAGAGGCGCTGGATCTGCAGTTGCTGGCCGAAGGCATCGAAACGGATGCCCAGCGCCGCTTCCTCACCGAGGCCGGCTGCCATCTGGGGCAGGGTTACCTGCTGGCCTACCCGCAGTCTGCCGAGGCCCTGGGCGACAGCCTGGGGTCCCGGGATCAGGCCTCGAGAAGGGCATAATCCCGGCGCCACCGCGCACCGCCAACTATATCAGAGGCGCAAACTGCCCAGCTGTCAGCCGTTGCAGATCGGCCGTTGCCAGCTCAAGCTCCAGACCCCGCCGGCCTGCACTGACATAGATGACCTCGTGCTCCAGGGCGCTCTGATCTATCCAGGTGGCGAGCCGCTTTTTCTGCCCCAGCGGGCTGACTCCGCCCAGTACATAGCCGGTGGCCCGTTGCACATCAACCGGCGCCGCCATGGCCGCCTTCTTGGCGCCCGTTGCCCGGGCCAGATTTTTCAGGTTCAGCTGCGCCGTCACCGGCACCAGTGCCACCGCCAGCCTGCCGCTGTCCAGTTGGACCACCAGCGTCTTGAACACCTGTTCCGCCGGCAGGCCGAGCTTGTCGGCAGCTTCCTGACCATAGGTACCGGCACCCGCATCATGGGTGTATTCATGTACCCTGAAGGGAACACGGGCAGCTTCCACCATTCTGACGGCGGGGGTCATCTGTTCTCTCCTGCATCCAACGGACAGGCAATGGTGACACCGGCGAGGACGGCACCCGATGTCGGTTCAATTCTGACTACCAGGGCAGCGCCAGACCATCCGCTCTGGGCTCGCTGCCGGCCAGATAGCTGCCCAGTTCCGGCTGGCGCAGAATGATCTGGCCGCGACCAAAGCTCAGGCTGCTGGTCTGCTTGCGGACATCGTGCCCCCGGCGGGCCAGCGCCTGCGCCAGATGATCAGGAAAGTGCGGCTCCACCTCGACCGTGCGGCCAGAGGTCCACTTCCAGCGCGGCTGGTCCAGCGCCGCCTGCGGGTTCAGCCCCTCATTCAGCATGGCGGTGACCACCTGCAGGTGCCCCTGCGGCTGCATATCCCCGCCCATGACACCAAAGGGCCCGACCGGCGCACCGTCACGGGTCAGAAAGCCCGGAATAATGGTGTGATAGGGTCGCCGCCCGGGTGCCAGTTGGTTGGTTGCCTGCGCATCCAGCGAGAACGACTGCCCCCGATTCTGCAGACTGATACCGGTGCCGGGTACGACCATGCCGGAACCGAAGCCCTCGAAATTGCTCTGGATGAAGGACACCATGTTGCCGTCTTCATCCGCCGTGGCCAGATAGACAGTGCCACCCAGGCGGGGCTGCCCCCAGCCCGGTTCCAGTGCTTCGTGGCCAATCAGTCGGGCGCGCTCGGCCAGATAATCCGCCGCCAGCAACGCGTCGGTGCTGACCGGCATGTCATCACGCTCGGTGATGTAGTGCAGGCCGTCGGCAAAGGCCAGCTTGAGCGCCTCTATGCGCTGGTGCAACTGTTCCACCGGGTCGGTGAGCGCCCGGTGATTCAGGCTTTCCAGCATGCCCAGTGCCTGCAGGGCAATCAGCCCGCTGCCGTTGGGCGGCAGTTCCCATACGGTATGGCCCTGATAGTCCTGACTCAGGGGCGTGACCCACTCCGGCGCATAGTCATGCAGGTCTTCGGCCCGCAGCAAGCCGCCATGCTCGCGCATGAAGGCATCCAGCTGCTGCGCCAGCTGACCCTGATAGAAATCGGCCGACTCGCTGTCGGCCAGCCGCTCCAGCGTGCTGGCCAGCACCTCGGAACGCCAGACCTCACCGGCCGCAGGTGCACAGCCAGCAGGCGCAAAATGGTCGAACCAGGGGCGAAACTCGGGCTCGTCATAACGGCCATACTTGACTGCTGCCCGGGCCCACAGCTGGCTGGTGACCGGTGACACCGCAAAGCCGGCGCGGGCCAGAGATATGGCCGGCTGCAGCAACTGGCGAAACGGCAGTCGGCCCAGACGCCGGGACAGCGCCGCCCAGGAGGCCGGAGCTCCGGGTACCGTCACCGGCAGCAGGCCGTGATCAGGCATGCGACTGTGGCCCCTGGCTCTGACCGCGTCTACCGTCAGCGCTGCCGGAGCCGGCCCGCTGCCATTCAGGCCGTGCAAGGCCCCATCCACCCAGGCAATGGCAAAGGCATCACCACCGATACCATTGGAGGTCGGCTCGGTAACAGTCAGGGCAGCCGCCGCGGCAATGGCCGCATCCACCGCATTGCCACCGGCCTGCAGTATCTGCAGGCCGGCCTGTGCGGCCTGGGGTTGCGAGGTGGCCACCATGCTGCGGTGGCCGACTGCGGGCATGCGGCGGGAAGGAAAAGGCAGAAAATGAGGGTCGGTTGGCATCACTGCACCCGGGTCCGATAAATGAGACCCTGATCTTAACCAGCCAGGCTCTGCCTCGCCACTACCAGAGACCCTAACGCTTCAGCGCTCTGTATTGGCTGGGGCTGGTACCCGTCTCTCTGCGAAAGCGATTGCTGAAGTGGCTGCTGGACCCGAACCCGCATTGCAGGGCGATTTCCGTCATGCTCAGCGCGGTCTGCTCCAACAGCTGGCGCGCCCGGACCAGGCGGCGATGCAGCACATAGCGATGGGGCGCGTAACCCGTGGCTTGCCTGAACATGCGGGCGAAATGATAGTCACTCAGGCCGGTTACCCCGGCCAGTTCAGACAGAGTCAGCGGCTGATCCAGATGGTGTTCGGCAAAATCGACCACGCGCTTCAGTTGCCAGCCTGGCAGCCCACCACTGGGGCGTGGCGTTGGCAGGCGACGCTGGCTATAGTGCCGCAGGGTGTGTATCAGTGCCGTCTGAGTGGCGGAGTCCAGCGCCAACTGGTCGAGCGGGTCCTGCCAGTTGCTCTGGCTCAGGGTGGTGCAGAACAGCTGTATCAGCAGTGGATCCTGAGCAAAGTCGATCTCGTCCAGCTGTATGCGCTGACCGTCCTTGTCCCATACCTGCTCGATCAGTTGTTGCAGATGTGCATCGCTGAAATAGAAATGCAGCAGGGAGATCGGACCCGATACGTCCCAGGTGGTGGCCAGAGAGGCCGGCAGCAAACACATGCTCGAGTGGGCCTGGCTGCCAATGATGCGAGCGCCTTGTCGACGTACCGAGTGAGCGGCACCGTCCAGGTAGACACTCAGGGTGTGATGGTCCGCCCGGATGTTTTCAATGTAATCCCCCTGATTGTCCCAGCGCACCAGACCCATGCCGTTTTTCAGCTGAGTACTGGCAACGAGACGTGCTTGCGTCTGGCGCATCCTCGGGTATTGATTCAGGGTATCGGCGAACATGTCTGCGGCCTGGGTGTCCTGGACACGGGTGACCCGGCCAAGATTACTCAGGCCCTGGGTGCTTTACAATCCTGTCGCCCACTTAACCGCAAGAACAGACAAATGGCCGCAACAGCGTGCAAGCCAACGCACATGCTTTCGGCAAAGATCCGACCATCACCAACTCGTTCAAGGACTGACATGAACAGCCTGCTGTATATCTCGACCGTTCTGATCTGGGGCTCGACCTGGCTGGCCATTGCCTGGCAGGTGGGGGAAGTGGCCGTGCCGGTGTCTGTATTCTATCGCTTCATCATGGCAGCACTGGTGCTCCTGATTGGCCTGATGCTGTGGCGCAGACGGCAGCCGCTGAGCGGGCAGGATCACCTGTTCTGCGTGCTGCAGGGCAGCTGTGTATTTGGCCTGAATTTCTACTGTTTTTATCTCGCCGCCGGCGTCTTGCCCAGCGGCCTGATCGCGATCCTGTTTTCCATGTCGACCCTGTTCAATGCGTTCAACGGCTATCTGTTTTTTCGCACACCGGTTCCCCGGGTCTTCTACCCGGCGCTGGTTCTGGGGCTGCTGGGCATGGCCATGGTGTTCTGGCAGGACCTGGTCGCTGTCCAGGCCACCTGGACGCTGGCGGGTGCCATTGGTCTGTCGCTGCTGGGTACCTTCGGCTTCTCGCTGGGCAATATGGTATCGGTGCGTCACCAGCGCCGAGGCCTGCAGATCAGCACCACCAACGCCTTTGCCATGCTGTACGGGGCTCTGTTGCTGGGTTCGATAGCCTTGCTTCAGGGTGCCAGCTTTACCTTGCCTGCCGAGCCCCGATATCTGGGGGCCCTGATCTATCTGGCGGTCATTGGCTCGGTGGGCGGTTTCGGGGCCTACTTCATGCTGGTCGGCCGGATCGGTGCCGGCAAGGCTGCCTATGCCACGGTGCTGTTTCCTCTGGTCGCCCTGGCCTTGTCGACGGTGTTTGAGGGGTACCAGTGGCGAGCTGATGCCCTGACAGGGCTGGTGATGATATTGAGCGGCAACCTGCTCATGTTCAATGCCCACAAGGTGGTGTGGCGGTGGCTGAAGCCGGAGCGGCGCCTCATAGACGGTCCGGAGGTTCGACATGGGGGCAATACGGAAAGGAAAATTTAATGTTGTTGCTCAAACAAGAGCTGGACGTTTTATTGATTTATAGGTATACCCAATAAACACGGTACAACCGTAATCACTGAAACACTCACTGAAGCAGCCAATTATAGAATGATGAGCCGTGCTCTGCTCTCACTGTTTACCGCCCTGTTGCTGGGTACACTGGTGTCGGCTCCGCTGGCAGCAGGGGCAGCGCCTGGTCACAGTGACGAGCCATCGTTCCACACCCCGTTTGTCGACGGGGAGGCGCTCCCGAGCGTGTCTTCGGGAGACGATTCGGACGATTCCGGTTGTCTGATCCGCGCAAGGGCGATGCCCCTGGCGTTGCGGCCGGTTGCAGCCCCTTTGCCCGTGCCGGTGGATCTGACACTCACCGCAGAACGCCCGCACGCTCGCGCACCGCCACACCACCTCTGATTCTGAACCAATCAGACCATGACTGGCCCTGTACCGGTTATGGAAGTTTCTGTTTGCGCATTTGAGATGCGCGACTGTCAGAGGTACCTGAAAATGAAACAACTCCCACTGTCCCGCCTTGAGCGGCAGGACCACCTGGTGAATCCGTACGAGTTCTCCGACTGGACCGAGCGGTCGCCGGTGTTGTCGTTGATGAAGGACTTTCGTGTTCACCAGCCCCATACGGTTCATCCCGATGCGGACGCTATTGAGGCTGCCAGACTGATGTCCATGGAAGGTGTGACCGAGAAACTGGTGACCGACAAGGACGGCGAGCTGGTCGGCTTGCTGACCAGAGACGAGCTCTCCGAGCAGCGTATACTGATCGCTCAGACCGCACTGGATGTGAGGCGCCATGAACTCACAGTCTCGGACCTGATGCGCCCACGGGAGGACATTCCGGTGGTGGACTATGAGGCATTGCAAGGCGCGCTGGTTGTCGATCTGGTCAACACCCTGCGTGAAACGGGCGAGAGCCACTGCCTGGTTCTGGACCGAATCGAGCATCAGATAAGAGGGCTGATTTCGGTGGCAGACATCGCCAGCCGGCTGCATCAACCACTGGCGGTAAAACCGAAAATATCCATCGCTCAGGCGGTGTTGTCCTGACAACAGAGACGCGGCGCCCATGGGGGGCGCCGCCATGTACACCATTCTGCTTTTGCTCCCCCCGGCGAGACGTTTGGAGCATGTGAGCTACAGAAGAAGCGCCCGCCACATTACCTCTGATCCTGAACCAACCAAGCCACTGGGAGCGGCCGGTCACAGAACACCGCGACTGCTCCCGATTGTCCACTGTCGCATTAATGCGACACTCCAGTTCGTTGTATTTGAAGGATTTTCTATTTTTGCCAGATCTCTCGTGGCAATAGTGCGACACCATGCCAGCGGGTTGATTGCCTGGAAAACCACAACTTGTTGATTTAAAAGGAAATAAAAACAATGGCACAGGGTTTGCGGGACAGCACACATTCAGGTGCCTGAGCGCAGCCGCAGTCACTGGCCAGCGCTGGCACCGTCCACAGGACTCGATCCAAAGCCAGGAGGTTTCATGCAGATGACTTCCCCCCGCCAGGCCCCGCTCGTGCCGAGCCAAAACCGCGTGCCGAGCCAAAACCGACTGCTGACGTCCCTGTCCCGCGACGCCAAGGCCCGGATCATACCCAACATGGAAAACATATCGCTCAGCCAGGGCGAGGTCATCTTCCAGGCTGGTGACACTGAGCGTTTTGTCTATTTCCCCAACGATTGCCTTCTCTCACTGCTCTATGTTTTGGAGAATGGCAAGTCCACTGAAATAGCTGTCGTTGGCAGTGACGGTTTCGTTGGCTCTGACGCATTACTGGGAGAAGGCACAAGCTGGAGCCAGGCACTGGTGCAGAATGCCGGCACGGCCTACCGAATTCGCGCTTCGGTGTTGCGCGAGGAGTTTTACCGAAATTCGGAACTGCAGACGATGGTCCTGCTCTACATTCAGTCAGCGATGATCCAGACTGCGCTGGTGGCTGCTTGCAACCCGCACTACAGCATTGCACAACAACTTTGCTGCAAGCTGCTGTTCTCTCTCGACCGGCTGGGCGGAGACGAACTGACACTTACCCAGGAGGCGATCGCAAACGCCCTGGGGGTTCGCCGCGAGAGCGTGACTGACGCTGCCAATCTGCTTCGTGAACAGGGGGCTATCGACTACTGCCGCGGGCACATCAAGGTGCTGGACCGCACCAGGCTTGAAGAACTCAGCTCCGAGTGCTATTCGGTGGTCACTGCCGAAAGTGACCGTCTCATGCCCTGGCAGGTGTCACCCGCGGCGAACAGCAGCCACGGGTAATCCGCAATCCCGCCGAACCGGAGAAGGAGTCTCTGCATCAGTACCCCTCGCTGCTCATGATTCGGATCGACTCGCCGTCTTCCGACGGCTGATAGGCCCAAACCATGATCATGCGAGGCCCCAGGGTTGGCAAGGCAAACGCATGCGCAGAGCTGTAGTCGCCCTGGTGGCCGACGAAGCTGCCGTTGTCCCAGCCATGATCCGGATGATAACGCCGGATGATGATGTTCCGGTGGCTCATGCTGCTGTGCTCCGTGTTCTGTCGAGTCACCAGAACCAGAGAGCCGTCAGCGCCCCAGCGTGCATTCAGGCCGGTATTGTTGCCATGGTGGTCCCGGCTGATGATTTCCGGCGTCTGCCAGCCCTGCCCCGGCTCATGGCGCCGCGCGCGCAGAGTGGACGAACGGAAGCTGCCGGCCTGGGTCAGCAGCAGTGTTTCTCCCTCTGGCCCGAAGGTCAGGAGCGCGGAGTGGTCGTGCTCATCAGAACCCGCAACCGTGACCTGATCGGGCTGATCCCAGCCCGTGTCGGGGTCACGCAGGGCGGACCACAGCACAGACTTGCCCAGATGCTCATCCCGCTCTTCCCAGACCAGGCCGGCTCTGCCGTCGTCCTCGAGCACGACCGAGTGCATGTTGAACGTTCCGACGCCACCCGATTCCCAGGTGAACATGCGGCGGGCATCGGACCAGCCATCATCCTCATTGTACTCCAACAGCCACACACCATGATCCTCTTCGCCGCGTAGCTTGTGCCAGGCAAAAAGTACCTCACCCTGGTTATTGGTTGTCAGGCGTATCGACTCCAGATCACCCGCCGAGTGCGGCAGGGGCACTGTATCGGTGGACCAGCCGGTGTCCGGATCAAAGATCAGGTAATACCACTGCCTTTCACCAGCTTCATCGTTCTGCCTGAAGTGCCCGATAAAGCGGCCATCGCCCAGTGGCTCCGTTAGCATGGCACCATGGCGGATGATCGACTCCTCTCGCGGACCATCCCCCGTATCGCTCCAGCCATCATCTGCCGAGTAGTAGCGGTAACGGTAGTTGAATATGATGTCGCGGTCCGCATCCGGGTCCGGATTGTCGCGTGTGATTTCCCAGATCAGCAGCGCATTGCCCGCATCATCAACGCTGAATCGGGGTACCGAGTGCCGTTCATCCGACAGTTCGCTGACAACCTCCGGGTCAGACCACCCGAGGACCGGATCATGATGCCGCAGGTGTATGTCGCTGGTCTCCCGGAACAGCGATTCTGTCCAGGCCATCATGCCGACACCATCGCGGTTCAGATCCACGTTCATTGAAACCGGATAGTAGGCGGACGCGTCCAGATCGCCCGGTACAAAAGCCGGCGCCAGCAGTTCCGGGTCGGACCAGACGATATCTCGGGTGCGAAACGACCAGCGATAATGCTCGCCCAGTTCGTCCCCGGATTCCGACCTCAGGTCGCGGTGCAGTACAGCGGTATAATCGGTTCGCAGGTTCAGTGGTTCGTCCAGTGCCAGTTGCAACTCGCGACCATCACCCTGCAGGCTGATGTCGCCGTAAAGACGATCACCGTTCTCGGCTTCCACCCAGAACACGGTTGCCGCTATGGAGTTTTCATCCAGAGGCTGAGTGAGCCGGGCTGTGAGTGGCTCACGGGTGCCCAGACTCCATTCGGGGCTGGGGAAGGTCGACTCGACGGCGAAGCCATCCGCTGCGGAGGTGCTGCTCTCGGTGCTCCCCGTGTCGGCAGTGCTCCCGGCGCTGCCCGAGCCGCTGTTCTGGCTATTGCAGCCCGCGAGCAGCAGTAGTATTGCCAGCGTGGTCACCCCGGCCCAGGGTTGCAGTATCCGATTTCCTTTCATGGTCAATAACCCTTGCTGCTCAGAAAGTGATAGGACTGATGGTCGGGACCCTCGTAGGCCCACATCATCATGATCCGCGGTCCCTGGATGGGCAGAACGAAGGTCAGGAACTGGGGGTTGTCCCTCATGCGACCGAAGTCGCTGCCGTTGGTCCAGCCCTGCTCCGGGTGGTAGACCCACACGACAATGTCCCGCTCGCCGTCGCTGGCTTCAAGCGTCAGCAGAACCAGTGAGCCATCGTCGTCCCAGCGTGCCTGCATTATATTGGTGGGGTAGGAAAGGTTCTGGGTGAGGGTTTCCGGCGCCTGCCAGCCTTGACCCGACTCATATCGCCGCGCGTACAGAGACCCGCGATATGGGGTGTTTCCGGAGTTCAGTGCCAGTACCTCGCCCTCGGGCGCCACGGTGATCAAGGCTTCGCGCCCGTACTCGCCTGTGACTTGTTCGGCATCGCTCCAGCCCTCTCCGGGCTCATAAATGGCCGACCACAGCATGGGGCTGGCCAGTTGCTCGTCCTGACCGGCCCAAAGAGCGGCTGCCTTGCCGTCGTCGTTAAGTGCGAGCGAGCGGATAGTCATGTCGTGGTCTGGCCCTATCTGCCAGGACGTCATGTGGTGCGGGTCGGACCAGCCGGTGTCTGCGTGATACTGCAACATCCACTGGCCATCGGTAGCCTCGCCAACGCGCTGTTGCCAGGCAAACAGCGCATCGCCCTGACCATTCGCCGTGAAGTCGACGGTACCGATATCAGCAGATTCTCCGGGGATGGGCACATCATCGGTGGACCAGCCAGTATCCGGGTCGAAGAGGGCATAGATCCACTGGCGTTCGCCGTCTTCGTTGTTGCGCAGGTACTGTCCGATAAAACGGCCGTCACCCAGTGGCTCGGGTCCGACTGACAGGGATCTTGTATTGCCCTCGCCCGGGCCGTTTCCCAGGTCGTGCCAGCCATCCTCCGCCGAGTAATAGCGATAATGCGGAATGAACAACCAGGAGGTGTCAGGGTCCGGGTGACTCTCTCGCACCTGCCAGGTCAGCAGGATATTGCCTGCCTCATCTACCGCGATGTCCGGAATGAGGTGCAATGCGCCGGTATGTTCGGTGATGGGTTCGGGGTCAGACCAGCCGAGAACCGGGTCATGGTGGCGGGTATGGAACACCTGCCCTTCGGCGGGGAATGTGGCCGTGCCTTCCGCCCACGCTATCAGACCGGCGCCCTGTCGGTTCAGTGCCGCACTGGATCTGACTCGATAATTACTGGACTCGTCGAGGTCCTCCGGCATATAGGCCGGCGCGAGTTCATCCGGTTCGGACCAGACAATGTCACGCACGAAAGTCCAGCGGTGGTGCTCGCCCAGGCCATGCCCGGCTTCTGAGGTCAGGTCCCGATGCAGCACGGCTTCATACTGGATGAGCAGTTGCAGGGGCTCGTCCAGCACCAGTTCCAGTTCGCGGCCACCGGCATTCAGGCTGATATCGCCATACAGGCGATCGCCGTTCTCGGTTTCCACCCAGAATGCGGTAGCCGAGACCGTGCTGGCATCCAGGGCCTGATTGAACCGGGCAACCAGATGCTCACTGGGTTCGATAGCGCGTGCGGCTTCGGGCGAGGTCCACTCCAGCAGCAGTTCATCTGGTGGAGTGCTGTCCGAGTCACCGCTGCAGCCTGCCAGCAACAGGAGGCAAAACAGGCTGAACAGGATTATCTGTTTGGTTTGTGTTTGCATGACATGGTTCCTTGTCTTGAGCTCAGTCAAACATCCGGGTTCGAATCCGCGCCTGCAGGTCGTCGATGATGCCGTACTCCAGCATGGCGGCATGCCCCTGAGCACCGGTGAAGAAATACAGGTCAGGCACCCTGGGGCTGAGGCCCGGCAGTGCGTAGTTCAGCAGTTCATCTTCAACAGGCAGGCCTTGGCTGTCACTGTGGCGCGCCACCAGCACGGAGTGTGGGTCGTCGTCCTGCGCACGGGGGCGGTACCGCCACAGTCCAATGGGCTGTCCATCCGCGCCCTGAACCCACTGCGCCAGCACATAGTCGTTGTCACCATGGGGCCAGGGAATACTGTCTCGGTGCACAAGGTCGCCCTGCTGGTCCGTTCTGACACGGTGGCGAATGTTGTTCAGATAAAGATCACGGTAGCCCTCGGGCGACACGAAAAACGTGACGGCATCACGGTCAAGCCGGCCGCTGACGCCGGAGCTGGTAGTCACCCAGAAGGGATCTGCCAATGGTTCCTGGCCGTTGAACCATTGTCCCTGGGGGCGGCGGCCAAGGGCGGAGCCATCATCCACGGACCACACCACCAGCCAGTCATCACCGTCCACAAAGGCGGCAACCAATTGCACGTCTGCCGTGTCTGCAAGTACACGGGCGGGGTCGCCCTGCAGGCTGTTGTCTTCATCCACCGCCGCCTGATAGACCTGCTTGCCCCGGGAGTCCTCTTCTTCCCATATCAATACCCGGGTGTCGTCAGCGGTGATCAGAAGTTCATGGGCATCAATGGAATGACCCTGGCCCGTACTGATCTGCGCGGGGTACGCCCAGTGTCCGCCCTGCAGAGAGGTGACATGGACCTGGTCCTGATAGAGCCAGTGGACAATGGCGGTGCCATCGGGCCGGGCGATCACCCGGGGCTCCAGAGCACGCGACCCCAGCCCAAGCTGTTCCGGCTCTGCCCAGCCGGTCTGATAGTGGAAGCGGGCCGCCATGACCTGATGACTGCGACCATGGCCTTCATGCCAGACAGCCAGGGCCTGGTAGTCATCCAGCCAGGTCAGCGACAGCGCATCTGCGCGCATGACCCAGGGCGTGCTGAGTACCTGTGGGTGCCGCCAGCCATCACCCGGACGATAATGGGAGGCCATCAGGGCCGATTGCTCGTCGTCACGCTGGAACCAGCCGATCAGGGCATCACCCTGAGGGCCGACACTGGTGATGAGGTGGGAGGGGGTAGAGGGCATGTCGGACATGTAATAGGGGCCGACCAGGGTTTCCCAGTCATGCCATTGCCCCGAGCGTACCGTGAAACGGCCCTGCTCCGGGCTTTGCAGCGCATTGCCATCGGCATCGCGAAGGGCGTCAGACCACGACAATCGGTACTCGGCACCCAGGTCCAGAGCACCCGCAGGATAGAAATGAGCCTGGTTCCGCCCGGGCAGCCATTCCAGACTGCCCTCGACCCGATCACCGTGCTCGTCGAGCAATGCAAAGGCGTCTTCCAGCGTGTCCGGGTCCACAGTCTGATTGAACCGCGTGACCATCACCATGCTGGGGATGACGTCCGTTTCTTCAGCAGCGGGAATCATCTCCGTGATACCCAGTGGTCCGCCTGAAGACCCCGATCCGCTGCCGTCCGAACAGGCCGCCAGCACCAGACTCGAGCCCAGCGCAACCAGCACCAACCATTGCCGTTTCATCTGTTGTCCTTCCCTTGCCAGTCGTTACTGCAGAGGAAAGACAGCGCTACTCCCTGCTGTCATACAACGGCATCCCCTGCACGTGTAATCGGTTTCAAACCGTGACGGCAATCTATGGAAGGCAGAGGGAAGAATCAAAGGAGAAACACCCGTTTTGAGACATGGCGCAGCCTGTCTCTCCGTATTGTGGGAACGGCATCACAATTTTCGGCAGCAGCAGTGAGCTTTGGGGCAGCCCGAACAGTTCAGTCCTGACGCAGTTCTGTCCAGTGTCGATCGGCCTGCTCGATATAGCCGGGTCGGTCGGCCTGCCAGCGTGTCTGTATGCGCTGGTTGTAGTTCAGATAGAGTCGACCATCGACGATATCGTAGGCTTCCGGGTCGATGCGGGCAGTCCGGCCGTCAGCCATGGCGTAGGCGCAAAAGCCACCGTACTGCGGCGCATAGGCCTCAGGGTCGGCCACAAACCGGTCCCGATGCTCGGCATTGATAAAGTGCCAGTCGGCACCATTCCATTCGGTACTGTACTCACTGCTGCCCTCCCGGGCTTCGCCGAGCTCAAAATAGGCCACCGGGTCATACCCGCGAATGGCCACATTGCTGAACAGACCGGTATAGACAGGACCGGCCGCATAGCTGAATGAAGAGAGGCCCAGCAGGGCCAGAGCCAGTTTGAATCGATTGAACATGATGACAGGTGCTCCTTGGAGACAATGAGGTAGTCAGCTCAGACTGCCTGACCGACTCAAAGTTCCACCCCGAAACATGATATAAGGGGCACCGTCACAGCAGATGGAGTAGTCCATGCAGCATTGGATTTTCGGCTATGGCAGTCTGATCTGCCCCGACAGTCGCGCTCGAACCGGCCTCACAGGCGACGCCCTGCCCGTTATTGTCAGTGGCCTGGAGCGCCACTGGTCAGTGGCTGTCAGCTACGCCAGGCTGTCGGTACTGGGGGTCCGGCCAGCCGCGCCCGACGCCGAGGTCGGTGGCGTCCTGTTTGCCCTCGGTGAGGCTGACTTTCACCAGTTCGATGCCAGAGAGGTCGAATATGAGCGCGTCCGCCTGGCGCCCGATCAGGTCCGACCGGTGCGGGAGGACCGGACATTGCCGGACGGCGACTTCTGGGTTTATGTGCCGCCGCACAGAGACAGCCCCTACCCCATCGCCCAGAGCTACCTGGATGTCGCCCTGCGTGGCTGCCTCACCGTGGGTGAATCATTTGCCGAACACTTCCTGCACCACACCCACAGTTGGAAAACGCGTCTGAATGACCGCGCCGACCCGCTCTATCCAAGGCCCCTGCGTCCGGAACATCAGGACGTGCTGACAGATATTGACTCTCTGCTGACCCGTTTTCCGCTCTGATCTTCTACACTACTGACTACTGGTTACCCGCAGTGAGGTTATGACCATGCGTGATGATGCCATTTTCCTGCATCAGTTTATCGACTCCTACCCGGACTGGCCCGTAAAGGGCACCACCTTCCGCGACCTGACCCGGCTCTATCAGTCCGCGTCGGCGCTGCACCGGGTGGTATCCACACTGAAGGGGCGCTACATCGATGCCGACCTGAGCCATATTGCTGCCATCGAAGCACGCGGCTTCATTGTCGGCGGCATGCTCGCCGCCAGTCTCAACCTGCCTCTGGTGCTGATCCGCAAGGGCGACAAGCTGGCCGGCAAGCCCCTGCAGCAGCAGGTGGAAATGGCCTATGGCACCCGCCAGATGCAACTGCGCCGTGATGCCTGTCAGCCCGGCGACCGCGTGGTCATCTTCGATGATCTGGTCGCCACCGGCGGTTCGATCATTGGCGCCAGCACCCTGCTGAAGGAACTCGGCGCCGAGATCCACGAAGTCGCCACTGTTGCCGAGATCCCGGATGAGGGCTGTCGCGACATGATTGGCAGCGCGGATATCAGTCTGTTTTCGCTGGTGGCGTTTGAGAATCGCTGATTTTAGTCGACAGAAGACGGTAGACGGTAGACGGTAGACGGTAGACGGTAGACGGTAGACGGTAGACGGTAGAATCGTTCCAAACCACAGAAGGCTGTCAAACCCTCACTGTCTACTGTGCACTGTCATCTGTCGACTACAACCCACTGTCTACTGTGCACTGTCATCTGTCGACTAACACTCGCTTCAACTTGACTGCCAACCCTCTCAAGTGCTAGAACGCAGCGCCATAAACCGCCTTGTACAGTGGACCCTTCGATGACGACCCTGACTGACACGCCCTCCGCCACGGCAGAGAAAAAAGCCCGCACAGAGTTCAACAAGCTGCAGAAGCGTCTGCGGCGGGAAACCGGGCGTGCGATCGAAGACTACCGCATGATAGAGGACGGCGACCGCATCATGGTGTGCCTGTCGGGCGGCAAGGATTCCTACACCATGCTGGAGATCCTGCGCAGCCTGCAGAAAAGCGCCCCGGTCAGCTTCGAGCTGGTGGCGGTCAATCTGGACCAGAAACAGCCCGGGTTCCCCGAGCACATTCTGCCGGAATACCTGCAAAAACAGGGCGTGCCCTACCACATCCTCGAACGCGATACCTATTCCATCGTCAAGGAAGTGGTGCCGGAAGGCAAAACCACCTGCGGCATCTGCTCGCGGCTGCGCCGTGGCACCCTCTATGCGTTCGCGGATCGAATCGGCTGCAACAAGGTCGCTCTGGGTCACCACCGCGACGACATTCTGGAAACCTTCTTCCTCAACCTGTTCTTCGGCGGCAAGCTGAAAGCCATGCCGCCCAAGTTGCTGGCCGACAGTGGCACCAATGTGCTGATCCGCCCCCTGGCCTATTGCCGCGAAGCGGATATCCAGGCCTTTGCCGACCATCAGCAGTTTCCCATCATCCCCTGCAACCTGTGCGGTTCGCAGGAGAACCTGCAACGCCAGACCATCAAGCAGATGCTGCAGCAGTGGGACCGGGAGCATCCCGGCCGGTCGGAAATCATGTTCCGGGCGTTGCAGAATGTGGCGCCTTCCCAACTGGCCGACAGCAACCTGTTCGACTTTCAGAGCCTGCAGGCCGCCGCCATACCGCTGACCCCGGCAGGCGAAGACAGTGGCATGAGCCCACTGGCCGAGACCCGGGTCAACACCTGGTCACCTTCAGCCTGACAGCCACACGAGGGGTTCTCCGCTTGCCCGGCTATTGCAGCGCAGACATGCCATTCCTGTGCTATCTTCAGTTGAGCCCAGCAAAACGAGGCCAGACTGCCGGTGACGCAGCTCTGGGTCCGACTGAATTATTGATCTGGATCAAGGCCGGTCCTGCACGCAGGCAGTATGCTGCAGACAGACTGGGACATTCGGGAACAATTGTTTCATGAGTATGAATATGCGACACAACACGGCGTGCAAGACCTGCTCTCTGAGCCCACTCTGTCTGCCGGTTTCCCTGTCATTTTCCGACATGGACCGTCTGGACGGCATCATTGAAAGAGGCCGTCCCATCCCAAAGGGTCAGTACCTGTTTCGTCAGGGCGACCCGATGCATTCGGTGTTTGCGGTCCGCACCGGCACACTCAAAAGCTTTGCGCTGACCCGGGCCGGAGAAGAACAGATCACCGGGTTTCATCTGCCCAGTGAAATTCTTGGCCTGTCCAGCTTCGACATCCAGCATCACCAGGTATCGGCCCGGGCCCTGGAAACCACCAATGTCTGCGAGATTCCGCTGGATCAATTGGATCGGCTGAGCAGCCAGTTACCCGAGCTGCGTCGCCAGATGATGCGGATCATGAGCCGGGAGATTCGCGATGATCAGCAGATGATGCTGTTGCTGAGCAAGAAAACCGCTGAAGAGCGGCTGGCCTCATTCCTGCTCAGTCTGGCCCAGCGCTTCAAGCGCCGTGGTTTCTCGGAACACAGCTTTCGTCTGACCATGGCCAGGGCGGATATCGCCAACTTCCTGGGCCTGGCAGTGGAAACAGTCAGCCGGGTGTTCACCCGCCTGCAAAAGAACGGCATTATCGAGAATACCGGCAGTGCCCGCGAAATCAGCATTCTGGACCAGCGAGCCCTGTGTGAAATGGCGTCACTCAGCGAAGCCGAGCGGCTCGAACTGGGGCTGATCGCGACATCACGGGTGCACTGACAGGAGCCCGAGAGTGCCGACCCTTATCAGGGTTGGCCCCGCTCTTCTGCATACTGACGAATCAGCCAGCCGCTGATGGACTGCACCGGCGGATGGTTGGGCAGATCATCAATGGAGAACCAGCGGGCCCGGGCTATTTCTCCGGGCTGCGGGCGAATTTCACCCTCTGCATACTCGGCAATAAAGCCCAGCATCAGCTGATGCGGGAAGGGCCAGGTCTGGCTGTTCAGGTAGCGCAGACGGCCCAGGGTCACGCCAACTTCCTCATACACCTCACGGTGCACCGCCTGCTCGGCCGACTCACCCGGCTCCATGAACCCGGCCAGCGTACTGAACCAGCCACTGGAGCGGTGTCGCTCGCCCTGAGCCAGCAGTACTTCATCCCCCCGCACCACCAGCACAATGATGCAGGGATTGATGCGCGGATAGAACCGCAGATCACAGGGTGCACAGAATCGATAGTGCTCACCTCGCCCGGCCTCGGTCGGCCGCCCGCACTGACCACAGTAGCGGTGCTGGCGGCGCCAGGTCAGCATCTGCGTGCCCCGGCTGACCACGGCAAAGGCCGACTCGGACTGTACCAGCACATCGCGCGGGTTGACCCGCGTCCAGTCGCCAATATCTGCATCCTCCGGCCACTCGACCACATACCAGGGGCGGCGGTTGATCTGCCCCAGCGATATGGGCTGCCAGTGGCTGGCCTCAGTGCCCAGGCGTTCGGTCACCGCCGCCGCGCTCGGCGGCGTCCAGTAGCCCTGCTGCTCGGACAGCAGCTCCCGCCCCTGCACAACCACCAGCCGGGCATCATCCGGCGGCAGCTCGGGCCCGGGCTCCAGCGCCCAGCTCAGTTGATCCAGTTCATACAGCATCGAGATATTTCTCCATCAGCACCGAATCACTGTCGCGGTGGCTGACACTGTAGCCCATGCGCTGACCCAGCGTCTGCATGGGTGTATTCTCAGGCATGATGTCCATATGCATGTGGTTGATGCCCTCGGAGCGCGCAAAAGCCTCCAACTGCGCCAGCATGGCCTGGGCCAGACCCTTACCCTGCGCAGCGGCATCGAGCATGATGGCGAATTCCATGCTGTGTGCGTTGACATGGGTCCAGCCGCGCACTTCCCCCATCAGGGTGCCGTCGGGTGACTCCAGCACAAAGGCCATCTCGCGGCGGTAATCGATCTGGCACATGGCCGCCAGCTCTCGGTGCGCAAAATGCAGTCGGCTGCCGAAAAAACGCAAGCGCAGCGCTTCCGCCGGCTGACGCTCATACAGTTCCTTCAGGGCCGGTTCGTCTTCGGCGCGTACCGGTCGTATCTGCCACTGCTGGCCGGCCCGCTCCAATGTGCTTTCCCAGTGGCGCGGATAGGTTGGAATCACTGGCGGTCGGCGCTCGCCAATGGCTGCAGCAGCGCCCAGCACAATCAGGTCACGATCCTGCTCCAGCACCAGATTCATCTCCAGGCCACTCAGCCAGGGGCAATGCTCGGCCAGCTCCGAAAGCTGCATGATGGCGTCAATCAGCGCTTCTTCCGCCATCACCGGTTGTCGCACACGCTCCCGCAGCAGGGCATAAACATGGGTCTCGCGCAGCAGCAAGCGGGCCAGGGTACGGTTCAGCGGCGGCAGCGCCACGTTGCGGTCGGCGCGCACATTGGCCAGGCTGCCACCCAGGCCGAACAACAGCACCGGCCCGTAGATGCTGTCTCGCGTGATGCCCAGACTGAACTGCAGGGAATCCAGACGCCGCCGCATCGGCTGCACCACATAACCCTGAAACGGGCTGTCGGGGAAGTATCGTGCCAGCCCTTCATGCAGCTGTTCCACCTCACCGAGCAGCGCTTCCGGGCCGGTGACGTCAATGGCGACACCGCGCCAGCGGTGACGAGCCTCCTCGGGGTAGGCGAAGGGGTATTGATAGGCCTCATGCAGCACGCGCACGATAACCGGATAGTTCAGCCCCGGTGCGGCGCGCTCGAGCGCTCGCCGATCCGGCAGGTACTGCCCGGGATTGAGGTGGAAACCGAACAATGTCAGCAGGTCGCGGGTGTCCTGCCAGCTCAGGCAGGGGGTCTCCCCCGCGGGCAATGCGGCGGCCCGCTCATTAAAGGGCGCCAGCATCTCCGGTGCTGGTGTGATACGGGTGTTCTGCTCCGGTGTCTCGCTGAGATAGGCCTGTACCTGCTCATGCCGCACAATGGATGAAAACGCCTGCACCGCTTCTTCGGTGGCATCGAAGTTGAGAATATTGGCCGCATCCAGCTCATCGCGGGCAGCCCCTACCGAGGCTTCACCCAGCCAGGTGACCATCAGCGTGCGACGCGTTCGCTTGCGGTGACTGAGCAACACCTTGTTGAGCCCGGGGATGTCCAGCCGCGCATTGGGCACCAGAATCACCAGCACCGCGCCTATGCCACTCATGCCGTCCAGGCCCACCAACACCTGATTCAGGGTCGCCGGGTCCACCGCTGCCGGCAATACCAGACCGTGCTCGGCCTGCCGGTCACCATGCAGACGCAATGGTTTCAGGGCCTCGGGCAGCGTATCCAGTCGGCTCGAGGTGCCGGCTCTGGCCACCAGTTCCTGCCGGGCCAGCAACGCCGGCCCCAGGCCATTGCTGACCAGCGCCAGGGTGTGGGCATAGAGGGGACGCGAGCGGATCAGGGTCTGCAGTGTACCCAACAGACGCTGAAAGTTGCTGACCTGCAGCACGCCGGCGCGGTCAAAAAAGGCCTGCGTCAGCTTGTCGCGGGACGCCAGCCCGGGCGGAACGAGGGTATCCGGGTCGGTATTGAGGATCAGCACCTTCTTGCTGCGCGAGGCCGCGCGCAATACAGTCATGAAGCGCTCCGCATTGCGGATGTTCTCCACATGCAGCAGGATCGCCCTGACCCGCCGATCCCCGGCCAGATAGTCGACCACATCGCTGACGCTGATGTCAGCCCGTGCACCAACGGTCACGAAATGCGAGAAGCCATAGCCGCGCCCTGCGGCCCAGTCCAGCAATGCCGAGCCCAGAGCCGAGGACATGCCGATATAGGCAATGTCGCCGGCCGGCGGCTGCAGGTGCGACCAGGACACATTGAGCTGCTGCGAGGGCACGATCAGGCCCAGGCTGTTGGGCCCCATCAGGCGAATACCCCAGTGGCGGGCCAGCAGCTTGATACGACGCATACGAGTGGCGCTGAGCTGGTCGCGGGCCATGCCACCGGTCAGAATCAGCGCCGCCCGCACACCCGCCTGCGCCACCAACTTGATGGCACGCTGCAACCCTGGCGCCGGCAGACAGATCACCGCCAGGTCGATCTCGTCTTTCTTCGACAGGCTGCTCTTGCAGGGCACCCCGTGAACAGACTTGTATCCCTTGCGATTGACCGCCAGAATCCGATGGGGGTAACCTGCCTGCTGCAGGTTGCGCAAGACGAGACCGCCCATACTGCCAGCTCGCTCCGAGGCGCCCAGTATGGCGATGGATTTCGGTTGAAAGAACGCGTCAAGCTCTGCCATGATGCGCACCTTACTCAATATCTGCGCGGAGTCACAGCCTTTTCATGACCACCGGATTCATTCATCACCCGGTCTGCCTGCAGCATGACATGGGCGACAATCACCCGGAAAGTCCGGCGCGCCTGCAGGCCATTCTGGACCGCCTGCATGACAGCGGGCTGTGGTCTCAACTGGACATTTACCAGGCCCCGCTGGCGGAAGACCGGCACCTGCTGACTGTACACCTGCCACGCTATGTGGAACAGGTCCGCCAGATCGCCCCCAAACACGGTCTGGTCCATGCCGGCCCGGATACGCTGATGGGCCCGCACTCACTGGAAGCAGCACTGCGTTCGGCAGGGTGCGGCATCCAGGCCGTGGACGGCATCATGAACCACCTCTATCAGAATGCCTTCTGCGCCACCCGCCCCCCGGGGCATCATGCCGAACCCGGCATTACCATGGGCTTCTGCTTTTTCAACAATGTCGCCATCACGGCGCGCTACCTGCAGCGGGAATATGGTGTCAAACGGCTGGCCATCATTGATTTCGATGTGCATCAGGGCAATGGCACTGCAGAAATCCTGCGCGGTGACAGCAATGTGCTGTTCATCAGTTCCTTTCAGCACCCGTTCTACCCCCATTCGCACTGGGAAGCCGACAGGCCCAATCAGCTGTTCTCGCCGCTGCCGGCGGGCTCTGACGGCAGCCTGATCCGGCAGATCTGGACCGACGACTGGCAGCCGGCACTGCGGGCGCACCAGCCCGAATTCATCCTGCTGTCGGCCGGTTTCGATGCGCATGAAGACGATCCGCTGGCCGAACTGGCCTGGCAAACCGAAGATTACCGCTGGCTGACCCAACAGATCATGCAGGAAGCCAGGTCCGGCGGCGCCCGAGGCCGGGTTATCAGTTGCCTTGAGGGCGGTTACAACACGGCAGGCCTGGCCGACAGCGTGCAGGCCCATATCGAAGAGCTGTTGGCTGCCGGTGAGCCGACCTATTGAGTTTTTTCACCGTACAACATCCGAAGTACAGAGGAGGCAGCATGCCCGCAACCGGCACCTGGGAACCCGAGCAGGATCAACTCAAGCCCGACCCGAGCCGGGTCCGAACCTGGCTGCAGCGGGACTGGCAACAGCCCGACGACCTGAAACAGCTGGATGACCTGGACCAGGCCAGCCTGCAACGCTGGATCGACCTCCCGGAAGAACGCTGGGCGGCGCTGCTGGACAGCCTGTCGACCGACCAACTGGTAGGCCTGATGCGGCTGTGCACCCTGGCCGAGCAGCACCTTGCCGGCTGTGCTGCAGGCGAGCAGTCGGTTGTTATTCATGCCTTTCGGCGCTATCGCCAGCAACTCGGCCGGCCTGACCCCGAGCTGACCCGCTGGATACGGTCGCATTCCGACAACCGTTTTCTGCCCTACGGCCCTGCCCTCTGAAGCGGAACAGGTCCCTGCCATGACCCCGTTCGAGGCGCTGCCGGATCTGCCGCTGCATGCTCACCGCGCTGAATTCGAGGCGGCCCTGCAGCCGGGCACTCCTCTGCTGGTGGAAACCGAGCCCGGGGCCGGCAAATCAACGCTGGTTCCGCTCTGGCTGCTGGAACAGACGGCCCCGGACGCAGGACAGATCTGGCTGGTGCAGCCGCGCATCCTGCCCACCCGCAATCTGGCGCACCGTCTGGCCGCGCTGACGCAGACCGAGGTGGGCCAAAGCATCGGCTATCAGGTACCTTTCGAGCGCCGGCTGGGATCAGTTACCCGGTTGCATGTCATGACACCCGGCATTCTGCTGCAACGACTGCTGAGCGATCCGGAACTGAGCGGCGTCAGCACGGTGATTCTGGATGAGGTTCATGAGCGCGCCGTCAATCAGGATCTGGCCTGGGTCTGGCTGCATGAACTGGCCCAGTTGCGGGACGACCTGCAGCTGATTCTGATGACAGCCACCCCGGATGCGCGCCTGAGCAATCTGATCCCGCAGCGACTGACCGCGCCGGGGCGTCAACACCCGGTACAGACCCGTTACCAGCCGGCACCGCCGCGCGAGTCCTTGCCGGCGCAGGTGGTACGGGCTCTGGGTCAGGTGCCGACGGAGGCAACAGTACTTGTATTCCTGCCGGGTTGGCGGGACATCGAACAGACCGAACAGGCACTGCGCCGACACCGACCGCAACGCCACTGTGTGCGCCTGCACAGCCGGGTGGAACACAGAGAGCAACAGGCGGCGCTGGACCCGACCAGTGGCGCCAGGGTGATTCTGGCTACCAATATTGCTGAGAGCGCCATCACGGTGCCGGATGTCACGGTCGTCATCGACAGTGGCCTGGTACGCCAGCTCCGTTTTGATCAGGGTACCGGCGTGTCCCGGCTGGAAACGCGCCATATCAGCCAGGCGGCAGCGGCACAGCGTCAGGGGCGGGCGGGCCGCGTGCAGGCCGGTGAATGCCTGCGTCTGTGGTCACAGGAACAGCAACTGGCGCCGGCGGACCCGCCGGAAATTCGCCAGACAGATCTGTTGCCACTGGCCCTGCAACTGGCCCACTGGGGCAGCCCGACAAGTGAGCTGGCCTGGCCCGACCGGCCCTCGGAAGCCGGCTTGCAGCGCGCCAGAAGCACCCTGCTGCAATGGGGCCATCTGGACCCGGCGTACCGCATTACCGAGCGCGGACGCCAGGTGTCTGCTCTGGGCACGCACCCACGCATCGCAGCCCTGCTGCAGCATTGCCGCGATCATTTTGGCACTGCCTGGCCACCCGTGGCGTTGCAACTGGCACTCTGGCTGCACTTTGATGTTGCCACTGATACCGCCACCGATTCGCTGTTCAGTCAGGCCGCGCAGCTCTGGCAGCAGGACCGCTACTGGCAGGCCCAGGCCAGGCGCTGGCAATCGGTGCTGACTTGTCGCGCTGACACCTCCGCCGCTGTCGACGACCAGGCTCTGGCCGAACTGGCGCTGGTGGCGGCCAAAGCCTGGCCGGATCGGATCGGGCACCGGCAGGCATCGGGGCGCTATCACCTGGCCACCGGCATCAGCGTGGATGGCGGCACAAGGGACCCACAGAGTGAATGGGCACTGATCATCAGCCTGTATCGACAGGGCCGGGGGCATGCCGGCGTCGCCCTGCCGCTGAGCCTGTCCACAGCGGATATCGAAGCCCTGGCACAGCCGGAGAAAAGCCTGAGCCACAGGCGTGGACACTGGCAATGGACCATCGAATGGCGACTGGGTGATCGGGTGGTGCGTACCGACCATGAACGTCTCGGCGCAACCGCCTTTCAACAGGCCATGCTGGCCCAATTGCAGGCCGAGAATCCTGCCACCTGGGTGCTGCCAACTGACGCCAGCGACCTGCTGGCGCGCGCCCGCCTGGCCCAGGCACACAGCCTGTTGACATTGCCGCCACTGGATGACGATACGCTGAGTCATTGCCTGCCGGAATGGCTTGGCCCCCTGCTCCACCTGAACCAGTCTTCCACGCAGTTGCCCTGGCGTCAGGGCTTGGAGAACTATATGGGTTTCGACAGAGTACGCCAGCTGTCTCGGTTGCTGCCGCAGGAACTGGAGTTGCCCAGCGGGCGCAAGGCTCGACTTCATGTCGACGCAGCAGGCCGGCTCAGCGTGGAGGGGAAATTGCAGGAGTTTTTCGGTGCAGAGAAAATAACAGCGGCCGATGGCCGACTGCCAGTGACGGTACAACTGATGTCACCGGCCAACCGCCCGCTGGCGATTACCGATGATCTGGCTTCATTCTGGGCCAACAGCTATCAGCAGGTAGCGCGGGAAATGCGCGGGCGTTACCCAAAACACCCGTGGCCGGAAAATCCACTGGATCATCCGGCCACGCGTGCAACCCGACACCGGCAGAACAGAACCTGATCAGAGCCCGGCGTCAGCGGCTTATTTTGGGTGCCACAGCATACAGCGGCCATTGCTCCGCTGCTCTATTCTCGATCTGAGCGACCGGCCCGTACTGCTCTTCCATGGCTCTGATCACCGAGAACGCCTCGACGGCCATCTCGTTGTCGTCCATGCTCTGTGCTGTCACTGACAGGCACAGCCGCGTACTGGTTCTCGGCTTGGCACCAAAGGTGCGCCGCTCGTCGTCGAACTGTTGAACGAAACGCTCCAGAGTCTCAGGTGAACGAAGCGGGTTCATCATCTGCAGTGTCCATACCATCTGCCAGGCATTTGCTGACAGGCGCCGCTTCTGAGGCATCATTGGCAGGTCGTCCATGTCCAGGTGCGACGCGGTCGCAGCTGTCGCTTGGGGCATCAGACTGTCCTCCGTACTGCAATCGGTTGGATAGAAATGTTATGCATAATTTTTAGACAACTACACATTAGGAGGCCCCGAGCGCCTTGTCAAACATTCGACAGGTGCAAAATTCAAAAAACCGACGCAAGTCACAGGAAGTGCTGCAGTATCGACTTTCAGATTGGCGAGGGGCTGGCAACAGGTCCACACGCTCCGCTCAATGGCGCACATCACTTGCAATAAAGTTCATACAGCGTGGCGATAACCGGTTCCACCTTGTCCGACTGCAGGCGGTAGTACACCATCTGGGCATCCTTGCGGATAGCGACCAGATTCTGGTGCCGCAGCTTGGCCAGGTGCTGCGACAGCGCAGACTGGCTGAGCGGTACCCGGGCATTCAGCTCACTGACGGTTTTCTCGCCTTCCACCAGGCTGCAGAGAATCATCAAACGACACTCGTGGCCCAGCGCCTTCAGCAGGTTGGCGGCTTCTCTGGCATTCGTTTCCATGGCGCCAAAGTCGGCATCCGCCGGAATGGATGGCGTCTCTTTTTTTTCTATTGTAGGAGTCATCAACTACACCTTTGAGAGGACAACCTCCCGACACAAGGACGCTCCCGAGTATACATCAAGCACGCCTCTGCACAATTCCCCGCCACACCCGGGCTGCCGGTGTCAATTGCACCCGCGCGGCGATTGCGGCATCATCTGCCGCGTTGCCCGGAGCCCGCCAGCTTATGACCACCCAATCCAGACACCGCCACGATGCCCCAGAACAGCCCTCACCAGCGCGCCTCCTGCCCCGGCGTCTCGCGGCGCTGGCCTATGACAGCCTGGTTGTAGGCGGCGGCCTGATGATTGCCACCTTTCCCTACCTCGGCCTGCTCTACTGGACCACAGGTGCCGAAGCGCCAGACGTCGGGGACCCTCTGTTTCGTATCTACTTGCTGGCGTTGCTGCTGGGCTATACCTGGCTGAGCTGGCGCAAGGGTGGGCAGACCATCGGCATGAAAGCCTGGCGTCTGCGGGCAGAGACACTGGACGGCCATATCCTCGGCCACCGACAGGTATTGCTGCGTTTCTTCTCCGGCTTCCCGGCCATACTGCTGTTCGGGCTGGGCTATCTGTGGAGTTTCTGGTCGCCGCAACATCAGACCCTGCAGGAACAACTTTCCTACAGCCGCACAGTACTGCTGCCCAAACGCCGCTGACACCTGATATCAAAGCGCGCAGCCACGAGTGCGCGCCTTTGACTTCTGTTGCCCCGCGCCCTATAAAGTCGGTTAGAAAACCAACAATTCCCGCCCGTCTTTCAGAAGGAATGTCTGCATGCCATTGACCGTTGCCATACCCAGGGAAACCCACAAGCTGGAGAAGCGTGTCGCCGCCACCCCGGACTCGGTGGGCAAGCTGATCAAACTCGGCTACCGGGTTATCGTGGAGTCACGCGCCGGCAGTCAGGCGAATTACAGCAATGATGCCTACAAGGAAGCCGGCGCCGAGGTGGTCAGCGCCGCCAGACTGTACCCCCAGGCCGACATCCTGCTCAAGGTCAACGGGCCGGAAAAACGGTCCGATCTGGACGACAAGAACGAACTCGATCTGCTGCGCAAGGACACCACCTTTATCAGTTTTCTGCAGCCGGCACTCAACGAGCCACTGCTCAAGCAGTTCGCCAAAAAGAAGATCAATGCCCTGGCCATTGACGCCGTGCCGCGCATTTCCCGCGCCCAGAAAATGGACGCCCTCAGCTCCATGGCCAACATTGCCGGCTATCGGGCTGTAGTCGAAGCCTCCAATCTGTTCGGCCGCTTCTTTACCGGCCAGATTACTGCGGCAGGCAAGGTGCCGCCGGCCAAGGTACTGGTCATCGGCGCTGGTGTGGCCGGGCTGTCCGCCATCGGTGCGGCCAAGTCAATGGGTGCCATCGTACGTGCCTTCGATACCCGGCCTGAGGTGAAGGATCAGGTCAAAAGCATGGGCGCCGAATTTCTCGAGCTCGACTACGAGGAAGATGGCAGTGGTACCGGTGGTTATGCGAAGGAGATGAGCAAGGCGTTCATCGAGGCGGAAATGGCGCTGTTCCGCGAGCAGGCCGCCGAGGTCGACATCATCATCACCACGGCCCTGATTCCCGGCAAGCCGGCGCCCAAGCTGATTCTGGAAGACATGGTCAAATCCATGCAGCAGGGCAGCGTGATTGTCGACCTTGCAGCTGCCAATGGCGGCAACTGTGAGCTGGCCCAGGCTGACAAGGTGGTAACCAAACACGGCGTCAGCATTATCGGCTACACTAATCTGCCCAGCCGGCTGGCCACCCAGTCATCGCAGCTCTATGCCACCAACCTGGTACATCTGGTCGCTGAGCTGACGCCGGACAAGGACGGCGAACTGGTCATCAACATGGACGATGAGGTGCAGCGCGGAGCCACCGTTGTGCACCAGGGCAAGGTCACCTGGCCACCGCCCAAGTCTGCCGAACCGTCTCCGCCACCAGCACAGGCTGCCGAAAAACCTGCGGCCCGCGAGTCTGCGCCGGAAGCACCGTCGGTGAAGGCAAAACCGAAAAACCTGTTCAGCGGCAAGGCGCTGATCGGCTACTGGGCTGTGGCCGGCACTCTGCTGCTACTGCTGGGTTCGGTGGCACCGGCAGACTTCGTGCACCACTTCTTCATCTTCATACTGTCGATCTTTGTCGGCTGGCAGTTGATCTGGAACGTCAAACACTCCCTGCATACGCCACTGATGAGTGTCACCAACGCCATCAGTTCCATTGTGATACTGGGTGCCCTGTTGCTGGTGGCGACACCGGACAGCACCCTGATCACGGTCATGGCCATGGTGGCGGTGTTCGTGACCAGCATCAATATATTTGGCGGCTTCTATGTGACCCATCGCATGCTGCATATGTTCCGGAAATAATGACAAGAATTAAGGGAGATCTCGTATGACCGGCACCATTGCCATGGCGTATCTGTTCGCCGCCGTTATGTTCATTCTGGCCCTCGGGGGCCTCAGTTCGCAGGAAACCGCCCGTCGGGGCAACTGGTACGGCATCACCGGCATGGCGGTTGCCGTCGGTGCCACCCTTCTCAGTGCTACGGTGCAAAACTATCTGATGATAGGTATTGCGATGGCCGTAGGAGCTGTGATCGGCCTGTCGCTGGCCCACCGGGTACAGATGACGGCGATGCCGCAGTTGATTGCTCTGCTGCACAGCTTTGTGGGTCTGGCGGCCGTGCTGATCGGTTGGGGCACCTACCTCGACCCGGCGTACGATTACACCGGGGCTGATCGAGTCATTCTCAATACCGAGATCTATCTGGGTATCTTTATCGGGGCCATCACCATGACCGGCTCCTGGGTCGCCTGCGGCAAGTTGCACGGGATACTGTCCGGCAACCCACTGACGCTGCCCTTCCGCCACTGGATGAACCTGGCCGCCATCGTGGTCAGTGTGATTCTGCTGTTCGTGGTGGCCGGCAGCGACCCCAGCCCGGGCAATGCCACGCTGATCTTCATCATGACGATTATTGCCTGCCTGCTTGGCATTCACCTGATCGCCGCCATTGGCGGTGCTGATATGCCAGTGGTCGTGTCCATGCTCAACAGCTATTCGGGCTGGGCGGCGGCGGCGGCCGGGTTCATGTTGAACAATGACCTGCTGATTGTGGTGGGTGCCCTGGTGGGCTCCAGTGGTGCCATCCTCTCGTACATCATGTGCCGGGGCATGAACCGCTCCTTTATCAGCGTGATTGCCGGTGGTTTCGGTACCGACTCCAGCAGCGGCATCAGCAGTGACGAATATGGAGACGCCGTCGCCACCACGGCCGAAGACCTGGCCGATGCGCTGAGTGAAGCCCAGAGCATCGTTATTGTCCCGGGTTACGGCATGGCCGTGGCCAATGCCCAGATCGCCGTCAGTGAACTGACCGACGAGCTGCGCAAAACCGGCAAACAGGTTCGCTTCGCCATTCACCCGGTAGCCGGACGGCTGCCCGGACACATGAATGTGCTGCTGGCGGAAGCCAATGTGCCCTATGACATAGTGCTGGAGATGGACGAGATCAATGACGACTTCCCGGAGACGGACGTGGTCATCGTGATCGGGGCCAACGACATCGTCAATCCGGATGCGCAGGAAAAACCCAACAGCCCCATCGCCGGTATGCCGGTGCTGGAAGTCTGGAAGGCGAAGCAGTGCGTGATCCTGAAACGCAGCATGGCGACCGGCTATGCCGGAGTACAGAACCCGCTGTTCTACAAGGACAGTGCGCGCATGCTGTTCGGTGATGCCAAGGACAGCGTGCAGAAGCTGATTCAGGCCTTCAAGGCCTGAGGGTTTCCGCGCCCGTTTCTGTGGTCTCTGGCTCCGGTGGCAGGTCGTCTTCGGCCTCCACCGGAACCTGTTCCTCGCTGTGTTCCGGTGCATCCGGCATCATTTCCAGCGCCTGCGGTGTAGAGCGCAGCATGGGTGAGAAATGACCCAGATCGTCCACCGGCACTTCCTCGGCGCGACGACGCACAGACGCGGTCAGAATTACCATCATGATCAGCAGGCAGGCGGCAAAATAGGCCGGCAGCGCATCACGCCCCAGAGCCTCCATCAGCGCCCCGGCCACGGTCGGGCCTATGGCAGCACCGATACCAAACGCCATCAGGGCAGCACTGGATCCGCTGACAATATGTTCGGTGTCGACCCGGTCGACCATATAGGCAACAGCGATCGGGTACAGCGCGAACACCATGGCACCCCATACCGCAATCAGGCCCCAACTGAATACAGAGTCTTCAAACACAGTCAGGAACAGCGATACCACTATGGCCACGGCCATCACCGAGGCCAGTACCCGCCGGCGGTCATGGCGGTCGGAATAGTAGCCGATGGGCAACTGACCTATGGCACCCCCCAGTATGGCAGCACTCATCAGCATACCGATGCCCCCGGATGACAACCCCATCATGCTGCCATAGAGGGGCATCAGACCCCAGAAGGCGCCCAGCACCAGGCCGGAAAACAGGGAAGTGGTCAGGGCCAGAGGCGCCAGCTTCCAGATGATCCGCAGGTCCAGCCGCGGCATGGAGAGCGTGTCCGGCTGTGGCAGGCGGGTCAGTGTTACGGGTGTCAGCGCCAGGCAAAGCAGGATGCCGCCCAGAACGAACAGGGTGAAGGTGGCGGGAGAATCAAGGCGCAGCAGTTGCTGGGCAGCGGCAATGGCGCCCAGGCTGACCATGGTATAGAGCGCAAAAACCATACCCCGGCGCTCCGGAGGTACGGCAGCATTCAGCCAGCTTTCGATCACCGCATAGAGAGCTACCAGCGTGATCCCGTACAGGACCCGCAGCCCCAGCCAGACCCAGGGGCTGTCGCTGAGGGCCAGGGCCAGAGCAGCCACTGCCGCCAGCGCCGACATGAAGGCGAAGGTGCGGATATGGCCAACGCGGCGTATGACCGGCACCACCAGAAAGATACCCAGCAGAAAACCGACGAAATAACCGGAACTCAGCACCCCCAGCAGGGTAGTGCTGAACCCCCGGGCCTCTCCGGCCAGGGTCACCAGCGTATTCAGCAGGCCATTGCCCAGCAACAACAGTGTAATGCCCGCGAACAGCGCCGCGAGCGCACGCAAATGAACACGCATGATCGTCCCTGCCGTAAAGACCAATGCAGATGGTCCGGCACACGGCTCTGCCATCAACGCCGCCATGGTACTGCGTCCCTGTTGTATACCTCAAGAGCCCGGTGTAAAGCAGGCCTATTGATGACCTGACGCCATGACTGCACACACCGAATGTCATCAGGGCTTGCGCTTGGCACAAAGGCCCGCATAATCGAGGCACTGTTTCAAAGACCCGGAGATCATTCAGCCATGGCCAAGGCCCTACCCAAACTGTTGACCCGTCGCCAGGAGTCACATCGTCTGATCAGCTGGCTGGCACGCCTGCAGGTGCGCCATGAGGCCTGGAAGGATGCACGGGCGGTCAACAAGGCGCTCAAGCGGGCCCGCAAGGCACATTGAGCCAGCCTCTCACCGGCTACCAATAGGTACCGAGGGAGAGGCGCGCTTCCTGCGTATCCCAGTGCTGCCAACGCAGCCTGACATCCCAGCGCTGGCTGCTGCCGACGCGCATACCGGCATCCAGCAACCAGTCTCCCGAATCCGCTGCCTGTGCGACCGGCCAGCGATAGGCCGCCGACAACCCGCTACTGAAACCGATACCCCAGTGATTGATCAGACCGGTGCGCGGCGTGAGCGAGAGCACACCGTCCGTTTCCGAGTCCAGGCGCCCTTCCAGCAGCCCATAGGCGGCCCAGTTGCCGGGGCGGCCCAGCGCCATGCCGGGTCCGCCTTCCGCAAACCAGGCCCCACAGTCGGTACAGGCCAGGCCGGTCTGTTCATAGCCCGCCCGCAGGCGCCCGGACCAGGCACGGGTACCGGGCAGCCCGGTGGCGGGAACATTGAGCGCAGTGACACTGACCAGATCAAGGCTGCGCAGCTGCACTGTGTCCTCGAACGCTGTCACCTTCACGTCCAGCATGCTCAGTTCGGAAAATTCGGGACGCGCAACCGGCCTTGCCAGCAGGTCATAATAGGACAGACGGAAACGGGCCATGGCCCCAGGACCCTGTTCCTGATTCCACAGCCCGGAAGTTTCCAGCAGGGTCGGATAGTTGGCCCTGTGCACCGGCGCCGGCGCGCCCGGCACCGCCCGCGCTTCACCATTGACCTGCACCGACAGCGGCTGCGCCGGCGCCGCTCGGGAGGGCAAGGCGGCACGTCGGGCCATCAGCTCGGTCAGGCCGGGTGCACCGTTCCAGGCCAGTGGGTACTCGGTCTGGATGGAACTGTAGGCCAGCAGCACATCCAGCAGCGCCGCTTCGTCGGCGTCCGACAGGGCCGCCTCACTGATCAATGTCAGGTCCGGCTCAGCCAGCCAGCGCTGCGCCAGAGTCCGCTGCGCCGGATTCAGGTTGGCCCAGTCCGCAGCCAGTTCGGACTCGCGCGAAGGGTAATAGATCACGGATTCGACCAGGTCGCGACCGTTCAGTTGAGTGCCCGCCAGGTGATTGAATATATCGTGCGGCATGGTCCAGGGCTTGATCCGGTTGTCGAGTGACTGTCCTTCCGGCAGCACCAGATTGATCACGGCCGCTGTGCGATAGGCACAGTTGGAGCCGGTAAAATAGTAGGTGAATTCCTTGCCCAGCAACTCCCAGGTGTGCGCCACAATCAGCGCCGCCTGCTCGGGCTCGAGATCCAGTCGGTATTCCCACAGGTCGCGCTGCTGGTACTCGCCATAAAGCACCGAGTTCTGATGAAAGCGGGCATGCGAGAAGACCGCCTGATACCCGCCCAGCATGCCTCGGCCGATAAACATCAGCGGGCTCTCCCCTGAGGGCAGATCCACACCAAAATTGACGCTGGTGGCCAACAGATTCTGCCTGTTACCGCCCGGGTCGGGAGAGTAGCCACGTTCGTTCAGCTTGAGCAGCACATGGCCGTAAAGCGACGAAGGATTGCGCAGATAGCCGTCGGCGGAGATCAGGCTGATGGAGGTAATCTCGCTGCCACCCTCGCCGCGCCAGTTGCCATAGCCAATGCACTCGGGGGTCGGCAGACCAGTTACCTGCGGCAACTCCTGCTGCAACCAGAGCAACCGCGCGGGGAAACGACACTGCGCGTGCGACTCGTCCAGACCGTTGACCGGTTCGAACATGGCTTCGATGGTGGCCTGCAGCTCCGCCTGCGAGCTGTTTGCGCCATCGGGGTGCAGAAAAAATTCAGGGGAATGGATGTCACTGCGGACCGAACCGGCAAGCCGGGGGGAATAATGTACCAGTTGATGCCAGCGCGGCCGCTCGTGCAGGGCGCTCGCCTCTGCTGCCGCCTGCCAGACTTCAGAATCGACCGCACTGCCGGTGGCCTGCGCCAGCACGACGCCGGGCCAGCACGCGATCAAACCCAGGCCGCCGATCAACAGCCGCACAGGGTCAGCTTTTTTCATCCTTGAACACAGGGCCATGCATCAGTCTCCCCGGACAACAACGCCAGATACCAGAGCGTCATCTCCTGTCTTCCGTTGGCCGTGACGTCCCCCAGTTCGGCGGCAAAACGCGCCCGCGCTGCGCCGAGCAGATCCTGACGCCCTGTTCCCGGACAGCGCAGTTGCTGCAGTACGCTGTCGGTATAGGGTCCGCCGCCGCGCAGAAGTTCGTACTCCAGTTGTGGCAGAGTTTCAGCGATCAGAAACAGACCGCGCGCCCTGAAATCACCACAGCGGGCATCAGGCATGCCGAAGGAGGCTATATCAATGCTCATGAAGCCCCAGTCAATGCGGGATGCCGGGTAGCCCAGCTCGGTATGTCGATAGACAGCGCCATCAATGCCGCACTCGGCCATCAGATGTGCTGGCGTGGCCTGAACATTCTGCGCCTGGCCCGGTATCGCAAGCAATAGCAGGAGAACTGACAGTACTGACTTCATCGCCTTCACGCCCCAGTGCGATCATGAACTTGCTGGCCTGGATAATACTCCGCTACTGTAACCTGTCTGTAAAGTGAGGGACAAACAAAAAGCCCCGCAATGCGGGGCTCAAAAAGGGTACTGCTTCAGCTTGGCTGAGACACTGCCGACTGCAGCAGCCGGTCAGTGCCTTGCGCATGGTGGTGCTTACCAGTCGTTACCACCACCCATGCCGTCATCCTGCTGCATGCCTTCGTCTGCAGGCAGGTCTTCGAACTCACCCGGATCGCCACAAGCGACCAGTACCAGCGCAAAGGACAGTGCCATCAGTGTGCTCATCAGCGTTTTCATGGTTTCCCCCTTTTAGGTCCTGTGGACCTTCTCAACAAATTGTTAATCAAACTCGATTTCAAACTGTTCTGATTCGAAGGGCAGTCTCGAAGACCGCCCTCCCGATCAAAATTTTCAGTTCATCATGCTCTGTACACGCTCACGAAGCTCTTCATCCGTTTCCAGCGCTACAGCGATGTTGTTGTAAGTAGCAACATCCAGACCGGTATCTTCTACCGCTTCAACCATCATCTGGCTGGCTTCCTGCTGCAACTGAGCAGCTTCGTCCGGATCATCGACCCCTTCCAGGCGCGAAGAATAATCTGCCGTGATTTCCTGAATATCGGTCTGCACGTCGACAAAACGTTCCAGATCCGTATCGGAAATATCTGCCTCGCCTGGCATATCAGTCATGGTGTCTTCTTGCGCGCCAGCAAAGGCCGCAATACCCAGGGACATCATCAGGGCGGCCAGCAATGCAGAAATACGCGTCATGTTTCACCTCTTCGCTTTTTCATGAATTCACGCTGACTACTGCATTGGCCGTGCCAGTCTGACATTAAAATCTATAACTCATTGTTTTATAAACGAATTTATTTATTTTCCCGGAAAAACCCGCACCCTGAGCACTGTTTGACACCCTCAAAAACATGTGCCACATTGACTCATGTGCCACCTGAACGAGGTCTCCCTGTGTCATATCGATACACTCACTATGATCCGACTCGGCGCGTATCGGCGCACCAACCGTCCAGTCTGCGTTCGGTATTGCTGGTGCAGGTCGCCCTGCCTGTGCTGCTGCTGATGGGTGGCGTGCTGGCCATCACGTTGAATGTGGTAGCCCATTTCACCGAGGAGCGCCTGCAGCGCAATCTCCAGATCCTGGCACAGGCCATCAGCCTGCCGGTATCCGAGGCCATGGAGCGTGGCGACCTGGAGCAGGCGGAGAACAGCCTGCGCTCGGTATTCGGCATCAGCGAAGTCTATGGTGCCTATCTGTTCAATGCGGAGGGCGAACAGATTATCAGCCTCGGGTCCGTGCATCCCACTCGCCGCCAGGCCGACGAGGCGCTGCGACAGACTGAGGAAGGCGAGTTCGCGCAGTACGAGAGTATTGACGGGCGCAATGTTTATTCCTACTTCATGCCGCTGTTCCGCACCGCCGGTCAACCCAACGGCTTTCTTCAGGTCACCCGACGACGCAGTGACATCGACAACCAGTTGCTGCAGTTGCGCAACTGGTCCTGGACCGGCTTCGGGCTGCTGGCCCTGCTTATACTGGGCACCATTACACTGGCCCACCAGCGCAGCATCGGCCAGCCGCTGGATCGATTGCTGAGCAGCATGCAGAAGGTGCAGGAAGGCGACCGGGCTCATCGGGCCGACATCAAGGGGCCGAAGGAGGTGCGCCAGCTTGCCGGAGGTCTCAATGGCATGCTGGATGCCATCCAGTTGGCAGAACTGAGGGCTGTACGCCAGCGCGAGGAGCGCGCGCAAATGGCGGAGAAGCTGCGCCAGGCTGAAACGCTGGCGGCGCTGGGTCAGTTGGCCGCCGGCGTGGCGCATGAACTGGGGGCGCCACTGAGTGTTGTGGACGGGCGCGCCCGACGCCTGCAGCGGCGTCTGGATCAGCCCGAGGACAACCAGGAGCTGGAGGATATCCGCACCCAGGCCGCCCGCATGACGTCCATCATCGAACAGTTGCTGTCTTACGGGCGCCGCTCGCGCGCCCAGCAACGCCCTCTGTGTCTGGCCGCACTGACCCAGCGCGCCTGTGCGCTGGTCGGGGACGAAACATCAGATGATCGGGTCACCGTGGTCAGCGGGCCCGAGTGCAAGATCAAAGGCGATTCCCTGAGCCTGGAACAGGCTCTGGTCAATCTGCTGCGCAATGCCCTGCAGGCTGACCCGGCAGGACAGATTCGCATCGGCTGGCAACTGGAAGAGAGCGCCAACGGATCAGTTGACCAGGTCACGGTGACTGTAGAGGACGCAGGACCGGGCATACCGCCGGAGCAGGCGGATCAGTTGTTCGAGCCCTTCTATACCACCAAGGCACCGGGAGAAGGCAGCGGCCTGGGTCTGGCCATCGTGAAACGGGTCCTGCGCGAGCATCAGGGCAGCATAAAGATAGACCGCAGCCCCGGCCTCGGCGGCGCCCGCTTCAGCCTTACATTCCCGCTCCTGACTGCAGATGCCCAGGGAGAGCCCAGCGCATGACCCACCCAGCTGTCAGCCCGCTGCTGTTGATCGAAGACGATACGGCCCTGTCACACCTGATTACCGACGAGCTCGAAGCCGAGGGCTGGACCGTCAAGGCCTTTACGCACCTGGAAGCCGGACGGGCCTGGCTGGCCCAGCACCAGCCAGCGCTGGTTATCACCGACCTGCGCCTGCCCGATGGCAATGGCATGGACCTGGTACATGAGATCATGCGCAGCGCTGATGAGCGTGAAGGCCAGCAGCGCCCTGGCGTGATCGTGATCACTGCCTTCGGCAGTGTGCCCCAGGCAGTGGAAGCACTGCAGGCCGGAGCCGACGACTTCCTGACCAAGCCGCTGGACCTCGACCATTTTCTGCTCAGTGTCGCCCGAGTGCTGGAGCACCGCACACTGCGGCACGAACTCAGCCGCTTCCGGGCCCTGTCCAGAGACCCGGGCTTTCATGGCCTGTACGGCCAGAGCGAACAGATGCGAACTCTGTTCGAACAGATCCGGGTGATCGGCCGGGCACATGGTCCGGTACTGATCAACGGCGAAAGCGGTACCGGCAAGGAACTGGTCGCGCAGGCACTGTACGCTGAGAGCGACCGGGCGGATGGCCCTTTCCTGGCTGTGAACTGTGCCGGCATTCCGCAGGAATTGCTGGAAAGCGAATTCTTCGGCCATGCCAGCGGCGCCTTTACCGGCGCCCGCAATGCGCGCAAGGGCCTGCTGCAGGAAGCGGATGGCGGCACCCTGCTGCTGGATGAAATCGCTGAAATGCCGCTGTCGCTGCAGGCCAAGTTGCTGCGCGCGCTGCAGGATGGTTCCATTCGGCCTGTCGGCCAGGACACTGAAGAGCATGTGGATGTGCGCATTATTGCTGCCACCCACCGTGACCTGAAGCAGCGTGTGGAGGCGGGGGAGTTTCGGGAAGATCTCTACTATCGACTGGAAACCTTCACCCTGAAAATACCGCCACTGCGCAAGCGGGGCGAAGACTGCGACCTGCTCGCACAGCGCTTTGTACAGCAGTTTGCCACCGCCCAGGACAAGGACATTGAAGGGGTTGGCCCGGAAGCCATGGCCCGGCTGCGACGTTATGACTTCCCCGGCAATGTCAGGGAACTGCAGAATGTCATTGAGCGGGCCGTGGCCTTCTGCAACAGCCGCTGGATTGAACCCGATCATCTGCCCACCCGTCTGAGCGAGCAGGCCCTGGCCCTGACCGACGCAGACAATACCGATACCCACCAGGCCCTGCCGAGTCAGTCTGCGGGTCCCCAGTTGCTGGACGGCGAAGAACTGCCCACTCTGGAAGCAGTACAGCGACGCTATATCAAACTGGTGCTCGACCGGGTTGCCGGCAACAAGCGGCAGGCCGCCGGGATTCTGGGCATCGGGCGGCGTACGCTCTATCGCTGGCTGGACGAACTGGACAACGTACCGACAGAATCCGGAGATGGATAATGATTCTGGATTAAATTGCGTTCATGACGGGCGTTGCCGGCTGCGTTCATCTACACTGAGTAAGGAGACAAGCAGGATGTTTCTCCAGTGTGATTCAGCACTCAGGGATTCCTCGTAATGCAGCAGCACGAAACTGGGGTGCCTCTCTACAGCGTACATCGGCACCTTCGGGTACAGGCATCCGCCTGTACCCTTTTTTTTGGTCCGCCCCGGGCAGACACCCGACAACCCCTTCCCTACAATGCGCACCTGGCCCGTTCAAAGAGACCCCGCGCCCATGCCTGACAGTTCCCGTCTGTCCTCCGCCGCCGACCTGTTGCACCGTTGGCTCCCCGTTGGCTCTTCCAGCCTGTTGCTGAACACCCGCGAACCGGATGTGGCCGCTGCTGTACAGGCGCGGCAGGCCGAGCCAGCCCCCCTGCACTGCCATTTTGCAGCCGAAGCGTCTGCCGTGCACGATCAACTCGGGCTGCCGGCCCTGACCTTTCCCCAGGTGCCGGCACAGCCCCCGGAAAGAGTCATCTGGGCCTGGCCCAAGGCCAAGGCGGAGGCCGACATGCTGCTGGCCTGGCTGGCCGCCTGGCTGCCGGCGAGCGGCGAGCTCTGGCTGAGCGGTGACAATCGGGCGGGCATTCGCTCTGCCCCCCGTTTCCTGACCCAGCGCGGCTGGACCGTGCGCAAGGTCGGCAGTGCGCGTCATGCGGCCCTGCTGCGCGCCCAGCCACCGACCGAGGCCCACTCGTTCAGCCTGGATACCTACTGGCAGACTGTCTCCGTACCCGAAGCTGAAAACCGTCTGCTCTGCAGCCTGCCAGGGGTATTCAGTCACGGTCGCATCGACCGGGGCAGTCAGTATCTGTTGCCTCTGCTGGCTGACCTGCAGGGTCCGGTGCTGGATTTTGGCTGTGGGGCAGGTCTGCTGTCGCTGGTCGTGCAGGCCCTGCATCCGGAGGCGGCCATCACGGCGGTCGACAACCACTGGTTGGCCATTCTCAGCAGTCGGGAAACAGCCCGGCGCAATGGCTGGCAATGGGACCTGCACTGGCAGGATGGTCTGGGCGACCTGCAAGGCCCCTTCGCCACCCTGGTGACCAACCCACCCTTTCATACCGGCCTGGATGTCCAGTACGACACCACGCATGACCTGATCGCCCGCAGCCGCCACCTGCTGCAACCGGGCGGCCGCTGGCTGGCGGTGGTCAACGACCACCTGCCCTATCGGGACTGGCTGCTGCAGCATCTCGGAGCGGTGGAGTGCCTGCGCCACGAGGGTGGGTTCAGAGTCTGGTCGGCGACTGTATAGCGAGCCCCATATCAGC
Source organism: Natronospirillum operosum (assembly GCF_004768465.1). Lineage (GTDB taxonomy): Bacteria > Pseudomonadota > Gammaproteobacteria > Pseudomonadales > Natronospirillaceae > Natronospirillum > Natronospirillum operosum. The sequence goes on from NZ_SRMF01000002.1 coordinate 162,492, forward strand.
AGTCAGGGGGCGCTGAACGGGTCCTCGACAAACAGATAGCCCTTGGAGCGTACTGTCTTGATGCGGCGCGGATGGTCGGGGTCATCACCGACCTTGGGACGGATTCGGGATACGCGCACATCCACCGAACGGTCCTGGCCGTCATACTCGATACCGCGCAGACGGGTGAAAATCTCTTCCCGGGTCAGTATACGACCGGCATGGCTGCCCAGCAGCCACAGCAGATCGAACTCGGCGCTGGTCAGCTCGATCGGCTGGTCATGCAGCCAGGCTTCACGCATGGTGTTGTCGATTACCAGGTCACCGAAGTCGAGTCGTTCATGCTGGCATCTGGCCTGTTCGTCCCAGGCTTCCACACGCCGGAAGACGGCCGCCATGCGTGCGGCCAGCAGCCGCGGTGATACATGCTTGAGCACATAGTCGTCGGCGCCCATGTCCAGACCCAGGACCTGATCAAGCTCATCGCAGCGCTCGGCCATCAGCACAAAGGGACCAAAAAAATGCTGTCGGCTCAGCTTGCAGACCGTCAGTCCGTTCTCCCCTGGCAGATCCACTGCAGCAATCACCACATCAGGGGGTTCTGCGACTATTCGCTTCAGAGCCACCTTGCCGTTATCTTCCTCCACCACCGTATAGCCACGAGCGGAAAAATAGTCCCGCAACCGCCTCCGGTTGGCAGCGTCATCATCAACCAGCATCAGTGTTCTGGTGGTGGCATTCTGACTGCCGTCTGTACCCATGCACACCCTGCCCTGACGTTACGGATTTGAAGAACACCGGGGTATTCTGGAAAAACCCCGACTGACTGTCCTATTAATGTAGTCGGACTAGAAAAAATTGCTTAATTGAAGTGCCAAAAATGTAGGCCTGATCACAGCATCAGCGCCCTTCCCACTCGTGCGGCTCGGTGGCGATGGCCGCCATCAATGAACCAACACTGCCGTAGATGCCGCCAGCCAGGCCCGCTACCGCCGGAATCAATTGCAAATGGCGCACCCGACAGGCTTCCTCCAGGCTGGCATAGCCCGGGAGTTCACGCAGTTCCGACAGGCTGCCCGAATAGTTGACCGTCACCACAGGCGACAGCAGGTGAGTGGTCTCCACTCGGGTCTGCAGATGCTGAAATATGCCGGCGGCGGCATTGTTGAAGCCGCGAATCCGGTCTACCTGGTATGACTGATCATTGACGATGCAGAGAATGGGGTGAATGCCCAGCGTGTTGGCCACCAGCGCCTGGGTCCACTTGACGGCGCGCTCGCCGCGGGTTCGTGAGCGTTCCAGGGCCACCAGCGGTTCGCGCGGCGCCACAAAGGTATGCACAAAGCTGGACATGTAATCGAGTTCGCGGCGCATCCGTACCGGGTCTTCGTCGGTCTGCAGGCGGCGCACTGCCTCGGCCGCCAGCAGCGCCTGCCCGGCAAATACGGTACGACTGTCCATCACGCGAATAAAGACCTTGCGGGGTGGTTCCAGTTGCCGGGCCACATCTGCTGCCGCCTGATTGGCCTGTTCGTAAGTCAGCCCCTGCATCCGGTTCAGTGTCTGAATCCAGATATGTTCATAGCCCTGCTCGATCAGTTGCCGGAGCAAACCCGCAAATGCGGCGACCGAAGGGGCTTCCGTAGTGACCTTGTGGCGACGGCTCAGGCGGCCGGAACGGAACAGACGCAGAGACGCCTGATCATCACAGGGATCGGCAAAATGTTCACCGTCAATGCTGATGTTTATCGGCACCTGAAAGATGTGAAAATCCCGCATGAACTGTGGCGGCAGAGCACACACCGAATCGACGACGACCGCTACCCTGGGCACTGCGATACTCCCTCCTTTTCTTGTTATCCAGACAGACCGACACGGGCAATGTGGCCCGTTGCCGGCGGCAGCCCCGGTGCAGTATGGGCGAATGCCAGGGCGCTGATTTACTTCTGCAGAGTAACCTGAAAGACTGCCCATTGGTATAGGCTGCACCAGCCTGCGCTCTATCCAACACCCCATTGCAGGAGACCATCGATTTGAACAGGGAGCGCTTTCTGGCTTTGCCCCCACACGCTCAGGGCATACTCATCGCCTTTGTCGGTGTCTTCATTCTCAGTTTCGATGCTCTGCTCGTGCGCCTGGCGGCGGCCGACCCCTGGACCACGTCATTCTGGCGCGGCTTCCTGATCGGCCTGACCATGCTGTGCATCTGCATCTGGCGAGGCGACCTGCGCTGGCGTCCGGCCACACGCCGCGTGGCGATACTGACTCTGGGCATGATGGTAGTCTACGGCATCAACACCAGTCTGTTCGTGTTCTCGGTCAGCCATACCCATGCCGCCAACACCGTGGTCATTCTGGCCAGCGCCCCCTTCTTTGCCGCCCTGTTTTCACGCTGGTGGCTGAAGGAATACCTGCCCCCGCGCACCCAGATTGCCATCGCGGTCTGCCTGACCGGGGTGGTGCTGGTGTTCGGCGGCTCCATGGGGAGCTTCAACTGGCAGGGCGACGCCCTGGCCCTGCTGCTGGCCATGTCCACCGGAGGGCTTTTAACCGTACTGCGCTATACGCCGCAGGTGCCACGCACGGTGCTGGTGGCCGGGGCCGGCCTGGTCACGGCCATAGTCTGTATTATCCCGGCCCAGCCGCTGGACCTGGCGCCGAATCAGTTCGGCTGGCTGCTGCTGATGGGCATGCTGCAGATGCCGGCTGCCAGCTTTCTGCTGATGATGGCACCCAAGTATCTGCCTTCACCCGAAGTCAGCCTGTTCCTGCTGGTGGAAACCATTCTGGCGCCGCTCTGGGTCTGGTGGGCGCTGAGCGAGGAGCCGACTGCGGCCACGCTCTGGGGCGGCGCCCTGATACTGACCACCATTGCCATTCACGCCAGTATCTCTCTGCGCCAGGAACGGATCCGGCGGCAAAATCCGGTGATCTGAACGCAAAAAAGCCGCCCTGGTTGCCCACGGCGGCTTGCTGGTACTCTTTCTTCTTACTCAATCGCTGGTCAAATCCCTGACCTGCTCACCCGGTGTTCTTGTTCTCTGGTGTGAGCGCAGTTAACCGATTAGGCTGCGCTGACAGGTTGCTCAGCGCCAGAAGGGGCGATTGAGCTCTTCTGCCACGTCGTAACGGGTCAGGCCGACATCGCGCAGCAGGTAATCAGGCAGTTCCATCAGAACGCGCTTCTGCTTGCGTACGATCATGCGGTTGATGATGCGCTTGATACCGTCCATCGGCAGCTTGATGCGGATGGGATGAACGATCTGAGTGTTTGGGATCTGTGCTGTCATGGTAGTTTCTCCTTACCGGGCTTGGGGCCATTGTGCTGCACTCCGCAGACTGCATGGCCCCGGTTAATGGGCAGGAGTATTGTCTGCAGAAAGCGGTTTCTCCACAAACGATAGTTTTTTAATTTCACATAAGCTACGCTTAACCGTATGATCAAATTCCCACCACTCAACACGCTGCGCTGCTTCTGGATCGTATGCCAGACGGGCAGTTTCAAGGCCGCCTCAGAAGAGCTTCATATCACCCAAGCTGCGGTCAGTCAGCAGATCCGACAACTGGAGGACTGGCTTGGATTCCAGTTGTTTGACCGCACACACCGACAAATACAGCTCAACTCAACTGGTAAGGAATTATTGCCTTTTGTTCAGCATGGCTTTGAACAGTTGGCAGAGGGTTTGCAGAGGATCAGCGGCGTGCCGGCGCCGAACGTGCTGCGGCTGTCCGTACTGCCCTCATTTGCCAGCGCCTGGCTGCTGCCCCGAGTGCCTGAATTTCAGGACGAGCACCCGGATATCAACCTGCAGATCGACATGGATCGGTCCCAGTCCTTCACCACCCGCAGCGGCAATGACCTGGGCATCCGCTATGGCATTGCCGACTATCCGGGCCTGCATACCGACTGGCTGAGCTACGACAGCGTGCTGCTGGTCTGCCATCCGCTGCTCTATCAGGATGACAGTGAAGATGTGTGGTCCTGGCTGCGTCATCAGTATCTGCTGGCGGGCCAGGACCCAATGGACTATCGCTGGGACGATTTCCTGCAGGAAAACGGCCAGGACCCGGCACTGTACCGACGCCGCCTGCATGTATCGGACACCTGGGCCCTGACGGAGATGGCGCTGGCCGGTCAGGGGGTGGCACTGGTACGCCGCAGTATCTGCAGTGACGCTCTGGAAAAAGGGCAACTGATCCGTCCACTGGATCTGTCCCATGATTCCGAATACGGTTATCTGCTGGTGGCGCCGGAGCACCACTTTCGCTGGCCCAAGGTGCAGGCCTTCCAGACCTGGATTACCCACGCCATCCAGCAGACCGCCTGGTATCGGGCCGATCCGCCCTGACGACAGGCTATTTTGCAATCATATGTAAACCACATGTATGCTATATTGTTGACATAAAGAATGACGACTCTAGGCTGACGGCTGGATATCGCAATCGGCCAGGGAACCCATCGTCATGAGCCAAGCCACCGCCACAGCATTCAACCCCCGACCCACCGCACCGACAGCAACCCGACACGGACCCCGCCATGACTGGCAACTGGCAGAAATAGAAGCCCTGTTCGTCCTGCCCTTTGCCGATCTGCTGTATCGGGCACAGCAGGTGCACCGGGCCTACTTCGACCCCAACACCGTGCAGACCTCCACCCTGCTGTCGATCAAGACCGGCGCCTGCCCGGAAGACTGCAAATACTGCCCGCAGTCCGGCCATCACAATACCGGGCTGGAAAAGGAAGCGCTGCTGGCGATAGACAAGGTGGTATCAGAGGCCACCGCCGCGCGTGATGCCGGTGCCAGCCGCTTCTGCATGGGTGCGGCCTGGCGCAGCCCGCACGCGCGCGACCTGCCGGCAGTGCTGGAGATGGTAAGTCGGGTCAAGGCTCTGGGTCTGGAAACCTGCATGACACTGGGCATGCTGGATGCCGAACAGGCCCGGCAACTGGCGGCGGCCGGGCTGGACTACTACAACCACAATCTGGATACCTCGCCGGAATACTATGGCGAGATCATCACCACCCGCACCTATGGCGATCGGCTGGAAACCCTGTCCAATGTCCGTGCGGCGGGCATGAAGGTCTGTTGCGGCGGTATTCTGGGCCTGGGCGAGTCAGCCCGGGATCGGGCTGCGCTGCTGCAGCAACTGGCCTGTCTCAACCCGCACCCCGAATCCGTACCGATCAATCTGCTGGTCAGAGTAGCGGGCACACCCCTGGCGGATGCAGAAAACCTGGACCCGTTCGAGTTCGTGCGCACCATTGCGGTGGCGCGCATCCTGCTGCCGGCCAGCCACGTCAGGCTGTCAGCCGGTCGTGAGCAGATGCACGACTCGACTCAGGCACTGGCCTTCCTGGCCGGTGCCAACTCCATCTTTTACGGCGACCAGTTGCTGACCACCGACAACCCGCAGGCGGAGCGCGACCGGGCCCTGTTCGACCGTCTCGACCTGCAGCCGGAACCACTGGTTACCGACTGACAGGCATTGGACCGTCAACGCTGCGCCAACTGGCGCTCCAGTTGCTGCAGGTCATTGACCAGCCGCCAGTTGCCGCCATTGTCTTCCACCCACTGCTCCCATTGCGCCAGCCGCTCGCGATAGGCCTGGGGATTGTGGTTGTCCGAGCGCAGTTTGGTGACATTCATGGCCACCACCTCCACGCCGTCCAGATCCACCGGGAAGTCGCGCTCCAGCCAGGGCGGGCGATCTTCCTGCAGGTCCGAGAACACATACAGCACCCTTTGCCCGGCATCGACACTGCGCAGCCGCTCCGTGGCCAGCAGGATGCCGCCGGTGATGTCGTTGTGCGCACTGGGTACCTGGATGCCCGATACAAAGTCATCCACCTCGGCATAGAACAGGCGCTTCTGCTGCGTGGCCAGACTGGGCCGGTCGTCAAAGGTGGTCTGTGCAATCACGTTGCGATCACTGTAGCTGCTGTTGTCGATAAACAGCGCGCCCAGCGTATCCCCCGGCTGCAGCTCGGCCAGCAGGAAGCGGGTCAGCGCCTGGGCGCTGGCCAGCTCCTGCACATAGTTGTCGGAAATATCCATCAGCACATAGGCCGCGCGGCGGGGGTCGTCCGTCTGCGCGCAGCCTGCCAGCAGCATGCCCAGCGCCACCCCGATGGTCAGGCGGACCTTGCCCCACCAGAGCCGCCACCGTGGGCGGTCCTGGGGATCACGATGATGTTCAGGCTGTACGCGGTTCATGTGGCACCTCCATATCCTGATCGGGTGAACTGATTTCCGGTTCTGTCTTTTCGGCCTTGCGTCGGCTCAGCGGCGACCGGCGGCCCCGGGGCGACCTGTCCGCCGCGTCATCTTCACCAGACACTGCGGCCGACTCGGCATGCTGCGCCTTCTGCTCGCGACGGCGGTTGCCGGCAGCACCGATGCGCTGCTCGATGGCCAGCGGCAGCATGATGAAGATGTCGTACAGACTGGTGGCCATGCGGGCCAGTTGCCGGGCAAAGCCGCCCAGAGCCCGCAGGGTGACACGCAGCATGCGCAGCAGGCCCACGGTCAGCGCGCCCAGGACTGCCCTGGACGAATGAATGAAGGACTCCAGCGGGATGGCCACAAAGGCCAGCGCAAAGGGCAGAATGAAGCCGAGCACCATCTGGCCGATGGACGGAATCCAGCGGAACTGGGCTTCGGCTGTTGCCGCACCGGCCAGCGCCTGTGACAGGGCTTCACGGTCCTGTGCCAGCAGATCGCGCATATAGGCCAGCGAGGATTCGATGGTGGCAAAGATCACCAGAATGGTCAGCGCCACCCACAGCATGCGCCGGCGGATATGGTCGTCGAGCCGCCCGATCACCGGAAACAGGTGCGTAATGCGCAAGCATTCCATCACAAACAACCCCATGGCGATTTCCACCATGATGATGACCAGCGCCGCGATATCGGACATGCGCACCGAGCCGATATAGGCACTGCCACCGACCATCTCCGACATCGGCAGGGCGATCAGATGGAAGTTGATGATGCCACCGAAGGCGGCGATGACCAGCACTATGCTGGCGATCACAAACTGGGTGAACGACGAGGCCATCAGCGTATTGGCGGCCCTGTCCTCACCCTTGCGCATGCTTTCGTAGCGCTCCATCTGACGATCAATGGACTTGCTGTGCTCTTCCAGCCCATTGATGGTTTTTTCCGTGGCCTGCAGATTCTGGTTCAGCGACCGCCACTGCGGCTGCATGGCCGACAGCAGCTTGTGCCGTTCGGCACAGTTCTTCTGATAGGCCTTCAGAGTCTGCTGGTGGGCGTTGTCAACCACGCCCCTGATGTTGTCCATCACCTTGATCACGGCCGGGTCGCCCTGCGCCGGCATGCTGTGCAGCTTATCGATCACCTCCGACCAGGCCGGCGGCAGCGGTTGCTCGTCCGTGGCCGCATGGTAGTCGCTGGCGATCTGCTGAATGGTCTCGCTGATCTTGCGGTGCAGCGCCGGGTAGTGGCTCAGTTCGCGCTCCACCACGGTGTTGACGCGCTGGAATTCCTGCTCGATGGTTTTCTCGACTTCCTCCCGTCCCTGTGCCAGCAGCACGTCGCGGTTGCGGGCCACCACCCGGTCTTCCAACTGGCGTACCGAGCGCGCGGCCAGGCGCAACACGGTGTGGATGGCCTGACCGGTGGAATGAAACAGTTGATGGGCATGCGGACGCCCGAAATAGAGAACGATCATGGCCAGACCCAGCCAGATCGCCATGGAAACGGCCGGTGAATCGGACCAGACCAGCATCAGATCAGTCATGGTTTGTGCTCCTGCATCAGTTGTTGTATCGGTGCGGCGACAGACTGGGGCCGCACCACCATGACCGGGAGTCTGCACGGCGCCGGTGAAAAATCTGTGAGTTGTGCACGACCACGTCAACGGAACGTCATGCTAGACTGTGCACGCAGAAGTGATGAACAGACCCGACCTCATGGCCGATATACTCTGGGTAGAAGACCAGACACACTGGATTGACCGCTTTCGCCCCGTACTGGAAGCAGAGGCCTTTGACCAACAGCCCACCCGGCTGACGGTGTTCCGGTTTGCGGCGGCGGCCTGTCAGCACATCCGTCAGCCCGGCTCCACGCCGCCTGATCTGGCTTTGCTGGATGCCCAGATGAGCGGTGACGACGAAGCCGGCTTTTCGGTTTCGCGCGCGCTGCAGCGCCAGTGGCCGGAGGTACCCATCCTCTACCTGTCCGAGTACAGCGGTACCGGCATCGAGGAGCAGGCATTCGAGCAGACCGGCGCCCGCGACTTCATTGCCAAGCACCAGCCCAATATCGAGCAGGTGCTGTGCTGGCGTATACGGGCGGTGCTGCGCGGGCGACAACCGGCCAGCAATGATCATCTTGAACAGGGGCCACTGCGCATCGACACACGCACCTGGGAGGTGTTCTGGCAGGGCCGCAAGCTGATGAACCCGAGCAACCCGCAGCGCCCGCTGGGCCCGACCCCGCGCAAGATACTGCGCTACCTGGTCGAGGCCTCGCCGCGCCCGCTGACCACAGAGCAGATTGCCGACCACCTGCAGGCCGACCCGGGCCGTTTTTCCTGGGCCAGCTATCGCCAGCACATTCGCACCCTGCGCAATGCATTCGATCAGGCTGGCGGCGGCGACGGCCGTTTCATGGCCCTGTGTCAGCGTGACCAGGGTCTGGTCACCTTTGGTGATGCCGGTGCCTACTGCTGGAAACCCGTTACCGAGCCGGATCTGGTTGCCTCTTCATGAAGCCTGCTGAAACCACTGACAACATCAGCGAACCCGAACTCACCGCCGGCGAGCAGGGCCCTGGGCCCACCGTTCGTCTGCCGCGACCGGCCTTTCCCGTCTGCTCGGCACTGGCGGCTCTGGGGTCGGCAATGGTACTGCTGGTCAGGGCCGACCCGTCACTGGGTACCTTCTATCAAGTGCCCCCCGACTGGCTGCAACTGCTGCTGCGGCCCGAAGCCCTGTATGCGCTGGCCTGCCTGTTGCTGCTGGCCCTGCTGGCCGACACCCGTCGTCACGTGCGGCGCCAGCGGGCGCTGCAGATGGCGCTGAATCAGTTGCAGGACGAAAACCGAACCCTGTGGCAGCAGCGCCATGAACTGCGCCTGCGCGCCCAGACCTATTCCGGTCATGCCGACCGTCTGAAACGCTTTATCAGCGACAAGCTGCTGGACTACATCGAATACGACGAAAAGTTCCTGCACTTCCAGAGCATCGCGGCCGAGGTGCGCCACAATGGCGTGATCGCCTTTGATCGGGTGCAGATCGCACTGCAGAAGGCCATGGACCAGGCCGACCGGGACACCGCCGACTACCGGGAAGCCAGTGTGCAGATGCGGTATCTGTGGGATCTGCTGGACCTGGCCACCACTGACAACCTGGCGCTCTATATCGGCAACCTGCAGGCCCAGTGCGAAGAGCGCTACTATCAAAAGCTGCTCAACCCGGAAGACCCCGAGCCGACGCCGCTGACCATCGACTACTCACCCCGGCTGGCCGTCTGGCAGGCAGTGCGCCCGCTGCTGCACGAGCAGACGCTGACCGACGCGCTGCGCCAGCAACTGGACACCCCGGAACAGCCGCTGCTGGTCGAACAGGACCCGCTGCTGGCCCTGCGGCTGCTGCCCACCGGGCCACTGCTGGGCAAGGCCAACCATCTGACGCTGCTGCTGGACAACCTGCTGAAGAATGCGCAGTTCTATGCCCACAAGCGCGCCTACCGGCACCGTCACAATCGGATCCGGCTGAACATGGACGAGACCGACGGGCTGATTCGACTGCGGGTCTACAATCGCGGCCCGCATATCCCGGCCACCGAGCAGGACCGCATCTTCCACTTGGGCTATTCCACCCGCCGGGTGCAGGAGCATCACGGCAAGGGGCTGGGGCTGTTCTTTGTGCAGGAAATCGTGCGCGGCTATGACGGTCGCATCCTGATTCACAACGAAGACAATGCCCGCCCCGAACCCACGGCGGACTCACTGGCGTGGCACTTTCGTTTTCGTCTGAGCAATGGCGACCTGGTGCATGAAACAGCGCAGGTGGTGCTGGTGGATGGCCAGCCCAGAGTACGCATGCCGGAGCCGGCAGAGCCGGAGCGGCAGTGTGCCTGGTCATTGCGCAAGGCGGTGACGGCAGTGGAGGTCAGCTGTGCGCACAGCGGCGAGCAGGTCGAACTCACCGTGCCGACGGCCGAGGGTACACAGGCGTTGTACGACCCCTTCCGACCCGAGCTGCCGCACTGGGTACTGGAGTTCCACCCGCGCAAGCGGGGCTGTCGGGTGGTGTTCGAGCCGCTGGATGTGCGCGGCGTCACCTTCGAGGTATTGCTGCCCACGGCGGAATCTCGCCTGGAGGGCAGCCAGAGTGACCTGGCCGATATCGACGACGAAGTCGAACGCCTCAACGAACCCTTCGCCGCCGCCCAACCCGAGGGGTATCGCTGAAGCGCCGCGCTCGGGTTCCGTGCCACGGCCGCCTGATGGCCTGGAGCTGAATGGACCGTCGCCCCGCTCGGGTTCCGTGCCACCGCCGCCCGGCGGCCGCACCAGCCGTGCCTCCCAATCTTTGTAGGCAGTGGCCCTTGGCCACGCATGCGTGAGCAAGCCTCAAAATTTAGGACCGCACAGCCTGCAGAATAGCCTCTATCGTAGCGAGCGACGCGAGTCGCGATGGGCGGTGAGGCCGCCCTCCACAAGGGGTCCTGTGGACCCGGAATCGGCACTTGCGCCGAAGCGTCGGACCGTCCCCGCTACAGGAGCTGGGAGGCAAGGCTGGAGTCGCCTGCCGGGTGCAGGCCCTGTGAGACCGTTTGCGGCCAGGGACGGCCGCAACCGAGCTGTCAGGGATGACGTATTTTGCGTGTCTCACAGGGCATGTACCCGAGCGGGGCGACGGTCCATTCAGCTTCAAGCCATCAGGCGGCATTGGCAATCAGATTTGGTTATGCTGCTTGAGGCGTTGAGGGAGCATCCTGCCAGGCCCCGGCAGGCAAGCGAACCATCTGTGGTACCGCCGGCTGGCGCGCAGGACCCGGAGGATCAGCGGGCCGCTTGTCTGAGCGCAGCGAGTTTGCGGCCCGCCCGACGGGGACAAGGGACAGCCGGAAACAAGGTACCACGGTTCGCGGGCTGTCGGGGCTGGCGGGACCTCTCGGGCTCACAGGGCCTGTACCTGAGCGGGGCGACGGTCCATTCAGCTCCAAGCCATCAGGCGGCAGAGGCATCACACCTGAAAGTGGCAATGGTCCGATCGGCACCCATCATCAGGCAGCAGAAGGCCCGGGCCGCGGCAGCGGACGGGCGAGGACGGCGGCCATAAGTATGAAGGCCGCCGACACCAGCAGGCAGGCCTGCAGCCCCCACACCTGATATACCCAGCCCGACAGCACTGTGCCCGTCAGTCGGCCCAGCGCGTTGGACATGTAATAGAAACCCACATCCATCGACACCCCGTCCGCACGCGCATAGGACACAATCAGATAGCTGTGCAGCGCCGAATTGATCGCAAACAGCGCCCCGAACACCAGCAGGCCGACCACCAGCAACGGCGCATCCGGCACCCGTCCGTCCAGGCCGATGGCGATCAGCATGGTCACCCCCGCCAGCGCAAAGGCCCAGATCGCTGCCGTACGACCATCCGGCAGGTCCCCGTCGGCGCTGCGGGTAAAGCGCGGGCCCTGCGTCTGTACCCCGCCATAGCCGATCACCCAGGCCGCCATGAAGGCCCCGACCCACCAGGACTCCCAGCCCAGTTGCGAGGCCATGAAGACCGGCAGCGCCACCACAAACCAGACATCGCGCGCGCCGAACAGAAAAACCCGGGCTGCCGACAGCCGATTGACCCGGCTGTCCCTGGACAGTATCGCGCGGAATTTCGGTTTATCCCTGGCCTTGCCCAGATCTGAACTGAGCATGAACAGACTGGCCACCGCCACCACCAGCAGCATGATCACCATGGTCCAGACCGCCCCGGAAAAACCGAACAGTGCCAGCAGTGCCGCTCCCATGAAGAAACCGACGCCCTTCAGGGTGTTCTTGGAACCCGTCAGCACCGCAATCCAGTGATACAGCCGGCCCTGAGCATCTTCCGGAATCAGCAGCTTGATGCTGCTCTTGGCACTCATCTTGTTGAGGTCCTTGGCGATACCAGACAGCGCCTGTGCCGCCATCACCCAGGGCACGGTCAGCCAGGCCGCCGGCACGGTCAGCATCAGCAGCGCCCCGACCTGCAGGAACAGCCCCATATGCATGGTGCGGTTGAGGCCGATGCGCGCGCCCAGCCAGCCGCCGATCAGGTTGGTGACCACGCCGAAGAACTCGTAGAACAGGAACAGCATGGCGATCTCGAGCGGGCTGTAGCCGAGCGCGTTGAAATGCAGCACCACCAGCATGCGCAGGGCGCCGTCGGTGAGGGTGAAGACCCAGTAGTTACCGGTGATGATGGCGTATTGGCGAAGGGCTTGGGTCATGGGGCTCTGAGTTTTGAGTTGAAATCTGAAAGTTGAAAGTTGAAAGTTGTGAGTCGACAGTAGACGGTCGACAGTCAACAGTGTCAATGTGCCGCGCGTGGCAGGATGGCCGTTATATAGTGCCCTGCTGCTGCCGCCAGGTTAGGACTGGGAGCCCAGCCGCCTCTGCGGATCAGGGCACCCCGCGTGGCGGCCGCATCATCAGTGCCTCCTGATCGGCCTGCAACGGAGGCTCATCTGTAGGCGGTGGCCCTTTGGCCACTAGAATGGCACGGTTGGAGTCGCCTGCCGGGTGCATGCCCTGTGAGACCGTTTGCGGCCAGGGACGGCCGCAACCGAGCTGTCAGGGACGACGTATTTTGCGTGTCTCACAGGGCATGCACCCGAGCCCGGCGGCGGTCCGATTGGTACCAGGCGGCATTGGCACTGTTTCAAATCAAGCCCTCAGGCACCAACCTTGCGGGCCAGTTCCATCATCCGGTTCACGTAGCCCCATTCATTGTCATACCAGGCATAGAGTTTCACCTGAGTCTCGTTGACCACCATTGTCGACAGCGCATCCACAATGCCGGAGCGTGGATCAGTGCGATAATCGATACTGACCAGTGGCCGCTCTTCGTAGCCGAGTATACCTTTCAGTTCGCCTGCGGCGGCGGCCTTCAGCAGCGCATTGACCGCCTCGGCTGTGGTTGGCTTTTCCACCTCGAACACACTGTCGGTCAGCGATGCATTGGTCAGCGGCACGCGCACGGCATGGCCGTTCAGGCGGCCTTTCAGTTCGGGGAAGATTTCGGTAATGGCAGTCGCCGAGCCAGTAGTGGTCGGAATCAGGCTGGACCCGCAGGAGCGCGCCCGGCGCAGATCCTTGTGCGGTGCATCGATAATGGTCTGCGTTATGGTCGCCGTCCGCCAACGTTTCATGTGCCCAGCGCCCATGCACCGAATCGAAGTTCAGCAGGTGCGCCAGCGTCGCCGCATCTCCGGCCGGGTCATTGATCTGCACAAACTCGAGGCCCGGCCAGCCCCAGGCCGCCCGCAGCGCCAGACGCCCCATGCGGCCGAAGCCGTTGATGCCGATTTTCAGGGTCATGAAAATATCCTCTTGGGTAAATAGTACACGGTTGGGAGTAGACAGTAGACGGTCGACAGTAGACAGCGGAGATCATGACAATTCGTCGAAAGGCGCTGCGTTCGAGACCTCTTCTTGATCACCTGAATCGGCGCCAGAACCCAACTGTCGACCGTCTACTGTCTTCTGTCGACTCGTTCACGACTGTCGACTCGTTCACGACTGTCTTCTGTCGACTACAACTCACCCCACACCCGCTTCCCGTGGCTTTTCAACCGTATCCTCTAGCCTGGCGGCCGGGAACCAATGCCTTGTCCGGTTGGCAATGGCCACCAGAGTCAGCATGACCGGCACTTCGACCAGCACGCCCACGACGGTGGCCAGCGCCGCCCCGGAGGTCAGACCAAAGAGTGAAATGGCGACGGCGACAGCCAATTCGAAGAAATTGGAGGTGCCGATCAGGCCCGCCGGTGCGGCGATGTCATGCGGCAGTTTCAGGGCCTTGGCGCCACCATAGGCAATAAAGAAGATGCCGTAACTCTGAATCAGCAACGGTATGGCAATCAGCACGATGGCCAGTGGGTTGCCCAGCATGGTTTCGGCCTGAAAACCGAACAGCAGGGTGACCGTGGCCAGCAGCCCGAGTATGGAGACAGGTTTGAGCCGTGCCACAAAGGCAGTCACGGCCTGCTCACCACCCCGGCTCATGAGCCAGCGTCGGGTCAGCATGCCCGCGATCAGGGGCAGCAACACATAGAGCGCCACCGACAGCAGCAAGGTATCCCAGGGCACCGTCAGGTCGGTCAGCCCCAGCAGCAACGCGGCCAGGGGCGCAAAGGCGAAAATCATGATGATGTCGTTGACCGACACCTGAACCAGCGTGTAGCTGGCATTACCCCTGGTCAGCTGGCTCCAGACAAACACCATGGCGGTACAGGGGGCCACACCCAGCAGGATCATGCCGGCTATGTATTCGCTGGCGGTCTGCGGATCGACCAGGTCGGCAAAGATCACGCGGAAGAACACCCAGCCCAGGGCGGCCATGGTGAAGGGTTTGATCAGCCAGTTGACGACCAGGGTCAGAATCAGCCCCTGCGGCTGCCGCCCCACTTCCCTGATGGAGGCAAAGTTCACCTGAATCATCATCGGGTAGATCATCATCCAGATGAAGACGGCAATGACCCCGTTGACGTGGGCAAACTCGAAGGCCGCCACCGCCTCGAACAGGGACGGAAACACCAGGCTGAGCAGCGTGCCGGCGACAATACCCAGAGCCACCCAGATCGACAGAAAACGTTCGAAAATACCCAAGGCTGATTGCTCCGCTTTGAATCAGGGAATGAAAACCCGATCACCGCTGCCGGCGCATGACATCAGCAACAACGATTCGGTCGGTTGTTCATGGCTGCAAGACGCTGCCTGGCCACCTCGATCAGGCTACCCTGCCCGTCCAGAATGGCCTCCAGGACAGCCCGCACCCAATCCGGCTGCACTGCCGGCAACTGATAGAACACCCACTGCCCCTGGCGGCGGTCCGCCAGCAGGCCACATTGGCGCAACTGGGCCAGATGTCGCGACACCTTGGGCTGACTGAGTGCCAGCGCCGCTGTCAGTTCACAGACACAGAGCTCCCCGTGCTGCTGAATCAGCAACATGATCTGCAGCCGCGTCTCGTCACCCAGACAACGCAACAGCCGAGCTGGTGTCAGCCCCGGTGCCGATTCAGTCGGAACAATGGCCAGTGTCATATGCGCATCTCTTGCAATGTTCTGTTCGTACGATTTAATCGTACATACGTATATGCATATATGCAACTGTATGCCGTGGCTATTACTGGCCTGCTTCAATGCCGACAGAAAACTGCAATCAACAGCATTGCAAATAGCAATCATTTTCATTTAAATAGAGACAACAGACACTCAACAGCAAACCCGATGCCGTTATGACCTCATTATCGAGCAACACTCACAACCCCACGTCGGCCGTCAGTTCCTGGCAATGGCTTCGACAGTGCATACAGGCCGCCACTGTCAATCCGGCCAGACCGGCGGCATCCGCCCGGCCCAGGCACAAATTCTGCGCCGAGGACAACCCTGCTCTGGACGCTTGGCGCCAATGCCTGCAGGACGGCAATGCAGTGCTCGCTGCAGGTCACTACAGTGCGGCCTTGCAGGCCTACAGTCGTGCTCGTTGCCTGTGCCAACAGCGACTGAGCGCTGGTGAAGACGTCCCGCAATGGCTGCCGGCCTATGGTGCCACCATAGCCAATCTGGCCCATTGCTGGGCCATGATCGGCCTCAGGACCCAGGCCATGGCGGCCCTGAATGAAGCGCTGGAGACCCTCTATCACTACGATGATCGGGTCGCAGGGGCAACGGCCCAGCAGGTGCAGTATCGGTTGCTGACCCAGTGGCTGCAGCTCGAACGCTGTCGACTGCATCCAATCGGGTGACGGCAAAATGCAGCACAAATAAGCTATACTCGGCTCTGAATTCCAACACTGAGGTCCTGACATGAAAGCCATGTGCAGTCACGAGTATGGTGGTCCCGAGGTGCTGCGCCTCGAGGACGTAGAAAAGCCTCGAATCAATGATGATCAGATGCTGATACAGGTAAAGGCGGCCGGGGTGAACCCGGTGGATACCTATATCCGTGGTGGCACCAACAACTACAGCACCACCTTTCCCCACACACCCGGCATGGATGGCGCCGGCGAAGTGGTCGAAGTCGGCGCCAACGTCACGGGGTTCTGCACCGGTGATCGGGTATTCTTTCATCGCTGCGTCACCGGCTCGGCCGCCGAGTTCACGGTCGGTGACCCCGCCACCACCTACAAACTGCCGGATTCGGTCTCCTGGGTGGAGGGCGCCTGCATGGGCGTGCCCGGACTGACTGCCTACCGGGCGCTGTTCAATCGCGGCCAGGCCAGGGCCGGGGAATCCGTGCTGATCCACGGCGCCACTGGTGCTGTCGGCACCGTGGCCGTGCAACTGGCCAAGGCCGCCGGCCTGAATGTCACCGCCAGTGCCGGCACCGAAGAGGGTGAACGACTGCTGCGCCAGCTCGGCGCCGATCAGATCGTCAACCACCGCACGGAAGACTACCTGCAGCCCTGGCACAGCCTGGATGACGGCTTCGACCTGATCATCGAAATGCTGGCCGACGTCAATCTGGACCGTGATCTGAAAGCTCTGGCCCGGCGCGGCCGCGTGGTTGTGGTGGGCAGCCGGGGCAGTATTGAAATCACCCCGCGTGATCTGATGGCGCGTGATGCCGCAGTGATGGGCATGGCTCTGTTCAATGGCACACCGGCCGAGTTCAGGCAAATCTCGCAGGCCCTGTACCCGCTGCTGGACGGCGGCCTGGTCAAGCCGGTGGTGCGCAAGACGTTCAGTCTGGAAAACCTGCCGCAGGCGCACACGGAAATTCTGGAATCGGGTGCCGCCGGCAACCTGGTCATTGATCTGGAGGCCTGAACCCCGGCACCGGCCACCGAGGCATACCTCCAAGGTGGCACCCAACTTGCTTGGTCATGTTATACACAATGGCAGTGCCGCGGTATGAAACCCGGCCCACCTGCCCTGGCAACGACGCCTGCTTCTCCACTGCTTCACGGCAGTGGAGCGCAGGCGTTTTTTTTGCAAGCAAGCGAAGCGGGATCCAGCATGCAGTGGTTGACCTACCCCATCCAACGTCTCCTGAACGCCGCCCAGTCAACCGGCGACAGTCGCCTGCTGCAGTTGGCCAGCGCCAGTTTCCTGTGCACCCTGGTAACGGCGATGCTGGCTGTCTTCATGCAGGCACTGGTACCCATTGTGGTGGTGTTTCTGGTGCTCTGTGCCTACATCAGCCTGGTTGCTCTGGCACTGCAGTCGCGCCGCCATCAGGCCCTGGCAGCCCTGTGCGCCAGCATTAGCGATGACCATGCTCTGCCCAACCTCTATGGCGTTGACCCGGACGGACTGGGCAGCGGACGTCAGCCCATGCTGGACGATCTGCAGCGCCACTGGCGGCACCGGCAGGAACTGCAGCATCGGCTGGACGAGATCGCCCATGCTTCCCGGGAATTGCGTGCCAGCGCCTCTCGGGTGGCTCGCAATGCCGAACAGCAGAACGAGACAGCAGGCACTGCCGCGGCAGCGACCGAGCAAATGACCCAGAGTATTCGCGAAGTCGCCGACCTGGCAGAGCACTCTCGTGCAGCCTGTGCCGAAACCGGCAGTCAGCTGACGCATGGCATCCGGCAACTGACCAATCTGGTGCAGTCAATCACCGAAATGGCGCACACCACCCAGTCTACCCACGACCGGATCCTAGAGTTGAACCAGCACTTCAGCAGTATCAATCAGGCTTCCGACACCATCGAGAGCATCGCCGAGCAAACCAACCTGCTGGCCCTGAATGCGGCCATCGAAGCTGCCCGGGCCGGCGAGCAGGGTCGCGGCTTCAGTGTGGTGGCCGACGAGGTACGCCATCTGGCCGCCCGCAGCCAGACTTCGGCAGCCGAGATCAGCCGCAATATTACCACCGTCGATCAGCAGATCCGCGCCACCACCGACCAGGTCAACCGGCTGACGGCGCAGGCCGAGCAGAGCGCCCAGACCTCGAATACCGTGATGACCCTGCTGCGCACCGTTGAGGACACCACGCGCGACCTGCAGCAGCAGATTGAGCAGGTCGCCGTCAGTACCGAACAGCAGAGCCAGGCCGTCGATGCCATTGCGGCGCTGTCCGAGCAGGCCCGACGCGGCAATGAAGACAACCTGCATGCGGCCGCCCGCACCCAGGAGATCGCCGGCCACCTGACCACACTGACCGAGGAAGCGTCATGATCCATCTGACACCGGAGCTGGTTTTCAGCCTCAGCCTTGCCATCCTGGCCCTGGCGGTTTTGCCGCTGGTGCACATCGCCTTTCGGCGCCATCGACGCCAGCAACTGGCCAGACATCAGCACCAGCTCGCCCTGCTGCGCCACCTGATCGCCGGCCTGCAGAAGCACAGGGGCCTCAGTCAGGGTGTTCTGAACGGTGATCCCAGCCTGGCCACTGAACTGCAGCACACCCGGCACCAGCTGGACCAGTGCTTTGGCGCCACCCGTGGCCTGGATACCGACCACGGCGACCGCTGGGAGGCGCTGCTCAACCACTGGTCACGACTGCGGGCCCGGCAGACCAGAGATGCGGACGACAACCTGCGCCAGCATCATCAACTGATCCGCAACAGTCTGATGCTGCTGGAAGATGTTGCCACCGCCATGGACCTGACTCTGGGTCGGCCTGAGCTCTCCTATCTGCCGCGCATCTGGCATGAAGTCATGCAGGCTGCTGAATGGTCAGGTCAGGCCAGAGCACTCGGCACCGGCATGGCCGCAACCGGCGCCAGCACACCGGCGCAACGGGTGCGGCTGCGTTTTCTGCACGGCAAGATTGAGATGCTGACCTGGACCGCCATGAAATCCCTGCGTGAGCATGAAGCTGCCCAGACGGAGCATCCGCTGTCCGATGCCCTGAGTCGAGTCGACCCGGCGGTCAGCAACTTGCTGAACTGCATCGAAAGTCGCCTGCTGCAGACCGAACAACCTGCCCTCGACGCCCGGCAGTATTTTCACCTGGCCACCCGCGCCGTCGATGAACTGCTGGGGCTGGTCGATGCTGCACTGGCTCATCTGGAGACCACGGCAGCCCGGCCCTGAAGACCCCCACAGCCCGGCCAGAGGCTGCAGGCGTCGCCCGGTCTGCATTGTCCTGCAATCCCTCACCCTCCTGCCCCGGCGCAACCGCCAGCCGTCACTGTACGACTTTCTGTGCTGCGCTGAATTTGACAGAGCGCTGACAATAAACATACTGTGTAATACGTTTAAAAAATATTAAACGTTCGAAATAGCGTTAATAAAACAGTCACATGTGCCCGTTAGAGTCGCTCTATGAATCATGAAAACCCCGCTGTGTCGGCGTCCGGTGAGTCACTGGATGAACCGGCCGCCATGGAAAAACTGGATGAAGTCAGGTCATTGGTTGTGAACTCCATCGCCCAGACAATGGACCACTACGGCGTCAGTGCCACCACGGCACTGCTGTATGGTCTGATGTACTTTCATGATGACCCCATCACGCTGGATGAGATGTGCACCAAGATGGGCATGAGCAAGGGCAGCATGAGCACCGGAGTGCGCAAGCTGCTGGAAAACAGAATGGTCCACCGGACCTTCCGGCCCGGCGAGCGCAAGGATCTCTATCGGGCAGAAGAGGATTTCTACAAGAACTTCATCAACTTCTTCTGCCGCAAGTGGGAAGACGAAATCACCATCAACATGAAAGCCATCGAGGAGGCTCAGGCCGCCTACGATGACCTGCTGCAGAGCTACGAGCTGCCGCTGAGCGTGCGCCGGCGCATCGAGAAAGACCGCACCAAGATCGAGGAGTCCAAGGAATACTACTGGTTTCTGGAGCGCCTGATCGACCGCTGCGAGTCTGGTGAACTGCTGCGCTGGCTGTCCGAAGATACCGACAGCGAGCGCCGGCGCCGCCAGGGCAGAGGCCGATAGGACCAGCGTATGGACCCACTGGATCAGACACAGACCCGCGCCAGCCATATCCGCATCGACGGTCAGTCCTTTGCCGATATTCAGGCCATCCTGTTCGACAAGGATGGCACCCTGCTGGTCTTCGAACCGCTGTGGCTGGGCTGGCTTGAGCGCGTGCTGACGCTGCTGGCACAGCAGGGCAGTCCGCTGCCGACAGCCGAGACCCTGGTCACCCTGGGGGTCACGCCGGACCTGAAGCACTGCCACCCTACCGGCGCGCTGGCCATCGGCACCCTCAACGATGTGCGCGCCCTGCTGGCACTGGGTCTGTATCGCCACCACGGCCTGCCCTGGAACGAGGCGATACAGCGCGTTTATCTGGCTGCCGAGCAGGCCCTGCAGACCATAGGGCCCGAGCATCTGGCTCCCATGCCCGGGTTGCTGAATCTGCTCGCGCAGGCACGGACTCTGGGCATACCGCTGGCGGTTGTGACCGCTGACGATACCGAGAGCGCCCGTGCACAACTGGCCCAGCTCGGTGTGGACAACAGTTTTGCCGCCATTCTCGGCCACGATGCCGTGGCCCGCGGCAAGCCATTCCCGGATATGGCCCTGCAGGCCTGCAGGGAGCTGGGTGTTGAACCGGCTCAGACGCTGCTGTTCGGCGATTCCAATGGTGATCTCCGGATGGCCCGCGCCGCCGGGCTCGCCGGCGCCATCGGCCTGTACCCGCAAGGCCGTGACAGCAGCCATCTGCGGGATGCAGATCGCGTTATTACCGACTTTACCGGTGTGGTTGTCGAGGCGCCGACCTGACGATCGCACGACACCGTTCACTGACCCCTGGCAGGGCCGGTGAACCAATGATGACAAGAAAGACCAATCACACTACAGAGAAAAACAGAAAAGGGTACGACCATGTCTAGAGAACTCAACTTTCTGAGCCAACAAGTCATTCTGGGCCGCCTGTCGCGGCGCGATTTTCTGGGCCGTGCGGCGGCACTGGGCATCAGCATTCCAGTCGCCACCAGCATGCTGAGCAGCGCCGCACTGGCCGCCAGCCCCGTCAAGGGCGGCAGCCTGCGCGCCGGCATGCAGGGCGGCGAATCCACCGACAGCCTGGACCCTGCGCTGTGGACCAGTCAGGTTCAGCATTCATTCGGCCAGTCCTGGGGCGAGGCGCTGACCAATGTGTCGCCCGAGGGTGATCTGGTACCGCGCCTGGCCGAAGAGGTTCACTCCTCCGATGACGCCCGTGAATGGACCTTCAAGCTGCGCCGCGGCATCCAGTTTCACAATGGCAAGGAAATGGATGCGGACGATGTGGTGGCCACGCTGGAGCGCCATTCCGATGAAGACTCCCAGTCCGGTGCCCTCGGCATCATGCGCGGCATCGAGTCCGTGCGCAAAACCGGCAACTACGAAGTGGTGGTGACCACAACCGAGGCCAATGCCGACCTGCCTTTCCTGCTGTCCGACTACCATCTGATGATCCAGCCCAATGGCGGCAAGGATGCGCCGGAAGCCGGCATCGGCACCGGCCCCTACCGGGTGGTCGAATTTGAACCGGGCGTGCGTCAGCGCGCCGTGCGCTTCGAGAACTACTGGAACCCGGACGAGTTCGGCCATGCCGACGAGATCGAGATCCTGATCATCAATGACACCACCTCGCGCATGGCAGCCCTGCAGAGTGGCCAGGTGGATGTGGTCAACCGGGTGGAGCCCAGCATTGTGGATCGCGTCGCCAACCTGTCCAATGTTCAGGTGCAGAGCGTATCCGGCCGGGCGCACTACGTATTTGTCATGCACTGCGACACCGCGCCGTTTGACAACAATGACCTGCGCCTGGCGCTGAAGTACGCCATGGACCGGGAAGACATGGTCAACCGCATACTGCGCGGCTATGGCACCATCGGCAACGACTTCCCGATCAATGCCGCCTATCCGCTGTTCCCGGAAGACATTCCACAGCGTGAATTCGACCTGGATCGTGCCGCCTACCACTATCGCCGCTCTGGTCATGACGGGCCCGTTGTCTTGCGCACGTCAGAAGTGGCCTTCCCGGGTGCCGTGGACGCTGCCCAGCTGTTCCAGCAGAGCGCAGCCCAGGCCGGTATCGACATTGAAGTGCGCCGTGAGCCCGGCGACGGCTACTGGTCCGAGGTATGGAATGCGCAGCCGTTCTGTGCGTCCTACTGGAGCGGCCGTCCGACCCAGGACCAGATGTATTCCACAGCCTATATCTCCAACGCAGACTGGAATGACACCCGCTTCAAGCGCGACGACTTCGACCAACTGGCGCGGCAGGCCCGTGGTGAACTGGACGAGGCTCGCCGTCAGGAGATGTATCGGGACATGGGTCTGATGGTGCGTGACGAGGGCGGCCTGATCCTGCCCATGTTCAATGACTACATCGAGGCCACCAGCGACCGCGTGCAGGGCTGGACGCCGCATCCGATGGGCGAAATGATGTCCGGCTATGCGCTGTCCCGTCTCTGGCTCAGCGCCTGAACCGATAATTCGTAATCATTATGAATAGTCTGATTGCAAGACTGATTGCCCAGCGCCTCGCGCTGGGCATCTCCCTTCTGTTTGCGGTTTCCATGCTGATCTTCGCCGGCACCCAGATTCTGCCGGGTGACGTGGCCCAGTCGATTCTCGGCCAGGGCGCCACCCCGGAAGCGCTGGCCAATATCCGGCGCGAGCTGGGGCTGGATCAACCCGCCTGGCAACGCTATCTGAGTTGGCTGGGTGGCATCCTGCAAGGCGATCTGGGCACCGCATTGTCCAATAACCGGGATATCGCGGAAAGCCTGGGTCGGCGGGTGAACAATACCCTCTTCCTGGCCTTCTGGACCGCCGTGGTTGCTGTCCCGCTGGCCATACTGCTCGGTCTGGTGGCGGTACGCTATCAGAACCGCTGGCCGGACCGGCTGATTTCCGGCTCGACGCTGACGGCCATTTCACTGCCGGAATTCTTTATCGGCTATCTGCTGATCTATTTCTTTGCCGTGCAACTGAACTGGTTTCCCAGTGTGGCCAGTGTGCACGACCGCATGAATCTGGGTGAGCGGCTGCATGCCATTGCACTGCCGGCAGCCACACTGACGCTGGTCATACTGGCGCACATGATGCGCATGACCCGCGCTGCCATTCTCAATGTGATGCAGTCCGCCTATATCGAAACGGCCGAACTCAAGGGCCTGCGCAGCCTGCTGATCATCTGGCGCCATGCTTTTCCCAATGCGGTCTCACCGGTGGTCAATGTGGTCATGATCAATCTGGCCTTCCTGGTGGTCGGCGTGGTCGTGGTGGAGGTCATCTTCGTCTACCCGGGCATGGGTCAGTACCTGATCGACCATGTGTCCAAGCGCGACATCCCCGTGGTGCAGGCCGTGTGCCTGATCTTCGCGGCGGTCTACATCGGCCTCAACATGATCGCCGATCTGGTATCCATTCTGTCCAATCCGCGCCTGCGGCATCCGAAATAAGGAGAGATCATGCTGCGACATATGCCTGTAACCGCCATGATCGGCCTGCTGCTGACGGTGCTGTTTCTGTTCTGCGCCGTGTTTGCGCCCTGGATTGCGCCCTACTCCATGGCCGAGGTGGTGGGCAACCCCTGGGAGCCCCGTTCTGCCGAAGCCCTGCTCGGCACCGACAACATCGGCCGGGATCTGCTGTCGCGCCTGATCTATGGCGCCCGCACCACCATTACCATCGCCGCTCTGGCCACCATACTGGCGTTCAGCCTGGGCAGTGTGCTGGGCATTCTGGCCGCCGTTCTGGGCGGCTGGGCCGATCAACTGATGTCACGCGGGGTGGACCTGCTGATGTCGATTCCTACGCTGATCTTCGCGCTGCTGATTCTGTCGGTCATGCCCAGCACCATTGCCGTGCTGGTGGTGGTCATGGGCGTGCTCGACAGCACCCGCGTCTATCGTCTGGCCCGTGCCGTGGCGGTGGATCTGAATGTGCAGGATTTCGTGGAAGCTGCCCGCCTGCGCGGCGAGGGCCGAACCTGGATCATCTTCCGGGAAATCCTGCCTAATGCCCTGGCACCGCTGATTGCCGAACTGGGCCTGCGGTTCATCTTCGCTGTGCTGTTCCTGTCTTCGCTGTCGTTCCTTGGCCTGGGAGTCCAGCCGCCGGACGCGGACTGGGGCTCGCTGGTACGGGAAAACCGCCAGGGCATCGTGTTCGGTGTACCGGCGGCACTGATTCCGGCCGCCGCGATTGCAGCGCTGGCCATCTCGGTCAATCTGGTCGCCGACTGGATTCTGAAACAGAAAACGGATCTGAAAGGAGGTCGCAGTGGCTGATCAACTGCTCGACATACGCAACCTGAAGATCGAGGCCACGCTGCGCCCGCCAGGTGAAAAGCCGCACGATGTCACCATTGTCGAAGACATCAATCTGAGTCTGCCGCGGGGCCGGGTGCTGGGCCTGATCGGGGAATCCGGCGCCGGCAAGTCGACCATCGGGCTGTCACCGGCCGGCTACGGGCGCGGTGGCGTGCGCATTACTGGCGGTGAGATCAACGTCAACGGGCGCAATATCCTCGAGCTTGGGGCCAGCAGC
Organism: Natronospirillum operosum; assembly: GCF_004768465.1. Lineage (GTDB taxonomy): Bacteria > Pseudomonadota > Gammaproteobacteria > Pseudomonadales > Natronospirillaceae > Natronospirillum > Natronospirillum operosum. Next base: position 187,111 of record NZ_SRMF01000002.1, read on the forward strand.
ATGCGCGCGCTGCGCGGCAAGGAAGTCTGCTATGTGGCCCAGTCGGCAGCGGCGGCTTTCAACCCGGCCCACAGAATCATGGATCAGGTCATCGAGGCCACCCTGTGGCACGGCCTGGCTTCGCGCAAGCAGGCCGAGAAACGCGCTGTCGAACTGTTCCGCAAGTTGGGCCTGCCCGACCCGGAGCACTTCGGTGAACGCTACCCGCACCAGGTGTCGGGCGGGCAGTTGCAGCGCGCCATGACGGCCATGGCCCTGTGTTCGGAGCCGGATCTGATCATCTTTGATGAACCCACGACGGCGCTGGATGTGACCACCCAGATGGATGTACTGGCGGCCATCAAGGAGGCCATTCGCGATACCGGTGTCAGTGCGCTCTACATCACCCATGATCTGGCCGTGGTGGCTCAGGTGGCCGACGAGATCATGGTGTTGCGCCATGGCAAAATGGTTGAACACGGCGAAACCCGGCAAATCATTGAAAACCCGCAGCAAGAATATACCCAGCGTCTGGTATCGGTACGGTCCATTGACCATACCGCCAAGTCACCTGGCGAGCCCATCCTGACCGTGAACGGCATTACCGCCCGCTACGGCAAGGCGGGTATTGGCAAGCCGGTGCTCGACGACGTCTCGGTCGCCATCACGCCCGGGCAAACGCTGGCCGTGGTGGGCGAGTCCGGCTCCGGCAAGTCTACCCTGGCGCGGGTGATTACCGGTCTGTTGCCTCCGGAGAAGGGCAATATCCAGTTTGACGGGCGCACGCTGAAAGCGGCCTTGAAACAGCGCAAGAAGGAAGACCTGCGCCAGTTGCAGATGATCTACCAGATGGCGGATGTGGCCATGAACCCGCGTCACACGGTGGGCACCATCATCGGCCGGCCGCTGGAGTTCTACTTTGGTTTGCGCGGCCGGAAGCAGCGCGCACGGGTAATCGAGTTGCTGGAGCAGATCGAACTGGGCCCGGAGTTCCATGAGCGCTATCCGGCCGAGCTGTCCGGCGGCCAGAAGCAGCGCATCTGTATCGCCCGCGCGCTGGCGGCGGACCCGAAGCTGATTATCTGTGACGAGGTGACCAGTGCGCTGGACCCTCTGGTGGCGGACGGCATCCTGAAACTGCTGCTGCGGCTGCAGGAAGAACATCGGGTGGCTTATCTGTTCATAACGCATGATCTGGCGACGGTGAAAGCCATCGCGGATTCGATTGCGGTGATGTACCAGGGCCAGGTGGTGCGCTATGGCACGCGGGATGAAGTGCTGGCACCGCCGTTCGATGACTATACGGATCTGCTGCTGTCTTCGGTGCCGCAGATGCGTGTCGGCTGGCTGGAGGAAGCCTTCAGCCAGCGCCGCATGGAGGCGCAGGGGAACTAGTAGCGACCTTGTACCGTGCCTTGGTTGGTGCCTGGTGGCGCTTCACAGTGGGTGCCGATCGGACCGCAGCCGAAACCGGCCTTCAACCCTGCTTGGGTCCGACCCAGACCTGCTGCGCGTTGGCAAACTCGCGAATGCCGTGCGGGCCGAGTTCGCGGCCGATGCCGGAACGCTTGACGCCGCCGCTGGGCAGTCTCGGGTCGGTCTTGACGATACCGTTGATCGCCACCTGCCCGGTCTCCAGCTTCGCTGCCATGGCCACACCGCGTTCGGCGGTAGTCCAGACCCCGGCCGCCAGGCCATAGGGACTGTCATTGGCGATGGCAATGGCTTCGGCTTCATCCTGCGCCTTCATTACCACCATCACCGGCCCGAAGGTCTCTTCACAGGCCGCCGTCATGTCCTGCGTCACATCCGCCAGCAGGGTGGCCGGGTAGTAAAAGCCCGGGCGATCAGGGACTTCGCCGCCCAACAGGCAGCGGGCTCCGGCATCCCTGGTGGCCTGCACCTGCCGATGCAGGTTGTCACGCAGATCTTGCCGCGCAATGGGTCCGACATCCGTGCTCTCTTCACGCGGATCACCCATCTGCAAACGACTCAGGTGCTCCTGCAGCAGATCCACCATCTGGTCATATACCGGTGCTTCCACAATGATGCGTTTGGCGGCGATGCAGGACTGACCGGCATTGATCATGCGCGACAGGCTAATTACCGGTGCCGCCGCGTTCAGATCGGCATCTGCCAGCACGATACAGGGGTCGGAACCGCCCAGTTCGAGGACCACCGGCTTGATTTCGCTGGTGGCAGTCGAAGCCACAATGCTGCCGGCTTTCTCGGAACCGGTGAAGGACACACCCTGTACCCGGGAGTCCCGAATGGCCTTTTCGACCTGCGGCGTTTCCAGCGGCAGGTTCTGGAAGATGTCGGCCGGCGCACTCACCCGCTCGAACAACTTCGCTATGGCTTCGGCACAGGCCGGCACATGCGGGTCATGCTTCATCAGGCAGGTATTGCCCGCCATCAGCGCCGGCGCACAGAAGCGGAAGGCCAGCCAGAACGGGGCATTCCAGGGCAGAATGCCCAGCACCGGGCCCAGCGGCAGATACTGCACAAAGCTGCGCGTGGCGTCAGAGCCCAGTTCTTCCGTCTTCAGATAGGCCTCGGCATGCTCCGCATAGTGCTCCGCACACCAGGCGGCCTTTTCCACCTCGCCCCGGGCTTCCTTGATCGGCTTGCCCATTTCCTCGGTCATCAGCGGCGCCAGATGCTCAATGTCCTCGCGCAGCAGGGCTGCGACCTTGCGCAGTACCTCGGCCCGCTCGGCAAAGGTGGTGTTGCGCCAGCTGCGGTATGCGGTTTCAGACCGCCCGATTGCAGCGTCCAGCGCCTGTTCGTCCATGGGTGGATATTCATGCAGCACCTTCCCGGTGCTTGGATCAATCGCTGTCAACATGGCTGGTTCCTCAGGTGTTCGCCGTTTTCTTGTGCTTGTGGTCTCGTTTGGCCTTTCCGTTCGAGGCGGTGTTCTCGGTGGTCGACTCCGGCAACTCGGGTCTCGCATCGCTCTTGTCGGAGACCTTGATCTCCGTCGGCGCCTCGGCAGCACCCTGAGCCTTGCCGTTGCCCTCTTCCGGTTTGACCACAAAGTCTTCATCCAGCGTGAAGAACGATTTGCAGCCGCGCTCGGTCACATAGAGCGTGTCGGAGATACCCACCGTCTTGTCGCCATCAACGCCCCACATCCAGGGGATGATATGGAAGGTCATGCCTTCCTCGAGCACGGTGGAGTCACCCTGCTTGAGACTGACGATATAGCCTTCATCCCAGCTCGGGGGAAAGGCGATGCCGATCGAGTAGCCCGAACGGGTGATCAGGCTGGCACCGACATCGTTCTCGGTAATGATATTGCGCACCAGATTGTCTGCATCAGACACTGTCATGCCGGGACGGATTACGTCCTTCAGGTGCTTCAGCGCCAGTTTCATGCGCTCCTGGGCTTCGTACATGGAGTCGGTCAGGTTGCCAAGCACCACGGTGCGCATCATGGCCGTATGGTAGCGCCGGTAGCAGCCCCCGACTTCCAGAAACACATGTTCCCCGGGCTGCACCACCCGGCCTTCCCAGGTGGCATGACCGATCATGGTCCGAGGACCGGAAGTGACATAGGGCATCACGGCCGGGAACTCACCGCCCACACGAAACATGGCCGCACTGATTTCGGCAGCAATCTCGTTCTCGGTGACCCCGGCCCGGCAGGCATCGAAACCGGCCAGCATGCCGGCTTCAGTGGCGCGGGCCGCATTCTTCATGATCTCGATTTCGAACTTCGACTTGCAGATGCGGCCCTGCTCCACAATGCCGAAGCAGTCCAGCAGGCGACCATCGGTAAAGGTGGTATGGATGGCATCCTGATGATAGGCCGGGAAGTAATAGCTGTTGCGCTCGTAGCCGATGTCCTTCTTGCCGAGCCCGAATTCCCGCAGCGCTTCCACCAGCGCCTGAATCGCATCCCCGGTGTCCGGGTAGGGTCGAGTCAGCTCGACCCAGGTGCGGGCGTGGACATTCGACTCTTCCATCTTGCGGGTAATCATGAAGGGCTCGCCCTCAAGCGGCACCACCAGACACTGGAAAAACGAATAGCCAGTGGTCTGGTAGTCCGTGAGGTACATGATGTTTTCAGGGTCCACGATAACGACTGCATCCAGCAGCCGTTTCGCCATACGCTCGCGCAGACCCTGCAGTCGCCGCTCATACTCCTCGAACGGAAACGTCATGTCATCGCGTTGCCTCATCCAGCACCCCCGGCAGCGGCCTCGACGGCCCGAGCGAAGATATCCAGACCTTCTTTCAGGTCTTCATCCGGAATGGTCAGCGGCGGAATCAGCTTGATGGCACGACCACCGGTGCCTACAGCACCGCACAGCATGCCGCCTTCAAAGCTGCCGCTGACGATTTTCTTCGCCACCTCGCCATCACCGACATCCAGTGCCTGCATCATGCCCTTGCCGCGCACCTGGAACTGCTTCTGGCTGTAGCCGGCAGCGATCTTCTCCAGCGCATCCTGCATGATCTTGCCTTTGCGCTTGGTCTGCTGGTTGAACTCGTCATCGTCGAAGTAGCCCAGGCCAATACGGCCGGCCACAAAGGACAGGTTCTGACCCCGGAAGGTGCCGGTGTGCTCACCCGGCTTCCACAGCTTGTCGTATTCCGGCTTGACCAGATTCATGGCAATGGGGGTGCCGAAGCCACCCAGACCCTTGGCCAGGGTAATGACATCGGGGTCCAGGCCCATGCCGTCAAAGCTGAAATAGCTGCCGGTACGGCCACAGCCGGCCTGGATGTCGTCCAGGATAAACAGTGCGCCCAGATCATGGGCCAGCTTCTGCACAGCAAGCAGCCATTCCTTGCTGGCCACATTGACCCCGCCTTCGGCCTGAATCGGCTCGACGATAAAGGCTGCGGGAGCTTCCAGACCACTGGAGGAATCTTCATACATGGCGCGCAGACGATCGAGCGCTTCCAGACCGCCGCCAAGCGGATCGCCCGCCTCGGCGTCGAACGGCTGGTGCACCACATGCTCCAGTGGTACCCCGGCCGCATTGCGGAAGTGGTTGTTGGTGGTACAGGCCAGCGCCCCCAGAGTCATACCGTGAAAGGCATGCGAAAACGCGACCACGGTGCGGCGCCCGGTGGCCCGCCGGGCCATTTTCAGCGCCAGCTCCACCGAGTTGGTACCGGTGGGACCCATGAACTGCAGTTTATGATTCATCTTGCGCGGTTTCAGGATGGTATTGACGAACTTCTCCATGAACTCGCGTTTGGCCACAGTGTAGGTATCCAGGCTGTGCGTCACGCCATCGGATTCAATATATTCAACCAGTGCCTTCTTCATCAGCGGATTGTTGTGCCCGAAATTCAGCACCCCGGCGCCGGCAAAGAAATCAATGTAGGATTTGCCATTCTCATCCCACTGCCGGGCGTTCGAGGCCTTGGTGAATACTGTCGGATACACCCGGCAGTAACCCCGAATATCAGATTCCCATTGCTCAAAAATATTTACGTTCACAATCGCCCCTCCTTACTAGAGACCGGCCAGATCGGGCAGGTGAATACATTTTGTTGTGCCCGAACGCCATAATTCAATTTCGCTTTGTGCAGCGACCCCTCGCAACTTAGGCAATGAACGGGTCAGTTGCAATACATCTGGGTGGAAAATTTGCTTCCAATTCTCTCACTCATAAGCTGTGCTTAACTATTGAAAAGCCTGGGTTAAGCCTGGGGCTCTCCGCCTGATTCACGGCCATCAAACGAGCACCGGGACAGCTCTTGATAACCCTCTTTGTGCTAAAGCTCTGCTTAAGTTGTCCTGGTCAGGACGCTGTCTTCTTCACAACATCGCAGGCACATCGGAACACTCCATCAGCACACCCCATTAGTGTATATATAAAGTAAATTATTGGGGTAAATCAGATTGCCGAAACATGATCCGGACAGGGTGCCACCCTACGTGGGAACCAGACGCCAAACCCTTATGTGACCTGCTCGCAAAGAGAAACGGAACCAGGTTGTTATGTTATAACGGCGACAAGAAGTTCCGGATCTCCTAACCTGATGGTCGTATTGCCATACGTAAAACTGACACAAGACGGCCTGCTTTCGGGCGCTGCCTGACCTGCGGTCTCAAACAACAACCAGTATGGAGGAGTGCGCTGAAATGAGTGCCATAGTTCTGATGCTTGTCGGCCTGGGCGGCCTCGCCCTGGGCTTTATCTTCTATTCGAAGTTCATCGCCGAGAAAATCTATCAGCTCGACCCGGACTTCAAGACACCCGCCCACGAGTTCGAAGATGGTGTGGATTATGTGCCCACCAACAAATTCATTCTGTGGGGACACCATTTCACTTCAGTGGCCGGAGCCGCGCCCATAGTCGGCCCGGCCGTTGCCGTTATCTGGGGCTGGGGGCCAGCCTTCCTGTGGGTCATCCTGGGCACCATCTTCTTTGCCGGCGTGCATGATTTCGGCGCCATCTGGGCCAGTGCCCGCAACAAGGCCAAGTCCATGGGTGCTCTGACCGGCGATGTGGTCAGTGCGCGCGCCCGCTCGATCTTCATGATCGTCATCTTCCTGGTGCTGTTGATGGTGAACGCCGTCTTTGCGGTGGTCATCGCCGGCCTGCTGATCAGTTATCCCAGCGCGGTCCTGCCGGTCTGGGGCATCATTCTGGTGGCCCTGCTGATCGGCCAGCTTATCTACCGCCAGAAGATGAATCTGATGGCAGTGTCCATTTTCGGCGTGATTGCACTCTACGCCCTGATCTTCATCGGCCCGTCCGTGCCGCTGGAAATGCCATCCGAGGTCGGCTTCCTGTCCGGTACCGCCACCTGGATCATCATCCTGTTCGCCTATGCGTTTGTGGCTTCCATGCTGCCGGTCTGGGTACTGCTGCAGCCACGTGACTACATCAACGGTATTCAGCTGTTCATCGGTCTGGGCGTCATGTACCTGGCCGTTCTGTTGCTGAACCCGAGCATGGTCGCCCCCATGGTCAATGAGTCGGTGCCCGAAGGCACACCGTCGATGATACCGCTGCTGTTCGTGACCATTGCCTGTGGTGCCATTTCCGGCTTCCATGGCCTGGTGTCATCCGGCACCACATCCAAGCAGCTCAACAAGGAAACTGACGCTCGCTTTGTGGGCTACTTCGGTGCCGTGGGTGAAGGCACTCTGGCCCTGGCAGCCATCATTGCGGCGACCGCCGGCTTTGCCACTCTGGCCGAGTGGGAGTCTCTGTATGCCTCATTCGGCGCCGGTGGCGTCGGTGCCTTTGTGGAAGGCGGTGCCTATATCATCAGTGGCGGCCTGGGCCTGTCGCAGGAAGTCTCGGCGACACTGCTTGCGGTCATGGCCTGTCTGTTCGCCGGCACCACCATGGATACCGGCGTGCGCCTGCAGCGCTATATCTTCCAGGAATGGGGTCAGATCTACGGCATTGACTGGATGAAGAAAAACATCCCGGCGACGGTACTGGCGGTTGGCGCCTGTATGCTGCTGGCCTTCGGTGCCGGTGGTCCGGATGGAGACGGCGGCATGCTGATCTGGCCGCTGTTCGGTACCACCAACCAGTTGCTGGCCGGTCTGACCCTGCTGGTGATTTCAGTCATGCTGGTACGCCTCGGTCGCCCCATGATTTATACGCTGGTGCCGCTGGTGTTCCTGCTGGTCATGACGATTTCGGCACTGCTGGTACAACTGGTCGACTTCTACAACGACGGCAACTGGTTCCTGCTGTTCCTTGATGTGGTTGTTCTGGTCGCTGCTATACTGGTAGCACTGGAATGTACCTCCACTCTGATGCGCCTGCGGCGCGAAGCAAAAACACAGGAGTCGTGAGCCATGCCGCTGGATAGACACACCATTGCCGACTGGTTGCGCAAGGCCACCTATGTCGCCGAGGAAGTCTATTCAGCGCCCTATCGGAGCGCCATCGCCCGTGCCAAGCGGGATGAGGATGACCTCTTCATGCTGATGGTGTTCTCCGAAATGATGGGAGTGCCCAACCCGGCGTCCTACTACACGCTGGAACTGCAACCGCTCCTGCTGGAGCGGTTTCACGACTGGCACAAGCGCATGGGCATGGAGCACTCCCCGCTCGACCACTTCAAATGCTGCTGACAACTTTCAGGACACTGATGACATGCAGGATGTATTGAACGCCCGTATTGTCTGGGTCGGTGGCAAGGGCGGCGTGGGTAAAACCACAGTCTCCGCTGCCCTGTCGGTACTGGCGGCGCGCCGGGACAAGCGTACCCTGGTCGTATCGACCGACCCCGCACACAGCCTGGGCGATGTCTTTGACCGCGAGTTGGGCGATCACCCGCAACGCATCATGCCCAATCTGGATGCCATGGAGATTGACCCTGATGCCGAGGTCGACCGCCACCTCAACGGGGTACTGGACCAGATGCGGGGTTATGCCAAGCCGGACTTGATGCCTGAGCTCGAACGCCAGATGCGCATGAGTCGGCAATCTCCGGGGACTCAGGAAGCCGCGCTGCTGGAGCGCATCGCGCGCCTGATCACGACGGAAGACAATCACTACGATCTGATCATCTTTGACACTGCGCCCACGGGCCACACCCTGCGTCTGCTGACGCTGCCGGAAGCCATGGCGGCCTGGACCGATGGTCTGCTGCAGAGCAACCGCAAGTCGGCGCAACTGGGTGATGTGATGAAACATCTGACCCCCAAATCGGGGCGCGATGTGCCCACCCCCTTCGACGATCCGCAGGAAGACCCCTATGCCGACCTGGACGATCGCAGCAAGCGCATTGCACGCACCCTGACCGAGCGCAAGCGCCTGTTCCATCAGGCGCGGCACCGCCTGGAGGATCAGGGCGTCAGCGCCTTTGTATTTGTGCTGACCCCGGAACGGCTGCCCATTCTGGAGACGCGCCGGGCCGTGGAGGCGCTGACCGAAGCGGGTATCAAGGTCAGTGTGGCGGTGGTCAACCGGGTGATTCCGGAGGATGCGGACGGCGAGTTCCTGGCCCGTCGCCGCGTACAGGAAGCCGAGTATCTGCATCGCATCGAGCACGAACTGCGCGGACTGTACACCCCCCATCTCCCCTGGCTGGAAACCGACGTCCAGGGCCTGACTATTCTGGAGGACATTGCCAACCGAATGGAAAAACTGGGTTTCTGAAGCTGCTGCCCGCAATCCCTGCCCGGCAGAGCAGGGGCAGATCAGACATCCATCATCAAATCGCACCGCAGTATCTCAGGGAGGCAGAGATCAGAGCGCCCGCAGGGCTGAACAATAACGACAAGACAGGAGAGTAGCGGTATGAACGCCATTATGCTGATGGTTGTGGGGCTGGGTGGACTGGCTCTGGGCTACATTTTCTACTCGCGGTTCATTGCCGAAAAGATATATCAGCTCGACCCGGACTTTCGTACTCCGGCCCATGAATTCAAGGACGGTGTCGACTATGTGCCCACCAACCGGCTGGTACTCTGGGGGCATCACTTCACCTCCGTGGCTGGCGCCGCACCCATTGTAGGGCCGGCTGTCGCGGTCATCTGGGGCTGGGGACCGGCCTTTGTCTGGGTCATTCTCGGTACCATCTTCTTCGCCGGCATCCATGACTTTGGTGCCATCTGGGCCAGTACCCGCAACAAGGCCAAGTCCATGGGTGCTCTGACCGGCGATGTGGTCAGCGCTCGCGCGCGCTCCATCTTCATGATCGTGATCTTCCTGGTCCTGCTGATGGTCAACGCGGTCTTCGCCGTGGTGATTTCCAACCTGCTGATCGCCTATCCCAGTGCCGTATTGGCAGTATGGGGCACCATCATTGTGGCCTCCATCATCGGCGTCATCATCTATCAGCAATACACCAGCCTGCCTCTGGTCACTGTGGTTGGCGTACTGTCTCTCTACCTGATGGTAGGCATGGGGCCAGTCGTGCCTTTCGAGTTCCCGGAGATGGTCGGGCCGCTGTCCAATTCGGCTACCTGGATCCTGATCCTGTTCGCCTATGCGTTCATTGCCTCACTGCTGCCGGTATGGGTGCTGCTGCAGCCCCGTGACTATATCAATGGCATACAGCTGTTCATTGCGCTGGGTGTGCTCTATGGAGCCGTCTTGCTGACCGGTCCTACGGTGGTCGCGCCCATGTTCAACACCGATGTGCCGGCCGGCACGCCGTCACTGATACCACTGCTGTTCGTGACCATTGCCTGTGGCGCCATCTCCGGCTTCCATGGCCTCGTGGCCTCCGGCACCACCTCGAAACAGATCAACAGGGAGACCGATGCCCGCTTTGTCGGCTATTTCGGTTCGGTGGGTGAAGGCACCCTGGCGCTGGCCACCATCATTGCCGCCAGCGCCGGCTTTGCAACTCTGGGCGACTGGCAGGCCATCTATACCAGCTTTGGTGCCGGTGGCGTGGAAGCCTTCGTGGCCGGCGGTGCGCGCATCATCAGCCAGGGCTGGGGCATGTCTGAAGAGGTCGCGGCCACGCTGCTGGCGGTCATGGCCTGCCTGTTCGCCGGCACCACCATGGATACCGGCATAAGACTGCAACGCTACATCTTTCAGGAGTGGGGGCAGATCTACAACATCGGCTGGATGCGGCGCAATCTTCCGGCCACGGTGCTGGCAGTGGGCGCCTGCCTGCTGCTGGCCTTCGGCGCCGGCGGGGCCGAGGGCGCCGGCGGCATGCTGATCTGGCCGCTGTTCGGCACCACCAATCAGTTGCTGGCCGGTCTGACCCTGCTGGTCATCACGGTGATTCTGATCCACAAGGGCCGGCCCATCATCTATACCCTGGCGCCGCTGCTGTTCCTGCTGGTGATGACCATATTCGCGCTGCTGGTCCAGTTGCGCACCTTCTTCGAGGCCGGCGACTGGTTCCTGTTCGCGGTCGATGTGCTGGTGCTGGTAGCGGCCATACTGGTGGCGCTGGAATGCGCTGCATCGCTGCGCCGACACAGTGCAGAGGTACGCCGCCAGAGCTGATACCTGCAAGCCCGTCCGGGTAACCTCCGGACGGGTCTCAGTTGCACCGTCGGGGCGGCTCCGCTATCCTCCGTTCCTGTGTTTGACGCCCTGCTGACGCGGCCAGACGTGCGCCTGCCTACCGGCACCACGCGCAGGACCGCGCCGCAGAAGGACCTTCAACCGGCGAGGAGACACCCCGGACAATGCTCTATGCCGTGCTTTCCGGTTTTGTGGTAGCGGCGCTGGTGCCCTGGTTGCACTGGCTGTTCCGCAGTCATATCGGCTGGGTGCTGGCGGTGCTGCCGGCCAGCCTGACTGTCTATTTTGCATCCATGATCCCCGCCGTCAGCGGCGGCGAAATCATTTTCCAGCAGTGGGCCTGGTTCCCCGGAATGGACATCCATCTGGGCTTCACTCTGGATGGTCTGTCGCTGCTGTTCGCCCTGCTGATCAGCTTCATCGGCACCTTTGTCATGATCTATGCCGGGGGCTACCTCAAGGGCCACCCCGCTTTGGGCCGCTTCTTTGTCGTCATGCTGTCGTTCATGGCCTCCATGCTCGGGCTGGTGTTGTCCGACAACCTGATTGCGCTCTTTGTGTTCTGGGAACTGACCAGCATCACCTCCTATCTGCTGATCGGTTTCAACCATGACAATGAAGATGCCCGCAAATGCGCACTGCAGGGGCTCTTTGTCAGTGTGATCGGCGGTTTCTTCCTGCTGGTCGGCATGATGCTGCTGGGCATTTACGGTGGCACCTACAGCATTGCCGAACTGCTGACCGACAGTGGCGACTGGATGAGTGCGGCACCGGTGGCCCTGATCATCATCTGTGTGCTGGGCGGCACCTTCACCAAATCCGCCCAGTTCCCGTTCCATTTCTGGCTGCCCAACGCCATGGCAGCGCCCACCCCGGTATCCGCCTATCTGCACTCGGCCACCATGGTCAAGGCCGGCGTGTATCTGATGGCACGGCTGAACCCGGCCTTCGGCGAAGAAATGCTGTGGACCCTTGCCCTGACCGGCTTTGGCGCGGTCACCATGTTTGTGGGCGCCTGGCTGTCCTACACTCACACCGACGCCAAGAAGGTTCTGGCCTATTCCACCGTGATGGCGCTGGGCACGCTGACCATGCTGATCGGTATCGGCACCCACTACGCCATGATTGCCTTCAGTGCCTTCCTGCTGGGGCACTCACTGTACAAGGGGGCTCTGTTCATGATTGCCGGCGCCATCGACCATGAGGCCGGCACCAAGGATCTGTCCAGGCTGGGCGGCCTGCGCAAGCTGATGCCGTGGACTGCGGCGGCGGCATTGGTTGCGGCGCTGTCTCTGGCCGGGGTACCGCCGCTGTTCGGTTTTATCGGCAAGGAACTGATGCTGGAAGCAGCGCTGTCTGCCGGCCCGCTGCAGGCCCTGGCGCTGACTCTGGCCGTCGTCTCGGCCATGCTGACGGCAGCCATTGCCGCTGTGATCGCACTCAAACCGTTCTACGGGCCGCGGCTCGATACGCCGAAAAAACCCCACGAAGCCCCGCTGTCCATGCTGGCCGGGCCGGTGGTGCTGGCGGCGGTGTCACTGCTGTTCGGCCTGGTGCCCGGCCTGCCGGAAACCATGCTGGTGACAGCGGCGGTTACCGCCGTGGCCGGGGTGCCGCTCGACTTCTACCTGTCTCTGTGGCACGGCTTCAATCTGCCGCTGCTGCTGTCGGCTGTGGGCCTGAGCGGTGGTGCCCTGCTGTTCTTCTGGTGGGATCGCAGCCGTGAACCCCTGCGCCGACTGATGGACAGACTGGACCGCTTCGCCCCGGAGACCGGCTATTTCAAGGCGCTGGACGGCATTGTCTGGCTCTGTGACTGGCAGACCCGCCTGCTGCAGAACGGCAAGATGGGCAACTACATGATCGTGCTGGTGATGACCACAGTGGTTGTCGTCGGCTATACCCTGGCCGCCCAGCATGGCATCCGGTTCACGCTGGACTGGCAGGATATCAACTTCTACGAGATGGCCATCGTGGCCCTGCTGATGGTCACGGCGGTATTCGCCACCACGACCCGCTCGCGCCTCGGGGCGGTCGCCACCATGGGTGTACTGGGCTTCATGGTGGCGCTGATCTTCATTCTGTTCAGCGCCCCGGATCTGGGCATTACCCAGGTTCTGGTCGAGACGCTCACCGTTATCCTGCTGGTGCTGGTGCTGTTCCGGCTGCCCGGCTTTGCACGCTACTCCACCCTGTTCGAGATATTCCGTGACGGCTTTGTGGCGGTTTCGTTCGGGCTTCTGATGACCATGCTGGTGCTGGCCACGCTGGATGCCCGCATGTTCGAGCCGATCTCGTCCTACTTTATCGAGGCGGCCTATCCGGAGGCGCTGGGTCGCAATATCGTCAATGTCATTCTGGTCGACTTCCGGTCGCTGGACACCCTGGGTGAGCTGTTCGTGCTGGGCATCGCGGCGCTGGGGGTCTACTCCATGCTGAAACTGCGGGCGGAGAAGCTGAATGACTGATCCCAACAAGAAAATCATGAAGGACAACACCGTCATTCTGCATACGGCGGCACTGGCATTGTTGCCACTGCAACTACTGTTTTCGGTGTTCCTGCTGCTGCGCGGTCATGATGAACCGGGCGGTGGCTTCATTGCCGGGCTGGTCGGCGCCGGAGCTGTGGTGCTCTATCTGTTCGCTCACGGTGTCGACGCCACGCGGCGCATCATGCGTTTTGATCCGCGCGATCTGCTGGGTATCGGGCTGTTTCTGGGCACGGTTTCGGCCTTCCCCGCCCTGCTGCGCGGAGAGCCGTTTCTCAGCGCCCAGTGGTGGATCTTCGATCTGGCCGGCACCGAGATCAAATTGTCGACCGTACTGGTATTCGATATCGGGGTCTATTTCGCGGTTGTCGGCACCATCCTCACGGTGGTGGTTTCACTGACCGAGGCCGAAGAATGAATAGCACGAAACCTGCAAGCAACAAGCGACGGGAGGGTATATGGAAACCCTGATGGCCTACGCCATAGGCGTTCTGTTCGGCTGCGCGGTCTACATGATGCTGCGGCGCTCCATCGTCAAGCTGGTGATCGGGCTGATTATCCTCAGCAACGCGGCCAACCTGCTGATCTTTGCCGTATCCGGCATGACGCGCGGCGCTCCGCCGCTGATTCCGGAGGGTCTGCAGTTGCCCGAAGGCGCCGTTGCCGACCCGCTGCCGCAGGCGCTGGTGCTGACGGCTATCGTTATTGCCTTCGGCGTGCTGGCCTTTTCCGTAGTGCTGATCCACCGAGCCTTCGAAGTGGTGGAAACCGATGACCTGGATCAGATGAAGGATACCGACACTTGAGTACCGAAGTCGCCCTTCCCGTCTTTATCCCGCTGCTGGCGGGTGTGCTGTCGCTGATGCTGTGGCGCTCGCGCAAGTGGCAGCGGCGGCTGGCTGTCCTGGCCACCGGCCTGCTGCTGGCTTCCACGCTGTGGCTGCTGCGCAGCACGCTGGATCAGGGTTATGTGGTCATGCAACTGGGCGGCTGGGCCGCCCCGTTCGGGATTACTCTGGTGGCCGACCTGCTGAGCGCCGTCATGGCGGTGATTACCGGCCTGATCGGCTTTGCCGTTGCGCTGTACTCTCTGGGCACCATTCCCGACCGGCACGAGAAGTTCGGTTACTACCCGCTGATGCACCTGCTGCTGGCCGGCGTGGCCGGGTCCTTTCTGACCGGTGACATCTTCAACCTGTTCGTCTGGTTCGAGGTCATGCTGCTGGCCTCCTTCGCGCTGCTCACGCTCGGCGGTGAGCGCGCGCAGATGGAGGGGGCCATCAAGTATGTCACGCTGAACCTGTTTTCATCCGCCCTGTTCCTGTCTGCCATCGGTCTGACCTATGGCCTGACCGGCACGCTGAACATGGCCGACCTGGCCTACAAGCTGAGCCAGGTCGAGCATACCGGCATGGTCAATGTCGTGGCCCTGATGTTCATGATTTCGTTCGGCATCAAGGCTGCGGCCTTCCCGCTGTTCTTCTGGCTGCCGGCGTCCTATCACACACCGCAGGTTGCCGTGTCGGCGCTGTTTGCCGGCCTGCTGACCAAGGTGGGCGTCTATGCACTGTATCGCCTGTTCACCCTGGTATTTGTCGGCGACACCGGCTATACGCATACCATTCTGCTGTGGAGTGCCGCGCTGACCATGCTGACCGGCGTACTCGGGGCCGCCGCCCAGTTCGAATTCCGGCGCATACTGTCCTTTCACATTGTCAGTCAGATCGGCTACATCATGCTGGGTCTGGCGCTGTTCACGCCGCTGGCCCTGCTGGGCGGCGTGTTCTATCTGGTGCACAACATCATTGCCAAGACCAACCTGTTCCTGATCAGCGGCCTGACCTACCGCCTGCTGGGCAGCTATGACCTGAAGAAACTGGGCGGGGTCTATCGTGAACGCCCGGGTATCGCCATCCTGTTCCTGATCTCGGCGCTCGGCCTGGCCGGCATCCCGCCGCTGTCAGGTTTCTTTGCCAAGTTCCTGCTGATCAGGGCCGCCGTCGAGATCGAAGCCTGGATGGCCGTGGTGGTGGCCTTGACGGTCAGCTTCATGACACTCTATTCGATGATCAAGATCTGGGCCCAGGTGTTCTGGAAGCCGGTACCGGACGCTGTTGACGCCACCCGACTGCGCAGCAGAGAACGGGACCCGGGCATGTTCTGGCTGCTCACACCCATTATCGGTCTGGCCGCGCTGGTGGTACTCTTTGGGGTCTGGGCCGAACCTCTGTATCAGGTCGCGCGCGATGCCGCCGAACAACTGCTGAATCCGGCCGGTTATATTGAAGCCGTACTGGGGGTCACACCATGATCGGTTTTTTTGCCAATGTACTGCTTGCGCTGTCCTGGACGGTACTGTCCGGCAATCTGTCCGTACTCAACATGATCTTCGGCTTTGTGCTGGGCTATGGGGCGCTGGCGGTATTGCAGCCGGGCGCACCCATACTGGCGGGTTATGCGCAGCGCGTACCGCGCTTCGTCATCTTCGTCTTTTTCTTCATCAAGGAACTGATCAAGGCCAACGTCAAGGTCGCCTTCGATGTACTGACACCGCCCTGGCACATGCAGCCCGGCGTCATTGCCATGCCACTGCAGGCCAGGACCGATCTGGAAATCACCATGGTGGCCAACCTGATCTCCCTGACGCCCGGCACGCTCAGCCTGGATGTGTCCAATGACCGCCGGGTGCTGTTCATTCACGCCATGTTCCTGCAGGATGAAAAAACACTGCGTGATGATCTGCATGAAATCGAACGCCGCATACTGCAGATCATGCGCTGAGGAGCCTGACCTTGATCAACCCATTCGTCATCAACCTGGTCTATCTGCTGCTGTCGCTGTCGATCCTGCTGTCATTCATCAGGCTGGCCAAGGGGCCGTCCCTGCCGGATCGGGTGGTGGCGCTGGAACTGATTGCAACCATGGTGGTTGCCATCATCGGCGTACACGCCATTGATACCGGGGTAGCCAGTTTTCTGGATATCGCCATTGTACTGGCACTGACGGCCTTTCTGGCGGCCATCGGGTTTGCTCGCTTCCTGGAGCGCGGAGGACCACGTGATGATTGAGATACTGGTATCCATCTTTATGCTCTCCGGCGCCTCACTGGGTCTGCTGGCGGCCATCGGGATTATCCGCCTGCCGGATCTGCTGACGCGCATGCATGCCTCCACCAAGTCCGGCGCGCTCGGCACCTCGCTGATCATGGTGGGCGTGATGCTGGCGTTCCTGGAGCCTGTGGTCACCTTCCGTGCCTTCGCCATCATCATGTTCATCATGATCACTTCACCGGTGGCGGCCCATGTTATCGCGCGCGCCGGCTATTTCGTGGGGGTGTCACTGTGGGACGGCACGGTGAAAGACATGCTGAAAGAAAGCTATGATGCCGACTCGCATTATCTGCGCAGCGGCTTTGAAGGCATGGAGGACAATGGCGAGTCCGACGATATGGACAAGTCGGAAGACAGCGCCCGCTGACCCTTTCGGTTCAGCGCTCTTCGGCCTGCTTTTCAGCGCGACCCTTGACGTCATAGCGCCGGCTCATGCCAAAGCGCAACAGGCGGTACAGCAGCGGCCGCGGGGTATTGCGGATCACCCAGCCCAGAAACTGGTAGTGCAGTCCCGGCGCGCTGATGACACGCCCCCGCTGCAGATCACGCAATGAACGCCGCACCACCCAACTGGCCGGGAAGGCCCGTGTCGGCCCGTGGCGCTGATAGAAGGTCTGCGGGTCCAGCCCCATGCGGCTGTGGAAGTCAGTAATTACAAACCCTGGACACAGCGCCTGGAAGCGGATCCCCGTCGGATGATAAGCCACGGCGAGCGTTTCGGTAAACAGGCGCACAAAACCCTTGGTGGGGCCGTACAGCGGGCTGCCCCCTGTCGGCAGCCAGGACGCCAGCGAGGCTACATTGATCATGAAACCCTGGCGGGATTCCAGAGCCGGCAGGGCCGCGTGAGCCAACTGCACGGTGGCATCCATGTGCACCCGCATCTGCGCCCGGTGCTGACGCGGCGTCATCAGATGAAAGATGCCGTCGTCAGCGTAGCCTGCATTATTGATCAGACCATACAGATCCGGCACCTCGCGCACGGCTTCTTCCAGCGCGGCCAATGCATGCTCGTCGGACAGTTCGACTGCCTGGGTGGTCACCCTGACACCCTGCTCGCTGCGCAGCCTTTCCGCCATGGGCTCGAGAATGGCCATGCGGCGCCCGGTCAGCCAGAGGTCATGGCCCTGACTCGCCAGCAGGCGGGCATAGGCCGCGCCAATGCCACTGGTCGCCCCGGTGATCAGCACCAGGCGCCCTTCGGGTCGCCGTTGCGGCGCCTGTATATCAGGCATCAGGCTTGTATCCTCATCTGTATTCAACTCCAGATTCTGCTGTTATTCATTAACGGCCACTATGCCGGATTCTTCAGCGCCCTGCACAGAACATCACCATACAGAACCCGGGACTGGTTCACACCACACAACTTTCCTTCTGGGCTGAATTTGCTATGCTCATCGAATATGGCGTTGTATGGCCGCTACAACAATAAGAATCGGAGCACTGCCGTCATGAATCCACCGCTGACTGATTATCAGGTGCTGCTCCATCGCATGGTCTACCAGAAACTGCAATGGCTGGACTATTACGGTGAGGGAGAGGTGCCAGCTGCCACGGCGGCTTGCCGGACCTTTGCGGACCTGATTGTACAGACTCCGGGCCAGAGCCCGGACCGCTACCTGATCAACCTGCATGATACCTGCCTCGGGCACAGCCAGGCGCAGCGTGTCCGCGATGATCAGGATGCGTTCCGCGACACCCTGGGCACGCTGTTCAACAGCGCCCGGGAAATCTACATTGCCCACTTCCACAGCGACCCTATCCGGGTACTGCCCAGCGATCACCCGCGATTTTCCTGGGAGCATCTGACCGAGCCACCCCAGGATCCCTCGGCCATCGATGTCAGGGCCCTGACCGAGCCACTGCCGCCGCCAGTGCAGCCCCGGCAGCAGAAACCCCCACCGCCGCCGCCCTGGGTCATGCCCGCTACCGTGTCCGCTTTCTTTTCCGTGGCCGTGGTCTTCATTCTGATCGGACTGGCCCAGTAGAGCGGATGCCGGCTGCATGCTAGACTCGCCGCCGCCGTCTGTCAGTTCTGAGGAGCGTCCGCGCGATGCCGGTTGAGCCCAAGCCATCACCCTACCCCGAACCCCTGCAGATTCTCGAGTTGCGCCTGCGCTTCGAGGGTTGCCACAGCGAGCAGGAAAAACGCCAACGCCTCGGCCCACTGTTTCGTCACTGGGGCCGGCAGCCCCATATCGCGCTGCGCGAGGAGCCTGTCAGCGGCGAGCCGGAACGCGCCGCCTTGACGGTCGTGGTATGCTGTAGCAATGAAACCGAGGGGCGGCGGGAAATAGATGCCTTGCTGCTCTGGTGCGAACGCAACCTCAGCGCCTGGGTAGAAACCTACCAGGTGTCGGCAGCCTGAACAGGAAACGCGCGGCATGGACTTCAAAACCCTGGAATCACAACCCATTGGCACCCGAGTGAGCCTGGATGAGTTGATCAGGCAGATGCGGTGGAACGAAGATGGCCTCATCCCCGCCATTGCCCAGCAGCATGACAACGGCCAGGTGCTGATGATGGCCTGGATGAACGCGGCCGCACTGCAGGAGACCCTGACCACAGGCCAGGTCTGCTACTGGAGCCGTTCGCGCCAGACCTACTGGCGCAAGGGCGAAAGTTCCGGCAATCGGCAGCGCCTGGTCGGCGCCCGGCTGGACTGCGATGGTGACACCCTGCTGCTGCAGGTGGACCAGCAAGGCCCCGCCTGCCATACCCTGCGCCCCAACTGCTTCTATATTGAACTGGATGCGGAGCAGGGCCGTATTATCACCGACCCGGTCGCTGACCACTGAAGCCGCCTGTCCCGGCGCTGACAATCCAGCCTGCAACCGGTCACGTATCCGTTCAAGATCACGCAGGAATACCGGTTGATGATGCCCCCTACTCTCATGTTGTTGTACCAGCGGTACGCGCGCACTCTGTTGTGCGCTGCGGGCCTCGGCCTTGCCACCGGGGCTCTGGCCGACGCAAGCACAGTCGACAGGGATGCGCTCGCCGCCCGCATCCAGGCCCAGTACGACACCATTGACAGGGTCATGCTGGAACAACCCTACTGGACCCGTTCTGTGGTCAGAGACCGCCATGACGACCGGCGAACCGAAATCACCAGCTTCCACCCGGAGCGCGCACCCGGTGATCGCGAGCAGTTGGAACTGGTCAACGGTGCGCCGCCGGACAGCACTGCCCAGCGCCGCTTCGAGCGCCGAACACAGCCGGACGAACGCGACCAGCAGCCGCTCAGACTGACCATCGACTATGACACCCTGGAGGTATTGCACCAGAGCGGTCAGGACGTCCACTTCAGCTTCGCGCCCCAGTTGCTGATGGACGGCGAAATCAGCCCCGAGAGCCAGAACTTCACCGGCCAACTGGTCTGGGATCTGGAGCAGGAGTTGTTGCGTACCGTCAGCATGCAGTTGACCACCCCGTTCAGCTATCGTTTCTTCAACGTGGAAAAGTTTACCGTGGAAGAAACCTTTCGCTGGCTTGATGGCCGTATCGTGCGCGCCGATTACGGTCACGATATCACTCTGCGCAACCGCCTTATCGACCTGTCCAATGCCGCTCACGTCGAGTTTGATTACAACGCTGCCTGGCTGTTATTGCCCCAGGGCAGCCTGGACAGCAGGCACAGATAACAAAACTGTCATTTTCCTGCCCCCCGGCCCTATGTTAACGTGGCAGGTCCGCAGTGCGTCTGCGGCCGACATTCAAGCAGCAACACAGGATGACGCAATGATTGCGCAAGACAAAGCCGTAGCCATTCAATACACGGTGAAAGACGAAACCGGTACCCAGGTCGACACTTCAGAAGGCCGTGGCCCGCTGTGGTATCTGCACGGGCACAGCAATATTATTCCCGGCCTGGAAAAGGCCCTTGAAGGCCTGCAGGAAGGTGACGACTTCAGTGCCGAAGTACCGGCCGAAGAAGCCTACGGCGAACATCGTGAAGAGCTCGTGCAGCGCGTTCCGATGGAAGCCTTCCAGGGTGTCGAGAAGGTCGAGATCGGCATGGTCTTCAACGCCCAGACCGATGGCGGCCCTCTGCAGGTAGCCGTAACTGATGTGGAAGAAGACACGGTCGTGGTGGATGGCAATCATCCGCTCGCCGGCAAGGCACTGGCTTTCAATGGCAAGATTGAAACCGTCCGCGATGCCAGCTCCGAAGAGCTGGAACACGGTCATGTGCACGAGGGTGACAACGCGCACTGATCTGCGTCGTCCGGGCCGGTGTACGTCAGTACACCGGCGCCCTGCCACCCCTTTACTTTTTCCTGCCGAGGATGGACAGTAATCCTTGCTGAACCGCCGTGCCAGCCTGCCACGGTCCCGGCTGATGTAAGGAACACCCCATGCATTTTGCTGTACTGACTCAGGAACCGAACAACTACACCAGTACCCGCCTCCGGGAAGAAGGCGAAGCCCGGGGCCACACTGTCGACATGATCGACACCCTGCATTGCTACATGGACATCGCCACCGCCAACCCGACGGTCCGCTACCATGGTGCCGAACTCCCGCATTATGACGCCATCATTCCGCGCATTGGTGCCAGCATTACCTTTTACGGCACGGCTGTGGTCCGCCAGTTCGAAATGATGGGCACCTTCCCGGTCAATGAGTCGGTCGCCATCAGTCGCTCGCGCGACAAGCTGCGCTCCCTGCAGCTGATGTCACGCAAAGGCGTTGGCATGCCAAAGACCGGTTTCGCGCACGCGCCGGACAACACCCGCGACCTGGTGCGGAAAGTGGGCGGCGTGCCGGTCGTGATCAAGCTGCTGGAAGGCACTCAGGGCGTCGGGGTGGTACTGGCCGAGACCTGGAAGAGCGCCGAAAGCGTCATTGATGCCTTCTCCGGCCTCAAGACCAATATCCTGGTACAGGAATTCATCAAAGAAGCCGAAGGCAGTGACATCCGCTGCCTGGTCATCGACGGCAAGGTGGTGGCGGCCATGAAAAGAACCGCTGCCGACGGCGACTTCCGTTCCAACCTGCATCGAGGTGGTACGTCCGAAGTGGTACGCATTACCAAGGAAGAACGGGCCACGGCCGTCAAGGCGGCCAAGGTGATGGGTCTCAACGTCTGTGGTGTCGATCTGTTGCGTTCCAGCCGCGGCCCTCTGGTCATGGAGGTCAACTCCTCGCCGGGCCTGCAGGGTATTGAAGGGGCAACCGGCAAGAACCTGGCCGCTGCCATCTACGAATTCATCGAGCAGCGGGCGCGCCCGCACGCCACCGGCACGCGCGGCAAGGGCTGACCATGACCCCTCTCATTATCGGTGGTTTCGAAATCGAACCCGGCGAACGACGGCTGATCGAATTGCCGATCGCCAAACTCTACACTGACATTGATGTCAATCTGCCCATCCATGTGATCAGAGGACGACGTGACGGCCCCACCGTTTTTGTCTCTGCGGCCATCCATGGCGACGAACTGAATGGCATCGAGATTATCCGGCGCCTGCTCAAGGGCGATTACCGCGGCTTTCGCGGCACGCTGATTGCGGTACCCATGGTCAATGTCTATGGCGTGCTGGCGCAGACGCGGTATATGCCAGACAGGCGTGATCTGAACCGGGCCTTCCCCGGCTCACGCAAGGGGTCGCTGGCCGGGCGGCTGGCCGACCTGTTCACACGCGAAATCGTGGCCCAGAGTGACTACGGCATCGATCTGCATACCGGCGCCATCCATCGGTCCAATCTGCCGCAGATCCGCGGCAACATGGATGACGAGGTCACCCGCGAACTGGGTCAGGTGTTCGGCGCCCCGGTACTGCTCAACAGCGATCTGCGCGATGGCTCACTGCGTCAGGTGGCCGACGAGATGGGTGTGAAAATGCTGCTCTACGAGGCCGGCGAGGCACTGCGCTTTGACGAGATCTGTATTCGGGCAGGATTGCGTGGGGTCGAGAACGTACTGCGGCACCTGGGCATGTTCGGCAGTCGCCGCAAGCCGCGCAAGATGCCGCAGCCGGTACTGGCCCGGGATTCCGGCTGGGTGCGCGCCACCGGCTCCGGCCTGGTCATCCATCACAGGCAACTGGGCGATTCGGTGGAGGCCGGCGAACGACTGGCCGAAATCACCTCCCCGAGTACCGCCGAGACCGTCGATGTCATGGCTCCGAGAGCCGGCATCATTATCGGCAAGCAGCAGATCCCGCTGGTGCAGGACGGCGAGGCCATGTACCACATCGCCTATTTCCGGCGCATGGAAACGGCCACCGAGCGCGTCGAAGCCTTTCAGACCGACTTCCAGTCGGAACTGGAAGCCGAGGATGATGTCTGAAGCCGGTTTCCGGTCCCCGCAGCTGAATTCAGCCCGGGGTCAGACCCCGCAGGCGTTCCGAGCGCCGACGCAGCAGTTCCAGCGTGGTCAGCAGCGCAATGGAGATCGCCACCAGCAAAGACGCCACGGCCAGTATGGTGGGGCTGATCTGCTCCCGAATACCTGACCACATTTCGCGTGGAATGGTGCGTTGCTCCACGCCCGCCAGGAACAGCACGATGACGATTTCATCAAAGGACGTAATGAAGGCAAACAGCGCGCCCGAAATCACCCCGGGCAGAATCAACGGCATCTGCACGCGGCGGAAGATGGTAATCGGATCTGCACCCAGATTGGCAGCGGCCTTGGTCAGCGAGTTGTCGAACCCAACCAGGGTGGCGGTCACGGTAATCACCACAAAGGGTGTCCCCAGCACCGCATGCGCCAGAATCACCCCGGGGAAGGTGCCCGCCAGGTTGATGCTGGAATAGAAGAAGAACATGCCGGCTGCGGAGATGATCAGCGGCACGATCATCGGTGAGATCAGCAGCCCCATGATCAGACCCTTGTAGGGCATCTCCGAGCGTGACAGACCGAGCGCCGCCAGCGTACCCAGGGTGGTGGCAATCAGGGTCGAGAAGATGCCGATGAACACGGAGTTGCGAATCGACCGCATCCACTGGGATGAAGAGAACAGCTGTTCATACCAGCGCAGCGAGAACCCTTCCGGGTTCAGCGTCAGCATTTCCGTGGTAAAGGTGAAGTACGGCTGCGCGTTGAAGCTCAGCGGCACCATGATCAGTATGGGTGCAATCAGAAAGAAGAAGACCAGGCAGCACAGGAAGCGAAAGGCGTAATACCAGAAGCGCTCCAGCTTGCCTGCATAGGATGGTAAGGCCATGTCCGGAGTCTCCTAACCCAGTTTGATATCGGCGCCTACAAGCTTGTTGTAGGCCCAGTAAAGAATCAGCACGCTCACCAGCAGCATGGTGCCCAATGCGGCCGCCAACCCCCAGTTCAACGAGTTCTGCATGTGGTAGGCAATCATGTTGGAAATCATGCGACCCGACTGACCGCCCACCAGTGCCGGCGTGATGTAGTAGCCGATGGAAATAATGAACACCAGCACACCGCCCGCGCCGATGCCGGGCACCGTCTGCGGCACATAGACGCGCCAGAACGCCGTCCAGTTGTTGGCCCCCAGGCTGCGCGCCGCGCGCATGTAGGAGGGCGGAATGGTCTTCATGACGCTGTACAGCGGCAACACCATGAACGGCAGCAGAATATGCGTCATGGCGATGATGGTGCCGGTCATGTTGTACATCAGACTGAGTCGATTCCCCGAGTCCAGGATGCCCAGTGCCACCAGACTGGAATTGATCACGCCCTGCTGCTGCAACAGCACGATCCAGGACGTGGTCCGTACCAGCAGCGAGGTCCAGAACGGCAGCAGCACCATGATCATCAGCAGGTTGGCATAGCGCATGGGCAGATGCGCCATCCAGAAGGCAATCGGGAAGCCCAGCAGCAGGGTCAGCACCAGAATGGCGGCGCTCATGGCGAAGGTACGCCCGAACAACGTCATGTAGATGCGCTGCTGCTCGGGCCGGCGTACAATATTGCCGTCGGCGTCGTAGGCGCGATCCGTGGCCGCCACATAGTAGGACAGCGTCAGCGGTCTGCCTTCACGCTGAATAATCTGATACAGGCGCGGGTTCTGCCAGAGCCGGTCCGACTCCAGGAACTGCTCGCGATAGGGCGCGTCCATGGTGGCTACACTGCGCGCCTTGCGGCTCAGGGCGCCGCGGGCACCACTGATTTCGTAATTGAGTCGAACCGCCAGGGGCCCCACTCGTCTGTTCTGTTGCGCTTCCCGCAGATCTTCTGCGAGCGCGGCAAAAACCGGTTCATCCGGTATGTTCTGACCATCCCATTCCTGCATGGCTTCGAGTGTGCGCGGGAGGGTGTTTATAATGGTCGGATTGTCGACGCTGCGCCACATCATCTGCCCGATAGGGATCACGAAACTGATCAGCAAAAAAGCCAGCAGGGGACTCACAAACAGAAAGGCGATAATCTTGCGACGCCGCTCGGCGGATCGCAGACTGGCTTGCAGCGGTCGGCCATCAGCCGTCACCAACTTGCCATCGCGCCTGTGGTCGTCCGATGATGATGCACTTGCGCTCTGTTGCATTGCAGACTCACTCCACAGCAGGAAAATCATCAGCACCCGACCCGGGGCCGGGCACTGACAGCTTTATCGAAATCTGTGGTGACGCCCACCTGCCCGCAGGCAGGCAGACGTCACCAGGGTGTTGCTTACTGGAGCATCCAGTTGGCGAAGCGCTCACGCAGTTCGTCGCCGTAGTCGGTCCAGAAGTCGTTGTCCAGCAGGATCGGCGAGAAGTAGTTGTCCGGGTTGGTCGGCATGTGTTCGTTCATGTCGATACCCAGATCAGCATGCTCGGCTACCAGCGGCGCTGAAGACGCACGGGCCGGACCATAGGAGATGTACTTGGCCTGATCCGCCAGACGCTGGGTGTCAGTCGCCCAGTACAGGTACTCCATGACCGCGTCCACGTTGTCGCCGTAAGGCACAACCCAGCCGTCCCACTCGACTACCTGACCGTCCCAGATGATTTCGAACGGCTGACCTTCAACCTCGGAAGCATCAAAGATACGGCCGTTGTAACCGGTGGAGAAAGCCACTTCCTGATCTGCCAGCAACTGCGGTGACTGTGCACCTTCAGTCCAGAACACCAGTTCATCCTTGATGGTATCCAGCTTGGCGAACGCACGGTCCTGACCTTCCGGTGTGGACAGCACGTCATAGATGTCGTCCGGATGCACGCCATCAGCATACAGGGCCCATTCCAGGTTCACGCCGGGGCGGTCCTGAATGGCACGACGGCCAGGGAAATCTTCCACGTTGAAGAAGTCGTCAATGCTGGAAGGCATCGCATCTTCCGGGAACATTTCAGTGTTGAAGGCAATGATGGTGGAGTAAACAATCTGGGGAATGAAGCACTCACCCAGGCTGCCCGGCAGGAAGTCTTCGCTCGCTGCAGTACCATCCGGCGCGGCCGCCAGCACTTCATCGTGATCGATCGGCATGATGATGCCTTCGTCACAGGCCAGCTGCGCGTCGGAAGGCAGCATGTCAACCAGATCCCAGCTGACGTTGCCCGCCTGGCTCTGCGCCCGCAGGCCGGCCAGTGCATTGGCAGAACCGTCGTCGTTGACGATCTCGACGTTCGGGTTCATTTCCATGTACGGCTGGTGATAAGCCCGGTTCTGACTTTCTGTATAGGCACCACCCCAGGAGACGATGGTCAGACTCACTGGGCCCTCGGCCTGATCCTCGGGCGCAGGGCGCAGGAAGTAGTAGGCGATGCCAATCAGTACAATCGCGATGACCGCGACCAGTACTGCTGTTTTGGTATTTTTCATTGGGTCGTTCCTCGTTTACCAAATGATCGGGCACTGCTCACCAGTGCCCGGGTTCTATTGCTCAGCGACAGGGTCGCTGGACTCAGTCGCTGTGTACCGGACCGTCTTCCGACAGGTCCAGCGCACGACAGTCTTCTGCCGCCCAGCCAACCTTGACCGGTTGGCCGACTTTCAAAGTCAGTTTGCTGGAAGCGTTGGGCAGTTTGATAATGAAATCATCATGCCCACAGATATTCATGCGGGCCCGAATGTGATCACCCAGGTAGATCAGCTCTTCCACCTTGCCATCGAAACAGTTGACCGGCTGGCTGTCACCATTTCCGATGGTGAAGGCCCGCTCGGGCCGCAGTGACAGCGTGGTCTGATCACCCTGACCGCTGGCGCAGACATTCTTCGCCTGTACCAGTGACCCATCTTCCAGGCGCACACTGACCTTGTCTTCAGAGTACTCCTCCACGGCACCGGTCATGCGGTTGTTCTCACCGATAAAGGCCGCCACAAAGGCGTTCTCCGGCCGCTCATACAGGTCAGCCGGGGCTGCCAGCTGCTGGATACGGCCATCATTGAACACGGCAATCCGGTCCGACATGGTCAGCGCTTCGGTCTGATCATGGGTGACATAGACGACGGTGACCCCCAGCTGTTCATGCAGATGCTTGATCTCGTACTGCATGGTTTCGCGCAGGTTCTTGTCCAGCGCCCCCAGGGGTTCATCCATCAGTACCAGCTCCGGCTCGAACACCAGGGCCCGGGCCAGCGCCACGCGCTGTTGCTGGCCGCCGGACAACTGTGCCGGCCGCCGGTTGGCAAAGGCCTCCATCTGCACCATGGCCAGCGCCCGGCGGATTTTCTCTTCGCGTTCGCTCTTGCCCATCTGCCGGACTTCCAGCGGAAAGGCCAGATTTTCGCCGATGGTCATGTGCGGAAACAGGGCATAGTTCTGAAACACCATGCCGATGCCGCGTTTGTGCGGTGGGATATTGTTGATGGCCACGCCATCAATGCGTATCTCACCGAAGGTGGATGTTTCGAAACCTGCCAGCATCATCAGGCAGGTTGTCTTGCCGGACCCGGAAGGGCCCAGCATGGTCAGGAACTCACCCTTCTCGATGGAGAGGTTGAGATCCTTGACCACGAGCTCTTCACCATCATAGGTTTTTTGCACGCGGTCGAATACGACATACGGGTTGGCGGTGTCAACGTGCTCCAAGGGAGGACTCCTCTACGACATTATCTGATCGCTTCCAATGCACTCACACGCTGACGGCACTCGGCATCGCAGACCCCACGCGGCGGTCACACGAGTCGATGCGCGTCAAGTTGTCAGTTCCCAGCCTGGATGCTGGTGTATTTTCCGGGTTCGGACCTTGTTCTTGTTGGGCGTCCACTCCGGAAGGCCAGCAGTGAACAGTGATCAGACTGTCCTGCTTGACCTGTTTGCCGGGCCGACTCAAAGGATTGACCGCTGGATTCTGCTCTGCCTGGCAGCTTGATCTCAGCCGACTCCCTTTAAGCCTCCTATACATTTAAATTTTTCAGTCCGATAGCGCAAGGGATAGAACCATTTTTTTTCGCGCCAGGGCAATGTGCCATCCCACCGGATAACACCGGGATGTCTGCTCAGATGGCGGCATCTCGGGCCTGTTGCAAATAATGTTCACGCAATTTTCGGGCCATCGGCCCCGGTTGGCCATCACCAATCTTTACACCATCCACAGTGACCACCGGCATCACGAAGGTGGTAGCCGATGTAACAAAGGCTTCGTCAGCCGCCTGAGCCTCGGCCACGGTGAAGGGACGCTCTTCGAGCTCGAGGCCGGTTTCCGCCGCCAAAGCGAGCACGGCCGTCCGCGTGATGCCCTGCAGGATAGCATGTCCTGCCTGACGGGTAATCAGGCGCCGCCCGGCAATGATATAGGCATTGTTGGAGGTGCCCTCGGTGACCAGACCATCCTCCACCATCCAGGCGTCATGGGCGCCCGCCCGTTTGGCCATCATCTTACCCATGGAGGAGTACAGCAACTGCACCGTCTTGATATCGCGCCGCTGCCAGCGCAGGTCATCAATGGTGATGATATCCAGGCCGCGCTCGACCAGCGGATTGTCGACCAGCGACCTGGCCTGGGTGAACATGACCACGCCGGGCGTCAGCCCCTCGGACCAGGCAAAGTCGCGGTCTTCCGCCCCCCGGGTCACCTGCAGGTAGACCAGGCCCTCACGCAGCCGATTCCGGTGCACCAGGTCACGCTGCAACTGCAGCCATTCTTCCTCGGTATGCGGGCTGGCAATATCCAGCTCGCTCAGTGAACGATGCAGGCGCCGACAGTGGCCCGCAAAATCGACCAGCTTGCCTTCCAGCACCGTGACAACCTCATAGACACCGTCCGCCATCAGGAAACCGCGGTCAAATACCGAGATGGTTGCGGCCTCTTCCGGCACCCAGTCCCCGTTCACATAGACTGTTCTGCTCATTTCAAATACTCCTTTTCAGACCCTGAAAGCCATCAGCCCCAGAGCCCCGGGGTCGAAGGATGGACACCGGCCGCGTCAAAATGCAGTGCTTCCGGTCGATCTTCGGCCAGCAGCAATGGCCCATCCAGATCGGTAATGGCTGCGCCCTGCGCCACCAGCACAGCCGGCGCCATGGCCAGCGAGGACCCCACCATGCAGCCCACCATGATGTCATAGCCCTGCCGTTGCGCCTCTGCCTTCAGCGCCAGCGCCTCGGTGAGACCGCCCGTCTTGTCCAGTTTGATATTGATCATGTCGTAGCGCCCGGCCAGCGCGGGCAGACTGGCCCGGTCATGGCAGGATTCATCAGCGCACACCGGCAGCGGCCGTTCAATCTCGCCGAGCAGTTCATCGTCACCGGCCGGCAGCGGTTGTTCCACCATGGTCACACCGAGCCGCAGCAGGTGCGGCGCCAGATCCTGATAGACCTCGGCCGACCAGCCTTCATTGGCATCGACAATGATGCGCGACTCCGGCGCCCCGGCCCGCACCGCTTCCAGCCGGGGCATGTCATCCGGTGTGCCCAGCTTGATTTTCAGCAGCGGCCGCTGCGCATGGCGGCGCGCCGCCGCCTGCATGCGTTCCGGTGTATCCAGCGACAGCGTGAAGGCGGTGATCTCGGGTCCGGGCGCGGCCAGGCCCGCCAGTTGCCAGACGCGTTGTCCGCGCTGGCGGGCTTCCAGATCCCAGAGTGCACAGTCCACCGCATTGCGCGCGGCGCCGGCAGGCAGCAGGTGCTGCAGCGCGGCGCGATCAAATTCCGCCGGCAAGCCCTCTATCTGCGCCTGCACCGAGGCCAGGGTTTCATCATAGCGGGCATAGGGCACACATTCACCGCGCCCGATGTGCCCCCCGGAGGCGATCTCGACCATCAGCACCTCCGCATGTGTGCGCGAACCGCGCGCGATGGTAAAGACCTCGGCCAGCCGAAACGACTGGGTACTGACGCGGACCCGGAGCGCACTCATGTTCGTGCCCTCATGTCAGCGCCTCCAGCGCTTCCACCAGACGCGCGGCCCCATAACGATAGGGGTCCACGGTCGGCAAGCCCATGCGGGCTTCGACCTCGGTCAGATATTTCTCCGCCAGTGCTTCGGTCAGGCCGGCGGTATTGACCGAAATACCGACCACCTGGCAGGCCGGGTTGGCGATGTGTGCCATCTGCAATGACAGGTCCCGCAGCGCCTCCAGTGACGGCAGCGCATAGCCCGGCAAGCCGCGCATGTGCTCGCGCGTCGGCTCATGGCAGAGAATCAGGGCATCCGGCTGGCCGCCATGAATCAGCGCCATGGTGACGCCGGAATAGGACACATGGTAGAGCGACCCCTGGCCCTCGATCAGGTCCCAGTGGTCCGGGTCATTGTCCGGCGTCAGCCATTCCACCGAGCCGGCCATGAAATCCGCCACCACGGCATCCAGCGGAATACCCTCACCGGTGATCAGAATGCCCGTCTGCCCGGTGGCCCGAAAGCTGGCCTTCATGTGGCGGGCCTTCATCTCGCGGTGCATGGCCAGGCCGGTGTACATCTTGCCCACCGAGCAGTCTGTGCCCACGGCCAGACAACGCTTGCCGGTTCTCTTCACGCCGTTGGCGATGGGGTATTCCACCTGCGGCACCCGCACATCGAACAACTGCCGACCGTATTTTTCGGCAGCAGCCGCCAGACACGGCTCATCACGCAGCAGATTATGCAGGCCGGAGGCCAGATCAAAGCCGGTAGCCAGCGCTTCTTCGAGCACGTCCAGCCAGGCCTCGGAAATCACCCCGCCGCGATTGGCCACCCCGACCACCAGGGTCTCGGCCCCGGCGTCCCGCGCTGCCTGCAGCGTCATCTCGGGCAGACCGAGATCCGCCTTGCAGCCAGGCAGGCACAACTGCCCCAGTGCATATTCGGGGCGCCAGTCCCTGATACCCTGCGCTACCTTGGCTGCCAGCGCATCAGGCGCATCGCCGAGAAACAACAGATAGGGTGTCTTGATCATGTTACAGCGCTCCATATTCAGCGACCGGTGGTCAATTGCAAATTGCCCTCATGATAGAGGAGGCTGAGCAAATAGTCAGGCGCCTTTGGACACGACTCTGTCGTCGGTGGGAAATACCGCCCGCCGCAAACTGCCATGATGCCATCAGGGCAGTTGCTTCGGGTGCCGCAGGCGGCTTCCATCAACTCAGAACAGACAAGAGGCGCGACCATGGCATCTTTTCCCTCCGACATCGAGATAGCGCGCGGAGCCGACATCAAACCCATCACGGAAGTAGCCGCAGGCCTGGACATTCCGGCTGATGCCCTGCTCCAGTACGGCCACTACAAGGCCAAACTGTCCGAACCGTTTCTGCGCCAGACCGGCAGCCGGGATGACGGCAAGCTGATTCTGGTCACGGCCATCACCCCGACCCCGGCCGGCGAAGGCAAGACCACCACCTCGGTCGGTCTCGGTGATGCGCTCAACCGCATCGGCAAGAAGACCATCACCTGCCTGCGCGAGCCCAGCCTGGGCCCCTGCTTTGGCGTCAAGGGCGGTGCGGCCGGGGGCGGCTATGCGCAGGTGATTCCGATGGAAGACATCAACCTGCATTTCACCGGCGATTTCCACGCCATCGGCAGCGCCCACAACCTGCTGGCCGCCCTGGTGGACAACCACATTCACTGGGGCAACGAGCTGAACATCGACCCGCGCCGCATTTATCTGCGCCGGGTGGTGGACATGAACGACCGCGCCCTGCGGCACATCATCAACAGTCTGGGCGGCGTCGGCAACGGCTATGTGCGCGAGGACGGTTTCGACATCACCGTCGCCTCCGAGGTCATGGCCATCTTCTGTCTGTCGCGCTCACTGCAGGAACTGGAAACGCGGCTGGGCAACATCATTGTGGCGCAGACTCGCGACAGGGAACCGGTCACGGCGGCCCAGCTCAAGGCCAATTCGGCCATGACCGTGCTCCTGCGTGAAGCATTCAGCCCCAATCTGGTGCAAACTCTGGAGAACAACCCGGCCTTTATTCATGGCGGCCCCTTCGCCAATATTGCCCATGGCTGCAACTCAGTGATGGCCACCACCACCGCCCTGAAGATGGCAGACTATGTGGTGACCGAGGCCGGCTTCGGCGCCGACCTGGGGGCGGAAAAATTCTTCAACATCAAGTGCCGCAAGGCCGGGCTGCATCCCAATGCGGCTGTGGTGGTGGCCACCGCCCGGGCACTGAAGATGCACGGCGGCGTGGGCAAGGATGACCTCGGCCAGGAGAACGTCGAGGCAGTGCTGCAGGGCGGCGAAAACCTGGCCCGGCATATCCGCAATGTCAAGACCTTCGGGGTGCCCGTGGTGGTGGCCATCAACCGCTTCCACAACGACACCGATGCCGAACTGGCAGCGATTCGCGAGGTGGCCGCCGAACAGGGCGCCGAGGCCTTTGTCTGCACCCACTTTACCGATGGCAGCGCCGGCGCCGAGGATCTGGCCCGGGCGGTGGCAAAACTGGCCGACAGCGGCGCCAGCCAGTATGCCCCCCTGTACAGCGACGAACTGCCCCTGTGGGAAAAGATCCGCACCATTGCCACCACCCTGTATGGCGCCCACGACATCATGGCCAACCAGAAGGTGCGTGATCAGATTCATGAATTCCAGGAGTCGGGCTACGGGCACTTCCCGATCTGCATGGCCAAGACGCAGTACAGCTTTTCCACCGACCCGGACCTGAAAGGTGCGCCCTTTGATCATGAGGTGCCGATCCGCGAGGTGCGGCTGTCCGGCGGTGCCGAATTTCTGGTTGTGGTCTGTGGCGATGTAATGACCATGCCCGGGCTGCCGCGCGTGCCTTCGGCGGAGCATATCGGGCTGGATGCCGAAGGCAATATTGTGGGACTTTCCTGAGGAGCATTACCATGACTACCAGAACCCGACGCCGCCGCGGTGGCGGCAGCGCTGATCGCCGGGCCAGAGCGTCCGCTCCGGTCGACATCGTGCCCTACATTACCCGGCAGATTCCGGTATTCGAGGTGCTGGGCGAGGATGGCCTGGCGCTGATCGAACACAATGCCGACCGCATTCTGGAAGAGATCGGCATCGAGTTCCGGGGCGACCCGGAAGCGCTCGACCTGTGGCGTCAGGCCGGTGCCGATGTACAGGGAGAACGCGTGCGCATGCCGAAGGGCCTGTGCCGTCAACTGATTCAGGACCATGCACCACGCGAGTTTACCCAGATTGCGCGGAACCCGGAGCGCAATGTGCAGATCGGCGGCAACAACACGGTGTTTGCGCCGGCCTATGGCAGCCCCTTTGTGCGCGATCTGGACCAGGGTCGCCGCTATGCGACCATCGAGGACTTCCGCAATTTCGTCAAGCTGGCCTACATGACACCCAGCATCCACCATTCGGGCGGCACCATCTGCGAGCCGGTCGACCTGCCGGTGAACAAGCGCCACTTCGACATGGTCTACAGCCATATGAAGTATTCCGACAAGCCGTTCATGGGGTCGGTCACGCATCCCGAGCGCGCTCAGGACACGGTGGAGATGGCGAAGATACTGTTCGGTGAACGCTGGCTGAACCCGGAAACGGGCGAGCCCAACACAGCGGTGATCAACCTGATCAACGCCAATTCGCCGATGACCTTCGACGAAACCATGCTGGGGGCGGCCAAGGTCTATGCGCGCAACAATCAGGCCTGCATCATTTCGCCGTTCATTCTGGCCGGCGCCATGTCGCCGGTAACGGTAGCCGGCACGGCCACCCAGACGCTGGCCGAAGCCATGGCCGGCATGGCCTTCTGCCAACTGGTCAAGCCGGGCGCACCGGTGGTGTTCGGCAGCTTTGCCAGTTCCATGTCCATGCAGTCCGGCGCCCCGACCTTCGGCACCCCCGAGCCGGCTCTGGTGCTGTATGTGATGGCCAATCTGGCGCGGCGTCTGGGCGTGCCGTTCCGTTCCGGCGGCTCCCTGACAGCGTCCAAGATTCCCGATGCGCAGGCGGCGACGGAAAGCGCCAATACGCTGTTGCCGACCACACTGGCCGGGGTGAACTTTGTGCTGCACGCTGCCGGCTGGCTGGAAGGCGGCCTGGCTATGGGTTACGAGAAGTTCATTCTGGACACGGACCAGACGGGCATGATGCAGACGCTGCTGAAGGGCGTCGACCTGAGCGAGAACGGTCAGGCCATGGATGCCATCCACGAGGTGGGGCCGGGCAGCCATTATCTGGGTTGTTCGCACACCCAGGCCAACTTCCAGACGGCGTTCTATCGCTCGACGGTGGCGGACAACAACAGCTTCGAGCAGTGGGATGCCGACGGCTCACTGGAGGCGGCTCAGCGCGCCAATGCACGCTGGAAGAAGCTGCTGGCGGAGTATGCAGCCCCCGAGCTCGACCCGGCCGTCGATGCGGCACTGGTGGCCTGGATGGACCAGCGCAAGGCCGAGTTCCCGGACTCCAATATCTCGTGAGGCGGCGGCTGTAGGCTGTGGCCCTCGGCCACGCATGGCGCCGACAGGCGCCCCTTTGTCCGCTACTTGTGGTGCCGG
Organism: Natronospirillum operosum; assembly: GCF_004768465.1. Lineage (GTDB taxonomy): Bacteria > Pseudomonadota > Gammaproteobacteria > Pseudomonadales > Natronospirillaceae > Natronospirillum > Natronospirillum operosum. The sequence goes on from NZ_SRMF01000002.1 coordinate 221,374, forward strand.
TCGGACCGTTGCCAGGCTCGGGGCTGTCTGACCGCCATATGGTGCTCGGTTACCGTCGCCACGCTCGGGCACATGCCCTGTGAGACACGCAAAATACGGCATCCATGCCAGTTCGGAGGCACATCACGCCACCCTCCGGCGTCTGCGCCGGCGACGACCACCACCCTCGCTGCCGTCGTCGCGCTCGATGAACCGGGGTTCGGGCAGGGTGAACCTGCCGCGCAGGTGGGGAAAGCCGTCGGTCTTGTGCGGTATCGCCATCGCATTGATGAAGTGCTCCTGAAACCGGGGTTCGACGGCGGTTTCGATCTTCTCCACCTGCTGCACCTGATCCTCTATTTCCAGCCGCGCCTTCTTGTTCAGCAGCGCAATGCGCGCGCCGGTGCTGGCCGCGTTGCCCACCGACTTGACGTTCTCCAGCGGACAGTCCGGAATCATGCCCAGCACCATGGCGTATTTGACATCGATGTGGCTGCCGAAGGCCCCGGCCAGGCCGATCCGCTCCACCGAATCCACACCCAGCTTGTCCATCAGCAGCCGGATGCCGGCATAAAGCGCCGCCTTGGCCAGTTGAATGGCGCGCACGTCATTCTGGGTAATGCTCAGGGTGCGATCGTCGCTCTGATCCAGTACATAGGACCAGGTACGGCCATCGGCCACGATGCGCTCACTGCGCGCCGCCAGACTGCCGTCGATGATGCCGTCCTGAGTGATGATGCCGGCCAGATACAGCTCGGCCATCACCTCGATGATGCCGGAACCACAGATGCCGGTAACGCCTGTTTTCTGTACCACCGCGTCAAACCCCGGCTCGTTGGACCAAAGATCACTGCCGATAACCTTGAAACGCGGCTCAAGCGTATCCGGGTCGATACGCACCCGTTCGATGGCGCCGTTGGCCGCGCGCTGCCCGCAGCTGATCTGGGCGCCCTCGAAGGCCGGGCCGGTGGGGCTGGAACAGGCCAGCACCCGCTCGCGGTTGCCCAGCACGATTTCGGCATTGGTGCCGACATCAACCAGCAGCGTCAGTTCTTCCGTCAGGTAGGGTGTCTCCGACAGTATGATGGCCGCCGTATCGGCACCCACATGGCCGGCGATGCAGGGCAGCACATAGACCCGTGCATTGGGGTGAATGAACAGATCGAGCTCGGTAGCCTGCAGGCCGGACACACTGTCGCCGGTGGCCAGCGCAAAGGGCGCGCCGCCCAGTTCGATCGGGTTCACGCCCAGCAGCAGGTGATGCATGATGGGGTTGCCGACAAAGGTGGCCTCGATGATTTCGGTCAGGGCAATGCCGGCCTCGGTGGCCAGATCCAGCGCCAGATCATTGATCGCCTGGCGCACTTCACGCGTCATGTCCTCGTTGCCGCCCGGGTTCATCATCACGTAGGACACCCGGCTCATCAGATCTTCACCATAGCGGATCTGCGGATTCATGCGCCCGGCCGAGGCCACGACCTCACCGCTCTGCAGGTTGCACAGGTGGGCGGCGATGGTGGTGGAACCCACATCCACCGCCATGCCGTAGATGCGGCTCTGAAAGCCGGGCCAGACGGCAATGATGCGCTGGTCGTCATAGATGGCGGCGGTGACCTTCCAGTCGCCGGTGCGCAGCGCGGCCTGAATTTCCTGTACCACGCGGATGTCCGACCACAGATTCTCCAGCCGCCATTCGAAGTCCAGAGCCTCCTTGAGGCGGCGCAGGTCGGAGGTGGGCAGGTGCATGTCGGGCTGCTGCACTTCGACATAATAGAGGCGAATCATGGGGTCGAGTTCGATGTCGAACACCTCGGCCCGCTTGCGCACGATCTGGCGGTGCACCTGACTTTCCGGCGGCACGTCAATGACGCAGTTGCCCTGCAACTGCGAGGAACAGCTCAGGCGCCGCCCGGGCTTGAGTTCGCCGCGGCGGCGAATGTAGGCCTGTTCGTTCTCGGCGACCGGGCTCAGGCTGTCGGCGCGCGAAGATATGCCGTGCTTGGAGAACTCGCCTTCACAGACCGTGACCTGACAGCGCCCGCACAGGCCACGGCCGCCGCAGACGGAATCGATGTCCACGCCCAGAGCACGCGCCGCCTGCAGCAACGGCGTGCCTACCGGAAAGCGCCCGCGCCGCCCGGAGGGGGTAAATACAACCAGCGCGTCCTGTTCCGACATGTCTGTTCTCCTGCCCGAATTGATTGGCCGCCTTGTTTGTAGGCTGTGGCCCTTGGCCACGCACTGCACCAAAGCGGCGGAAGGCACCGTACCTATGCCGCCTGCTGCGGGGTACCCTGACCGCAGACACGCAAAAAACGGCATCCATGCCAGCTCGACTGCGCACATCCATGTGCGCAGACGGTCTGCGGATCAGGGCACCGCCGCGCGGCGGCCGCACCCTCAGTGCCACCGTCTGCCACCTCTCTGTAGCGAGGGACGCAAGTCCCGACTGGGCCCGCATGAAGGGCAGCTTCCGCCGCCCATCGCGACTCGCGTCGCTCGCTACATGAGCACGGGGCGGCATTCATGGAGTCGCCTGCCGGGTGCATGCATTGTGAGACCGTTTGCGGCCAGGGACGGCCGCAACCGAGCTGGCATGGATGCCGTTTTTTGCGTGTCTCACAGGCATGTACCCGAGCCTGGCGACGGTCCGACTGGCACCCGGTCTACCGATGGCCTCGGTGTCTATGCGTGGCCAAGGGCCACAGCCTACAGGGTGGCACTGCCTGACTTTAAGCCGAAGCCCGCCGCCGCCGGGTCTGGCGGCGGCCGCGGCCAGCGCTGCCGTCAGCATTGGCCGCCGGCGGTTCGCGGAACTTCTGAATCCAGCGCCCGCAGTCCGGGTCGTGCCCCATCAGCACATCCGCCCCCATGATCGACGTCATGATCTCGGCATGCAGCGGATTGGTGATCGCCGACGTCATGCCGGAGGCAATGGCCATGCTCATGAAGGACGCATTGATGCCATTGCGGTTGGGCAGCCCGAAGCTCACATTCGACGCCCCGCAGGTGGTGTTCACCTTCAGTTCCCGCTGCAGTCGATAGCACAGCTCGAACACCTGCCGCCCCGCCGTGCGCACCGCCCCGATCGGCATCACCAGCGGGTCCACCACCACATCACTGGCCGGGATGCCGTAATCCGCCGCCCGCTCCACTATTCTTTTCGCTATCGAAAACCGCACCTCCGGATCTTCCGAAATGCCGGTTTCATCATTGCTGATCGCCACCACCGCCGCACCGTACTTCTTCACCAGTGGCAGCACCGCTTCCATGCTCTCCTCTTCTCCGGTCACCGAATTGACCAGCGCCTTGCCCTGATAGACCTCCAGACCCGACTTGAGTGCATCACGAACCGAGGAATCAATCGACAGCGGCACATCGGTCAGCGACTGCACCAGCTTGATGGTTGCGGCCAGAATCGCCGGCTCATCTGCCAGTGGAATACCGGCATTGACGTCAAGCATGTGTGCACCGGCGGCAATCTGGGCGCGCGCATCCTGTTCCACCCGGGAAAAGTCCCCGGCCGCCATTTCGGCCGCCAGTTGCTTGCGGCCGGTCGGGTTGATGCGTTCCCCAATCACCACAAAGGGGCGATCAAAGCCGATAACGACCTCTTTCCTGTGTGAACTGATGATGGTGTCGGTCATAGGGTTTCCTCCTGCAGTGCGTCCGGGGATTCGGGGTTGAGTTCTTCGGGGTTGTCACGACCGGGGTACCAGGGCACACGCCCTGCCAGCACTCCGGTCTGTTCGATGATTTCGGCCACCGTGTGTTCCTGCCGGTAGGCCATGACATGCACACCACTGACACCGGGGATCTGGCGAATCTGGTGAATCAGATCCTTGCACACGGCAACGCCCTCGGCCTTCTGATTCTGCGCGCCTTCGATACGCTCGATGATGGCATCGGGAATATGCACGCCGGGGACATTGGCGCGAATCCAGCGCGCAGCCCGGGCCGAGGCCAGCGGCCCCACACCGACCAGGATGAACACCCGGTCCGGCCCTTCCAGCAGGCCGAGATCACTGACCTTGCGCATGAAATTGCGCAGCAGGTCGATATCGAAGCAGTACTGGGTCTGGATGAACTGGGCGCCGGCAGCCACCTTCTTGGCCAGCCGATGCGGGCGAAAATCCAAAGGTGGGACGAAGGGGTTCTCCGCCGCGCCAAGAAACACCCGCGGCGGCAGGTCCAGCTTGCGGCCGCTCTGAAAGCGGGATTCGTCGCGCATGGTGCGGGCTATCTCCAGCAGCGACATGCTGTCCAGATCGAACACCGGCTTGGCGCCCGGATGATCCCCGGCCTGCACGCCGTCACCGGTCAGACAGAGGATGTTGCAGGCGCCCATGGCGGCGGCACCCAGAATCTCGCCCTGAATGGCGATACGGTTCCGGTCGCGGCAGGAAATCTGCAAGATGGTCGCGTAGCCCACCCGGGTCAGCAGAGAGCACACGCCCACACTGGACATATGGCAGTTCGCGCCGGAGCCATCGGTGGCATTGATGGCGTCCACATAGCCATCAAAGATGGCCGCCCGCTTCAGCACCTCGGCCGGGTCGGCGGAGTCCGGTGGGTCGATCTCGGTGGTGACGGCGAAGCAACCGGCACGCAATACTCGCTCCAGCCGCCCGGGCGAGTAATGGCCGGGCAGGATCGGCAGCGAGTAACCCGGAATCGGCTCGTCATCAAACTTCATGCCGAGGGCTCCCCGTGCGACTGGCCTGGTGTGTGGCCGGAGCGGGCGATCAGACGTTCCTGCCGTTTCTGCCGCGATACCCGCAGCCAGGACGAGGTGTTCTGGAACTGAAAGTCCACCGGTGGCTGTACCTGGTGAATACGCGCGCCTCCCTGCTCGGTCATGCGCTGACTGCCTTCCCAGGCTTCCACCCAGACGCACTTCATGTCGGGCTTCACTTCACAGTGACCGTTGGCTCGCACCCCGCCACAGGGGCCGTTGCGCAGGTTCTTGGGGCAGTTCATCGGGCAGGCCATGCCAGTGCTGCTCAGCGCGCACTGGCCGCACATTCGGCAGTCGAACAACCAGCCCTTCAGGCCACGCTCCACTGCGGCCACCGGTTTTTCCAGACGTCCATAACCCAACCGCCGCCACAGCGGGTCCAGACGCGTAAACAGCGGCTCGAAGACGTTGTAGGTCCTCTCCATCAGGCGGGCATGGCGCACCGCCCAGCGTCTGACTGAGTACATGGCAGTGGCCTCCGTGATTCAGTGGTGACCCGCACTGGCCGGCACATCACCGGCCTCCGGTTCATACAGCCCCTTGTTGCGGATCATGCGTTTGAGATCATCATCGCTGTACAGGGCCTCCAGGCGTTCCGCTTCGGTGCGCGCTTCGCCTTCGATATCGTCGCCACAGGGCCGGGGCTGGCTGCGCTGCCAGTCGGCCAGATAGGCATCGGAGCTGCCCTTGCCGGCCCGCATGGCGGCCCTGTCGATGGCCCACTGGAAGCGGTCCGACAACTGGACACGGGCGCTGCGACGCCCCTTCTTGCAGATGATCTGGGCGGGTATGTCCCGCCACAGAACGGTAATCAACTGGGCCATGACAGAGACTCCTGCGTGGTGGACACCGGTGGTGGTTGGGATACAAAGCGCAGCACCCGGGTTTCCAGCGCGCCGAGCCCGGTATGCAGTTGTGCAAACTCGAGACCCAACGCTTCGGCGGCGGCACGAGCGCGTGTTGCCAGCGCGCTGTCGCCGGTCTGGGTCAGCCACAGCACCCGGCGATAGTGGCCAAAATAGAGATCCCGCAGTTCAGGATGGGCACGCAGACCCAGTTCACGCATGACGAGACGTTCAAAGTGACGGGCGAGGAAATCGGTCAGATAGAAGGTGCCAGGTTCGGCGGCGGCCAGGGCATCAAAGCGCTCCGGACCGGCATAGAAGGCATAGCAGTGCGCGCCGGGCAGGCGCTCCACGCCCTCTTCCGCGAGCACGCGATCGAGGGCGCCGCCGGTGCCACAGTCGCCATAGGCGACAAACAGGGCCCGCACCTGCGGGCGGGCCGCCCGAATGGCCTGGCGGACAGCCTCGGGAATGCGCTCCGGGCGATTGTGCAGTTCAGCTGGCAGGCACTGCACCTGAACGCCGGACCAACCGTTGGCGCGCTGCAGCGCCGTGAGCTCATGCGCCAGCGCCCCACAGGCGATGACCTGCAGCGGTTTCATGCGCTGACCCGGTTTTCCCGACGTTGCTGAATCAGGGCCTTGGCCGTTTCCACAGCCACCCCGGCATCGCGGCAATAGGCATCAGCGCCTATGGCCGCACCGAACTCCTCGTTGAGCGGCGCCCCGCCGACCAGCACGATATAATCATCGCGGATGCCCTGCTCGGTCATGGTGTCGATCACCACCTTCATGTAGGGCATGGTGGTGGTGAGCAGTGCCGACATGCCGAGAATATCCGGCTTGTGTTCTGCCAGTGCTTCCAGATAGGTTTCAACGGGGATATTGATGCCGATATCGACGACTTCGAAGCCGGCACCCTCCAGCATCATGGAGACCAGGTTCTTGCCAATATCGTGGATGTCGCCCTTGACGGTGCCGATGACGATCTTGCCTATGCGCTCGACACCGGTCTCTGCCAGTAACGGGCGCAACAACTCCATGCCGCCCTTCATGGCATTGGCCGACATCAGCACTTCGGGGACAAACAGGATACCGTCACGAAAATCGACCCCGACAATGCGCATGCCTTCCACCAGAGCTTCGTCCAGCACCCGATTGGCTGACCAGCCCCGCTCCAGCAGGATCTCGGTGCCTTCCACGATTTCTTCGCGCAGGCCGTTGTAGAGATCATCATGCATCTGCTCGACCAACTCGTCGTCGGGCAGGGTGCTGAGATCCAGATCGTCGTCTTCGTAATCGTCGGTCATGGCTGCCGCTCCTGTGCAAGAGCCCGGGCCTGGCCCGGGAACCACTCTTGCTGGAAGCGTATCCCGCACCGTGGGTGCGGGATGATGCAGGAACGACCTAACCTTGCCGATTCACGACAGCGCCTGCAGGCCGCTCTTAGCCGGCTTCAGGACGCTTTGGTGACAGCCAGCGCACCAGTCGGTCGAAGGCTTCGGTCATGCTTTGCAGATAGCTCAGCACACAGGGAATGACCAGCAGTACCAGGAAGGCGCCATAGCCCAGACCGAAGGCCAGCGAGGTGGCCATGCTGCGGATCATCTGGGCCTGCACCGAGGTCTCCAGCAGAATGGGCACCAGCCCCATGACCGTGGTCAGGGTGGTCAGAACAACTGGCCGGAAGCGCTGGCAACTGGCTTCGACGATGGCTTCGTGACGATCCCAGCCGTCAGCCAGCAGTTCCCGATAGCGCGAGATCAGAATGATGGAGCCGTTGATCACGATACCGGCCAGGCCGAAGAGGCCGAACAGCGACAGGAAGTTCAGATCCAGCCGCAGTACCCAGTGACCGAAGATGGCCCCGGTCATGGCAAGCGGAATCGAGGTCATGACCGCCAGCGGCCAGGTATAGGACTGGAACATCCAGGCCAGGATCAGGAAGATCAGCGCCGCTGCGGCATAGGCAGCGACCACCAGGTTGTCCAGCAGTTCCGCTGCATCCTGGCCGGTTTCATAGTCCGCGCTGAGGCCGTACTGTGCCAGAATGCCGGGCATGACATTCTCCGCGATGTCGGCCTGCACAGACTGCATGTTGACGTCTTCACTGGCGGCATCCGCCGTGATGGTGACGGCCTGACGGCCATTTTCGCGCGCGGTGGCCGAAGGCTCTTCCTGCGCGGTCAGCGTCGCGACCTCACTCAGCGGCAACGTACGACCATTGCCCAGACTGATGGGCAGCCAGGACAGATAGTCCAGTTGCTGTCGGGTCTGTTCGTCCAGGCGCAGGCGTACGTCGACCTCCGAGCCGAACTCGGTAAAGGTCTGCACGGTCACCCCATCCATGGCCGCGGCCACCTGGCCGGCCAGCGCCTGTTCGCGCAGCCCCTGTGCCCGGGCAGCTGGGGTCAGGTCCAGCCGTACCTGGCGATTGGTCGCCGGCAGGGTGTCATTGACGTTGCGCAGCTCACCGTAGTCTTCCAGCGCCTGCACCAGAGCCTGGGTACCGGCCCGCAACTGCTCGGCATCCTCGCCGGCCAACCGCAGGTTGAGTTCACTGGCCGAGGCACCACCGCCGCTCTCGCTGGCAATACGCAGCCGGTCCACAACCTGCGGCAACTCGACATGGGATTCCCAGGCGCGCAGGAACTGATTGTTGCTGAAGGGCCGATCATCCGGCGACGGCAGGCGCGCCATGAAGAAGGCTTCACCGGCATCCAGATCGTACTCGTAATAGAGATCGCGAATCAGCGCTTCGAACGGTACATCATAGCGTTCCAGGAACTCGGCTTCGGCAGCTCTCAGGCCGGCCTGCATGGTCTCCATGAACTCGACCACGGACTGTTCCGGGGCCCCTTCGACAAATTCAACATCGGCAAAGATCTCTTCGGCCTCTATATCCAGATCTTCGGAAAACGGCACCACGCCGCCCGCCACCATGCCGATGGAGACGATAAACAGGCTCAGGGCGATACTGACACTGAGCAGACGCTGGCGAATCATGAAGGTGATAAAGGGCCGATAATACTGTTCACGCACCCGATGCTCGAGCGCTGTAATGCGTTTGCGCAGGCCGGTCTCGGTCTTGCCGGTGCTGCGGCCAAAACTCATATGCAGGTGGCCGGGCAGAATCAGGAAGCACTCCACCAGCGCTGCCGCGATCACCATGATGATGACCAGCGGAATCGGGCGCAGCAGCTCGCCGAACATGCCGGGCACGAACAGCAGCGGTGAAAACGCCGCCATCGTGGTCAGGGATGACGCCACTATGGGCGCATACATGCGGCTGACCGCCAGGCTGGCGGCATCGCTGCGGGCAATACCACGCTCCAGCATGGACTGGGTTTCCTCACCGACCACGATGGCGTTGTCGACGATGATACCGAGCGCCATCATCATGGCGAACATGGAGAAAAAGTTCAGCGAACCGCCGCTGAAATACAGCAGCGCCATGGTGCCGAGCAGCGCCACAGGAATACCCATGGCCGTCCACAGTGCCACCCGCAGGTTGAGCAGAATGAACAGCGTGCCCAGCACCAGCATCAGGCCGTAGAAACCATTGGTCAGCAGCAGTTCCACATTGTCGCCGACAAACTCGGAGTTGTCGCCAAACACAACGACTTCGACACCTGCCGGCAGTGTGGGTACCACCTCGTTGTGCCACTCATGGTAGATCTCGGAGGTGGTCATGGAGTCCATGCCGCCGGAGCGGAACACCTGCACCAGCACCGCATTGCGATCATTGAAGACCAGGCGCTTGCGCGGCTCCTCGCCCTGTTCCAGAATCGTGGCCACGTCACCCAGGGTGCGATTGTCGCCCAGTGGCAGCTCGCGCAGGGCCAGGCCACTGGTCCGTCGCTCCCCGGTAATCACATTGCGCTGATTCTCGCCTTCGCCGGCCTGACCGGCGGAAAAGCGGTCATTGACCTGGCGGATCTCATCAGCCAGCGAATCCACTGTCCACTGGTGACGCGCCAGGGATTCGGGCGTCACCTCGATGCGCACTATGGGCTCATCCATGCCCTCGACCAGGGTTTCGGGAATGCCGCGGCGGCGCAGATCGCTCTCCATCTGATCCAGAAAGGGTCGCAGATCGGAAATGGGGCCGTCATAGGACAGGATGGTGAAAATGACCGGCTCGGAGAATTCGTATTCGCGCACGGTCGGGTCGTCCGCACCGGAAGGCAGACTGACGCTGTCCACGGCCGTACGCAAATCTCGCATGGCCGATTCCATGTCGCTGCCGGCTTCAAAGTAGATGGACAGCGCCGCATAACCATCGCGGCTGTTCGAGGTGACTCGGTCTATCGCATCCAGTTCCAGCAGTTCGCGCTCAAGCGGTTCGGTGATGCGGTCCACCACCGCATCGGCACCAGCACCGTCCCAGGCCACGGTCACGGCTGCGGCGCCCGGTGTCACATCGGGGAACAGCTGCATGGGCAACCGGGTCAGCCCCATAAAGCCCATCAGAATGACGAACAGCATCAACAGGTTGGCCGCTACCCGATGGCGGGCGAAATAGGCCAGAAACGGGGCCTCCCGCAGGTGGTCCAGAATCCGTGTCATATTATTGCTCCCGGTTCGAACTGACGGTACGGGTCTCGGTGACCTCGACCCGCAGCCCGTTCAATACGTTGGGCAGGCGAGAGGCCAGGATCAGACCGTCTGCGGGCAGATCGGCGGCGTCAATCAACCAGTATTCATCACCATCGATCCAGGTCGCCCCCAGTGGCACGATCACGCTGGACTGTAACTGGTCGTCGTCATCCACCAGGAAGATTCGGTTGTTGGAATACAGTGCAGCTGCAGGCACTGGCTGCACATTGTCCACATGGGGCCGCTGCACCATAGCTTGGTGCATTTCACCGGGCGCCCAATCCAGTTCGGCCGGCACGGGGAATTCCACATAGCGGCTGGCCGCACCTTCACTGACCCGGGCGGCACGCCGGCTCTGCGCCACCCAGGCACTGTTGAGGCGAGCTTCCAGGGCTTCGGCATTGCGATCCGGTGCATTCACGCGCCAGACCCGGCTGTCCGGATCATGCAGCGAAACCAGTACCTGCCCTGACCCGACCTGCTGGCCGGCGGACGTGTTCACCGCATCCACTATGCCGTCGAATGGCGCTGTCATGGCTGCCCGTCTGGCCTGGTCCTCCAGCCGCTCCAGGCCGATTTCGGCGCGCTCGCGCTGCAGTTCAAGCCGTGACAGTTCACGCGGATGCTGGGCCAGTGCACTTTCACGCTGGCGCACCGACTGCCGGGCCTGAATGGTACGCGACTCGGCCTCATCCAGCGCCGCTTCAGTCGAGGCGCCGCGCTCACGCAGCCCCCGCTCACGAGCCAGCGCGCGCTCGGACTGCACGAGCAATTCCCGCTCCAGCGCCAGCATGGCTTCATCGGTCTCCTGCTGGTCGAGCAACTGCTCCTGACTCAGCTCCAGTTCACGCACTTCGGTGCGGGCCTGTGCCAGGTCCCAATCCAGTTGCCGGGTATCCAGCTCAATCAGCGGTTGCCCGGCCACAACAGAATCGCCCTCGCCCACCAGCAGCTCCAGCACATCGGCCGCAATCGGCGTGCTCAGCTCGGCCTCCCGGCGGGCCATGACGGTGCCCACCCAGGTCATCTGGGGTGCATAACGACCCGGTGCCACTTCGATGGCGGTGATTTCAGTCGCCGGCGACTCGGCTTCCTCTTCCGCCGTGTCGTTGCCGCCGTTGATCATCAGGACTGCCAGGAGGATGGCCAGTCCCAGTATTGCCAGTGCCACTGCAATGCGAACGACTCGTTTGTGCATCTGATCCTCACTTGTTCGGGTTGGCTCCGGCAGAAACCGGTTTCAGGTTGGCGCTGGATTATCCTCCTGACCCTTGCAATCAGTAGTGACATCTGTCCTGCTTACGGTTTGTTTACAATTGAAGATGCGCCCTGAGCGCACCCGAACCGGGTGCGGGCACAACGACGCTACCAGAGCGCCAGTGGCGGTGCCTGCAGGGCCTCGAGCTGCTCGCGCAGCGTCATGATGTGCTCGCCCCAGTAACGCTCGTCACCAAACCAGGGGAAGTGCATGGGGAAGCTGGGGTCGGGCCAGCGCCGGGCCAGCCAGGCCGCATAATGCATGCTGCGCAGGGCGCGCAGCGGCTCGATCAGCGCCAGTTCGGCGAAGTTGAAGCTGTGAAACTGCTGATAACCTTCCATCACATCCGACAGCGCCATGGTCTGGTGCTCGCGATCACCCGTCAGCAGCATCCAGAGATCCTGCACGGCCGGACCATTGCGGGCATCGTCCAGGTCGACAAAATGCGCGGCGCCGTCACGCCAGAGGATATTGCCGGGATGGCAGTCGCCATGCAGCCGCACCGGTTCGAACTCCAGGGCCGCGAAACGGGCGCTGATGTCCTCCAGCAGCGGAAAGGCCACCGCCTCATAGGACGGCCGCAGCGACTCGGGGACAGCCCCCGAGCTCAGCAGAAACTCCACACTGTCGACGCCAAAGCTCTGCACCGACAGGGTCGGTCTGTGCACGAAGGGATGCTGACAGCCCACTGCATGCATGCGTCCCATCAGCCGCCCCAGCACTTCCAGATCATCCGCATCTTCGAGATCCGGGGCGCGCCCACCCTGACGGGGATAGATCGCGAACAGGAATTCCTCGTGCCGGAACAATGACTCACCCTGAGCATCGCGCCAGGGGGCCACCACAGGCACCTCCAGCTCGGCCAGCTCAGTGGAGAAGTCATGCTCTTCCTGAATCTCTTCCGCCCGCCAGCGCCCGGGACGATAGAACTTGGCGATCACCGGCGCCGCGTCTTCAATACCGACCTGATAGACCCGGTTTTCATAGCTGTTCAGCGGGAAAATTCTGGCATCACAGACAAAGCCGACACTCTCCACCGCATCCATCACGGTATCGGGCGTCAGGCTGAAATAGGGATGTTGTTCGTTCGAGGCTTCGCTCATGCAGGGCGCCTTCCGCTCCATATAGGGGCTGTTGAGAACGCAGAGGGTACGGCATACCCCGCAGGCAGACAAACCCTGTACAGAAAACGGCAGTGGAAAGCCCGGTTCACGGCCGCTATAGTGCAAGCATCCACTTACACTTACCGCGTGCAGGGAGTCGTCACATGAGCGAATTGTCCAGCGAAAGCCTTGAATGGCTGTGGGACTTCGACAAACAGAAACCCCATGTCCGCCACTGGCCCGCCATCACTCAGGGCGCGGTCCATATTCACGATGTCTCTGATCTGTCGGAACTGCGCCGTGCTGCGGCCAATGTCACCGATGTCGACCAGTGGAGCGACACCTGGCAACGCCTGATGCCCACCGAACAGATCAGCGTTGCGGTCGACACCCTGGCCGACATGATCGATCACAACCGCGAAGGCTGCCTGGGCGAGGCCGCCAACCTGAAGGGTTACAGTGAGTCCGTGTTTGCCCTGGCCCGCGGCGAGGTGCTGACCTCACTGCCGTTCCCTGCGCGGCTGGCCTTGTTGAGCGACGGTCTCGCCACCATCGAAACCGAAGAGCATGAACATGATGTGCGGGCCAGCCTGGAAGAGCTGACGGTATCCGACCTGCAGATGCTGGCCCGTCAGTCCGAGCGCATTCCGCAACGGTTGCGCAAGGCCGAGCTGATCGACGCTCTGGTCGCCGCCGAAGACAACGGCGAGATAGAACTGCCACTGGGCGATATTTCACCGGCGCCGCCGCTGCATGGCTGGCTGGAAGGTCTGGTGCAGCAGTATGTGCGTTCATTGCATGACAGCCTGTCGCATCCGGTCTACCCACGCGCGTTCAGAGAAGCCGTATGGCGCCAGGCCATTGAGCAGGCCTCCATTGACGCCCTGCGGCGCGCCCTGGAGCTGGAATACTGGGAAGTGCTGTCAGCCGGTGTCGAAGAGACGGAAGCCGATGACGACGCGGAACTGGCTGCCGATGGCTACAACATCCGCGCCGAAGCTCGCCCTGCCGCCGGCCCGTGGGAGCCCGGTATTGCGAAAGATGACCGCGACACTGCCATCATGTGGCTGGCGGTGGGCCTGCTGGCTGTGGGCTGGCTGTTTTTCTGAAACCGACAGGGCCGGATGTGCTACACTTTGGCGCCTGATTAACGGCTTTCGGAGATTATCCGCATGAAAATTGTACGTCTGGAGAACATTGTCGGCACCGAGCAGGAAGTGGAAGGGCCGGGCTGGGTCAGCCGCCGCTTGCTGCTGAAGAAGGATGGCATGGGCTTTTCATTCCATGAAACCATTATTCCGGCCGGGGCTGAGCTGCATCTCTGGTACAAGAATCATCTGGAAGCCGTCTATTGTGTCGCCGGCAACGGCAGTATCGAAGACAAGGCCACCGGTGAAGTCCACCCGATCAAGGACGGCACTCTGTATGCGCTGGACAAGCATGACCAGCATATCCTGCGTGGCGGCACCGAAGACATGCGCCTGATCTGCACCTTCAATCCGCCGGTTACCGGCCGTGAAGTCCACGACGAAGACGGGTCCTATACGCTGGTCACGGACTGAACCCGCGCCGCGTATGCACCACAGGCGCCGGGCAGTCTCTGCCCGGCGTCAGCACCGCTACACCACCTCTCCTGCCGCTTGGCCCGATGACCAGGCCCACTGAAAATTGTAGCCGCCAAGATGGCCGGTCACATCCAGTACCTCGCCGATGAAATACAACCCCGAGTGCAACCCGCTGGCCATGGTGCGGGATGAGATATCGTCTGTCGACAGGCCACCCAGCGTTACCTCTGCCGTGCGATACCCTTCGGTACCCGCAGGCTGAAACGCATAGGCGTGCACCCGCGTACGGAGCCGGGTAACCTGCTCGCCGTCAAGATCAGCCAGCCGCAGTTGCCCCAGGTCACCGGCCAGCCAGTCCGCCACACGGCGCGGCAGGTCCTGGCCCAGCCAGTTGACCAGCGTCTGACGCCCCTGTTGCTGCCGGGCCGAATGCCATTGCGCCAGCAGGTCGCCGTGCGGCCACCAGTTGATGAAAACCGTCTCTCCGGGTTGCCAGTAGTTGGAGATCTGCAGCGCCACCGGCCCACTGAGCCCACGATGCGTGAACAGCACATCGCCGGTCCAGTCCCGGGCTGACACGGACAGCGTGGCCGGCAGCGACACGCCGGACAGCGGTGCCCAGCCTGCCCGGTCCTCTGGATGCGCGGTATAGGGCACCAGAGACGCCCTGTAGGTTACCAGTTCATGCCCCATGGATTCGCCCCAGCGCATGCCCCAGTCGGTCGCGCCCAGAGTGGGAATGCTCGGGCCGCCGGTGGCAATCACCAGCGATTCGGCTACCCATATTCCCTGATCGGTTTGCACCACCCAGCCTTCCTCTTTCCGGCTGACGGCCGTAACCTCGGTGCGCAGCCGCAGTTGCACTCCGACCGCCTCGATCTCCTGCAGCAGCATATTGAGAATATCCTTGCTGCTGTGATCACAGAACAGCTGGCCATCCGCCTTCTCGTGCCAGGCTATGCCGTGTTCCGACACCAGGCTGATAAAGTCCCATTGGGTATAGCGACTCAGGGCAGATTTGCAGAAATGCGGATTGCGCGACAGGAAATGCTCCGGCTGCACATCCAGATTGGTGAAGTTGCAACGCCCGCCGCCGGACATCAGGATTTTCTTGCCGGGCTTGTTGGCACGCTCCAGCACCGTCACCCGACGGCCCCGCTGCCCGGCCACCCGGGCACACATCAGTCCGGCGGCACCGGCACCGATCACAAGCACGTCCGCGGCCTGCTGTCGCGAGCGGGTCTGAGGGGGCAATATCATGATGCAGTAACCAGAAAAATCGGGGCAGTCAGGCCTGCCCCGCTTGTTCGGACAGATCTGCACCACCGGTTGAAAACTACCGGCAAGGATACTTGGTCTGATTGACAAAAAGTAGACGCCAGATCCAGCACGTCCGGACTCCATTCGACATACGGCAAATGAGAGCGGACCCTGAGCAAAATCCATCGGATTGCGGTTACTTGCTGATCCCCAGTACTATACCCAAGGATAGGGTTTTTACGGCACTGACAGCAGCGTCAGTCAGACTCCCCTTCTGTCTTTAAGTGGTCAAGGATCGAACGAGTGTCGAGTTTCACACCAAAAGCCTTGGTTGTAGATTTGGAGACCAAGCCTCAAAGCAGTTCACCAGCGACCAGTATTTTCATGCTTGCCGGTTTGCGCCCGGACACCGGACGCCAGCTCGAGCTTTCAGTCACCCACAAAACCCCTTTGAACTATTGCCTGAAGTCGCTTGACCGTCTGACAGAGGGAGCAAGCTTTGTTCTTGGGCACAACGTATTACGGCATGACCTGCCAGTGCTATCAACTGCGAAGCCAGACCTGTCTTTATTGCAGCTTCCTGTCATTGATACGCTAAACCTCTCACCGTTGGCTTTTCCGAAGAACCCTTATCATCGTCTTGTAAAAGACTACAAGTTGGTTCGTGAGAGCCTCAACTCCCCACTCAAGGACTGCGTATCAACCCTGAAGCTGTTCAGTGATCAGCGTGATGCATTCTTGCAACTGGCTGAACAGAAGAAGTCTGAACTTCTGTGTTACCAGAGCCTGCTGGCCCCTGCAGTTGGACCAGGGTTGGGCAACTTTATGGCCACGCTAACGGGCCGACAACCATTGCCCCTGCAGGCGGCAGCCGAATTACTACCTGAGATACTGGCAGAGTCAG
Organism: Natronospirillum operosum; assembly: GCF_004768465.1. Classification (GTDB taxonomy): domain Bacteria; phylum Pseudomonadota; class Gammaproteobacteria; order Pseudomonadales; family Natronospirillaceae; genus Natronospirillum; species Natronospirillum operosum. The sequence goes on from NZ_SRMF01000002.1 coordinate 237,624, forward strand.
ACCCTGCTGCCGACAGAAACCTCAAGGTTTGTCGGGCCCGCCTGGAACGGATCATGGCTGATGACATCTATCAGGCCAGTTTGCAACAGCCACTGGCCTATGCCCTGGCCTGGCTTCGGGTCTCAGGCGATAACTCAGTCTTGCCGCCCTGGGTGTACCATCAGTTCCCTGATACAGAGCGTCTGCTGCATGAACTGCGTGATATCCCCTGTGATCGGCCAGATTGCCAATACTGCCAAACGACCCACAATCCAGAGAAGGAACTCCAGCGGTACTTTGGCTTCCCCGATTTTCGATATGACGAACAAGGAACCAGTCTGCAAAGAGAGATCGTAGCAGCAGGTATGAGTGGCAAGAATGTACTTGCCGTGCTGGCGACGGGAGGGGGGAAATCTCTTTGCTACCAGTTACCTGCCTTGAATCGCTACTACCGCAACGGAAACCTGACAATCATCATTTCACCCTTGCAATCACTGATGAAAGATCAGGTCGATGGCCTGGCAGCTAACAACATTGGTTGCGCTGCTGCGCTGAATGGTCTCTTGTCCATGCCTGAACGAGCTGACGTGTTGGAACAGATTCAAATGGGCGACGTCGGCATACTGCTCCTGTCACCAGAGCAGTTCCGCAACAGAACTTTTCAGCGAGCCATTTCTAACCGAAGAGTTGGGGCCTGGATCTTTGACGAGGCCCACTGCCTTTCCAAGTGGGGTCATGATTTCCGGCCCGACTATCTGTATGCGGCTCGTTTTATCCGCGAATTCACCGCCAGTGGAAAGATGGCACCCATTGGCTGCTTCACTGCTACCGCCAAACCGGATGTACTGAAAGACATCGAGAACCATTTCCATGAAGAGTTGAATATCAAATTCGAAACCTTCATCGGCACCCACGAACGCCCCAACCTCTCTTTCGAGGTCATGCCGTGCGAGAAGCCAGAGAAACAACGCAGAACCTTGGACCTTCTGAACGATGAACTTTCCGGCATTGAAGATGGCGCTGTAGTGTTTGTATCCAGTCGCAAACGGACTGAAGAGTACGCCGAGTTCATATCCAGCCAGGGTTGGGCATGTCAACACTACCATGCCGGCCTTGATCCCAATGAAAAGAAGGATATTCAGGACGCGTTCAAGACTGGCCAACTGCGCATAATAGTCGCCACCAACGCTTTTGGGATGGGCGTAGACAAATCAGACATTCGACTGGTTATTCATGCTGATATCCCCGGCTCTCTGGAAAACTATCTTCAAGAGGCTGGTCGAGCTGGCCGAGACCAGCAACAGGCCCGCTGTGTGTTGCTCTATTGTCCAGACGACATCGAAACACAGTTCGGACTGGCACAGACCTCTCGCCTGAGCTTCAACGACATTCAACAGATATACCGAAAACTGCGTCGAGAGAGCCAACGCCGGAAGAACGAACCATTGGTCATTACTTCAGGTGAGATCCTGCAGGATGAAGATGTGGAAACACAATTCAATCATGATGACCGTGACGCAGCCACGAAAGTCAGCACTGCCGTTTCCTGGCTGGAGAAGGGACAGTACCTGGTTCGTGATGCCAACGTAACCCGTATTTTTGCCGCTAAACTACAAAAGACCTGGCCCCAAATACAAAAAATACTAGACGCTGCCGCCCTACCCATGCGCAAGCGCCAGGAATTCGAGTCCATTCTCAACTTTATTAAGGCGTCACCAGCGGATGAACGGGTGACTACTGATCAGTTGACTGACCTCACCGGACAAACAACTGAAGAGGTCGTGGCTTCTTTACAAAGCCTGGAGGCGTTGGGCGTACTGACCAGTGATACACGGATTACCATGTACCTGCGCCACGGTGTAGACAGCTCGTCCCGGAAACGCTTGCAGCAGATACTCACCCTCGAAAAAGCCCTGTTCCAAGTCCTCACGGAAGTAGCTCCAGATGCCGACTCGGGGGAGTGGCAAGACGTCAGTCTTAATGAACTAACCAGCCGTTTACGAGATGAAACAAATATCCCAGAACTGATCCCTCCTCAGGTGCTGCAACTTCTGAAGAGCTTATCCAGGGATCGCTCAACCTCTTCCAGCCAGCGCAGTAGTTTTGAACTCAGAATAATCAACCGTGACTACCTGAAGATCAAAACGCTCGGTGCCCTCAGGTGGCAGCAACTGGCAAAACTTGGAGAAAAGAGGCGTGAGTTGGCCGGTGTGCTCATGGAGTTCCTGATACAACGGATCCCGGATGGAGTCAGGGGTAAAGACCTCATGGTCGACACCACCTTTGGGGGTCTGCAAAAATGCATTGCAGATGATATTGCGCTGTCTGCAAGGATACCGCACGACCAGCGTCGCAAGGCAGTAGAGCACGTGCTGCTGTATTTGCACCAGTCTGATGTACTGGTACTGAACCATGGCATGGCGGTAATGCGTCACGCCATGACTATCAGTGTCAATGAGCAAAAAAACCGCTATCTAAAGAGCGATTTCACTCGACTGGAGGAGCACTATCAAGAACGTCTGATACAGGTGCACGTCATGCGAGAGTATGCCTTACGTGCACTTGAGGAAATGGCTGAAGCCTTGAAACTGGTGCTCGACTACTTCAGCACCAATAATGACCAGTTTCTACAGCGTCATTTCGCCGGACGTGAGGATATTCTGCAACGCGCTACCAGTGAGGAATCGTGGCAGTCCATAGTCGATCCGCTAAGTGACCAACAGCGGCCCGCAGTAGTCGATGATGAAGACCGAAACCGGCTCGTGCTGGCCGGCCCTGGTTCCGGTAAAACCCGGGTTATAGTGCATCGCGTTGCTTACTTGTTGCGGGTGCGCAGAGTGCCAGCAAACGCAATTGTAGTGTTATCGTTCAATCGACATGCTGCTAACGAAATCCGAAAGCGCCTGCACAATCTGGTGGGACAAGATGCCTACGGGGTTACTGTACTCACCTACCACAGCCTGGCCATGAGACTGACTGGCACCCGATTTGAACGTGATGAGCAGATCGACGAAAAACGATTGCAATCCATACTGCGCCAAGCGGCAGACTTGCTTGGTGGCCAGCAGCACGTGGCTGATGGAGAGGATAGCCTGCGCGAACAGCTACTGCGTGGCTACCGGTTTATATTGGTCGATGAATATCAGGACATTGATGATCTTCAATATCAGTTGGTCAGTGCACTGGCTGGGCGTCACAGAGACGAGGAAGATCGACTCTGCATACTGGCTGTGGGCGACGACGATCAGAACATCTATGCTTTTCGAAAGACGAGCAATGAATATATTGAGCGCTACCAGGTAGATTATCAGGCTGAAGTTTTGTATCTGGTCGAGAACTATCGATCCAGCGGCCATATCATCGAAGCGGCAAACCGCTTAATTGCACAAAACACAGGTAGACTCAAACAGGATCAACCGATCACCATTGACAGCGGCCGGCGACACATACCTTGCGGAGGGCGTTGGTCCAACGTACCAGATTTGCATAACGGCCAAGTGGTGAGATTGGAAGTCCCTGCCAAAGATGCGCCAACTGGAAACCTGCAGGCACAAATCGCGATGCAGTGGCTACAGCGCCTTCGCGACAATGGAGCCAAAGACTGGTCCGATTTCTCCGTATTGGCACGCAGCCACAAATTCCTGTTGCCGTTACAGGCATGGTGCGAGCAGCAGGATATCCCCTACTTCATGAGCGCAGAGAAAGATCAGGGGTCCTTGTTGACACGCAATCGCACTTTCGTGCAGTTGGTGGACTGGCTAAGACAGGAAACCACAGCAATAGATTCAGACCGGTTGAATTCGCTGGTAAAAGCACTGAATGCTGATACCAATTGGTCAACACTAATGACTGATGTACTGGCCAATTTTAGAGGAGAATTTGGTACTGCTGAGGTTCAAAACCAAATCATTGTGGATTGGCTTTACGACTACTTTCGCGAGATCCGTCAACGTCCAAGCCCAGGACTGTTTCTAGGCACCACACACTCTGCCAAAGGGCTTGAGTTTAAGCATGTTGTGATATTGGACGGAGACTGGAGGACCGATGCAGCGACTCTGGAGGAACAGCGACGCCTCTATTACGTTGGGATGACTCGGGCAGAACAAACTCTGGCTCTTTGTGAATTTTCCGAAGATAACCTGTTGTTGGGTGCGCTCCGCACACTGACAGAACAGGAAGCATGGGAGGGCCACTATCTGCCGGAACTGGAAAAGCGATATCGAGTAATGACTCTGAAAGAAGTAGACATCGGATTTGCAGGCCGTCTTGCTGCATCTGACAAAATTCATGACAGTCTTAAAAAACTGCAGCCAGGCGACCCGCTTAAGCTCAGGCAAGACGGTGAACGATTTGCTATTCTGGATGAAAATGGCAATCAGGTGGGCCGCACCACCAAGGCCTTCGAACTGGGAGGACAGATGGAGTCCGCATGTGTCGCTTCCATTGTCATTCGATACACTGCGGACTCTGAAGAAGCCTATCAGGCTCACTGCCAAGTTGAACGCTGGGAAGTAGTCCTGCCAAGACTGGTGTTGGTCTGAGCTCTTTAGACCAGTAGCCTCAACTGTGCCGGTACAAAAACCTGATAACAGGTTGCTCCACGGTCGGCAGCAGATAGAGCGGTATCTGGCCAATGGCAAACACCGCCAGGGCTTCCAGCGGCAACTGATCATTCAGTGTGATGTAGAGCAGACCCAGGTTGGCCTGCCCCGAGATCAGGCCAACGGCCAGGGCGGTCGGCCGAGTCACCGCGACGAACAGCAATGAGCCCAGCAGGTTGAGGCCATAAACCACCAGCGTGATTGCCAACAGTGCACCCAGCATCTGCCCCGGATTCTCCAGCACAAGGGCAGTGATGCCATCCATGATGCCGACGATGAACAGACCGACAAAGGCGACCGCAACGCCATCGAACAGATCAGCATGCTGGTCGATGTGCGCCTGACCGCGCCAGCGCTTGAGCAGAAAGGCACCGCCGAAGGCCAGCAGCACGATGCCGCCCAGGCGCAGCATGAACTCGGTCAGCGCAATGTCCAGTTCAAGCCCCAGCAGCAACAGCGCCAGCGGCGGCAACGTGAGCGGGCACAGCAGCAGGGTCAGCAGGGTACCGACCACGGCGAGATGACCGTCCAGTCGCAGCAGCAGCGCCAGCGCACCACAGGCCGTGATTGGCGGTGCCGCAGCAGCCAGTACCAGCGCCATGGACAACTCGTCCGGCAATGCCACCCCTTGCAGGACCAGCCAGACGACCACCGGAGATACCGTCAGGACCCACAGACTCAGCAACAGCATCAGCGGCCAGCGCTTCAGCATCAGCCACTGGCCGGACCACTCCAGCCGGGCGATGGAAATCATCAGCGGTATGACAAAGGCGGGGTACAGCCATGCCTGCAGGGCCGCAGCTAGGCCTGGCCACACCAGACCGAGCACGATACAGCCGGGCAGAATCAGGGCCGCCCGCGAGCGCAGGCTGGCCAGACACCGAGAGGCGAACCGGAGCAGAGACATCATGCGCTGTGATCACTTCTCACGGTCATCCTCCGTTCTCTTTGTCGTCAGGCGAGCTACAGCGACGCCGCAGCCCGTGAGGCCTGATCATAGATCCCGGACAGCGTGCGCAAGGTGGCGGCCAGTTGGGTCAGAGTGTCCTGATCCAGATTCAGTTGCTTCAGTGAATTGACCAGGCAGCGCTCGCGATTGTCCTTGTAGCGCTCGCAGAACGCCCGCCCCTCGTCACTGGTGGCGTAGAAAATTTCCTTGCCCTTCTTGGTGCCGGATACCAGGCCCAGCTTCACCAGCTTCTTGACGGAATAGGTCACGGTGTGCGTATCCTCGACATTCAGTACAAAGCAGATGTCAGCCACCCGCTTGGCCCGATCCCGGTGATTGATGTTGTGCACCACCAGCACGTCCAGCGGGGCCAGAGCGTCGACTCCACTGGCCCTGGCACAGTGCATCATCCAGCGATTGAACGCATTGTTGGCGATAATCAGGCCAAACTCGTACTCGCTGAGTGCCCCGCCTTTCTCTGATACCAGATGGGACGAAGACACAATGGGGACAGTCGGTACATCACTGGGGGTCATCGGCTAGCTCCTATCGCGACATTTGCGCCGGCAACGCTGTCACGATTTCCGGGAACCAGGAGATCAGCACGATGGCCAGACCAATCAGCAGGAAGAAGGGCAGCGCCGCCCGGGCGACATAGAGAATGTTCTTTCCGGTCAGAGATTGCAGCACAAACAGGTTGAAGCCGACTGGCGGCGTGATCTGTGCCATCTCAATGACCAGCACAATGTATATGCCGAACCAGAGCAAATCAATGCCGGCCGCTGCCACCATGGGCAGCATGATCGATGTGGAGAGCAGGACCACCGAGATGCCATCGAGAAAACAGCCCAGAATGATGAACAGAATGGTCAGATAGACCAGCAGCATCATGGGCGACAGCTCCAGCGCATCAATCATGCCCACCAGCATTCTCGGTATACCCAGGAACGCCATGGCCACGGTGAGAAAATGCGCCGCCACCAGAATGAGGGCAATCATGCAGGAGGTCCGCACGGCCCCCATCAGGCTGTCGAAGAAAGTCTGCCGATTCAGCCCTCCGGAAAGCAAGGCCAGAATCAGGGCCCCGGTCACACCGACGGCAGCCGCCTCGGTGGTGGTGGCAAAGCCGCCATAAATGGACCCCAGGACGAACCCGATCAGGCCCAGTACCGGCAGCAGATAGCGCAGCGCGACCAACCGTTCCTTCCAGCTATGGCGCACGTCCGGGCTGTTGTCCACCCCGCCCTTGTTGAGCCAGGACCAGATCATGGTATAGGCCATGAACAGCACAATCAGCAGCAGGCCCGGCAAGGCCCCGGCGATAAAGAGTCGGGCTATGCTTACTTCCGCAGCGACACCGTAAACAATCAGAATGATACTGGGCGGGATAAGAAAGCCCAGCGTGCCCGAACCGGCCAGGGTGGCAATGGACATGCGCTCGTTGTAACCCCGCGCGCGCAATTCCGGCAGCGTCATCTTGCCGACTGTGGCCGCCGTGGCGGCAGACGATCCCGATACGGCGGCAAACAGGCCGCAACTGAGGATATTGACATGCAGCAGCCTGCCCGGCAGCGCCCCCAGCCAGGGCGTCAGCCCCTTGAACAGGTCGGATGCCAGACGCGTGCGAAACAGGATTTCCCCCATCCAGATGAACAGCGGCAACGCCGCCAGCGACCAGCTCGTCGAACTGCTCCAGGCACTTGAGGCAAAAATGAGGCCGTAGGTTTCCGACCCGTACAGAATGACCCCGACCAGGGCTACCGTCATCAGGGACAGCGATACCCAGAAGCCGAAAGCCAGCAGCGACAGCATGAGTACCGCCAGAATGATGCCTATGGTGATACTGTCCATCAGCGCTCTCCCGCTTCGGCTGGGCCTTCCTGCAGCAGCTCTTCCAGTTCTTCCATTTCGTCGTCCTGTCCGTGGTAGCTGGGCTTGCCGGTACGAATCGTGTGCACCAGTTCATCCAGCATGGCGATATTGAAGATGACGGCTCCGACGGCGACCGGCACCTGCACCATCCAGATATCAACCGAGATGTAGCCGCGACTGCGCTCATTGAAGACGTAGCTTTCCCACACCATGTGAATCAGCCAGTACGTCATGAAGCAGGCCAGTGCCAGCCCCAGCACCAGCACCGCGATCTCCTGCCAGTAACGGGTCTTGCCGCGCAGGTTGCGGATCAGGATATTGACCCGAATATGGCCGCCGGTACGCAGGGTGTAAGCCAGGGCCAGGAAGCTTGATGCGCCCAGAAACCAGCCGGAAAAATCTTCCGTGGAGGGCACCAGAATGCCAAACCAGCGCCCGATGATCTGCGCCATGATCAGAACCACGATGGCCATCACGAACAGGCCGGCCAGAAAACCGGCGCCGGTGTACAGCAAATCGAGACTTTTACGCATATCCGCCTCCAGAACAGGCCATCGCCCATGCAGACGACGACCTGTCGGCACCACTCTCAGCGCTTACTCACCAAAATAGGTTTGCAGCAATTCCTGACCCGCCTCTCCGGCGTCCTCAGCCCACTGGGTGGCCATTTCCTCACCAATGTCCTCCAGCGCGGAGCGCAGCTCGGCCGTCGGCTCGCTAACCGTCATGCCTTCTTCACGCAGGCGGTTGGTGGCATCCTCGGTTTCCTGAATGCCCATTTCCCAACCCCGGGCTTCGGCCTGTGCGGCCAGTTCCAGCACGGCAGCCTGATGCTCTTCACTCAGGCGACTGAAAGAACGCTCATTGACGAAGACCATGTTCTTGGGAATCCATGCCTGTACATCGGTGTAGTGATCCACAAAGTCCCAGGCCTGACTGGACACACCCGTAGCCGGTGAGGTCACCATCGCATTGATCATGCCGGTGGAGAAAGCCTGCGGTATCTCGGGTTCTTGAACGGTTGTCGGTGCGGCCTGAAACTGCACGGCCAGCTCGGTGGTCATTGGTGAGTAGGATCGCATCCGCATACCACGCAGGTCGTCGATGTCAGCAATGGACTCGCGAGTGTAGAACCCCTGGGGCGGCCACGGCACGGCAAACAGCAGGCGCATGCCTTCACTTGCAAGATGGTCCTCTACCGCCGGCCGGGTGACTTCCCACAACCGCTCGGAAGAATCCCAGTCACTGGCCAGGAACGGAATATTGTCGATTTCGAAAATCGGGTTGGCATTGCCCAGGTTGGCCATCAGAAGCTCGCCGGCTTGTGCCTGACCGGTGCGCACGGCCCGGTGGATTTCACCCTGCGGAAACAGTGAAGCACCCGAGTGCACGGTGATGTCCAGTTCGCCGTCGGTCGCTGCGCGCACCTCGTCGGCAAACTGAACGATATTGATGGTGTGGTGTACGCCGTCGCCATAACCGGTAGCCAGATCCCAGCGTGTCTGTGCCTGTGCCTGGCTGGCAAAACCGGCAGCCAGAAGTGATATGGCAGTGGCTGCAGTTATCAGTCGTTTCATATCTCGCCTCTCTACTCTTTATTGATTGTTGTTGAGCGTGACAGCGTGATTTTTTTGTATCACACACAACAAAAGTATAATATGCAGACTAAATGTCAACTATTCATCGACGTTTTATCAACATAATATAACAAGCAAAGGCTGGGCCAGAGTTCCGCAACAGACCTGAAATCGAACTTGCCCGACCGCCGGAATGCCACCGATTATCTGTTGGTTATCTGTTAAAGTGGCGCCCATCCGCACCCGAGGAGGTAAAACCATGCGCTTGAACTGTGACCTTGGAGAAAGCTTCGGCCCCTGGAAAATGGGCCTGGACGAGGCTGTGATGCCATTGATAGACATGGCCAATATCGCCTGTGGTTTTCATGCGTCAGACCCGCTGACCATGCAGCGCACGCTCTCGATGGCAGCCGAACATGGCGTTGAAATCGGTGCTCACCCGGCTTACCCGGATCTGGTCGGCTTTGGTCGACGCTCCATGCAATGCACCAAAGAGGAACTGCAGAGCATGATCTGGTACCAGGCTGGTGCACTGGATGGCATTGCCCGCACCGTTGGTCTGCAGGTGTCCTATATCAAACCTCATGGGGCGCTGAACAACGACATGATGCGCTCTGAAGAGCAATTGCGTACTGTCATGGAGGCCGTCGCTGCCTATGGCGATGATGTGCGCCTCATGGTGCCGGTCAGTCGCCAGTGGGAAACCCATCAGGCCATGGCCAGGGAGATCGGCATAGAACTGATACTGGAAGCCTTCGCCGATCGCGCCTATGACGACGAAGGGCTGCTGGTCGCACGCAGCATTGCAGGCAGTGTGCATCACGACGAAGCCACCATTGTGCAGCAGGCCCGGTCTTTCGCGGAGCGCGCCGGCCTGACATCCGTCAGCGGTCAGTGGCTGGACTTGCCGGCGCAGTCACTGTGTGTGCACGGCGACAACCCCGAGTCCGTGCAGGCGGTGCAGGCCATCCGCAACGCACTGGATGCAGGCCGATGAGCGACTCGACCATGCGCGTGGAAGCGGTCTCGGAGGACACCGCCATGATTCGCTTCGGCGACACCATCAGCGAGGCCCTGATTCCGCAGATAGTGGCGCTGGAGAAACGAATCGAACAACGTCTGGGGCCGCTTGTGATCGATCTGGTGCCCTCCTATACCACACTGCTCGTGCACTATGATCTGAATCGGGCCGACTTCCGTCATGTGCTGCGCGAGCTGCGCCACCTGGTGGCAGACCTGGAGGCACACCCGGAAGATGCGCCTGCGGGCCGCCAGGTGGAAATACCGGTATGGTACGACCCGACCGTCGGTTACGACCTCGAGGCTCTGGCCGAGCGCCATGAGCTGAGCGTGGACGAGGTCATTGGCATCCACAGCGGCAAGTCCTATCAGGTATTTGCCATTGGCTTCAACCCGGGGTTCGGCTTTCTGGGTCGGGTGGACGATCGAATCGCCACACCGCGCCACAAGTCCCCGCGCGAGGCCATTGATCCCGGCAGTGTCGGTATTGCCGATGCACAGACCGCGATTTACCCACGCCTGTCACCCGGCGGCTGGCAGATCATCGGCCGCAGTCCACAGCTGATGTTCGATCCGGAGCAGGATCCGGCCCACGCGTCGCTGCTGCAGGTAGGCGACACCGTGACCTTTCGGCCTATCGACCGTGACACCTTCATCAGTCTGGGAGGCCAGTTGTGAACAATCTCAGGATCATCACCCCGGGCTGGTTTACCATCATCCAGGACAGGGGTCGCAAGGGTGCTCAGCGTGCCGGTCTGACCGAAGGCGGTGCTGCAGACGAGCATGCCTACCTGTGGGCCAACAAGCTGCTGGACAACCCGATGAATGCCGCCTGTCTGGAAGTTCTGATGGGCAATTTCGAGGCTGTACTGAGTGCCGACGCACTGCTGTCGGTCACCGGTGCGGATCTGGAATTCAGCATCAACGGCCAGCCGGCTGAAAACTGGAGCACGCACCCGGTGCAGGCCGGCGACCGCATCGAGTTTCGCCGCCCGCTCAACGGTCTGCGTGCCTATCTTGGTGTAGCCGGGGGCTGGCTGACACCGGAGCTGTTCTCCAGTCGTTCGGTGGTCACGCGCGAGGGGCTGGGCGGTCTCGACGGCGGGCCTCTGCGCGAGCACGACGAACTACCCTTCGGGCCACAACAAGCCACCTTCCGGCGCCAACTGGCACCGCGCTACATTCCCGACTACAGCAGCCCGCTGACCCTGCGCCTGGTGCCGTGCTACCAGCACGACCTGTTCAGCCCGCAGGATCGACGCCGCTTCAGCAGCGAGGAATATCGGATCAGCCAGCGGATAGATCGCATGGGGTACCGCCTGGAAGGTCCGGTCATTACCCCCGAAGTCGGCGGCATCATCTCCGAGGGCATTGCGCTCGGTGCGGTACAGGTACCCAGAGACGGTCAGCCCATAGTGCTGCTGCGTGATCGACAGACCATAGGTGGCTACCCGAAGATTGGCTGCGTATCGTCACTGGGCTGCAGCCAACTGGCTCAGCGCGGGCCCGGCGCACCCATCCAGTTCGAGTTCGTGACGCTGGAATCGGTGCAGGCAGAGCGGCTGCTGTTCAATCGCTTCTTTGCCGCCAGCCAGTGGCACAGCTCCGGAGAGGAACTGGTCTGGCCCTGAGCGGCGCTCAGGCCGTTCAGGGCTGGTACTGCACCTCCACATCGATCGAGCGCACGCGTACGCCCAGGTCCTGCTCCAGGCGCCCCTGCAGTGTCTGCGCCAGCGGTACCACATGTGACTGATAGCTGAGCGTTTCCAGGGCGGGTACGGCGGCGGTGATGTCTTCGCGCAGGTGCTCGAGTGGGGTGTGATAACCCGCTTCGAGATGGGCGCGCAAAAACACCCGATAGGCTCTGGACCGGGCTGCGGCCGGGACAGCAGCGGTTCTGGCCGCATGGTTTTGCACCCGTTGTCGGGCGAAATAATGTTGATTCAGCGTTTCCATCACTCAGCTTGCCTCACAGACAGGGTTCGAATGTCAGCAGGCTGATCAAGAAGCACGGAGGGGAATACAAAGACGAGGCATCAGCGCGCTTTAGCATCATTTGTATACCGCCAGCAAGTTGCTCTTAAATCAGCGGTTGAACAGAGACATTAACAGATGCGGTTCAACTGGACAATATCCCCCGTTTTCCCGAACATGGCAGCTTGAGCCGGCCAGAAGAAGTTGTTCCCGCCTGATGAATACAGAAGTTTCAACAACCGCTCGGCGGCGCCCGGGCAATCTGTTTCAGCACTATCCGATCACTCTGCGCCTGGTGGCGGGGCTGGTGCTGCTGGCCGGGCTCGCCCTGGCGAGCATGACGTCCACGCTCTGGCTGGCCAGCAGCGTCGAGGGTGATGCCCGGGCCATCAACGAGGCCGGCGCCCTGCGCATGAGCACCTATCGCCTGCTGGTGGTCTCCCACGAACGGGTGCCCGGACTCATTCACCCATCCTCCATGGAGCCTCGCGCCACCTACTGGCGGCGGGACTTCGAACTGCGACTGCACAGCCCGACCCTGCGCTTCGCCTTGCCGGACGACCCCACGCACGCGGTGAATCTGGCTCTGACACAGGTGGAAAACGCCTGGGCCAGCTCCGCTCTGGCCACCGGAGATCGCATGCCCACACTGGTGGAAGCGCAAGGCCTGGTCGAGGTGATCGACCGTTTTGTGTCGGCGCTTGAGGAATACAGTGAACGCAAGCTGACCCTGATCCGGATCACGCTGTGGACCTTTGCCGGCCTCGCCGGACTGCTGGTCGTGGTGCTCGGTATCTGGCTGTGGCGTGCCGTGATAAGACCGCTGGGTCGTCTGATCGAGCAGGCCGCAGCGCTTCAGCAGACCCGCCTGCATGCCCGCAGTGCACTCAAGGGACGCGGCGAACTGGCCACCCTGAGTCGCAGCCTGGACCTGATGGCCGCCGAGCTGTCGGCGATCTATGCGAATATGCAGGCGCAGATTGACGAACGCACCCGCAGCCTGGCCGATGAACGCGCGCGCGTGGCCCTGCAGGAGGAGCGCTCGGTAATAGCCCGCGAGTTGCATGACTCCCTGGCGCAGACCCTGACCTACCAGAAGATGCAGTTGTCGCTGCTGCAAACACGCCTGCAGGGCCGCTATCCGGAGGACTCGGACTGGCAGGAAACGGTGTCCATACTGCGCACCAATGTGAACGAGGGCTACCGCAAGCTGCGCGAGCTGCTGTCGACCTTCCGCCTGCAACTGAATCACCCGGATCTGGATACGGCTCTGGCGTCTACCGTCTCCGAATTGCAACCCAACACCCCGACCCATCTGCTTGTCGCCGGCCGCTTTGGTGATCTGGGGCTGGCCCCGCAGCGGGAAATCCATATTCTGCACATTCTGCGCGAGGCTCTGAGCAATATCATCAAGCATGCCGAAGCCGAGACGGCGCAGGTCTCGATCGAGCGCCGGTACAACGAAGTTTCGGTGCGCGTCAGCGATGATGGCCGCGGCCTGCCCGTGGCAGTGCAGGAAGATGGCCAGCAGCACTGGGGTCTGAGTATACTGGGCGAACGAGCCAGACAGCTGGGTGGCACGCTGCAGATCAGGCGGCGCACCGATGGCCCGGGCACCGAAGTAACCCTGACATTCAGTGTGGAGGCGTGACCAGACACCATGGCAGATACCGCAGAAATCATTGCCGATGTACTGATCGTCGACGATCACCCCCTGCTGCGCTCCGGCCTGCAGCAGATCCTGGCCCTGCGCCCGCAACTGCGCATGGTCGGCACGGCCGGTGACGGTGAGAGTGCATTGCAGGAAGCCGAGCGCCTGGAGCCTGACCTGATCCTGCTGGATCTGAATCTGCCTGACATGCATGGCCTCAAGGTACTGCAGGCCCTGCGCCAGAGCGGCTCGGATGCACGGGTGGTGGTCTTCACGGTATCCGATGAGCAGAGCGATATCGCGGCCGCCATGCGCATGGGCGCCGATGGCTATCTGCTCAAGGATACGGAGCCGGAAGATCTGGTGACCGCACTGGATGCCGCAGTACGTGGCCAGACCACACTGAGCCCGCGCGTACGCGACTATGTACTGGAGCGGGTGCCAGTCAATGATGTGGCGCGGCAACTGGCCGCCCTGACCCCACGTGAGCGCGGTGTGCTGGAACTGCTGGCCGAAGGCTACAGCAACAAGCTGATCGCTCAGCATCTGGATATTGCCGAAGGCACGGTCAAGGTTCACGTCAAGCGACTGCTGGCCAAGCTGGGCATGAAATCACGGGTGGAAGCGGCACTCTGGCTGACCCGACAGGCCGGCCACTACTGAGCTACAGAAACCCCTGCTCACGGGCAATACGGGCAGCCTCTACCCGGTTGCGTGCATGCAGCTTGCTGATGGCCTCGCTCAGATAGTTGCGCACCGTGCCTTCGGAACGATGGATACGCAGCGCGATCATCTCGGTGGTCAGGCCTTCGGCGGCCAGCTTGAGCACCTGCCGTTCGCGTTCGGTCAGCGGGTTCTCGCCGCTGCGGGCGGCGGCGGCCAGTTCCGGATCTATGACTTTCTCGCCGGCACACATACGGCGAATGGCATCGGCCAGTTGATCGGATGGCGTATCCTTCAGCAAGTAGCCCTGCACGCCGGCGTCCAGAGCCTGCCGCAGGTAGCCCTTGCGCGCAAAGGTGGTGACGATACCGACAATGATATTCGGGTTGTCGCGGTGCAGGCGTCGGGCCAGCTCCAGCCCCCCGATGCCGGGCATTTCGATATCGGTCAGCACCAGGTCCACCGGCTGCCCGGCCACCAGGCGCAGGGCTTCTTCGCCATCCGAGGCCCGGCCCACCACGGTCAGATCCGGTTCCATGTCGAGCAGGGTGGCCAGGGCACCCAGTATCAGTGTCTGGTCTTCCACCAGAATCAGGCGGGTGGGGTCATTCATAATCACTGTCCTCAACAGGCAGTACCAGTTGCAGTCGGGTACCCGGGTTCAGTTGACGCCAGCTGACTACCCCGCCGGCGGAACTGGCACGGGAGCGAATACCGCGCATGCCATGCCCGACTTCACCCCCGTTCATACCCTGGCCATTGTCATCCAGCGTCAGCCGCATCTGGTGGCGTTCATGGGTCAGTTCGAGGCGGACTTCGGTGGCACCGGAGTGGCGTACAATATTGGTAACCCCTTCGCGCATGACCGCTGCCAGAGTCGATTCCAGGCGCGGCGGCACGGCTTCGGTGGTAACCGGGCGGAAGGTCATGCCGGCGGAAGACAACAGGTTGCGGGCGGCATTGATTTCCAGCGCCACGCCGCCCTCGTGATAGCCACTGACTGTAGCCCGCACCTGCTGCAGGCTGCTGCGCGCCAGCTGTTCAATCTCCTGAATTTCCTGCCCGGCCCGATCAGGGCTGTCGGCCAGCAGGCGGCCGGCCAGTTCTGCCTTGACGCGAATGCCGGACAGGGTATGACCCAGCAGATCATGCAGGTCACGGGCAATGCGTTCACGCTCTGCCCGGCGGGCATGATGCTCGGCTTCGTCCTGAGTTCTCAGCAGGGCCTGCTGCTGCTCCACATAACGGAAGAAATAGAAATCTGCCACCGTGCGGGACACCACAAGCGTCAGCATCACGGCAATAAAGAGCCCGTGAAAGTAACCGGATTCCAGCCACCAGAGCAGGCCTACAAAGCCCGCCACCATGCCCATCTGCACGGCCACGGCAACCCCGATGCTGCGGTTCTTCAGTTCGAAACCCGGGCTGAACAGGAATATCAGGCCAGTCATGGAAAAGGGATGGGTGATATAGGCCAGACTGCCCACGGCCACCATATAGACGTAGACCCCCCAGTCATCGTGCCAGAAGCCGCGGAACACCAGGCCGATGAAGACGATGCTGACCAGCAGTCCGACCAGCACCCGTTCCGGGCTGACGCTGGGCCACAGCATGCCCAGCCAGAAGATCAGCAGGTAGAAGGCGATACCCAGCGGCAGCACCCAGTCTTCCAGGCCGGGATGAGAGCCGGGCAGCCAGCGCCGATAATGCCAGAGGGGGTATTCTTTCATGGTTTCCATTGTGCGGGTTTCAAGCGGCGCGGACAGTGAATAATGTCACGAGCACCGTTCGGTAACATAGTCATATCGCCCTCGCAGGGCCAGCCCGGCCAGCAATTCATAGCCAATGGTGCCGGCCGCCTGCGCCACTTCATCCACAGCCACATGCGGCCCCCAGAGTTCAACCGGCGTACCCGGCCCGATGTCCTGCAGCCCTGTGACGTCCACGGTCAGCATATCCATGGACACGCGACCGACCAGCCGACAGCGGATGCCGTTGATGGCCACCGGGGTATCATTGGGGGCATGGCGAGGATAGCCATCGGCATAGCCCATGGCCACCGTGGCCAGGCGCAGCGGACGATCCGTGCTGAAGCCGCCGCCATAGCCGACCGTATCGCCGGGGACCAGATCACGCAGCGCGATGATGGGCGCGTACAACGTCATGCCGGCGCGCAGTCCCAGGCGGTCACGGGACTGCTCCGGTGCCGGTGTCGCCCCATAGAGCATGATGCCGGGGCGCACCCAGTCGCCCTGCCGACCGGGCCAGAACAGCACACCGCCGGAATTGGCCAGGCTGGCCTCACAGCCGGCCGGCACCACCGAGTGCAGACAGTCATACTGCTGCGGCGTCATGGCGTGTGCCGGGTCATCGGCGCGGGCATAGTGCGTCATGAAACTCACGGTCGCCACCTGCGGCAATGCCTGCAGGTGCGCATATTCTGCCCCGGCCTCTGCCGGCATGAAGCCCAGCCGGCGCATGCCGGTATCCACCTTGAGCCAGACCCGAACCGCCTGCTGTACACTGGCTTCTGCCAGCCAGTGGCGCTGGTCCATGGTATGGACCACCAGTTCCAGGTCGGCGTCCAGTGCAGTCTGGGTCTGGGCCATGGAGACCACGCCTTCGAGCAGCAATACAGGGCTGTTGATGCCCGCGGCGCGCAGGGTCAGTGCCTCATCCAGTGTGGCCACGGCCAGGCCGTCAGCCTCAGCAGCCAGCATCTGCGCCACCGGTACCAGACCATGCCCGTAGGCGTTGGCCTTGACCACGGCCCAGATGCGGGAGTGCGGCGCATGGCGACGGGCCACCTGCAAATTGTGACGGATATTGTCAAGATGAATGACTGCACAGGTACCGCGACTCATTCATCGCCCCCCTCGGAGCTGGCAAACTGATAATCGGGGGCCAGATTTTCGAAGCGCGTGTATTCGCCGATAAAGGACAGATAACAGGTGCCGATGGGCCCGTTCCGCTGTTTGCCGATAATGATTTCAGACACATTCTGATCGGGGGTATCGGGGTTGTAGACCACATCGCGATAGATGAAGGCAATGATGTCGGCATCCTGCTCGATGGCGCCGGATTCCCGCAGATCGGAGTTCACCGGACGCTTGTTCGGCCGCTGCTCCAGGCTTCGGTTCAGCTGCGACAGGGCCACTACCGGGCAATCGAATTCCTTGGCCATGCCCTTGAGTGAGCGACTGATCTCGGAAATCTCGTTGGTACGCCCTTCCGAGAAGCCCTTGATCGACATCAGTTGCAGGTAGTCGACCATGATGACGGCCGGCCTGCCGTGTTCCCTGACCAGGCGCCGCACCCGGGCGCGCATCTCGGAAGGCGAAATGCCCGGTGTATCGTCGATAAACAGCGGGCGATCATGAATCTTGTTGACGGCATTGGTCAGCCGTTGCCAGTCGTCCGGCTGCAGATCACCGGTACGCACCCGGGTCTGATTGATGCGACCGAGTGAGGACAGCATACGCTGCGCCAGCTGTTCCGAGGGCATTTCCAGAGAAAACACGATCACCGGCTCATCGCTGAACATCAGGCCGGCTTCCACCAGATTCATGGCAAAGGCAGTCTTGCCCATGGACGGACGTGCCGCGACGATGACCAGATCACCGCGCTGCAGGCCCGAGGTCATCTCGTCCAGTTTCTCGAAACCGGTACTGAGCCCGGTCAGATTGCCTTCCAGCCCGGACAGCTCGTCAATGCGCTGCAGGGTGCGCTTGAGGATGGATTTCAGTTCTTCGGGGCCGCCATCGCTGGGGCGCTCCTCGGCGATGGCAAAGACGGCCCGTTCGGCCTCGTCCACCAGTTCCTCGGCGGAGCGGCCCTCGGGCTCATAGGCCAGAGCGTTGATGCGACCGGCCACATCGATCAGGCGGCGCAACACGGCCCGCTCGCGCACGATACCGGCATAGGCCTCCAAGTGGCCCACACCGGTGGCATTCTCGACCAGCTCGGTCAGATAGATGACATCACCGGCGACTTCCAGGTCACCGGAGCGCTCCAGGGCTTCAGTCAGGGTGATGACATCAATGGGCTGCTGTACTTCCACCTGCCGCATCATGGTGCGGTAGATGGCCCGGTGCTCGGGACGATAGAAATCATCCGCCTGCACCTTTTCCGCCACCGAGTCCCAGCGCCCGTTGTCCAGCATCAGGGCACCCAGCAGACTCTGCTCGGCTTCCAGGGAATGCGGCGGTGTTTTGAGGACCAGTTCTTCAGTCATGGGGCGGTGTCAGGTCAGTTCGTGGTTCAGTGTCAGCGGCCTATCATACACTTGAATAGACATGGGAGGCAGGCCCCTAAAAAAACACCCCCTGCGGACTAATCCACAGGGGGTGGCGCGGCACTCACCGGTTAAAACGGTATGTGCGGGATCGACTCAGTCTTCCGGCACCACGATAACGGTAACCGTGGCCAGCACCTCAGGGTGCAGTTGCAGGTCGATCTCGTACTCGCCAGTCTGACGCAGCGGGCCAGACGGCAGCTTGACTTCGCTCTTGCTGACTTCCACGCCGGCAGAAGAAATGACGTCTGCCAGATCGCGGGTGCCAATGGAACCAAACAGCTTGCCTTCATCGCCAGCGCGCACGGCGATGGTCAGTTCCAGGTCTGCCAGTTGAGCAGCGCGGGCTTCAGCGGCACTCATGCGAGCCTTGGCTTCAGCTTCCAGCTCGGCCCGACGGGCTTCGAATGTTTCCACATTGTCTTTGGTTGCCGGTACCGCTTTACCCTGGGGAATCAGGTAGTTGCGGCCGTAACCGGCCTTGACGTTGACCTTGTCGCCAAGATCACCGATTTTGCCTACTTTATCGAGCAGGATGACTTCCATTTTTGAATTCCTCTACTGTCCGGGGCACGCCGCGGGCGCACCCGTGTAATGCAGAATAATGTACGCTTACTCGTGACGGTCCGAGTAAGGCAGCAGGGCCAGATAGCGCGCACGCTTGATGGCCGTGCCCAACTGCCGCTGATAACGTGCCCGGGTACCGGTAATACGGCTGGGTACGATCTTGCCGGTCTCGGTGACATAGCTCTTCAGCGTATCGACATCCTTGTAATCGATCTCGGTCACGCCTTCGGCAGTAAAACGGCAGAACTTACGGCGACGGAAAAAACGGGCCATGATAAATGCTCCTGATCAGATCTGAAATTAGGCTTCGCTGGTGTTCTCGGCCGGGGTCTCGGAAGAATCTTCCGCGGACGCTTCATCAGCAGAGTCGCTGCGCTCGTCGTATTCCCGGGCCGGGCGCTCACCATCATCATCCGCACGGCCGCTGGTTTTTTCCTGCGCCTTGCGGGCCTCTTTGGCTTCCACTTCTTTCATCATCGGCGACGCTTCGGTCACGGCGTCTTTGCACCGGGTAACCAGGTTGCGAATCACCGCGTCGTTGAAACGGAAAGTGGACTTCAGATCTTCAATGGTGTCGTTGTCGCACTCGACATTCAGCAGAATGTAGTGCGCCTTGTGGACCTTCTGAATGGAGTAGGCCATCTGGCGGCGACCCCAGTCTTCCTGGCGGTGAATCTTGCCGCCGCTCTCGGTCACGGTGGTGACATAGCGCTCCACCATCGCAGGGACCTGCTCGCTCTGGTCCGGATGGAAAAGCAGCACAATCTCGTAATGACGCATAATCGCTCCTTTCGGGTTCAAACCTTCCGTCGCCCGGTGCGCGGTAAGGTAAGGAGAACTCTTCAGTTCATGGGTATTAAAACCGGGGCGGCGGAGTTTACCCCAGACCCTGCGTCAGCGCAAGCAAACGGATTTCAGGCCCGCCGCTGTCGCACCGCCTCGAACAGGCAGATACCGGCGGCAACCGACACATTTAGGCTGGACACCTGACCCTGCATGGGCAGCTGTACCAGATGGTCGCAATGCTCCCGCGTCAGGCGGCGCATGCCCTCACCCTCGGCGCCCATGACCAGGGCAACAGGGCCGGTGAGCTTCGCATCATACAGGCTGTCGGTGGCCTCCCCGGCAGTGCCGGTGAGCCAGATACCGGCTTCCTGCAGGCCGCGCAGGGTACGCGCCAGATTGGTCACCTGAATCAGCGGGACGGTTTCAGCGGCGCCACTGGCTACACGGACTACGGTCGGCGTGATCCCGGCCGAACGCTTGCGTGGCACAATCACCGCCTGTACTCCGGCGGCATCGGCCGTGCGCAGGCAGGCCCCCAGGTTATGCGGATCGGTAACGCCATCCAGAATCAGCAACAGGGGCGCTTCCACACTGCGCAGCAGCGGCCACAGGTCAGCTTCGTCCAGTGGCGCCAGGGCATGCACCTGCGCCAGCACACCCTGATGGCGCACTTCACCCAGGCCCAGCTTCTGCACGCGCTGCTGAAAAGCCCGGGCCGACAGCCGTTCGAAGGGCACACCGGCAGCACGCGCGGCATCCAGCACCGCATGCAGGCGCTTGTCATGGCGTTCGGTGTTGACGACCACCTGTTTCAGGCGCTCCGGACGCGCCTGCAGGGCCGCCTGCACCGCATGGATGCCGGCAATGGCTTCAGCTTGTTCTGATGACATTCAGTGTTTCCAACTGTACTCAGCCCGGGCGCCGACGGCTCTTGCGCGGCCGTCGCTTGCCCGGCCCCCGGCGCTCACTCGGCAGGGGCTCATCGGTCGGCGCACTGGGCTTGACGGCCGGCACCAGCTCGAAATCGATCTTGCGATCGTCCAGCGATACCCGTACCACCCGGATGCGGACCGCATCTCCCAGGCGGTGAACTACCCGTGTACGCTCGCCGACCAGGCGCTGGCGCGGCGCATCGAAGACATAGTAGTCACGCGACAGGGCGGTGACATGAATCAGGCCATCGATCCAGAAGTCATCCAGCTGCACAAAGAGGCCAAAACCCATGACGGCAGTTATGGTGCCGGTGAACTCGTCACCGATATGATCCTGCATGAACTCGCACTTCAGCCAGGCCACAACGTCGCGGGTGGCATCGTCGGCCCGCCGTTCGCAGTGCGAACAATGCTCACCGAGCGCATTCATGCGCGACTCGTCATAAGGGTAGAGTTCAGCAAGCCTGGCCTTGTCCAGGCCCTTGGGTCGCTTCAACTGCGGCAGCCGGGTACCACTGCGGATCAGGCCACGAATGGCCCGATGCACCAGCAGGTCGGGGTAGCGGCGAATCGGTGACGTGAAGTGTGCATAGGCATCATACGCCAGCCCGAAATGGCCGAGGTTTTCCGGCTGATAGACCGCCTGCGACAGGCTGCGCAGAATCATGCCCTGAATGGCTTCCCGGTCCTGACGGCCTTGAATCTGTTGCATCAGGTGACGATAGTCATCCGGATCGGGGTCATCGCCGCCGGCCAGAACCAGGCCCAGTTCACCGAGATAGCTGCGCAGATTTTCCAGTTTTTCCGCCGTCGGGCCGTCATGCACCCGGTACAGTGCCGGCAGTTCCGACTCTTCCAGCAAATCGCCGGTACAGGTGTTGGCCGCCAGCATGCACTCTTCGATAATGCGATGCGCATCATTGCGCCGGTAGGGCACGATCTTTTCTATCTTCTTGTCGGGCCCGAAGACAATGCGCGGCTCCACGGTTTCGATATCCATGGCCCCGCGCGCGGCGCGCGCCTTGCGGAATACACGATAGAGCTGCACCAGATTTTTCAGCGAACGCTCAACCCGGGCTTCATCCATGGCCACCTGCTCACGCACCGGATCCCGGTCGCCTTCCATCCATTGCCAGAGCTGGTCATAGGTCAGGCGGGCGTGGCTGTGAATGACCCCTTCGTAGAACTGGTAGCTCTCGACGTCACCGCCGCGACTGATGCTCATCTCGCAGATCATGACCAGGCGGTCCACGGCCGGGTTCAGTGAACACAGGCCGTTGGACAGTTTCTCCGGCAGCATGGGGATGACGCGCTCGGGGAAATAGACCGAGGTGGCGCGCCGTTCGGCTTCCACATCCAGCGGGGTGCCGGGGCGGATATAGTGGCTGACATCAGCGATGGCCACCCAGAGCCGCCAGCCGCCATTGACCTTGCGGCTGGCACAGAGGGCGTCGTCGAAGTCGCGGGCGTCGGCACCGTCAATGGTGACAAAGGGCCGGTTGCGCAGATCAAAACGATCCTGCAGGTCGGATTCCCTGACCTCATCAGGCAGGGCCTGCAACTGCTCATGAATATCATCCGGCCATTCCCAGGGAATGTCATGGCTGCGCAGGGCAATGTCTATTTCCATGCCGGGCGCCATGGAGCGGCCCAGTACTTCCACCACCTCGCCGACCGGCTGCCGCCGCATGGCGGGCTGCACGGTAATGGCCACGGTTACTATATCGCCGGCCTGGGCGCCGGCAGACTTGCCTTCGGGCACCAGCACATCGTGCGATACGCGGGGATTCTCCGGGATCACGTAGGACACCCCGGCTTCGCTGTGATAACGACCCACGATCTGGGCCGTGTTGCGTTCCAGCACTTCGACAATCTTGCCTTCCGGCTTGCCGCGCTGCTGAGTGTCCAGACGCCGGGCCAGAGCCCGGTCGCCATGGAAACAGGTCCGCATCTGCCGATGCGACAAGGCCAGGGCTTCACCTCCGTCATCAGGGATCAGCAACCCGTGCCCGTCCGGATGCCCGTGCACACGACCCCGAATCAGGCTCATGCGGTCCACCAGGGCGTAGGCACCCTGACGTGAACACAGCACCTGGCCGTCACGGGTCATGGCGATCAGTCGGCGGCGCAGACCTTCGGTCTCTTCGTCGGACTGCAGATCCAGCTCGACTACCAGCTCGGCATGGGTGGCCGGGCCCTGTCTTTCTTTCAGGTACTGCAGCAGAAATTCGCGACTGGGCACCGGGCTGTCGTACTTCTGGGCCTCACGGTCGGCGAACGGGTCCTGCTGCAATGCGTCCTGCTCTTTACTCTTCTTCCTGCTCAAAATGCTCTCCTGACGCCACGCCCGCAGGCGTACCGGCTGTCGAGCCGGACTCCTTCTGCGCTCAAGCCTGGCTCAAGCGCAGAAGGCGTGACGTAAAATAATGGTCTCGCTGCGAT
This sequence comes from Natronospirillum operosum, assembly GCF_004768465.1. Taxonomy (GTDB): domain Bacteria; phylum Pseudomonadota; class Gammaproteobacteria; order Pseudomonadales; family Natronospirillaceae; genus Natronospirillum; species Natronospirillum operosum. The sequence goes on from NZ_SRMF01000002.1 coordinate 260,931, forward strand.
CAGGGCCGGTGGATATGATGTCCACTGGTGCGCCTACCGCAGTTTCAAGATAACGTATGTAAGCCAGCGCATTGGCCGGCAGCTCATCCATGGACTTCACGCCCACGGTGCTTTCCTGCCATCCGGGCAGGGTTTCATAGACGGGCACAACACGCTCGAAGCCTTCGGCTTCGGCCGGAACGTTGATCGCGTTGCCCTGTTCATCATTGTAGCCGACACAGACCTTTACCTCGTCCATGCCGTCCAGCACGTCCAGCTTGGTCAGACAGAGACCGGAGATGGAGTTGATCTGGATGGCATGACGCACGCTGACGGCATCAAACCAGCCGCAACGGCGCGGGCGGCCGGTGGTGGAACCGAATTCATTACCCCGCTGGGCCAGACCCATGCCGACCTCGTCAAACAGCTCGGTCGGGAAGGGACCGGCACCCACACGGGTGGTATAGGCCTTGGTGATACCCAGCACATAGTCCAGATACAGCGGACCCACACCGGAACCGGTTGACACCCCGCCGGCTGTGGTACTGGATGACGTGACATAGGGATAGGTGCCATGGTCGATATCGAGCATGGACCCCTGAGCACCTTCAAACATGATGTTGCCGCCGGCACGGCGCACACTGTGCACATACTCGACAGTGTCATCGGCCAGGTCGAAAATCTGCTCGCCCTGCCGCATCACGGTGTCGTAGACGCTATCCAGGTCCAGCGCCGGCTGCTGGAAATAACCGGTCAGAATGAAGTTGTGATAATCCAGCAGCTCCACCAGTTTTTCGCGGAACACTTCGGGCCGGTAGAGATCACCCAGTTTCACTGCTCGCCGGGCGACCTTGTCTTCATAGGCCGGGCCGATACCACGCCCGGTGGTGCCGATGGCATTCTTGCCCCGGCGCACTTCCCGCGCCTTGTCCAGAGCCACATGGTTGGGCAGGATCAGGGGGCAGGCCAGACTGACTTTCAGCCGCTCGCGCACCGGTACCTGGCGCGCTTCCAGCATGTGGATCTCTTCCAGCAGCGCATCGGGCGCCAGCACGACACCATTGCCGATCACACAGGTGACATGATCACGCAGGATACCGGAGGGAATCAGGTGCAGTACGGTTTTCTCCCCGTCAATCACCAGGGTATGGCCGGCATTGTGCCCGCCCTGAAAACGAACCACAGCCTGTGCTTCATCGGTCAGCAGGTCAACTATCTTGCCCTTGCCTTCATCGCCCCACTGTGTTCCCAGAACAATGACGTTCTTACCCATCAGTTGTCTTCAACCCTTCAGTCGTTGTGCTGTCCAGTCCGCTGTGAGCATCGTCAAGCGGCATGATATGCCAGGCGCCAGCATGTTCCGCCAGGCGGTGTGTACAATCCAGTGTGCGGGCTTCCGCAGCCACTTCCTCGAAGCCCTGTATCAGCACTTCACCTTCGGCGCGCAACTGCCGCACGGTCTGCTGCAGTGTGGCATCCGGCCGGGCCGGTACATAGATGCGCCGGGGCCGCGCACTGCGGCGTTCCGGGGTCAGCTTGGCCAGGGTTTTCAGGTCCGCCGAAAACCCGGTTGCCGGCCGGCTGCGCCCGTAGGCCGCACCGGTATCGTCATAACGCCCACCCTTGGCAATGGCATGGCCATGCTCGCGGTGAAACAGGGAAAAAACAAGGCCGGTGTGGTAGTTGTAATCACGCAGTTCAGCCAGGTCAATGTGCAGCGTGACTTCGGGCAGGCGCGCCTGCAGCGTATCGACCAGCGAGCGCAGCGCGGCCAGCGGGCCGGCGACATCGAAGCGGGCCAGGCGGTCAGAGAGGCCAGCCAGCACCTCCGGCCCGCCGGACCAGCCGGGCAGCGCCAGCAACACACCGCGCGCGTCCTCGTCGTCCACCTCCTGTTCCAGCCAGGCCTGCAGCTCCGGCAAGGCACGCTGGCGCATCAGATCAAACAGTTCGGCGCGCTGTGCAGGTGCGAGCTGCAGCCTGTCGACCAGGCCCCGGTAGATGCCGACATGACCGACATCCAGCGTCAGGGTATCAAGTCCCACATCCGTGGCCAGACCGACCATCAGGCAGATGATCTCCAGATCGGCATCACCGCTGGCGGTACCATAGAGTTCGGCCCCCAGTTGCAGCGGGTTGCGTGAGCTCAGCAACGAGGCCTTGCGCGCATGCAGGACGGGCGAACAGTAGCAGTACCGGGCCACACCCTCGCGGCCGATACTGTGAGCGTCCATGCGGGCGACCTGCTGAGTCAGGTCGGGGCTGATGCCCAGCAGACGGCCGGAGGACTGGTCCGTCACCTTGCAGGTCAGCAGATCCAGGTCGCTGGCCATGCCGGCGAGCAAACTTTCCAGGAATTCCGCCTGCGGCGGCATGACCAGCTCGTAGCCCCAGCGCTGGAAATAATCCAGGCTGCGACGGCGCAGGCGTTCAACATGCTCAGCGAGAGGCGGCTGAACCTCTTCAATGGCGTCTGGCAGTAACCAGCGATCGGTCTGACTCATAGAAATCGGTGTTGTTCTCGTAAACAGCGGGCAACAAAAAACCGGGCCGTATGGCCCGGTTGCAGGAGTATACCGCTATTGAGCGGAAGTCTCACCCGTTTTTGCTTATTGCACGCTGAGCGAAATACCCGGCTGGGCATTGGCGTCGTGCATGAACCGGAAGAACGAATTGTCCGGTTCGATCACAAACAGGTCGTCACTGCTGAAGGCATCATTGTAGGCCTGCAGGCTGCGCCAAAAGGAGTAGAAATCACGGTCAGCCTGGAAGGCCTGCGCATAGATCTGGGCCGCGTCGGCATCACCTTCACCCCGGATAAACTGGGCCTGCCGATAGGCATTGGCCATTATCTCGGTGCGCTGGCGATCCGCGTTGGCGCGAATGCCCTCGGCCTGCTCCTCACCGCGTGAACGGATTTCCCGGGCTTCCTTCTCCCGATCCGACTCCATACGACTGAATACCGTTGCACTGACTTCGTCCGGCAGGTCGATACGCTTGATGCGCACATCCACCACCTCGACGCCCAGCGCGTTGCGGCCGGCTTCATTGACCAGCTCGGTCACTTCGCGAATCAGTTCGTCACGATCCCCCGAGACCACCTCATAGATGGTGCGTACACCAAAGGCGGCGCGCAGAGCATCATTGGCAATGGCCGTCAGGCGCTCGGAGGCCGCAAACTCATCGCCCGCTGTAGCACGGTAGAATTCACGCGGATGCTGTACACGCCATTTGACGAAGGCATCGACAATCAGGTTTTCCCGCCCCACGGTCAGAAAACGCTCTGGCTGCGAGTTGTTGGTCAGTACGCGGCCGTCGAACTTGGCCACCGTATCAATGAACGGCACCTTCCAGTGCAGACCGGCAGGCACATCAGATACCACGACTTCACCAAAACGCAGTTGGATAGCGCGTTCTTTCTCGGTCACGATATAGAGTGTCTGGGTCAGCAGTAAGACAACCAGACCCAGGACAACCAGGATGGTAACGCTGCGTGTGCTCATGGTTATTCCTCTCAGTTCCGGTTGCGTGAACGTTGCTCGAGCCGCTCGCTCAGACGATCAATCTCGTCATCGCTCATGCGACTGGCACCATTGGACAGTCGATCCAGCGGCAGATACATCAGGTTGTTGCTGCCTTCACGGACATCCAGCATGACCTTGTTCACATCGCGATAGATACCGGACACCGTTTCCAGATACAGGCGTTCGCGCGTTACTTCCGGCGCATTCTGGTACTCGGTCATCAACTGGGTGAAACGGGACGCATCACCTTCGGCTGTGGCCACCAGTTCAGCTCTGTAGGCCTCGGCCTCCTCGAGCTGACGCTGCGCCTGACCGCGAGCCAGCGGCACGACTTCGTTGGCGTAGGACTGGGCCTGGTTGATCAGCCGCTGCTCATCTTCCCGCGCCCGAATAACGTCATCATAGGCATCCTGCACTTCACGCGGGGCCCGTGCCTCACGGATGTTGACCGCGCTGACCTGGATACCCGAACCGTAGTTGTCCAGATAGCTTTGCAGACGCTCACGCACATTGCGCGCCAGTTCAGCACGGCCTGCGGTCAGCACCTCGTCCATGATCACACCCCCCATCTCGTGGCGCAGGGCGGCATCGGCTGCATCTTCCATGCTGCGTTCCGGCGAGCGCACATTGAGCGCAAAGTCACGCGCGTCCTGGGCCAGATACTGTACCGTCATCGAGATGTCGACGATATTCTCGTCTTCGGTCAGCATCAGATCCTGGTAGCTGTAGGAGCGCAGGTTGGTGACATTGACCTTTTCCACCTGATCGACGATGGGCAGCTTGAAGCGCAGACCCGGCATCTCGATCTTGTGGAAGGTACCGAAGCGCAGCACCACACCGCGCTCCTGCTCGTCCAGCGTATAGAAGGAGTTGTAGAGGCCGACACCCAGCACCACGATGGCCGCTGCCAGCACCAGGCCCTTGACGTTCTGTGGCCCGGAGGACCCTCCGCTGGAGCTGCCTCCACCGCCACTGCCGCCGCCGGAGCCCTTGCCGCCGCCGAACAGACTGCTCAGCTTCTTGCCCAGGTCGCCCAGTACCTGATCCAGATCGGGCGGACCACCACCCTGATTGCCGCCGCCGTTCGGGCGCCGCCCCCAGGGATCCTGATCTTTGTTTCTATTATCAGGCGGTTCGTTCCACGCCATGGTTATCTCCAGTTCTCAGGTTCAGATAAATCGGACTGTTACTGGCCAGGCCAGAACGACCCGGTCAGTACAGCGCTTCCGGCTCTTCGAGATAATGTGCGGTATCAATACCACACTGCCCCAGCAGCCTGCGGAAATCCTTGCACTGCAGGCGCACCGACAACAAGCTATTGCCAGCGTCGTCAAATTGCTCATTATGCACCGCACCCAGACTGTAAAGCTGGGCACGCAAGGCGGGCCACTGCGGCGGTACGGAAATCGTATCCACGAACAGGTCTCCACCCAGCCGATGGGCGATGGCCTCCTGCAGCAGGTCGAACCCCTCTCCGGTCAGCGCAGAGACCCAGACACGTTCGGGAATGCCGTCTTCGGTATAGTCAATATGGGCGGGTTTGCCGAGCAAATCCGCTTTATTGAACACCAACAGAGTCGGCTTTTCAGCTACCGCCAACTCGCTTAACACTTCATTTACTTGCTCTATATTCGCATCCCGCTCACCGGCAGCGCAATCCACAACGTGTAAAAGCAGGTCGGCTTCTGCCGTTTCCTGCAGGGTGGCCTTGAATGCTTCCACCAGTTTGTGCGGCAGGTGCCTGATAAAGCCGACCGTGTCGGCCAGCACCACGGGCCCAAGGTCCTGTACCTGCAGGCGGCGCAGGGTCGGATCCAGGGTGGCGAACAACTGGTCGGCGGCGTACACCTCGGCGCTTGTCAACGCATTGAAAAGAGTGCTCTTGCCGGCATTGGTATAGCCGACCAGCGCCACCGTGGACGTGTCGGACCGCTGCCGATAGCGCCGTCCCTGGTCGCGCTGCTTCTCCACCTTCTGCAGGCGGCGCTGAATATGGGTGATACGATCACGCAACAGTCGGCGGTCTGTTTCGAGCTGGGTTTCACCCGGCCCGCGCAGCCCGATACCGCCCTTCTGCCGCTCCAGGTGCGTCCAGCCCCGCACCAGCCGCGTGGCCTGATACTGCAACTGGGCCAGTTCGACCTGCAGTTTGCCCTCGTGTGTGCGTGCGCGCTGCGCGAAGATATCGAGGATCAGGCCGGTGCGATCCAGCACCCGACACTCGACCTCGCGCTCGATATTGCGCTCCTGGCTCGGCGACAGACTGTGATTGAACAAGACCACATCCGCTTCATGTTCATGAATGGCGGCCTTGATTTCCTGCACCTTGCCGGAACCGATAAAGAGCTTGGGATGGGGCGTGGAACGACGCGTGGTAATCAACGTCATCGGATCGGCGCCAGCCGAGTTGACCAGTTCGACAAACTCGGCGGCGTCCTCGCGCTCGTCACCCTCGGGAAAATCGATATGGACCAGTATAGCCCGGTCGCCGCCCTGGGCGCGTTCAAAGAGCAATCAGGTTCTCCGCATTCAGAGGTCGTCTTCCTCGGCGTGCGGCAACTTGACCGGACGTGAGGGCACGACAGTGGAAATTGCGTGCTTGTACACCATCTGTGACACTGTATTTTTCAGCAGAATCACAAACTGATCGAAGGACTCTATCTGGCCTTGCAGCTTGATCCCGTTGACCAGAAAGATGGACACCGGAATACGCTCTTTGCGCAAAAAGTTCAGATAGGGATCCTGAAGACTTTGTCCCTTGGACATTGTTCACTCCTCAATTCTTCTAGTAGTTATAAGAGCCACCCAATCGGATGACCGCAGCGAAGCCCGGAAGGCACAACAACATGGGCTTCGTTTGCTCCTTACCTGCACTACTATAGCAAAGTGGTTTCAAGGCCACAGTGTTTTTAAACGACGCTGACCAAAGAGATGCGGTCACGGCTCGGATCCGGGTTTCCGCGCTGTCTGAAGCGGGGGCTGCCGGTGTCGACTCAGGACCGCAGAGAGGTCAGCACGCGCTCTGTCAAATCGGGCGCAAGCGTATCAAAGTGCTGCAGATTGCGCCAGCCTCGCAACCAGGTGAGCTGCCGCTTGGCCAGTTGTCGGGTGACCACAATACCGCGCTCGCGCATGCTGTCCCAGTCCAGCTCACCGGCCAGCCAGTCCCACATTTGCCGATAGCCCACGCAGCGTACCGATGGATGATCGACCGTCAGGTCACCACGTTCATACAAAACCCTGACTTCGTGCTCAAACCCGGCGGCCAGCATCTGGTCGAAGCGCTGTTCTATGCGCTGATGCAGGTCCGCCCGCTGCAGCGGCGACACCGCCAGTTGCCGGACCGGAGCGGGAAAGTCCGGAGCCACCTCGCCGGCTGGCGGCAGTGGCGTATCGTTCTGCCACAGCCGGGTCAGAGGTTGTCCGGTCAGGCGATAAACTTCCAGCGCCCGAATCAGACGCTGACGATTGTGCGGGTGAATGGCGACAGCCGCCTGCGGGTCGACCGCCGCCAGTTCGGCATGCAGCGCCTTCAGCCCCGATGTTGCGGCCTGTCGGCCAAGCTCGGCCCGAACTTCCGGATCGGCCGCCGGCAGCCTGGCCATGGGCGCCAGCAGCACACGAAAATAGAGCATGGTGCCGCCCACCAGCACCGGGGTCTTGCCACGCCCCCGAATGTCGTCGATCAGCGCCAGGGCATCCTGGCGAAAATCCTGTGCCGAATACCGTTCCGCCGGGTCCAGAATGTCGAGCAGATGATGCGGTATACCGGCCTGCTCAGCCCGTGTGGGCTTGGCGGTACCGATATCCATGCCGCGATAGATCAGCGCCGAGTCGACCGATATCACTTCGCCGTTGAGCGCCTGTGCTATCTCGACACCCAGAGCAGTCTTGCCGGCGGCGGTCGGCCCCAGCAGGCAGATGACCGGTGCCGTCACCTACTGCCCCCGCAGAAACAGACGGTCCAGTTCGGCCATGCTGAGCTGTACCCAGGTCGGCCGGCCGTGATTGCACTGACCACTGCGCTCGGTGACTTCCATATCGCGCAGCAGCGCGTTCATTTCCGGCACCGTCAGCTTGCGGTTGGCCCGCACCGAACCGTGACAGGCCATGGTCGACAGAATCTCGTTGCGGGCGGCCAGGATGGCATCACTGGTTTCATGCTGCACCAGCTCGGCCACTACATCACGCACCAGCTCTTCAACCTGCTGGGCAGGGAAAAACACCGGCACTTCATGAACCGACAGCTGCTCCGGGCCGGTGCGACGAATATCGAACCCGAAAGCACGGAAACTGCTGTTGAATTCTTCCGCTGCATCAGCCTCGCGCTGCGACACGTGAATGACAGCCGGCACCAGCACCGGCTGTGCCGGCATGCCATTGGCGTCCATCGCCTGCTTCATGCGCTCATAGGTGATGCGCTCATGCGCTGCATGCATGTCCACCAGCACCATGCCATCGGCGTTCTGGGCCAGAATATAGACGCCGTGCACCTGCGCCAGCGCATAGCCCAGCGGCGGCGCTTCCCGCGCGTCGTCGGCCTGCAACTGCTGATAGGCGGACAACTGGTCGGCCACCTGCTCCGGTCGTGCCCGGGCCTGCTGCCAGTGGCGTGCGGCCGGGCTGTCAAAGGCGTTGCCACCGCCGCCGACGGGGCTGACAGAATCTGACGGGCCAAAGGCCAGGCCCGAGGACGCCGCCGCGCGACTGTCATCGCGCAGGGCCATGGCCGACTGCGTTGGCGCCGCCGCCTGCTCATTGCCTGTGGCTGGCGCCTGGATATTAGCCTGCGGCTGATGGGTCTGCGGTGACACCTCGGCCAGCGCCCGATGCAGGGTGCGGAACAGGAAATCATGCACCTGCCGGGAATCGCGGAACCGCACCTCATGCTTGGTCGGATGCACATTGACATCCACCCCGGCCGGGTCGAGTTCGAGATAGAGAACGTAAGCAGGGTGGCGGCCGTGAAACAGCACGTCACGATAGGCCTGCTTGACGGCGTGACTGACCACCCGATCACGCACTGGCCGCCCGTTGACGAAGAAGTACTGCATGTCAGCCTGCCGCCGGTTGAAGGTCGGCAGACCCAACCAACCCCAGAGCCGCAGGCCCAGGTGTTCCATCTCCAGAAATACGGCCTGCTGCATCAGGTCCGGCGAGCACAGGTCGGCTACCCGTTTTTCCTGTTCGGCCCGGGTGCTGCAGGCCTTGAGGCTGTGCACCTGACGGCCATTGTGCTTGAGGCTGAGAAAGCAGTGCCATTGACTCAGGGCAATGCGCTTGAAGGCTTCTTCCAGATGATTGAATTCGGTTTTTTCGGTCTTCAGGAACTTGCGCCGTGCCGGCGTATTGAAGAACAGATCAAGCACTTCGACGCTGGTCCCCACCGGGTGCGCGGCCGGGCTGACTTCCGGCACCATGTCCCGCCCCGAGGTGCGGGCCTGCCAGGCCTGTTCGGCGTCGACGTGACGGCTGGTCAGGGTCAGGCGTGATACCGAACTGACCGAAGCCAGTGCCTCGCCGCGAAAACCCATGGAGCGCACAGCTTCCAGGTCGTCCAGATTCACGATCTTGCTGGTCGCGTGCCGACTCAGGGCCAGCGGCAGGTCTTCCTCCGCAATACCCTGGCCATTGTCCCGCACCAGCATGCGCTTGACCCCACCCTGCTCCAGCTCGACCTGAATGCGGTCAGCGCCCGCGTCCAGACTGTTTTCCAGCAGTTCCTTGATTACCGAGGCCGGGCGCTCGACCACTTCGCCGGCCGCGATCTGGTTGGCCAGCCGCGGTGACAGCACCTGAATGCGCCGGGATGAAAGTGCCTCCTGTTCAGCCACTGGGCACCCTCAACGTCTGCCCGATTCGCAATACATCGGAATTCATGTTGTTCAGTTCCTGCAGCCGGTTGACGGTAATGCCGTGACGGGAGGCGATACTAGACAGGGTGTCGCCCTGGCGCACGGTATAGCTGCTGAGCTGATTGCCGCTGCGACGCTGCGAATAGACCCAGGTGCCCGGCGGCGGATTGTCATGGAAGTAGTCTTCAATACCGGCAAACACCGATCGGGCCAGCCGCTGCCGATAGCCTTGCGAGCCCAGGTTGGCTTCATCGCGCGGGTTCGACATGAAGCCGGCCTCGACCAGTATGGACGGCACATCGGGGGATTTGAGCACGGCAAACCCTGCCTGTTCCACTCGCCGGCGGTGCAGGTTGGTGACCTCGCCCATGCGTTGCAGCACCTGCTCACCGATAGTGAGGCCCTCCTGCATGGAATAGGTCATGGCCAGATCGACGATGACTTCGCGCACCATGGCATCCATATCCTGCATGTCGACACCACTCACGCCGCCGATGCGGTCGGCACGGTTTTCACTGCTGGCCAGATATTCGGCCATGGTGGAGGTGGCGCCACTGTCCGACAAAGCATAGACCGCAGCTCCTGAGGGCTGCGGGCTGGTGAACGCATCGGCATGAATGGACACGAAGAAATCCGCATTGGCTTCGCGGGCCAGCTGGCGGCGTCGAACCAGCGAGATGTAGTAGTCACCGGTGCGTACCATGAAGGGTGTGAAGCCCTCGGCGTCCTCAACGATGCGCTCCATTTCACGCGCTATGGCCATGGCCACATGCTTTTCATAGGTGCCCTGCACCCCGATGGCCCCCGGATCTTCACCGCCATGACCGGCATCGATGGCGATGATGATATCCCGCTCACCATCGGTTTCGGCGCGCCGGACTTCCCGCGCTGCCTCAATGGTCGGCGAAGTGCGGTCATCACGCTGCAGGTCCACCACCAGACGGTGGCCATACTGTTCATTGGGCGCCAGCACAAAGCTGCGTGGAGTCAGTTCGGTATCGAGATCCAGTACCACGCGCAGACTGCCATCTTCGCGCCGCGCCGAGCGTATGCTGCTGATGCCGCTGTCACTGAGTTCCAGGTCACTGTAGGAACCGGACAGGCTGGTGTCGGTCATGTCGATCACGACGCGGTCGGGGCCGCTCAGCGTGAACACGCGATGATCGACTTCCTGCGTCAGGTCGAAGACGATCCGGGTATGATCGGGCGCCTGCCAGAGACGAATATTGCTCACCGAGGTGGAGAAGGCAGAGCTGCTTAGCAGCAACAGGGGCAGCAATACAAGCAGGTAACGCATCATGCGGGGGTATCCTCCCACTCGCGCAATGCCTGCACCCAGGGCAGGGCTCCGTCGGCAAAGGCCTCTGCACGCAGGTCCCGCGCCGACTCATCGGCATGGGCTGGCGTCAGGGACAGACGCAGGTCTGCCGCAGGCAGCACACCCTGGCCCCGTTCAGGCCATTCAACAAAGCACAGGCTGTCAGCGTTCAGATAATCACGGATGCCCATGAACTCCAGTTCTTCCGGCGAACCCAGTCGATACAGATCGAAATGATACACCCGGTAGTGTGCCCACTCATAGGGTTCAATCAGGGTATAGGTCGGACTCTTGACCCGCCCGCGCCAGCCCAGGCCCTGCAGGTAGCTGCGCACCAGGGTGGTTTTGCCCATGCCCAGTTCGCCCAGCAGATGCACAACCATGCCCGAACTCGCGGCCACGGCCGGATTTGCAGCCAGACTGGCGCCCAGAGCTTGAGTGGCGGACTCTCCCGCCAGGCGAACTGAGGCTGTCATTATTGGCTGTTGTGGCATTTCCGGCGTGCAGGTCGCTCTGATCTGAACGGCAGTGTATCATTACTTTGCCGGGCGGACAGCCCACCAACCACGCCACACTGCCGTGACACAGGTTTTTTACGCTTATGCGTCTGCAGGCGCTAGACCTCACCGACATCAAGGCCCGACTGCACGACAAGGCGCTCAGCCTGGGGTTTGCCGACATGGGTGTTACCGGCACCGATGTCAGCGCCGAAAAGCCCCGTTTTGACGCCTGGCTGGCCAGGGGCTACCACGGCAGCATGGGTTTTCTGGCCGCCCACGGTGACAAGCGCTTCCACGCCGACAAGCTGGTACCCGACACCCGCAGCGTGATCTCCGTGCGCCTGGACTACCTGCCCGACACCCGCACCCATGAACTGCTGGATCATCCGGAGCAGGCCTATATTGCCCGCTATGCCCTGGGACGCGACTACCACAAGCTGATGCGCAAACGGCTGGTGCAACTGGCCCGCTGGCTGGAAGAGGTTGTGGGGCCGTTCGGCTACCGGGCCTTCGCCGACAGTGCGCCGGTGCTGGAACGGGCGGTTGCCCGCAACGCCGGCCTGGGCTGGGTGGGCAAGCATACTCTGGTGCTGAACCGCCATGCCGGCTCCTGGTTTTTTCTGGGCGAGCTGTATACCGACCTGGAACTGCCACCGGACCCGCCGCAGGCGACCCAGCACTGTGGCAGCTGTACGCGCTGTCTCGACGTCTGCCCGACCAACGCCTTTACCGGCCCCTGGGAACTGGATGCGCGCAAATGCATCAGTTATCTCACCATCGAGCATGACGGGCCCATACCCGAGCCCCTGCGGGCGCCCATGGGCAATCGGATTTTCGGCTGCGATGACTGCCAGATCTACTGCCCCTGGACCAAGTTCACGCCCCATACCCGGGAAGCCGACTTCACACCGCGCCACCAACTGGACGAGGCGGACATGGTGGCGCTGTTCCTGTGGGACGAGGCCACCTTTCTGCAGCGCACCGAGGGCATGGCCATCCGCCGCACCGGCTACGAGAACTGGCTGCGCAATCTGGCGGTGGCGCTGGGCAACGGCTCACCGCGACCGGAGGCCCTGCAGGCCCTGCGCCGGCGCCGCCCCGAGTGCAGCGAGCTGGTGCAGGAGCACATCGACTGGGCACTGCAGCGCCTGCGCGCGAAGACTCTGGGCACACCGGCCCGGCAGTGACGGGTCAGGCCCTGATAAAGTGCGTGCGGTAGTAGCGCAGTTCTTCGATACTCTCGCGGATATCATCCAGCGCCCGATGCGTATTCCGCTTGCTGAAGCCGTCCAGGATTTCCGGCTTCCAGCGCTTGGCCAGTATCTTCAGCGTCGACACATCCAGATTGCGGTAATGCATGAAGGCTTCCAACTGCGGCATGTACCTGACCAGAAAGCGGCGATCCTGACCGATGGTGTTGCCAGCCAGCGGCGAACAGCCGGGATTGACCCACTTGCGCAGGAACGCCAGCGTCTGGGCTTCGGCCTCGGCCTCGGTAATCTGACTGTCGAGCACCCGCTGGGTCAGACCGGACTCGCCATGATGCTGCACACACCACTCATCCATGGCATCAAGCAGGCTGCGGGGCTGGGACACCACCAGCTCTGGCCCTTCGGCCAGAATATTGAGCTGATCATCGGTCACTATGGTGGCGATCTCGATGATACGCTCGCGCTCCGGATCCAGGCCGGTCATCTCGAGGTCAATCCAGACCAGGTTGGTATCTTTGTTCATGGTACTCCCTAATTCGGAGGCTGCCTGTCAGATCAGCCCGTTCCCGGTCTATTCATAACGCTGATGAGGATTCAGCTCACACAGCGACGCCAGTATATTGTGATAGCTTTTCAGTCGTCGCGCCAACACCTGCCCGCTGTCGACCGCCGCGCGCAGCGCGCAGCCGGGCTCGTCCCGATGACGGCAATCGCGGAACCGGCACTGCCCCAGATGCGGCACAAACTCGGGAAACCCGGCCACCACCTCCTGCGGATCAATGTGCCAGAGACCGAATTCGCGGATGCCGGGGGAGTCGATCAGTTCGCCGCCGGCGGGCAGATGGTACAGCTGAGCCCGGGTGGTCGTATGACGCCCCTTGCCGGTGGCGGTCGAGACTTCCTGCACGGCTATGGTCTCACCGAGCAACCGGTTGACCAGGGAGGACTTGCCCACCCCGGACTGGCCCACAAAGACCGTGGTGCGCTGCTGCAACTGCGGCCCCAGTGACTGCTCCAGCGGCTGCAGGGCGCTGAGCTTCAGAGCGCGATAACCCAGCGCCTCATACTCTGCCAGATAGCGGTGGTAGACATCATCGGCCGCCAGCAGATCCGCTTTGTTCAACAACAATACCGGCTCGATGTCCGACAGCGCCGCCGCCACCAGATACCGATCCACCAGGGCCATCGGCGTGGCTGGCGACACGGCGAATACCACCATGATCTGATCGATATTGGCCGCCACAGGACGCAGGTTGCCTCTCAGATCAGGCCGCGACAGCAGGCTGTGACGGTCCTGCTGTGCCACCACCACGCCCGTGTCGTCCGGCCCCGGACACCAGGTGACCCAGTCGCCGGTGACCAACGGCGGCAGGTTGGCACGCTGATGGCAGCGCACCACGCGCCCCTCGTCCGCGTCTTCGATGTCCAGGGTAATACCGTAATGGGCGCGCACGCGACCACGACGCTCGGCGCCCAGCCGCCCCTGCTCGAGGGCGGTTTCTATCTCGGCACCCCGTCGCTCCGACCGGCGCTCACGCTCGTGCTGCGTATGCCGGATACGCGCGAGCTGACGACGTGACAAATTTCGTTTGGCCATTCAATTGCCTGCTCGGGGCCAATGCGGGTACGCTAGCCGTCCCGCATCTCTCCATACCATCGGATTTGAAAGCATCATGTTCAGAACTCTGTTTGTCGCCTTGCAGTACAGTCTACCGCACCACGCCCTGAGCCGTCTTGTCGGGCGCATCGCCGCCAGCGAACGGCGCTGGCTGGCCCAGCCGCTGATACGCGCCTTCATGGCCCGTTTTCGGGTCGACATGAGTGAGGCACAGCACCCGGACCCGGCACACTATGCCAGCTTCAACGAATTTTTCACCCGGCCACTGCGCCCGGATGCTCGCCCTCTGGCCGCCGCCAGCCAATTGCCGGCGGCGCAACTGATCTGCCCGGTGGACGGTGCGGTCAGTCAGGCCGGGCCGATACAGCAGGATACCCTGGTGCAGGCCAAGGGCCATGTCTACAGCGTCAACGCCCTGCTGGGGCGCAACAGCAACCAGCCCAGTGCGTATCAGGCCGGTCGCTTTGCCACCATCTACCTGTCACCGCGTGACTATCACCGCATCCACATGCCCTTTACCGGCACTCTGCGGCGCATGACCTTCGTGCCCGGACGGCTGTTCAGTGTCAACCCGACCACTACCGAGCGCGTACCCGGCCTGTTTGCCCGCAACGAGCGGGTGGTGTGCGAGTTCGAGACAGCCGCAGGCCCGGCCACCGTAGTACTGGTCGGCGCCATGATCGTGGCCAGCATTGCCACCAGTTGGGCCGGCACCATAGCCCCCCGCAAGGGTGGTCTGCAGCAGTGGGATTACGAAATAGACGCCCCGACACTGCAGCGCGGCGATGAGCTGGGCCGCTTCCTGCTGGGTTCCACGATAGTGATCCTGACCAGTGACGCCGGTACGGACTGGACAGACAGCCTGCGCCCGGGTCAGGCAGTGCGGGTTGGCGCACCTCTGGGAGGCTGACAGGACCGCAGAACCCCGGAATTATGCAGTGGTGCCTTGACGACCCTGAGCGATACCCGCAGAATGCGGCCTGTCTGCGCTGAGGAACCGGTTTCCTCACGGTGCCGACCACGGGCTTGGCCCAAGACTGACGTTAGTATGATTCAGAGACACAGCGAGCACCCAGGCACAGTGACCGAAAAGCAAATGCAGAATGCGCCTGAAGTGCGCCCAGACACGCCGTCGAACCCGACCGATGCCCCTGTTTCCGAGGCCGCGCCTGAGTCAGCCGCTGCGTCCGAGACTGCTGCTGCCCCCGGGTCCGAAACGGCGGCGGCTGCAGCGGCCGAATCCGCCAGCCCGGGCGCTGCGCCGAATGCGCCCAAAGAGGCCCCCAAGGTGCATCCGAACCGGGCGGCTTATGACCTGCTGTCCAGTACCTACCCGCACCTCTTTGACCTGAAAGCACCCAAGCCGCTCAAAATCGGCATTCATGTCAGTCTGGCCGAAGACGGCAAGCTGTCCAAGACCAAGATCCGGCGCGCGCTGAACTTCTATGTGCGCCAGCTGGCCTATATCCGTGCCGTATCCGAAGGCGGCAAGCGCTATGATCTGCAGGGCGAAGCCGGCGAAGTCAGTGCGGAAGATGCCGCCCATGCCAAAGCCCGTGTGGAAGAGATCGAGGCGCGGCGCGCGGCCCGCAGGCAGGAGCGTCAGCAGCAACGCCGCAAGCCGGCGGAGCAGCAGCGGCGCAAGTCCGGAGGTAAAGCCGCCAGGGCACCCCGTGCCGAAGCCGGCAAGGGCAAACCCGGCCAGGCGCCGCGTGACACCGGTCGCAAGCAGACCACCAGTGACGGGGCCAGGGCTGACAATGCCAATCCGGAAGAGCGCCTGAACGCGAAGCTGGAAAATCTGGCCCGTCGTTTCAACCGCGACTGATCAGGCCCGGTCCGCCGGGAAGGCCAGCACCTCTCTGATATCCCGCGTCCCGGTCAGTGCCATCAACAGCCGATCCACACCCAGCGCCACACCGGCAGTCTCCGGCAACCCGGCCTGCATGGCCTGGTCCAGGTAGCGGTCCAGTGGTGCCACATGCAGGCGGTGGCGCACGCGCCGACGCTGCTCCGCTTCAAAACGCTGTGCCTGCTCGGCGGCGTCGGTCAATTCGTAATAGCCGTTGGCGAGCTCCATCCCCTGCCAGAACAGTTCAAACCGTCGGGCGATCGGCTGGCCATCCTCCGGGTCCGGCGCAATACGAGCCAGAGCCGCCTTGCTCGCCGGCCAGTCATGAATGAACGTCAGGGAGTCGTGCGGCAGTGCCGGCTCGACCACCTCGGCCAGCCACAGGTCCAGCATCGGCTCGCGGTCTTCATCCGACCAGTCAAAGCGCTCGCGGGTGGCCTGGCGCAGCACCTTCAGATCACCGGCCAGCGGGTCGAAGCCGGCATACTGTCGAAACGCCTGCCGATAGGCCACAAAGGCAACCGGCACGGGTTGCGCATGCAACTGCTGTATCAGGTCGGCCACTTCCTGCATCAGGTCCTGCTCGGAGTAGCCCGGCTGATACCACTCCAGCATGGTGAATTCGGGATTGTGGCGCCGCCCGGACTCGCCCTTGCGAAAGACCCGACAGAGCTGCCAGATGGGCCCGCTGCCGGCCGCAAGCAGGCGCTTCATGGCGAATTCCGGCGAGGTATGCAGATAACGTGGCATGTCGGACGTATTGACCGACAGTGACTCGATCTGATGATCGGGGTTCATGGCACCGCTGAGTATGGGGGTGTCGACTTCCAGCATCCCGCGCTGTGCAAAGAACGACCGGATATCGGCATACATCCGGGCCCGACGCCGCATCATGGTCCATGATGCGGCCGGTCGCCATGACTCTGCTGCCTCGGTGTCGCTCATCCGCTCAGCTCCAGGTGGGGCCGGCTTACTTGGCCCGCGAGACGTACTCGCCGGTACGGGTATCGACCTTGATCACCTCGTGATTGTCGATAAACAGCGGTACCTTGACCACAGCTCCGGTGCTCAGGGTCGCCGGCTTGGTACCGCCGGTGGCGGTGTCACCGCGCACACCCGGGTCCGTTTCGACAATGTCCAGTTCGACAAAGTTGGGAGGTGTTACGGTCAGCACGGCATCATCCCAGAGAGTCACCGTGTAGACCTCCTGTTCCTTGAGCCAGTCCCTGGCCTCCCGCACGGCGGCCTCACTGGCACCGTACTGCTCGAATGAGCCATCCGTCTTCATGAAGTGCCAGAACTCGCCGTCGGTGTAGACATACTGCATGTCCAGATCCATCACGTCGGCCGACTCAATGGAATCACCAGACTTGAAGGTACGTTCCCAGACCCGACCGGTTTTCAGGTTTTTCAGCCTGACCCGGTTGAACGCCTGTCCCTTGCCGGGCTTGACGAATTCGTTCTCGACGATGGTGCAGGGGTCGCCATCCAGCAACACCTTGAGACCGCCTTTGAATTCGTTGGTAGAATAGGTTGCCATATCACTTCCGTTCGCTAGTGTGTGCACAGCCCGGGCCCTGGCCCGAACCGACTCTGAGTTCTTGAAGATCCCTATGATAACCGGAAACCGATCGCCGTTGCAGGTCATCCCGACCGCCGAAGCGGAAAATCCTCGCTGGCAGGACCAGATTGCCGACATGATCACGGACCTACCGACGCTGCTGGCCTATTGCCGGCTGACCGACCCGCCGGCAACCCTGGCCGACATGGCAGCCAACCCCTTCCCGGTAAGGGTCACCCGCTTCTTTGCCGACCTGATGGCGCCGGGAGACTGGCACGATCCGCTGCTGCTGCAGGTACTGCCCTGGCAGAGCGAGCAGCAGGATACGCCGGGCTACAGCACAGACCCGCTGGCCGAGGCAGACGCCACCGCACTGCCAGGGCTGATTCACAAATACCGCTCCCGGGTACTGATCGTGCCCACCAGTGCCTGTGCCATTCACTGCCGCTACTGTTTTCGCCGTCATTTCCCCTATACCGAGCATCGCCTGCGCCCGCAGCAGCGTCAGGACATCATCGACTATCTGCACGACCATGCAGAGATCAACGAGGTCATTTTCAGTGGCGGCGACCCGCTGATGCTGCAGGACAGAACGCTGCACGACTGGCTGCAGCAACTGGCAGCGGTACCCTCCCTGACCCGGGTCCGGCTGCACAGCCGACTGCCGGTGGTGCTGCCCGACCGCCTCACCGAGCCGCTGCTGAACATCCTCACCGGGACCCGCCTGCAACCGGTGCTGGTGCTGCATGCCAATCACCCCCGGGAACTGAGTGAGCGCCTGGCACAGCGCCTGCGCCCCTGGACCCGGGCCGGCGTCACCCTGTTCAACCAGACCGTACTGCTCGGCGGTATCAACGCCACGGCAGCGGCGCAAAGCGCCCTCAGTGAACGACTGTTTGCGCTGGGGGTGCTGCCCTACTATCTGCATCAGACCGATGCAGTGGCCGGCACAGCGCACTTTACCGTTACGGATGCCGAGGCGCAGGCGCTGCACCGGGAGCTGCAGGCGGCACTGCCCGGATTTCTGGTACCCAGACTGGTACGCGAGGTGCCAGGCGACGCCGGCAAGCGCTGGCTCCGGGTCTGAGCTTGCTCCGCCCGGGTCATGATGCCACTATTGAAGTAACCCGTTTACGGCGCAAGAAAAGTGATGTCCCAGAACCCGCAACCTTACCTCGCTCTGGTGGAACCGTCCCGGACTTCGCTGTCCTATGCGCCGTCCAGACCCAGACTGCTGGCCGAGTGGGTCGATCAGTTGCCCAAGGTGAACCACGCCGAGACCAGCCACAGGCTGTACAAGGCCATCCGGGAAATCAATCAGCTGAAATGCAGCCCGGCTGATCGGCTGGAGTTGCTGGACATTCTGGCACCGGAAATAGAGCACGCGGCAGACGGCCTGTTCCGCCGCTATCTGGAACGTCCCTTTGCGCTGGATGAGATGGAGCGCAAGGTACTCAGTCTGACCCATGGCATGGCCATAGAACTGGGCGCCGGCTACAAGGAGGTTGCCCAGGCCACCGCGGGCGGCTGGGGCCTGGGCCGCAAGGACATGGCCGCACGCGCCCTGCACCACTGTATCTGGTCCATACTGCCCAACCTCTACCGCATGTTTTCTCTCTATCTGCCCGCACCCAAGGGGTTCTGGCGCGAGCTCCACGACCTGTATCAATTGGGCCTGCAGCTTGATTCCGGCACCAGGCCCTTCGACTGGAACGGCCACAGCCGGACCCTGAACCAGGCCTATCAGGCCGCGTTGCTGTTCAGCATTGCACAGCCCTTTCAACTGCAGCGCCATGAACTGGACCCGCTGTTTCAGGCCTGCGTGGCCTGGGCGCCCGGCGCCCAACTGGAAAAAGCCGGCCAGGGCGGGATCTATGTGGTCGACCTGACCCGGGATCAGGGACCGAGCCAGCTCAGCCACGACACCACGCTGCACGGCAACCTGATCAGCCTCTACACCGGCGACCTGGTCACCCAGTTGCAGACGCCCCAAAGCCTGCCTGCGGTGCCGAACATGACCGAACGGCTGCGTGACCATCTGGGCATGGCCTGGGACCGGGCCCAGCCGCGCGCCTTTCAGCGCAAGCCGACCCAGGGCGCAGTGACCGTCACGCTGGGCCTGTCAGCGGTACACAGTCAGCTCTGCGGCGGTCACAGTTTCAGTCATTTTCTGGCGGCCTATGCCGACTATCTGCCACCCGATGATGGCCGGGACAGTCGTTTCCAGGCGCGCGACACCCTGGCCACCCGGCAGAGTCAGGACGCCTGGGATCAGTCCCACGACGCCGCGCGCGACCTTGCCCCGGATGCGGCGGCCGATACGCCTGACACCACAGCAGAAACCGCCGCAGAGGTGATGGAATACCCTGCCACGGCAGTGAACATGAGCCCCCGCGGGTTCTGCCTGCACTGGCCCGACCCGGTACCCGAACACCTGATCATGGGCGAAGTGATCAGTGTAAAGGCTGAGAATGCATCCCACCGGACCATTGGCCTGCTGCGCTGGCTGCGCCAGTATCGCGGATCCGGCGTCCGTGGTGGCGTTGAGCTGCTGTCGCCCCAGGCTGAAGCCTGTGCGGTCAGGGTAGTGAATACCAGCGGCCCCAACAGTGATTTTCTGCGCGCCATCCTGCTGCCGGAAATCAACGCCGTGGCACAGCCTGAGTCCGTGGTCATGCCGCGTCTGCAGGTCAGGGCCGGCCAGAAGATTCTGTTGTATCGCAATGGTCGCCAGCAGGCCTATCGCCTGCTGCACAAGATCAATGAAACCAGCGCCGCCGGGCAGTTTTCGATTGCCCCGGCCGGTCCGACGGAAGCCGACCGACCCAAGGCTCAGAAGGATCTGGACTTGCAGAATGACCCGCTGTGGAGACCCGTCTGAGACGGCAAACACAGCCTCATTGAACCCGACAAGACTCAGATCCGCCGCACACACATGCGGATCCGCAAACCATGGAGACGCAACCGGCCACCATGAATGCCGACGCCAACATACCGACCAGCTGCAAGCAAAAGGCCGTTCTGAACCTGCTGATGCTGCACCGAAGCCAGAACGAAGCCGAACCCCTGATCAACAGCCTGCGCGATGCCGGCCAGTCCACCCGCAGTCAGTTTATTGCCTCCACCGACGAGTTGGCCGAGAAACTGGCCGAGCAGGGCTCCGATGTGGTCTGCGTACATCTGGACAGCGAAGCCGTCGACGCACGCCAGGCCATCGAGCTGCTGCGCCGTCAGGGCCGCGACCTGCCCATTATCGGGCTGACCGGTGACCCGTCAGCCGCCACCCTGGAGGCCGCCTTTGCCCAGGGGGTAGAAGACGTCGTTGCGGATGAATTCTCGGCCCACTTCGTACATGCCGTGCTGCGGGCCCACCGCAATCTGCTGAGCCGACGCCAGCAACGTGAACTCGAACTGCGGCTGCAGGAATCCCAGCGGCGCTGCCAGCTGCTGCTGGATGAATCCCGGGATGCCATTGCCTATGTCCATGAAGGCATGCACATCTACGCCAACCAGGCCTACCGGGAGCTGTTTGGCTATGATGACATGGAGGAGCTGTCCTGCATGCCGCTGGTCGACCTGGTCCGTACCGACCCGCCCAGGCAGCTCAAGAACGAACTGAAAAAGGTCGGCCAGGGTGACAAGACCCGGTTCCGGGCGCAGGGGGAGCACGAAAGCGGCGAGCATTTCAATGCCACCCTGGACATCAGCCCCGCAGCCTATGAAGGCGAACCCTGTATCCAGATCGTGATCCGCAAGTCCAATGTCGATGCGGAGGCCCTGCAGGCCAAGGTCCGGGAGATGGCGACCTATGATACCCAGACCAACCTGCACAACCGGGCCTACTTCGATGAGCGTCTGCAGGAAATTGTCGCCGAAGCGGCCCGACAGGGCACCCAGCATACGTTGCTGTTCCTGCAGGTGGCCAACTTCAATGACCTGAAATCCGAACTCGGCATTGCCGGTGCCGATATCGTGCTGGCGGATGTGGCGGAAATACTGCGCACAGCCTTCAGCGAGGCGCGGGTGATTGCACGTTTCCTCGATGATGTCTTTACCCTGATCTGCAGGCAGTCCCTGCAGGACAGTGAAGACGCTGTAACCGGGGTGATTCAGCGGCTGACCGACCATCTGTTCGAGGTCAGCGGCAAGACCGCTCAGGTGCAGCTGCATGCGGGCCTGATCAGTATCGATGAAACCCATCATGACCCGACCGAGGCCGTGACGCATGCCCATGAGGCCTGCATGCTGGCCATCAAGGCCGGCCGGCCCTGCCGCCTCTGGGAGCCGGGTGCACAAACCGCAGCAGACAATACCATCACGGCGCAGCTGCGCGAGGCACTGGCCGCCGACGAGCTCAGCATCCTGTTCCAGCCGGTGATGAACCTGCGCCGGGGCAGCGAAGAGAACTACGAGGTTCTGGTGCGCCTGCACGGAACCCGGGATGAAACCCTGATCGAGCCGCAGGAATTCCTGGACGCGGCTGATGTCGCCGATCTCAGCCGCGATCTGGACCGCTGGGTGTTCCGCCGGACCGTGGTCGAACTGGCCGAACATCGCCGCAGCCGGTCGGCCGCCACGCGCGCTTTCATCCATCTGACCGCAGCCTCGGTGCAGGACCCGACCTTCCTGCCCTGGGCCAACAAGGTGCTGCGTGAACAGCGCCTGCCAGGCGATGCCATCGTCTTCCAGGTCTCGGAACGGGTCGCCCATACCTATCTGAAGATGCTCAAGGCTTTCGTCAAGGGCATCAATGTGTTGCACGCCGGGCTGGCAGTCATCCGCTTCGGGCACCAGCAGCACAACGATGCGCTGTTCCGGCATCTGAAGATCGACTACATCAAGGTGGACCCGGGCTTTATTCGTGACCTGGATCAGAAGACCAACATGGAGCGGCTGAGCGGCATCCTGCAGCAGATCCACCAGCACGAGGTGGCTTCCATAGTGCCGCATATCGAAAGTGCTGCCGTGCTGGGCAATCTGTGGCCGCTCGGCGTGCACTACGTGCAGGGCTACTACCTGCAGGCGCCGGCGCAGAGCATGGACTTCACCTTCGAGGAAGACGACTGAGCGCTCAGTCGTCGGTCAGCTGGTGCTGTTCCTTGAATCCCAGCAGGTAGAGAATGCCATCCAGGCCCATGGTACTGAGCGCCTGCCGGGCATTCTGCTGCACGATCGGCTTGGCCCGGAAAGCAATGCCCAGACCCGCCGCATGCAGCATGGGGAGGTCATTGGCACCGTCGCCGACGGCAATGACCTGCTCCAGTGAGATCTGCTCGCGCGCTGCTATCTCGCGCAACAGGTCAGCCTTGCGCTGCCCGTCGACGATGGGGGTGGTCACCTCGCCGGTCAGGCGGCCGTCGGCATCGAATGTCAGCTGGTTGGCATAGACATAATCGATACCCAGTTGCCGCTGCAGATACTCGCCAAAATAGGTAAACCCGCCGGACAGGATGGCGGTCTTGTAGCCCAGCGCCCGCACATGCCTGATCAGGCGTTCTGCGCCCTCGGTAATCGGCAGCCGGGCGGCCACCTCGGCCAGCACGGATTCATCCAGGCCGCGCAGCAGCGCCATGCGCTGGCGGAAACTCTGCTGAAAATCCAGTTCGCCCTGCATGGCGCGTTCGGTAATTGCCGCTACCTCAGCCCCCACGCCAGCCGCCGCCGCCAGCTCGTCGATCACCTCGGTTTCGATCAGGGTGGAGTCCATGTCGAAGCAGATCAGGCGCCGATTGCGCCGATACAGGGTGTCTTCCTGAAAGGCAATGTCCACATCCAGGTCAGCCGCCGCCTGTACAAAGCGTGAGCGCATCACGTCGGCATCCACCGGATCCCCGCGCAGGGATATTTCCACACAGGCGCGACTGGCCGCATCGGCCTGACCCAGCGGCACACGCCCGGACAGACGCACGATGTCGTCAATATTCAGCCCCTGTTCCGCCACCACCTCGGCCATGCGGGCAAAGTGCACTGCCGTGATCTTGCGCGCCAGCAGGGTCACGATGTATCGCTTCTTGCCCTGACCGCCGACCCAATGCTCGTAATCGGCGGCCGAAACCGGCGTGAACTGCACGCTCACGCCCATCTCATGGCCCTTGAACAGCAGATCCTTCAGCACCGAGCTGGACTGAGCGCCCGGAGGCAGTTCAATCAGCATGCCCAGATTGAGCTGTTCATGGATCACCGACTGGCCAATATCCAGAATGGCAATGCCGTGCTGCGCCAGCAACTCGGAGAAGGCCAGCGTCAGCCCACGACGATCCGAGCCGGCCACCCGGAGCAGTATGACTTCAGAAGTATCGGCCACAGACATGGGCCGACTTACTGGCTGTCCAGCAGTTTGCTGGCCTTCTCGACCCGAGCGCGCAGCTCTGCAATCAGATCATCGGCTTCATGCGTGGACAGGGCACGGATGCAGTCCGGGCTCAGCATGAA
Source organism: Natronospirillum operosum (assembly GCF_004768465.1). Lineage (GTDB taxonomy): Bacteria > Pseudomonadota > Gammaproteobacteria > Pseudomonadales > Natronospirillaceae > Natronospirillum > Natronospirillum operosum. Next base: position 284,781 of record NZ_SRMF01000002.1, read on the forward strand.
CAGCCCGTGACCGATGGCGTCCAGTTCTTCTTTGATCTGTTGCTTGGCATCACTCATGTCGGTGTCCTCTGTGCCGTTATTTGGGGTGGTGAGGGGCCCTGCCAGCGGTTAGACTGTGGAGCCTCTGGAATCGGGCGCCATTGTACCGGCAAACAGGACAGCAGACCATACGGCACAGGCGGTTCCCGGACAGCGCCAAACACCACCTCGATCACGCACAGCATTGATGGAATCCGACCACAGGATGATCTGGCCCACGGTACACAAACTGGCACGTTCGCCCGCCGCACTGCTCGCTCTGGGCAGCCTCCTTCTGCTCACTACCGCCAACGCGCTGCTGCTGATCTGGCCCACCTATCTGCAGATCGAGCAGCAATGGTACCAGCAGGGAGAGCAACTGGCGGCCGAGTATGCCCACAGGTCCACCAACCTGCTGACACTGGATGACCGCATCAGCCTGACTGTCGAGGCCCAGCGCTGGGCACGTCAGGACATGCTGCTCGGTATCGAGATCGCCGACCCGCAGGGCCGGGTCATCACGGCTTCCGGCCAGACCAGCCATCTGCCCGAAGTGGAGTTTTCCGCCGCGCTCTACTACGAAGACAGCCTGTTGGGCAACCTGACCCTGTGGCAAGACCCGGCCCCGCTGCTGCAGGCACGCTGGCGCAATCTGGCCCTGCTGGCCATCAGCACCGCCCTGCTGGCCGGTCTGGGCTGGCTGCTGTGGCGCCGCTTCCTGACCCGCAGCCTCAGCCAGCAGACGCGTTTCAATGACCGCCTGTGCGAACTGTTCCCGGCCCTGCAGCCAGACCCGATCGTGGAGCCCGACCGGCAGGCCGAACATCTGCGCGAGCAGTTCGAGCAGCACTACCATCACAGCCTGCTCGTGGTCCACGAACTGCAGCAGCGCCTGGATGATTATCAGTTGGCGGAAATCTACCAGCGTTTTCAGGACAGCAGGCAGCCCGGCGAGATTGCCGACGGTGCCCTGCTCAAGATCGACCTGCTCAATCTGGATGCGCTGGAAGGCCAACTGACCGCCGCCATCATCAAGCAACTGCTGGACAGTACACGCCAGCGCTGCGAGGACGTCATGCGGCTCTATCATGGCGAAACCACGCAGGATCCGTGGCAGTTTCTGGTGCGGGATCATACCGATGAAGGTGATTTCATTCAGCGCACACTCTGTGCGGCCTATGTGCTCAACAGCCTGCTGCGGGACCATACCGACTGGGCCCTGCGCCCGCGTCCCGAATTCAGCCTGTCGATCATGGCTGGCCCGCTGTATGTCGGCATCCAGACCAGCGGCGGGCTGCCGGTGCGTACCGTCTTCGGTCAGGCCCAGCAGGACCTGGACGCTCTGAGCACGCACAACCGGGGCGAACAGATTCTGGTTGGCGAACCTGTCTTCCGCTACGCCGCCCTGGGCGACGTGGTTGAAGCCGAGATCTACCGTGATGTCACGCTGCCGGGCGCAGAGAGCCTGGAAGTCTGGCGCCTGAGCGGCTTTGCCGACAACTGGCTGCGCGTGCTGGACCGTCAGGTACAGGCGCTGCGCGAGCGCTTCTGAGCCACAGGCCGGACGTCCGATGATTGACTCGACACCGGTCTGACATTAGCTTTGGGCGCTGCCCAAACGCGAGAGGAGTTCCCGCATGTCCAGGCCCCTGTGCCATTTCAATGATATTCCCGAGGGTGAATCCAGAGGCTTCACCGTCGAAGGGATGGCCCTGTTTGCAGTCAAGAAAGACGCCGAACTTTACCTGTACAAGAATGAATGCCCGCATCTGGGCGTGAATCTGGAATGGAAGGAAGACGAATTCCTGGATCTGGACGGTGAACTGATTGAATGCGCCATGCACGGCGCCCTGTTCCAGATCACCGACGGCCACTGCATTGCCGGCCCCTGCCAGGGCGAGTCACTCAAGCCCCTGCCCTGGAAGATGGACGACGGCCAGGTCTATCTGCTCTGATCAGCAGGTCCGCTCCAGAAAGCCGGCCAGTCGGGTCAGCGCCTCTTCCAGCCGCGGCGTATCGCAGGTGTAGGCAAAGCGCACATAGCGCTCCGGCGCGGCGCCACCGAAGTCGTCACCCGGCGTGGTGGCGACATGTGCTTCCTGCAGCAGACGCGCACTGAAGTCCCAGGCACTCAGGCCGGTGTGGCTGACATCCACATAGAGATAGAACGCCCCCTGCCCGCCTGCCGGGCACTGGAAACCGAGCCGCTGCAGCCCGCTCAGCAGCACATCACGGCGCTGCCGGAAGGCCTGACGGCGCTGCTCATAGACCTCGCCCATGTCAGCATCCAGCGCCCGCAGCGCCGCATGCTGCGACATGGTCGGCGGCGCCAGAAACAGATTCTGCACCAGTCGATTGGCCGCTTCCACGGCATACGGCGGCACTACCGCCCAGCCCAGACGCCAGCCGGTCATGCCGAAATACTTGGAAAAGCTGTTGACCACCCAGGCCTGCGGATCCACTTCCAGCACCGAGGGCGTGCGCTCGGCATCATTGACCAGACCGTGATAGATCTCGTCCACCAGCAGGTGGGCGTCATGCTCGCGACACCACTCGGCGAGTACCGACAGGCGCGCGCGGTCAAGCACCTTGCCGGTCGGGTTGGCCGGGCTGGAAACCAGCAGGGCCCGGGTTTCGGGTCGCCAGTGCTGCGCCAGCCAGGCGGCAGTCAGATCGAACCCCTGGTCCGCTGCCAGTGGCGCACAGCGGGTGCTGATGTTCAGCAGCCGACTGATATGGCGGTTGCAGGGATAGCCCGGTTCCGGCAACAGGATTTCCTGCCCCGCATCCAGCATCAGACTGAGCACCACCTGCAACGCCCCGGAAGCGCCCGGCGTCAGCACAAAGCGCTCGGGGGCAATAGCGAGGCCGTAGCGGCGCTGGTAGAAGCCCTGCAGGGCCTGCTGCAGGCCGCGCAACCCGGAAGACGGGGTATAGAAGGTCTGCCCGGACTGCATCGACTCGACGGCCGCAGCCACTACCTGGGGCGGGGTCGGAAAATCGGGCTCGCCCACCTCCAGATGAATCACATCCGCACCCTCGGCCATCAGGCGCTGGGCTTCGCCCACCAGATGCATCACCTGAAAGGCCCCGACCTGCTGCTCACGCTGTGCCAGTTTCGGCATGACGATGTCTCCACCTGCCCATAATCGGCGGCCAGTGTACACCAGGATCAGGGGCAATGGTTCCCGTCGTCCCGGCATAGAGGGTAAACTGTGGCCATGAAGCAACCCAGTATCCACGCCCAGCTCCACCCCGCCGGCGGTGGCAAAACACCCTGTCGCGGGCGTTTTGCACCATCGCCTTCCGGGCCGTTGCATTTCGGCTCGCTGGTGGCGGCTCTGGGCAGTTGGCTGGACGCCCGGGCCCGGGACGGCGTCTGGCTGGTGCGTATCGAAGACATTGATCCGCCACGGGAGCAGCCCGGGGCTGCTGACGACATCCTGCGCACGCTGGAGGCCTTCGGCCTGCACTGGGACGAGACCGTAGTCTGGCAGAGTCAGCGTACCGAGGCCTATGAGGCCGCGCTGGCACAGCTGCGCCCGCATCTGTTCTGGTGCACCTGTACCCGCGCCATGCTGCGTGCCCACGAGGGCGTCTATCCGGGCACCTGCCATCACCGTCGGACACCCCCGGCAGAGCTGGCAGCCATTCGCTGTCGCGCTGCCGAGCCACCCGCCTTTGTTGATCGCCTGCAGGGCGAGATCAGGCTCGATGTCACCGTGGCCGGGCGTGATCCGGTACTGCGACGCAAGGACGGATTCTGGGCCTATCAACTGGCCGTGGTGGTTGACGACGGCGCCCAGGGCATCACCGACGTGGTGCGCGGCCGGGATCTGCTGACCACTACCCCCATACAGGTGGCGCTGCAGCGTCATCTGGGGCTGCCGACGCCGAACTATCTGCACCTGCCGCTGGTCACGGACGACAGCGGGCGCAAACTCAGCAAGCAGAACCATGCACCGGCCATCGAAGTCAGCCAGCGCCGGGCCTTGCTGCGGCAGGGGCTGCAGGTACTGGGGCTGCAGCCGCCGGTCGGCCTGTCGGCAGCGGAGCTGCTGCGCTGGGGCATCGCGCACTGGCCGCAGCGCCGCCAGAGCACCGACGCTGCGACAGCCACTCTGCTCCCCACCACCGAGGAGTCCGACTCCGCATGACCACGCTCAGTCTGCCTTTGCTGCTGGGGCTGTCACTGGCCTATCTGACCACACTCTTTGTGGTCGGGCAGGCGGCCGACCGCAACTGGATACCACGCCGCATCAGTGAGCACCCACTGACCTGGCTGCTGTCTCTGGGTCTGTTCTTCGGGGTCTGGGGCTTCTTTGGCACCGTCGGCCTGGCCTATGCCCTGCAGGGCGGATTTCTCACCTTCTTCCTCGGTGTGTCACTGGCTTTTCTGGCCCTGCCGGTACTGATTCAGCCGCTGATGCGCATCACCCAGAACTATCAGTTGGGTTCTCTGGCCGACCTGATGGCGTTCCGTTTTCGGTCGCGCTGGGCCGGCACTCTGGTGACGCTGGCGCTGACGCTGGTCATCATGCCACTCTTTGCGCTGCAGATTCAGGCAGTCACCGGCAGCCTGTCACTGCTGCTGGGCACGGTACATGAGCAGCGAGTGGCCATCGGGTTCATCATCCTGGTGCTGTTGTTCACGGCCTTCGTAGGGGCCAACCAGCTCGGCCAGGGGCGGCGCTCCGGCAGTCTGGTCATGACGCTGGCAACCGACGGCCTGCTGCGGCTGCTGGTCTTTCTCGGCCTGGGCGCCTTTATCGCCTGGCAGGTCTTTCAGGACCCGCTGGACATGTGGCAATGGCAGACCAGCCAGACCGCCCGCCACGCCCTGCTCGGCGAAAGCCTGGGTCTGACTACCGGCCTGACGCTGGTCTTCATGTTTGCCCTGTCCCCGGTTGTGCTGCCGCACCTGTTCCATCTGCTGGTCCGGGAGCAGCCCGGCGGCATCAGCCGCCGCTGGCTGCAGTTCGGCATGCCGGTGTACGCGCTGCTGTTCGCGCTGCCGGTGCTGCCCGTTCTCTGGGCCGGGTTGCGGCTCGGTTTCCCGTCCCTGCCGGAATACTTTGCGCTCAGCATCGGCCAGCAGCTGTCCACGCCCTGGCTCAGTGCGACCCTGTTCGTCATGGTGGTGTCGGCGGCAGTGACCACCCTGCTGGTCAGCACCCTGGCCCTGGCGTCCATGTGGATCAATCATGGTCTGTTGCCCTATGCCCCGCCCCGGCGCGAGTCATCGGACATCTATCACTGGCTGCTGTGGGCCCGGCGCGGCCTGACCATGGTCATCCTGCTCTGTGGCCTGGGGTTCTACGGCATCCTGCAGACCGGACACAGCCTGACGTCGCTGGGCATGCTGTCGTTTGTGTCGGCACTGCAGCTGCTGCCCGGCCTGGTCGGGCTGCTGTACTGGCAACGCGCCAGCCGCACCGGCCTGATGGCCAGCCTGGCCACGGGCATGGGGCTCTGGCTCATTCTGCTCGGGCTGCCGCTGGTGGTGGAGGCGCACCGCAGCATGAGCAGCCTGCCCCTGTACTTTGAAACCCTGGCCAGTGAGTGGTTCCTCACCACCCTGCTGACCTTGGCTGCCAACGCACTGGTGTTCGTGGTGTTTTCGCTGTGGTTCCCGCCATCCACCGAAGAACAGGCCGCCGCCTCGGCCTGTAGCCAGAACGCCCCCATGTCGCCCAGCCGGCGGGCCCTGCGCGCCCACAACGCGCGCGAGTTCGTGGCCCAGCTGGCCGGCCCGCTGGGTCAGGTTACCGCCGAACGAGAGGTGGAAAAAGCCCTCAAGGAACTGGGGTACACCCTGGCCGAGTACCGACCCTTCGCGCTGCGCAACCTGCGTGACCGGCTGGAAATCAATCTGTCCGGCCTGATGGGCCCCAGCGTGGCCAACACTCTGGTCGAGCGTTATCTGGCCATAGATCCGACCGAGATCGAGCCCGCAACCGAGGACCTGTATCTGGTGGAGAACCGCCTGGAAGGCCTGCACAATCAGCTCACCGGCATGGCCCGCGAACTGGACCAGTTGCGGCGTTTCCATCGGGATACCCTGATGCGACTGCCCATCGGTGTGTTTTCGCTGGCTCAGGATGGGGAGATTCTGTTGTGGAATCAGGTCATGGCCCAACTGACCGGAATCCCCGCCGAGCAGGCCCTGGGAGCCCGCCTGGGTCTGTTACCGGCGCCCTGGCGCAGCCTGCTGGAAGGCTTTGTGGATGACAGCCATCAGGACGCGGCCCTGCTGCCCATGGACGAGGGTGATCAGCGCCGCTGGCTGAACCTGCACAAGTCATCGGCGCCGCAGAGCCCGGGCCTGGGTGAGCCCGCTTCCATGGTGGTGCTGGTGGATGACCAGACCCAGACCAAGATGCTGGAGGAGGAACTGGTGCACAGCGAACGCCTGGCCGCCATTGGCAGCCTGTCGGCCGGTGTCGCCCATGAGATAGGCAACCCCATTACCGGCATCGATTCACTGGCGCAGGAGCTGCGCTATCTGAGCAGCGAACCCGACGTGCAGGAGGTTGCCGATCAGATACGGGATCAGGCGTGGCGGGTCACCACTATCGTGCAGTCTCTGGTAAGCTATGCCCACGCTGGCCTGGGTCGGCGCCAGGATGAACACTCGCCGCACCGGTTGCAGGACGTGGTTCAGGATGCCATCAATCTGCTGCAGCTCAGCAAGGGAGCCCGTCCGGTAGTGTTGTTGAACGAAGTGCCCGCAGACATCATGGTACCCTGTGACCCCCAGCGTCTGGGTCAGGTGTTTATCAACCTGCTGACCAATGCGCGCGATGCCTCGGCGTCCGGGGATGAAATTCTGGTTACGGCGGAAGCCGATCGGCATCGCGTCCAGGTGGCGGTGCTTGATCATGGCAAGGGCATTCCCCCCGAGGTCCGGGACCGCATCCTGGAACCCTTTTTCACCACCAAGGAAGTCGGCAAGGGCACCGGGCTGGGCCTGTCCCTGGCCAGCAATATCATTGAAGAACACTATGGCAGCCTGGATATTGAAAGCCCGGCTTTCCAGTTGGAAGGCCGGGGTACGCGGGTGATCATCACCCTGCCCCGATTCATGACAGAGGTTGAAGCGACTCCCTGATGGCCAGCATTCTGATAGTTGAAGATGAAGTCATTATCCGCAGTGCCCTGAAGCGGCTGCTGGAACGCCATGAATTCTCGGTCAGCGAAGCCGGCTCCGTTGACGAAGCCTGTCAGCAGGACCCGTCAATCTTCGATCTGATCATCAGTGACCTGCGTCTGCCTGGCGAGGCCGGCACCGAGATGATCACCCGTGCCCCTGGCGTACCGGTGCTGATCATGACCAGCTATGCCAGCATGCGCTCGGCGGTAGACGCCATGAAAATGGGCGCCCGGGACTATATCGCCAAGCCTTTCGATCACAACGAAATGGTACAGACGGTAAAGCGCATTCTGGCTCAGGGCCATGACCCGGATGACACCTCGGAAGCCGATGCCGGCGCCACCACCTCCGCCAGCGAGCGCATGGGCCGCATGGTCGGCCAGTGCCGGGCCATGCAGAAGCTGTATCAGCAAATCCGCAAGATCGCGCCCACCCAGGTTACCGTGCTGATTCATGGTGAATCCGGCACCGGCAAGGAACTGGCCGCCAAGGCCCTGCACGAACACAGCACGCGCGCGCAGGCGCCCATCGTCTCGGTCAACTGCGCTGCCATCCCCGAGAGCCTGATCGAATCTGAGCTGTTCGGTCATGAACGCGGAGCCTTCACCGGCGCCGTGGCCGCTCGTCAGGGTCTGGTCGAAGCGGCGGAAGGCGGCACCCTGTTTCTGGACGAAATCGGGGAGCTGCCGCTGGAAGCCCAGGCGCGTCTGCTGCGGGTGATTCAGGAACGCGAGATCCGCCGCGTCGGCACCGTACACTCAAGGCGTGTGGATATCCGCCTGGTGGCCGCCACACACCGCAACCTGCGCAACCTGGTCGAGGCCGGTCGGTTCCGGGAAGACCTCTATTATCGGCTGCAGGTCATCGAACTGACCATTCCGCCCCTGCGCGAACGGGGTGACGACATCCTGATGATTGCGCGCTACCTGCTGTCCAAGTACGCCCGCGAGATGCAGCTCGATGCCATCCCCGAACTGTCGGAGGCGGCCTGTGAACGCATCATGAGCTATGACTGGCCAGGCAATGTGCGGGAACTGGAAAACGCCATGCAACGCGCCATGATACTCTCCGAAGGCGACCATCCCATCAGCGCCGAGCTGCTGGGCCTGCCTTCCGGCCGCCGGGCCGGTCCGGTCACCACCTCTGCGGCGACCACCACGCCGGCCGGCAGCAGCGGCGGTGCCAGTGCGCCCATCGGCACCAGTGCCGACAATGTGGATGATGCCTCGCTGGAAGACTATTTCGTGCAGTTCGTGCTGGAGCACGAAGAGCACATGAACGAAACCGAGCTGGCGCAGAAACTCGGCATCAGTCGCAAAAGCCTGTGGGAAAGACGACAGAAGCTGGGCATACCCCGCCGCAAGGGCAAGTAGCAGACCACAAGCAACAGGCACCGGCAGACTGCCTGCAGACACAGGAGCACCATTGCATGAAAACCGTCTACAGCGAAGACCATCGCCTGCATCATGCCAGCGCCGAACTGAACGATGGCGAGATGATGCCCTGCTTCGAGAAGCCGGCACGGGCGGATCAGGTGCTGGCCGAGGTTGAGCGGGCCGAACTGGGGCCGATCATCCCGCCCGACGACCACGGCGAAGCACCGATACGGCGAGTTCATACCGACCAGTATATCGATTTTTTCCAGTCTGCCTGGTCACGCTGGGCGGACCTGGGCCGCAGCAATGACATGCTGCCGCTGGCCTGGCCGCCGCGTCGGGTGCAGCCACGCTGCCCGCAGGATATTGACGGCCAATTGGGTTACTTCAGCTTCGATGCCGGCGCCCCGATCACCGCCACCACCTGGCAGGCCGTGTACAGCGGTGCCCAGGTGGCCCTGAGTGCCGCTGCCCTGCTGCAGCATGAGCGCCAGGCTTTTGCCCTGTGCCGACCACCGGGCCATCATGCCGGAGCCGACTACATGGGCGGCTACTGCTATCTCAACAATGCCGCCATTGCCGCCCAGTCCCTGCTGGACCAGGGTGCGCGGCGGGTAGCACTGCTGGATGTGGATTATCACCATGGCAATGGTACCCAGGATATTTTCTGGACCCGACCCGACGTCCTGGTTGCTTCAATCCATGCCGACCCGCGCGTGGAGTATCCGTTCTTTGCCGGTCATGCCGATGAGCGTGGCGTCGGCACCGGCGAGGGGTTCAATCACAACTATCCGCTGCCACCGGGTACCGCCTGGGCGGCCTGGTCTCAGGCCCTGCAGGATGCGCTGCGGGTCGTTGCCGGCTATGCACCGGATGCACTGGTGATTTCACTGGGCGTCGACACCTTCAGTGGCGATCCCATCTCCCAGTTCAGGCTGCAGGGTGATGACTATCTCCGCATGGGCGAGCAGATCGGCGCCCTGAGGCTGCCCACCCTGTTCGTGATGGAAGGCGGCTATGCGGTAGCGGAAATCGGCCTCAATGCGGTCAATGTACTGCGCGGTGCCGCCACTCAGAAGGGCTGACCCAGCGACAGCATGATCGCCATGCGATCATCGCTGTTGTACCCCCAGGCCCCGATGACCATGCCCACCGGGGTATCCACAGCCATCAGCGCTGTGCCCCCGACGGTCAGGTCATGCAGATCGAAAGCGTCCGTATCGGTCCAGACCTGGCCCGTTTCCGCCGCCCCGCCCACGAACAGCGGCAGGTCTCCCAGGCCGGTCAGGTCATTCAACTGGCGCAGATAACCGAACTGTCCATGCAGGAGCACCTGGCCACGCAGTTCCTGCGGGTTGTAACCCGACAGCCGCATCAGACCGCCCAGTTGAAAGGCTTCGTAATAGGGCAGATCGCCACTGAGCACTGTGCCCAGGCGCCCGCCTGCAAACAGGGTATTGCGCCGCCAGGTCACCGCGCCCAGATGGCGCAGGGACAGTGAGTGATAATCGGCATCGGCACCCAGTTCCGGCAGGCTGACTTCATAACGCGTTTCCAGCAGCTGTCCACGGCGCGGCAGCACGATGCTGTCCAGACTGTCCACGGTGCCGGTCAGGCGCACCACACTGGTGCTGAAACTTTCTTCCGGCGGCGCCTGCGGCCCGGGTGACTGTATGCGCGTGTTGCCCACACCGGCCGCGTAACCGAGTTGCAGATCCATCTGATTGCGCCAGTTGTAGCCCAGGCTGAATTCGCCACCAAAACGAGCCATACGATACTGGCCCTCGGGCTCCCCGGTACCATCGTACAGATTGACATTCTTCCGCTGCAGACTGACGCGCGGCGTCATGTAGAAACGGGCGTCACGCCGCAGCGGCTGCCACAGGGAAGCACTCAGCAGTGCCTCCTGGCCCACCTGAGCATCCACCTGCCATTCGGTGCCGGCATCGGTAACCTCGGTCTGCAGATAGCTGGCTGCCGCCACGTAGCGGGAGTAGTTGGCAAAGCCTTCTTCCAGCGCCAGGCCGAAGCGCAGATAGCCGGGGCCAGTGCTGTTGGGCAGGGCGGTAATGCGAGCGCCCCGAGTACCGTCTTCCTCCTCGACGGGCTGATAATCGACATGATCGAAGTAGCCCAGACCGTACAGACGACTCAGGTCCTGCTCCAGTTCCTCCAGTTGGAAGGTCTCGTCCGGCGCACTGGTCATGGTCGCCCAGAGCAGCTCTCTGGGCACACGCGACCGGTTGTCCAGATCGAAGAACTGGGGTTCCAGGGTCTGCTTCTGGGCGCTCAGGCGCTCCCGATAGCTGGCCCAGGTGTCATCGTCCACGGCGAGAGCCGCTATCTGCTCTGCGTGCAGAACGGCAGCCGTATACCCCACCTGAATGGCTGCCAGACCCTTGTCAAAATCGAAAGCGGTGAGTCCTGCCTCGGTAATGCCGGGCTGGACCAGGATGTCGTGCTCGCGCATGCGCTCGATCTGCAGCCACTGATGCTGCTTCATGTTGATATTGAGCGCCTGCTCGATGATGCTCAGCGGGCTGGTCAGTTCTTCCTGTGCTTTCAAGTTGCCGACCACATCCACCACAATGAGGATATCGGCGCCCATTTCCAGAGCCACGTCAATGGGCAGATTATTGACCACACCCCCATCCACCAGCGCCAGATCATCCCAGACCACGGGCTGGAAAATACCGGGAATGGCCATGCTGGCCCGCATGGCCAGATTGATATCACCCTCGTCCAGCACTACCGGATTACCGGTTTCGATGTTCACCCCAATGGCCCGAAAAGGTACTGCAAAGTCATCAAAATGATGGGGCACCGGGGTCTGAGCACCATAGGCGCGCAGCGTCGGCATCAGCCGCTGGCCCTGCAGCAGACCGAGCGGGAACTGGGGACCGGTCAGCCCGATGCCCACCGAGCCCATCAACGGCAACTCCAGTTGCTCAGCGCGACGCCGGGGTGGCAGCAAGGGTCGGCGGGTGCGATCCGAGAATATCTCCTGCCAGGGCGTGTTGATGACAATCTCGACCAACTCCTCCGACGTGTTGCCCTGCACATAGAGGCCGCCGGCAATCGCCCCCATGCTGGTACCCACAATAAAGTCCACCGGCACCTGCTGTTCTTCCAGATACTGCAGTACCCCGACATGCGCCAGCCCCTTGGCACCACCACCGCCCAGCACAAGGCCCACGCGAGGCCGTTCGGAGGCCAAAGCCAGGGCTGGCAGCCAGCAGAGAAACACCAGCAGCAGACCGAGCAGGCGGGTCATTCGACGCCAGTCGGTGCTATGTGAATGTGCTACGAGTGTGATCATGGCAATGCTCCATGTTTGCCTTGTCGGCCTGCCACCGGGCCGGCACTATTCCATTTGCAGACTCCGGTGCAGGACCGTCGGTGCAGCGATGATCGTCATTCCTTTCAGCCGTTCGGGCCGCAGTTCGCGATCATTGACCACATCACGGATATAGATCGCCTCGACCTGAGCAGGGAAACGCTCCCTGATGGTACTGTATATCTCCGGGTCTCGCTCGCCGGAATCACCCACCAGAATGAACCGGCGCTGCGGGAAATGCTGCAACACCTGCTCAATCTGCCGCAACTTCTGATCAAAAGTAACATTCTCGTTGGTGGCCAGCTCGCTCAGATCCCGCCAGGTGTTGAGACTGAGCGGGTTCTTGCGCACGCTCTTCATGTGCAGGCTGCCGCGCGGAAAGCCGGCCGCCTCGGAAAACAGAAACCCGGTAAGGGCATTGTAAAGCTGCCAGGGTGAGCCGGAGACGTAGTGAAAGGTCGCATCCTCCCACTCACTGTAGAGCTCTGCCATCCCGGGGGCAGCTTCATAGGCCTTGAAAAAGGTATTGCGCACCACGGTGCGTCGGCCGGCCGGTATCTCGGTTACCTTGACCGTGTCGTCGATATCCGAGATCACCGACAACCCCTCCGGCTCGATCAACTGCACATGACCCCGCCCCTGGTGCCGCCCTCCGGTGGTCACCGTGAATGTCAGCCAGCCATCTGCACTGTTCTGTGCCTGCAACAGGGTTTCGGCATGCTCGGCCGGCAGAGCCAGACGGCCATCGACAATGCCGTTGAGGCGGCTGCGCCGGGCGCTGCCTGCAGCGTCCCGCACGCTGTAGATCCGTGCTTCCGGGTCACTGTCGAAACGAATCTCCGGGCGCCGACCAGACTCACTATCGGCGGCAAAATCCCGAATCCGGGAGCGGAAAATCCCTGCTTCTTCGGAGCTCAGCCAGAAGGTGACCCGCGCCATGGCCGTCATCACCCGCTCGGTCACCCGCCGCCGCTCGTACACATAGAGACGCATGGGCGCGATCCAGACGTCCTGGCCGTCGGCATCGGTACCCTGATAGGCGTATGTGTTGTAGGCGGTCACGAAGTGCCGGCCATCGCCAACCGGCGAATCATCCAGGGGCTCGGTCCCAACGACTGCAGGCAGAGCCAGCAGAACAAACAGGAAAATTGCACAGCGCATGATGTAACAGGCTGGCCCAGCAACCGATTGCTGTCAAATCGACCAATCCGGGAACCACTCCGTCCGCACGGGGTCCAAGCCTGCAACTTCAAATCATCCGAGGTCTGACAGCCATGTTGCCCGGTCCCGTCAACCGATACCCGAATACCGCCGCCCTGCTGGCCATGAGCATGAGTACCGTCGCACTGGCCGACCCCCCGGCTATTTCCGGCCTGCGCACCGGCGAAGGCAACCTGCCGGTACACGATCAGTCTCTGGTATTGCACCACAGTCTCGAGGCCTTTGCAGACAACATGATGTCGGGTGGTCCGCCGCCGGATGGCATTCCCTCCATCGACGAACCGCAGTTTCTGGCTGCCGCCGAACACAGCATGGACCCGAATGACCGGGTCATCGGGCTGGAATACAACGGCGTGGTTCGCGCCTATCCGCACAGCATCATGGTGCTGCACGAGATCGTCAATCACGAGATTGGGGGTGAGAACATTGCCGTCACCTACTGCCCGCTGACCGCCACCGCACAGGGGTTCAAGACCGGCAGCACCACGCTGGGTGTGTCCGGCCGTCTGATCAACAGCAATCTGGTCATGTATGACCGGGACACCGGCAGCCTCTGGCCACAGATCTCGGCGACCGCCATAGCCGGCGAACGCAGGGGCGAATCGCTGGAGGAGATCAACCTCACCTGGACCACCTGGGGCGAATGGTATGCACAGCACCCCGACACCGAACTGCTCAGTGACCGCACCGGTTTCGCCCGCGACTATCGGCGTGATCCCTATGGCCGCTACAACCCGACCGGCGGCTACTACAGCAGTGACCGGGTCATGTTTCCGCTGATGACCGAGGATGACAGCCTGCATTCCAAGCACATGGTATCCGGAGCGCGCACCAGAGACCAGGCAGTGGTCTTCGACCTGGAAGTTCTTGCCGAAGTGGGCCTGGTCAAGACCGAACACTTTGTCGGTGTCCATGATGCCGACCTGGGCAATGCGCGGATCTATCTTCGCGATGGCGATCAGTCCTTCACCTGGCAGGAGGGACAGGTGCTGGAGTCGGCATCCGGCAAAGCCTTTGCAGCCGATGCCCTGCCGCTGGAACCGGTCATCGCCATTGAGGCCTTCTGGTTTGCCTGGAACGCGGTTTATCCGGACAGCGAGCGAGGCTGGTGATGCGCTGGCTGGTGCAGACTGTTCAGGTCATCCTGGTGCTGCTGCAGATTCGACGCTTTCGTACTGCACTGATTCTGGTAACGCTGGTCTATCTGGTGGCATTCCTGTTCGCCATTCAGAACCTGACGCTGCCGACCGGCACCGACTTTGCCATGCTTTGGGCCGATCCGGCGCTGATGTTCCGTCGCACCGGCTATCTGCTCTTTGATGCCATTGCAGTGATCCATACACCGCTGTTCACCTGGCTGCTGGCACCGCTCAATCTGCTGCTGGGATTGTTCATTTCCCTGCTGGTGGGGCTGAATCTGGTTCTGTCCTGGACCGCCTGGCGCCAGCCACGCGTCTGCCGAGTCAACGGCACCACCGGCACGCTGGGCCTGATCCCCGCCCTGCTGGCCGGTGGTGCCTGTTGCGCACCCACATTGCTGCTGGTACTGGGTATACAGGCCACAGCTGCGCTGATCACGGCGGTGCAGTGGATGATTCCGCTGGCGCTGGTACTGCTGATTGGTTCTCTGGTCTGGGTGGCACAGAGAACCAATCTCGAACGTCTCAAACTCGACCTGATTTAACACCCTATTGGTTGGACCATCGCCTTGACCTGAGGGTCCACTGTACTTGACCTTGAAGTCAGTTTTAAAGTTAGTGTGTTGCGAATGCTCCTGCTTTTCAGCTACCAACCTAGTGTCCCTTAACAGAAGTTCGTGGCCTTTCAGAGCCTCTGTCAGGCGCTAGTACAAGGCGCACTCCGCCGGGAATAGTGGTTCTATTTGCCAGGAGTGCAACGCCGTAATAGTGTCTGACAGAGGCTCCCGAAGGGCGAGCCATACAAGGCCTCTGGCGGTGTTGCAGCTCTTGCAAAGGGCTACGGCCATTCCCTGCGAGCTGCGCCTAGCCAGAAACCTTGTATGACTCGCTGAAACCTACGAACTTCTGTTAAGGGACACTGGTCCATTAGCGACGCTTTCATGAGGTCAAACCATGCAAACCCTAAGTATCGGCGAGCTCTCAGGACTCAGCGGGGTCTCCAGTCAAACGATCAGATACTATGAGAAAGAGAAATTGATGCCTGCTCCTCTGCGGACAGATTCCAACTATCGGCGTTATCCCATGGAGGCCGTAGCCAGGCTGGAGTTTATCGTCCACGCCAAGCAGTGGGGCTTCACGCTTGATGAGATCCGAGAATTGCTGGTGCTTCAGGATGCCAATGGCGATCGTGCCCAGGCCAAGCGCATCGCCGCAGAGAAACTGCACAAGATCCGCGAGCAGATCAAGCATCTCTCGCGGATCGAGTCCGTATTGTCCAAAACGCTGGCCGAGTGTGCGGGAGAAGGGCCAATGCATGAGGGCTGCCCGATCATCGAGGCTATCGCGGGGAAAGAGGAATGAAATGGCACAGGAACCGGACTGCCGACCGTCGTCAACAAACGGCTGATACGGAGCAGGAGCCCAAATGAACTTGACCTTTAAGCAGACTATAAAGATGTAGTCTTCTCTACCAGCTGCGCTGTACAGGTTGAACTCCAAATCCAATCTTCCTGCCCTGCTGGTGGATAGGCGATCAACGAGAGGGTGGAGAATGCTATGAACAAACGCCGCAATTGGATACTGGTCATTGTCATCATCGCCGCCAGCACCTTTGGGGCTGGCACCCTTGTAGGACAGGAAGGCAGTCAACAGCGACCAATGGGAGGCCAGGGCATGATGGAGATGCAGGACATGATGAATGACATGAATGCAATGATGGAACGATGCAACGCCATGATGGACATGATGCAACAGGGTCACGAGAGTGACCGTCATTGATCCAAACGATAAGAAAACGCCGGAGAGAAAGAGGAAGCGCCATGAATTGCTGTGATGACAAGACCCACCAGAAAACAGGAGTGGCGCGCCTGATGCAAGGGCCTCGCCGCTGGATGCTTTTGGGAGCCGTGGTTGTAGCGGGCGGCCTTGCCATGGGTTGGGACCAGATGGTTTTGTTGGGTATCGCCCCCATTCTGGTAAGCCTTTTGCCCTGCCTCGTTATGTGCGGGCTGGGAGTAGGCATGATGTGTAGAAACAAGGGCGGCAAGTCGACCGACCAGAGCGAAGCCTCCAACGTGCAGGCCGCTACTGCAGCGCCGACGGAGAAGCAATCCACCCATCCCCAGGCAGCGGAGCAGAAAGCAGCGACCGAACAGGCCGTATCCAGGTTTCAGGCCTAACCGCGAATGGGAACTCGCACTTGTTTTCGCGATGGTGTCGGCCTTGTGGTTTTATGGCCGTCCCTGGGACGGGGGACTGTGACCACCAGCAAGTAGAAAGGCCCCAGCCAACAAAAGAATGCCAACGATGGCCCCCGACACTTTTAACCAGCGGGGTATAACGCCCGGTCCGCCACCCCGCTCTGCGCGGTGGCGCCGACCGCAAGGGGTCAAACCTGGCGGTTTGTAAACGTTCAGGGCCACAATGACCAGCAGAACCACGAAGGCAAGCCCAGCGTGGACAAGATCACCCCCCAGCGCCCCGAGTTGGGCAGCGTTTGCGTCCCGTGCGTGGTTTGCTGTGGCACTCACCGTTGGCATGTGGCCCAGTAGTACGGCAATGGAAAGGCCCGTCAATAACAGAGAAATCAAGATCCAGTAGTGACGGTAAAGTCCCCAAGGGGTGCCGTGCGCCATTACAATCCCGGTCAGCAGCGCTAGTACGGCCATTGGCAGAATGACGAACCAGCCCGTCAGCTCCATGGCAATCCAGGCTGCACGAATGGTCTCTGGGTTCTGGCTGGCGACGGCAGCAACGCCCAGTGCCAAATACACCAGTACGCCTCCAAGCCAGCCCAGGGAGACGACCAGGTGTGTAGCGAGTGCGAATTTTTTATAACCGGGAGTCAAAACCATACTCGAAGTCCTAAACTGCTCTTGGGGAACCACATAGTGGCCGCAGGTATCGTGGCTCTGCCGCTCGCAGCTTGGCCATAGTTACAGCTGCTTCAGCTAACTTCACGGCTAGGTCGAGTCAGTGTCTTGACCAGAAACTTGGCAGGTCAATCTCAACCGATGAGCTCCAGAATGGGGAACTGATCCAGCAACCAGAATGACATTATTGTCATTGTGCCTGTCATGATCATAACGCCCATCAATATCATGATGCCCCCGGCAACCGGGTGCAAAATCCGTCCCCAGCGCTGAAGTACCCTCTGGTGGTGCAGGAACTTGTTCACCGAAAGAGCCGTCAGCATGAACGGCACTGCCAACCCAAGAGAATATACACCCAGCAAAAACAGGCCGCTGGAAGCGCCGCCTGACGATACGCTGACGGTGAGAATGGCCCCCAGAACAGGACCGATACACGGCGTCCAGCCAACCGCAAAGGCGACACCCAAAAGATAAGCCGTGCTGGGCCGGCCGCTGACCAGGTTGATCCTGTGCAAAAAGCGCCACTCTCGTTGCAGCCAGTTGAAACGGAGTATTCCGGTCATCATCAAGCCAAAAACAATGATTGCAATGCCGCCAACAAATTGGGCTTCATAGCGGTACGACAGCAGCAGTCGGCCGAGCATGGTCGCACTCGCCCCGAGTAACATGAAGATGGTCGTGAAGCCGGCAATGAACCAGGCAGCTTGCACAACGGCGTCATGTCGGTCACCGTCGAAGCTCGCAGCACCACCGCCTGCCGGTCTGATCGTCTGCCCGGTTATAAACGAGAGGTAGCCTGGCACCAGCGGCAGCACACAAGGCGACAGAAAGGAAATCAAACCACCTAAAAAGGCAGCCAGCAAGCCAACATTGGCAATCTCAAACATTGCAGTCCGTCAGTCAAAAAGTGAATTGAACATCCGCCTGAAGCGGTACCGGAGCGCCACCGGCACTGCTTCAGGCCCCTGCACCAGTGCAGTCACATACGAGACCATGGGTTCCGTATCTGCCAGCAGTCCGTGAAATCGAGCTCGCATGTCGCCGTAGCCATCGATGACATGGATGACAATGCCATGCATCTGCACCCCCTCATCAACCACCTCGAATCTAACACCGTATTCTGCGGCCAAATTGCCTGTTATCTCGGGCGGATCAGATTCCTGGCGGAACAGAAACTGCCAGTTGCGATCACCCATGCGAAAACGCTCACCCATTTCCCGCATAATCCGACGCGTGGAAGCGATGTCTTCGGTATCTGTCGCAATGGTGATGAACACGACGTCTTCATGCAGCCCCCGAGCATTGACTGCATGTTGCACTTGTCCAATCAAATGCTGGTGAATCGGGCAGGCTTCATCGCAACGGGTGTAAATGAAGTTCAATATGACCACCTGGCCACGCATATCTTCACTCGTCACAATATCGCCATTGACATCTGCGAGCCTGAATTCCGGCGCCGGGTAACGAACAAACTGGGCATGGGGCTGACGGTCATGGAGGGCTGCTTCAACATCCTCAATCGAGTGGCCAAATGCCGCTGTCGATAAGAGCCAGAACACAACCGCGACCAGCCAGCCGCCTCGCGTACGTATGCCGCGCAGCAGTATTGACCCATCCCCCTGAAGCTCATGAACCACGATTCGATCTCCGGTTTGGCTAGACGGCCACCATAAGGTTGTAGTCAAGTTCAAGGTCAAGCGTTGATCGTCGGATCTTCCCCAGATTTGGCGATTAATTCAGAGGGCCCTTGACCTTATAGTGGGATAAAGGGTTATTTTTTCGTGTAACTTTATCACCCAGGGTGACACGTTGTGCGCAAAACTGTTTATTTTTCTACCTTGCTGGGAGTGGCTGCATTGGCGTTTGGAGGCGCTTGGGTCTTTGGCAGTCTAGAGCAAGCGTCTTCCGAGCCAATGTCTCCGGTAGAATCCATCTACTATGAATATGAGCAAAACCATATCCATGGGCTAGGTTTTCACCCGGCCCAGCAAAGCCTGTTCCTAGCGACTCATTTCGGGATATTTGTGCTGCAGAATTCAGAGCTTTATCAATTGGGAGCTAGCCGGGATGATTTTATGGGCTTCTCTCTGCATCCCCATGACCCTGATGTCATTTATACCAGCGGCCACCCTCGTCGTGGCGGCAACATGGGGGTCATGAAATCAAGCGATGGGGGAAAGACATACGAACAGGTGTTCACTGGCTTGCAGGGCGGAACTGTAGACTTCCACAGCATGACGATCAGCGCTGCCGATGCCGGTATACTTTACGGTGCCTTTCGGGGGCGTTTATATCGCAGCCTTGACGGTGCCGAAAGCTGGAGTTATGCCACTGCTGAGGGGTTGCCAGGACAAGGTTATTGCTGGGGCGTGCCGTGCCTGCACGCCGACCCCCATGATCCGAATCGGATTTATGCCGGCACGCCAGAGGGCCTTATGAGGTCAGACGATCAAGGGGATCACTGGACAGAGGTAACCGACGGCCGTGCCGGCGCGGTCGTCAGTGCGGGTGTAGCCCCGAATGATGGACAGGTACTGATTGCCCATACCCAGCATTACGGTGTTGCCCGGTCCGTTGACGCTGGCTCAACCTGGGAGTCCGCAAGCGCAGGCCTTGAGCTGGCAAATGGAGAAGCGGTTTTCCAGTTTGTGTTTGATCCCGATGACGCGAACCGGGTATTTCTCGCCACAACGGGCGACCAAGTTTATCAGTCCAATGACCAGGGCCGAAACTGGAAAAAACTTCTCGGTGTCAATTGGCCGTGAAGGTTTATAGTGGACCTCATGGTCAAGACAAAAAATGCATGAGTTTAAGTTAGTGCCTCGGTCATGGTTGCAGCTGCACAGCGCTGCCCTGATTGCTCATGTTCCGGCGTTGCCTTGCGCGTACTGAAGTGGTCCGGCACTGACGCTCCACCACCCTGGCCACTTTAATAGACTTCATCGGGTGTCTGGTTGCCCAAGCTCTGATGCGGCCACCGTACCGCGTGAAAATTCTCATCTTGAGCTAATGCCACTCTTGGAAGTCTGCATGGTCAAAGGGATCCCGGCGATTCAGGATCGTAACGGGGTTGGTCCAGTCCAACTGATGGGGCCCACCTCACTTAGTAGTGAAATTGTTACTCTGATGTTACACCAGACGGCTGCTTTGTAGCGGTCCCATGCCAAATACACTGATAGAGTTCATTGATTACTCAATCAGGACGGAAAAATGGGAAAGCAGCGTATTGCCGTAATTGGACTGGGCCGCTTTGGAGCTACCCTGGCTCAAGAAGCACAGGCCAATGGTGTCGAGGTACTGGCCGTCGATAGCAATGAAACCAAGGTGAATGATATCGCCGATTCTGTCGGCGAGGCGATCATCGCAGACTGTACGGATCCGAAAGCCATAAATGCTATCGACTGGCAACAGTTCAGTACTGTGGTGGTCGCCATCGGTAGCGATATCAAGAATAGCATGATGACCGTCATACATTTGCAAGAGGCGGGTGTGAGGACACTCTGGTGCAAGGTACAGGACAAATATCATGCAGCCCTGATGTCTCGTCTGGGAGTACAAAAAGTCATCAGCCCGGAGGAGGAAATGGCGCGGCGAGCCGGACGCACCATCCATTTTCCGGACATGATGCAGCAAATGCTTCTGGGAGCAGACCAGTTCGTGGCAGAAATCCAGATCATCAACCGTATGGACAGAAGCGCCATCGCTTCGAAACTGGGTCGTAAACATCATCAGTTGCTGGCGATCAAACGCAAAACAGAATCGTCTTTTACTCAAACAACGGCTTTGCCTGACTGCCTGTATCCCGGTGATCGCATCCTGGTATTGAGCCAGTCGTCTGCGGAGGCCTCATGGCTGTCATTCATGTCGTAACGCGATATCGTCCCCTCGATTCAGCCGGCGGCATACTGCTCAAATTCTTTTTCCTGGGTGCCTTCACAGGAACCCTGTTACTGGCCTTGCCAATCAGCCGGACGGGAGATTTCCATCTGCTTGATCTGTTCTTCACTGCGGCATCGGCAATCACGGTAACCGGGCTGGTCACGCTGGACACCGGGTCCGACTTCTCATTCTTCGGTCAGTTGGTTATCGCTCTGCTGATCCAGGTAGGTGGCCTGGGTTACATGCTGATCGGTTCCTTGACCTTGCTGGGCAAACAACACCTGTTGTCATTGCGACAGCAGGCCACTCTGGGCGTGACCGGTTTCACCGACAGTGGCCTTAACCTCTTTTCCATTCTGCGTTTTGCCTTAATTCTGACAGCACTCATGGTTGTCTTCACAGCGTTGGCGCTGTCCGTTTTCTGGGTACCGGCCTATGGCTGGCAGGACGGCTTGTGGCGCTCGGTGTTTCACGCAAATTCGGCGTACAACAATGCGGGGTTCGCCTTGTTTTCCGACTCTCTCGTCACCGCTGCTGGCGGACAGCCCGTCGCCTGGATACATGCCTTTGCTTTTATCACCGGTGGACTGGGTTTCATCGTCACCCTGGAGGTACTCAGCAAAGATCGAAAATGGAGCATTCACACCCGTATCATGGTCTACGGCAGTATCGCGATGCTGGCTCTGGGTACACTGTTGATCATGTTGTTTGAACGGCACAACGGTAGCTTGGGTCAGGGTATGGAACGCTTCACACAGGCATTCTTCCAGGCAGCCACGACACGCACGGCCGGGTTCAACAGTATGAATCTGGACAGCCTGAGTGACGCCAGCCTTACCTTCATGATGGTCAATATGGTCATCGGTGCCGGACCGGGCTCAACGGCGGGTGGTATTCGCCTGACCACCTTTGTTCTGTTGCTGTCCGGGCTGGTAGCGGCCTTGCAGGGCCGGCACACCACGCGCCTGCTGGGACGTTCTCTGGACGTCAATCACCTGTTGCGAGCCTCGGGTATTCTGGTTCTGACCCTGGCGCTTCTGACGGTCATCAGTCTGGCGCTGTTGACGCTGGAGCCAGAGCAGCCCGGACTAGTGGTGATTTTTGAGGCAGTTTCCGCTCTGGGCACAGTGGGATTGTCACTCGGTGCCACCGGGGAGTTGTCAGAGGCAGGCAAGGTATTGGTCATTCTGGTGATGCTGATTGGGAAGGTTTCGCCGGTACTGTTGTTCAGTGCTCTGGCCGGTCGTCCCGATCGCCCCATCCGTCATGCCGGGGGCTATGTGGCGCTGGGCTGAAAGCCCAACGGGTTAGTCAGATCCTGATGTCTTCAGCCGATAACCGACGCCCGGCTCGTTCTCGATAAAACGCGGCTGAGTGGCCTCATCCCCCAACTTGGCGCGCAATCGAGTCACCAGAATCCTGAGGTAATGCGGCTGGGCTCGATGAGCACCCCAAATCGACTTCAACAACTGGCTTTGTGTAACCAACTGTCCTGAGTGTTCTGCCAATTTCACCAGCAGAGCGAATTCCTTGCGCGAGAGTTTCAACGGCACACCTTCCAGTCTCACCTGGTGGCGAGTCAGGTCAATCTCCAACTCACCCACTGTTATTCGGTCTGTTGTCCGGGTTGCAGCCAACGACTCCAGCAGCCTCCTGATTCGGGCCAGTAATTCGCGCACACTGAATGGTTTAACCACATAGTCATTTGCACCCTGGTCCAGAGCGGTTACCTTGTCCTGTTCGCTTTCCCGCACCGACAGAACGATCACGGGCGTTCGAGTAAAGCCGCGTATTTCCCGCAACACATGTTGACCGTCCAGGTCGGGCAGGCCCAGGTCCAAAATGATCAGGTCGGGTGAGGCCAGGCCGGCCTGGGCGATTCCTTCTTCGCCTGAGCCGGCGGACACGATGTCATACCCCTGAGAAGTCAGACTGATGGAGAGGAACCGAATGATCTGTGGTTCGTCATCAATGATCAGAATGCGGGCCATGGCTTTCCTGACGGTCGTGGTCTGGCAATGTTGAAGCGCTGGCAGGCAGTCGTATTCGCACACAAGTGCCCCTGCTGATCGAGACCGGATCCATAATCATTATGCTGCCGCCATGAGCACTGATCATACCCTTCGCTATGGCCAAACCGAGCCCTTCACCGGCGGCATGATGATCACCTCGGCCAAGGGTGTTGAAAAAATCGAATGCTGCATCACGGTCTGCTTCTGGTATGCCAGGGCCATGGTCTACAATATCAATGACCACATCACCCTCGTCGAACCTGGTATTTATGAATACGGGTTTTTCCACACCGGAAAACTTGACTGCATTATCCACCAGATTGAATAGTGCCTGCCCCACAAGCGCAGGATGGACTTCAACGATATAGGATGCCTCTGTTGCTCTGACACGAAGGTCGCAACCTGGCCAGGCTTTCTTCACGCGTTGCGCCACCGATGCCAAGAGATCGGCCAGGGCAATCTCCTGTCGATCCAGGCTCAAATCACCGTGCCCCAACCGTGTCATGTCCAGCAGGTTTCTGATATACCGGTCCAGCCGTCTTGCCTCTGATAGAACCGAGTCCAGTAGCTCATCCTGCTCAGCCGGCGTCAGATCATCCCGCAGCTCCCGAACGCTTGAAGTGGCACCAATCATCGTAGCCAGGGGAGTTTTAAGATCATGCGACAAAGAAGACATCAACGCAGTTCGCAATAATTCGCGATCCTTTTCGTGCGTGATTCGTTCGATTTCCGCACGAGCCTGTGCATCGTCAATCAACTTGCGACGCAACTGCTCAGTTTGCAGCCCGATCAAGGCGGCGACTATCAAAAGTGTGATTGCCAGAGCCCAGTCGTTCAAGTCGTCCATAACCAGAGTGAACTGGGGTGCTGTGAAGAAGAAATTGAAACTCAGGAAGCTAACCGATGCGGCAACCAACGCCGAGCCCAAAGAACCGTAAGTTGCCGACCACACACTACAAAGCAACAGTGCCATGAGTGCAATGGGATACTGAGCCTCTGTCAGCACCCAATACAGCATGCTGGCAACAAGTATCGGCAGTACCGTTGCGACCACATACTCAACACATCGCTTGGCTGTCAGTTTCGAGGCCAGATTCATGAGGACAGGCGACACTCTACAGGAATTCATCATTGATAGGAGAGATTAGCACCTATCGAGGCCTTTGAGGGTGGTTTGAACTAAGTCTGGCAGCTAGTGTCCCTTCGCTTCTACCTACTGGTCTCTATGGACCATCCCGATGTCACCCGTTTTCATTGTTCAGGCGGCTACTTTAAGGCTCTAGGCGTGTACAAGGCCAAGTGCGGATGCAGGACAACATCCTGACCAGGGTAACCCTGGTCCTGCCTGGTCACTGCGGGCCCGACTGCAAGCCATCAGAACGTCGCCGACCAGTTGAGCGCTGCCGTCAGCGGATAGAGACCGAATTCCGACGCGCTCGCTTCGCTGCGGGTCGCCACCGGCACACCCAGCGTGCCTTCCAGCCGGCTGTCGTTGGTCAGGCTGTGCTGGAAACCGGTCGTCAGCAGCGCGCTCTCGTCGCCCAGATTGATCACGGTGCCGGCCTGCAGATCGGTCAGCGCACTCACCGGGGCAGAGGCCTGCACTCCGGCATAGTGGCGGCCCCAGGGCACGACCAGACCCTGCTGGTAGAAGTCACTGGCCAACACCGTCATGTCGGGTCGGCGCGCACCCAGTTGATTGTAGTGGTACTCGCCGACCACATAGACATCGCCGAAGATCTGCCGGTCGGCACCCAGAGTCAGGCGCAGGCCACTGTCGTCCTCGTTGAACAGCCAGGCCGACTCCTGCCACAGGCCCCAGTCACCAACCGCCGTCTGCGCCCCGACACCGAGCAGGTGCTCGGATCGGTTGACCGTCAGTGCCGTGGCTTCCAGGGTCCAGCGGTCTACCTGCTGATAGGCGCGTACAAACAGGGCCTGATCCGACCCCTGCACCCAGCCCAAATCCAGTTCACCGAAGGCCCCCCAGGGCTGGCGCCAGCGCAGGGCATCCACACCCGGGCGATAACTGCGTTCCTGGGCGCTGATGCGGGCCGGCATGATGACATCCATCGGTGAGAACTGCGGTGACAAACCCAGACTGATGGCCTGTCGACCGGCGCTCAGTTCGCCCCGAGTACCGAAATACTGCACATTCGCCCGATCCAGATTCTGCGTCAGCACCAGATCGTCGTCGGGCGAGCTGTACAGGTTGGATGTCAGGTCTTCCCATCGATAGTCGGCTCCGGGGGCACCTGACGCCAAGCCGGGGCCGCCGAGTCCGGACCCGCGGCGCACATGCAGCCGCTGCTCCAGACCATACTGCAGATTGAGTCGCACGTCGGCATCAACGTGATGCAGCAGATTGAAGCGACTGCCGGCCGTCTGGGTCAGCGCCGGATCGGTAAGCGGCTCGGTGCGCTCCATCTGCGTCTCGACACCCAGATTCAGATCAATCCAGACATCCGTGTCGGCAGCGACGGCGACGCTTGCCAGCAGCAGCCCGGCCAGAGCAGGTCCTGTCCACGCTTTCATGCGCGGACCTCATCGCTCTCGATCCGGCCGTCGCGCAACTGAATCAGGCGGCTGGCTCGTTCCATGATCATGGGATCATGGGTGGAAAAGACGAAAGTCATGCCCTCGCGGCGGTTCAGCTCATGCATCATGTCCAGCAGGTCGCTGCCGGTCTGGGAGTCCAGATTGGCCGTGGGCTCGTCGGCCAGGATGATATCCGGCTGGCTGACCATGGCGCGGGCCACGGCCACCCGCTGCTGCTGCCCGCCGGACAATTGGGCCGGCCGACGATCGGCCTTGCCGCTCAACCCGACCCGGTTCAGCATGCTGTCCACGCGGGCCTGCCGCTCGGCTTTGGGCACGCCCTGCAGCAGCATGATGTACTCGCAGTTCTCGGCCGCCGTCAGCACCGGGATCAGATTGTAGGCTTGAAAGATGAACCCGATGTGATCGCGCCGGAAGTCCGACAAGTCGCGACCACTCATGGCAGAGATGGCCTGTCCGCGCAGATAGACCTCACCAGCCGTCGGCGCCTCCAGCCCGCCCATCAATTGCAGCAGCGTGGACTTGCCCGACCCCGAAGGCCCGACAATGGCGGTAAACTCACGGGGTGCTATGGTCAGGCTGACCTGGTCCAGCGCCTTGACCAGGGTGTCGCCACTGCCATAGTGCCGGCTCAGTTCCCGGGTCTCGAACACCACATCGGCGGTGGGATCGGCGCTTGCTTTGCGCTGGATGGATGCTTGCATGACGGGATCTCCTCAAAGACTCTTGTGCAACGCCCGCGTGGGCACGATGCGCGCCGCATGGGCGGCCGGATACATGGCGGCCAGCAGCGTCAGCGCCAGCACAATGGGCGGATAGACACTGTACTGGGTCCAGTTGGCTCGGGGGCGAATCTGCTCGGCCATGGCCACACCACCCAGCTCCATACTGCCATAATCGATGCCGACGGCGCCCAGAGTCAGCGTCGCCAGCCCGCCCAGCGCCAGGCCAACGGCAATGGCACCCAGCGCCAGCAACAGTGTTTCGGCCAGAATCATCCGGAACACGGCCAGCCGTCGTGTGCCAATGGCCAGCAGGACGCCGATTTCCCAGGTGCGCTCGTAGATCGACATGAAGATGCCGTTGGTCACGCCCAGTGCCGCCAGGATAAACAGCATGGTACCGATCAGGGCCATGCTGGCACTGGTCATGTCCAGCATGGCGGCGAGTTGCGGCATCAGGGTGGTCCAGCCCTGCGCTTTCACCTGTTCATCACTGAGGCGCTGCCACAGGGGCAGATCCGGATCACTGGCCAGCGCCGGCGTGCGCAGGGCCAGCGCGATCTCGTGCACGGTATCACCGACCCCGAGCAGGGTCTGCAAGGGCGCCTGCAGCACGAACACGGTTTCTTCGTCCAGCACGCGGGCATTGAAGTCATACAGGCCACTGACCCGGAACAGGGCCTGTTCGGCGCCCCCCCATTCCTGATTGTGCACCGAGATGACAATGCGGTCACCCAGCTCGACGGCCAGCAGTTCGGCCAGTCGGCGCCCCATCAACAACTGTGTCTCTGCACCGTCCGAGGTCAGATAGTCACCTGCGGCCATGGCATCGGCCAGCCGGGACACGGTGCGCTCCTGCGCCGGATCAATGCCGATCACCTGGGTGGCGCGGTTGTCGGCGGCGCTGGAGATCATGCCGAAGGCCATCACGCGCGGGCTGTAGCCGACCACCTCGGGTTCGTTGTCCAGTTGCGCCAGCCTGGCCTGCGGCGCTTCGATCACCAATTCTTCATCGCGTTCGGCCAGATAATCCACCTGATGAATCTGCGCATCGCCGGGGAACATGCGGGTAGCCGAGCGCACGGCCGTATCGCTGAAGCCGAGAATGAAGGCATCGGTCAGAATCAGCGCCGCCGTGCTCAGGCTGATAATCAGGCCGGTGAGCAGCGTGCGGCGCCGGTTGCGGGTCAGATTGCGCGCGGCCAGTTGCCAGGTCAGTTGCATCACAGCCTCCGCATCGCATCAAGAGGGGTCAGGCGTGCGGCCCGGGTAGCCGGATACAGCGCCACCAATAAGGCCGTGAACCACACCAGCGCGGTGGGGATGGCGAACATGTCCCACGACATGCGACCGCGAAAATGACTGAAATACAGGCCGGAGACTTCAATCGGTTCGCTCATGGGAATGCCGACCAGGGTCAGCCAGAGGTTGATCGGCCAGGCGAGCAGAAAACCCAGGCCACAGGCCAGGGTGGCGAGCACCAGCGTCTCCAGCACGATCATGCCGAACAGGCGGTGCGGCGGTGTGCCGATGGCTTTCAGCACACCGAATTCGCCGGTGCGCTCCATGACCGACATCAGAATGGTATTGAGCACCCCGATACAGACCAGGAAAATCAGGATATAGCTGGCGATCATGCCACCCTGCTGATCGGCCTGCATGGTTTCATAAAACTCTCGCGCCACGACCTGCCAGGGGCTGACCTGCAAGGCGTTGTCTGCCCAATTCGCATCGCCGGCCAGACTGCTTCTGACCGCCGCCGCCAGCCGCTCGGCGCGCTGAAAGTCATCGCCCAGAATAATCCAGCGATGGGCCTGATCGGGCAATACATAAAAGTCCTGTGCAGCGGCCAGCGGCAGCACCACCCAGCGGCTCTCCACCGCCTCGGTGTCACCCAAAATGCCCACCACGGTGTACAGCTCATTGGCCAGGGAGCCGTCAGCACCCTGCGCGATCAGCACCAGATCAGCGCCGGGCTCCAGGTCCAGTTGGCGCGCCACGCGGGCACCGATCAGGGCTTCGTGCTGCCCGTGGCCATCACGTTCGGCACTCAGGTAACGTCCGGCACTCAGGCGGTTGCTCAGACGTGACAGGCGGTCTTCCTGGTCGGGCTCCACACCTCGCACTTCAACCGGCAGGCTGCGTTCTTCGCCATAGGCCAGCGCCCCGCTTTCCAGTCGTGGCGTCAGCATCCGCACGCCCTGAGCCTGCGACAGTTGGCCGCGCAGTGACTCGTCTACCGGCACGGTGCGCTGCAGGCGGGGTCGATCCAGGTACTGGTCGGCGGTCACCTGTACATGACCGATGCTGTCGCGGGTATATTGCTCCAGCATCTGGTCGTAGGAGCCGTAGTTGACCGACAGCACCAGGGTGACGATGACGTAGCCGCCCACCATGCTGAGCAGGGTCAGTATCGTTCTTCGACGATTGCGCAATACATTGCGCCAGGCCAGTCTGAGCAGAAGCATGAGTTGTCCTTATCTATAACTTTCTGTCTAGCGACGCAGGTTCTGCAGCGAAAAGAAGTCCGGCGTCAGGTCCACATCAAAAGCCAGTGATTCATAGATCACGGTGGTGCGCTGGTCCTCCTTGTCGGCGGGTTCCAGCGTCAGGCGCGCGGGCAGGCTCAGGCCACCAAAGTCCCGCACGTCGCTGAAGGTCATGACCCGGGCCAGTTCATCGCGTTCATTGAAATAGCGTTGTTCCAGAGGCAACAGGCTGTCACGGTCAACGCTGATCTCCATGCGCCCCCAAACGGTTACCGTCTGCTCGCGCGGTACCAGCGTCAGTTCATGGGTGCTGTCCGTAGTGGTCATGCTGACGTCATACTCTTCCGCCCAGGAGGTGTCGCGCATCAGATCGTCATTGGTGAAGTCGGACCCCATCCAACTGCCCATCATCATGGAAGGCGGTACGCGCACGGTGCGATTGACCCGGGGCAGATAGTTCCACATTTCGTTCTCGCGTTTGAGTGTGCTGACCCCTCGGTCGCGTGCCGGCTCCAGCACTCGTACCAGCGAATAGTCCATGCCCAGCGACCAGGATTCCAGACGCAGGGTGCGCTCATAATCGGGATTGATGATTTCCATGCGCAGCGTGGCCTGCGCCGAATCCTGCTGGTAGAGCTGATCCAGATGCTCCAGCAAGGCTTCTGCAGTCGGCTCTGCCTGCGCCGGCAAGGTCAGCAGCGAGCATGCTGCCAGCACCGACAGCATGCGCACAACCCGGGTCCGATATACTCTGATAATCATTGACATGTCCTTTGATCTGCACGGCATCAACCATGCTCTACAGATAACACAAAACCTGCAGCAACAACCCTGATCCAGGTCAATATTCCTTCTTCCAGTCAGGCCCGACGCAACCGGAACCAACCCGTCATTGACTGCGGTCGATTCAGTACAGACCAAACTGCCCTTTCCGTCAATCACGCCGGCACCCATACTGCCTGCCTTGTCGACACGGGCACTTTGGCTGATAATGCGCGCCATGAATCAATCCACTTCTCTGCCGGTCACCGCAGCGGCCGGTCGGGCCCTGATGAGCGGCCTGCGAGCCAGCCTGCCGCTGGCCATCGGCTATGCACCCATGGCTTTTTCATTCGGTGTGGTCGGCATTCAGGCCGGGCTTGCCACCTGGGAAACCCTGCTGATCTCCCTGATTGTGTTTGCCGGCGCGGCCCAGTTCATTCTGGTCAGCATGCTGGCCGCCGGCAGTGGTGCCGGAGCGGCGCTGATCGCGGTCTGGGTGCTGAATCTGCGCCATCTGTTCTACGGGCCGGCCCTGCTGTCACAGCTGCGTGAACGCCCCGGTCGCCTGCTGCCGGCGCTGGCGTTCGGTCTGACTGATGAAGTCTTTGCCACCGCCATGGCCGAGTCCACACGCACCGCCGTCACCCCGGCCTGGACCCTCGGCGTGGGCATCGGTGCCTACAGTGCCTGGGTTGGCGGCACCGCCCTGGGGGCCTGGCTGGGTGTGGGGCTGGGGGAAGGTGAGACGGTGATCAGCCATGCGCTGACGTTTGTGTTGCCTGGCCTGTTCATTGCGCTGCTGGCCAGCGCCTTGCAGCGTTTCCTGTGGCCTGTGGTCGCTGTGGCAGCGACCGTAACGCTGATCCTGGGCTGGTTCTACCCGTCTCATGTGGCCATGATGGCCGGCATGGTCGCCGGCGCCCTGATTCGTCCTGCCCTGCAGGACCGGTCTGCGGAGCCTCAGCCATGACCCTAAGCAGCACCCAGTTTGTGGCCCTGATTGTGGCCGCCGGCATCGGCACCTATCTGATCCGCCTGTTGCCCATGCTGGTCGGCCAGCGCCTGGCCAGAGGCTCAGGCCCGCTGACCCTGATCTTGAGTGCGCTGGGGCTGTCGGCGATCGCAGCGCTGATTGTGGTCTCGGTGGGCGACCTGTGGCAGAACCAGCCGCAGCCGGCGACCCTGATCAGCCTGGCCGCCGGCACTCTGGGCGTGCTGATCACGCTGCGCCTGAGCCGCAATGTCGGTATTGCCACCCTGGGCGGGGCTCTGCTCTACGGCGTGGCCACCATGCTGCTACAGGGTTGATCAGAACCAGGCCAGCCAGACCCCGACGCCCAGCATCAGGGTGCCGGCGATCCGGTTCATGACCCGTACGTTGGTGGCCTGCAGCAGAAACACCCGCATCATCTTGCCGCCACTGGAGTAGATCAGCAGGCAGACGAACTCGATCACCAGAATCAGCGCCAGCAGCACCATCAACTGGGGTACCAGCGGGTGGCTGGCATCCAGAAAGGGCGGCAACAGGGCAATGGTGAAGGCCCAGCCCTTGGGGTTGGCCACGGCGGTGACATACCCCTGCACAAACAGCTGTGTGCGCGACGCGCGCACGGCATCATCCAGATTGTCGGGAATGGCCATGCGCCCGCGCGAACGCCACATCTGCACCCCGAGGAACATCAGGTAGAGCCCGCCCACCCAGCGCAGGGCGGTAAACAGTTCCGGCAGGGTCAGCAGCAGGGCGGCAATACCGGCCACGGCCGCGATCACTACGGTGGCAACCCCCAGCATCTCGCCCCACATCATCCAGAAGGCCCGGCGCACGCCGACCGTGATGCCCAGCGTCATGGCCAGCGTCATGCAAAGCCCCGGCGTGATGGAGACGAAAAAGAAGGTGGGTATGAAGGCGGACAGCAGCGCCGGGTTGAGCATCAGGCTCTCTCCGTGACAGCGGAAACCGGCTATTCTCGGGGTCTGCCCTGATGGGTGCAATGCTTTCTGCCTTGCTGTCGGTACTTCCGTGTCAACGCTGGCTGCCAGTGCGGCATTTGATTTGACCCAGGTGGCCTGACCCCGCATGCTGGAGCGCCTCTGCATTCACTTGTTCACGGCTATGACACCCCTGAAACAATACAACACCACCGGCCTGCTGCTGGGCACCCTGTTTTTTGCTGCATCTCTGACCCCGACCCTGTTGCCACGCGGCGAACTGGTACAGGGCATTATTACCGGCCTGTCCCTGAGCGCCGGCTATCTGCTGGGCTTTGCGCTGCACCGACTCTGGCTCTGGCTTGAGCTGCCGGTACTCAGCGGGCGCAGTCGTCTGGTCTCCCAATGGGTCGCCGCAGGGCTGTTCGGCCTGATTGCCATCTCCTTTCTGTGGCAGGCCACCGAATGGCAGAATCAGGTACGCAGCCTGATGGGCATGGAGGAGGACGCCCGCATCCGCTCGCTGTGGATCGGGCTGATTGCCATCCCGCTGTTCCTGCTGCTGAAAACGGCCAGCTACTGGCTGCGTCGGGCCTTCATGCTGATTCCGCATTGGTCTCTGCGCCTGGTGCCGCGCCGGATTTCCTATCTGGGCGGTATTCTGGTGGCCTTCATCCTGTTCTGGCTGGTGATCGACGGCATCGTGTTTGCCTACCTGCTCCGCACAGTGGATCGATCCTATCAGCAGGTAGATGCCCTGATCGAACCGACCACCGAACAACCGACGGACCCCAGCCTGACCGGCAGCGCCGAGTCATTGCTGGCCTGGGACAGCCTGGGTCGACAGGGTCGGCGCTTTGTCATCAATGGACTGGAAGCAGAGGCCCTGGCCCCGTTCAGTGACCAGTATCAGGCCCCGGTGCGGGTCTACGCTGGACTCAATTCGGCCGCTACCCATGCCGAGCGGGCCCAACTGGCGCTGCAGGAACTGTTGCGCGTGGATGCCTTCGAGCGCTCGGTACTGGCGCTGATCACGCCCACCGGCACCGGCTGGATAGACCCGGCAGCCATGCACACTCTGGAGGCGCTGTTTCATGGTGATGTGGCCAGTGTGGCAGTGCAGTACTCCTACCTGTCGAGCCCGTTGGCACTGATGACAGAGAGCGAGTACGGTGCCGAGCAGGCGCGGGCCACATTCGAGGTGATCTACGGCCACTGGCGCTCGCTGCCGGTCACTGAACGCCCGGCCTTGTATCTGCACGGCCTGAGCCTCGGCGCCCTGAATTCGGATCGCTCCTTCGATCTGTTCGATATCATTGACGACCCCTTCCACGGGGCGCTGTGGAGCGGCCCGCCGTTTCGTACCGACACCTGGCGCACCGCCACCCATCGGCGTGATCGTGGTTCGCCTGCCTGGCTGCCCCGTTTCCGCGCGGGCCAGGTGATTCGTTTCGGCAACCAGGATGGCGGCTGGGACGATTTCGAGCAGCCCTGGGGCAGTTTCCGTATCGGCATTCTGCAGTATGCCAGCGACCCGATCACGCTGTTCGACCCGTCAGTGCTGTACCGGGAACCGGACTGGATGCAGGGCGAACGGGCGTTCGATGTCTCACCGGAACTGCGCTGGATTCCGGTGGTGACCTTTCTGCAACTGGGCGCCGACATGGCCACCGGAGCCTCGCCCCGGGGCTATGGCCATGACTACTCCGGGGCCGATTATCTTGATGCCTGGTATGCGCTGACAGAGCCTGAAGGCTGGACGGACGAAAGCTATGCGGCCCTGCGGGCCTATTTTGCCGAGCGCTACTGAGTTGCATACACTTTGGTATCTGCAGGGCCCTGCAATGCCCAAATCATGATCATGAACTGACGGAGGCCATTCAGATGGCACGCACACCTTCCACCATGGTGCCCCTGGGCACCAAAATGCCGGATGCCAAACTACCCGACCCGAACCGACAACAGTGGCGCCTGCCCGAGTGTTGCGGTGAGCGGGGATTGCTGGTCATGTTCATCTGCAATCACTGCCCTTTCGTGATCCATATCGCACCCTTTCTGGAAACCCTGCATGATCGTCTGCGGGCACTGGGTATTCGGGTGGTGGCGATCAGTGCCAACGATATTGCAACGCATCCGGAGGATAGCCCCGACAAGATGGGCGAATTTGCCGCCCGCTATCGTTTGCCGTTTCCGTACCTGTATGACGAAAGTCAGCAGGTGGCCAAAAGCTTTGATGCGGCCTGTACACCGGATTTCTTTCTGTTTGATGCCAACCTGAAGCTGACCTACCGCGGTCAGTTGGATGACAGCCGCCCGGGCAATGACCGCCCGGTGACCGGGGAAGATCTGCTGCGGGCCGCCGAGCAAATGGCACGCGGAGAGCAGCCGCCGCCGGAACAGCAAAAACCCAGCATGGGCTGCAATATCAAATGGAAGGCGGGGGCCTGAAGCCCCCAGGCCAGCCAGGGCTCAGAGTTTGGACAGCACGGTTTCGGCGCTGCTTTTGTCGATACCCTTGTCATCCACGCCCAGATACTCGACGACACCGTCATTGACGATCATGGCAAAACGCTTGCTGCGGATACCCATGCTGCCACCGGTGGCATCCAGCTCAAGGTCCATGGCCCTGGCAAGATCAGCATTGCCATCAGCCAGCATCAGGATCTTCTCGGCATTCTGGTCACGCTGCCAGGCGTCCATTACAAACGCATCGTTGACCGACATGCAGGCAATGGTATCAACCCCCCGGGCCAGAATCTCGTCGGCCTTGACCACGAAACCGGGCATGTGGGTGTTGGAGCAACCGGGCGTGAAGGCGCCCGGCACGGCAAACAGCACCACCTTCTTGCCCTTGAAAACGTCACCGGTACTGATGTCTTGCGGGCCTTCCGGGCCATTGGTCTTCAGTTTGATATCAGGAATGCGATCACCTGTTGCGATGGTCATGGGGACTCTCCTATTGCATGGATAACGGTGAATAAACCCGAATGGGTCTGAAGTATAGTCATTAGCGTGAACTCTGGCGGCGTCGAGCTCTGGATTTTCCGCCCTGCCCCGGACTCTGCACCACCTGCCGCACCGTTTCGGCCATAAAGCGACTGGCTGGCAGCCGATGCTGTGACTGGCTCCACAGCAGGCCGGGTGTTCTGACCGGGGTCGGGCTTTCCAAGGGGATGGAAACAATACCTGCTTCATCTTTCAATGCATTGTCTGAAACTATACTACACAGGCCGGTACGCCGAACCAGTTCCACCATGGGCGAAATGGCGTTCAGCTCGGCTACAATATGCGGTCTGGCGCCGGCTGCCGCGAAGCACTCGTCCAGCATCTGCCGGGTGGAGAACTTGCCGGTCAGCAAGGTCATGCGGACCCCGTTCAACTCGACCATGCGCACCCGGCGGTGGCTGGCCAGTTGGTGATCCGGTGGTGTAATCAGCCTGAGTTCCTCATTGTACAGCGGTTCGAAGCGCAGACCTCGGGGCACGGCCGGCCGATAGGAAATGCCCAGATCCAGGGTGCCGTTGACCAGGCCGTCACTGATCTGGTCTCCGGACAGTTCTTCCACCACCACCCGGATCAGTGGGAACCGCTTCATGAACACCGCCAGACACTGTGGGATCAGTTGCACGTTGAAACTGTGCGTTGCCGCTATGCGCAACTCGCCGCGCAGTTCATCCGGCACATCCTTGACCGCGCCGACCGCTTCATCCACCTGCCGCATGATGGGTTCCACATGCTCATAGAATGTCTGACCGGACTCGGTCAGAATCACCCGCCGCCCCACGCGTTCGAACAGCGGCTGGCCCAGATCGTCCTCCAGTTGCCGAATCTGATGCGACAGCGTGGACTGGGTGACATGCACCTTGTCGGCGGCGCGGGTGAAATTCAGGGTCTCCGCCACAGCCAGAAAGTAGCGCAGGTGACGTAGTTCCATAGACTGTGCCCCAAAAAAATGACTTGAGCTCCGAGTCGTACACTCCGATTCGGCACTGATCACTTTTGCCACAACCAATCGATGACATCAATGGGTTTTATGCAAATTTATCATTTTTATAAATCTCAACCCCGACCTAAGGTTACTCCACAAACAAGATATTGAGTGCGGTCAGTCATTACGGCCGACATTCGGCCGCATCCCGACAACAATCATACAGCGGAGCACAACCATGAAAATAGGGCGCGAGACCACCCCGAAAACAGCCATCAGTACATCCAATGCTGACACCATTGTGGTGCGGGGCAAGGATCTGTGTCAGGACCTGATCGGTCAGACCTCTTTCACTGATTATTTCCTGTTTCTGCTGACCGGACAAGCGGCCGACGAGACCCGGCGCCGGGTACTGGACGCGACCCTGGTAGCCATCGCCGAGCACGGTCTGGTTCCCAGTGTGCAGGCAGCCCGCATGACCTATGCGGCCGCTCCCGATGCGCTGCAGGGTGCCGTGGCGGCCGGCATTCTGGGCTGTGGTTCGGTCATTCTCGGGGCCTCCGAGACAGCCGGCGTGCTGCTCGACGATATCGCGCGTCAGGTCGACGACGGCAAGTCACTGGACGCGGCAGCACTGGAGACAGTCAAGACCCTGCGCGCCGAGCGCAAGCCCATTCCCGGCTATGGCCACCCGCTGCACAAGGCGCGCGACCCGCGAGTCAACGCGCTGTTCTCCACGGCCCGTGAAGCCGGTGCCGACATGCGCTATGTGGAAATCGCCGAGGCCGTGGAAAAAGCCATTCCGCAGGTGATCGGCAAGGACCTCAAGCTGAATGTATCGGCAGCCATCCCGGCCGTCCTGCTGGGTGCAGGTTTCCCGGTAAAGGCGCTGAAAGGCGTGCCGATTCTGGCCCGCACCGCCAGCCTGATTGCGCACATGCTGGAAGAGTCCGAACAACCCTGTGGTTTTGCCCTGTCCTATCAGGCCACCCAGAACCTGGATTACACCGGCGCTGTACCGGCCGGCTACAAGGGCTGAACCGGCGCGAGCCGACACTGCTAGAGGTAGATGAATCATGATCAAAGTACTGGAAGGCGTCACCGTCATCGAACAGGGCACCTTTATTACCGGCCCGGCAGCCGGCATGTTGCTGGCCGATCTCGGTGCCAATGTCATCAAGGTGGAACTGCCCGGCAAGGGAGATCCGTTTCGGGCCTTCAAGGGCGGTCTGTACAGCCCGCACTATCAGACCTACAACCGCAACAAGCGCAGCATTGCGCTGAACACCAAGGACGAAGCGGACCGGGCCATTTTTCATGACCTGATTCGTGATGCGGATGTCTACATCCAGAATTTCCGTCCGGGCACGGCAGAGCGACTGGGTGCCGGTGAAGAAGAGCTGCGGGCGCTGAACCCGCGCCTGATCTACTGCGCCATCAGTGGCTTCGGCAATGACGGCCCCTACGCCAACCGGCCCAGCTACGACACCGTGGCGCAGGCGGCCAGCGGCTTTCTGAAGCTGCTGATCAACCCGGAAAACCCGCGGGTGGTAGGCCCGGCCATGGCCGATGCCATGTCCGGCTTCTATGCCGCCTACGGTATTCTGGGCGCTCTCTACGAACGCAACCAGACCAACAAGGGCCGTCGGGTGGATGTGTCCATGCTGGAGGCCATGTGCCATTTCAATCTGGATGCGTTCACGCACTATCTGTCGGAAGGCGAAATCATGGGCCCCTACAGCCGCCCGCAGGTATCGCAGTCCTATGTCATGGAATGTGCCGACGGCAAGTGGGTGGCGCTGCACATGTCTTCGCCGGAGAAGTTCTGGCAGGGCCTGGCCAACGCCATGGGTTACCCGGAACTGCTGCAGGACGAGCGGTTCTCGACGCGCGAAGGCCGGATTCAGAATCAGGAAGACATGATCGTGGTCCTGCGCGACATCTTCAGCAAGCAGCCGCGTGCCGAATGGCTCCAGCGGCTGGAAGCGGAAGATGTGCCGCACGCCCCCATGTATGACTCCAATGAAGTGCTGGAAGACCCGCAGGCCCGGCACCTGCAGTTGCAGATCAGCACCGAGCATCCGCAGATCGGCAAATGGGACACCGTGCGTTCACCCGTGTCCTACGACGGTGTGCGGCCGCTGGAGGTGACCGCACCGCCGGTGCTGGACGAACACCACGACGAGATCATCAGGGAACTGAGAGAACGTCAGCGCTGAACACGCTGCACAAGACAGACAGTCGACGCTGCATCCAATAACAAGCAAAGGGCCGGCCGGTCTCCGACCGCCAGCCCCAGAGGAGCGTAAACCATGTTCGAGTTGCCCAGGAAAGAAGACATCGTCAATCACGGCATTCCATCCACGCCGGATGATATTACCGATATCGTGCTCAAGGCGATGAACCACACCGAAGATGACCGGCTGCGGGAGATTCTGACCAGTCTGGTCAGGCACCTGCACGCCTTTGGGCGCGAGGTGAAGCTGACCGATGAAGAGTTCATGGCCGCCATCAATGCCGTTACCCGGCTCGGCCACCTGACCAAAGACCGCCACAATGAGACCATGGTGATGTCCGATGCACTCGGCTTTTCAACCCTGGTCATGATCATGAATCAGGACCGCACCGACGAGCAGATCTCGCCGGCGCTGCTGGGCCCCTTCTACACACGCAAGGACCCGGAATACCCTCTGGGCACCAATATTGCGCGGGACAAGCCGAAGGAGTCCGATATTCCGCTGTTCGTGTCCGGTCAGGTGAAGAGCCGCGACGGCCAGCCACTGGCCAATGCACTGGTGGAAGTCTGGCAGGCCTCCCCCGAAGGCCTGTACGAAAACCAGGACGAAAGCCAGCCGCAGATGAACCTGCGCGGCAAGTTCCGCACCGATGAGAACGGGCACTATCATTTCCGCACCCTGCGCCCGGCCAGCTACCCCATTCCGACCCATGGTCTGGTGGGCGACATGCTGAAGGCCCAGGGCCGGCATCCGTTCCGCGCTGCCCATATTCATTTCTGTGTGTCGGCACCCGGACACCAGACCCTGGTGACACAGATTTTCCCCAGGGATGACCTCTTTATCGAATCCGACTGTGTATTCGGCGTGACCAGTGCCGACCTGGCCATGGACTTCCCGCTGCACAACGACGGCAAGGCGCCGGATCCCGATGTGCAGGGGCAATACAGCACGCTGGATGTCGATTTCGACCTGTCACCGGGTGCATCCCGGCTGCCCGAGTCACCGATCGGGTCCTGAGCCGATCAAGCCAACCCCAAACCAACAACAACAAGTGTTTCCAAGAGGCAAAACCATGAAAACAAAGAAGCAAACCATTCTGTACCGTCCGGCGCACGCGCTGGCCGCCGTGGCCCTGTCTGCGGCCATGATCCCGGCGACGGTGAACGCCCAGGAAGTGATCGACCTGACTGTGGGTTCAAGCCACCCGACCACTATCCCCTGGGTCGGCATGATCCCCGAGGTTTTCATCCCGACCGTAAACCGCATCCTGGCCGAGGACGGTGACTACCAGATCAACTGGACCGAAGCCTATGCCGGCCAGCTGTACGGCGTCAACGCCACCCTGACCTCCATTCAGGACGGCATTGCCGATATCGGCTGGGTTTTCAGCTACCTGGAGCCGTCGCGCATGCCACTGGCCCAGATGAGTGCCTATACCCCCTTCACCACCAGTGATCCGGAGCTGATGCTGGCAGTCTGGAACGACATGGTACGCAACGTGCCCGAGTTCCGTGGTGAGTGGGAAGACCACGACGTCCATTTCCTGGGCGCCACGGCTTCCGATACCTATGACATCTATACCAACTTCCCGGTCGAGTCGATCGACGACCTGCGCGGTGCCCGCATTTCCGCGCCCGGCGTGCTGGGCGTCTGGCTGGAGCCGGTAGGCGCAGTGCCGGTAGATGGCACCCTGGCCAGCTACTACACCGACATCCAGACCGGGGTTTCGCAAGGTGTGGTCGGTCTGGCCACCGGTAACCTGCCGGCGCGCATCTACGAGGTATCGCCCTATATCACCCAAGTCAATCTGGGCGTGGTGTTCTCCGGTGGCCTGGCCATCAACCAGTGGACCTGGGACAGCTTGCCGGAAGCCGTACAGGAAGCTCTGGCCACCGCCGGTGAAGTGTACTCTCGTGAGCACGGCTACGACCTGGCCCAGCGCTATGAGTCCTCGATCGAAAGCATGGTTGAACTCGGCGCCAGCCAGAGCACGCCGGTGCAGGTCAACCAGTTGTCCGACGCAGAGCGTCAGGCCTGGATCGACGGCATGCCTGATCTTGCCCGCCAGTGGGTACAGCGCAACGCCGATCGGGGCTACCCGGCGCAGGATCTGCTCAATGCTTACATGAACGAGTTCCGTGAGCGCGGTCATGAACCGGAACGGGCCTGGGACGAAGACTGACCTCGTCGCCGCGACCTTCAACCGGTCATATGACCCAACGCAACAAGACCGTCCGGCCAGCCGTGAGGCTGGCCGGATGCCGGGAGTAACGGGCGATGTCTTTTTCTTTCAAGACCCTGATTCTGGGGCGCAGGCTCGGCAACGGACAGCACAACAGCCTGTTTGGTTATCTGGTGGATGGTCTGAACGCCATCGGGTCACTGCTGATTTTCGCCATCATGGCCATGATCGTGACCGATGTGCTGTCACGCAACCTGCTCAACCAGCCCATTGCGGGTGTGGCGGAGCTGGTGGCTGCGTCCATCGTCATGATCGTGTTTCTGCAACTGCCGGGCACCTTGCGCCACAACCGCATGGCACAGGCCGACATTTTCATCGTCGGCTTCACCGACCGGCACCCGCGCCTGGGCAACCTGCTGCAGTGCCTGTTCTTTCTGGCCGGGGCCTACATGCTCTATATCGTCTACAAGGGCACCCTGCCGACCTTTATTCGGGCCTGGGAACGCAACCAGTTCATGGGCGTTGAAGGCGTATTCACCTTCCCCGTCTGGCCCATCCGTTTCATTATCATCAGCTGTGCCGCCATCACCGTGGTGCAGTATGTGCTGCTGGCGCTGCAGGCCCTCTGGCTGGCCTGGCGCGGGCAGGCCACTCTGCCTGAGGAGGCCGAATCATGACAGGTCTCGAAATCGGCATTATTGCCGTCGTACTGATGCTGGTGCTGATCTATCTCGGCATGCATATCAGCATCGCGCTGATGCTGGTATCCCTGATTTCCATCTCCATGCTGCGCAACCCGGAACTGGCCACGCGCATGGTGGCTGCGGCCGCCAATGATTCGCTGAGCAGCTATCTGTACGGGGTGGTGCCGCTGTTTGTCCTGATGGGCCTGCTGGTGGTCATATCCGGTGTGGGGCGGGACACCTTCGATGTGTTCCAGTGGCTGCTGCGCAAGATTCGCGGCGGTCTGGGCATCGCCACCGTCGGCGCCAACGGTATCTTTGCCTCCATTACCGGTATCAGCGTTGCCTCGGCTGCCGTCTTTACCAAGGTGGCAGTGCCGGAAATGCGGCGTCACGGTTATACCCCCAAGTTCGCAGTGGGCGTGGTGGCCGGCAGCTCGGTGCTGGGCATGCTGATTCCACCCTCGCTGCTGATGATCGTCTATGGGGTACTGGCCGAGCAATCGGTGGGCCGGATGTTCATCGCCGGCATCATCCCGGGCATCATTCTGGCGACTGCCTTCTGTGCGGTCATCCTGCTGCTGTCCTGGCTGCGTCCCGGCTTCATGATGCAGGACAAGACCCAGACCGGCGCCGTCGAAGACGTGGCCGTCGAGGAAACCCCGCTGACGCTGTTCTCCAAGCTGGCGCCCATCCTGTTGCTGATGACCCTGGTACTGGGGGGCCTGTATTCGGGTTTCTTCACGCCGACGGAGGCTGGTGGTGTGGGCGCCTTCGGAGCCCTGCTGCTGGCGCTGGGCAAACGGCGCCTGACGCCCGGCAAGTTCTATCAGGTACTGGGCGAGACCGGCTATGTCGCGGTGTCCATCCTGTTCCTGATTCTGGCGGCGTCCCTGTACAGCCGCATGCTGGCCCTGACCGGCCTGCCGATGTCGATCGCACAGTGGGTCACCGCCCTGGATCTGAGCATCTATCACTTCCTGGCCATGTATCTGCTGATCATCATTCTGATGGGCTGCATCATCGATTCGGTATCCATCATGCTGATCGTACTGCCCATAGTGCTGCCAATTGCCCAGCACTTCGGCATGGACCTGATCTGGTTCGGTGTCATTACCGTGGTGGCAGTGGAGATCGGGCTGATCACACCGCCCTTCGGCATATCCGTCTACACGGTAAAAGCCGCCTTGAACGACAAGAGTGTGCCGGTCAAGGAGATTTTCAAGGGCGTGGTGCCCTTCTTCCTGACCATGGTCGTGGTGCTGATCATCCTGTCGGCCTTCCCGGCCCTGTCCACCTATCTGGCCTACCGATACTGACCCTGAGCGAGGATCCATCATGACTAGCGAATTACCACACGCTGCGCTGCAGACCGCGACCCTGGACCGCCTGTTCCGGGAGGCCCGTACCTACGCCTACTGGCAGGACCGGCCGGTGTCCGATGACACCCTGCACGAGCTCTATGAGCTGATGAAATTTGCCCCGACCAGCATGAACAGCAATCCGCTGCGGATCACCTTCCTGCGCACCCCGGAGGCCAAGGCCCGGCTAAAGCCAGCCCTGGCCGAAGGCAACATGCCCAAGGTGGAGGCGGCGCCGGTGACAGCCATTCTGGCCTTTGACCGCCGCTTCTTCGACAAGCTGCCGGAACTCTACCCGCACGTGGACGCCAGGGCCCTGTTTGTCGGCAATGAACCCTTTCAGGAGGAAACCGCCTTCCGCAACAGCAGCATTCAGGGCGGCTACTTCATTCTTGCTGCGCGCGCTCTGGGGCTGGACTGCGGCCCCCTCTCCGGCTTTGACAATGACAAGGTCGACGCGCTGTTTTTCGGCAAGGACAAGCCGAACTACCGCAGCAATTTCCTGTGCAATCTGGGCTATGGCGATGACAGCAAGCTGCGTCCCCGTGGCCCCAGGCTCAGCTTCGAAGAAGCCTGTGAGCTGATCTGACATCCGCCAGACGGATACCATGCCAAAACTAAAACAAGAGCAACAGACAGAGAGGAACGAAACATGTGCAGACTTTGTGACCTGGCCCGAACCGGGGCCCATGACCCGGCCGCTGCCGACAACAGCGGCGTCTCTGCCGGCAGTGGCATCAGTGATGGCACTGGCAGCCTGAAAATGGCCAACACCAGCTGGCCCGGACGCACCCGCCAACCCATGCCGGCCGGCGTCGGTACCGACGGCCGCCGCACCCTGATCAGGGGCGGCGCGGTAATGAGCATGGACCCCAGGGTGGGTGATTTCGCTACCGGGGATGTGCTGCTGGAAGGCAATCGCATTCTGGAAGTGGGGCCTTCCATTGACGCCGGCGATGCCGCCATCATCGATGCCCGTGGCAAGATCGTCATGCCCGGCTTCATTGACACCCACCACCACCAGTTCGAGACCGTGCTGCGCAGCTTCCTGACCGACGGCATCCTGGTGCCTGATGGCCAGCCGCACAGCGCGCTCAACTACTACGAGACCATCCTGCAGAAGTTCTCCATGGTCTATCGTCCGGAGGACGTCTACATCAACGAAGTCTACGGCGGCCTGTCGCAGCTTGATGCCGGCGTGACGACGGTCATGGACGTCAGTCAGATCCACCATTCGCCGGAGCACTCGGACTCGGTCATCAGAGCCCTGCACGACACCGGTCGGCGCGCCGTGTTCGGCTACTTCGAAGGCTGGGGTGATGATGCCCGCTACCCGCAGGATGCGCGCCGTATCCGCGAGCAGCACTTCAGCTCGGACGACCAGTTGCTGAGCATGATCATGGGTGGCGAGATCTATCTGCCCGGTTATGAAGAAAGCTGGAAGATCGGCCGCGAACTGAACCTGCCCATCGCCCTGCATGTGGTTGGCACCTTCGGCATGCAACCGACCTTTGATGAGCTGGCCCGGGCCGGCCAGTTCGGGCCGGACAACATCTTTATCCACATGACCGGCATGAGCGACATGGCCTGGCAGAAAGCGGCCGATGCCGGTGCTCATGTGTCGCTGTCCGTGCCCATCGAGATGACCATGCGTCACGGCCTGCCGCCCATGCAGAAAGCTCTGGATCTCGGCATGCAGCCGTCTCTGTCGTCGGATGTGGAATGCACCATGACCGCCGACATGTTCACCCAGATGCGCTCGGCACTGACCTATCAGCGCAGCTTTGTGAACGACCGCGCGCTGGCGGGCGAAGACAACCTGCCAGCCCTGCTGACGGCCCGGGA
The DNA here is from genome assembly GCF_004768465.1 of Natronospirillum operosum. Taxonomy (GTDB): domain Bacteria; phylum Pseudomonadota; class Gammaproteobacteria; order Pseudomonadales; family Natronospirillaceae; genus Natronospirillum; species Natronospirillum operosum. Next base: position 328,486 of record NZ_SRMF01000002.1, read on the forward strand.
TGCGATCCGCTTTGCCACCATCGAAGGCGCCAAGGGACTGAAGCTGGACCACAAGACCGGCTCCCTGACGCCGGGCAAGGAAGCCGACGTCATCCTGCTGGATGCCACCGCGCTGAACGTGGCGCCGCTGAACCATGTGCCCGGTGCCGTGGTGTCGCTGATGGAGCGCAATAATGTTGAAACGGTGCTGGTCGCCGGTGCCATCCGCAAGTGGCAGGGTGAACTGCTGGGCCATGATGTGGAAGGTCTGCGCCGGAAGATCGAAGACAGCCGTGATTACATCTTCAAGGCCGCCGGCATCGAACAGGATCTGTTCCGCACCTGATCAGATTCTGACCTTCAGTGTTACGTAAAGACGTAACACTGTGTTACCCATCGACACAGATCAACTGTGTGCGATGGGTAACACCTTTCCCTTTTTTTACCTAAGTTATTGTTTTTAAAACCTTTTCAAAAACTGGCACAGCATCTGCTATCCATAGCGTGCACAACAACAAAGGCCGCCAAACAAAAACAACAAGGCCCCAAGAGACAATCCGGCGCCCATCCAAAAATAATTCCAAGGGCGCTCTTTTATTGTCTGGTGCTGCTTTATGCCAGGCATCAGCAGCCGGCAACAAAAACAAGAATGGCCATTTCATCTGTCGGCGCCGACAACAAGAACAACAGGCGCCGGATTGCATTTGTACCCTCTCAGCACACCCGATCCATCTTCTCTCTGTGCGCAACCAGCACAGATATACTGCCCCTGATGACTGCCCCGCAGTCAGCGGACTGTCTGCTGTTTACTCAGACCAATTTGCGTTAGACTAGCGCGCATTCACGACAAGAACATGAACGAGCACGGTTTACCGAGGACCTTACCACTTGCTACAGGCCATCAAGCGCTTTTTCGGGAAAAATAACGGCACGGACGAACCCGAAATCACGACAGTCCCCCGCGATCAGCACCCCATTTCCCGCAAGCAGATCAGCGAGAACGCGCTGAAAGTGCTCTACCGGTTGAACAAGCACGACCATGAAGCCTATCTGGTCGGCGGCGGCGTGCGCGACATCATGGTCGGCATTCAGCCCAAGGACTTCGACATAGTGACTGACGCCACGCCGGAGGAAGTTCGGGCCCTGTTCCGCAACTCGCGCATCATCGGTCGACGCTTCAAGATTGTGCATGTCGTGTTCGGCCGCGAAGTCATCGAGGTGGCCACCTTCCGCGCCGGTGCCGAAGACGCCAAGGAACGCGGCGAGGGCGATGCCCACCGCCGTTCGGACAGCGGCATGCTGCTGCGCGATAATGTCTATGGCACGCTGGAGGAGGACATCGTCCGGCGGGATTTCACCATCAATGCCATGTACTACACCACGCACGACTTCTCGCTGGTCACCCTGGCGGAATCGCTCGATGACCTGGACGACCGCCAGATCCGCATGATTGGCGACCCGGTACAACGCTATCGCGAAGACCCGGTGCGCATGCTGCGCGCCGTGCGCTTTGCCGCCAAACTCGACTTTGATATCGAGCCAGCCACAGCAGCGCCCATTCCCAAAATGGCTGATCTGCTGGACAACATTCCCGCCGCGCGGCTGTTCGATGATGTGCTGAAACTGTTCATGAGCGGCTATGGCGTGCGCACCTATGAGCGCCTGCAGCAGTACGGTCTGTTCCGCCACCTGTTCCCGCATACTCAGGCCAGCCTGGACCAGGATGACAGCGGCCACTATGAGCGCCTGATTCTGGGTGCGCTCAAGAGCACCGATGAACGTATCGAACTTGGCAAGTCGGTAACCCCGGCCTTCATTTACGCGGCCTTCCTGTGGCCGGTCGTTGAAGCCCAGACCGAGATCAACCTGAACAGCGGCACCCCTCCGGTACCGGCCCAGCAGCAGGCTATCCAGGAAGCCATCAGCCTGCAGGGGCAGCGCACCTCGATTCCCAAGCGTTTCCAGTTCACCATGCGTGATATCTGGGAGCTGCAGCCACGGCTGCCCAATCGACAGGGCAACCGGGCCGAGCGTCTGGTGACCCATCCCAAGTTCCGTGCCGCCTTCGACTTCCTGCTCCTGCGGGAACAGGCTGGCGCCGATCTGGATGGTCTGGGCCAGTGGTGGGAGGACTATCAGAACGCCGATGACGAACAGCGCCAGCAGATGGTCAGCGCTCTGGGTGGTCAACGCCGGCGCAGCAGCAACCGGCGACCCCGCCGGCGCAATCGCCCGACCCTGTAGTCGGGCCTGATTCATTCGCAACCGCACTGAAGCCTTATGACACGCGTGCTCAATGACACCTTTGCCCAGGTCTATATCGGACTGGGCAGCAATCTGGACGATCCGGTAGCGCAACTGGATGCCGCCATCGGCTGGCTGCAGAGCGAGGCCCATGTGTCACTGCTGGTGGTGTCGGGCTACTATGCCACGGCCCCAATCGGCGGCCCGCCCGATCAACCCGACTTTGTGAACGCCGTCGCCGAGATCTCGACCCGCCTGACCCCGGAATCCCTGCTCGCGGCACTGCAACAGATCGAGGCCCGCCAGCAGCGCGAGCGCAAGGAGCGCTGGGGACCGCGCACACTGGATCTGGACATTCTGCTCTATGGAGAAGAGCGGATCAGTCTGCCGAATCTCACCATTCCGCATCCGCGCATGAAAGAACGGGCCTTTGTGCTGGTGCCGCTGGCTGATCTGGTGCCTGATGACCTGGAACTGGACGGACAACCGCTGGCCTACTGGCTCAAGCAGGTGGCTGATCAGGCCATCACAGCACTCTGACTGGCCTCGGTTGATGGCCCCCGGGCATCAAAGTAGGCCTGCGGGGCCTCATTATTGGACAGGGATGCATAATGCAGCACAGCGTTTCACCGTTGCTGCAGTTTCGGTATAGTTGCCGCCACCTGAACTGACGAGGTTAGCATGGCCAAGATTACCATCCGTACCCTGCAGAAAATGAAGGCAGAGGGCCGCAAGTTCACCAGCCTCACCGCCTATGATGCCACCCAGGCGCACTGGGTCAGTGCAGCGGGCATTGATGTCATTCTGGTCGGCGACTCCCTGGGCAATGTCATCCAGGGCCATGACAGCACCGTGCCGGTGACGGTAGCCGACATGGTCTATCACACCGCTGCCGTGGCCCGTGGCAATGGTGACAGCCTGCTGATGGCCGATCTGCCCTTCATGGCCACCGCCACCCTGGAAAGCACTCTGGACGCCTCCCGACAACTGATGCAGGCCGGCGCCGAGATGGTCAAGCTGGAAGGCGCCCGCTGGCTGGCACCGGCGATCGAACAGCTGGCTCGCAACGGCGTGCCGGTCTGCGCCCATCTGGGCCTGACCCCGCAGTCAGTCAACAAGTTTGGCGGCTACCGGGTACAGGGCAAGGATGACGCCGGCCTGCAATTGCTGGAAGACGCCGATGCACTGGTCGCCGCCGGTGCCGACCTGCTGTTGGTGGAATGCATTCCCGCCACCCTGGCCGCCGAGCTGCAGAAGCGCTCCCCGGTTCCAGTCATCGGTATTGGTGCCGGTGCCGATGTGGATGCCCAGGTGCTTGTACTCTATGACATGCTGGGTCTGAATCCGGGCCGCACTGCCCGTTTCGTGCGCGACTTCATGGCCGATGCGGACACCCCACAGGCCGCCATCGCCCTCTATGATCAGGCCGTGCGCAACGGAGACTTTCCGCAACCGGAGCACCAGTTCTGATGCAGATATATACCCAGCCGGAAGAACTGCGCCAACTCAGGCATGAACTGACGCTGACCGGCAAGACGCTGGCTGTGGTGCCCACCATGGGCAACCTGCATGATGGCCATCTGTCGCTGATCGAGAAGGCCCAGTCACTGGCCGATCTGGTGATCTGCACCATCTTCGTCAACCCGTCGCAGTTCGGCCCGGAAGAGGATCTGGACGCCTATCCACGCACACCGGATGCCGATCTGGCAGCGCTGCGGCGCTATCATGTCGACGGGGTCTTTACCCCGGGTGTGGAAGGCATGTACCCGCCGGGGGACGAGACCCGAGTCACGGTGCCGGCCCTGAGCGAACTGCACTGTGGCGCCGTGCGCCCCGGACACTTTACCGGCGTGGCCACCGTGGTGTGCAAGTTCCTGAACCTGATTCAGGCCGACTATGCGGTATTCGGCGAGAAGGATTTTCAGCAACTGGCCATCATCAGACGCATGGTCACCGACCTGTTCATCCCGACCGAAATCCACGGCGCACCGACCCTGCGCGCCGAGGATGGCCTGGCCCTGAGTTCGCGCAATGGTTATCTGACCGCCGACGAGCGCCAGCGCGCGCCGGAACTCTACCGGCAACTGATGCTGACGCGGGACCGTATTCAGCAGGGTGAACGCGACTACCGCCAGTTGGAACAGAGTGCCCACGAGCATCTGACCCGCGAGGGCTGGCGGCCGGACTATTTCTCCATCTGCCGGCAGCATGATCTGCAGGCCGCAGAACCGACTGATCAGAAGCTGGTCATTCTGGCCGCAGCCCGCCTGGGTCGGGCTCGCCTGATCGACAATCTGACGGTCGATTTGAAGCCCTGAGCCGTATCCGGCATACTCAGCATCCCGTCGGCCGGGCGACCGCAGCCGACGTCAGCAGGATCAGCAAGACAGGCCAAACTCCATGCAAACCCTGATGCTCAAAGCCAAACTGCACCGTGCCACCGTCACCGATGCGGTGGTGGACTATGAAGGCTCCTGTGCCATAGACAGCGATTTCCTGGCCCTGACCGGTCTGCGCGAGTATGAGCAGATCCAGGTCTACAATGTCGACAACGGTGAACGTTTCACGACCTATATTATCCGGGGCGAGCCCGGCAGCCGCATGATTTCCATGAACGGGGCTGCTGCCCACAAGGCCGGCGTGGGTGATCGGGTCATCATCTGCGCCTACGGGCAGTTCGACGAGGCGGAGCTGGAAGATTTCCGACCGCGTCTGCTCTATCTGGTGGAACACAATGCGGTCAGCCATACCAGCAACGCCATCCCGGTACAGCTGGCTTCCTGAACCGGGAATCCGCAGATCAATCAGCCAAACCGAAACCGATTACAGGAACAGACGCCATGACCGCGCCCACCGAACTGAATGCCTGGAAAGCCCTGCAGAACCACAAGTCCGCCATCGAATCCACTGATCTGCGGGCCCTGTTTCAGCAGGACAACACCCGCCATGACAAGTTCTCTCTGGAAGCGGCGGGTCTGCATATCGACTTTTCCCGTCACCGGGCCACCCAGGACACCTTCCAGCGGCTGCTCGACCTGGCCCGGGAAGCCAACCTGGAAGCCGGCATTCAGGCCATGTTCAATGGAGAGCCGATCAACAACACCGAACGCCGTCCGGCCCTGCATGTGGCCCTGCGCAACCGGTCCGATGCCGCCATCAAGGTGGACGGCAAGGATGTCATGCCGACGGTGCGTGACACCCTCAAGCGCATGCGCAGCTTCGTCAAGGCAGTGCACCGCGGCGACTTCAAGGGTCATACCGGCAAGAAGCTGCGTACCATCGTCAATATCGGCATCGGCGGCTCCTTCCTCGGCCCCAAGGTGGTCAGCGACGCCCTGCGCCCCTACTGGCAGGACGGCTACGACCTGCGCTATGTGGCCAATATCGACGGCACCGACATCACCACGGCCTGCCGTGATCTGGACCCGGAAACCACCCTGTTCGTGGTCTGCTCCAAATCCTTCGGCACGCTGGAAACACTGAAGAACGCCGAAGCCGCGCGCGCCTGGTTCCTGCAGCAGGGCGGCAAGCAGAAGGATGTGAAGCATCACTTTGTGGCGGTATCGACCAACATCAGGGCGGCCACCGAGTTCGGCATCGACGAGAACAACATCTACCCCATGTGGGACTGGGTCGGCGGGCGCTACAGCCTGTGGTCGGCCATCGGCCTGCCGCAGGCCATCGTGCTGGGCATGGATACCTTCGAGCAGTTGCTGGACGGCGCGCATGCGATGGACGAACACTTCCGTACTGCCAAGCTGGGCGAAAACCTGCCGGTGGTCATGGGGCTGCTGGGCATCTGGTATCAGAATTTCTGGGGCGCCGAGTCACAGGCCGTGCTGGTCTATGACGAATCACTCAAGGAGTTCCCGGCTCATCTGCAGCAGATGGACATGGAGTCCAACGGCAAGCGGGTCACCCGTGACGGCGACCCCGTCAACTGGCAGACCGGCGCCGTGGTCTGGGGCGGCACCGGCACCAATGGTCAGCATGCCTACCACCAGTTGCTGCATCAGGGCACGCGCCTGATTCCGGCCGATTTCATCATGCCGCTGCGCAGCCAAAACCCGGTGGCGGACCACCATGCCTGGCTGTTTGCCAACTTCCTCGGCCAGCAGCAGGCCATGCTGGAAGGCAAGACCGAAGACGAGGTGCTGGCCGAACTGCTGACGCAGGGCATGGATGAGAAGCAGGCCCGTGCGCTGGCCCCGCACAAGGTGATTCCGGGCAATCAGCCGCATACCGCCATCACCTTCGACCTACTGACGCCGGAAGTACTGGGTGCGCTGATCGCGCTCTATGAGCACAAGGTGTATGTGCAGGGACATATCTGGGGCATCAATTCGTTCGACCAGTGGGGCGTGGAACTGGGCAAGGTGCTGGGCAATGCCATCCATGATGTGCTGCACAAGGGCGACCTCAAGCCCTACGACGACTCCACCGCCGCCCTTATCCGGCGCTACCGCAACTCGCAGTAGGGTTGGGGCGGGGTATCCGGGCTTGCCGGCAACCAAGTTGATATCCAGAGTCTGACGGACCGTCGCCCTCTGAGACAAGCCGCCTCTGCGGAGTACCCTGACCGCAGACACGCAAAAAACGTCGTCCCTGACAGCTCGACTGCGCACATCCATGTGCGCAGACGGTCTGCGGATCAGGATACCACCGCGCGGCGGCCGCACCATCAGTGCCAGCTTCAAGAAGGCACTCGACCTGTAGAGAGGCAAATGTAGCGAGGAACGCAAGTCCCGATTGGGCCCACGGGAGGGGGCGGCTACGCCGCCATCGCGACTCGCGTCGCTCACTACAACAGAGGCATTTCTGTAGGCAGTGGCCCTTGGCCACGCATGCGTGAGCAAGGCTCACAGCCTACAGTATGGCGGCACGGCTGGAGTCGCCTGCCGGGTGCATGCCCTGTGAGACCGTTTGCGGCCAGGGATGGCCGCAACCGAGCTGTCAGGGATGACGTATTTTGCGTGTCTCACAGGGCATGTACCCGAGCGTGGCGACGGTCCGTCAGACTCTGGATATCGTTGCTGGCAAGCCAATGCACCCCGCATAGGCGGCTTGTCTCAGCAACCAACCGCCTTCTAGGTACCGTGATAGGCGCCCATATCGGGGCCGAAGCTCTGCCGGATCTCCTCGCGCAGCCACTGCACGAAAAAGCGCACCTTGGCGCGCACAAAGTGTGCCTCGGGCGCGACCAGATAGTAGCCCTGCTCCACTTCGATCTCGTGCTCGAACACCCGCACCAGCCGCCCCGAATCCAGCAGATCCTGCACCAGACTGCGGCGCACCAGCGCCAGTCCCTGGCCTGCCACCGCCCCATCAATCAGCAAGGAAGGGTCCGCCACGGACAACACCGAAGGCGACCGCACCAGCACCCCCTGAGCTTCGGACCAGGTCGCCCAGCCCGGCTCCGCATCAGGCCCGGACTCCTCCAGCCGTGGCAGCCGTCCCAGATTGTCCAGCGTCGGCTGCTGGGCGGCGACAAACTCGGGCGCGGCCACCACCAGCCGGCTGTCCCGCAGTATCAGCTCACTGCGCAGACCGGGGTAACGGCCGCGGCCATAGCGTATGGCCAGATCCATGGTGCCGTCGGAGAAGGTCTCCAACTGATCATCTGGCTGCAACTGCACCCGGACATCCGGGTGCGCCTGATGAAACCCGCCCAGGCGCGGCAACAGCCAGCGCCCGGCCAGGGCCGGCAATACCGACAGGCCGAGCACATGGGGGTCGGCATCGTCCTTGACCAGGGTGACGCCGGCCCGCAGCGCAGAAAAGCCCTGCTGCACATAGGGCAGCAGACGCTGCCCCTCCCGGGTCAGGCGCACCTCGCGGTTGCCGCGCTCGAACAGGCTGACGCCCAGCGCCTCTTCCAACTGGCGGATCTGGTGGCTTACCGCCGCCTGAGTCACAAACAGCGCCTCGGCGGCAGCCTTGAAGCTGCGACGTTCAGCCACATACCAGAAGGCACGCAGCGCGGTCAGGGGGGGCAGGTCAGCCATGATGGCAATGGGTCTCCTCGATGATCAGCGGTGATCGCTTTCCCAGTTGAACAGCAGCACGCCCAGACTCAGGAACAGCACGGTCATGACCACCAGCACGGACAGGTGATAGCTGACCTCGGCCAGGCTGGCAGCATCCAGCATGATCATGCGCGCCGCCTCCACCATATGGGTCAGTGGCAGCAGTTCGGCCAGCAGTTGCAGCCAGTAGGGGGCGCCTTCGATGGAGAACCAGGCCCCCGACAGAAAGATCATGGGCCAGGTACTGAAATTGATCAAGCCACCCGTCAGTTCCTCGCTGCGCGAACGGGCGGCGATCAGCAGGCCCAGCGAAATCAGGCAGAGAGTACCGAGCAGACCGACCACTGCCAGGTTCAGATAGCTGCCGATCATGACGATATCCAGTGCCCAGATGGCGCCCGCCAGCAGGCAGGCGCTGACAGCCATGACCAGCAGCAGGCGGGAAGCCATGTGGGCGCCCAGAAACTCCAGGGTGCTCAGCGGTGTGGCATGCAGACGCTTGAGCACGCCATTCTTGCGATAGCGCACCAGCACATAGCCTACCCCGAACAGACAGGCAAACATGATATTCATGGCCAGCACACCGGGCATGGCCCAGTCGACATAGCGCACCTCGAAGCCGCCGATCAGTCGGCGCCGGTACTCCGGGTCCTGCCAGGCCAGCAGCTCTTCCAGCACCTGCCCTTCGCGAGAGGTTTCGTTGATCCAGTACAGGCGCTGGTCGACATCCAGCACCAGATGGATCTGATGGCGCCGCAAGGCGGCCAGAGCCTGCTCCTGCGAGGCGTAGGGCACCGTGCCTACCTGTTCGGAGCGGGTAATCTGCGGCTGGCTGACATAGGCATCCAACTCGCTCAGAATCCCTACCTTGAACACCGGGTTGGCGTTGCCGAAGATCAGTGCAAAGCCGACGATCAGCATGATCGGGAAGGCAATGTTCCAGATCAGGGTGCTGCGGTCGCGCACGAACTCTAGGTTGCGGGCTGTGAGTACAGCAAGAAAGCGACGCAGACTCATGTCAGGCCCTCAGGGCGTTGCCGGTCAGTTGCAGAAAGAGATCATTGAGGTTGGGTGCCTGCACCTGCAGATGATGCAGGGAGACCCCGGCCGCAATCAGCTCGGTCACCAGGGTTTCGACCTGCTCGGTCTGGAAACAGAGCTGGCCATCCTGGTGCCAGCCGGCATGACGCGCCAGCAGGTCCGCCGGCACCCGGGCATCGTCCATGCGCACCATGACTCCGGAAAAATGCTCGCGCAACAGGGCCTCGGGTGCGCCCCGGGCGATAATGCGCCCGCGGTCCATGATGGCGATCTGATCACACAGGTGTTCGGCTTCTTCCATATAGTGGGTGGTCAGCAGTATGGTCTTGCCACGCGCCCGGATGGCTTCCACCAGGGCCCAGAAATGACGCCGCGCCTGCGGGTCCAGACCGGTGGTGGGCTCATCCATGAAGACCAGGCGCGGGTCATTGACCAGCGCCAGGGCCAGCAGCAGGCGCTGGCGCTGGCCGCCGGACAGCCGGCGCGTATCCCGCGTGATGATGTCCTCCAGCGCGCACAGCGCAATCAGGTCCTCCAGCGGCAGCGGATGATCATAAAAGGCCTGGAACAGGCGCAGGGTTTCGCGTACCGTCAAGCGGTCCTGCAGTGCTGTGTGCTGAAACTGTATACCGATGTCCTGGTACAGTTCCCGGGCTTGCATTGCACGACCGAAATAAAGAACATGACCACTGGTAGGCCGTTGAATGCCTTCCAGTATTTCGATGGTGGTGGTTTTTCCGGCCCCGTTGGGACCGAGCAGACCAAAGCAGACGCCCTCGGGCACACTGAAGCTGACCTGATCGACGGCGGTCAGGTCGCGAAAACGCTTGGTCAGAGACTCGACCTTGATGACGGGTTCCATGGTCCTCCGGATTGGTGCCCACTGGCCTGCTGCAGGGCGCATTCTATCGACCCGGCGCCACGAAATACAGCCATTGCCGTCAAGTTGCCCTGACCGCTCACCTCTGACAAGACAGAAGGATTGCATGACCAAACCGACCTTTGCGTTCCAGACTCGCCAGGCCTGCACGCTCGGGCTGGAAGCGGCCGTGCTGCTCGAGTTTGTGCGCGACCTGGTCGCGCTGCAGGGCCAGGTTGACGAGCAGGGCCGCCGCTGTCGGGTGAGCGTGGCCGAAATCCAATGGCTGGAATGGCTGCCGTTTCTGTCCCCGGCCCGTTTCTGGGCCGCCATCGACACCCTGATCGATGTCGGCTGGCTGCGCCGTATCGAGTCCGGTCCGGGTACGCTGACTCTGGAGTTGCAGGACAACGCCATGCCGAACCCGACAGCCACCACCCCGGCCCGCCCGGACTCCTCCGAGTGCAGCCCGGGTCCGGAGGCCCAGACCGGTGATGACTACGACATGCCGCCCCCGATGCCGGAACTGCGGCCGCTGCTGACCGATGACACCAACCATATCGGGTCGATGCAGATGGCGCCGCGGCGCTACAGTGACGAACCCCTGTACACCGCCATGGCAGAAGACAGAAAGAAAAAGCTGGCCGATGCTGCCATACCCGCGCCAGCGACGGCCGGTGAGCGCACCACCATGACCCTGCAGTGGCAACCGGGGGAGGACTGCCTGGCCATGATACAGAACCGGGGTATTGATACCGAATTCGCACTGGCCCAGCGTGAGAGCTTTGTGCTTTACTACCGGGATTCCGGGCAGCGGCACATGAGCTGGGATACCAAGTTCTTCAACTGGGTCAGCCGCCGCTGGCAATATCATCTGAATGACAGCCAAAATGACTTCCGAGCCGCAACACCCGACCGCGAAACAAGTCCTCGTGAGCGCCGCCAAAAGGTCAGGGAACGTCTCCGCAACATCGGCGACGTCGACTGGTAGCCAGGGGTACCGCACCGACGTCGAGGCCGACGTCAAGATCATGGTGAACATGCTGTTCGCCCGCTTTCACCATATCTATACACACAAGTTCGAAAGCGCCTACGCCGACGATGACACCCTGAAGCATGCCAAGCGGGAATGGGCCACGGCCCTGCAGGACTTTCCGCTGGCAGCCATAGAGAAAACCATCGACGCCGTGCGTCTGCGGCATGCCTGGCCGCCCACCATCGCCGAATTTCTGGCCACACTGAGTGAAGAGGCCCGCCCGGACGACCTGCCCGAGGCCCGCGATGCCTATCAGGAGGCCTGCATCCATGCCGGGCGGCCGCTGCAGCATCACTGGCGCCACCCGGCCGTTTATCATGCCGCCAGCCGCACCGGCTTCTTTCGTCTGCGCAGCGAGACCGAGCAACAGGTGTGGCCGGATTTCCGCCGCTATTATCAGGAACTGGCGCTGAGCCTGTGCAAGGGCCATGAACTGAGCGAACCCCGGCAGCCCAGTCTGCCCCCGCCCACCGACACCGGCCCGGCGCTGGATGTCACGGCCTGGTGTGAGCGTCATGCCGCAGACCCCAAGGCCGTCGCTCACCTGTTCCATTACATGGAACTGCCCAGGGGCAGCCAGATACGCCACAACTTCCGTCAGCGCGCGCTGGCGGCGCTGCAGGCACAGCAGTTGCCGGTGGCAGACCTGCCGGAATAACTCGCCCCGCATACCTTACAGGACCCCTGATGACTGACCCCACCAGCCTGCTGCTGTTGTGCCGCCCCGGTTTCGAAAAGGAATGCCTGGCGGAAATCACGCAGGTGGCTGCCGAACACGGCCACTACGGCTGGGCGCAGCCGGAAGCGGACAGCGGCTGGCTGCAGTTCCATACCGAACAGGCATCGCGCCTCTATGCCGAGCTGCCGGCTCTGGTATTCACCCGCGAGGCCTGGCCGGTACTGGCCCACCTCGACGCCCTGCCGGCATCCGATCGCACCCGGCCCATTGCAGACGCCCTGCAGGACCAGCCTGCCGCCGGTCAGCTGTTCTGTGATACGGCGGAAGGCGACGCCTATCGCGGCACCGCCCGCTTTGCCGGCAAGTTTGTACATCCGTTGCGCCAGGCGCTGCGCCAACAGAATCTGCTGACCCCGAAAGACCGGGCCGATCTGCCCGCCTGGCATGCGCTGTTTCTGGATTCCAGCCGCGTGCTGCTGGGCCGCGACAACCCGGCCCACAGACCGCGCTGGCCCATGGGTGTGGCGCGGCTCAGGTTTCCGCCGCAGGCACCCAGCCGCAGCACACTCAAGCTGGAGGAAGCCCTGCATATATTTCTGGGTGATACCTGGCGGCAACAGCTGCAACAGAGCTTCACGGCCGCCGATCTGGGCGCCGCCCCGGGGGGCTGGACCTGGCAGTTGGTCAAGCAGGGTCTGCAGGTACAGGCCATCGACAACGGCCCCATGGATGATGACCTGATGGCGTCCGGTCAGGTCGAGCACCTGCGCGTCGACGGCTTTACCTGGGTGCCTGAGCATCCGGTGGACTGGCTGGTGTGCGATATGGTCGAGAGCCCGGCGCGTGTGGCCGAGCGCATGCTCGACTGGCTGACGGCAGGCTGGTGTCGCAATGCCGTGTTCAACCTCAAGCTGCCGATGAAGAAACGCTGGCAGACCTGGCAGGACATCGAACAACGCCTGCACGCACGGCTTTCCGGGGCAAGCCGGAACTGGCAAATCCAGGCCCGTCAGCTCTACTTCGATCGGGCAGAGATTACTGTCTGCATCAGACCCGGCACCTGATCAGCCGGTCAACCATCACGGCTCAGCTTCAGATACCGCTCTTGTCGGCGTTCTGGTCGTCTCATTCGAGCAGGTTGTTGTCGCGCAGTATCTGCTCGTAGGTCCCGTCTTCACGAATGAGGGCAAACCCGGCATTGAAGGCATCGATGATGTCCCGGGCCTCAGGGTGGTCCTGCCCCACTGCCACATGCAGCGAGTTGCTCATCAGCGGTGTTTCGGAGAACCGAACCTGATCGATAAAATCCGGGTTGATATCGTTGATCAGATAGCGGGCCACCAGTTCGTCTTCAACGGTCAGGTCGATGCGACGGCCCACCAGACGGCGGATGTTGGTGATCAGGTTCACTGCCGGTTCGGGGATGTAGTTGTCGGCCTGATTGAACTCGTCACCATAGCCATACCCCAGGACCGTGCCGATGCGCTTGCCGGCCAGGTCCTCGATACCCTCGAACTCGAAGTCATCATCAGCGCGCATGATGATGCGCACATCGTTGTCGATATAGGGCTCGCTGTAGAGCAGGAATTCGGCTCTTTCGTCGGTATGCCAGGCCCCAACCAGAATGTCGTATTCGCCGTCACGAACACCGTACAGGGCACGTGCCCAGGGCATGTTGTTCCACTCCACGTCATACCCCTGAGTCTCCAGCGCCGCTGTTACAATCTGCACGGCAATACCGTTGCCGGGCAGATCCGGATCCAGGAACGGCGGCCAGGGGTCTCCGGCCCCCACCAGCGTGCGTGCACTCAGGGGCGTAATCAGCAGCAGGGCCGGGAAAAGGACAATCAGCACAGTGCGGCAAAGACCGGCGGGCAGCAGTTCGACAGGGCGAATTCTCTTCATTCTGGGCACCTTCAGATTGCAGTTCGCGTTCGTGGGCCGGGCGAGGCAACTTGCTTTTATTCACGACGGCACTGCGGGCCATCACATCGCCGCTTGCATTGGCGATTTGTAGTTATGTCCAAAATGCTGCAACAGTGCCAATGAAAAAGCCAGCCCAGAAGCCCTTTCCTGTTGTCCATTTCACGGAGAAAGATAAAAAAACCCGGCCGGGGCCGGGTTTTTTTACAGAGGAGCATGCGCACGCTGTGCGCATCCGCTGTCAGTCTTCGGTGGCGGCCATCGAGGCTTTCTCTTCCTCGGTGACTTCCTTCATGCTCAGCTTGACGCGGCCGCGCTGGTCGACTTCCAGCACCTTGACCACGACTTCCTCGCCTTCGGACAGCACATCGGTCACCTTCTCGATGCGACGCGGCACGATCTGGCTGATATGCACCAGGCCGTCCTTTTCGCCGAGGAAGTTGACGAAGGCACCAAAGTCGGTGATGCGGGCGACCTTGCCGCGGTACAGCGCACCCGGCTCCGGGTCCAGCGCCACGGCTTCAACCTGTGCCAGGGCGTCATTGGCGGCCTGCTTGGTCGGCGCATAGATGCGCACGCTGCCGTCATCCTGGATGTCGATGTCCGCACCCGTGCTGTCGCAGATACCACGAATGGTTGCGCCGCCCTTGCCGATAACCTCACGGATCTTGTCCTGATCGATCTTGATGGCCAGCATGGTGGGGGCATTCTCGGACAGCTCGGCACGCGGCTGGTCGATCACCTTGTTCATCTCACCCAGGATATGAGTCCGGGCGTCATGAGCCTGCTCCAGCGCCTGCTCCATGATTTCTTCGGTGATGCCTTCGATCTTGATGTCCATCTGCAGCGCAGTAACACCAGCGGCAGTACCAGCCACCTTGAAGTCCATGTCACCCAGGTGATCTTCATCTCCCAGGATGTCGGTCAGCACGGCAAAACCGTTGTCTTCCTTCACCAGACCCATGGCAATACCGGCGACCGGTGCCTTGATCGGCACACCGGCATCCATCAGGGCCAGCGAGGTACCGCAGACGGTGGCCATGGAGGACGAACCGTTGGATTCGGTAATCTCGGAGACCACGCGGATGGCATAGGGGAAGTCATCCACATTGGGCAACACGGCTTCGACACCACGACGGGCCAGACGACCGTGACCGACTTCACGTCGACCCACGCCGCCCATGCGACCACATTCACCGACGCTGTACGGCGGGAAGTTGTAGTGCAGCAGGAAGTGATCGGTTGTTTTCTTGTGCAGCATGTCGATCATCTGACCGTCACGCAGGCTGCCCAGGGTAGCCGCCACAATGGCCTGGGTTTCACCCCGGGTGAACAGCGCACTGCCGTGCGAGCCAGGCAGGGTATTCACCTCCACCGCGATCGGGCGCACAGTGCGGGCATCCCGACCGTCGATGCGCGGCTCGCCGGCGACGACACGCTGACGAACGAGCTGCTTCTCCAGTTTGGCAAAGGCGGACTTGATCTGACCGGCATCGGGGCCGTTCTCTTCATCAACCAGCGCCTCAATGGCTTCGGTACGCAGAGCGTCCAGAACCGCGTAGCGCTCCATCTTGTCGGTGACCTTGTAGGCTTCGCCAATGCGATCCCAATAGCCGGCCCGGACCTTCTCGATGGTGTCGGTGTCTTCCGCCGGCGGCGTCCAGTCCCATTTCTGAGCGCCGGACTTCTCGACCAGGGTATCCACAGCCTTGACCACGGCCTGCATTTCCAGGTGGGCGAACAGAACCGCGCCCAGCATCTGGTCTTCGGTCAGTTCCTTCGCCTCGGATTCGACCATCAGCACGGCGTCACGGGTACCGGCCACCACCATGTTCAGGTCGGATTCTTCCAACTGCCCATAGGTGGGGTTCAATACATAGCCTTCGGCTTCGGTAAAACCGACCCGGGCGGCACCGATGGGGCCGTTGAAGGGCACACCGCTCACCGCCAGGGCAGCAGAGGTGGCGATCATGGCGCAAATATCGGGATCGACATTTTCATCCGCCGAAATCACGGTGGGTACCACCTGCACTTCATTCATGAAGCCCTTCGGGAACAACGGCCGAATCGGTCGGTCGATCAGACGGCAGGTCAGGGTTTCCTTCTCGGAAGGACGACCTTCGCGCTTCAGGTAGCCGCCCGGAATACGACCGGCAGCATAGTATTTTTCCTGATAATGCACGGACAGCGGGAAAAACGGCTGATCCGGCTTGGCTTCCTTCGCCGCAGTCACGGCGCAGAGCACCGACGTCTTGCCAATGGTGCAGATAACGGCGCCGGTGGCCTGACGGGCGACCTTGCCGGTTTCCAGGGTGACAGTCTGGCCACCGTATTCGAATGTATGAGTCACTGGGTTCAGTGCCATAAAGTGCTTTCCTCTCCGGTTTTGCGATGCAGGCAACCGAGCACTTCTAAGAATTAGTCTCCGCGCGATGCGGCCGGCAGATTACTGCCCTGGCGCCGGTGCATCGTGGAGCCCAATTGTTAGAAGTACTCATGCCGAGTTGCCCAAGTACTTGTCGCGCCAGACCCGCAGGCCTGGTGCTGAATCGACAGAGGGGCCGCCTGGCCCCTCTGCAGTCTTGCTGTCTTACCGACGCAGGCCCAGACGCTTGATCAGGGTTGCATAACGGCTCAGATCCTTCTTCTTCAGGTAGTCCAGCAGCTTGCGGCGCTGGTTGACCATCCGGATCAGACCACGACGGCTGTGGTGGTCTTTCTGGTGTCCCTTGAAGTGGGACTGCAGGCCATTGATGTTCTGGGTCAGCAGGGCTACCTGCACCTCGGGAGACCCGGTATCACCTTCTTCTACCTGATATTCCTTGATGATTTCAGCTTTTTCTTCAACGGTCAAAGCCATGGTTCAAACTCTCCATCAACATGCGTGAATAGGACCCGGAACCACCGTGCATGCTTACAGTGGCCCTTGTGGCCGCCCTGACGGCGACCGCTCCGCACTCGCCGCCCAGCGGCGATAACGGCGCGTTATTCTAACAGATCTGTATTCACCAGGCGACGTGATTTCAGTGTGCCCTCGGCAGAAATCTCGCCCAGCCCCAGGAAGTGGTCACCATAGCGGATACGAACCAGCCCGGCCGACCCTGTCACCGCAACCGGGTTGCCATGGCGCACGCGCCGGTATTGCTCGGCATCCAGCAGACACTGGGGCAATTCGGCCACGCAGGTGTCCAGCGGCAGCAGCCGGGTCTGCAGGGTGTCCGCCGGCGTGGCCAGCAGTTCCTCCAATGGCGTTGTCTCGGCTATCCCGAACCGCCCGTGGCGCACCCGCCGCAGGCGGCTGACATGGGCCAGGGTACCCAGAGCCTGCGCCAGATCCTCGACAAAGGAGCGCACATAGGTGCCCTTGCTGCAGTGCAGGTACAGATCCAGCCAGTCCTCGCCACGCGCCAGCAAGCGGCTCTCATGAAGCGTCACGGTGCGCCGCTTGACCGGCACCGGCTTGCCTTCCCGGGCCAGCTTGTACAGCGGCTGCCCCTCGTGCTTGAGGGCGGAATACTGCGGGGGTACCTGCTCAATCTGGCCGCTGAACTGCTCTGCCAGCACCGCGCCGATCTGCTCATCGGTCAACGCCGGGATCGATGCCTCGGCAGTAACGACGCCGTCCGCATCGGCGGTATCCGTGCGTGCACCCAGGGCGGCCCGGGTTTCGTAGGCCTTGTCGGCATCAAGCAGGAACTGGGAGAATTTGGTGGCTTCGCCGAAACAGATCGGCAACACGCCGGTCGCCAGCGGATCCAGCGCACCGGTATGGCCCGCCTTGCGGGCACCCAGATGGTGTTTGAGCTGCTGCAGCACACGGTTCGACGTCATGCCGGCCGGTTTGTCGACCAGCAGGACACCGTGCAGATCAATCTTCTTTCGAGTCATCGCCCCGGGCCGGGTCCTCGGAAGATGGGGTGGACTGGTAACGGGCATCGTCACGCCGGGCGGTATCAATCAGCCGCGACAGGTTCTGTCCCCGCTCCATACTGTGGTCATAGTGAAAACGCAGATGGGGCATGACCCGCAGCCGAATACGGCGGGCCAGCTCACCACGCAGAAAGCCGGCGGCGCCAGCCAGAATTTTCTCTGCCTGACGCTGCTGTTCTGCCTCGTCTTCATCCAGTTGGCCCAGCGCCGTAAAATAGACATCGGCATAGCCGAAGTCACTGGATACCCGGACGGCATTGAGCGTCACCATGCCCAGCCGCGGGTCCTTGAGTTCAAACTGGATGAGCGTGGCCAACTCCTTCTGGATCTGGTCGCCCACCCGGTCTGTGCGCTTGAAATCACGCGCCATGTGATTGTGACCTCCGGTCAGTGTGTGCCACCAGTCAGTCGATGGTCCGCGCGAATTCCTTCACATCGAACACCTCGATCTTGTCGCCTGCCTTGACGTCCTTGTAGTTGCGCACGCCGATGCCGCACTCGGTGCCCTGACGGACTTCCTGCACGTCATCCTTGAAGCGCCGCAACGATTCCAGCTCACCTTCATAGATGACGACATCATCACGCAATACACGGATGTTCTTGTTCCGATATACCGTGCCTTCAACCACCATGCAGCCCGCCACCTGGCCAAACTTGGGTGAGTTGAACACATCGCGCACCTCGGCCAGGCCCACAATCTGTTCGCGCAACTCGGGTGACAGCATGCCATTCAGCGCGGCCTTGATATCATCCAGCAGGTCGTAGATCACGTTGTAGTAGCGCAGATCCAGACCATTGCGCTCGATCACCTCTCTGGCCTTGCCAGTGGCACGGACATTGAAGCCCAGCATGACGGCATTGGCGGTGACCGCCAGGTTGGCATCGGACTCGGATATACCGCCCACACCCCCGGAGACCACATTGACCCGAACTTCTTCGTTGCCCAGACCGGCCAGCTGTGCCTGTATGGCCTCCAGAGAGCCGCGTACATCCGCCTTGAGCACGATATTGAGTGTAGCCACTTCACCGGCACCCATGCCGGCAAAGAGGTTGTCCAGCTTGGCTGCCTGTTGCTTGGCCAGTTCTTGCTCACGGGCTCGTTCACGACGATGCTCGGCCACTTCACGGGCCTGCTTGTCGGAGTCGACCACCACGAACTCTTCGCCGGCTTCCGGTGTTCCGTCCAGGCCCAGAATCTCGACTGGAATGGAGGGGCCGGCGGATTCGATGGTACGTCCCGCTTCGTCCACCAGAGCGCGTACCCGACCGGTGGCATCACCCGCCAGCACAATGTCGCCCTGCTTGAGCAGGCCGTTCTGTACCAGCAGGGTGCTGACTGCACCACGGCCCTTGTCGAGCTTGGATTCGATCACCACGCCCTTGGCCGGGCCTTCGGCATAGGCCTTGAGCTCCAGCACTTCCGCCTGCAACAGCACGGCATCGATCAGGGCATCAATGCCTTCACCGGTGTGCGCCGAGACGCGAATGAACTGGGTATCACCGCCCCATTCTTCGGGCACGACATTCTTTGCCGCCAGTTCGGAGATGACCCGTTCGGGGTCAGCGCCTTCCTTGTCCATCTTGTTGACGGCCACCACAATGGGTACGCCGCCCGCCTTGGCGTGCTGGACGGCTTCTTCCGTCTGTGGCATGACACCGTCATCGGCCGCCACCACCAGGATAACAACATCGGTCGACCGGGCGCCCCGGGCACGCATGGCGGTGAACGCCTCGTGGCCGGGAGTGTCCAGGAAGGTGACCATGCCGTGATCGGTTTCCACATGGTAGGCACCGATATGCTGCGTGATGCCACCGGATTCACCCGCCGCCACCTTGGTGCGGCGAATATAGTCCAGCAGGGACGTCTTGCCATGGTCAACGTGACCCATGACAGTGACCACGGGCGCCCGTGCGGTCGGCTCACCTTCATAGGTGATGGACGCGTCCAGATCCTCCTCCATGGCGTTCTCGGAGACGGTCACATAACGGTGGCCCATTTCCTCGACCACCAGGATCGCGGTGTCCTGATCCAGCACCTGATTGATGGTCGCCATGACGCCCATCTTGAACAGTATCTTGACCACTTCGGCCGGCTTGACCGACATCTGGTGGGCCAGATCCTGCACATTGATGTTCTCGCCCAGCTTGACCTCGCGCACCAGGGGTGCAGTCGGCTGCTGGAACTGGTGCTCGCGCGGACCACCGCCTTTTTTGCGCTTGGGACGGCGACGCCCGCTGCCCCCTTCGTCATCCATCAGGCCCATGATCTGCTGATGGCGGCTGCCCTTGCCACGCTCCTGCTTGCCACTGGGTGCGGCCTTGGGCTTCTTGGCCTTGCGGCGCTCTTCGGTGGCATCATCAGAGGCCTTCTTGGCCTTGTGACGTGCTTTCTTGGCTTCCAGCTCAGGATCTGGCGGCACATCAACATCACCCGGCCCCGGGGCTGGCGTGACTTCCGCCGGCTCGGCCTTGGTGGTTTCTGCAGCCTTGCGCTCCTCCTCTTCCTGCACCTTGCGGCGAGCCGACTCTTCTGCAGCGCGCTTTTCTTCCTGCAGACGCTGCTGGGCTTCTTCCAGTTTGCGCTGCTCTTCTTCGCGCCGCAATTGCTCGTCGCTCTTGACTTCAGTGCCTGCTACGGCACCGGAGTCGGCAGCGTCCCGTTTCATGTAGGTGCGTTTCTTGCGCACCTCGATATTGACGGTCTTGCCCTTGCCCGAGCCACTGCCTGCTTTCAACTGGGTAGTGACCTTGCGCTTCAGGGTAATCTTGTTGGGCTCGCCGGCCTTGCCGCCGTGACTCGTCTTGAGATAGGTGAGCAGCTTCTGCTTTTCACTGTCAGTCACGGCATCTTCAGCACTACTGTGCTTGAGGCCGGCCTCGCCCATCTGTTTCAGTAAGCGATCAACCGGCGTACCGATATTGTCCGCGAGCTGTTGTACAGTTACATCTGCCATATTCTCGTATCCTCCCGGAGCCGCTTAGTTCTCTTCAAACCAGGACGCGCGTGCAGCCATGATCAAGCGCCCTGCCTGCTCCTCATCGAGTTCCTCGATGTCCATCAGATCATCAGTGGCCTGCTCGGCCAGATCATCGAGGGTTACAATCCCCTTGGCGGCCAGTATTCCGGCCAGTTCTCGGGTCATACCTTCGAGAGCCAGCAGGTCCTCCGAAGGTGTTGCGGATTCCAGTTGTTCCTCACTCGCCAACTCTCGGGTCAGCAGAACATCCTTGGCACGGTCACGCAGTTCGTTGACCAGTGCTTCTTCAAAACCTTCGATGCCGAGCATCTCCTCCAGCGGCACATAGGCCACCTCTTCCAGCGAGGTGAAGCCTTCTTCAATCAGCACCTCGGCCAGTTCTTCATCCACACCCAGATTTTCGGTAAACAGGGCCAACAGACTGTCCAGTTCTTCCTGTTGTTTCTGCGTGGCGTCTTCTTCGGTCATCACATTGATGATCCAGCCGGTCAACTGACTGGCCAGGCGGACATTCTGCCCGCTGCGGCCAATGGCAATAGCCAGATTGTCTTCAGTAACCGCCACATCCATGGTGTTGGTTTCTTCGTCCATGACAATGGAGGCCACTTCGGCCGGCGCCAGGGCATTGATCACCATCTGCGCCGGGTTGTCATCCCACAGCACGATGTCGACGCGCTCATTGCCGAGCTCACCGGTCACCGCCTGCACCCGCGAGCCCCGCATGCCGACACAGGCCCCGACCGGGTCGATACGTCCGTCGTTGGTGGTGACGGCGATCTTGGCCCGGGAGCCCGGGTCACGTGCACAGGCCACAATGCGAATGACTTCCTCGTGAATTTCCGGCACCTCGATGCGGAACAGTTCGGTCAGCATCTGATTGGCACTGCGGCTCAGCACCAGTTGCGGCCCGCGGGCATCTTCGCGCACGCCCATCAGCACAGCCCGTACCCGGTCGCCAATGCGGAAGGTTTCCCGTGGAATCAGCTCTTCACGCGGCAGTATGGCTTCGGCATTACCGCCCAGATCAATAATGATATTGTCGCGCGTAACCTTCTTCACGTTGCCGTGAATGATCTCGCCTTCGCGGTTCTCATACTGTTCGACAATCTTCTGCCGCTCGGCTTCGCGCACCTTCTGCACGATGATCTGTTTGGCAGCCTGCGCCGCGATACGGCCAAAGGATTCGTTCTCTACCTTTTCCTCATAGATGTCACCCGGCTGCAGCGCCGTATCGATAGCCTCTGCTTCCTGCAGTGTCAGTTCAGACCCCAGTTCGGGCACTGACTCGTTGTCGACGATGGTCCAGCGCCGGAAGGTGTCGTACTCACCGGTACTGCGGTCAATGGCAACCCGGACATCCGGCTCGCCATCGTCATCGAAGCGCTTCTTGGCAGCGGTCGCCAGGGCCAGTTCGATAGCCTCGAATATGACCTCTTTGGAGACACCCTTCTCATTGGAAACGGCCTCGACCACCGTCAGTATTTCTTTGCTCATAAACCAGCCTCGACTGTCCGTTGCCTGTCAATCATCGAATTCAGGCACAATGTTCGCTTTATCAATCTGCTCCAGCGGCAGCAGCAGTTCGTGATCTTCGACCAGAAGGACGACCGAGTCTTCCTCCACGCCCTGAATCACGCCCCGATAGCGACGCTTGCCTTCAAAGGGAAAGCGCAGCTTGAGATTCGCCCAGGCACCCACAAACTGTAAGTAGTGTTCGGCCTTGAACAGCGGCCGATCCATACCCGGCGAAGAGACTTCCAACGTGTAGGCATTGGTAATGGGGTCTTCGACATCCAGTACCGCTGCCAGTTGATGGCTCACCTCCGCGCAGTGATCCACGGTGATGCCTTCGGGATGGTCAATATAGACCCTCAGGGTGCTGTGTCGCCCCTGAGCAAGGTAATCGATACCCCACAGTTCGAAACCCAGCCCTTCAACCACCGGCTGGCAAATCGCGCTCACTGTATCTGCTTTCGCCATTTGGCTCCGTCACTGTCAGCACCGCCGGACCTGTGCCGACGGCATAAACAAAAAGTGGGCCCTGTGGCCCACCTAGCAAAAAGCCCCTGTAGCGGGGCTCTCCTGCACAACATGGTAGCGGGGGCAGGATTTGAACCTACGACCTTCGGGTTATGAGCCCGACGAGCTACCAGACTGCTCCACCCCGCAACAACCCACTAGAACGAACCTCCCCCTGGGCCAGCCAGGGAACGGGGCCAGGTCCGTTCCGAATAAATGGTGCCGACGACTAGACTCGAACTAGCACGGGCTATGCCCACCACCCCCTCAAGATGGCGTGTCTACCAATTCCACCACGTCGGCACTGCTACAGGCGGTTCAAGAAGACCGCCTCAGTTCACTCAAGGGGCACCTATTCTACGTCAGGAAAAGCCGGATCGCCAGTCTCCTGTTCCACTGGCGCGGTTTCTTCCAGCAGAATACTTTCATCAATCTGGATCTGGCCGTCATCTTCCGCCCGGTTGGAGGCAATCACAGCCAGCACCAGGCTGGTGCCGAAGAATGCGGTGGCCAGAAAGGCCGTGGTGCGGGACAGGAAGTTGGCACCACCGGAGGCACCAAACAGCCCCTGGGAGGCACCACCGCCGCCGCCGAACGCCGCGCCGGCTTCAGCACCCTTGCCGCGCTGCAGCAGGATAAAGACCACCATGGCGATGATCAGCACTACATGTATTGCCAGGATTATTGCTTCCATCATTACACCTTATCGGGCCGCTGCTGCATTGCAGATGCCGGTAAATTCGTCCACTTTCAGGGAGGCGCCGCCCACCAGGCCACCATCAATATCGGGCTGCGCCATCAGTTCCGCCGCATTGGCCGCCTTCATGCTGCCGCCATACAAAATCTGCAACTGCGCCGCCATATCAGCATCTGTCTCGGCCAGGTAGGCCCGCAACTCGGCATGCGTTTCCTGCGCCTGCTCCGGGCTTGCCGTCTTGCCGGTACCGATCGCCCACACCGGTTCGTAGGCCACCACCAGTTTACGGAAGCCCTCGACCCCGACCTGATCCAGCACCGTGCTCAGTTGGCGGCGACAGACCTCACCGGTAATACCCTGTTCGCGTTCCTGCAGGGTTTCACCGATACACAGCACCGGGGTTACACCTGCTGCCAGTGCGGCTTCAACCTTGTCTGCCACGATATAATCGGTCTCGCCAAACAGCGTCCGGCGTTCGGAGTGGCCGACCAGAACATACTGGCAACCAAACTCTTTCAGCATCGCCAGCGAAGTTTCACCGGTATAGGCGCCAGAGTCGGCCGTGTGGGCGTTCTGCCCACCCCAGGCTATGCCGGTACCCTGCAGGGCATCCTGCACTGCCGGCAGAAAAACAAAGGGGGCAAAGACCGCAACCTGGCGACTTTCCGTGCTGATACCGGACTTGAAACCGTCCAGCAACGCGGCCACCTCGGAGCGGGTTCCGTTCATTTTCCAGTTTGCTGCGATAAATGGTGTGCGCATGTATAACCCCCTGAAAATGCGGCGCGTATGTTAACCATTTTGACTCGGGGACACAAGCTGACCACTGCGCCCGCCCGGCCTGATACCTCAACTGCCGAGGGCCGACTGCACTTCTGCCGCCAGTTGCTCGCACAGGGCCAGCACCTGACCGCCGTCTTCACCTTCGACCATAACACGGACCACGGGCTCTGTACCTGACGGACGCAGCAGTACACGGCCCCGGGTTCCGAGTTCCGCTTCGACCCGCGCCACGGCCTGCTGCACCGACTCGCTGTCGGCCACCGCATCACGATCGGCCACGCGTACGTTGATCATCTTTTGCGGGAACTTGCGCATGCCGGCCGCGGCTTCGGCCAGGCTGGCACCACTTTCTTCCAGTGCCAGCAGAACCTGCAGGGCGGCAATAATGCCATCACCGGTACTGGTGCGATGGGCACAGATCAAATGCCCGGACCCTTCACCACCCAGGCACCAGCCCCGCTGCTGCATTTCTTCCATGACATGGCGGTCTCCGACCTGGGTGCGCACCAGTTCAATGCCTTCACGCTGCAGTGCCACTTCCAGGCCCATATTGGCCATCAGCGTGCTGACCACGCCACCGCTGAGGCGGCCCCGGCGCTTGAGATCACGCGCCATGATATACAGCAGCTCATCACCATCAAGCAACCGACCCTCGTGATCAACCATCAGCACCCGATCACCATCACCATCGAAGGCGATACCCAGATCGGCGCTCTGCGCCAGCACTTCCGACTGCAGTGCCTTGGGGCTGGTAGAGCCGACATCGCGGTTGATATTGAGGCCGTTGGGCGCGCAGCCGATACAGGTGACATCACCGCCGAGCTCCCGGAACACCTTGGGACCCACGTCATAGGTAGCGCCGTGGGCGCAGTCCAGGACGAGGCGCTTGCCGCGCAGCGACAGGCCCGGTGCCGTGCTTTTGCAAAATTCCACATAACGCCCGACGGCATCGGAGATACGATGCGCCTTGCCGAGTTCTGCCGAGGGCACCGTGACCATCGGCTTTTTCAGTTCCTGTTCAATGGCCTTTTCAACTTCGTCGGACAGCTTCATGCCTTCCGGTCCAAAGAACTTGATGCCATTGTCTTCATGCGGGTTGTGCGAAGCCGAGATCACAATGCCGGCATCGCAGTTGAACGTCTGCGTCAGGTAGGCGATCGCGGGGGTCGGCAGAGGTCCGAGCAGCAGAATATCGACCCCGGCAGCAGACAGGCCGGCTTCCAGGGCAGACTCGAACATGTAGCCTGATATTCGGGTGTCCTTGCCAATCAGGATCCGGCTCTTACCCTGCCGGGCAAATACCCGCCCGGCGGCCCAGCCCAGCCGCAGCATGAATTCCGGGCAGATCGGATGTTCGCCAACCGCGCCGCGAATGCCGTCCGTGCCAAAGTACTGCCGTTTGCTCACTTAACTGACTCCCTGCTCTCTGAAACACTGCCAATCCGCATGACCGCCTGCCAGACGGCAAGCGCATCCACGGTCTCGGCCACATCGTGTACCCGTATGATCTGTGCTCCGCGCTGGGCACAGAGCAGTGCGGCGGCGACGCTGGCCCCCAGACGCTGATCTACCGGTCGCCCGGTAATCCGACCCAGCATGGACTTGCGGGACAAACCCACCAACAGCGGATGACCCAACTCTGCCAGCCCCGGCAAGGCACGCACCAGAGCCAGATTATGCTCCAGTGTCTTGCCAAAGCCAAAGCCGGGATCCAGCACAATGCGCCCGGCCGGAATACCGGCGGCCAGTGCCGCATCCCGACGTTCGGTCAGATAGCCTACCACCTGGTTGACTACATCATCATAGCGCGGGTCGCTCTGCATGTTCGCAGGCTCGCCCTGCATATGCATCAGACAGACCGGCAGGCCGGTATCAACGGCAGCCGCCAGAGCCCCTTCGCGGCTCAGGGCGCGCACGTCATTGAGCATGTCGGCGCCGGCAGTTGCCGCCGCCCGCATCACTGCGGGTGAACTGGTATCCACCGAGATCCATACATCAAAACGCTGGCGCAAGCCCTCCAGCACCGGCAGGACACGATCCAGTTCCTGCTGCTCGGATACCGGCGCGGCTCCGGGGCGGGTCGACTCACCACCAATATCAACTATATCCACCCCGGCCGCGACCATCTGTGCCGCCTGGTCCAAGGCTTGATCCGGCGCATGAAAGCGCCCACCGTCACTGAATGAATCGGGCGTGACATTCAACACCCCCATGACTCTGGGCCGCTCCAGGCTCAGCCTGCGACCACCCTGCTCCAGTTCCACGCAGTCCACCTCTGCCTCTCGGCCATCCGGTCAAACAACGAAAAAGGCGGCCCAGCCGGCCGCCCTGAAGATCACATCCTGTATACGGCGCTACTCAGTCACGCCGTGGCTCGCCGCCATCCTCTGGTCTTGGGCCGTGATCACCGGCCACATCGGAATCATCCTGCCCGGGGTCTTCGCCCTCACTGGACAGATCAGTGGCATCCGGCTCTTCGCTCGGCGGATCCTGACGGCCGATCGGCTCGTCATCGTCATCCTCCTGCCGCAATGCACGCTCACGATCGGCCTTGGCCTTGGCTGCAGCGGACTCATCCCAGTCTCTGGGCGGCCCCGGCTTGCGGCCTTCCATGATGGCATCGATCTGGGCGGAATCAATGGTTTCGTATTCGAGCAGCGCGTCCTTCATCAGTTCCAGCTTGTCGCGGTTTTCTTCCAGCAACTGCTTGGCGCGCGCATAACAGCGGTCACAGATTTCGCGCACCTCGGCATCCACGGCACGCTGGGTTTCCGGCGACATCTTTGTGCCCTGCTGATAGTAGTCCGGCTGCTCTTCTTCGTACATCAGCGGACCCAGCTTCTCGCTCAGGCCCCACTTGGTCACCATGTTGCGCGCCAGCTTGGTGGCCCGCTCGATATCATTGGAAGCCCCGGTGGTGACCTGATCGGCACCATTGATCAACTCTTCCGCCAGACGCCCACCGTAGAGTGAACAGATCTGGCTCTCGAGCCCTTCCTTGGTCAGGCTGTAGCGATCTTCCTCCGGCAGGAACATGGTCACACCGAGCGCGCGTCCGCGCGGTATGATGCTGACTTTGTAGACCGGATCATGGCTCGGCACCAGACGCCCGATGATGGCGTGGCCCGATTCGTGATAAGCGGTATTGGTACGCTCCTTGTCCGACATGACCATGGACTTGCGCTCGGCGCCCATCATGATCTTGTCCTTGGCGCGGTCAAACTCTTCCATGCTGACCACGCGCTTGTTGGAGCGCGCTGCAAACAGGGCGGCCTCGTTGACCAGATTCTGCAGGTCGGCACCGGAGAAGCCGGGCGTGCCGCGGGCAATGATCTTCGGCTCCACGTTGTCCGCCAGCGGCACCTTGCGCATGTGCACCTTGAGGATCTGCTCCCGGCCGCGAATATCCGGCAGCCCGACCGTGACCTGACGGTCAAAACGGCCCGGACGCAGCAGTGCCGGGTCAAGCACATCGGGGCGGTTGGTGGCGGCGATAATGATGATGCCGTCATTGGCTTCAAAACCATCCATTTCGACCAGCAGCTGATTCAGCGTCTGTTCGCGCTCATCGTTGCCGCCGCCAATGCCGACGCCACGGCTGCGGCCAACGGCATCGATTTCGTCGATAAAAACAATACAGGGCGCCTGCTTCTTGGCCTGTTCGAACATGTCGCGCACCCGTGAGGCGCCGACACCAACGAACATTTCCACGAAGTCGGAACCGGAAATGGAGAAGAACGGCACCTTGGCCTCACCGGCAATGGCCTTGGCCAGCAAGGTTTTACCGGTACCGGGAGGACCCACCATCAAGACGCCGCGCGGAATGGTACCGCCCAGGCGCTGGTACTTGCCGGGGTCGCGCAGGAACGACACCAGTTCGGCGACGTCGTCCTTGGCCTCTTCCACACCGGCAACATCAGAGAACGTGGTCTTGACCTGATCTTCACTGAGCAGCTTGGCCTTGGACTTGCCAAAACTCATCGGGCCGCCCTTGCCACCGGCGCCGCCCTGCATCTGACGCATGAAGAAGAGAAAGACCAGAATGATGATCAGAATCGGAAAGCTGGCAATCAGCAGTTGCGTCCAGACGCTCTGCTGCTCGGGTGCTCGCGCTTCGACTTCCACCCCGGCATCCATCAGCCGGTCGACCACATCCTGCCCCAGAATCATGTAGGGGCTGGTGGTCGTGAAGCGGGAGCCATCGGCACGCACCCCCTCGATATCCGTACCGGAGATGGTGACACGTCGGATCTGATCGCGCTCCACCTGCTGCATGAATTGCGAATAGGACAGCTGTTGCCCTGCCGGCTCGGATGGGAAATTGTTGAACACAGTCAGCAACACCACTGCGATCACAATCCACAAAATCAGATTTCTAGCCATATTGATTAACGCTCTCCTGTGGGAGGCAGCGTGACTCCTCACTTTTAGGTGGAGACAAAATATCATATCCACCCGTTACGGGTTAACTGTGCTTACGCTATCGCCACCATTAGTGAGCAATACGTAACAAATGTACGACCCGACCAGACTTTCCGTCAGGCAGCGGGCCCATCATTGCGGCCCGGCTGGTTACTCCGGACCCTGTTTCAGATCCTGAGCCACCAGGTAGACTTCACGCGAGCGTGCCCGGGAAGCTTCCGGCTTGCGGGTAACCACGCGCCGGAACTGCTGCCGGCACGCCTGCAGGACAGCATCAAAACCTTCGCCCTGAAACACCTTGGCGACCAGGGTACCACCCGGTTTCAGTACCTGCTGAGCCATATCCAGGGCCAGTTCTGCCAGATACATGGCCGCTGGCTGATCAATCGCGGCCATACCGCTCATGTTGGGGGCCATGTCCGAGATTACAAGGTCTGCGGGGCGACCTTCGAGCGCATCGACAATGGCTGCATAGACATCGTTGTCCGTGAAGTCACCCTGCACGAACCGAACGCCGGCAACAGCATCCATGGGCAGAATATCAGAAGCAACGACCATGCCCGCATCGCCCACAAGCTGCGCGGCCACCTGCGACCATCCACCAGGGGCGGCGCCCAGATCCAGCACCACCTGCCCGGGACGAAACAGGCGGTCACGCTCGTTAAGCTCGAGAAGCTTATAGCTCGCACGCGAGCGATAGCCATCGATTTGCGATTGTTTGACATACGGATCGGAAAAGTGCTCGTCCAGCCAGCCGGCGCTGGACTTGGACCGCCCCGCCCCGCTGGTCTTGACCTGTGCCTGCTCTGCCGTTGCCTGGCCTGATCGGCCGGTACGCCGCTCCCGCCCTCGATGCTGTTTTGCCATAGTTTCGTTAAAGACCCGATCGATGACTAATGATACCATTTCTGGCCTGCTCCGGCACTGCAGGCAGAGCCGGAGCCTTACCCCAATTCAATGCGACAGGAGTAGACCTCACCCATGGCGGCCCGCAAACCCCTGACCTCGGAAGACAAGAAGCGCCTGCGTGGTATCGGCCACGATCTCAAACCCATTGTCACCATCGGCGGCAACGGCGTTACCGAGGGGGTGCTGGCGGAGCTGGACCGTGCCCTGACCGATCACGAACTGATCAAGCTGAAAATTGCTGCCGGAGAGCGCGACGACCGCCAGCCCGTCATCGACTATGTGACGGCCGAAACCCGCTGTGAGCTGGTTGCCAGTATCGGCAAGATAGCGCTGCTGTACAGACGCAACCCCAAGGCCGATCCGAAGAAGAGCAACGTCAGGTAGACGGTAGACGGTAGACGGTAGACGGTAGACGGTAGACGGTAGACGGTAGAAACGTTGCCAAACCACCGAGGACTGTCAAACTCTCACTGTCTACTGTCGACCGTCATCTGTCGACTAACACCCACTGTCTACTGTCGACTAAAATCCACTGTCGACTAACAATCAATCCGCCCGATATACCGGATAATCCGCACAGATCTTCAGCACTTTGGCCTTGGCGCTGGCGATGGCTTCGGCCGCGTCGCCCTGCTCCAGGCCTGCCAGCACATCGCAGATCCAGTGCGTGAGGTCGCGACATTCCTGTTCGCGGAAACCGCGCCGGGTAATGGCGGGTGTGCCGATGCGCAGCCCGGAGGTCACGAAGGGTGAACGCGGGTCGTTGGGCACCGCATTTTTGTTGACGGTGATATTGGCTTCACCCAGAGCTGCATCCGCGTCCTTGCCGGTGTAGTCCTTGCCGATCAGGTCGACCAGGAACAGGTGGTCATCCGTGCCGCCGGACACAATATTGATACCGCGCTCGATAAAGGTACCGGCCATGGCCCGGGCATTGGCGACCACCTGCTGCTGGTAGGCGCGGAAGTCGTCTTCCATGGCTTCACGGAAGCACACGGCCTTGGCCGCAATCACGTGCATCAGCGGGCCACCCTGGCTCTCCGGGAACACGGCAAAGTTCAACTTCTTGTTCAGCTCTTCGTCTTCACGCGCCAGAATCAGGCCGCCGCGCGGGCCGCCCAGCGTCTTGTGCGTGGTGGTCGTGACCACATCGGCATAGGGCACCGGGCTCGGGTAGACATCGGCCGCCACCAGGCCAGCCACATGGGCCATGTCGACCAGCAGCCAGGCCTCCACCTTGTCAGCAATCTCACGGAAACGGGCCCAGTCAATCACCCGCGAATAGGCCGAGAAACCGGCCACGATCATGCGCGGCCGGTGCTCCAGCGCCAGACGCTCTACTTCGTCATAGTCGATTTCGCCGGTGGCCGCATTGAGGCCGTACTGGACCGCATTGTAGATGCGACCGGAAAAAGATACCGAGGCCCCGTGCGTCAGGTGACCGCCATGCGCCAGACTCATGCCCAGAATGGTGTCGCCCGGTTTGCACAGCGCCATGTAGACAGCCGCATTGGCCTGCGAGCCGGAGTGCGGCTGTACATTGGCATAGCCGGCACCGAACAGCTTCCGGGCCCGCTCGATGGCCAGATTCTCCACCACATCGACATATTCACAGCCGCCGTAATAGCGCTTGCCGGGGTAGCCCTCGGCATACTTGTTGGTCAGTTGGGAGCCCTGCGCCTCCATCACCCGCGGACTG
Source organism: Natronospirillum operosum (assembly GCF_004768465.1). GTDB lineage: Bacteria > Pseudomonadota > Gammaproteobacteria > Pseudomonadales > Natronospirillaceae > Natronospirillum > Natronospirillum operosum. The sequence goes on from NZ_SRMF01000002.1 coordinate 359,710, forward strand.
GTGTAGTTCTCGGATGCGATCAGTTCGATATGCTCTTCCTGACGGTGCCGCTCGCCTTCCATCGCGGCCCACAGATCGGCATCATAATCCGCAATGCGCATAGAGGTTTTGAACATGTAGAAGACTCCCTTGGTGTCAGTATCTGAATAAGTGTCAGTGCCTGCGTGTCCGGCTTTCGGATTCTGCGGCGCATTAAACCGTCCGGCCGGCACCTTGTCACCTGATAATAACTCATGGGCTGTTGAATTTAATTTGCAGCACCCGGACGGCCAGACCCCTGCCGACCGTGTCGCGCGGAGTGCCTGTACCGCTTCAGTCATGTACACTCTCGCCCCATAATCGATCATCAACAGTTAGCAGAGGACTGTATGGCACAGTACGTCTACACCATGAATCGCGTGGGGAAGGTGGTTCCCCCCAAGAAAGAGATTCTCAAGGACATTTCGCTCAGCTTTTTCCCGGGCGCCAAGATCGGTGTGCTGGGTCTGAACGGTTCGGGCAAGTCCACCCTGCTGCGCATCATGGCCGGGGTAGACCAGGATTACATTGGCGAAGCCCGCCCCCAGAATGACCTCAACATCGGCTATCTGCCACAGGAGCCGGAGCTCACCCCGGGCAAGACAGTACGTGACACCGTGGAAGAGGCCCTGGCGGAAATCCGCAATGCGCAGGATCGGCTGAACGAGGTGTACGCTGCCTATGCCGAGCCCGATGCCGATTTCGATGCGCTGGCCAAGGAGCAGAACCGTCTCGAAGGCATACTCGCCGCCACCGACGCCCATGACCTGGAGCGCAAGCTGGAAGTGGCCGCCGATGCCCTGCGTCTGCCGCCCTGGGAACAGAGCGTTGACCAGTTGTCCGGTGGTGAGCGCCGGCGCGTGGCGCTGTGCCGCCTGCTGATGTCCAACCCGGACATGCTGCTGCTGGACGAGCCGACCAACCACCTGGACGCGGAAAGCGTGGCCTGGCTGGAGCGCTTCCTGCACGAGTTCAACGGCACCGTGGTGGCCATCACCCACGACCGCTATTTCCTCGACAATGTGGCCGGCTGGATTCTGGAACTGGACCGCGGGCACGGCATTCCCTGGCAGGGCAACTATTCTTCCTGGCTGGAACAGAAGGAAGCCCGCCTGGCGCAGGAAAGCAAGCAACAGCAGTCGCATGAAAAGGCCATCAAGGCCGAGCTGGAGTGGGTGCGGCAGAATGCCAAGGGGCGTCAGGCCAAGTCCAAGGCCCGCCTGAAGCAGTTCGAAGAGATGAACTCGCGCGAATTCCAACAGCGCAACGAAACCAACGAGATCTATATCCCGCCCGGCCCGCGCCTGGGTGACAAGGTTATCGAGGTCGAGGGCCTGCGCAAGGCCTACGATGACAAGCTGCTGTTTGAGGATCTCAGCTTCTCGGTCCCGCCGGGCAGCATTGTCGGCATCATCGGCGGCAACGGCGCCGGCAAATCAACGCTGTTCAACATGCTGGCCGGCAAGGAACAGCCCGATGCCGGCACGGTAACCATCGGTGACACCGTGGAACTGTCGCACATTGGCCAGATGCGTGATCTGGACGACAGCAAAACGGCCTGGGAAGAAATCTCCGATGGCCACGACATCATTCAGGTCGGCACCTACGAGATTCCGTCACGGGCCTATCTCGGCCGCTTCAACTTCAAGGGCAGCGACCAGCAGAAATATGTGCGAGATCTGTCCGGCGGTGAGCGCAATCGCCTGTTCCTGGCCAAGCTGCTGAAAAGCGGCGGCAATGTGCTGCTGCTCGATGAACCGACCAATGATCTGGATGTGGAGACGCTGCGGGCGCTGGAGGAGGCACTGCTGGCCTTCCCGGGCTGCGTGATGATCATCTCGCACGATCGCTGGTTCCTCGACCGTGTGGCCACCCATATTCTGGCCTACGAAGGCGACAGCCAGGTGACCTTCTTCGAGGGCAACTTTACCGATTACGAGGCCGACCATCGCAAGCGTACCGGAGATCAGGGGCCGAAACGCATCAAGTACAAGCGCCTGCAATAGGGGCAAGCCCGACCCGTGTAGGAAATTGCTTACACGGGATCGGGCGGATAGCCTCTCGGCACACCCCGGCCAACCCCGTATAGTAGACCCCGATTCAGGATACGGAATGCATGGAGCCACACAGGGCAGTGTAAGCAACCGCACGGACTCATCCGATGGATCGGCCAGGACTGTCTGAATCAACCCCTTCTTCTATTGGACGGATCGCGCCAGGCCACGGATGGCCGGGGACTTTTGCCTGTCATGAATCCTCGCCAGACCGCTCACAGCGCACTCTCGCTGCTGTTTATTTCATACCCCCCCTGTTATATTTGTCTCTGAGTTGAGACGACACTATTTTATGCCTGCTGACCACTACGCCGCCATTGATCTGGGAGCAAATTCGTTCCATCTGGTGATCATGTCTCCCCAGGGAGATAATCTGGCCTCCGTGGATGCACACCGCGAGATCGTGCGCCTCAGCAACGGCATCCACCCCGAAACCCGACGCCTGCGCCCGGAAACCCGGCGCCGCGCGCTGCGCTGCCTGAGCCAGTTTCGTCAGGTACTCGACCGCCATCAGATCACCGGCATTCGTGCAGTCGGCACCAGCGCCTTTCGCCTGCTGCGCCATGATGCCGAATTCCTGCAGGAAGCCGAAACCACCCTGGGTGTGCCCATCGACATCCTGACCGGCGAGGACGAAGCCCGCCTGATCTATCTCGGCGCCACCTGGGGTCTGAGTCAGAGTGAGCGTCTGGTGGTCGATATCGGCGGCGGCAGTACCGAGATCGTGCTGGGCAGCGGTCAGGACATCGCCCTTGCGGCCAGTCTCGACATGGGCAGCGCTTCGCTGTCGTCGGCCTTTTTCTCCGCCCACCGCATCAGCCAGCGCGACCTGAATCAGGCCCGCGAGCACGTGCGCACGGCGCTGCGCCGGCATCTGCATGAGCCCATGACGCTGGGCTCCCAGGTCAGTGCCGTGGCCTCTTCCGGCACGGCCAAGAGTCTGAGCTGGGTACTGCGCTCCCTGCACCTGTCCAATGGTGACATTACCCGCCAGGGTCTGGACCGCATTGAGCCTGTACTGTGGCAGGTACAGAACATCGACCAGCTCAGCCATGTGCTGAACCTGAATATCCGGCGCACGCATGTGTTCCCCGGCGGCTATGTGATCATGTCCGAGGTATTTGCCTGGCTCGACATTGATGTCATGAGCCTGTCCACACGGGCCCTGCGCGAGGGCATCATTGTCGAACTAATGCAGTCCCGACCCCCCGAGCCCTGATCACCGAGCGCTCGCAGCCTGTGTATCCAGGCAGGAAAAGCGCTTGAAATCGACACACCCTGCCCCTATAAGCCCTTCAGTTATGTGATTTTACGGAGTACCTGTCATGCGCATCATGCTGTTTATCCTGACCAACATCGGCATCATCGTCACCTTCGGCATTTTTACCAATATCGTGCTGCCGCTGTTCGGCGTTCGCCTCGAAGGCACCGGCCTGCTGCTGGTGTTTGCCGCCATGTTCGGCATGGGCGGCTCCTTCATTTCGCTGCTGCTGTCCAAGAAGATGGCCATCAAGGCGACCGGCGCCCGGGTGATCGAGCAGCCGCGTACCGCCGATGAGCAGTGGCTGATGCAGACCGTGGCGCGGCTGGCGAAGGAAGCCAATATCGGCATGCCTTCGGTGGCCGTCTATGGCGGTCAGGAAATCAACGCCTTTGCCACCGGCGCCAAGCGTGATGATGCTCTGGTCGCGGTCAGTGCCGGCCTGCTGCAAAACATGCAGCGCGACGAACAGGAGGCGGTGTTGGCGCACGAGGTGGCCCACATCGCCAATGGTGACATGGTGACATTGACCCTGATTCAGGGTGTGGTGAATACCTTTGTGATCTTCTTCGCGCGCATTGTGGCCAACCTGGTGAGCAATGCTCTGGGCGGCCGCAATGGGCAGGGCCTGGGTTTCTTCGGCTATATCGCGGTGGTGATGGTGCTGGAGGTGATCTTCGGGCTGCTGGCCAGCGTGGTGGTGCACTGGTTCTCCCGCAAGCGCGAGTACGCGGCAGATGCGGGTTCGGCACGGCTGGTGGGCAAGGACAAGATGATTGCGGCGCTGCAGCGGCTGAAGGGCAGCAAGGAAACCGAGCTGGAGGGCAACCTGGTGGCGTTCGGTATTCTCGGCAAGGGCCGGGAGCTGCTGGCCACCCACCCCAGCCTCGACGACCGCATCGCGGCGCTGCAGCGGCTTTGACAGCCGCTTTCGCCTGGTAGCGTTTCGAGGGACCGCCTGATGAACTGCCAATCGGACCGTCGCCAGGCTCGGGTACAGGCCCTGTGAGAATACCGCTTGACTGGTGGCGCTTAGAGGGACCGCCTGTTGGCTGGATGCCCTGATCCGCAGCCCGGCGGCCACACCATCAGTGCCTCTTTTCAGTGTAGCCGTACCGTAGCAAATGTCTGGCGAGAGTTATGTAGCGAGGGACGCGAGTCCCGATAATGAGGCGCAAGCCGAATTTATAGCGAGCGACGCAAGTCGCGACTGGGGCCGGCAGGCCCTGCAAGATGGGCGGCTGGCACCGTCTGTCGCGACTTGCGTCGCTCTCTACAAACAAGCCAGGTGGCTTGAGCGTGACTGCCGCCAGGAGTGGGTACCGGGTGCACAGACCGTCGACGCACAGGGACAAAATTGCCGGGAGCAATTTTGCACGAGCGCAGCGAGCCCGCAGGGTCAGGCCCAGGGACGGGCCTGATACTCTGCGCAGTCGAGCTGTCAGGGACGACGTTTTTGCGTGTCTGTGCACCCGGTACCCCGACCTCGGCGGCAGGGCACAAAAGATAAAGCATCTGGGCGAAGGAAAAGAGTCAGGGCGCCAGCCGGGGCAGCAGTCGGGCGGCGCCCCAGAGCAGGCAGAAGAGCCCCAGCGCCACCACCACGATGGCGGGCCCGGTCGGCCAGTCCCACTGCCAGGAAGCACTGATACCCAGCACCACCGCCAGCATCCCGATCAGCACCGCACCGGCCACCATATGCTCCGGCTCGCGGCTCCAGGCGCGGGCCGCTGCTGCCGGAATCAGCAACAGGGACGAAATCAGCAGCACCCCGATCCACTGAATGGCCAGCGCCACCACCAGCGCCAGCAGCACCATGAACTGGGCGCGCAGCATGGACAGCCGCACCCCCTCCGCTTGCGCCAGTTCCGGCGACAGCACGCTCAGCATCAAGTCGCGCCAGCGCCAGAACAGCCAGCCCAGCCCCACAACCAGCACCACCGCCAGCGCCCACAGATCGGCCAGCGTAACACCCAGCACATCACCGATCAGCAGCGCACTCAGATTCACCCCCGGCGGCGCATAGCCATAGACCAGCAGCAGCCCCAAGGCCATGCTGCCGTGAGACAACACCCCCAGCCAGGTATCCCCGGCCAGGCTGCGCACCTGCTCGGCCCGCCACAGCAATACGGCAAACAGCACCGTGCCCAGCATGGCCCCGGCCAGCGGCGACCAGAAAAACAGCAGGCCTATGCCAACTCCCAGCAGCGACGCATGGGCCAGCGCATCACCAAAGAATGCCATGCGCTGCCACACCAGCAGACTTCCCAGCGGTGCCGCCAGCAGCATCAGTCCGCAACCGGCCAGCAATGGCAGCAGCCAGAGTTCAGTCACGGGCAGCCGGGCCTCCCTGCTCGCTCAGATCATGATGATGGGAATGCTGGTGATGATAGACACCGAGCGTCTCGGCATCGCGCGGCCCGAAAATCTGTACGAAATCCGGGTGCGACTCGACCGTTTCCGGCGTGCCCTCGCAACACACATGATGGTTCAGGCAGATCACCTGGTCGGTCGCCGCCATGACCACATGCAGATCGTGGGACACCATCAGTACGCTGCAGTCCAGACTCTCCTTGAGTGAATGAATCAGGCGATACAGGGCCGCTTCCCCCATGAAATCGACGCCCTGCACCGGTTCGTCCAGCACCAGCAGGTCGGGTTTCTGCACGATGGCACGGGCCAGCAGCACGCGCTGCAGCTCACCGCCCGACAACCCTGCCAGCGGCCGCTGCTGCAGATGCCCGACCCCGGTCAGCTCGAGCGCATCGACCACCGCCGTGCGGCCCGGTCGCCCCTGCAGGTTCATGAAGCGCCGCACCGTCACCGGAAAGAGCTGATTCAGTGGCAGGCGCTGCGGCATATAGCCGACATTGAGCCCCGGCTGGCGACGCACCGTGCCGCTGTCGGGAGCTTCCAGGCCGAGCAGAACCCGCAGCAGCGTGGTCTTGCCGGCGCCATTGGGGCCCACCACGGTGATGATGCGCCGCGGCGGCACACTCAGCGACACCTGATCCAGCACGGCCCGGCCGCCCTTGCTCAGGCTGACGCCATGCAGGGCCACCAGCGGCTCGGTGTCGGACGGTTTGTTGTGCTTGCGTCGGGTCATGTCGGCATGATGCAGGCAAAGACCCGCCGACACAAGACACTCCGGGGCGCCTTCACCCCCGTCAGCGCGGGGTGTTACAATGCCATGCCAGCCCGGGCCGGAGGTCCGGGCGCACTGACTGTATCCTACCCGCAACCGATCAGACCGAGGCCCGATGACCACCCTTCGCATAGCAACCCGCACCAGTCCCCTGGCTCTCTGGCAGGCAGAATATGTCGCCGATCATTTGCAGCAGGCGCATCCGGGCCTGCAGGTAGAGCTGGTCAAGCAGGTCACCAAGGGTGATCGCATTCTCGATGTGTCGCTGTCCAAGATCGGCGGCAAGGGGCTCTTCATCAAGGAACTGGAACAGTCGCTGCTGGACCGGCGGGCCGACATCGCCGTGCACTCCATGAAGGATGTGCCCATGGAACTGGAGCCCGACTTCATACTGCCGGTGATCTGCGTGCGCGGCGAGCCGGGCGATGCCTTTGTGTCCAATCGGTTCGACAGCCTGGACAGCCTGCCCGAAGGCGCCGTGGTCGGCACCTCGAGCCTGCGCCGTCAGGCCCAGCTACTGGCCGCCCGGCCAGACCTGAAAATCGAATTTCTGCGCGGCAATGTCGGCACCCGGCTGGGCAAACTGGACGCGGGCCAGTATGACGCCATCATCCTGGCCGCCGCTGGCCTGGAACGGCTGGGCCTGCACGAGCGCATTCGCCAGAAGCTGCCCTATGAACAGTGTCTGCCCGCGTGCGGTCAGGGCGCCGTGGGCATCGAATGTCGCGCCGACGACAGCACCACCCGCGCCTTGATTCAGGCCCTGGACGACCCGGCCACTCACGTCAGGCTGAGTGCCGAACGGGCCATGAACCGGCGCCTCAATGGCGGCTGTCAGGTGCCCATTGCCGGGTTTACCTGGCTGGACGGGCACGAGCTGCGGCTGGAAGGCCGAATCGCCTGGCCCAATGGCGAGGGGCTGATTCAGGAATCAGCGACCACCCGCATCAGCGGCCTGGATGATCATGCCAGTGCCGAACGCATGGGCATTGAAGTGGCCGAGGCCATGCTGGCTCGCGGGGCGGACGCCATTCTGCGCCATCTGGATCTGATGTAACGCGCGGATGAACAGCATCGTGCTTACCAAGCCGGCCGATCAGCAGCAGCGCTGGACAGCAGCACTGCGGGCCGAAGGCTGGACGGTGCACAGCCTGCCGCTGCTGACCCTGCAGGACCTGCCGGAGAGTGCGCAGATGCGCGCCACCTGGCAGGATCTGGATCAGTTTGCCGGTGTCATCATGATCAGCCCCCGGGCCGCCGAATGCACCGCGCGCGCGCTGGACCGCTGGTGGCCACAGCCGCCGGTCGGGCTGCACTGGCTGTGCAGTGGCAGCGGCACCCGCCGCGTGCTGGCACAGCACTGGCCGGAGCTAAGCATCAAGGCACCGACCCGTGGCAACCGGGCCGAGGACATTCTGGACCTGCCCGAAACCCGGGAAGTGGCCGAACAGAAATGGCTTCTGGTCGCCGGCGAGGGCGGGCGTACCCTGCTGCAGGACACCCTGAGCGAGCGCGGCGCGCGCGTCACCCGACTGAGCCTGTATCAGCGCCAGCCCGTTCGTCTGACCAGTGACGAATTGCAGGCGCTGACAACATGGGTCAGCGCCGGCGCCATTATTCAGGTATCGTCAGCACTGGCCCTGCAAAGTTTGACTTCTCAGGTAGCGGTGGTTACAAAACATAAAGCACGGCTGCTGACCAGCAGCCCCCGTCTGACTGCACTGGCCCGTGAACAGGGTTGGGAGCAGATACTGCAGGCCGATGGCGCCAGCCTGGAAGCCACTGCAGCAACTCTGGCTGACCACAGGACATTGAAGTGAGTAAAGACAAGACACCGGAAGCGGACAAAGACCAGCCCACGCCAGCGCCGGCCAAGGCGGCCAGCCCTGACGCCGGGCCGCAGACTGACAACGACGGTGCGTCCTCACCCCCCGCCGCAGACACACCGGAACAGCAGCCGCCACCACGGCGTGGCGGCGGTCTGGTCGCGCTGCTGCTGGTGCTCCTGCTGCTGACCCTTGGTGGTGCCGGCGCCGGGGGCTGGTGGGCCTGGCAGCAGTGGGAGCTTTTTCAGGCCGAGTGGGTAGAGGTGCAGGCAACCTGGGCCGATGAACGCTCAGCGCTCGACAGCCAGTTGGAGTCCCTGCAGTCCGAAGTCAGCGGCCGTGACGACATCATGCGAGTGCTGCAGGACGATCTGGACAGCACCCGCGATGACCTGATCAGCCTGGCCGAACGAGTCAGCCGTGAATCCGGCCCGCAGGAACAGGATGTCATGCGGCTGGAGATCGAATACCTGCTGCGCACCGCCCGCCACATGAGCTTTCTCACCGGCGATCTGGAGCAGGCAGAGAACCTGCTGCGCCAGGCCGACCGCATGTTGCGTGACCTGAATGACCTCGCCTATCTGCCGGTCCGCGAGGCGCTGGCCGAGGATATCCAGGCGCTGCGTGCGGTGCCCCGACCCGATGTGGACGGTATCTATTTCGAGCTGGCCGCCCTGGCGTCGCAGGCGGGCCAATGGGAGTGGTGGCCCGACAACCGCTTCGAACCGGCGGCAGAGCGCCCCGAACTGGCGGAAGATGCACTCTGGTACGAACGTCTCGGCCGCGAACTGCGTGATCTGGTCAACATCCGCTACCGCGATGACCTCGGCACCGAGCGCCTGACAGCACCCGAGTTTGCCCAGGCCCGCACCCAGTTCAGATTGCTGATGCAGCAGGCCCAGGCCGCGCTGCTGCAGGGCCGTCAGAGCCTGTACGAGGCCAGCCTGGAGCAGGCGCAGGAATGGGTGGCGCAGGGGGCCGGACAGATTCCCCGCGCCGAGGAACTGCAAGCCCAGCTCGACACATTGCGCAGCGTGGAGGTTCAGGTTGAGGTGCCGGTCATCGACCGGGGCCTGACCCGACTGCGTGCCCTGCAACTGCCGGCCGACAACGGGGAGAATGACGAATGATCACGCTGAGCCGCATTATCTGGCCGCTGGTCATTATCGCCATCGGCGGCCTGCTGGGTTGGTTGATGCGGCAGGACCCCGGCTACCTGTTGCTGGCCTGGGGCGATCACGCGGTCGAAATGTCGATCTGGGTGGCCCTGGCCATTGTGCTGCTGGCCCTGCTGGGGATGATGTTTGTGCGTACCCTGATCCGGGGCGTCATCCATCTGCGCCCCAACCGCCATCAGCGCGGGGTACAGAAGCTGGAGAAAGGCATTCTGGCCTTTCTGGAACTGCGGCTGCCCCGCGCCAAGCGCCATCTGACCGCCGGCGAAGCCGACAGCCCGCTGCCCTGGGTCAACCAGTTGCTGCTGGCGCGCATCGCGCAGACCGAGAAGGACTACCCGACAGTGGCTTCCTGGCTGGACAAGGCCACGCAGGAACATCCTCACATGGACCTGGCCTCCGGCCTGCTGCTGGTGCTGTCAGCCTACGAGTCGCGCCAGCTTGACCTGGCCCTGGCCCACGCCAAGCGCCTGGAGCAGAACCATCCCGGCAACCCCTTCGTGCTGCGCCTGCTGCGTGATATCCATGTCCGGCTGCAGGACTGGCAGTCGCTGCTGGAGTTGCAGCCGCGCCTGATCAAGACCGGACGCCGCAAGCCGGAACGCTGGCAGTGCGACATGGTGGCCGGACTGATGGAGGAGGCACCCGCCAACGCCGGGCAGAAACTGCAGAAATGGTGGAAGCAACTGACCACCAGCCAGCAGTCGGACCCTGATCTGCGCTACTGGTATTTGCGCGCCCTGGTCAAGCTGGAGCGACCGCATATTGCTCTGCAGGCCATTGAGCACGCACTGAGCCAGCACTGGGATTCCCGGCTGCTGACCCTGTACAGCCAGCTCGACACCCCGGCCCGGGAACGTTTGCGGCAGGCTGAAGCCTGGCTGCAGAAGCAACCGCGCGATGCCCTGTTCATGCTGGCTCTGGGTCGTCTGTGCCTGCAGGAAGGTCTCTGGGGCAAGGCGCAGGACTATTTTGCCGACGGTTTGCGCCTGGAACCCTTGCCAGAGCTGGAGTTGGAACTGGCGCGACTGGAGGCGGCTCTGGGTCAGAACCAGCAGAGCCAGGAGCGTCTGGCCCGGGTGAGCGCTCAGCTGTTGCGGCTGCCACCGCTGCCCTTGCCGGAGAAACCGGCCCGGACCGAGTACGAAAAAGCACAGGCAGTGGCCGCCCCGACCGACCACTGACTTCCGCCCCGCAGCCGACCCGAGGTGTCACTCGGGTCGGGGGGCGAACTGCAGCATGTCGCTGTGGAAACGCTCGGGTCTGAGACCGAACTCCACCAGATAATCCAGCGTGGCATACACCATGTCCGGCGAGCCACAGCAAATGGCGGAGAACCGGCTCAGGTCGGCGTGGTCTTCGTGAATGCAGGCATGCAGGTGGTGCTGGCCGCTGTCCCAGGTCTGACGTTCCGAAATCACGGCCGAGAAATGAATCGAATCATGGGTGTCAGCCCAGCTTTGGGCCAGTTCCCCCATGTAGAGACCCGTGGTACTGCGTGTGGCCCAGTATAGATAGATCGGCCGACTGGAGCGTGCTTTCAGCAGCGCTTCCGTCACCGCCTTGATCTGACTGAACCCGGTTCCGGAGGCTACCAGCAAAACAGGTGAGTCATCGTCGGGCAGGCAGCCGACATGGCAGTCGCCCTGCCCCACCTCGGCCTGCACTGACCCCGCCTGTTCGATCCGGTCCATCAGCACCTGCGCCCCCAGGTTGTCCGGCGTCGAATCCACATGCAGCTCGATCTCGTCATCGGGTGCATTGGCAATGGTGAAGTACAGATCCTTTTCGCCAGGCATCAGCAGCTCCAGAAACTGCCCGGCCTGCCAGGTGGCGGGTGGTTCGGGAATGAAAATCAGTTGCTCTACGCCACCGCCCAGCGGGCGACGCAACTTCAGCGACAGAGAGGTGGGCATCAGGGCTCCAATAACCTACTGAATTGGTCGGGTATTATAGTGACAGTAGACGGTATACGGAAGACAGTCGACAGAGTTTCATTGCCCCGACAGGGGCACACCTGTCTACCGTGCACTGTCTACTGTCTGCCCTCGAGTCCCAGTTCAGGCCAGATCGCATCGACCTCATCCCTGACGCCCTGATCCATGACAATGGGACGACCCCATTCACGCTGGGTCTCGCCGGGCCACTTGCTGGTCGCGTCCATGCCCATCTTGCTGCCCAGACCCGACTGGGGTGAGGCAAAATCCAGATAATCGATGGGTGTGTTGTCGATCATGACGGTATCGCGCTGCGGGTCCATGCGCGTGGTCATGGCCCAGATCACATCATTCCAGTCACGGGCATTGATATCGTCATCGGTGACGATCACGAACTTGGTGTACATGAACTGGCGCAAGAAGGACCAGACCCCCAACATGACCCGCTTGGCGTGGCCCGGGTACTGTTTCTTCATGGTCACCACCGCCATGCGGTAGGAACACCCCTCGGGCGGCAGATAGAAGTCGGTGATCTCCGGGAACTGCTTGCGCAGAATGGGCACAAACACCTCGTTCAGCGCCAGCCCCAGAATCGCCGGCTCATCCGGCGGCCGACCGGTGTAGGTGCTGTGATAAATCGGTTCATCACGCCAGGTCATGCGCTCGACAGTGAACACCGGGAAATGGTCAACCTCGTTGTAGTACCCGGTGTGGTCCCCGAAAGGTCCTTCGGGTGCCATGTCATCCGGGTAGATATAGCCTTCCAGCACAATCTCGGCGCTGGCCGGCACATCCAGATCATGCAGGGTCGCCTTGCCGAGCTCGGTGCGGTGGCCCCGCAGCAGGCCGGCAAAGGCATACTCGGACAGTGAATCCGGCACGGGCGTGACCGCGCCCAGAATGGTCGCCGGATCGGCGCCCAGCGCCACCGCCACCGGGAAGGGTTCGCCGGGGTGTTTCTGCTGCCAGTCGCGAAAGTCCAGCGCCCCGCCACGGTGCGACAACCAGCGCATGATGACGCGGTTGCGCCCTATCACCTGCTGGCGATAGATCCCCATGTTCTGGCGCTTCTTTTCCGGCCCGCGGGTAATCACCAGCGGCCAGGTGATCAGCGGCCCGGCATCGCCAGGCCAGCAGGTCTGCACCGGCAGGCGTGACAGGTCGACTTCGTCACCGTCCAGCACATGGGTCTGGCAGGGCGGGCGACTGACCATCTTGGGGGCCATGCTCATGACCTTGCGGAAAATCGGCAGCTTGGACCAGGCGTCCTTCAGCCCCTTGGGCGGATCGGGCTCCTTGAGATAGGCCAGCAGCTTGCCGATCTCGTGCAGTTCACTGATGCTGTCGGCGCCCATTCCGGCCGCCACCCGTTCGGGTGTACCGAACAGATTGGCCAGCACCGGCATGTCCCACTTCTGCGCGCCGTCCTGCGGGCGTTCGAACAGCAGGGCCGGACCGCCGGCGCGCAGCACCCGGTCACCGATCTCTGTCATCTGCAGCCGGGGGCTGACCGGCCGGTCTATGCGTTTCAGTTCACCCTGGGCTTCCAGTTGCGCAATGAACTCCCGCAGATCTCGGTACTGCATGTGCTGGCTTCCTGTCGGTCCATAAAAAAGGGCGCCTGAGCGCCCCTTCCGTTTCTGATCAGACTCGCGGAATCACCCGGAGCCCGCGTCTGCCCTGTCGGATCAGATGCTTTCGTCAATAATGTACTGCACGGACGCCTCGATTTCTTCATCGGAACAGTCCGCACAGCCGCCACGCGGGGGCATGGCGCCAATACCGCTGATGGAGTTCTCGACCAGGGTATCGAAGCCCTTGTCGTCCAGGCGTGTCTGCCAGGCATCAGCACCCAGGCGGGGCGCACCGGCAGCACCGGAATTGTGGCAGGCGGCACAGGACTGATTATAGACATCTTCACCGGAACGGGCAGATGCGGAAGCCACACGGGTCGCCGCCATGCCCTCGGCTGAGCAGTCCTGCCCGGCCACACAGACCTGGGCCTGCGAGGAAATGCGATTGATCAGAGAGTCTGTCGGATTCGCTGTCGCCCAGAGCGCTGCGGCTGCCAGAACTAATGCGGACACTGCCAGTATGATTTTTTTCATATGATTCCTGCCTGTCGTGATGCAAGGGGTTCAAAGTTTACTGTTGCGCAGTATAACCGTTCTGCCAGCGACTACCAAACTGACAACTGAAAAGACGTTGTACCAAAAAAGCACCAAAAGAGTACCAGCAAAGAGTGCCAAACTGGCGCCGACATGAAAACAGCGCGTTATACCCTCAGAAGCTGTCCAGAATATTGGCGATAGCCAGTTCGGCACCCAGCGCCAGCAAGGTTTCTCGATCCGGGAAATTGGCATGCACCAGCACCAGAGGCTCTCCTATCGGCGTGCGCATCCGACGCCTTTCGCCGGTCGACTCGAATCTGCGCTGATCCCACAGGTGCGTCCATTCGCCGGCGGGCAGATAAAACTCCCGCTCCACGGTACCGGAACTCAATGCGGGTACCACCAGCAGATGGTCACCCAGCATGAACTGATCTGCAGCCAGCGCCCAGGTTTCAGGATCCTCGGGAAAGACCAGCCACAGAGGCCGCACCAGCGGCCAGCCCCGCTCTGCGGCTTCCTGCATGAGCTGCTGCCGGTAGGGAAACAGGCCCTCATACAGCCGGGCCAGACGATCGAAATGGATACGCGTACCCACCGAGTCAGTGACCTGGACATGGCGGTGCGGCTGATCGCCCTCATGCAGCCGCAGCAGGCTGGTAAAGGTGTTCAGCTCCAGCCAGCGCAAAAACAGTTCAGTATCACGCGGTTCCGACCACCAGAGTTGGCTGGCCGTGGCGGTGCCCCCGACCGGGTTGTGCGCCACCGTCAGGCCACTGACGCCGCCCGACAGCAGTGCCGTCAGGCTGGCCCGCAGACCTGTCCTGGCACCCCAACTGGTGGTATTCAGTCCACTCAGCAGAGCTTCCGGGCGCCGCTGGTTATCAGCCGGCATGGGTTCCCGCGCGATTGCAAACGGCTCCGCCTGTGCCTGTTGCCACTCCAGCCAGTCGCGCTGGCGGGCTTCACGAGCACTCCAGGCCGCAGCCTGCGGTAATTCCTCTCGCCCCGGCAGCGGCTCGTACCAGTTGCTGACCCAGCCTTGCACGGCGGCATAACGATTTGCAGCCAGCTCCACGTCCAGCCAGTCCCGTACCGGCTCCTGCCGGGTATCAAGCTGCAGCACCCGGCGCTGCCTCTGATCGCCCGGTTCGGGCTGCAGGATGCGGGCTCGGTAGGTTGGGTCACCAGCGGTGATATCGGCCAGTGTCGATATCTGCTGGTTGTCAATCGACAGTGGTTGCAGCAGCGGATTGCGACTGCCGAGCAGTGGCAGATCATCCGTGTCCAGACGCTCAAGCAGGACTGCCCAGTCGGCCTGGGCTGACTCGAAGCGCCCCGGGCGCCAGGGCAATTCATCAGCGCTGACCGGCCAGCCGCTCTGCAGCGGCACATCAAGTACCAGACCACCAACAGGCGTACTTTCCCGGGCCAGTTCATCCAGCATCTGTTGCGCGACAGCCGCACCCCGTGCCGTGCCCAGCAGAGCCCGCCGGTGCATGAAATCGGGCAGCCCGGGCATGAAACCCAGACGCTCACCCAAAGTGGTCAGCAGGGCACGCGGGTGATCGTGTCGATAGATTTCCAGGCGGCCTTCCGACTGATCCCACACCTCCAGACGCGCACTGTCAGCAGCGCGCAGGTCGAGAATCTGATGCCCCGGGTTCAGTGCCACCAGGCCGCGTCCATGGCGGGTAATACCCACCGGCCATAGCGTGCCGGCACGCGCACCGGTACGGCTGCCAGGCTGCGAGTGACTGTCGAGCAACACCCGTTCACCCTGGCGGTTCAAGGTGCCGACCTGATGTCCGAAGCCAAATACGGCTTCCGAATCCGGCAGCTCAAAGGCCAGCACCGTTGCGGCCGTCGGCAGGCTGTCAGCTTCCAGCAAGGACCAGTTCAGTTCGACACCGCCTGCAGTGGTGGTCTGAATCTGCAGTCGGGCCCGCACCGAAACGCCGGAACACTCGAGTTCACCCTGCAGAATCAGACTCTGACCCGTGCGCTCCTGGTCAAACCAGAATTGTTCATCACAGGTATCCAGTTGCTGGGAGAAACGGCCATCGCGCACCCGATGCAGGTGCGGCAGCTCACCGTTCAATACCTGCAGCCAGGGGCGGCCGGGAGGGGAGGCCCAGACCACGCCCTCCGACCCCTGGACCCGCAGTTGTCTCTGCGCATGGTCCCAGGTCACAGAGGCGGCACCCAGATCCCAGTCCCGATCGGCGGTCCAGGCGGTCGTCAGTACGCCCGAGTCGGCACGGGCCAGGTCTGCCCGGAACCAGATCAGGGTGCCAATGAGAGCCAGCAGGAAGAGGCTCAGCAATACCAGTCTTTGCCACATGGTTTCAATCAACTACGCAAGGATGGAACTTCTTATGCTGCTGGGCCAGACTGTCTACAATGGCACCATTGCCCGACCCGCAAAAGCAACACTATACAGGACCTTACACGCTATGCACGCAGCCAATGAACTTGCCCACGCCACCCACGCCCGTCCCTTCGACGACCTGGGTCTGCACCTGGGACCGGACAGCAAAGGGCTGGTGCTCAGAGCGTGGATGCCGGGGGCAGAGGCGATTGAAGCGGCGGAACTGAAGAGCGGCAAGGAGCTGGGCCAGTTGACCTGTCTGGATGATCGGGGCCTGTTCGAACTGCGCCTGCCCCGGCGGCGCAAGCGTTTCAGCTATCGACTGACCATCACGCTGGACGGCCATCGTTTTGACCTGCTGGATGCCTATCAGTTTGCCGAGCGGGCACAGCAGGACTTCCCCTGCAGCGCCGAAACCCTCTATCACAACATGGGCGCCCGGCTGTGTCAGGCCACCACGCCCGAGGGCAGGGCCATCGAGGGTGTTCGCTTTGCGGTCTATGCCCCCAATGCGAGGGCCGTCAGTGTGATTGGCGACTTCAATCAATGGGATGGCCGGCGTCACCCCATGATGAGCCATCAGGACGGCATCTGGCGTCTGTTCATTCCGGATCTCGCCCCGGGTGCGCAATACAAGTTCGAGTTGAAGGACGCCAGCGGTCAGGTGCTGCCGCACAAGCAGGACCCCTGCGGAGACTGGCATGCGCAGCACCCTGCATTCCACTCCGTGGTCTGGGATCAGACGGCCTATGTCTGGCAGGATCAGGCCTGGCAGCAACGCGAACCGGCGGATCTGCGTCAGCAGCCCATGAGCATCTACGAACTCCACGCCGGCTCCTGGCGCACCCATAACGACGGCACCGCCCTGAACTACCGGGAACTGGCGGCACAACTGATTCCCTACCTGCTCGACCTGGGCTATACCCATATAGAGCTGATGCCCATCAGCGAGTATCCCTTTGACGGTTCCTGGGGCTACCAGCCGGTCGGCCTCTTTGCACCGACCAGTCGCTTCGGTACCCCGGACGACTTCAAGGCCTTTGTCGATCAGTGCCATCAGGCCGGCATCGGCGTGATCGTGGACTGGGTACCGGCGCACTTTCCGGCCGACCCGCACGGGCTGGCCCGGTTCGACGGTACCGCCCTGTATGAATATGAAGACCCGCGTCGGGGCTGGCACCCGGACTGGAACAGCTTTATCTACGATTATGGCCGCTGCCATGTCACCGACTTTCTGATCTCCAGCGCGCTGACCTGGCTGGAGCACTATCATGTCGATGGTATTCGTGTCGATGCGGTCGCGTCCCTGCTGTATCTGGACTACTCGCGCGCGGCCGGTGACTGGGTGCCCAACGTGGATGGCGGCAACGAGAACTATGAAGCCATTGCCTTTATCAGGCGCTTCAACGAAGCCGTCTACGGGCGCTTCCCGCATTGTTTCACCGTGGCCGAGGAATCCACCTCCTTCCCCGGCGTGTCCAGACCCACCTATGCCGGCGGCCTGGGCTTTGGCTTCAAGTGGAACATGGGCTGGATGCATGACACCCTGAACTATGTGCAGAAAGACCCCATCTACCGCCAGCATCACCACAACGAACTGACCTTCAGCCTGGTCTATGCCTTCGACGAGAACTTTGTGCTGCCGCTGTCGCATGACGAGGTGGTGCACGGCAAGGGCACCATTCTGGATCGCATGCCGGGCGACGAGTGGCAGCAGATGGCCAACCTGCGCAACTACTATGCATTCATGTATACCCATCCGGGCAAGAAGCTGAATTTCATGGGCAACGAATTTGCTTCCACCCGGGAGTGGAGCCACCAGCGCGGCCTGGACTGGTGGCTGCTGGACCATGACCGCCACCGGGGCTGCCAGCATCTGGTGCGCGACCTGAACCGACTCTATACCACAGAGCCGGCGTTGCACCGGCTGGACCATGAGCCCGGCGGCTTCCGCTGGATCAACCATGAGGACGCTGCAGCCAGTGTGATCAGCTTCTGTCGGTTCGGCGATCAGGGCGAGCTGATGGTGGTGGTATGCAACTTCACGCCGGTTCCGCACGAGCAGTACCGCATCGGGGTGCCGGAGCCGGGACGCTATGAGGTGATCATGAACACCGATTCGGAGTACTATTGGGGCAGCAACTTCGATGCCGGACAGTACCATGACAGTCATGACCAGGCCTGGAACGGCCTGCCCGTCAGTCTGACACTGCGCCTGCCACCCCTGGCCAGCCTGATCCTCAAGAAGAGTTGAATAGCAGAATCATGAACCTCCGCTTTCATTCGGCGTCCGGCCACCTGCATGGGCGCCCCTTTCCGCTGGGCGCCGAAGCCGATGCAGAGGGCTGCAACTTTGCCGTCTTCAGCCCCCACGCCACCGCCATGACGCTGTGCCTGTTTGACGCCAGCGGCCAGGAAACCCGACGCCTGCCGATGACCGCGCGCTCAGGCGATGTCTGGCATATCCGGGTGGCAGGCATAGGCCCGGGGCAGGCCTATGGATTGCGTGCTGACGGGCCCTTTGACCCCGGCTCCGGCCTCTACTTCAATGCCGACAAGCTGTTGCTTGACCCCTGTGCACAGGCCATCAGCCACCCGCTGACCTACCATGACAGCCTGCGCACCCTGAGCGATCCGCAGGCACTCACGCCCGACGATCAGGACAGCGGCGAAGCCATGCCCAAAAGCCTGGTTGTGGACCAGGAAGACTTCGACTGGCAGCAGGATCAGCCGCCCTATATTCCCTGGACCCAGACCGTCATCTACGAAACCCATGTGCGCGGTATCAGCCAGTTGCATCCGGATGTGCCCGCAGCCGAACGGGGTACCTATCTGGGCATGGCCCATCCGGCCATAGTGCGCCACCTGCAGGACCTGGGCATTACGGCAGTGCAGTTGCTGCCGATACAGGCCTTCATGCCCGAGCCTCATCTGCAGCCTCTGGGCCTGACCAATTACTGGGGCTACAACCCGGCCTGCTGGTTTGCACCGGACCCGCGCTACGCGACAAGCGACGCAGTGCATGAATTCAAGACTCTGGTCCGCACCCTGCATCAGGCCGGCATCGAGGTCATCATGGACGTGGTCTACAACCACACCGCCGAAGCCGATGCTACAGGCTGCACCCTCAATCTGACGGGTCTGTGCCCGGGCCAGGCCTATCGCCTGGGACAGAACGGCACCGACTTCATCAATGACACCGGCTGTGGCAACACCGTCAACCTGCATGAAACCGCCACCCTGAAACTGGTCATGGACAGCCTGCGTTTCTGGGTCGAGACCTATCATGTGGACGGCTTTCGCTTTGACCTGGCGGTCACCCTGGGGCGTGAGCAGCGCCACTTCAATGCCGAAGCCGCCTTTTTCAAGGCCGTGGCGCAGGACCCGATACTGAGCCGGGTCAAACTGATTGCCGAGCCCTGGGATGTCGGCCCCAGCGGCTATCAACTGGGGCAGTTCCCGGAGCACTGGTACGAGTGCAACGACCGTTATCGCGACACCGTACGCGGGTTCTGGCGCGGTGATTCCGGCCTGCTGCCGGATTTCTGCACGCGTCTCATGGGGTCACGTGACCTGCTGCAGAAAGGACAGCGCGCGCTCTCCACCAGCCTCAACTATGTGACCTACCATGACGGCTTCACGCTGGAAGATCTGGTCAGCTATGAACAGCGGCACAACGAAGCCAATGGCGAGCACAACCGGGACGGTCACGGCCACAACCTGAGTGCCAACTACGGGGTGGAAGGGCCGACTGACGACCCGGAAATTCAGGCCCTGCGCCAGCGGCAAAAGCGCAATCTGCTGACCACCCTGCTGCTGTCACAGGGTGCCGTGCACCTGCTTGGCGGTGACGAACTGGGGCGCACCCAGCAGGGCAACAACAATGCCTACTGCCATGACAACGAGATCAACTGGTATCACTGGGACCAGGCCGATCCCGAGCTGTGCCGATTTGTCCGGCACCTGATCGCAATCCGCCAGGGTTCCAGTCTGTTTCACGACCTGGTATTCAACCCGGAAGATCTGGCCGATGGCCCGGCCCATTCGGATGCCGTGCACTGGTTCAATGCAGCAGGCCAGCCGATGCGCATCGAAGACTGGCACAACCCGGACTGTCGTACCGTCGGGGTGTTGCTGTCGCCGGCGGTGGAGGATATCGGACATGGGCTCGCCGAGGGTGACGAGTATTTTCTCTGGCTGATCAATGCCGACGTCGAACCGATGGAGTTCCGCTTCCCGCACAGCGACGTGACAACCTGGCCCCTGCTGCTGGATACGGGCAGCGCCAACGGCGCCACCGGCCTGAACCATGAAGTCAGCGGCAGCTATCGCATGGCGCCCCGCAGTCAGTGCCTGCTGGGCCGCTTTCAGCCGTCTCTGTCTTCCTGATCACGATGTGACAGCACATACTCAACGGCGCTGCCGACCGCCTCTTCGACCTGGGACCGCATCTTGTCCATCTCGCGGCTGCTGAGGAAAAAGGCCATGTCGACCGAGTACCGGTAGTACCGGGCCGGCAGCTGATTCAGGGCCAGGCAGGCCACATCTTCCATCTCCTCGCGTGTCAGGCCCCGATCACTGTGCTGTTCGACCATGTAATCAACGACCAGATCTTCATAATAGTTGCTGATGTCTTCTTTGATCGACATGCACGCTGCTCCTGTCTGCCTGAATTGTCTGTTTCCAGTCTAGCCTACTCTACCCGCAACTGATCAACTTTCTGGAACCCGCGCGGCAGCTTGTTGCCCCGCCGACCACGTTCGCCGAGGTACTGGGCCAGATCAGCGCCCTTGAGGGTCAGTGTCCGCTTGCCGGATGCCAGCACCAGCACCTGCTCGGGCGCCACCACGGCCCAATCCACCACAAATTCCTCGCCGGTGGCGGCCCGTGAAGTCGGTATGTTGATCATCTTGTTGCCCTTGCCCTTGCCCAGTTCGGGCAGGTCCTTGACCGGGAACAGAAGCAGCCTGCCCTCGTTGCTGACCAGCGCCAGTTGGGCATGGGCCACATCGGTTACCCGGCGCGGCGGCAGCACATCCGCCCCCTTGGGCAGCGTCAGGACCGCCTTGCCGTTGCGATTCTTGCCCACCAGGCTGTCATAGCGAGTCAGGAAGCCATAACCGGCCGTGCTGCCCAGCAGGTAGTGACTGTCATTGTCATCCAGCAGCAGGCCACGGAAGGCGCAGCTCGGTGGCAGCGTCAGACGACCGCTGGCCGGCTCTCCCTGCCCGCGCGCACTGGGCAGTGTATGCGTCGGCAGTGAATAGGCCCGGCCGGTATGATCCAGCAGTACCGACATCTGGTTCGAGCGCCCGCGCGCGGCAAAGGCAAAGCTGTCGCCGGATTTGTAATTCAGGGTTGTCGGGTCCAGTTCATGCCCCTTGCCCGAGCGCACCCAACCCTTTTCCGACAGCACGACGGTCACCGGTTCATTGGGCATCAGATCGGTTTCACTGAAGGCACTGGCTTCGCGCCGCACCACCAGCGGGCTGCGCCGTTCGTCACCGAAGGACTCCGCGTCCGCCAGCAGTTCCTTCTTGATCAGATTGCGCATGCGGGCATCCGACTTCAGGGTTTTCTCCAGACGCTCACGCTCGGCCTGCAGTTCTTCCTGCTCGCCGCGAATCTTCATCTCTTCCAGGCGCGCCAGATGGCGCAGCCGCAGTTCCAGGATGGCCTCGGCCTGCACGTCGGTCAGCCCGAAGCGCGCGATCAGCTCTGCCTTCGGGTGCTCCTCCTCGCGGATGATGGCGATGACCTCGTCGATATTGAGGTAGGCCACCAGCAGGCCATCCAGAAGATGCAGCCGGTCATTGACCTTGTCCAGCCGGTGCTGCAGGCGGCGGCGCACGGTCTCGCGGCGGAAGGTCAGCCATTCGCTCAGGATCTGACGCAGGTCGCGCACGCCGGGTCGGCCATCAAGGCCGATCATGTTCAGGTTGACCCGGTACGACTTTTCGAGATCAGTGGTGGCAAACAGGTGCT
The DNA here is from genome assembly GCF_004768465.1 of Natronospirillum operosum. Lineage (GTDB taxonomy): Bacteria > Pseudomonadota > Gammaproteobacteria > Pseudomonadales > Natronospirillaceae > Natronospirillum > Natronospirillum operosum. The sequence goes on from NZ_SRMF01000002.1 coordinate 381,590, forward strand.
GCATCAGCGCGTCCACATCGACACGATTGGAGCGCGGCGTAATCACCAGCCGGGTCGGGTTCTCGTGGTCGGATTCATCGCGCAGGTCCGTCACCATGGGCAGTTTCTTGGCCTGCATCTGTTGAGCGATCTGCGCCAGCACCTTGCTCGGCGAAGCCTGGAAGGGCAGTTCGGTGACCACGATGTCACCCTGTTCCACCTCGTAGATGGCGCGCTTGCGCAGCGAACCGCGGCCGGTCTCGTACAGCTTCTCGATCTCGGCACGCGGGGTGATGATCTCGGCCCCGGTCGGATAGTCCGGGCCCTTGATATGCAGCAGCAGGTCCTGCACGGTGGCCTCGGGCTGATCAAGCAGGTGCACGCAGGCGGAGACCACCTCGCGCAGATTGTGTGGCGGCACATCCGTAGCCATGCCCACGGCGATACCGGTGGTGCCGTTGAGCAGCACATGCGGCAGCCGTGACGGCAACAGTTCCGGTTCGTTCATGGTGCCGTCGAAGTTGGGCACCCAGTCGACCGTGCCCTGCCCCAGCTCACTGAGCAGCGTTTCGGCAAAGCGAGCCAGCCTGGATTCGGTATAACGCATGGCCGCGAATGACTTGGGATCATCCGGTGAGCCCCAGTTGCCCTGACCATCGACCAGCGGATAGCGATAGGAGAAGGGCTGGGCCATCAGCACCATGGCTTCATAGCAGGCGCTGTCACCATGGGGGTGGTATTTACCCAGCACATCACCCACGGTACGTGCCGACTTCTTGTATTTGGACGTGTTCTTGAGCCCCAGTTCACTCATCGCATAAATAATGCGCCGCTGTACCGGCTTCAGACCGTCACCGATATGCGGCAGGGCCCGGTCCAGAATGACGTACATGGAGTAGTCGAGATAGGCCTTTTCGGTAAAGCGGGCCAGCGAAATGCGTTCGACGCCGTCCTGATCCAGCACGGTATTGCTCATAATTGACTGTCCATTGACTTTTTCTTGAAACTCATCGGTTCCGATGCCTGCCCGTCCGGGCCCGGTTTCCGCTACAATCGTCGCCAGACCGCAGGCACTGATTCGTGCACGGCGGCGGAAATTCACCGGAACCCGACAGGTTGTCTATGTCCCGCGCGTTGCGCGTAGTGCGCTACCTTGTTCTGATCCTGCTGATCGTGGCCTCCACCGGGGCCATGACGCTGTTCTATTACCTGCACGGCAGCCTGCCAGTCATGGAAGGCAATCATATTGTACCCGGTCTGCGCGCCAAGGTGGACATCGCACGCGACGAGCAGGGTGTGCCTACCCTGAACGGCACGCACCGGGAAGATATTGCCTTTGGCCTGGGCTATCTGCATGCGCAGGAGCGCTTCTTCCAGATGGACCTGAGCCGCCGCCTGCCGGCCGGTGAGCTGTCCGCCTTGCTGGGGGCCGATCATCTGACCCAGGACAGACTGCGCCGCACCTATCAGTTGCGTCCGCTGGCCCGGCGCATGCTGGCCGAAGCCAGTGTCCGGCAGCGCAGCATCATCGAATCTTATACCCGGGGTGTCAATCAGGGGCTGCAGGGTCTGACCCAACCGCCCTTCGAGTACCTGCTGCTGCAGAGTTCACCGGCACCGTGGCAGCCCGAGGACTCGGTACTGGTGCTGCTGGCCCGCTTTCTGGAGCAGCAGGAAGACACCCTCTGGCGTGACCTTAGCCTGGTGGCTCTGGAGCAGCATCTGCCGCCGGACTGGGCCACCTTCATGCGCCCTGCCGGCGGCGACTGGGATGCCCCGCTGAGCGGCCTGCCCACCGCCCTGGCACCGCCGCTGCCCGAGCAGCCGCTGGCCGAGTGGCTGCCTGAGGGCACACCCGGTCAACCCGTTCCCGACAGCACGGTTGCCGGTGGCAACCTGCTTGCCACCAGCGGCACCCTCAATCCGGATGGCCGGGCCATCCTGGCTCAGGACCAGCATGAGCGCCTGACTCTGCCCAATGCCTGGTATCGCGCCCGCTGGCAACTGCCACAGGGCGGCCGCTGGGTGACCGGAGTCACCCGACCCGGCTTTCCCGCCATGATCAGCGGCTCCAACCAGCAACTGGCCTGGGCCTGGTCCAATGCGTTCGTGCGCAGCGGCGAGTTCATCCGGCTGGAAGTGCGGGGCGACACCTATCGCACGCCGGATGGCTGGGAACCTTTTCAGGAAAGCACCGAGCGCATCGCCATACGCGGCTCCTCACCGCAGGCCATGACCATTCGGCAGACCCGCTGGGGGCCGGTGGTGGGGCAGGACGATGGGGGCCACTGGCTGGCGCTGCGCTGGTCAGCCCTGTCCACGGATACGCTGGACCTGAGCCTGCTGGACATGGAACAGGCAGCAAGCCTGAGCGAGGGGCTGGCCATTGCAGCCAACCTGGTGGCACCGCAGAACCTGCTGCTGGCTGATCAGGCCGGAGACATAGCCTGGACTCTGGGTGGTGCCCTGCCCGACTTCCAGGGCGCCGCCATGACCTCGTTGCGAGACGGCGCCGAACTCGAGGACAGCGGCCCCCTGAGCGGCAGCAGCGAGCGCCCGCAGGTGCTCGATCAGCACCGTCTCTGGTCTGCCAACCAGAAACCTCTGGCCACTCTGGAGCCGGCACTGGATGGCGGCTTTGCGCGGGGCGCGCGCGCGCAGCAGCTCAGAGCGGGGCTGCACAACCTGTCCAGCGTGGATGAAGCTGCCCTGCGCGATTTGCAGCTGGATCATCGTGCCCTGCTGCTTGAGCGCTGGCGTACACAGATGCTCGGCGTACTGGAACAAACGGACATCGAGCTGCCATCCGCACTCGACAACGAGTTGAGCCGCAGCCAACTGCTGATGGCCGAGCCTGACAGCCTGGCCTACCCGCTGGTACGAGCCTATCGACAGGCGGTCATGGAGCGGGCTCTGGGGCCGATCTATCAGCATGTGGCCGCGCAGAGCGACCGCTTTCAGGTGGCCCATGTTGCCCAGCAGGCGGAGTATCCGGCCTGGGCCCTGGTCAGCGCCGCCGACCCGCATCACCTGAATCCCGCCTACGCCAGCTGGGATGAGCTGTGGGAGGCGGCCCTGCACCAGGCGCTGGAACAGACCCGCACCGAGCTCGGCCCGCAGGCCTGGGCGGCGCAGAACACCGGCCGCCTGGCGCATCCGCTGAGCCACTGGCTGCCTGCTCTGGATCCCGTGCTGAACCTGCCGGCTGACGGCCTGCCCGGAGACCATCACATGCCAAGACGGCAACACAACGACTTTGGTGTTACCCTGCGCATGGTAGTGGCGCCGGGCCATGAACAGCACGGCCTGTTCCATATGGCCGGCAGCCAGAGCGGCCACCCGATCAGCCCCTACTACCGCAACGGCCATGCCGACTGGCTGGAAGCGGCGCCGACGCCTTTCCTGCCGGGGCCGGCCGAATACCAGATGTCGCTGTTCCCCCAGCGTTGAAACGAGGCCGTACCGGACCATGAGGAACGCCACATGACCGCCATGAACTGGCATCAGTTGCTGAACACGGAGCGCCACGGCCACTCGGCGCTGGAACCGCATGAGCTGGGGCGCAGCCACTTTCACAAGGACTATGACCGCATTGTCTTCTCCAGTGCCTTCCGCCGCCTGTCGGGCAAGACTCAGGTACACCCGCTGGCTCTGAACGACCATGTGCATACGCGCCTGATCCACAGTGTCGAAGTCGGCAGCGTGGGCCGCTCGCTGGGCCTCAAGGTGGGCGAACGCATTCATCAGGACCTGCCGCCCTGGATACAGCCCGACGACCTGGGTGTGATCGTGCAGGCGGCCTGCCTGGCCCATGACATTGGCAACCCGCCCTTCGGCCATGCCGGCGAATTCGCCATTCAGGACTGGTTCAAGCAACCCGCCAATGCGGCGCTGCTGGAAGGGCTGACGCAGGATGAACGGGCTGATCTTACCGGCTGGGAAGGCAATGCCCAGGGCTTCCGTCTGGTCACTCAGATCGAATACCATCTGTTTCGCGGCGGCCTGCGGCTGACCTATCCGACCCTGGCCACCATGCTCAAGTACCCGTGGACTGTGCGCCATGGCGGTGACAGTGGCAAATTTGCCTGTTTCCAGCAGGAAGCCCCCATGCTGCAGGAAATTGCCACCAGCCTGGGTCTGTGCCAGCGGGATGAACAGCGCTGGTGCCGTCACCCGCTGTCCTACCTGATGGAAGCCGCTGATGACACCTGCTATGCCATCATTGACCTGGAAGACGCAGTCGACCTGCGCATCCTGACTTTTGAAGAGGTGCGCGACATCCTGCTGCAGATCAACCCGCAGGCCGAACTGGCGCTGGGCGCCGAGGACGAGGTATCGCCACTGCGCAAGCTGGCCGCTTTGCGCGGCAAGGCCATGCAGGCGGTGATCGATGCCGTGGTGGATGTATTCCTGCAACAGCGCGAGGTCATACTGAATGGCGACCTGACGGGCGACCTGCTGTCACACTGCCCGGTTCATATTCGCGAGGGCATTCACAGCGCCAAGGCTCTGGCCCGCCGCAAGGTGTTCATGGACAGTCACAAAACGGAAATAGAAATAGGGGCCTATGCCACGCTGAGCACCTTGCTGCACGCCTTTCTGTCTGCCGGCCATGAACTGTACCGGCAACAGGGCCACAACCTCAGTTACCGCACCCAGCGCGTACTGGACCTGATGCGCGATGAAGCTCCGCAGCCGGACTGGTCGCTCTATACCATCTATCTGCGCACGCTGGATTTCGTGACCCAGCAGACTGACCAGTATGCCAGCTACCTGGCGCGTCAGATTGGTGGTGTCACACCAATGTCCCGCTAGCGGTCCGTTGCGGATAGTGGTTTCCATGCTATGCTGCGCCAAAACAAGCTGGAGCCGATTGCATGCTTTCTCCCCTGCTGGCCATGGTGGCTTTCACCTTCCTGTTACTGATCTTCGGATTCATCATGCGCTACCGGGCGGTCAGCTGCGGCGAGGTATCGATGGGGTATTTTCGTCTGGTCAGCGGTGATGCACCGCGCTACCTGCAGCAGGCCACGCGCCATTATTCCAACCTGTTCGAGATGCCGGTGCTGTTCTATGTGGTGGCACTGATCTATCTGCTGCATCCGATCGAGGCCGCCTGGGTGGCGCCGCTGGGCTGGATCTATGTGATTTTCCGCATACTGCATGCCGCCATCCACCTGACCTACAACAATGTCATTCATCGCATGCTGGTGTTTCAGCTCAGCAACCTGGCCTTGATAGCGCTCTGGGTCGGGGTTGCGTTCAAGTTCTGACATGAGGCAAGGGCTGCCACAGTGCAGCCCTGCTGTTGCGAGGGTCTATTCGGTTTCCGAGAAACTGCAGACACTGAATATCTTGAAGCCCGCAGCCTGAATGGCGTCACTGCCTCCCAGGTCCGGCAGATCGATAATGGTAGCGCACTCGACCACTTCGCCACCCACCCGCTTGATCAGTTTTGCCGCCGCCAGCATGGTGCCACCGGTGGCAATCAGATCATCCACCACCAGAATGCGCTCACCGGCCTGAAAGGCGTCGGCGTGCAGCTCCACAGTGGCCTCACCGTATTCCAGCTTGTAGGTTTCGCTCAGGGTCTTGAACGGCAGCTTGCCCTTCTTGCGCACCGGCACGAAGCTGGTATTGAGCTCATAGGCCAGCGGCGCTCCGATAATGAAACCACGGGCGTCAATCGCGGCGATGGCGTCGATTTCCTGCTCCTGGTACTGATGCACAAAGGCATCAATCAGTTTGCGGAAGGCCGCGCGGTTCTGCATCAGAGGGGTGATATCGCGGAAGTTGATACCGGCCTGTGGCCAGTCACGAACAGTTCTGATTACACCCTTGATGTAATCACTGTAGGGAGTAGAGGCTTGTGTCATAGATTGGCTCGGCAGGCACCGCCCGCACGGGCGGTGCCAACATCAGTCTCAGTCGAGGAAAATGAATTTCAGAATGAATACCAGCGCCAGAATGTACACCATCGGGCTGACTTCTTTCCAGCGACCTGACAGCGTCTTGATGACTGCATAGCTGATAAAGGCCAGTGCAATACCGTCGGCAATGGAGTAGGTGAACGGCATGGCCAGAGCGGCGATCAGCACCGGCGCGGCTTCCGTCACGTCGTCCCAGTTGGCCTTGGCCAGCGCACCGGACATCAGTACAGCCACATAGAGCAGAGCCCCGGCCGTTGCATAGGCAGGCACGGAACCGGCCAGCGGCGCAAAGAACAGTGCAATCAGGAACAGGGCCGCAACGACGACCGCAGTCAGACCGGTCTTGCCGCCCGCCGAGATGCCAGCGGCACTCTCGATATAGCTGGTGGTGGTTGAGGTACCGAACAGTGAACCGGCGATGGAGGCACCGGAGTCAGCTATCATGGCGCGGTTGATACGCGGCAGATTGCCGTCCTTGTCCAACAGCTTGCCCCGCTCGGCAACGCCGATCAGGGTACCGGAGGTGTCGAACAGATCCACAAACAGGAAGGCAAAAATGACACTGATCAACGCCACATCCAGGGCGCCGACAATATCCAGCTTGAACAGGGTCGGTTCAATGGACGGCGGCATGGAAATCACGCCCCCAAACTCGTTGTGGCCGAAAATCATGGCCACGACAGTCACCCCGAGCACCCCGATCATGACCGCACCGGTGACCTTCAGATAGGCCAGCGCGGAGATCACGAAGAAGCCCAGGAAGGCATAGATGGCGGCCGGCTGCGTCAGGTCACCCAGGGTGATCAGGGTGGCATCATAGCCCACCACGATACCGGCATTCTGCAGCGCAATCAGCGCCAGGAAGAAGCCGATACCGGCCGCGATACCGTAACGCACGGACAGCGGAATGGCGTTGATGATCCACTCACGCACCTTGAAGATGCTCAGCAGCAGGAACAGTACACCGGACAGGAAGACAGCACCCAGTGCCACTTCCCACGTATGCCCCATGCCCAGTACAACACCATAGGTGAAGAAGGCATTCAGTCCCATGCCGGGCGCCTGGGCGATTGGATAGTTGGCCCACAGGCCCATGATCAGACAGCCGACAGCAGCTGCCAGACAGGTGGCTACAAAGATCGAATCCCGATCCATGCCCGTGGCGGACAGGATATCCGGGTTCACGAAGATGATGTAGGCCATAGTCAGGAAGGTGGTGATACCCGCGATCACCTCGGTCCGGACGCTGGAGCCCATTTCCTTGATCTTGAACAAGCGTTCCAACATAGTTTTTGCTCTCTTGTTGCTCATTGGGACTGTGCGTGCACCATTGGTTGGCGCAGTTTATATGCTAGGTAAAGAAATGGAAAGTTTTGGTGCATCCCTTCTGGTGCGGGCACCGAATTCCAACCACCCCTGCAGCCAACAAGACTTTAGCAAGAACCGGTCCATTACAGTTTGATACTTGCCTGCTCAGTGCCGACCCCGTTAAATGGACCGCATCAACTGCAATACCGGGTCATGGAGCCACAATATGAGCAAACTGGGTGTCGGACTGATCGGTTTCGGGTTGTCGGGGCAGGTGTTTCACACTCCCTTTATCCGCAGCCATGACCAACTGGATCTGCGGGCAGTGCAGAGCCGCCAGACCGAAGCAGTGCAGGCGGTGGCGCCCGAGGTTGATGTGGTCGACAACGCCGCCAGCCTGATGGAACGCCAGGACATTGACCTGATCGTCATTACCGCCCCCAATGAACTGCATTTCCCGCTGTCCGAGCAGGCGCTGCAAGCCGGCAAGCATGTACTGCTGGAGAAACCCTCGGTCACCCGGGTGGATGAAATGGAGGCTTTGCTGGCCCTGGCGGACGCACGCGGACTGCAGTTCAGCGTCTATCAGAACCGCCGCTATGACGGGGATTTTCTTACCCTGCGGCGACTGGTGGACAGTGCCGAGCTGGGTCCGCTGCGCCATCTGGATACCCGCTTCGACCGTTTCCGGCCTGCGGTCAGAGACCGCTGGCGCGAGCAGCCCGGCATTGGCACCGGCATCTTCTGGGATCTGGGTCCGCACCTGCTGGATCAGGTTCTGGTTCTGCTTGGCCGCCCCAAAACAGTGCAGGCAGATATTCGCGCGCTCCGGCCCGGCAGCCAGACTCCGGACTGGTTCGAGGTCTGGCTGGACTATGGAGATATTCAGGTCACGGCAGGTTCCACCCCCTTCGAGGCTGGCGACATGCGGCGTTTCAATGCGCGCTTTGAGCGCGGGAGCTGGCAGTGCTGGGGGCTGGACCCGCAGGAGGCCGCACTGCGGGATGGCGCCATGCCAGACCGACTGCAGATTGCAGACAACGGCCTGCAACAGGCGACACAGTTTGATGCCGACGGGCGGGCTGAACACCGGACTGTGCCGGCGGGAGATTACCGGCGCTTCTATCAGGCCCTGGTCGACAGTATTGTGCAGGGACTGCCGGGCCCGGTAGCGGGAGACGAAGCCAGGGACCTGATAAAACTGCTGGTTTTGCTCGAGCAGTCAGCCCAGGGCGGACAGCGTCTGCCCTGGACCGGCTGAATCAGGTCAGTTGCTGCTTTTGCCGGTTACCAGCCACCGCAACCGCAGCCTGATGAGCCAGAGGTGCCGTAACCGCCACTGGTTGAATCACCCATGATGTAGTCGCCGATGAAGTCACCGTCGAAATCCGACGGGTCATAGAGGTCAATCACGAGTTCATAGTCACCACGATCAGACTCATAGAACGAGGATGCCCAGATGGTGTACTCACCCGGCTCCAGCGGCATGACCAGACGTGCATCCAGACTGCCGGCTGAGTCGTCGTCCTCGCCAACCAACTGATCGTTCTCGTCCAGCACATACAGGTAGGGATCAACCTGATAGGAGTGCATACTCAGATCAATCACCACAGGCTCATCGACGCTCAGTGTGTGCGGGTTGCCGGTTACACCAAACCCGCCGATCGGCATGCGGTCTTCACTCAGCATGCCAGTCACGGTGCCGGATCCGGACAGCGGGTCTGGCCGACTGACCGAGGTTTCTTCCACGCGCAGCGTGAAGCGACCACTTGATTCACTGTGGAAGCCGGTCACCCAGAGTTCATAGGCACCGGCGTCCAGCTCGGCGAGAATTCGTGAGTCGGTGCTGCCGCCCCAGTCGTCATTCTCGGCGACTACTGCTTCGGTGCCGGCCTCGACCAGGGTCAGGTAGGCATCGAAATCATTCGATTCCAGCCGCATGTCCAGCCATTCAGATTGGCTGAGTTCAAACGGAAACACCTGCACCGCAGCACCGGTATTGGGGTGCCGGCTGCCGTCACCCCGAGCCAGAAAGCCTGACACCTGGCCCGGAACATCCAGATCTCCGGCTTCCTGCAGACGCTCGGCACTCAGTTCAAAAGTGCCTGTATTGCCCGACTCCGAGGCGGATACCACCAGCACGTAGCGACCGCTGGTGACTATTCTGCGGGTTACCGTGGCTTCATCGCCACCCCAGCCCCAGTCATCGTAGGCCGACTCATGGGCCAGAAAGGAGCCGTCCGGCGCATAGAGGCTGATGCCCGGGTAGAAATCGGAACTGGATACATTCAGGGCGATCAGATCCCCGCCGTCCAGATCAATCTGATAAACACGATAAGGGGCGCCATCACGCGGATTGACGGGGGCGCTGCGACCCAATTCACCGACCCGGGTTTCGTCGAGGGTCAGGGTTTCGCTGTCCGGCCCGGCAAAGCCATGCTGCTGGTCAGCAGAAGAAGGTGTTACCGAGGCGCAGCCCAGCGAAAAGAACAGAGCCACAGAAAGCAGTGCGAAGGTGCGAAGTCTCATAATGAATTCCTTGTGTCTTGGACATGTTCCCTGAATCAGAGACCGGCATTCTACAGTGACAACCGCACACCGACGAGCCTTGAAATGCTTTCAGGCAGGTCATAACAACCAAAATGTGAACGGGTTCAAACGCTGATCAGTGTTCTTCCGGTGTCACCCAGTTCATCCAGGCTACCCAGGCCACACAGATCAGGCTGTTGATGCCGTACAGTACCGACGAGGCGGCAGCATCAGCGGCGGGAATAATAATGAAAACAAGGCCGGTAACCACGGCACCGATGCCCAGTTGGCTCTGCACATCGCGGATAAAATTCCACTGCAGTTCGTGCGCCCGGGCCAGGGTGGCCATGAAAAAGCCCAGCACGGCGAGCATCATCATGCTCTTGCGCAGCACGATGATGTCCTGCGGCGGCAACTGGTCCTGCAGGTAGGGCGACACCAGATACCCCACCGCCCAGACACCGCCGACCGAGAACACAAAGAGGAGGTTGGCACCCAGGTTGCGCATGGGGCTGTACATCAGAGATGCTCAACCTTTTCGATCTCGTATTCGACCTCGCCGCCAGGTGTCTTGACCTGCACGACTTCACCCTCTTCCTTGCCGATCAGAGCACGGGCAATGGGTGAAGTGACGGAAATTCTGCCCGCCTTCACATCCGCCTCGTCTTCGCCGACGATGCGGTACCGCACCTCGTCATCGGTGTCCAGGTTGATCAGGGTCACGGTCACGCCGAAGACAACCTTGCCGGTCTGCGGCAGGGCCTTCACATCGATGACCTGAGCACCACTGAGCTTGGCCTCCAACTCCTGAATGCGCCCTTCAATAAAGCCCTGCTGCTCGCGCGCTGCATGGTATTCGGCGTTTTCTTTCAGATCGCCGTGTTCACGCGCTTCAGCAATGGCTTCGATCACCTTGGGACGAGCTTCGGACTTCAGATGCTTGAGCTCTTCCTGCAGCTTCTGCTCACCCTCAACTGTCATGGGGTAACGTGTGGTCATTTGACTGCTCCTGTGTGCAATGACTGCAACTGCCGCACGGTCGACTCGGCCGTGTTTTCCAGTGCTTCCACCGAGGCCATGGCGCCTTCCAGGGTGGTGGTGTAATACACCTTGTGCTGCAGAGCACTGCGCCGAATGGTGGCGCTGTCGGCGATAGCCTGCCGACCCTCGGTGGAATTCATGATGAACTGCACCTCGTCATTCTTGATCATGTCGACCATGTGCGGCCGCCCTTCCTTGACCTTGTTCACTACCATGGACTCGATACCCGCCTCCTGCAACACCTTGTAGGTACCGCTGGTGGCAAGCACCCGGAAACCGGCCGAGACCAGCCTGCGTGCCAGGTCCACGGCCTTGGGCTTGTCACGATCCTTGACGCTGATGATCACCGAGCCCGACTGCGGGATGCGCGCACCGGTGGCCAGCGCGGCCTTGCCGAAGGCCTCGGCAAAGGTATCGCCAATGCCCATGACCTCACCGGTCGACTTCATTTCCGGCGTCAGGATCGGGTCCACGCCAGGGAACTTGTTGAATGGCAGCACACTCTCCTTGACGGAGTAGAACTGCGGTTTGTGCTCCTGCGTGAAGTTCACCTCGGCCAGCGACTTGCCCGCCATGACCCGGGCCGCGACGTCGGCCAGGGAACGGCCGATGGCCTTGGATACAAAGGGCACCGTACGCGAAGCCCGCGGGTTCACTTCAATCACGTACAGCTCATTGTCCTGCCAGGCCATCTGCACATTCATCAGCCCGACCACGCCCAGCTCCAGTGCCATGGCACTGACCTGACTGCGGATCTCGTCCTGCACATCGGCAGGCAGCGAGAACGGCGGCAGTGAGCAGGCAGAGTCACCGGAATGCACGCCAGCCTGTTCAATGTGCTGCATGATGGCGCCGATCACCACGGTCTTGCCATCACTGACGGCGTCCACATCCACCTCTATGGCGCTGTCGAGGAAGTGGTCCAGCAGCACCGGTGAATCATTGGACACCTTGACCGCATCGCGCATGTAGCGCAGCAACTCTGTTTCATCATAGACAATTTCCATGGCGCGTCCACCCAGCACATAACTCGGGCGCACCACCAGCGGGTATCCCAGCGCCTGAGCCTTGATGATGGCATCCTCCACGCTGCGCGCTGTGGCATTGTCCGGCTGCTGAATGCCCAGTTTCTGCACCATGTGCTGGAAGCGCTCACGGTCTTCGGCCCGGTCGATGGCGTCCGGAGGTGTGCCGATAATGGGCACGCCGGCGGCCTCGAGAGCCCGCGCCAGTTTCAGCGGTGTCTGACCGCCATACTGCACGATCACCCCGACCGGCTTCTCCAGGTCGACAATCTCCAGTACATCTTCCAGCGTTACCGGCTCGAAATAGAGGCGGTCCGAGGTGTCGTAATCGGTCGATACGGTTTCCGGGTTGCAGTTGACCATGATGGTCTCATAGCCTTCGTCACGCATTGCCAGAGCCGCATGCACACAGCAGTAGTCGAATTCGATGCCCTGACCAATGCGATTGGGGCCGCCGCCAATGACCATGATCTTCTGGCGCTCGGTCGGGTCGGCTTCGCACTCCTCGTCATAGCTGGAGTACATGTAGGCCGTGCTGGTGGCGAACTCGGCGGCACAGGTATCAACCCGCTTGTAGACCGGACGGATACCCATTTGATGCCGTTTTTCCCGGACTTCCTTTTCCTTCAGACCCAGCAGTGCGGCCAGGCGCTCATCCGAAAAGCCCTTGCGCTTGTACTGGCGCAGTGTGACCTCATCCAGGGCGGTCAGCGTCGTGCGGCTGATCTGCTCTTCCGTACGCACCAGATCTTCAATCTGCACCAGAAACCAGGGGTCGATATGGCTATGCTGATGCACTTCGTCTACTGTCATGCCGCTGCGGAAGGCATCGCCCAGATACCACAAGCGGTCCGGGCCGGGCTGCTTGAGTTCACGGATGATCTTTTCCTGTGCGTCGGATTCGTTCAGATCCTGTTTGGGATCCAGTCCGGCGACGCCGACTTCCAGGCCGCGCAGCGCCTTTTGAAACGACTCCTGGAAATTGCGGCCGATGGCCATGACCTCACCCACCGACTTCATCTGGGTGGTCAGGCGATCATTGGCCTGCGGAAACTTCTCGAAGGCAAAGCGCGGCACCTTGGTGACCACATAGTCGATGCTGGGCTCGAAAGACGCCGGCGTGCGGCCGCCGGTAATCTCGTTCTGCAGCTCATCCAGCGTATACCCCACGGCCAGCTTGGCCGCCACCTTGGCGATCGGAAAACCGGTGGCCTTGGAAGCCAGCGCCGACGACCGGCTGACCCGGGGATTCATCTCGATCACCACCATGCGCCCGGTGTCCGGGTCGATGGCAAACTGCACATTGGAACCGCCGGTTTCGACGCCGATCTCGCGCAGCACCGCCAGCGAGGCGTTGCGCATGATCTGGTATTCCTTGTCGGTCAGCGTCTGCGCCGGGGCCACCGTGGTGGAATCCCCCGTGTGCACGCCCATGGCGTCCAGGTTTTCGATGGAGCAGATGATGATGCAGTTGTCCGCCTTGTCACGCACCACCTCCATCTCATACTCTTTCCAGCCGATCAAAGACTCGTCGATCAGCAACTCGTTGGTCGGTGACAGATCCAGCCCGCGTTCACAGATTTCCGCAAACTCATCCTTGTTGTAGGCAATGCCGCCGCCGGAGCCACCCATGGTGAAGGAAGGACGGATGATGCAGGGGAATCCGATATCGGACTGAATGTCCCAGGCCTCATCCATGCTGTGCGCAATGCCGGAAACCGGGGTCTCCAGACCGATGGCTTTCATGGCCTGATCGAACCGGTAGCGGTCTTCGGCCTTGTCGATGGTGTCGGCATTGGCGCCGATCATGGTGACGCCGTATTTCTCCAGCACGCCGTGACGCTCCAGATCGAGCGCGCAGTTCAACGCGGTCTGCCCGCCCATGGTCGGCAGAATGGCGTCCGGGCGCTCCTTTTCAATGATCCTGGCGACTTCTTCCCAGATGATCGGCTCGATATAGGTCGCATCGGCCATGACCGGGTCGGTCATGATGGTGGCTGGGTTGGAGTTGACCAGAATGACCCGGAAACCCTCTTCCTGCAGCGCCTTGCAGGCCTGCGCGCCGGAATAGTCGAACTCGCAGGCCTGGCCAATCACAATGGGGCCGGCACCGATCAGCAGAATACTTTGAATGTCGGTTCTCTTCGGCATGCTTACTTGGCCTCCATCAGGGCAATGAAACGATCAAACAGGGGGGCGACATCCTGCGGCCCCGGGCTGGCCTCCGGGTGACCCTGGAAACTGAATGCTGCACGGTCCGTCAGACGTATACCCTGCAGCGACTGATCAAACAGCGAGCGGTGAGTGGGCACGACATTGTCCGGCAGGCTGTCTTCGGCGACGGCGAAACCATGATTCTGGCTGGTAATCATCACGCGACCGGACTCCAGGTCCTGCACCGGGTGGTTGGCACCATGGTGGCCGAACTTCATTTTCTCGGTGCGCGCCCCGGCGGCCAGGGCCAGCAACTGGTGCCCCAGACAGATACCAAACACCGGAATGTCCGATTTCAGGACTTCACGAATGGCCGTGATGGCGTAGTCGCACGGCTCGGGGTCGCCCGGTCCATTGGACAGGAAGATGCCGTCCGGCTGCATGGCCAGCACATCACTGGCCGGCGTCTGTGCCGGCACCACGGTGACCCGGCAGCCGCGGCTGACCAGCATGCGCAGAATGTTGCGCTTGACGCCGTAGTCCCAGGCCACCACATGATACGGCAGGCTGGCCTCTTCCAGTGTCGGATGCCCCTCGCCCAGCGCCCAGACCCCACTGCGCCACTGATAGCTGTCCGATGTCGACACCTCGCGCGCCAGATCCATGCCCTTCAGTGACGGCGCAGCCTGAGCCTGGACAATGGCATCGGCCTCGCTGGCCTCGGCACCGGTCATGATGCAGCCGTTCTGGCTGCCCTTTTCACGCAGCACCCGCGTCAGGCGCCGGGTATCAATGTCGGCTATGGCAACAGTATTGTGGCGCCGCAGGTAATCCTGCAGGTTCTCTTCGCTGCGAAAGTTGCTGACCAGCAACGGCAGGTCGCGGATGATGAGCCCCTTGGCCCACAGTTGGTCACATTCCTCATCTTCCGCATTCACACCGGTGTTGCCGATGTGCGGATAGGTCAGGGTGACGATCTGCTGGGCATAGGAAGGGTCTGTCAGAATTTCCTGGTAGCCGGTCATGGCCGTATTGAAGACCACCTCGCCTGTGGTGGCTCCGTCGGCGCCGATAGCGGTGCCGCGAAAGATGCTGCCATCGGCAAGCGCAAGAATCGCTGGTGTCATCAATGTCTGTTCCTCACCCTTGAATATGTATCTCTAAACGGCCTGGATTGCCCCGCGCCTTCGCTGCTGCGACGTCGCGGCGGACCATCCCAGGGCGAGAAGATGCCTGTTGGTTGCTCGCATCTTCGTTAAAATCAACGTAATTTGCTGCTATTTTTCACCATCACCGCCCAACAGGTCGTAAAAAAGCGAGATGAACCTGCGTTCACCTCGCTGACAACTTGCAACGCCCGCGTGACTCCGGGCCGGGCCGATGCGGTAGAATCGGGCCTGCCGAAAGGCTGCAAAGCCCGCAGACAAATCGCCTGAATTTTAAGAGAAATGGCCCGGTTTGTCCACGGTTTCCGGGCTTGTCTGGCAGTATCCCCCAGTATTCCCTATAGTCTCTGCAGTCAGGTTCAGTGCACAGGCAACTTCAGGTGACTCAGGATACCCGTCCGCCACAATCAACAGGCTCTGCAAGGGGCTGGCTACTGCCGGAAGTCGACAGTCTGGTCGCGGCGCTGGATGCCATCGAAGAATGGGTCGTCATTGTGGACGACCAGGCCTGCATCCAGTTCATGAATCGTCCCTATGCCCGTTTTCTTGGTGTGCGCCGACGCGACATTATCGGCCAGCCGGTCACCGAGGTCATTCAGAACACACGCATGCATATCACTGTGCAGAGCGGCCAGGCTGAACGCATCCAACTGCAGGAAATCAAGGGCAACAAAATGATCGCCAACCGCTACCCCATAGTGGTTGACGGCGCAGTCCGGGGTGCCGTAGGGACAGTCTTTTTCCACGACACCCACGAGTGGAAACAGATCAACAGCCAGATTCGGGCCCTGATCGCCGAACGCGACTATCAGGATACCCAGCAGGAGCCCGGTCGCGAAGGCGAAGGCAGCGGGGCCCGCTTCCATCTGACCGACATCATCGGTCGCAGCCCAGCCGTCCAGACCCTCAATGAACGCGTCAAGCGCGTGGCCGCCAGCGACGTGTCCGTGCTGATACGGGGCGAATCCGGCACCGGCAAGGAGCTGTACGCGCACGCCCTGCACCAGTTGTCGGATCGCGCCGACGCCCCCTTTATCAAGGTCAACTGTGCTGCCATTCCGGAGAACCTGCTGGAAGCCGAGCTGTTCGGCTATGAAGGCGGCGCCTTTACCGGTGCCCGCAAGGGTGGCAAGCCGGGCAAATTCCAGCTCGCGCATGGTGGCACCCTGTTTCTGGATGAAATCGGGGACATGCCGCTGGCCATGCAGGCCAAACTGCTGCGTGTACTGCAGGACCGCCAGGTCGAAGCCGTTGGCGCCACCCGCCTGGTGCCGGTCGACATCCGCCTGGTCGCCGCCACTCACCAGCCTCTGGAAGAACTGGTTGCAGCCGGCCGGTTCCGGCAGGACCTCTATTATCGCATTCATGTCGTGGCGCTGACGCTGCCCCCGCTGCGCGAGCGCCGCGAGGACATCCCGGCTCTGGTAGAGCACTATCTGCAGCAGCTGTCACGGCGCACCGGCCGCCGCGCGCCCAAGCTGACAGCAGATGCACTGACCCGACTGATGAACCATGACTGGCCCGGCAATATCCGCGAGTTGCACAATGTGCTGGAAGCCACCTTTCATCTGGGCCAGGGCAGAAAAATCGGCCTCGAGGCCCTGCCCGAAAGCATTGTCGGCACCGCCGGCGCAGCCGCCGATGAGGGCTCATCCAGCCTGCGCGACCAGTTGCGCCAGGCCGAATACAACATTCTGCGCCGGGCCCTCCAGACCTGCGGCAACAATCGACAACAGACGGCGCGTTATCTGGGTATCTCCAAGTCAACACTGTATGAAAAACTGGCTCGTCATGACCTCTGAACAGCACCACGCCAGATACTCACACCCTGACAGACACCCCTGACGCCTCTGATACCAGGGAATCCGAAAATTCGGAATGCGTCCAGAAATCCGGACTGTCGTTATCCCGCCCTCTGGCTCAATGCGTCCGGAAATCCGGAACAGTCTGTTCGCACCAGGCCTGCACTGGTCACAAACTCCGAAAGCAGCCCAAAAACTTCAGGCAACCCATTGTTTCTATTGAATAAAAATGGACTGGCATCCTTATTGCTTTGGTCTTTCCGAACTTACGCAGAACGGGTGATCCACCCGCTTTCAACATCACCCTAATCCAACAATAAAAGGGGTCTGCTCATGTCCATGAAAGGCAAGAGTGTATTGATCACGGGCGGCGGCAGCGGCATTGGCCTGGCCATCGCCCGCGGCTTTCTCAATGAAGGGGCCCGAGTCGCCATTGTCGACAAGAAACCGGAAGCTCTGGACCAGGCCATGGCAGCACTGGACGCCAACGGCAATGACTGCATGGGACTGGCCTGCGACGTGACCGACGAGGCTGCGTTCAAGGATGCCATCGATCAGGTGCTGGATCGTTTCAACGGTCTGGATGTGCTGATCAACAACGCTGGCATGCAGCACGTGGCCGCCATCGAAGACTTCCCCGCAGACCGCTTTCGGCTGCTGCTGGACATCATGCTGACTGCACCCTTTCTCGCCACCAAGTATGTGTTTCCGGTGATGAAAGAGCAGCGCAGCGGTCGCATCATCAACATGGCGTCGATCAATGGCCTGGTCGGTTTTGCCGGCAAGGCGGGCTACAACTCGGCCAAGCACGGCGTGATCGGCCTGACCAAGGTCGCGGCGCTGGAAGGCGCCTCCTACGGCATCAATGTCAACGCCCTGTGCCCCGGCTATGTGGACACCCCGCTGGTGCGCAATCAGTTGCAGGATCTGGCCAACACGCGCGGCGTCGAGCTGGAAAGCGTGCTGGAAGACGTGATCTATCCGCTGGTGCCCCAGCGCCGCCTGCTGGATCCGGAAGAAGTCGCGGACTATTGCCTGTTTCTCGCCAGCAACAAGGCCCGCGGCGTCACCGGCCAGGCCGTGGTCCTCGACGGCGGGTACACTGCACAGTAATCCTTACAGCTGCGACCGTTCTGCCTGCACCGGGGTTGTGCTCGGGCAGGCCTTTTTTACGTTACCCTATGACTGAAGACTTTCCGGGAGGGAGCCGATGTCAACTGCCCCACACCTGTCGAACGAACCTTTGTGGACGCCCAGTGCCGACCGCATCGCCCAGAGCCGCATGACCAACTTCATGCAGGCCATGAACCAGACGCACGGGCTCAGCCTGACCACCTACGATGACCTCTACGCATGGAGTGTCAGGCACAGCGAGTCATTCTGGAGCTGTTTCTGGGACTATGCCGGCATTCAGACAGCGCAGAAAGGAGACACCGTACTGATCGATGGCGACCGGATGCCGGGCGCCCGCTGGTTTCCCGAAGCCCGCCTGAACTTTGCCGAGAATCTGCTACGCTACCGGGACGAACGTCCGGCACTGGTGTTCCGTGATGAAGAAGGCCACGGTCTGACTCTGACCTACGCCGAGCTCTACACCGAAGTGGCCCGCCTGGCCCATGCCCTGCGCACCCACGGCATTGTCTCCGGCGACCGGGTCTCCGGTTTCATGCCGAACATGGCAGAGACCGTGATCGCCATGCTGGCTTCGGCCTCCATTGGCGCCATCTGGAGCTCCTGCTCACCCGACTTCGGTATTCAGGGCGTGGTCGATCGCTTCGGACAGGTCAGACCCCGTATTCTGATTACCGCCGATGGCTATCGCTACAACGGCAAGCAGCTCGACTGCCTGCAGCGGGTCCGTGAGATTGCGCAGGAGATTCCCGGCATTGAACGGATTCTGGTGGTGCCCTATCAGAACCGCCGGCCAGACCTGACCGGCCTGCCCCAGGCTGTCCTCTGGCCGGAATTCACCGACAATGACGCGCGCGAGATCGAATTCGAGCCTCTGCCTTTCGACCACCCGCTCTACATCATGTACAGCTCGGGCACCACGGGTGTACCCAAGTGCATTGTGCACAGTGGCGGCGGCACGCTGATCCAGCATCTCAAGGAGCACATGCTGCACGCCGACCTGGATCGCGATGATGTACTCTTCTACTACACCACCTGTGGCTGGATGATGTGGAACTGGCTGGTCAGCGGGCTGGCGGTGGGCTGTACCGTGGTGCTGTATGACGGTTCGCCGATGGCACCGAAGGTGGACAGCCTGTGGGACATGGCCGAAGAGGAAGGTGTCAGCGTCTTCGGTACCAGTGCCAAGTATATAGCGGCACTGGAAAAAGGCGGCGCTCGCCCTGGCAGCACACATGATGTGCGTCGCCTGCGCGCCGTACTCTCTACCGGCTCACCGCTGGCCCCGGAAAGCTTTGATTATGTCTACCGCGAGATCAAGCAGGACCTGCTGCTGGGCTCGATCTCCGGCGGTACCGATATTGTCTCCTGCTTTGCCCTGAGCTGTCCCATTCGCCCGGTATACAGCGGCGAGCTGCAATGTCGGGGCCTGGGCATGGCGGTGGATATCTTTGACGACGACGGACATCCGGTACGCGGCGAAAAGGGCGAACTGGTCTGTACTCGCCCCTTCCCGTCCATGCCGATCTATTTCTGGGATGATCCGGAGAACGAAAAATATCGCGGTGCCTATTTCGAGAAGTTCGACAATATCTGGGCCCATGGCGACTATGGCGAAATCACCCCGCGCGACGGCGTGATCATCCACGGCCGCTCGGATGCGGTGCTGAACCCGGGCGGGGTGCGTATCGGCACGGCGGAGATCTACCGTCAGGTGGAAAAGGTGGAAGCCGTCCTCGAAAGCCTGGCCATTGGTCAGCCCTGGGAGGATTCCGAGCGGGTCATCCTGTTTGTGCGCCTGCGCGATGGCATGACGCTGGACGATGCGCTGACCGATCAGATTCGCAAGACCATCCGCGCCAATACCACACCGCGCCATGTGCCGGCCAGGGTGATACAGGTGGCGGATATTCCACGCACCATCAGCGGCAAGATTGTGGAACTGGCGGTGCGCAAGATGGTGCTCGGCGAAACCATCAAGAACAGGGACGCCCTGGCCAACCCGGAAGCGCTGGAGCTGTTCCGGGATTTGCCCGAATTGAAAACGTAAACGGCAGACAGTGCACAGTCGACAGTAGACGGTAAATCCGAGACGTGGCTGATTGTTCGGACTCACCTTGCTGTCTTCTGTCGGCTGTCGACCGTCTACTCATTGAACTGGAGACTTGTAATGACTGACGACATCGTAATCGTAGCCGCCCGCCGCACCCCGACCGGGGCCCTGGCGGGTGCGCTGAGTGGGGCCAGGGGCCCGGACCTGGGCGCGACAGCGATTCGCGCGGCGGTCGAGGCCGCCGGCGTCAGCCCGGACCGTGTCAACGAAGTGATCATGGGCTGTGTGCTGCCCGCCGGCGTCGGCCAGGCGCCGGCACGACAGGCCGGCCGGGGCGCAGGCCTGCCCGACAGCACCCCCTGCACCACCATCAACAAGGTCTGCGGCTCGGGCATGAAGGCCACCATGCTGGCCCATGACCTGCTCAAAGCCGGCAGCGCCGATGTCGCCGTCGCCGGCGGCATGGAAAGCATGAGCCAGTCCCCCTACCTGCTGCCCAAGGCCCGTCAGGGCATGCGCATGGGCCATGGCGAGGTCATTGACCATATGCTGCTCGACGGCCTCGAGGACGCCTATGGCGCCGGCCTGATGGGCTCCGTGGCGCAGAAAACCGCCGATGAGTACAAACTGACCCGGGAAGACATGGATGCCTTTGCCATCGAGTCCGTCAAACGGGCCCAGGCAGCGGTAAACTCCGGTGCCTTCAAAAACGAGATTGCACCGGTCACGATCAAGGACCGCAAGGGCGAGACGGTCGTCGATACCGATGAGCCGCCCATGCGCGCCAATATCGACAAGATTCCGGGCCTGCGCCCGGCCTTCGCCAAAGACGGCACCCTGACGGCCGCCAACTCAAGCTCCATTTCCGATGGCGCCGCTGCTCTGGTGCTGATGCGGGCTTCCGATGCACAGGCGCAGGGCCTGAAGCCCATGGCGCGCATCGCCGCCCATGCCACCCATGCACGGCTGCCGGCCGAGTTCACCATCGCGCCCATAGGTGCCATTCAGAAGGCACTGGACAAGGCGGGCTGGCAGGCCGGAGACGTGGACTGCTACGAAATCAATGAAGCCTTCGCCATGGTCACCATGCTGGCCCAGCGCGAACTGGACCTGGACCCGGCCCGGGTCAATGTGCATGGCGGCGCCTGTGCGCTGGGCCATCCCATCGGCGCCAGCGGTGCGCGTATTCTGGTCACCCTGCTGCATGCCCTGCAGACCCGCGGCAAGAAGCGTGGTCTGGCATCACTGTGCATTGGCGGTGGCGAAGCGACCGCCATGGCAGTGGAACTGCTCTGATCGGCAGCCTCACGGGTGCAACACCGTATGCACCCGCTCGCGCAAATCAGGCAGCAGTTCCTGTTCGAACCAGGGATGGCGCTGCAGCCAACCCTGGTTGCGCGGGCTCGGGTGCGGCAGCGGCACATGATACGGCCACCAGGTCCGCCAGCCTCTGACCGTAGCGGTCACCGAGCCGGGCCGGTCCGGCAGGTGCCAGGCCTGAGCATACTGACCAATGACCAGCGTCAGTTGGATATTCGGCAACTGATCCAGCAGGCTCTGCCGCCACAGCGGGGCACACTCCGGCTTGGGTGGCAGGTCGCCCGAACGCCCCTTGCCTGGGTAGCAGAACCCCATGGGCAGAATGGCCACCTGCGCCGGGTCGTAGAAGGTGGCTTCATCCATGCCCAGCCATTTCCGCAGCCGGTTGCCGCTGGCATCATTGAACGGGATGCCGGTCTCGTGCACTCGCCTGCCCGGCGCCTGCCCTGCAATCAGCACGCGAGCCGAAGACGCGGCCTGCACCACAGGTCGCGGCCCCATTGGCAAACGATCTGCGCAGTGTGTGCACCGACCTGCCTCTGTCAGCAGGCGCTCGAGTGAACTCATCAGAACTGATAACCCAGGCTCACTGTGGCCGTGCTGTCCGTCCGCGAGAAAGACTCCGGCACGGAGGAATTGAAGCGATGATCATAGGCGAACCGGAACCTGGCTTGCTCCGTCAGCATGACGGTAATATTGCTGAGCGAGCGCGTAATAACGCGGCTGTCGCTGATTTCAGTATCCACCGACTGGCTGAAGGTGGCGGTCTCGTCAGGCCGCCAGCGGTAGTTGAGACCGAAGACCAGCAGGCCCTCTCTCAGTACTTCGCCAGTGGTAGCTCGGCGCAACTCCCGAAAACCGAGACCGGCTTCGGTTTCAGCGCTCAACTGATGTTCCGGCGTCTGCACAATGCGATAACCGTACCCCAGGGAGCTGGTGAAGTTGTAGTCAAAGGCGGCATAACGATCATTCTCGTAGCGTACCTTGTTGAATAGATAGTGACGCTCGCCCAGCTTGTAGTCCAGTTGATTGCTCAGGGCATAACGGCGCGCCACCTCGGTGCCGGAGTTCAGGGCGTAAAAGCCTTCAACCCGGGCTCTGTTGCGCAGAATCTCGCCGTTGCGCAGTATCGTCAGGGCGCCATTGAAGCGCTGGATGTCGGTGTTGCCGGCGATCAGTACCGCTCCGACTTCAACCTCCCCTGACCAGACACGACTTTCATCCTCCTGAGCCTGCGCCACAACCGAAAGACTGAGACCCAGCAGTAACATGCTCCATCGAAACATATTCCTGCTCCAACCCACCTTGAAGCAGAAAGCCTAACAGGCTCGGCCGCACGCTTCGAGTGCGCGCTGACAGCGCAGCAGTGTGAGCTGGCAGGGGCTGCGCAGGTGAACCACCACTGACCGCCCTCTCTGCTCCGGCATCAGATACAGGGTATCGCCGGCATGCTGCAGCTCGAGCCACTCGTGGTCGGTCAGATTCAGGTCAATGTAATTGCGGTGAAAACTGTAGGTGGCGAAGCGTTTGGCCACTGCTTCTATCGCTGGCATGGCCTGCTCGGCATCAAGCCTGATATCCACCACGGCCCGATGCTCGGTACGAACTTCCGGAATACCACCCAGTTTGCGGATTCGGTAGTACCGGTACAGACTGATACCCAACGCCAGAACCAGGGGAAACAACACCAGCAGCCAGGTCGTGCCGGTCAGTTGCAAATGACCGCTCTGATAATACTGCAGGCCCAGCATCAGAAGTGCTGCGCCCAGAGCCCAGGCCAGTTCCTTGCGCCAGTCACGCATCACGCCCACCAGACACCAAGTGAAACTCCTTTTTCTCTTTGTCCCTTGTACCACCCACCCTACCGGGCTGATCCGGCGCGCACCACAGAAAAGTGATCAAAATGTGAACTGCACAACAATCTCTCCGAGCCCAGCATCAGCGCTCGTCGAGCAGTTCCTTGCGCACGGCCATGGCGGTTGCCTTGGGGCGTATGGGTCGCCCTCTGGCTTCCATCTGAGCGCGGGCGACAGCCGCGCCCACCAGCAACGTCAGCGAGGAATACTGCACCCAGATCAGGAACAGCACCATGGACCCTGCTGCGCCATAGGCCGACGCAATGGCCAGGCTGGTCAGGTAGCGCGCCATCAGGACGCGACCGAGGAAAAACAGCAAGGCGGTGATCAGGGCACCAAACCAGACATCACTCCAGCGCAGCCGCACGTCCGGCAGAATCTTGAAGATGGCGGCAAACAGGACCGTCATCACGGCCAGCGAGAAGCCCAGCTCCAGCCAGAACACAGCGGCGGACCCCAACGGTATCCACTGGTCGGCAAAGCTCAGTACAGCCTGCAGCACTACACTGAGCAACAGCGACATCAACAGTATGAACCCTATGGACAGCACAATGGTCAGTGACAGCAGGCGATTCTTGAGCATGATATAGAGCCCGCTGCGGCTCGGTTTGGGCACCACATCCCAGACCACATTCAGGGACTGCTGCATCTGTGCAAACACTGTGGTCGCGCCGATCAGGATGGCGATCACGCCGATCAGGGTCGGCAGCCAGCCGCCGGCATCCAGCTGAATGCTGAGCACGGCGGTTTCGACAAAGCCTGCCGCCTCCGGGCCTATCATCTCGGTCAACTGGGTCAGCAGCCGACCCTCGGCCGCAGCCCCGCCCAGTATCAGGCCGGTGACCGCCACCGCCACGATCATCACCGGCGCGATGGAGAACAGGGTAAAGAAGGCCAGTGCTGCGGCATGGATCAGTATCTTGCTGTCGGCACAGTGGCGCAAGGCTCCGGCCACGACCCCAGACCAGAACAAGGCAAAGGCCTGCGAGCGGTCTAACCTGTGCTGAAACGACTTGGACAAGGCCACCTTTTGTTCACCTATCTGCGCACCTGTTGCATAGCGGGCCATCGTACTATAGTTAATGAACCAATGAACAATTCCTCGTACCGGCGCAGGCCCGCCAGAACGATTTCAGAAATGAACCACAACAACAATTAGACAGACGGGTGCCATGACCGCACTGAGAATTGCCCTGATTCTGCTGCGCGCAATGCTGGACGAACTGCCGGGACACTACAGCCCGATTGCCGGTGCTGCGCTGCTTTGTGCACTGGTTGCACTGGTGGTCAGTGCCCCCATGGTCTGGCTGATGAGCCAGTATTTTGCCCTGGTGATCCCGGGCATGATCGTAATTGGTGTGGCGGCACAGGCCACGCTGATCTGCCCCTGCTTCCTCCTGCCCGAACGCTGTGCCGGCGGTCTGGCAGGAGCGCTCAGTGGCATCCTGGCGCTGGTCGTTCTGGGTACTCTGCTGCCGGCCCTGCTGACACAGGTAACCCTGCTGTAGGGTGCGCAGCGGTCAGGAGGACTCGGTACTGAAATAGCCCACCCGGAAACCGCCCCAGTGACGCCCGTTGACATGGATGGGGGCCGACACATCGTGCATGACCTCGCCGGTATCCCGCTTGTAGGTCTGCAGCAGAAAGGGTTCTTCGTGACTGCCGCAGCGCTGGCCGGTGCGGTCACGGAAAATCCGCTTGGTCCGGTTGCGTGCCACGTCCACCTTGGGATCTCCGGTCAGCGGCTGACTGAACTTGCGATTGTGAGTGGGGAAGTAACCGTTCAGGTCCACGGCGCCGGCAAACACGATATCGGGGTGCTGCTCGAGAATGGGTTCCTGCACCGCCGGAAAGCAGTCATCGGTCAGAGCGTCAAAGGGGCTGTTATACTTTTCGGGGTCGGCGTTGGCGATCGGCTGGTAGTCGAAACGGAACAGCTCCGATTCGCGAATGCGACCGTCGGCGATGGCCTGTTCCAGCACGGCACCTATGGCCCGGGCCGCCGTCATGGCCACTCGGGCATGGGTTCGATGCTGATCATCCACGTCAAAGTGACGCAACTCCGTAAACACCGTTTCGGTATGCTCACTCAGATGCAGTATGCGCTCGGAGGCTTCACCAATGGTCTGTTCGATGTCATGCATGGACCCGTGCAACTGCTCCACCTCTGCGCTGATGCCCTCACTGCTCTGGGCCGACGTAGCCTGCAGTTCGGCAATGCGCTGCACGTTCTGATGCGCTTCCGTCATCACGGCATTGACCTCCTGCAGGCGCGTTCCGATCGTGGACAGCACTGTGTCCAGCGCCTTGTCCGACGTCAGCAGGTCTTCCAGGGCACCACTGACGGCAGTGGTCTGCTGCTGCATGCTGCCAAGCACCGTCTGAATGGACTGGGTTGCGTTGCCGGTCTGCTGGGCCAGACCGCGCACCTCATCGGCCACCACAGCAAACCCACGCCCCTGATCGCCGGCTCGAGCGGCTTCTATGGCTGCATTGAGGGCCAGCAGGTTGGTCTGGTCAGCCAGCCGATTGATAGTTGCTATGACGCCCTCTATCGATTCGGACTGATCTGTCAGTTCCTTCATCAGTGCCTGGCAGTGACTCAGTTTCTGATGCTGGGACGCCCTGGCTGCATTGACTTCGGACATCTGCTGATGGCCATCTGCCGCCTCTCGACCGGCCTGCATCACCCGGGTACTGGCATCATCCATGGCATCGGTAATCTCGGCGGCGGAATGCTCCAGCTGTTCTACCCGGCTGCGGATATTGACCGCAACCCTGTTCTGGTTGGACAGATGCCCCTGAATACCATCCAGGAAATGCGAGGCGTCCGCAGCGCCGATGGCGATACGACTGGCCGCGCTGCTGATCAGTCTTGGGCCCTGCGCATCTTCAGCCGGAGGCTGTGCCGCCTGCAGGGCAGACAGGGTGCGTGAACGGCACAGATGCAGCAACACCAGCGAAGCACTGCCCATCAGCAGCGCCAGCCCCCAGGCCGGCATACCGGAAAAGGTGGCAATACCAGCCACCAGCCCCACTATCGTGGCTCCCGCCCAACAGTAAAAGCGATCCGCAATGGCGCCGGATCGTCTGGAAACGACCTGTGTCATGCCTCAGTCCTGATCATTATTGTTATACAGACCCGCAGCGGAGCGACGGGCCGGGACGACCCGAAAATAATCCCATGACGACGAAATGAACGGTATTCGACTTTGATCTAATACGCGAATGGCTGGCCCATATTGTCGACAATATAGGCCCATATCTTTGACTTTACTGATTATATGGCCTATTTTGTCGACAATTTATCGAGGAACACACTATGGCAGCGGCGCGTGAACTGACCAGCAGCACCATTTCTGCCGACCTGGCAGAGCAACTGAGTCAGGCCATCATCAAGGGCGATATAGCCCAGGGCAGCAAGCTCTCCGAGCCCGAGCTGGCCCGCCGTTTCGGGGTGTCCCGTGGTCCGCTGCGTGAAGCCATAGTGCGCCTGGAGGGCATGGGGCTGGTTACCCGTCAGCCCAATGTGGGCGCGCGCGTGATCCGGCTGACCGTGGAGGATGTGGCAGCGACCTTCGCCATTCGCGAAGCTCTGGAAGGCATGGCCGCGCGGCTCGCCTGCAGTGCAGCCACCGATGCCGAGCTGGCAGATCTGCAGGCGCTGCTGGACCAGCATGAGGCCGAACTGGCAGCCAGTGGGGACGGCCACTACGCTGATCAGGAAGGCAATTACGATTTTCACAACCGGATCATACGCGCCAGCCACAATGAGCAGTTGATTTCGCTGCTGGGCGATGAGCTGTATGCGCGCATCCGGATGTACCGCCAGCAGACGGCGGACCACCGCACGGACCCTCGGCAGGCATTGCGGGAACACAGAATGATTGTGGATGCACTGGTGAATCGGGAGGCCGATCTGGCGGAGATGCTGATGCGGCGGCACATATCGCGCTCGCAGCGGTTGCTGGAGGTGTATTTGCGGGAGTCGGTGGGGTGATGGGACAAGCCGCCTCTGCGGGGTACCCTGACCGCAGACACGCAAAAAACGTCATCCATGACAGCTCGACTACGGCCGTCCATGGCCGTAGACGGTCTGCGGATCAGGGTACCACCGCGCGGCGGCAGCACCATCGGTGGCTACTCTCAAAAGGCGGCTGACGCCGCCATCGGCCAGGGGCTGGCCTCCTACGGAACATAACCACCGTAGGAGAGCCGGTCCGACGTTTCGGCCCCGTGCGCGATGGGGCCGCAGGCCCCTGAGTTGGGGAGGCACGGCTGGAGTCGCCTGCCGGGTGCATGCCCTGTGAGACCGTTTGCGGCCAGGGATGGCCGCAACCGAGCTGTCAGGGACGACGTTTTTTGCGTGTCTCACAGGGCATGTGCCCGTGCGTGGCGACGGCCCGCCTGGCACCCCGCAGAGGTGGCCTTTTTCGGGATAGTGGTTTCCGCCTGCCTGCAGCCTGACAACGAATACGAGAGGAGAATGACAATGAGCATGACACCCGGCAAGAAATTCCGGCAGGCAGTGGAGGCGAACAGCCCGCTGCAGGTGGTGGGCACCATCAACGCCTACACCGCCATGATGGCCGAGCAGGTCGGCCATCAGGCCATCTACCTGTCGGGCGGTGGGGTGGCCAACGCCTCCTATGGCCTGCCCGACCTGGGCGTCACCACCCTGAATGACGTCCTGACCGACGTCGCCCGCATCACCGCTGCCAGTGACGCCCCGCTGCTGGTCGATATCGACACCGGCTTCGGCGGCGCCTTCAGCATCGCCCGCACCATAAGGGAAATGGAACGCGCCGGCGCGGCTGCCGTGCACATCGAGGACCAGGTGCAGCAGAAACGCTGCGGCCACCGGCCCAACAAGGCCATCGTCTCCCAGGGCGAAATGGTCGACCGGGTCAAGGCGGCCGTGGATGCCCGCCAGGACGACGACTTCGTCATCATGGCGCGCACCGATGCGCTGCAGGTCGAAGGCATGGACGCCGCCATCGAGCGCGCCCGGGCCTGTGTCGAGGCCGGTGCCGACATGATCTTTCCCGAGGCCATGCAGACGCTGGAGCAGTACCAGCAATTCGTGCAGGCCGTGCAGGTGCCCGTGCTGGCCAATATCACCGAATTTGGCGCCACGCCCCTGTTCAGCTGCGACGAACTGGGCAGCGTGGGCATCAAACTGGTGCTGTACCCGCTGTCAGCCTTCCGGGCCATGAACAAGGCGGCCCTGAATGTGTATCAGCACCTGCTCGACGAGGGTAATCAGAAGGCCCTGATCGACCAGATGCAGACGCGGGAAGAGCTGTACGATTTTCTGAACTACCATGACTATGAGCGCAAACTGGACGCCCTGTTCAAACAGTGACAGGCGCACCGGAGGACACCATGAGCAACCACAACAAGAGCAACAACAAGGCAGCCCCAGCCAGTACCGGCCTGCGCGGTCAGAGTGCCGGCTCAACCGAGATATGCACCGTAGGCCAGAGCGGCACCGGACTGACCTATCGCGGCTACGACATTACCGACCTGGCCCAGCAGGCGACCTTTGAAGAGGTGGCCTATCTGCTGCTGTATGGTCACCTGCCCACACAGAGCGAACTCGACGGCTATATCAAGCGCCTCAAGGGCATGCGCACTTTGCCCGACGCCCTGAAAGCCGTGCTCGAGCAGATCCCGGCCGATGCCCATCCGATGGATGTGATGCGCACCGGCTGCGCCATGCTGGGCACGCTGGAAACCGAGCACAGCTTCAGTGACCAGCTTGACCACATTGATCGCATGCTGGCCCTGTTCCCGGCCATCATCACCTACTGGTACCGCTACAGTCATGACGGCCAGCGCATCGACACCGAGGCGCCCGAGGTCGATACCATAGGCGCGCATTTTCTGGCGCTGCTGCAGGACAGGACACCGTCACAGCTGCATGCGGACGTGATGAACACCTCGCTGATCCTGTATGCCGAGCACGAGTTCAATGCCTCGACCTTCACTGCCCGCGTCTGCGCCTCCACGCTGTCGGATATTCATTCCTGCATCACCGGCGCCATTGGCTCGCTGCGTGGCCCACTGCACGGCGGCGCCAACGAGGCAGCAATGGACATGATCGAGCAGTGGTCCTCCCCGGCCCAGGCAGAGCAGGGGCTGCTGGACATGCTGGCCCGCAAGGACAAGGTGATGGGCTTTGGCCATGCCATCTACCGCACCAGTGATCCGCGCAATGCGCTGATCAAGCCGTGGGCGGAGAAGCTGGCCGAGGCCTATGGTGACCGCACGCTGTATGACGTGTCGGTGCGCTGCGAGGACGTCATGTGGCGAGAGAAGAAGCTGTTCCCGAATGCGGATTTCTTCCATGCGTCGGCCTATCACTATATGGGCATTCCAACCAAGCTGTTCACGCCCATCTTTGTGATGTCGCGGCTGACCGGCTGGGCGGCGCATGTGATGGAGCAGCGGGACAACAACCGGATCATCCGGCCATCGGCCGATTACACCGGACCCGAGCCGCAGCAGTGGGTGCCTATCGAGGAGCGGTGAGTGCTGCTCAGACAGGCTGTAGGCTGTGGCCCTTGGCCACGCATGGGTTGGCCCCTGTTTGTCCGGTTACCTTTGGAGCCAGCCCGACCGTCGCCACCCGCGTATCGGGCTGGAAGCACGGGCGCCTGGGGTGCCAGGCGGACCGTCGCCATGCGCGGGTACATGCCTGTGAGACACGCAAAATACGTCATCCATGACAGCTCGACTACGGCCGTCCATGGCCGTAGACGGTCTCACAGTGCATGCACCCGGCTGGCGACTCCAACCGTGCCACCTGCTGTAGGCTGTGGCCCTTGCTCGCATGCGTGGCCAAGGGCCACAGCCTACAGATAAGCTGCCTTCGGAGGCCAATTACGCACAGGGTGGATCCGTCTGAGCCAGGCACATGCGGTGCGGCCGCCGCGCGGTGGTGCCCTGACCGCAGACCGTCTGCGCACAGGGATGTGCGCAGTCGAGCTGTCAGGGACGACGTTTTTTGCGTGTCTGCGGTCAGGGTACCCCGTAGAGGCGGCTTGGCTTATCAGTCTGGTAGTCACCCGTCAACCCATGGCGCTTAGGCCTATTCCGGGCGCGGTGCGTGGCCAAGGGCCACAGCCTACGAATCTGGCACCAGAGCCCAACAAAGAATCAACACGATCAGCAGAGAGAACACACTATGAGCGCAACATTCGACACCAACGAAAGACCCGATTACGACAAGGTGATTCAGGATATCGCCGACTATGTCCTGACCTATGACGTCACCAGTGAGGAAGCACTCACCACCGCCCGCTACTGCCTGATGGACACCCTTGGCTGTGGCCTGCTGGCGCTGCGCTTCCCCGAGTGCACCAAGCTGCTCGGTCCCGTGGTCGAGGGCACTCAGGTGCCGTTCGGCGCCCGGGTGCCCGGTACCGACCTCAGTCTGGACCCGATCAAGGGCGCCTGGGACATCGGCTGCATCATCCGCTGGCTGGATTACAACGACACCTGGCTGGCCGCCGAGTGGGGCCACCCGTCCGACAACCTGGGCGCCATTCTGGCCGTCACCGACCACCTGTCACAGCGGCGGGTCGCAGAGGGCGAAGCGCCCTTAACCGTCATGGACGTGCTGAAGGCCATGGTGCTGGCCCATGAAATTCAGGGCGTGATCGCGCTGGAAAACAGCTTCAACCGCGTTGGCCTGGACCATGTGCTGCTGGTGCGCGTAGCGTCCACGGCCGTCGCCGCCAAGCTGATGGGCGGCAACCGCGAGCAGATCATGGCGGCCGTCTCGCACGCCTGGGTCGATGGCTCGGCGCTGCGCACCTATCGTCATGCACCGAACGCCGGGTCGCGCAAATCCTGGGCTGCCGGCGATGCCACCTCGCGCGCCGTCAAGCTGGCCGACATGGCCATGCGCGGCGAGATGGGTGTCCCCGGTGCCCTGAGCGCGCCACAGTGGGGCTTCTACGACGTGTCCTTCAGCAAGACCAACCGTGACCAGAAGCTCAAGCCGGAAGGTGAGCGCCAACTCACCTTCAGTCAGACCTACGGCAGCTATGTGATGGAGAATGTCCTGTTCAAGGTGTCCTTCCCGGCCGAGTTCCACGCCCAGACAGCGGCCGAAGCAGCCGTGAAACTGCACAACCAGGTGAAGGACCGGCTCGATGATATCGACCGCGTTGTCATCCATACCCATGAAAGTGCCATCCGCATCATCTCCAAGGTGGGCAACCTGGCCAACCCGGCCGACCGGGACCACTGCCTGCAGTACATGACCGCCGTGCCGCTGGCCTTCGGCAACCTGATCGCCGAGCACTATGAAGATGACTTCCACCGAGCCAATCCGATCATCGATCAGTTGCGCGACAAGATGGAGGTGGTCGAGGAGCCGCGCTTTACCCGCGAGTATCTGGAAGCCGACAAGCGCTCCATCGCCAATGCGCTGCAGGTGTTCTTCAAGGATGGTTCCAGCACCGAACAGGTAACCGTGGAATATCCGCTGGGCCACCGCCGGCGCCGGGACGAGGCCAAACCGGAACTGGAGAGAAAGTTTGCGGCCAATCTGGCGACCCGCTTTACCGCCGGTCGCTCAGAGGCGATACTGACGCTGTTCAAGGACCCGCAGCGCCTGCATGACATGCCTGTGCACCGGTTCGTGGAGCAGTTTGTAACGGCCTGACAGGACTCTGATGGACGCCCTATTCAACGAGACCAGCCTGCAGCTGGTCCAGCGCATCTTTGGTGTTGTTTTCCCACTGGCGGCCATCGCCGCCGTGGGTTTTCTGTATGCGCGCAAGCGCCCGACCGACATGGCGGTGGCCAACCGCATCAACATCGATGTGTTCATTCCGGCGCTGATTTTCTCGGTCATGGCGTCCAGTGATTTTCGCCTGCTGGACTATCTGCCGCTCGCTTTCGGAGCTCTGGTGGTGGTGCTGGGTTCAGCGCTCGTTGCCTGGCCGTTCTGTCGCTGGCTGGGCGTCGCACCCAAGACCCTGCTGCCGCCGATGATGTTCAACAACAGCGGCAATCTGGGCATACCACTGCTGGTACTGGCATTCTGCGAAGCCGCCCTGCCGGCGGCCATTGTCATGTTCGTGGTCAGCAATCTGCTGCATTTCACCTTCGGCATCTACATTCTCGAAGGCCACAGCCGACCGCTGCAGACGTTGCGCATGCCGATCATTCTGGCCACCTTTGCCGGTGTGGTCTGGAGTGTGTGGAATCTGCCGCTGCCGGAGCCGCTGTTCATTTCCATCGACATGCTGGGCCAGATTGCCATTCCGCTGATGCTGTTTGCACTCGGCGTGCGCATGACAGATGTGGATTTCAGTCAGTGGAAGCTGGGTCTGTGGGGCACGGTGCTGTCACCGCTGAGCGGTCTGATTCCGGTGCTGCTGTTGCAGCCCTTGCTGCAGCTGGATGCACAGCAGTTCGGGTATCTGCTGCTGTTCGCAGCACTGCCACCGGCGGTGCTCAACTATATGCTGTCGGAGAAGTACCAACAGGAGCCGGACAAGGTGGCTGCCATGGTGCTGATGGGCAATATCGGCAGCCTGCTGTTCATCCCTGTGGTGCTGGCGTTTATTCTCTAGCCATGCCTCCGCATCCGTGCAGGCTGTGTGGTCCGACGTTTCGGCCCTTGGCCACGCATCGCCCAGATCGGTCCCTTTTTGCCTATGGTGCCAATCGGACCGTCGCCACGCCCGGGCACATGCCCTGTGAGACACGCAAAATACGTCATCCCTGACAGCTCGGTTGCGGCCGTCCCTGGCCGCAAACGGTCTCACAGGGCATGCACCCGGCAGGCGACTCTTATCGCGCCTCCCCAACGCAGGGGCCTGCGGCCCCATCGCGCACGGGGCCGAAACGTCGGACCGGATCTCCTACGGTGGTTATGTTCCGTAGGAGGCCAGCCCCCTGGCCGATGGCGGCGTCAGCCGCCTTTGAACCGATTTAACGCAGGGTCTTCATCGCACCGGCCCAGCGCACCAGGTCTTTCAGCATGGTGTTGAGGGCGTCGACCTGCATGTCCTGCGGCTTGAAGGTACTGAAGTTTTCGAAATCGGTATACAGCGACAGCTGCACCTGGTCACGCACGTGCGCCAGGCGGACTTCGGAGGCGATCTGACGCAGGTGCTCTACCGCCCGTACACCACCGGCCGAACCGTAACCGACAAAGCCGGCGGCCTTGTCGTTCCACTCCTGGTTCAGGTAATCAAAGGCATTCTTCAGGGCTGCCGACGTACTGTGATTGTATTCGGGGGTCACAAATACATAGCCGTCGTATTTGCTGACCGTGGCGGCCCACTGCCTGGTGTGTTCATTGCTGTACTGCCCCATCAGAGCCGGCATTGGCTCGTCCAGCAAGGGCAGATCGAAATCTGCAATGTCCACCAGTTCGAATTCGGCACCTTCCACCTTGTGTGCATGATCCAGCACCCAATGGGCAACGGCTGCATTGACACGGCCAGGACGTGTACTTCCAGTTACTACGGCGATCTTGAGCATGGTTGATCCTCTGTTGTCACAATTAACTATCGATGCGGCCAGTATGATGACTATCCAGAGTCAATCAACACCGTTACTATTGATAGATCGTTTACTATAGAGAAACCATAAAACATGGATACATTGCTCAGCATGCGCGTGTTTCAGGCTGTTGTGGACCACCATGGTTTTTCCGCTGCGGCGGACCACCTGGACCTGTCGAAGGCCATGGTCAGCAAACACATCATGCATCTGGAGCGCCGCCTGGGCGCCCGTCTGCTGAACCGCAACAGCCGCCATCTCAGCCTGACGGAGCCGGGACGCACCTATCTGCAGCGTTGTCGCAGTGTGCTGGAGGAACTGGACGAGGTAGAGGCCGTCATCTCGCGCGCCAATGTAAACCCGCGTGGAGAAATCCGGGTCACGGCTCCGATGTGGCTGGCCAATACCGAGTTTACCGGCCTGCTGAGTGAGTTTCGCACCCTGTATCCGGAAGTGACCTTTGATTTCGATATCAGCGGCCGCTTTGTCGATATCGTCGAGGAGGGCTTCGATCTCGCCCTGCGCGCCAGCCAGACCCTGAACCCCAGCCTGATTGCGCGACCGCTGCTGGCCATGCCCTTTCGGCTGGTGGCGTCACCGGACTATCTTCAGCGGCGCGGTCATCCAGAAAAGCCAGCCGACATGAGAGCGCACGATATGCTGACCTATTCACTGGTCAGCAAGCGGGGCCAGGCGCGCCTGCATGGGCCCGAAGGAGAGGTCACGCTGCGCATGACCTCCGTGATGGCCAGTAACAATGAATTCCTGCTCTATCAGGCCGCACTGCAGGGCATGGGGGTCGGGCTGCTGCCGGAAGGGCTGGTCAGTCACGATCTGGCAGCGGGTCGACTGTGCGAACTGCTGCCGGACTATCGACTGCCAGCCCCATCGCTGTATGCCGTCTACACCAGCCGCCGCTACATGACATCCAAAATCCGGCTGTTTATCGACTTTCTGTCGGCTCGCATGGGGGCACATATGTCAGTGCCCCGGTAAACGACGCTGCTACAGGGCTGCCTTTACTGCCGCCTCCCAACCCTGGGTCGGCCGGCCAATCAGCGTGCTCAGTTGCTTGCCATCCTCGAACAATGCGCCCTTTGAGACACCCGTATCCGCGTTGGCCAGTATTGCGGCAAAGGCTTCCGGCAAGCCCGCGCCCACCAGCACGTCCTTGTATTCGCTCTCCGGCAGATTGACGTAGTTGACGGTCTTGCCACTTTGACGTGAAATCTCGGCGGCCAGATCGCTCAGGGTGTAGGCAGTGTCGCCGGCAAGTTCATAGACCCTGCCGGCCTGATTGTCGCTGGCCAGTGCAACAGCTGCGGCTTCTGCATAGTCCGCACGCACAGCAGACGAAATACGCCCGTCACCGGCACAGCCATAGACTGCACCGAGCGCCAGCGCCGTGCCAATACCCATGGTGTAGTTCTCGGTGTACCAGCCGTTGCGCAGTATGACTGACGGCAGACCTGACGCCTTGATAGCGGCCTCGGTTTCACGGTGTTCTTCGGCCAGGGTGAGCATACTGATGTCGGCATGCAGGATGCTGGTATAGGCCAGCAGCTGTACCCCGGCACGCTTCGCGGCAGCAATGACATTCTGGTGCTGCTGTATACGCTGACCCACTTCACTGGAGGAGATCAGCAATACCCTGTCTGCACCCTGCAGCGCCGCGTCCCAACCGGTCGGGTCGTTATAGTCGGCCTGGCGAACCTGCACGCCCAACGCCGCGATATCTTCGGCTTTTTCAACATTGCGCACCGCAGCGACAAGGCTGGATGCAGGCACTTTTTGCAGCAATGAATCAATCACGAGACGGCCCAGTTGCCCGGTTGCGCCAGTAATTACGATCATGGTTTCCACCTCACTTTTGCGTGTTTCGATTGGAGATGGCGAGCATATCCACTATGATTACTTTTTGTAAGTACACACAAAAAGGTAAGTTTAATGTCCAATACCGAGAGCGGAACTCTCTCCGCGGCTTTCAACCGCGGCAAAGTCATGTCCAGGGATTGCCCTTCCCGGGCGATTCTCAAGCATGTAACCAGTCAATGGGGTGTGCTTGTACTGGTGGCACTGATGGAAGACACCCATCGTTTCAGTGCGTTGCGCCGCAAGATCGGCGGCGTCAGCGAGAAAATGCTGGCTCAGACACTGCAGCAACTGGAGCAGGACGGATTCGTGCACCGTGTTTCCTATCCTGTGGTGCCGCCCCATGTGGAGTATTCGCTGACCCCGCTGGGCAAAGATATAGGGCGTCGAGTAGCTGACCTGGCTGACTGGATCGAACTGAACCTCCCAACCATCATCAAGGCGCGTCAGTCACTGGCCTGAAACCGGCGCGCCAGCCCGCACGGGATTTCATTCGGTACTGTACGGCTGGCCCCATACATCCCCATGCAGCAGTTCCTCCAGGGGGAGCCGTGAGCGCCAGCCTTTGGCTTCCAGTTCCGGCCGGTCGAGAAACTCGCTCACATAGCCCAGGCACAGATAGGCCACCGGATACACATCGGTCGGCAGTTTCAGCGTGGCGCTCAGTTCGTCCTGATCGAGAATACTCACCCAGCCAACGCCAATGCCTTCGGCCCGGGCCGCCAGCCAGAGGTTCTGCACGGCCAGGCAGACGCTGAACAGATCGGTCTCCAGCACGCTGTTGCGCCCCAGCACATGCGTGCCGCCACGGCTGCGGTTACAGGTGATGCAGAGGTTCAGCGGGCTGTCCATAATGCCCTCGAGCTTGAGCCGGCTGTACAGGGTCTTGCGCTCCCCGGCGTAATTCTCGGCGGCCTTCTGATTCTCCCGCTCGAATATGGCCTGCACGTCCTGCCTGACCTCACGACTTCTGATGACAATAAAATCCCAGGGCTGCATGAAGCCCACCGAAGGGGCATGGTGCGCCGCCTGCAACAGCCGCTCGAGCAGGTCCGGCGCTATCGGGTCGGGCAGAAACTGCGAGCGCACATCACGGCGCTCGTGGATAGCGCGATACAGTCCCTGTCTTTCGGTAGCGGAAAATCGATGGTCGGATGTGGTCATGCCAGTGTCCAGCGTTGATATTGAAACATTCTGCGCCTATTGCGTCCCCCTCAGGGTGACAGCACATCGCGCCAGGAGTGCTGCGGTCTGAAACCAACCATTTCCCGCGCCTTGTTGTTGGCATAGAAGGTTTCGTTCTCGCCCATGGCCCGCTTCTGCGGCACGCCCTGATAAAAGCGATCGATCACCTCCCGGGTTGAGAGGCCGACCGACAGATCATCATTGGCCACGTTGAACACTTCATACCCCAGGCCATCCGTCTGCAGGCAGGACTCGACCATATGGCCGAGATCGCGGGCATCTATGTAGGCAAAGATATTACGTCGACGCAATGCCGGGTTGTCCATGAAGGCCGGAAAGTTGACTGCATACTCATGCGGCTCGATCACATTGTTGATGCGCAGGCCATAGATGTCGATGCCGGTGCGGGCCTGAAAGGAACGTGCGGTGACCTCGTTGACCACCTTCGACATGGCATAGCTGTCCTGCGGTATGGTCGGATGCTCTTCGTCCACCGGTATATAGTCGGGCTTCATTTCGCCATCGGCAAAGCAGATACCATAGGTGGTCTCCGAGGAGGCAAAGACCACCTTGCGGATACCCAGTTTGGTCGCCGCATCCAGCACGTTGTAGGTGCTTTGGGTGTTGATGCGGAAGGTTTCGTTGTCGGGCCTGAGCATGATGCGCGGCACTGCGGCAAAGTGCACCACGGCATCGTAACGCGGTACGCCGGTACCGGGTTCCAGTTCGTCGAAATCGGCATAGGCCGACAGGGCATTGAACACCTGCCCGGCATCGGTCAGGTCCACCTGCAGGAAGTCGGCACCCGGCAGGTCAGCAGCCACCAGGTCGGCGTTGGTGACCCTGTGCCCCTGCGCCAGCAGGTAGGCTATGGCATGGCGCCCGGCCTTGCCGCTGCCGCCGGTGAAGAAAATTCGCATCGGTTCGCGCTCCTCTGATCCCTGGTTGTTTCGCCCGTCGGTTTCCCGGGCATCGCCGTAGAATACACACTGCGGCCACTCTTTTCACAGGGTATGCAGTCAATACGGGCCCGCCCTGAACGTGTTCTGCACGAGCCGCCGCCCCTGCAATGGGGTAGCGGCTTTGAGGCCGCGCACAACCATGTATAATCGAGCCAACTCTGGAGGCAGCATGGAGCCTGAATGACGCTTTATTCGGTAATGCGGCAACTGCTGAAATTTGCTACCCGACTGTATTTCGTCGAGGTTGGCACAGTAGACAAGGACAAGGTACCCGCAGCAGGCCCGGTTATACTGGCGGCCAATCACCCCAGTTCCATCCTGGATTCGGTGCTGCTGGCAACAGAGCTGCCACGGCCGGTGCACTACCTGGCCAAGAGTGAACTGTTCAAGTCCCCACTGCTGTCCGCTCTGTACAAGCGTATCGGTGCGGTGCCCATTGAACAGGGTCTGCAACCGGAAAAGCACGAGCAGACGTTTCTGCGTCTGTACGAACTGCTGGAAAACCAGCGCTGTGTGGGCATTTTCCCGGAAGGACGCAATTCACCGCAGATGCAGGTGGCCAAGTTGCGTACCGGCACGGCGCGCATTGCCTTTGGCGCTGAAAAACGCAACAACTGGGAATTGGGCCTGAAGGTAGTGCCGGTGGGGCTGAACTTCGAAAGCCGGGAACTGTTTCTGTCTGCCGTTCAATTGCGCTTTGGAGACCCAATCTCCGTCGGGGACTATCGCGCCGCCTATGAAGAAAATCCCAAGGTGGCCATTCGCGCGCTGACCACCCGTATGGAGCAGGAACTGCGCGAGCTGACCCTGCATATTGAAGATCGTCGCCTGACCCGTCTGGTGAAGGATCTGGGCGAGCTGTACAGCTCCGAGGTCAACGCGCGCAAGGAGAACCCGGACACCGAGCATCACCCGATCAAGCGCAGCCACAGCCGTCTGGGCCGTCTGGGGCAGAAACTGCTGTCATGGTTCCGCCCCCAACTGCTGGAGCCCATGGATATCGCCAGCAATCTGAAAGGGCGCCAGCAGATTTCCCGCACGCTCAGCTGCGCCAACGAGCAGGAGCCGCAGGCGGTCGAGGACCTGCGCAACCGGGTCGACCGCTACCAGGCTCACCTGCGCCAGACCTATCTGCGGGACGATCTCAAACAGAGCTTCGACCAGCCCATCAAGGAGCGGCTGATTCGCCTGCGCATGACGCTCTATGCGCTGCTGATGGCCCCCATTGCCGTGTTCGGACTGGTGCACAATATCGTGCCCTATCTGTTCAGCCTGTATCTGGGTCAGCGCTTCAGTGACGAGGCGGTGCGGGGGTTTGCCTATTTCGGCGTCGGTGTACTGGCCTTTGCCTTTACCTACACTCTGTTCGGCTTCTGGATGTGGCAGTTCACCGATCGCAGCCTGGCCGGCAGCCTGATCTATCTGGCCACACTGCCGCCCACCGGCTTCGTCTGCTTGCGTTATCGCGGCCGGGTGATGCAGTACCGGGACAAGATACTGGTGCGGACCTTTTTCCGCACCAACGAGAACATGACAGCGCTGCTGCGCGAGGAGCGCGGGGAAATCATCGAACGGCTCGAATGGCTGCACGAAAAGTACGGCAATGGTGACAACGACGGCAACGAGGCCGGGTCAGCAACTGACCCGGCCTGAGTGCCCTTACAGTCTGGGGGTCATCAATACCGTGCTGTCACAGGCCAGACGCTGCATCAGCGCCGCGGTCTGCGGCCACAGCCAGGCAAAGTAGAAACGCGCCGTGGCTGGCTTGTCCAGTTCGTCGGCACCTTCGGCAGCGGCCATCCTGAGCCACAACCAGCCATAGGTCAGCAACCCGATCAGTTCCATCAGATTGTAGGCCTGAGTGCCGGCCAGATTCGGATCTTCACTGTCCAGCCACTGCTGCACCTGCTGTTCCAGCTCGGTCATCAGTTGCTCCACGGCTGCGGCCTCATCGGCAAAATCGGTGTTCACCACCGCCGCCAGATCTTCCCTGATGTCGGCAAAGAGGTCCTGCAGCCATTCGCCCCGATTCAGCAGTACCTTGCGGCCGATCAGATCCATGGCCTGAATACCATTGGTGCCTTCGTAAATCTGGGCAATCCGCACATCGCGCACGGCCTGCTCCATACCCCACTCGCGCACATAGCCATGGCCGCCAAACACCTGTTGGCCCAGCACGGTGCTGTCCAGGCCGCGGTCGGTAAAGAACGCCTTGGCCACCGGCGTCAGCAGCGCCACCTGACCCTGGGCCCGACGGCGCACGTCCGCATCCGCATGGAACTTCGCCCGATCAAGCTGGCTGCCGACATGAACGGCCAGCGCGCGACCGGCTTCGACCCAGGCTTTCTGGGTCAGCAGCATGCGCCGCACATCCGGGTGCACCACAATGGGGTCAGCGCGTTCTTCGGTGCGCAGCTTCCTGTCGGCCGCTTTCGACTGCACCCGTTCGTGCGCATAGGCCAGCGACTGCTGCAGTGACCAGTCCGCATGGCCGATACCCTGAATGCCGATGGACAGGCGTTCATAGTTCATCATGGTGAACATGTACTTGAGCCCCTCATTGGGCTCGCCCACCAGATAGCCCACAGCATCGTCAAAATTGAGCACGGCCGTGCTGCTGCCCCTGATACCCATCTTGTGCTCGATGGAACCGCACTGCACGCCGTTGCGCTGGCCCGGGTTACCAGCGTTGTCCAGCAGGAACTTGGGCACCACGAACAGACTGATGCCCTTGGGACCATCCGGTGCAGCGGGCAGGCGGGCCAGCACCAGATGAATGATGTTCTCGGTCAGATCCTGCTCGCCGCCGGTGATGAAGATCTTGGTGCCGGTCAGGCGCCAACTGTCGCCTGCGGGTTCGGCCCGGGTGCGCAGCATGCCGAGATCCGTACCCGCATGGGGTTCGGTCAGGCACATGGTGCCAGCCCAGCGGCCTTCATACATGGGCGGCAGATAGGTGGTTTTCAGGTCGTCACTGGCATGGCTGTTCAGGG
Source organism: Natronospirillum operosum (assembly GCF_004768465.1). Lineage (GTDB taxonomy): Bacteria > Pseudomonadota > Gammaproteobacteria > Pseudomonadales > Natronospirillaceae > Natronospirillum > Natronospirillum operosum. The sequence goes on from NZ_SRMF01000002.1 coordinate 422,426, forward strand.
CCAGACAGGCCCCGGCAGTCAGCACACTGTAGAGCGCCATGGAGGCATTGGCGGCATACTGCATTTCTTCAAACAGGACGGTCAACCCCTTGGGCACGCCCTGGCCGCCATAGTCCACCGACCCGCCGAGGCCGACCCAGCCGCCCTCGGCAAAGGTCTGCCAGGCCTCCCGGAAGCCTTCGGGTGTGCTGACAGCGCCGTCCTGCCACTGGCAGCCCGCCTCGTCGCCACTGCGATTCAGTGGCGCCCACACCTGTGCACAGACCTTGCCGCCCTCTTCCAGAATGGCAGCTGCCAGTTCCGCGTTTATTTCACTCAGGTCGTCCATAGCGGCCCACTGGGCCGGCAGATCAAAGACGCTGTTGAGCAGAAAGTGCGCATCTGCAAGTGGTGGTTGATAGTCTGCCATCGTTTGCCTCCGGTATTTTTCAGTGCAGGGCGTTGGTCAGAACGCCCCTTCATCCATGGCCATCAGGTTGTCCAGGCCCGACAGCATGGCTGCCTTGTGTGCTTCCGCACGCGGCAGGATACGCTCAAAGTAGAAGCGTGCCGTATCCAGCTTGGCCTGATAGAAGGTCTTGTCTTCTGCTCCAGCCAGTTGCTCCTGCGCCGCCAGCGCCATACGCGCCCAGTAATACGCCAGGCTGACATAGCCCGAGTACATCAGGTAATCATAGGCCGCACCGCCCACTTCTTCCTTGTTCATCATAGCCTTCATGCCGATCTTGGTGGTGATGTCACCCCAGTCCTTGTTGTAGGCATTCAGCGTCTTGATCAGGGGCTTGATGCCCCTGGCACCGTCGTTGGCCTTGCAGAACCGGTGCACAATCTTGGTGAAGTTCTTCAACAGCTGGCCCTGGGTCATCAGTACCTTGCGACCGAGCAGGTCCAGCGCCTGAATGCCGGTGGTACCCTCATACAGGGTGGAGATGCGCGCATCACGCACGATCTGCTCCATGCCCCATTCCTGGATGTAACCGTGGCCGCCGAACACCTGCACCCCGTGGTTGGACGCTTCCAGACCGGCTTCGGTCAGGAAGGCCTTGGCAATCGGCGTCAGGAAGGACAGCAGATCATCGGCCGCCTGCCGCTCTTCCTCGTCCTGTGCGCTGTGGACCAGATCCACCTGCTGCGACAGATGATAGAGCATGGCGCGTCCTCCTTCCGCAAAGGCCTTCTGCGTCAGCAGCATGCGGCGTACATCCGGGTGTACAATGATGGGATCTGCAGGGCCATCGGGGTTCTTCGGACCCGCCAGTGACCGCATCGCCAGACGATCTTTGGCATAAGCCAGAGCGCCCTGATAGGACAGCTCGGCCGAAGCCACGCCCTGCATGGCAGTGCCGATGCGGGCAAAGTTCATGAAGGTGAACATGCAGTTCAGGCCCTTGTTCTCGGGGCCGATCAGAAAGCCGGTGGCCTCGTCGAAGTTCATCACGCAGGTGGCGTTGCCGTGGATGCCCATCTTGTGCTCCAGCGCGCCGCACTTGACCGCATTGCGGGTGCCGTCCGGCAGGATCTTGGGCACGATAAACAGCGAGATGCCCTTGGTGCCGGCCGGAGCACCGGGCAGACGGGCCAGCACGATATGGATGATGTTCTCGGCCATGTCGTGATCGCCGGAGGAGATGAAGATCTTGCTGCCGCTGATGCGGTAGCTGCCGTCATCAGTCGGCTCGGCGCGGGTTTTCAGCAGCCCCAGGTCGGAACCGCAATGGGCTTCTGTCAGGCACATGGTGCCGGTCCATTCACCGGTACTCAGCCGGGTCAGATAGATTTCCTTCTGCTCGTCGGTACCGTGAATGGCCACAGTATTGCGTGCGCCATGGCTCAGACCCGGATACATGGACCAGGCCCAGTTGGCGGTACCGGCCATTTCGGACACGATATGACCCACGGATTCGGGCAGCCCCTGGCCACCGAATTCGGCCGGACTGGACAGTGACGGCCAGCCGTTCTCGACATACTGCTGATAGGCCTCGCGGAAACCGGCCGGGGTGGTGACCCCGTCTTCTGTCAAAGTGCAGCCTTCCTGGTCGCCGCTCTGGTTCAGCGGCGCCAGCACCTGCTCACAGAAGCGAGCGCTCTCGGCCATGATGGCTTCCAGCATGTCACGGCTGGCATCCTCGGCACCGATGCGGGCGTAATGGTTTTCGGCGTCATAGACATCAAACAGCAGGAACTGCATGTCCTGCAGCGGGGCTTTGTATTCTGGCATGGTCGGTTCTCCAATGGGGCCGGCGGCCCGATTCAAACAGTTGTTTGAAACATAAGTTTGAATCCATCGACGGTCAATGCGGGGCTGTCAAAGGCATGATGCCAGGCAGGCAATGCCACTTCGTCAGGGGGCATTGTTGCCCTCCCGGAACAGGCTCCGAACCCGACATCGGGTTGCCAGTGGCAGGCACCTGACGCAGGACAGCAGATGCAATGGATTGGTCAAAAGCCAATGAATTTTTCTGGACATTTGTCCGCACAGCGTCCATAAATTCAGGTAACAAAGCGCCCGACCGCATTGCCTGTCGCTGTGCGGTCAACACCCCAGGGCGGTCTGTTTGGGCTGCGGCCCGTACGTTGTTCGGAGGTGAGTGTATGGGACAACTGGACACCACACGTCGCTCGCATGTCTACGAGCTGCTGAAAGAAAACGCCATTGGGCCCGAAGAACTGGCCTATTGCCTGGGCAAGGAGCCCAAGGTCATGAATGCCATGCTGCGGCAGGGCAGTCATCTGCATATTTCCGATGATCTGGCCCGCCAGATCGAGCAGGCGTTCTCCAAGCCGGCCTACTGGCTGGACGGCGAACTGGACAGTCACGACGAGCCCGGCTCGGTCACTCAGCACTGAGGGGCCTAGTACCAGGTCAGTCCGGGTCTTCAGGTTTCGGGCCGACATCACAGCTGTCGTCCAGCGTCAGGGCGCCACTCTCCATGGCCTGCAGAATCTGCTCGGCCTGCGCCCGGTCTTCCGGATCCACCTGCAGCAGCACTTCCACCATGGCGTGGCTGATATGCTGCAGCGCGCCATGGTCCAGCCTGGCCGTCACGCCTTCCGCGCGCAGTCGCCCCAGCGCCAGTTCCGCTTCTGTGGTATCGAGATAGTGCCGCAGAGTATCCATGCACGAAGTCTAGTGCCTGCCCACCCCATAATGCCAGTCTGCCGGCTCAGAACCAGCGCCTGAGCCATTGCCAGCGTCCGTTGCTCTCTGTTTCCGGACTGCCTTGCTGCGGCCTGTTGTCATCACCACAGCGATACCGCGCCGACTCCATGGCCGCATCCGCACGCACGGCCAGGCGCAATGTCTGACAATCACCGAGCCAGTAGTCGCCGGGGCTGTCCGGGTGCCAACTGATCCAGCGCAGGCTGGAGTGCAGAATATCGGGTTCCAGTGTCGGTCTGGCCACCTCGGCCATCAGGTCGGTCCAGAGCCGCAGCGAACCGGTGCTGCCGGTCAACGGCAGCGCCTGGTTGTCATCGGTACCGATCCAGACCACGCCAAGCAGGTGCCCGGCTTCACCGGCAAACCAGCTGTCACGCTGACCGTCAGAGGTGCCGGTCTTGCCGGCCGGTTTCAGCTCCGGCGCCAGACTGCGGCCCGCGTGGGCACCGGTGCCGGCCTGAGCGGTCAGGGCCAGGCCAGAGCGCAGGCTCTGCGCCATGGCGCCATCGATCACTGTCTGCTCGCGCACCCGGAACTGACCCAGCACGCGGCCATCGGGCTCTGTCACCGCCACAATGCTGGTCAGGGGCGACAGATAGCCGCCTGACACCATGGGCTGATAAATCTGTGCAATGTCATAGGGGCTCATGTCGACCGCGCCCAGAATGACCGAGGGAAACACCGGCAACTGGCGGCTGTAACCCAGGCGTTCGATGCTGTCCAGCACCTCGCCCAGGCCCAGTTCCATACCCGCTCGGGCCGCCGCCTGATTGTAGGACAGCGCCAGGGCCTCCCACATGGGCACTTCACCGTTCGAATTCAGGTCGAAGTTGGTCGGGGTCCATTCGGAGCCATCGCGGCCGACCACGATCACCGGGCTGTCATCAACCGGCGTCAGCCAGTGCTGGCCGGACTCCATCGCCGCCAGATACAGAGGTGGCTTGAGCAGGGAGCCGACCGGCCGCCGGGCATCCAGAGCCCGATTGAAACCGCCCGGAATGCTGTTACGTCCGCCAATGACGGCACGCACGGCGCCGGTGCTGCGATCGGCCAGAATCAGCGCGCCCTGCAGACTGCCGGCGGCAATGCCATACTGCTGTTCCAGCGCAGACAGCTGCCGCGTCATGGCGGCCTGGGCCCGGTCCTGCGCATAGATGTCGATGGTGGTGTGAATATGCAGCCCGTCATGGCTCAGCACTTCTTCCCGATACCACAGCCGCAATTGCCGCCGCACCAGATCCAGTGCCGCGGCATGCGGCCCCTGCCCCATGCCCGGATTGAGTCGCAGGCCTTCACGCCGGGCCTGAGCATGCTGGTTGGCGGTGATCACACCCTGCTCATGCATGACATCCAGCACCAGATTGCGCCGCGCCATGGCCCGCTCCGGATTGCGCACCGGCGAATAGAAGGTCGGCCCCCGCAGCATGCCGATCAGCATGGCCTGCTGAGCCAGTGACGTTTCATTCAGCGGGCGGCCGTAGAAGTGTTGCGCCGCCAGCCCGAAACCGTGGATGGACCGGGTGCCATCCTGCGCGATGAACACCTCGTTCATGTAGGCTTCGAGAATGGTTTCCTTGTCGACATGCAGTTCCAGCTGCACCGCCATGATGGCTTCGATGCCCTTGCGCCACAGGCTCTGATCTGCGGTCAGGAACATGTTCTTGATCAGTTGCTGGGTCAGGGTCGAGCCGCCCTGCTCCACGCGGCGTGAGCGCAGATTGGCCTGCAGGGCGCGGCCGATACCGACCAGGGACACCCCCCGATGCTGGAAGAAGCGCCGGTCCTCCACCGCCACCAACCCCGCCACCAGGGTCGGCGGCATGCTCTCCAGGCGTTCTATCACGCGGTCCTCGGCATGCACCGGCGAGATATGACCCAGGCTGGGCGGTGCCAGACGGGCGCTCATCACGCGCTCACCATGGCGGTCTTCGAGTCGGGTCAGGCGCTCACCGGAAAAATGCAGTCGCAACTGACGGGCGGATTCGGCACCGTCCCAGAAGTCGTAGGCCCGGGTAAAGAGTTCGATATCATTGACCCCCACCCGATAATCGCCGGGCCCGGCCACTTCGGGCACCGGGCGATAGCCCATGCGGTCCAGCCACCAGAGCACTTCGTTCATCTCCAGCTCACCGCCGGCACGCAGCTCCAGCGGCGCACCGTAGACGCGTGCCGGCACGGACCAGGTGTGCTCGTTGAAACGTGCACGCACATAGAAATCGAGATAGACCACCAATGCCACACCCAGCACCAGCCCGACCACGGCCAGCTTCAGCAGAATACGGCCGGCCTGGCGCCAGCGTGAAGGTTTGTACGGCATAGGGGGCTCAGTTAGACTGCCTGCAATCAACCCCTATTATGCGGCACCCGGACTACAGGAGAACACCCCTATGACACCAGGCAGCGCCTCCGCATGCGATATATTTGCACTGGGTCACGCCGTGGTGGATGTCGAATTCGAGGTATCGCCCGATTTGCTGGCGTCACTGGGGTTTGAGCCCGGCGCGCGCTATCTGATTGATGAAGGTCAGTTCCAGATTCTCCATGCGGCTCTGCAGGCGCCGGGCGCGGAAGCCCGCTGGATTGCCCAGACCGGTGGTGGCAGTGCCGCCAACGCCATTGTCACGGCCCAGAGGCTGGGTGCCCAATGTCATTTCGCCGGCAAGCTGGCGCGCGATGCGGCCGGCTGGTTCTATCAGCAGACGCTGCAGAATGAAGGCGTTCAGGTCCCCGATACACCACTGGCCGACGGCATCAGCGGGCATTGTCTGGTCCTGGTCACACCGGATGCCGAACGCACCATGGTGCTTTATCTGGGGGTGACCACGGAGCTCGAATCCAGCTACGTCGATCTCAATGCGCTCGGCCAGGCAGGATGCCTGTACCTGGAGAGCTATCTGGTCACCGACCCGGTAGCGCGCGACACGGTTGGCCACGCACTGGATACGGCCGCCCGCCAGAAGCTGCCGGTCATTGTCAGCCTGTCCGATGCCGGCATTATCCAGCAGTGGCGAAACGACCTGCAGCGCTGGTTCCAGCCCCCGATCGATCTGCTGCTGTGCAACGAGTCGGAAGCACTGGCCTGGGCTGAGACCGCAGACCTCGGTGGCGCGCTGGGTACCCTGCTCCAGTTGGCTCACAAGGTGGTTGTGACCCGGGGTGCCAGTGGGGCTCTGGTCGCAGAGGCCACCGGACATACAGAGCTGGCAGCCCCCCGAGTGCAGGCCGTCAGCGCCCTGGGCGCCGGCGACACCTTTGCCGGAGCAGTGCTGTTTGGTCACTACCAGCAGCACTGGCCACTGCTGCGGGCCGCCGAGTTCGCAATCCGCTGCGCAGCGCGCAAAGTCGAGTTCAACGGACCCAGGCTGGCACGCGAACAGTTGATTTGGGTATACAGTCAATTTTTGAACAGCGATAATAAAAATACGGGCTGACGTCAGTCCACACAGCCCGAACAACAATGGGCTACCATACAGGGACAGCCTGCATTGCAGGCTGCCCGAGCGGAGTCTGACTGATGCAACAGGACTACAAGGGCCATCACAGCCTGCCTGAAGCGGAATTCAACATTGCGGATGACCATCGTCGGCTGATGATCCGGCTGCTGTTTGTCCTGGCGTCCATTGTGGTCCTGACCTTCAGCCTGCTCAACTTTCTGGAAGGCCTGCGTATTCTGCCCGCCATTCAGCTGTGCTGCGGGTTGTTTGGTCTGGCTTCACTGCACCGGATACAGAAAACCCGCCATCTGACGCGCTGGACGTTCTGGTTTCTGCTGACCCTGTTCATCATAGTGACGTTCGCGGTATATACCGTGGACGGCAGCGATACCAACTTCGTCTGGATCTACATCATGCCGGTCCTGGCCTATTCAATGCTGGGCCTGCGTCCCGGCCTGCTGCTGTCCCTGCCCTTCGTGCTGATCTGCATCGGTGGCCTCATCTGGCATTACTGGAACATCTATGAGGTGCTGACAGCACGGACTATCGCCAACCTGGTCAACCTGGCAGCAGCTGGCCTGCTGGTCATACTGTTCATGCACTATTACGAACGGGGCCGGGCGGACACCCAGCGCCAACTGCTGCACATGGCGGCCACCGATGCCTTGACCAACCTGCCCAACCGGGGTGAGTTTCAGCGCACCCTGCGCAGCACCATTGCGCACAGCACCCGCAAGAACACACCCTTCACGCTGATCGTGCTGGATCTGGATCACTTCAAGCAGGTCAATGACACCCATGGGCATGATGCGGGCGATCAGGTACTGAAGCAGTTGGGACACTGTCTGCAACGCAATATCAGAGCCTCCGACTTCGTGGCCCGCCTCGGCGGTGAAGAGTTCGCCATCATATTCCGGGATGCCGCCGGCAATGAGGCCGGCACGCTGGCAGAATCCATTCGCCAGGCCATCGCGGACATGCCCTTTCATTATGATGACACCGGGCTGTCACTGCGGGCCACGCTGGGCGTGGCCACCTTCCCGGACGACGGCAAGGACTCGACAACCCTCTACAAGATGGCGGATGAACGCCTCTATCGCGGCAAGCGCGAAGGCCGGGACCGGGTGGTCACGGCCTGATCACCTGCTGTCATCCCGCAGTAATCAAATCGTCACAATGTCGGCTTTCCGCGCAGCATGCGCAAGGTGGACCGCAAGAACCGGCAGGTGCGGGTGCAGTGGGCACTGGAAACAGTCGGCCTGAGCACGGTGTCCACCTTCGTGTTCAAGCAGTTCGAGCAGGACTCACCCGGCCTGGGCATGGCCATGAGTGTGGTGGCCATTTTCACCACCACGGCGCTGATACTGGGCCTGACTGCCTTCAGTCGCAAGAAACTGATGATCGGCTAGTGGCTCAGAGCAGTGTCGAACCAACCAGACAGGACACTGTGCACAGAGACTGCAAAGACGCTGAAGACGGGGCGCTAAATCGTTAGTCTGGCCCTTCACTGACTGGTTGCCGGATACTCTCTCACCATGCGTCGTCGAACCCTGACTCTCTGGGTGACTCTGTTCGGGCTGCTAAGCGGCTCCGGCCTGGCAGAAACACCATCATCCGAGACCCTGGTCGGCACTGAAGCAATACAGGCCGCGCCGGAGCCGCTGGCGCAATGGCATGACGTTATCCGCCAGACCCCCTACTGGATCAGTCAGGGTGTGCATGAGAACCTGCGCACCATCCGCCTCTGGGTACTGACCAACAGGGGGTACTGTGAACAGCCGGAGCGTCACATCCTGTTTGATGTCCGAGCCACGTTTCAGGGCTATCTGAACAACGGCGAAGACACCGATGCCACCCAGCGCCAACTGAACGAACTGCGAGCAGCATTGGCGGCTGACGGCACCCTGGAGGCCTGGGTGCCTGGCAGCAGAGGCGTCACCGGCTATCCGCTGGCACTGAGTTGTGACCAGCCCGATGCCCGGCTGCAGGCCGCGCTGGACCGCTACACCGGAGCCGATTCAGAGGCGATGTTCTGGGGCACCTGGGACGGCATGCAGGTGGGCAGCGCAGACAACCGGGTGTCGCTGCATGAAGCCATCAAGATTGTCTATCAGACGCGCCGCGAGCAGGGCCGCATTGAACTGCCGGAAGAGGTGCTGAGTACGCTGGCCGGCAAGGTGATCATAGAAAGCGGCGGCTTGAGCAATGCCCACTCGGCGGCCAATGCACGTGGCATCATGCAACTGACGCCGGCGGCGCTGGGCGACTGCGAGATAGCGGAGCGCTTCCACTTCCATCGCATTGCGCAGATCGACTGCGCCATGCGGCTGCTGGAGCAGAATCACCGCAATCTGTACCCCACGTTCGAGGATCAGTTCGGTCACCTGCCGGAAGACAAGGCCGAGCACCTGTACAACCTGCTGTTGCTGCAGGCCTACCATGGCGGCGTGGGCCGCGTGCGGGCCTTGATGACCGATGATGAACTGCGCGGTGCGGCGGACTATTTCGCCCACCATCATGAACAGTTCTCGGCTGGTGACATCGCCCTGGGCATGGTCTTTCACAATCTGGGGCGCAATTTCCTCGGTACCGCTTCCCTGTATTATCTGGTCGATGTGTCCATAGCTTCAGAAGCCGCCTGTTCCGCGCTGTCTGACCTGGCGGGCTGCGAGCCATTCACTGCTCCGGACGCAGACACCTGATCAACCAGATAGAGGATGGACTGGTACGGAATGCCGGCGTGTTCACTGAGCCCTATTTCACAGGTCCGGCTGTTGGAGAAACCGCGCTGACAAGCGTCCACCTCCGTAGCCAGGTCCTGCAATGCCGAGGCATTCAATTCCGGCACTTGAAAGCCCTTGTCGCCGGCAAAGCCGCAACAGGTTACTGAAGCCGGCAGCACCACCTCGCGCGCGCAGGCGCGAGCCAGGCCAATCAGCGCCTCACCCTGACCCATGCGGGTAGTCGAACAGGTCACATGCAGCGCTATGGTCTCTTCTGCCGGCGTGATGGCCAGTCGAGGCAACAGCTGCTGATGGATGAAAGTGGCCGGTTCGACAATCTGCAGGCCGCTGTCCTGCGCTTCCAGCAGCGTCTGCACGCAGGGGCTGGTGTCACAGAGAATCGGCAGGCGGCCGTTTTCCGAAGCCAGACGCAGGGCATCGAGCGCCTCTTCGCGTTTGCTGTGCGCCACCTCGAACAACCCCCTGGACTTGAACGGCATGCCACAGCACAGGCTGTCTGTCGTCGGCGGCACAATCACGTCATACCCGGCCTTGTGCAGAATCGACAGCACCACATCGTGCACCGACCGGGTATCGGGGTCGCCTGGTGCCGGGCCAACGACACGGGTCACACAGGCGGGCAGGTAAACCACGGCCGGGCGCCCGCTGCGAACCGTGGTCTGTGTGCGGGCCAGCAAGCGCTGCCCGGAGGTGCCGGCGCGTCCCATGCTGGGCGACCAGCGCCCCACAGCACCACCACTTATCCTGTTGACCACGGCGGCCCCGGCAGCCACCACGCCATTGCCCAGCAGAGCGCGGCCAAAACCGGCCATGCGCAGACCAACCCGCATGCCTCGGGTGACACCGGCAAAATGCAGACTGATCTGTTGCGCCACTGCTTTCTTGCCCTGATTCTGCTCGCTGCGAATCGCCCGCACCAGATCGCCGGTGTTGATGTCCACCGGGCAGCGCAGTTCACACAGTCCGTCGGCGGCACAGGTATCCAGACCCTGATACTGATAGTCCTCGCGCAAGCGCTGCAGGCGTGCCGGGTCTTCGCCCGTGCTGTCGAGGCGACTCATTTCGCGCCACAGGACGATGCGCTGGCGCGGCGTCAGGCTGAGGCGGCGTGACGGGCAGACCGCCTCACAGAAACCGCACTCGATGCATTTGTCGATCAGCTCATGGGCGGCCGGAATCGGCTTCAGATTCTCCACATGCAGGCGCGTATTGTCGGACAGGATGACATCGGGGTTGAGCAGATTGAGCGGGTCAAACAGCTTCTTCAGCGTTTTCATCAACGCATAGGCGTCACTGCCCCATTCCATTTCCACAAAGGGCGCCATATTGCGTCCGGTGCCATGTTCGGCCTTCAGCGAGCCGCCGTAGCGCACGGCCACCAGTTCCGCCACTTCCCGCATCAGGCCATCGTAGCGCTCAACGTCCGCATCGGTTTCGAAGCTCTGCGGAAACACAAAGTGCAGGTTGCCTTCCAGCGCATGGCCGAGCACGGTGGCATCGTGGTAGCCGTATTTCTGCAGCAGCGCCTGCACCCCCAGCACACCGTCGGCCAGGTGCTCCATCGGGAAGGCCACATCCTCGATCAGACAGGTGGTACCGATCACCCGCTGGGCACCGATGGCAGGGAAAATGCCCTTGCGGATCTGCCAGTACAGTTCATAGGTGACCGGGTCCTGCGTGAACTGCACCGGCGCCAGCAATCTGGCGCCGTCCACCGCTGCTGTAACCACCTCGACGCCGGCAGCCACTTCGGCATCATCCTGCCCCCGTACATCTATCAACAGCGCACAGGCCTCGTCCGGCAGGTGCTGCAGCTCTGCCGGCATACCCGGACGATCGGCCACCGAGCGCAGGGAGTTGCGATCCAGAAGCTCAACGGCGGCCACCGGTGCGGTCTGCTCCTTGAGCGCACGCGTGGCCTCACAGGCGGCCCGAATGTCCTCGAAATAGACCAGTGCAGCTGCTTTATGGGCATGATCGGGCACGGTGTTGTAGGTAATCTCGCTGATAAAGGCGAGTGTGCCTTCCGAGCCGATCAGCAGATGCTTCAGGATATCCACCGGCTCGGCGTAGTCGACCAGCGCATTGAGGCTGTAACCAGTGGTGTTCTTGAGCCGGTACTTGTGTCGGATCTTGTCGGCCAGTGGCTGATTGCAGCGCACCTGGGTGCCCAGGTCTGCCAACCGTGCCAGCAGCTTGGCATGGGTACGGGCAAAGCGGGCGCGCGAGGCCGGGTCGGCCGTATCCAGCACGGTGCCATCAGCCATGATCACACGCATGTGGCGCACGGTCTGATAGCTGTTCTGGGCCGTACCGCAGCACATGCCCGAGGCGTTGTTGGCGGCAATACCGCCAATCATGCAGCTGTTGATGGAAGCCGGGTCGGGGCCGATCTTGCGCCCGTACGGCATCAGCCAGGCATTGGCCTGCGCCCCTATCACACCCGGCCCCAGCCGGATGGCCTGACCGTCTTGCAGTATCTCGTGATGGTTCCAGCCATTGCCGAGCAGGATCAGCACCGAGTCGGTCACCGCCTGTCCGGACAGAGAAGTGCCGGCGGCGCGGAAGGTCACCGGAGTACCCCAGTCGCGGCAGGCCTGCAACACCTGACTGACCTCCTCTTCGGACTCGACACGCACGACCAGTTGCGGAATCAGGCGATAGAAGCTGGCATCCGTGCCGTAGGCCAGGGTGCGCAGCGGATCATGAATCAGGCGTTCCTCCGGCAGGAAGGACTTCAATGTCTTGAGCAGTTGCTGATGTGGCCTGTTCATGATGCGGTCTCGGTCTCGCGGTTGTCTTCAAGAATCAGTTCCGGGTCGAAGCCCATGACGAGTGCGCCCCAGTGCTCACCATTGATGTAAAGGGGCAGCGATATGTCATTGAGTATCTCTCCGGTATCCCGGATATAGGTCTGCAACAGGAACGGCCGGGTGTTGCGCGCGCGCCGCTGCTCGGTTTCATTGCTGAAATACTGCCTCTGGTCACGGCTGTAAAGCAGATCCTGCGCCGGATCACCTGTCGGCGGTCGAGACACTTCGGCGTGATGGACCGCCAGGTAACCATTGATATCCACAATCAGACTGTAGGCCGTGCCCGGAAAAGCCCGTTTGCTGTCATCCACTGCCTGCTGGAAAGCGGACTTGAACGCCTCCACATAGCGGGTCAGGAACTGTTGCGGGTCAGTGTCCGGCACCGGCACATAGTCGCGATCGAAAACCGGCACCCCCTCGGTCTGCAGCTGCGCAAGCTGTTGTTCAAACCAGGCCTGGAGCTGCCGCCGCTGGTCCAGAACCTCCTCGAGTCGGCCGCTGCCGGTTCGGTAGTCTGCCAGCAGGCCCAGGGTCTCTTCGGTCGCCTCGCGCAGGCTGGCAGAATGGTTGTCCGACTGCCTGATCTCCGCCGCCAGGTCACGACCCAGTGTCTGAATATCTCCGCTGCGTCGGTGTATCTCCCTGTTGGTCACACTGATCTGCTCAATGGAGGATCCGATGGCCAGCAGATCATCATGCGTTGTTTCCAGGCCCTGCACCATGTGATCGAACTGTTCGGTTGCGCCCTGAACCAGACGCTGGGTTTCGGCATTGTGGTCCAGCAGTTCAGCGGTACCCTGCTCGGTCTGCTGTACCTGTTGTGACATGGCATCAATAATGCCGGCAATATCATCGGTCGCACTGGCCACCTTCTCGGACAGGTCACGCACCTCTTCAGCCACCACAGCAAAGCCGCGCCCGTGCTCCCCGGCCCGGGCTGCCTCGATCGCAGCATTCAGGGCCAGCAGGTTGGTGCGACTGGAAAAGCCCTGCACCAGTTCCAGGATGTCCCGAATACGGGTGGAGCTGTCGTTGAGGCCGGTGACCGTCCCCTTGAAGCCGTCAATCAGATCCGTTGTGGTGCCAATCCGCTCGGCCACCTGATTCAGGGATCGGTTGCTGTCGCGCACGGTGTCCATATTGCGGGAGTTCAACTCCGAGATGGTCGCCGTGCGCTCGGTGATATCCTCCAGCGCCGTTGCCGTCTCACTGCTGCTGGTGACGATCAGTTCGGAAAACTCTTCCTGCCGGTCCGCACTGGCATGCGCCTGTTGGGTGACCTTGCGCAGGCGAGTCGATTCGACAGCGACCCTGACACTGTGCGCACGCAGGTAACCCAGGGTGCCGCGCAGGCGATCCAGCAGCCTGCGGTGCCGTTGCCGCAGTGCACTCGCCGGCAACCAATCGACCGCAGTGTCGGCGGACAGGTCTGTCAGGTCCGGCTGGGCCTGGCTGGCGGCAGATCTGAACCGATTCCACAGTCGGCTCAGGCCCGCCTCTGTATATGCGGCGGCTTTACGCCGCATCGCTGAATCACTCATGCTGCGTGCCTCCCCCAGTCTGACCCGGTTATTGTTTATTGGCGTACCAGTACGAGAAGTTCTGCCGGCCCATGCACCCCATAAGCCAGTGTCTGTTCGATATCCGCTGTTTTCGACGGCCCGGAAATCAGCAATGCATTGGCCGGCATGCCTGCTGCCCAGTCCTGCTCGCGCAGCAGTTCCAGCCAGTTGCTGTAAATACGATCGGCATCCAGCACCGCGATATGGATGGGCGGCACCAGGCTCATCAACCGGGGCTGGTCGGCATCCGGCCACAGGACCAGGCTGCCGGTTTCGGCAATGCCACCCAGAGTCGAGGTCAGGGCCGCATCCACTTCACTGAACAGTTCAGGCTTCCAGGCCTCGATGGGTCGATCATAGGCGCGCAGTTCGGGCCCCTTGTTGCCGGTCGCCGCAGTCCAACCGGCGCGCAGGGTCTGCCCCACCTCATGCTGACGCGGCGCCAGCAGCGTGCTGATTTCGCGCTGCTGCAGCCACCCGACCAGAGGCGTCAGCCAGTCTTCGCGCGGCACTCGCATGACCTCGCCATGCACGGATTCGATTTGCTGCCGGAACAGGTCTAGACGCTCCCCGGCGGACCACTGACGCCGGGTCAGTACGGAAAAATCGGGCTGTTCGGACGCGGGCACGGCTGCCTTGCGCTGGCGCAAGCGGCCCAGTATCTGTTCGCGGGCACTCATGAGCTACCACCATCGCGCCGCGCCATGCGGGCATGCAGGCTGTCACTGGCCAGCACCGGAGCCGTGCGATGCCGAGTCCAGGCGCCAAGGCGCCGCGGCTGCAGAAAGCGCAGCCGTTGCGCCAGAGCAAGGCCAAAGCGATACAGCGCCGGTCGGGCGTGCCCCCAGGCCCAGAGCCGCCACACCAGGGCTTCCAGGCGGCGGCGCTTGACGCCATGGCCGCGCACGACGGAGGGGTTCAGTTTGTCACCGTCCACCGCCTCGCGGCGCAGGCGCACCAGCAACTGCGGGATGGGGATCTTCACCGGACAGACTTCGCCACAGGCACCGCAGAGCGAGGACGCCGAAGGCAGGTCCTGTGTCTGTGCCAACCCCTGCAGGTGGGGCATCAGTATCTTGCCGATAGGCCCGGGATAGGTGGTGCCATAGGCGTGACCGCCCACCCGGGTGTAGACCGGACAATGATTCATGCAGGCCCCGCAGCGTATGCAGCGCAGCGTTTCCAGCAATTCATCGTCTTGCCAGATCTCCGAGCGGCCATTGTCGACCAGCACCAGATGCACTTCGCGCGGGCCATCGAGATGACCCTCCGGCCGCGGGCCGGAGATCATGTTGAAATAGGTGGTGATATGCTGCCCGGTAGCCGAGCGAGTGAGCAGTGCCAGCAGCGGTGCGACATCTTCCAGGCCACCCACCACCTTCTCAATGCCGGTCACGGCGATATGCACCGGAGGCACAGTGGTGGTCAGGCGGCCATTGCCTTCATTCTCTACCAGACACAGGGTGCCGGTCGCGGCGACGGCAAAATTGACGCCGGAAATGCCGACATCCGCCTGCATGAATTTTGTCCGCAGTTGCTGGCGGGCAGCGCTGGTCAGGTAGGGCACATCCCGGCGCGGCTCGGTGCCGGTTTTCGCATGCATCAGGTCCGAGATTTCGCCGGTGTTCTTGTGGATCGCCGGCATGATGATATGGGATGGCGTCTCCTCGGCAAGCTGCACAATGTACTCGCCCAGGTCCGATTCCAGCGCCTCGATGCCTGCCCCGGCGAGATGATGGTTGAGCTCCATCTCTTCCGACACCATCGACTTGCCCTTGATCACATGTCGCGCCTGGTGCTGCTGACACAGCTCCGTGATCACCTTGCAGGCCTCTTCGCCATCGCGCGCCCAGTGCACCCGAATGCCATTACGCTCGCAGTTGGCTTCCAGCTGTTCCAGCAGGTCCGGCAACTGGCTCAGCGCGCGCTGACGCACTGCGGCCCCCAGAGTGCGCAGTTCTTCCAGTTCCCAGCCCTCGAACGCGGCCGTGCGCTTGCCCATGAGCCCATCCATGGCGTTGCGGAAATTGGCCCGAATCTGTGGATCGGCCAGGGACGCCCGGGCTCTGGTGTGAAAGGTGGGCTCAGCCGTCACCTGGAGTCCTCCGCTGCAGGATGAGTGCGCCGCCACAGAAAGCTGGCGATATGCTCACCCGACAAGGGCTGCTGTTCCTTTCTGGCATGGCCGTCGATATTCATCAGGCAGCCACAGTCGGTGGTGGCAAACGCCATTGCACCGGTAGCACTGAGGGCCTGCACCTTGTCACTGACCATGGCCGCAGAGACCTGCTCATGACGTACCGCAAAGGTGCCGCCGAAACCACAGCACTCGGTGGCCCGTTCCGGCTCGACCAGTTCCACATTGTCCAGTTGCTGCAGCAAGGCCGGGCCGGCATCGGCCACCCGCATTTCGCGCCGGGCCGAGCAGGAGGTGTGCAGCGTTACCCGCATGGGCTCGCCCAGGTCCTGCAACCTTATCTGGCAGACATGCAGCAGAAAATCGGTCAGTTCCCAGATGCGTTCGGCTACCGCCTGTGCCTGCTCAGCTCTGGCGGTACCCGCGAACAGCTGCGGATAATGCTCGCGCATCATGCCGCCGCAGGAACCGGAGGGCACCACTATGGGCCAGTCACCGGGGAACAGGTCAAGCTGGGCCTCGGCTACCTGCCGCGACTGATCATGATAACCGGAGGTATAGGCAGGCTGTCCGCAACAGGTCTGGCCCTGCGGATAGATGACCTCGATGCCTTCGCGCTCCAGCAACCGGATGCCGGCCATGCCGGCGTCCGGATAGAACATGTCAATCAGGCAGGTGCCGAAGAAGTAGACCTTCTCCGGTTTGGCCGGATACAGCTTTGCCATCACTCCTCCTATCGGCGGCCGAATACTTCAGCTGGCAGCCAAGTGGCCAGCGGTGCGTACCAGAAAATCAGCAGCAGAGCGATCAACTGCAGCACTATGTAGGGCGCCACACCCTTGTAGATATCCGTCGTCACGATCCCGGGCGGACAGACGCCCTTGATGTAGAAGAGCGCAAAGCCGACGGGTGGCGTCAGGAACGACGTCTGCAGACAAACGGCGAACAGGATAGCGAACCACACCGGGTCCACGCCCAGGCTGAGCACGACCGGCGCCACCAGTGGCAGCACGATCAGTGTGATCTCTACCCAGTCCAGGAAGAAGCCGATCAGGAAGGTCACCAGCAAGATCACCAGCACGGTGCCGGTCACACCGAACGGCAGACCGAGAATGGCATTACGGATCACGTCATCACCGCCATGACTGCGCAGTACAGCAGCATAGATGGTGGCGCCAATGAAAATGCCGAAAATGAAGGCCGTCGTGCGACTGGTCTGGTACAGCGCCTGCTTGAAATTGGTCAGGTTGAGACGCCCATAAAGAAGTGCCAGCAGGGTAGCACCCAGCGCCCCGATACCCGAGGCCTCGGTGGTGGTGGCCACGCCGGTGAAGATCGAGCCCAGCACCAGCACGATCAGCGCCAGTGGCGGCACCACCGAAATCAGCACATCCAGGAATGCCCGCAGATCGACCGGTTCACGGTTGGCTGGCGCCGGTGCAAACTCCGGCTTCATATATGACCGGATCAGAATATAAAGAATATACATGCCAGCCAGCATCAGTCCCGGAATCACCGCGCCCATGAACAGGCGACCTACCGATGCTGCCGGCGTGCCCATGCGATCCGCCATCAGGACCAGCATGATGCTGGGCGGTACCAGGATGCCCAGGGTGCCCACCGAGCAGGCCGTACCGACCGCCAGCGTCTTGTCATACTTGGCTTTCAGCATGGGGCCGATCGAGAGCATGCCCAGCAACACCACCGAGGCACCGATGATGCCGGTAGAGGCCGCCAGCAGCACACCGACAATGACCACAGTCACCGCATAGCCGCCGCGCAGACCGCCGAACAATCGAACCAGGCTGTCCATCAGTTTTTCGGCAATACCGGACTTGTCCAGCATGATGCCCATGAAGATGAACATGGGCAGCGCCACCATCAGCTCGTTGGCCACAACGCTGTAGATGCGCCGATCCAGTACGCCCATGGAGCCGCGCCAGTTGAACCAGATATCGGCATTGAAGGATTCCACCATGACATGACCAATCACGGCGAACAGCAAGCCGATGCCCGCCAGCGACCAGGCTACCGGAAAACCGGCCAGCAACAGCATCATGAAGGAGCCGAACATCAACAGGACCATCAGGGTTTCAATGGACATGATCAGGCTCCTCCCGACGATTGTTCAGCATTGTCAGAAACCGGCCCCCGACCGTGCGGCCAGAAAGGCCGCGGGAAACCGAACAGGAACGAAATACAGCGCAGTGCGCGCGAGGCAAAGGCCAGCATCAGAAGAGTAAAGCCGAGCGGCATGGCGCCCTTGATGATGAAGCGGTTGGGCAGCCCGCTGGGCGCCTGCGAACGCTCACCGGACACATAGGAGCGCATGGCATAGGAGTAGGTTTCTTCCAGTACAATCCAGAATACCGGCATGGCCAGCAGGACCAGAGCAAGCAGTTCAATCCAGGCCCGCGTTTTCAGGCTGAAGCGCTCGCGCAGAAAATCAACCCGAACATGATCATCGGTGACCACGGCATAGCTGAGCGAGAGCAGCATGGCAGCACCAAAGAAGTGCCAGGAGAGCTCTTCCAGAGCGATGGAACCTCGACCGAACATGAAACGGTCCACCACGTTGATGGTGATCACCGCTATGGTGGCCACCCACAGCCAGGCAGCCAGTTGTCCGATAAAGCGGATCACGGCATCGACCGGGCGGGAAATGATATTGGTAGGCAGATCCTGCCGGGCTTCCACAGCCCCGGGAACAATTGCCTGAACCATTTCTTCAGGCGTCCGTTCTTCCGGTCTCCTGTTATGATTCTGTTCCGACATGTGAGGTCTCCTGGTCTGTTCGCACGCAGACCCTGCACTGCTGACATTGAATTCAATGATAAGCCGGACGGCCCTTTCGGGCCGCCCGGCTCGCGGTTGGAGCGGCCGTTAGCCACTCACTGCGGTGTTACTTATTCGGCGACTCCGCCGTAGTAGGACCGCGGCAGATGGCCCTTGTCGTGCCATACACCATGCACCTGCATCCATTCACGCTGGCTTTCCAGAACCCGGGCAAACATCTCGTCACCCGCGGCAATCTCGTCCAGTGTTGTATTGGTCACTTCTTCCAGCTCTGCCAGGATCTCTGGCGAGAGCACCTGCAGGTTCACACCGTCAGCCTCGAAGTCATGCATGGCCTGCGGGTTCTCCCACTCGGACTCGGAGAAGCCGAACAGAGTAGCAGAACGGCAGCCCACCTCGATCTGCGCGCGGGTCAGGTCAGACAGGTCTTCCCAGGCTTCCGTGTTGATCAGCAGGTGAGAGGTTGTGTAAGTCTGGTGCCAGCCGGGCAAAATGTAGTTCTGTACGATGTCGGCGACGCCCAGAATACGGTCAACCGCAGGCGCGGAGAACTCCATAGCATCGATCACGCCACGGTCCATGGCCTGGTAAAGTTCACCACCTGGCAGCATGGTCACGGAAGCGCCCAGCTTCTCCATGACCTGCCCGCCGATACCGGCAAAGCGGATACGCAGGCCATCGATCTGATCAAGCGAATCGAGCGGTTCGGCAAACCAGCCGGCAGCTTCCGGGCCGATCACACCACACAGCAATGCAGTCACACCATAGGGCTCATAGACTTCCTGCAACAACTCATCGCCACCACCGAAGTAGTGCCACGCCATGAATGCCGGTGGCTCCATACCAAACGGAGGGCCTGCAAGCAGCGGCAGCACGGGAATACGGCCCTGATCATAACCCAGCCAGGTGAAACCGGCATTGAACTGACCTTCAGATACCGCATCGAGAATCTCGAAGGGCGGAATCAGCTCATCGGGCTCATAGTAGCGCATGTCGATGTTGCCACCGGAAATGGTGCGCACGGTTTCGGTCATGTGCACGATGGGGGTACTCAGACCAACCCAGTGCGACGGGAAAGCAATGGGCACCTGCCAGCGCACACGCTCCTGAGCGGTGGCGGTGGTAGACAGGGCAAGCCCGGTGACAAGAGCGGCGGTGGTAACGGTAGCCGTTACTGCCTTGATGGACTGACGCAGCGGATTGCGGTTGAACATGAGTTTCCTCCTGCTTTCTTATTGTTGTCTTCTGTACAGTGGCTCCAGCAGAGAAGCCTGCTGACAGAAGCCAAGGATGACGGGATCCTGGGGCGGTCCGCCTGTTAACACTGTTGTCTTGATTCGTGTGTCGTTCGCGTATTTCGTTTTTGTCGTTGTTTTTAGCCAACCTAAATTGGTAAGACCATTTTCCAAATGATCTGACCGCAGATTAATTCCCCACCAGAGCAGAGTCAACCTCTGAGCCTCTATTTCTTTCTCAGAACCTCTTTATTCAGGCTATATATGACTGAAAATGCCCATATATCAGGCACTTGCACAGACCTGAAACAACGACCCGAACCTGCACCCATTCTGGTCTTACCAATTATTTTGACCCCTTACAAGCTGGAAAAGCAGCAGCTGTGGTAAACTGCTTGCCAATTGACAGGGGCTGCTGGCCAGTACATACAGGCGAAGCAATGGGTAGCAGCGGCGACAAAACAGGAGCAGTCAGATGACCTACTCACCAGTGCGTCCGCAGCGTGTCGCAGACGTGGTCATGGGCCAGATCGAATCCATGATCCTGGAAGGCAGTCTGAAGCCGGGGCAAAAGCTGCCTACGGAAAGGGAACTCGCCAAACAGTTCGGAGTATCACGCCCGTCGCTGCGTGAAGCCATTCAGAAGCTGGCCGCGCGGGGCCTGCTGGTCAGCCGCCAGGGCGGTGGGACCTATGTGAGTGTGGAGATTGGCGCTGCCTATGCCGACTCGCTGATGGAAATGTTCGGCACTCATCCTGAGTTTCACTACGACCTGCTCGAATTCCGGCACGCGCTGGAAGGTATCTCGGCCTATTATGCAGCCCTGCGCTCCACCCAGGCCGACAAGGACATTCTGCAGAAACGCTTCGATAATCTGGTGGCCACCTATGACGCCATGGACCCGGAACTGGAAGCCGAGGCCGACGCTGCCTTCCACCTGACCATCTGCGAAGCGGCACACAATGTGGTACTGCTGCATACCATGCGCGGCCTGTTCAGCCTGTTGGAGCGCAGTATCGTGGACAACCTGTCCAGCCTGTTCGAGCGCCCCGAGTCACGCGGCAAGCTGTCCGAGCAGCACCGCGCGCTGCTGGAAGCCATCCTGGAGGGTGACGCCGAACGCGCCCAGCAGAAATCGCATGAGCATCTGGTCTTTGTGGAAGACAGCCTGCTCGAACTCTCCAAACGCAAGACGCGGCTGCACCGGGCGTTGCGGCGGGTCCAGTCCGAGCTCTGAGTCGCCCTTTCCGGAACCGCCGACGCTGATTTGGCAATACCCCCATGTAAGTAGACTTTGGCATTCCTTGACCTGGATCAAGTGCGCTCGACCCGCCTCGTCTATTATACTCTCCAGTGTTTTCGGGGGACCCGTCGGCCTGTTATCAGACCCTGCCCCATGAGGCCTGCATTATGCTGACGAGGTCAGACCACTCACTTTCCTTCCGGAGCCTTCGATGGAACTCGATCCTCTCCTGCTATCCCGCATACAGTTCGGGTTTGTGGTGTCTTTTCACGCCATTTTTCCCGTGTTTACCATTGGCCTGGCGTCCTATATCGCCGTCCTGGAAGGCCTGTTTTTCAAGACCCGAAACCCGG
Source organism: Natronospirillum operosum (assembly GCF_004768465.1). Lineage (GTDB taxonomy): Bacteria > Pseudomonadota > Gammaproteobacteria > Pseudomonadales > Natronospirillaceae > Natronospirillum > Natronospirillum operosum. The sequence continues at coordinate 443,903 of NZ_SRMF01000002.1, forward strand.
TCTGGGAAAAGCTGGCCCGCTTCTGGACCCAGGTCTTCGCCGTGGTGTTCGGTATGGGGGTTGTCACCGGTATCGTGATGGCCTTCCAGTTCGGCACCAACTGGAGCAACTTTTCGCAGGCCTCCGCCAACTTCCTGGGCCCCGTACTCAGTTATGAGGTGGTGACCGCCTTCTTCCTGGAAGCCACCTTCCTGGGTGTGCTGCTGTTCGGTCGCAACAAGGTACCGCGCGGAGTGCATCTGTTTGCCGCCGTCATGGTGGCTGTTGGCACCTTTATCTCGTCGTTCTGGATTCTGTCGGCCAACAGCTGGATGCAGACCCCTGCCGGCGTGGAGTTCCGGGACGGGGCGGTCTTCGTCACGTCCTGGATGGAAGCCCTGTTCAACCCGTCCTTCCCGTACCGATTTGCGCACATGGTCATGGCCTCCTTCCTCACCGGCGGCTTCGTGGTGGCCGGTGTCAGTGCCTGGTATCTGCTGCGCAAACGGGAAGTGGAAGCCAACAGGAAGGCCCTCTCCATGTGCCTCTGGATGCTGCTGTTCTTCGCCCCGGCACAGGCCTGGGTCGGTGATCTGCATGGTCTCAACACACTGGAATACCAGCCGGTTAAGGTGTCGGCGATGGAAGGCCTGTGGGAGACGGATACCAATGTACCCCTGCTGCTGTTCGCCATCCCGGATCAGGCCAACCAGACCAATCATCTGGAAATCGGCATTCCGAACCTGGCCAGCTTCATCCTGACGCATGACTGGGCCGGCCAGGTGCCGGGCATGAATGAAGTGGCGGTGGAAGAACAGCCGCCCGTGGGCATCGTGTTCTGGTCCTTCCGCATCATGGTCAGCATCGGCCTGCTGATGATTGCCTTTGCGCTGGCCGGGCTGGTCCTGCGTCGCGGTGGCCGATTTGCCGAAACGCCCTGGTTCCTGAAGGGCCTGACGTACATGAGCATCACGCCCTTCATTGCCGTCGTGGCCGGTTGGTTTGTCACCGAGGTGGGTCGTTACCCCTGGCTGGTCTGGGGCGAAATGACGCTGGCCGAGGGCCTGACGCCGTCCCTGACCGGGGGCATGGCCCTGTTCACACTGATCGGCTATGTGCTGGTGTACGCGCTGGTGTTTGCGGCCGGCGTCTACTACCTGATGCGCATTTTCCAGGTCGGCATGGAAGACACCCATACCGGTGACCACATAGACGAGCCGCACAGTGCCAAGCGGCCCTGGTCCGGCGCTGATGTCACACTGGAAGCAGGAGGACGTTGAGATGGAATTGATTGATCTGGCTTTGATCTGGGCCCTGATAATCGGCTTTGGCATCATCATGTATGTATTGATGGACGGCTTTGACCTCGGGCAGGGCATCCTGTTTCCGTTTGCCCCCGACGAAGACGCCCGCGATGTGATGATGAACTCGGTCGCCCCGGTCTGGGACGGCAATGAAACCTGGCTGATTCTCGGTGGCGCTGGCCTGCTGGCTGCGTTTCCGCTGGTATACAGCGTGTTCCTGCCGGCCCTGTACATCGGTGTCTTTCTGATGCTGACCGGCCTGATATTTCGCGGTATCGCCTTCGAGTTCCGTTTCAAGGCGCGCACCTCCAAGTACCTGTGGAACTGGGCCTTTGCCGGTGGCTCCATCCTGGCCTCGTTTGCGCAGGGGGTGGTGGTCGGCAACTATATCCAGGGCTTTGCGGTCGAAAACGGTGTCTTTGTCGGTGGTCCCTTCGACTGGCTGACGCCCTTTACCGTGCTCACCGGGCTCGGTCTGCTGGCCGGCTATGCGCTGCTGGGCAGCACCTGGCTGATCATGAAGTCCGAAGGCTACATCCAGGACTGGGCGTACAAAATCACCCTGCCCCTGCTGGGTGCCGTGCTGGCCGTGTTCGTGATCATCAGCATCTGGACGCCGTTCGTGAACCCGGCCGTGTGGGACCGCTGGTTCTCCAACATCCAGATTATCTGGGTGCTGCCCGCCATGACCGCCTTCTTTGCCTGGGTACTGTTCCGCTCGGTGCAGAAGCGTCAGGACGGCATGCCGTTCGTCGCCACCATGGGTATCTTCGTGTTCACCTTCCTCGGTCTGGTGGCGAGCAAGTGGCCCTATGTGGTACCGCCCGACTACACCATCTACGACGCGTCCTCGGCCTGGGAAAGCCAGCTCTTCCTGCTGCTGGGTCTGCTGTTCGTCATCCCCATCGTGCTGGCATACACCGCCTGGACCTACTGGGTATTCCGCGGCAAGGTGAAGGCAGGCGTTGGCTACCACTGAACCCGATCCTGCAGATGCAATGACACCCCGGCGCTGGCTTGACCGCCAGCGTCGGCTGGATCAGGGGGCGGGCCGCCTGGCCATTCTCGCCGGTCTGCTCAACGGCCTGTTGATTGTGGTGCAGATGGCGCTGATCGCCTGGCTGGTGCAGGCTGTCATTCTGCACCGGACTGAGCTGACCACACTGCTCTGGCCCCTGTTGTTGCTGCTGCCCGTACTGGCAGGACGTGGCCTGACCCAGGCCTGGCAGGAGTCTGCCGGGCATCGGGCCAGCAGCCATATCCGGGCCGCCGTGCGCCTGCGCCTGATGCAGCGCTGGGCCGCGCTGGGGCCGGTGCGGCTGGCGGGCGCCTCACCGGCCGGGCTGGCCAGCCAGGCGGTGGAACAGGTAGAGGCGCTGGACGGCTATTACGCCCGCTTTCTGCCGCAGATGTGGGTCTGCGTCCTGATCCCCCTGCTCATACTGGGGGTGTACGTCTGGCTGGACTGGCTGGCGGCGCTCTTTCTGCTGCTGTCTGCCCCCCTGATTCCAATGTTCATGGCCCTGGTCGGCATGGGCGCAGAGAAACTCAACCAGCAGCATTTTGCGCTGGTACAGCGCCTTGCCGGGCATTTTGTCGACCGGGTACGCGGGCTTACCACGCTGCGTCTGTTCGGTCAGACCCGGGAGGCCGTGCGCCAGGTCGCGGCGGCGGCCGATCAATACCGGCTGCTCAACCTGCGCACCCTGCGCCTGGCATTCCTGTCTTCTGCCGTGCTTGAATTCTTCGCTTCGGTGGCCATTGCCGTCATTGCCATCTATATCGGCTTCGGCCTGCTGGGCTATATCGACTGGGGCCCGGCCCCGGAGCTCACGCTGTTCAGCGGGCTGTTCATGCTGTTGCTGGCCCCGGAGTTCTTTCAGCCGCTGCGTACCCTGGCGCAGCACTATCATGACCGGGCGGCGGCACTGGGCGCAGCGGAACATCTGATGCCGCTGCTGCTCGCCGAGGATCAACCGCAGGCCGGGAGCGCCGAGACCACGGACGCAGCGCTGCGCACAGATGACATCCGTGACCCAACCCGACCGGCCATCGACATCGCTGACCTCCACTTCGGCCATCCGGGGCGGCGGGCCGTGCTGGACCGGTTCAGTCTCAGAGTCCAGGCCGGTGAATTTGTTGCTCTGGCCGGCCCTTCCGGCAGCGGCAAGTCGACGCTGCTGCAGCTGATTGCCGGCTTCATCCACCCCGATGCCGGGACCATCACTGTCTTCGGTGATGTGCCCGGGCGGCTGCGCCTGGCCTGGATGGACCAGCGCCCCTGTATTGTTCAGGGCAGTTGGGCCGACAATCTGCGCCTGACCAGCCCGGAAGCCACCGCCGAACAGATGCGGGCGGCACTGGCCCATGCCGGTCTGGCACCACTGCTGGCAGCCCAGCCCGACGGCATCGACAGCCCCGTCGGCGAAGGCGGCCGCGGGCTTTCCGGTGGCCAGGCTCGGCGCCTGGCACTGGCGCGCGTGTTTCTGTCCGCCTCGCCGCTGGTACTGCTGGATGAGCCTACCACGGGTCTGGATGCAGACAGCGAAGCCCATATCATCCAGGGCTTGCAGGCCCTGGTGGACGAGGGGCGGACCCTGATTGTCGCCACTCACCATCCGCACCTGCTGGCCGCCGCCCAGCGTATCGTGACCCAGGGGCGCGCCACTGCCCCGGCAACCGGAGGCCCGGCATCCGATGAAACGCTCTGATCACAGCATTCTGGCCCCCTGGCTGAAGCTGATTCTGCAGCAGCAGCGCCGGCTTTGGATCGGCGCCGCGCTGATGCTGCTGACCGTGGCCTCGGCCATCGGGCTGCTGGCCGTCTCCGGCTGGTTCATTACCGCCACCGCGCTGACCGGTCTGCTGCTGGCCGCCGGGGTGGCAGCCACACTGGATATCTATGTACCCGGTGGGGCCATTCGCGCCTTCGCCCTGAGCCGCACCGTGGCCCGCTATCTGGAGCGGCTGTACAACCATGACACCGTACTGCGCCTGCTGGCCGAGCTCCGCACCGCCGCCTTTGCACGACTGACCCGACTGGACGGCACCCGCCTCGGGCGGCTGCGCGCCGCTGAATGGCTGAACCGGCTGACCGCCGACATCGATACGCTGGACAACCTCTACCTGCGCCTGCTGGCGCCGCCCCTGGTCACCGCCGCCGGTATTGCGCTGGTGGCCGGCCTGATCATGATCTTTCTGCCCGCAACCGGGCTGATCATTGGCCTCGGCCTGAGCTGCCTGTTGCTGGCTCTGACCTGGGGCCTGGCCCGCCGCAGCCGCGCCGCCAGTGCCGAACTGTCAGCGCGCCTGGAACAACTGCGCGTTACCAGCATCGAACAGTTGCAGGGCCTGAGCGAACTGACTGCCTATGGCATGCTGGAGCGCCATCAGGTCGAACAGCAGCGGCACGAGCAGTTGCTGCAACAGCGCCAGCATCAGGTAGCACGGCAGATTGCGTGCGCCAATGGTCTGGCCACAGTGGGTGTGCAGAGCGCCGTGGTGCTGAGTCTGATTGCTGCCTTGCTGGCCTTCAATGCCGGCCAGATAACCGGCCCGGTGGCCGTCATGCTGCCACTGGCCGTGATGGCACTGGGCGAGGCCTTCGCCCTGCTGCCCAAGGCCTTCGGGCACTGGGGCGCCACGGTCGCCGCGGCGGCCCGGCTGAACGAGGATACGGCAGTCCCGGAGGCCGGACCGGCTGCCACGGTTTCAGTGCCGGACCGGCCGCATATCCGCCTGCAGCAGGTCAGCCTGCACTACCCGGTCAACCCGCACTTGCCGGCGCTGCAGGCGTTCGATCTGGAACTGCCCTTCGGCGCCCAGGTCGGGCTGATCGGCCCCTCGGGCAGTGGCAAATCGACCGTGGCGCAGTTGCTGGTTGGCCTGCTGCAACCCACTGCAGGCCAGATCACCGTCAATGACACCGACCTGAGCGCGCTTGCCGAAGCGCAGTGGCTGGCACGTATCGGCTACCTGACCCAGCAGACTGATCTGTTCAATGAGTCCGTGGCCAGCAACCTGCTCCTGGCCTGCCCGCAGGCCAGTGATGCCGACCTCTGGGCAGCGCTGCATCAGGTGGGTCTGGATACGCTGGTGCAGGAACTGCCCCGGCAGCTGGACACCCCGGTGGGAGAAACCGGCCGGCAGTTTTCCGGTGGCGAGGCCAGGCGCCTGGCCCTGGCCCGACTGCTGCTGAAAGACCCCGCGATCGTGGTGCTGGATGAGCCCTTCAGCGGCCTCGACCGATTTACCGCCGACGGCATTCGTCAGGTGCTGGCCGCCTGGCTGCCGGGCAAGACACTGCTGGCGCTGGGGCATGACGAAACCGCCCTGCCGACCGTGGACAGAATCGTGCACCTGTCTTCCTAGTGTCCTGTCTGGTCAATACAGGAAAACGGCACCTGACCGGGTCAGTTCCGGGCTCGGAAGCGCTGCATTGCCACCAACGCCAGCGGCTGTCCCGAATTCCCAGGGATCGCCCACCGCCAGGGTGTCACCATCGGCGGAGAGTGCAACAGCGCTGCCAAAGCTGGCGTTCTCACGGGGGTGGTGCGCCTTGAAATAACCCACTGCGTCGGTGACCCCGAAGGCGCCCCCCGGTCGTGTCACGTCACTGCCTCCGCCCGAGGTATCACAGGCTGTCAGCAGGAGCAGAAAGGCCGCCACCAGCACCACTCGCATTCCGAGTAAAGAGCAATCCTTGATCATGTTGTTTCCTTGCATGCAAAACGATTATCGATATGAAACTGACGAGCCTGCTATCCCGTTTCAGGGCTCGGGCAGTTCATGGCGATGGATGGAACTGAAAGCGGCCTCGGGGTATGGGAAGCCCTCCTTTTCAACCGGGGCGCTGTGGGCGAAAATGCGGTACTCGACGATGTCGGAGGTGAAATACTCCTGCTCCGGGTTGCCGGGGCGCCCCCACCAGATCAGATCATCACGGCTGAAGGTCAGCTCCAGAGCCTGGCCATCGGCAGCGATATTCAGGTCTTCCACGCGGTATTCTTGCGTTTCGCCAAGGGGACGCAGTTCCTTGTCCTCTTCCTCCAGGGCGCTGTAGACCACAATGTGAAACGAATGCACACGCGGATCCTCGTAACTGACATCCAGAGTGACCCTCTCCGGGGTGATATCCTTGATGGTCCCGGAGACCAGGCCCAGAGTTCGGATATCGGTCGGGGTCGAATCCTGATACTGCAACGCCTCGACATGGTCAGCACTGCTGTCGGCATCCTCCGGCGGTACATCCAGGGTCAGATCAAGCAGATGAACGCCCCCGTCCCGGTCGGTGACACGGATCTGCCAGCCATCGAGCTGCAGTCGCTGGTACACATCCGGACCGCCACCCCAGGATGCTGGCCTGTACAGGTGATTGGAGTAGAACACGCCGTCGCTGTAGTACATATCGTTGGCGTGCGGACCAACCAGAATGGCGGTATCGGTCAGATGGCTCCATTCTTCCCGTTCCGGATACCAGGCCTCGATGGAGTGCACATCGTCCGGCAGGTTCTCTCCGGCAACGGCAACCTGGAACTGGAGTGTGTAGTAGAACTCGTCAGGATAGAGTTCGTGATAGTGATTGCTCACAGACTGAACCTGAGTGCGCAGGCCAACCACATTGATGTCGGCATCAGTCTCGGCACTGGAGTTATTGGCAGTGGAGGAACTCGAGTTACAGCCCGTTGTCAGAACGAGCACGGTCATTGCCGCCGCCAGGGCCGGCAAGCTTCTAAAGTGCATAATCTATCATCCTTAATGGTTCGCCCAGCTTCTTGTTGGGAGCCCGGAAATCCCTGTCCGGAAGGACGGGCGGATAATGGGCAAAGAGAAGCTATCAAGAGTTCTCAGGGCCTATCAAGGAAGGAATGTAACCGATTACATAAAGTGCGAGGAAGATCACAATTTTGGCATTATCAGGCTGCTGTCCTGAATTAATGCAGTAGGCTGGCATTGAATAAGACTACTTTTGAATACTTTTATTGAACTTGTCGAATCACCAACAGGATTGTCAGGAATCATTTGGAAGCGTCAGTTGACGCCCCAGTGCCATCAGCCGCGCCGCCTGTTCTGCAGTGCGAGCCAACCATTCCGGCGCCAGCACCAGCGCCGTGTCCAGATCGGTCGGGCGCTGCACCGCACCCAATACCACGACAAAACCCTGCTCCATCAGTACCCCGGTGTCATCGGCCAGGCTGCCGCCCAGACCGATCACCGGCACACCGGCTGCGGCCGCCAGGCGCGCCACCCCGGCTGGCGTCTTGCCCTGCAGGGTCTGGCTGTCCAGGCGCCCTTCGCCGGTGACCACCAGATCGGCGCCCTGCAGCCGCTCCGCCAGACCCACTGCAGCCATGATCAGATCAATACCCGGCTTCAGGTTGGCACCCAGGGCGCCCATCAACGCAGCCCCCATGCCACCGGCAGCACCCGCACCAGGGCTGTTGATAACGGCACGTCCGGTGGTGGTTTCCAGCAGGGCCCCATAATGAGCCAGCCACTTGTCGAGCTGTTCGACCATGGCAGCATCCGCACCCTTTTGCGGCCCGAACACGGCACTGGCACCGGTGTCGCCCAGCAGCGGATTGGTCACATCACAGGCCACTTCCAGTTCACACTGGCGCAGACGCGGGTGCAGCCCGCCGAAATCCATCGAGGCCAACCGCGCCAGACCGGCCGCACCCGGGCCTATGGGTTCACCCTGAGCATCATCCAGCCGCGCGCCCAGAGCCTGCAGCATGCCGGCGCCGCCATCGTTGGTGGCCGATCCGCCGATGCCCAGAATCAGGCGCTCAACGCCCTGTTCCAGTGCCGCCAGCATCATTTCACCGGTGCCCCTTGAACTGGTCAGGCGGGGGTCTCGGCGCCCCGGCGGCACGCGCTGCAAGCCGGAGGCCTCGGCCATCTCGAGCACCGCCGTCCGCCCGTCACCGAGCAGGCCAAAGCGTGCCTGCACCGGCTTACCCAGCGGGTCGGTCACCGACGCCTCGCACCAGTTGCCACCGGTAGCGTCCAGCAATGCCTGTACCGTGCCTTCGCCGCCATCGGCCAGCGGCAACAGCTCATAGTTCGCCTGTGGCCATACGCTGCACAGGCCGGCCTTGATGGCCTGAGCGGCTTCCAGAGCGGTCATGCTTTCCTTGAACGAATCGGGGCAAATGACTATGCGCATGATGAACACACTCCGACGGGCTGCGTACAGGGCAACATGCACGGATTGTACCGCCAATGGCGGCAACCGGTCGTATCAGTCATCGTCCTCCAGGCCTCGAACCTGATTGCGCCCGGCCTGTTTGGCCCGGTACAGCGCCCGATCCGCCTGCCCGATCAGGCGCTCAACACTGCCCACATCGACCTGCATCGCCTCGGCGACGCCCACACTGATACTGACCACACCTGCCGACGCACCGCGATGGGGCAGCGCGGCCTCGGTCAATTGATTGCGAATCCGCTCGGCAATGCGCATGGCCTCATGTACCGAAGTCGCATGCAGCAACACCAGAAATTCTTCGCCCCCGATGCGCAGCGGGTAGTCCCCCTCGTCGCGCAGACTGGACAGAATAATCTCTGCTACGCGCTTCAGACATTGGTCACCCGCCAGGTGGCCATAAAGGTCGTTGTAGCTCTTGAAATCATCGAGATCAATCATCAATGCCGACACTCCCTTGCGGTGGCCGGCCGTTTCGAGCAGCGCCGTCAGACGCTCCAGAGCACGCCGATTGCCCAGCCCGGTCAACGGATCCGTTTCGGCTTCGACCATGGCGCGCAGATAGTCCTGGCGCAGGGAGGACACCGTTGCCTTGGAGGAGGTGATTTCCACGCCGACACCCAGCAGGCCGACGTCCGGAATCAGGGTTTCGGTCATCTGAATCCAGCGCCCGCCGGTCAGATCAATTTCAAATTCCCGGTAGGGCAATCGCCAGCGCCGCTCATTGGCTCGTGCAAGCCAGAGCTCCACATCCTCGGCTTCTATATTGAGGCCATCTGCTGCCTGATGATTGCGGCGAATGATGTCGCTCCAACTGAGCAGTTCGTCTGCGCCCAGCCTGGTCAGGTCCCGGTAGGTCTGATTGCCGTATATCAGCATGTCGTGCTGATCAAACAACGACACAACAACGCTGGAACGCCCGAACAGCAGTTCCATGGTGTTGACCAGTTCCTGCTTGCGGTCTGCCTGCACGATGATCCTCTCCAACCACTGGCCCGCCTGATACCCGGAAAATACGGACCCTATCCAGTTATAGAGCAATTGTCAGGCCCCTGCATCATCAAAGTCAGGCAGGGGTAATCTGCTCTGTTTTATCGTCACCCGGGATCGCAATCCGGCCATGGTTGCAGTACCTTATCGGCAACGGCAATGGTCAACACCGACAATGGGGACACGGCATGGATCTGGTGGTTTTTGATCTGGATGGCACACTGCTGAACCAGCAACAGCGCATATCCGACTATACCCGGGATACCCTGCACCGCCTCGGTGAGCGCCACATTGCCTATACCATTGCCACCGGCCGCACGCTGCATGCCGCGCGCCCCTGTCTGACGGGACACGATTTCACCCTGCCGCATGTCTACAAGAACGGGGTCATCATATGGGACCCCCGTCAGAGCCAGTACCGACACCCGAACTTTCTGACCGCCGAAGAAATCGACGCCGTACTGCATGCCTTTGCCGACCAGCAGATGACACCCTTTGTATGCACGCTGGAGGACAATGACCAACCCGCCATCTATCACCCCGTCATCAGTGATCCCATGGGCGAACACCTGTACGGCGAGCTGCTCCGCCATCATCCGGAAGTGCCCATGCGGGATCTGAGTGCACTGCATGATCGCTCCCGTATCACCAACATCAGTGCGCTGGGCCCTCAGGCAGCGGCTGATGCCATCGGCCTGCGCCTGGTCGACATGGACCATCTGGTGGCCTATGCCGGCGAATCCATCTACAACCCGGGCTGCGCCTGGATGGACATTCACCACAGCGCGGCCAGCAAGGGCAGCGCATTGGAGGTCCTCAAGACAGAACTGGGTTTCGAGCGCATCATCTGCTTCGGCGACAGCGACAATGATGTCAGCATGTTCAGCCTGGCCGATGAAAGCTATGCCCCGGCCAATGCCACGGATGATATCAAGAGCCGAGCCACAGCGGTAATCGGACACCATGATCAGGACGGCATTGCCCGCTTTCTGCGTGAGCGTTTCAATCTGGAATGACCCGCCGCGAGATCACCGTACGCCCGGAACTGAGCGACCCGCTGTATTACCTGCGCAACTTTCATTTTGTGCTGGACTGGGTCGTGCGCCGGTACCCGGACCTGCTTGCGGCCGCCGAACAGCACTTCATCGAAACCCTGCGCCGACTGCCCGAGCCCTCGCAGGCCCTGCTGGTGCGCATGGTAATGCGCAAGGGCGACTGCTTTCGGGCTGACCGGCTGACCTACCCAGAGATAGGCGACACTGAACAGGCCGCAGAACCGCTGCTCCGCAGCGGCCTGCTGACACTCAACCCGGCAGTAGACATCAGTCAGTTGAGCCGGCAACTGACCCGGCCTGAATTGCTGGCTCTGGCTATTCGGCTCGCCGACACCCACGAGGATCTGCCCCGGCCCGGCGCCAGTGCACGCAAGCGCGACCTGGTCGCGGCGCTGGCTCAGCTGTATCCGGAGCCGCGCGCCTGGTCAGACTGGTGGCCACAGGCGCCGACCACGCTGTATGGCCTGGCAGTAATGGATCTTTGCGAACGCCTGCGGCTTATGTTCTTCGGCAACCTGCGTCAGGAGTGGTCCACCTTCGTGCTGGCCGAGCTGGGCCTGTTCCGCTATGAAACCGTGCCCTTCGATGATGCGGCCCGGCCCTTTGCCCGCCGGGCCGAGGTGGATGCCTGGCTGTGTCTGCACCAGTGCCGGGAGCGTCTGGAACAGGGCGAGCCGCCGGCCGACATACTGCGCGACATCCCGGCTGACCTGCCCGGCAGTAACTGGCTGTCGGCCCGCCGCGACCGCGTCCTGTACCGCCTGGCCTATCGATTTGAACGCAGCGGCGACCTGCAGACCGCAGCCCGCCTCTACGCCGACATTGCCGTGCCCGAGGCCCGACCGCGCCTGATTCGGGTGCTGGAGCTGCAGGGGCAGGTGAAAGCAGCCGTAAGCCTGCTGGATCAGGTGCTGGCCGCACCGGACAATGAGGCCGAACAGCAACAGGCCGCCCGCATGGCAAAACGACTCAGTCGCAAAGCCGGGCAACCACCACCGGCACAACCCGCGGCGCCCGGCTGGACCGAACAGACGATACAGCTGCCACTGGCAGGCAACCGGGTGGAGGCACAGGTCACAGACCACCTGCAGACCCCGGATGCCCCCGTATACTGGGTCGAGAACGGCCTGATCAACAGCCTGCTTGGCCTGCTGTGCTGGCCGGTCATCTTTGCGCCGCTGCCCGGGGCCTTCTTCCATCCGTTTCAGAGTGCGCCGGCTGATCTGACCCGACCGGAATTCTACCGCCGCCGCCAGGACGGGTTCGAGCAGGCCCTGGCCCTGCTGACTGCAGGCGACTATCAGGCGCGGATCTGGCACTACTGGCACAGCCGACAGGGTGTGCAGAACCCCTTTGTGCACTGGGGTCTGATGACGCGTCCTCTGCTTGAACTGGCCCTGGCCTGCCTGCCACCGACACACCTGGAACTGCTGTTTCGGCGCATCCTGTTCGACGTCAAGGCCAACCGCAGCGGCCTGCCTGATCTGGTGCAGTTCTATCCCGCCGCGCACAGCTACCGGCTGCTTGAAATCAAGGGCCCGGGTGATCGTCTGCAGGACAACCAGATCCGCTGGCTGCAATACTGCGCCAGGCATGAGGTACCGGCAGAAGTGCTCTATGTGCAGTCGGATTCTGAAACGCTGTTCGATTAGGACTATACTGACGCTGGAGATGGCCGGTCATGACATCGTCAAGGCGTAGCGCCTTCCTTGGCCAGTACCAGAACACCCACGCTGGCCACGCCCTGATCGGCCAGGTGCAGCGCCTGCATGCGGCTCATGACCCCGCGCTCACAGTAGAGCAGCCAAGTGGTGTCGGCAGCGAGCTCACCGGCGCGGCTCTGCAGCTCATAGAACGGGATGACATCGACCGGCAGGCCTGCCGATTGCAGCGGTGCCACAGAGCGCTCGTGCTCCGGTCGGATATCGACAATGCGCACCGGGCCGGGCCGCGCCTGTGCCTGTTCCATGTCCAGCGTCAGCAACTCGCCGGACACCAGAGGCGGCGCCTTCTCCAGCCGATCTATACGGGTCGATACCGCCTGTTCCCGCGCGTTTTCCAGCACCGAGAAATCAAAGGGCACCTCGGCCGCCTCTATATCAGCGCGCCGGACACGGATATTGGGCCGCCGCGAGATCACTCCGCAGTATTCGGGCATGCTCTCGGCATAGGGCGCGGTACCGATACGGCGCGCCTCGTCGATGATGGTCTGCTTGTTCTCCGTGATCACCGGGCGCAGCACCAGTTGATCGGTCACCTGATCAATCACCTTCAGGTTGGTCAGGCTCTGGCTCGACACCTGGGCCACCGCATCACCGGTCACCAGCGCCGGAATCTGCCAGTGCTCAGCAAACTGACTGGCCACGCGCAGCATCATGCGCTTCAGCACCACCCCCATCAGGCCGTCCGGAATGACGCGCAGAATTTCCGCCACCACGGGCTCGAACGGTACCGAGGTAAAAAAGACCTTGTGCGAACGTCCGTACTGACGCCACAGATGCAGCACCACTTCCCGCACCCCGGCTTCATGGGCCGGACCGCCCAGATTGAAGAACAGGAAATGCGTGCGCGCTCCGCGCGTCATCATGCGCCAGGCGGCCACCGGGGAGTCGAAACCGCCGGAAATCAGCGCTAGCGCATTCTCCTGGGTACCCAGCGGATAGCCCCCAACACCCGGCCAGCGCCGGGTAATCAGCAGCAGCCGCGTGTTCTTCAGTTCCAGTGTCAGGGTGACCTCGGGGCGGGTCAGGTCGACCGTAGCATCCGGCACGGCGGCCAGCACCTGACCGCCCAGATAGCGTTCCAGCTCCGAGGAGGTGAATGCATGGTCCCCGCGGCGCTTGACGCGCACACAGAAACGCTTGCCGGCAACCTGATCAACCCAGTAAGGCAGAACCTGGCGGGCGATCTGTTCCGGTGACTCGCCACGCAATTCTTCCACGGCCAGAATTTCATGCAGGCCGGGAATACGGCCCAGTGCCGCCTCCACCCGGTCGCGCCCTATAGCCGCCAAGGTTTCACTCAGGTGCACTTCCAGGCTGTCGAAGCCGCCCTGCACGCGCGCCTGAGGGTCATCGAGCTGGATCACCATGCGCACATTGTGACGCAGGCACTTGATCATGTGGTCCCGCACCGATTTGGACTTGATGGTGATTTCCGGATGGAGCTTGATGAGATAATGCATGAACAATTCGTGTGGCTCATCCATCGCACGACTCGGTATCCGTCGTGCCAGCCAGCCTCTGCAAAAAGGGACGGCATTTTACCGATTCGATCACCCTGACGCAAAAACTGTGCTCAGGTATGCTGTCACCATGACCGAGCTTCCCATTGCAGCCAGTACTCCACCCGCTGACGAACCCGCCGTTGAGGCGCCGTCACTGTGCTTCCGGGTGGGCATCCGGGCACTGTGCGATTTCTGTGACCGCTATGGCGACCTGGATCTCCGCTTTACGCCGGCGCCGACCGCCGAGCAGGGTCAGGCCGGGCACCAGGTCATGGGTCAGCGCCGCGCCCGAACGCACGACCTGGAAGTGAGCGTGACGCGTGAACTGGTACTCTCCGGAGTCCGCCTGCAGTTGCAGGGCCGGGTTGATGCACTCGACAGCCAGGCCCGCTGCGTCGAGGAGTTCAAGACCCACCGCGGTGACCTGAGTCGGCAGGGCGCCAACCAGCGCACCCTGCACTGGGCCCAGGTGCAGACCTACGGAGCGCTGCTCTGTCATGAACGGGACTGGGACGAGATCACCCTGCGCCTGATCTATTTCAACATCGACGACCAGCAGGAAACCCAACTCAGCGAACAGTGGACCGCCGTCGAGCTGGAAGCGGCGTTGCTGGCGCGTTGCCACCGCTTCGTCGACTGGGCGCGCCGCGAGGCCCGGCACCGCAGTCAGCGTGATCAGGGGCTGCGCCGTCTCCGTTTCCCGTTTGCAGAATTTCGCCCCGGCCAGCGGGGTCTGGCCGAATCCGTCTACAAGGCCGTGCATACCGGCCGCACCCTGTTGCTCGAAGCGCCAACCGGGCTCGGCAAGACGCTGGGCACCCTGTTCCCTGCCCTGCGCGCCATGCCCGAACGCCAACAGGACCGTCTGCTGTGGCTGTGTGCTCGTACTTCCGGCCGGGGCCTGGCGCTGGATGGATTGCGCCGCCTGCGCAGCGGCCCCGAGCCTGCGCTGCCAGTACGCGCCCTCGAACTGGTCGCCCGCGAGCGTGCCTGTGAACACCCGGACAAGGCCTGCCACGGTGATGCCTGCCCGCTGGCAGCCGGATTCTATGACCGCTTGCCGGCCGCTCGCCAGGAAGCGCTGACGGCACCGGACTCGACGCCCATGGTGGACTGGCCACTGCTGGACCAGGCACGAGTCCGGCAGGTGGCCTTGCGGCATCAGATCTGCCCCTACTATCTGAGCCAGGAGCTGGCCCGCTGGAGCGATGTCATCGTGGCCGATTACAACCACTACTTTGATCGCAGCGCCCTGCTGCATGCGCTGGCCGTGCAGGAGCAGTGGCGGCTGACCCTGCTGGTGGATGAGGCACACAACCTGCTGGAGCGCGCGCGCAGCATGTACAGTGTCAGCCTGCGCAAACAGGCTCTGCTGACAGCGCGGCAACAGGCACCCGCCCCGGTGCGCCGGACTCTGGATCGACTGAACCGGGGCTGGAATGCACTCCTGCAGCAGGAAGGCCTGGCGGCAGATACCACAGTCCGCGCCGCCCACTATCAGGAGGCAGACCAGGCGCCCACGGTGCTGACCGGACCGCTGCGTCAGTTCCTGCAGAGCTGGAGCGACTGGTTCGCGGACCACCCTGCAGAAGCTCTGCCGGACGTGCAGGCGTTCTATTTCGAGGCCCGGCAGTTCCAGCTTCTGACCGAATCATTCGATACCCACAGTCTGTTCGACATCACATTGCACCCGGGTCGCAACCGGAGTGAACTCTGCCTGCGCAATCTGGTGCCGGCGCCCTTTCTGGCACCACGGCTGGAGACCGGACACAGCAGCATCCTGTTCTCCGCCACGCTGCGCCCCATGACCTACTACCGGGAACTGCTGGGGTTGCCTGCAGGCACCGTGCAGCAGAGCCTGCCGCCGGTGTTCAGACCGGAGCAACTGGAGGTCCGCGTTGCCCGGCAACTGTCGACCCGCTTTCGGGACCGCGCCGCCAGTCTGGACCCCATTGTACAGTGCATGGTCCACCAGTACCGGCAGACCCCCGGCCCCTATATGGCCTATTTCAGCAGCTTTGCCTATCTTGATCAGGTGGCCGACCGACTGGCTGGGGAGGCCCCGGACATCCCCCAGTGGCGCCAGCATGCAGGCATGTCGGAACCCGCGCGGGACGCCTTTGTGGCGCATTTCCGGACCCGCACACCCGGCATTGGCTTTGCCGTCCTGGGCGGCATCTTTGGCGAAGGCATTGACCTGCCCGGAGATCAGCTGCTGGGTGTTTTTATCGCCACCCTGGGGCTGCCGCAGTGGAATGCGGTCAATGAATGTCAGCGCGCGCGCCTGCAGCAGCAGTTCGGCGCCGGCTACGAATTCACCTACCTGTATCCGGGACTGCAACGGGTGGTACAGGCTGCCGGGCGCGTGATCCGCACCGAGACCGATCAGGGCGTGATCTGGCTGCTGGATGACCGCTATGCGAACCCCGACATACAGGCGCTGCTGCCCGCATGGTGGCAACTTAGAGGTTGATTCGACACCAGGCTGTGCAATGCACCCGGGTTGTTGTAATAATCTGCCGGTGTCCGCGCCAGGCACAGTAGTCACAGGAACGTCACGGGAGATCTGCATGAAGAAGGCCGGAGCCACTGGGTTCAGCCGCATCATCAAGGCCACCGGTTATTCCCTGCAGGGGGTACGCGCCGCCTTTCGCAATGAAGCCGCCTTTCGGCAGGAACTGATTCTGGTCGGGGTCGCCGTCGTGCTGGCCGTGCTGGTGGCCGAGACACTGCCCCAATGGCTTCTGCTGGTGGGGTCCGGTCTGCTGGTATTGATCGTGGAGCTGCTGAACTCGGCCATCGAGGCGGTGGTAGACCGTCTGGGCAGCGAATGGCATGAACTGTCCGGGCGCGCCAAGGACATGGGCTCCGCCGCCGTCTTTATCAGCCTCCTGCTGATGGCCCTGACCTGGATTGTAGTGCTCTGGGAAGCCCGCCTGGCCGACCTCCTGCCCTGAGTCAGCGGTCGGAGGCCTGCAGCGCTGCCAGCCAGCGGCCCTCCGCGTCATACCAGTGCCAGGTGTCGCCTTCCAGGCTGCCCCTGACCGCCTCTCTGGTCATGTCCAGAAAGCGGGCTTCAATGTCGGCCGTATTCATGCAGTACATCCGGGTGGTGACCAGGCTGCCGAAAGCCATCTGCTCAGCGGACAGGGTGAGCTGGCCGCCGTACTGATTGCAGCCGGTGGAACCGCTGACGGCATAGTCGCCGGCGGCAGAGTCTTCATCCGCGGTCAGCTTCACCGTGGGCCGGTGCCCATCGGCAAAGCGGTCCAGGCCGAAGCCGTCCAGATGCACCACCGCCCAGACCTGATCCAGCAGCGCCTCGGCTGACTGGCCACAGAACTGCCCAAGTGTCAGTTCCGGAATATCGTCAAAGGTCAGGTGGTACCGTTCCGGGCCCTCCATGGGCGCTGCCCACTCATAGGTGGCCTGGCCCTCGGCCAGCACCCAGGCAGGAGACTCGCCGCGCGCCTCCAGATAGCGGCGCTCGGTCTCAAGCCAGGCGCCGGCCATCCGGACCGGGAACAGCTGGCCGGTGGAACACTCGCGAAATACTGCCGCATCGGCCTGATACATCAGCATCCCGCGACTGTCTGTGGTCATGGCTGAACGGTCTGCCGGCAGGTTCAGCACGGTCGCGCTGTCCTGACCGGCACATCCGGCGAGCAGGCTCAGAGTGAGCAGCAGACCGCTCGCAACAGAGCGAGGAAATGAATTCTGTGGCATGGCAAACCCCGGCATCGCAATCTATCCTTGGTGGTATACGGGTAACAGAAGGGTGCGGTCAGACCGACACCCAGTGACTTTCAGCTCAGGGAACGGAATGATCAGTCTAAATGGCCGTTCGTGGCCACACAACCCACCTACAGCCTCACCCTCCCATCCAGCCAGCCGCCGCCAATTTCTGTTGCAGCTCTCCACCGTACTGGCCCTGCTGGCACTGGGCACCATCATCGTCTACATGACCGGCGGTACCGGTTATGCTTTCCCCTATGTCCTGCTGGTGCCGGTTGTACTCGCCTCTGCCTGGTATGGCCTGCCGGCCAGCCTGATAACGGCGGCAGCCGCCGGCTTGCTGCTGGGCCCGCTGATGCCGCTGGATGTCGGTGCCGCTACGGCCCAGCCGCTGGGCAACTGGATCGCCCGGCTGCTCATGTTCGTGCTGATCGGCACCTTTACCGGCTGGATGTTCCAGCGTCTCCGACGGGCCAACCAGGCCCAGGCGCGGGCACTGCGCACGGACAGCCGCACCGGCCTGCCCAATCAGGCCGCTCTGGACGCAGATCTCGCAGCCTTGCTGGCCCGGCAGGCCCGTGGCCACGCCGAGGACTGTGGTGTGGCCCTGGTCTTTGTGCGTATTCTGGATCTGGCGGAAGTACTGGAAGCTCTGGGCACCGACGCCTCCGACCAGGTGGTGGCCTCGGTAGCCGCACGCATTGCCGACCACAGCGACCAGTCGGTGCAGAGTTATCGCTTCAGCGGCTCGGAGATTCTGTTCCTGCTGCCCACACCCGACTCGGCACAGGTAGCCCCCCTGGTGGAAGCCGTGCGCCAGGCCGGAGAGGAAATCATGGAGGTGCGTGATGTTCCAGTGCGGGTACAGATGGCTATCGGCAGTCACTATTCGAATGATCTCAGGGTGGCCCCCGAGGAGCTGGTTCGGCGGGCTCGAACGGCCGTGGAAGAGGCCGAGTTCTATCGGCCCTATGACCCGGCCTTCGAACGCCGCAGCAGCGAGCGGGTGCAGTTGATATCCCGTATCCGCAGCGGCCTCAAGGCGGGCGAGTTCGAATTGCATTATCAGCCCAAGATTGACCTGATCACCAACCGACCGGCTGGTGCCGAAGCCCTGCTGCGCTGGCGTGCGGTCGACGGCCGGCTGATCATGCCGGACAGTTTCATGCCCAAGCTGGAGGATACCTCGCTGATCGCACCGGTGACGCGCTTTGTTCTGCAGCAGGCCCTGGAGTTTCTGCGCCAGCATCCGGAGGAACAGCTGAGCATCAATTTCGCGGTACGCAACCTGTTCGACAAGGCCTTGATCCGGGATCTGCCCAAACTGGCCCAAGCCTCGCAGGTAGACCCCGGGCGACTCGAGATAGAGATCACCGAAGGGGCGCTGATCCGCAACCCGCATGGTGCCCGCCTGATACTGCAGGAACTGCGCAATCACGGATTTCCGGTCAGCCTTGATGATTTCGGCACCGGCTACTCGTCTTTCGAGTACCTGACCCACTTGCCGATCACCGGCCTCAAGATCGACCGCGCCTTCGTGCGCGATCTGGAATCCGCAGCCTCCAGCCGCACGGTCATGAAATGTCTGATCGAGATGGCCCAGGCGCTGGATCTATGGGTGGTGGCCGAGGGCATAGAGACCGAAGGCCAGTGCCGGATACTGCGGGAACTGGACTGCGATCTGGGCCAGGGTTATCTGTTCGGTCGTCCGATGACGGCCAAAAGCTACCTGCTCTGGCGCCAGACCGACCTCAGTTGAGGCGCCTCTGCCACACCTTTCAGCGGCTGGTCAGCTTGAGCTCTATGCGCCGATTGGCCTGCAGTGCTTCTGCACTGGTGCCGGCCTGCAGCGGCTGATGCTCCCCGAACCCGGTAGCGGCCATGCGGGCTTCCGGCACACCCCGTTCGGCCAGATACCGCACCACTGAAACCGCCCGTGCCGTCGACAGTTCCCAGTTGCTGGGGAAGCGCGCCGTGCTGATGGGAATCTGGTCGGTGTGGCCGTCCACCCGCAACACCCAGTCGACATCCTCCGGGATGGTTTCGGTCAGTTCCAGCACCAGATCCGCCAGCTTGTCGAGTTCTTCCAGACCGGCCTCACCGATGGTGGCCGAGCCGGTGGCAAACAGCAGCTCCGACGGCAGCAGGAAGCGATCACCGATCACCCGTATATCGTCGCGCTCCGCCAACACTTCCCGCAGCCGACGGAAGAATTCGGACTGATACTGCTCCAGTTCGGTGACCCGCTCGGCCAGCAGGGTATTCAGGCGTTCACCCAGATCAGCCAGTTCGGCTTCCTGTGTCTGCGTAATGTCCTCCTGCAGGCGCAGGGCTGCACTGATGGTGCGCAGCTGTGCCTGCAGCGCATCGATCGCGTCGTTGAGGCGGGCAATCTGGGCGCGCTGGGAAGCACTCAGTTCCAGTTCTTCCTCCAGCGCCCGGGCGCCTTCCTCGCTGATGGCCACCAGATCCTGAATGCGCAGTTCGCGCTCTTCTATTTCCTGCTGGGCCAGCAGCGTACGCTCCTGCTCTTCGGCAAGACGCGCCTCCAGTGCCTGCGAGCGATCACGCAGGGCACCTATCTCCGTCTGCCGCTCTTCCAGTTCGGCGTCCAGCTCGGCAACCTCGGTGTCGCGCTGCGTCAGCAATTCACTCATGTCCGCAACTTCGCGCTCCAGTTCTGCACGCAGTTCGCGCAGGGCAGCGATATCCTGCTGCAGCGAAGCCTGTGTGCCCAGCAAGACCTGAATGCGCTCGCGGTCGGCCGCCACCTGGTCTTCCAGCCGGTCCATTTCGGCCTGCAGTATCTCTTCCCGGCCCAGACTGACCGCCAGGGCCTCGCGGGCCTGACCCAGTTGTTCTTCCAGTTCCTCGGTGCGCTCTTCTTCCAGCCGCAGCAGGCGTGATATTTCCGTCAGCCGGTTGCCCAGGCGGGCCAGCTCGGAATCACGGTCGGACAGGGTCTGCGACAGGTACAACTGCGTCAGGGTGTAGATCAGCAGCATGAAGATGACCAGCATCAACAGGGCAGACAAAGCATCCACATAACCCGGCCAGACACTGATGCTGCTGCTGGAACGTCGACGTCGATTCATCGCTGAAGCCCCTCACTCCGGACTCTGACCCTACCGACACTGCCCATGCTCAGTTCCGCCCCTGCAGTTCATCGCGCAGGCGAATGTTTTCCTGCCGCAAGCGATCCATCTCCAGCACGGACTCCAGATCCCGATCTTCCGGGAAGATCGGTTCCTCTCCGGCGCCACCGCTGCGGCGGGCTTCACGCACCTCTTCCACCAGATTGGTGAGCCCGGTCAGCCACTCTTCCAGGTCATCATAGAAGCGGTTCTGGGCATGCCCGGCCTGAATATCCAGAAAGCCCAGCACCAGAGACCCGCCCAACCCGAGCAGAGAGGAGCTGAAGGCCGTTGCCATGCCATCCAGCGGCGTAATCAGACCCGCCTGCAGCGTGGCAAAGACAGCCGAGAAATCTTCCCCCTGCATGTCCAGCCCCAGGATGACCTCACCGACAGAGCTGATGGTAATCAGCAGACCCCAGAAGGTACCCAGCAGGCCGAGAAACACCAGCAGACCGATGAAATAGCGCGAGATTTCACGTTGTTCGTCAAGGCGCGTGCGAATACCGTCGAGCACGGTGCGCAACGACAGCGCCGACAGGCTGAAACGGTCGCGCTTGTAATCATCACCCAGTTGCCGGGCCAGCGGCTTCAGCAGGCGTGGTTCCTGCAGCACAGACAGGCCTACACGACCGGTGCGAAACTGGGCCACCCAGCGAATCTCCGCGAACAAAATGATGACCTGACGGTAGGTCAGTCCGATGCCGACCAGCAGCACCAGCACAATGGTGCCATTCAGAGCCCAGTTGGCCATGAAGGCATCGAACAAGCGCACGGCCAGTGCCGCACAGATGGCCACCACGACGGCGAGAAAGACCGACATCCAGACCAGCGTATGCTTGGGATTACTCATTGCTACCCTCGGGCGATTCAATCAGACTAAGCGGCAGTATGGCACAGTTCCATTCAATTTGAATCGGTGCGGCACATGGATCACAACCAGTATCGTGAGCAGTTGGCAGCCCACCTGCAAGGGTCTGAAAATCACCTGCCCCCGGACGAACTTGCGACGCGATTACGCCGGTTGCGTGCCGGCATGGCCGAACGGGAACTGCACGCCGTACTGCTGACGAATCCCGCTGAAATTCACTATTACAGTGGCTACAGCACCTTCGAGGTATCGGTACATACGGCGCTGCTGATCACGGCCAACCAGTCCGTGCTGCAGGTGCCGTCCATCGAAACCGGTCCCGCCGTGACCACTGCGGTCTGTGATCAGATCATCGGTTATCTGTGGGAGGCCCCCGAAACCGTTACCGAGCCCCTGCTGGAGCTGCTCGGCGCGCAGACGGTGCTGGGGCTGGACACCTGGTCGCCCGGGCTGCGGGCCGGCCTGGCCCGGCAACTGGAACATCACCTCGGTGCCGATCGCATACGCCCTGTCGGTGATCTGGTACAGCGCCAGCGAAGGGTCAAGTCCGCCTATGAAATCAACCTGTTGCAGCGCAGTGCCGACTTGACCAGTATCGGTCTGCAGGCGGCGATCGACTGCATCCGACCCGGTGTCACCGAACAGGCCATCGCTGCCCAGGGCGCCCGGGCATTGCTGGCTGCCGGCAGCGAGTTCATGAGCCTGCAACCCATTGTCACCAGTGGCCCGCGGACCAGTGTCATTCATCTGAATCACTCGGCGCGCAAGGTGTCTGCCGGGGAGCCGGTGTTTCTGGAGTTCGGGGCCGCCTTCCGGCGCTATACGGCACCCATGATGCGAACGGCCGTTGCCGGAGATGGCCCTCCCGGTAACGCCCTGCTGCGTTTGCGGGACCTCTGCAGCCGGTTGCAGGATACTCTGTGCCGCACCATGCGCCCGGGCCACAGCTTTGATGAAGCCGCCCGTGCGGCCGAAAAAATACTGGCGCCCAGTGTCGATGAGGTCTTTTTTTCCGGCGTCTTCGGCTATGCTGTGGGGGCTCAGTTTCCACCGAGCTGGGTAGAAGGCACCGGCTATATCGCACGCGATCAGACCCCGGTGTTCGAGCCCGGCATGGTATTCCATCTGCCCCTGTGTCTGCGCCAGCCTGGATACCGGGGGGTTGGACTGAGCAACACCGTGGTGGTAGGTACTCAAGGGGCCCGCCCCCTCACAGACAATGACTTTACCCTGGCAGTCAGGGGATAAACCGAGTCGGGCTGCAACGGGCCCGCCCTCTGGACAGGCAAGCCAGAGCAGATTGAAGGAGGCTGCATGAAAGTGATTGTTGCTGGTGCCGGTGTGGTTGGCATGACCACCGCCTGGGTGCTGGCCCGTCGTGGGCACCAGGTCACCGTGATCGACTCGCATGGTGGCCCGGCCATGGAGACCAGTCGTGGCAACGCAGGCCAGCGGTCCTATGGTTTCCTTTACCCCTGGGCTGATCCCGCCATGATCCGTACCGGGCTGCAGGGCCTGTTGCGCCGCAAGGGCCCGTTGAAGATCGGCTTCCCGGTATCAGGGCGTACGCTGCAGTTTCTGTGCATGACCGCCGACTTTGCCACCCGTCGGGGCCTGTTCGACGTCAATCGCAGGGCCATGCTGCAACTCGCCATGCTGAGCCGGGAAGGTTTCGAGGAAGTCGACCGCACCCTGAAAATTGACTATGACCAGGCCAGTCTGGGCCTGCTGGAGACCGCCAGCAACCGCGAGCGCCAATCCATTCTGATGCAGAAAACCCGCCTGCTGGACGAACTGGGCATCGAGCATGAATGGCTCAACCCCCGCGCGGCACGGCTCCACGAACCCGGTCTGCTCGGGTCAGCCCCCCTGCACGGCGCCATGTATCTGCCCGGTGATGCCACCGGGGACAGTCAGCTGTTTACTCGTGGTCTGGCGGAGGCCTGCCGACAGCAGGGTGTGGACCTGCGTTACCGCGTGGAGATTACCGGCTGGGATATCCGCTATGCGCGTATTCGCGGCATCCGGGTCCGGGACTATGCCATGCACCAGGCCGAACACGCCGAAGGCAGCACCGGCTACCTGAGCGCAGATCGCTATGTGCTGGCCGCCGGCTGCGGTTCCCGGGAACTGGCCCGGCAACTGGGCCTGTCACTGCCGCTGTACCCGGTCAAGGGCTACTCCCTGACTGCACCGGTGCGCAACGAGCACCGGGCACCGCGATCCACCGTGCTGGACGACCACTACAAGCTGGCCATTACCCGACTCGGCGAACGGGTACGGGTCACCGGTTTTGCCGAACTGACCGATTTCCATCGGCGCTTGCCCGAGCGTCGCCTGCAGACCCTGCGCCAAGGCTTCAATGAGCGTTTCCCGGGCAGCGTCGACCTCGGCATGGCCAAGGCCTGGACCGGTTTTCGTCCCATGACGCCGGACGGCCCGCCAGCCATCGGTCCGGTCCGGCAGTTGGAGAACCTGCTGCTGAATACCGGCCACGGCACCTTTGGCTGGACCCTGTCAATGGGCAGCGCCGAGTTGCTGGGTCAGATGCTGGACGGTGAAAAACCCTCGATACCGGTCGACGCCTTCCGCGCCGACCGATTCAGTCGCTGAGGGTGGTGCCGGGTCAGATGAAGGCACAGGCTGGTCAATCTCCGCGCTACCGGGTAATCAAGGAGTTCCTGACCGAGCGCATTCACAACGGTGAATTTGCCCCCAACCACCAGATTCCGCCGGAGGAGCAGCTCGCCCGCGATTTCGGGGTCAGTCGCATGACCGCCAACCGGGCCATCCGTGAACTGGTGCAGGAAGGCTACCTGATTCGCCAGGTCGGCCTGGGTACCTTCGTGACGGATCGCAAGGCCGAGTCACCGCTGCAGGACATTCGCAATATTGCCGAGGAAGTGAGACTGCGCGGCCATGAGTATGACAATCGGGTGCTGATCTGCGAGGCCATCAAGGCCGACGACGAAGTGGCCCTGCGCCTGGGTGTGCGGGTCAGCAGCCGGGTATTTCACAGCATCATCGTGCATCGTGAGAACGGGGTGCCGATCCAGCTCGAGAACCGCTATGTGAACCCGCGCTGGGTACCACACTATCTGGACACGGACTTCAGTCGGCATACCCCCAATGAAGTGCTGGTAGCCAGTTGTCCGATCAGTGATCTGGAACACATCGTGGAAGCCGTACTGCCGGATGCAGAAACCGCAGAGTGGTTGGAAATCGGGCGCGACGAACCCTGCCTGAGCGTGATTCGTCGCACCTGGTCCAACGAGCATCTGATCAGCTATGCCCGTCTGCTGCACCCCGGCGATCGCTACAAGCTGCGCTCTGCGATGCCGGGGTGACGCGCTGTCAACCGGTCAGCGCCACCACCCCGTAGGCCACGGGCACGGCAATGAACAGGCTCAGCGCCACGCGGATAAACCAGACGGCCACGATACGCGGGATCGACAGTGGAATCCGGGTGGCCAGGATGCAGGGAATGGAAGCCGAGAAAAACAGCACCGACGACACCGAGACCACGCCCGCAGCAAAACGAGCCGCCAGATCGGCTTCGGTCATCAGCAGGGCCGGCAGGAACATCTCGGCCAGGCCCGCAGCGGCAGCACGGGACAGGTCCAGGGCTTCCGGCAGCCCCCAGATGGCGACAAAGGGCCAGAACACCAGACCCAGCCAGTCGAACAGCGGCGTGTGATTGGCCACCACCAGCCCGATCAGGCCGACTGACATGATGGACGGCAGAATGCTGATGGCCATGATCAGGCCTTCTTTCACATTCAGACGCACACTCTCCACCAGCCCCGGCGACTCGGCGGCACCCTGCAAACCGGCTCGCCACGCCGACGACAGCCGCTTGCCTTTCGGCACATCGTCTTCGGCGCGCTCGCTCCGGTTGTCCATGCCGCGCAGTGGCGGCAGACGCACGGTAATGGCGGTGACCGCAAAGGTGATCAGCAACGTCAGCCAGAAGTACCAGTTCCAGATATGCATCAGGTCCAGCGTGCGCGCTACAATGATCATGAAGGTGGCCGACACGGTCGAGAAGCCGGTGGCAATGATGGCTGCTTCCTTGGCGGAATACTGACCGGCGGAATAGACCCGGTTGGTGATCAGCAGGCCGATGGAATAGCTGCCCACAAAGGATGCCACCGCATCAATGGCAGAGCGGCCCGGGGTTTTCCAGATCGGCCTCATTAGCGGCTGGAACAGCACACCGACCAGTTGCAGCAACCCGAAACTGATCAGCAAGGCCAGAAACACGGCCCCGACCGGGACAATCAGACCGACCGAAATCACCAGAGTTTCAAACAGGAACGGCAGCATGTCCGGCGCCTGCAGCATGGCCGGCCCCCAGCCGGAGATGGCCATCAGCGCTGCCATCACGCCCAGCAGCTTGAGCACGGTGAATGTACGTTCGGTCAGCGTGCCTTTCCACTGCCCGGTCACAAACGGATAGATGGCGCCAGCCACAATCATGGCCAGTGCCACCCAGGCGGCCGCCCCACCGAGCAGAGAACGCAGACCGCTGACCATATGGTCCAGCGGAATGGTACGAGTATCGCCAATAGTGATGGGTGCAAAGAAGATGAACAAACCCAGCGCACTGGGAATGAGCAGTTTGAGTGCAAGCTTCCAGTCCGGCTGGATGCCGCCGCTCTGGCCTGTCGCCTTGGTGTTTTCCGACATGAGTGTAGCCCCTCTTCGGGTGATGGTTGTTGAACGGGCAAGCGTCGGAGGACGCGATGTATTGTTTTTGTATATACAATAAAATCGATGAGTGACAATTTGTCAATACAATTGACATCACGACCATGCACCTCAATGCAGCCCTCATTAGCCAGCGTCAAGCCGAGGCACCTGCCTTTTTGGTAACATTCCATTACAGATCGACAGAAAATCGGGTTGACATCCCGGCGCCTCTGTTTAATTGTATATACAAATCAACAGAACACAGGAGGTCATGTGCTGGCACCCAGACGACTGTGGCACAACATCACACTGTTCGACGGCCGAACTCTGCAGCCCGTGCCCATGACCATAGCCGTGATCGACGATCGTATAGAGCAGGTCTGCCCGACAACCGACGCGGCCGGCCTCGAAGGCGAAGTCATGCAGGTAGGTGGCGTCATGACCCCGGGCCTGATCGACTGCCATACCCATCTGGTATTCGGCGGTCAGCGCGCCGACGAGTTCGAGCAGCGCCTGGAAGGCGCCAGCTACGAAGACATTGCACACGCCGGCGGCGGCATTCTCAGCACGGTGCGCGCCACCCGGGCAGCCAGCGAAGACGAGCTCCATGCCCAGGCCAGGCCCCGTCTGGAAGCCCTGCTGCGCGACGGCGTGACCACGGTCGAGATCAAGTCGGGCTACGGTCTCACGACAGAAGACGAACTCAAGATGCTGCGCGTCGCCCGTCGTCTGGGGCGAGAGCTGCCGGTACGCGTACAGACCACCTTTCTCGGTGCTCATGCCCTGCCACCGGAATTCAAGGGCAACGCGGACGGCTATATCGATCTGGTCTGCCACGAGATGATCCCTGCTGTGGCCGCCGCAGGCCTGGCCGATGCGGTGGATGTATTCTGTGAAGGCATTGCCTTTTCGGTGGCCCAGAGCGAGCGCGTGTTTCAGGCCGCCCAGGCCCATGGCCTACCGGTCAAGGCGCATGCCGAACAGTTGTCGAATCTCGGCGGCAGTGCACTGACGGCCCGTTACAAAGGGTTGTCTGCCGACCATATCGAGTGGCTCGACGAACCGACCGTCAAGGCCATGGCCGAGGCCGGCACCGTGGCCACCCTGTTGCCCGGCGCCTTCTATACCCTGCGTGAAACCCGAGTGCCGCCGATCGAGCTGCTGCGCCAGCACGGCGTGCCCATGGCCGTCGCCACCGATGGCAACCCGGGCTCGTCGCCGATTTTCCAGCTGACGCTGATGCTGCACATGGCCTGCACTCTGTTCCGCCTGACCCCACAGGAAGCCCTGCAGGGCGTCACCACCAATGCGGCCCAGGCTCTGGGCCTGCAGCAGCAGACCGGCCGCATCGCCCCCGGCCTTGCCGCCGACTTCTGCCTGTGGGACATCGACGCCCCCAACGAACTGGCCTATGCCGTTCAACCCGGGCGTCTGGTGGAGAGAGTCTTCAACGGTGGGGTACATAAGGCGTGATCGTCGCTGTCGATTCGGACTGGGGTGGAAGGGCGGGGCGTCTGCCGCCAGGGATGGCGGCAGCCGAGCCTACAGGGATGTATTTACGGCGTCCCCGCCTTGCACCCCAGCCGGGTCGACACGGTGTTGAGTCAAATTGACAGGAGCCACAGGCACAGGAGCAGATGATGCCAGATCCTATTAGAGCAGACAGACTTCCGGACATGGACAGCTGGCAAGGCCGTATTGACCCGGAGCCAAAGAGCGAGCGCTGGCATCAGGTGGTGACTCCGTGGGCAGGTCAGGCGGACCCCGGCTTTGCCTTGCTGGGGTTTGCCTGTGACGAGGGCGTGCGGCGCAACAAGGGTCGCGTGGGTGCCAAAGGCGGACCTACCGCCCTGCGCCGCACCCTGTCCAGCCTGGCGCTGCACCATGCTCATCCCTTGCGCGATGCCGGTGATATTGTCTGCGCCGACGATGATCTGGCCGGTGCCCAGCAGCGCCTGGCGGATGCCGTTCAGGGCTTGCTGGCAGCCAGTCAGACGCCGCTGATCATGGGTGGCGGTCACGAAATCGCCCTGGGCACCTGGACCGGTCTGGCGCAACATCTGGCAGCCAGAGATACCGAGCAGACCCCTCGCATCGGCATCATCAATTTCGATGCCCATTTCGATCTGCGCGACCCGGGTCAGGGCCCCTCCTCCGGTACGCCCTTTGCGCAAATCGCCGCTGCCTGTGAAGACCGGGGCTGGCCCTTCCGCTATGCCTGTCTGGGCGTCAGCCGCGCTGCCAACACCCGGGCCCTGTTCAAACGGGCCGACGAGCTCGCTGTGGTCTACCGCGAAGACCACACCATGACACCGGCTGCCCTGCCCGAGCTGCACGGCCTGCTGACCGATTTCATGGCCGACTGCGACCAGGTCTATCTCACCATCTGCCTGGATGTATTCCCGGCAGCCACCGTCCCCGGAGTCAGCGCACCGGCGGCGCGCGGTGTGTCGCTGGACGTGATTGAGCCGCTGCTGGTGCAAATAGCCCGCAGCGGCCGGCTCGCGGTCACCGACATGGCCGAACTGAACCCGGATTTCGACATTGACCAGCGCTCGGCTCGCGTGGCCGCGCGCCTGTTCCATACACTGACACAACACTGGGCGTGAGCGGCTGCAAGCTGCCCCGTCCTGAGCGAGGAGATTCACCATGATCACAAACAACCGCCACGACCCCAGCCGCCGAATCGCAGCACCCACCGGTACAGAAATAAGCTGCAAGAGCTGGCTGACCGAAGCCCCCATGCGCATGCTGATGAACAACCTGCACCCGGACGTGGCCGAGCGGCCGGAAGACCTGGTGGTCTATGGCGGCATCGGCCGCGCCGCGCGCGACTGGGCCTGCTATGACAAGATCGTCGAAACCCTGCAGCGGCTGGAGGATAACCAGACCCTGCTGATCCAGTCCGGCAAGCCGGTGGGTGTGTTCGAAACCCATGCCGATGCGCCTCGGGTCTTGATTGCCAATTCCAACATCGTGCCGCACTGGGCCAACTGGGAGCACTTCAACGAGCTGGATAAGAAAGGCCTGATGATGTACGGCCAGATGACCGCCGGCTCCTGGATCTATATCGGCTCCCAGGGCATCGTGCAGGGCACCTACGAGACTTTTGTCGAGGCCGGCCGCCAGCACTATGACGGCGAGCTCAGGGGGCGCTGGATCCTGACAGCCGGCCTCGGCGGCATGGGCGGCGCCCAGCCGCTGGCAGCCAGCCTGGCCGGGGCCTGCTCACTGAATATCGAGTGCCAGCAGTCGCGCATCGACTTCCGTCTGCGCACCCGCTATCTGGATGAACAGGCCGATGATCTGGACGATGCGCTGGCCCGCATCGAGCGCTATACACGGGCCGGCGAAGCCAAATCCATCGGTCTCTGTGCCAATGCCGCCGAGGTGCTGCCGGAACTGGTGAAGCGCGGTGTGCGCCCGGACATGGTGACCGACCAGACCAGCGCCCACGACCCGCTGCATGGTTATCTGCCCGCAGGCTGGAGCTGGGACGAGTACCAACAGCGCGCCGAATCCGAACCCGAGGTGGTCAATCGCGCCGCACGCCAGTCCATGGCGGTGCATGTGCAGGCCATGCTCGATTTCCAGCAGGCCGGCATACCGACCTTCGACTATGGCAACAATATCCGCCAGATGGCGCTGGAGGAAGGCGTCGACAATGCCTTTGACTTCCCCGGCTTTGTACCCGCTTATATCCGACCGTTGTTCTGTCAGGGCATCGGGCCCTTCCGCTGGGCGGCCCTGTCGGGTGATCCGGAAGATATCTACAAGACCGATCAGAAGGTGAAGGAGCTGATCCCGGACGACCCCCACCTGCACAACTGGCTGGACATGGCCCGCGAGCGCATCAGCTTCCAGGGCCTGCCGGCGCGCATCTGCTGGGTCGGCCTGAAGGACCGGGCGCGGCTCGGTCAGGCCTTCAACGAGATGGTGAAAAACGGCGAACTGAAAGCGCCGGTGGTGATCGGCCGCGACCATCTGGACAGCGGCTCGGTGGCCAGCCCCAACCGCGAAACCGAAAGCATGCAGGACGGTTCGGATGCGGTATCCGACTGGCCTTTGCTCAATGCCCTGCTGAACACCGCCGGCGGCGCCACCTGGGTGTCACTGCACCATGGCGGCGGCGTCGGCATGGGCTATTCTCAGCATGCGGGCGTGGTGATTGTCTGCGATGGCACCGAGGCAGCGCATCGGCGCGTGGGCCGGGTACTACGCAATGATCCGGCCACCGGTGTCATGCGCCATGCCGATGCGGGTTATGATATCGCCATCGACTGTGCGCGGGAGAACAATCTGGACCTGCCCATGCTGAACGGAGATTCAAGCTGATGGACACCCTGACTCTGCAACCGGGCGCCATGACACTGGCCGACTGGCGCCGGATCTACACCAGCCAGGTGCAACTGGCACTGCCGGACTGCGCCCGCGCTGAAATGACGGCCTCGGTGGACTGTGTCAACCGGGTGGTGGCGGAGGACCGCACCGTCTATGGCATCAATACCGGATTCGGTCTGCTCGCCCAGACACGTATCGAACCCGGTGAACTGGAACACCTGCAGCAGGCGCTGGTGCTGTCGCATGCCGCCGGTGTCGGCGCGGCACTGGACGACGATATGGTGCGTCTGATCATGGCACTGAAAATCAACAGCCTGGCCCGGGGCCATTCCGGCATCCGGCCCGAGGTGGTCGAGGCGCTGGTCAGCCTGGTCAATGCCGGAGTTTACCCCCATATTCCGGGTCGCGGGTCCTGCGGCGCCTCGGGTGATCTGGCACCACTGGCGCACATGAGCCTGATTCTGCTGGGTGAAGGCCAGGCGCGCTGGCAGGGTCAGTGGCTGGACGCCTTCGAGGCATTGGCCAAGGCCGGGCTGGAGCCGTTGCGGCTGGCCCCCAAGGAAGGTCTGGCCTTGCTGAACGGCACCCAGGTCTCCACCGCCTATGCGCTGCGCGGCCTGTTCGATGCCGAAGATCTCTATGCCGCCGCCACCGTCTGTGGCGCACTTACGGTCGAGGCCACTCTGAGTTCGCGCACGCCTTTTGACCCGCGCATTCATGCGGTTCGGGGGCAGCCGGGCCAGATCGACGCGGCCGCTGCCTATCGCCATCTGCTGGGTGAAGAGAGCGCCATCAGCCGTTCGCACGCCGACTGCGACAAGGTGCAGGATCCCTATTCACTGCGCTGCCAGCCGCAGGTAATGGGCGCCTGCCTGACCCAGTTGCGCCAGGCCGCCGAGGTACTGGCCATTGAGGCCAATGCGGTGTCGGACAACCCACTGGTCTTTGCCCAGGACGACGAGATTCTGTCCGGCGGCAACTTCCACGCCGAGCCGGTGGCCATGGCGGCCGACAACCTGGCCCTGGCACTCGCCGAAATCGGCAGCCTGACCGAGCGGCGCATCTCGCTGATGATGGATACGCATATGTCCCAACTGCCGCCGTTCCTGGTGGAAAACGGCGGCGTGAACTCCGGCTTCATGATTGCCCAGGTCACTGCCGCAGCGCTGGCCAGTGACAACAAGGCGCTGGCACATCCGGCCTCGGTCGACAGCCTGCCCACCTCAGCCAATCAGGAAGACCATGTGTCCATGGCCCCCAATGCGGGCCTTCGTCTCTGGCAGATGGCAGACAATGTGCGCCATGTCATTGCCATTGAATGGCTGGCCGCCTGTCAGGGGCTGGATTTCAGAAACGGCCTGCAGACCACCGAAGTGCTGGAGCAGGCACGCGGCTGGCTGCGCGAACAGGTGCCCTACTATGCCGAGGATCGCTTCTTTGCGCCGGATATCGAGGCAGCAGACCGGTTGCTGCGCGAGCGCCGGCTGAATGACCTGCTGCCGGCCAATCTGTTGCCCGGCCTGTAGAACCGGGCAGGCAACCGCATAAGCCCCAGATCAGTCGTCTGTGGAGACGATCCGGTTGCGTCCATTCTGCTTCGCCTGGTACAGACGCCGGTCGGCGGCCGCCAGCAGATCATCCTGAGACCAGCTTCCGGCGCGTCCGGGCACTGCACTGGCCACACCCATGCTGACGGTCACCAGATCATCCACATCAGACCAGGCATGCGGGATGGCCAGGGCCTGAATGGCCAGGCGAAGTCTCTCGGCAACGGCACAGGCGCCGTCCAGGTCGGTGTGGGGCAGTATACAGACAAATTCTTCGCCACCGTAACGGGCCACCAGATCAGTGGCCCTTGGCAGCGCACGGGTCAGTGCACGCGCCACTTCACGCAAACAGTCATCGCCAACGCCATGGCCATAATTGTCATTGAAAGGCTTGAAGTAATCGATATCGATAAAGATCACGGCCAGAGGGCTCTTCTGGCGACGTGAATCCAGCCACTGGCGGGCCAGAAATTCATCAAAACGACGTCGATTCGGTATCCCGGTCAGGCCGTCGATGGTGGAAATCTGATGTAGTTCATCCCGTTGGTCCAGCCCCTTCTGAAAGGCTCTCAACAGGTCATCCAGGGCCTGCACCAGGCTGCCCAGTTCATCGTTGCGGTGGGCGCGGAAGCGCGGCCGCGACCAGTTGCCCGGTTGGTCCGGGTCGACGGTCACTATGGCGGTATAGACCCGAAGCAGAGGCCGAGTAATCAGCACATGGAAGGTCAGCACGACCAGCAGGGCGATAACCAGTGCTTTCAGCATACCCAGACTGAAAATCAGGGCGCTGCGTTCCAGAAAGGCATCCCCGATAACCCGCAGCGACAGTTGCATGTCCAGTTCACCTACCGCCTCGGCCGCACGACCGCCCCCCATGTCGTAGGTCAGAGGGACATGATAATCCGTGATATCGCCGAACAGATGGCGCAGAAGTGCGCCGCTGTCCGCTTCGCCTATGGTTTCCCGGGAGGCCATGACCCGCCCGAAATCATCACGCAGTACCACCCGGCTGACATCACCGCCGTTGTAGATACCACTGACCACCTGTTCACCGAGTTCTTCATTGAGCTGGAACGCGGCCTCGGCAGCAGTGGCACCGGCCAGTTGCAACAGGCGACCGGTCTGCTGCTGTATATCAGCACGCAGTACTCGGACATCGTCCAGCAGTTCTATCAGGCCGGCAATGATGCTGATGATCAATGCAATCACAAAGGTCAGTACTGCCTGCCGAGTGGTAAGGCTGTGCCAACGCGATACCCAGTGCCGGTTAACGGCCTTGCTCATCACACCACCTCTGCTCCCCGTGTGTCGAGGACCCCGTCCCGGAGCACAGCCTGTGCACAAACCTAGCCATTACTGCACAGCCTCTATGGTACCGTCAGCGCGCAGTTGGTCCAGGACAGCCTGCATATGGCCAACCAGTGCCTCATCCGTGTGCCGGTGGAGCGCAAAATACAGATAGGCTTCACTCAGCGTATAGATAGATTCGAATTCTGCCGGATCCAGGCCCTGCTCATCCATCAGCCAGTAGGCAACATCTTCTCCGTAGGCCCACAGCTCAACCCGACCGGCATGGAGCATGCTGAGCGCGCTGCTGTTATTGATGGCAGGTCGCAGGCGGTCAGCACTCACACCGGATTCTTTCAGCACCTGGGCGCCGATGTCCTCCCGAATTACCACGACACGATAATCAGAGGCATTGAGCGCATCGATGCTGTCGATTTCGATGCCTGAATCCCGCCGCGCCAGCAACGTGACCCGATCCCGCGCCAGAGGCCCGACCCAGTGAAAGAGATCTTCCCGGGCCCGGGTTCGAGTGGTGGAGAACAGTACGGTATTCGGTTCGACAAGTGCGGTTTCGTAGCCCCGCGCCCAGGGCCAGATTCGCACCTGGCTGATGTCTTTGGCGCTGCCATCAGCCTCCAGCATGGCTTGCAGAACGCTGACCGAGAAACCCTGAAGCGCACCGTCACGGGCGAAATTGTAGGGCGGGTATTCTTCCGTGATGAAGGTCAGCCGGTCCAGTTCTGACGCACTGGCGGCCAAGGCACTGCAGCACAGGGCTGACACCAACCATTTCACTGGGGTTGATCTCGGCATTACACCATCCCGATCTCTCAATACTGAACACTGTACTCCACCCTCAGCATCGAGTATAGACCCGTCAGATGGAGCCCCGCCCCCGCTGCAGACACTGGTGAAAGCGCTCATGATCTGTATTGGCACCACAAAGCACAATACCCACCCGGGACCCTTCCAGCCGCTCGCGCAATGGCCCCAGCAAAGCCGCTGTGCCGGCTGCGGTGGCGGGTTCGGTGACCAGCTTCATATCGTTGAACAGATGCCACATGGCCTGACAGAGTTGATCATCAGAGACCCTGACCACCTCATCCACGAAACGCTGGCAGACCCCAAAGCTGTAGGGCATTGCCAGCGGGGCCCCTAGACTGTCAGCAATGGTATCTACGCGCTCCAACTGTACCGGTTCACCGGCAGCCAGACTGCGATACATCGAATCAGCGCCCCAGGGCTCCACCCCAAAGACACGGCAACCGGGACGAACCTGCTTGATGGCGGCGGCTACACCGGCAATAAGGCCGCCACCACCGACCGGCACGATGACCGCATCCAGATCCGGCATCTGCTGCACCATCTCCAGGCCTACCGTACCCGTGCCCTCGGCCACACGCGGCCCCTCGAACGGATGCACCAGGGTTCTGCCCTCCCTGGCCTCGATCTCACGACAGCGCGCAAAGGCCACATGCACATCCGACACCAGTTCGACCTCTGCGCCCAGCTTGCGGCAGGTCGCAATGCGCGCAGGGCTGGCTGACTCCGGCATGACCACCCGGGCACTGATACCCGCCTGGGCAGCCGCATAGGCCAGTGCAATGGCATGGTTGCCGGCGCTGACCGTCACCACCCCACGCTGCCGCTGCTCCGCAGGCAGGGCATCAATACTGTTCAGCGCACCACGTGCCTTGAAGGTGCCGGTCTGCTGCCACAGCTCCAGTTTCAGCCAGACTTCGGTATGCGGTGCCATACCGGCAATCACACCGGCCTGCCATGGCCACACGGGTGTTTCCAGCACCCGGCCATGCAGACGCTCCGCAGTTTCCCTGATCTCCTTGAGTGAGGGGTAGGGCAGTAATTCCTGATTCATCGCGAGTCCCCTGTGTTCTGTTCTGTCGATTTATAGCAGCAGAGACACGCATGCGACAATCCGAACCAACACCAATACTCGTATCCTCGTCAAACATGAGTCAAACGGCATGTTATAATTCCGTCCAGCAGTAGCAACGGTATCCAGATGTCAAACAGCAACGCCCAACCGAAGGCTGACAGCTTCCTCCTCTGGCTGCGGAGGCTGAGTTTGCCTTCGCTGCAGTCTCACCGGGCGCGGCTGCTCTATTTGTTCACCCTGCTCGGTCTTGGCACTCTGATCGTCTACGCCACCGGCGGTACCAGTTTCGCCTACCCCTACCTGTTGCTGATTCCGATTGTACTGGCGGCGAACTGGTATCATCTTCGCGGTGCTCTGCTGATGAGCATCGCTGCCGGGTTCGCTGTCGGCCCATGGATGCCAATGCAGGTGCTGACTGGAGAGATGCAGCCCACAGCCAACTGGGTTGCGCGCCTGCTTCTGTACGGTTTCATCGGCCTTTTTGTTGGCCTGCTGTTCCAGCGTCTGAATCAGAACAACCGCATCCTGATGGGCGCCATGGGCACCGACCCGCGTACGGGTCTGCCCAACCAGGGCGCTCTGGACAGTGACCTGGGGCGTCTGCTCCCGCAAATGACCTCCGGCCGCAGAGTCGACCAAAGGGCTTCGTCGCTGGCCATGCTGCTGATTCAGGTAACCGACCTGAATGAAGTGCTGGAAGCCATGGGCACCAATGCGGCAGATGAGTTGGTGGGTGGTCTGGCACGCAAACTCAAGGAAGATACACCCAAAATACTTGACGTCTATCGTTTCGGTGGCAACGAGTTGATCGCCACGGTGGGCCACATCGACCAGGAATCCTTGACCTCCGTCGTTGATCGGATTGCTGACCTGGGTGAGGAGATGTGGGAGCTGCAGGGCATTCCCGTACGCATTCAGCTCGCTGTAGGCAGTTATATCAGCACCCCGCCCCACATCGACTCGCAGGAGATGATTCGGCGCGTGCACACCGCGCTGTTGGCAGCTCGTGATCGCAACCAGTTCTACTGCCCCTATGACGCGACACAGGAAAAAAGCAGCGTCGACCGCATGCTGTTGATTTCCAATCTGCGCAAGGGCTTGCGCAATCATGAGCTGGAGTTGTTCTATCAACCCAAGATCTGCCTCGAAACCGGCCAGTCTTGCGGCAGTGAAGCGCTATTGCGCTGGCGCCAGGCCGATGGCGGCCACATTGCGCCGGGCCTGTTCATGCCCAAAGTCGAGAACACCACCCTGATTGCTCCGGTAACACGGTTCGTGGTGCAGCAGAGCCTGACCTTCCTGCAACAGCATCCGGAGCAGACGGTGAGCGTCAATTTTGCCGTACGCAATCTGTTCGACAAGGAACTGCTGTTCGATCTCCCCCTGATGCTGGATCAGGCAGGTATCGATCCAGGTCAGATGGAGATCGAAATCACCGAGCGCGCCCTGATCAACAACCCCGAATTGGCCAGGGTGATCATTGGTGAATTACGCAGCCTTGGCTTTCAGGTCAGTCTGGACGACTTCGGCACCGGCTACTCCTCGTTTGCCTACCTGAAGCACCTGCCTCTCACCGGGCTGAAGATTGACCGCGCCTTTGTGAAGGACCTGGAACATGAGCCGAGAGCCAGACAGCTCATGCAGTGTATGGTGGACGTGGCCAATGCACTGAATCTCTCAGTAACTGCCGAAGGGGTTGAAAATGAACTTCAGGCCCGGATTCTGCGTGACATGGGCTGCCAGCAGGCACAAGGCTTTCTGTTTGCCCGCCCCATGCCACTGGACCAAATCCGGAACTGGCGGCCGAGGCTGCAGTAGCTTTGTGCTGCGTGGAATATTACTTTTTCCCCCGATGGGGTTTCCTCTGCCACACAAATGCCCACAATGGGCGACTCGGACAGCAACTGACAAGGGTATGACCTGTGTTCCTCGACCCCTATTTCCAGACCCGGAACAACCACGTCGTGATCAGCGCACATCAGGGCAGCGCTTTTGCCAAGGAAGTCGCCGGTGATTTCAACCCCATTCACGACCCTGACAACCGCCGCTTCTGTGTACCCGGTGATCTGCTGTTTTCTCTGGCTCTGAACCATTACGGACTGAGTCAACGCATGTCCGTTCGGTTCGCTGGTCTGGTGGACGCCGACCAGCCCCTGCTCTTCCCTGCACCCGAAGATGTGCAGGACCAGATTGCCGTGACCGATGACAAGGAACGGGTGGCGCTGGAGATCGAGCGTGGTGGCGACATCACTCAGGATCCCACTCTGATCGAGTCCTTCACCCGTGAATACGTCAAGTTTTCCGGTCAGAACTTCCCCTATATCATGGTGCCGCTGCTGCAGGAACATCAGGTCATGTTCAACCCCAGGCGCCCCTTCGTGATCTACGAGCGCATGGGTTTCGAGCTGGACACTGCTGAGCTCCGGGACCCGGAGTTGACGCTGGCCGATCGCACCCTCGACATCAACGGGCGGCGCGGTGATGCACGTTTCCGTTTTGCCGTCACCGATAACGGCCGCCAGGTCGGCACCGGCACCAAGACGCTGATCATCAGTGGCCTGCAGCCCTATGATGAAGTGCAGATGCAGGCCGTGGTGGACAAGTTCAACGCTGACAAGGAAGCCTATCTGCAGGCGCTCTGAAGGACGCCCGGCACCGGTCAGATGCCAGCCGTGGTGCGGCGCCGCTGGCTGATGGCGATACCGAGCAGAATCATGACCAGGGCGATATAGCGGTCAGCGCTCGCTGCTTCACTGAGGAAGCCGACCCCGGCCGCAAAGGCGATCACCGGAATGATGTAGTTGATCATGGACAGAAAGCTGGGCCCCTGACGCTGCACAATGGTGAAATAGACCCAGTTGGCCAGGCCGGAGGAGAACACACCGAGGATCACCACCGCCACCAGCGGCCCCCAGGTCACTTCCAGCGTCCAGGGTCGGTCCACCACCAGCGCCACCGGCCACAGCAGCAGGCTGCCGGCCACCAGGGTCCCGGCCCCGGCCACCAGCACCGACAGCCGGGGCAGGCGCTTGGTATAGATACTGGTCACCGAGTAGAAGACTGTGGCCGCAATGATGGCCATCTGCGCCCAGAAGGCATCACCGCCCAGATTCGACAGTGCCTCGGTACCCACCAGCACCAGCACCCCGACAAAACCCATGACAAAGCCCACCACCTTGCGCGGTGACATGGGCTCGCTGGCGATGAAAAAGTGCGCCAGTATCATCACATTGATCGGCATCAGCGCCATCAGAATGCCGGCCAGACTGCTGGAGATATACAGCTCGCCCCAGGAGATCAGCGAAAACGGCACCACGTTACCCAGCAGAGCCAGAGTGGCAAAACGTGCCCACCAGGCCCTCTCGACGGGCAGGCGCAGGCCCATGCTGTACATGATGATGCAAAGCGTCAGCGCACCCAGAGTGAGCCGCACCGCCACCAGCGTCAGCGGCGGAAAGGACGGCAGCGCCAGCGCGATCAGCATGAACGCCAGCCCCCAGGCCAGCGACAGATACAGCAACAGTATCCAGTCCAGTGGTGTGCGTGTCGGCAAGGTGGGCAAGCGGCAACCTTTCAGTCATTGGCATGGAAGGCGCACCAGTGTAGTGCATTCGGTACCGACGGACCACTTTCATGGTTCGACCGTATCTGCCCTCCTGCGCCGATATAGTCATTAATACTGAATTTTTCTGCGTTGCGACCGATGTATACTGTCAGAGCGGATTGTTCACCGCCGTGAGGATACGAAATTACAATAAAGCCCTCATCTGGAGCTTTCCATGATAATGAATCTCTCCATCAGACATCGGCTGATGGCCGCCTTCGGGCTGATACTGGTGATTGTAGTGGCCTGGGGCCTGCTGAGCCTGAGCCGCCTGGCCGCAACCAACGAGCAGATTGTCGTCATCAGTCAGCAGCGCGTACCGGGGCTGATTGCCGTCAATGATGTCTATGATCGCTTCAATCGGGTAGTGGTGCCGGCAACCGCCATTGTTTATTCGGTCACGGCAGAAGAACGCCGTGCCCTGCAGGCCCAGATTGATGAGCTGACTGCGGCTCTGGACGAAGCCAAAGAGGCCTATATAGGCACCATGGAGTCGGACCGCGAGCGGGAACTGTTTGCCGAATTCGAAGCCCTGCAGCAGGAATTTCTGGAAGCGCTGGATGAGGCCATCGGCTTTGCCGCCAACTTCCGCGCTGCCGATGCCATCGCGATCTGGAACAGTACGCTGATTCCGGTGGCCGATGAAGCCGCCTCGACCCTGCGCGAGCTGGTGGCATACAACCAGGAGCAGGTACAGGCCGCCGAAACCGATGCCTCGGCGGCCTACCAGCTGTCATTCCTGCTGACCATAGCGGTCTCTCTCGCCGTTGCCGGTCTCATGTTTGTGGTCGGCGCCCTGCTTATCCGCAGCATCAGCCGCCCCCTGCGCGATGCGGTCCGGGTTGCCGACAGCATCGCTCAGGGTGACCTGTCGACCGAGATAACAGTGCGCGGCAACGACGAACTGGCACAGCTCAAGACCAGCCTCGGCGCCATGCAGGCGAGTCTGCGCGATGCGGTGAGCAGTATCCAGCAGTCCACAGGCAGGCTGGTACAATCGTCCGAATCCATGCAGGCCGTCACGGAGCGCTCGGAGCAGAACAGCCAGCGCCAGAGCGACGAACTGGAACAGGCCGCCACCGCAGTGAACGAACTGACGGTGGCCATTGCCGAGGTCGCGCAGACTGCAGCCGACACGGCCGGCGAGTCGGAACAGGCCGATGAACAGACGTCGCAGGGGCTCAGCGAAGTCAGTCGGGCGGTCAGCGCCATCGAACAACTGGTGCGTGATCTGGAAGCCACCGGCCATGATGTGGATGAGCTGTCCAAGCAGGTCGGCAATGTCACCTCGGTGCTGGATGTGATTCGCGGCATTGCCGAGCAGACCAACCTGCTGGCCCTGAATGCCGCCATTGAGGCAGCCCGTGCCGGTGAGGCCGGGCGCGGCTTTGCGGTGGTGGCCGATGAAGTGCGCGCTCTGGCCAGTCGTACGGCTGATTCCACGACCGAGATCGAGAGCATCATCGAAGGCGTCGAGACCGGCACTGCCAATGCCGTCAAGGCCATGGCTACCAGCAACGATTCCGCCAGCCAGACGCTGGATGCCGGTCACAAGGCGAGCGAGGCCCTGCAGGCCATTTCGCGCCTGGTCAGCAGCATTCGGGAGCGCAATACCTCTTCGGCCAGTGCGGCCGAACAGCAGGCTCAGGTGGCGCGCGAAATCGACAGCAACCTGACCACGTTGCGTGATCTCGGTCAGCAGAGCACCGAAGACGCCCAGCAGGTCAGCAAGGCAGGCGAAGAACTGGTCTCACTGGCCGAAGAGCTGGAATCTCTGGTGGCCCGTTTCCGCTACTGAGACCATGATCAGTGCTGGCCGAACTGCCGGGCCCAGTCCTGCAGTTCGGTAGCCACCGGCTTGTCGTGCTCGGCCAGGAAAGCCAGAAACCGGGGCGCATTGGCGGTCACTACCCGCTCTTCCGGAAAGCCGATCTGCTCCGCCCTGGCGATACAGGCATCGAAATGCCCCAGCGTGAAGGCGGTATGCGAGTCGCTGCCGAAAGAGACCTTCCAGTCCAGGCGGTCAACCAGCTCCAGAATATGCAGGCAGTTGGGCTCGCTGCCCAGGCGGGAATGCGTGAAGGAGCTGTTGTTGATTTCGATCAGCACATTGTTGTCCTTCGCCGCGCGCACCACCTCCTCATAGTCGATCGGGTAGTTGGGGTTGCCCGGATGCCCGAGAATCTGGCAGCGCCCTGATTTCAGGGTATTGATCACGGCCCGGGTGTGGGTGGCCCGGTCCGCCGGCGGAAACACAGGTTCGTGGAAACTGGCGATGATATAGTCCAGAAACGGGTACATGCCTTCCGGCAGGCCGAGGCCGCCGTCCTCCGGCTGAATATTGGCCTCGATGGCGCGCAGCATGGCGATATTGTTGTGCACCCGGGGCAGCACCTTCATGTTGCCAAAGTGCCAGCCATGGGCGCCATCGGGCATGTCCGGCGCATGGTCCGTCACTCCGAACAGTTGCAGCCCGCGCTCGGCGGCAAACTGCCAGTAGTCATGTACCGTGCTGTAGGCGTGGTGGCTGGCGACGGTGTGCATGTGGGTATCGGTCAGTATCTGCATGAATCTCCTCGGAACCTGTGCGACAAGACAACAACCCGTCAGGGGTGCACTTTCAGATGATGCCGGCATTTTATCACAGCCTGATGACACACTTCTGTGCAAAGCCATGACAATTGGCACCTGCACCGGGTATTTTGCCGGCCTATACTTTGCGGCCTTTTTTGCACAAGGGAGTGCCTGCCTCCATGCTGGGTTTCTTTGAACGTCTGATTCGGCCTTTCCCGGTCGAAGAACCGACACAGCCCCCCAAGACACTGCTGGCATTCTGTCGCCACTACACGCGTGGCATGGAAGGCCCGTTGCTGATGATGTCTGCCGTCACCATCTGTGTGGCCGTGCTCGAGGTGATGCTGTTCGGTTTCATGGGTCAACTGGTGGACTGGCTCAGCACCAGCGAACGCGACACTTTCCTGCAGGATGAAGGCTGGAAACTCGCCGGCATGGCTTTTCTGCTGCTGGTGGTCATGCCGGGCCTGACCCTGCTGCGAGCCGCCATCGTGCACCAGACGCTGCTTGGCAACTATCCCATGGTCATCCGCTGGCTGGCTCACCGCTATCTGCTCAAACAGAGCCTGTCGTTCTATCAGAACGACTTTGCCGGCCGCATTGCGACCAAGGTCATGCAGACCTCACTGTCGATCCGGGAGACCGTGGTCAAGCTGCTCGATGTCCTGGTGTTCATTATCGTGTACTTCATCACCATGGT
The DNA here is from genome assembly GCF_004768465.1 of Natronospirillum operosum. Classification (GTDB taxonomy): domain Bacteria; phylum Pseudomonadota; class Gammaproteobacteria; order Pseudomonadales; family Natronospirillaceae; genus Natronospirillum; species Natronospirillum operosum. The sequence continues at coordinate 486,043 of NZ_SRMF01000002.1, forward strand.
CGTACTGCTGGCCCAACTGGACTGGCGCCTGGCTGTGCCCATGGTTGTCTGGCTGGTGCTCTATGTCGGTGTGCAGCTGCATTTTGTGCCCAAGCTCAAACGGGTATCCGAGGAGCAGGCCGATGCACGCTCCATCATGACCGGGCGGGTGGTCGACAGCTATACCAATATCCAGACCGTCAAGCTGTTCGCCCATACCCAGCGTGAGGCCGATTACGCGCGCCGGGGCATGAGTGGGTTTCTTGATACGGTCTATCGCCAGATGCGTCTGGTCACCGGCATCAATTTCAGTGTAGAAGCCATCAACTACGGACTGGCCTTTGTGGTCGCTGCGCTGTCGATCTGGCTCTGGCTGCAGGAAGCGGTCTCGGTAGGCGCCATTGCCGTAGCTATCGCCCTGGCCCTGCGCATGAACGGCATGGCGCAGTGGATCATGTGGGAGATCAGTGCCCTGTTCGAAAACATCGGCAACGTCAATGACGGCATGAACACCATTGCGCGTCCGCGCGAAGTCATGGATGCGCCCGAGGCGCCGCCGCTGGCCGTGCCGCAGGGGCGGGTCCAGTTTCGCCAGGTGCGCTTCCACTACGGCAAGGGCCACGGCGTGTTCGACAATCTGGATCTCGACATCCGTCCTGGTGAGAAGGTTGGCCTGGTCGGCCGCTCGGGGGCCGGCAAGTCGACTCTGGTCAATCTGCTGCTGCGTTTCCACGACGTGGAATCCGGCCAGGTTCTGATCGATGGCCAGGATATCAGCCAGGTCTCGCAGGAAAGCCTGCGCGCCCATATCGGCATGGTGACCCAGGATACCTCGCTGCTGCATCGCTCGGTGCGGGAGAATATTCTCTACGGCCGCCCGGATGCCTCGGAAAATGAACTGCAGGACGCCATCCGCCAGGCGGAAGCCCATGAGTTCATTCCCGATCTGACCGACCCTTACGGCCAGAGCGGCCTTGATGCCATGGTCGGCGAGCGCGGCGTCAAGCTCTCCGGCGGCCAGCGCCAGCGCATCGCCATCGCCCGGGTGCTGCTGAAAGATGCGCCGATACTGGTGCTGGACGAAGCCACCTCGGCACTGGATTCGGAAGTGGAAGCCGCCATCCAGAAGAGCCTGTACCGGCTGATGGAAGGCAAGACCGTGATCGCCATTGCCCACCGGCTGTCCACCATCATGTCGATGGACCGCCTTATCGTGCTCGATCAGGGGCAGATCGTGGAGATGGGCACGCACGAGGAACTGGTCAACGGCCGAGGCATTTATGCCCAGTTGTGGGCGCATCAGACCGGGGGGTTCCTGGGCGAGGAGTGAGGCGCAGAGCACGTCGTCCACGGTTGGTGGGCGGCGCTCAGACACGCAAAAAACGTCGTCCCTGACAGCTCGACTGCGGCCGTCCTGGCCGCAGACGGTCTGAGCGCCGCCCACCAACCAGGACGACTGCCAGCAGCCACTAACCCAGAAACCAGCACAGTAGACAGTAGACTGTCGACAGTGAAGGTTTGACAACCTTGAGTGGTCAGGCTGCGACATTACTGTCTTCTGTGCACTGTCTACTGTCGACTTTCAACTCAACAACCGATCAATTTTAAATCACTTGTAAACACCATTAACCCTGTAATAGAGACAACCCACCAACTGCCCCCTTACAATCCCCTCATCATGAATTGTCAGGACCCGTGATGAGCACTGCCAGCCCTGTTATTGAACTCGATCAGGTCAGCCTGTCACGCGACGGTGTGCAGGTACTGACTGAGCTGTCCCTGCGCCTGGACCAGTCGCGCATTGGTCTGATCGGGCACAATGGCTCGGGCAAGAGTTCGCTGGTGCGCCTGCTCAACGGGCTGCTGCCGTCGGACACCGGCCGGGTCAGTGTGCACGGGCAGGACCCGGGGCGCGGGCCGGAGGCCATGGCGGCGACGGTGGGGTTCATCTTCCAGAATCCGGATCACCAGTTGATCTTCCCCACCGTGATCGAGGAACTGACCTTCGGACTGCGCAATCAGGGCTGTTCAGTCTCTGGCGCTACCGAGCAGGCGCTGGCGCTGCTGCGCGCCCATGGCCACGAGGACTGGGCCGAGCGCCCGGTGCACAGTCTGTCCGAAGGCCAGAAACAACTGGTCTGCATCTTCGCCGTCCTGCTGCTCGAACCTGGCCTGCTGATTCTCGACGAGCCCTTTTCCGCCCTTGATCTGCCCACCCGCTTTCGCCTGCTGGAACTGCTGCACGGACTGCCGCAGCAGATCCTGATGATCAGTCATGAACTGGATACCCTGGCCGACTTCGACCGCCTGATCTGGCTGGAAGACGGCCGCGTCAGAGCCGACGGCACACCGGATACTGTGCTTTCCGCCTACCAGGCGGATGCACGGGAACGGGCGCGCAGCCTTCGGCTCGGACGCATGCAGCCGCAGGCGTCCGAGGCATGATCAGCCTTTATCTGGGTCAGCAGAGCTGGCTGCATCGCCGCCCTGCCGGGCTGAAACTGCTGTCTCTCGCTGCCATCAGCATTGGCCTGTACTTCGTCAGCCATCCTTTCTGGATGCTCGCCGCGCTGCTGGCCGTATTGGCGCTCTATGCCTCCGTGGGCCGCCAGGCACTGCGTCAACTGCGCCTGCTGCGACCCCTGCTGTTTCTGTTCGCCATCATGTTTCTGGTGCAGTGGTGGTCCGTCGGTCTGGCCGCCGGCCTGACGCTGGTGCTGCGCATGAGCACCCTGGTGCTGCTGGCCAACCTGATCACCCTGACCACACGCATGGATGCCATGATGTCGGCCATCACACCCCTGCTGCTGCCCCTGCGTCTGGTCGGCACGGACCCGGCGCGCATCGCCTTCGCGGTCGCCCTGGTCATCCGCTTTATACCCGTGCTGCTGGCCCAGTTGCACGGACTTAAGGAGGCCTGGACCGTGCGCGGCGGCGGCCGGCAGGTCTGGCGCCTGGCCATTCCGATGACCATTCAGGCCATCCGCATGTCCGACCATGTGGCCGAGGCCCTGGCCGCCAGAGGCGGCATTCAGACCTCGCCGGGCCATGCAACCCACTCATCCCGTTCCCACTCATCTGCAAAGGAGTCCCACAGTGAAGGATAAATCACTGGTTCAGATCGCCCTCTACGCCGCCCTGGTGGCTGCACTCGGTTTTATTCCACCCGTTCCGTTCGCCTTCGGAGTGCCCATTACCGCCCAGACTCTGGGGGTGATGCTGGCCGGCGTTATGCTGGGTCCCTGGCGCGGCGCCCTGTCGATGCTGCTGCTGGTGTTCGTGGTCTCCCTCGGGGCACCGCTGCTGGCCGGCGGGCGCGGCGGGTTGGGCGTACTGGCAGGCCCTACAGTCGGCTTCTTTCTGGGCTGGCCGGTGGCCGCCTTCTTTGCCGGTCTGGTAGCGCAGAAACTGCAGCGCCTGCCGCTGCTGGCAGCCACCGCCATCGGCGCCTTCACCGGCGGCATCCTGGTGCTGTACATCTGCGGCATCATCGGCTTCAAGCTGGTCACCGGCAACAACTGGGCGAACAGCACCCTGACCATGGCCGTGTTCATTCCGGGCGACCTGATCAAGGTGGCCATCACCTGCCTGGTGGCCCAGGCTGTCTACAAGGGTCTGCCCGGCGCCGTGGCGACGCGACAGCCCTGAGTTATTCCCACAAAAAACCCGGCCAGGGCCGGGTTTTTTTGCTCAGATCGAACTCAGACCCGATGCACGGACAGGCTGTTGGTCGAGCCTCTGGCCACCAGAGCACCCGATACCACCACAATCTTGTCACCGGGCTTGGCCAGACCAGCGGCCACAACCCGCTTCTTGGCTTCGGCAAACAGGGTATCCGAGTCCTGAAACTCGGCGACCAGCTCCGAGGTCACCCCCTTGGTCAGGCAGAGTTGCTGCAGTGTCTTGTTCTCGGTGGTCAGGGCCAGCATGGGTGCCTTGGGGAAATACTTGCGCACCGAGCGGACCGATTTGCCGGCAAATGAAGACACCACTATGGCGCGCGCCTGCAGCGCAGTAGCCACGTCGACTGCGGAGCGGCAGATCGACTCGGTCACCGCCAGATCTCCGGTCAGGTGCTCCACATGATCCGGGCGCCACTGGTCCATGTCGGTATCCGTGCGTTCGCAGATCTGCGCCATGATACGGACCGATTCCACCGGGTAATCACCCTTGGCGGACTCGCCGGACAGCATGACGGCATCGGTGCCATCCAGAATGGCATTGCTGACATCGCCGGCTTCGGCGCGGGTCGGGCGCGGATTCTTGATCATGGAGTCCAGCAACTGGGTAGCCGTGATCACCGGCTTGCGCACCAGGTTGCACTTACGGATCATCATCTTCTGCGCGAAGATGACGTTCTCGACCGGAATTTCCACACCCAGGTCACCACGGGCCACCATGATACCGTCAGATGCTTCGAGAATTTCGTCGAAGTTGTCGATACCTTCCTGGTTCTCGATCTTGGAAATGATGCGGATATTGTCGCCGCCATTGGCGCGCAAGTGCGCCCGAATCTCTTCCACATCGGAGGCCTTGCGAATGAAGGAGGCCGCCACAAAGTCGACATCCTGCTCGCAGCCGAACACCAGATCACGGCGGTCCTTGTCCGACAGGGCGGGCAGGCTGACGCTGACGCCCGGCAGGTTGACGCCCTTCTTGTTGCCCAGTTCACCATTGTTCAATACTTCGCAGACCACATCACCGCCCTTGATTTCGGTGACGCGCAGTTCCAGCAGGCCGTCATCCAGCAGCACGATGTTGCCCGGTTTCAGATCCCGGTTCAGGTGCTCATAGGTCACGGCGACACGGGTCGAATCGCCCACCACGGTCTGATCCGTGGTCAGGGTAAAGGACTGCCCCGTCTTCAGATTGACGGCACCGCCGGTCACTTCCATGGTGCGGATTTCAGGACCCTTGGTATCCAGCAGGATGGCGATGTTGCGACCGGTTTCCGCCGCCACTTCGCGAGCAACCTGAATACGCGCCCCATGCTCGTCAAAGTCGCCATGTGAGAAGTTCAGACGCATTACGTCCATACCTGCATTGGCCAGGCCGGTGAGAATGGCTTTGTCTTCTGAAGCGGGGCCGACAGTACAGACTATTTTTGTCTTGCGCATGATTGAAACTGCTCCTTGGTCCGTCGTGTGGTGAGGGCGGGCTGTAATTCTACTACATAATTATCATTGAACCAGCCGGAATTTCGTTATTATACCACAACAGGAAATGCAATTCGCTTTTCATTTGCTGGCCGCGCGCCGCCGATACCGGTTCCGCTCAGGCAGTGGAAGAGCCTGCCGAACGCGACCGGGCGTCATCCTGCGCGGCGGCATCGTCAACCAGCCAGCGGCGCAGCGGGCGCAGGTCGACCTGGGCCTGCAGACGGCAGGCCAGCAGATAGAGGCCGGCCAGTTTGCGGTGCAGGAACAGCGCATCCATCGGCGGTGAATGCCAGTACCCCTGTTCAAGGCTCAGGGCCATGCCCTGCTGGCGTATGCGCTGAGCAATGTCCGAACGGGAGAAATCATACACCCCTTCGTGCCGCAGGGGTTCAGTCGCAATCCGGAACAGCGCCAGCACCGCATCACGCTGGGCCGGCGTTATGGCCTGCCCGAAATAGCCGATCTGGCAGGCGGCATCGGCCATTGCCGCCGCGTCATCATCCAACGCTGCCGTCAGCAGGGCCCGATAACCGGAGACCACAGGGGCGCCATAATCGCGGGTGGCCCCGAAGTCGAGCAGCACCAGGTGCCGGGCGCTGGCGTCGTAAAGAAAATTGGCGAAATTGGGGTCGGTCTGCACGCAGTTGAATTCGAACAGCTCGCGGAACAGTAGTTCCAGCAGCCAGCGGACGGCTTCGTTGCGTACCGTGGCCGGAGAATGCACCAGTCGATCAACCGGCTCACCGCTCAGCCACGGCATGGCCAGCACCCGTTCGGTACTGAGACCGGTGTCGACTGTGGGCACCACCAGGTGCGGGTCGCGCTCGAGCCAGGCCGCATAGCGGGTCATGGCCGCCGCTTCCTGACCATAGTCGGCTTCAGCATGCAATTGCTGCTTGGCTTCCGCCAGCAACGGCGCCAGATCAAGACCGGCGGGTACCAGGCGAGTCAGACGCAACAGGGTGGCGACATTGTCGATATCACTGTCGATGCTGCGCGCCACGCCCGGATACTGCACCTTGATGGCCAGGGCACGGCCGTCATGTGTGACGGCGCGATGGACCTGCCCGATCGAGGCGGCAGCCATGGGCCGGAAATTGAAATCGGCAAACTGGTTCTGCCAGTCCGCCCCCCACTCGGCGGCGAGCACTGCACGCAATTGTGACCCCGGCATGGTATCCGCATCGGCGCGCAGTCTGTCCAGCAGGACGGACAGTTCGGCGGGCAGCAACTGGCCGGCATCCATCGACAGCAACTGGCCCAGCTTCATGGCGGCACCCCGCAACTGGGCCATTTCGGTTGCCACCCGCGACAGATTGCCGGGCGTCAGCATCAGGTCACGCAGCGCCGGACGTTCCCGGCTGATCAGTCGTCTGGCCCCCGCGGACATCACCCCACCGGCCATACCGGTGGCAAGACGTCCCATCTGGCCCAGGCGACCCAGGCGTGAACTTCTGACTCTGCTGGCACGTTCTGTACCCACGGCGCTGACACTCCCCAAAAACTCGCATGCATTCAGGTCAGGTGTACGCGCTGCGCAGTCACTCAGATCTGGAACTGCTCCACCTGGGCCCGGGTTTGACGCACCGCATCCCGAATGGTGCCCCCGTTGCGTGCAATGACTTCGCCGAATTCGGCGTTGTCGCGCGCCAGGTCGTTGATACGGGTCACGCTGGAACTGACCGACTCGGTAACTCCCTCCTGTTCACGAGCATTCTCGGCAATCTCGGCGATCATGTCGGTGAGTTCCTGTACCTGACCCACCATGGTCTGGATCTCCGCGTTCACCTCCAGCGCTGTGGTCTGATTCTCCGAGGCCAGACCGGAGGCCTGCTCGGAAGCCTCGATGGCTTCATTGGCCGCCGCGCGCAAACGCTCGATCACGCTGCTGATCTGATCGGTGGATTCCGCCGACCGGTTGGCCAGGGTGCGCACCTCGTCGGCCACGACCGCAAAACCACGCCCCTGCTCACCGGCCCGCGCAGCTTCGATGGCCGCGTTCAGCGCCAGCAGGTTGGTCTGCTCGGCAATACCACGTATCACATCCAGCACGGTGCCGATCTCGTCGGTCAGGCTGGCCAGCTGATTGATGCGCTCGCGCGTCAACCCCATGTACTCGTTGACCTGCTCCGACTTGCGGGCCGACTCGCCTACCCGGTCTCCCGACTGGCTGGCGTCCCTGGCTACCTGCTGGGTCACTTCACTGACCCGCCCGGCGCGCTGCGACACCTCACTGGCAGACGCCGACAGCTCGTTGATGGCCGTCGCCACCTGGTCGGTTTCCGAGAGCTGTGTCTGCATGTTGTGTGACGCGCGCGCGCTTGACTGGGAAAACTCGTCGGCAATTTCGGCCAGTCCCAGCACCTGACTGCGGATGGTGCCAAACGCCTCAACCAGCGACCCGGACATGCTGTTGAGATCCCGTGCCAGGCGACTGAATTCGTGCTTGCCGGACTCGTCAAAGTGCACATTCAACTGACGCCCGGCAAGGGCCCTAATGGGGCTGAACAGCCCCTCCACCGCACGTTGTGCCGAGCGCCCGATAAAGAAGGACAGCGCCAGCGAGGCCAGGATGATCACGGAGGCAATCAGCATAACACCGCGGATAATCAGGCTGATCACGCGCTCGATTTCCGCACTGGATACGGCCACCAGTTCATTGAGGATGTCATCCACTTCCACCATGGTGGCCTGAAAAGCGGGGAAGCTTTCACGACCGGCCGCAGGCCCTTCTTCCACTCGCAAGACTTCCCAGGCATCAGCAATTTCCTGCACCGCCCGCACAACCCGTTCCTGATCGCCGGCACCGGCTGTGGCCTGCAATGTTTCCAGCGCCACATCACCCTGCTCGCGAATCTGCTCCAGGGTCCGTGGGTCGAAACGGTTCAGATAATACTGCTGCCCGGCTATATTGAGGTTCTTCACCGCCACCGCACCGGGCAGCAACTGGTCCGGATAGTAGGCCGCCAGAGTGCCCGCGAGTTGCAATCCCGCCAGCACGATACCGCTGATGGCTACCAGAGCCACAATCTGTGCAATAAGCAGCGCCCGCATGCGCCCTATGATCGTCATCTGTTTCTCCCGTTAGAGGGGTGACGGTCCTTGTGATCGGTGTGTGTGGTAATCGGCGCTGCCTCTCCCGGGCAGTCAACCAGTATGCAAACAGGCTGGTTCTGCAATTATCGACTTTCTGGCTCGATTGTTTAGCCCCGGACCGGGATTAACCGAAACCAGTCTGTCAACCTGAGGCACCGATGCCCATCCGGGCGTATAGCACTCTGCGCGGAATCAGCCAGAGTGCGCCTGCGATGGTTTGGCCAAGGCAAGGCCTGTATTGGGTTCGAGAGTCAATTGAAATAGACTCACAGACTCGACTGACTCGGCCATGCTCGCTATGACCACATCCGACACCACAGGCAACAGCCCGGGCGCTGCAGCTGTCCGGCCGGTGCATCCGGCCGACCTGCCGCGGCTTTATCATATCTGCCTGCAAACCGCCGACGGCGGGCTGGCACCGACAACCGACTTTCATGACCCGGATATCCCCGGCCTGATCTATATGGGCCCCTATGTGGCCTATGATCCACGCTGTGCCTTCACGCTCACGATTGACGGCCTGCCGCAGGGTTACATCGTCGGCACCAGAACCAGCCAGGGCCTGGCCGAATGGCAGCACCGCCACTGGTGGCCAACGGTACAGGCCAGGCGGACAGAGGCGACCGCTCCGGTCTCCGAACTGGAAGCCGGCATGCGGGCGCTGATAGACGAGCCGCCGGCAGTACCGGCGGTGGCGAGCCGTTACCCGGCGCATCTGCATATCAACCTGCTGCCAGCCGCCCAGGGCGGGGGCAACGGAGGCCGCCTGATGCAGGCGTTCCTCGAGGCTCTGCGTGAACAGGCGGTATTCGGTGTACATCTGGTACTGAATGCAAAAAACAGCCGCGCGCAGGCCTTCTATCGCAAGCAGGGCTTTCGCGAGTGGGACAAGTCCGCACCGGGCAGCATCACCATGGTGCAGGATCTCTGACTAGAGCCCGGGCCTGCGCCTCCACATACTGATAGAAGGATTTCCGGGTCAGGTCGGCCGCCGCCGCTTCATCGAGCACCACGCAGACCGTCGGATGGAACTGCAGCGCGGAAGCGGGGCAGCGCGCCGCAACCGGCCCCTCTACCATGGTGGCCACGGCTTCCGCCTTGGCCTCGCCGGTGGCCAGCAACAACACCTGCCGCGCTTCCATGATGGTGCCAATGCCCATGGTCAGGGCCAGTTGCGGCTGAAACTCGTCTGGCCGGAAATAGCGGGCGTTGGCCTCGACCGTGTCCGGAGTCAGGGTTTTTATCCGGGTCCGGCTGCCCAGGCTGGACATGGGTTCATTGAAGCCGATATGGCCATTACGGCCGATCCCCAGCAGTTGCAGGTCAACACCGCCCAGTTGCCGGATCAGGTTTTCGTAGTGCTGGCATTCAGCCTCCGGGTCGGCGGCAAGGCCGTCGGGCAGATGAGTCTGCTCCGGCAGCACATCGATATGGTTGAACAGCTTGTCCTGCATGAACCGGCGATAGCTCTGCGGGTGCTCCGGCCCCAGGCCCAGGTACTCATCCAGATTGCAGGTATGGCAGCGCGCAAAGCTCAGCCTGCCCTGCCGATACTGTTCAATCAGCAACTCATAGGTGGCCACCGGGGTGGCACCGGTGGCCAGCCCCAGCACCGAGTCGGGTTTCCGCTGCAGTTGGGCGGCCACACGGTCGGCCGCAAACTGCGCCACCTCGGCGGCCGTTCTCACAATAACTACCTGCATGTTCAGTGTGCCTGTACGACGGGTTGGTGAAGTTCATACTGGCCGGCCACCCAGCTTCGGGTTACCTGCCAGTCGTCAGTCAGATGCACCAGATCAGCCTGGTAGCCGGGTGCCAGCCGGCCCAGGCGGTCTGCGACGCCAAAATAGGTGGCCGGGTAGAGCGCGGCCATGCGCAGTGCCTCTGCCGCCGGCAGCCCGACCTGTTCGATCACATTCCGCACTGCCTCGGCCAGCCCGATCGCGGAACCGGCCAGCTTGCCTTCGCTGTTGATCAGCCGCCCTTCCTGGCGTCGAATACGCTCGCCGTACAGGTCGAACTCCGGATCGGCCGCACCCACGGTGGCCATGGCGTCGCTGACCAGATACAGGTGCCCGTCCGGCTTGGAGCGCCAGGCCAGACGCACCGACTGCGGGTGCACATGCCAGCCATCAACGATGATGCCGGCCCAGGTTGACTGATCGACCAGAGCCGCGCCCACCACGCCCGGCTCCCGACCTTCCAGGTTGCGCATGGCATTGAACAGATGCGTAAAGCCGCTCAGGCCTTCGCTGATGGCGGCTGCCACCTGCGCCTGGGTGGCATTGCTGTGGCCGGCAGACACTCGGATGCCGGCCTCGACCAGGCGCCGGATCTGCCCGGGAGTTGTGCGTTCCGGAGCCAGGGTCAGCAGGATGGGCAGCGCGGCGGCCACGTCGATCAGATAGTCCACATCGCGGTCGCGCAGCGGGCGCAGATAGTCTTCCCGGTGCACCCCCCGGCGCAAGTGACTGAAAAAGGGACCTTCGATATGCAGCCCCAGTATGCCGGGGTTGTCTGCACGCGCCGCCAGAACAGCTGCCACACAGGCTTGCAGATTGTCTTCGGTATCACTGATGGTGGTCGGCAACAGGCGGGTAGTGCCGGCAGTACGATGGCCTCGGGTCATCAGGGTCAGGCTGTCCACTGTCGGCGCATTGTTGAACAGCACACCACCGCCACCGTTGACCTGCAGATCAATAAAACCCGGCGCCAGCAGTCCACCCTGCAGGTCGGTAGTGGGCAGCTCTGCCGGCACTTCATGCTGTGGCGTCAGCGCCGCGATCTGCTCGCCCTGCAGTACCACGGCGTGGCGGTCCAGAAAGCGCTCGCCATCGAACAGCCGCGCGCCGACCAGCACCCGGGTTTGCTCATTGTACATCACGAGTATCCATTTTGAGTTCCGTGACAAAGTCGTAGATGTCACCCCGGTAATATGAGCGCGTGAACTCTACCGGGCGGTTGTGCTGATCAAAGCCCTGACGCTCGATATAGAGCACGGCCTCACCCGGCGTCATGCTCAGGTAGTCCGCCACCTGCTGGTCGGCATTGCGCGCAGTCATGGTCTGCAGCGCCCTGACCGGACGCGCGTCATGAGCCTCCAGAGCGGCATACAGGGACGCTCCGACCTCATCCACCGACTGGATGATGTGCCCCGGCACCGAAGCCACTTCATACGCCATGGGGTTGTCCCCCGCATAGCGCACCCGGGCATAGCGGGTCAGCATGCTGCCCGGCGACAGGTTGAGCGCTATGGCTTCACGCGGCGATGACTGTATCCGCTCCCGTGACAGCCACTCGGAGCGGGAAGGCAGGCCCCGTGCTGCCATGTCCTCGGTAAAGCTGTTCAGCACCGACAGGTTCTTGTGTATGGCTTCCTGCTGCGGTTTCAGTACGCGAGTACCTGCGCCCTGACGCTGCATAAGCAACCCCTGCTCGACCAGTGTTTCGATCGCCTTGCGCACGGTCACGCGGGACACCCCCAGCGCCACCGCCAGATCACGCTGCGGCGGCAGGTACTCGCCCTCTTCCAGCATGCCTTCATGCATGGCCTGCTTCAGGGCCCGGGCCAGTTGTACATAGAGAGAGCCCGGACGTTTGGGGTCTGGACGCAGATAGTCAAGCAGCGTCTGCATATCAGTCATGGTCGGATAGAGTCCTCTGAACGGGTGGCATTCTGCCTGATGAAATAAAGGGCGCCCGCAATGGCATCTTCACGCGCGGGCACCAGAAAACGGGTCAGTGCAGCCGGCAAATGCGCTGACACGGCCGGAGCCAATCCGCCCAGCAGGGCCACCGGACTGGCGTGCATGTCCAGCAGCCGCTGCACCAGCAGACCCACCTCGCGCGCCTGTTCCTGCAGCAGTGTCTCGGCAGCAGCGTCACCCTGATCGGCATACTCGACCACGGTGCGTGCATAGTGTGCATAATCACCCGAACGGGCCGTTGCGGCCCACTCGGTGATGCGCCGCGGGTTGTCAGCGAACCGGGCCAGCAGATGACGGGTCAGCGGTGTCTCGGGAACCATGCCGTCACTGGCACGCAGGGTCAGTTGCAGGGCCCGCTGCCCCAGCCAGGCACCACTGCCCTGATCGGCCAGCGGAAAACCCCAGCCATCGAGAATCTGCCCCTGGCCTGCGCGGATGGCCCAGCCGACAATGCCGGTGCCGACGACAACCAGCCCGCCATCCTGCCCCTGGTGCGCGCCCAGACAGGCCACATGCGCATCATTGACCACCTGCACGGAGGCCCAGGGCGGCTGCCAGCCTGCAACCAGTTGGCGGGCTGAAGGCAGCTCCGCCCCCGCCAGGCCCAGGCCGGCATGCACCCGGGACTGGCCCTGCGGCCCGATACCAGCGCTGCGCAACAGGGTGTCGACGCACTGTTCAACAGCGACCAGCGCCTGCTCACGCTGCTGGTAGAGGTTGGCTGGCCCGGCGCTGGCTTCGGCCAGGCAGTCACCGGCAGCATTTTCCAGCCGCCCGCGACAGCCTGTGCCGCCGCCGTCCACCCCGACGTAGAGCGGTTCTTCGGTAACTGCTGAATTCATACCGACTGTATTCCCATAGCGTGATACTGACCTGTTGCGGCTTCAATGTGCCCGGGATGAAACATGCAAGCAGCGCTTTACCCGACCCTGATAATACCAATATAATACCTTTAGAGAGCCATGACAATCAACGTCCGCACAAAAGGAGCCCGACGTGCCCGATACAGCCTGCCCGATCGCCGGACATCTGCAACAGGTCACACCGGATGCCGCAAGCTATCAGCTCACCCTGGTGCTCACCAACACCAGTGGTGTTCGGCTGGTCAATGCCGAACTGCACTTTTCTCTGGCCGAAACTCTTGAAGCCGGTGAAATCTCGGGCGCCGAGCTGATCAGTCGCGATGGCGATCTGCACCGGATTCGTCTGCCCCAACTGGGGCCCGACGATCAGTTGACACTGCGTCTGCACAGCTGCAAACGCAAGCTGCGCAAGGCCACGGACTGTCCTTACGGGTATTTTCTGCGCACCGCAGAAGGGCAGTGTCACGAGCTGGACATTCAACCGGGACTGCTGAACTGGGACCTGCAGCCGGTGCCCGTGTCCCGGCCCGACAGTGTGCAGACACTGATACCGCAACCCCAGGCGCTGACGCTGTCGGAGGCCACCACCTTTGCGTGCCCGACCCGCATCGTCTGGACTCCGGATCAGGCTGAACTTGATGACCCGACCGCCTGGGCACAGCTGTTCCGGCGCTATGCCGGGCCGGAACTGACCACCACGCCGGACAGTAACGCCGCCTGGCCCCTGACCCTGGAACAACAGCCCGACCTGCCGCAGGGCGGCTACAGGCTGACCATCGAGGCACACGGCGGACAACTGACGGTGGCCGACGGCGCCGGCATCCATGCCGGCTTGTCCAGCCTGGTGCAATGGCTGGCCGGGCATAGAGTGCAACCCGTGGTCATCGAGGATGCACCGCGTTTCGACTACCGCGGCCTGCACATCGACACCGCCCGCCACTTCGTGCCCATCGATGAACTGCACGACCTGCTTGAACTCTGCGCCCTCTATCGCCTGAACCGCCTGCACTGGCACCTGACCGATGACGAAGCCTGGCGGCTCGACATCCGGACCTATCCGACCCTGACCTCGATCGGCGCCTGGCGCGGACCGGACCGGGCCATGCCGCCCCAGATGGGCACCGGCGCCCATACTCATGGGGGGTTCTACAGCCAGGATGAAGTCAGAGCCTTGGTGCGCCACGCTGGCGCACTGGGCATCCGGGTCATTCCGGAAATCGATCTGCCCGGCCATGCCCGCGCCATGCTGCGTGCCCTGCCGGAACTGCAGGACCCGGCCGATCAGTCCCGCTACCTGAGCGTGCAGAGCTATGACGACAACACCCTGAACCCGGGCGTCAGCGCCACGCTGACCATACTGAAGAATATCCTGAGCGAAGTGGTTGAGCTGTTCCCCGACGCACCCGTTCATCTGGGTTCGGACGAGGTCCCGGCGGGTGTCTGGACCGGCAGCCCACAGGCCCGGGCGCGGGCAGAGGAACTGGGGCTGGCCGGGGTGGAGCAACTGCATGGCTGGCTGCTGCGGGAACTGGAAACCTGGCTGCGGGAGACCCACGGACGCACCATCAGTGGCTGGGAGGAAATCATTGTCGACGGCATGGTCAGCCCGCTGACTGCGGTCTACTCCTGGCAGGGCGTGGAAGCCGGACTGGCTGCTGCGCAGCAGGGATATCAGGTTGTGCTTACACCGGCCCAGTACTGCTACCTCGACCTGGCCTGGGACCCGGGTTTTCATGAGCCGGGCTACTACTGGGCCGGCACCACGGACCTGGCACAGGCCTATCAGTACGAACCGCTGGCCGGCTGGGAACACACGGATGCCGCCACCCGGGACCGTCTGCAGGGCCTGCAGGCCTGCCTGTGGAGCGAACTGCCGGATCGGCCCGAACGCCGCGCCTACATGTTGCTGCCCAGACTGCTGGCAGTGGCCGAACGTGCCTGGTCCAGCGCCGAAACCAGAAACCTGGAGGACTTTCGTCAGCGCTGCCTGCAGCATCGCTGGCACTGGCAGCAGGCGGGCTGGCACTACCGGACTCCGGCGCTGGGGTGGTGAAACAATCTGGCCCTGACAGCTCGATCAGATCTTGCAATGGCACAGAATAGGTATTATTTTGGTATCTTAATTGGCCCTTGTTGGTATTGAAAGGGGCTGATCAACAAGAACGAAAACAACAGAACAACAAAACAGGCAAGAGGACTCCCCATGAAACACATCAAAGGCACCCTGGCAGGTCTGACGGCAGCCATTACGCTGAGCGCCGGCACGGCCGTCTATGCGGACACCGTACTGAACACCTACACCTGGCGCCCTCAGGATGAAGCCCTGTGGACCTATATCAACGACAACAACCTGATTGACGGCGTGACTGTCCGCCTGGACACCACCACGGAAGATTTCGAGTCCAAGCTGCGCGTCGACATGCAGAGCAATCGGCCCGATCTGTTCTTTGCCAAGGCCGGAGCGCCCTGGCTGTCATCCTGGATGGACGCAGACGTGATCGCTCCCATCAGCGACTATGACGTCGATCTGGACATGTTCGGTGCTGCCGCCATTACCGGCAGCACCGGCTCGGACGGCGTGGTCTACTCGGTGCCTGTCGGCATGGAGCTGCAGGCGATTCTCTACAACAGGGCAGCACTGGAGCAGCACGGCATCAGTGAACCCCAGACCCTGGCCGAACTGGAAGCGGCTTTCGCCACGCTGGAGGAGAACGGCATCGTACCGATGCATGTGGGCGCGCGCGCCGGCTGGTGGGTCAACCAGGTGTTCAACGAAGTGCTGATCGCCGGCTTTGCCGGAGATGACTGGACCCGCGACGTGATTACCGGGGACGCCTGTTTTACTGATGACGCCTATGTGGATGCCCTGCGTGCGGTTGAACGCTGGCGCGACAATGGCTGGCTGAACCCGAACCCCCTTGCGGATGACTATGGCGCCATGCGTACCGATGTGGCACTGGGTACATCAGCCATGATGATCGACGGTATCTGGTCCGCCGGACCGGCCTCACCCATGTTCGATATTGAACCGGATCTGGAGCTGGGCATCATGCCTATCCCGGAAGGTAGGGCCTATGGCTTCCCGGATTTCGGTCTGGCCGCCAACCCGAACTCCAACAAGCAGGATGCCATCGAGAAGGTACTGCAGTTTGTGATCACGGAAGAGTTCGCCCAGCTCTACGCGGAACATGTCGGCCTCCCGGCCGCCAACTATGATCTGAATGTGGACGATGAACGCATCGCGACCGCAGCGCGGCTGATCGCCGAGAACAATGTGGCTGCCAATCCGTTCTTCTCCTACGAACTGAATGCCGACGAGCCGAGCTATGCACAGCTCGTGGCCGATGAAGTGGCCCGTCTGGTTGCGGGCAGGGCCGATGCGGAAAGTACAGCTCAGGCTATTCAGAATGGCCTCAATGGCTGGGGCTATGTGGGCGCTGATCACTGCAGCTGAGACAGTGATCCATTATCTGTGAGCCAACCGACTGCCGACCGCCTGAACCTCTCCGGCGGTCGGCCTTTTTATCCATGCTGACCGGATAAACCCTATGACACGCTCTCTTTCCACGACGCCCGCCGATACCACCAAAGGTCGTCGGCGCATGAGCTATGCCATACGGGAACGCCTTGAGCGCACCTTGCTGCTCGTGCCCGGTGTCGTCCTCTATGGTCTGTTCAATTTCATTCCCCTGCTGGGTCTGCTGTACCTTTCTCAGGTGCGCTGGCGGGGTATCGGCGAGATGCACTATGTCGGGCTCGACAACTTTCGCCAGGTGCTGCTGAACCCCTATTTCCGCGACCAGTTGTTCAATGCCTTCTTCCAGAATGTCATCTTCTTTTTCGTGGTCATCGGCAGCTTCCTGATTATCGGCACTGGCCTGGCCCTGCTGCTGAGTTTCAGAACCTGGGGTCGCAAGACCTACCAGACCCTGTTTTTTCTGCCCTATCCGCTGGCTGCCGCAGCGGTGGCCTTCCTGCTTGATCTGTTCGTCAACACCCGGGGGCCGCTGAATGCCGCCCTGACCGGCCTTGGCATCACCGAGGCTCCGATTCCGTTTCTGGGCAGTGAAGACACGGCGCTGGTTACACTCGCCCTCTTCTACTCCTGGCACCGCATGGGTTTCGCGATCATGCTGGTGCTGTCGGCCATTCTGGCCGTGCGCAATGACCTGCTGGAGGCGGCCATCCTGGACGGTGCCAACCGGCTGCAGGCCATCCGTCATATCGTCATGCCGGTGCTGGCGCCGGCCTTTGTGCTGATTACCGTCATCATCATGGTCGACGTGTTCAACAATGCCGACTACACCCTGCTGATCATGGGGCCCGAGGCCGGTCCGCTGCGCTCCACCGATGTCATGGGCACCTATCTGTTCCGCACCGCCTTCGGGGGCTCGGCAGCGTCAGTGAACACCAACTTCGGCATGGCGGCAGCCATCGGCCTGCTGACGGCCATCATGATCATGCCGGCGGCCATCATCCTGGCTCTGCGCAATCTGCGCCGAGACTGAGAGCTCGCAAAAGAGGTTCAAGTTATGGACAAGATTTTCCGCCTCAGCCACCGAGAGCAACTGGTCGTCCAGGTGATCCTGCTGGCCTGGGCTACCGTGGTGTTGCTGCCTTTCGGCGCGGCCATCCTGAACTCCCTCAAGCCTAATGTGGGCCAGGTATTTCGGGAGCCGTTCGGCTTTCCGGACCCGGTGACCTGGAGCAACTACCTCGACGCCTGGACATCGGCGAACTTCGGCACCTACTTTCTCAATTCGGCCATCATAGCCGTCTCCTGCGTGGTGCTGGTGGTGTTCTGTGCCACCACGACGGCCTTTGTGCTGTCACGCATGCCCTTTCGCGGCAGCACCTTCATTTTCATGTGTTTCATGCTTGGGGTCATCATTCCCATCCGCCTGACCCTGGCGCCCCTGTTCGTGATTGTGCGCGAACTGAGCCTGCTGGACAGCCTGCTGGGGGTCATTCTGGTGCAATCGGCCAGCATGATGCCGGTGTCTGTGTTCATTCTGGTGTCCTTCATGCGCGGCATATCGAAGGAACTGGAGGAAGCTGCCCGCATGGACGGTGCACTGCCGTTTCGCATCTACTGGAGTATCATGCTGCCCCTGGTCAAGCCGGCGGTGGCAACGGTGGCCCTGCTCACCTTTGTGCTGTCATGGAACGAGTACTTTCTGCCGCTGATCTTCCTGCAAAGCTCGGAGAACTTCCCGCTGACCCTGGGTATCCGGCAGTTCAATCAGCAGTATTCGGTACAGTGGCACATGATGTTCGCCGGTATCATCATCATGATGGTGCCCACGATAGTGGCCTTCCTGCTGGCATCACGCCAGTTCATTTCCGGGCTTACGCAGGGCGCCCTGAAGGAGTAGACCAGCGGCCTGCCTGCAGACTCGGGCAGGGATGACAAAATAGTACAGATTTTTCGGCAGTACATACTGGTGGTTTGTGGTGGTTCGTCGTTAAATGGGTAATTGGGGGACCCCACACAACGCCCCTGCAGAGTGCCGTCAGGCCGGGAGCGGGAGAGTGCCATGAGCCAACAGCGTCAGACCACAGCGCCGGAACTGGAAATCACCGATCATCGCGCCGGTACCGTGCGCTACATCGAACATGGCGTTCCCAGCGAACTGATCCGCTGGCATGCCCATGATGACTACGAGCTGCACTTTATCGTGGCCACGCGCGGCAAGGTGTTCGTGGGCGACCATATCGGCCCCTTCGCCCCGGGCCAGTTGATACTGACCGGCCCCAGACTGCCTCACAACTGGGTCTGCAACGGCGACCAGTACCGGGCCGAGTTGCGTGACATGGCGCTGCATTTCAGCCCCTCGACGCTGGACGAGGCCATGCGCCTGCTGCCCGAACTGAATGAAATCCGTCCCATGCTCGAGCGCTCCCGCTCGGGGCTGGAGTTTCTCGGCACCGACCCGCACTGGGTACGCAGCCAACTGGCCGGCATTCGTGAAACCACCGGGCTGGCCCGCCTGCAACGCTTTCTGGCCCTGATGCAGGAACTGGCCGCCTGGCCGGACTATCGCCTGCTGTCATCAGTGCAGGTCGATTCACCGGCCAACGAGGCCGCACAACAGAAGATCAACCGGGTGATCGACCATGTGATGGCCCACTACGAGAGCCCGATCAGCCTGGGTGACATGGCACGCCTGGTGGGTATGACAGAGACCTACTTCTCGCGCTTCTTCCGCCAGGCTACCGGTCATCGGTTTGTGGATTTCGTCAACCGGGTGCGCATCAGCCGGGCCTGCCACCTGCTGGTGGAAACCGACCAGCACGTCACTACCATCTGCTACGAAGTCGGCTTCAACAATGTGGCCAATTTCAATCGACGGTTCAGTGACTTCAAGGGCATGACACCCAGCCAGTACCGCCGCGATGCCAGCCAGCGTTATGTACAACAGGAAGATCAACTGCTGTGGATGCAGCAGGCCCACCAAGCCTGACAGGATACAAACCTGTCTACAACAGAATATGGCTGGTGGCCCGCCGGTCACGCTGCGCGATATTGCGCCTGTATTCGGTAGGCGTCATGCCCTTCACATCCAGAAAGCGACGGTTGAAATTCGACAGGTTGCGGAAACCGACCTCATAACAGATATTGGTGACCGGCCAGTCGGTGCTTTCCAGATATTCACAGGCCTTGCCCACGCGCAGGCGAGTCAGGAAGTCCTTGAACCGATGCCCGGTAGCGCGATGGAAAAAGCGCGAAAACACTTCCGGACTGAGCTGAATCTGCGCCGCCACATCTTCCAGGCTGCAGGTATCGGTGAAGTGCTCGGTCATATAGTTCACCACCCGGTTGATGCGGTCCAGAGTCTGCGTATCGTGGGCATCGTCATACTGCCGCGTCGACAGCCGCGTGTAGGCCCCGGAGGCTGACAGCCGCTCCATGATCTGCAAGAAGGCGTTGAAACGCTGCAGCCCCTGCTGTTCCGACAGCGTCTGGAACCAGGGCTCGACGCATTCGCTGATATGGGGAGTGAACTGAATGCCATAGCGCGCGTCAGCCAGCATTCGACGCATCGAACGGGCTTCCGGCACCAGCGCCATCAGTGACAGCATGAATTCGTGGGTAAAGTTGATCACCCGGTCGCGTACACCGGTGGAAATGTCGCTCAGGGAGATCCAGTTGTGGGGCAGGTTGGGGCCGGTCAGAATCAGGCAGCCGGGTTGGAAGGTGCCCACATAGTCGCCGACAAAGCTCTTGCCGCGGGAACTGACCAGCAAATGCAGCTCGTATTCCTCATGATAGTGCCAGCGTATCAGGTCGCTGAAAGCATCATGTTCACGGTACTGAAAGCAGTTGTCCTGCTCTTCTATCATCTCGTAGCTGGGGCGGGTGACAGTCATGCTTCACCTCTCGACGCTATCTCTGTTGTTTTGCTCTGTTGTTTCGCTCTGTTGTTTTGTTGCCAGTCTGTACAACCACTGACCAATTTATTGAATCCTGAAGCGTTGTACCAGTGTTTCCAGTTCCGCCGTCAGGTCGCCCAGTACAGCCGCAGCGTCCCTGGCCTCCACCGACAGTTGCTCGTTGGCGCGGGCAATATCCGCTATGCGGGTCACCCGGCGCGTGATGTCCTCGGCGGTGGTGCCCTGCTCGGTGGTGGTGACGCTGATCTGCTGACTGATGTGGTTGATCTGGCCCATGCGATCGCGGAAGGCCAGCATGGCATCGGCACTGTCGGCGGCCACCGCATGGCTGTCGCCCACACCCTGCAGGCAATAGCGCATGGTTTCGGCCAGTTCCCGGTGTCCCGCCAGCAGACCTTCAACCGTGGCCCGAATTTCCGTGGTGGAACTCTGGGTGCGACTGGCCAGCGACCGCACCTCATCCGCCACCACCGCAAACCCTCTGCCATGCTCGCCGGCCCGGGCAGCCTCTATGGCAGCATTGAGAGCGAGCAGGTTGGTCTGTTCGGCAATGTCCCGGATCACCTCCGACACTGACTCAATGTCTGCCATGCGCCCGGACAGCTCACCGGTAAAGGCTTCGGCATGAATCACACGCTCTTTCAGGGCGGTGAGTGATTCCCGATTCTGCTGCACCGCAGCAACGGTCACATCAATCTCCTGCAGGGCCTCGTCCGCATGATTCATGCCCTCGCGGGCGCTCGTGTTGACAGCCCCCACAGTGGTGGCCATCTCCTGCATGGACGAGGCAATGCTGTCGGTTTCCCGGCTCTGCTCTGCGGTACGGTCCCGCATCGTCTCGGCCAGGTTGCGGCCGCCCTCGGCCTGCTGTCGCAGGCGCTCCGACTGACCGCGAATGGACTGTATCATATCAAGCAGAGACTGCCGCACCTGCTCCACGGAACCTTCCAGCACACCCATCTCGTCGCGCCTGTGGCCTTGCGTAGCCCAGGTCAGGTCCCCTTCTCCGAGGTGGGACAGGGACCGCGTCAGCCGCTGCATGGGTTGCCGGATGCTGCGGATAATCAGCGCCGAGATCAGCCCGCCCAGCAGGATGGACGCCAGCAAGGATGCCAGCGACAGGTTCAGCGTACGCGCCAGATTCGCTGCCACTTGCTGGTTGGTCTCCCGGGCGAAGCGCTCGGCGAATTGGTTGAGCGCCGTCAGTTCCAGCTTGGCCTGTTCAATGTCCGCGGTCAGGTCCGCCAGTTCGGCACTGTAGCGGGCCTGGCTGGCCACAGCCTGAGCCCGCAGGCTGATCAGACCGGGCTGGTCGTCATGCCCCCGGGTGCCCTGCACCATCTGCTCGGTCAGCTCATCCACGGTCTGCACCAGCTGCTGCGTCTCCGGCTGCCGTGCCACCATGCCGGTAAAGGCAAAGAACTGATTGTTGTGCTGCATCTCCCAGTCGCCGAAGGCCTGGTCCAGCCGTTCCAGCACGTCAGCCTGATCCGCGATATCGATATCCTTCATCAGCATCAGTCCGTGCAGGAAGGAGGCATAGAATTCCAGCGCGATGGCAACCGCTTCGTCATCCGGCAGTGACCACACCAGATCTTCGAACAGATGACTGATATCCGCCTCCAGAGTCGTGATTTCGTCCCGGCGCTGGCGAATCTGATCCACCCGCCCCAGAGCGTCCTGATGTTCCATCATCAGTTGCCGCATGCGCTGCACCAGTTGTGCGATCTGGGCGTCGAACCGCTGCACCATCGACACCTGCGCCGAGGTTTCGCCCAGATCATCCAGGTAGGCCAGCAACTGGTCCGACTCGGCACCGATACGGGTTCTGGTCAGTTCGAAATCGTCTTGCAGATCAGGCATGACAGCCCGCTCATTGCTGGCCTGATGCAACTGGAACAGCTCGCTGAGCTGGCTCAGTTCCAGATCCAGTGTACCCGTCGTGTGCAGAATCGGGTTGGCGCTGGTGGTCATGCGGTCCACCCCGATCATGGTGGTGCGGGAACTGTGCATGGTGATGAGGGTCGATGCGGCCAGCAGCAGAATGATCACCAGGAACCCGCCGGCTATTCTCAACAGGATGGAAGGTTGCAGCCTGTGCATGCGAAGACGGAACATGCTCAACACCTCTCGAATCGCTCGGAACTTTGTTGCCCCGGTGCAAAAAAACCACCCGGATGCAATTGCATCCGGGTGGAAACCGGCTCACACCACAGAGGACACACTGATGTCGAGAAGCGTGGCGGCCGTTCCCCTGGCGACAAGGGAATCATGAAGGCGTTCGGTCTCTGCAATAAACGCCCGCGCCGGCGCACTGTCATCCTGACCGAGGAACTGTGGCAGCCGCAGAAAGGCTTTTACCCGGCCAGGAAAATGCTGGCGCTCGGACTCCGACAGTGCAGGCTCATTGATGACGACCGGCTCGCCATGGTCATTACGGCCTTCCAGGTGGCGCAGATAGCAGGCGAAAGCCAATGCCAGTCGCGGTGAGACCTGCCCCCGGTTCAGACAGTCCCGCAGAATGGGCATCAGATAGTTTTTCAGCTTGCTGAAGCCATCCGAGGCCACCCGGTCAATGCTGTCCGCAATGGCCGGATTGGCAAACCGGTGCACAATGGTGTCCTTGTAGGTGTCAATCTCGGCATCACTGAAATGGCCTATACCGGCGTGTGCATCCTGGTCCATCAACTGGCGCGCCAGCGGGCCCAGCAGCGAATCTTCCATGGCTTCGTGGATATAGGTCAGGCCCAGCATCCGGCCAATACAGGACACGGTGATGTGCGTACCGTTGAGAATACGCAGCTTCAGGCGCTCGTAGTGCGCCACATGGGGCGTGAACTCGACACCCACCTGCTCCAGTGCCGGCCGTCCGGCAATGAAGTCATCCTCGACCACCCACTGCGCAAAGGACTCCCCCAGCACCGGGCACGCATCATCGACCTCGGTCCGGGCCGCAACATCAGCCGCCAGTTCGGCGGTGGGCGTCGGCGTGATGCGGTCCACCATGGAGTTTGGGAAGCTGACATTGCTCTGCATCCAGTGCAGCAGCGCCTCATCACCGGCCAGACGCACAAAGGCGGTGAGCGCCTGGCGAAACACCGAGCCGTTGCCCGGCACATTGTCGCACGACAACAGGGTCACGGGGCCGGCATTGCGGTCCCGGCGCAGCCGCAGAGCCAGCAGCAGATAGCCGAACAGACTCTGCGGTGCCTCGGGGTTTGCAAGATCATGCACCACCGCCGGATGCTCGGCGATGAACTGATCGGTCTCGAAATCATACAGATAGCCACCCTCGGTAATGGTGGTACTGATGATGCGAGTATCCGGGCTGGCCAGGCGTGCCAGGGCGCGGGCTCTGTCCTCGGCGGCGGCAATGACCTCGGTGATGGCCCCTATGGCCCAGGTGTCACGCTGTGCCTGGTCCACCAGCGTCAGTGTATAGAGGCAATCCTGCCCCTCCAGACGATGCAGGAAATCACTGTCACCCGCCAGCAGGCCGATGCCGCTAATACCCCATTTCACCTCCTGCTGATGCAGGCGGTTGAGGCGCTCCAGATACCAGGCCTGGTGTGCACGGTGAAAGGCCCCGACACCGACATGCACGATTCCGGGTAGCAGCGATCTGCCCTCCGGCCCCGTGTTGGCAGTCTGTCGGTAATACGCCTGAATACTAGTCATGGTCAAAACACCCTTGTCTGTTACTTGACCGCCCCGAACGTCAGTCCGCGAACGAGTTGTTTCATGCTCAACCAGCCGAATATCAGAATGGGCGCCACGGCCAGCGTCGACGCGGCAGACAAGCGAGCCCAGAACAGCCCTTCGGGATTGGAGTAGGAAGCAATGAAAGCCGTCAGTGTGGCTGCCCTGGAGGCGGTCAGATTCAGCGACCAGAAGGCTTCGTTCCAGGACAGGATCAGCGCCAGCAGAAAGCTTGCCGCCAGCCCGCCCTTGCTCATGGGTACCACCACCTTGAGTATTTCCTCGCGGGTATTGGCGCCATCCATGCGGGAGGCTTCCAGAATCTCCGGAGGAATTTCACGGAAGTAGGTGTAGATCATCCAGACCATGATCGGCAGGTTCATCAGCATGAAGATCATGGTCAGACCCAGGCGCGTATCCAGCAGCGACAGGTCCCGGAACAGCAGGTAGATGGGGATCAGCACCCCGACCGGCGGCAGCATCTTGGTCGACAGCATCCACAGCAGCGTGCCCTTGGTGCGCGGTGACGGATAGAACGCCATGGCGTAGGCCGCCGGCACGGCGATGATCATGCCCAGTATCGAGGAGCCGACACTGACCACCACCGAGTTCCAGGCGTAGCGCGTGTAGTTGGTGCGTTCGAAGATGCGCCGATAGTTGTCCAGCGTCGGTTCGAAGATGAACTGCGGCGGCATGGAAATGGCCGCGATTTCGGTCTTGAACGACGTCAGCACCATCCAGAAGATGGGAAAGAAGATCAGCAGCGCCACCGTCCAGCAAATCACGGTGGCCAGCAGGGTTTTCATCAGATTATGGCTGTGCAGGTTCAGTAACATGATCAGTGCTCCGCCAGGGTCTTGCCGACCACACGAATCAGGAAGATGGCTACAATGTTGGCCAGGATGACCGCCACGATGCCGCCGGCAGAGGCCATACCCACATCGAATTGCAGCAATGCCTGATGGAATATCAGATAGGCCAGGTTGGTGGTCTGGGTGCCCGGGCCACCGCCCGTGGTGGTATAGATTTCCGCGAAGATGGTGAGCAGGAAGATGGTCTGAATCATCAGCACCACCACCAGCGGCCGCTGCAGGTGCGGAATGGCGATGTGCCGGAACACGGCCACCGGGCCGGCGCCTTCCAGGCGGGCCGCTTCCACCTGCTGCTGGTCCATCGACTGCAGCGCCGTCATCAGAATGAGAATGGCAAAGGGTAGCCACTGCCAACTGACGATAATGATTATCGCCAACATCGGGTACTGGGAGAACCAGTCCACCGGCGTGGCACCGAATACCCGATAGACAAAGGACAGAAAACCGTTCACCGGATGAAACATCAGGTTCTTCCACACCAGCGCATTGACGGTCGGCATGATGAAGAAGGGGGCAATGACCAGTATGCGGACGATATTGCGCCCGTAGAACGGCTGGTCGATGAGCACTGCAATCAGGGTGCCCAGACCGATGGTAATAATCAGTACTGACCCGACCAGCACCAGCGTGTTGCGCAGGCCGGCGATGAAACTCGGATCAGTAAAAAAGAATACATAGTTTTCGAAGCCGACAAAATCGCGCATGCCGGGCATGAGCAGATTGAAGTCGAGTACGGAGTAGTAGATGGTCATGCTCAGTGGCACGGCCATCCAGACAATCAGCAGCAGAACGGCCGGCATCAACAGCCAGCGCGCCATGCTGCGGTTATAGTTGTGCGTCGCCATGATGGATTCACTCTTCGGGCAGTCAAGGGCGGCAACGACACTCTGACAGCGAACTGCAGTGTGGCGTTGCCGCCCGGGTGGCCCCACGGCCACCCGGTTGCGAGGGCTTGAGAGTCAGCGCTCAGTCGATATAGCCGCCACGCACCATCTCTCGGCGCACGGTCTGCTGCGAGTTCTGCAGCGCCTGCTCGACTGTCATGTTGCCTGCCAGCGCACCTGCAATCTGTTGCCCCACATTGGTCCCAAAGGACTGGAAGCGCGAGATGGCCACGAACTGAACCCCGGTATAGGGCACCGGCTCGAGCGTGGGGTCGTTGGGGTCGGCTTTTTCCATCTGCGCCAGCGTCATGGCGGCAAAGGGGGCTGCCGCCATGTAGTCATCATTAGCGTAGGTGGACTGACGGGTACCCGGTGGGATGGCGGCGATACCATCTTCTGCCGCTACCAGCTCGGAGTATTCCTGCGAGGTGGCCCAGGCGATGAAGTCTGTGGCTTCTTCCTGATTCTGCGAACTGGTGGGAATCGCCAGCGCCCAGGTCCAGAGCCAACCACTGCCTTTCTCGGTCACCTGGTGTGGTGCGGCAGCAAAGCCGACACTGTCGTACACCCTGCTGTCGGACGTGTCAGTCACAAAGGCGCCGGCCACGGTGGCATCCACCCACATGGCACAGTTGCCGCTGTTGAACAGGGACAGATTTTCGTTGAAACCGTTGGAGCTGGCGCCCGGAGGGCCATAGTTGCCCAGCAGATCGACATAGAAGCTGATCGCTTCATTCCACTCCGCAGAGTCCAGTTGCGGCTCCCAGTCCATATCGAACCAGCGGCCGCCGAAGGCGTTCACCATGGTGCTCACCAGCGCCATGTTCTCGCCCCAGCCCGCCAGACCGCGCAGACAGATGCCATACTGATCATTGGATGGATCATGCAGCGTCTGGGCGAAATCCCGTACCTGATCCCAGGTCGGGTTCTCGGGCATGTCCAGCCCGGCCTCCGCAAACAGATCGGTACGGTAGTAGGTCATGGAGCTTTCGGCATAGAACGGCAGCGCATACAGCGTGCCGTCATGCGAAAGACCATCGCGCACGGAGTCAAACAGATCATCGACCTCATAGCTGGCGGGCAAATCGTCCAACGGCACCAGCCATTCGTTCGCGCCCCAGATCGGGGTTTCATAACTGCCGATGGTCATGATGTCGAACTGACCACTGCCGGCAGCAATATCTGTGGTCATGCGCTGGCGCAGCACATTTTCTTCCAGCACCACAAAATCGAGTGTAATGCCCGGATTCTGCTCTTCATACACGGAGGCCAGCCTTTCCATGCGTACCATGTCACCGTTGTTCACGGTGCCGATGGTCAGCGTCGTTTGGGCGAAGGCCGAACTGGCGATAGTCACGGACAGGACACCGGCGACAGCCAATGCCGTCCTGGAGTTGCTCGTTTGCATGTTGTATACCTGCTCACTTTTGTTGTTGTGTCACTGCGCGGTACGCACTGGTTACCGCCACAGTGGGCTATGCACCTCCTATTGAATGCCTTTGGCCAGGAATGCACCAATACCTAAAGGAACAATGCTGATACTTTTTTGATCAGGCAGACGGACAGACAGAGGCTTCGAATCAGTGGATAAGGCCGTAGCAGGCAGAATCAGGCAGGGAAAGTATGGTTTTGGCGTAGAAAAAGTATCGGTGGCACCGGAGCCGCAACGGGCTCCGGTACCACCAGACCGGGCGCATCAGACCCTGGCGTCGGCCTGATCACGACCCGGCAGCACCAGGTTCAGCACAATGGCCACCACGCCGCACAGGGCGATGCCCTGCAGCGCAAACTCGGCCTGACCAACCACCATGCCACCGATGCCGAAAACCAGCGTGACAGCGACGATGATCAGGTTGCGCTCGCGGGTCATGTCGACACCGTTGCGCACCAGGGTATTCATGCCCACGGCGGCAATGGAGCCGAACAGGACCACCAGGATACCACCCATGACCGGGTCCGGAATGGTCTGCAGAATGGCACCCAGCTTGCCGATAAAGGCCAGCACCACGGCAAAGCCCGCCGCCCAGATCATGATGACCGGGTTGAACATCTTGGTCAGCATGACGGCACCGGTCACCTCGGAATAGGTGGTGTTGGGCGGGCCGCCGAACAGGGCGGCTGTGGATGTCGCCACCCCGTCACCCAACAGGGTGCGATGCAGGCCGGGCTTGGTGACATAGTCCTTGCCGGTCACCTTGCTGATGGCCATGACATCACCCACATGCTCGACTGCCGGTGCAATGGCCACCGGAATCATGAACAGAATGGGCTGCCACTGGAAGGTGGGCGCCACGAATTCGGGCAAGGCGACCCAGGCCGATTCCTGCATGGGGGTAAAGTCGACCATGCCCATGGGCAGGGCAACCAGATAGCCCACCACAACCCCGATCAGGATGGGCACAACGCGGAAGATACCGCGCGCAAACGCGGCCGTGACCACGGTGGCAATCAGCGCTGTCATGGACACGAACAGGGCCGGCCCGTAGCCGTAATCACCGGTTTCACCCATGGCCATATTGACCGCAACCGGCGCCAGGCTGAGGCCGATCACCATGATGATGGGCCCGATAACCACCGGCGGCAGGATAAAGTGCAGGAAGCCGGGGCCCTTCCACTTCACCGCTGCAGACAGCAGGATATACAGCACCCCGGTGACGACCAGCGCCCCCATGGTGGCCGACATACCCCAAGTCTGCACCGCATAGCCGATGGGCGCGATAAAGGCAAAGGACGACGCCAGGAAAACAGGCACGCTTCTGCCGGTAATGAAGTGGAAGATCAGGGTGCCGACACCGGCAGTGAACAGCGCCACGCTGGGGTCCAGACCCGTAAGCAGGGGCATCAGGACCAGAGAGCCAAAAGCGACCACCAGCATTTGCGCGCCCACCAGGGGGGTGCGCCAGGCAGGCATGGCAGGAGTTGTCATAAGTGCGATTCCTTTTCTGATTTTTCTCTTTTTCTGTGCTCTGTTTTTCCGGTTGTTTTCTCACTCAACGCTCAGCCGCAACGCTCAGCGCGTACCGAAAATCTTGTCGCCCGCATCGCCCAGACCCGGGACAATATAACCCTGATCATTCAGCCGCTCGTCAATGGCGGCGGTATAGAGCTCGACATCGGGATGTTTTTCTTCAATGAGTCGAATGCCCTCGGGCGCGGCGACCAGCACCAGGGCCCTGATCTGCTCACAACCGGCCGCCTTGAGCATGTCGATACAGGCCAGCATGGACCCGCCGGTGGCCAGCATGGGGTCAACGATCAGTGCCATGCGCTGATCAATGTCACTGGCCATCTTCTCGAAGTAGGTCACCGGCTGCAGGGTTTCTTCGTCACGGTACAGGCCCACCACACTGACCTTGGCGCTCGGCACCATGCTGAGCACCCCATCCAGCATGCCCAGACCGGCGCGCAATATGGGCACGACGGTGATCTTCTTGCCCTTGATCCGCTGGCCCGCAGTAGGTCCGATCCAGCTTTCCACGGTATACTCTTCCAGTTCGAGGTCCGCTGTCGCCTCATAGGTCAGCAGGCTGCCGATCTCGCCGGTCAGCTCGCGAAAACTGCGCGTGCTGATGTCCTTGTCTCGCAACAGGCTGAGCTTGTGCTGCACCAGTGGATGGCGAATTTCGCGGACACTCATGTAAAGGTTTCTCCAGTCGGTTCACATCGCGGCGAGATCATAGCAGATTGTGTTATTTCGGAACACAAACCAACTGGGCCAATATGGCGTTTCATACGTAGTGGTCAGAACGCCGGAGAAAGGCACCGGCATACACTGACTGGCAGAACAATTGATCGGGGCAGCAACCCGATCAGCGGAGTTTTTCATGGCTGTCTGGAAACAAGCGACAATAACCCTCTTCATCCTCCTTCTCGGCGCCGGCGGCTGGCTCTGGTGGCACCCCGGAGCCGCAGACTGGCGTGCACAGATGGGCTTCGCCCAGGCGTCGGAAGGCTCCGGACAGGGCGGTGGCGGCCCAGGCTTTGGTGGCACGGCTTCGGTCATTGGTGCCGAGGTTGTCGAAGGTCAGCGCTCGGATCGCCTGACCGCCATAGGCGACGGCGAGGCTCTGCGCTCGGTCATGGTAACGCCGGAAGTGGGTGGTCGTGTGGCCACGATCGAACGTCGTTCCGGTGACTTGGTCAGCACTGGCGATGTCATTGCCCGCCTGGATGATGCTTCCGAGCGCATAGCACTGGACCGGGCCGAACTGGCCGTGCGCGATGCCGAAACCCGACTGAATCGCCTGCAACGCATGCAGAGCGCCAGTTCTGTCACCGAGGCCGAAGTCAACGAAGCCGAGTCTGCGCTCGACAACGCCCGCCTGCAGCGGCGCGAAGCCGAGCTGGCGCTGGAGCGACGCACCATACTGGCCCCGCTGACCGGCGTGCTGGGCAACCTGTCCATTGAGCCGGGCAGCTTCATCAGCCAGCAGTCGGAGATCACGCGCATCGATGACCGCTCCGAACTGCTGGTCGAATTCAGGGTGCCGGAACGCTATGTGGGGCAACTGGAAGTGGGCACTGCCATTCGCGTCAATGCCCTGTCGGCCGCCGACCGCGACCTGGAAGGCACCATCAGTGAACTGGACAGCCGCCTGGAAACCGACAGCCGCACCCTGCGTGTCAGGGCACGCATACCCAACGAAGATGACCGACTGCGCCCGGGCATGTCGTTCAATATTCATCTCGACTTTCCGGGTGAGACCTACCCGGCCGTGGACCCGCTGGCCATTCAGTGGAGTTCCGATGGCGCCTTTGTTTGGCGCATAGACTCAGAAGATCAGGTGCAGCGGGTGCCCGTACGCATTGTGCAACGCGACAGCAATCAGGTGCTGGTGGAAGCCGACCTGCAGATCGGCGACACCGTGGTCATCGAGGGTGTGCAGGCGCTGCGCCCGGGGGCGCAAGTACAGCTGGTTGATGCGCCAACCGAAGCACCGCAGGAGGGCTGAGCATGTCATCCACACCCCGTATCGCCCGCATGGGCGGCTTCACTGCTCTCTTTGTACGCCGCCCGGTACTGGCCCTGGTGGTCTCCGCACTCATCGTCGTGGCTGGCCTGGCCGGGCTGGCTGGTGTCGAGGTGCGCGAACTGCCGGAAGTCGACAACCCGGTGATCACCATCACCACCAGCTATACCGGCGCCGCGCCGGAAACCGTGGACCGGGAGATCACCAGCGTCCTCGAGGGGACCGTGGCGCGGGTGTCCGGCATCAACTCGATCTCCTCCAGTTCCAACTTCGGCCGCAGCCGCATCACCATGGAATTCTGCAGCGACACCAATCTGGATACGGCGGCCACCGACATCCGGGATGCTATCAGCCGCATTATCAACCGCCTGCCTGACGGCGCCGATGAACCCAGAATCGTCAAGGCGGATGCGGACGCGCAGCCCATCATCCGGCTGTCCGTAACTGCCGATCATCTGTCGGTTCAGCAACTGACCCAGATTCTGGAAGACGATGTGGTGGACCGGCTGGCGGCCGTACCCGGCGTGGCCGATGTACAGAACTTCGGTGCCCGCAACGAGATTTTCCGTGTCGATGTCGACCCGTCCCGCCTGGCCGCCTACGGCCTGACCATTGCGGATCTGCAGCAGGCGCTGAACAATGTGTCCTTTGACGCCCCGGCCGGCTCGCTGTCCAGTGCCGACCAGAGTCTGGTGGTGCGCACCACCTCCCAAGTCTCGACCCCGGAAGAGTTCGAAGCCCTGCAGTTGCGACCGCGCGTGCGGCTTGGCGATGTCGCCAACGTGACCCTGGGCGACAACCCCAGTGACAGTGTACTGCGCACCAACGGCCGCGTTGGCGTGGGGGTTGGCATTGTGCGCCAGGCCCAGTCCAACACGCTGGAGATTTCCAACGGCGTGCGCACTGCCGTGGACGATATCCAGGCCGTGTTGCCGGAGGGCGTGCGCATCCAGGTCACCAGTGATGATGCCACCTTCATTCGGGGCTCGATCGAAGAGGCTCTGAAAACCCTGTTGCTGGCTGTCAGCATCGTCACCCTGATGATATTCGTCTTCCTGCGCGACTGGCGGGCCACCCTGATCCCGGCCATTACCATACCGGTGGCGCTGGTCGGCACCATGGCCGCCATCTATCTGGCCGGATTCTCGGTCAATATTCTGACCCTGCTGGCACTCGTACTGGCCACCGGCATGGTGGTGGATGACACCATAGTGGTGCTGGAGAATATCGTGCGCAAGCGCAATCAGGGCATGGGCCCGCGCGCTGCCGCCGTGCTCGGTGTGCAACAGGTGTTCTTTGCCGTGGTGACCACCACGGCCACCCTGGCCGCCGTGTTCATACCGCTGTCCTTTCTGCCCGGTCAGGCCGGCGGCCTGTTCCGCGAGTTCGGTTTCACCCTGGCCCTGGCTGTGGTGCTGTCGTCCATCGTGGCCCTGACGCTCTGTCCCATGCTGTCCTCGCGGCTGCTGCGTGCTGCCCCGGCCAATGGCACGGATGAAAACGGGACGCCCGCGCCGCGTGGCCTGTTCGATCTGGTCGGCGACCTGCTGGCCGCCTTCTATCAGCGCCTGCTGCGCGCCTGCCTGGCGGCGCCCATGGTATCGGTAGCCGTGGCCCTGATGTTCGGTGCCTTCGCCGTCAGCCTGTTCGGGTCCATCGAGAACGAGCTGACCCCGGAAGAAGACCGCTCGGTGGCTCTGCTGTCGATATCGGCACCGCAGGGAGTGAGTCTGGACTACACCGACCGCCAGGTGCGGCAGATCGAGGCTCTGCTACAGCCGCTGCAGGACAACGGCGAGATCGCCAACACCTTCACCATTGCCGGTTTCGGCGCCTCACCCAACCGTGCCTTCATGGTCATGACGTTGCCGCCCAAATCCGAACGGGCACGCAGTCAGCAGGATATCGTCGGTGAAATCAACGGCCTGCTGAGTACCGTACCCGGCGTGCAGGCCTTTGCCATCCAGCCCAACAGCCTGGGCATTCGCGGGGGTGGCCAGGGCCTGCGCTTTGCGCTCACCGGCAGCAGCTATGAAGCGCTCAGCGAAGTGGCCGATGACCTGGTCGGCCAGATGCAGCAGGACCCGAGGTTCGGGCGCGTCAACCTGTCATTCGAAACCACCCAGCCCCAGCTTGGCATCAATATCGACCGTGCGCGCGCCAACGACCTGGGCATCCAGATCAACGGCCTGGCCGGCACCCTGCAGGCCATGCTGGAAGGCAACACGGTCGGCTCGGTGTTTATCGAGGACCGCAGCTTCGACATCCGTCTGCTGACCACGTCGCAGCCGGTACGCGACCCTTCCGACCTGCAGAACCTCTTCGTGCGCACCGATGACGGACGCATGGTGCCGATGTCGACCATAGTGGAGCTGGAAGAGCGTGCCGTTTCTCCCTCGCTCAACCGCGAGGGCCAGATGCGGGCCATTGCCATCACCGCCAGCCTGGCCGATGGCTTCGCTCTCGGCGAGGCACTCGCAGAAGCGCAGAGCCTGGCCAATCCGCTGCTGGCCGACAACATGCGCATCCTGCCGCTGGGAGAAGCGGCAGCACTGGATGAAACCGGGAACGCGCTGCTGATCACCTTCGGTTTTGCGATGCTGGTGGTATTTCTGGTCCTGGCCGCCCAGTTCGAGAGCTTTGTCAGCGCCTTCATCGTCATGTTCACGGTGCCCTTCGGGCTGGCCTGTGCGGTGTTTGCGCTGCTGCTGACCGGGGTGTCGCTGAATATCTACAGCCAGATCGGGCTGGTGCTGCTGGTGGGTATCATGGCCAAGAACGGCATCCTGATGGTGGAGTTTGCCAACCAACTGCGTGATCGCGGTCGGTCAGTGCGTGAAGCCATTGAAGAAGCCGCCATCATCCGGCTGCGCCCGGTCATGATGACCATGAGCTCCACCGTGCTGGGCGGTCTGCCGCTGATTCTGTCTACCGGGCCGGGGGCCGAGGCGCGCGAAGCGCTGGGCTGGGTGATCGTGATGGGGTTGGGGCTGGCGTCGGTGTTCACGCTGTTCCTGACGCCGGTGGCCTACCTGCTGATAGCTCGCTTTGCCACCACCTCCGGGGAAGAGCAGGCCCGCCTGGAAGCGGAGCTGGCGGAAGTATCCGACGCTCCGGCCTGACCAGGCGAACCGGCCGGGCCGTCAGTAGAGTTTCTTCTGCGGCGGTCCGGCAAACTTCAGTTCACCGACACTGTTCATGTCAACTTCCACCAGTGCCGGCCCCTGGGTCTGGTTGGCCGCCTGCAGTACGCTGTTGAACTGATCCGCGTTGGTCACCCGCCAGGCCGGCAGACCCATGGCCTGGGCCAGCAGCTGGAAATCCGGGTTGTGCAGATCGTTGAAGTACTGGCGGTTGTCGAAGTGCTGGCGCTGGATGCCCCGCATCACGCCATAGCCACCGTCATTCATGACCAGCAACGTCATGTTGAGCTGTTCCTGTACCAGGGTGGCGATTTCGCCAATACCCAGTGCCAGGCCGCCGTCACCGACCAGCGCCAGCACCCGCTTTTCAGGCTGAGCCACAGCACAGCCAATGCCCATGGCCAGACCCAGCCCGATGGCCCCGGCCAGTGAGTGAATATTGGTGCGGGGACGCTCTGTCGGCAACAGGCGACTGCCCCAGGTACTGCCCGAGACAGTAATATCGCGCACGAAGATGTCGTCATCGGCCAGACTGCCGCGTACCGCATCACTGAGCCGGGCATAGGCCCCCACCTGATCACGAAGGGCCTGCTCTGCGCCCTTCACTGCGGCCGCCATGGCGGCATCAAACTCGGCATCGGGCTGTCGGCGACCGGCCACACGACTGGCCAGTGCCACCAGCACCTCGGCACAGTCGCCGCACAGGAAATCGTCCACCACATAGTTGCGCTGTGCCGCTGCCGGGTCCGCATCTATCTGCACCAGCGGGCGCGGCAAAACCACCGAGTAGGTGCGGGTTTCATTGCTGCGCAGCTTGGAGCCGGCCACCACCATCAGATCACAGGTGCCAAAGAGCTGCTCCACGGATTCACTACTGTGGAAGGCACGCAGGCTGCGCGGGTGACTGTCGGGCAGTACCCCCCGCCCGTGCGTACTGGACACCACGGCAATGCCGGCATCGGCCAGCGCCCTGACGGACGCCCCCGCATGGCGGGCGCCGCCGCCGATCCAGAGCACTGGCCGCCGGGCGCTGAGCAGCCGTTCTGCCAATTGATCCAGTTGCTCCGCCGATGGCTGGGGCAACTGCAGCGGTGCAACCGTGGGCAGGGGTGTATAGTTCAGCGTCGCGGCCTGTATATCGATGGGAATTTCTATACTGA
The DNA here is from genome assembly GCF_004768465.1 of Natronospirillum operosum. GTDB lineage: Bacteria > Pseudomonadota > Gammaproteobacteria > Pseudomonadales > Natronospirillaceae > Natronospirillum > Natronospirillum operosum. The sequence continues at coordinate 520,970 of NZ_SRMF01000002.1, forward strand.
CCGGCCCCGAAGGCGCGGTACGCGCCTCCTGAATGGCCCGGTGCAGCACGGGAATCATCTGCTCTGGCGTGGTCACCCGGTAGGCGGCCTTGCAGCAGGCGCGCAGTACATTCAACTGGTCCTTGGTTTCATGAATGAAGCCGGCCTCGCGATCCAGATAACCGGTTTCCACCTGGCCGGTCAGGTGCAGCATGGGCGTTCCGGCGTTGTAGGCTTCCATCAACGCGCCAATGGCGTTACCGGCACCGGCACCAGTGCTGGTCAGGGCGACGGCCAGGCTGCCGACCCGGGTGTGGGCATCGGCCATGGTCACGGCACCGGCCTCGCCGCGTGCCGGCACGAAGCGAATCCGCTGGCGCTGCCCGATGGCATCGGCGATGGGCAGGTTGTGAATGGAGATCACGCCATAGACAGCGTCCACACCATAGTCTTCCAGGGTCTGACTGATGGCCGTACCAACAGAGACTGCATTGTTCATAAATTCCTCCAGGGCAATGGATCGCTGGCCTCAGTCACTCCAGCCAATGGGTTCGGGACTCATCCCCAGGTAAAGGCTCTTCTGCTGCATGTATGCCAGCACTCCCTGGCGGCCTTTTTCGCGACCGATGCCGCTGTCCTTGTAACCGCCGAACGGCGTGGAGATGGAGAATTTCTTGTAGGTATTGATCCAGACCGTGCCGACAGCCAGTCGGCGCGCCAGACTGAACGCGCGCTGATAGTCGGCCGTCCAGATGCCGGCGGCCAGGCCATAGACATTGTCGTTGGCCAGGCGGACCAGTTCGTCTTCGTCACGGTAGGAGAACACCACCAGCACCGGGCCGAAGATCTCCTCCTGACAGGCGACGCTGTCATGAGGCAGGCTGTCGATGATGGTCGGCAGGTAATAGTTGCCGCTGGCCAGCGCCGGGTCGTCGGGAATGGCACCGCCGCACAGGATGCGGCCGCCATCGGCTCGTGCCTGGTCCACATAGGCGGCCACACTGTCCCGATGTTCGGGCGTGATCAGCGGGCTGATATGCGTGCCCTCGGTTTCCGGGTGACCGACACGAAGGTTGCGCGTCACCGCCAGCAGCCGAGCCATGAATTCGTCATAACGGCTTGCGTGGATGAACAGCCGCGAGCCAGCAATACAGGCCTGGCCGGAGGAACTGAATATGCCGAATACGACACCCTTGACGGCCTGTTCCAGATTCGCGTCCGGGCACACAATGGTGGGCGACTTGCCGCCCAGTTCCAGCGAGGTCGAGATCAGCTTGTCGGCCGCCACATGGGCCAGGTGCCGGCCGGTCCGGGTGCCGCCGGTAAAGGAGATCCGGCGCACCCTTGGGTGCCGGCAGATGGCCTCCCCGATCACGCTGCCCTTGCCCGGCAGTACGCTCAGCAGACCCTTCGGCAGACCGGCTTCCTCGAACAGCTCGCCCATTTTCAGGGCCAGCAGCGGTGTGGCCTCTGCCGGTTTCATGATGACGGCATTGCCGGCAGCCAGCGCCGGGGCCACCTTCTGCATTTCACTGGCAATGGGGGAATTCCACGGCGTGATGGCCGCAATGACGCCCAGCGGCTCATACTGACTGAAGGTCATGGTGTCGGGCAGACGCGGCGTGGTGATCTCGCTGTCCAGCGTCTCGCTGACCGCCGCAAAGTAGCGCGCGGTGCCGGCCGCGCTGGCGACCAGAGCCCGGGTTTCGGCCAGTGGCTTGCCGTTGTCGCGGGTCTGCAGCGCCGCCAGTTCCTCCTGCCGGGCCATGATCAGATCGCTGACCCGGTACAGCACGGCGGCCCTTTCATGGGGCAGCCGGTCGCGCCAGCCGGGTGCCTGCCAGGCGGCGTCGGCAGCGGCGATGGCGGCTTCCACATCCTCCAGGCCCGCTGCCCTGAGTTCGGCATTGACCGAGCCGTCGGCCGGGAATACGGACTGCATGGGGTTGCCGCTGCCCAGCTTCCATTCGCCGCCCACCAGTATGGGTTGCTGTTTCATACGATACTCTCCTGCGGCGTCCGCAGCTCAGATCACGATCGGTGCCAGCGCCTGTCGACAGGCTCTGACCACGGACAGTGCCGCCAGCGTGGATGTTTTCGGGTTGTTTTCCAGCGGGCGGCCGTTCAATTCGATATGGAATTCGCCAAAGCGCCCGCGGGCATGAATGCGATGGGTGTTGGTGGCGGTGTGCGGGTCCACTGTCAGCTTGACGGTGGTGGCCTCAAGCCCCACCCCGGCCAGGCCGACCGTCGCCGCCACATTGGCATTGGCCGGAAACAGACGCGCAGCTTCGGCCGCGGTGCCTTCGAAGAACACGGTTGCGGAGCTGACTGTATCCAGATTGATCAGATTCTCGGCATGGCTGCCTTTCCAACTGCGCGGGGCCTTGCGTGACTCGTAGGTAACCTCGTCCAGCCCGCCTTCGCGGGCTGCCGCCAGGCCATCGATGCCGGCAATGGCGCCCGACAGCAATATCAGTCGGCCACCGCCCTTGCGGGCCGCTTCTTCAAGACGCTTGTGCAGGGCTTCGTCAGCCAGCGCACCGACCGAGACCACGGCCAGATCCAGACCCCGTTCGAGGACGGCGACGCCGTGCTCGCGCACCCCGGCCTGACCGGCGCACTCCAGTACCAGATCCGGACGGCCGGCACACTGGTCGACCCGGCTTACGGTGTTGATGTCGCGCAAGTGCTGACGTTCACTCAGATCACTGTGAGCCGGCAATACCACCCAGTCCAGAGACAGGCCGGCCGGCAGCAGACGGTGAACTTCGCGCCCCATGGCGCCATAGCCGATCATCATGATGCTGCGGCTGGCGGCGCCGGACTGGGGGTTCTGATTGCGTTGAGCTGTCATGATTACAGATGCCTGTTGAAACCGCCCGATACGTCAAGCGCCGCACCGGTTGTGAATGAAGCCATGGGCGAAGCCAGAAAGACCAGAGCCCGCGCGGGCTCTTCCGGTCGGCCCAGGCGGCCCATGGGTATACCGCGTTTGCGGGCAATGCCGCCGATCCAGTCTTCCCAGGTCTGCTCGGGGTCGGCACGCTGCTCGTAGCGGCGCCGCCACTGACCGGACTCCACCATGCCCAGCAGGATGGAGTTGACGCGAATGCCATCCGTGATCAGTTCATGCGCCAGGTTGTGGGTCATGTTGAGCAGGGCGGCACGTGCCGCCGAGGTGGCGATCATGTGGGGCTCGGGCTGCAGGGCCAGCAATGAATTGACGCAGGTCAGAGAACCGATATCCGACGCGGCCAGCTGCGCGCGAAAGGCCTGCAGCGGGTTGAGCACGCCATGCAGTTTCAGCTGTGTCTCGGACAGCCAGGCGTCAGCCGGTGTCTCGTCCAGCGTTGCCACATAGCCCTGGCCGGCATTGGCGATCAGCATGTCCACTGCACCCATGGTCTGCACCACATCCGTCGCAAAGCGGTGACAGGAAGCCGGGTCCAGCACATCACAGGGAGCGCTCATCAGTTGCGCCTGCGGGAAGTCCGCGCGCAGTGACCGGGCCGCCTGTTCCAGGCGCTCGGCGTTGCGTCCACAGAAGGCCACCCGTGCACCGGCGGCCAGCAACAGGCGGACGGTCTCCAGACCGATCCCCGAAGAGCCTCCGGTGACCACCGCCACCCGCTCGCGGATCAGAAAATCCATCATTTCATTTATCCTCCCAGCGCCATGGTTTCGGTGCGCGCCACCTGGCCGCTCAGTTCACGCACGGCGGCGGCAAATCCGCTCGGGTTGTCGATGTAGCTGGCATGGCCCGCCGCCTCGATACTCCGATAGGGCAGCCCCAGTCGCGCGGCCAGGGCCTGGGCGCCCGCCGGCGGCGTAATGGCATCTTCGGCGCCGCACAGGACCACGCCCGGCAACCCGGCGGGCAGCGGCAGGTAGTCCGCCAGCGCATCATGCGCCAGCATCCAGTTGGCGCGCCGAAAGCCTTCCACATTCAGCTTGCCCATTTCGGCCCGGACCCGCTCTAAATTGGCTGCCTCGGTCCCCGCTCGCAGCAGTCGCGGTGCCCGCCCCTCGGCGTAGGCCACCGTGCCCTGGCGCTCCAGTTCCGGCCAGCGGCTCTGGTAGACCCGTACCTGCTCCTCGGTGCCGGCATGACGGTACCCCTCGGCCGGGTCGGCCAGGATCAGACCCTGTACCCGCTGCGGATAACGCGCCACATAGGCCGTCGCCATCATGGCGCCCAGCGAATGCCCCAGCAGAATGCAGTGCTCAATGTTCATCGCTGCGAGCCAGCATTCCAGCCGCTCGGCGTAGTCGGCAGCGGTCGGTTCACTCGCTGCCAGTATGCGGCTGATGCCGTAGCCCGGTGCATCCCAGGCCAGCAGTCGATGGTCACCCAGATGGCGCACCAATGGCTGCCAGGACCCGCTGCCGGAACTGATGCCATGCAGCATGACCACAGTCGGCGCTGCGGCCTGTTGCGCCGGCCATTCACAGTAGGCCTGGGTACCGGAGGCAAGAGACAGGGCAATCATTTTCATGGCATCACCACCTGGCCGACTGGCCTCTAGTTGCGCTTGATCTTCGACAGCGGATGATCATCCGGATAGGTCGGAATCTGCGGTTTGGGTGTGCCCAGCATGACGCACATCAGACTCTCTTCCTCGGTACCGTTGAACAGCCCGCGATAGATACCAGGCGGAATGGAGATCACATCACGCTCCTGCAGCACGGTTTCCATGTAGTGGTCGCCATCCTGCAGAAACAGCGTGATTTCACCCTTGAGCACAAAGAACACCTCTTCCACATCGTCATGCACGTGCAGGGGGCCTTCACACTTGGCCGGCAGCACCATGGTGGAGAAGGTGAAATGTTCTGCCGGAATGGTGTTGGCATCGTCCTTCACGCCGGTGGCGCCGGTGCCGATGTAGCGCATCTGGGCGCGCCGGTACTTGGGGTCGTAATCAGCCTGGAACTTGAGGGCATCCCAGTCGTACTTGCGGCCCTTGAAGCGGGCAATGCGGGATTCCATCCAGTCCTCGAAGCTCTTCTCTGCAGGTTTCTTCCAGGTGTCCAGTTGTGCGGTCATGATCGTTCACCTCTCTTTGGTGTGCAGTGATTCAATGGAGTCCGGTCGGGACTGTCTTGTGCTCAGTCCTTCTTCTGGCGCCGGGTCTTGTCATCGATACCGCCTTCTATGGCCCACTCGGTGAAGGACGTGAGCGAGTGCTCCATCTCCCGGGCCTGCCAGTTTTCCGTCAGGTAGTCTTCATTGGTGTAGTATTCAAAGGCGCCGCCGAGCGGGCTGTTGACGTACCAGAAATAGGCCGACGACACCGGGTGTCGCCCCGGGCCGATAAAGGTTGTCCACTCCTTGCCAGTCATGTGAATGCCACCGCCGATGACCTCGTGGATATCGCGCACGGTAAAGGCCACATGATTCAGGCCGCGCGGCTTGTTCGGGATCTTCAGCAGAAACAGGTTGTGGTGTCCGCCCCGGGCCTGCATGCGCATGAACACGCCCCGATCGGTATAGCGGTCGGAGGCATGGAAGCCCATGACATCACGGTAGAACGCCTCGGTTTCTGCCAGATCCTCGACAAAGAACACGGCATGGCCGATACCGACCGGCTCGGCCCGCTCATAGACCGGGCTGGGCTCGTCCACACGGCGCATATCACCATGTTGATTGATCGGAGGCACGCGCAGCTCCACGGGCTGCAGTGCGGTGCGCATCACGCGGACCGTCATGCCATTGGGGTCACGGCACTGCACGACCTCGGCCGAGGCTTCGAAACCCGGCTGCTCGGCCATGCGCTGACGCAGGGTCTCAAGCGCGGTTGCATCCGCCACGCCCCAGGTCATCCGGCGCAGGGTAGACCCTTCTTCAAAGGGTGTCGGGAGAGTCGGGTCCTGCAGCGGGCGCGCTTCAATCCGGGCGCCATTCTGGGCCCGAAAGACGGCGTGCTCTGCTGTTTCGACCTCAGGCCTCAGGCCAAAGTCGCGCAGAAAACGCTGGCAGACCTTCATGTCGGCCACGCCGAACTCGAATGCTTCTATACCTACAATGCTCATTTCACTGCTCTCCCGAACCTGCAATACGGTTGCACGTTCTGTTGTCAGGTCGCCTGTCGCGCTGCGCGGCCGCCGCGATAGCCCAGCATGCCGGAGATGCTGGCTGCCGCTTCCTCGACATGCGCTCTCAGTGGTTCACGATCTTCTGCCGGAATCTCATGCACCGGCACCAGAATACTGACCACGCCCTCGATATCGCCCTGGCCGTTGAATACCGGGTACACCACGGAGGAAATACCGAACTGGAAGAAGGATTCACCGATCACGTAGCCTCGACGACCATCTTCCTGCACCAGTTCCCACAGGGCTTCCCGATTGGCCGGTGCGCCGGGCTTGGTATCCGGCAGCTCGCCATCGGGATACACCGCTTCGAATTCGGACCGACTCAGCCCGGACAGCAGCATGCGGCCCAGCGACGTGCGGTGCGCCGGCAGACGGGTACCCACACTCACCTGGTTGATGGTGGCATTGGCCGCACTGACCCGGGCCACGTAGATCACGTCCTGCCCATCACGGATGGCGATATGGCTGGAGCACTGGGTCTTGTCGCGCAGCGACTCGATCACCGGCTGCCCGGCCTGGACCAGGTCCAGCGACGCGACATATTCGAAGCCGAGGCGCAGTACATTCACACCCAGTGAATACAGCCCTGTGGTCGGATGCCGGCGAACGAACCCCATGTACTCCAGGGTCTGCACCGCCCGATAGGCGGTGGCCTTGGGAAAATCCATCCGTTCGGCGAGTTCGGCAAAACTCATTTCACGATGACTGCGGGCCAGTTCCATCAGGATGATCAGCCCCCGCTCAAGACCGGGAATCAGGTATCTGCGGGCATCTTTTTCTTGGCTCATACTCTTTTCACTCTTGTCAGGTCATGCTGGGCTATTGTGCCATCGTGTTTCCGTACTGCCTGAATCGAACAAATTTAATATTTGAAACATCAGTTATTATATAAACTATACTACGCCTGTACTGCTCAGCTGTCAATCCGGACCCCGCTCAGCGGAACATCATTTCGACCGGCCAGGTCACGATCTGCGGGAACGTGAAGACCAGAATCAACGCCATGAAGTCACAGATCAGGAAGGGTATGGCGGCTCTGTAGATGTCCATCATGGTGGTGCCCTTGGGCGCCACACCCTTCATCACGAACAATGCAGCCCCTACTGGTGGTGAGGTGGCACCGGTCTCGATCGCAATCAGGAACAGCACTGCAAACCAGATGGGATCAAAGCCAAGCTGGGTGACCACTGGTATATAGATGGGCAGTGTAATCAGCATGATTGGCAGCGGCCCCATGAACATGCCCAGCAGCACCACAGACAGGATCATCATAAGGACGATCATCCGCGGGCTGATGTCCAGACTCATCACCGCATTCATCAGACCGAAGGTCACGCCGGTAAAGGCCAGCAACTGGCTGAAACCGATGGCGGTGCCTACTATCAGCAGAATCATTACCGAGAGATTGGAGCTCTCGAACATGGAGGCACCGAACTTGCGGACAGTCAGCCGCCGCTTGAACAGCGCCAGCAGTACCGTGGCCACGGCCCCGGAGGCCGCTGCCTCGGTCGGCGTGGCCCAGCCCAGAAAGATCACCCCGACCACGGAGAAGACGACAACCCCGATGGGCACTATGTTGGCCGCACCGGACTTCAGCTTCTCGGGCCAGGGGGTGTAGGGTATGTCGAAAGTCGGCGCCACCGAAGGCTGCACCGTACAGCGAATCCATATATAGGCCGCATAGAGCACCGCCATGATCAGGCCGGGCAGAATGATGGCAATCAGGATGCGACTGATGGACAGTTCACCCACGACCCCCAGCAGCACGGCCAGGGCACTGGGCGGTATCATGATGGCCAGCCCGGAGGAGCCGATAATGGGCCCCAGTGACATGGGCTTCTTGTAGCCTCTTTTTTCCATCTCCGGGGTCAGACTTGAACCCAGCAGGGCAATCGAACCCATGCTGTTGCCGGTCAGGGTGGAAAACAGCACCCCGCCGCCCACAGCCATGAAGGCCAGTCGACCCCGCAGCTTGCCGAACCATTTGTCCAGCGTATCCATCAGGTCATTGGCAATGCCCGATCGGAACATGACCTCGCCCATGATCATGAACATGGCTATGGGTACCAGCGTGAAACTGGTCAGGGCTCCGGTGGAGTTGACTACCAGCTGGCGCACCCCGGGAATACCACCCATGAATATGTAGGCCCCGACCACATTGACGGCCAGAAAACTGAAGGCCACCGGCACACCGATGATCATCAGGAACATCAGGGCGCCCAGGATCAGCGACAGCGTCATCCACCATTCCATATCAGCGTACCTCCGGGGCAGGACAGTTGACCTTGCGTTCACTCGGCATCGGAGGTCCCCCTCAGGCTGTGCACTGCATGCGCCACAAACTGGATCGTCAGCAACAGCATGCTCAGCGGCACCACGGCGGTGAAGATATAGCGCTGCGGGCGCAGCACGGACGTCACCCGGATGCCATGCTGATACTGGTCGATAGTGACCTGCAATGCATACCAGGCGAAGTACAGGCAGATGACCGCACCAAACAGATTGGTCAGTGCGGTCAGTATCTTCTGTGGTGTGGCGGGCAAGGCACCGGCCAGCAGATCAATGGCCACATGCCGGTTCTTTTCCAGCAGGAAGGGCGCCCCCAGGAAGGTCATGTACAGCAGTGAGTACCCGCTGACCTCCACCGTCCACATCAGTGATCGGTTGAACAGCAGGCGGGAGATGATCTCGGAAAAGACCATCAGGGTGGCGGCAACCAGTATGGCTGCAGCCAGGGCGGCCAGGGCCAGATTCACCGCACTGACCCCCCGCATGATGGCAGCCATCCAGTCGTTCAACCGCGACATCTTTATCGAGGACATAATGCTCTACTCCCGCCTGACAGGCTGGTTCAATCCACCAGCATGTCCATCAGTTCGTTGGCCAGATCCTCGCCCAGATCCTCACGCATCAGATCCCAGGCGGTTTCCAGCGACTGGTTGAGATAGTCTTCCGCGTCATCGCCTTCCAGGCGCAACTCGACATAGCCGGCCTCTTCGATCTCCTGCTCACCCAGCGCCAGGTACTGATCCCAGCTCTCGGCTTCCAGTTGATAGGCCAGATCGTCGCGCAGATAGGTTTGGAGCCGCTCGCGCAGATCTTCCGACATCCGGTTCCAGGCATCCTGATTGACCAGCACATTGAAGCCGGCACGGTAGAACTGAGGCGATACATAATGGGACACGACGTCGCCATACTGCGGCGCCCAGCCCTGATTGCCCTGCACAAAGCCGTCGATCACACCACGCTCCATGGCGGTGAAAATTTCTCCGATCGGCATGATGGTGGTATTGGCACCCATGGCCTCCAGGAACGGCTGCGCAGTCGGGAAGACCCGAATCCGCTTGCCGCGGATGTCGTCCAGAGAAGTGATTTCGTCACCCAGCCAGATATTGAAGCCGATTTCCGAGGCCGGAATTTCACCCCAGAACTTCAGCCCGCGGTCAGCATGCAACTCGTCCAGCCGCTCGTAATACCCGGTGCCGCGAATCTCCTCATAGGTCTTCATGGACAGGTTGTTGGTGGTGGAAGCCGGCACAGTACCCGAATAGTAGCTCGGGCTGATCAGCGCCACATCGATGGCGCCATTGCGCACGGCGTCAGCGAGATCGAATGGATTGATCACTTCCGGGCCACCGATCCAGTTCAACTGCACCTCGCCCGCAAACTCGTCATTGATGCCGTCAATAAAGGCCTGAAAGCCGGTCGCCAGCGGAATGGCCTGCGGGATGAAAGACACCACACGCAGCTGTTGTTGGGCCTGGGCCGAAACGGCCAGGGTCGCAGTGGCCAGACCTGCGGCAAGAGCAGTCAGTATCCTGTTTTTCATGGTACACCTCTGTTTTTTTCTATGGTCAGTCTAGAGATCAGTCCAGCGCGACATTCCAGGCATCATAGCCATACACCCAGTCCGCATTGCCAGCCTGTTTGAGCCAGTCATTGGCTCGGGAACCGCGTTGTACATTGGCGGTACGTTCCAGCCGTGCGCGCTCGAAACGCTGCAGTGCCGGTGCCAGATCCGTTGTCGAAACACTCTCCAGGCAGCGCGCCAGCACCACGGCATCCTCAATGGCCATACAAGCCCCCTGCGCCATGAAGGGCACCATGGGGTGCGCCGCATCACCCAGCACCACGGCCGCGCCACGGTGCCACGCGGACATGGGCTCACGAACATAGAGCGCCGATTTGGTCACCGACTCGACTGCGCCCAGCAGCGCCTGCACTTCAGGATGAAAGTCCTGGTAAACCGCACGCAACTCTTCCACATCACCCGGCATGGTCCAGGACTCCTCGGTCCAGCCCTGTTGTGGTGTGGTGGCAAAGATGAACACCTCTTCACCGCGAGTCAGCGGAAAGACCACGACCTGAATGTCCGGTGAGGGCCCCCACCACTTGGTGAAGGCATCGAGATTGGGTACATCAATGGCGCTGCGGGGCACCACGGCCCGGTAGGACACCAGACCGGTAAATTCGGGCTGATCGGCGCCAAACAGGCTGCGGCGAACGGCGGAATGGATGCCGTCACCACCGACCAGCAGGTCTGCCGTGGTGGTACGGTCACGTTCGAAACGGATCAGCGGTGGTGTGGACTGGCTGTCTACCGACTCCACACCGTGATCCAGATGGATAACATCAGAAGGCAGCTGCTGTTCCAGCGCCTGCAGCAGGTCGCCACGGTGGATGGTAAGCTGCGGTGCACCATAACGCTCTTCAGCGTCATTGCCCATGGCCAGCTTGGAAGTGACTTCGCCGGTATCCCAGGTGCGACTGAGGCGATGCGTCGGCCGAGCGGCCGTCTCGCGAATGATGCCACCGACACCCAACCCGTCCAGGCACTTCACCGCATTGGGCGTAAGATTGACATCCGCGCCGATGCGACGGAATGCCTTTGCCTGCTCATAAACCCTGACCTGATGCCCGACCTGTCCGCAGGCAATGGCCGCACAAAGGCCGCCAATGCCGCCGCCACAGATAGCCAGTTCCAACCCTGTCTTCATAAGGCCCTCTCGCCGTCGATCACCGATTTCAACCGGCTTGTTTCCTGCTCCATGTTTTATTATATGAAACAAGTTTTTATATATGATCAACGATAGAACAGGACCCGCCGGATGTCAATCCGGCCCGAACCAGGGCAGAACTGCAGCCAGATGGCGAGAAAGGCAAGACAATCAATGAGTTATGAACAGAACCGGGAAATGCGCTCTGTTTCAGAGTGTCAGAAAGTGTAAATGCATGTACTGGTTACCCTGCCGGCACTCGGAGTGCCGGCAGAGATTGCAGGCATCAGGCAGCCGCCGCCAGGGGCCGAGTCGTACCCTCTATCTGCACCCGGTAACCAGACCGCACGTGCGGCCAGTAGTCCCATACCGCCTTGTGGTGGGTACAGCGGTTGTCCCACAGGGCCACCGAATGCGGCGTCCAGTTGAAGCGGCAGCTCCACTCCGGCTTGGCGCAGTGTTCATAGAGAAACTCCAGAACACGCCTGGACTCATGCCGGGGCACTTCATTGATGTGCGACGTGAAGTCCGTATTGACGAACAGCAGCTTGCGCCCGGTTTCGGGGTGCTTGACGACTACCGGGTGCGCGGACACCGGTGTGCCCTGCCCGAATACACGCGTGCCGTCATGGGTCGCAGTCAGTCCGTCCAGATACTGTTTCATGGGCTCCGACAGCGCTTCATAGGCGGCGTACATGCTCGCAAACATCGTGCTGCCGCCGTTGTGCGGCGGTACCGTGTGGTTGTACAGCATGCTGCCCAGAGGCGGCACTTCGGCACAGGATTGGTCACTGTGAAAGTTCTCACCGGAGATCATGGTGCTGGTTTCGTCGTAGTGAAACTTGCGTACCAGCGGGTTGTCCGTGGTCTTGCTGATGGTCTTGGCCCCCACATGCTTGCCCAGCGGACCAAACTGACGCGCAAAGCGGATCTGATCGTCGAAACTGATCTGCTGGTCGCGGAAAAAGATGACACCACAGTCCAGAAATGCTTTCCTGATTTCCGCAAACACCTCGTCACTGATTTCAGAGGTGAGGTCCACGCCCTCGATCTCCGCGCCCACATGCGGGCTCAGACGAGTTACTTTTATATGTTGGTACGGCATGCTGAATCCTCATTGCAACTAATACAGTATCAACTATACAGAGCCGGAAAAGCGCTGGTAAAATACGAAATATATATCTGCTGATACCGATTCGATAACATGGACATAAGACACCTGCGCCATTTCGTGGCGGTCGCGGAAGAGCTCCATTTCGGACGTGCAGCGCGCCGCCTGAACATGGAGCAGGCGCCGCTGAGCCAGTCCATCAAGCGTTTCGAAGAATATCTCGGAGGCGCACTTTTCGACCGTGCCGCACGCAGTGGCACCCAACTGACCCCACTGGGGCAGCAACTGCTGCCGGATGCCCGACGGCTGGTCAGCGAGTTCGAGCTGACCATGCAGAATGCCCAGCTTGCAGCCACCGGAGAGCAGCGGCCGGTGAAGGTCGGGTTTGTCACTGCCGGCATTTTGCAACTGGTGCCTCAGGCCATTCGGCGCCTGCATCAGGTTGCACCGGACATTCAGGTCAAACTGCGTGAAGCAGGCACTGCGGACCTGCTGGACATGCTGCGGGACGACGAACTGGATGTCTGCATCACCTTGCCCAGCGAGCACTGCCCGCCCGGCATACAGATGATGGAAATCAGAAGAGACAGGACAATGCTGGCGATATGCAGACATCATGCACTCGCCGAACAGAAAATAATAACTGTCGATGATATTCGAAAAGAGCCACTTATATTTTTCCCGCGCGCAGTAAATCCCTATTTATATAAGCGCTTGCATGATTATTTTAATGCCCATGATTATACCCCGAGTATCGAACAGGAAGCGAAACTGACGCCAACCATGCTGGCCCTGGTCTCCGCCGGGCTGGGGGTCTGCTTCGTGCAGCAGAGCGCCGCCCTGTTGCCGTTCCCGGATGTGACGCTGCGCGAGATCGACGATCTCAGCGACGCGGTGCCCTGGAGCCTGATGCTGGCCTGGAAGCCCAGGCTCGCCAATGACGGGGTCATGCGCTTTATCGACTGCCTGAAAGCTGCGGCACAGGACGCAGATAACGCAACGCCAGCAGCAGCACCATGATGGTCAGCAACAGCCACTGGTACACACCCGCTCCGACGCCGGTGAACCCCATCAGCACGATCGCCGCGCCCAGCAGACACAGCACCAGCCGATACAGCGGCGGCAACATGCCACGCCAGTAGCCGATGCTGCCGGCGGCGATACCCGCAAAGCTTACCACCACCAGCACAAACATCAGCAACCCTTCACCCCAGCCTCTGGTCAGCAACAGAGCCGGGTTCACGATCATCATGAAAGGCAGTACAAACAGGGGCCACCCGAGAGCGACACATTCCACCGCCGTGCGCATGGGCCGGGCGTCGCCGATGCTGGCAGCAGAGAAGGCGGCGATGGCCACCGGCGGGGTAATCATCGACAGCACGCCAAAGTAGAAGATGAAGAAGTGGGCCGCCAGCGGCTCGATGCCGACCTGCACCAGCGCCGGCGCCATCAGCACTGCCAGCAGCACATAGACACCGGTAGTGGGCATGCCCATGCCCAGTATGATGGAGGCCACAGCCGTGTAGACCACCAGCAGGGTCACCATGTCGAAGGACAGATACAGCAGGAACCGGGACAGGGACTGAGTCAGCCCGGAATAGTTCAGCACCCCGATGATCACGCCGGCCGCAGCCGATATGATGATAACGTCGGTGGCGATCACACCGGTGGAACGAAAGTTGTCCAGCACCTCGCGCAGCCGCACCTTGTGGCCCATGTAGCCCAGGGTCAGGCCGCAGACGGCATAGAAGGCAGCAGCACTGAAGGCGGCCATTTCCGGACTCCAGCGAAACCCGATCAGCAGCACGAACAACAGTATCAGCCCGAAGAAGGTGTACCAGCCACTGCGAAAGTACTCCCAGGCGGTGCGGTCCAGCGGCTCAATGGCGCCGGTACCATCCCGGCAGGCCAGCAGGTGGATATTCAGAAACAGAATGACGAAGAACAGCGTGGCCGGGATCAGCGCTGCCATGACCACGGTAGCGAACGGAATCTGCAGAAACTCTGCCATCAGGAACGCTGCGGCGCCCATCACCGGCGGTATCAACTGGCCGCCCGTCGAAGCCACCGCCTCGGTGGCTGCGGCGCGTTCCGGTTTCACACCGGCCCGCTTCATCATCGGAATGGTGATCACACCACTGGTGGCCACATTGGCCACCGCACTGCCGGACACCGAGCCCAGCAGCGCCGATGACACCACCGACACCTTGGCCGGCCCACCGGGCGAACGCCGGAAAACGGCCAGGCAGATGTCGGTAAAGAACTGTCCGCCGCCCGAACGACTCAGCAGCCCGCCCATGAACAGGAAGGGCAGCACCACCACAACGGCCACAGCCACCGGCATACCCAGCAGGGCCGACGGGTCGGTGGTGATATAGGTCACCAGGTAATCCCAGTTCACGGAGGGCGCCGCAAACCGGGACGGCAGATGACTGCCCCAGAGCCCATAAGCCACTATGGTGACAATGATGACCAGCAGCGGCAGACCGGCAATACGACGCACTGCCTCCAGCATGGCCAGCAGCAACAGGGAGCCGCCGATAACGACCTCCGGCGGCCGAAAGGCGATGGCCATGGAGTATTGCTCGAAATTCCAGGCGAAATAACCCGCTACCAGCAGGCACCCCCATGCGGCCACAAGGTCCAGTACGCGGCGCAACCAGAACTGCCAGGGCGCCAACTGCGCCGATACCGGCCATTTGTGGTAGGCCACAAACAGCGCACAGCCCACAGCCAGCGCGAAGAACTGCTCTTCGTAATAGCTGATGCCAAAATAGGAACCCAGATTGAAAGCCAGAAAACAGGTGATCAGAGTCAGGGCAGCAGCACAGGCCACAAAAACCCATTGATTGATCAACACCAGGCCACGTACAACCATCGACATCAGGATCACTCTCCCATCGGCTTTCTGTTCTGCGGAATAAAGGGCCCGGGGGCATTTGCCCTGCGGGCCCGGGCAGGTCAGTCGAAGTAGTTCAGAGCTGCATCATGGTAGGGAATGTTGGGTACGCCACGCATGCGTTCACGGTCAATGCCGCGGAAGTTGGCGACCGCATTGCCCAGTTCCTCACTGCCTTCTTCCATGGCCTGCAGGACCGACTCGATCGCTGCGGGATCGAAATCGCGGTGCGCGACCAGAACCACAGCATAGGTCAGCAAATTGGTATCTGCAGCAATACCGGCCGGCAGGCTCTCTCTGTCCATCGGCGCCGGATAACCCTGCGGCATGATTTGCTGCGTGGCTTCAACGGCAGCGTCATCGTCATACAGCGACAGGAAACGAACGCCGCCCATGGAGGCTTCCAGCTCTTCCACACTGCCGGAGCCTGCAGACAGGAAGGCCACATCCACCCGGCCGGAAGACAGCAGTTCGCCGCCGCGCGGTGTATTCGGCACCGATACAGTGGTTATGTCCGAGTCGGACAGCCCCGCATTGGCGACTATGGCCTGACGCATCAGTTCGATAATCGGCGCTGAAGAGTAGCCTGCGGCCACTCGCTTGCCGGCGATATCAGACAATTCCTGAATGTCCGAATCATCATCCACCAGAAAGCCGACCTGGCTTTCAAACAGCCCCGCGACCACGCGCAGGTTCGGGTGCTCCGAGTTGAACGGCACCTCGCCGTCCAGTGCGCGCGATACCTCGAACACATTGACCACGGCAAAGTCGAGTTCGCCCTGATTGACCAGAGCCATCAGCGGCCCCGAGCCGGCATAAGGCTGCACCCGGGCATTGATGCCCTGATTTTCGAGTGTTTCGGACAAGCCGACACCGGTGGAGTAGAACAGCGTACCCGGCTGGTTGGTTCCGATTGTGACTGTCTGGCTGGCAGCCGGGGCAGACGCGAGCAGCCCGGTTATCAGCAGGGACAGCGGGAGTAGCAGTCTCGATTTGATCGTCAGCATAAACATCACCTGTTATGTGTTTCAGTTCCGTTTCAGGCCAGGCAGGCCATCGCGCTGCGGGGGCTTCTGTCTTCGCCTGTCCCCTCGGCACTCATTGTAACCTCCCTCCTCTTGGGCGGTCGCACGGGTCCGGGCAGGGCTCCATTATTTTTAGGACGGGTCGGCGTCTATGGTGATCCTTTACACTGCAGAATAGAGTCTATTCTGGCTGCAACCCATTTTATATATGAAACATCATTTTTTATCTGATAATATGACGTTAGCGCGGGGGTTGATCGATGTCAAACTCTTTTCAGTGTCCTGATACGCCCGGAAGCCCCCGAAGCGCACCCACACTCAGTTGAAGACAAAGCCGCCGTTGACCGGGATGACCTGACCGCTGACAAAGTCGGACCAGCCTGACAACAGGTAGAGCACAGTGCCGTCGACATCATCAGCCTGCTGCTCGCCGGCCAGCGAGCGGCCGGCGGCATAGTAGTCCCAGCGTTCCTGCGGCACGTATTCGGTGGCCTCGACCCGGGTCAGCCCAGGCGCCACCACATTGACACAGATATTGTCGCTACCCAGCTCGCGCGCCATGGCGCGGCTCATGGAGATCACTGCCCCCTTGCTGGCCACATAGGCCATCAGGCGCGGCGCGCCCCAGAGGGCCGTGTCCGAGGCCATGTTCACCACCTTGCCGCGTCTGTCACCGCCTTTCAGCAGCGGCACTGCGGCTCGTGTCATCAGCCAGACACCGCGCACATTGACCTGCATGACCCGGTCCCACAGGTCCTGGTCGTATTCATGCATCGTCTTGCCGCCGACATTGGTGGCCAGGGCAGCATTGTTGACCAGACCATCCAGTGGGCCGTCGGCAGCGACCCGGGCCATGCCTTGCTCGATGCTGTCCGGGTCGGCCTGATCAATGTACAGATCTTCCACCGCATGACCCTCGCCGCGCAAGGCTGCGGCGGTGGTTGCCAGTTCGTCCTGCAGAATGTCGCTCAGCACCAGTTGCGCCCCGGCGGCGGCGGCGGCAGAGGCGATCTGGCGCCCCAGACCGCGCGCGGCGCCGGTGATCATGATGCGGCGACCGGCAAGCATACCGTCACTCATGACGCCGCCTCGGTATGCCGCTTCAACTGCTGTTTGGCTTCCTTCTGCAGTACCCGGCGCAGGCGCGACAGACCGACATCATGCTGATACAGGTTTTCATGCATGCGGGCCTCGGGAGCCAGGCTTTCGAGAATGACTCGGTCCTGTTCCAGCACATCCCAGTGCAGGCCTTCCAGCTTGGTGCGATAGAAGAACTTCCACACATCGCGCTGCCAGCCGCTGACCTTGCGTACGCGCCAGAAGAAGACGCGGCAGTTGTCCGCATCTTCCGGTACTACCATGCCGACAATCCAGAACGGACCACCGGGGCCGAACTCCTTCTTGTAGGGGATCGACAGGCGCAGCCAGAGGGCGCCGGTGTTGCCGTACTCCACCCAGTCGAAATTGACGCCGAGCTGGCCGGTTTTCTTGAAGATGAAGCCGGCGTCCGTGGGCACCAGTTCCATTTCGGCCTTGCGGTCACCTTCGGCCATGGAATGCGAGTCCGCATGGAGGTAGGTGCCGTGCATGGGGTCCATGACGTTGTCGATGGCATACTGATAGTTGCACTTCCAGGTGGCCGTGCACAACATGTGGCCGTAGGTTTCGGTGTCGTCCAGTTGCTCCGGCAGGGCCAGTTCGGTCGGCTCTTCATTCGGCGTGGTGCCGAACCAGACAAAGACCGCGCCGTGCGCCTCCTGCACGTGGTAGCGGCGCACACAGTTCTGCCCCACCAGCGGGCTGTTGCTGATGGCCGGCACATCACAGATGGTGCCTTCGCCATTCACCTCCACCCCGTGATACCAGCAGGCCAGCCGGTCACCCAGATTCCAGCCTCGTGACAGGCGGGCACCCCGGTGCGGACAGCGGTCCTCGATGGCATTGATGTTGCCGTCGAAATCACGCCACAGCACGATATTCTCGCCCAGGCGGGTAATGCCGAGCGGGTTGCTGCCCACTTCCCAACTGGCCACAACCGGATACCAGAGTGACCGCAGGCCCTGATCCAGGTACTGCTGTACAGCGTCGTTCTGTTCTGTTGTCTTGCTCATGTCTGCCTCCCGCTGTACCGGTGCGCTCAGCGCCCCAGCACCGCCATTTCACGCTGAAAACTGTCTTCGGTCCACTGGGCCCCGGTACGATCAAGGCAGCCTGCCTTGTTGAGACCCTGCACCACTTCGGGCAATTCGGTAGCGCCGGCAGCGAACACCTCTTCCAGGGCGGCCTGCAGGTCCAGCTCGAACTGCGCCGGTGCATGCTTGCGTGTCTGCCAGACCGGGTTGGCAAAGCCACCCGGCTGCTCGATATGACCCTGCCCTGGCTGGGAGGCCGGTATGACTTTCTGCCAGTCGCGCAGTTGGGCGTTGTATGCCGATTCGTTCATGATGCGGTCACCTCGGCTGAGTCCAGTTGAATTTCTTCGTCCACGATGCGCAGCGGATACACCTTGATGTCCCGCTCCGCCGGGCCGCCCAGACACTTGCCGGTGCGGATATCGAAAGTGGCTTCGTGCAGCGGACACTCAATCTCGCCGTCTTCCACAAACCCCTGCGACAGCAGGGCATAGGCGTGAGGACAGACATCTTCCAGTGCATAGTAGTCATCGTCGAGCAGGTAGATGCCGACTTCCTTGCCGTCTATCTTGGCCGAGAAGGGAAAGTCTTCCTGTACCTGATCCTTGCGACAGACTGTGGTCCAACTCATGGTGATTACCCCCTGAGATCGAAAATTATCATATATCAACTTTTGTTTTTTATATGGTACGAGTATAGGCAGTCGCCCACTCCTGTCAATTACTATATAGTATTAGGGCATGCCTTTTGTGTTACAGCTTGTTATGGTCAGGCTTCATCCGGCCGGGTCCGGGTCACCACCTGATAGTCATGCGGCGGCATGACCATGGTCATCCAGGCGAAGGGGCGATCCGGGGCGATACTGCGCAGACTGTAGCGGATATCCAGGCGCAATCCGGTATCACCCGCTGCTGCCCCGACATGAGGACCGATGGATTGGGGAATTCGATAACGGCTCAGGCGGTTCTCGGCCTGCAGTTCCGCCAGCGGGATGCGATCCTGCAACAATGGCAGTACACTTTCGTGCTCGAGCGCTTCCGCCGGCAGCGTCATCAGGGGCGCGGCGATGTCGCCGCGCAGAATGATGTTGGAGTAGGCATCAAAGGCACCGTCGATGCGGTCCTGCCGCACGATCTGCACATAGCCGTCGTCACAGGGCCCGAGCACACCGGTCCAGGCGCCACGCCCGGTCAGGCGACGCCGCTTGAGCAGGCGAATGAACACCATGCGGACACGGTCACCGTCCGGACGCAGAAAACTGAAGGCCGGGGTGCTGATCTCGTGTCGATGGTCCCCCGCCGCGACAAAGGTACCACGGCGGCGGTGCCGGACCAGTTCACCGCTCTGTACCAGTTCGCGCAGAGCCTTCTGTATGGTGCCGAGACTGAGCGGCAGCGCCTCGGCCATGGCCTGTTCCGTGGGCAGGCGGGTACCCTCGGCCAGCGCCCCGTCGACAATCAGTTCGATCAGGGCATCACGCAGCAGCCGGTACTTGGGCGTTCTCGGATTCTGCGCCTGCAGGGCCTGCAGACGGCGTTCGAGGCGTTGCATCAACATGATCAATGGCAGGCTCAGGGAATACAGGACATCTCTTATGGCATATTGGAACCCGCATGGACAAGTCACAATCCGTTGAAATCAACCGACCACTGATTCTGGGGGTGCTGATTTTCGGCGCCTTCGTCACCGTGCTGAACCAGACGCTGATGCTGGTGGCGATTCCGCCCATCATGCGCGATTTCGACATCAGCGCGGCGCAGGCACAGTGGGTGACCACGGCCTTCATGCTGACCAATGGCATCTTCATTCCGGTGTCGGCAGCCCTGATCGACCGCTATTCCAGCCGCTACCTGTACCTGACCGCGATCACGCTGTTTCTGCTCGGCACCGCGCTGGGTGCCATTGCCCAGACATTCCCCCAGTTGCTGACAGCACGCATCATCCAGGGCATGGCCGCCGGCATCGCCATGCCGCTGGCACAGACCGTGATCATGTCGCTGTTTCCGCCCCATCGACGCGGCACGGCCATGGGGCTGGTCGGGCTGGTAATCGCCTTTGCGCCAGCCATAGGCCCGACGCTCTCGGGCTGGCTGATCGACCAGTTGTCCTGGCGCTACCTGTTTATTGTACTGCTGCCCTTTGTGGTACTGGGTCTGATCGCGGCCTGGTGGGTCATGGCCGATGTGACCGAGTATCGCGACAGCCGCATCGACCCGCTGTCGGTCAGCCTGTCGACCCTGGGCTGGGGCGGCCTGCTCTACGGCTTCAGCATGGCCGGCACCGTGGGCTGGAACCAGCCCAGCGTGATCGGCGCGCTGCTGATCGGCGTGGTGGCCCTGAGCCTGTTCATTCCCCAGCAACTGCGCATGGACAAACCCATGCTGGAGTTCAGGGTATTTCAAGCCCCCATGTACCGGCTGACCACCGGCATCTCCATCATCGTCTTCACGCTGCTGATCGGCCCGCAGACGCTGCTGCCCATCTATGTTCAGAACGCGCGCGGCTTCGGTGCCCTGCAGACCGGCCTGCTGCTGTTGCCGGGGGCGGTGGTCATGGGGCTTATGTCGCCCATAGCCGGCCGCCTGTTCGACCGCTTCGGCATCCGCTGGCTGGCCATTGGCGGGCTGCTTCTGATGTGCATCGGCCTCGGGCACTTCGTCACCCTGGGACCGGAAACGCCGCTGTCACGCATTACCGTCGGCTTTATTCTGCACATGCTGGGCATTTCCACTCTGATGATGTCGCTGATCACGGCCGGCATCAACGCCAGCCCGCCGCATCTGATTGCCCATGCCACCGCCATGAACAACACCCTGCGCATGGTCGGCGCCTCCATCGGCACGGCCGTGCTGGTGTCCATCATGAGTGCCCGCACGGCAACACTCGCTGACCTGCCGACAGAACTGGCGCTGATCGGCGGTCTGCGCACGGCCTTTGTCACGGCTCTGTGTCTGGCCCTGGCTGGCCTGGTGCTGGCCTTTCGGCTGCGTGATCAACCGAGCTGAGGCCTGAGCGGGCGCATTCGCGGCACCAAAAGACAGCATTGCCGGACCAGTCTGCACTGCAACCGTGCACCCGGAGCACCTGGTGCCAGAGGCCTCTGGTTGCCAGCGCTGCCAGTTACAAATTTTTACACTCTTCACCAAAGCCCTGTTCCGGGGGTTTTCCCGGTCAGTCGGTCCACCTGCAAGACCGAGTCGCAAGTCTTTCTGGATCGATTCTTGTTGACTGCTCTCTCAACACATGTAATTTATAAAAATGTATCTTATATAAGATATGTTGCATAACCAATCATAACGAGAGGGGTTCGTATGAATCGCACAGCCACAATCTCATTCTCATTCAAGGCAGCACTCGCCAGCACTCTGGGCGGCATTCTGCTCACTGCCGGCGCCACCACAGCGCTCGCAGATTATCCGGAACGACCACTGACCATGGTTGTCGCCGCCGGGCCGGGTGGTTCGAATGACCGCGCGGCCCGTGTCATGTCCAATTTTCTGGCTGAAGAACTCGGTCAGCCGGTCAATGTGGTCAACCGCCCGGGTGGCGGCAACTTGCTGGGTCATGAGTATCTGCGCCAGCAGGCCGCCGATGGCTACACCCTCCTGCGTACTACCGCCATTCCCTACATGACCATCAATCAGGAACTGCAGGGTGCTTCGTTTACCATTGAGGACTTTCAGCCACTGAACCTGGTGGACATTGATACGTCCATGATCGCGAGCTCGACACGGGGTGACTACGACTCCATCGATGACCTGATCGCAGCCATCAGCGACAACCCTGGCAGTGTCAGCATGGGCGTGCAGCCGACCTCGTCGGACATGATCAATGCCACCCTGTTTCTGGAAGCCATCGGTCTGTCTGTTGATGATGTACGCGTAGTGACCTTTGACGGCGGTGGTGATGTCCGCACCGGCGTTGCCGGCAATCAGTTCGATTTCGGGGTCGTCGGGGAAGCCGGCCTGCGCCAGATGTCCAGCGAGATTGAGCCGCTGATGACCTTCTCGCGCGAGCCGATGTCCGATGTATGGGATGCACCGCATGTGCTGGAAGTCGTTGACCAGCACGGGGTTGAAGACTATCCGCATGTGCTGTCCGGCTCCATCCGTGGCTACTTTGTGCATTACGAGCTGATGGAAGAAGAGCCCGAGCGCTATGCCCGCCTGGTCGAGGCCTTCGAAAACATCGCCAACAACCCGGAAGCCATCGAAGCACACCATGAACAGGATCTGACCATCGACTGGATGGGTCCTGAGGCCTCGCGGGAAATGATGCTGCAAGAGCATGAGAGCCTGGCTCGTCCCGAGTTCCTGCAGATCGTGCAACCTGACTGATCCGGAAGCCGAAGCGCAGCAATGCTGCCGCGGACACCACAGAAGCGGTGTCTGCGGCTGTCTCCGCCATCAAGACAACCACGCTTCACCTATCAATTGACCGCAGGAGTGACGACCATGCAGCTCGGAAACTGGCGCCTCGACGCAGACTGGGGCCATCTCGCCTTTGCCACAGTCATCGCCGGCATCACCTGGTGGTACTTCCAGGACGTCACGGGTACCTCCATGAATCGCAACAACATCATTCTGGTTTACCCCCTCAGTCTGATGATTCTGGGGCTGTACGGCGTAACCCTGATCAAGAGTATCCGCATCCACAGAACTGCCGGCGATGCCGATACTACAAAGCCGGAACCGGATCCTGCCGTAGCGGCAGAAGACGATGAACCGCAGACCAACGAACAGGAACAATCACTGTTCGACATGGTGCGCGCGCTGATACTCCTGCTGATGCTGGGCGGCTTCGTGTTCAGCTACAACATCATCG
Organism: Natronospirillum operosum; assembly: GCF_004768465.1. Lineage (GTDB taxonomy): Bacteria > Pseudomonadota > Gammaproteobacteria > Pseudomonadales > Natronospirillaceae > Natronospirillum > Natronospirillum operosum. The sequence goes on from NZ_SRMF01000002.1 coordinate 544,033, forward strand.
GACTGGATGTCGCTACCTTTGTCTTTATCGCACTGAGCCTGGTACTGCTCGGCTACCGTCGCTGGTGGTTCGTGCTGGTTTACGCCCTGGTATTCACTGTCTTTGTCATCGGCGGAGCGAGGTTTCTGCTCAGCTACCCGATGCCCACCCTGTTTCTATAGGAGATTGCCACCATGCTTGACTGGACGGCGCTGAGCGGAGCCTTCGCTCTGCTTGGCAGCGACATCAACATCTGGCTGGTTATCATACCCGGCCTGATCATAGGTCTGGTGGCCGGTTCGATAGCCGGCCTGTCCAACTCCATGGCCATGGCCCTGTGCCTGCCACTGACCCTCTACATGGACTTCCTGCCTGCCGTCATGTTCCTGACCGCCATATTCACCGGCGGCGGTTTCGGCGGTGCAGTGACCTCCATTCTGATGGGCATCCCAGGCACGACGTCCGCTGTGGCCACCACCTTTGACGGCTATCCCATGACCCGCCAGGGTCTGCACAATGAAGCCATGGGCCTGGCACTGATGAGTTCCGTCATCGCGGTGTTCATCGGCTACATCCTGCTGATGTTTGTGGTAGCACCGCTCGGCGCCTGGGTCATCGGACTCGGACCCGGCGAGATGCTGATGATTGCCATCTGGGGCCTGACCATGATTGCCGCTCTGGGCGGCAAGGACCTGACCCGAGGGCTGATAGCCGGCGGCTTCGGCCTGATGCTGGGTACGGTCGGCATGAACACCAGCGGCTATACGCGTGGCACCATGGACATCCCCTTCCTGCTCGACGGTATACCGGTGGTACCTGCCATGATGGGCATGTTCGCCGCCAGTCAGTTGCTGTCACTGGTCGGCAATCAGTTCATCATCAGTGATGAAGGCGCGCGCCGCGCCGATTTCCGGCGCGTATTTGCCGGCGCGAAACAGGTCCTCAAGGTGCCGTTCTTCCACCTCCGAGGCAGCCTTATCGGTGTCTTTGTGGGCGCCATCCCGGGTGTGGGCTCTTCTGTGGGCAATCTCATCGCCTATGCCCAGGCCAAACGGACAGATGACGACCCCGAGAGCTATGGCAAGGGCAACCCCAAGGGGGTCATTGCGGCAGAATCGGCCAACAGCAGCTCCGAGGGCGGCTCCATGGTGACCATGCTGGCACTGGGCATACCCGGTGGGGCCGGCACCGCCATGCTGCTGGCTGCCTTCACGATGCACAATGTGACCGGCGGTCCGCAGTTCATCAACAACAATATGGATATTGTCTACACCATCATTCTGGGCAATCTGGCCCAGGTCGTGCTGCTGCTGGGTGTGGGCATGGTGTTTCTGGCCGTGGCGGGCAACATAGTGCGCGTGCCGCTGACCATACTGATTCCCTCGGTCATGGTGCTGGCTATTCTGGGATCCTATGCGATCACCGGCGATGTGGCCGGGCCGATCACCCTGTTCGTGTTCGCCGCCCTGGGCTGGCTGATGAAACGCTACAAGTATCCGGTCGCGGCCGCTGTCGTGGGCCTGCTGCTGGGCCGCATGGTCGAGACCCAACTGATCCGGACCTATCAGCTCAGCGGTGGCATGGAACTGCAGTACTTCCTCGAGCGTCCCATCATCATCACGTTCTTCATTCTTCTGGTTCTGTCGCTGCTGCAACCTCTGATTACCCGTCAGATCAAGCAGCGCTGGGGCCGCAAAAACCTCAAGGCAGGAGTCTGACACATGGCAGCAACAGAACTGCATTATCTGACCGCACTTGAACAGGCGGCACTGATTCGGGATCGCAAGATCTCTCCGGTGGACCTGGCCGAAGCCAGTCTGGCCAGAATCGAGTCTTCCGACAATCAGCTCAATGCCTGGACTCAGGTAGACCCGGAACAGACACTGGCTGCGGCCACTGCCGCAGAGCAGGAGATATCGGCCGGGCACTATCGCGGCCCGCTGCACGGGCTCACCTTTGGGGTGAAGGACCAGATGCACACCGATGGATTCAAGACCACACTGGCCACCCGGGTTCTGAACGAGGACGAGATGGAGGCCGGCGAACAGGCCACCATCATCAGTCGCCTGCGCGCCTCCGGGGCCATCCTGCTGGGCAAACAGAACCTGCACGAGTTCGGCAAGGGCGGCACCATCGATTTCCCGTACGGCCAGCCGCGCAACCCATGGAACCTGAAACATACGGCTTCAAGCTCGTCCTCGGGGTCCGGAATTGCTCCGGCTGCCGGGCACTGCAGTTTCAGTATCGGCGAAGATACCGGCGGCTCCGTGCGCGGCCCCGCATCCTGCAATGGCATTGTTGGCCTGCGCCCCACCCATGGTCTGGTCAGTCGCCATGGCGGCGTCATGTACGCCTACACCAGCGATACCTTTGGCCCCATGGCACGCACCGTCGCCGATACCGCCGCCGTGCTGCAGGCCATTGCCGGGCATGACCCGCGTGATCCGATCAGCCTGCGCCACCCCGTCCCTGACTACTCGAGCCAGCTCGACGGCGGCATCAAGGGACTGCGTTTCGCCGTGGTCCGGGAACTGGCCCAGGGCGAGGGCACGGATCCTGAGGTGCGGGCTGCCTTCGATACGGCCGTAGACACCCTGCGTGATGCGGGCGCCACTGTCGAGGAGATATCACTGCCACTGGCCAAGTGGGCCGTACCCCTGCAGTTACTGTCGGCTGATGCCGATGTGGCAGCCCAGTTTCTGGCGCAGTTTCTGCGTGATCGCTATGACCGCTTCGATGTCGGCACCCGCACCCGTCTGGCGGCATCGAGTCTGATCCCGGCCACGGTCTACAGTCGTGCTATGCGAGCGCGTACTCTGGTTCGGGAGCAGGTACTGGCGGCGACACGTCAGTACGATGCCCTGCTCACGCCCACCAATGTCACGCCCCCCAAACTGATCGAGGCCAGCCAGGAGAAAGTGGGTGGCAATCATGATGTAGTGAGCCGGCTGATCGAACGCCGCATCTGCCACTATCCGTTCAGCCTTGCCAATGTGCCGGCCATGTCCGTGCCTTGCGGGTTTGCCCGCAACGGTGGCGTGCCGATCGCCCTGCAGATTGCCGGCAGACCGCTTTCCGAGCCCCTGTTGTTCCGCATCGGTCATGCCTATCAGCAGCTGACGGACTGGCACCGGCAGCATCCCGATCTTGGCGGAATTACAGCTGCCGCCTGAATTCCGAGCTGATAACGACGCAGCGCTTGCTCAACCTAGAGGAGATCCGTGATGAAAGTGACACTCGATGACGTGCGTACGCTGGCCCGGCTGCAGCAGTTGCAGATTCCGGACAACGAACTGGAAAACGTGGCTACTCGACTGAGTACCTGGCTCACTGCCATGGAGCAGATCGAGGCGGAACTGGGCGAGGCCATGAACAATGTCGACCCCATTCCACCGGTATTCCCGAGAGAAGAGTACTGATTGGAGGCTCGGTTCTGTACTGACAAGCCGAGCCCTGTCATGCTGGAAAACCGACGCTTGTAATTGAGTACTTCGGCTAGCTGCGCTATTTTGTATAATATGCAGAGCTGACCATCAGGTCAGTCGCCATAGTGAAATCGCTCATGGGTGGCAGTGGTGTTAACCAGAACGGAAGCCTGAGACATGACAGTATTGAAGCCGACCGCACAACCCCTGTACCAACAGGTCAAGCAGCACCTGGTACACAGGGTTCTGACGGGTGAATGGAAACCAGGTCAGTTGCTGCCCAGCGAATTCAAACTTGCCGACGAGTACGGCCTCAGCCAGGGTACGGTGCGCAAGGCCATAGAAGATATGGCCAGCGAAGGCCTGGTCACCCGCCAGGCGGGCAAGGGTACCTTCGTCACCACCCACGACGGTGACTACCATCCTTTCCGTTTCCATCGGTTCTACAGTGATCAGGGGGAACGCATTGCCAAGGATGAAGCCGTCCTCGTATCGTCCTCGCCGGCCAAGGCCGACACACGCATCGCAAAGGGTCTGGACATCCGCAAGGGTACGGCCGGTTGCAAAACCGTGCGCATCAGGCAACTGCATGCCGAACCGGCACTGGTGGAAACCTTCTTTCTGATCGACAGTATCTGCCCCGGTGCCCGGGATTTTCTGGAACAGGAGAATCCCAAGTCCGTCTACCTGTTCATGGAACGTCATTACAACCTGCTGATCACCAAGGTGCTGGAACAACTGCGAGCCCGATCAGCAACCGAGCAGGAAGCCGAATTGCTGAATCTGGAGCCCGGAACGCCGGTACTGGAGGTTGAACGCATCGCCTACAGTCTGGGCGGGGAAGCCGTTGAATGGCGTACTATCGTCGGGGCGACCGACCATATTCACTACCGCAATGAACTTGGCTAGGCCGACCTGCGCGCTACGTGCCGCCGGACCCGGTTCAGTATGAACGGAGCACTGGAGTTGATCAGTACGCTGCGAAATATCTGATGGAAGGTCACAAAGACCGGGTCCACGCCCAGCACCGCAGCCAGAATGGCCATCTCCGCGATGCCCCCGGGCACGACAGCGAGCAGGGCTACCGGCAGTGGCACACCGGTCAGCCAGTGGATAATCAGCGCGACCAGCCCGGTAGTGGCCAGTGTCACCAGATTGCCGACCAGGGCATGGCGCCCGGTACCCAGCAGCGTCGACATCGGCATGCGATAGAAACGCCCGCCAATGGAGGCGCCCAGCACAACGAAGGTCACGGCAAACAGCCAGTCCGGCAAGGTCACACTGAAGCCGCCCAGTGACAACCCGGCTGCCAGTATCATGGGGCCCGTCAGCTCCGGTATGGGCAGGCGAATCAGACGGCCGAGGTACCAGGCACCGGGCACGAGCAGCAACGCCCAGAGATGCACTCCCCACCAGTCGATCCCCTGCTCGGCGGCTACCAACCGGCCAGATCCGCTGCCCTGCCAGAGGGTAAACAGCGGCGGTATGATCAATATGATCAGCGTGATACGAAACAGGTGGGGCAGCACCATCTTTCTGGGGTCCGCCCCCATGTCGATGGCGATCATGGGGATGGTACTGATGGCACCGGGCAGCGACGCGGACACGGAGGTCAGGGTATCGAACCGCGCCACATGGCGGTAGTACAGGGTGGACAGCACAGCCATCAGCATGACACCGGCCACCACCAGGGCCAGACTGACCGGCCACTCTCCCACCCGGCTCAGTGTCTCCGGGTTGACTGCAGCCCCCAGAATAACACCCACTGCCATGCGACAGCTGGTCTTGAATGGCTTGGGAATACTGATTTCCACACCACCCAGTGACAGCACCATGGTGAACACCAGAGCGCCCAGCATCCAGGCCAGGGGTAAATCGAACCAGGCGGCTACTGCTCCACCTGCAAAACCCAGCAGCAGACTGCGGGTCACCTTAAGTGGCTTCGACATGTCCTTGTTGTCACTCCTCATTCTGGTCGGGTGAACCCTGCAAGGGAAACTGCATGGCCTTGATCAATTGCTGTGCCGTCAGCGGCAACTGCTGTCGCTGCCCCAATGAATAGCCTCTGGCGCGTGCGGCGAACATGTTCTCTGCCTTGCGATAACTGCGACTGCGCCGCCGCAGCAACGTCAGGGCCAACTGGGCCTGCTCGTCATCAATGCTGCCATCTGTCTGCAACCGATCCAGGCGCTGACAGATATCCATGAAGGCTCGATAACGCTTGCGAAAGGACAACCAGCCGATGGTCGGCATGTGGCGTTCACACTCGTCAGCGGCCCGCTCAGCTTCCGGCCACAGAGCGCGAATTCGTTCACGCTCGCTGGTCGACAGAGGCATCTGTACAGCCAACTCATCCAGAAAATTGTCCACCTCTGCCACGACCTTCCCCCTAATCACCGGAGCCAATTGAACCCACTGCTGTGGCCAGCATAGCGGTGTCCGACTTGCATGACCAACCACTATGAGTTATAAATTATATAAATTTATATTTTATAACAATTATACCGCCATGAAAACCGGACCCCTGCGGCAAGCCGCAGCCGACTGGCTACAGGAGCAGCACCATGCAAAACCGTTCTGAAACCCGGCCGCTGGCAGGCAAGGTCGCTGTGGTGACCGGCAGCGCGCGCAACATCGGCAAGGCCATTGCGATGCGCCTGGCCGATGAAGGCGCCGCGCTGGTGATCAATGCACGCACCAGCCAGGCTGAAGTGGAAGCCACCGTGAACGAGATCCGCACTGCCGGAGGGCAGGCCGTTGGCTGCCTGGCCGATGTGACTCGACCGGCGGATGTGGAACGCCTGATGCACTGTGCTCGGGATGAATTCGGTGGTCTGGACATCCTGGTCAACAACGCAGCCGTTCGACAGGAAGGTCGTCTGGACACCCTGACGCTGGAAGACTGGCGCTCGGTACTGGCCATTATCCTGGACGGCGCCTTCCTCTGTGCACAGGCCGCTGCTCCTCTGCTCCGCCAGAGTGACAGCGGCGCCATTGTCAACATTGGCGGCCTCACCGGCAGTTCCGGCGGCAGTGATCGGGCCCACGTCGTGACCGGCAAGGCCGGACTGATCGGACTGACCAAGGCCCTGGCATGGGACCTCTCCGATGACGGCATCACGGTCAATCTGGTGTCACCTGGCATGGTCGCGACCGACCGCACGCACAGTTCCTCGGCCGTCAGGCCCAGGCATCATTCCGTACACAAGCCCCTGCTCGGCCGCCGGGGCACACCCGAGGAAATCGCCGGTGTGGTGTACAGCCTGTGTGGACCGGACGGCCGGTTCATGACGGGACAGACCATTCATGTCAACGGCGGCACCTATCTCCCCTGAAGTGGGTACTCAAGCACAAACTCGACGCGGGACATGCAACCCGTGACCTCTCAAGACAAGCCCAGAGCAAGATAAGATTTGACGGAGAAAACATCATGACAACAGCAAAGAAACCCAATGCAAGCCAACAGCACTCCGTGTCTGAACAACTGGCAGAGTGGGCCGCCGAGCTGCAGGAAAACGACCTTCCGCAGGCGGTCAGGGATGCCGTTGCCAATACGGTACTGGACACCGTTGCACTTTCCATTGCCTCACTGGACACCGACTATGGCCGGGCCGTGGACCAGGCTGCCGACACCCCGGGGGAGTGCACCGTGTTTGGTCACGCCCAAACCCGCAGCCCCTATGATGCGGCTCTGATCAACGGCACCACGGGCCATGGCGAAGACTTCGACAACACCTATGAAGGATGCCCGGTACATTCCGGTGTGGTAGTGGTTCCCGCACTGTTTGCTGCCGGTGAGGCCTATCAGCTTTCGGAGGGGCGTGTGGCCCTGGGTCTGGCAGTGGCCATGGAAGTCATGTGCCGCCTGGGCGTTGTGGCCCGCAAGGGCGTACATACAGCCGGTTTTCACCCCACTTCCGTGCTGGGTACGGTCGCCGCGGCCCTGGGCATTGGCGTTGCTCGAGGCCAGTCCGCAGAGCAGTTGAAAGACGTTCTGGGTGTATCGGCCAGCATGTCTGCCGGCATTATAGAATACCTGGCCGACGGCTCCTGGACCAAACGCATGCATGCGGGTTGGGCGGCACAGTCCGGGCTGCGGGCTGCAGCCATGGGTGGCGCCGGATTCATGGGCCCGGTTTCGGTTTTCGAGGGTGTGCACGGCCTGTACAGGGCCTTCGCGCCCTCGATTGAGCCAGATCTAAGCGAGCTGCTGGACGATCTGGGTGAGCGCTGGGAAGCAGCCAATGTGGCCTTCAAGCCCTATGCCTGCGGCACCATGACGCAACCCTTCATCGACTGTGCGGTCCGCCTCGCCGACCAGGGCATCAAACCCGAGGATGTCGTGGACATCGTCTGCCATGTAGGGGAAGGCACCGTGCATCGCCTCTGGGAACCGCTTGATCTCAAACAGGCACCGCCGACCCCCTATGCCGCCAAATTCAGCGGCCCTTACACCGTAGCCGCCGGCCTGCTGTACGGGGATGCTGGTCTGGCAGAATTCACCGAGCGGGCCATCCGCAACAAGGACGTGCTGGATCTTACATCGCGCATTCGCTTCAAGGTGGACCCCGGCAACGAGTACCCGCACAACTATACCGGTCAGGTGGATGCCAAACTCAAGAACGGCGATGTGGTGACAGAATTTCAGGGCCAGTTGCGCGGTGGCATACGCGAACCCCTGACGCGCCAGCAACTGCTCACCAAGTGTCAGGCCAATCTGGATTTCGGACAGTGGAAAGGCCTGAATGCGGAGCAGCTCGCCCGCTATGCGGACGGACTGTTTGGCAGTCAGAAGACCTTCTCTGCTGCGGCCCTCAAGGGCTGAACCATGCGCTGCGAGCTGATCCGCTAAGGAATGGAACTCGGTCTGCCGATTGACAGTGCCACAGCACTGCAGTTCATCCTGGTCATGCTGGCGGCCTTGCTGGCCGGACTGGCTGGCGGTTTGTCCGGCTTTGGCGGCGGGCTGATTCTGCCACCCGTTCTGGCGCCCATCCTGGGCGCCAAAGCTGTGGTCCCGGTGGTGAGTGTGGCCATGTTGCTGGCCAACGGACACCGGCTCTGGATCTATCGCAAGTTGCTGGATGGTCGTGTACTGGCCATCACCCTGGCCTGTGCCCTGCCCTGCACACTGCTCGGTACTCTGATATACGCCCGCTTGAGCGCCGAAGCCATTTCCCTGATGCTGGGTATTTTTCTTGTACTTGCAGTCCCTGTCAGTCGCTTCTGTCAGAGACGGCGGGTCCGAGTCGGATTTCGAGGCCTGGCCATTGGTTCCGGGCTGTTCGGTCTGGGATCAGGCACCACCACCGGCATGGGCATGTTCCTGGCCCCGCTGCTGCTCGGTGCCGGCCTCACGGGGCAGACGTTCCTGGCAACGGATGCAGCCATTTCCACCGCCGTGAACATCACCAAGATGATCGCGTTCGGACAGCAGGAGGTGTTGAATTCTTCCTTGCTGCTGATGGGTCTGATGCTCGGCTGTCTGACCATTCCGGGCAATTACCTGGGTCGATGGCTGGTGCAGCGCACCTCCTCCAGGCTCCACACCCGGCTGATGGAGATACTGATCATACTGGGCGGCGTCTCACTTCTGTTGCCACCTCTGCTGGCCTGGCTGCGAACATGAATGTGGTCGGGCAAACTGCAATCAGGTTATAATTCAACCATGACACAATCATCATCTTCCGTCACCGGGCGCCTCGGAGAAGTCTTTGGCGCCTTTCTGCTGCTTGGGCTGACCTCCTTTGGCGGCCCCATCGCCCACCTGGGTTATTTCCGCACCGAGTTTGTCGAGCGCCGCCGCTGGCTGACTGAGAAGGCCTACGCCGACCTGGTTGCCCTGTGTCAGTTCCTGCCCGGACCCGCCAGCAGTCAGGTGGGCTTCGCTCTGGGCCTGATGCGTGCCGGTCCCCTGGGTGCGGCCGCTGCCTGGCTGGCCTTTACCCTGCCTTCGGCCTTGCTGCTGGTGCTGTTTGCCCTGGGGGCTTCTGCACTCGGCGACCCCATCAGTCAGGGCATCATTCACGGGCTCAAGGTAGCCGCCGTGGCCATTGTCGCGCATGCGGTCTGGGGCATGGCGAAGAACCTCTGTCCTGACCGTCAGCGCGCCGGCATTGCCCTGGCCGGCGTATTCACCGTGGTACTGGTCAGCGGCCCGCTGGGTCAGGTGGCGGCCATAGTTGTAGGCGCGCTGGCCGGCATGGTGCTGTGCCGGACCCAGGCCGAGACCGGTGAGCAGAACCCACTGACAATGCCGGTGTCAGTGCGTGCGGGCAATCTGGCCGGCGTAGTCTTTGTGGCCCTGCTGGCAGGCCTGCCCCTGCTGGTCTGGCTCAATCCCACGGCCACTCTGCAGGTCATGGATGCCTTCTACCGCGCCGGGGCGCTGGTGTTTGGCGGCGGCCATGTGGTGCTGCCGCTGCTGGAAGCGGAAGTGGTGCAGTCCGGCTGGGTCACTGCGGATGAATTCCTCGCCGGCTATGGGGCCGCCCAGGCCGTGCCGGGCCCTCTGTTCACCTTTGCTGCCTATCTGGGCACCGTCATGACGCCGCTTGGTGGCGGCCTGCTCGGCGCTACCCTGGCTCTGGTCATGATCTTCCTGCCCGGGTTGCTGCTGCTGATTGCCGTGCTGCCGCACTGGGAACGCTTTCGCAGCTGGAGCAGCGCCCGCGCCCTGATGAGCGGTGCCAACGCCGCCGTGGTGGGTATTCTGGGTGCTGCTCTCTATCAGCCGGTGTGGACCAGTGCGGTTGTCGGCCCACTTGAGTTCGCCCTGGCGCTGACCGGCTTCCTGATGCTTACCGTTTGGAAACTCCCGGCCTGGGCGGCCGTGCTGGCACTCGCCTGCGGCGGCATTCTTATTACCCTCTGAGCAAAAAAAACCGGAGTCGGCATCAACCGGCTCCGGTGCAAAAGAGGCCTCGGCAACCGAGGCCTTCACACACTCATTCGAGGACAATGGCGTTACTGTTTGGCCGAACGCTGGCGAAGCCTGCCGACAATCTCCCGCAACATCGGGTACAGGAAGCTCAGTATTGCAACAGCGAGAATGGTTGCCGCTATCGGTCGGGTCATGAATATCGACCAGTCACCATCCGACATGATCAGGGCACGGCGCAGGGAGGTCTCGATCATGAACCCGAGCACCAGCGCCAGAATCATGGGCGCAGGCGGGAAATCAAGCTTGCGCATGATATACCCCACAACACCGAACAGCAGCACCAGTCGCACATCAAACAGCAGGCCGGTAATGGCCATGGCAGCCATGAAGGCGATGCCCGCCACCCCGGTGATCAGATAGGGTTTCGGAATACGCATCACCAGCGCCAGATAGGGCGTCAGCAACAGACCGAGGATCAGCAGCGCCACTGCACCAAGGGCCAAACCGAAGAACAGACTGTATACGAGAACCGGCTGTTCGGTAAAGATCTGGGGGCCCGGACGCAGGCCATACAGAATCATGGACGCCAAAATAACGGCTGCAGCACCAGACCCGGGAATACCCAAGGCAAGCAGCGGCACCATGGCACCGCCCTCCGTGGCATTGTTTGCGGCCTCAGGCGCTGCAAGTCCTTCCTGCGAACCATAGCCGAACTCCTCCGGCTTGCGCGAAAAGCGCTTGGCTTCGTTGTAGGCGATAAAGGCTGCTATGGAGCCGCCGGCGCCCGGCGCGGTACCGACCAGCATGCCGATGCCTGCCGAACGGAACATGGTGGGCAGCAGCGCACGGATTTCCCGCCAGGAAGGCAGCTCGCGCGAGAACTTTTTGACCTTGGCCTGGACATTGGGCTTCTGGACCTGAACCAGCACCTCGGCAATGGCAAAGACACCGATCATCACGACCAGAAAGTTGATGCCATCCATCAGCTCGAAACGGCCAAAAGTAAAACGAGGCAGCCCACTGAAAGGATCAGTGCCGATAGTGACAATGGCCAGGCCGAACAGGGTAGCTATGGCCCCCTTGAAGATGTTTTTCGTGGCCATGCTGGCCACCATACTCAAGCCGAAGATCCCCACGGCAAAGTACTCCGGCGCGCTGAAGCGAAGTGCAAATGCCGCCAGCGGAATGGCAATCACCGCCAGCATGATGGTGCTGAGAAACCAGCCGATCGACGACGACACGCAAATTATGCCCAGCGCCTTGCCAGCCTGGCCTTTCTGGGCCATCGGATAGCCATCGAACAGGGTTGCCGCCCCGGAGGCTGCTCCAGGCGCATGAACCAGAGCGGCAGTGACACCGCCACCGAAGTTCTGGCCACCCCACAGCCCCAACATCATGATCAGCGCGGTGGCGGGCTCCATGCCGAAAGTGAACGGCAGAATAAGACTGATGCCGATGGCACCGTTGATACCGGGCAGAATGCCGGCAACAATGCCGATCAGTACCCCCAGTACCAGGAAAAACAGTGTGTAGGGCGTCAATACATTCAATAACGCCTCTAAGATCGCTGACACCTCGATCATGATTCGATTCCTCTGGACGTCAACCTATCAATAGGGAATTCGGAGTCTGCGCCTGGTCAGCGTCAGAACAACGAGGCTTCGGGGACATTCATTCCGAAAACGATGGCAAACAATGTGTAGAGCAATGCCGTGATCACCACTGAACCCAGTATCACCCGCACCGGACGATGCTCTCCGGCGATCCAGATCATGACCGCGAACGTGACCAGCGAGGCTGGGATGTAACCGATCACATCAAGAATCAGGGTGTAGACCAGCATCACCAAAACGAACGAAATCAGTCTCGCAGTGCCTACAGGTACGCCCAACACATGAGCGGTTTCGACCGGCTCCTCGTCCTCTTTACTGACCTGCGGTGCCTGGGCCTGGCCTTTCTTGCCGCCCACCTGACCACCGGCTATCTCTATACCCAGAGCGCCGGTGATGATCAGACCGGCACTGGCCAACATGATCATGGCAGCGATCAGGCGCGGGAAGAAACGTCCGCCCAGTTCATCCGTCGCGGTGAAACTGGGCACATCACCCGCTATCCACCAGAGTAGCGCGCCCAAAACAAGACACACGAGGCCGGAAATTACATTCTTCAGTAGCATTGGAGATCCATCCTGACACAACTTATCGTTATAGTGCCTGACCCCGCAGCCAACCAACATTGGTCGACTGCGAGGCTTGCCGGGCAGGCCGCCTGAGGCAAGCCCTATCAAACCTGCCTGCTTATGCTTACTCCAGACTCTCGATGAAGTCACCCATCTCTTCATTAGCGCCATCGAGGAAGGATACAAAGTCATCAGGCCCCAGGAACGCCGGGTTCATGCTGCCTTCAACCCAGTAGGTATTCCAGGGCTCGGCTTCATACAGGGTACTCAGCTTGTCCGCGATTTCGTTTGCCAGATCGGGGTCCATCCCCGGCGGGCCAAAGACACCGCGGAACTTGTTGGACACCACCTCGTAGCCGATTTCGCTCAGCGTCGGCACGTCCGGATAGGCATCGAGACGCTCTTCCTGAAATACCGTCAGCATGCGCAGCGTACCATTATCCAGGTGCGTCAGAGCCTGGCCGGGCTCACCCACCACGGCATCGACGTGCTGACCCAGTAGCGCTACCACGGCATCACCTCCGCCTTCGTGTGGTACGGTACGCACTTCGATACCGGTTGCCGCTTCAAAGTTCTGCAATACCAACTGATCCAGTGACCCTGCGCTGCCAATACCGATACTCAATGAGCGAGGATTTTCTCGAGCATGTTCCAGCAGTTCTTCAATGGTCTCGAACTCACTGTTCTCATGCACATAAAGGGTAGACGGATCGATAAACAAACGCGCAATCGGCGTCACATCCTGATATCCGGGAATGCCGTCAGCCCGCAGCGGGGTGATCAATTGTGTGGGCGTAACTGACATGATGGCAGTGCCATCGGTCGGTGCCTGGTTGGCGAGCCAGCTGAGTGCTACTGCACCAGAACCCCCTACCCGATTGTCGACCACGGTGCTGATACCAAACTCGCTTTCCATGGTCTGGCCAAGGTTGCGCATCATCACGTCTCCGCCACCACCCGAGCTGGAGTGGGTGACCAGATTCAATTCTTCCGGAGGCCAACCATCTGCCATAGCCGGCAAGGCTAAAGGAAGGGCAATCAGAGTTGTTACCAACAGTTTTGGCTTAAACATCGCGTCTCTCCTGCTTGTGCTTTTGTTGTTGTCTTCGTTACTGGCCCTGGCTGGCAAACTGTCGCACTAATTTGTTGTCACTCTATTGTTGCAGTGGCATCCGACGACCCTGCTTGCTCAGGGATGATTCGCGTTGTGTTGTCCAGGCTGCAAACTAACCTAAACAATATCTTATATAATTTATAGTAGCCATACGGAGATCAGTTGCAACCCTGATCCGCAATTTTTTGACAATCATGTGCACCACACTTGGGCACTGAAAATCTTATCCCATTGATTTCAAAAGACTTATTAGAATCTGATTGACACAAGTCACATCACATGATTTAGTATTTTATATAAATTATAGTGGATGGCAGAACAGAGAGGCACAGCATGACCCAGAGAACTGACGTAACTCGCGCCCTGGCAGAGTGGATAGTAGGTTGCGACCTCAACGACATCCCCGAAGCCACCCAGAAGGAAGGCGTAAGAACTTTTGTTAACTGGCTAGGGTGCGCAGTAGGTGGCGCCATGCATGAAACAGTGGATCGAGCCCTGGCCGGTGTCAGCCCGTTCTCCGGCGACCCCACTTCAACTGTTCTCGGGCGCAGCGAGAGACTCGATGCACTGCATGCCGCACTGCTCAACGGGATCTCTTCACATGTGCTGGACTATGACGACACCCACCTGAAAACCATCATTCATCCGGCCGGCCCGGTCGCTTCTGCACTGCTTGCTGTGGCCGAGCGACAGCCGGTGACCGGTAAGCAGTTGCTCAACGCACTGATCGTTGGCATCGAAGTCGAGTGCCGCATCGGCAATGCGGTTTACCCGCATCATTATGACCGAGGCTGGCACATCACCGGTACCACAGGCGTCATGGGGGCAGCAGCAGCAGTCGGACGACTGCTTGAACTGAATGAGCAGCAGATGACCTGGGCACTCGGCATTGCGGCGACGCAGTCATCAGGCCTGCGGGAAATGTTCGGCACCATGACCAAGAGCTTCCATCCGGGCCGAGCTGCCCAGAATGGCGCGTTGGCCGCCTACCTGGCGAAAGCGGACTATGATTCTTCGGAGAAGGCAATCGAAGCACCCAGAGGTTTCGCCAACGTCATGTCCGAAAAGCAGGACTACGACGAGATTCTGGGTGGCCTCGGGGAAAACTGGGAAGCCGCACTGAACTCCTACAAACCGTTCGCCTGTGGCATTGTCATCCACCCCACTATCGATGGCTGTATTCAGCTGTCAGAGGAACTGGGCGATGATGTGCAGAACATCGAGCGTGTTGACCTGGTCACCCACCCGCTGGTACTGGAACTGACCGGCAAGCCGGAGCCGAAGACCGGACTGGAAGGCAAGTTCAGTGTCTTTCATTCCGCTGCCACGGCACTGCTCAGACGTGATGGCACACCCACGGCCTTTACCGACGAAGCCGTCAATGCGCCGGAACTGATCGACATGCGCCGCCGAGTCAAGGTGGAGACCGACCCCAACTGCCACGAAGCTGCGGTATCCATCAAGGCAACCCTGAGAGACGGCCGCGTGATCAGCAAGCAGGTAGAGCGCGCCATAGGTTCCTTCGAAAAACCCCTGACCAACGACCAACTGGATACCAAATTCGTGGATCAGGCTGCGCTGGTAATCGGGAAGGCACAGGCAGAAGAGCTGCTCAAGGAAGCATGGGGCTTTGCCGATCTGACCGATGTCAGCACCCTGGCCCGCGCCACCGTCCCCCGTTAATTGGGTCGTTATCCCGGGCTGCCGCCTGATCGCGGCATCCCAGATCGCCCATCTATCCCACCGGAACAACAACACCTCAGGAGCTTTGCCATGTCTGCACTTACTCTGGGCATCCTGAATGGCGACGACATCGGTCATGAAATTGTGCCGGCTGCCGTCGACATCACCCGCGCGGCGGCGGATCGAACCGACCTTGATATCGACTGGCGGCCGATGCCCATCGGCCGCACCGCCCTGGACACCCACGGTTCCACCATGCCTGAAGGCACTCTGGATGCCCTGGCCACTTTTGATGGTTTCATTCTCGGGCCCATCGGACATCGCGACTACCCGAAAGTGGAAGGCGCCATCAACCCGCACCCCATCCTGCGCAAGCATTTCGACCTGTTTGCCAATGTACGACCAACGCGCTCCTACCCTGATATCGGCTGTGTCTATGATGATATCGACCTGGTTATTGTCAGGGAGAACAACGAAGGGTTTCAGCCGGATCGCAATGTGGTCGCAGGCAGCGGCGAGTTTCGGCCCACCGAAGATGTGACGATTTCGGTTCGGGTCATTACCCGTGAAGGCAGCCGCAAGGTCGCCACAGCAGCCCTGCAACTGGCACAGGCTCGCCAGAAGCGGCTGACCGTGGTGCACAAGAACACCGTCTTCAAGCTGGGCTGCGGCATGTTCGTCGAGGAATGCTACAAGGCCGGGGAAGACTTCCCGGATGTCGAGATCGACGAGGTCATTGTCGACACCTTCGCCATGCACCTGGTGCGCAATCCCCAGGCCTTCGATGTGGTTGTCACCACCAACATGTTCGGCGACATTCTCACCGACGAAGCCGCCGGACTGGTCGGCGGGCTGGGCATGGCCCCTGGGCTCTGCCTCGGGCGGGGCAACATTGCCATGGCCCAGGCCACGCACGGTTCAGCACCCGACATTGCCGGCAAGGGCCTCGCAAATCCCTATGCCATGATCGAATCCACGCGCATGCTGATCGAGTGGCTCGGCCAGCGCCACGACAACAGCAAGGCCCTGGAAACAGCCGCACTGATGCAGCGTGGAATTGTAGCCGCCCTCGCTGACCCCGCAACCCGAACCGCCGATATTCGTGGAACCGGGGATCTGCAGGCCATGGTCAACGGGATCATCAATAACCTGGGGGATTGAGCGCATCCGAGACTCACGAGGGCTGGACAAAGCAACGGGCCATCCCTACAATTCAGCCCTCCAATACAGACCGCCCGTAGCTCAGCTGGATAGAGCGCTGCCCTCCGGAGGCAGAGGTCAGAGGTTCGAATCCTCTCGGGCGGGCCATTGGCACAAGACAACCACCCTCGAGGTGGTTTTTTTGTGTCTGAGGCAAAGCGTCAGCTTGGGTGTATTCCCTCACACCACCCGCAGACACTGCCCGGCGTGATACAGCGTGAAGCCCGATTCGTAGGCCAGGCTGCGCAACGGAATGCCGGTGACCGGGTCGGAGTCCCGGATGGGCAGGGGCAGGTCGTCGTCCTTGCCGTGCAATATCCAGTTGGCCAGACCCTGGCCGACCATGGTGCCCGTGGTGTTGCCGCGGCCGTTGTAGCCGGTGACCGCCAGCAAGCCTTCGGCCGGAGAGAACACGCGCAGCGTATGTTCCGGCGTGAAGGCAATGCGACCGGTCCAGGTGGTTTGCCACCGTACCCGCCCCAGCTGCGGGAAATAGTGCCGCTGAATGCGGTTGGCCCAGGCCCGTACGAAGGCCTCGGGCTTGGTGTCTCCCCGCCCCAGGCTGCCCAGAATCAAGCGCCCGTGCGCATCCCGGCGAATGCTGCTGAGCACCGTGCGGGTGTCCCAGCAGCCCTGACGTTCGGGCAGTATGGCCTCCGCGGCTGTGCCTTCCAGCGGTTCTGACGCGACCTGATAAAAATACCCGGGAAAACAGTGCTTGCGGACCACATTCCAGGCGGCTTCCGTATAGGCATTGGTCGCCAGCACCACCTGCTGCGCGGTCACACGCCCCTCGGAGGTGGGAATCGACCAGCCCTGAGGGGTTCGCTGCAGCCCCTGGGCAGCACTGTGGCTGTACAGCCTCGCACCCGCCTGCTCGGCCGCACGGGCCAGGCCGCGCGTATACCCCAGCGGGTTGATGGTGCCGGCGCGGGCATCCAGCAGTGCGGCGGGCACCTTGTTGGTACCGAGCAGCCGTTCGCATTCCGCACCGCGCAGCAGCGTCACCGGGGCACCGCGCTGGCTGAACTGCTGCTGCCGCCGCTCCAGCTCGCCGATGGCCTTGGCATTGTGCGCCATATGCAGGGTACCGGTGCGGGTGGCATCACACTGTATCCGGTGGCGCTCGATCAGCTCGAACACCCGCTGTGGCGCCTTGCCGAGCACGGCGTTGACGCGCTCACCATCGACCTGCCCCAGCGTGTCCGTGATGTCATCGGGCGGGATCCACAAGCCGGCATTGACCAGCCCCACATTGCGGCCCGAGCCGCCAGCACCGATCTGCTGTGCCTCCAGCACCACCACCGAAGCGCCCTGCTCGGCCAGATGCAGCGCTGTCGACAGCCCGGTAATGCCACCGCCGATCACGCAGACATCGGCCTCAAGCGACGCCTGCAGGCGCGGCGCTGAAGGCTCCGGCTCCCTGCAATCGATCTCCCAGATGCAGTGCGCTTGCATGGGATCCTCCCGTGCTCTCAGTCGAACTGAATGCCCTGCGCCAGCGGCAGTTCACGTGAATAGTTCACCGTGTTGGTCTGTCGGCGCATGTAGCTTTTCCAGACATCGGAACCGGATTCCCGGCCGCCACCGGTGTCCTTCTCGCCGCCAAAGGCCCCTCCGATCTCCGCGCCGCTGGGCCCGATGTTGATGTTGGCGATACCGCAGTCGCTGCCGGTGGCGGAGACAAACTGCTCCGCTTCACGCACATCGGTGGTGAACACACAGGACGACAGGCCCTGCGGTACATCATTCTGCATGGCGATGGCAGAGTCGAAGGACTCATAAGGCATCACATACAGGATGGGCGCAAAGGTCTCCGCGCGCACCAGATCATCCTGCGCGGGCACTTCCACAATGGCCGGTTCCACGTAGTAGGCATCGGGATACTCCGCTGCCAGCACGCGCTCTCCGCCGGTGACGGTGTAGCCCTTGCTGCGGGCGGTGACCAGTGCTTCTTGCATCTGCTCGAAGGCCTGCAGGTCGATCAGCGGGCCGACCAGGTTGTCCGCCAGCGGGTCACCGATGCGAATGCCGGCATAGGCTGTGCGCAGCCGCTCGGTCACCTCCTGCTGAATGCTGCGGTGCACAATCAGGCGGCGCAGGGTGGTGCAGCGCTGACCGGCCGTGCCCACAGCCGAGAACAGGATCGCCCGCACCGCCATATCCAGATCGGCACTGGGGGTCATGATCATGGCGTTGTTGCCGCCCAGTTCCAGGATGCAGCGGCCAAAGCGGCTGGCCACACGCGGCGCCACGGCACGGCCCATGCGGGTACTGCCGGTGGCGCTGATCAGGGCTACACGCCGATCGTCCACCAGTATTTCACCCAGCTCAGTATCACCCAGCACTACCTGGCTCAGATGCGTTGGCGCATCAGAGCCGAACCGGGCCATGGCTTTTTCCAGCAGCGCCTGACAGGCCAGTGCGGTCAGCGGGGTTTTCGGAGAGGGCTTCCAGAGCAGGCTGTTGCCACACACCAGCGCCAGCGCAGCATTCCAGGCCCAGGGCGCCACGGGAAAGTTGAACGCCGTGATCAGGCCGACCGGGCCCAGCGGATGCCAGCTTTCGCGCATATGATGGCCGGGCCGTTCCGAGGCAATGGTCAGGCCGAACAACTGGCGCGACTGACCGACCGCCAGATCGCAGATGTCGATCATCTCCTGCACTTCGCCCAAGCCTTCCTGATAAATCTTGCCGCACTCCAGCGTGACCAGCCTGCCCAGGTCCTCCTTGTGCTGGCGCAACTCGTCGCCAAACAAACGCACCAGTTCACCCCGGCGCGGCGCCGGCACCTGACGCCACTGTTCGAACGCCTGCTGCGACCTATCGATCTGCGCGCGGAGCTGCTCCGCCGTGTGCAGGGTGGGCTCACCGATCATCCGGCCATCCACGGGTGTGGTCACGGTCAGGTTGCCACCTTGGTAGAGATTGTCCGGCACACCCAGGCGTTGCATCAGGTCGTCGATCATGGCGCTCTCCCCTTCATAAAATGACTGAACCAGAGTAAATCGCGCCTTTGCTTGGGCTCAAACGATCATTATGATGATGATCATTCCTTTTTTTCATGGATAAACCGCTGTGCCCCGTCGCCACCTGCCCACCCTGTCGGCCATGCAATGCTTCGAATCGGCGGCCCGCCATCTCAGCTTTACCCGCGCCGCCGAAGAGCTGAACCTGACCCAGAGCGCGGTCAGCAAACAGGTCGCCCAGTTGGAGGCCATACTGGAGCACCCGCTGTTTCGGCGCGTGCGCCGCCGGCTGCAACTGACCACAGAAGGCATGCTGTATCTGGCCGACGTGCGGCAGGTGCTGAACCAGGTCGAGGCATCGACCCGCTATATGCAGGCTTATGGCGGCGAGAACGAGGTGCTGAACCTGAGCACACTGCCCACTTTCGGCGCACGCTGGCTGATGCCGCGGCTGAACGGCTTTCGCTTTCGCCACCCCAGTATCGTGCTCAACATCAGCAACCGGGCCGAACCCATTGACCTGGACCAGGCCAACATCGATGTCGCCTTCTTTTTCGGCCAGGGGGTCTGGCCCAGAGCGGAGTGCATTGCCCTGCGCGAAGAACGCCTGATCCCAGTCTGCGCCCCCGGCCTGCTGACCCAGGCGCCCCTGCAGCAGCCGGACGACCTGTTGCGGCATGTGCTGCTGCAGATGACCTCACGGCCGGAACAATGGCACGACTGGTTCCGCACCCAGGGGCTCTACAGTGAACACAGCTACTACGGCCCCCGGTTCGACAGCTTCGAGATGGTCATCAGCGCCGCCCGGGCTGGCTGCGGCCTGGCCCTAGTGCCGGATTTCCTCGCGCAGGAAGAACTGGACGAAGGCAAGCTGGTGATTCCCTGGGATGCACCCATGACAGGCAC
>NZ_SRMF01000020.1 GCF_004768465.1 Natronospirillum operosum
ATCCGCCCAATCCGGTTGATGCTGGAGCGTCAAGAAATGATGGTTGCGTGAGAAAGCGGATACTTCAGGACCGACGATTTAGTTTTTACTGAACGAGATACGGTAAGAAGCATAAAGAATGAAGATGGTTCTGACTTAAACCCTGATGACATATTTGTAATAGAACCGTACAACCAAACCTACAAATCAGACAAGCTATCCACGCTACTGGTAAATAGTGACCTTAAAGAGCGGTACGATTCTATACATAGCAGCATAGATGAAAGAAAAGATAAGTTGCTGAATGAGCTTAAATCTTTATCCGGGCTTAAAAATGGGATTGAAGAAGAGCTATCCAGTTCTTTTACTCATGCACCAAACGAGTTCTATAAGGCGTTGATTAGAGTTAAAGAGGAAGTTATTGATGGAGAAGCCCCAATACTTGATGATATTACTTACACAAAGGTCTTTTCTGACAAAGTCATAGCATTCATTGAAACCAAAGATTTTAAGGATAAAATAGCCGAATATATTGAGAAATACGATGAGCTAGTAGATTCATCAACCTATTTTAAACGTGGAGTCTTCAACCATAATAATGCCTCTGTAATTGCTAAAAACCTGAAGGATAACGGTTTCTTTGATGCTAAACATTCTGTGTCTTTGAACTCTGATGGTGAGAAAAAGGAAATATCGACTCAAAAGGAGCTAGAAGAGGTAATAAGCCATGAGAAGGAAGCAATATTAAATAACCCTGATCTTTCAAAAGCGTTCGATGCGTTGGATTCCAAGCTGAAGGCGAATAAGGAGCTGAGAGACT
This sequence comes from Natronospirillum operosum, assembly GCF_004768465.1. Lineage (GTDB taxonomy): Bacteria > Pseudomonadota > Gammaproteobacteria > Pseudomonadales > Natronospirillaceae > Natronospirillum > Natronospirillum operosum. Next base: position 800 of record NZ_SRMF01000020.1, read on the forward strand.
TTAGGGATTATCTGATGGAAAATAAGAAGATATTGCCAGAATTGGCAAATCTAGATCTGTTTAAAAAAAAGCTTTGGGTTTCTTACCTAAAGCGTTCGAAAGACACCTATTCAGAACTGGAGAAAGAGCACAGTAAAGGAAAGGAAGAAATAGAGTTAATTGTTAAGGAAGCTAAAAGAGAAGAGACAAGTTGGCGAAGCGTTATCGATATATTTAATAAGCGCTTCTCTGTTCCCTTCCAACTGTCCGTAGATAATCAAGAAGATGTGATACTTAAAAGTGATGGCCCTAGTATCAAATTTACGTTCAAAGACTCCGATAATTCAAAATCGATAAATGAACCAGAGCTTCTACGAGTTCTAAGTAACGGAGAGAAGCGTGCACTATATATTTTAAACATAATATTTGAAGTGGAAGCACGGAAATCTCGGGGGCAGAAAACATTATTCATAGTGGATGATATAGCTGATTCGTTTGATTACAAAAACAAATATGCAATTGTTGAGTATCTGAAGGATATATCAACATTTAATGATTTTTACCAAATACTACTTACCCATAATTTTGATTTTTATAGAACTGTATGTGGTAGGTTGGATATGGGTAGGGAGCATAAACTACATACTATCAAAAACAATGATGAAGTTATCTTGGTGCAAGAAAAGTATCAGAATAGTCCGTTTCATCATTGGAAGAGGAATTTAGACAGAAATAATGCAATGCTTATTGCGTCTATTCCATTTGTTAGGAATATTGCTGAGTATTCCGATGATAATGATAGCCTCACTAAGCTCACGTCATTGTTGCATATAAAAAGTGATACTCACTCCCTTAAAATATCTGATATCGAGAATGTACATAAGGACGTACTAAAGAATCACACAAACCTCGATTTGCCCAACAAAGATAAACTTGTAACAGATGTAATCTTCGAAGAAGCTGACCGAATTACCGGCGATGAAGGTGAACAGATAGATTTAGAAGGAAAGATAGTGCTGGCTATAGCCATCCGCCTGAAGGCTGAGGCGCATATGATCTCTTCCATTAACGATCAAGAATTTGTCGATTCAATAACGAGCAATCAGACATTTAAGCTCTATAGAAAGTACCTGGAATTGGGGTTGGGAGACAATGAAAGGTTAGACCTTCTCGGGCAAGTAAATCTAATGACGCCTGAGAACATTCATATAAACTCGTTTATGTATGAGCCTATATTGGATATGTCTAATAAGTCTCTTGTTGGACTATATGAAAGCACGAAAAATATACTTACGTGCTAGATAAGCAGCTAACAAACGCATGCACTCGGACAACCAAAAGCGTCGCTCCTACGTCACGCCACTTTTGGCTGCCGGTGATGCGAGGCGTTAAGTGGCTCTGCCGTTTGGCAAATGGAGGGTTTTCAAGTGACTGCCAGCACTAGGGAGTCCAACATCGGGGCCGCGCTAAATAATATATCCGGCAGCTTCGTTCCCGGTGCCATTAGCCAATTTGAAGTTTGTGGCCATGCTTTCCCGTTCGTCGTGGCTTGCCACAATAAAGGTTTGGGGGCGCATCATCAAGACCAGCGTTCTTGCGGGTGCCATAATTACAGTTTAGGTTCGCTCACAACGCAGTAATAGCAAATGGGGCGTGTCGCCAACTTAACAATGCCAGTCTGTCCGACACCAAACCCTACGCTCACGCGTAGGGTTTGGTGCGGCAGCTGGCAGGCGTTATATAGCCAAGTTCAGCTAAGGGGAATTAGATGGCAATTTTTGGAATTGGAGCATATTACGGCGAGGACGTAAGTGCTGAATTTATTGAGCACGGAATTGCCGGTCCCGGTTGGGGGCAAGATGATGCGCCGGAGCTGTTCCAGTACATAGCCTCTTTGAAGGTTGGAGACATTGTTTACATCAAGTCTTGCTCCGCCGGAAGTAAAGATATTCATGTTAAGGGGATTGGATTCGTTGCTGACCACAAACTCCTAACTGAAGAAAAAGACACAAAAGGTATCGTCAGCGCAGGGAGGCGCATAAATTGGATAAACCGTGAAAGGTTCACTGTTCCAAAGCCTAAAGAGAAGAACAATGTTCGCTCAAATACTATATATGAGGAATTTCATCCCGAGATTCAACAGGCAATAATGTTAAAGGTCATGGGTTCGGTCGATGCTACATAACCAAGCAATTAAGTACGCTCCCTGCGGTCGCCGGACGCTCGTTCCTCGCGCCGCTTATTGCGGGCGTTAGCCAATTTAGAGGGCAAGTATGACTCACAGCATGATGCAAAAGGTGAACAGTTTTGCTCTCAGAGCCTTTCGAGACACCGCTGACAGAGACTACATCCATGCTCGTATGGCTTACAGGGCAGACCTGTTCCCACAGTTTCACTGGTCTGCACTTCATGCTCTTGAGAAATATGCAAAATGCATTGCAATTCTTGCCCGTGTTCCAAAGCCAAAGCACGCTATAAAGCATGAGGTAGAAAGAAGCTTAGACCTTATCTATGAGAAGCTAGATATTGCTCTGTCAGAACAAACCAAGAAATTCATAAAAAGGCTTGAGGAGTTTGGCGCAAGATTTCGATACCTAGAGGTGTCTTGGTTCATAAAGGACTGTGAGCTCGCGATATTAGATCGAGCAGTATGGGAACTACGACGTTTCTGTAATGCGGAGCTATATGAATATTCTGGCAACCAGTTTGTTTCAATATCCCAAGATAAATACGAACAGGTAAAGGCCATTGATAAGCCGGACAAGACTAATACTCTCATCCTTGGTGGGTTTATCGAGAAAACATTGGAGAAAAGAAATTCAAGGGCTAGGCCTGATCTAGTTTGGTGCAATCTGTACTACTCAGCATCAAAGCGTAAAAGGGTTTATATGAAGAGCTCTGTCATGGCTGAGAATTCGCCGTTTTTCCTATATCCTGAAATAATTGACGAGGTGTCTAAATACACCTTTATTCCAAAAGAAATAAGTGACGCCTACAAAAATGGCTAACAATGCCAGTCACGGCGACGGCTGCTCCATTGCGGCTTCGCCTCCATTCTGCAGTCGCGCGTGCTGGCGGCGTTAGCCGAGATGACGATGATTCCAAGTTTTGAAAATCGCGAACCAGCGCAGATCATTACGGAAAGAAGCTATTTCGAATCGTCAGGACGAATTTACAAGGCGCTGTCATGGCTTGATTACGCCAAACGGAGCAATAATATTAGTGCGCTTGAATATGCTGCGCTGGAAACTCGGTTGGGAATTGAGCAGCTTCTTTTTGAGCAGCTGGTGGTCGGGGTTGGTTCAGAGCTAGAGCAGAAGGAGTATAAAAAATGCAAGGGAAACGCGAAGCTTCTTGATCAGGTTTTGACACGGCTGATCCCGCGATACGAAAAGTTGGTAGACTTCACGGTTGCCCTGGCGCCAAAGGGTATACCGATATCGAAGTGGGACAATTCCCGTCTGATTCGAGACAGTGGAAAAGTATCGAAATACCTTCATTGGTCTGGGGGCCTTGATACAACGGTCCAATCCGAAGAATGGTTTAATTCTGGCGTCGATACAGTATTGGGGGCTGCTAAGTATGTTTGGGATACCCTCACCAAAGGAAATACCGCAATTATTCGGATAGAGGATTTACAACCCGAAATACGGGAGCTTTGGGAGTTGTATGCAAGCGATCAGATTACTCTTGAAAGTGCTGCCACTCGGGCTGATATCCTTGAACCAACGCTACAAGAGCGGCTAACAAAGGGCTCCAAGGAACACCAGCGCTAACGCGCCGTCGCCCCTGAGCCATGGCGTTAGGCTTATTCTGGGCTCAGTACGAAGCGAGCAGCGTCTTTGGCTATCCATTGGAAGTATGATCCGGCGAGCAGGAATATCGAGATCAAGAGCATAAGCCCGATCAGGTTGGTGTCAGCAAAGCCCCCATCGACATATGCCCAAGCCGCTTTCATCATCCATCCCCATAGGCCCACTCCAAAACTGAAACAGAACATAAACACGGCCATGATGCCGGAAACAACGAAAGTAACCGCCATCAGTCCTACACGAAAATTGAGGGGAAGCTTCATCATCGGGTTACGCCTTATGCTATGGTTTATAGCAGTTTGGCGGGTAACCTTAAGCAACGCAAGTGCCTGTAGATACGCGAAAAGCCTAACAATTTGTTCAAGTTCGTTCCCGGCCTGGCGGCCGTCCACCGGGCGTCCTTTTCTCCGCTTTGCTCCAAAAAGGCCGCCGCTTAACATTGGCGTTGAACTAAACCGCTTCGCGGTAGCTGTCGTCGCATCATGTATCTCGCCCCATCGCACCACACTGTTCCTTGACCCATGTGGGTCAGAGAACAGGAGTGATGACGATGACTGCCTTACGACAGAAGATGATCGAGGCCATGCGTCAGCGTGGCTTTGCGCAACGTACCCACCACACCTACCTGATGGTGATCACGGACTTGGCGTGCTACTTCCACCGCTCGCCTGACACGTTGAGGACCGACGACTTACAGCACTTCTTCCATCACCTGGTCCAGGAGCGCGGTTTGTCCGACGCTAGCTGCCGCGTCTACCTATACGGCGTGCGTTTCCTGTACCTGCACGTGCTGCACTGGCCGTCGGTGGAGGTATCGCTGGTGGTGCCGAAGACACCGCAGCGGATTCCTGAGCTGCTGACGCGCGACGAGGTAAGGCGGATCCTGGCCGCGTGCCACAATCCCAAGCATCGCATGATGTTCGAGCTGTGTTACGGCTGTGGACTGCGCGTGAGCGAGGTCTGCCACCTGCGGGTCAGCGACATCGACAGCCAGCGCGGCCAGCTGCGTGTCGCGCAGGGTAAGGGCGCCAAAGACCGTATGGTGCTGTTAACCGCGACCCTGATCGATCGCTTGCGCGATGACTGGCGCGCCTATCGACCGCGAACCTGGTTGTTTCCCAGTGCCCTGTTCCCGGATCGTGCGCTGCATTTGAGTGCGCCACAGCGGGCCTTTAGCAAGGCCAAGCAGCGGGCCGGTGTCGAGCGCATCGGCGGCATCCACAACCTACGCCATGCCTACGCCACGCATGTGCTGGAACAGGGGGGGCCGGTGCATCAGCTGCAGCGTCTGCTGGGCCACCGCAGCGTCCAGTCGACGATGCGCTACATACACTGGCTGCCGGGGCAGCAGGGGGCTGGTCAGGCGCCTATCGACCTGGTCGCGTCGCTGGAGGTGGCCATGGCTAAGACCGCCACGCTGCAACAGGCCCTGACGCGCTTTCTTAACCCGGCCGGCCTCGATCGCCAGCGCCGTCGGGTATGCCATCACCTGCTGGCGTGTCGCACCGAGGCGATGGGCGGCATGATCCTCAAGTGTACGGACTGCGACCACACCCAGCCGCACTACTTCGGCTGTCGTGATCGCCATTGCCCGCAGTGTCAGGGCCGCGCCATGCACCAGTGGGCCGAGCGTCAGCAAGCGAACATCCTGCCGGTGCGCTATTACCATGTCGTGTTCACGCTACCCCATAGCCTCAATGGCTGGGTCCAGCTTCACCCCGAAGTGATCCACCGGCTGCTGTTCAAGAGCGCCTGGCAGACGCTGCGCACCTTCGGCCGCGATCCCAAGCGCCTCGGCGGCGAGATGGGCATGAGTGCCGTGCTCCATACTTGGGGCCAGAACCTGAGTCAGCATGTGCACCTGCACTGCCTGGTCCCCGGCGGGGCCTTGGGCGACGATGGCCGCTGGCATGGGGCGCGTAGTCACTACCTGTTCCCGGTGCGGGCGCTATCGCGCCACTTTCGCGGTCACCTGGTCAGCGGCCTGCGCCGGGCGGCCACTGCCGGCGAGCTCCACCGGGTCACCCGGCCCGGTGACGTGGATCAACAGCTCAATACCCTGATGGCCACCGAGTGGGTGGTCTAGAGCAAGGACTGCCTCGAGCACACCCACGCCGTGGTCCGTTACCTGGCACGCTACACGCGCCAGATCGCCATCAGCAACGCCCGTATCCTCGCCGTGGACGACCACCAGGTCACCCTGCGCTACAAGGATTATCGCGACCGTGACCGCCACAAACGGCTCGTTCTTAATGGCGAAGAATTCGTGCGCCGCTTCCTGCTCCATGTCCTGCCCAAGGGGCTGATGCGGGTGCGTCACTACGGCTTTCCGGCCAATCGCTGTCGGCGACGACGCCTCGCCCAGATCCGCCAAGCACTGATGGTGGCGGAGACGGCGCCGGATACCGATACAACCGCCGGCGACAAGGAACCGACTTACACCTGTCCGCACTGCCGGCGGCCGACACTGCGGGTAAGTGGGACCCTCGCCCCTCGGCGACCGACACTCGGCCGACCACCCAACCACAGGGGGCAACGCTATCGAGCATGAGGTAACGCCAGATACACCACGGAGTCGGCCAGACAATGGCCCGGGCTATCCGGCCCGCCTGCGGGTCGCGGCGGCGCTCGTCCCGGTGATGGATTTCGGTCAGCAGGCGGGTTACGTTGGGATGAATAGGGGCAGGAAACGACGGGCATGATGATCACGAACACGGTTCACACACGTCACCAGGGCACTGCATCCGAGCGATCTGTCCCCCCAGGAAGCGCAGCGGTAAATACAATACCCTATAGAAGCGGCGCAGCAGCTTGACGGGCGGCTTAGTCCAACAGGCATTTATTCGCCATGCTGCGCACAGCGAATAAATGCTGAACAGTTAGATTTATCCAGATAGTAGAGAGTTAAACATTGAGTAAATCAGTTTTCATTAGCCACGCGGTCAAAGATTCAAAAATTGCTGAACAAATAGTTGAGCTACTTGAAGGTGGTATAGGTGTACCAGAGAGTGAAATATTTTGCTCATCACTAGAAGGATATGGAATACCGACTGGAGAGAATTTTGTTACTTATATCAAGGGACAAATACAAGAACCTAAAGTCGTTATCCTACTTTTAACACCATCTTATTTCGCCAGCAATTTTTGCCTTAGCGAGCTAGGTGCTTCGTGGGCTATGTCCCACGACGTGTTTCCTATTCTGGTTCCCCCACTGAGTTATGATGATGTAAAAGACGTTCTTTTGGGAACTCAGGTGGCAAAGATTGACAATGATATTAAATACAATGAGTTACGCGATTGCTTAATTGAAAAAGTAAGCTGCACAAGTAAGTCCAGCACAAAGTGGGATACAAAAAGAAAGGCCTTCCTTAAGTCCGTAAATTCGCTGTTGAAAAATATCAGCTTGCCCGAGACTGTATCAAGTGAAGAGCTTATACAGCTGAGACAAGAGTTAGATGAGTGTAAAGAAGAATTGCTCAATTACGAAGAAGAGTCCCAGTCCCTGAGAGAGTACATCAAGGATCTAGAGAAGCTAAAAGACACTGAGTCTGTTAATAAAGCAAAGAAAAAATCAGGGCTTCATTCTACCGCTGAAGAATTCGAGGAGTTGGTGGATGAAGTATCATCGTTTTCAAGTAAACTTGGCTCTGAAGTATTTGAATTTGTTTTATGTGAATACTATGGAAAACCTTATAAAGTTAACCATTTTGAACATGGTGATGAGTTTTCTTCTGCGGCGAGGTACAACTATATTGACATAGAAGATGGCGAGTCAGTCAATTGGAACAACAAGGAAATGAAAAAACTCGATAAACTATTAAATAAGGTTGGATCGATGCTGGAGGATAGTGAACATATAGAAGAGCTTTTTGAATACCATGAGGATCGCTACGATATAGAGCCTGAGGTAGACAACCAGGCTTTTTGGGAATTGCATTACAAAATCTAACAATCGGCTGCACAGCGACCGATTTTCCGCCGCGGCTCCAAATCGGCGCGTGAGCCGGGCGTTAGCACCTGACAAGGATCGTAGTAAACGGTATGTATGTATATTTAGATGAAACTACGTTTGGTGAGAATAATGAGTATAGTGGGTATGCATGCTTCATCACCAAATATCGCATTGAAAATTCAGTGATTGTCGAAGCTCTAAATAATTTGAGAGCCGATCCAGATGTAGCGAGAGAACAGTTCAAAGAACACGATAGCAGAACTTTGGATCGAGAGTATTTTCATGCGGCAGATGATAGCCAAAACGGGCACTCGCACCTTTGTCGCTCAATAAATAAAAATATTGTTGGTAATTTCAGTTCTCATTACTTTAAAACTAAGGAGCACAATTTCAAGAATACAGAAGAAGCGTACGATCTTGCTTCCAAGCTATCTATGTTGAGTGTTCTATCTGAAAGTGACGAAGTTACATTTGTCTTTGAAGAGCGAAATGATCTTACCAGAAAATATATTGAGAAGTGGTGGGATTCATTATGGCCAGACATTCTTAAAAGCCAATTTACTTACCCTTATATCAGGACGTTTTATCCGGTCCTAAATTATGAAATATGCTCAAAGTCTGATCCCGGGTTGCAAGTTGTGGATTTCATTTTATGGGCGTCGACAAGGCAGGTTCTTGATAAGAATTGCCCTTGGTTCAATAGGCTAGAATGTTGGTTTAAAACTGAAATTAAGCCTGAAAGTGAGACTTGGGGCGGTCATTCGTTGTCTTTTGGGATGAATGAAAAAGACAACAAAGAAACATATACAATAACCGACTACCAGCATGACAATGAGCAGCTTAATTCATTTGAGTATCAAACCCATTACATTGTGAATGCCCAAAAGGTGATCAACTTGGTCGCGAGCTTAGGACCTCAAAAGGGTGTAGATCATTTCTGGAGCGAAATTGAATTCCTTCATAATACGCGAGTTCAAAAAAGCACTGCCAGTCATATCGAAAAGCTAGCAACGTGTTTTTTAAAGTTATTTGATAACGTCACACTGATTAAAGATGACACATCTAAAGAAGATAAAGCGTTCTGGTTAATGTGCCGAAAATGTTTCTCATATGCACTACATAAACACGATGTTGGTGGCAGAATGCATTCGATTCGATTATCCGATATTAGAAATAAAATCATAGAGAATGATGCAGATGCACTACAGCAGTGCTAACCAGTTGCTGCACGCGGATAAATTACTCGCTGCGCTCCTAATTTACCGGTGAGCAAGGCGTTGGACGGAGTAGAGGGGACACGTTAGTGAACACTCGTCTCAAGAATCTAATTGGTGGCCGTCCACTTTTGACTGGAGCGATCGTCTTACTCATCGCAGCGCTCATTGAGTATGTTGTACACACTCCAAGATTTGGTATGAGCGCCGGCTTGGCCGCTTTCCTTGGTTTTTCGTTACTGCTCTATCTTCTCCACAATGGATACAGCTTCAAGAAGATCGTGGCCTCTGGATTTGGCTTCACGGTTTCGGTAGAAGGACTTGCTGCTCCGTGGGAGCAAAGCCCAGAGGATCGCAAAGAGACTGTAAAGGACTACATATTCGGGCTTGAGTTCTCTGGTGATGTGGTTGAAAGCGGCTCGAATAGCGATGGATACTGGTATCGTTATTCCAATGAAGTGCAAATCGCTCGTTCCCGATGCAAATCCACTAATGCACGGGAGTGGGTAACCTTTCCACAAACGTTTGCGTCAGCCCCGGAGGTTTTAGTTAACTCAGATGCATATGCACTAGATACCTCGTCTGTTACTGCGGAGGGCTTCTATGTGGATAAGCGAGGGGAGCATGAGCATGAGTCGGAAATTAGGTACTTCGCTATCGGGATGTGGATCTGAATTATGCATAGAATTATGAACCGCGTGGTCGTTCAATTCTGGCTAGACGCTGGTTTACAACCCGTCCAACAAGGCCATTCAGTCGACGCTCGTACCTCACGCGGCTGATGGCTGACGTTAAATACTGGAGGAAAAGTATGTCACTTACTGTGGGGAAATATCAGCTTGATGGGCCATTTGACTCAACAACCCAACTTGAGGATCGTTCAGGGGTCTATGTAATTGTTTGTTCTATAAATGGTCAGTATCAGCCAATAGATTGTGGCGAGTCCGCAAAAGTAAAGTCGCGAGTCGAAAGTCACGACCGTGCGGATTGTTGGAAAAATAACTGTAGTGGAACACTGATGGTTGCCGTTCTCTATACCCCTAACCTGCAATCTTCTGGTCGAGTTGCCATTGAACAAGAGATTCGGGGGCAATACTCATTTCCGTGCGGGGTAAGATGACGCTGGCATTTAACAATCACAGGCACGGCGACGGCTACTCCATTGCGGCTGCGCCTTCACTTCGCAGCCGCGCGTGCTGTTGGCGTTATGCCCTTACGAGAGAACCCTGAACAGTGCTGACAATCCGAGATGGTCAAATCGTTTTCGCGGAAGCGCACTTGTTGGAGCCAGCGATTACAGATTTCGAGGGTATTGAAGCCCGATATCGCAATCTGGAAATAAGCATTCCCCTTCACATCGTGAGCGATCCTACCTGTCGCTATGAGGCGGGATATGGTCGAGGCAGAATATCTGATGAATTTTCGAGGCTTGGTGCCAAAGAACGACTTCTGTCGATACTTGAGCGCAAAACACTGATCGGCAATCCCAAGGGTTACTACGTAAATAAAAATCGCCCGGGTGTCACCCCTCTCGAAAATGATCAGATAAAGTCAGTTAGTTTCGCGTACTGTGGCATGAGCGAAGTCGCTCGGCACTTTGATGCCCGAGCGTCGAAGTATGGAATCGTGTTCTTTCATGATTTTTTGAACAATCGCGGCCTTCGTAAGGTGCGCTACATAAACGAGCAAGATGACGAGGCAACTCGCAGCGTCATCTTTAATTCCCCACATCTGCTTGAGTCTTATGGGCCGAAGTACGATATGCGTTGGGAAAACGAGTGGCGTATTCAAGGTCAGCTAACGTTCTCTCCTGAAGATGTTGCGTTCATCGTTGTGCCAGATGAAGACTACGATGAATTCATTGGTTCGCTGGTTCAAGATCGAGTTGGTGAGTTCTGGCCCTTACCAGCTTCGGTCTTCGACGACCCGATCAAATTTCTGTGGATGGCTCACAGATTGGAGCACCACGCTTGGTGGCAAATTGAAATTCTTGGCGGCCTGCTCGTTGATTTCGATATGTTTCCCGAGCCGAACGCCGAAGAGATTGAGCAGATTAATGAGAACTGCGGATTTTGGCTTGAGTGCTTGAGTAAGGCTGAAATACAAGAATTCTATGAGCAGCGGTACGTCAGTAGATTTCTGGCTTTTTCAGATGCTGTTGACTCCCGGAGCCTACCGCCGACGCTTCGTGGCCAGCTTGAATCTGTAAGAAGAAATGCCGGTGAACCTTCCCAGACCCACCGCGACTTGATGATTGCTTGCTACGGTGAGTTGTTTCATATTCAACGAGATCGAATAAACTTGTGACCCAACTAGACATCGCGGCTCGTCGGTACGGAAAGTGCCTACCCATACACGGGCATAACAAATCGCTGCACCTGACAGCGTCGGTCCTGAAGTATCCGCTTTCTCACGCAACCATCATTTCTTGACGCTCCAGCATCAACCGGATTGGGCGGAT
>NZ_SRMF01000021.1:1873-5380 GCF_004768465.1 Natronospirillum operosum
CTCTTTAACAATTTGATCTGCGAAATTCTTTCAGAACTCACGTCTGTGAAGACGGGGGTTTTGAACAATACATTGCATGAGTTTTTAACTCAGGCGCCGGTGTAAAATGATCGTCTGCGCGATTGTGGTAACCAGCGGGCTGAAAGTCTTGCGGGTTATATGGTCAAGCAGAGAAGCGTACACGGTGGATGCCTTGGCAACTGGAGGCGATGAAGGACGTTGTAGCCTGCGAAAAGGCTGGGCGAGGTGGCAAACAACCTGTGACCCCGGCATGTCCGAATGGGGAAACCCACGGCACTTGTGCCGTATCTCATTCTTTTTTGAATGAGAGGCGAACGCGGGGAACTGAAACATCTAAGTACCCGCAGGAAAAGAAATCAAACGAGATTCCCGAAGTAGCGGCGAGCGAACCGGGACCAGCCCTGAAGCCTGGTGGCTGTTAGTGGAACCGTCTGGAAAGTCGGGCCGTAGTGGGTGAAAGCCCCGTACACGAAAACGAAGCCAGGTGATGATGAGTAGGTCGGGACACGTGTTATCCTGACTGAAGATGGGGGGACCATCCTCCAAGGCTAAATACTCCCAGTTGACCGATAGTGAACCAGTACCGTGAGGGAAAGGCGAAAAGAACCCCTGTGAGGGGAGTGAAATAGACCCTGAAACCGTGTACGTACAAGCAGTGGGAGCTCTTTCTTTGGAAGGGGTGACTGCGTACCTTTTGTATAATGGGTCAGCGACTTACATTATGTGGCGAGCTTAACCGAATAGGGGAGGCGTAGGGAAACCGAGTCTTAACTGGGCGACCAGTCGCATGGTGTAGACCCGAAACCGGGTGATCTATCCATGGGCAGGGTGAAGGTTGAGTAACATCAACTGGAGGCCCGAACCCACTAATGTTGAAAAATTAGGGGATGACCTGTGGATAGGAGTGAAAGGCTAATCAAACCCGGAGATAGCTGGTTCTCCTCGAAAGCTATTTAGGTAGCGCCTCGGATGAATACCACTGGGGGTAGAGCACTGTTTGGGCTAGGGGGTCATCCCGACTTACCAACCCCATGCAAACTCCGAATACCAGTGAGTAGTATCCGGGAGACACACGGCGGGTGCTAACGTCCGTCGTGGAAAGGGAAACAACCCAGACCGTCAGCTAAGGTCCCCAAGTACTGGCTAAGTGGGAAACGATGTGGGAAGGCTCAGACAGCTAGGAGGTTGGCTTAGAAGCAGCCATCCTTTAAAGAAAGCGTAATAGCTCACTAGTCGAGTCGGCCCGCGCGGAAGATATAACGGGGCTCAAGCCAGTCACCGAAGCTACGGATAGGCAGCCGCTTGCGGTTGTTTATGGTAGAGGAGCGTTCTGTAGGCCGTTGAAGGTGAGTCGAGAGGCTTGCTGGAGGTATCAGAAGTGCGAATGCTGACATGAGTAACGATCATGGGGGTGAAAAGCCCCCACGCCGAAAGACCAAGGGTTCCTGTCCAACGTTAATCGGGGCAGGGTGAGTCGGCCCCTAAGGCGAGGCTGAAGAGCGTAGTCGATGGGAAACGGGTTAATATTCCCGTACCGATGTGTATTGCGATGGGGGGACGGAGCAGGCTAGGCCATCCGGGCGTTGGTTGTCCCGGTTCAAGGGTGTAGGTAGGTGCTGTAGGCAAATCCGCAGTGCTGTTGATCTGAGACCTGATGACGGTGACTCTACGGAGTCCGAAGTGGTTGACGCCAGACTTCCAGGAAAAGCCTCTAAGCTTCAGATACACATTGACCGTACCCGAAACCGACACAGGTGGTCAGGTAGAGCATACCAAGGCGCTTGAGAGAACTCGGGTGAAGGAACTAGGCAAAATGGTACCGTAACTTCGGGAGAAGGTACGCCGCCACTAGGTGAAGGGGCTTGCCCCTGGAGCCGAAGGCGGTCGAAGATACCAGGTGGCTGCGACTGTTTATTAAAAACACAGCACTCTGCAAACTCGAAAGAGGACGTATAGGGTGTGACGCCTGCCCGGTGCCGGAAGGTTAATTGATGGGGTTAGTCTTCGGACGAAGCTCTTGATCGAAGCCCCGGTAAACGGCGGCCGTAACTATAACGGTCCTAAGGTAGCGAAATTCCTTGTCGGGTAAGTTCCGACCTGCACGAATGGCGTAACGATGGCCACGCTGTCTCCACCCGAGACTCAGTGAAATTGAAATCGCTGTTAAGATGCAGTGTATCCGCGGCTAGACGGAAAGACCCCGTGAACCTTTACTACAGCTTCACACTGGACTTTGATGTTACTTGTGTAGGATAGCTGGGAGGCTTTGAAGTGTGGACGCCAGTTCACATGGAGCCGACCTTGAAATACCAGCCTGGTAGCCTTGAGGTTCTAACTCCGGCATAACCGTGTCGAGGACAGTGTGTGGTGGGTAGTTTGACTGGGGCGGTCTCCTCCCAAAGAGTAACGGAGGAGCACGAAGGTGGGCTAAGCATGGTCGGAAATCATGCGGTTAGTGTAAAGGCACAAGCCCGCTTGACTGCGAGACAGACAAGTCGAGCAGGTACGAAAGTAGGTCTTAGTGATCCGGTGGTTCTGTATGGAAGGGCCATCGCTCAACGGATAAAAGGTACTCCGGGGATAACAGGCTGATACCGCCCAAGAGTTCACATCGACGGCGGTGTTTGGCACCTCGATGTCGGCTCATCACATCCTGGGGCTGAAGCCGGTCCCAAGGGTATGGCTGTTCGCCATTTAAAGTGGTACGCGAGCTGGGTTTAGAACGTCGTGAGACAGTTCGGTCCCTATCTGCCGTGGACGTATGAGACTTGAGAGGAGCTGCTCCTAGTACGAGAGGACCGGAGTGGACGAACCTCTGGTGTTCGGGTTGTCACGCCAGTGGCATTGCCCGGTAGCTAAGTTCGGACAGGATAACCGCTGAAAGCATCTAAGCGGGAAGCCCCCCTCGAGATCAGGTCTCACTGGACGCAAGTCCCTAAAGGGCCCTGGAAGACCACCAGGTTGATAGGCGGGGTGTGTAAGCGTTGTGAGGCGTTGAGCTAACCCGTACTAATGGCCCGTGAGGCTTGACCATATAACGCCGGAAGGTTTTTGCCTGCGGTGGTTATTGCAAGAAGAGACACCAGCCGGACGATCGAAGAGGCCGGCGTCTGAGTTAAGAGCTTGTGCAGCAAGACAGAGTGTATTGAGAGGAAGATCGCAGATCATGAATAGTAGACTGTCGACAGAGGACAGTAGACAGTAGATAGAAAGCCCAGCGGCGCCGCCCCATGGCGGGTGCGAGCGGCCACTACTGTCGACTTACAACTGTCGACTGTCGACAAAGAGAATTGATGGGTGTGGTGTGCCGGACACAAACAACGGCCACGGCACCGAAACATCAACCGCTTTGCTTGACGACCATAGAGCGCTGGAACCACCTGACCCCATCCCGAACTCAGCAGTGAAACAGCGCATCGCCGATGGTAGTGTGGGGTATCCCCATGTGAGAGTAGGTCATCGTCAAGCGCCTAACAGAAGACCCCA
>NZ_SRMF01000022.1 GCF_004768465.1 Natronospirillum operosum
CCCCAATGGCCATCGTCACGACGTCGAGCGCGACAGCCTGGGCCGGGTTATCGCCCAGACCGATGCCGAAGGCCACAGCGTTGAACTGGACCGGGACCGCGCCGGGCGGATCATCGCCGAGACCGATCCGCTGGGTCATACCACGGCTTTTGACCACAATGCCTTCAGCGAACTCGAACAGGTCACCGACCCGCTGGGCCACAGCACCGCCTTCACCTATGACGCCCTGGGCCGCCGGGTCGAACAGACCGACCCCATGGGCCAGGTGCGCCAGTGGCGCTACAACTACCGGGGCCAGGTCACCCGCGAGACCGACACAAAGGGTCGCACCACCGACCACCAGTACAATGATTTCGGGGAACTGACCGCCGTCACCCTGCCCGATGGGGCCACCACAAACTACAGTTACGACGCTGGCGGGCGCCTGACGGCCGTGACCGACGCCAACGGCCACACCCATCACTACACCTACAACGACCGGGATGAACTGGTCCGCGAGACCAACCCGCTGGGTCAGCGCACCGAGTACGACTATGACGGCCTGGGCCGGGTCACCCGGATCCGCCAGCCCGAACCCGGCACCGACATCGAGATGGCCTACAACGGGCGCGATCAGCTCACCGAAAGACGCTTTGATGGCCAAGTGGAACGCCAGCGCTATGATGCCGCCGGGCGCCTCATCACCATCGACAGCCCGGCCAATGTCGAGCACTACGCCTATGACCCGGCCGGCAACCTGACCGCCGTCGACAACCGCACGCTGGGCCGGCAACTGCAGTTCGAGTACGATGCCAACAACCAACGCATCGCCATGAGTGAACCCTTGGGTGGCAGCGGCACCACCTATGAGCGGGACGCCGCCGGGCGCATCAGTGCCCTGACCCATGACGGCGAAACCACCGCCTTCAACCGGGATGAACTGGGCCGGATCGTCGAACGTCGCCTCCCCAACGATACTCGAGACCTCACCCTGTACGATGAACTCGGCCGCACCCAGGCCATCGTGCACCAGCAGGCCGACAGCAGCCAGTATGGTTTTGATGACCGCTTCTTCCGCAACTTCCGCACCCCCAGCCGGGGTGAATGGTCAGCGCATCGGTTTGATTTTCAGGCCACGCATCAGGACCTGCAGCGCGAGCACGGCGACAACGGCTGGTCGACCGAAGACCAGCACCTGTACTTCCACGACAGCGAAGGCAACCTGAGTGCGCGGCTCTACAATGAAGAGTTCAGCTTCTTCTACGAGTACGACGACAACGACCGCCTGACCGCCGCGCATGAACCACAGAACCTCACCACCACCTATGCCTGGGATGCCGTGGGCAACCTGACCAACAAACGCGTCCGCGACCTGCAGTACCAGTATCAGTACAACGACGCCAACCAGTTGACCCAGGCCGACCACTGGCGCCTGCGTCACTCGGGCGCAGGCAACTCACGCGGTGGCGGCCCGGCCTACAACCATAATGGCGTCCTGTCCGTCTGGGACATCCACCACCTGGACCAGCAGCACCTGTTCGAACACCTGTGGGACCCGAGCGTCAACCACACCCAGGAGCGCCAGACCCACAGCTACCAGTACAACCAGAACGGCCAACTGGCGCAGGTGGACCGGGGTGATGGCACCACGGAGACCTACCGGCACGATGCACTGGGCCGCATGACCCAGAAGATCACCGAGCACGACGCCCGGTATGACTACGCCTGGGATGCCCGCGACCGCCGCGTCAACACCCAGCTCAGCGACTGGGAACGCAGCTACCAATACAGCAGCCTGTATGACGGCAGACAAGAACATAGTCAGTGGGATCAGGACAACAACCCCTACCGCAGCCTCAACTACCTGCCCGGTGAGCCCACCGGCAACGGCGGCCCCGGCAGTCTGCCCGAAAACGCCAACTACGGCACCCTGATCAGCCAGGAAGTGCACCAGTGGGAGAACGACGAGTTCCGCGTGACAGGTTTTGCGCAGAACTACGCCGAGAAGGCCTACTTCCATCAGGATCATCTGGGCAGCACGGTCAAGATCACCGGCGAAAACCCCGGCAATGCGTTCCGTTGGGATTACACCCCGCAAGGTGAAGCTTACGGGTTCACTCATCGCTACTCACACGAGCAGATGACCAGAACTCATGTGGGCCACAGCCCCAAACGCCACCTGGTGCCGTACCTGTACACCGGCCAGTACGAGACCAACCTCACCGGCCTGATCCACATGGACGCCCGCTGGTACAGCCCGCAACAGGGCAGATGGCTGCAGCCGGATTACTACAGCTTCAGCCAGTTGGCATTACCGCAAAGCGCCAGACACCAACTGCTTGGCAGCACCACGCTGAACACCCAGCACCTACTGCGTGACCCTGGTCAGCAGATGCGCTACGGTTATGTCAGTGGCAACCCACTGCGGTGGGTGGATCCGATGGGGTTGGCATGCGTGGCTGAAGGGCAGACTGTGACATGTACGGCGCCCGAAGAAGGCGCTCCTACCGTTCAGTTTCCAAGACCAGAAAATTGGCCGGACTACTTTGATGAAAGTACCTCAAATTACCACAGTTACAATGTTCCGGTGTCACACGGGGGTGCTGATATGGATAAAATCATGCAAGGTATTGTGGATAATCCAACGCCGGGGACGCCGAACCCTGCAACAGTCCAAGGGACACTTAACAATGCTACACCAACAACCATACAGAACATCTTTGATACTATAGACGTGATAAGCTCGTTTGGAAGTGATAGAGGCGGTTATAATAGCAGCCCAGTCGTATCATATGATACAACTGATATTTATACGGACGATCGAGTTGTAGTAAACGTAACTCAGCCAGGCCACCCACTCCACCCTGGCTATGTAGCCAGAACTGTAGATGATACGCATGTGAACAATTTTGGCGAAGGTACAGGCTGGCTCCAAAGTGACAGCAGTCCTTTTTCGGATATTATAAACAATGTCTGGGTGGGACAGACAAATGATATATTAACAAACTTGGGTGTATGTGAGTAGGATGGTATGGAATGTCTGAATTTTCAATTAGCATTCGAACTGTAGTTTGTTTTGCGTTATTTCCCATTTTGCCAGGATTGCTTATGGCGATACCCGATTTTTTCAGGGGTAACCTCGGGATGGTCATGTGGTACGTAAGATTTTCTGCTACGCTTGCCTATCCAATTACGATAATAGTATTTATCCCTATCTACATTGTAATGAGGTATTTTGGTATAAACGGAATCCAAGGGTACTTTACGCTGGGACTTGCAATTGGTTTTTTGTCATATTTATTTGTATTTATTCCTGGCCTTTATCGAGGTGACATTGATGCAATAAATGCAATGCGGTCGAATATGATTTTTTTGGTGATAACTATTCCTTTAAGCGTGCTGGTAACAATCTTCTTTTGGATTATAGTTCGGCCTGATCGTCTTGAAACATTGTTGTAGCATCAACAGCGATGCAGATTCCTTGTAGCGCACGAGCCACAAAATGTTACTACAACTTATGCTTGGGAAACCCGCGACCGCCGCGTACACACTCAATTGAGCGACTGGGAGCGCAGCTACGAATACGGCAGTCTGTATGATGGCCAACAGGACAAATTCGTCGGGAACGAATTTGCACGAGCGCAGCGAGCCCGGAGGGTGAGGCCCATGGACGGGCCGAATAAATGACCAGAACCCACGTCGGCCACAGCCCCAAACGCCACCTGGTGCCGTATCTGTACACCGGCCAGTACGAAACCAACCTCACCGGCCTGATCCATATGGACGCACGCTGGTACAGCCCGCAGCAGGGCAGATGGTTGCAACCCGACTACTACAGCTTCAGTCAGCTGGCGTTACCCAACAGCGCGAGACACCAACTGCTCGGCAGCACCACGCTGAACACCCAGCATCTGCTGCGTGACCCCGGCCAGCAGATGCGCTACGGTTATGTCAGTGGCAACCCACTGCGGTGGGTGGATCCGATGGGGTTGTGTGGTTTTTGGAGCGGCGTTGGCAGTGCTATCAGCGGCACCGCCAGCGCAGTGGGATCGGCTATTGGGTCTGCAGCGAGTGCGGTAGGCTCTACGGCTGGCAGTATGGCATCAGCCATTGGCTCCGCTTCAGCTACTGCAGGAAGCATAGCATTGGATGTTGCAGGAAAAGCCTGGGCATCTCCCATGACAGCAGTCGGCTTGGCACATGGTGGAGCCGGATACATCGTGGGTAACATCGGATATGCAATGGGTAGAGTGGAGGATCGCCCAGAAATCAGTCTGGGCCACAATGCAGTGCAATTCCATAACAATCCGTTGATGGTGCATCCTGAAACAGCCGTTACTTTAGGAAATGTTATCTCCTATGGTTCTGAAGAGTCACCAGAAAACTTTGGTGTCTATGACGACCCTGAAGTTAACCTTGGCCTGCACGAAGAGGCACACACTTATCAATATCAAGTACTGGGTGTATTCTTCTTGCCTTCATATCTTCACCAGGGAGGTATTGATAGAAATAATCCGTACGAACAAGCCGCTCAGGAATACGGAAAAGGCGAAGGCCATTGGTGGCCTTGGAGTTCAAATGACTAGTTTATCAAAGGGTTATATGTATCAAATTCCAGTCTTGGCTTTAGCATCTATTCTGTTAGTTGCTTGTACGTACCCAACAAATTTCCGTATTTTCAATAACACAGATTATGATATAGAAATATGCAACTTAAATATCACTCAGGAAGAAGAGTGCATTATAATTGGTGCCGACGAACATGGAACATATCGCTTGTACGGAGACATGCCTTCTGATAGTTGGAAAATGCACGTTAAGGAGGGTGAACGACTTTTAGAATATGAGTTTGTATTTGACAACCCAGACTTTGAATACGTGTCAGAAATTTATTGTTCAGGGTTGTTCGGGATGGTTTGTGACATTGCAGTACAGTATGATAGTAATGCGTTCTATTGGGTTGGCCGAAATAATAGTCTTCCTGTCTCGGTATTTCCAGAGCAGCCTGACCCCTTTCCGATAACACCGTCACAAGGCTTTTAATTTCGGGCTTCTGGCTCTGAACGAGACTAAGTTGATAGAAGTGCAAGCCTTCGGAGAAGCAGATGGCTGTCATATAGTCTGCCGGGTAGATCTAAAAGCTGACACATGTTGCCAGAACTCGTACTCACCCGTAATTTTCCGTTTTAGGTCCTGATGCAATGTATCAACTGCTTGTTCAGAGCCAGGCGGAACGCCAGCGCTATGACGTCCGCCGGGCGCCTCATCACCATCGACAGCCCGGCCAGTGTCGAGCACTACGCCTACGACCCGGCCGGCAACCTGACCGCCGTCGA
>NZ_SRMF01000023.1 GCF_004768465.1 Natronospirillum operosum
ATCCGCCCAATCCGGTTGATGCTGGAGCGTCAAGAAATGATGGTTGCGTGAGAAAGCGGATACTTCAGGACCGACGACGTGGCGTATTTCGGAAAGATAAGTAACTTTAATGACCCTGTCGAAGGGATGATACGAAAACAAAAACTTATCCATGGGTTCAGCCCCTTCAATGATAACGATGTTATAAGCGCCGCTAAAATTTTATACCAAAACGTAAAGTCAAATTGGATAATTCCAAATTGGTTCTCTGAGGGCATGAGAGAAGCACTTAGTAGATCCTCGCCGTGGGAAGTTTTCGTTGAACTCAACAGTCTTATAGATAAAGTCGATGAGTATAAAAACACCCTACGGGTCCTTTGTACTACCCCCACCGAGATGCATAGTTTAATGTGGGCTCATTATGCTGATAGTCACCGGGGGATTTGTATCGAATATGAAGTTGACTTCTCAAGCCTGCCTAACGGCTTGGCGTCTGTTCCAGTGCAATATACCAACGAACTAAAGAGTTATCTAGCTTCTAGCTTTATACTTTCTCCAGAGGACTTGCTGTCGAGGCTATTGTTTACTAAAAGCTCTGAATGGAGCTACGAGAGTGAGTGGCGCTTTGTGCTTCACAATGGCAATGAAACCCTGGACCTTGATGAGCGGTTCAGAATGGTTTCCGTCACCGCCGGTTACAAATGTGCAAAAGACACTGAACTTCGAGCTTTATGCAATAAAAAGGGATTGGAGTTCTACAAAGTTAGAGACCAGGGAATAGACGGACTAGTTCGGGTGTGACATGTAAGCTTGGGACTTATAACAATCCAAGGCAGCGGGACATATTTTTGCTTCGCTGCGCTCAAAACGCAAAAATATGCCCCTGCTTGGGGTGTTAGGCTTTAAGGAGAATTATGACCATCAAGAAGGAAGCCGCATTTCACGAGGCGGCCCATGCTGTAACGGCATATTATTCAAAATTTCATAGCATTGTTTTGGGTATTGATTTGGAGGACTATGGAGCCGGAGAAATTTTCGTCTCACTAAGCAAATCGAAATGTATTGAAAACGGAAAGCCTCCTTCCGCAGAAACAGCAAAAGACAAAGAGGTGAGCAAGGAGTTGGCTGTCATCTTATGTTCAGGGTACGTTGGCGAACTAATTGCCGCCGAAACTGACCCATCTCTCAATCCCAGTCGAAGCTCGGCAGGGCCAGATTATCAGTTGGCCGTTCAAAACCTCAAAGCAGCCGGGCTGAGTCATAAGTATGACTTCCATCATGACAATGCTAGAACTTTTTTAGAATCAAAATGGGATGTTGTTAATAAGCTGGCGGAACACCTATTTTCAGTTAAAAAGGAGTCCGCTGAGAACATCATAAAATTCATTGAAAATGCCTAACAATAACAGTCACGGCGACGTTGAACCTGCCCCGTTAAAACGGACACCCCAAAATCACCCGGAGGTGTCCCATGCCAAGATCCAACCTGGCCAAGAAAACCCGTCAGTACAGCCTGGAATTCAAACGCAAGACCGTTGAAATGACGCTCAACCCGGAAGTCCTGATCAAGGACGTAGCAGAGCGCATGGACATCCATCCATTCATGCTGTCACGATGGCGCAAGGAATACAGAGAAGGCCTGTTGAGGCCTTCACGGAGAACCAGAGCCGTGGCCCCGAAGAAGCCCCGCAAACCCAAGCCGGAACAAAAGGATAGCGCTGTGACAGCCGAGAGCGCGGACATGAAGAAGCTGCGCAAGGAAAACGAGCAGTTGAAGCGGGAGAACGACCTGCTAAAAAAGTGGCAACGGTTTCTGTCGGAAGCACACAAGACAGATACCGATTCATAAGCCGTCATGGCGCACTTATGGTGTGCGCTTTCTGTGTCACTGGTTTCGGTTCTTGCGGCGCATTGTCAGTTGGAAACTGAGCCATGAGAAAACAGCCATGGTCAGCCGCGTGGTGCTGCGCTCGGCACTGGACAGCAGACAGCCGGCACCGGGGCTGATCTTCCATACGGATCGGGGTGTTGAGTATGGCGCCCATGAAGTCCAAAACCTGCTGCAGCGTCACAACGTGCTCAGCAGCATGAACCGACCATGGGTTGTACACGGCAGTCCGTGAGTACATCAATGGCTTCTACAACCCGCAGCGACTGCATTCTGGCATCGGATACCGAAGCCCGATAGAGTATGAGCAGGCCGTTGCTTAACAGAAATGTGTCCGATTTATCGGGGCAAGATCAACAGCTTTTCCATTGCGGCTTCGCCTCCATTCCAAAGCTGCGCGTGTTGGCGGCGTTAGAGAATTGGGAAGAAACATGGCAAAGATCGATTTGGCATCAATTAGGGATTCGAACGTGTTTGCGGCCATGGAGAAGGCGGTGGATACGGAGCAATACATTCTACCTTATACGGAAGCCGAACATGCCCATAACATGATGGATCCCAGCTTCGTCTATCTCCGAATTTTGGATGCAGATGAGCTGGTGGGCTTCATTATTCTGTTCCTCGATCAAGATATGACTAGTGTCGAGTTTCGTCGCATAGTCGTCTCTGCCAAGGGCCGGGGAATTGGCCAGTCAGCAATCGCAGAGATGGAACAGTTTTGTCTCTCTGTGTTGCACCGACAACGCGTTTGGCTGGATGTCTTCGAGGGCAACAGTCGAGGACGTCATATATATGAGAAGCTGGGATATAAGTACTGCGGGGAAGGCGAACATGAAGAAAAAAAGCTGCTCATCTATGAGAAAATGCTATAACAAAGGGTTCAACCGGACCCCGGAAAGCTCCGGGCCGGCAATGCCGGGCAGGCGCGGTGGCGGGGCCGGTTAACCCAAGCGTTAGCTTCATTAGGAGGAAGCATGGTTCCAGTTGAAACATGGGTTGCGTACACCGCAGCATGCATTTTGATCATCCTTGTTCCGGGGCCCGACAACATACTTGCAGTGAGCCGAGGGCTTAGTCAGGGGCGTCTTGCTGCAAGCATATCCAGTGTAGGTGCGGGTCTTGGACTTATGGTGCATGTACTTGTAGCGCTCCTTGGTTTGGCGGCGCTCATTCAAACGTCAGCGGCAGCGTTCAGTGTTGTTAAGTTTGTTGGGGCTGGATATTTGATTTGGCTGGGTATCAAAGCGTTACGCTCAAGAAGTTTGATTACTTTTCAATCGAATAATCATTTGCCTTACAGGGCAGTATTTGTAACCGGCTTTCTGACGAATGTGCTTAACCCGAAACCGGCTCTGTTTATCTTGGCATTTGTTCCTCAGTTTGTATCGCCAATGCATGGATCAATTGAGTTGCAAACGCTCATCCTGGGCACATGGTTTGCTTTTATGGCATTCAGCACTTTCGCTGTGCTGGGTGTTTTTTCATCCATTTTTGCTCGATGGTTAGAGAGTCATCCGCGCGCTATACTTGGCCTTAATATTGGTGCAGGGTCGACGTTCATTGCAGCAGGTCTATCCGTTGTATTTCTCGAAAATACGGAAAAAAGCTAACCAAGCCAGTCACAGCGACGGTGAACCTGCCCCGTTAAAACGGACACCTCAAAATCACCCGGAGGTGTCCCATGCCAAAGTCCAACCTGGCCAAGAAAACCCGTCAGTACAGCCTGGAGTTCAAACGCAAGACCGTTGAAATGACGCTCAACCCGGAAGTCCTGA
The DNA here is from genome assembly GCF_004768465.1 of Natronospirillum operosum. Classification (GTDB taxonomy): domain Bacteria; phylum Pseudomonadota; class Gammaproteobacteria; order Pseudomonadales; family Natronospirillaceae; genus Natronospirillum; species Natronospirillum operosum. The sequence continues at coordinate 3,643 of NZ_SRMF01000023.1, forward strand.
TCAAGGACGTAGCAGAGCGCATGGACATCCATCCATTCATGCTGTCACGATGGCGCAAGGAATACAGAGAAGGCCTGTTGAGGCCTTCACGGAGAACCAGAGCCGTGGCCCCGAAGAAGCCCCGCAAACCCAAGCCGGAACAAAAGGATAGCGCTGTGACAGCCGAGAGCGCGGACATGAAGAAGCTGCGCAAGGAAAACGAGCAGTTGAAGCGGGAGAACGACCTGCTAAAAAAGTGGCAACGGTTTCTGTCGGAAGCACACAAGACAGATACCGATTCATAAGCCGTCATGGCGCACTTATGGTGTGCGCTTTCTGTGTCACTGGTTTCGGTTCTTGCGGCGCATTGTCAGTTGGAAACTGAGCCATGAGAAAACAGCCATGGTCAGCCGCGTGGTGCTGCGCTCGGCACTGGACAGCAGACAGCCGGCACCGGGGCTGATCTTCCATACGGATCGGGGTGTTGAGTATGGCGCCCATGAAGTCCAAAACCTGCTGCAGCGTCACAACGTGCTCAGCAGCATGAACCGACCATGGACTGTACATCGCAGTCCGTGACTACATCAATGACTTCTACAACCCGCAGCGACTGCATTCTGGCATCGGTTACCGAAGCCCGATAGAGTCGGTCCTGAAGTATCCGCTTTCTCACGCAACCATCATTTCTTGACGCTCCAGCATCAACCGGATTGGGCGGATA
>NZ_SRMF01000024.1 GCF_004768465.1 Natronospirillum operosum
CCCTTCACGGCTCCCGCCGTCATGCCGCTGATGATGAAGCGGTTGGCCACCAGCGCGAACAGCACCACCGGCGCCACCACCAGCACCGCATAGGCCGCAATCACCCCGTACTGGGCACCGGCTTCCACCCCGCCCAGGAAACGCGTGATGCCCACTGTCAGCGGCTGGGCATCCTGTCCCGCCAGAAACAGCGCAAACAGGTACTCGTTCCACGACATGATGAACAGCAGAATGGCCAGGGCGATCACCCCGGAGCGCACCACCGGCAGCGAGATATTCCAGAACAGGCGCCAGGGGCTGCAGCCATCCACAATGGCCGCCTCTTCCAGTTCCTTGGGCACGGTGTCGAAAAAACCCACCATCATCCAGGTCGCAAAGGGAATATGAATCGACAGATGCGCCAGCAGCAGGCCGATTCTCGAGCCCGACAGCCCCAGATTGATGAACAGCAGAAACAGCGGCAGCGCCAGCACCACATAGGGGATGAAGCGCATGGCCAGCACACTGAACGATACGATGGCCTTCTGGCGCCCGCCGATCTTGGTAATGCCGTAGGACAGCGGCACACAGACAATCAGTGAAATCACCACCGCCGCCGTGGAAATGATCAGGCTGTTGGTGAAGAAGAACAGAAAGTCCCCCCGCACCAGGGCCTGGGTAAAGTTCTCCAGCGAAAAGTCCCGCAGCAGCAGCAGGTCGATCGGCGAGCGGAACACGGCCGTGCGGTTCAGCGACGCGGCCAGCAGCATCAGCAGCGGCAGTACGGAGAAAATCAGCCACAGGGTCAGGCCACCGTAGACCAGGCAGGCACTGCCCGCACGGCTGTGGCGGCGGCGGGTCGGGCGGGTGGCAGTGGTAGTGACAGCAGTCATGACTTGTCCTCCGTGCGCCGATACAGGGTGATATAGAGCCAGGCCACGGTGGCCATGATGATGAACATGGTGAAGGCGACTGTGTTGGCCATGCCCATGTCCTGATTGGCGATGCCCCGGTTGTAAGCAAAGATGCTGAGCGTCGTGGTGGCACGTCCCGGGCCGCCGCCGGTCAGGGCCCAGATCATGTCGAATTCGCGGAACGCGCTGGTGATGATGATGATGGACACGAACAGGGTGTGCGGGCGCAGCAGCGGAATGATCACATGCCACAACGCCTGCAGCGGGTTGGCGCCATCAATGGTGCTGGCTTCCAGCAGATCTTCGGGAATGGTGGTCAGCGCGGCATAGAACACCAGAATGGCGATGGGGGTCAGTTGCCAGGAGTTGGAGATGATGGTGGCCAGCAGGGCCGTCTCCCGATCCAGCAGCCAGTAGCGGGACTCGACCCCGAACAGACCCAGAAACTGGTTGATGACCCCGAACTCCTGCTGCCACATGAACAGGCGCCAGGCGATCCCCCCCACCACCGGGGTCATCACGAACGGAATCAGGAACAGCGCCAGCCAGGCGGAGCGAAAGCGCACCTGTTTCAGGCTGACCAGGTAGGCGATCAGCAGGCCGAAGCCAACGGTGAGCACCAGACAGCTGAAGGTGAAGATCAGGGTCACCCGCACCGAGCGCTGATACAGCGGGTCCTGCAGTACCCGGGCATAGTTGTCCAGGCCGACAAAGACCTGGTTGTTGAACGCATAGAGGAAGACATCGTGCAGGCTGTAGCGCAGCCCCATGAACAGGGGGACACACACGACCAGCACCATGAGCGTCAGGCCGGGCAGAATGAACCACCAGCCTCTGGTGAATTTCGGGTTGACAGTCGACATGGAAATCTCCGCACAAACAGCGGCCTCACCCGGCGTCGGCCCGGGTGAGGCCATTTACAGACTGTTCAGTCGAGGTAACCGGCACGCCGGAAATTGGCCAGCATCAGAGTCTCCCAGCGGTGCTGGGCCTGCTCGGGCGTCAGATCGCCGGAGAACACATCGGTGATGAAGTCCACGGTGCCCTGCCACATGACAGTGCCATACTCGGGGATACCCTGGCGTACGAAGACCTGTTCCAGCGTCTGCTCGTAGGCGGGCAGGAAGTCGGCATAGTAGGGTTCCATGTTGCGCAGCTCGTCGCTGGCAAAATGGCCCTCGCGCGAGAACTGCTGGCTCTGGCGGCCCCATTCGACTTCCTGCTCCTGCAGCATCCAGTGCAGGAACTTGAAGGCCTCTTCGGCGTTCGGGGTGTCAAAGACAAAGACACCGCCACCGCCGAGGAAGGGCACGCCCTGCTCAAAGCCGGCCAGGTTGTCTTCCCACTTGGGCAGCGGCTGGTAGGCCACATTGCCGGCCGCACGACCGCTCGGGTCTTCTACCGTGCCCACACCCTGGGGCCACAGGGTGGCCATGGCCAGACGGCCGTCACGGAAGTAGTCCAGCCCTTCGAGGAAGTCCCAGTTCTGGGCTTCGCGCGGGGCCGTGTTCTGCGCCAGGTCGACGAAGTACTCGGCCACCTCGGCTACGATGGGGTGCGTGATGTCCGGCTCGAAGTTCTCGTCCCAGCCCTGGATGCCGGTGGAGTACAGCATGACGATGAAGCTGCGGGTGATACCACTGCCCGAGCCCAGCGCATCGGCCCAGCCGTACAGGGGTCTATCCAGCGTCTCGCCGGCCACGGTGTCACCGGCATCACGGGTAAAGAACTCGGCGACTTCGCGCAGCTCGGCAAAGGTCTGCGGCATCGCCAGCGGCCGGCCGTACTGTGCTTCGAAGGCCGCCTGCTCATCCGGATGCTCGAAGAAATCCTGGCGTCCGATCAGCATCGGCGCGGCCGGCGTGGTCGGCAGGGCAATGTATTCGCCGGGCCGGGCGCTGCTGCGCATGTGCGACTCCACCACCAGGTCGGGATAGGCGGACACATCGAATCCGTATTCTTCGATCAGCGGGGTCAGGTCGATCACGTGATCAGCGAACGAGCCGAACCAGCCCGGCGAGTGATAGCCCAGATCCCAGCGTCCGGTACCCCCGATGGCCTCGATGGACATGCGGTCACGCAGTTGGTCGGGCGGCAGGATTTCACCTTCCACCCGAACACCGGTCAGTTCCTCGTATTTGGGGGCAAAGTAGTTGATGACCGCATCGGCTTCTTCACCGGGGTGCAGGGCCCAGCGAATGGTTAT
>NZ_SRMF01000025.1 GCF_004768465.1 Natronospirillum operosum
ACCTGGCCGCTGTGGAGTCTGGATCAGGACATTCTGCCGCCGCTGATGCTGGGCCAGTACAAGCTCTATCTGGATGAGCAGCAGAACCCGGTCGGCTTTGTCACCTGGGCCTGGCTGGATGAACAAGGCAAGCAAAAGATGCTGGATGACGAAGGCCCGCTGAAAAACGAAGAATGGGATGCCGGAACCAATGCCATGGTGAATGACTTCGTAGCGCCCTGGGGACATGCGAAACAGATAGTAGGTGATCTGAAACGAAATGTATTCCGTGACCGGAAGGTGTTCAGTATCGGCAGGGCCAGCGACGGGCGGATTCGCAAGATCTACCACTGGCGCGGAGTGGAATACAAGGATCCGGTTTATCGGACTCAACAGGCAGATTCAGCAACAAGCTGGAGTCGAGTCCAAAGAATTCGGTGGGTGCGGACACACCCGCCGAATAACCAGACCTGATTGGCAGGGCTGGTTTCCTTCAACGATGCAATCAAAGGAGCGATGATTATGTCCAAATTGTATACACAAGACAAATTGATGACCGCGAATATGGACATAGCCTATGGAGGAGGAGGAGGTAGCAGACGAAGTCGTAAGAGCCGGTCCGGTCGAAATCTATTCAGACGGTCCAGTAGCAGCAACTCCGCTAGTGTGAAGTCAGCAAGTAAAACCCAGCAGTCCGTACAGGCAGAGGATAGTTTTAGAGCAGCCACTAGTTTCAGTGGACCAGCCCTAGAGCAAGAGCGCAGAAATACTGGAAACAGTAATGGGCCGATGAACGCGCAGGCTCAGCTTGAAAATCCAAAAAAACCTGCAGGAAAGCGGTTGTTCTCACAGTTCAACACCGACCTGAACGGCGGCCATGCTGACAGAAACAGAGGGGCGGTGCAGGCTGAGCTACTCAGAGAAGGTTTGAGCAACTCTTCATCGGGTGACAAAATTAAGCTTGGAGTTTATTCGGTTTCAAATCTACATCCAGCCGGTATATTAGCTAATGTGGCTAATATACAAGCTGACATTATGAATTCAGAGTAGAAGAAAGCAGCTCCTCTGCATAGCGGAGGAGCTGTTTTTGAGGCTATAAATGTACTATGCACTTGCTACATTGACACTATTATATATAGTTACCAGAAAATACTGGGCATCTATAATATATCGCCATATTGCTAGAGTAAAGCCAGGCAAGTCGTGCTGTGACGGATACTTGCAGATGAAAGATATTAGATGTCGGGTGTTAGTATTACTGCATAAATTCTTTACATCTAGGCTGGCGTTAGCATCTAGTTACCCTATTCTAGCAGCTTTTATATTCAGGATATTGTAGCTATCATGGTAATGCATGGGTTCAGCGATATTGTTCACTGACATGGCTGGTCACTTGGCTGTCCTGTCGTCGCCCTCGTATTGGTCGAAGGCCATCAAGGGGCGCCTGAAGGCGTTTATACACAACCTGACGTTCAAGTCCCTGGTTTTCGTCAGGTTGTGCCCTAAACAATCGAGCCTGATCTCGCTAGTGTGAAGGCAGTTCCCCCGAGGTAAGCCAATGATGTGGATTCAGTTTCAAAAATGAAGGAAATTTATCAAGAAACGTTTAGCACTTTCGGTGTTTCAGTTTTTGCTATAGTGATCGGCAGATTCGCCTTTGGCCAATCCGAGATTTCTGACCTCTAACTGGTACTTGGTCGTATTTTCCATGTCCTTTATGTTTGCAGTTCTTCCGGTGCTGTTAAAGCAACTAATAAAAATTTCAAAAGGGAGATAGGCATTGTATCAGGAAGGTGAGCATGCGTTTAACATTGTATCTGGCATTGGCCGCAGTGCTGGCCATTGCTTCAATTGTCATGTTCTCCGATACCACCAGAATGGAGGATCTGAGAACTCCCGATCTGGCTTTCGTTATTGAGCTCAATCCGGACCGTGCGCCCAATTCCTATTTACTGCCTGGCGAGTGGTTTACGCCAAGCCGAGTCCTTGGACTTGTCGGCACGCCTGTTTATGTTGATATACTGACCAAATACGATTTCCATGAACCAGAGCTTGACTTTGCCCTTTCATCACTTGATCTGTCAGGGCATGATTCTCTGTTCATTATCTGCCTGCCGGAAGGTTTTTATGCTATCTCTGACAGCGGGTTTGAGGATTGTCAGCCCTATTCTCCGGAAAAGTCAGAACTCATAATCACTGACGGAAACTTCAGTTTCGAACTCCACGCACAACAGATCTGGGGTGACTGGGAACACCACATATACAATTCCACTGACAATGTTCGGCATGTCGTGGAAGAGATAGAAAAAGAGGCTGCAGGAGACGATGCTCATTATATCCGGGCTGCGTACGAATGGGTTCAGGGTAATTTGAACTATACCAACGAAATAGACTACCAGACACCAGTGCCAGCCATAGCGGAAATACTTGACCATAGAACCACGGACTGCAAGGGATATTCAGCACTTCTGGCGACCCTATTGAAGGCTCGCCGTATAGAGTCACAACTGGTTCTGGTCAGGACTCAGGAAGAAAGCACTGTGACCAGCGACTACTTGCTGGACGGATATGATCATACTGTTCTCTATCTGCCTGACTACGATGCCTATCTTGATCCGACCGTACCAAGTTCTCGCCCAGAAGAGTTGTATGTGAGTCGACACCGGACTACCGGCTTTAATCTGACACTGGGAGTCACTGTTGATCTGCCGGAGCAAAGGTAGCGGATTGTTGGAAATCCTGCGTGGCCGCACTGCGTTCGAGGCAATTACAAGGACATGACGCTTTACGTGGCGAACCCCGCATAAGGTGACACTTTTGGGGCTCAATAGAGTCAGGTTATGCCATAAACATTCGGTCGACTTCCCGATAGCATCAGGAAATCATCTCTACAAAGGTAGAGCCATCGTCAGGGAGGGAGGTTCATGCAGAGCAGCATTCAGACACCGTTACCGCCCATTCAACACAAGCA
>NZ_SRMF01000026.1 GCF_004768465.1 Natronospirillum operosum
TGTCAGCGCCAGTGGTAAAAGTCCGTGAAATGACAACTTAGTTTGTCCGCCCGACCCGCATGACCTTTCCTTGTAGGTGACGAAACCGAAGAGGAAAAGGTCATGCTAAGCCGAGAGGACTTTTTCATGATAAAGCAGCTGAGACAGCAAGGTACATACCTGGAAGATATTGCACGGCGCATCGGATGCTCTGAGCGCACTGTGCGCCGTCGTCTTAAGGACGATAAACCACTGACCGGCAGGCCCAAGAAGAAGCAGCCTGCCAAGCTGGACCCCTACAAGCCATTTATCGACGAACAGCTGGATAATGACATCTGGAATGCGGAAGTGCTGTATCAGATGATCCGGGAGCGCGGCTATAACGGTTGTCGTTCATCAGTTCGTCAGTACGTTCAGCCCAAGCGCCCGTTGCGCAGCAGCCGCAAAACCGTGCGCTTTGAGACGGAGCCTGGGCATCAGCTCCAACATGACTGGGGCGAGTTGTTCAGCGATATTGGAGCACAACGGGTCAAGGTCTATATCGCCGTCAACACCTTGGGTTATTCGCGTTGTTTTCACGTCTGGGCAGCCCCCAGTCTGGATGCCGAACACACCTATGAGTCCATTGTGCGTTCGCTGCGTTATTTTGGCGGCGTGCCCCGGGATGTCCTGGTCGATAACCAGAAAGCGGCAGTACTCAGACATGTCAGCGGTGCTCCGGTAGTCTTCAACGAAGGCTTCCTCGCCCTGGCACATCACTATGGGTTCAGGGCTAAGGCCTGTCGCCCTATGCGCCCCAGAACCAAGGGCAAGACAGAGCGCATGGTTGGTTATGTGAAACACCACTTCTTTCAACGCTATCGTCGCTTTGAGAGCTTTGCCCACCTCAATCAATTACTGGAACAGTGGCTGCAGACAACAGCTGACCAGCGCCTGCTTCGCCAGTTCGACCAGACGCCAGCGCAGCGCTTTGCTGATGAAGCAAGCGCCTTAAAGCCACTGCCGGCCATAGACTTCGATACAAGGTATCGCGATGTTCGATGTGTCTCGTGGGACGGTTATATCGAAGTGCGTAGCAACCGGTACAGCGTCCCAGAGACCCACTGCAATCAGATCGTGACGGTTCGCATCAGTCTGGATGATGAATTAACCGTCTACAGCCATGATGACCAGGTGTTATGCCGCCATCGCTTACAGGATCGCAGTCAGGGCTGGCAAACTCAGCCCGTACATCATGCGTCACTGTGGCAGCAGGCAACCGCAGTCGAGAAACGCCAACTGAGCGTCTACGAGGAGGTTTTGTCATGAACCTCGAATCACTCCTCGAGCGTCTTAAAATGGACCACCTGCAGGCCGCACTGGATGGCCTGTGCGAGCACGCCAGCAAAAAGGATCTCAGCTATCGCGAGTTCCTTGAGCAGGCTCTGGAACAGGAATGGGGTGGCCGGCACCAGAAAGGGCTGGAGGGCCGCCTCAAGCAGGCGCGCCTACCTTGGGTGAAGACCTTGGAGCAGTTCGACTTCTCGTTCCAGCCCAGCATTGATCGCAAGACCATCAGAGAACTATCTGGGCTTGGGTTCGTGGAACGTGGTGAAAATGTCGTGCTTCTTGGTCCTCCGGGTGTTGGTAAAACTCATCTGGCCGTGGCTCTGGGTGTAAAATCGGCCGAAGCTGGCCACCGCGTGATGTTCATGACGCTTGACCGCCTGGTGACTACCCTGAGCAAGGCCCGACAGGAGAACCGGTTGGATCGGCAACTGAAGCAGCTGACTTATCCGAAGGTGCTGATCCTGGATGAAATAGGCTACTTGCCCATGAACCGAGAGGAAGCCAGCCTGTTCTTCCGGTTGATCAACCGTCGATATGAGAAGGCGCCTACCATCCTGACCTCCAACAAGAGCTTCATGGACTGGGGTGAGGTCTTCGGTGACCAAGTTATCGCAACCGCAATCCTAGACCGGCTACTGCATCACTCAACCACGATCAACATCAAGGGTGAAAGCTACCGGCTCAAGGAAAAACGGAAAGCAGGCCTGGTCGCAGGAACCCAACTTAAAACATCAACCAACGAAGAGGAGATCGCAGACGAAGCCATCACGGAATAGCAAAAACCGGACAAACGAAGTTGCCAATGACCGGACATTCCTAGTTGGCAAAAAGCGGACAATCTAAGTTGGTGTTGACA
>NZ_SRMF01000027.1 GCF_004768465.1 Natronospirillum operosum
GTCGACCAGCCGTTGTCGCCGTGCTCGCGCTGCAGGTCCTGTTGGGTGGCCTGAAAATCAAACCGGTGCGCTGACCACTCACCCCGGCTTGGGGTGCGGAAGTTGCGGAAGAAGCGGTCATCAAAACCATACTGGCTGCTGTCGGCCTGCTGGTGCACGATGGCCTGAGTCCGGCCCAGCGGGTCATAGAGCGTGAGGTCCCGGGTATCGTTGGGCAGGCGCCGTTCAATGACCCGGCCCAGTTCATCCCGGTTGAAGGCGGTGGTGTCGCCATCATGGGTCAGGGCACTGATACGACCTGCGGCATCATAGCGCTGGCGTTCAACCTGGCCCTGAAAGCGCTGTGCTGGATAAAATAAAACCAGATATGGCTCAAATTATCCAATTTCGGGAAGCTTCACAACAATTGCATCGACGAGGTGTTGTTCATGATCAAAAAACAAGTATGCGCGAACATACACCTTGTAAATAATAAACTGTCTGTAAGAACCCATATCACAAGAAACCAAAAAGCGACTATTTTCGTCAATCTCTCTATTTCTAAAGGCTCCAGGCTCGTTTAAGCTAACCACTCTGGAGCATTCTACCCCCTCACTCGCAAGGGCTTCTAATACACTGGAAGAGGCGGTACCCAGGAACCTGGAAAGGAGTCTTTCTGCAATATCTGATTCATCTTCTTTCAAGGCATTCCCCTCACAAGAGACCACAAAAAATGAGAATATCAACGTAACTATGGCCCTGGACAAATTAACCCCCTACTTGTATCTACAAAATAGTCACTAGTTAATGGTTTATTATAACCAGGCACCCTTACATTGACATCAGGTTTATTAAGTCCAACCTCATTAATTATACCCGAAACAAGCGAATTAGAGTTGAATCCTTCATTAGAATCATTTGGGTTGAAATAATACGGTGCCGCATTGTCCGATCCGGACGGGTCAGGATGATTTCTTGATCCGGAATATGATGACTCCGCTTCAAACAACTGCTCAATTACTTCGTCTTCATCTCTTCCGGAAAGATCAATTACTTGGTAATCCGTTTTATCATCTTGACGTACATCAGTCGGTCGATTGATATAAGAGTAAAGCGTAGCGCCTAAGTTGGGAATACCTCCCTCTGCTGCTCCACCGATTGTAGCAAAGACTTTGTCGTCTTTGGGGTGATTGATGAACCTTTCATCATCGACATACCTATCTTGATTTTCTGGAATAATGATTATAGATAAATGATGGGAGCCACTACCAATAGGGCCTACTTTTACTTCATGCGCCTGCACGGCAATCTCCAACCCCATCGGATCCACCCACCGCAGGGGGTTGCCAGCCACATAACCGTAACGCATCTGCTGACCAGGGTCACGCAGTAGGTGCTGGGTGTTCAGCGTGGTGCTGCCAAGCAGTTGGTGTCTGGCGCTTTGCGGTAATGCCAACTGGCTGAAGCTGTAGTAATCCGGCTGCAGCCATCTGCCCTGTTGCGGGCTGTACCAGCGGGCGTCCATGTGGATCAGGCCGGTGAGGTTGGTCTCGTACTGGCCGGTGTACAGGTACGGCACCAGGTGGCGTTTGGGGCTGTGGCCCACATGAGTTCTGGTCATCTGCTCGTGTGAGTAGCGATGAGTGAACCCGTAAGCTTCACCTTGCGGGGTGTAATCCCAGCGGAAGGCATTGCCGGGGTCTTCGCCGGTGATCTTGACCGTGCTGCCCAGGTGATCCTGATGGAAGTAGGCCTTGTCGGCGTAGTTCTGCGCAAAGCCCGTCACCCGGAACTCGTCGTTCTCCCACTGGTGCACGGTCTGGCTGATCAGGGTGCCGTAGTTGGCGTTCTCGGGCAGGCTGCCGGGGCCGCCGTTGCCGGTAGGTTCACCGGGCAGGTAGTTGAGGCTGCGGTAGGGGTTGTTGTCCTGATCCCACTGACTGTGTTCCTGCCGGCCGTCATACAGGCTGCCGTATTGGTAGCTGCGTTCCCAGTCGCTGAGCTGGGTGCTGACCCTTCGGTCTCGGGCATCCCAGGCGTAGTCATACCGGGCGTCGTGCTCGGTGATCTTCTGGGTCATGCGGCCCAGTGCATCGTGCCG
>NZ_SRMF01000028.1 GCF_004768465.1 Natronospirillum operosum
TCAGAAAACGTATCGGTGAAGAGGGCGCAGAGCAGTTGCTGAAACTGAGCATTGATGCGGGCCTGAAGACTGGGACTATCAAGCCAGAGAGCTTCAAAACCGCCGTCATTGATACCACGGTGATGGAGAAGGCCATTGCCCACCCCAGTGATTCCAAGCTACTGCAGAAGTCTCGGGAAAGGCTGGTCGCACTGGCCCGCAAACAGGGCGTGAAGCTGCGCCAGACCTATGCAAAGGAGTTCCGGGACCTGAGCTACAAGGCCAGCCGTTATGCCCATGCTCGACAAATGAATCGACTGAAGCGCACCAATCAAACAATGGCGACGCGTGTCGGGCGTCTGATTCGTGAGCTGCTCAACAAAGTGCCCGTCGAAGAGGTTGCCGATGATTTTCTGGATATCCTGACCCGATCCAGCACTGCTATCCGCCAGGCGATTGATCCTGGTATGCGAACGGCGGAGAAACTCTTCGCCTTCCATGCTCCTGAAGTGGAATGCATCCGCAAGGGCAAGGCGCGCAAGCCCAACGAGTTCGGTTGCAAGGTCAGCGTGATGACCACCGCGGAAGAAGGCTTTGTGCTGTGCAGCCACGCCATGCATGGCAACCCCTATGATGGGCACACGGTGAACCGCAGTCTGCTGAAGATGCATTCGGTTACAGGCACCTTGCCAAGCGCCGTATTGGCAGACCGAGGCTACAGGGGAGCGGACCGCAACTGTCTGTTCTCACAGGTTCACATCACCGGCCGCAAACGGGGCAAGGGCAAGGCCCACGCGCTGCAGCACCGCAGAAATAGCATAGAGCCCATCATTGGTCACATGAAGAACGATGGACTGATGCACAGAAACTGGTTGAAGGGCGAAATGGGTGACAAGATCAACGCAGTGCTGTGTGGAGCGGGCCAGAACCTGAGAATGGTATTGAGGAAGCTGCGCGAGCTTCTTTGTGCCTGGATTATTTGGCCGTTGTCAGCGGTAATAACCGAGATTATCCGCCCAATCCGGTTGATGCTGGAGCGTCAAGAAATGATGGTTGCGTGAGAAAGCGGATACTTCAGGACCGAC
>NZ_SRMF01000029.1 GCF_004768465.1 Natronospirillum operosum
GGCCGCTATCACACCCGCCACTACACGCTCAACGCCCGGGGCGAGACGGTCGGTATCTCCGCGCCCGGCAACCCCGGCCAGCACCGCCAGACCCTGACCCATAACGCCCGCGGTCAGGTGCTGTCCGCAACCGATGCCCTGGGCGGCCAGATCGACTACACCTATGACGCCGCCGGCCAGCTGATCGAGGTCACCGACAGCGAAGGCGGGGTCACCGAATTCGCCCATGACGCCCTCGGGCGCAAGATCTTCCAGCATGAGCCAACCGGTCTGGAGACCACCTGGGACTACCAGCAGACCCGCCACTATCTGGAGATCCGGCGTACCCGCACCGACCCGAGCCTGCCCATTGGCCGGTTGGACCGCCAGCGTACCGACATCGAGCGCTATGACCTGATGGGCCGCCTGATCATGAGCGAAGACCCGTCCGGTCAGCGCTGGCAGTATGACTACAATGAACTCGGCCTGCTGGTGGCCATTCACAACCCGGACGGCACCCGCCTGGAGAATGACTACAACCGGGCCGGCCACCTGATCGAAGAACGACTGATCAGCACCACCGGCGAGGTGCGCCGCACTCAGTACGAACGCGATGCCGCCGGGCGGGTCACCTATCGCCGCGCCCCGCACGGCGCCGAGAGCCATTATCAGTACAACGGGCTGGGCCAGATCACCGAGATCCGCCTGCCCGATGGGTTCCATACCCTGCGCCACGAGTATGACGCCACCGGCCGCAGGACCGCCACCCATCATCCGGAACGGCTGAGCGAATACTGGCGCTACGATGCTGCCGGCAACATCACCGAATACACCGACCGCAACGGCGACACCTGGGCCTATGGCTACAATGCCGACAACCAGGTGATCGAGGCACACGACCCCGTGTCCGTGCAGCAGGGCCAGGCACACCCCACCCGCTATCATTATGATGCTCAGGGACAGCGCATCGGCTACACCGACCCCAATGGCCATCGTCACGACGTCGAGCGCGACAGCCTGGGCCGGGTTATCGCCCAGACCGATGCCGAAGGCCACA
>NZ_SRMF01000003.1 GCF_004768465.1 Natronospirillum operosum
TCGTCAATGCGATGTTGCAGCAGGCCGTCCTGCCAGCTCTGCCGGATGCGCTCGCCGGTGGGCAACTGAATCTCGGTGACCTGGCCCTGGCTGTCGCGCAGGTAGCGGGTGGTGTGGCCGGCCGGGTCAGTAACGGCAATCAGCCGCCCCGCGCTGTCGCGTTCAAAGGTGGTGGTACGGCCTTCGGGGTCGGTCTGGTGGGTGACATTGCCCCGGTCGTCATAGGCCAGCTCCGTGGTGCCGCCCAGTTCATCGATGATGCGGGTGCGGTTGCCGCGGTCGTCGTAGGCGTAGCGCAGTCGGTCGCCGGAGGGAAGATCCGTCTGCTCCAGAACTCGGTTGTGGTCGCCATAGTGGTATTCGATGCGCCGCCCGTCTGCGGGCGCTGAACGCTGGTGTACCACAGTGCGCTGGCCCGCAAAGTCGTAGTCATAGGTGCGGCTGTGGCCTGCGGGGTCAGTCTGTTCGTCGATGACGGTCTTGCCGTCCTGTTCGCGATAGCGATATTCGGCTGTGTCACCTTCGCCGTCGGTGACACGGGTAATGGCCAGGTCATTGGCTGCGTATTCATAGGCATAGTTCCAGATGCGGCCGTCGAACTGGTTGACGGCGCTCAGGCGGCCCTGGCCATCATAACTGAATGACAACTCTCGACCCGCCGGGTCGGTAATACGCTGCAGGCGGGCCCCGTTGTAACTGACGGCATAGGACAGGCCACGTTGATCGCTAATGGCCGTGATGCGCTGCTGGCTGTCGCGCGTGACGTCCACTACACCACCGCCGCCGTCGCGCTGCTGCATCAGCAGGCCGTGCTCGTTGTAGCGATACCGCACACCTTCAGATCCCTGGACTTCCAGGCCTTGGCCTTGCTCGGTGATCTGATAGGCATTGACGCCAATCGGGCGGTAGCCATGGGCTTCCACCGCAAACAGCAGGCGATCCCCTGTCGGCCCTACCCACTTGAGATAGTCGATACCGACTTCTTCCTCGGCGCGATGGGCAGGATCTGTGGCGTACTGATTACGGTCCCGATGAGCCTGGCTCCTGGCCAGTTCCTGTTCCAGTGGTCCGATACGGCTGTCGATGTCGTCGTACAGGGCTTGTACATCGGCTGCATAGCCGTCCAGCATCACAAGGCCGTTTTCAGCCGCTTCGACCACAAAATCGAAGTTGTGGTCGAGATAGCCTTCATAGAAGGCACGTCGATCTTCAATATCATCGAGCAGGTTTTGGAGGTTGGCGCGTGTCGTGGTCAGTGTGGCCAGGCGTTCCTGCACCAGAACGGCAGTACCCCAGATGATGCGACTGTCATAATTCCAGTGCCAGCCCGGCCCGAGTGACCAGGCGGAATGATGGCTCAGGCGATGGCGTCGCGAGAACTGGATAAACTCACTGCCGCCATCCGCGCCATGGGTTACCTTGCTGCCACAGCTGAATGATACCGGGCAGCCGTCAGTATCGGATGCCGCGCCTTCATCGCGGTTGGTTTCTTCTGTGGTTTCGGCTTCCGCCGTCAGTTGGTCGGTTTCGTCCAGGCTTTGATCAGTACCGTCTGTTACCTCTTCGGTCGCTGAGTCAAGGTCTTCGTCATCCTCGTCCTTCTGTTGCTCAATATCTTCTTCATCTTCCTTTGCGGCATTCTCTTCCTGGCATTGTGTGTTACAGCCGTTTCCTCCACCTCCACCTTCGTTTTCGCCTCCACCTTCGCCTTCGCCGTCCCCTTCTCCTTCGCCATTACCATTGCCACCACCGCCACCTCCTCCACCTCCCGGAGGTGACCAGTCACCGCAATCAACTCTGTCGCAACTGCCGTGGCTGAGAGGGCGGATTTGGCCGATGCCGTCATCAGTGCTGGGTTCCGAGTCACTGGTGTCCTGGCACGCCGACAGCAAGATGGCGAGACACAGGGTTGAAAGCGCACGGAGGGCGATACGAAGGGGCTTGAAACTCACGGTAGGACTCTCCCTGATACAACAACATCCTGCGTAACTCAGGTTTTCTGCCTTGTTTCCTTTACCTGAAATATACGCAACATTTACAAAATAAGCTGCGTCTTTACAAAGATCAAAGAAGAGTCTCTTCGGAAGCGTTATTTTGTGATGAAGATCACAAACAGGGGGATATATAAAGAGTGGTGACCCAATGTTCGGCTGGGAGTCCCAAGGCGGGGTCTGCCTCACACCCTTGACTCGTTTTATCAGCCCTTTGGGTTGCTATACAGCTCAATGACTTGTTTTGCCTGTTGTACAATGTCGGGAATCAACTGTTGTGGACTCAGCAACCTGACTTGTCCGCCGAAACCCAGAATGTAGCTTACCGCATCCTGTTCGGTATGAAAGTTCAGGGTTACACGCACCTCTTTCTGGTCAGCAGAAGTTTCGGAATGAATCCTGGTTACGAATTGATTGGCAAAAGTCATCCGCCGGAGAACATCGGGAGGCACTGAAACCTCCACCTGAAAGGTGGGCAGCGCGTCGGCAAAGGCAAGCTTGCTTTGCTGCCAGTGGTCCGCCAAAGAGAACGATTCGGGTCTTGTGAAGCGCTCCGCCAGCAGCTCTGCCTGGACAATGCGTGAAACCCGGAAGTTGCGGAACTCGCCCTGTTCATTGACCGCGGTGAGATACCAGGCGCTCCCTTTTGCGACCAGACCTAGCGGACAGACCGTTCTCTGCGAACGATCACCATTTACTTTTTCATAGGTCATGTTCAGTTTGCGGTCTTCCCACAGTGCCTGTTGTACGATTTGCAGCGCTGCATTTTTCTCTGCGGAAGGCTTCCAGGTTTCCGTGTCTATGTACAGCTTCTCCATGTATTGTCCGGCTACGCCCCTGACATGCTCCGGCACGACTGACAACAGCTTTTGCCTGATGTCCACTCGCTGCGGTGCTACCCCCAGATCCTGCAGCATTTTTGCGGAAGCCGGAATGAACAGAGCCTTCATGTCTTCCAGATTGATTCCGCTCAACTGGCTGCGAAAATGATCCATCAGTCTCCAGCCGCCCGCTTTCCCCCGCTCGGCAACAACAGGAATGCCGGAGACGCTCAGGGCATCCATGTCGCGCAGAATCGTCCGCTGAGACACCTGCAGATGATCAGCCAGTTGCTGTGAGGTCATTTTCCCGCAGTTTTGCAGCAGGATCATGATATTGACAAGCCTTTCGGCTTTCATCGCGCTCTCCTCATCTCACCTCACCTCTCATCCTGAATACTTTCCGGCAACCATTGAACCTGGGCGGTCGCCGCAAGCGATCAACTCCGGTCATTCTCGGGTTTTAATATGACAGGCGGTGTCATATTCATACTGTACTCTTTTCCTGCAGGCAATCAGAACGGAGGCCAACTCGAATGAAAGACTTGCATGGAAAAATTGCCCTGGTGGCAGGTGCCACTCGTGGTGCAGGACGCGGAATTGCACAGGAACTGGGAGCGGCAGGAGCAACCGTATACGTGACCGGACGCACAACACGGAACCAGTCTTCGGAATACGGACGGCCTGAAACGATCGAGGAAACAGCCGAACTTGTTGACCAGGCGGGTGGTCGTGGAATCGCCCTTCAGGTGGATCACCTGCAGTCCGATCAGGTGCAGGACCTGGTCAAACGCATCGAGCGAGAACAGGGCCGTTTGGATATTCTCGTGAACGATATCTGGGGGGGCGAGTACCTTGTAGAGTGGGGGGAGCAACCGATTTGGAAACACTCACTTGAGAAAGGGTTGCGCATGTTGAGGCTCGCTGTCGAAACACATCTCATCACGAGTCACCATGCACTGCCCTTGCTGATCAAGAATGAACAGGGCCTGGTCATCGAGATGACGGACGGGACCGAAGAATACAACCGCCAGCATTACAGGGCGCCGCTGTTCTATGACCATGTGAAAACGTCGGTGATTCGCATGGCCTGGGCACTCGCGCAGGAATTGCGTCCGTTTGGCTGTACAGCGGTGGCGCTGACGCCAGGCTGGATGCGTTCAGAGATCATGCTGGAGCACTTTGGCGTTGCGGAAGAAAACTGGCGGGATGCGGCATCCAAAGAACCGCATTTTGCGATTTCGGAAACACCACGCTATGTGGGACGGGCCGTAGCGGCGCTGGCCGGTGATCCTGATGTTGCCCGCTGGAACGGGCAATCCCTTTCCAGCGGTTTTCTCGCCCAGGTTTATGGCTATACAGATCTGGATGGCTCGCAGCCGGACTCCTTCCGCTACCTGCAAGAAGTTATGGAGGCAGGCAAACCGGCGGATGTGAGCGGGTATCGTTGATGTCGTGCACACTCTCCCGGTGCGTCGTTACACCAGCCGCGCCACCTCGACCACCTGGTCGATCAGGTCCAGTCCGGATGTTTCCAGGTCGTTGACGGATACCCAGCGGACTTCGGCGGCATCGCTGGCGGCTACGGCTTCGCCGCTCTGCCACTGGCAGGCGACGGCAACCAGCAGGTAGTGGTGACGCAGTTCCCCTGTGGGGCCATGGTCCAGGGCGTCGAGGGTGGTCAGCACGCGGCCGGCGCGGGCCTGGAGGCCGGTTTCTTCCGCCAGTTCGCGTTCGGCGGCGGCAGCGATGGTTTCGCCGGGTTCGATCTTGCCGCCGGGGAAGCCCCAGCGATTGCGGTTGGGTGCCTGGCCGCGCCGCACCAGAAGCACTCTGCCCTGATCGTGCACTACTGCAATCACGGCGGGAATCGGGGTGACTGCAGACATGGTCAGAGCGTGCCTCCGACCTCGATGCGGTAGCCCAGGTCTATCACGGTCTCGCTGATCGGGCGGCCCTGAATGCGGTGCAGCAGTTCGCGCGCCGAGGTTTCCCCCACCGCTTCCCGGGGGGTCACCACACTGGCCAGACGCGGCGCCATGACCTGCCCCACATCATGGCCGTGAAAGCCGGCAATGGAGATCTGGTCCGGTACCGGAACACGGCGCCGCAGGCACTCGAAATAGGCGCCCACGGCCACGTCGTCATTGGTACAGAATATCCCATCCGTGTCGGGGTGCTGCTGCAGCAGTTCCGCCATCAGGCTGGCACCGACACTGTAGGAAGAGCGTGCTGTGCTGCGCAGGGTTTCCGGGCGCAGGCCATTCGCTTCCATGGCCTGTACATAGCCCTGCTGGCGTTGCAGTGTGCGGGCGTCCAGGCGCAGGGCCAGGTAGACGATATGGCGTCGGCCGCGTTCTATCATGGCGCTGACCATGTCGAAAGAGGCGCGGACATTGTCGAACCCGACGGCCTGCTGCAGCGGCGGCAGGTGCGTATCCATGATCTCGACGGCAGGAATGCCCGCCGTATCCAGCATGCGCCGGGTGCGTTCGGTGTGCTGGCTTTCGGACAGGATGACGCCGTCCACATTGTAGGACAACAGGGAGGACAGGCTGCGCTCTTCCAGTTCTGCACTGTAGCCGTAGTGCGACAGCATCAGGTGGTAACCGGCCGGTTCGGTGACCGACTCTATGCCCTTGATGACATCGGCAAAGACCTGGTTGGTCAGCGAGGGCACCAGTACGCCAATGGCGCGGCTGGTCGACTTGGACAGGATGTCCGGGCCGCGGTTGGGAATGTAGCCCAGTTCCTCGGCCACGGCGAAGATCTTGTCCCGCAGGTCGGGCGAGACGGAATCGGCCTGGCGCAGGCAGCGGCTGACGGTCATCTTGGTGGCACCAACGCGGTCGGCAATGTCCTGTAGCGTCGGGCGTCTGTTTTTCACGATCTGCAATCCCACCAAAGTTCTGGACAAATGGCGCGCTGGCCCTGTTGTCGTGCCCGTTTCGAGATTGAACGAGGACAGGCGTCCGATACTATCAGACTATGGCCGGTTGATGCAGTGCGCGCCGCTTCAGACCGTGGCCTCCAGACGGCTCAGGCAGTCGGCGACCACAGCCTCGGGGCTCTGCGCGATATCGACGGCATGAGCTTCCGCTGCTGCCGGTTCTTCAAGTTGCTCGAACTGGTTCCGCAGCATGTCGGAACCATTGAAATAGTGGTCCTGGCGCTGGGCCAGGCGGGGCCAGATCAGATCAAAATCGCCTTTCAGATAGAGAAATACGATGGGCCCGGCAGCCGCGCGCAGAAAGTCCCGATAGGATTTCTTCAGCGCGGAACAGGCCAGCACGCAGCCGCGTTCGTTCTGCAGCAGTTGCGCCAGGTCGTTCAGCCAGGTCTGCCTGTCCGGGTCGAGCAGTGGCCTGCCGCTGGCCATTTTGCGAATGTTCTCGGGGCTGTGGAAGTCGTCAGCATCAAAGAAGGTACGACCGAGCGCCTGCGCCAGGTGCTGGCCGACCAGTGTCTTGCCACTGCCGGACACACCCATGACGATGATAGTGATTGAAGCCATATCAGTCTGATCTGCAAAAGATGAAAAAACGCCCGGGGCCGAAGCCCCGGGCCAACTCAGGACACGCTACAGTCTCAAGGTGCTTTCCCGGTCGAAGACCGAGGCTCTTACTGGATCGAACCCGATGGTCACCGTCTGGCCTGGCTCGACCAGCACATCACTGTCACAGCTGAAAGTGATGGTTTGGCCAGCGATCTGCGTCCAGACCAGGGTTTCGGAACCCATGGGTTCCACGATGTCTATCTCGACCTGCTGCTGGAAGGGCAGCGGGCGATTGTCGTCCGCGATATTGATATGCTCGGGACGCACACCCAGGACGGCCGGCAGACCGGCGTCTGGTGCCTCGGCAAAGGGGTAGCCGGCGAGGGGTATTCTGAGCCCGCTGTCGGTGACGAAAAGCGGATCGTTCGCACCACTCTCATGCTGGATTGCGCCCTGCAGAAAGTTCATCGACGGCGAGCCGATGAATCCGGCCACATAGAGGTTGACCGGCTTGTGGTAGATGGTGTGCGGGTTGGCCAGCTGCTGAATTTCACCTTCCTTCATGATGGCGATGCGGTTGGCCAGCGTCAGCGCCTCGATCTGGTCGTGGGTCACATAGACCATGGTGTTCTTCAGCTTCCGGTGCAGGCGCTTGATCTCTACTCGCAGATCCGAGCGCAGCTTGGCATCGAGATTGGACAGTGGTTCATCGAACAGAAACACATCCACATCCCGCACCAGGGCGCGGCCGATGGCCACGCGCTGGCGCTGCCCGCCGGACAGCTCCACCGGCTTGCGCTTCAGCAGCGGCTGAATCTGCAGAATTTCTGACGCCCGCTGCACGCGTTCCTGAATCTCGGCCTTGCCGAAACCGGCCACGCGCAGACCGAAGGACAGGTTCTTTTCGACCGTCATCTGCGGATACAGGGCATAGGACTGGAACACCATGCCGATGCCGCGGTCCTTGGGCTCGGCCCAGGTGACATTGCGGCCGCTGATGTGAATCTCGCCGTCGTCGATGTCGAGCAGACCCGCGATGCAGTTCAGCAGGGTCGATTTGCCGCAGCCGGAAGGCCCCAGCAGGACAATGAATTCACCCTGCTCGATGTCCAGATTGAGCTTGTCGAGGATTCGGGTGTTGCCAAAACTCAGCGACAGATCCCGGATGGAAACACTGGTTTGCATGATGGTTACCCCTTGACCGCGCCGGCAGCGATGCCGCGCACGAACCATTTGCCGGAAATGAAATAGACTGCCAGTGGCACCGCTGCCGTCAGCATGGTCGCCGCCATGTGCACGTTGTATTCGCGAATGCCGGTGGTGGTCTGCACGATATTGTTCAGTTGCACGGTCATGGGCATATGGGCCCGACCGGCAAAGATGGTGCCGAACAGGAAGTCATTCCAGATGCCCGTCAGCTGCAGAATGACGGCCACTACCGTTATGGGTACGGCCATCGGCACCATGATCCGGAAGAAGATCTGCCAGAAACCGGCGCCATCGACGCGGCCGGCCTTGAACAGTTCCGGTGGCAGGCTGGAGAAGAAGTTGCGGTACAGCAACGTCAGGATCGGCATGCCGAAAATGGTGTGCACGATGACGATGCTGGGGAAGGTGCCAAATATTCCCATTTCGCGCATGGCGACCACCAGCGGATAGATCACCACCTGGTAGGGCACAAAGGCGCCAAACACCAGAATGCCAAACACCAGATTGGCGTAGCGGTAGCGCCAGAATGACAGTGCATAGCCGTTGATGGCCGCAATCAGTATGGACACCACGGTGGCCACGGCGGTGATCTTCACCGAGTTGATGAACCCGGGCTGCAGACCCCGGCAGTCACGGCCGGTACAGGCCGAGGACCAGGCCTGAACCCAGGGTTCAAAGGTTATTTCGCGCGGCCAGTAGAAGAGGTTACCCCCTTCGCGGATCTCGGGCAGCGTCTTCAGCGACGTCACCAGCATGACCCACAGCGGGGTCAGGAAGAACAGGGCCGCAATGATCAGAAACCCATAGATGCCAATGCGGGCCATGGTGATCTGTTGCTTGCGCGGGCCTCGCGGGCCGCTGAGGACTCTGTCCAGCGGCGCAGTAGCCTCGGGTTGGACAATGGTCTGAGTCATAGCGCTTTCTCCTTCGCAACACGCCCGCGCCACTGCACAAAGGCCAGCAGGCTGAGCAGGAAGACAACCGGTACCAGCATCATCATGGCGGCGGCCATACCCAGGCCGACGTTCAGACGATCGGTAATGTGTTCGATGACAAAGACGGCCGGCATCTGCGTCGCAATGCCCGGCCCACCCTGAGTCATGGCGATCACGATGTCGTAGACCCGGACCATGCCGACACACTGCAGTACGAATGCGGTGAAAACGGCGCCCTTCATCATGGGCAGGACGATAAAGATATAGGTGCGCCAAGCCGGAATGCCGTCGACGCGGGCGGCCTTCCAGATTTCCCCGTCAATGCCGCGCAGGCCGGCCAGCATGATGGCCATGGTGACCCCTACACTGTTCCAGATGCTGCCCACGATCAGGCCGTAGATGGCGGTATTGGCATTGACCAGCGGCGCGAAACGGAAATTCTCGAAGCCCCAGCCCTGTACCGCCGACTGAATGCCCAGGCCGGGGTCGAGCATCCAGCGCCAGGCCAGACCGGTGACCACCAGAGACATGGCAAACGGATACAGAAAGATGGAGCGCAGCAGGCTTTCGTGGCGGATCTTCTGATCCATGAACACGGCCAGCAGAAAGCCGAACACCATGCTCAGCCCCACCGACAGCAGGCCGAACAGCCAGATGTTGTTGACGGAAATCAGCCAGCGGCTGGTGTTCCAGAGTCGTTCATATTGCGCCAGGCCCACAAAGTTGTAGGACGGCAGCATGCGGCTGTCGGTAAAGGACAGCACGCCGGAATAGATGATGCAGATCACGAACACACCAATGGCGGTGACGATCATCGGTGTGGTGCCGATGATGCTCATCAGGGTGCTCAGGCGAAAACGCGGTCGACGCCCGTACTCGGGCCGCCGGGTGGCGTTTGTCTCTCGCCGTGCTGCTACGGCGGAAGCGGATTGAGCCATGAGAACTATACCTCGGGTTCAGGTTCGACCGGAGAGAAGGTGACAAAGTAGCCAGACCCGGGCCCAGTGGCCCGGGTGGCTCGGGTGCTTCAGTCTGCGTTGGCCAGGATGTTGGCAAAACGCTGCTGGATGTTCTCGACACCCATGTTCGGGTTGTTCCAGACTTCCAGCCACAGGTCGTCCATTTCGCCGCGCGTGTCTTCAGTGATGTACATGGAGTCCGGCGGGATGATCCGGTCCGGATCGGCCAGAATTTCCAAACCCTGCTGCATGCAGACATCGGCAATGGACATGTCGACATCGTCACGCACCGGCAGTGAACCCTTGGCGTTGTTGAACAGCGCCTGTACGCGCGGGCTCAGCATCATGGATGCCAGCTCGAACTGGGCCGCTTCGATTTCGGGATCGGACTGCTTCGGGAACACAAAGACGTCACCGCCGGTGTCCAGATAGGGATCTTCGGACGGGCCGGCCAGACAGGCATAGTCCACTCCTGGCTCCATGCCGGCCATGGCAAACTCGCCGCGCGCCCAGTCGCCCATGATCTGCAGGCCGGCCTGGTGGGTAATGACCAGGTTGGTAGTGTCATTCCAGTTGCGGTTGGCAGAACCGTCATCGGTGTACTGCTTCATGTTCTGGAAGATCTCGATGGCGGCGGCCATTTCCGGGCCCATGGCCACTTCAGGATCCTTGTCGCGGTAGAAGCGCAGATAGCCTTCCTTGCCCAGTTGAGACAGCAGTACGACACGGGCCGCACCATTGATCTGCCAGCCTTCGCCACCGATGGCGAACGGCGTGATACCGGCTTCCTGCAGGGCCGGTGCCACTTCGATGAATTCGTTCAGCGTGCCTGGAAGATCAACACCGGCCTGTTCGAAAGCCGGAATGGACGCCCAGGCCCACTGCCAGGAGTGGATATTCACCGGCAGACAGTAGATGCCGCCTTCGAATTCACAGACTTCGAGAATGGACGAGGGACGGATGATGTCATACCAGCCTTCCTGTTCTGCCAGCGGCGACAGGTCCAGCAGCATGCCCGCTTCAGCCAGCTCTTCGAACTGACGCGAGATATTGAACTGTGCGGCGCCCGGAGGATCGCCACCCAGCATGCGTTGCAGCGCCGCACCACGGGCTGCGGAGCCGCCAGCGATGGCTGCGTCGATCCAGTTGTGGTCGGTAGAGGCTTCGAATTCATCGGCGAAGACAGTTACAGCAGCCTGTTCGCCGCCGGATGTCCACCAGTGAATGACTTCGAGATCCACGGCCTGCACGGCAGCGCTGGAACTCAGAGCGGCAGCCGCAATTGCGGGCACCAGTTTACGAGTGAAGTTCATGGTTGTTCTCCTTGCCGGGCTGCCGTTGCGGAGCAGCCGACGACTCTGATTGTTTTTGTAGTTCAGTTGTTACCAGTAACAACTTTGGTTGGAGTTTTGAGTTACTGGTAACATCCAGAAGTATATTTCATCTTTTATGTAAGCGCTACCATAAAATGTAAGCGATATCATAAATTTGCATTCATTTGTAAAAGCCCGGGAACGGGAGGTCTCAGGTTGCCAATGCGGTCTGGTTGAGTGCCGCCAGACCATCACTATCACGCTGTGCTTTCAGCGCACTCAAAGCCCTGGCGGCTGCGTCATGAGTGTGGACAGGTCAACGGTTGTTGATCTTGCGCAGGCATTCTTCCAGCACCGAGTCTGCAGGCTGGTCGATCGAAATCCGGATCGCCTCGTGGTGGTCCGGTTCTTCCAACTGGTCGAACTGACTGCGCAGCATGCTGTGCCCGCTGAAATAATGGTCTTCGCGGCGCGCAAGCCGAGCCCAGATAGTATCGAAATCCCCGCACAGGTAGAGAAAGGTCACTTCCGGAGAGGCTTCCTGGAGACGCCGTCGGTAGTCCGCTTTCAGAGCCGAGCAGGCCAGTACCAGCCCGGGTTCCGCTTGGAGCAGGGCGGCCAGTTGCTGCAGCCAGCCAGCCCTGTCCTGGTCACTCAGGGGAATGCCATCCGACATCTTGCGTATGTTGTCAGCTGTGTGGAAGTCGTCCGCGTCGTAAAACGGCAGCTGGAGCTCGCGGCCCAGACGAGCGCCAATCAGACTTTTGCCGCTTCCGGAAACGCCCATCACGATGATTTTCTGAGTAGACATGCTTGTTGAGATCAACTCCCTTGTTGCTCCTCTGCCCGAGCAGATCGGATACGCATGCGGATGACGATCACCAGCAGAACAAGGACCATCACCAAGAGGCCGATGGCGAGTGGTGATGCCAGAAGATATTGCGGCAGGGACAGATCCCGGGCGCTGGCAATGCGCATGGAGCGCGCGAGATTGGTTTCAATCAGCGGCCCCAGTACGACGCCGATAATGATGGGGGCGAGCGGCACTTCCATCTTCTTGAATACGGCACCGAAAATGCCGAGCACGATGGCGACGCCGACATCGAACAGGCTGTTGCGCACGCTATAGGCACCAAACAGGGCCAGCACCAGCACTGTGGGCACGATGTACTGCATGCGAATCTTGAGGATGTACGAGAAGTACTTGATACCGACCGCCCCAATGATGGTCATGGCCAGTACCGTAAGCAGCATGCCGTAGAGAAAGGTGTAGGCGACGTCCGGCCGGTTGACGAACAGGCTGGGGCCGAGAATGATGCCGTGTATCACCAGGGCGCCGGCGATGATGGCGCTGGTCGGGCTGCCCGGGACGCCGAGTGCCAGCAGCGGTACCATGGAGCTGCCAACGGTGGCATTGTTGGCGCTTTCTGCCGCAATAATGCCTTCCGGATTACCTTTTTCGAACAGTTCCGGCTGTTTTGATACCCGCTTGGCTTCCCCATAGGACATGAACACTGCCAGGGTGGTGCCGACACCGGGCAACAACCCGATCAGGGTACCGATGAGGCTGGATTTGATGACCAGGAATTTTTTCCGGACTATGGCCATGACTACGGTCAGTCGGGCGATGGACTGATCCTTGTACTGCACCTGCTCGGTCGACTTCTTGCCGATGTTGAGAAACATCTCCGCAAAACAGAACAGGCCCAACACCACCGGTACTACCGAGACCCCCGAACGGAGCTCTGCCTGACCAAAGGTGAAGCGCTCCCGGCCCATGATCATGTCGATACCGATGGTGCTGATAAAGAGTCCGAACAATACGGCAAAGGCGGCCTTGAACAGGCTGCCGCTGAGCGCACCGACAATGATCAGCCCGCTGAGGGAGATAAAGAACATTTCCGCCGGTCCGAACTGCAGGGCGAAGCGGGCCAGAGGTGGGGTGAAAAGGATCAGCACCAGAACACCGATAAAACCGCCGAACATGCTGGAAAACACGGAATAGTAGAGCGCCTCCTTGGCTCGACCTTGCTGTGTCATGGGGTAACCTTCCATGGCAACTGGGGCAGCCACCACATCGCCTGGCACATTGATCAGTATGCCGGTAATGGAACCGCCATACATGCCACCCATATAGATACCGCCCAGCAGAAGCAGACCCAGTTGGGGCTCAAGTGTGAAGGTGAGCGGCAGCAGCAATGAGATGCCGATAGCACCGTTCAGACCGGGAATGGCCCCGACCAGAATGCCGACGAGCACACCGCTGAAGACAATCAGAAAGACACTGGGCTGAGCCAGATAGCCTAACAATTCAATCAGTTCCATAAATCATTACTCATGGCGGTCATCAAGCCGGCGCCCGTAGGCGGCGTTGCCGCTGAAGGCGCCGGCGGCTTTCATCAGTTGTCGGTGAACTGATCCAGGTTGTCCTGAATGATGGGGGTCAGGGTGGCGTTGGAGTCTTCCAGCACCTGGTTGACCGCCTCATGATCCAGGTAGTTGTAGGGAATGGCCGCGTTCTCGAAGTTGCGGATCATGGTTTCGTTGGTGCTGATCGCATCCAGGGCTGATGTCAGAGCGTCGCGAACATCATCCGGAATGCCGGCCGGAGCCACCAGAACCCTGGACACACCCATGACGAGGTCCACACCCTGCTCACGGAAGGTCGGGACATCCGGGAACATGTCCATGCGCTCGGCGGCAGCGAAACCGATGGGCGTGCCGCCGGCATCGACAATGGGGTCATGGCTCATGGACGATGTGGACGCCATGTCGACATGGTTGCCCAGCAGCGCGTTCATCAGCTCGCCGCCCCCGGAGTACTTGATATCTGTCACTTCTATATCCAGGTGGTCGGCAAAGGCCAGAATATGCAGCAGGCCCAGCGCGCCGGACTCACCCACTGTCAGCGACCCCGAGTTGACCTGACCATAGGCGCGAACATCGTCCAGAGTGGTGTGCTCGCTGTTGGGTGAGGCGAATATCCCCATGGGCATGTCATCGAAACCGGCCAGGTATTCGAGATCATCGAAGGAGAAACTGGTCTCCCGGGTCTGTTCCAGGACAAAGTTGTCGGGGTACCCGAAGACACCCAGGGTATAGCCGTCCGGGTTGGCACGGGCGATCTCGGCAATGCCGATTTCACCACCGGCACCTTCGCGGTTGACGACATTGACCTGGCGGTCAAGCTCGTCACTCAGTACATCGGCCACGATGCGAGCGACGGTGTCGCCACCCCCGCCAGCGCTGTAGGGTACGATGATCTGGATATTGCGGCTTGGATAATCCTGAGCCTGGGCTCCGAATGCGGCGCCAAGGGTCAGGGCAAGGGCAGTGGTCAGGACGATTGCTGGTTTGTTTTGCATGATAATGTTCTCTTGTTGGATTTGTTTTGTGTGGTCGGTGAGTGTGTGTGTGTGGTGCAGGGGCCGATCTCGGGAGAAAAAGCCGATCACACCTAGGGTGTGGGTAATCCGAGAAGCACCGAAAACACCACAAAGGACATCCCGGTCATCACGACCGAGAAGGTGACAGCCCGGGCATATATGGGCCAGCCCAGGCGCACTTCGCCAGCCCGGTAGGTGTGGTAGCAGAACACCACGAATACCAGGAAGGCGGAAGCCATGTAGAAACCGAGGGTGCGCAGCAGCAAGAAGGCGATGGTCAGCAGTGCGCCGGGGATAACAATCTGGAACAGCAACGCCTGCCCGATGGCCCTGTCATCGTCCGAGGTCCTGTGCCGCAAGCCTTTCCACAGCGCACCACCCATGATGGCCAGGCCGGAAATACCCATGCACCAGAGCACCGCTCTGGGAAACAGGGCTGAACGTTCCGGCAATCCCGAGGTCAGGCTGTAAAAGTAAACTGAAAAGGCGACTATTACTGCACCCAGAATAATGTTGCTGCGCATGTAGAAGGACCTGTTTGTCGTTGGGCAATTGAGCCCATTATCTTTGTTATTCAATACTGCATCACGACCGGGTTACCGGTAATGTTACCGGTAACTTAGAGCCTACGGTAACGAACCTTTGGGTTGATTTCAAGTTCAATTTGGTAACTACACAGGAAACGAAGCCGGTTGCCGGCCAGCCGTGTGCCATCCAACTGGATGGCACACGCCGTACACTGGTGGTGTCAGGGTTCCAGAAAGGAGTGCATAAACCGAATCAGGGTGGCGTAGTCTGTGTCCCAATCCGCCTCTATAGCAGACAGATAGAACGCTGTTGGATTGTGTGGACCCAGTTGTGCAAAGGCTTCCCGATCAAAATCACCATCGACGATACTCATCGTAAAGGCTGCTCCGGAAACACCAGCCCTGTAAAATGCTGCCATCGCAGTCTCGTCAACACTGATACGTGATGGGCCAAGATGATCAGTAGCAATGTCAATTTGTCTGATCACTCCGCCATGTTCAGTATTCAATCGAAATTGCAGATCAGAGGAAGAGTACAGGTCTTGATTGGCTGCCATCTGGCTGGCAAGGGCATCCACATCACTCTGGCGCAGCGCCTGATCAGTATTGAAGGTATTGATCATGGCATCCAGCTTTTCCATGATGGGCGCCAGCCCCTCCCAGGCGGCCTGGGATACCGGACCCTGAGAGTCCATTGTGAAGGTCAGGGTGCGTGACATGCCTTTGTGGACGCCCATTTGGGCAGCGTGAGTGCCAGCCTCGTTGATAAACTCCTCAATGGAAAGGTGTATGTCGATGGTGCCGCCATCAGCGGTTTGCAGGATGAAATTTACCTCAGGGGTGTGGTGGTAGCGGCTTCGATTGAACGAGTTGTGTACCATGCCCTCTGGAGAGTACATTTGCGGTCCGTGTACATCGCCCATCTCCACGCGAGAGCGCAGGGTCAGGTTCTGTACGTCGCCGTCATAGGCGCCGAGCAGCGCCAGGTTTTCGCTAAGGCTGATGTCGCGTTTGGCGCTGAGCTCGAGCAGGTCGTACAGGCCGCCCGGCGGGTTGCCGGGCTGGCCATTTACCTTCGCCTCGACCATGGTCCGGCGCAACTCCAGGTCGGGGTTGGCTTCAATAGCAGGGATGTCTTCTCTGACCATCACGCCTGGTAGGGGTTCGAATAGCTGTTCCGTGGGTCTGGGGGGCGGTGGAGGCTGTGGCGGCGCCAGGGTGACCACCGCACTGCTTTCTGTTTTGGCGGAATTCCGTAACCGCTCGCCAGCTGCCGCCAGTTCTTCTCCTTCCAGGCGCCGACCATAGGCCTTCTCATTTGTTACACTGACAGGCGCCGACATGTTGCCGTAGGCACCATAATAGTGATCAATCATCCCTGTTCCTCCCACTCTGTCCGCTTGCATAGGCTTTTTACAGCTGTCCTGCAAGGTATCGGCAGAACCGGCGGCCACTTTAGGGCAAGGTGACCTGCACCTGATAATGCTGCCCGGCCCTGGGCTCCGGTATCAGGTTGTCCTCCAGTCGAGTGCCATCCAGATGCACCGTGACGGCGGTGCACTGGCTGTCGCGCCGGTAGCTGACATCGAAGACCGCACCGCGGAAGGTGCGCTGGACCTGCAGGCTGTTCCAGTCTCCGGGCAGGCTGGGCGAGATTCTCAATCCGCCACGTTCGCCTTTCAGGCCCAGCAGCCCTTCGACCACACAGCGGTAGTACCAGGCCACGGTGCCGGTGTTGAACAGATGGCTGGAACGGCCGGCGGTGCGCGGGTGCTGGCGCCAGGCGCCGCGATAATAGTTGGGGATATAGACCGGAAGCTGACCACGGCGCAGGTAATCCTCTGCATCCGGGCCGGGGATCATCTGGCGCAGCAGTTTCCAGGCCCGGTCGCCTTCATCGACCTGATACAGGGCGTAAATATAGAAGGCGGCGGCATGGTTGTAGACCGAACCGTTTTCCGCCGAGCCGGGGAATTTCTGCGTCACTCGACCCACGTCATCACGCATGGCGGTGTAGGCCGGGGCAAACATCTGGATGCCATAGGGCGTTTCCAGTTCACGCTCGGCGGCCGCGATCATGGCCTGCTGCTGTTCCTCGTTGCAGGTACCGGCCAGCATGGCCCAGCTCTGCGGGTTGAGATAGATCCTGCCTTCCGGGTCGGACTGTATCCCGAAGGTGACATTGTCATCCGTGATACCGCGGCCGTACCATTCGCCATCCCACAGGTGGTCGTTCACGGCCTGGTTGATGTCTGCGGCGGCGGTGCGGAATTCCTGTTCCAGGGCGGTCTCCTGCCGTTCGGCACAGATGTCGGCCCACAGGTTCAGCGCCCAGGCGCTGGCCACCGAGAGCCAGCCGGAGACGCCCTGCCCCTTGTAGCCCACCATGTTCATGGGATCGCACCAGTCGCCCTGGGCAATATAACTCAGGCCGCGCTCGTCGCGGGCCTCGGCCAGCCAGCGCATGGCATTGCTGATACGAACAAAGACGGATTGTTCCCGATCTCCCTCCCAGTCGCGCACGACTTCATCCAGCAGCTCATAGTCGCCGGTCTCGTCCAGGTAGGCGCGCAGGCAGACCGGCAGCCAGACACAGTGGTCGGTGTGCGGCACCTGATTGATGTATTTCAGCTCGGCATCGCGGCGCAGCAGGATGCCGTCCGGCATCGCGCCTGAGGGCTCCTGCTGACTCAGCGCGTGCATGAAGGCGGCCCGGGTGACCTCGGGCTTGAAATAGCTCAGGCCCATGTTGTCCTGCAGATAGTTCCGCGTCTGCGGGTCCGTGCTCAGCCGGTTGACGTCACCGTGGTAGAACACCTGCCGGGTCAGCCAGTGGTTCACGAATTGGTTGAACTCGGGGTCGGGGGTGTCGACCTTGAGGTGGTCCTGACCCTGGGTGACATAGCGGTGATAGTCCGCCTGCGCCTGCTTGAAGGCATCCGGGGTCAGCAAGCGCTCGCGCACCGACCTGATTTCCGCCTCGTCCAGGGCCGGCCCGAGCACAAAGTGATAGGTCTCGCTCTGCCCGGGTTTCAGGGCGAGCCGATACTGCAGTATGGCCGCCGGGGTCTCATAGAGGGCATCACCGTTGCTCAGGCTGTCTTGGGCGATGCCGTCCGGGTAGCGCAGGCCGCCCTCCCCTTCGAACAGGTTCTGGTTCACCTCCCAGGCATCCGGCTGGCGGTCGTGCAGCAGATAGGCGATGTCCTTCAGGTGCATGTTCTCGAAATACTGTTCCACCTTCTGGTAGGGCGTGATGCAGCGGCCAAGCACGGCGCCGAGTTCGGAGTCATAGGCACCGGACTGGTTCATCCAGCTGCGGTAGCCGAAGGGCATATAGGGGTAGAAGCTGATACGACGCGACTGTTCGGAGATGTTCTCCACACTGACTTCCCACAGTTCGGCCACGTCCTCCGGCGGCAGTGTCAGGCGCAGGGTCACCCGCAAGCCGAACTTTTCCACCACCCAGCACAGGTCACTCTGACCAACAGAGAACAGGAACTTGTCGGGTTCGGCGCGCACCGGCTCGTGCGGGGCGGAGAACAGCTCGCCCGTGACCTCGTCCTTGAAATAGAAGAAGCGGCCCGGGTGATGGGCATAGTAGGGCTGCTCCGGCTGCATGAAGGTTTTTGCTTCCAGAGCCGGGCCGGTGGTGTACTTGGCCGGTTCGGGCTGCATGAACTGGGCGGTGGCAAAGCCTCTGCAGTTCATCTGAATCATCATGCTGCGGTTCCAGAGAAAGCCGCAGGCATTGGGCATGGCGGTGGGCGACAGCAGGTCGATCCGACCCTGGTCAGCTTGCACAGGGGTCATGGGTATGGTCCTTGTCAGCTCTTGTTGTGATTATTGATTCTGGAAATGAAGTTACCAGTAACATCAGTTTGTGTAAACGGTTTCACGGCCGCGCTTGTCCAGCGACGTGCGGGCACCACAGAATCCCGTGGTGCCCCGGTGCTATCAGAGCTTGCCGGACAGCAGCTTCTGCAACTCGAGATAGTCCGCGTGGAACTTGCGAATGCCTTCGGCCAGTTTTTCGGTGGCCATGGCATCCTCGTTCATATGCCAGCGGAAGGTCTGCTCGTCCAGGGACTGCTTCGAGTCGTCACTGCCCTGATCCGGGCTCAGCACGCGCTTGAGCTCGCCGTTGTCGGCGGCCAGCTGTTCCAGCAGGGCCGGGCTGATGGTCAGGCGGTCACAGCCGGCCAGTTGTTCGATTTCACCCTGGTTGCGAAAGCTGGCGCCCATGACCACGGTGTCGTAGCCGTGCGCCTTGTAGTAACGGTAGATGCGCTGCACTGACAGCACGCCGGGGTCGGTCTCGGCGCTGTAGTCCTGCCCTGTGCTGGCCTTGTACCAGTCCAGAATGCGCCCGACAAAGGGCGAGATCAGAAACACGCCGGCCTCGGCACAGGCCACGGCCTGGCTGAAACTGAACAGCAGCGTCAGGTTGCACTTGATGCCCTGCTGCTCCAGCTCGCGGGCGGCCTGTATGCCTTCCCAGGTGGAGGCGGTCTTGATCAGGATGCGATCCCGGCTGACCCCCTGCTCCTCGTAGAGTGCGATCAGGTGGCGCGCCTTGGCCATGGTGCCCTCGGTATCGAAAGAGAGCTTGGCATCCACCTCTGTGGAGACATAGCCGGGCACCACCTCGGTGATGCGCTGCCCGAAGTTGATGGCCAGCTTGTCCATGGCCGCTTCGACCTGCTTTTCGTGGACACCACCCTGCTTGCGACCATAGGCCAGCGCATCCTCTACCAGTTCGGCATAGGCACTCTGCTGCGCTGCTTTCAGCAGCAGCGAGGGGTTGGTGGTGGCATCGGTGGGTTCGAACTGCTTGATGGCTTCGAAGTCACCGGTGTCAGCCACCACTGTGGTCATCTGCTTGAGGGCGTCGAGTTTGTTCATGGGGTAGTCGGTTCCTGTTGTATTCATGCTGCGGGGCGACCGGGTTTGCCCCGGCTGCCTGTTATCGTACCGTTTTATGCCCCGCCTTGTCAGCGCCGGGTCTGGCGCCGGGGTTGTGCCTGCCACTGCAGGTGAAAGCCGACGCCGTCTTCGGCATCCTTGCGTTCATAGGTATGGGCACCGAAATAGTCGCGCTGCGCCTGCAGCAGGCTGGCCGGTGAGTCGGCCGTGCAGTAGCCGTCGAACCAGGCCAGAGCGCTGCTCAGGGCCGGCGTCGGCACACTGCTGTCGATGGCCAGTTTCAGCGTACTGCGCCAGCCCGCCTGCAGGGCCTGCAGGTCGGTTCTGATGCGGTCGTGCAGCAGCAGGTTGGTCTGACCCTCGGGGCTGTCCAGGACCGTACGCAGCGTATCGAGCAGGTCGGCCCGGATCACGCAGCCGCCGCGCCAGATACGCGCAATGGCGCTCAGATCCAGCTGCCAGCCATGGGCCTCGCTGGCCTGGCGCAGCATGGCAAAGCCCTGCGCATAGGCACACAGCTTGCCCGCCAGCAGGGCATCGTGCACATTCTGTTCGATGTCAGATGTGTGCTCCTGCACGATGGCCGTGACCCGGTTGCCGTTGTAGGCCCGGTCTGCAGTCTGCCGTTCGGCCTTGCGGGCCGACAGGGCACGGGCAAAGACGGATTCGCTGATCAGACCCGCCGGCGCGCCGAGGCGGGCGGCATTGATCACGGTCCAGACGCCGGTGCCCTTCTGCCCGGCCCGATCCAGGATCACATCCACCAGCGGCTGACCGGTCTCGGGGTCGGCGGTCTGCAGGATATCGGCGCTGATCTCCATCAGGTAGCTGGCCAGTGGTCCGCGATTCCACTTGGCGAAGAGTGTGCCGATGCGCTGCGGGGCATAGCCCAGGGTAGAACGCAGCAGGTGGTAGGCCTCGCAGATCAGCTGCATGTCGGCATACTCGATGCCGTTGTGCACCATCTTGACGAAATGGCCGCTGCCACCCGGGCCGACGCGGGCCGCACAGACCGGATCAACCGTGTCATCGCTGGACCGCGTGGCTGCCCGTGCGGCGATGGCCTGCCACAGGGGCTTGACCCGTTGCCAGTCCGCCGCGTCGCCGCTGGCCATCAGCGAGGGCCCGTGGCGGGCGCCTTCTTCACCGCCGGAGACCCCGGTGGCAAAGAAGCGCAGTTTGCCTGCAAGCTCCCGGAAGCGCCGTTCGGTGTCTTCCCAGTCGCTGTTGCCGCAGTCGATGACCAGGTCGTCAGGCCCGGCTCCGGCAGCAACAAGGTCGGCACAGACCGCATCCACGGCCGGCCCTGCGGGCACCATCAGGATCAGGATGCGGGGTGCGGGCAGTTCAGCCAGCAGCTCTGCAGCCGAAGCAACAGCGCGCGCTGGCAGATCCTCCTGAGCCGCCTGTGCCCGCAGCGCCTCACCATTGGCCGCCTGCAGGTCCTGACCGACCACCGAGTAGCCGTGCTGGGCCAGGTTGAGGGCCAGGTTGCGGCCCATGACACCCAGACCGACGACGCCTGCGGACGGTGGAGCGGGAGTGGTCTGGGTGGTGTCGGTCATGGTGGGGCCTCGGGCAGTATTTATAGTATGTTACCAGTAACATACTATAAATCATGCAGCGCTTGCTGACAACCATGGCCGGGACAGGAGTACAGTTGTTTGGCGCGTCGGCACGCCACTGTGTCGTGTCAGCCCAGTCCGATTGCGCTAGAGTAAAAGAGAATCTGTATGGAGCGGCATCATGGAACTCAACTACTATACCTGCGACGTCTTTACCCGTACCCGCTTCGGAGGCAATCCGCTGGCCGTGGTGCCGGATGCGCGCGGGCTGACCACAGAGCAGATGCAGGCCCTGGCCCGCGAGTTCAATTACTCCGAGACCACCTTTGTACTGCCGCCGCAGGACCCGCAGCATACCCGGCAGGTACGCATCTTCACGCCACGCATCGAGGTGCCCTTTGCCGGCCATCCCAATGTCGGCACGGCCTTCATGCTGGCGGCCCTGGATCAGGTGTCGATGGTCAACGAGCATGCCACGCTGCATTTCGAGGAGAAGGCCGGCCTGGTCACGGTCACCGTGGCCCGACGCAGCCAGGGTGATGTCTACTGTGAGCTGCAGGCACCGCAGGCGCTGAGCCTGGGCGA
Source organism: Natronospirillum operosum (assembly GCF_004768465.1). Taxonomy (GTDB): domain Bacteria; phylum Pseudomonadota; class Gammaproteobacteria; order Pseudomonadales; family Natronospirillaceae; genus Natronospirillum; species Natronospirillum operosum. The sequence continues at coordinate 21,711 of NZ_SRMF01000003.1, forward strand.
GGCCGTCAGTGCCGATGAAATGGCCGCCGTGGTGGGTCTGGCTCCCGGCGACATTCTGACCGCCACGCATGAACCCTGTGTGGCCTCGGTCGGCCTGCCGTTTCTGATCGCCGAAGTCAGTGATCGGGCAGCGCTGGCGCGGGCCAACCCGAATATCAATGCCATGCAGGCCCTGCAGGCACGCGGCATTACGCCGGATGTGCATCTCTATACCCGGGACGGCGCCGGCTTTGATCTGCGCACGCGCATGTTTGCACCGCTCGACGGCGTGTTCGAGGACCCGGCCACCGGCAGCGCCAACTGCGCTCTGACCGGCCTGCTGGCCCACTGTCAGCCCGAAGCCGAGGGGGACTGGCAGTGGCATATCGCTCAGGGCGTGGAAATGGGTCGGCCCAGTGATTTGTATGCCCGTGTGCGCAAGCAGGGTGGCGCGGTGCAGACCATCATGATGGGTGGCTTCAGTGTGCGCGTGGCCAGCGGCACCATTCGGGTGAACTGAGGCGCGGTGATGACTGAACAGGTCGGGCCGGCTTTGCCACCGGCCGTGCGCGCCCGGTTGCCGGAAGACATGCAGGCACAGCCGATGGCGCCCGGGGCGACCAATCATCTGTGGCGCCTGGAAGCTGACGGCCAGCGCTGGGTGTGGCGGCAGTTCGTGCCGGCGCCCGGGGTGGATCGGGCGCGCGAGCAGACCATCATGCGTGCCCTGCAGGGTTTTGCCTGGATGCCGGACCTGCTGGCCTGGACGCCGCAAGGCATGCTGCTGCCCTGGATTGACGGCGCGCCGGCGCCGAACACGAAGCCGGACCCGGATCAGCGCGCAGAATTGCTGACACTGCTGAACGAACTCTGGGCCCGGCCACTGCCCGAGGTCGCTGCCTGGGATTACGAGCAACTGGTGTGCGACTACGAAGCAGCCTGCCCGGATGACGCGCGCTGGCATCAACTGGCCGATCGGTTGATCAGCGCCTGCCGGCAATGGCCGGCGGCCACCCCCTGCCTGATGCATCATGACCTGCACCCCGGCAACCTGCTGCTGTCAGGTCGGCAGTGGACGCTGCTGGACTGGGAGTTTGCCGCGCGCGGCAACCCCTGGATTGATGCGGTCTGTGTGGACCGCTGGCTGGGTCTGAGCGGGCCCGAGCGCGCTGTCCTGATGCCCGTGCTGGCGCCGCATGCCGTCACCGCTGACCCCTGGGCCCACTATCGGGACTGGGTCGAGGGTCTGGAAAAGCTCTGGTATGCGGCTGTTGCGCGGGAAACGGCTCAGGGCATCCGCACGCCGCGCGCTGCTACAAAGAGCTGATACCACTCCTCGCGTGACAGCGTGACTTCCGAGCACTGGACACAGGCCGCGATGCGTTCCGGCCGGGTGGTGCCAATTACCGGCTGGATGCCGGCCGGGTGGCGCTGCAGCCAGGCCAGCACGATGGCTTCCCGGCTGGTGCCGTGCTGTTCGGCCAGCTGTGTCACCAGTTGTGCCGTCTTCTGCACCGACTCCGGCTCCCCGGAGACATCGCGCCCGGTCAGGCGGCCCTGACTCAGGCAGCCCCAGGCCTGCAGCTGAATGCCCTGCAGGCGGCAGTATTCCAGCGTGCCGGCATTGAAAGTCAGATCGGCGCCCCATGGCGTGTTGGTGTCCACGCCATGGTTGAGCCAGTCCAGCGCGGTCAGGCTCAGCTCCAGCTGGTTGGCCACCAGAGGGGTGTTCATGAAGCTGCGCAGGAAGCGCATCTGGTGCTGCTGCATGTTGGACACGCCAAAGTGTCGTACCTTGCCTTCGTCCTGCAGGGCCTGAAACAACTCCGCCACCGGCTCGGCCTCCATGAGTGGGTCCGGGCGGTGGAGGAGATAGATGTCCAGATAGTCGGTATTGAGCCGCTGCAGGGTCCCTTCGATGGAATGGCGAATCCACTCCGGGCTGAAATCGAAGCGCTGCGGGCCCTGCTCGTCGGCAAAGCGGATGCCGCACTTGGACTGCAGAACCATGCGCTCGCGCAGTTCAGGGCGTCGTTTCAGCAGGGCACCGAAGACGGCTTCCGCCTTGCCGCGGGTATAGATATCGGCATGGTCGAATACCGTGATGCCGGCATCCAGGGCGGCTTCCACGGCAGCTTCGGCCTGTTGGTGGTCGGCGGCGGTCAGCAGTGGGCTGGCGCCGTCACCGCCCAGTCCCATGCAGCCGTAGACCAGTGCAGAGGCATTATTGAAGTAGTAACTCAGGGGCAGTGAATACATAAATCCTCAGCGATCAACAGTGGGTTCGGGGCTGTGCAGGGCCAGTTCCGGGTTGTCGGGTGCCTCCGGCGTGGCCCGCTGGGCCAGCCAGGCACCCAGCACTACCACGGCAGCGCCCGCAAACTGAACCATAGTCAGGGTTTCATTCAACAGCAACCAGGCCAGCACAATGGCAGTCACCACTTCCAGATAGGCCACCCCGCCGGCGACCGGGGGTGACAGCCGTCGAATGGCCGCGACGCCGGTCCAGTAGGCCAGTGCCGTGGCGATCAGGCCCAGCCACAGTACCGATACCATGGCCGGCGCCTGCCGGCCCGCAATGGTGATTTCACCGCCCAGTACCGACCAGGGCAGGGTCCAGGGCTGGGCGATCACGGTCATGATCACAAAGGCGACACAGCCACCGATGGCGATCAGCGCGATGGGCTCAACATCATCGCTGGCGGCATCGGACAGCAGGAAGAAGCCGGCCTGACAGGCCGCAGCCAACCCCGCCAGCAGCAGACCCAGCGGGTCCAGCACCAGGCCCTTCCAGACCTCCAGCAGGCCACCCAGCCCCAGTACGGCCAGCGCCACGCCCAGCATGGCCGAGCGCGCCACCGGCTGGCGGCGGATCAGCCCCACCCAGAGCAATACCAGCACCGGGCCCAGAAACTCGATCAGCAGGGCAATGCCGACCGGGATACGGGCGATGGCCGCAAAATAGAAGGCCTGTACCCCGGCAATTGGGAAAATGCCATAGGCCAGCAGCAGCTTCCACTGGGTGCGCAGCAGACTCCGATAGTACCAGGCCACCGGCAGCATCAGCAGCGCCATGCCGAGCAGCCGCAGCCAGGTGACCTGCAGCGGGTCGACGCCGGCATCCATCAGCGGGCGGGCAAAGGGCCCGGAGCCGCCAAAGGCCAGCGCCGACAGCAGGGCGAAGCCGAGACCGGACAGTTTGCGGCTTGCAGGCGTGCTCGAGGATGCCATCTTGAGCTCCAGTGACGGGAAAAACCGCGCAGTTTAATCTGAAATGGCGGTCAGGTCATGCCTTTTGCGGGTCTTGTCGGCAATCCGAACGCGGAGGTCGGGTACGGACAGGGCACGCTTACCGGGCTCGACATCGAGGCCTGCATTGGCCAGACCGGCATCGTGCCGCATTATTGTCTGCCCGCCATCTGAATTGCGCTGCCTCTGGCGCTGATTGTGGAGTCTGAGTCAGCAATGCACTGGCCTGACGTGACTTGCCGCACTTTTGGGTCTAACTTGCGTTGCATAGTCTCCGAACTGACAAGTACAACAAAGAGGAAAGACCCATGCGTTGGATCATTGCTTTTGCGGCCAGCTTCATGCTGCTCACTGCCCATGCCATGCCGAGTCCGGAAGGGGTCTGGCGGACCATTGATGATGATACGGGGGAGGCTCGCAGCCTGGTGGAGATCCAGGTGGTGAACGGTGAGCTGCGGGGCCACATCATCGAGATCATCCAGTCGGATCTGCCGGAAGACGAGTGGTACTGCACCAAGTGCAGCGGCGACAAGGAAGGCCAGCCCTTTGTCGGCCTGCGTATTCTGGAAGAGATGACCTGGAGCGAACGCCACGGTGACTGGCGTGACGGCACCATCACCGACCCGGCCAACGGCCGCGAGTACAGTGCGCGGCTGTCGGTAATGGACGATGACCAGTCCCTCGAGGTGCGCGGGTTTGTCGGCTTCTCGCTGATCGGCCGCACCCAGACCTGGGAGCGGGTGGAGTAGGTCGGCGACCTTGTAGGTTGTGGAAGCTCCGTCGCCTTTATTCCCGTCGCCAGGCTTGGGTACAGGCCGGCGACTCTAGCCGTGCCTCCTAGCCCTTGGCCGCAGATGCGTGACGTCGGACCACACAGCCTGCAGAATAGCCTCTGTTGTAGTGAGCGACGCGAGTCGCGATGGGCGGCGTAGCCGCCCCTTATTCGGGGCCTTTGCCCTTGAATCGGCACTTGCGTGCCTCGCTACATACAGGCTTTGATTCAACCCCGAGATATTGGAACCATGGCGCTGCAGGTACCCCGCCATCAGGCGGCAAAAGGCGCAAGTCGTTCCCGAGGCGCGGCAGCGAATCAAGGGTGCTCAGTAATAATCCCCCGAGCGCGAGGGGGTGTTGATCACCGAGCTGGTCTTGACGCCGTCAGGCGTGCCCAGCAACAGCAGGTCGGCGCCGCGATTGGCGAACAGGCCATTGGTCACCACGCCGACGATGGCGTTGATGTCGTTCTCCAGCTTTTTCGGGTCGGTGATCTTCAGGTTGTGCACATCCAGAATCACATTGCCGTTGTCCGTCACCACGCCCTGACGGTATACCGGCTGGCCGCCCAGGCCCGCCAGCTTGCGCGCCACGTAGGAGCGCGCCATCGGAATCACCTCGACCGGCAGCGGGAACTGGCCGAGAATATCGACCTTCTTGCTCTCATCGCAGATACAGATGAACTCGCGCGCCACGGCGGCAATGATCTTCTCGCGGGTCAGGGCTGCACCGCCACCCTTGATCAGATGCAGATGCTCGTTGGCTTCATCGGCACCGTCGATATAGAACGGCAGTGAATCGACATCATTGAGTTCGAACAGCTCGATATCCCGCGCCTTCAGACGCTTGGCAGTTTCCTCTGAACTGGCCACCGCGCCGCGGAAGCTGCCCTTCAGCTCGCCCAGGGCCTCAATGAAATAGTTGGCGGTAGAGCCGGTACCGACACCCAGTACGCTGTCCTTGTTGATCTGGCCGCGAATCTCTTCCAGTGCGGCTTCGGCCACGGCCTTTTTCATGGCGTCCTGATTCATGGTGGACCTCCCCAGTATTGTTTGGCGCAGTATAACGCATCGGCGGGCAGTTCTCTGCGTGTGCGGCTTCTTTGGTTGTGAACTGTTCTGCTACACTGCTCCGCTCGCTGTACGACACTGAATCAAACCGGAAGAGAGCACAATGACACTCGAGGACTACGTCAAGAAAATCCTGAACAGCCGGGTCTATGAAGCCGCCCGGGAAACGCCGCTGGAGTTCGCCAAGAACCTGTCCCATCGCCTGGACAACGAGATCTGGATCAAGCGTGAAGATCTGCAGCCGGTGTTTTCGTTCAAGATTCGCGGCGCTTACAACCGTATGGCGCTGCTGAGTGACGAAGAGCGGGAACGTGGTGTCATCTGTGCCTCAGCCGGCAATCATGCCCAGGGCGTGGCCTATGCGGCGCACCAGCTGAAAACCCGGGCCGTGATCGTGATGCCCAAGACCACACCGGATATCAAGGTGCAGGCGGTGCGGTCGCATGGCGGCAAGTATGTGAAGGTGGTACTGCACGGGGATGCCTTCGACGAGGCCTCCGAGCATTCACGCAAGCTGATGGACGAACAGGGCCTGACCTATATCCATCCCTATGATGACCCGGACACCATCGCCGGCCAGGGCACCATTGCCCGTGAAATTCTGCATCAGCACAACCAGCCGCTGGATGCCATCTTCGTCTGTGTCGGCGGCGGTGGTCTGGCGGCCGGCATCGCCGCCTATATCAAGTATCTGCGCCCCGAAATCAAGGTGATCGGCGTCGAGTTCGAGGAATCCGCCTGTCTGGCAGCGGCCATGGTCGCCGGCAAGCCGGTGAAGCTGGAGCAGGTGGGTATCTTTGCCGATGGCGCTGCCGTCGCCCAGGTCGGTGCCGAAGCCTGGAAGGTCTGTCAGCATCATATTGATGAAGTGATCACGGTGACCGCCGACGAGATCTGTGCCGCGGTCAAGGACATGTTCGACGACACCCGCTCCATTGCGGAGCCGGCCGGGGCGCTGGCGCTGGCGGGCATGAAGAAGTATGTCGAGCGCGACAGCACGACCGGTGAAACCTATGTCGCCATCTGCAGCGGCGCCAACATGAATTTCGACCGCCTGGCCTTTGTGTCCGAGCAGGCCGAGCTGGGCGAGAAGCGCGAGGCGATTCTGGCCGTCACCATCCCCGAACGGCCGGGCGCGTTCCGGGAGTTCTGCTCCACTGTCGGCAAGCGGCCGGTGACCGAGTTCAACTATCGCTACGACGATGATCAGGCGGCCAACATCTTTGTCGGCATCAAGGTCGAGGATGCGGCAGAGAAGGAAGCCCTGATCGAGGCTCTGCGCCAGGTCGACTACAAGGTGCTGGACCTGTCGGAAAACGAGATCGCCAAGACCCATATTCGCCACATGGTGGGCGGCAAGTCGCACCATGCGGCCGACGAGGTACTGTATCGCTTCGAGTTTCCGGAGCGTCCGGGCGCCCTGATGAACTTCCTGCGTACCCTGGGCGGGCGCTGGAACATCTCGCTGTTCCACTACCGCAACCATGGGGATGCCTACGGTCGTGTGCTCTGTGCCTTCCAGGTGCCGGAGGCGCAGCGCGATGAGTTCGGGGACAAGCTGGAGCAGGTGGGTTACACCTACTGGGCCGAGAGCGACAACCCGGTTTACCGGATGTTTCTTTGAACGTCTTCGGCCGCCGTATTTGAGCTTTTGGGTATGCCGCCAACTGGCAGGGATTAGTCGACAGAAGACAGTAGACGGTCGACAGTTGTTTGTAGTCGACAGATGACGGTCGACAGTAGACAGTGAGGGTTTGACAGCCTTCTGTGGTTTGGAACGATTCTACCGTCTACCGTGAACTCAACCAGTCAGGCCTCGTCGCGGCTGATCCGGGCGCGTGGCAGATGATGGCCGAGGGCTTCTTCGGCCAGTCGGTAGCCGGTCCTGATCAGTTGGTCCGCCTTGTCATAGTCGAAAAAGCCGCCTTCCGCGCGCTCCAGATTGATGACGATATCCGGCCGGTAGGCGGCCAGGCGGCTTTCGGTGATCTGGGCCTGCATGATATCGAAGGAACGGAACAGCACGTCCACCATGTTGAGGCTGTTTTCCTCTTCCGGCACGCCCTTGTGCAGGCTGCGGATGCTGTCCAGGATGCCGCTGAACCACTGTTGTCCACCACCGTTTTTGAGGCTGTTGCCCAGCGGCTCGGGGTCGCCTTCGGGGCGCTCGAAGGGCAGCTTCAGATCCTGCGTCGGGTGGTTCAGGTTGACGGCCAGGTTGAGGTCTGCCGGCACATGGCGGGTTGCGGCGACCGGTACCGGGTCGACCAGACCGCCATCCACCAGCCAGCGGCCCTGATGAAACTGCGGCGTGAACACCGTCGGTACCGCGATGGAACTGCGAATGGCCTTGAACAGCGAGCCTTCATTCAGCCACACCGGGCGCTCCCGATTGATGTCGGTGGCCACAGCGGTGTAGGGAATGGGCAGATCTTCGATCAGGGTGTCGCCAATCATGCTGCTCAGGTGAGCAATGATTTTTTCGCCCTTGAACAGGCCGGCGCGGGAAAATGAGAGGTCCAGCATGCGCAGCACATTGCCGCGGCCCAGGCTGCAGACCCAGTCACGATAAACAGGGAGTTTGCCGGCGGCATAGATGCCTCCGACCAGAGCGCCGATGGAGGAACCGGCGACGGCGACAATTTCAAAATCGTGCTCTTCGAGCCACTGAATCACACCAATGTGCGCCAGTCCACGCGCACCACCGCTGCCCAGCGTAAGTGCCACTGTTGGCATGCATCATCTCCTTGGGGTGTGTCTGCGAGGTTCCCCGGTGCTACCGCTGTTGAGTAAGGCCTTGAACCGTTAAGTTCAAGGTGGGTGACTCTAGTGATGTATCAGGCTTTCCGCACCAGGACGGACATGCTCAACAACGTCAGCGAAGAGCCCCCTGTCGTATAAATACGGCTCGAGGACGAATCAACTGGCGAGTAGCCCAGGGTAGCAACCATTATACGCTTAATTCCCGGGAATACAGTGTTGACATTCAACGGGTTTTTCATCAAGTTTCCAGCGCGTTGTCGAGCTTGCTCAGCAGACGGTCCAGAGTAGCTTCCGGCAACTGCTGTGCCTGCAACTCCTGGCGCAGTTCATGGATCAGGTTGAGGGCGGCCATGACGGCCACCCGCTCCACACCCAGTACCTTGCCGCTGTGGCGGATCTCGGTCATCTTGTCGTGCAGGTGTCGCGCCGCCGCGCGCAGACCGTCTTCGGCCTCCGGCGGGCAGGCAACGGTGTAGTCGCGGTCCAGAATGCGGACCTGAACAGTATGCTGATGTCTCATGACGCTTCTTCAAATTCCTTCAGGCGGGCGATGACGTAATCCAGACGTTCTCGTGCCTGTTCATGTCGCTTCTGGAGACTGGCGCGCTCAGCCTGCCACTGCTGGCGCTCTTCCTCATGGGTGGCCGCCAGCCGACGCAGCCGCTCATGTTCGCGCAACAGTTGCTCCAGGCGGGCTTCCAGCGCCATCAGTTTCTGGTGTGACATCCGGAACTCCGGTCGGCTGTGATTATCGGTTTCTGCCATGTCATTGGCATGGTGGGTAATGCTAGCATATCGCCCTCTGACAATGGCAGCATTCGGAGGCCCCGGTGGCACTGGATTACTACGAACTGGACGATGTACTGGCTGAATTCGATCCCACCGAATCAGTGGCGTTTTTGCATGGCAGCCTGATGGCTCGCCTGGCCTGTGGCGAGCGGCTGGACCGCCCGGGCTGGCTGGAAACGGTCTGTGCCCTGCTGGAGATCGAAACCCCGCCCACCGAGGACCAGGCAACGCCTTTACACAATCTCTATGATGAAGCCCTCTCCGACCTGCAGGGCCTGCAAACCGACAGCGACGGCCCCATGCCGCTGCTGCCGGATGACAAGGCGCCGCTGCCCGATCGGCTGGAAGCGCTGGCGGACTGGTGCGCGGCCTTTGTCAGCACCCTGGGTATGGTGGGCAAGTTGCAGGCGCCGGATGAAGACGACCAGGAACTGCTGACCGACCTGATCGCCATCTCCCAGCTCGACAGTGACAGTGTGGAAACCTCGGAAAACGCCCAGCAGGATTTCGATGCGCTGCTGGCGCATGCGCGTCTGGCCGGTCGACACTTTTACGAACGTTTTGCGCCGCCGACCGCCGATACACCCATCCACTGACCGCTCAGGGGTCTTTACTCAGCCGCTCAGGGGTCTTTACTCAGCCGCTCAGGGGTCTTTACTCAGCCGCTCAGGGGTCTTTACTCAGCCGCTCAGGGCTGTCTCTTGGGCGCTCAGGGCTGCTCGATCCGGTTGCGGATATCCCACAGGTCGGGGAAGACCGGCCGGAACAGGGTCTTCATCAGGTACTCGGCACCGCTTGAGCCGCCACTGCCCATCTTGGCGCCAATGGTGCGCTGCACCATCTTGACGTGGCGATAGCGCCACTCCTGCAGGCCCTCATCCAGATCCACCAGCAGTTCACAGAGCTCGGACAGCTGATGGTCCCGCTGATAGACACGGATCAGGGCGTTCTGGACGCTCGGGTCGGTGCCGTTGGGTTCGGTGACCGGCTGCCCGAACAGGGTATCGGGCAGCCTGTAGCCCGCGCGCTGCAGTACGCCGAGAAAGACCCGCCACAGGGATGGCGTGCGATAGGCTTCTTCCAGCAGTTGGCGGCCGTAGGAATTCGGCGGCTGGTGTTCCATGGGCTCCGGCCGCTTGTGGCCGAGCAGGAACTCGATCACGCGGAACTGGTAGCTCTGGAAGCCACTGGCATTTTCCAGACGGTCACGAAAACTGCCGAATTCCAGTGGGGTCATGGTTTCCAGAATATCCACCTGGCTGACCAGGGTCTTCATGATTTTCAGAATGCGCTTCAGGGTATGGAAGGCCCGTGGCAGGTCATCATCATTCAGGCGTTCGGCCAGAAAATCCAGTTCGTGCCGCAATTGCTTGAACCAGAGTTCATAGGTCTGATGGATGACGATGAACAGCATTTCATCATGCTCTTCCGGCTCCGAGCGCGGGCGCTGCAGGTCCAGCAGTTCATCAATGGCGAGATAGGTGTTGTAGGTCAGCATGGTCATTGCCCTCGAAGCACTGACCGCCACTGTATCCGCCCGGAGACAGCGCTGCCTAGCGCCCCGGCTGGTGTTGCCGGGGCGCCGGGGGTGTCAATTGTAAAGTCAGCGGTACAGTCGGCAGCCGTCAGAGCCAGCGCTGGGCCAGGGTGCGCTGCAACTGCTCGGCCTGGTGGCGTTCCTCGGGTGTCAGGTCGGCGGCCATGTCGAGCCGGGCCTCGTTGAGTATCTCGGCTATACGCGCGCCCTGCTCGGGTTCATCGATGGCCTGCAGGACTTCCATGCTGGCCAGTGCCTCCTGAAAATTCAGCAACTGGTGCAGCGCCTGGTAGACCGGTACTTCGGCACGCGGGTCATCGCGGCGGGCCAGAATCTCCAGGCTGTTGGCCAGGGCAGCGCCACTGCCGTCGGCGAAGGCTTGTTCCGTCCAGTTCACCAGTTCGGCCTCCGGTCCGGCCTGCAGCAATTCATGCGCCCGCTGGGCGTAGCCGCTGGCGGGCAGGTTGCGTTCCAGCGTGGTGGTGGCCACGGCCAGAATGTCGGCCTGCAACGTCTCGTCGGTCGGGTAGCCGGTCCGCTCGACCAGCACCTGATAGGGCCACAGCCGGGTTTCCACAATCTGCCGGTTGCGGCGCTGGATGTCTGCTGCAATCAGCGGTACCTCGGCTGACTCCGGATAGCGCTCGAGCAGATCACGAAAGGTCTGCCAGAAGACATTGCCGCGCCCGCTGTCAAAGGCAGCATTCAGTTCCACCCGGCTGTGCAGGGCAATGTAGTCGGGCCGCAGCGGCTCCAGATGGCTGTGTTCGGCCATGCGCTCGCGCAGCCAGTCACGCATGGCGGCCGGGTCTTCACCACGTTCCTGCAGGTGCGCCAGATGCTGACGGGCTGCCTGCAGCCCGAGGGCGCGGATTTCGGGCTCATGGGCCCGCTCGGCCAGCAGTTCATCCAGATGGCGCAGCGCCGGGGCGGTATCACCCATCTCCAGCAGGCTTTCGATGCGTTGCACGGCCTGGCGTTCGGCCCAGATCTGGTAGCCGACCACAGTGGTCACCGGGCCCAGCAGCACCGCAACCAGCACCGCCGCCACCCAGGGGCGCCAGTTGAAGGCACGCGCGGTACGGTCGCGCAGGCCTTCCAGTTTGGGCACGCCGCGCTCGAGCCGCACCGCCTTGTCGATCTGGCGGATCTGGTCATTGGGTGGGTCGGACAATACCTTGAACACCCGCACCGGGCGCGGAATGCCCTTGAAGGTGCGCTCGCCTATCTCGGTGGTGGGGACCTCCTTGCGGTTCATGGTCAGATAGACCGCCTCGGTAAACCAGACTTCGCCCGGCTCAGCGATGGCTTCCAGGCGGGCGGCCACATTGACCGGCTCGCCCACGACATCACCGTCCTGCAACTCGACGTCACCGGTATTGATGGCCACGCGCACGGCGATCTGCTCTTCGGGCGGAAGGCCCGCATTGTGCTGTTTCAGTACGGCCTGCAGAGCCAGGCCACAGACCACGGCATCGGTCGGACTGTCGAAACGGACCAGAAAGGCATCGCCGATGGTCTTTACCACCACGCCGCCGAAATAGCGGAATACCGGGCGCAGCAGACGGTCGTGTTCTTCCAGCAGGCTGCGGAAGCCCTTGCGTGTGGTTTCAGAGGTGCGGGAGGTGAATCCCTTGATGTCGGTGAACATCACCGCACAGTTCCTTGTGATCATCCGATAAGCTCCTTGGCAACAGATTCAGTGGGCGGTCGCCAGAATACCAGTAACCGGCGGGGGGTTCACCTGCACAGTACAGTTCCGTTTCCAGCCAGCTCCGGGAGCAGAATCGGTTACACTGCGGGTCTGTTCACAAGGAGGCCTGTCCGTGCAGACTGCGCACTACCAGCAAGCCCGCCTGACCCGTGACCCCAGGTTCGACGGGCGTTTTTTCGTGGCTGTGACCAGCACGGGCATCTATTGTCGGCCCATCTGCCCGGCACCGCTGCCGAAGGAAGAGAATGTGCGCTATTTCGACAGTGCCGTGGCGGCGGCCGAGGCCGGGTTCCGGCCCTGTCTGCGCTGCCGGCCCGACAGTGCCCCGGCGTCCTGGGCCTGGAAGGGCACCGACACCACGCTCGAGCGCGCCCTGCGCCTGATCGACGAGGGTGCCCTGGTGCAGGGATCGGTCAGCCGGCTGGCCGAGCGGCTGGGTATCAGCAGTCGGTATCTGACCCGGCTGTTCCAGAACGGCACCGGGACCAGTCCCAAACGCTATGCTCTGTATCAACAGCTGCTGTTTGCCAAGAGCCTGCTGCAGCAGACCGGGCTGCCGGTCGCCGAGGTGGCCTTTGCCGCCGGTTTCGGCAGCATCCGGCGGTTCAATGACTGCTTTCGTGAGCGCCTGCAGATGACTCCGAGTGATTTGCGGCGACAGCCTGGAAAGGCCGGCGACAACGGCGAACTGACGCTGTTTCTCAGCTATCGGCCGCCCTACAACTGGCAGCATCTGCGCGATTTCCTGCGGCCGCGCCTGATTCCCGGTCTGGAATGGATCACGGACCACAGCTACGGGCGTTCGCTGACGCTGGACAATGGCCAGCACGGGTACTTCACTGCCACCCATGACGCGGCACGACACGGCTTCAGGGTAGCGCTGCACCTGAGTCAGCCCACAGTGCTGCTGCCGGTGGTCAGAACCCTGCGCCGGCTGCTGGATCTGGATGCGGACAGCGGCTGTATCGACGATCATCTGCGCCCGTTGCTGGCGTCTCTGGGCGGGCCGGTACCCGGTCTGCGGCTGCCGGGCACGCTGTCTCTGTTCGAGGCCGGAGTGCGCGCCATACTGGGCCAGCAGGTCAGCGTGTCTGCGGCGCACAAGCTGGTGGCGCAACTGGTCGAGGCCTATGGGCAGACCGGTCCGGGCCCGACCGGGGAGATGCGACTGTTTCCGTCGCCCGAAGTGCTGGCGGAGACGGATCTGGCCGAACTGCGTCTGCCGGGGCGCCGCAAGCAGACGCTGATCGATCTGGCCTGCCTGTTTCGCGATGAGCCGCAGACCGCAGCAGACCCGGGCCGCTGGCTGCAACTCAGCGGCATCGGGCCCTGGACTGTCCAGTACGCCCGCATGCGTGGCCTGAGCGAGAGCGATATCTGGCTGGGCGGCGATCTGGGCGTGCAGCGCGCCCTGCGTCAGCATGATGTCACCTTCGACCCCGCCGCCGCCGCACCCTGGCGCAGCTACCTGACCCTGAACCTCTGGAGCCTGACATGACCCTGTACTGCCAATACCTGAGCAACACCCCCGTGGGTGATCTGGAAATAATAGCCACCCACAAGGCCATTACCGCCATCCGTTTCCTGCCCGGTGCCGGCGAGCGGACGCCGGACAGTCGACCCAGCCCACTGACGGCACAGGCCGAGCGCGAGCTGAACGAGTATTTTTCGGGGCAGCGCACCCGCTTCGAGTTGCCGCTGGCACCGATCGGCACCGAGTTCCAGCAGGCCTGCTGGCAGGCCTTGCAGGCCATCCCCTACGGGCAGACCGCCAGCTATGCCGATCAGGCGGCGGTCATTCAGAGACCCAGAGCCGTGCGCGCGGTCGGTGCCGCCAATGGCGCCAACCCGCTGCCCATTGTGATTCCCTGCCATAGAGTGATCGGCAAGAACGGCCAACTCACCGGCTATGCCGGGGGCATGGCCCGCAAGCAGTGGCTGCTGGCGCATGAGCGCGGCCAGGTGGGTTGAAAATCGGCTTCAGGGTGTCCACTGATACAGGATGAAGTCACTGACGCCGTTGGTGTAGCGGTCATAGAAGGCGCGGCCGCAGGCAGGCCCGGATATGAGCCATGCCCACAGCCTTGCCGTCAGCGTCACGCACCAGCAGATCTTCCAGTATATGGTGCGGGTCCAGCAGCCACTGCCAGACCTGATGGCTGATTTCATCGGTCATGGTTTTGTGTCCTCTCTGGGTCGATATGACGTGTGGCGCCGTTAGGGTTACCCTCTTTATACGTCAACATACCGGACTGGTGCACGTTGCGACGGTGCTGGTTGGAAAAATCCGTAATTTGAACAAGGAAACCGCTTATGCCCGAGCTCAGCTCCAACGAATTCTGGCAGAATTTCATCATGCCGTGGGCACCCAGTGTGCTGCAGGCCATTCTGATCTTTGTGGTGGGCAGGATAGCCGTCACTCTGGTGGTCAAGGTCAGTGATACCCTGATCCGCCGCACCCCGCTGGACAATATTCTGATTCGCTTTGTGACCAATGTGCTGAAAGTGCTGCTGATGCTGATGGTGATCATCGCCGCACTGAATCCGCTCGGGGTCGATACCACTTCGCTGATTGCACTGATCGGTGCGGCCGGCCTGGCCATTGGTCTGGCCATGCAGGATTCGCTGAAAAGTCTGGCTTCCGGTGTCATGCTGATTGTCACGCGCCCGTTCAAGGAAGGCGATTTTGTCGATACCGCAGGCACCATGGGCGTGATTGAGCAGATCAATATTCTGTATACGGTCATGCGCACCGGCGACAACAAGCACATCATCGTGCCCAATTCGCAGATTTTCGGCCGCAGCATCACCAATTTCACCACCCGCCCGACGCGCCGGGTCGACATGACCTTCGGTATCAGCTATGACTCGGACCTGAAAAAGGCCAAGGAGATTCTGCAGCAACTGGTCAGCGAGGATGAACGGGTGCTGCCCGAACCGGCGCCGGCGGTCATGGTGGGGGAACTGAATGATTCCAGCGTCGACCTGCTGTGCCGCCCCTGGGTCAGCAATGCGGACTACTGGGGTCTGTACTGGGATATGCAGGAAAGGGTCAAGCTGGCCTTTGATGATGCCGGGATCAGTATTCCCTATCCGCAGATGGATGTGCATGTGAAGAATCCGACGCCCTGAGGTGACGGGCTATGGCAGCGACATGGGGGTCTTCGGCGCCCATGTCCTGCAGGGCGGCATCCAGTTTCAGTACATAGTCGTCATTGCGGCCGCTGGGGCCCTGTGAACGGGCAATCTGCCGGGCGATGGCCGCTTCACTGGCCGGCCCCAGCCAGGCTGCATTGTTCGGCCCGGCGATATAGATCAGGCCATTGGCGTGCCTGCCCTGATGCGGTGGCCGGATAAAGGTCATGTCGATGGTCAGGCGCAGATAGCCGTTCTTTTCCCGGTGGTCCAGATGCTCGAACACATCCGGCGTCACCCGGTAGGCGACGCCGACGCAGGTCTCATCCGGGGCCTCGACCAGGGTCAGTACGCGGCCGGGCGCCTCGGGGGTGCCGCGATGGTCATGCGAGCCCTGCCAGAAGCGCCGGGCCCAGCCCTGAATGCGTGCATCCCGCGCTTCCAGAAACGGAAAGTCGACCTTGTGGATCAGGGAACCATACCCGAACAGCCAGATATCGCTGCGTCCGGTAAAGTGATCCTGCCGTCGGTTCAGTTCGCGTGTGTCATGAGCCATGGGTTCTGCTGCATTCGCTGGTTATACTGTGTATCAGTCGTTTCACAACCGAGAGTTTAACATGCCCGATTCGTCCGCTGGCGTCATCCTGCCTGCCATCTCTCTGGAAGAGTTCGCCCAGCGTCGCAAGCGCCTGCTGGCGCAACTGGAGCCCGATTCCGTTGTGGTGCTGCCGGGCGCCACCGAGCAGCGGCGCAACAATGATGTCGATTTTCCGTTCCGTCAGCACAGTGACCTGCTGTATCTGACCGGTTTTACCGAGCCGGATGCCTGGCTGGTGCTGGTGCCGGAGCGCGCGGCGGGCGAAGCCATCATGTTCTGTCGGCCCCGGGATCGTGCCCTGGAAATCTGGAACGGCTATCGACTGGGTCCGGAAGGTGTGGTCAGTGAACTCGGGATCGACGAGGCGCATCCGATCGAGGATCTGGATGACCGCCTGCCGGAGCTGCTGGCGAACAAGACTCATGTCTACAGCCCGCTCGGGCAGGACGAGACGGTGGATGCCCACCTGATGCACTGGGTCAACCAGGTACGGGCGCAGGCGCGCAAGGGGGTGCAGGCGCCAGCGCACTTTCATGATCTGCTGGCACCGCTGCACGAGCTGCGGCTGATCAAGAGCGAGCAGGAGGTGGCCGTGATGCGTGCCGCCGGTGAGATCAGTGCCGCCGCCCATCAGCGCGCCTGGGCAGCCTGTGTGCGTGGCGACCAGCGCGCCACCACCGAATACCAGTTGGAGGCGGAAATCCGTCATGCCTGTGCCTGGGCGGGTGCTCCCGAGTTTGCCTATCCGGCCATTGTCGGCAGCGGCGCCAATGCCTGCGTGCTGCACTACACTGAGAACACCGATGTGCTGCGGGACGGCGAACTGGTGCTGATTGACGCCGGTTGCGAGCTGCATGGCTATGCTTCGGACATCACCCGCACCTTCCCGGTGAACGGGCGCTTCAGTCCCGAGCAACGGGCGCTCTACGAGCTGGTGCTGAAAGCACAGAAGGCGGCGCTGGCGGAGGTGAAGCCCGGTGTACCCATGCGCCAGCCGCACGAGGCCGTGGTGCGCGTTCTGGTCAGCGGACTGGTGGAACTGGGCCTGCTGGAAGGCGATGTGGACCAGCTGATCGAGGACGAGGGCTACCGCGACTTCTTCATGCACGGGACCAGTCACTGGCTCGGCCTGGATGTGCACGACGTCGGCCCGTACAAGATAAACGGCGACTGGCGGCCGCTGCGCCCCGGGATGTGCCTGACCATCGAGCCCGGGCTCTATGTGGCACCGGACAATGACCGGGTGGAAGCGCGCTGGCGCGGCATAGGGGTGCGCATCGAAGACGATGTGGTGGTCACTGCCGAAGGCCATGACAATCTGACCGCCTCGGTGCCGGTCGATCCGGACGTTATCGAGCAATGGATGATACTGCAGCGCTGAGTTCATGCAGAGCTGTGAAACAGTACACAGCTCTGACTGATAGCGAGACTGATATCTGGCTGTTGTCGAGGGCCTTTGCTAGCCTTGGCGCCGCCGATTCTTCATTTCAAGCTCAAGGGACTGTCTTATGAAACCATTCAATATCGTACTGCTCATGATGCTGGTGCTGCTGGCCGCCTGTGCTTCGGCACCTGCACAGCGCGACCAGGTGCGGCAGGACTACCCGCAGCAGGCGGATCCGGATCGCGACGAAGTCATGGTGTTTTTCGGCTATCAGTGCGGCCCCTGCCATCAGTTCTACGAGCAGGAGCTCACCCACTGGCTGACGACTGCCGATGACAATGTGGATACCCTGCTAGTGCCGGTGGTATTCAGTTCCAGTGTCGAGGCGGCAGCGCGCGGCTTCCATGCCGCCGAACTGATGGGGGCCAACCCGGACTTCCACCGCTCCATCTTTGTGGCCTTTCAGTCCAACCCGGAGCGGGTGGCGACAGCGGAACAGGTCATCGAACTGGCGGGCCATTGCTGCGGACTGGATCAGGAGGAATTCCGCCGACTCTATGAATCGGAAGCGGTGGATCGGCGCATGCGCCAGGCCGAGACGCTGACTCGCGGCCATGGCATCAGCATGACCCCCTCCGTGATGGTCAACCGTGAGCTAGTGCTTGATCCCTATGATGTGCAGATGGGCGAGCGCCTGATCGACCTGGTCGATAACGCTCTGCAGGGTGATTTTCCATCCGGCAGAGGCATCTGATTCGGCTGTTGCGGCACTGTACGGTCGGGTTGCTGGTCAGATTCTCACCATTCGGGGTTTAATTCGGGGCAACCTTCGGCGACAATACGCGCCCGCTATGGACCCTATCGAGACCCTGGACAGAGAGATATCCTGATGCCCAATCGTACAGAGCTGGCGAATGCCATCCGCGCCCTCAGCATGGACGCCGTGCAAGCGGCGAAAAGCGGCCACCCCGGTGCCCCCATGGGCATGGCCGATATTGCCGAGGTGCTGTGGCGCGACTACCTGAATCACAATCCGCAGAACCCCGACTGGCCCAACCGTGACCGCTTTGTGCTGTCCAATGGTCACGGTTCCATGCTGCTGTACTCTCTGTTGCACCTGTCGGGCTATGAGCTGCCGCTGGAAGAGCTGAAAAACTTCCGTCAGTTGCACTCCAAGACCCCCGGTCACCCTGAATATGGTTATGCGCCCGGTGTGGAAACCACCACCGGCCCGCTGGGCCAGGGCCTGGCCAATGCGGTCGGCATGGCACTGGCCGAACGTGTGCTGGGGGCCCAGTTCAATCGCAAGGGGCATGCGGTGGTCGATCACTTCACCTACTGCTTCCTGGGTGACGGCTGCATGATGGAAGGCATTTCGCATGAAGTCAGCTCCCTGGCCGGCACTCTGGGTCTGGGCAAGCTGATCGCCTTCTATGATGACAACGGCATCTCCATTGATGGCGATGTGGACGGCTGGTTCACCGACGACACCGTGGCACGTTTCGAAGCCTACGGCTGGCAGGTGATTCCGCGTGTGGACGGCCATGACCCGGACGAGATTCGTACCGCCATCGACACCGCGCGCAAGAATACCGATCAGCCGACACTGATCTGCTGCAAGACCATCATCGGTTTCGGGTCGCCCAACAAGGAAGGCAAGGAGTCTTCTCACGGGGCGCCGCTGGGTGAAGACGAGATCCAGCTGACCCGCGAGCGTCTGGGCTGGAAACACGGCAGCTTTGAAATTCCGCAGGACATCTATGACGCCTGGGATGCGCGCGGCAAGGGGCGCCAGAAGGAGCAGGCCTGGAACGAGGCCATGGAGATCTATCGCCGTGAGCACCCGGAGCTGGCAGCAGAACTGGAGCGCCGCCTCAACGGCGACTTGCCGGCCGACTTTGCGGCCAGGGCACGTGACATCATCCAGGCCACCAATGAAAAGGCGGAGAAAGTGGCCAGCCGCAAGGCCAGCCAGAATGCGATTCAGGCGCTGGCGCCGCTGCTGCCCGAATTTCTTGGCGGCTCGGCCGACCTGGCCGGCAGCAACCTGACCAAATGGGAAGGCTGCAGGCCGATCACCCGCCTGGACCCGGAAGGCAACTATGTCTACTACGGGGTGCGCGAATTCGGCATGACCGCCATCATGAACGGGGTCGCCCTGCACGGTGGCTTCATTCCCTATGGCGGCACCTTCCTGATGTTCATGGAATACGCCCGCAATGCAGTGCGCATGTCGGCGCTGATGAAGCTGCGCAGCATCCTGGTCTATACCCATGATTCCATTGGCCTGGGTGAGGACGGCCCGACCCACCAGGCGGTCGAGCAGCTCACGGCACTGCGCAGCACGCCGAACCTGGAAACCTGGCGCCCCTGTGACACCGTCGAGACTGCGGTGGCCTGGGTGCAGGCGGTGCAGCGCACCGAAGGCCCGGCGGCGCTGATCTTCTCGCGCCAGGGTCTGCCGCATCAGAACCGGGACGCAGCCCAGATCGATGCCATCGAGAAAGGGGCCTATATCCTGCGTGACTGCGAAAGCACCCCGGAGGCCATTCTGATTGCCACCGGTTCCGAGGTGGGCATCACCATGGAAGCCGCTGAGCAGCTGTCTGCGGCGGGTACTGCGGTGCGCGTTGTGTCCATGCCCTGCGCTGAGCGTTTCGAGGCCCAGAGCCCCGAGTACCGCGAGAGCGTGCTGCCTGCCGCCGTGCGCAGGCGGGTGGCGGTGGAAGCGGCCAGCAAGGATTTCTGGGCCAAGTATGTCGGCCTGGATGGCGCCGTGGTGGGCATGGATTCCTTCGGTGAGTCGGCCCCGGCGGAAGCGCTGTATCAGCACTTCGGCCTGACGCCGGAGAATATCGTGCAGACGGTGCGCAACCTGGGCTGATGAATCACCGGGCTCTGCCCGCTGGTTGTCGAGCGCTCGCAACAAAAGGCCGGTTTTCCCTGGAAAGCCGGCCTTTTTTGTGGCTGTGGTTCGCGTTTCGGTGCCGGGGTTCAGCCCCGACGCGGGGCCGCACTGCTGTTGCGCGCCACCAGCGTTGGCTGGAAGGCGAACTGCACATCAAAACCGCGGCCGTACACCCGGTTGAGAATATGTCGGCCTGCCATGGCGGCCATCTCCGCGATGGGTACGCCCACTGTGGACAGCGAGGGCGAGAAATAGTGTGCATAGGGCACATCGTCGTACCCGATCACGGACATGTCGTCCGGTACCTGATAACCCTGCTCGGTCAGCCAGCCCATGGCCCCGATGGCGATATCATCATCACCCGCCACAATGGCGGTGGCCTGCGGGAACTGCTGCAGCAACTGTTTGGCCGCCCGATAGCCACTGCCTTCGTCGTAGTCGCTTTCGACAATCTGTGCATCGGTTACCGGCAGGCCCGCCGCCTGCAAGGCATTGCGATACCCCTGCACACGATCCATGGCGTCCTGTTTCCAGGACGGACCGGCAATGCAGCCGATATGCCGGTGCCCCAGGCCAATCAGGTGCTCGGTGGCCAGATGTCCCCCCATCAGGTTGTCGAGATGCACGCTGTCTACCTGAGCCGAATCGATATGGCGATTGAGGCAGACCAACGGCACGCGCTGGGCCAGGTCTTCCAGGGCTTCGTCACTGAGTCGCTCGGCGTGCAGCACCAGGGCGTCACAGCGGCGACTGAGCAGGAAGTCGACCGCCTCCTGCTCCATCTTCTCGTCACTATGGCTGGAGGCAATCAACAGGTACTTGTTGTTGTCCCGCAGCACTTGCTCGAGCCCGCCCATCAGCGGGCCGTAGTAGGGGCCGTGCAGCTCGGAGACGATCAGGCCCACGGTGTTGGAGCGATTGGAGGCCAGAGACTGGGCAAAGGCGTTGGGCGTGTACCCCAAGGCAGTCATGGCAGACTCGACGCGTTCACGCGTCGATTGCGATACCCGGGCGCTGCCGTTCATTACGCGAGAGACGGTTGCCTGTGAAACGCCGGCGAGTTCGGATACCTGTTTGATGGTGGCCATAGACTGCTCTGTTGTCATATTTGTTGCCGCTATTCTCGGGCTTTCAGCGACGATGTTCAAATCGGTCAATATGGGCGTTACCTTAGACTCCAGTGCGTCATGGTTTTGACTGTCATTCGGTAGCCGTGGCTCTGAAAGGGCCTGCGGCGCTTTTCCCCAGTTCCTGTGGATAAAGATGTGGTTAAAGCGGGTGAAACACTGCAGAACGCAGTGATAGCGAGCCCCTTGTCAGATTGTTCAAAATTTAACCAGCTTATTAAACACCTTTAAAATCATATAGTTATGAATGTCAACCTGTGAATGTCTGGTTGCCGGGCGGTTTTTGGCGGGACGCTGTTGCTTTTATAGCCAATGTGCATAAGACAAACTGAAGTGCACCGAAACAGGGCGAATCAGGTGCCAAAATGAGCAGCCCGCAAGGGAGCAGAAATCCCGGGTCTGAGCCGCCGAACTTTTGGAATAGTCAGGGTTGGACAAAAGTTGGATAAAAAAAGGGGCTTGAAGAAGCCCCCCAATAGATGCCACTGAGTGCCCTGGCGGGCACTGATTACTCATCACACAGACAGGCAACCGGGAGTTCAGTTGCCTGAGACAGACCGCAGGCGATCTCTGCAGTCTGGGTTAACAAGGTAGCGAGGCCGGGCGGCAGGGGCCATAGAGAAACAGATACAAACGGTGGGCCGGGAAGTCGCGTTCTCGCCAGAGGTCCTGTTCAGGGCTACCTTTGTCTCTGACTCAGGCGGTACAGGGTCATGGTACCGACAATGTGGTCCAGCACGGATTCCTTCAGGTCGTCGGCGACACACTCGAACAGGTCGAGGGCGGTATTGTAGCGCGTGGACAAGGCCTGGCGGGCGGCGTAGTAACGGGTGTTGATTGCCAGTGCCAGGGGCGGCAGCTGCATGGCATAGGAGAAGCGAGGCAGCATGGCGAACGAGTAGGTTACATCCCCGCGTTCAATGGACAGGTAATGACTGGTGGAAATGCCCAGCCCATTGGCCATCTCTTCCTGGCTGTAGTTGAGCATCTGCCGTACCAGACGCAGGTTGGCGCCTACGGTCAGATAGAGGTTATGGCTCATGACTTCGGCTCGTGCTTCCTCCAGCAGGTGGTCATCCAGGCAGCAGCTTGCCGGATCGGGCAGCAGTTCCGGCAGATCCAGCAGGCGCTGAATCTGTTGCAGGGTGTCACAGAAGACCAGGGTAGGCGATTCACACAGCCACTGGGACAGGCGGAAAAAGTGCGGCGGAATAGCGCGTTCATTCTGGCCGTAGCGGCTGGGGCTGAGCAGGACGCTGGGTGGGGCACCGAAAATCAGGGACCACAGACTGATGGTGTGCAGCCTCGGCATGGCGACGCCGGACTCATAGCGCAGATACTGGGCCCGACTGATGTGCAGCTGTTGGGCGGCACAGCGCTGAGACCAGCCACGATCACTGCGGCTGCGCCGTAACATATTGCCCACATGGCCGGGCAGGTCTGCCTCCAATGCACTGTACTGGGCCGTTCGTATGCCCTCATGGGCGCGCAGAAAGGCGGCCAGTTGGTGCAGGGTCTCAGTTGCTTTTTCCACCGTTTTTACCGCTCCGGCCGGGCAAACTAGTTGGCATGATGCCGCCAAATGTGAAGTCCGTCAAAAAAACGGAATTCAGGTTGCTGTTTTTTTGACCGTTCTGGCGTGTCAGGCCGTATGTCCTGCCGGTGTACTGAATGTGGCCAGATTGTTGGTCCATGGTCCATACTGGTCAGTCACTACCCACAGCCCCGCAGACAAGGAGATTTCCATATCCATGTTCAAAGTATCGGCTTTTCCCCGCCGCACGCTGATGGCTCTCGTTCCCTCTGCGCTGATGGCTCTCGCTCCCTCTGCGCTGATGAGGTTTGCTCCCTCTGCGCTGATGGCTCCTCTTCGCTACTCGCTGATGGCTCTTACCCTGCTTGGGCTGGCGTTGCCGGCAGCGGCCGATGATGTCATTGCCCGTGTGGTATCGCTGCAGGGGGCCGCCCAGCTGAATTCTGATGCAACTGTTCAGCGCGGCACGGCCCTGCGGGTCGGTGACAGCATAGTGACGGCGCCGGAGGCCCGCGCACGACTGCGGTTTATCGGCGGTAGCCTGCTCACACTGGGCGCTGATACCGAACTTGAAATTGCCCGTTATGAGCCGGCCACCCAGACCGCCGAGCAGCAGGCGCACTTCCGGGTTCTGCGGGGCGTGTTTCTGGCTGTCGCGGAGGGCGTGAGCTCTGCTGACAGCGCGTACCTGATTGAAACCCCGGCCGCCACCATGGGCATTCGAGGCACCATTGTCTGGGGCGGTTATTTTATTCCCGGCCAGGCTGACTATGTGCTGTTTGGCGGCGGCCCGGTCGAAGTCTTTAATGAACAGGGCACTGTGCTGCTGACCGAAGGCGGTCAGGGTACGACAGTACGCGTGGACGCCGACGGCCGGCCGCTGGCCGAACCGGATGCCCCCGGGTTCTGGACGCCGGCCAAGGTGTTTGAGGCCACTACCACCATTGCAGCTCCGGGCGGGCAGTAGCGCGCGTTCAGGCCTGGCTCAGAACTGCCAGTCGGAGTGCGAGTTGCCTACTTCGATCCGGTACCAGTCGTGAACTGCCGGCTGCAGAAAGCCCGCATCGATATAAGCCTGTTCGGTGCGACCTTCTTCCTTGAGTCGCAGCAGGCCCAGTTGCAGCGCCGAGTTGAAGAAGGCGCCGTTGGCGTGCTGGCGCGAGACAGCCAGATGGCGGCTGCCCTGCAGGGCTAGCTTGATGCCGGGTACCGGGGCCAGGGTCCGGTCATCCAGTTCCAGCAGCATGTGCTCATTGGACTGAAAAGGTGCGATCAGGAAGCTGATCTCGCCGGAGCGCACGGATTCCACCTGTGACGGCCAGGCGTCCCAGTGGACCAGGGCGTCGAAGCCGGTTTCGGTGAGGCGCTGCCAGTCCTGCTGCCACTGGCGGGTGGAGATCTGACGCAGGCTGCTGACATCCTGGCCTTCCAGGACCACGGAGTCAGGGTGGACATAGAAACCCACTTCGAACTGGCCGCGACTGATGACCGAGGTGGAAATGCGGACATCTTCATGCAACGGGGTCAGTTCGCCCAGCCAGAAGCTGGTACCGGCGGCTACGGCGCTGCCGTCACGCAGGGCATCTTTCATGGCGCTGCCGCTGTCCACGGCCACAAACTCGATAGGCAGTGTGACTTCGGCTGCGGCAAGCGCCTGCTGCAACAGCACCATCTCCACGACTTCGCGGCTGCTGTAGCGGCCACTGTAATCGCGAATATTCAGCGGGTCTCGACCATCCAGAAAGCGTTCATAGTCGGCGAGAGCGTCGGGTGGGACCACTACGGTGTTGCGGGGTTCGTTGTTGGCCAGGCCGAGCTGGGCGCACAGCAGTGCCAGGCCGATCAGCAATATCATGCGGATCATGCGTCTAGTATCTCCGGTGAGTCGGCGACTGATACCACGCCTATTCAAACCGCCGGGTTTATAGTTGTGTCACGGTTCTGCGGCTACTGTATATCGTTTGGGCCGGACAGGTCCAGAGCTACGGACCCTGACGACCGGGGTGGTAGTGCTTTATACTGGGCTGGTTGGCTGCGGGTGATTCCGCGCCGCTTTTCTTTCTGATCTGATCATCGAATTGTTGTGAGGTTGCATGTCCGGCAAGAGCAAGCGCAAAGAGATACCGGTTTTCCAGACCCCGCTGATAGAGACGCATTGCCATCTGGATTACCTGCAGCAGGACAGCACCGAAGCCATTCTGCAGCAGGCGCGTGAGCGCGGCGTGGAGCGCTTCATTACCATTGCTGTGGCGCCCGACAATCTGGATACCGTGCGCACCCTGGCGGATACGCACGATGCCGTGTACTGCACCCAGGGTGTGCATCCGCACGAGGCCAGACTGTACACCGCCGAGGTCGGGCAGCGCATTCGCGCCGGCGCCGAGTCGGAGCGCGTGGTGGCCATTGGCGAAATCGGTCTCGACTACCACTATGACAACTCGCCGCGTGCACAGCAGCGCCAGGCCTTTGCCGAGCAATTGCAGATTGCTCTGGATATGGCGCTGCCGATCGTGGTCCATACCCGGGATGCGGATGACGACACCATGGCCATTTTCCGCGAGTTCAGCGGTCAGGGGCTGCGCGGTGTCATCCACAGTTTTACCAGCAGCCCGGAACTGGCCGAGTTCTGTCTGCAGGAGGGGTTTCATCTGGGCTTCAACGGCATCATCACCTTCAACAAGGCGGAGAATGTCCGTGCCGTGGTGGCGGAGACGCCGGTGGAGCGTATTCTGCTGGAGACCGACTCGCCCTTCCTGACGCCGGTGCCGTTCCGGGGCAAGGAAAATGCCCCCTTCTATCTGCCGCTGGTGGCCGAAAAGGTCGCCGAGCTCAAGGACAGCCCCCCGGAGGCCCTGATCAGGCAGACCACGCAGAATGCCAGGGACCTGTTCTTTCACGGCGCCTGACTCTGCTCAGACCGTGCTGTCGGCCAGCCAGTGGTCGTCGGCCTGGGGCTGCCCCAGACAGTCACGCAGGCGCGTCAGGGCGGTTTCCAGCTGCCATTCCGTGGTGTCACCGCCAATACAGAGGCGAATCGCTTCCGGCGCGGGGAACTGGCCGACAGCGAACACATCCGCCGCTTTCACTTCAATGCCCTGCCGGTGCAGATGCTGGGTCAGATCGCGGGCGCGCCAGTGTTCCGGCAGCATCAGCCAGCCGCTGAGCGACTGTGGGTGCGCCCGATAGTCGAACCCCCGCAGCAGCGTCCTGGCCAGGTCATGCCGGCGGGCACTCTGGGCGCGCTGATGCCGCAATGAGGTGTCGAGCCGGGGGTGTTCAATCCAGCGTGCGACCAGCTCACTGAGCAGCGGTGGCACCATCCAGCTGTTGACCCGAATGGCGACCCGGAAACGATCCATCCACGAAGGCGGAGGCAGCAGAAAGCCGACCCGCAGCCCTCCTGCCAGGGCCTTGGTGCAACTGCTGATGCCCACCACCTGCTCCGGTGCCAAGGCCACCATGGGCGGCCCGGCGTCAGTCACCAGTGCACTCTGTACATTGTCTTCAATGACCATGACGCCATAGTGCCGGCAGATGTCGAGCAGCGCCGTTTTGCGTGCCTGTGACATCTGGCTGCCGGTGGGATTCTGCAGCTGTGGCATCAGGTAGAGCGCGCGCGGTCGGTAACGCTCGCAGGCAGTCTTGAGCGCATCGGGGTGCAGGCCCTGCTCGTCCATGTTCAGACCAATGTGGCGCAGCCGCAGGTGGCGGGCGGCGAGAATAAAGCCGCTGTAGGTCAGCCCTTCACTGAGCACGGTGTCTCCGGTATCGCACAGCGTCGTGAGGGCGGTAAACAGGCCGTTCTGGCCGCCGCTGCAGAGCAGAATGTTTTCCGGTGAGCGCTCGGTGCCCTCCCGCGCCAGCCAGCGACTGGCCGCCGCCCGGTGCCGGTAGAGACCGGTTTCGGGGCCGTAGCCCAGCAACTCTTCCAGCAGGACCGGATCCTGGCTGATGGCCTGCAGGTTATCCTGCAACAGCGGTAGCTGCTGGTCGCGCAGTGCCAGGGTGAAGCCGAGGTCGATGTCGGAGCGCTGCTCACTGAAACGAAAGGAGTCGACCTGACTGCACTGGCGCACATAGGTGCCGGAGCCGACGCGGGCCTCCAGCAGACCCAGGCGTTCGGCTTCGGCATAGGCGCGGGTGACCGTGCCGGTAGTGACGGCCAGCATGTCCGCCAGACGGCGCTGTGGCGGCAGGCGGGTGCCGGGGCTCAGTGTGCCCTGCTCAATGGCCTGGCGGATGACAGCCGCAATGGCCTGATACTTGGGCAGGTCGGCGGGCAGTTGTTCGGGCGTCCATATTGTCATGGTGTCAATAAAACAATTGCAGAATATGAGTGTTTATATAGTATCAATTGTTCTGCAGAGTGTCGCGCAATATCAAAATTGTACCCATACAAATTGCAATCAGTTGCCGCTTTCAGGCGCTATGAAAGGAAAGGAGCCTTTGTCGGATGACCCTGTCGTATCTGCTGTCCCTGTTCATGTTCACGGTCGTGGCCACCATTACGCCGGGCCCGAACAACCTGATGGTAACGGCCAGCGGGGCCAATTTCGGTTTCCGTCGCACCATCCCGCATATTCTGGGCATTGCAGTGGGGTTCTCGGTGCTGGGGTTGGTGATTGCATCCGGGCTGGGGGCTGTATTCGAGCGCTGGCCGGTGATGCAGCGCATTCTGCAGGTGGTGGGGGCGACCTACCTTTTGTTTCTGGCCTGGAAAATATGGCGTGCGGGTCGCGTGCAGCTCAGTGATGTGGAGGTCTCAGAAGAGGCGCGACCACTGACCTTCTGGCAGGCCGCGGCCTTCCAGTGGGTCAATCCCAAGGCCTGGACCATGGCCATCACGGCACTGTCGGCTTTCGCCCTGGCCCCGCCCATGCACATCTGGTCGGCTGCGGCCGTGATCCTGATGTATTTTGTGGTGGCCTTCCCCTGCACCTCGTTCTGGACCCTGCTGGGCCGGGAGGTGGTCAAGTGGCTGCACAGTGATCGGGCCCGGCAGTGGTTCAATTCGACCCTGGCGGCGCTGACGGTGGCATCGGTCGGCCTGATCTTTATCTGAGGCTCATGTTACCCTCGGCGCTCTGTCGTCGACGCCCTCCCGCAGGGCGTCCGAACCTGCTTACTGTGGAGTGTGCTGTAGTCTCATGTTGCATCGGCTGTCCCTGTCCCTGCGTACCATCCTGCTGCTCTGGTTCAGCGGTCTGTATCTGCGCCTGATGTTGCTGGTCACCGCGCCTTTGGGGCCCCGAATGGCAGAGGACCTGGGGCTGTCGGCCACCGTCATGGGCATGCTGACCACGTTGCCGGTGCTGATGCTGGCCAGTGGGGCCATTGCCGGAGCCTGGGTGGTGGCACGTCTCGGCGTGAGGACCACGCTGATCTTCGCACTGCTGCTGGCGGTGGCCGGTTCGATTGCACGGGCCGGGACAGACGGGGCCCTGACCCTGCTGTTGGCCACGGCCGTCATGGGGCTGGGTATAGCGGCCATGCAGACGTCACTGCCGTCTCTGGTCAGGCAATGGACTCCGGGGCGGGTGGCGCTGGCCACGGCCATCTACATGAACGGCCTGTTGATGGGCGAGGTGCTGGCCGCCGGGCTGACGCTGCCGCTGGTATTGCCGCTGACGGGCGACAGCTGGCGCCTGACCCTGATGGTGTGGAGTCTGCCTGGCCTTCTGGTGGCGGCGGCTCTCTATGGTATGGGCGCACCCACAAGCCGCCTGCCCAGAGCCGAGCAGCAGCGCCACCACTGGCTGCCGGATTTCCGGCAGCCAGTGGTGTGGGCCATGGGGCTGGTGGTCGGCATGTCCAGCACGCTGTTTTTCGGTCTCAATGCCTATATGGCCAATGTGCTGCAGGATCGGGGTGAAGGCCATCTGCTGGCTTCCGGGTTGCTGCTGTTCAACAGTGCCCAGGTCGTGGCCTCTTTTCTGGCCCTGCGCTATGCCGGTCGGTGGCTGGGCCAGACCAGTCCGCTGCTGACCCTGACCCTGGTCTCTATCGGTGGCACCCTGCTGTTCGGCTTCGGTTCCGGATGGTGGGCACTCTGGGCCGCCTTCGCCACCAGCCTCTGTGTCGGTATTGTGCTGATACTCATGGTATCCCTGCCTGCTGCCATGGCGGTGGCAGATCGGACCGCACCGCTGGCGGCCGGCATGTTCACCATTGGCTATGCTTTGTCGTTTGGCGTGCCGCTGCTCAGCGGTACCCTGGTGGACCACACCGGAGTCGCGAACTGGGCCCTGGCGCCGCTGTTGGCCGTGGCGTTGCTGGCCGTGCCGGCCTGTGCCGTTGTCGGTCACCAGTACCGTCTGGCGCGTTATCGTACCGAGGTCTGACATGGGTTCTTGAACACCTGTTCAAACTCCCCTAAATTGAACTCTGGTACACAGCACCAAAAACAATAATGGCGGTCCGTACTGCCGCCGGTTCTCGGGAGTGCCTTGTTGAGCGCGCCTACTCAGACTCTTGACCCTGTTCAGCGTGCGCAGCGTCTGCGTTTGCAGCGTACGCTCTGGGCCTGTGTGCCGTTGTCGGTGCTGGCTGGCTGTGTGATCGTGATCTACCTGCCACTGGGGCTGGTGCCGCTGGTGCGGGCTGTCGAGTACCTGGCTATCATCCTGCTGTCCTGGTCCCTGTTCTTCGGCATGATACTGACCGGCCTGAACCGGCGTCTGCCGGACCCCAGCATGACGGTGTTGCAGATCTTCACCGGCATATTTTCGCAGCTCTATATCATGTTTTTCCTGACCGACCCGCTGGCCCGGGTGCCTTTCCTGTTGCTGGGTACCGTGAACATGATGTTTGCGGTATTCGCGCTTGGGCTCTGGCGCATGCTGGCGCTGAATGTACTCGGTGTTGGGTCATACGCCGGCATGATTCTGCTGAAGGCCCACTGGTATCCGGTCGGCCTGGCCGATTGGCGGGTGGAAGTGGCTGCTGTGGTGGCCTTCGTAGTGGCCGTCAGCATGAATGCCTATATCGGCAGTGTGATCACCAGCCTGCGGGATCGCCTGCGTTCGCGAAATCGGGAGCTCGAGCAGGCCATGCACCGGCTGGAAGACCTCGCAACCCGTGATCCACTGACCCAGTTGCCCAACCGGCGTTCGGTGATGGAACAGATGGATCTGGAGCAGGCGCGCCTGCAGACCCCGGAGGTGGGCAATCGGCTGTGTCTGTGCATGGTGGATGTGGACCACTTCAAGGCCATCAATGACAACCACGGCCATCATGCCGGCGATGCCGTACTGTGTTGGCTGGCGCGACTGCTTGATGAGAAGGTAGAGGATCAGCATTTCATTGGCCGTTTTGGGGGAGAGGAGTTCCTGTTGCTGCTGCCGGGCTATTCCCTGCACGCCGCGCGCGAACTGATTGACCAACTGCGCCGGGTGGTTGCTGAAGCTCAGCCCCCGACCTTGCCGGCAGGCCAGCGGATCACGTTGTCAGCCGGGGTGGCCGAATGCCGCCCGGAAGATGACATCGAGCACATTCTGCAGCGTGCCGATGAAGCGCTGTATGTCGCCAAGCATCGGGGTCGCAACCGGGTGGTGGCGGCTGACTGACTGCGTTGGCATGCGGGCGAAGCTCAGGGCAGAGACATTTGTAGTAAAATTACGTACACTCGCCCCTCAACCCAACCGAATCACGTTGAGGTAATCATGATCAGGAAAATCGGTGTGCTCACCAGCGGCGGTGATGCGCCGGGCATGAACGCGGCCATTCGCGCCGTGGTCCGGACTGCGCTGCACAATGATCTGGAAGTCTACGGTATCTTCAACGGCTACCTTGGCCTGTATGAAAACAACATCCGCAAGCTGGATCGGCAGGATGTATCAGACCGCATCAATCGGGGCGGTACCTTCCTTGGGTCTGCACGTTTCCCCGAGTTCAAGGAAGAGTCGGTGCGCCGCCAGGCCATCAAGAACCTGGAACAACACGGCATTGATGCGCTGGTGGTCATCGGCGGTGATGGCTCCTACATGGGGGCCAAGTGCCTGACCGAGATGGGTTATCCCTGTATCGGCCTGCCGGGCACCATCGACAATGATGTGCCGGGTACCGAATACACCATCGGCTACAACACGGCATTGAACTGCGTGCTGGATGCCATTGATCGTCTGCGTGATACCTCCTCATCACACCGCCGCATCTCCCTGGTCGAGATCATGGGCCGCCACTGTGGCGATCTGACGCTGGCGGCAGCCGTGGCGGGCGGTGCCGAGTACGCCATCATTCCGGAAAAACCGTTCTCGGAAGAATCCCTGCTGCGGGCCCTGGACAAGGGTGACTCCAAGGGCAAGAAGCACGCCATTATCTGCATTACCGAAAAGATCACCGACACCCACGAGCTGGCGCGCCGCATCGAGGCGCATACCGGCCAGGAAACGCGGGCCACCGTGCTGGGCCATATTCAGCGCGGCGGGGCCCCGGGCGCCTTTGATCGGGTGCTGGCCAGCCAGATGG
This sequence comes from Natronospirillum operosum, assembly GCF_004768465.1. Taxonomy (GTDB): domain Bacteria; phylum Pseudomonadota; class Gammaproteobacteria; order Pseudomonadales; family Natronospirillaceae; genus Natronospirillum; species Natronospirillum operosum. The sequence continues at coordinate 52,738 of NZ_SRMF01000003.1, forward strand.
GTGCGTTCTCGGTTGCCCTGCTGATGGAGGGCGAAGGCGGGCGTTGTGTCGGTATTCAGAACAATCGCCTGGTGCACCACGACATCATCGAGGCCATCGAGAAGATGCCGCGGCCGTTCAATCAGGATCTGTTCGACACCTTCAAGAAGCTGGTCTGACCCTTCAGGGGTAATTGCATGGGCTCAGACCGCAGTTATACTGAGGTCATGTCCATTGACCAGCGGAGGTGAAAATGGAAGTGCCACCTGTTGCAGAGGGGCACATCAATTCGCCCGCTGAACGGATACGCAGACTGAGTGCCGAGGTGGACGCCCGTGCCGCCGAGGCCCTGCAGTCAGGTCAGTTGCCCACTCTGTTGCCGGCTTTGGTCGAGTCGCTTGCGCAGCTCGCAGAGACCGAGCTGAGCGATGTACTTGCGCGCATTGATGTTGAATGGACCACCCCGACAGGTCACACAAGTGAGCTGGGATCAGGGTGCGTGGTCCGGGATTTCCTGACCCTGTCTTTCCGCCCGGGATGTGCGGTCTTTTTCCACTTTCTGCCGGATATCAGTGCCGAGCAGGGCGACCTGCTGGCGCAGGCCATCATGCATCAGTTTGATGTCTTGCAGCGGCGCGAGCTGGAGTACGCACTGTATGCGGATACGCCCGACCTGTTGCTGGCACTGGATCAGGCGCGGGCACAATCACAGGCCAGTCGCGAACAGGTCACTACCCTGGAAGGCCGTCTGTTGCAGAGCGAGAAACTGGCCGCCATCGGCCAGCTGGCTGCCGGTGTGGCGCACGAAATCAACAACCCGATCGGATATGTGGGTTCCAACCTCAATACCCTGCAGGAGTATGTGACCAATCTGCTGCAACTGGTGCAGCAGCTGCTGGCGTGCCTTGATGGCGAGCCGGGCAGCAAGGAGGCGCGTGCCAAGGTGGCGCAGCTGACCGAAGCCGCCGAACTGGAGTTCATCTCCACCGACCTGCCCGTGTTGCTGGGTGAGTCGCAGGAGGGTATCCAGAGAGTGCGCAGAACCGTGCAGGACCTCAAGGACTTCTCGCGTACCGAGCCCTTCCAGTTTGCCTGGGCTGACCTGCACCAGGGGCTGGAAAAAACACTGAATATCGTGCACTACGAACTGAAGCATCGGGCACATATCGTGCGCAACTTCGGTGTCCTGCCGCCGGTGTTCTGCTCCCTCAATCAGTTGAACCAGGTCTTTCTGAACATCCTGCTGAATGCAGGTCAGGCTATGGAAGCACAGGGCGAAATACAGATTACCACACGGGTCGGTGATGACTCTGATGACTGGGTGGTGGTTGAAATTACCGACAATGGCCCTGGTATGACAGACGAGGTACGCGCACGCATATTTGAACCGTTCTTTACCACCAAGCCTGCCGGTGAGGGCACCGGGCTTGGTCTGCCAATTTCTCTGCGCATAGTGGAGCAACACAAGGGACGTATCGAAATCCGCTCAACACCGGGTGTCGGTACCAGCTTCCTGGTCTGGTTGCCAATACAGCCGGATTTCAGATCTGACAGTGGAGACGATCATGGACAGTAACGTAAAGGCTGCCGTTTTACTGGTAGATGATGAGGCCGCCATCCTGTCGGCGCTGCAGCGCGTGTTCCGCAAGTCGGGGTATCAGATTCATACCGCCGAATCCGGAGAGCAGGCGCTGGATGTGCTGACGCGGGAAGCGGTCGATGTGGTGCTGACCGACATGCGCATGCCGGGCATGGATGGTTCCGAGCTGTTGCAGCGGGTGCGGCGCAACTGGCCCAATGTCAGCCGGGTCCTGATGACCGGACATGCGGATCTGAATCAGACGATCAGAGCCATCAATGAAGCCGGGATACACCATTATATCGGCAAGCCATGGGATGACGATGAATTGCTGAGTGTGATGGCAGAGGCGCTGGATCGGGCTCTGGTATACCGCGAGCATCAGCGCCTGCTGCAGGTGACACAGACGCAGAATGCCCGTCTGACCGATCTGACCAATGCGCTGGAAGCCAAGGTCAAGGCCAGAACCGCCGAACTGCAGGATGTCAATGAGAAGCTGGAGCGGACCAACAAATCACTGACCCGGGCCTATCGATCCACCATCAAGGTGTTGTCCGGCCATTATTGAAATGACGCCGGGCATTGAAAAGGGCTTTGCGCAGCAGGTGGCAGAAACGGCCTATGCCATTGGCCGCATCGGCGGCATTGAGCGCCGGGAACTGCTCTACCTGTACTTTGCCGCGCAGTTGCACGAACTGGGCAAGGTGGCGCTGGACCGGGAACTGATCTCGACCAGCCCGGGCGAACTGAGTCATGACGATCAGGCGCTGTATCGGCAATACCCCCTGCTCGGCGGGCTGGCGCTGGAGGGTGTGGACTACCTCAGTGACGTGGCCCGGTTTATTGCCACCCACCAGGAGAACTGGAACGGCAGCGGGTCTCCGCATCAGTTGAAGGCTCATGAGATACCCATGGGCGGTCGGATTGTGCGGGTGGCCCGGGACTACGTCCTGATGATCAATGGCCTGGAACGGGTTGCACCCCATGCCCGGCCGCGCCATGCCATGACGGAAATGCACAGCCAGGTCGGCGGACTCTATGACAGCGAGGTGCTGGTGTGGCTGGAGCGCTTTGTGGAACGTCGCCAGCGCGATGAGGGTACGGAAGATGAGCGGCTCACAGTGGCCCGACAGTTGATGCCGGGCATGGTGGTCTCGCGGGATTTCTATACCAGTCATGGCGTACTGATGCTGGCCCGCAACCATGTGCTGACAGAGCGGAATGTCGACCACCTGGTGGATTTGCAACAGATTGAAAAGGGTGAGATCAGTGTCTGGGTCCAAGTCTGAAAACGCCAGCTTTGTCTATCATTTCGAGCTGGCGGATAAATCGATTCGCATCGGTGTCTGGCAGGACGCGATGGGCCGCATTGTCGGCGTGGATACGGGCGGTGAGACACAGGTGGAGCCGGAACTGATCGCACTCGAGACGGAGCAATGCGTGCATTGCCCACTGCATGGTACCGATTCGCCGGCGTGTCCGCTGGCGGCAGTGGTCTGCCCCGTGGTGGCCCGGTTTGCACATCTGGACTCGCACACCCCGGCCCGCGTCGTTGTGCATTCATCGACACGCGACTACCATGTGGACACCAGTGTGCAGCAGGGTCTGCGCTCGCTGCTGGGCCTGCTTATGGGCGGCAGCAGCTGTCCGCACATGACATTCTTCCGCCCCATGGCCCGTTACCACCTGCCCTTCTCTGATGAAAGCGAAACGCTGTTCCGGGCGGTGACCAACTTTGCAATGGCCAGTTATCTGCTGTCCAGGCGGGAGGGCAGAGCCGCCCCGGACCTGATTCTGCTGCAGGACATCTACCAGAAAATAAAGGTGCTCAATCAGGGTGTCAGTGGTCGTCTGCGCCTGATGAGTGACTCTGACGCCACCTCGAACGCCATTGTGCTGCTGGACCTCTTTGCCAAGTATCTGGGCAGCTACCTGGATGAAGGCCTGGAAGCAGTCGGCGCGCTGTATGCCGATTTCCTGCAGGGCCAGGCCGACAACCCGCCGGAGCAGGGCCGGTCGAAACCCTGAGCCCGCTCAGGGGTCTGACTTGTCCTGATGCAGTTGGAAGGCCTGGCGCACGGTATCGAGCAACTCGTCATCGCGCCAGGGCTTGGTCAGGCATTTGTACACTGCGATGTCGTCTATCCCGCTGGCGATCAGTGCCGGATTGGAATAACCAGTCAGGAGAAGGCGAACAATGTCGGGTTGCTGCGATTCGACGTGGCGCAGCAGTTCGATGCCGGAAGAACCCGGCATGGCATGATCCGTCAGAATGACTTCCACGGTTTCCTCAGCCAGAATCACCGTGGCTTCTTCCGCCGATCCGGCCGTCAGTATGCGCAGTGGCTCGTGGCGGAACAGGCGCTGTAGAGCGCTCAGTACATTGTCTTCGTCATCCACCAGCAACAGGGTGGGCTGATCATCCTTTCCTCCGGCTCGCTTCTGCTGTTTCTCCAGCAGCAGGGCATAAATGCCTTCGGCGGCGATGGGCGGTGAGAAATAGTAGCCCTGAGCCTGATCACAGAAATGGCGGCTCAGGAAATTCAGTTGTGGCAGTGTCTCCACGCCCTCTGCAACCACCTCCAGATTGAGGTTGCGCGCCATGGCAATGATGGTTCTGACAATGGCACTGTCGTGCTGATCATCAGGCAGTCCGGATATAAAGCTCTTGTCAATCTTGAGGCGATCGATCGGCAGTTTTTTCAGGTAGCTCAGGCTGGAGTAGCCGGTGCCGAAGTCATCGATGGACAGCCTTACACCCAGTTTCTTCAGCGCATTCAGCTTGTCCAGTGTGACACTGGCATCGCTGAACATGATGCTTTCAGTCAGTTCCAGTTCAAGCAGATCCGGGCGCAACCCGGAGTCCTCCAGAGCCTGGTGCACGCTGTCTGTAAAGGACTCACGGCTGAGTTGTGTGGCCGACACATTGACCGCAACGGAGCCCGGGTTGAGCCCCAGCCGGACCCATTCTCTGAGCTGGTTGCATGCCGTGCGCAACACCCATTCCCCCAGCGCGACGATGTGTCCGCTGTCTTCGGCGATCTGAATGAAGTCCTGGGGTGCCAGCAGGCCTCGCTTGGGATGACGCCAGCGGGCGAGCGCTTCCACACCGAGAATCTGCTGGGTGCGACAGGACATCTGAGGCTGGTAGTGCAGCAGGAACTGCCCCTCCTGAATGGCGTCGAAGATTTCGCTGCGCAGTACCAACTGGTAGTCCGGCTGTGAATCGATGTCCGGATGATAGAGTGTATGACTGTTGCGCCCCTCTCGCTTGGCCCGTTCGGCAGCCTGCTCGACGCGCCGCAGTACCTCGTCGGCAGTCAGTTCCGCGTTGGTGACCAGATGTGCGCCGATACTGGCCGAAAGGCGCAGATCCGGTTTTACTGCCAGCCGTTTCATGATCAGTTCATTCAGCGTCAGGCACCAGGCCGACAGGGCTGTTTCATCGGGCACGCCCGGGGCCACCAGCAGGAATTCATCACCGCCCTGGCGACCCAGCGTGGTGGCCGCTCCGAGGTGCTGTCGCAGCCGTTCGGCCAGCGCCAGCAGAATCTGATCGCCAATGACATAGCCCAGTTCGGCGTTGATGGCGCTGAACCGGTCGATGTGAATGTCGACCACGGCCAGGGGTTCTGCCGTCCGGTGGGCGTTGTCCAGTGCTGTCTGCAGCCGATCACGGAGCAGGTAGCGATTGGGCAGGCCGGTCAGGGTGTCATGGGTGGCGCGAAACTGCGCTTCGGAGCGCGCCACGGAGGCCCTGGTCTCGGCTACCTTCTGCAGTGTGATGTCCTCGCAGACGGCAATGAAATGCGAGATTGTTTCAGCCTCGGTCCGGATTGGGGATATGTAGATACGGTTCCAGAACAGATCTCCGTTCTGCCGGTAGTTGCGCAGAACAGCGCGGCAGGAGCAATGCTCTCTCAGGGCTTTCCGCACCAGATCCAGGCTTGGCTGGTCACGGTCATTGCCCTGCAGAAAGCGGCAGTTCCGCCCCAGAACCTGTTCCCGGTTGTAGCCGGTTATGCTCTCGAAGGCCGGATTGACATAGATGATCGGGTCATCCTGTTCCGCATCCGCCAGTGCAATGCAGACAGCAGTACTGGTGGCGTTCAGGGCCCCCTCATACAGTTGCATGCGCGCTTTGACCGACTGTGGCAGGGCGAACTTCCCGGTCGCGCTGTGTTTGCTTGCCTGGATGCGCTTCTTTGTTCCCATGGCTGACAAGGTCTGTGATGACAAAGGATGTCCGCCGGACAGACGCCGGCTCGATGCAGTGCGAAATGGAGCGGTATTATTCCCTGTACCGCTGTCCCATTATGGTCGAGGCGGGAGGGCTTTGCCACATTTGGGAAGTATCTGCAGCTCAGCCGGCGCTCTGGTTGCGTATGCGCCGACGGCGTTCGTCAATGGTGTCCAGATGCTGTTGCCATTGCGCCTCGGTGACAACCCCGCGCTCAACCATCAGGTCGCCATAGGCCTGATGGTTGCCGGCCATGCAGCTGTAGTCTTCCACCTCTTCCGCCCAGTCATCGGTATAGGCGAATTTGTGCAGATAGTTCCAGGACGCCTGATAGTCGCCCTGAGCCAGGTAGAGCTCGCACAGGGCCACCGAGACGAGCGGGTTGGTCGGGTGCTGGCTTTCCAGTTGCAGGTGCACCTGAATGGCGTCGTTCAGTGAAACCGGTGTGTTGTCTTCGTTGCCCCAGCGTCCGCGTCCGGTCAGAGCCAACTGGCGCACTTCCTGAATGGCGGTCAGATAACCGCGCTGGGCCAGATCCAGCAGCTGTGAACGCTGCTGCGCCGGGCTCTGCCGAGTGTCATTGAACTGTTCCGCCAGCCATTGGCTGAGCGGGTGCGCAGAGCTGTTCAGACGGGCGGCCAGACCGGCCATGACGGCATCATCGGTACCGGCTTCATTGAGGGTGGTGGCATTGACGCGGGTCAGGTTCTGCAGTTGCAGGTAGGGATTGCCGGCAAGGTTGCCCAGCAGTTCCTCCAGATTGCTGTCCAGCCCGGCCTGGCCCTGAAACCAGCCGGGCTGGCTGATCAGCAGTGTCTGGGCTGCATGATTACCGGCCAGGGCGCGGTCGAATGCTTCGGCCAACTGGTTGCTGCCCGGTTGCCAGGAAGGTTGCCAGTCGGCAAACAACCAGTGCAGCCAGTTCGGGCTTTCCCGATTTCGGCGCTCTTGGTTCAGATAGGGTTCTTCAACGAAGCCGTACTGCAGGAGGCTGTCATCCAGCACCAGAAAGTCGCGGAAGGCCAGGGTAAGATACTGGGCAAAGTTGTTGCCGCGTCCGGCCAGGGGCTCGATGTGCTGCCAGAAACGATTGAAGTCCATGGCATCGGCCAACACCAGCAGGGCCCTGACCGCCTCTATGTCGTCCGGGTCCTGCAGGCCATAGTACGGGTCCAGCCAGTCGCCCTGTGGTGGTGTCAGCGGCTCCGCAGACGGGTCTTCGGGGGCTGCCGGGGCAGTTGCGGGGGTTTCGGGCAGTGGCGCTGGCAAGAGTTCCGGTGTTGCCGTCGGTGCTGCGGAGCTGGTCGCGGGGGGCTCTGGCAGGGGTTCCGGCGCAGGCATGATGGCCGCAGGCTCGGTTGGTATGATGGTGCTTTGACTGAGCCAGACGGCACCAGCGCCGAGGACGCCAGCCAGGATAGCCAGGATCAGGATGGACCGGGATACCATGCTGCTACTCCTCAATGTGTGCCTGCTCGGACAGCTGGTGCGCAGGGTCACGCAGTGAGCACTAGTGTAAATCCTGCAGATGCAGGGTGCACGCAGGCGGGACACCTTTTACTATGTGCCTGTTGACTCAGTATTTGCAGTCCTTGTGTCAGCCAGCAATGGCGCCAACAGGCGAGAGCCAATTCAGAATTAAAAGAGTTGAACTCATCCGGAGAGTGCAATGATTGCCGGACATAATGACAACACGGTAGTGGAAATACCAACAGGCACCAGCCTGGGAGGCTGGCTTACCATGACAGCAGATGCGGATTCCCTGCCTGCAGGGTACCAGTTTCTGGAGCGGGTAGCCGACGCGGCCCCGGCCGAACAGGCTATCAGGCCTGACCTGCTACCGTTGTGCATGCACGCTGACGGACGTTATCTGTGCGCTCAACTGTCTCCCATGGGGCGAGCCATGTGCTATGGCGAGTGGTCCGAGGTTGCCGGCTGGTCACCCTGGACGCCACACTGGGAAGGTGTTCTGGTTACTCTGTGGGCGCTGGAAGCGTTGAAAGCCGGCGACAAGCCGGTTGATGCGCGCTTCCACTGGATCGGCAATGTATGGACCTCTGTACAGGAGCAGTCAGCAGGTTTGCCAGGCTGGTCGACGTTCTCCCGTCAGCGGGGGCCTGAACCCCTGATGACCCTGCTGGAACGGGGAGTGGCACCCTATCCGGCCATTCTGGCGCTGTCGGCCTGGTTTGATGGGCAGCCATCAGCGGCACCGGATAATCTGGAGCCCCTGCTGGTGCGCGAGCGCTGCCGCCTGTGGCGCAGCGTTGATCCGTCCGAGAATTCTCTGCAGCAGGTGGTTAAGGCGGTTTATGCCGTGCAGGCCATGCGCCGGGGTGAATTCGACTGTCGCCAGCCGGACTCGGACTATGCGCTGAATCTGTCCGCGGTGTTGCAGGACCACTGGCAGCACGTTCCCGAACCTCTGCGGGATGATCATCTGATCAAGGCGGCGCGTGATGGTCGGGCCTCCATTCTGGCCCGCACCTGGGCTGACGAGGCAGCTATCTGTCGGCAACGCCAGCATTATGCCGAGGCCTGTCGGGCCATGAGCCAGGTCTGGTGCGCCGAACCGACGCTGATGTCCGCCCGCCTGCGCGCCCGCTGGCTGCAGGATACCCGACACGCTGACAGCGAATGCTGGCAGACCCTGCTGACCTGGCACGGCTTTGTGCCACCGGAAGAGGCCGGGCAGAACGCCGGCAGTTTGCAGGCACTCACTCTCCAGCTGTAACCGCAGCTTGCACAGGCGCCAGCCAGCCTGGCGCCCGTTGATCATTAATCACCTTTCGCTCTTCTGCCTCCTGCCTGCCCGTATTGCTGTTCAGTCACCGGTTGTGGATGGCAGTTGCAGGCTGATCGGCAGGGTCAGCGTGATGCGCAGACCGCCACCCTCGACGTTTTCGGCTCTCACAGTGCCATTGTGCGCTTCCACGGCCTGGCGCGTGATGGACAGCCCCAGTCCCGAGCCGCCCTGCTGGGTATTGGTGGCACGGAAGAAGGGTTCGAACAGATGCGGCAGATCCTGTGCGGGGACGCCGGTACCGGCATCCTCGACCTGAATGATGACCCATTCGCCCTGCTGGGCGGTATCAATCACCACCTCCGATTCTTCCGGCGTGTATTTGACGGCATTGCGGACAACGTTCTCGATGGCCGAATTCAGCAGCATCTGATCCCCGATAACCCGGACCGGCAGCGCCGATTTCAGGGTGACCTCGCGGTTCTGGGCCCGGGCTTCAAAGTTGGCATCATCGGCGATGGTGCGCAGCATCTTGCCCAGATCGATGGGCTGCATGTCCATGTGCTGGAGCCGGTTTTCCAGCCGCGACAACTGCAGCAACTGGGCAATCATGGCTTCCAGCCGCTGGGCTTCCCGTTCAATGCGATCCAGTTGTGGCGCCGCGCTGTCATCCTCGACGCGCTGGCGGGCGATGCCGAGTGCAATCTGCAACCGGGTCAGCGGTGATCTGAGCTCATGGCTGATATTGGACAACAGCTTCTGCTGCGCCTCGATCAGGCTCTGCAGGCGCTCCGCCATATGGTCGAAGTCCTGGCCAAGCTGACCGATGTCATCGGCGCGTCGTGACACCACTGCCGGCACGCGGGATTCCAGTTTGCCACTGGCCAGTGACCGACTGGTGGTGCGCAGCAGCCGCAGGGGTCGGGACAGGGAATTGGCCAGCCACAGGCTGAGCATGCCGCTGACCAGCAGTGCCAGCAGGGTCCAGGTCAGCCGTTCGTTGATCACTTCCAGCAGGCGGTTGGCCGGAGTGTCGGTGATGGTCTTGATCAGGACACGGTAGGTCTCGCCGCGATGACGCAGCGGCATGGCGCCAATCCAGCGGATGTCTTCCCAGGTCGCTGCCAGGGGGTCACCGGACTCCACCATGGCGCCGATCATGTAGAGTTCGATCTGGTCGGGTTGCGGCGTGCCGAGCAGGCGGAAATTGGGGTCGACGAGATAGAGGTCCAAGCCGAAACGAATGCTGGCATAGCGAATGGCCTGCAGCGGTGTCATGCCCGCTTCAAGATAACCTTCCAGCTCATCGCGCTGGTACACCAACAACTGTTCTTCATCCGGCGTCAGGTCAGTCAGGTCATAGGGTCTGGCCCACTGCTGCAGCACCAGAAAGGACACCATGGAGATCAGCACCAGCGTCAGCCAGAACCAGATGAAGATGCGCCCCGTCAGGGACGCCAGGGGATTCAGCGAGCGGATCCAGGACAGGGGCAGTCTCATGCGGACAGCAGACCGCCTAGTTGGCTACAAACTGGTAGCCAACACCGCGCAAGGTCTTGATGGGCCTGTAGTCCTCTGACAGAGTCATGATCTTCTTGCGTACGTTACTGACGTGCATGTCGATGGAGCGGTCATAGGGCTCCAGCGGCCGACCCAGTACCGTCTGATACAGTTCGTTCTTGGTCACGACCTGGCCGGCACGTTCCATCAGCGTCTGCAATACCTTGAACTCGGTCTGGGTCAGTTCCAGATCCTGCTTGTCGATCAGGGCCTGATAGACCCGGGTGTCCAGGGTCACACGGCCCAGCGTCAGCACCGGTTGCACGGCGGGGCCAGGGCGCTGATGCTCCATTTCGATGCGGCGCAGCAGTGCTCGAATGCGAGCGACCAGTTCGCGGTGGCTGTAGGGCTTGGGCAGATAGTCGTCGGCACCGAGTTCCAATCCCAGCACCTTGTCGAGCTCATCGCCCTTGGCGGTCAGCATCAATACCGGCACCGTATTGGCGTTGCGCATTTCCCGCAGTACATCCAGGCCCGACATGCCGGGCATCATGACATCCAGCAGTATCAGGTCGTAGTCTTTCTCGGCGAGCTTCTGCAGCCCCTCTTCGCCGGAGTAGGCCAGTTCCAGAGAGAACCCTTCGCTGGCCAGAAATTCAACCAGCAGTTCACCTAACTCTTTGTCGTCATCAATGAGCAGGAGTTTGTCGGTCTTCATGCGTGCACACCTTCCAGATTTGCGGCCCAGGCCTGACATCAGGCAATCTTTACAATGGGCGACTGTGGCGATAGTGCAGCAGTGCCCGGTGAATTGTAAAGAGTGGGTTGTGTCAGTGACCCCAGACTTTCACACCCTATACGTAGAGTGGGGCCGGGGAGCCTGTGTATCAATGCAAAGCGGCAAGCGGTCCAGTAAACTGTAGGGCTGCTGTTGGAGTCTGATAATTGGAGCGGGACCGTGTCAGAACAGGATGAAGATGATCTGTTTGCGCAGGAGATGGCCGGCGTGCGGCGGCTGCGCGCAGAACCTACGGTGCGTCTGCAGCGCCAGCCGGCGCCGGAAACGGATGCCGCCCTGGCCCGGCGGCGGGCCGCGGCGGAACGGGATCAGCAGGTGACGGTGGATGGCCTGTCGGAAACGCATATCGAGTGGGTGCAGCCGACCGATGTGCTGAGCTGGCGGGCTGCCGGCGTGGCGCATGGCGTGTTTCGGCGCCTGAAGCAGGGCGACTATATTCTGGACGCCCGTCTGGACCTGCACCGGCATACCGTCGAGCAGGCCAGGCGTGCCTTGATTCGTTTCATTCTGGACTGCCAGACCTATGACGTGCGCGCCGCCATTGTGTTGCATGGCAAGGGCGAGCGCGGCGAACGCAAGGCGGTGATCAAGTCCTATACCCATCACTGGCTGCAGCGCATTCCGGAAGTACTGGCATTTCATTCGGCACAGCCCCGTCATGGCGGTGCCGGTGCACTCTATGTACTGATCAAGAAGAGCGAGAAAAAGAAGCAGGAGAATCGGGAGCGTTACAGAAACCAGTAGCAGGCCCGTGTCGGCAACGACAAGGCACGCCACCAATGGCGTGGTGATCGATACAAGGGCGCTGAAGCAGGGTATACAGAAAGGAAAGCGTACTGGGAAAGTGGTGCCTAGGAGAGGACTTGAACCTCCACGGCCGTAAGGCCACTAGCACCTGAAGCTAGCGTGTCTACCAATTCCACCACCTAGGCACTTCAGGCTGATCTGCCAGGTCACCCCGGCAAACGTGGGGCGTACTTTAGCCGAGGGCCCTGAGGCTGTCAAATATTTTTTTGCAGAAAAAACAACAGACTAAAGAGCTATCCAAGGCAACACCGCAGCAAGGAAGCGGCAGGTCGACAGCGAGGCGGGGTTGAGTAGTGCACTAACGGCCTCAGACCCTCTGCAAGGGCCGGTTCTGGCGCCTTCTGTGCCTGTCAACCGAATGTGCACAACTTTTGTCAGAAAAATCTTCAGGCGGTCGTTGACAACATCGGAAAAACTTACAGAGCCCTCTGTGGCGGGCCTTTCAGCGGGTTGGTCAATAATTCGACCTATCCACAGATTCTGTGGATAAGTCTGTTGGTAAAAATGGTAGAACCGGCTGTAGGCCAGCATCCATGCCGACCTGAACAGATACGCCAAAAATTACACAACGAAGCAATCTGACGGCTGTCGGGGGCCTGCACCAAACCCGTCGGGACTTGGTAACACGGGGCGTTGACCATACCGCAGCGCCTTGTTCTGTAGGCTGTGAGCCTTGCTCACGCATGCGTGGCCAAGGGCCACAGCCTACAAAGGGGAGGCATGAGGCGCCTGTTACCGGTTGAGACGGTGATCAATCAACTCATCCACCACCCCGGGGTCCGCCAGCGTCGAGGTATCGCCCAACTCGCCATAGTCATTGGCGGCGATCTTGCGCAGGATACGGCGCATGATCTTGCCCGAGCGTGTCTTCGGCAGCCCCGGTGTCCACTGGATCAGGTCCGGCGTGGCCAGCGGTCCGATCTCCTTGCGCACCCACTGGATCAGTTCCTTGCTCAGTTCATCGCTGGGCTCCACATCCGCCATTGGTGTGATGTAGACATAGATGCCCTGCCCCTTGAGGTCATGCGGGTAGCCAACCACGGCGGCCTCGGCGACGGACGGGTGGGCTACCAGCGCACTTTCGATCTCGGCCGTGCCCAGGCGGTGGCCGGAGACATTCAGCACATCATCGACGCGGCCGGTGATCCAGTAGTAGCCGTCCTCATCCCGTTTGGCGCCATCACCGGTGAAGTAGACACCGTCATAGGCGCTGAAGTAGGTATCGATAAAGCGCTGGTGGTCTCCGTAAACGGAGCGCATTTGCCCGGGCCAGGAGTCCTTGATCACCAGATTGCCGCTGTTGGCGCCCTTCAGTTCCTCGCCATCCGGCCCAAAGAGCGCCGGCATGATGCCGAAGAAGGGCCGTGTCGCGCTGCCCGGCTTGAGGTCGGTCGCGCCCGGCAGCGGCGTGATCATGATGCCGCCGGTCTCGGTCTGCCACCAGGTATCGACCACCTGGCACTGGCTGTTGCCGAATTCGGTGTAGTACCAGTTCCACGCCTCCGGGTTGATCGGCTCACCGACGCTGCCCAGAATGCGCAGACTGTTGCGTTGGGACGAGGCGGTGGCTTCGCTGCCCTTACCCATCAGGGCGCGGATGGCCGTTGGCGCCGTGTAGAGAATGTTGACCTGGTGCTTGTCCACCACCTCGCCCAGGCGGCCGGCGGTCGGGTAATTGGGCACGCCCTCGAACATCAGCGTGGTGGCTCCGTTGGCCAGCGGGCCATAGAGAATATAGCTGTGGCCGGTCACCCAGCCCACATCGGCGGCACACCAGTAGATGTCGCCGTCCCTGTAGTCAAAGACATACTGGTGGGTCAGCGAGGCATAGACGATATAACCGCCGGTGGTGTGCAGCACGCCCTTGGGCTTGCCGGTGGAGCCGGAGGTATAGAGGATGAACAGCGGGTCTTCGGCGTTCATGCGCTCCGGCTCACAACGGGTCGACTGGCTGTCGGTCAGCTCATGGTACCAGTGGTCGCGCTGGTCGTGCCAGTCGATGTCACCGCCGGTGCGACGGGTGACCACGACGTGCTCGACAATATCGGCGCCCTTGACGGCCAGAGACTTGTCGACATTGGCCTTCAGCGGAATCTTGCGCCCGCCACGCACGCCTTCATCGGCGGTGATCACAACACGGGAGTCGCAGTCGATAATGCGCTGGGCCAGAGCCTCGGGCGAGAAGCCGCCGAAGACCACCGAATGGACGGCGCCGATACGGGCACAGGCCAGCATGGCATAGGCGGCTTCGGGGATCATGGGCATGTAGATGGTCACGCGGTCGCCCTTGCTGACGCCCAGCGATTTCAGGCCGTTGGCCAGTTGGCAGACCCGGTCGTGCAGCGTCTGGTAGGAAATGGCCTGATGATCGCCCGGTTCGTCACCTTCCCAGAGGATGGCGGTCTGTTCGGCACGGTCTTGCAGGTGGCGGTCGATGCAGTTGTGCGCCACGTTGAGTTCGCCGTCGCCATACCAGCGGATATGCAGGTTGTGGCGGTCATAACTGACATCCCGAACCTCGGTAAACGGCTTGAACCAGTCAATGCGCTCGGCCTGCTCGCGCCAGAAATTCTCGTTGTCATCAATGGAACGCTGATACAGGGCTGCGTACTGTTCGTTGTTGATCAGGGCGTTCTGCCGGGCGGTGTCTGGCACCGGATAGACTTTCTGTTCCATCTGTCTCTCCCTACCGTAAGTGGGTCTCTTGTTGTTATCGCCGTACCTGCAGGCCGCGTGGTCAGAAGGCATGCCACAGGCCTGCGGCGACGGAGCGGTCAGTGTAGGGTGACTTGCCGGTATTTAACAGGTCACCTTTTGCTGCTGTCCTCCTCTTCGCTCAGCCGGTCATGCATGGACCTCAGGTTCTGCCGCGCCTCATCGTGGATCAGCAGCGCATCCTGGCCGAGCAGCAGGGTCAGCACATCATCAATCTGCTGTGCAGCATAGATGTTGAACAGGCCGGCTTCCACAGCCTCGATGACTTCATCCTTCAGCATCAGATGACGTGCATTGTCGGCCGGGATAATCACCCCCTGACGCCCGGTCAGACCGCGACTGGCGCAGACCTTGAAGAAGCCTTCGATCTTTTCATTGACCCCGCCCACGGCCTGCACTTCACCGTGCTGGTTCATGGAGCCGGTCACCGCCAGCGACTGCAGGACTGGAATATCGGTGACGGCGGAGATCAGGGCCACCAGTTCGGCACAGGTGGCCGAGTCGCCATCCACATGGCCATAGGACTGTTCCATGGCGATATGCGCATTCAGCGTCAGCGGGATGTCACGGCCATATTGGCGGGCCAGATAGCCGTTGAGAATCATCACGCCCTTGGAATGCACCGCCTGGCCGAGCTGGGCCTCACGCTCGATATCCATGATGCCCTGCGAACCCAGAGACGCGGTGGCGGTAATGCGGGCCGGCGAGCCGAACACAGACTCGCCGATTTCCATGACCGTCAGGCCGTTCACGCAGCCGGCGCGTTCACCGTCGGTGGAGATCTTGACCGTGCCTTCGGCGATTTCCAGAATCATCTGGTCGCTGATACGGCTGCTGCGATACTCCGCCGCGCGCAGCGCCAGCTCCACATGGCGCGCCTCGATCAGGCTGTCGCGCTTCTGCTGGCGCAGGTAATCGGCTTCGGCCACCATCTTGAACAGATGAATGATCTGGGCACTGATGCGTTCCTGGTGCTCGCCCTGGCGCAGTGAAAACTCGATCAGTCGGGCCACGGCATCACGACTGATGGCCGGATAGCCTTTCTCGTCAGCATAGTGCTTGATGCGCAGAATAAGCTGCTGCACCGAGTCGTTGTCGCGCGGAATATAGCTGTCGAAATCGACCAGGATGCGGAACAGTTCATTGAATTCGGGATCCAGCGCCAGCAGTTGATAGTAGATGTCGCGCGAGCCGATCAGGATGATCTTGACCTGCAAGGGCACGGTTTCCGGGCTCAGTGTTACCGCATGCATCAGGCTGGGGTCGATGAATGGCGACTCCATCTTGATCTGGCGGGTTTTCAGTGCCAGCTTGAGCGCGTCCCAGGCAAAGGGTTCCACCAGCAGCTTTTCGGCGTCCATGATCAGGTAGCCGCCATTGGCCTTGTGCAGGCTGCCCGGCTGAATCAACTGGAAATTGGTCACCGACATGCCCTGCTGGGTGGCGTATTCAATGCGCCCGAACAGGTTCTGGTAGGTCGGCAGCAGTTCGTACACCACCGGCACCCCGTTCTGCGGCTCGTTCTGCACCAGCAGGTTGGGCAGCAACTGGCCGTGCAGGGCCTGTTTGCGGTCCGGGTCGGAGACTTTCTCCAACGGGTGGTCTTCCAGAAACACCTCGCTGATCAGGGTCGGCAGTTGCTGTTTGAGCTGGCGCAGGTAGCGCAGCACGGAAATATTGCCGTCATACTTGTATTCCAGCTCGCGCAGCAGCGGCTTGACCGCCTGGGTGATGGTTTCATCATCCAGCTGACGCTGCTTCTCGCTGGTTTCCCGCCGCCACTGGGGCAATTCCAGCAGCGATTCGTTGAGCAGTTCTTCCAGGTCCTGAATGCGGCGCTGGAATTCGCTGCGTTCGCTCTCGGCAAGCTGCGCGAATTCGGTTTCATCGAGCACCTTGCCGTCCACAATGGGCGCCAGGATGATGCTGCCCTGATCCGACAGCAGGGCGATCTCCTGCTGGGAGGCGACCTTGTCCACCTGCATGATGGCGAGGTCGTATTTCTGGTTGAACTCGCGGTCGATGGCAGCGCGTCGGCGCTGGTAGCTGGGGTTCTCGAAGGCATCCGGGAAGGTGCTCATCAGCTCATCGACAAAGGCTTCCATATCCTCCCTGAACACCTTGCCCTGGCCGGCGGCCAGTTGCATGACCAGGGGTTCGCGGGTCTTGTCGAAGTTGTTGATGAAGCAGACATCCAGTGGCGGCGGGCGACGGGTGGCCACCTCGCGTACATAGCTGGAGACCAGTGACTGCCGGCCGGTGCCGGACTCGCCCATCACGAAGAGGTTATAGCCGCTGGCTTCCATGTTGATACCGAACTCCAGCGCTTCCTTGGCGCGCGGCTGGCCGAGAAAACCGGAGGCCCCGTCGAGATCTGCGGTAGTCTCGAAATCGAGGTAGCTCAGGTCCACACGCGAGCTCAACTGGCTGGCGTCAAGGCGAGCTGAGGGGAGAGCGGAGGCGACAGAGGCAGCAGAATCACTGGCCATGGTGTTCGGGTTCCTTGTACTGATGGGCCGCACGGGCCGGAACTGACGGGGTCGGTAGCTCAGACAGCCACTGGACCCTTGATATGAGGATGCGCCTGATAGCCGACGATTTCAAAGTCTTCAAAGCGATAATCGAACAGGGTTTCGGGCCGCCGGCGGATTTCCAGTTGCGGCAACGGATATGGTTCTCGCTTGATCTGCTTGTCAGTTTGCACAGCATGATTGCTATAGATATGCACATCGCCCCCGGTCCAGATGAATTCGCCTACTTCCAGGTCGGCCTGCTGGGCCATCATGTGCGTCAGCAGGGCATAGCTGGCGATATTGAACGGCAGGCCCAGGAAGACATCACAGCTGCGCTGATAGAGCTGACAGCTGAGTTTGCCATTGGCCACATAGAACTGGAACAGACAATGACAGGGCGGCAGGGCCATGCTGGGTACATCGGCCGGATTCCAGGCCACCACCAGCATGCGGCGCGAGTCCGGGCGGTGGCGGATCTGCTCCATTACATCACTGATCTGGTCGATGGTTTCGCCGCGCGGTGTTTCCCAGGCCCGCCACTGCCGGCCATAGACCGGCCCCAGATCGCCGTTCTCGTCGGCCCAGTCGTTCCAGATCGAGACCCCGTTTTCCTGCAGATAGCGCACATTGGTATCGCCGTTCAGAAACCAGAGCAGCTCGTGAATGATCGAGCGCAGATGGATTTTCTTGGTGGTTACCAGCGGGAAACCGGCGCCCAGATCGAAGCGCATTTGATAGCCAAAGATGCTCCGGGTGCCGGTGCCGGTGCGATCGGATTTGTCATGGCCATGGGCTTTGATGTGACGAATCAGATCCAGATACTGTTGCATAATCAGGGTGTCCTGTACTTTCAGCGTTTCTGCTTGCGTTTGGATTTGGCGGGTCCGCGCGCGACGGCGGGCTGCACCCGGTCGTCGATGTTCAGGCGGTAGGCCATGATCAGGAAGATCACGCCCAGAATGACCATGGGCAGCGACAGCAGAATACCCATGGTGAGCCAGTTGCCGGCCAGGTAGCCGATATGCTGATCCGGCTCGCGGAAGAATTCTGCAATACAGCGAAAAATCCCATAGCCGGCCAGAAAGAAACCGGTAACCGCAAAGCGCGGCCGCGGCTTGCTGCTGAACCACAGCAGCAGCACGAACAGCAGCAGGCCCTCACCGGCCACCTGATACAGCTGTGATGGATGGCGTGCGAGTTCGCCCGGTGCCTGCGGAAAAATCATGGCCCAGGGCACGTCACTGGTGCGCCCCCAGAGTTCACCGTTGACAAAGTTGCCCATGCGCACGGCGGCGAAGCCCAGCGGCGCCAGCGGTGCAATGAAATCGGTCACCTGCCAGTAGCTCTTGCCATGGTTGCGCGCAAACAGCAGCAGCCCCAGCGACACGCCGATAAAACCGCCATGGAAGGACATGCCACCCTGGGTCAGGTTGAACAGATAGAGTGGGTTGTTGATGAACTCGCCGAACTGATAAAACAGCACATAGCCGATGCGGCCGCCCAGCAGCGTGCCCAGGATGACATAGTTGAGCATGGCGCTCACCTGATCCGTCGACCAGCCACGCCAGGGTTGATTGCGGGCACGCCAATGACCGAGCCACCAGCCGCCCAGAAAGGCCACCAGGTAGCTGACGCCATACCAGTGCACCTGAATGAAGCCGAGGTCCAGGGCTACCGGGTTGAGATCGTGAACATAGGGCACAGTCAGTCTCCTTTTGTGTAACTGGGCAGCGCCCGGGACAGCGCGGCCCAGCCTGTTGCAATCATGCTGTCATGGCCCTGGCTGCCGTCGATCACTGCCTCGGCATGGCGGCGCGAAGGCGCGACATGGGTGAGAAAACCCGGCCGCACACTGGACTCATACTGAGCCAGCACGCTCTCGGCCGTGCGCCCCCGTTGCCGGATGTCACGGCGCAGGCGCCGCAGCAGGCACAGGTCCGCAGGGGTGTCGACGTATAGCCGCAGGCTCAGCGTATCCCGCAGTGCCGGCACGGTCAGCACAAACAGACCTTCGAGCAGTACCAGCGGAGCCGGTTGCAGGCGCCGGGTCTCGGCTGCCCGGGTATGTTGCCGGTAATCGTAAATGGGCTGCAAAACCGGCTGCCCGGAGGCCAGTTGCCGCAACTGGCTGACCAGCAGCGCATGATCCAGCGCTGCCGGGTCATCATAGTTCTGTCTTTCGCGCGTTGCCGGGCTCAGATGCGATTGATCCCGATAATAGGCATCTTCACCGAGCAGCAGCACCGACTGCGGCCCGTTGGCGGCTTCAAGACCGGCTTTCAGACCCTGTGCCAGGGTGGTCTTGCCCGACCCGGAAGCCCCCGCAATGCCCACCAGGGTGCAGGACGTCGTCATGCTGTCTGTCCGCCCGTGATTCAGATGGCGGTATTAAAACACAGGTGCGCATGGCCGTCATTGCAGGTCTGCATCGGGAGTGCAGCAGAACTCTGATAATGCACTTGCAAATACGAACAATTATTACTAAGTTAATGATGCTGCACTGGATTAGATGCCAGTCGTGGCAGACCCGGCGCTCATGCGCCGACAACAGCGGACAACCAGGGGCAGGGTGTAATCAGCATGGGAACACATCGGTTCGGACTGGATTCATTGGCCAATGGTCTGATGATGGTGCGACAGCGGCGTGATCGCAGTCGCCATCGCCTGCCGCTGACCTACAGCGCCCTGATGATTGTCGGCCTGGCGGCCGGAGCCGGTCTCTCCATGGCTCTGTTCTCCCTGTACTGAACTCGGCGCTGTCAGACGGCCGACCTGCCGCACAAAATGTTATAACACAACATATTTTGATCAATATCTTCCTCTTGTGTCCTTTACCGCAACAAGGGCAGTCGGCCACACAGTCGGTCCACTGCCTTTCTCGGCCCGGCCAGCAAAAGGCCCTGTGGTATCTGCGCCGCAAGTGATGCGGAATTGATGCGCAAGGTGTAATCCGCATAGTCGCTGGCCTCGAATGCGGCGCGCATGTAGGCACAACGAAGCGGCAGTTCCGCAGCGGCAAGAAAGAGGTCGGGCAGATCACCTCCCGGGGCACCGAGGACAGGCAGGGGCACTTTAGTAATACCTTTGAGCTGTACACCATCGGCCGAGACGGTATCGTCGCCTACCAGATCAGGAAAATGCTTGCCAAGGCTCATGCCCAGAACAGCAGCGAAGTTTGCAACAAGGCCGGCCGGCAGATTGTCGGCCAGTACGATAACGGTTTTTGTTGACATGAATGATCCTCCTGTTGGGCTTCAGACTGCCCAAAGAAGGATCATGGGTATTGAACAAAAGTGATCTTTGGGCCAATCAGACTCTGTGCCTTGGGTGGCTTCTCGTCGGCCACGCCAATGCCAATGAATTCGGCCAGGAAGCCATCGATCTTCGCAAGCTTTGAGCGGACCTTCGAGAATGCATTGGACTCAACAGTATCGCCGTGCGCTGACATGACGGAGGCATTTTGTCAGGCCTGCGACTGCAGGTAGTTTTCCAGCCCCATGGTGCGGATATGACCCAGTTGCTGTTCCAGCCAGTGGGTGTGATCCTGCTCGGTGTCGGCAAGCAGCTTGAGCAGGATGTCGCGGGTGACGTAGTCCTGCTCTTTCTCGCACAGCGCTATGGCCTTGCGCAGGGCGGCGGCGTTGTCGTACTCGGTGTCCAGGTCATTCTGCAGCATGTCCGGCACGGTGGCGCCGATGCGGAGTTTGTCCCGGGCGGCCACATCCGGTGTGCCTTCGAGAAACAGAATGCGTTCGATCAGCAGGGTGGCATGGCCGATTTCGTCCTGCCGCTCATGGTCGATTCGCTCGTAGAGTTTCTGCAGGCCCCAGTTTTCATACATCTGGCTGTGCACGAAATACTGGTCGATGGACGTCAGTTCGATGGCCAGCAGCTTGTTCAGTGTGTCGATGACGGTCTTCTTGCCTTGCATGCGAGACTCCTTGAAAGAGGTTGTGTCAGGGCGGGGCGCCTGTTCAGTCGGCCTGGGACTGCAGGTAGTTGGCCAGCCCCATCTTGCCCATCAGCTCTATCTGGGTTTCGGCCCAGTCGTAGTAGTTTTCTTCCGCATCCAGAATATCCTGCAGCAACTGGCGGCTGACGTAGTCGTGCTTCTGCTCACAGAGAGTGATGCCATCCCGAACCGTGGCAATGCAGTCCGTCATCAGGTCGAGATCGCACTGCAGCATTTCCGGCACCACTTCACCGATGCGCAGGCGGCCGAGATGCTGCAGGTTGGGCAGCCCTTCCAGAAACAGAATGCGTTCGATCAGTGCGTCGGCCCGTTTCATGGCCCGGATGGATTCCTTGTAGACAGGCTCATTCAGCCCGGAAAGTCCCCAGTTGCGGCACATGCGGGCGTGGAGGAAGGTCTGGTTGATCAGAACGAGTTCATTGGACAGGACAGAATTGAGAGTCTGTACAATACCGGCTTCGCCTTGCATGGCGGCATCCCTGTTGGTGACGGTTGAATTCGATGCCCGATGTTATAGTTCAGACAGGGCGGGATTTCCAGTAGCGATTGGTCAGGCGGCAGCCGAGGCGGCTGAATAGAACAGATTGCCGGCAGTGGGTTCCGGCAGTGCCGGACGGGCGGCATCAAGCAGGTCTCGCGCATCGCGGGCACACTTGCCGCAGCAGGTGCCGACACCGAACTCGCGCTGCAGATCACGCATGGAGTTGACCTGCCCCTGGCTGACAGCGGTGGTGATCTGCTGATCGGTGATGGCGTTGCAAAGACAGACGTACATGATATGAAGAATCCAGGCCATGCTTTGATTGCATTATCGACGACTGAGAATCATTGTCAATAGCAAGTGCTTGTCATTCGATTTCGTATTGCGTCATGGGTACTGCGCCGCCAGTTTTGTAATAAACCTTCGGATATTTGTGCTTTTTGAAGGGAAAAGCAGTTCCAGTGTCGTTATTTTGAAAGAATATTCCATAAATCGGGTGCGAAAAGGCCTCCTAATCGGTAGAATGCGCGCACAATATGCACAGACAACCGAGGGAGTGTCCCATGTCCGTACTCAAGATGGCCGATCTGGATCTGACCGGTAAGCGCGTCCTGATCCGTCAGGACCTCAATGTGCCGCTGGACAGCGCACGCAACATCACCTCTGATCAGCGCATTCGCGCCTCAGTGCCCACCATCCGGCTGGCTCTGGAAAAAGGCGCCAGGGTTATGGTGACCTCACACCTGGGCCGTCCCGAAGAAGGGCAGTTCGAGGAGAAAGCCTCGCTGGCCCCGGTCGCGGCGCATCTCGGCAAGCTGTTGGGACGGGAAGTGCCGTTGATCCGCGACTGGGTCGATGGTGTGGACATGGGTGATCATGACCTGGTGCTGCTGGAAAATGTGCGCTTCAACGCGGGCGAGAAGAAGAATGACGACAATCTGGCCCGGAAAATGGCCGGCTTGTGTGATGTGTTTGTCATGGATGCCTTCGGTACCGCGCACCGCGCGCAGGCCTCTACCCACGGGGTGGCCAAATATGCGCCCATGGCGGCGGCTGGCCCGTTGCTGGCGGCAGAGCTGGAAGCCCTGGCCAAGGCACTGAAAACCCCGGCCCGCCCCATGGTGGCGGTGGTGGGTGGCGCCAAGGTGTCCAGCAAGCTGACGGTACTGGAAGCCCTGTCGGAAAAGTGCGATGTGCTGGTCGTCGGCGGCGGTATCTCCAATACCTTTGTAGCCTCCGAGGGTTACAATGTCGGCAAGTCGCTGCATGAGAAGGACCTGATCCCCGAGGCCAGGCGCCTGCGCGAGAAGACCGAAGTCATCTTTGCCGAAGACTGCCGCACCACCAAACTGGATTTCGACGACTGGCGGCATGACGCCCCGGTGGAAGAAAAGGCCGCGGATCAGATCGGCGATGACGAGCAGATCATCGACTATGGCCCGAAAACCACCGCGAAAGTGGTCGAGATTCTGAAGCAGGCCAAGACCATTATCTGGAATGGTCCCTGTGGCGTGTTCGAGTTCGATGCCTTTGCACAGGGTACGAAGGACATCGCCCACGCCATCGCCGAGAGCGACGCGTTCTCGATTGCCGGTGGCGGTGACACCCTGGCTGCCATCGACAAGTACGACCTGGCGGACAAGATTTCCTATATCTCGACCGGCGGCGGTGCCTTTCTGGAGTTTGTGGAAGGCAAGACCCTACCCGCCGTTGCCATCCTCGAGGAGCGCGCCAGGGGCCAGGGCTGACCGCCGGCCCGATACAAGACACAACAACGGCCCTGAGCGCACAGGGCCTTTTGGGCCGCGCACCGGCCATGATGTATAATACCGGGCGCGGACATTCGAGCACATGCACACAGGTAGAAACGCTATGACCAAGATTTTTGACGCCGTAAAACCCGGAGTGGTAAGCGGTGAAGACGTGCAAAAGATTTTTGCCATCGCCAAGGAGCACAAGTTTGCTCTGCCCGCAGTCAACTGCGTTGGCACCGACTCCGTCAATGCCACCCTGGAAGCGGCGGCCAAGGTCCGCTCCCCGGTCGTGGTCCAGTTCTCCAACGGCGGCGCGGCCTTTTTCGCCGGCAAGGGGCTGAATCTGGACGGTCAGCAGGCGGCCATTCTGGGCGGCATTGCCGGTGCCAAATACGTGCACACCGTCGCCGAAGCCTATGGCGTGCCGGTGATTCTGCATACCGACCACGCGGCCAAGAAGCTGCTGCCGTGGATTGACGGGCTGCTGGAAGCCGGTGAAAAGCACTATGCCGAAACCGGCAAGCCGCTGTTCAGTTCCCACATGATTGATCTTTCGGAAGAAAGCCTGGAAGAGAACATCGAGATCTGTGGTCAGTATCTGCAGCGCATGGCCAAGCTCGGCATGACGCTGGAGATTGAACTGGGTGTGACCGGCGGCGAGGAAGACGGCGTGGACAACACCGGCGTCGATGCGGCGGATCTGTACACCCAGCCGGAAGATGTGGCCTATGCCTACGAGAAGCTGAACGCCATTGACCACCGCTTCACCATTGCGGCGTCCTTCGGCAATGTGCATGGAGTCTATCAGCCGGGCAACGTCAAGCTGACGCCCGAGATCCTGAAGAACTCGCAGGAATATGTCTCCGACAAGTTCAACCTGCCGCACAACAGCCTCAATTTCGTCTTCCACGGCGGCTCCGGCTCCACCGAAGCCGAGATCGAGGAGTCCATCAGCTATGGTGTCATCAAGATGAACATCGACACCGATACGCAGTGGGCCACCTGGGAAGGCGTGCGCAACTACTACGAGGCCAACAAGGCTTATCTGCAGGGCCAGATCGGCAACCCCGAAGGCGAGCACAAGCCGAACAAGAAGTACTATGACCCGCGCAAATGGCTGCGTGAGGGCCAGACTTCCATGGTCAAGCGTCTGGAAAAAGCCTTCAAGGATCTGAACGCCTACGACGTACTCTGACCCGTCGTCCCCGGGTCTGGCCGCCGTGCCGTGACCCGGGCCCTCGAATGGTCTGTGAAAGCCCCGTCGTTGCTGGCGCCGGGGCTTTTTTGATGGCCCTGAAAACCGCGTTGCCATGATGGAGGAGAGCGCCATCACGGCTGTACGTAAACTGATCGCAGTGTGATAGAATCCGCGCTCCCGCTCCGCGGGGCGACCCCGAAGGTCGACGCCGGCACGGCGATTCTACTCAGCACAGATTCCGGAACCCAGAGATTCATGAGCAAGACGTCACTCGATAAATCGAAGATCAAGATTCTCCTGTTGGAGGGCATTCATTCGTCAGCCGTGGAAGCGTTCGAGAACGCTGGCTATACCTGGATCGAACAGGTGTCGTCGTCGCTGCCGGAAGCAGAGTTGAAAGAACGCATTCGTGATGCCCATTTTCTGGGCATTCGCTCCCGTACCCAGCTCACGCGGGATGTTTTCGAGTCGGCCGAGAAGCTGGTCGCGGTGGGCTGTTTCTGCATCGGCACCAATCAGGTGGATCTGCAGGCGGCCACCGAACGCGGTGTGGTCGTTTTCAATGCCCCCTTCTCCAATACCCGGTCGGTGGCCGAACTGGTACTGGCCCAGGCCACACTGTTGCTGCGCGGCATCCCGGAAAAGAATGCCGCAGCGCACCGTGGGGTCTGGAAGAAGAGTGCCCAGGACTCCTATGAGAGCCGGGGCAAGGTACTGGGCCTGGTGGGCTACGGCAATATCGGCACCCAACTGGGTGTGCTGGCCGAATCACTCGGCATGAGCGTGATCTTCTATGATGTCATCAACAAGCTGCCCATGGGCAATGCACATCAGGTGGGCAGCCTGAAACAGTTGCTGGCGCGCTCTGATGTGGTGTCACTGCACGTGCCGGAAACACCGGCCACCAAGTGGATGATCGGCCCGGCGGAGATCGAGTCCATGAAGGACAAATCGGTGCTGATCAACGCGTCACGGGGCTCGGTGGTGGACCTCGAAGCGCTGGCCGTAGCGGTCGAGAGCGGCAAGTTGCTGGGCGCTGCCATTGATGTCTTCCCCACCGAGCCCCGCAGCAACGACGATGAGTTTGTCAGCCCGTTGCGCGGCCTGGACAATGTGATTCTGACCCCGCACGTGGGCGGCAGTACCATGGAAGCACAGAAGAATATCGGTGCCGAAGTGGCGGAGAAGTTGGCCATGTTCTCGGACAACGGCACCTCCATTTCGGCGGTCAACTTCCCCGAGGTAGCGTTGCCCAAGCACGATGGCAAGCACCGCATTCTGCATATTCACGAGAATGTGCCCGGTGTACTGTCCATGATCAACAGCCAGTTGTCCGACAACGGCATCAACATCAGTGGTCAGTACCTGCAAACCAATGAGAAGGTGGGCTATGTGGTGATCGATGTGGATCAGGAATTCGGCCCGCTGGCGCTTGAAAAGCTCAGCCTCATCAAGGGTACGATCAAGGCTCGTATCCTGTTCTGAGACGCGGCCTGGGCCGCGTCTTTACAAAGTTTTTTGGGCGACGGCAACGACCTTTGTCGCCGTTGCGAATACATTAACAATAAAGAAGCGAGGATGCGCTCATGTTCAATTCACTGCTGCGCCCGGGCCTGATCCTGGGTACCGTGCTGTTGCTGGCTGCCTGTGGCGGCCGCAGCGATCAGGCGGAAGTGCCGCCCTGCTATTACCCCAACACTGACGACAGAGCGCCCGGCTGGGTCTGTGATCAGCCCGTGGACGGGCTTGAACTGAGCGCTGTGGGTTCACACCCGGAATCCGGCGCCGGCATGGATTTCATGCGGCAGCAGGCGGCGGCCAGTGCGCGCGTGCAACTGGCGCAGGCGTTTACCGTGCATGTGCAGAACATGATCAAGCAGTACGCCGAGACCACGGGGTCCGGTGATACGGAAACGGTCGATCTGGTGAATACCTCGGTCAGCCGACTGGTGACGGATGAATATCTGGTCGGTTCGCGCATCTATGACAGCCGGGTGGCCAGTGATGGCACCCTCTACGTGCTGGTGGCCATGGATGACTCGGTCACCGCCCAGGCGACGCAGAATGCACTGCGTACCTCCATCAACAATGACAACGCGCTGTGGCAGCAGTTCCGGGCCGAGCAGGGCTTTGAGGAACTGGATGACGAACTGACCCGGCGTATCTCCCAGGGGCGGTAAGGTCAACACGTGCGCACCGTCAGACATTGCCGCAGGGCAGTCGCCCGTTGCGGCAGGCACTGCCTGTGGCTCCTGTTGCTGGGCCTGAGCGCCTGCTCCACCTATGGTGATCGACAGGCCGAGGCCATCCGCGCGGTCGAGCGAGGGGACTATGAGGTCGCCGAGGCGCGTTTCACTGAAACCCTGCAGGAGCGCGACCGCGACTATCTGCTGTACCTGCTCGAGGTGGGCATGGTGCGTCATCTGGCCGGCGACTATCAGGGCAGCAATGCGCTGTTGCAGCAGGCTGACGAATTGCGCGACACCCTGCCCTGGCGCTCTGGCGCCGAGCGTTTTGGCGAGTTCATGACCAGCCCGGCTCAGGGGCCGTATCGCGGGGCCGGTTACGAATATGCCTACGTCAACTACTTCAAGGCGCTGAACTTTCTGGCTATGGCGCAGGAAACCGGAGACCCGCGCTGGCTGGATGCAGCCCGGGTGGAATCACGGCGGCTGGAAATCATCCTCAACGAGTTTGCCGCTGACGAAGGCGACTATCTGGAACAGGCCACGCAGGAAGACGACACTGCCAGTGCCTTTCTGCGTATTCTGCGTCAGCTGCGGGGTCAGTACCTGGACCCGGAGGATCTGATCTACCGTGATGATGCCTGGGGTCGCTTCCTTACCGGCGTGACCTATGAGAATCTGGGCGAATGGGACAGCGCCCGCGTTGCCTACCAGCAGGCCGCTCGGGCCTACGAGCTCGGTTATGCGGAGCAGTATGATCTGGGCCCCGAACCGGCCCGCCTGGCCTGGGCTTCGGTGGTGCGCATGATGCGCACCGGCGGCGGCTGGGAAGACGAATGGCCGCAGCTGGTGGAAGAACACGAGCTGGACACAGCCGAGATCCGGCCTCTGACCGCAGACGAATCCCTGCTGCTGGTGCTGGAGCACGCCGGGCGGGTGCCGCCGATCGGCGAGATGAACATGATTCTGCATCGACAGCCGGAGGCAGAGTCACTGATGCTGCGCCCGCTGGTCTCGCGTGAAGGCGAGGAGGGTGCCCAGCAACTGGCCTGGTTCACGCTGCATTATGCCGACCATGGGCTGGGCGATTTGCTGTTGCGCTATCAGGCCGGCGGCGTGCTCCAGGTGCTGGACAACCCACTGCACTCGAAGCAGGTGTATCTGGGGCCGCTCTGGGAAGTGGCGCAGGAGGTTGGGCTGCTGGATGGTATCGGTCCGGTCGGGGTGCGGGTGTCCGTGCCCTGGTATCCGCCAGCCGGTCCGGAGCCCGCTGCCAGCCGCCTGCACCTGGGCGATGACCGGCAGCCCGTGCGGCTGACCGTGATGGCGGATCCGGAACAGATCAAGCGGCAGGAGCGTTTGCGCGTGGCGCAGGACGAAATGATGGCGGCTCTGCTGCGGGAAACCGTGCGCAATACCACCAGTTCCGCCGTCAGTGGTGCCGTGAGCAACCACAGCGACGAGGGCCTGGGCCTGCTGATCAACCTGCTGGGGCGGGCCGCGACCACGGCCACGGCCCGGGCAGAAACCCGCCACTGGGCCACGATGCCCAGGCGCGCCCGGATGGCGCTGGTGCGCGTGCAGGCGGAGCCACAGACCCTGCGCCTGGAGCAGTCCGGGCGCACCCAATGGACCCGTGAGATTGACCCCGTGCCAAGGCAGGTCAATCTCTATCTGGTCAGAACCTTTGAACAGCGCTGACGGGTACACCCGTGCCATCAGCGCCCCGACATGAGACCACTGAGGCCATGAGGACTGAAACCATGACCATTCGACACCCATCCAGGCTGACCGGCCTGTTGCTTCTGTTGTTGCTGGTGGTGCTGGCCGCCTGTGGCGGGCCTTCCGTTACCGTCAGCCGGGAAGACCCGGACCAGGAAATTGCGCTGACCGACCGCTGGAACTCCACCGATTCGCGGCTGGTCTCGCAGACCATGATCGAGGATATGGTCACCTTCCCCTGGTACAACCGCTTTGTTGCCGAACATGGCCGCGAGCCGGTGGTGATCGTGCACAGCATCCGCAATCGGTCGCATGAGCATATTCCCGTCAATACCTTCATCAACGATATCCGCCGCGCCATGCTGCAGACCGGTCAACTGGACTTCGTGGCCAGTGGTGAAGAGCGTGACGACATCCGCCAGGAACGCCTGGAGCAGGAGCAGCATGCGCGCGAAGACACCATCCAGGCCATGGGTCAGGAACTGGGCGCCGACTTTGCCCTGACCGGCGAGATCAATTCCTTCGTGGATACACTGGACGGCAACCGGGTCACCAGCTATCAGGTCGACATGCGACTGATCAGCATTCTGGACACCCGGGATGTCTGGCTGGGTACCGAACGCATTCAGAAGTTCCAGCAGCGCCGGTAACGGCTGGTGAACAGGATGCGCGCATTGTCGGCAGCGACCGCCCTGGGTGTTCTGGGGCTGCTGGCGGCCTGTACCTCTACCCCGGTACCGTCTGACACCGAGCGGGTCGGGGAGCGCCCGAGCTGGGTGGTACAGCCGACCCGTTCCGGCCCTGTGGTCTATGGCAGCGGCGGCAGTCCGCTGGACGACAACCTCGCGGCCAGTCAGTCGCGGGCCCGTCAGGCCGCCACCGCGGATCTGATGACCGGCCTGCGCGTGCGCATCATGGCCGAGACCCGCAGCGAGGTTACCGAGGCCGATGGCGCGGTGAGCCGGCTCTACAGCCAGTCGGTCAGCAGTCGGGTGGATGACATCGAGCTGGATGACGTGCAACTGGAAGACACCTGGGAGAGCCCGGACGGCTTTCTCTATGTACTGGTCTCGCTGGATACTGCCCGTGCCGCCGAGCGACTGCGGCAGGCCTGGCGCGATGATCTGCCGGCCATGGCCGAACCCACCGCGAGTGAACTGGATGGCGCCGGACTCTGGGCCCGCTTCACGGCCTGGCAACGGGTGATGACCGTGGTCGGCCGCCAGCAGGCGCGCGACCAGCTGCACCGCCTGTTTGCCGGGCGTGCGGTGGACCCGGATTGGCCCGAACTCTACCAATCCCGTCGGCAGCAGTACACCGCCATTGTCGACGACATCAGTCTGTATCTGGATACGCGGGATGCCACCGGGCAGGACAACAGAACGGTGCTGACCGCTCCCTGGACCGAGCGCGGTCTGGGCTTTGTCGATCAGCCCGCCGCCGCTGACTGGACGCTGCGGCTCTCCACCCGCCGCGAGAACAGGCAGCTCGAGCACGGCCATCAGGTACTGCTTACGGTCAATGCCGAACTGGTCGATGAGCTGGGCCAGATACGCTGGCAGACCAGCACCCAGCGGCGCGGACTGGGCGGTTCCTCCGACCGGGCCCTGCGCCAGGCGCTGAACAGTGCCGCCGAAGATCTTGTGACCGCCTGGATCAACAGCCTTAACCCCTGACCGCAAACCTTTTGCCCGCCGCCATTATTCTCCTCTCCATCGCCGAACCCCAACGTTGCAATCGATTGCTGCACCCCCGGGGTGGGGGTGGATGCAGAGTCCAACCCCACCCTTTTTCCTACCCCCTGTGCCGATGCGGGGAGGAGTACGCACAGGGGGTGCAGGGCAGCGGGTGGAAATCCCTGCCGTTCGGCCTGATTTGTTTGCTCCGATCTGCCGCCCGGGCGTAATTTTGGCGTCGCATTCGGACTCGGGTGTGCAACCCGGTCGTCCGCCACACAATAATAATGCGACAGGATGATTCTCATGAAAAAAGGTCTCGCTACTGCCATTGCTGCCACCAGTGCTGCTCTGGCGATGAATGCCCATGCAGTCTCCGAGGGTGAGCTGCTGATCTGGATCGGTGCCGACAAGGCCTACAATGGCCTGCAGGCCGTGGGTGACCAGTTCGCGGAAGAACTGGGTATCCCTGTTACCGTGGAAGCGCCGGACAACCTGGAAGAACGTTTCCAGCAGGAAGCCGCTGCCGGCCGCGGCCCGGACATCGTGATCTGGGCCCATGACCGCTTTGGCAGCTGGGCCGACTCCGGCTTCATTCAGCCGATTTCGGTGGGTGACGAGGTCCGTGGCCAGATTGATGACAGCTTCTGGACTGCCACCAGCTATGAAGGCACCCAGTACGGCTGGCCGGTCATGGTCGAGGCCGTGGGCCTGATCTACAACCGCGAGCTGGTCGACGCGGCACCGACCACCTGGGACGAGGTGTTTGCGTTGAACGAGTCCCTGAACGGCGCCAATGCCATCCTGTGGGATTATGACAACACCTACTTCACCTATGGCCTGCTGTCCTCTGCCGGCGGTTACTCCTTCGGCATGAACGATGACGGCACCTATGACCCGGCCGATATCGGCTTTGCCAGCGACGGAGCCATCAAGGGTGCGCGGGTACTGCGTGACCTGATTGATCGCGGTGTCATGCCTTCGGGTGCCGACTACGGCGACATGGAAAACGCCTTTGTCTCCGGTGATGTGGCCATGATCATCAATGGCCCCTGGGGCTGGGCCGGCTATGAATCAGCCGGCATCGATTTCGGCGTGGCGCCGATTCCGGCCGTTGAGGGCGAACTCGGCAAGCCGTTTGTGGGTATCCCGGGTGCCGTGGTGAGCGCTTCTTCACCGAACATGGACCTGGTGGAAATCTTCATGGAAGAGTATCTGCTCACCGTCGATGGCCTGCGCACCATGGATACGACAGATCCGAGCCAGACCCTGGGCGTCCCGGCCCACGAAGGCTACCTGCAGGAACTGGTGGACAATGCTGATGACGCGGATCGTCTGCAGGCCACCTTCGACAATGCCGAAATGGGTCATCCCATGCCCAATATCCCGCAGATGGATGCCTTCTGGTCCAATGCGGAAGTAGCGCTGGGCAATATCACGTCCGGTCGCCAGTCGGTGGAAGCAGCCATGCGCGAGGCCGCCGAACGCATGCGCTAGGCGGCGCCGGTCCGCAGCCGGGGCCACGCACGAGTGGGCCCCGGCCGCTGACCACCTGATTTCTCGTCCTCTCACGACTCAACCTGTGGCCAGGAGTATCTGTCATGGCTGATGCCAACGCCATTCCCATTGCACCGGATTCTGCCCGGCAGGGCCCTGCCCGCCGCATAGCGCACTGGCTGTTTACCGGCCTGCTGGGTGTGGGCATGTTCTGGGTTGCCACCCTGATGTTCTTCAACGGCGATCTGGTGTTCGCGGTCGGCATGACCTTTCTCGCCGGCCTGTTGCTGTATCTCTATCTGAATCCGCGCATCTATGTCGGCCGCTATGTGTTTCCCGGGCTGGCAGGGATCGGTATCTTCACGCTGTTCCCGTTGCTGTACAGCGTCTATATCAGTTTCACCAACTATGGTGACGGCCACATGGTGACCCATGAACGGGCCACCCAGTATCACCTCTCCCGCACCTATCTGGATGAGGCGGGCACCTTTGATTTTGAACTGCACCCGGCCGAGGATGAGCGCTACCGCATGGTGCTGCGGCGGGACGGTGACAAGTATATCAGCGCGCCAGTGGCCCTGGCCGCCATCGGCGAAGGCCAGCGTCCGCTGATCGAAACCCGGGCAGTGGCGCCGGGGTCGCTGGCGACCGAGGCCCTGAGCCTGCGTGATGTGCTGGCCAACCGGTCCGGCCTGCAGCGCGTGGTGGTGGAGCTGCCGCACGGCACCGAACTGCGTTACAGCGGCCCGCGCGCCTTCGGCGCTCTGCGCGAGCGCTACCAACAGGATGCCGATGACCCGCATGTGCTGCATGACCAGCAGACCGGCGGCGCCATTACGGCGGATTTCGAGCGCGGCTACTATGTCGATGACGAGGGCAACCGGGTACGGCCGGGCTTCACCACCCATGTCGGCTGGGACAACTATACCCGCATCTTCACCGACCGGGGCATGATGGCGCCCTTCTTCGAGATCTTTGTCTGGACCATCTTCTTCGGCGCCGTGACCGTCTTCGTGGCCTATGGTCTGGGGGTAACCCTGGCCTGCCTGCTGAACTGGAAGCTGATCAGAGGCTCGGTGGTCTATCGTATCCTGATGATCCTGCCCTATGCGGTGCCGGCGTTCATCTCGATCCAGATCTTCCGGGGCCTGTTCAACCAGAATTTCGGTGAAATCAACCTGATACTGGAGGTGCTGTTCGGGCTGCGCCCGGCCTGGTTCACCGAACCGGCGCTGGCGCGCACCATGGTGCTGATCACCAATATCTGGCTGGGTTACCCCTACATGATGATTCTGGCGCTGGGCATGCTGCAGTCGGTGCCGGATGATCTCTATGAGGCCGCCCATATCGAAGGTTCGGGTGTGATCAACAACTTTTTCCGGATCACCCTGCCGCTGATCACCCGGCCCCTGATTCCGTTGCTGATCGCGGCCTTTGCCTTCAACTTCAACAACCTGGTGGTGATTCAGCTGCTGACCGAGGGCGGACCCAATATCGTCGGCTCCAACCCGAACGCCGGGCATACCGACCTGCTGGTCAACTATGCCTTCCGACTGGCGTTTCAGGATGGCACCCAGGAGTTCGGTCTGGCCGCCGCGATCACCACGCTGATCTTCCTGCTGGTGGCCGGTCTGTCCATGCTGTATATCCGTCACGCCAGGATCGAGATGGCACGGTAGGAGAAATTAAAGATGATCAAGACCACATCTGTCAGGGCCCGCGTCTGGGCCACGCATGCCTTCCTGATCGGGTTTTCGGCGCTGGTACTGTTTCCGCTGGCGATGATCATTTCGATCTCGTTTCGCGAAGGCAATTTTGCGCGGGGAAATCTGATACCGCAGAACTTCACGCTGGAGCACTGGACGCTGGCGCTGGGCCAGACCTATGTCGGCACGCGCAACAACGCCACCGTGTTCAGTCCGGAGGCGGAGTCGGTGCGGGCCAGTCTCGGCCTGGGTCGGGTTACCGTGGAGCGTGACGGCAGTTGGGCACTGGATGTGCAGACCTCGGTCAACCCGCAGCACTTTCCGCTCGACAGCCATATCCAGCTGACCAACTTCCAGGCCGGTACCGAGCTGGCGCGCTCGGAGCGCATCGATTTCCGCCTGGTGGCCAACGAGGAGCAGGCCGCGGCGGCGCCGGAGGGCAAGCAGGTGGTGCGGGTCGGCGAGCAGCATCAGGGGCAGATCGACCTGCCCGATGAGTTTGCCCGCATTGGCGGTCTGCGCCTCAACTATGGCGTGGCCTTCCATACGCCGCCGCCGTTCCCGGTGCTGACCTGGCTGTGGAACTCGGTCAAGGTGGCGTTCTCGTCGGCCTTTCTGATTCTCGGCCTGGCCACGATCAGTGCCTATGCCTTTGCGCGCATGCGCTTCAACCACAAGACGACCATTTTGCGCGGCATGCTGATTCTGCAGATGTTCCCGCCGTTTCTGGCCCTGGTGGCGCTGTACAACCTGTTCGACCGTCTGGGCGACTATGTGCCCTGGCTGGGCATAGACACGCATGGCGCCTACATCCTGGCCATGGTGGGCGGTATCTCGCTGATGATCTGGATGATCATCGGTTATTTCAGCACCATCGATGTGTCGCTGGAAGAGGCCGCTGCCATGGATGGCGCTACGCCCTGGCAGACTTTCTACCGCATTCTGCTGCCGCTGAGCGTGCCCATTCTGGCCGTGGTGTTCATCATCTCGTTCATCAATGCCATCAACGAGTTCGCTCTGGCCTCGGCGTTGCTGCGCAGTACGGACAAGCTGACGCTGGCAGTGGGGTCGACCAACTACTTCCATCCGCAGAACACCCTGTGGGGCAATTATGCGGCGGCGGCGGTGTTGTCCGGCCTGCCCATTACCGTGGTGTTTCTGATCATGCAGCGCTTTCTGGTCAGCGGCCTAACAGCCGGTGGCGTCAAGGGGTGAGGGCCGCACCTGTTGTGCCTCCATTGTAGGCGGCGGCCCTTGGCCGCGCATGCGTGAGCAAGCCCCGAAACGTCGGACCGCACAGCCTACATGGATACGGTGGCAGGGTCGGAGTCGCCTGCCGGGTGCATGCCCTGTGAGACCGTTTGCGGCCAGGGACGGCCGCAACCGAGCTGTCATGGATGACGTTTTTTGCGTGTCTCACAGGCATGTGCCTGAGCTTGGCGACATGACGGGCCTGACCCGATCTGCCGTTGTGAGCCTTATTCACAGCCGTTATCTGCGTCAACAAGTGGTAATTAAATTACAAACTGGTATAGTGCGCGCCCCTTGAGACGACTTTGAGCCGACCGGAAACTCCGTGACCACCACGCCGCCCTAGTACACAGCCCCCCTCTGGCTCCTCGAGCCGCTGCAACCCTTTCTCAGAACCCCGGTGCTGATGGATCACTCCGTCCTGCGGAGTCGAGCCCCTGCTGATCTGCGCCTTTGCCAAAGAGACACCCATGCTGCAACGCTATCTTGAAGAATGGACCCGTAATATCCGCGGCGATCTGATCGCCGGCCTTGTCGTCGCCCTGGCGCTGATTCCCGAGGCCATCGCCTTTTCCATTATCGCCGGTGTGGACCCGCGTGTCGGCCTCTATGCCAGCTTCTGTATCGCCGTCATCATCGCCTTTGTCGGTGGTCGGCCGGGCATGATCAGTGCCGCCACCGGCGCCATGGCGCTGCTGATGGTGACCCTGGTACGCGATCACGGGCTGGAATATCTGCTCGCTGCGACCCTGCTGACCGGGGTACTGCAGATCATCGCCGGCTTCCTGAAACTGGGTACGCTGATGCGGTTCGTGTCGCGCTCGGTGGTGACCGGCTTCGTCAATGCGCTGGCCATCCTGATCTTCATGGCCCAGTTGCCGGAGCTGACCGGGGTCACCTGGCCGGTCTATGCCATGACGGCCGCCGGCCTGGGCATCATCTATCTGTTTCCCTACATACCCCTGGTGGGTCGTCTGCTGCCGTCGCCGCTGGTCTGCATCGTCGCGTTGACCGCAGTAGCCATGTTCCTGGGCCTGGATATCCGCACCGTTGGCGATATGGGTGAACTGCCCAGCACCCTGCCGGTGTTCCTGTGGCCGGAAGTACCGCTGAATCTGGACACCCTGCGCATTATCTTCCCCTATGCCGCCGCGCTGACCGTGGTCGGTCTGCTGGAGTCGATGATGACCGAGACCATAGTCGATGATCTGACCGACACCCGCAGCAACCGCAATCAGGAGTGCAAGGGCCAGGGTATCGCCAATATCGGCTCCGGCCTGATGGGCGGCATGGCCGGCTGCGCCATGATCGGTCAGTCGATCATCAATGTGAAATCCGGTGGTCGCGGGCGCCTGTCCAGCCTGGCTGCAGGAGTCTATCTGATGATTCTGATCGTGTTCCTGTCCGACTGGCTGGTGCAGATTCCGATGGCGGCACTGGTGGCGGTCATGATCATGGTATCGATCGGCACCTTCTCCTGGTCCTCACTGCGCGACATGAAGAAGCATCCACTGTCGACCAACATCGTCATGGTAGCCACGGTGTCGGTGGTCGTGGTGACCCACAACCTGGCCATTGGCGTCTTCGTCGGTGTATTGCTGGCCGCCCTGTTCTTTGCCCACAAGGTGGCGCACTTCATGTCGGTCGACAGTGGCCTGACCCAGACCTCCGAGCGGGATGGCGAGCATCGCACCTATACCATCAGGGGGCAGGTGTTCTTTGTGTCGGCGGAGAAGTTTCTGGAATCCTTTGATTTCCGTGAAGCCCTGGATCGTGTCACCATAGACCTGAGTCAGGCGCACTTCTGGGACATCAGCGCTGTCACCGCGCTCGACAAGGCGGTGATTCGCTTCCGCCGCGAGGGTACCGATGTCGAGGTGCTGGGGCTGAATGAAGCCAGTGCCACCATCGTCGACCGCTTTGGCGTGCACGACAAACCCGAGCAGGCTGAAAAGCTGATGTCCGGCCACTAAAACAAGAACAGGGAAATCGAATCATGAGAAAGATCATTGCCGGCATTGATGCCTCAAGTGCCTCAGGCGCAGTCTGTGATGCGGCGGCCTGGGCCAGCCAGCGGCTGGATACCGAAGTCATGGCGCTGCACGTACTGGAAAAGAGTCTTTATCCCACTGAGTCGGACCTCAGCGGCAATCTGGGCCTGGGGGCGCAGGAGCATTTGCTGCAGGAACTGGCAGAGCTGGATCACAAGCGCAGCAAGCTGATGCTGGAGCAGGGAAAGCTGCAGTTGCAGGCGGCCCGTGAGCGGCTGGAAAAGGCCGGAGCCACGTCGGTCAGCACCCGCCAGCGCCATGGCAGTCTGACCGAGACGCTGGTGGATCTGGCGGATGAACTGCGCCTGCTGGTGATCGGCCGCCACGGTGAAGCCCATGCCAATGAAATCGATGCCGTGGGCAGTCAACTGGAAAGCGTGATCCGGGTCGTCCATCAGCCCATCCTGATCACCCAGGACGAGTTCCGCCTGCCGCAGCGCTTTATCCTGGCCTATGATGGCAGTGCCACTGCACAGGCCGCGCTGCAGCGCGTCTCGGAAAGCCCGCTGCTGACCGGCATTCCCTGTGTGCTGGTCTGTGTGGGCAAGCCGGGCAATACCGAAGCTGCGGACCTGGAGCAGGCTGCAGCAACACTGCAGGCAGCGGGCATGCCCACCAAAACCGCGCGGGTGGAAAGCACCGAGGTGGCACAGACATTGTGTGAGCAGGTGAAGTCGCAGCAGGCGGATCTGGTGGTCATGGGGACCCATGGGCATTCCCGCATCCGCAAGTTCTTTGTCGGCAGTACCTCGACGGCGATGCTGCGCCGCAACCCGGTGATGACGCTGCTGCTGCGTTGAGTGCAGGGCCCGCCGCCCGCAAGGGCTTATTCGGTATCTTCGGCCTTCTCGGCTTCGGCGTCGCGATCCAGCGGCCGGACCCACTTGGAAAAGACCAGCCCCAGCTCGAACAGCAGCCACATCGGCACCGCGAGAATGGTCTGCGAGAACACATCCGGCGGTGTGACCAGCATGCCGACGGCAAAGCAGCCGATAAAGATGTAGGGCCGCTTGCGGCGCAGTGATTCCACCGAAGTAATGCCACTGTAGACCAGCAGCACGGTGGCGATGGGAATCTCGAACGCCAGCCCGAAAGCAAAGAACATCTTCAGACTGAAATCCAGAATGGCCGCAATGTCGGGCATGATGTTGACCATGTCCGGGCCGACCGTCGTGAAAAAGCCGAATACCAGTGGCATGACCACGAAGTAGGTAAACAGCACGCCCAGATAGAACAGCACCACGCTGGATATGAACAGCGGCATCATCAGCCGGCGTTCATGCAGATAGAGGGCAGGAGCGACAAAGGCCCAGAGCTGATACAGGATAAAGGGCATGCCCAGCATGACGGCGGCCACAAAGCTCAGCTTGAATGGCACCAGGAAGGGTGACGCCACGCCGGTGGCGATGATCTGCCCGGCCTGCTCTTCAACCAGAATACGCAACGGTGCCGACAGGATGCCGTACAGTTCGTTGGAGAACATGTACAGCACGCCAAACAGAGCCAGCACGATGATGACGCAGCGCAGCAGCCGGGAGCGCAGCTCTTTCAGATGGTCAATCAGCGACTGTGGCACGTCCTGCGGGTTGGTCATGAGCGATCCCCCGGGGGCTGCTGGTCGGTGCTGCTGTCCGCATCGGGTGTTGCCGGCTGCTCCTCGGTCGGCGCAGCATCGTCCGTGCCGGGCTCCGGCGGGCGCCGTTCCGGATGTTCGGCATAGAAGCCGGGGTCGTTTTCCACCGGCTCACGGCGGGATGTCGTGGTGGTACCATCGTTGTTGGTGAACGTCTGGTCCTTGGTGTCTTCCATGATTTTGCGGTTGAGTTCTTCCAGCCGCATCTCCTGTTCGATCTGGCGCTGGAACTTGCCCACAAAACGCCTGGCCTGGCCGATATAACGGCCGACCGTGCGTGCTGCCACCGGCAATCTTTCCGGACCCAGCACGATCAGACCAATGCCGGCGAGCATGGCCAGTTCAAGAAACCCCATATCAAACATGGCTGGACTCAGCTGTCTCCGGAGGACTTGTCTTTCTGCTTGCTGTCAGTGAAGTCGGCATCAGCCTCTTCTTTCTTCTGCAGCAACTGCTTTTCCTCTTCGGATTTCTCGCTCTGGTCTTCGTCCGGGTCTTTCATGCCGTCCTTGAAACCCTTGACGGCGCCACCAATGTCCTTGCCCATATTGCGCAGTTTCTTGGTGCCGAAGATCAGAATCACGATCACCAGAACGATGACCAGTTGAATCGGGCTGATACCCCCAAACATGGTTTTCTCCTCGTATTGTTATTCGGTTCAGAAGCCACGCCAGTCGGCGTCGCGAACATCGCCCAGAATGTGATAGTGCAGATGATAAACTTCCTGGCCGCCGCCGACACCCGTATTAACCACAGTACGGAAGCCCTGGGTGAGGCCGCTCTCGCGCGCGACAATCGGCAGCATGCGGGTGATGTGACCCACCCAGCTCGCGTCTTCTGCGGTCAGTTCGTCAAGGCTTTCGACATGATGATTGGGGATGGCCAGCAGGTGCACGCGGGCCCTGGGGTTGATATCCCGGAATACGGTCATGATGTCATCGCGGTAGACGATGTCGGCCGGTATGTCGCCGGCCACAATCTTGCAGAACAGACAGTCGGTCATGCATCACGCTCCTGAGTGTTCTCCGGCTTGCTGCGGCTGGCCTTCTCTTCCAGGCCCGAGAGCCCGAACCGACGCGACAGTTCATCGGTCACGGCGCTCACCGGCACGTTCTGTTGTGCCAGCATCACCAGAGTATGAAACCACAGATCTGCTGTTTCCGATACCAGATCCGCCTGATGGTCGGGCGTGGCGTCCTTGGCCGCCAGAATGACCTCGGTGCTTTCCTCGCCGACTTTCTCCAGAATCTTGTTGAGGCCGCTGGCATAAAGGGCCGCCACGTAGGAACTGTCTGGTGTTTCAGTCTTGCGCTGGTGCAGCACGACTTCCAGTTGGCGCAGAATATCTTGCATGGCACATCCGTCGAGTCGGTCAGGAAGACCTCAGCAGGTGGCCGAGGGTCAGTAAGCCTGCCACGCCGGCCAGACCCAGGCCGCCGTACAGCAGTAATTCATTGTCGACATGGTCACCCCAGGCGGCCAGACCGGCGCCGATGGCGGTCAGCAGCACGCCGGGGACACTGCTGCGCCGGGGCAGATTGACCTGAAAATCGGTGTTCGTGCGGGGCGGTTCACCCAGAGCCTTGACCATGCGCTCTACATGATACGGCCATTCCGGGGCCCGTTCCAGCAGGAAAGGCATCTGGTCGCGCAGGCTTCTGACCGTACGGCGCAGGCTGATGCGCTCGCGCAGCCATTTCTCCATGAAGGGTTTGGCGGTTTGCCACAGGTCCAGTTCGGGGTAGAGCTGGCGGCCCAGACCCTCGATATTGAGCAGGGTCTTCTGCAGCAGCACCAGTTGGGGCTGCACTTCCATATTGAAG
The DNA here is from genome assembly GCF_004768465.1 of Natronospirillum operosum. Classification (GTDB taxonomy): domain Bacteria; phylum Pseudomonadota; class Gammaproteobacteria; order Pseudomonadales; family Natronospirillaceae; genus Natronospirillum; species Natronospirillum operosum. The sequence goes on from NZ_SRMF01000003.1 coordinate 92,564, forward strand.
CGTCGCGCCACCTGAAACAGCCGCACCAGCAGCAGGCCGAAGGAGATGTCCTTCAGCGGGCGGGCAAAGATGGGCTCGCACACGGCCCGGATGGCCTGCTCGAAATGATGTACCGGGGTGTCCTTGGGTACCCAGCCCGATTCCACATGCAGGCGGGCGACCTTGTGGTAGTCCCGGTTGAAAAACGCCAGCAGGTTCATGGCCAGATAATGCTGATCTTCCTCGGCCAGGGTGCCGACGATGCCGCAGTCAATGGCGATGTAGCGCGGCCGGGTCGGCTCCTCGGTGCTGACAAAGACGTTCCCGGCATGCATGTCGGCATGAAAGAAGCTGTCCCGGAACACCTGGGTGAAGAAGATCTCCACACCGCGTTCGGCCAGGGCCTTCATGTCGACGCCAGCCGCACGCAACTGGACGATTTCGTCAATGGGCAGGCCGTGGATGCGTTCCATGACCATGACCTTGCGGCTGCAGTAGTCCCAGTAGACATCCGGCACATAGAGCAGATCGGAGCCCTCGAAGTTGCGCTGCAGGTGGGTCGTGTTGGCCGCTTCGCGCAGCAGGTCCAACTCGTCGATAATGGTCTGTTCGAAGTCGCGCACCACCTCGACCGGCCGCAGGCGGCGGGCCTCGGGTACATTGGCCAGCAGGCTGGCAAAGGCGTTCATCCAGGCCAGATCCTTGCGGATTGTCTTTTCGATATCCGGCCGGATGATCTTGACCACCACATCGCTGCCGTCATGCAGGGTGGCCGCATGGACCTGAGCGATGGAAGCGGAAGCCAGTGGCGTGCGATCGAAGGCACGAAAGGCCTCCTCGACCGGCTTGCCCAGCCCCTCCCTGACCACGGCAGCGGCCCGGTCACCCGGGAACGGCGGTACCCGGTCCTGCAGTTCGACCAGCTCATCCGCATATTCGCCGGGGTAGAGGTCGCGGCGGGTAGAGAGTATCTGCCCGAACTTGACGAACACCGGGCCCAGGGACTCGAAAAACCGTCGCAGGCGCACCGGGCCGGGCGTTCTCGGGTTGGGCAGAAAGAAGCGCCCGATGGACAGCCAGCGCACCCACCAGGGCAGGGAAGACCAGGGCACCAGAGTATCGAGGCGGTACCACAGAATCAGCAAGCCGATACGCCACAGTCGCAGCCAATACATCCGGGTCAGTCTCCTTGTTGCCGGTGCGTGCAGTCCTTGCGGAGCTGCATGGCCTGCTGTTCCAGTCGATCCAGGCGGCGGCGCAGGGCCTGTGCATCATCGCGCAACTGATTCGCCTCGCTGCGCGTGACCAGCCAGCCGAGTTCCCGGATCAGGTAGCGTTCGGTGGCGCGTTGCAGCCCGCTCAGACCGCCGTGCACAGCACTGCCGGCCTGGCGCCCGATACGGGCCAGATGGTGCGCCGGCAGGTCGCCGATATGGTCGCCCAGCCAGGCCTCCCAGTCGATGTCCAGGTCTTCCGCCAGCCCCTGCAGCTGCATGAAACTGCGCGTGCTGCCCTCCACCCGGATGGGCAGGCTGGCGAGAGCTGCAGTGCGGTCGTCGCTGCGCAGCAGGGCCAGAAAATCACGGCTGGCCCCCCTGACTTCGGCATCGGGTACCGAATCATCCGGGTGGTCCAGGCGCAGTCGTTGACCGTCGGACTGCACGTCCAGTGACCAGCCCAGATCTTCCAGATGCAGCCGCCAGCATTGCGGACCCAGGATCTGCAGGCGCGCCCGGGCGGCCGGCGCATAGTCGAGCGCCCGATTCAGCGCCGGGTTGCCCAGTTGCAGCAGTGCAGAGGGCAGAGCGGTGTGTCGGCTGTCCGCGCGGTCTGCCATCAATCAGCCCTTGTAACCGATATGCAGGGCGACGATACCACCGGTCAGGTTATGGTATTTGACCCGGTCGAAGCCGGCCTGCAGCATCATGTCGCGCAGGGTGTCCTGATCCGGATGCATGCGAATGGATTCGGCCAGATAGCGATAGCTGTCGGCGTCATCGGCCACCAGCCGACCCATAAAGGGCAGGGCACGAAAAGAATAGAGATCATAGGCCTTCGACAGCAGCTCGGAGCGGGGCTTGGAAAACTCCAGCACCAGCAGCCGGCCGCCCGGTTTCAGCACCCGCTGCATGGAGGCCAGGGCACTGTCCTTGTCGGTCACATTGCGCAGACCGAAGGCGATGCTGACCACATCAAAATGGTCATCGGGAAAGGGCAGGCACTCGGCGTTGGCCTGCACACAGCGCACCCGGTGGCCCAGGCCACGGTCCACCATGCGATCCCGGCCCACGCGCAGCATGGAGGCATTGATGTCGGCCAGCACCACCTCGCCCTCGGAGCCGACCTGGCGTGCGAACCTGGCCGCCAGATCGCCGGTGCCACCGGCGATATCCAGCACCCGGGCGCCACTGCGGACGCCTGCCAGTTCGGTGGTGAAGAACTTCCAGAAGCGATGGATGCCGAATGACATCAGATCATTCATGACATCATAACGTGCGGCCACCGAATGGAAGACATCCGCCACCCGACGGGCTTTCTCGCCTTTGGGCACATCCTGAAAGCCGAAATGAGTGGTGTCGTTGTCGTTCGCCATGCGCGATCTCTGGGTTGGCCGTCAGTCGCCGCATTGTACCTGCCCGCCACAGCGGGATAAACCACTGGTTGTGGGGTTTAGTCGACGGTTGACAGTGCACAGTAGACAGTGGGTTTTAGTAGACAGATGACAGTCGACGGATGACAGTAAGGTATTGACAGCACTTTCGGTTATGGCAACGATCGTACCGTCTACCGTCTACCGTCTACCGTCTACCGTCTACCGTCTACCGTCTACCGTCTACCGTCTACCGTCTACCGTTCAAAGAATAAACCGACTCAGATCGTCGTCGTCCACCAGTTCATCCAGGGCATTGCCGACAAAGGCGGCATCCACGATCACCGGCTTCTTCTCGTACGCGAGTTCGGTGGCCTGGTAGGAGGTTTCTTCCAGCAGGCGTTCAAGCAGGGTATGCAGGCGTCGGGCGCCGATGTTCTCGGTGCGCTCATTGACCCGGAAAGCAACCTCGGCGATCTTGGCGATGCCGTCTTCGGTGAACTGCAGTTCCAGACCTTCGGCACCCATCAGGGCAATGTACTGTTCGGTCAGGCTGTAGTCCGGCCCGGTCAGTATCTGTTCGAAGTCGGCCTGTTTCAGTGCTTCCAGTTCCACCCGGATCGGCAGGCGGCCCTGCAGCTCCGGGATCAGGTCGGAGGGTTTGGAGAAGTGGAAGGCGCCGCTGGCGATGAACAGAATATGGTCGGTCTTGACCATGCCGTACTTGGTGCTGACGGTGCTGCCCTCGATCAGTGGCAGCAGGTCGCGCTGGACGCCTTCGCGGGAGACGTCACCGCCGCCGCGCTGGTCGTTCTTGGCGATCTTGTCGATCTCGTCGAGAAACACGATGCCGTTGTGTTCGACCTGATACAGGGCTTCGGCCTTGGTTTCTTCGTCATTGATCAGCTTGGCCGCCTCTTCGTCGATCAACTGCTTCATGGCATCGCGAATCTTCAGCCGGCGGGTCTGTGTCTTGTGCTGTGACAGGTTGCTGAACATGTTCTGCAACTGGCTGGTCATCTCTTCCATGCCGGGGGGCGCCATGATTTCCACCCCCATGCCGGCCTGGGAGATCTCGATATCGATTTCCTTGTCGTCGAGTTCACCCTCGCGCAGCTTCTTGCGGAACGACTGGCGGGTGGAGGACTCGCCCGAACTCTGGTCCTGTTGCTGGCCGCGCGCCGGTGGCAGCAGCGCATCCAGAATGCGGTCCTCGGCCGCGTCCTCGGCCCGGTGGCGTACCTTTTTCATGGCCTCTTCGCGCACCATCTTGATGCCCATCTCGACCAGGTCACGCACGATAGACTCGACATCACGACCCACATAGCCCACCTCGGTGAACTTGGTGGCTTCGACCTTGACGAACGGGGCCTTGGCCAGCTTGGCCAGGCGGCGGGCAATTTCGGTCTTGCCGACGCCGGTAGGGCCGATCATCAGGATGTTCTTGGGCGAGATCTCGTCGCGCATGGTTTCTTCCAGCTGCATGCGCCGCCAGCGGTTGCGCAACGCCACGGCGACGGCCCGCTTGGCTTCGTGCTGGCCGATGATGTGCTTGTCCAGTTCGGACACGATCTCGCGGGGGGTCATTTGACTCATTTCAGCTTATTCCTTGGTGATGCGTTCAATCACCAGCGAGTGATTGGTATAGACACAGATATCGGCCGCGATGTTCAGGGCGTGTTCGGCCACTTCATAGGCGCCCTTGTCGGTATGCTCGTGCAGGGCACGGGCTGCGGCCAGCGCATAGTTGCCGCCGGAGCCGATGGCGACTATACCGTGCTCGGGTTCTACCACATCACCGGTGCCGCTGATGATCAGAGAGGTGTCCTTGTCGGCCACAATCAGCATGGCCTCCAGACGTCTGAGGGCGCGATCACTGCGCCACTCCTTGGCCAGTTCCACTGCGGACCGGGTCAGGTGCCCGGAGTGCTGCTGCAGGTGGCCTTCGAATTTCTCGAACAGCGTGAAGGCGTCGGCCGTGCCGCCGGCAAAACCGGCGATGACGCGGTCGTGAAACAGACGCCGCACCTTGCGGGCGTTGCCTTTCATTACCGTGTTGCCCAGGCTGACCTGGCCGTCTCCCCCTACCACGACTTCGTTGTCCTTGCGGACCGATACGATGGTGGTCATGCGCCACTCCAGAACAAGTATTCAAACCGAGGAAGTGGCGGTGACAGGAGCAAAATTCAAGAGGCAGCCATTGAGCACTGTGTGGAATTGTTCAGCGGCATCCAAATCAGCTACATTGATCGCACTTGTCCACAGGAGGGTGCACCATGGATTCTGTCTCGATAAAGGCTGCCGCTATTGGCAGCAGGCTGACGGCGCTGGGCCTGGCCCTGAGCCTGTCTCTGACCGCGATGGCGGCAGACTGGCTTTATCTGTCTCCGGCCGGTGGCTGGGTGGAGCAATCGGTCACTGTGGACGCCTACCCCTTTACACTGGAAATACCCGGGCATGCCGATCGCCTCTGGTGGTCACCCGAGGCGGGTGACGGAGATCTGGTGCGTGAACGGTACAGTGAGGTGCCGGTCATGGAACCGGGTACGGATGTGGTGCTGGCCGCTTCGGTGCGGCTGCCGGGCATAGGCCCGCTGGTGGCCGGCGATCGCCTGACCATACGACAGTTCCTCGGTGACCGGGTGGTGGTTTCCGTGGACGACAAGGCCGTGGTGCTGGGACCGGATGTGTACAGCAATCTGTCTTTCCAGGTAACGCCGCTGGGCATGGATCGGGTGCGCTTGCAGGCAGATCGGGACACCCCGGATACGCGCCGGCTGGCCTGGTCATCGTCCCTGCTCAGCGCGGATGTGCGCTACCGACTGCAAATGGCCGGTGACGGTGTGCAGTTGCGTCAGTATCTGCGGGTCAGCAATGACGGTGATCAGGCTCTGAATGCACCTGGTCTGAGCTGGTTCCCGGGTGGTGCGGAAGCCGTCGAGACGCGCACCATGATGATGGAATCAGTGGCGGTCGATAGCCGGACCGAAGTCGCATCCGGTCCGGTGGCGGCGCTGACTGTTGATGAAAGTGTCCGCCTGCCGGCGCGTACCGAAAGCTGGTTGCTGATTTCGGAGCAGCCGGTGTCAGCGTCGCATCACTACAGCCTGAACTGGGATACCCGTCAGGGTGAACAGACCGCGCGTGCTGCCGAGTGGCGGGTGCGCCTGCAGTCGGAAGCCGACCTGCCAAGACTGGCGGGCGCGGTGGAGCTGGGCTGGTTTGACGAGCGGCTGGCGGCCATCGACAGCTACTATCGGCGCGCGGAGGCGCGCCGGGCGGAACTGTCCCTGGGGCGCAACAATCAGGTTACCCTGAATGCGCAGCCAGGGTCTGCCGGCGAGGCCGAACTGGCAATCCATAACCATCTGGATGCCGAGATCGAGGTGGCGTTGCAGATTACTCATCAACCGAACCGGCAGGTACCACCATTGACCGAGCGGCGCACGGTGTCGGTGCCGCCGGGGGTTGTACGGCTGGAAGTCCGTTTCGACGACAGCAGCCTGCAGGTGCGTTAGGGCGTGTGGTTGCGCACCAGCCCCTGCATGCCGAGGCTGTCGAGCCGGTCGCCAATGCGCTGGGTTTCCTGCGTGCTGTCGACCGGGCCTACCAGAACGCGGTAGAAGATGCCGCGCTCACCCAGGTCAGCCTGGGTGACGTGAGCACTGGTCAGGCCTTCCAGAATCAACTGGGCGCGGAGGTTGTTGGCATCGGTCTCGGCGGAGAACGAGGCCACCTGAATGATGAACTGGCCCGGAGACTCTGTGCTGCTGTCCGCCGGGGCGTCGGGAATACGGTCTGACAGCAGGTCGGTGGCGGCCTCTTCGATCACTTCGCGCTGGCGCAGCGCCACCACTTCGTCGGGCACGAACACATCGGTCTGCTGCAGCAGGGTGTAGAACTCCAGTTGCGCCTGGCGGCTGACCGAAGGTGTTTCTGCCGGCGGCGCCGTTGAAGACGGCGCCGGTTCGGTGGTGGACTGCGACGGCGCAGGGAACAGGCCCGACAGGCTGGGCAGTTCGATCTGCATCGGCTCGCCGTCCTCCGGCAACTGGCTCAGAAAGAACAGGCCGCCGACAAACAGCACCACCACAGAGGTGGTGAACAGCCATACCCAGCGCGGCACCCGGGACTGCTGAGGGGCCCGGCCTGGTTGTGGTTTCTGGGCGTAATCGCGAGGCACGCGCGGCTATCTCCTGTCGTTGTTACATGCTGTCGGGCGCACTGACACCCAGCAGGTGCAGGCCATTGGCGATCACCTGTTGCACGGCCAGTGCCAGCGTCAGGCGCGCATTGCGCAGTTCATCTTCCCGGACCAGTACACGGGTTCCGTTGTACCAGGCATGGAAGGCGCCGGCCAGATCGCGCAGGTAATTGGCCATCTGGTGCGGCTCGTAGCTGAGGGCCGCATTGCGCAGCACTTCCGGATACTGGGCCAACTGCTTCAGGATGTCCTTCTCTGCATCTTCCGTCAGCAGTTCGATGTTGTCCAGACCATTCGCCCGGTCCAGCGGCTGGCCGTCTTCTTCCAGCTTGCGCAGCACGCTGGCGACGCGGGCATGGGCGTACTGCACATAGTAGACCGGGTTGTCCTTGCTCTGTGATTTGGCCAGTTCCAGGTCGAAATCCATCTGCTGGTCGACCTTGCGCGTCACATAGATGAAACGGGCCGCATCATTGCCGACCTCCGCGCGCAGTTCGCGCAGCGTGACAAAGCTGCCGCTGCGGGTCGACATGGCGAGCTTCTCGCTGCCCCGGTAGAGGTTGGCAAACTGCACCATGGGAATAATCAGGTTGTCCGGGTCGTAACCCAGGGCCTGCATGGCGGCCCTGACCCGGGCGATATAGCCATGGTGGTCGGCACCCCAGATGTTGATGACCTTGCTGAAACCGCGCGCGAACTTGTTCTCGTGGTAGGCCACATCGGATGCGAAATAGGTGGTCTGGCCATTGTCGCGCTTGAGCACGCGGTCCTTGTCATCACCAAAGTCGGTGCTGCGGAACCACAGGGCGCCGTCCTTCTCATAGACATGACCCCTGTCCTGCAGCTTGCGGATGGCCTGTTCGACCTGGGATTCGCCCTCGGTCAGGCTGCGCTCCGAGAACCACAGCTGATAGTCGATACCGAATTCGTGCAGGTCCTGCTCGATATCGGAGCGAATGCCTTCCAGGGCCTCGCCGAAGAAGCGTTCATAGCGCTCCGTGCCCAGTTGGCGGCGGGCGGCGGCAATCAGGTCGTCGATATGCTGTTCCTTGTCACCGCCGGCGCTGGCGTCCGGTCGTACGTCGGCAAACAGCTCGGCTGCAGGCAGGCGGAACTGCTCGCCGTCGGCGGCGAGAATGGCGCGCGCAATGTCGATGATGTAGTCGCCGCGATAACCGTTGTCGGGGAAGGAGGGGCTTTCGCCGCACAGTTCCAGGTAGCGCAGGTAAACCGAGGTAGCCAGGATGTCCATCTGCCGCCCGGCATCATTGACATAGTATTCCCGATGCACCTCGAAGCCGACTGCGGCCAGCAGGTCCGACACCGTGGCGCCATAGGCCGCGCCCCGGCCATGACCCACATGCAGGGGGCCAGTCGGGTTGGCGGATACGAACTCCACCTGAATCTTTTCGCCCTGGCCGATGTTCTGGCGGCCGAACTGCTGGCCTTCCGCGAACAGGCGCTCCAGCAGCAGACGGCTGGTTTCCTCGGACAGGAAAAAATTGATGAAGCCGGGGCCGGCGATCTCGACATCGCGTACCAGCGGGCTGTCTGGCAGGGCCGCCACCAGACGCTCGGCAATCTGGCGCGGCGCCTGCCGGCAGGGCTTGGCGAGCGTCATGGCCAGATTGGTTGCCAGATCTCCATGCGCCTTGTCCCGGGTGTTTTCCAGCATGATTCGGGGTTCGACATCGGCAGGGATGAACCCTTCCGCCTGAAGGGACTGGACAGCCTGGGCGAGCAGTTCGCTGACGGCGCTTTTCATGGACAAGCGGCTCCTGAGTATGGATGGCAAGGGCGGGTATTATCCTGATTTTGGCGGGGGGATGTAAGGGTTTTAGTCGACGGTTGACAGTGCACAGCAGGGATTAGTCGACAGAAGACAGTAGACGGTCGACAGTGAGGGTTTGACAACCCTTGGAGGTCGTTTAACGAGTCTACCGTCTACCGTCTACCGTCTACTAAGTTCAAAATTCTATCGGATCGACGTCGACCCCCCAGCTCAGCCGACTGGGTATCTTCATGCCGCGTGCTATTGTCAGCACGGCGCTGTCGAGAGCCTGGTGCAGCGGTGCGCGGCGGGTGGCCTTGAGCAGCCAGAGCATGCGGTACTGGCCGGCACGGCGGCTCATCATGGCGGGCATGGGGCCGACCGCCTGCACGCCGTCTGGCAGCGCCAGGATGCGGCTCAGTTCATGCAGAAACCCCCAGGCGGTTTCCTCTTCCGGGTGGTCGGCACGCAGCAGGGCCAGATGCGAGAAGGGTGGCATGTCGGCCTGCTGACGCTCGTCCAGCAGGCGCTGCGCCAGGGTCGAATAGTCGTCCCGCAGAAACTGGTTGAGCAGGGGGTGTTCCGGCAGTCGCGTCTGCAGCAGGATTTCGGCTCTGGCGCGCCGCCGTCCGGCGCGGCCGGATACCTGGGTGAGCAGCTGCGCCGTGCGCTCGAAGGCCCGGAAGTCGGCACTGAACAGGCCGCTGTCGGCATCGAGAATGCCGGTCAGCGTGACATTGGGGTAGTCATGTCCCTTGGCCAGCATCTGGGTGCCGAGCAGGATACCCGACTGCCCGGCCTGCACTTCACTGTTGATCCGGGCCCAGTCGTCCTGATTGCGGATACGGTCGCGGTCGATACGCCAGATGGTGGTGTCCGGCCAGCGCTGCTGCAGATACTGCTCCAGACCGGCCGTGCCCAGGCCCAGCGGCACCAGGCGGGTTTCACCGCAGTGCTCGCAGGGATAGGGCGGGCGGTGCGACCAGCCGCAGTGGTGACACAGCAGCCGCGCCGGGTTTTCGTGATAGGTGACATAGGCCGAGCAATTGGGACAATGCTGAATGGTGCCGCAGGCCTCGCAGATCATGCTGGGTGCGATACCGCGCCGGTTCAGGAACAGCATCACCTGTCGGCCGTGCTGCAGATGGTCGTCCATGCGCTCGACCAGCGGCGCACTGAGGCCGTGGGCCACGGGATGTCGGTTGAGGTCCAGCAGGCTGCGCGCGACCTCGCCCTGGTCACTGCGTCGTGGCAGATCATGCCGCTGATAGCGCCCGGTCACGGCATTCTGCAGGGTTTCCAGCGCCGGTGTGGCGCTGCCGAGCAGAATCGGACAGGCAGCCTGGTGGGCGCGCCACAGCGCCACATCGCGTGCATGATAGCGCACGCCGTCCTGCTGCTTGTAGGAGCCGTCGTGCTCCTCGTCGACAATGATCAGGCCCAGGTCGGCAAAGGGCGCCAGTACAGAAGAGCGTGTACCCAGTACCAGAGGCACCTTGTTGGCGGCGAGGTCGCGCCACACCCGCAGTCGGGCGGCGTCACCCATGCCGCTGTGCAGTTGTTCGACCGGCATGCCCAGACGCTGACTGAAGCGTGCCACCATCTGCGGCGTCAGGCCGATTTCGGGCAGTAGAATCAGGCACTGTCGGCCCTGCTGCAGAATCTGCCGACACCACTCTATATAGAGTTCGGTCTTGCCACTGCCGGTGACGCCGAGCAGCAGTTGCGGTGCCCGGCCAGCCTGCAGTTCGGTCAGCACCGACTGCTGGGCGGCGCTCAGGGTGAGGTTGGACTCGGGCGCGGGCCGGGGGCGAACGTGGCTTTCCTGCTGCCAGGCTGCGAGTTCATCCCGCACCAGCGAGTCGGCACTGGCCTTGCTGATATCCAGGGCCTTCAATTCATCACGGCTAAGCGTGCTGTGCTGCTGCAACTGACGCACCAGTTGCTGGCGCTTGGCCCCCTTGAGCTGATCGGGCGCCAGAGCCCGTCCGCGTTCGGTCAGTGTCAGACTGTGGGGCGAGCGGGTGGCGGGCAGGGCCAGGCCCGGACGCGCGGCGGCTGGCAGGCACAATTCATAGGCTTCGCCGATGGGGGCGTGATAGTAGCGGGCCATCCATTCGGCCAGCGCACACAGCGACTCCGGCAGCAGTGGCTCGGTGTCCGGCACCTGCTGAATGGGTTTCAGGCGCAGGTTGGTCGGCACGCTGTCCGCGCTGCCGGTGATGATACCGCCTGCCTGTCGGTTGCCGAATGCGACCCGGACCCTCTGCCCGCGCGCCAGGCCAGGAGGACCGGTGTAGGTGAAGGTCTGGTGCAGCGGGCAGAACACGGCGACAGCGTAGGGCACGCAATCCGATGCATCCATTGGTTGTGCTTTACTCTGGTTCTGGTAAGATTTGCCGCCCCATGAAGAGCGCTCCGATTGTGCCCGATGCATGATTGGAGTTCAAAACAAACCGTGCGGTGCCCGGGTAGGTGTCCAGACAAACGACCCACGCCGGGTAGCGGCACGTGAAAAACAGAGGTTTTCCATGCAAGCAAGCATTCATCCCAAATATGAAGAGCTGGTGGCCAAGTGCTCCTGCGGCAATGTTATCACCACCCGCTCCACCCGTGGCGGTACCATGCAGCTGGACGTTTGCTCTGCCTGCCATCCGTTCTATACCGGCAAGCAGAAACTGGTTGATACCGGTGGCCGTGTAGACCGCTTCAAGAAGCGGTTCGGCAACCGTGGTGCCATCACCACCAAGTAAGCAGGTACAGAAACAGAAACGCCCTTCGGGGCGTTTTTTGTTTCAGCCGCGCTTACACTGAGTTATCTTAAGGTGCACCTTTAATCGGGTCTTTGAGTCACTCCCCAGGATTCGGAACGCAACCATGTCACAATCAGAATTCAAGAAAGACGCCCTTCGTTACCATGCAGAGCCCCGTCCCGGCAAGCTGAGTATCGAGATTTCCACCGCTGCTGAAACCCAGCGCGATCTGTCACTGGCCTACAGCCCCGGCGTAGCCGAACCCGTGCGTGCTATCGCTGCCGACCCCGAGGCCGCCTACCAGTACACCACGAAGGGCAATCTGGTTGGTGTCATCTCCAATGGCTCGGCGATTCTGGGTCTGGGCAATCTCGGTGCCCTGGCCAGCAAGCCCGTGATGGAAGGCAAGGCCCTGCTGTTCAAGCGGTTCGCCAATATTGATTCCATTGATATTGAAGTCGATACGCAGGATGTGGACGAGTTCGTGCAGACGGTCGAGCGTATCGCGCTGACCTTTGGCGGTATCAACCTGGAAGATATCAAGGCCCCCGAATGCTTTGAAATCGAGCGTCAATTGATTGAACGCTGCAACATCCCGGTGTTCCACGACGACCAGCATGGTACGGCCATTGTGACCGTGGCCGGCATGCTCAATGCGCTGGAGATTGCCAACAAGCCTATTGGCGAGGCGCGTCTGGTCTGTCTGGGTGCTGGCGCGGCGGCCATTTCCTGCTGCCGTCTGCTGAAAGCTGCCGGCATGAAACCGGAGAACATCCTGATGCTGGACCGCAAGGGTGTAATATCCAGGGGGCGCGACGGCCTCAACAAGTACAAGGAAGAGTTTGCCGTCGAGACGGACCGACGCACCCTGGCCGACGCGGTCAAGGATGCCGACATCTTCCTGGGCCTGTCCGGGCCGGACCTGTTCTCGGCCGACCTGCTGAAGACCATGGCGCCGCAGCCCATCGTATTCGCCTGCTCCAACCCCGATCCGGAGATTCTGCCGGAAGTGGCGCGGGAAGCGCGCCCCGACGTGATCATGGCGACAGGTCGTTCCGACTACCCAAATCAGGTCAACAATGTACTCGGCTTCCCGTTCATCTTCCGGGGCGCGCTCGATGTGCGGGCGTCAGCCATCAACGAGGAAATGAAGCTGGCAGCGGCCAAGGCCATTGGCGAACTGGCGCGGCTGCCGGTGCCGGAAGAAATTCTGCAGGCCTATGACGTGAAGGAAATGAGCTTCGGGCCGGAATACATCATTCCCAAGCCGATTGACGGGCGTTTGCTGAATACCGTAGCCGGGGCTGTGGCCCGTGCGGCCGTGGACAGCGGCGTCGCCCATGCACCACTGCCGGATCAGTACAAGGCGACGATCTGAAGTTTTAGTCGACAGATGACAGTAGACGGTCGACAGTTGTTTGTAGTCGAAAGTTGACAGTAGACAGTGGGTTTTAGTCGACGGTCGACATTGGGTTGTAGTCGACAGATGACGGTCGACAGTAGACAGTGGGGTTTAGTCGACAGAAGACAGTAGACGGTCGACAGTGAGGGTTTGACAGCCTTCTGTGGTTTGGAACGATTCTACCGTCTACCGTCTACCGTCTACCGTCTACCGTCTACTCAGAACAACCGGTTCGAACCATCCCCCGAACCCGTGCCGCCGCTGCCTGAAGCACCGCCATTGCCGGAGCCGGTCACGCTTTCCGTGGGCACCAGATCGGAGCGGAACACTTCAAATACGGCGCCATTGTAACCCGGTGGCGCCAGCTTGCCTGACTCGGGATCAATACGGACCTGCGCGATGCCCGAGGGCCGTGACCAGGGCGAATCCGGTGTGCCGGCCAGCGCTTCACTCATGAAATCGATCCAGATCGGCAGCGCCGCCCGTCCCCCGAACTCATTGAAACCAAGCGACGTATTGTCGTCCCGGCCCACCCAGGCGGCCGCCACCAGATTGGGATTGAAACCGGCAAACCAGGCATCGGCACCGTTGTTGGTGGTACCGGTCTTGCCGGCAATATCGCTGCGCCCCAGGCTTTGGGCCGCTGTACCGGTACCCCGTGTAATGCCCTGGCGCAGCATGTCGACCATCAGATAATGGGTCTGGGCGCTGAGGATGCGCTCGGCCAGACCCGGGGTTTCCGGGTCGCAATCGCGACAGGCCCTGACCCGCGGAGACTCGTAGACAATATTGCCATTGGGGTCTTCGATGCGGTCGACCAGATAGGGGTCGACCCGGAAGCCGCCGTTGGCGAACGCCGCGTAGCCGCGGGTCACCTCAAGCGGGGTGTAGGACGAGTTGCCGAGCACCATGCCGAGGTTGCGATCCAGCCGTGCCGGATCAAAGCCGAAATTGCTGACATAGTTGGACGCATAGGTGACCCCGATATCATTCAGCAGACGTACGCTGGCCACATTGATGGACCGATACAGGGCTTCCCGCATCGGGATATAGCCCAGATAGCGATCACTGGAGTTGCGCGGCCGCCAGACCTCTTCCAGCGTCGCATCCTGCATGCTGATGGGCGCGTCATTCACCAGGGTGGAGGGTGAAAGGCCGGCATCCAGCGCGGCGGCATAGACGAAGGGCTTGAAGGTGGAGCCAGGCTGCCGATTGGCCTGCGTGACCCGGTTGAAGCGGCTGAGGAAGAAGTCGAAGCCGCCCACCATGGCCTTGATGCCACCATCATTGGGGTCCATGGCGATAAAGCCGCTCTGGGCCTCGGGAATCTGCGTCAGGCGCCAGTTGCCATTGTCGCCCCGGCGTACCCGAATCACATCGCCTTCCGTCAGCACATCACTGGGGCCGGAGATGCGCGGGCCATAGTTGTCGATGCTGCGCCGCTCGCGGGCCCAGGTCATGCCTTCCAGAGGGATTTCGATCCAGCCGCTGTAGCGCCCCCAGGCCAGCACATGTGGCAGGACAGTCGGTTCCGCTGCAGAGTCTTCATCTGCTGCGAGGTCCTGGCCGTCTTCCACATGGATGACCAGGGCTGGCTCCAGACCGCCGAAGAAGCCATGCTGACTGATCAGGCGCTGGTAGAGTTCGGTATCTTCTCGGTCGTGTTCTGTCGGCAGTTCGTGATTGGCCTCGGGGCCGACATAGCCATGGCGTTCCGAGTAGTTCAGCAGATGGCGCACCACCGCCCGATTGGCCGCATCCTGCTGTCGGGCGTCAATGGAGGTATAAACCTTGTAGCCGGCATTGATGGCGTCCTCACCGAACAGGCGTACCACTTCGAGCCGGGCCTGTTCGGCCACATAGGGTGCACTGACCGCAATGCGGGCGGAATTGCGTTCCGCCGTGTTGGGCGCGGCAATGGCGCGCTGATACTCGGTGTCGGTGATGAAGTCCAGGTTGTACATCCGGTTGAGCACGGTATCGCGCCGGCTCATGGCGCGCTCGGGGAAGGCCAGCGGATTGGCGCCCGAAGGCCGCTGGTGCAGACCCGCCAGCATGGCCAGTTCGGGCAGTTCCAGCTCGCTGATGTCGCGCCCGTAATAGACCTGCGCCGCAGCCTGTATGCCGTAGGCGCGATGACCCAGATACATCTGGTTGGAATACAGTTCCAGAATCTCGGCCTTGGTCAGGACCTGCTCCATGCGGAAGGCCAGGATGATCTCGGTAAACTTGCGGGTAAAGGTCTTGTCCGGGTTGAGGAAGAAGGAGCGCGCCACCTGCTGGGTCAGCGTGCTGCCGCCGGAGCCCGGGCGCCCGGTGGTAATGAACTCCAGCGCTGCACTGCCGAATCGCATCGGATCGACGCCGATATGATCTTCAAAGCGATGGTCCTCGATGGCCATCAAAGCTTTGACATACAGCTCCGGAATTTCTTCAAATTGTAACGGCGTACGCCTTTGCTCGCCGATTTCGGCCATCAACTGGCCGTCAGCGGAATAAATGCTGAGGGGTGTCTGCAATTCGACATCCTTCAGTACTTCCACCGGCGGAATGGTAGGCGCCAGATAAAGGTAGATGGCAGCGCAGACTGTCACAAAACCGGTAAAGGCTGTGAGGCCGGCCCAAAGCAGAATATGCCATCCCCGTTTAATCAGAATCATGGTCTAGAACACCCGCAGTTTGATAACCGTTTCGCAAAAAAAAACATTATACGCCAAGTTGGTAGGTGTGATAGTTGTCAAAACACTTCCGGTGCTTTCTAATGGGTTACTCAGTTTGTGCGCCATTTCTTTGACGCTCCCGGGTTCGCCCGACAGCTAACAGGTACCGTGATTCGTGGTTGGCATCGCCAGAAAAAAGAACAAGAACATGCTCGGTGTGGATATCAGTTCTACGTCGGTCAAGATTCTGGAATTGAGCCGCTCTGGCCAACAGTATCGGGTGGAGGGCTATGCTGTGGAGCCGCTGCCCGAAAATGCCGTTGTGGAAAAGCATATTAACGATGTGGAAGCTGTGGGCAACACCGTATCCCGGGCTTTACAAAAAATACGCACCCGAGTCAAATCCGCCGCCTGTGCTGTCTCCGGCTCGTCGGTAATCACCAAGACGCTGGAAGTGAACCGCAGCCTGTCGCAGGACGACATCGAAGAACAGATTCGGCTTGATGCCAGCCAATACATACCATTTCCGCTGGAAGAAGTGGCGATGGACTTTGACGTCCTCGGCCCGGTCGCCCGCAACAATACACAGGTGGAAGTGCAACTGGCGGCCAGCAAGAAGGATATTGTGGAAGATCGCCAACTGGCGCTGGAAGCGGCCGGCCTCAGCGCCGAGGTGATTGATGTCGAAATCTATGCCCTGTTGCGCACCTTCAGCGAGCTGCTGCCGCGCATGGGTGACACTCTCAACAAGACCGGCTCGCTGCAGGATCTGACCATCGCCGTGATGGACATCGGTCATACCATGACCACGCTCACGGTCATGAGCGATGATCGCATCGTGTACACCCGCGAGCAGGTGTTTGGTGGCAAGCAACTGACCGAAGAGATCATGCGGCGGTATGGCGTAACGCTGGCGGAGGCCGGCCTGGCCAAGAAGCAGGGTGGTCTGCCGGATGACTATCAGGCCGAAGTGCTGGAACCATTCAAGGACGCGGCGGTGCAGCAGATAGCGCGTTCGCTGCAGTTCTTCTTTGCGTCGACGGAGTTCAATGACGTCGATTTCATCTTTCTGGCGGGCGGCACCTCGGCCATCCCCGGCCTAGCAGACATAGTGCAGGACAAGATCGGCACGCCGACTCTGGTGGCCAACCCGTTTGCCAGCATGAGCCTGGCCAACCGGGTGAATGCGGCCAACCTGAGTAATGATGCACCGTCACTGCTGGTGGCCTGCGGCCTGGCGCTGAGGAGCTTTGCATGATTACCATCAACCTGCTGCCCTGGCGCGAAGCGGAGCGGCAGCGCCGAAAGGCCCAGTTTGTGCGCGTTCTGATCGGCAGTGCTGTGCTGGCCGGGCTGATGGTCTATGCCGGGCACTATTTTCTGGGCCTTGAGCTGGAAAACCAGCAGGCGCGCAACCAGTTCATCCAGGAACGCCTGCAGGTGATGGACGAGAATATCCGCGAGATCGAAACCCTGCGTTCCGAGCGCGCCGAACTGATCGAGCGCATGCAGGTCATTCAGCAGTTGCAGGGTGACCGACCGATTATCGTGCATGTGTTCGACGAGATCGCCCGCGTCATGCCGGACGAAGTCTATTTCACCTCGTTGCAGAGTCAGGGCAATACGCTGCGCATCGTCGGCATGTCCCGCACCACCACCCAGATTTCCCAGTTGATGCGCAACTTCGAAAGCTCCGACTGGTTCACCAACCCGGTGCTTGGGTCGGTGACGTCCCAGGGCAGCGGGGCCACTGCAGCCAATCGTTTTCAACTGACCGTGACCCGCACCCGGCCTGATGCAGAGGAGGGTGAGGGATGAGCCTGAAAGATTCTCTGCAGCAACTGCAGGATTTCGATTTCAACAATATCGAATGGGAGCGCATGGGGGTCTGGCCGGCGCCGGTCAAGGTCCTGTTCGTGCTGCTGATCATGGGTGCCATCCTGACCATTGGCTATTTCCTGCTGCTCAAGCCGGCGCAGGAGAACCTGCAACGCGTGCAGGCAGAGGAGAGCCGGCTGATGGATGACTATGAAAGCAAGGCGTTCCAGGTGGCCAATCTGGAGGAATACAGAGAACAGCTGCAGAGCATGCGCGAAACCTTCGAGACCGTGCTGCGCCAGTTGCCGGATGATACCGAGATTCCCGACCTGCTGGTGGACATCAATGACACCGCCGAGTTCAGCGGCCTGACCGTGAATGAACTGAGCATCGACAGCCCGGAGCCCGAAGAGCTGTTCATCGAGCAACCGCTGAACCTGGAGGCCGTGGGCGGTTATCACGAGATCGGCGCCTTCGTCTCCGGCATGTCTGCTCTGCCCCGTATCGTGACCCTGCACAACTTTTCCCTGGAACCGACGGGTGATCAGGGTTCAGCCGGTCCGCGCCTGCGCCTGCGCATCGATGTCAAAACCTACCAGTATCGTGATGCGGCGGAGGACAGATGATGCGACGCAGCTTTCCTCTGGCAGGCATGATGATGATCGGAGTATTGCTGGCCGGCTGTGATACCGGACGGGATTTCTCGGATATCCGGGCGCGCATGGCAGAACTGGATGAGCGGCCGAGTGGCCGGGTGCCGGATGTGCCCGAGTATGAAGCACAGGAGCTGTTCTTCTACAGCGCCGCCGATCTGCGCAGTCCGTTCCAGTCCTTTATTGAAGAGCAGCAGCGGGAAGCCGAACAGGAAGAGGACACCGGCGTCGACCCGCCGGATGAAGACCGCGAACGCGAGCCGCTCGAAGCCTATGGCCTGGATGAGCTGCGCATGGTCGGTCACATCCAGCGCGAGGGCGAGAGCATCCGGGCTCTGGTCACGGCGCCGGGCGGCACCCTGTACCAGGTGCAGTCCGGCCAGTATATGGGCAGAAATTATGGGCGCGTGGTGGTAATCACATCACGCCGAATCGATCTGGTGGAAACCGTCCCCAGCGGGCGGGGTGGTTGGCTGGAGCGGCCACAGTCGCTCAGTCTCGCCGAATAGGCAATGGGAACAGAATGATGAAAATCACAACAGCCTGCACATCAATGGGTCGCGTCCTGGGCAGCGCACTGGCGGCGCTGGTGCTGGCGCCACTGAGCTGGTCGGTCGACCTGACCGACATCAGTTTCGTGGGGCTGGATGGCGGGCGCGCGGAAATCACGCTGCAGTTTGACGGCCCGGCACCTCAGCCTACCTCCTACGAGATACAGCAACCGGCACGGATTTCAATAGACCTGCCGGATACCGTCAGTGCCCTGCCCGAACGCTACTACACCATCGGCCTGGGCAACACCCGGGCGGCCACGGTACTGACTTCCGGCGACCGGACCCGAGTGGTACTGAACCTGAATCGCCTTGAAACCCATGATATTGAACGTACGGACGAACGCACGCTGGTGGTGCGGGTGGGTGGCCCGCGCGGGGTTTCCCAGGTGGCGCAGGAAGGTCGTGCCTCCGGCCAGGTGCAGGACCTCGACTTCCGGCGCAATGAGGACGGCGAAGCCCAGGTGCGTATCCAGATGTCCGACAATCGGGCCAATGTCGATATCTCGCGCTCCTCCGGGCGCATTCTGGTCGATATCCCGGAGTACGAACTGCCGAGCGAACTGGCCCGGCGCCTTGATGTGCTCGACTTTTCCACGGCAGTGCGCTACATCACGGCCCGTCAGCTGGGTGACGGCACTCGCATAGAGATCGAGCCCGAGCCCAACTTCGATTATGCCGCCTTCCAGACCGGCAACACCCTGGCCATCAACGTCAAGGAGCTGACAGCTGACGAACAGGTTGCTGCCGAAGACGAGTTTCCCTTCACCGGCGAGCGCATTTCCTTCAACTTCCAGGATGTCGAACTGCGGCGGGTGCTGCAGATCATCGCCGATACCGCCGGCAAGAGTCTGGTTGTAGCGGACAATGTCGGGGGCAATATCACCATCCTGCTCGACAATGTGCCGTGGGATCAGGCGCTCGATATTATCCTGACCGCACGCAATCTGGACCAGCGCGCTCAGGGCGACGTGCTGCTGATTGCACCGGCGCAGGAAATCGCCGAGCAGGAGCAGCAGCGGCTGGCCAACCAGCAGGCCATGGAAGAACTGGCACCGCTGGAAACCGAGTTCGTGCAGATCAACTACACCACGGCCAGCAATGTGCTGTCGTTCATTCGTGACGACGAAAACCTGCTGTCCTCACGCGGCGCGGCGACCATCGACTCGCGCACCAACAGCCTGATGATTCGTGATACCGCGCCCAACCTGATGCGTATTCGGGAAGCCATAGATTTCATCGACATCCCGGTGCGCCAGGTCATGCTGGAAAGCCGTATCGTTGTGGCCCAGTCCTCCTTTACCAATGACATGGGCATTCGCTGGGGCGGTGGCGCGCTGGCGCGCGGCGGTGCCACCAGCGGTTATATCACCACCGGTGGTATGGGTGGCGCGCAGGATTTCCGCCAGATCGGCTCCCAGTGGAGCGAGTTCTATGATGATCTGGGCCAGGGCGGCCAGGGTACACCGCCGTCCTATCAGAGTGTGGCGGTGCCGACCAACACCAGCATTCAGGCCATTCCGCAGCCGCTCAATTCGAATGCGGCGGCCTTCACGGTTGGCTTTGCGGCGCTTGACTATGCGCTGGACCTGGAGCTGTCGGCGCTGGAAAGCCGGGGCCAGGCCGAAATTGTCTCGCAGCCGAAACTGATTACCTCGGACGGCAACGAGGCCGAGATAGCCTCGGGTACAACCATCCCCTTCCCCGGTGCTGATGGCGGCACCGAATTCGTGGATGCGGTACTGTCCATGACGGCAACCCCACAGATTACCCCGGACAACCGGGTCATGCTGCAACTGGAAGTGATTCAGGATTCGCCTGCCGGCGGCGGCTCGGGTAATATCAACACCAACACTCTGCGGACTCAGGTGCTGGTGGATGATGGCGAGACACTGGTGCTGGGTGGCGTATATCGGGTGGAAGATGTGGAAGAAGTGACCCAGATTCCCGTGCTGGGGGATCTGCCGATACTGGGCCGCTTCTTCCGCAGTACCTCACAGCTTGAACTGAAAAACGAGCTGCTGATCTTCATCACACCACGACTGATTGAAGACCGGGTGGCCGGGAACTGAGACATTTTGGCACTGAGTAGTCTGTTTCTTGTCGGCCCCATGGGGGCCGGCAAGAGTACCCTCGGCCGCATGCTGGCCGATCTGCTGGACAAGACATTTGTGGACTCGGATCGGGTGATTGAAGAGCGAGCCGGGGCAGATATTCCCTGGATCTTCGATCTGGAAGGCGAGCCGGGTTTTCGCGTGCGCGAGATACAGGTTATAGATGAACTGACCCGGCAGCCCGATCTGGTACTGGCGACCGGTGGCGGCGCCGTTGTGCGGCCGGAAAACCGTGCCGCTCTGGCCGGTCGCGGCATCGTGGTGTACCTGCGCACCAGCGTGCCCACACAACTGGCCCGTACCAGCAAGGATCGCAATCGTCCCCTGTTGCAGAAACCCGACCCCAGGCAGATACTGACCGACCTGCTGGCGGCGCGTGAGCCGCATTACACTGCCATTGCCGACCTGACCGTTGATACCGATCACATTCATCCGCGCGCACTGGCTGAACAGATCGTGCAGTATTATCTGGAGCATCATGAAAACGCTTAGCCTTGACCTGCCTGCGCACCACTATGACATCCATATCGGTGCGGGCCTGCTGGCGCAGGCCGAACTGCTGGCGCCGCATTTGTCGCCAGAGGTACTTGTTGTTACCAACGAAACCATCGCGCCGCTCTATCTGGCGCGTCTTGAGGCTGCGCTGGTCAAACCGGATGCGAACCGCCGCATTGAAAGCGTGGTGCTGCCGGATGGCGAGCAGCACAAGCATCTGCGCACTCTGGATCAGGTGTTCACCCGCCTGCTGGAACTGAACTACTCGCGGCGCTGTACGCTGCTCGCGCTGGGTGGTGGTGTGATAGGCGACATGACCGGTTTTGCGGCCGCCTGCTACCAGCGTGGCGTCAACTATATCCAGTTGCCCACCACACTGCTGTCCCAGGTGGATTCCTCGGTGGGTGGCAAGACCGGGGTCAATCATGCGCTAGGCAAGAACATGATCGGCGCCTTCAAGCAGCCCGAACTGGTACTGATCGACACCGATACGCTGAGCACCCTGCCCGATCGCGAATACGCTGCGGGCCTGGCCGAAGTGCTCAAATACGGCCTGATTGCCGATGCCGGCTTTTTCGACTGGCTGGAACAACACTGGTCCGATCTGCTGGCCCGTCGCAGTGACGTGGTCAGTGAAGCCATCTACCGCTCCTGTGCACTCAAGGCCGAAGTGGTGGCCGAGGACGAAACCGAGCAGGGACGGCGCGCCATTCTCAATCTGGGCCACACCTTCGGCCACGCCATCGAGACCTGGACCGGCTATGGTGCCTGGTTGCACGGTGAAGCCGTGGCCACCGGCTTGCTGATGGCAACGGATCTGTCGCAACGCCTGGGCCATGTCGATGTGGCACTGGTTGAACGTGTGCGGACGCTGCTGCTGCAGGCCGAACTGCCGGTGCGCTCACCGACCGGAATGGCCCGCGACAACTATCTGCAGTTGATGGCGCGCGACAAGAAAGTGGAGTCCGGTGTGCTGCGCCTGGTGTTGTTAAACACGCTGGGCCATGCGATAGTGACCAGCGATTTCGCCGTTCAGGCTCTGTACGAGACGATCGACCATTTCAAGAGCTGAGTTGATGCCAGAACAGCCATCCTATGTCACCTACTACGGGCTGAAAAACGACCCGTTCGGCGGTCTGGTCGAGCACCCCTTCGTGGCCGTCAGTGATCGCCAGCAGGTTGTTGATACGTTGCTGCACCTGCTCAGCTATACCGAAGATATAGTTTTCGTTGCCGGCCCTGCCGGCAGCGGCAAGACGGCTGTGCTTGAACAGCTTATCCGCCAGTTGCACGAGAATCTGGATCTGGTCATGGTGGATGTGGCCTCGATCAGCAGTGACAAGGAACTGCTGTGGGATCTGGCCACCCAGTTTCATTTGCACCCGGATCGCTCCCATTCCACCCAGCGTCTGCAACTGATGCTGCAGGCGCATTGCCAGAGTCTGCAGGACCAGGGCAAGGTGCCGACCCTGGTGGTGGATGACATCGACGAGTTGCCGGTAGATGTACTGGCCGGGCTGAGTCCGGTGCTGCACGGCGGCCTCGACAACACCGCGGGCCTCAGACTGGTCGGGCTGGCTTCGGACCCGGGCGAGATCCGGCGCGAACTGTCTGCGCTCGGCTTTGCGTCCGCCCAGATGATCGAGCTGGCGCCGCTGACCCTGCCCGAATGTGTCAATCTGCTGCAGGCCTACTTTCTGCGCGGCGGCCTGGATACCGGCATACCTCTGGATGGCAATACACTGAAGCGCCTGCACCGGCAGAGCCAGGGCCGACCCGGGCCCTTCCTCGACGGTGTGCGCGATACCCTGCTGGTGGAATCCCAGCGCCGGCGCCGGCGCTCGGTTGTGCCCTGGCCACACATGGTGGCCGGCGCCGCAATCATTGCCGTGCTGGCGCTCGCTGCCCTGTATCAGGGTGGATCTGATCCGGAGCCACAGGAGCTGGTTGATCCCGCCGCAGAGATGGAAATGGACTCTGACCCG
Source organism: Natronospirillum operosum (assembly GCF_004768465.1). Taxonomy (GTDB): domain Bacteria; phylum Pseudomonadota; class Gammaproteobacteria; order Pseudomonadales; family Natronospirillaceae; genus Natronospirillum; species Natronospirillum operosum. The sequence continues at coordinate 115,539 of NZ_SRMF01000003.1, forward strand.
GAGCCGGCGGATGAAACCCAGCCCGGCATTGATCAGGCGCTGGCGGAAGATACGGCTGAAACAGTGCGGCAGCGCCTGGAAGAAGCCATGGGCGGAGGCCCTGAAGACAGCGCCCCTGAGCAGGCTCCCGAATCGGCACCACAGGACACCGAGGGTGCAGCCATTCCGCCGGAATTACTGGCTGATCTGGAAGAGTCGGCGCCAGAGCCGACCCCTGAACCGGAACCCGAGCCGGAGCCTGCCCCGGCCGCGAGCGGCCACCCGCTGGCGTCTCCGGACTGGCTGCGGGCTGCTGACAGCGGTCATTTCACCATTCAGCTGCTGGGTGCCCGCGAGCAGGACAACATCATCAACTTTGCCCAGCAGCATGACCTGACGCCCGACAATGCCGCTCTGGTGCGCACTGAACTGGACGGCAGTCCCTGGTACGTGCTGGTCACGGGCAGTTACCCCGACAGGGATGCGGCGCGTGCGGCGATAGAAGCACTGCCTTCCGATCTGCAGGGGCTGGCCCCCTGGCCCAGAACCCTGGGAGCCCTGCAGGGGGCTTCCGGCCCCTGATGCGGTTATACCGTTAAAATGTTGAAATAAATCGATTGCAGGCCGATATTACGTACGGCCTGATTGTTGGCTGCCGGTTGCCTGATTAACATTGTGGCAGGTGTTGATCAAAGAATAACCACCCAGGTATTGCCCCCTATGTCACGACATGCGCTCTATCACCCCGGTGAGTTCCGGGACAACTGCGGCTTTGGTCTGATTGCTCATCGCCAGGGTGAGGCCAGTCACGAACTGCTGCAGACTGCGATCGAGGCCCTGACCTGCATGACCCACCGCGGTGGCATTGCCGCCGACGGCAAGACCGGGGACGGCTGTGGTCTGTTGCTGCAGAAACCCGATGCGTTTCTGCGCGCTCAGGCACTGCAGGGGCTTGGGGTTGAGCTGCCTGATCAGTATGCCGTCGGCATGGTGTTCCTGAGTCCGGATGCGGCGCTGGCACAGGCCGGTCAGGCGGCTCTGGAGGTGGCATTGCAGGCGCAGGGGCTGGTCGTGCATGGCTGGCGCGAAGTGCCGGTGCAGACGCGTTATTGTGGCCCCATGGCGCTGGACTGCCTGCCCAGCATCCAGCAGGTGCTGGTGTCAGCGCCGGAAACATTGCCCTCGGAGCAACTTGCAGTAAAGCTGTATGTGGCCCGCCGCAAGGCCGAACAGGCCATGCAGGATGACGATGATTTCTATATCTGCTCGCTGGCCGAGAAGGTGGTCTCCTACAAGGGCCTGGTCATGCCGGTGGACCTGCCCCGCTTCTATGAGGATCTGGGCAACCCGGCACTGAAGACCGCCATTGCCGTCTTCCATCAGCGCTTTTCCACCAACACCATGCCCAGATGGCCGCTGGCGCAGCCGTTTCGGCTGCTGGCGCACAATGGCGAAATCAATACCATCCAGGGCAATCGCAATTGGGCGCGTGCCCGGGCGGCCACCTTTGCCAGTGATCTGCTGCCCGACCTGGAAGAGCTGCAGCCGGTGGTGAATACCACCGGCTCGGATTCCTCCAGCCTGGACAACATGCTGGAACTGATGCTGCTGGGCGGCATGAGCATCTTTCGCGCTGCGCGCACGGCCATTCCGCCGGCCTGGCAGAACTTCGAAACCATGGATTCCCGGCTGCGCGCCTTCTATGAGTTCAACTCCATGCACATGGAGCCCTGGGACGGACCGGCCGGCATCGTACTTACCGATGGCCGCTATGCAGTCTGTCTGCTGGATCGCAACGGCCTGCGTCCGGCGCGCTGGGTCAGTACCCGCAACGGTTTCATTACACTGGCCTCGGAAACCGGAGTATTCGACTACAAGCCCGAGGACGTGATCGCCAAGGGCCGGGTCGGTCCGGGTCGCATTGTCGCCATAGACACCGAAACCGGCGAGTTCCTGGAAACCGAGGCCATCGACGATCGCCTCAAGCGCGAGCATCCCTACAAGGACTGGCTGCGGAAACATGCGGTGCGTCTGCAGTCGCGTCTCGATCTGGCCGAACAGGCCGACGGCTACGCTATCGAAGGCGATACGCTGAACAGCTACATGAAGCAGTTCCAGGTCACGCGGGAAGAGTGCACCACCGTGATCAGCGCCCTGGCCGAGGGCGCTCAGGAGGCCGTGGGCTCCATGGGTGACGACACCCCGATGGCGGTGCTGTCACAGCGCGTGCGCCCGCTCACCGATTATTTCCGGCAGCAGTTTGCCCAGGTCACCAACCCGCCCATCGACCCGCTGCGGGAAGCCTGCGTGATGTCGCTGGAGAGCTGCCTGGGGCCGGAACGCAACCTGTTCCAGCCCACGGCCGAGCATGCCAAACGGCTGATCCTGACGTCTCCGGTGCTGTCGCCGCTCAAGTTCCAGAACCTGATGCATCGGGAGGAGCCCGAATACCGGCATGCGGTGATCGATATCACTTATGACCACAGCGAGACGCTGGAACAGTCCATTCGCCGCATTGCCGACGAAGCCGAGGCGGCGGTGCGGGCCGGCACCATTATCCTGGTGCTGTCGGACCGTGACCTGAGTGCGCAGCGTCTGGTCGTGCATGCGGTCTTTGCCACCGGCGCCGTGCATCACCGGCTGGTGGATCAGGGCCTGCGCACCAATGCCAACATCGTGCTGGATACCGGGGCCATCCGTGATCCGCATCAGTTTGCCTGTGCCATCGGCTTCGGTGCCACCGCCATCTACCCCTATCTGGCCTACGAGATCATAGATGCCGAACTGCGCAGCGGCCATCTGGAAGGGCATCCGCACGAGCTGTCGCGCAACTACCGCAAGGGCATCGACAAGGGGCTGTTCAAGATCATGTCCAAGATGGGCATCTCGACGCTGGCTTCCTATCGCGGCGCCCAACTGTTCGAGGGCATTGGCCTGTCCGACGAGATCATCGACCTGTGCTTCAGCGGCCTGACCAGTCGTCTGCAGGGGGCCCGCTTCGAGCATTTTGATGCCGAGCAGCGACTGCTCGGCAAGCAGGCCTGGAAGGCCCGCAAGCCGGTGCAGCAAGGCGGGCATCTGAAATACGTGCATGGCGAGGAATACCACGCCTACAACCCGGATGTGATCACCACGCTGCACGAAGCGGTGGAACATGGTGATGCCGCGCGCTACCGGGATTTCGCGGCCCTGGTCAATGACAGACCCGTGGCCACCCTGCGCGATCTGCTGGACATCCGCTCCGACCGTGCGCCCATTCCGCTCAGCGAAGTGGAGCCGGCGGAAAAACTGTTCCCGCGTTTCGATACCGCCGCCATGTCTTTGGGTGCTCTGTCGCCGGAAGCGCATGAAGCGCTGGCGGTGGCCATGAACCAGTTGGGCGGGCGCTCCAACAGTGGTGAGGGCGGTGAAGACCCGGCGCGTTTCGGGACCGACAAGGTGTCGCGCATCAAGCAGATTGCCTCCGGGCGCTTCGGGGTGACGCCACACTATCTGGTCAATGCCGATGTACTGCAGATCAAGATCGCTCAGGGTGCCAAGCCCGGCGAGGGTGGTCAGCTGCCCGGCGGCAAGGTGAACCCGCTGATTGCGCGTCTGCGTTTCTCGGTACCCGGGGTGACGCTGATCTCGCCGCCGCCGCACCATGACATCTATTCGATTGAAGACCTGGCGCAGTTGATCTTCGACCTCAAGCAGGTCAATCCGGAGGCCCTGGTGTCGGTCAAGCTGGTATCCGAGCCCGGCGTCGGTACGGTGGCGGCCGGGGTGGCCAAGGCCTATGCGGATCTGATCACGGTATCCGGCTATGACGGCGGTACCGGCGCCTCCCCGCTGACCTCGATCAAGCATGCCGGTTCGCCCTGGGAGCTGGGTCTGGCCGAAACCCACCAGACGCTGCGCGGCAATGATCTGCGCGACCGGGTGCGCCTGCAGACCGATGGCGGCATGAAAACCGGCCGGGATGTGGTCAAGGCGGCCCTGTTCGGCGCCGAGAGCTTCGGTTTCGGCACCGCGCCCATGGTGGCGCTGGGCTGCAAGTATCTACGCATCTGCCATCTGAACAACTGTGCCACCGGCGTCGCGACCCAGGACAACAAGCTGCGGCAGCAGCACTTCATCGGCACCGTGGAAATGGTCAAGCACTACTTCCGCTTTGTGGCCGAAGAGGTGCGTGAACAGCTGGCCCAGATGGGGTACCGCTCGCTGGAGGAGATCATCGGCCGCACCGAGCTGTTCGAACGACGCCCGGGGGAAACCGACAAGCAGCAGGCACTGGATCTGTCACCGCTGCTCGGCAACGATGCCGTGCCGGCTGACAAGCCCCATGTCTGCAGTTGGTCGCGCAATGCGCCCTTTGACCGCGGTGAAAAGGCCGAAGCCATGGTGGCGGCCGTGCTGCCGGCCATAGAGGCGGCCAGTGGCGGCGAGTTCGAGTTCACGCTTTCGAACTGTGACCGCGCCATCGGCGCTCGCCTCAGTGGCGAAATAGCCCGCCGCCACGGCAATCAGGGCATGGCCGACAACCCCGTCCACCTGCGCCTGAACGGCGTCGCGGGGCAAAGCTTCGGCGCCTGGAACGCCGGGGGCCTGCACATGACCCTGGATGGCGATGCCAATGACTATGTAGGCAAGGGCATGACCGGCGGCAAGTTGGTGCTGCGGCCGCCGCAGGGCTCGACTTTCGACAGCCAGGTGACGGCCATCATGGGCAATACCTGTCTCTATGGTGCCACCGGTGGTCAACTGTTCGCCGCCGGGCGTGCCGGCGAGCGGTTTGCCGTGCGCAACTCCGGCTGTCATGCCGTGATCGAAGGCGCTGGCGATCACTGTTGCGAATACATGACCGGCGGCATGGTGGCGGTCCTGGGGTCAGTGGGTACCAACTTTGGGGCCGGCATGACCGGTGGTTTTGCCTATGTGCTGGATCTGGAAAACACCTTCCAGGACAAGTTCAACCGCGAGTTGGTGGATGTGGTCCGGGTCCACCCGGAAAGCATGGAGGAGTATCGGCAGCACCTGCATGGGGTGATCGAGGAGTTCGTGGCCGAGACCGGCAGCCAGTGGGGTGAAGACCTGCTGTATGATTTCGATGACTACATTCGTTCGTTCTGGCTGGTCAAACCGAAGGCTGCCAGCCTGTCGCAACTGCTCAGCAACACCCGAGCCCGACCGGAGTAATGATCATGACCACACGCACTCGAAATGATTTTCAGTTTGTCGATGTGGGTCGTCAGGACCCGGCAAAGAAACCCCTGTCGGCACGCAAGCGGGAATTCGTGGAAATCCACGACCCCTACACACAGTCGGAGGTGGAGCAGCAGGCCGATCGCTGTCTGGATTGCGGCAACCCCTACTGCGAATGGAAGTGCCCGGTGCACAACTATATTCCGAACTGGCTGGATCTGGCTGCCGAAGGCAACATCATTGCCGCGGCCGAACTGAGCCATCAAACCAACTCGCTGCCGGAAGTGTGTGGCCGCGTCTGCCCGCAGGACCGGCTGTGCGAGGGCGCCTGCACCCTGAACGATGGTTTCGGTGCGGTGACCATCGGCTCGACCGAGAAGTACATCACCGACACCGCCTTTGCCATGGGCTGGAAGCCCGACATGTCCAATGTGGTGTGGACCGAGCGCAAGGTTGCCGTCATTGGCGCCGGACCGGCCGGTCTGGGCTGTGCCGACGTGCTGGTGCGCAACGGGGTCCGCCCCGTGGTGTTTGATCGCTACCCGGAGATCGGCGGCCTGCTCACCTTCGGTATTCCCGAGTTCAAGCTGGAAAAGAGCGTGATGGCGCGCCGGCGGCGCATCTTCGAGGAGATGGGTATCGAATTCCGACTCAGTACCAGTGTGGGTACCGATATCAGCATCGAAGACCTGTTGCGTGACCATGATGCCGTGTTCATGGGCATGGGGGCCTATACCTCCATGAAGGGGGGGTTCCCGGGCGAGGACATGGTCGGCGTGCATGAGGCACTGCCCTTCCTGGTGGCCAATGTAAATCGCTGCCTGGGCCTGGAGAAGGACCCAGCCGACTATATCGACATGAAGGGCAAGAATGTCGTGATACTGGGCGGCGGTGATACGGCCATGGACTGCAATCGGACCTCGATTCGCCAGGGGGCCCGCTCGGTGACCTGTGCCTACCGGCGTGACGAGGACAACATGCCGGGCTCGCGCAAGGAAGTGAAGAATGCGCGCGAAGAGGGCGTGCAGTTCCTGTTCAACCGGCAGCCGGTGGCCATCGTGGGCAAGGACCGGGTGGAAGGGGTCAAGCTGATCACTACCGAACTGGGCGCGCCGGATGAGAACGGTCGGCGGCGGCCCGAACCCGTGCCCGGTTCGGAAGAGATCCTGCCGGCCGATGCCGTCATCATTGCATTCGGTTTCCGGCCCAGCCCGGCGGACTGGTTCGACCCGCAGTCCATCGACACCGACGAGGGCGGTCGGGTGGTCACCGGCGAGCAGCGCACCTATCCGTTCCAGACCTCGAATCCGAAAATATTTGCCGGCGGTGACATGGTGCGCGGGGCAGATCTGGTGGTGACGGCCATCTACGAGGGCCGCAAGGCGGCAGAGGGCATACTGGATTATCTGGACGTCTGAACCGGCGCCGGACCGGCCGCGAGCCCGCAGTCTTGGGTCGCTCGGGAATCTGGGGTAGACTGCGCCGCTGGTCCGGACACAATCGGGAAGACACTGGCATATGACACAGTACCGCATCGGCATTGATCTCGGGGGCACCAAGGCAGAGGTGATTCTGCTCAGCGGTGACAGCCAGGAGCATTTTCGGACCCGGGTGCCGACGCCCAGGGGTGACTATGACGGCACCCTGGCCGTGCTGGCGGATCTGGTGGCGCAGGCCGAGGCTGCTGCAGGCCAGCAGAATATCCCGGTCGGTGTGGGCATCCCCGGCACAGTGTCGCGCAAAAGCGGGCAGGTCAAGAATGCCAACTCGACCTGGCTCAACGGACGCACCATGCAGGAAGACCTGTCAACGCTGCTGCAGCGTCCGGTCACGATCATGAATGACGCCAACTGCCTGGCGCTGTCAGAGGCCACTGACGGTGCAGCGCGCGACTATGAGAACGTGTTTGCAGTGATACTGGGTACCGGCTGCGGCGCCGGCATCAGCTCTCGGCGCACGCCCATTGCCGGGCCCAACGGTGTGGCGGGCGAATGGGGCCACAACCCGCTGCCCTGGACGCCGGAACACGAAATGCGCCGCCGCCCCTGCTATTGCGGGCGCATGGGCTGCAACGAGACTTTTCTGTCCGGCACCGGTCTGAGCCGAAGCTTTGAGCTGGCCACCGGTGAACAGTTGAAAGGGCATGAAATTGCCAGCCGGGCCGCTGAAGGCCAGGTTGCAGCGCAGCGCGTGCTGGACGACTACATGGATCAACTGGCGCGTGGCCTGTCCAATGTGATCAATGTGCTGGACCCGGATGTCATCGTGGTCGGCGGTGGCGTGTCCAATATCAGTGCCATCTACCAGCGCGTGCCAGCGCTGCTGCCCCAGTATGTTTTCGGGGGCGAGTGCGACACGCCCATTGTGCAGGCCATGCACGGAGATTCCAGCGGCGTTCGGGGAGCGGCCTGGCTGAATCCGCTGGATTGACAGCCGGCGGCCGCATTGTTGTGGTCAGTCTTCAGTGTCAGCCGGCATTTCCACCGGTTCGGTGGCAGTGGGTTCTTCTTCCACCTCCAGACGATTGTCGACGACGGCAACGGCCTCAAGCCGCTGTGACAGCTGGGTAGCGACCATACGCTCCAGTTCGGTTTCGACCGAACCTTCCAGCGTCAGGTGATCGCCATCCAGTACAAAGGTGATGTTTTCGCCATCCAGCACCGGGCTTTCCTCAAAGTCCTGTCTCAACTGGGCTGCGATGTGGGCCTGCTGCCATTCATTGAACGAGGATTGCCGCAACTGGGCATTCTGCGCCGCTTCCGTACCGGTTTCCCCCTGCTGCAGATCCAGCGACTCTTCGACCTCACTGACGCCGGGCATGCTGGCGGCAACCGCCAGCGCCAGATCACGCTCCAGGTTGCTGCCAATGTTGCCGGTCAGCATCACGCTGCCGTCTTCCACCGCCACATCTATCGAGCGCCCGCTCAATACCGGTGACAGGAGCAATGCGGTTTCAACCCGCCCCGTAATCCGTTCATCCGAATCTTCGGCCCAGGCCGGGCTGGTCCATACCATCGCGCTCAATACCAGGCAGAACAGCGGTATCTGGCTTTTGCGTTTCATGACAACTCCTGTAGCAGCGCATTACTCGTATTCGAGGCAAGGGTAACATATCAGGCCAGGTCTTTCCCCGGGGCACCTCCTGCGGGCGTCTGTGCTTCACCTGATTGTAAAGATGCCCCGGCACGGATTTGACATGTCTTGTCTGAGGCCCTTAGGGTTGCCGCCTTCCTTTTTGTGTCAAGGTCTGCAGCGACGGTGCGGCGGGACCTGTTTTTGTCGTTAATTGGCTGGCCTTTTTTTGTACTTGTTGCAATTAGCTATTAGTATTAGAAGCGCAAGAGGGATTTACACATATTTTGCCAAGCAAATTCAGTAGCTACATTCAACCATGTTCATGGGAGAAAAGCAGTGAGTGAAAATCAAGACTTGAAAGAGCTAAAAGAAGAGTACGATACGGACTATCAGGCGGGGCAGGACAACATCAACCCCATGGGCCTGGATATCCACAATCCGGTATTCATCATCGCCGCAGTACTGATCCTTGTCTTCGTGGTCGGCACCATCATGGTTCCGGGTCCGGCGGGCGCGGCCATGGGGAATCTGCGCAGTTTCTTCGAGACCAACTTTGACTTTGCCTTCCTGGTGGCAGGCAACCTGTTTGTCCTGTTCTGTCTGACGCTGATCTTCCTGCCCATCGGCAAGATCCGCCTCGGCGGCGAAAGCGCCAAACCCGAGTTTTCCACCCTGTCGTGGTTTTCCATGCTGTTTGCCGCCGGCATGGGTATCGGCCTGATGTTCTGGGCTGTGGCGGAACCGGTCGGGTACTACACCGAGTGGTTTGGCACGCCGCTGAATGTTGAAGGCTTTTCGCCAGCGGCCGAACGTGCTGCCATGGGTGCGACCATGTATCACTGGGGTCTGCATCCCTGGGCGATCTACGGTGTGGTGGCGTTGGCGCTGGCGTTCTTCACCTACAACAAGGGCCTGCCGCTGACCATTCGTTCCACCTTCTACCCGCTGCTGGGTGAGCGGGTCTGGGGTCCGATCGGTCACGTGATCGACATCCTGGCCGTGCTGGCCACCCTGTTCGGCCTCGCCACCTCGCTCGGTTTCGGTGCGCAACAGGCGGCTGCCGGCCTGGACTACCTGACCAACGGTGCCATCGAAGCCAATCTTGCCACCCAGATCGGTATCATTATCGGGGTGACCTTCCTGGCCCTGATCTCGGTCATGCGCGGTATTCACGGTGGCGTCAAGATTCTGAGTAACATCAATATCGCCATGGCCGGCGTGTTGCTGCTGTTTGTTATTCTGGTGGGCGGTCTGGCCACCTTCTTCAGCTACCTGTTCACGACCACGACGTCGTATGCGCAATACATCTTCCCGCTGAGCAACCCGGTTGGACGCGAGGATGAAACCTTCTATCACGGCTGGACCATCTTCTACTGGGCCTGGTGGATCTCCTGGTCACCCTTTGTCGGCATGTTCATCGCCCGCGTTTCCAAGGGCCGTACCGTGCGCGAGTTCCTGACTGCGGTATTGATCATCCCGACCGTGGTCACGGTTGTCTGGATGAGCGCCCTGGGCGGCAATGGTCTGCAGCAGGCGGCCGAAGGCATCGGCGTTCTGGGCAGCGATGGCATTACCAATGCGGATCTGTCCCTGTTCCATATGCTGGACAATCTGCCGCTGGCGAATATCACAGCCTTTGTGGCCATCATCCTGGTGCTGGTGTTCTTCGTGACCTCGTCGGACTCCGGGTCCCTGGTTATCGACAGCATCACCGCCGGCGGCAAGCTGGATGCGCCGCAGGCTCAGCGGGTGTTCTGGGTGGTTATCGAAGGCCTGATTGCCGCTGTACTGCTCTTTGGCGGTGGTGATGACGGTCTGACGGCCCTGCAGAATGCCTCCATCGCGACCGGCTTCCCGTTCGCGGTCATCCTGCTGCTGATGTGTGTGAGTATCGTCAAGGGGCTGACCCACGAGCGCAAGCTGCTGGCGGCCCAGAAACAGGCCTGATACGCGCTTCGCAGCAAGCTGAGCCGTGCGGCGCACGGTTCAGCGTCTGAACCCGGTGTGGGAGACCACGCCGGGTTTTTTGTATGCGTGCGGATGCGGTAGGCTAAGCTTCGGATATTACATTGCGGAGCCGAAACATGACCAAGACACAGGGGTTGCCCGTTGCCTTTATCGGCATGGGCGTCATGGGGTACCCGATGGCCGGGCATTTGCAGCAGGCCGGCCACCAGGTCAGTGTCTACAACCGGACAGCTGACAAGGCAGAACGCTGGGTGGGGGAGTATGGCGGTCAGGCCGCTGCCACGCCGGCCGCAGCCGCTGCGGGCGCCAGGGTGGCGTGTCTGTGTGTGGGCAATGATGATGATGTGCGCAGCGTGGTCTATGGCCCGGAAGGTGTGCTGGCGGGGCTGAGCCCGGGTTCGGTTTTGCTGGATCACACCACCACCTCGGCGGTGCTGGCCGAAGAGCTGGAAGCCGCCTGTGCAGAGCAGGATGTGCGCTTTATGGATGCACCCGTGTCGGGCGGTCAGGCCGGGGCCAAAAACGGCGCGCTGACCATCATGTGCGGCGGTGACGACGCCGTGTTCGAAGCCGTGCGGCCGGTGCTGGATGCCTATGGCCAGCATGCCGAACTGATGGGCCCTGTGGGTCAGGGCCAGCGCACCAAGATGGTGAACCAGATCTGTATCACCGGTATTCTGCAGGGGTTGAGTGAAGGGCTGTTGCTGGCCGAAGAGTGCGGTCTCGACACGGAGCAACTGGTACGCGCACTCAGCGGTGGTGCGGCAGGGTCCTGGCAGATGCAGAACCGGACCTTCAGCATGGCTGCGGGAAAGTTTGATTTCGGCTTCGCCATCAACTGGATGCGCAAGGATCTGGATATTGCGCTGGCGGAAGCCCAGCGCCATGGGCTCTGGCTCGAAACCACAGCGCGCACCGATGCGGCCTATGCCCGTTTGCAGGAGCGCGGCCATGGCCGCAGTGACACTTCAGCGCTGATTCTGGATCTGCGCCAACGACAAAACGAAGTCTGAAAGGCTGCGCCTGAAGGCGGAAAATCCGTATAATGCGGCGCCTGGAATCTGCGCTGCGAGTCTGGACCCGGATGGAAAGCATGGTTATCTGGCGCGAGCGTCTGGAGGCGCTGCGTGCCAACAAGTGGTTTGAAGCCTTCGTCATCTTCGTCATCGTCATGTCGGCGCTGTTGATCGGTGCCCGTACCTATGACGAAACCTCCCGCTATGAACAGATGCTGCGGTGGCTGGACCATGGCATCACGCTGTTTTTTCTGGCCGAAATTCTGATCCGGATGGCGGCCGAGCGACGTCTGCGCGACTTCTTCAGAAATGGCTGGAATGTGTTCGACTTCGTGATTGTGGTGGCCAGCCTGATCCCCATCGATGATTCGGAAATGGTGTTGCTGGCGCGTCTGTTGCGGGTTTTCCGGGTGCTGCGCCTGGTCTCGCTGATCCCCGAGCTGCGGGTGTTGATGGGCGCCCTGCTGAAGGCGATTCCGCGCATGGGCTACGTCGTCCTGCTGATGTTCATCATCTTCTATATCTACGGCGCCGTGGGCAGCTTTCTGTTTCATGAGGTGGACGCGGGTCTGTGGGGCAATATTTCCATTGCCATGCTGACGCTGTTTCAGGTGGCGACCTTCGAGAGCTGGGCCACGGCGGTGCTGTACCCGACCATGGAACACTACCCCTGGGCCTGGATCTACTTCCTCTCCTTCATCTTTCTCAATGCTTTTGTATTTCTCAACATGATGATCGGCATCGTGCTGGAGGTCATGCAAAAGGAGAATGCCCAGTTCGAGCTGGAGACCGGCACCGGCGAGGCTGCCGAGATGGCAGCATTGCGCAGGGAGGTCTCCGGACTTACCGAACAGCTGTCCCGCATTGAGCAAAAACTGGACAGACGATGATCTCAAAGCTGGTCAGGACTGTATAACAGCAGCAATTCCTAAACTTGTGGCCCAAACGGGCGATACAGGTTGGACAAAAACGGCCTGGCACTGCAGGCCGCCTCCTTCCAGTAAGCCAATGGAGACCACTTATGGCTCTAGTTCGCAATCAGTCCGGAGAGTCTGGCCAGCCAGCCCCTGCCGCAGGAGGCAGCACCCGCTCTGCCGGCGGACAGAATGAAGAAGCCCTGCAGGCGCGGCGCCGAGCGCGCACCCTGGCCCGCAAGCAGCAGCTGGCAGAGCGTATCGCCAGTGCAGTTGCCGAGCTCAACACCGGTACCACGGAAATTTCTGCCGCAGCCGAGCAGTTGCAGGCCTCGATGACGCAGATTTCTGCTGGCGCGGAGCAGGCCTCCGGCGCGGTCCAGGAAACCAATCAGGTGGTGCGCCAGGTTCGAGAAGCCATCGATACCCAGAATGAATCGACCGAAGAGGCGGTCCGTCGTTTGCAGCGCATGCAGCAGCGGGTCAAGGGTGCCAGCGAGATGGTAGAGGCCATGATCGAGTCCATCCGGGTGTCGATTCGTCGTCAGGGTCGGGCAGTTGAGGCCGCCGAACTCCTGTCCAAGCGCTCGGACGAGATCGGAGAAATCGTGGAAGCCGTCATTCACATTGCTGATCAGACCAATCTGCTGGCCCTGAACGCCGCCATTGAGGCCGCCAGCGCCGGTCAGCACGGGCGCGGCTTTGCCGTGGTGGCCGACGAGGTGCGGGCGCTGGCCGAGACTTCACAGGATTCGGCCAACACCATCCAGGCCGTGGTGGAAGACATTCAGGGCAAGGTCAAAACCCTGGTGGAAGAAACCAACCGCTCGGCCGAGGCCAGCAAGAAGGATATGGAAACCGCAGACACTGTGGTCGAACAGCTCGACAAGGTGCGGGCGTCCATGGATCGCATGGTGACCGAGGGTGAGTCGGTGGCCAAGGCGGTGGCGGAATCGGTCAAGGGCGTGCGTCTGCTCAGCAATGAATCGGAAACCATAGCTGCGGCAGCCGAAGAGCAGTCCTCGGCCTGTGAAGAATCCATTCGAATGGTCAACCAGCAGAGCGAAGCCCTGCGCCAGGGACGGGACAGTTCACAGAACCTGTCCGTCCTGACGGAAGACCTGCGGGTCAGCAGTGAGGCGGAAAAAAGCGGGGAGGAAGTGGCCTCGGCAACGGAAGATCTGGCGGCCGCCATCGAGGAAATCAACCGCTCGTCCTCCGAGGTGGCGACTGCCATTGAGCAGATCAGCGGTGGCGCCAAACAGCAGGCGGAGGCGGCCAGTGGTGCCAGCTCGGCAGTTCGTCAGTTGGAAGCGGGTGCCCGCCAGGCCGGAGAGCTGGTACGGAGCATGATCCAGGCTGGTGACGAGGCGGGTGATCTGATCAAGGACAACCGCCAGCAGGTAGAAACCCTGGCCGAGAATATTCAGACCGGAGTCAAGGAAGTTCGCGAGGCCAGAGGTCAGATCAGTGAACTCGAACAACTGATCCGCCGTATCAACAAGGTGATGAACACCATCGACAAGGTCAATATTCAGACCAGCATGCTGGCCGTCAATGGCGGCATTGAAGCCGCCCGTGCCGGCGAACATGGCAAGGGTTTTGTGGTGGTGGCGACTGATATTCGCAACCTGTCCTACGATGCCAACGAGAATGCCGAACGCATCATGAGCGTCATCGAATCGGCAGAGGACGATATTGCCCGGGTCCGCCACATCATGGACGACATCAGTGACGCCGCTGCGCAGGATGCCGACAAGCACACCAATACCGTGCGCGACCTGCGTGACGTGGAGAAATCCATGGACGAGGTGATCAGCAGCAACCGTGAAATCATTGATGCCTCCGAGCAGATCGGCACCTCGGTCGAGGAAGCCAGCAAGGGCGTGGAAGAGATTGCCGGTGCTGCCGAGGAAGCCACCCAGGCGACCAATGAAGCTGCCGCTGCCGCTCGTCAGCAGGCCCAGAGCACCGAGCAACTGGCGCGGGCCACCGAGGAAATTGCATCGCTGGCAGATGAACTGCAGACGCTTGAATAAGTCAGGGAGGTGGCCCGATGGCGCAGGTGGATGTGGCAGAAGTCGAGTCGGCGCAGGATGCCAATAGCCTGGAGTGCCTGTATTTCTATCTGACTGCGGCAGAAGACCAATCTGCCGCGCCGGACAAGCAGGCCGACGAAGGCTATGCATTGCCGATGCATGCGGTGCGCGAAATCATTCGCGTGCCCGAACTGAATGCAGTGCCGCTGGCAGGAGCGCATGTGATGGGCGTAACCAACCTCAGAGGTTCGGTGCTGCCCGTGGTGTCATTGCGTGAACTGGTCGGACTCGAACACGGTCAGTTGACCAAGCACAGTCGTATTGTGGTGCTGCGCGGCCGCAACCCGCTGGGACTCTGGGTTGACTGGGTCGAGAAGGTGGCCTGGGTGCCGGAGGCACGCCTGGATACCTCGGAACTGGTGCGCCACAAGGCACAGCATCGTCTGCTGGCCGGCTTTGTACGCCCTGACCCCGAGGCCGAAGCCGGTGAGACCCGGTTGCGCCGGTTGCTGAATGCGCCGGCAATAGAGGCCGCCAGCCTGTCACCCGGCATTGATGCGGGTGAAAGCATCAGCCGTGGCCATGGCCAGGCAAGCACTGAAGAGCAGATAAAGGCCGAGCAGCAGTATACCTGCTTCGAACTGGGCAGCCAGCTCTACGCCCTGGCCATCAGTCAGATCAAGGAGGTGGTCCGGGTCCCGGCCCAGTTGGAACCGGTGTCCGGTATGCCGGCGCATGTGATGGGCGTGCTGGCATTGCGCGATCTGATGATCCCGCTGGTGCATCTCACCCGGCTGTATGGGCTGCCGCACAGCGATTTGTCCAGCGAAGCGCGCGTGGTGGTAGTGCCGGTAGGGGCCCGTGACGGACAGCTGTTTGTGGGCCTGGTGGTGGACCGGATTCGGCATGTGGTCAATCGCTCGGAAGATCAGGTTCAGCCTGTCCCGGAAACATTGGGCAGCCTGCCCGGCTTTCAGGATATGCACGGCATGCTGCGTTATGACGACAATGTCGACAGTCTGGCGGCGCTGATAGATACCCGGCGCCTGTTGAAACAGAGTGCGTTTCAGGACGCCCTGGCCGCAGTGGAGGACAATGAAGTGACTGCTAACGCTGCAGATGACCACCGAGATGAACGCCAGATTGTCGTTTTCCGGTTGGGCGACGAGGAATATGGGGTGGCGATCGAAGCCACGAAAGAGATTCTGCGCGTGCCCGATACGCTGACCCGGGTACCGCAGGCGGCCCACTTTATCGAAGGGGTGATCAATCTGCGCGGCATGGTGCTGCCGATCATTGACCTGCGCAAGCGCTTTGACATGACGCCGTCCGAGCGTCATCACCAGCAGCGCATCGTGGTGCTCAACCTGCAGGGCCAGCGTACCGGCTTTATTGTGGATGCGGTGCGCGAGGTGGCCAGCGTCCCGCTCGACAGCGTTGAGGCCGCGCCGCCCCTGTCACCACAGCAAAGCAGCCTGATTACCGAAATGGTCAACCTGGCCGCCAGTGACCGCCTGATACTGCTGCTCGACACCGGTCGTCTGGTGTCCGAACAGGAAGCCCGCAAGCTGGCTCAGGTCAGTGCCGAGCGGTCACAGAGCGAGAGCACGGATGATTGATGTGCTGGTGGTTGACGACTCGGCCCTGATGCGTCGTTTCCTCGGTCAGATCTTTACCGATGTCGGTGGGTTCAACGTGCGCCTGGCGCGCAATGGTGCAGCGGCGCTGGAGGCCATGGCAGAGCAGTTGCCGGATGTAGTGACACTGGACATCAACATGCCGGAAATGGATGGCCTGACCTGCCTCAGTCATATCATGACCCGTCACCCCTGCCCTGTGATCATGGTGTCCTCGCTCACCGAAAAGGGTGCACTGTCGACGCTGGAAGCACTGGAACTGGGGGCAGTCGATTATCTGACCAAGCCGGGTGGCACGGTCTCGCACAATATCTCTCAGGTTGCTGATGAGCTGGTGGCCAAGGTCCGGTCGGCCGCGTCCTCGGCCGTCAGGATCCGTCCGCAGATCACGCCTGTAGCAGCCCCAGCAGCCAAACCGGCGCCGCAGTCGGCAGAGAAGGCAGCCGCAGGTCTGGTGCTGGTGGGTGTCTCCACCGGCGGGCCGGGTGCCCTGGAAACCGTATTGGCTGATTTGCCGGCGGATCTGGGCTGGCCTGTGGTGATCGCCCAGCATATGCCGGCCACCTTTACCGCCGTGTTGGCGAAACGCTTGAACGGTTTGTGCGTGCTGAACGTGCAGGAAGTCAGCCGGCCGACGCCGCTGAAAACCGGCAACATCTACATGGCGCAGGGTGATCGTGATCTGGAAATCCGGCGTCGGGGAGGCCGCTTGATTGCTGTGCCGGTACCGGCCGACAATGATTTGCCCTGGCACCCGAGCACTGACCGGCTGGTTCGCTCGGCCATGGCCGAGCTGACACCGGATGCGCTGGTGGGTGTTCTGCTGACCGGCATGGGCGATGACGGGGCTGCGGCCATGGCGGAACTGCATCGACAGGGTGGTCAGACGGTGGCCGAAAGCGAGGACACCACCGTGGTATTTGGCATGCCGCGTGCATTGATTGAACTGGATGGTGCTGACCGGGTCTTGCCGCTGGAGCAGATTGGCCGCCAGGTAGCGCAATGGGTACCGAGCCGCTGAGAGACGGCGACTTGAACTCAACAGTAATGGAGGCTGCGACGTGTTGATCAGGAAGCCAGACCCCAAAGCGGGCATGCCGCCTGAACCTGTGGACCCGGAGCACTTGCGGGAGGCGCTGCACAGCGGGTCTGCTGACGACTGTATTCGGCTGCTGTGCGGCACCGAGCAGTTGCCGGCCGAATGTCGACAGAGTGCACTGGATCGGCTGAGTCGGGAAAGCGACTCCCGGCTGCAGCAGATACTGCTGAATCATATTGTAGTTGATCTGCAGGCAGAAGAAGTCGAGCCGCTGATCGCCCTGTTGAGCAGCGACGACGCGGGGCTGCGCAATCAGGTTATTGATGCCCTGGGTCAGGTGCGCCAGGGCGCCGTGGCCGAGCTGCTGGCACAAGCAGTGCGCCAGCGCCTGCATGATGACGACCCGGATATTCGCATCCTGACGCTCAATCTGGTGGCCACTCTGGAACTGCCGCAGTTGCTGCCCGAAGTGGAGCAGTGCCTGCGCGAGGATGCGCATCTCAATGTCTGCATGACCGCCCTGGACGTGATTCTGATGCTGGGCAACGAGGACCACTGGCCAGCAGTGGAGTCATTGACGCAGCGCTTCCCTGATGAGCCCTTTGTGGCGTTTTCCGTGCGCCGGGCCCGCAGCCAGCTGCGGGACCAGGACTGAGGCGCACCGTCGATGAATGCGCAGTCGATGCCGGAGTTGGTGATCTCAGACGCTGATTTTCTGCGTTTTCGGGATCACTTCTATCGCAAGACGGGCATCCATTTCGAGCCTGGCAAGCGCTACTACGTCGACAAGCGGCTGCAGGAGCGCATGAAGGCACTGGGCTATGAGAGCTTCCGTGACTATTTCAACCACCTGCGCTTTGATCGAGATCAGGAACTGCAGGCGTTGACCAACCTGATGACGGTGAACGAGACCTACTTCTTCCGCGAGGTCTATCAGTTGCACTGTCTGGTCAACAGCCTGATGGACGAAGTGGCCGCCCGCAAGCAGCCGGGGGAGCGCATCCGCATCTGGTCCATGCCCTGTTCTTCCGGTGAAGAGCCCTACTCCATTGCCATGATGCTGCTCGAGGAGTGGGCCAACCTGAGCAACTGGGATGTGGAAATTCTGGCGTCGGATATCGATACTGCAGCCTTGGACAAGGCCCGGCAGGGGCGATATGAGCAACGGGCTGTGCACAGTGTGCCGACGCACTATCTGCAGCGCTACTTTACGCCTGATTTCAACGCCGGACGTAAACAATATCAGCTGAAGGACGATATAAGGGACAGTGTAGGATTCACGCGGGTCAATCTGAACCTGCCGGCTGAAGTCAGGCAGATGGGCAGGATGGATATCATTTTCTGTCGCAATCTGCTGATCTATTTCGACGAGCTGTCGCGTCGACAGGCCGCAGAGCGGCTGTACGAGGTGTTGCGGCCCGGCGGCTTTATCTGCCTGGGCCACTCCGAGTCGATGAGCCGGATCTCGCCGCTGTTCAGAGCCCGCAAGTTTCCGGATGCATTGGTATACCAGAAATAGACGCAACCACCTGGAGTACAGGTATGACGATTCTGATAGTGGACGACGCCCAGACTGTGCGCAGTTACCACCGGGACATTCTCGAACAGAGCGGTTTCGAGGCGGCCGAGGCCGCCAACGGACTGGAGGCGCTGGAATATATGCGGCGTCGCGGCGAATCCGTGGCGGCGTTGCTGGTGGACATCAATATGCCCCAGATGGACGGCTATACACTGGTACGAGAACTGCGTCAGGACCCGGAGCTGGCGGGCTACCCTGCCATCATGATCTCTACCGAGTCCGAACTCCATGATCAGGATCTGGCCTTTCAGGCCGGCGCCAACGGATATCTGATCAAACCGGTACAGCCGGATCAGTTGCTGCGTCAATTGTCCCTGATCGCCGGACATGCTCTGGCTGCAGAGGAGAGCGCCTGATGGACAAGCTGATGGCACAGTTTATTGAGGAAGGCCGGGATCTGGTCGGCAGCGCCGCCCAGGGTCTGCTGAAACTGGAAAAGGCACCGACTGATCCGGAGCTGCTGGATGGTCTGTTCCGTGATGTACATACCCTGAAAGGGTCGGCCGGGGTGCTGGAGCTGAACCCCATGGTCAGCATGGTCCACGTGGGTGAAGAGCTGCTGCAGCGGGCCAAGGAAGGTGAAGGCACCCTGGATGCAGAAGCCATAGATGTGCTGCTGGACTGCATGGATCTGCTCAATGTCTGGCTGGATGCGCTGGAAGGCAGCGGCCAGTTGCCGCCCCAGGCCGCCACTGACGGAGATCAGCTTGCCGGGCGCCTGCAGGCCGTTCTGACGCGCGAATTCAAGGTTGAGGCTGCGCCGGACACATCGGCTGCCGAGGCTGGTGGCGAGGGTGTCAGTTGGGGTCTGTTCGATGATGCGCCGCCAGCGGACCACAGCAACGCCATGGCTGCACCCGTCTGGGTGGCCGAGTTGCCCGAAAACGAACGCCGGGAGCTGTGGCTGTCCGCCGCTCGCGCGGATAATGAGCCACCGCTCTGGTGCCTGGAATTCCGCCCTGAAGCCGACTGTTTTTTTCGCGGTGATGACCCCCTGTTCATGGTCCGGCAAACACCGGGCCTGAGCAGTCTGGCCATTGATCTGCACGCTGTGGACGAGGACCCGGCGGCGCAGGACGTATTCCAGTGCCGGCTCTGGTTTGGTCTGCTGGCCCGGCAGTCGGCGCCGGTGCTGGATGAGCATTTTCAGTATGAAGGGCAGACTGTCAGCCGCCGGCCACTGCTGTCCGAAGCCCTGGTTCAGCCCAGTGGCGAGCCGCTGGGCGAGCCGCTGGATGCGGCCGTGCTGAATGACCTGCATACCTTCTGGGCGCAGGGCAAGACCGAGGCCTTGCTGTCCAGTCTCAAGGTGCAGCAGGAACTGCTGAATCCGGCGACGCGGGAGGCCAGCCTGCTGCGCTGGATGACCGATGTGGTCACCTGGCAACCGGACGACGCACTGGTGTTTGACACCCTGCTGCAGGCCCTGCAGAGCCCGAGCGAGGTACTGGATGAAGCCGGCCGCATCGACTGGCTGTCGCTGGCCGGTGCGCGCTCCGAATCCCGGGAAAACGGTTCCACGGAGCCAACTGAGACAGTCGCACCGGAACCGGCGGCGGCCACACCGCTGCCCGAGCTGTCACCTGACGATCCGCGTCTGGGCTCGGTGTTGCAGGATCAGGTGCGGTTGCTGAAGCAATGTCGAGAGCCGGCAATCAGAGTCGGCGCCGGGCGGTCCGTGCGCACCGTGCTGGACCATGTGGCCCGGGCGCTGGCGGTGTCTCTGCCTGCCACGCTGGCCCGGACCGCCGATGCCGATGATCTGGAGCAGTGCCTGCAGACCTGGCTGGGTCAGCAGGCAACTTCACCGGCGGCAGCGCCGAAACCGCCTGTAGCCGCGCCCCCTCCGGCCGCTGCGCCCGTTGCAGCACTGGCAGAGTCGGCCCCCGGTTTGTCCGATGAGCGGGCTGACCGGGGCGGTCGGGAAAGCCAGGCACCGGTGATTCGGGCCTTCAAGGTGGATCAGGAGCAGGTAGAAAACCTGGGCGATCTGGTGGGTGAACTGGTGGTGGCCAAGAATGCCTTGCCGTTTCTGGCCCATCGTGCGGAGCAGGTATTTGGCGAACGGCAGCTGGGACGGGAAATCCGCGAACAGTATAATGTCATCAACCGCATCACCCGAGCCCTGCAGGACGCCATGATGGAGGTCCAGATGCTGCCGGTGGCACATGTCTTCGACCGCTTTCCGCGGTTGGTGCGCGATCTGTCCCGCAAGCTCGACAAGCCCATCGATCTGACCATTGACGGCGAAGACACCGAAGCCGAGAAGCATGTTATCGAGAGCCTGGCAGACCCCCTGGTGCATCTGATGCGCAATGCCATTGATCATGGTATCGAGTCCAGAGCCGAGCGCCAGGCAGCCGGCAAGGATGAGGTCGGCAAGATCAGTCTGCAGGCGTGGCAGGACAATGAATGGGTGGTCATCGAGGTGGCGGATGATGGTGCCGGCATAGACCCGGAGAAAACCCGCCGCAAGGCCTATGAGAAGGGGCTGCTGGATGAGCGTCGCCTGCATGAGATGACCGAACAGGAAGCGATAGAGCTGATCTTCATGCCCGGCTTCTCGACCCTGGAAACTGCCTCGGACCTGTCCGGGCGGGGCGTTGGCATGGATGTGGTGCGGACCACGATCGAGAAGTCCGGGGGCCGCCTTGATGTCGACAGCCGCTTGGGTGAGGGCAGTCGCTTCCGCCTCTGGTTGCCGCTGTCGATGTCGATCAGTCAGGTCATGCAGATCTGGATTGACGGACAGCGCTATGGCATCCCCATGGACCAGGTTGCGGAGACCGTGCGGCTGCCCCGCAAGCGACTGCATCAATTCAAGGATCGCGAGACCGTCATGTTGCGGGACCGGGTGTTGCCGGTAAGTCGGGCGCGCGAGCAACTGGGCCTGGAGCCGCTGGACGACGGTGGCACCGTGGCCTTGCTGGTGGTGCGCTATCGGGGTGAGCCGGTGGCGCTGATGGTTGATGATTTCAGTGAAGGGGTGGAGGTCATCCTCAAGCCCATGGAGGGCGCTCTGGAACAACTGGGCGTTTACCAGGGCACGGCTCTGCTGGGTGACGGCAGCGTGCTGCTCGTACTCAATCTGGCTGTGATGCTGTCGTCGGTGAAACTGGAGGAAGAGGTCAATGACCATTCAGGTGAAAGGTAAACTCTTGAAGCTGGTGGACAGCTGCCCGGTAGAGGAAGCAGAGACTCTGTATGAAAAGTTGCTCGACAAGCCGGATGTCAAACTGGACCTCTCCGGGTGCCAGCATATGCACAGTGCCGTTCTGCAGGCCCTGCTGATGCAGCCGCGCGAGATCAAGCGGCCACCGACCGATGCCTTCCTGAAACAGATGGTGCTGCCGCGGCTGGAAATCGCCTGGCGCGACGCCCAATCTGATCATGGCTGAGCAGTGCCCGGTCATCGCCATTACCAACCGCAAGGGTGGCTCCGGCAAGACCACCACGGCGGTCAACCTGGCGGCCGAACTGGCAGCGCGGGGCTGGCAGATTCTGCTGGTGGACGCCGACTCGCAGGGCCACTGTGCGCTGGGTCTGGGCGTGGCGCCGCCGACCGGTCACCCGGGGCTGCATCAGCTGTTTCGCGATGCGCAGATCAGCCTGGCCTCTCTGCAGGTGCCGACCCTGCAGCCCGGCCTGACCCTGATACCAGCGAATACGCGGTTCGATGGCCGTGTGACTGGGATTGAAGATGACCTGCTCGCGCGCGCCCTGTGTGAGTTGTCGGGCTATGATCTGATCATAGTGGATACACCGCCCTCGGTGGACCCCGTATTGTTGAATGCACTGCGGGCAGCCGACAGTGTATTGATTCCGGTAGTGCCGCAGGTACTGGGCAGTGCCGGGGTGCGTCAGTTGGCGCAGTTGTTGTACCAGGTGGCCACGCAGGGGCGTACGGATCTGAAACTGCTGGGGCTGTTGCCGATCATGTGCGATCGCTCCATACCTTCGCATGCCCGGGTACTGTCAGAATTGGGTCTGACATTCGGCGCGCAGCGTATTTTCAGGGGCATACGTCCGGATGTGCGACTGGCAGAGGCTTTTGGTGCCGGCCAGCCTGTCCGTGAACTGGCACCGCGCAGCCGCGGCGCCATGGATTATTTCATGCTGGTGGAGGAACTTACGGCCCTGGCCGAGTTCCCACACCCGTTGTCGACTACACTGCAAGGCGACCGATAACCGTGGTTACCTGCTAAGGAAGAGGAGGAGGTGTTATGAAGAAGGTCATGATCGTCGATGACTCACCAACCATACTGATGAGTGTTTCCGGTGTGCTGGAACGGCACAATCTGGAGCCGGCAACGGCCAAGGACGCGGAAGAAGCCGTCAGTCTGCTGGAAGCAGGGCTGAAGCCGGATCTGATTATCTCGGATCTGAACATGCCGGGCATGAATGGCATCGAGTTTGTCAAAAAGGTCCGGGGTATGACGGGGCTGCGCTTCACTCCCGTGCTGATGCTGACCACAGAGTCGCAACAGGCCAAGAGAGACGAAGCCCGGCAGGCCGGTGCTACCGGCTGGCTGGTCAAGCCGGTGCAGGGTGAGCAACTGATGCAGGTCATTCGCAAGGTGTTGCCCGGGGTTTGAGAGATACTTCAGTACCGTGCACTGACACCATGAGGTTAGGGTGATGACACAAGCCGACAAAGAACAGTCGCAGGGCAAGCCGGGTGACAGGCGCCTGGGCAGCAGGCTGGCCCATCGCCTGCTGCGGCAGTTTTTTCTGTTCATGGGGGCGGTCTGGCTGGCCCTGTTTGCCACCTACGACTGGCTGATGAGTCTGCTGGTTCAGTTGCCACTGCCGCCGTCCATTCTGGTCCCCACCTTTGTAGTGCTGATCCTGTTGGTCGTGCTGGGCGTGCAGTCACTGTGGTCAATGCTGCGCCAGGGCGATGTCATATCCGGCGCCTCCAGCATGCTGAGCTACTTTTCAGAGCAACTCAAAAGCTATGTGGCGGCCATTCAGGTGGTTGAAACAGCGCTGGATGAGCGGCAGCCGCTCTATGGCATCCTGACCGGTCATCTGCAGCGCACTAATATGCAGACAGAAGAAGCCGTCACGGCGTTGATCAGCAAGCTCGACGAGATGCACGGTGAAGTGAAGAAGTTCGCCGGCACCATGGGGGAGCATACCGCCTCCACCGATCAACTGGCCGAAGAGTCCAACCGAAAGGCCGAAGCCAATCGCCAGGCGGTCGACAATGTGTCCAGCCTGATCGAGAAGCAGAACAGGCAGATGATGGAGAACCGGGAGAAAGTGCTTGCCGTCATGGAGCGCGCCACGGCACTGGAGGGCAGCCTGGCGCTGATTCAGACGGTGTCCGGCCAGACCAACCTGCTGGCGCTGAATGCCAGTATCGAAGCGGCGCGGGCCGGCGAGCACGGACGCGGCTTTGCGGTAGTGGCAGATGAGGTCAGAAAGCTGTCGCAACAGTCGGAAGAAGCGGCATCGCGGATCAGCGGCGAGATCGGACTGATGGTGGAGACGATCAAGAGCCAGTTCAAGGCCGAGCTGGATGACGCCGGCTCGGAGGAAGAGAAAGTCGTACTGGACCGGGTGGCCGAGCAGCTGTCGCATCTGGGGCAGGGTTACATGAGCCTGATCGATCAGCACCATGAGCTGGTCGGCGAGATGAAGGGGCTCAGTCTGCGCTTCAACGAGCAGGTGGTTGACGCCTTGAGCGAAGTGCAGTTTCAGGATATTGTGCGACAGCAACTGGAACAGGTCATTGACGGTCTGGAACGGCTTGCCAGAAGTGACCGGGCCGTGGTTGACCTGCTGGACAACCCGGAGCAGGAACCCGAGGCCAGCCTCCATATTCATCTTGCGGAATATCAGCAGGGCTATGTCATGCAGTCGCAGCGACAGGTCCACAATGCGGCGCTGGGGCAGGGCACGGAGAAGAAGAACAAGAAGGATCAGACCAGTGATGCAGGGCAGCAGGAACGGCCAGCGACGTCGGCAGGCACCCCTCCCTCCATTGAGCTATTCTGAATATCAGCAGTTAAAGGCCCTGCTGAACATGAGCAGTGGCCGATTCGGTGGTATTGACTGATGACACAGCAGGTCCCTGAGAAACCGCTGCCACTCTCCCGATGGCTGTCCAGGCGGCGCCAGCAATTGTCGGCACGCCTCTATGTATTGCATGAACGCAGCCGGCGGGTAACCGAACAGCTCGAGCTTGACGGCATGGATGTCGATCCGGCGACAGCGATAGGCACCTCTGAACTGTTGAAGCGTCTGTTGTCTGCCGAACGTCAGATGCGGCAGATGCTGGTGGACCATCCGGCGGCGGTGCTGGTGGTGGATCAGCAGGGTCATGTGCAGCTGTCCAATAACGCCGTGCGAGACCTGCTCGAGACCATGGGTCTGTCACAGGCCGACCTCTATATCGGGCAGTCGGTGGAAAACCTTTTCCCCGGCATATTGAGCGCGGCGCAGATCGAGTTGCCGGCCGATCGGCAGCGCTGTGATGCCGGCCACCTGGTCATGGTTGTACGGCGTACGCCCGTGGTCTGGGGCAAGGGTCCGGCAACCCTGATTTTGCTGCATGACGTGACCCCCGAGGTTGATGCACGCCGTCGGCTTGAGCAGGCGGTGGCACGACTGCAGGACGTCAACCGACTGAAGTCCGAATTCATTACCATGGCTTCCCATGAGTTCCGCACCCCGCTGACCAGTGTGCTGTCGAGTCTGGAGTTGCTGGAAGAGTATCTGAAACGGTCCGGCATGAGCCTGCCGCTGGATGTGATCGGTCGCATGCAACGGCACCTGAGTCGGTCCAAGGATGCAGTGCAGCATCTGGATCGCATGGTCGAGGATATGCTGATTCTGGAAAAAACCCATGCCGGTCGGGTGCAGTTTCGCCCCGAGTCGGTCTGTATGGTGACCCTGGTGCGGGATGTCTTCGGCACCCTGGAGTCCATCTGTGAACAACAGGCCGTGCAACTGACTTTGCAGGGGCCGGACACCATGACCGTGCAGGCGGACTCCCGGCTGCTGCGCCATGTGATAACCAACCTGCTTACCAATGCCGTGAACTTTTCACCGCCGGGCGGACAGGTGACGCTGACGCTGACCCAGACTGATGAGCAGCTGTGCATCGAGGTTGAAGATCAGGGGGCGGGCATTCCGGCACCTGACCAGACCCGTATCTTCGAGGCGTTCTATCGCGGCGAGAACGGCAAGGCAGCGCCGGGCTCCGGTCTGGGGCTGAATATTGTGCAACGCTTTGTCGACCTGCATGGTGGCCTGATCGATCTGGACAGTGAGCCTGGCAGCGGCACTGTGTTCCGCATCACCCTGCCGCTGAGTGCAGCCTATGAATGACAGCCATAGAGACCAAGGGAGAGCCCCGGAATGAACACGACGATTCTGATTATCGAAGACGAGCCGACGGTGCTGGACAATGTGGCAGAAATTCTGGAACTGGAGGGTTTCGATACCCTGCAGTCTCTCAACGGGGGCGAGGGTTTGTCGGTAGCCCGGGAGCACAAGCCGGACCTGATTGTCTGTGACATCATGATGCCCATGATGGATGGTTTTGACACCCTGAAACGGCTGCGCTCCGAGCCGGAAATCAGCCAGATTCCTTTTGTCTTTCTGACCGCCAAGGTGGCGGATGAAGACAAGCGGCTGGGACGCGAGCTGGGGGCAGATGATTACCTGACCAAGCCCTTCACCCGCGATGGCCTGATCAAGGCGATCCGGTTGCGGCTCGGCAAGCATCATGCACTGAGCGGACTGCAGCAGGAGCGTCAGCAGAAAACGGCACGCGGGTCGAGACGCAGTCAGGCCATGTTGATGCGCATCGCCGCCGTGGAAGGCGACCTGGCAACATTGCGACGACTGATTGCCGAGGTCGACGATGTCGACATGCTGGACGATCAGGGCAATTCGGCCCTGATGTTTGCCATCATGATGCGCAACGAGGAGGCAGCTCGGTTGCTGATCAAGGCCGGTGCCAGCACTGAGCTGAAGCATCGTGAGACAGGACTGACCATCAACGCCATGGCCCGGTCGATGGGGTTGCGCAACCTCACCGACTGAACCCTGAATTCTGTGTGCAATACGTTTTCAGGTTATGCAGTAGCGGCCTGGAGGCGCGAGGATCATTATGCCACCCCACGCAGGCCAGCCAGAGCGAACTGCTGCCGGTATGACCAGGCCCTTCTGGCTGTGGCCTGGCGCGCTGAATTCCCGTGACGGCCTACTGCTCGTGCTGCTGGGTATGGCGGCATTTGTCGGCAACTACTTCCCGCTGCCGCTGATGTTCGGTGTCGACCTGCTGCTGGGTACGGTGTTCGTGTTCTTCCTGCTGTTGCGCTACCGGCTGCTGGTGGCGCTGCTGGTCAGCCTACCGGCTTTTGCTGCCACCTGGATGATCTGGCATCACCCCTGGACCGCCTTCCTGATGGTGGTCGAGCTGGTTCTGCTCGGGGCGCTGCTGGCCCGCTTTCCCCGGCGCGAGCCACCCCTGCTGGTGGCACTGCTGTGGGTGCCCTGGTTGACGGCCATTACCCTGCTGTACTACTACTTTCAGATGCGGCTGCCATGGCCGGACGCCACCCTGCTGGCCTTCAAGCAGGGCATCAACTCGATCATCGCCATGGCGCTGGCAGTAATGCTGAATATCGCTTTGCCGCGCACAGATCGGCGTGGCAACCGGGCGCGGCTGGGAGCGCATGAAGTGATCTACTACCTGCCGTCCATGCTGGCGGCCCTGATCATGGTGATCGTGCTGGTGGTGCTCAGTCAGACCCAGATGAACAACCTGCGCCAGGACTTTGAAGATCGGCTGGTGCAGAGTCGCGATACCCTGGTTGACCAGACCCGAGTGGCCCTGCAGCAACTGGAGCAGGACATGGAGCACATCGAGAGTCAGTGCTTCTCGGCTGACCGACCCCCGGACAGCTCTGCCGGATGTGTGCAGATACTCCTGCCCTTTTCTCTCTGGGACCAGGTCTATGTACTGACCCGGGGCGATATCTGGCAAATGTTTGATCGCACTGGCATGGCCTTGCGGCCGATGACGGATCTGGGCGATCGGCTGGATAAGTTGCATCAGCGCGCAGATCTGACTGCCGGCTTCAGGCTTAATGGATCAGACCTCCACTACTTTGTGCCGCACTCCGAATCTCCGGATGTCTGGGTGGGTGGCGCGGTGCGGCTCACCGAATATGCCGCGCAGATCTGGTTCACCGGCCGCGACGGTGCACAGCGTCAGACCTGGTACCATGAAGGCGCACCTGTGGTGACATCGGGGCAGGCCCTTTCGACTTGGCTGCAGGAGGACGACTACCAGCGGGTTGCCGATGCGGTAGAGGTGGTGCATCTGGTGCCGGAACGACCCTGGAGCAACAAGCTGCAACGCTGGGCTGAATCGGTCTACGTACTGGAAGCAGACCTCGCCGATCTCGGGTTGTCGTTACCCGGCCGGGTGCGCTTCGAACTCAACCCGCGCCAGGAACAGCTATACCTGTATCGACTGTACGCATTGATTCTTGGCATTGCGTTGGCGTTCTTGCTGCTGGTGCAATTGATCAGCCTGGTGATTGCCCGCTGGCTGGTATCACCGGTCACCCGCCTGATGAACATCGCTCAGGAAGTGCCGCAGCGCATCAGTCAGGCACCGGCCAACTGGCCTTGGCCGCCCCCGCCGCCGGTGCGTGAAATCGAGACCCTGCAGCAAAGTCTGCGCGCCATGAGCGAGTTGCTGCACGAGCAGTACCTGCGCGATCAGGATCGGCAGAGCGAGCTGGAGCAGGAGGTAGCCGCCGCGCGCGCTCAGGTGAAAGCGCAGGAGGAGGTGCTGGCCCATCAGGCCCGACGGGCGGCCATGGGGGAAATGGTATCCAACATTGCGCACCAGTGGCGGCAGCCGCTGAACAGTCTGCGCCTGCTGCAGACCAACCTGCGCGAAGCCTATGAGGGTGGCGAGCTGACGCCGGAGATGCTGTATCAAAACCTCGACAAGAGCGAGCAACTGATTCAGAACATGAATCAGACCGTACGTGATTTTCTGACCTTCTTCCGGCCCGACAAGGCGGCTGAGCCGTTCCGGCTGAGGCCGGTTGTGCAGGATGCCATGCAGATCATGCGTGGCACGCTGGATGACTGCCCGCTTGAACTGACAGCCGTGCTCGAATCGGACGTGCAGGTCAAAGGCTATCCCAATGAGCTGATTCAGGTGCTGCTGGTGCTGATGCAGAACAGCCGGGAAATCATCGAGCATCGGCAGGTGGTACCGGGGCATATTGATCTGCATCTGACCGCAGACGAGCAGTTTGGTCGGGTTATGGTGACAGACAATGGCGGCGGGGTGCCGGTGGACATACTGGATCATCTGTTTGACCCCTATTTTACCACGCGCAGTGACGGTACTGGCATTGGTCTCTACATGGCGCGCAGCATTGTAGAGGGGCAGATGCAGGGCCATATCCGGGTTGAGAACCTGGGGCCTCCGGAGCGCCCCGACGGCGCTCGGTTCACCATCAGTCTGCCGCTCTGGCAGCCCCCGGAGCAGCCACACAGGACAGGTTAGCGCTCCAGCATGCCTTCGAGCGCATCGATGGTGATTTCCAGAGCGTCAACCACGGAGTCCTGCTCTTCGATATTGTCCAGGCGCTCACGGGCGTCCCGCGTCACCATCAGACCGCAGCGCTGATCTTCCGTGTTGAACTGCCCTATGGTCATTTCCACCGGGAACATGGTGCCGTCACTGTGTCGGTGACGCACGATCATGGGTTCCTGCAGGCTGGCCGTGTCGGCAATCAACTGGCGCAACTGGGTGCCATGCACATTGTCGAACAGGATGTCGATATTCTGCCCGCTGATGTCTTCGGCACTGTGGCTGTACAAAGTCTGATGGCGACGGTTTATTTCCAGAATATTCAGCGACTCCCAGTCAAAGACGCAGAAGGCATCCATGGCGGTCCAGAAGATGGCCCGATAGCGTGCCTCATTGGCCTCCAGAGTTCTTTGTGCCTGCGCCAGCGCATGGCAGGCATGGAGGTGGGCACCGATTTTCAGCAGGGCACGGTTCATCTGCCGGGTATCGACCGGCTTGACCACGAACTCGTCGACCCCGATCTCGATCGCCTTGAGCAGAAATTCGGTTTCCTCGTGCGCGGTCGTGACCATGATGGGTATGTCACCCCAGCGCTCACGCAGATGCCCGGTCATCGTCAGACCGTCCATGGCCGGCATGCGCACATCAGTGATCACCAGGTCCGGGGTCCGGCCCTGCTCGAACAGTCGCAGGCCCTCGGCACCGTCCTGTGCCACCAGAACCTCGCCAAAACGGCGCTGCAGAAACAGAGTCAGTTGCTCGCGGATATCCGCATTGTCCTCCACATAGAGTACCGACAGCGTGCGCAGAAACTGCCTGAGTACATCATCTTCCGGGGTCGCCGGTGTATTCGACAAAGAAATATCCATCACTATCCGCAAAGTGCCATGGCTGAGGTGGGTTGAATTAGCGCCTCTGGTAAAATGACTGTAGTCATTTGAGCCGCTGTTTACCAGTTGTCTGAGGGCCATTTGCGGGTGCAGCAGTGACTGGGCAGCTTTGTGACAGAACCGCTGCTAAAACTGTGACAGTGATCAGTTCTGGTATCACGTGCGTACCCTGTCTTGTGTGGAACGGTTGCGTCTGACGACGCGGCTGTCTGAACGGTTGAACAGGTGTTGGAGTCGACCTCTGCCATTAGGGACATTAGCCAAGTGCGATGCGGACCAGGGCGCGAGGTCTTGTTGGTGCTGACCTGTCAGCACGACCACGTAGGGGTAGTAGTCAGCGTGAATGATCAACATTGTCCGGGCCGCCGGGAACCCGACACCATCAGCGCAGACGGGGCCGGTAGCCTGAACGAGGCTCTGTACCGCTCACAGCGAGAGATTGAAAAGTCGAATCAGCGCTTTGAGCGCCTGTTTGATACACAGCCGTCCCCACTGCTGGTATTGAATGAAAGAGGCATTGTGCTGGCTTCCAACCGGTCCGCACATGACCTGTTCGGACTCACCGGGGAGCAATTCTCCGGGCGTTCTTTCGCCGACCTGGTAGCGCCGCAACATCAGGCCCTGCTTGCAGAACTGCTGGCGGTGCTGCCGGGTCAGGCCGAAGCCGAAACCGGGTTGGTGGAGGTGACGCTTGCTGATGGCAGTCCGGAGGGCCTGCACTGCAAGCTGGGTCTGGCCAGGCAGCCGGCTCTGGAGACAGGCTTCGGGGCCGCGCATGAATATGAAGTCATCGTCCACATTGTCGATATCACACAGCAGCGTGAAGCTACCCGGTTGCTTGTTGCGCAGGCCCGCCGGGCCGCCATGGGGGATATGCTGGGTAATATCACGCATCAGTGGAAGCAGCCACTCGACGCTCTGGGCCTGAGCCTGGGTAATCTCGAAGATGCCCTGATTCATGAAGAGCTCGGTCCGGAGGGTGTCGGCAAGCATGTCGACAAGGCGCGCCAATTGATGGCCCAGATGAACCAGACCATACAGGACTTTGTCCGCTTCTTTCATCCTGACAAGGCGGTGGAACAGTTTTCGGCAGCGCAGATGGCTCACAATGCGCTGGACCTGCTGTCAACATCACTGCAGCGCTACGGCATTGCCTGTGAGGAGGATCTGCCGGACGACTTGCCGCTGCTGACCGGACAGCCGACGGAGTTGATGCAGGTGGTGATGATTCTGCTGCAGAATGCTGAAGAGGCTTTGCGTGCGCGAGCGCCAGCGGAGCCCTGGCTGGCTGTGCGCTGTTGGGTCGAGGACCAGCAACTGCTGCTGGCGGTATCCGATAATGCGGGCGGCGTGGACGAGACCGTGCAACAGCAGATGTTTGAACCCTACTTTTCCACCAAGCAGGAGGGGTCGGGCATCGGGCTCTATCTGGCGCGGTTGATTGTCGAATCCAGCTTTGGCGGGCGCATCGGTTGTCGCAACACGGAGCATGGTGCCGAGTTTCGCCTTGAACTGCCGATCCGACGCGACCCCTGATGCCACCGGGCAGATGCGACCTTGGTTCAGGTCGGATGCGTGGTTGCTTCGGCAGCCAGTCGGGCGCGCCGGCGAGACAGATGCGCCCGCCGTTCGCGCAGGCTGAGCAGGAACAGCGGGCCGACAATCATGACTGCCCCGGCGACAAACCACAGGTCCGGTACTTCGGCAAACAGCACCCAGCCCAGCAGCACAGCCCAGATCAGGCCGGTGTACTCTGCACTGGTTACCTGATTGGCATCGACATGCCGGTACGCCAGTATCACCGTCATGTTGTAGCCCAGGATGAAAAAGGACGACCCCAGTGCGGTGGGCAGCATGCTCCAGTCCCAGGCCGCACCTTCCCACAGGAACAGCAGCGCGGCGCCGGGCAGGGCGATGACATGAATCAGCAGCATGGTATGGATCAGGTGCTGATGCCGGGGCAGTTTGCGCACCAGCAGAGCGCTTATGGCCAGGCTCAGCGCCGTCACCAGTGCGGTCAGGCTTTCCCAGTTCAGGGCCATCGGGCGCAGCATCACCACAATGCCGAGAAACCCGCTGATCACCGCCAGCAGGCTCAGGCGGGTCAGCTTTTCCCCGTAGAACACCACCGCCAGTACCATGACCAGCACCGGGGCGGCATAGAACAGCGCATTGGCCGTGGCCAGCGGCAGGGTGTTCAGCGCAATCACCATGCAGGTGATGCCGACCAGGCCCAGATGGGCCCGAATGGCATGGATGGCAAAACCGGCCAGCGGCTGGGTGAAATCCACAAAGCGAAGCAGCGGCAGCAGCATGAGCAGGGTGCAGGCCTTGCGCATGAAGACAAACTGAAATACGGGTATATCACCTCCCTGAGCCTTGATCAGGGTGTCGGAGAGCAGCGCCAGAAAGTTGCCCAGAACCAGCAGTATGATGGCGCCGTGCACGGTGCGTCCTGACATGAGTGCAGCCTCCTTCTGTGCGCGTTGAGTTCAGTTCGAAGGCTGGATGCTAACGAGCCTCAGGTATGATGTATAATGATGTTTTTTAAATAGATATTAGTTAATTAGATATTATGTCGAACCGCTTGCCGCCGCTGCGCGCCCTGACCTGTTTCGAGGCAGTAGCACGCCTGAACAGCTTCTCGCGCGCCGCCCAGTCGCTCAACATTACCCAGAGTGCGGTCAGTCATCAGATCCGCCAGTTGGAAGACCATCTGGGTGAGGCGCTGTTCATCCGCCATGGTCGATATCTCAGTCTGACCGAGGACGGGCGTCAGTACTATGAAGACATCGCCGCGGCTCTGAGCGATATCCAGCGTGCCACTGATCGCATGCAGGGCCGGGAAGACCGCAAGTTGCGCCTGGCGCTCTACAGTTCCTTTGCCGTGCGCTGGCTGATTCCGCGCCTGCATCGCCTGCAGGATGCACACCCGGAAATCGAGCTGAGTCTCGAGATGACTCCGGAATCGCCCACCCTGTCGGACCGCATTGGCGACTGCTTTATTACCCTGGTCGAGCGCCAGCGTGGCTATACCATGGAGCGTCTGTATGCAGAACGCCTGTTTGCCATCTGCAGCCGACGGCTCTGGGGTCGGGTGGTTGTGGATCTGTGCGCGGCAGGTCTCGCCGGCCCTGGTGCAACTCCGACCGCCCTGAATCCGGACTGGCTGCAGCGGTATACGCTGCTGTCGGCGCAGAGCCTGTTCGGCGCACCCAATGAAGACTGGCGCCGCTGGCTTGGGGCCGCAGACTGCGCCCTGCGCGCCGAGACGCGGGTGCAGCATTTCAGTCACATTCTGCTGGCGTTGGAGGCGGCCCGTCACCATCAGGGTTTCGCTCTGGCCAATGACTACATGTACAGCGAACCGGAAGATCCCGATCTGGTGCGTCTGCCCTGCCATACCCTGCTCACCGGTGACTGCTTCTATTTCGGCTACAAGACCAGCCGGCGCAATGAGCCGGCCATACGGACACTGCGCAATTGGCTGCAGCAGGAAGCGCGGAATTCGGGGCTGCTCGGAGTGCAGCAGCCGATTGACTAGAGACTGCGCAAAAACTCGCCCTGCAGGCCCAGCCGGCCAACCGGTGCGGCGTCCCGACGAATGCCGGGTATCGGCGCTATGAAGAACAGGTCACCGTTGCGACCGCGCAGTTGCCGGGGTACGCCACTGGTGCGCGCAATCTCCGCATTGGCTTCGATATGCTCCGCTTCGCCGTGCACGGGTATGGCGATCTCGGGCAGTATCCAGCCATACATGGCCTGCAGCTCCTCTGCGGCCGGATGCCCGGAGGCATGGATGGGTACCGCATGGGCCTCGTCGGTAATGACCTCGATATCACGCGCTTGCAAGGCCTGGATCAGCCGGCCCACCTCGACTTCATTGCCCGGAATAATACGGGCGCTGAATACTACCCTGTCCCCGGCGTCCAGCGACAGGTGCGGGTGGCGGTCGCGGGCCAGCCGGGACAGTGCCGCCCGCGGCTCGCCCTGACTGCCGGTGGCTATGGCCAGTACGGCAGCGCGCGGAAAGTAGGCCAGGTCATGCGGCGGCACCAGAATCACCTCTTCCGGCCACAGGCCGGTGACGCGGGCCGCAGACACCATGTTGTTGAGTGACCGCCCGAGCAGGCACAGATGGCGGCCGGTTTCCCGGGCCACCCGGGCCAGGGTTACCAGGCGCGCCAGATTGCTGGCAAACGCAGTCACCACCACCCGCCCGGTGGCCGAGGCCACGACGTCCTGCAGCCCGGCCACGAGCGCCAGTTCCGACACCGAATGCCCGGGCACGACCGCATTGGTGGAATCACAGACCATGGCCGTGACGGCCTCTGCGCCCAACTGCCGATAGCGCTCCGGGTCATAGGCGTCACCCAGTACCGGGTTCGGGTCGAGTTTCCAGTCTGCCGTATGAAAGACGCTGCCGGCCGGCGTGCGGATCATCAGCGCACTGGGTTCGGGAATAGAATGCGTCAGGTCCACCCACTCCACATCAAAGACCCCGATATGTCGGCGTTCGCTGCGCGGTACTATGATGATGGGCACCAGACCGTCCATGCCGACCTCGCCGAGCTTGCGGCGCAGTATTTCGGCAGAAAAGGGTGTGGTATAGACCGGGCAGCGCAGCCGGGTCCAGAGGTGCGCGACCGCACCGATATGGTCTTCGTGGGCATGAGTGATGACCAGACCGGCCAGATCCTGCTGGCGCTCCTCGATAAAACGCGGGTCGGCCATCTGCACATGGGGCTCGGTGGGCGGCGCATCTGGCGCCGCAAAGGTGACGCCACAATCGACCATCAGCCACTGGCCGTCATGACCATAGAGATTCATGTTCATCCCGATCTCGCCGCAGCCACCCAGCGGCAGAAACCAGAGATCGGATGAAGTGGGGGTCATCAGGGGCCTCGGGACAGAAATCAATCGGGGAGTCTAACAGGCTTTGCCGCGGGCAGACAGGTACAGGCCGGGAGCGCGAGTTGACAGTACACGGTTGACAGTCGACTGAGTATTGTCCGATGCCAGCCTTGCTGTCATCTGTCTTCTGTCGACTAAAGGACCAGCCCCACCACCACCGGCACCAGCACGGAGCTGAACACCCCGGTCAGCGCCATGGCCAGACCGGCAAAAGCGCCGGCCATGGCACTCATCTGGAAGGCCCAGGCGGTACCGAAACCGTGCGCCGCCAGGCCCAGCGTGAAGCCCTGCACGGCGGGGTCCTGCTGGCCCAGCAGCCGAAACACCAGTGGCGCCAGTTGGCAGCCGATAACGCCGGTCACCAATACCAGCCCTGCCGCCAGCGAGGGCTGGCCACCGATCTGCTCGGCAATGCCGAGGGCAATAGGTGAGGTGACCGACTTGGGCGCGATGGCGCGCACCAGTTCCTCCGAGCCGCCCAGCAGCAGCGTGATGCCGACGGCACTGCTGGCGGCTACCAGGGTGCCGGTCAGACAGGCACCGACGACAGGCAGCAACAGCCGGCGGATCAGCGGCAACTGATCATAGACGGGTACAGCCAGCGCTACCGTGGCCGGTCCGAGCAGGAAATGGATGAACTGGGCGCCGTCAAAATAGGTGTCATAGTCGGTGTCGGTGAGCAGCAGCAGACCAATCAGCAAGGCCATGGTGACCACCACCGGGTGCAGCAGCGGTGTGCCGCCGGCCTTGCGGCTGATCCACTGGGCACAGAGGAAGGTGGCCAGCGTCAGCACCAGCCACAGCAGGGGTTCGGAGGCGAAGTAGACCCAGAAACTGCTGATGGCAATCTCATCCATCGCGTGTCTCCCCGGAAGACGACGGATGCAGTGCCTTGAATACCAGCGCGGTGACGAACAGGGCCACAAAGGTACTGCTGATCAGCGTCAACAGGATCACCAGCCATTCCTGGGCAATCAGGCCGAAGTGCTGAATCAGGCCCACGCCAGCCGGTACAAACAGCAGCGAAAGGTGGCGAATCAGGCCTTCTGCCGGCACTCGCAGTGCCCTGGGTACCGAACCGTACAGAAGCAGACCCACAAACAGGATCAGCATGCCCGCCACCGGCCCGGGTATCGGCAGGCCCAGCGTCATCATCAGCAACTCGCCGGTCAGTTGGCAGAGCAGCAGTATGAGAAATCCCAACAGCATGATCCGAGTCTTGTTCCAGAGGGTCCCCGATGCGCAGTGTACCAGAGATCGGTCGGGTCGGTCTGTGGAACCGGGACGAGTCAGCCGGGTCTGACCCTGCTACTATTGAATGGCAGAGGGCCGGGAAGTGGGTACACCGTTGTTGGGACTGGATCCGAAAGTACTGCAGCCGTCGATGATCTGGCGCTCGATTCGAGTCAGTCTGGTGGTCGGAGCCTTGCTCAATCTGATCAATCAGGGCGGCGCCCTGTGGTCTGATGTGCCAGTGAACTGGTGGCATGTAGCGATGAATTTCATGGTGCCCTTTCTGGTGGCAACCTACAGTGCCTGGGCTGCAGAATCGCGCCGCAAGGCCATGCAAAAGGGACGACATAGCGGTGGCTGATCGAAAGTGGAATCTGCAGGGGGTCTGGCGCTGCCGGCTGTGTTGGTGGCTGACCGGGGCTGTCTTCGCCAGCATCGTGATCATAGAGGCCATCATCCTGGCGCCATCCTATGTCAACTATGAGCGTGATCTGCTGCAGTCCCTGAATCAGGCCGGTCAGCAGGCTACCCGGGCCGCATTGCCGGCAGCAGGCGACATGCCCGAAGCGGCTCTGGACAGTCTGGTCGGCCGTACGCTGGTGCGTGGCATTGTGTTGCATCATGGCGCCGGAGAAGTGGCCGGCGAGCCACTGACCACGGCGCCCCGGGACGACAGTGACCTGCGGCACAAGCGCCGCCGCGGAGATGGAGACTGGTTGGAAGTCAGGTGGTCGGCAGCCGATCTGGGGCTGCCCTGGGATGTCAGCGCCCGCCTTGATGCCAGCACCGTGGATTCAGAACTGACGGCCTTTGTCTGGCGCATCAGTGGTCTGGTACTGCTGATTACGGCTGTGGTCACGGTGACCACCATGGCGGTGCTGAGCCTTCTGGTGCTGAACCCGCTGCTGGCTTTCCGCCGGCGCATCATCGCGGCTGGCCAGGATCCGGCCCACCCGCTGCGACATCTGGCAGACCAGCCCGGGCGGGACGAGATGGGTGATACCGAACGCGCGTTCAATGATCTGCTGCGCCACAATGCAGGTCATCTGGCAGAGCTGGAGCGCTTCAACAATGAGCTGGCCCGGTTTCCGGACGAAAACACCAACCCGGTGATGCGAGCCCGTGAGGATGGCCTGCTGCTTTATGCCAACAAGGCGTCCGCCCCCATTCTCGACTGCTGGGGCGTGGCTGCGGGTCAGCCGTTGCCGGCTCCCATCAGGGACCGCGTATCGGTCGCTCTGGAGCAGGGGCAGCGGCAGCGCTTCGAGGAGCCTTGCGGCGATCAGCACTACATCCTGCACATCCGGCCCGTGTCCGCTGACGCGGTACATATTTACGGGCTGGATATCACCGATCGCAAGCGTTATGAAGAAGAGCTGCGTCACCGGACCTGGCACGACGACCTGACGGAGCTGTCCAATCGGGCTGCGTTCGAGCAGCGTGTCGGCCAGGTGGTGAACATGGTGTCGGCGGAGCGGGGACTGGCGGTGCTGATGATGGGTCTTGACGGCTTTCATGCGGTCAACATGACAGCGGGCCGTGCTGCTGGCGATGTCATGCTGCGCGAGACGGCCCGCAGATTGCAGAATGCCCTGCCCAAAGAGGCCATGCTGGCCCGCCTGACCGGAGACGTATTTGGTGTACTGCTGCTCAATTGTCCGGTCGACGATGCCGCCTGGGTGGCCGGTATTGCCCGGCGTCTGGTGCGGGCCCTGGAGCGGCCGTTCACGCTGTCCGATACCGACTACCGATGTGGCCTGAGCGTTGGCATTACCCTGGCCCCGGCCGACGGGCAGACTGCTGATGGTCTGATGCGCAATGCCGAAATGGCCATGCTGCGGGCCAAGGCCGATCGACGGACGACGGGAAACGACCCGGTAGCGTTCTTCGTGCCGGAACTGAGTGAGCGCATGAGTCGTCGCCAGCACCGGCTGAACGGGCTCCGCCAGGCTCTGGACAGCGACCAGTTGGTACTCTGGTATCAGCCTCAGTTGGCTGCGACCACCCATGAGCAGGTGGGGGTGGAAGCCCTGGTGCGCTGGCAGCACCCGGATGAAGGTATGATCCCACCGGCGGACTTTATTCCGCTGGCCGAAGACACCGGTCTGATTGTACCGCTGGGGCGCTGGGTGCTGACCGAAGCCTGTCGGCAGGCGTCCGCGTGGCTGCAGTCCGGTCATGGACTGCGGGTGGCTGTCAACCTGTCAGCGCAGCAGTTGCTGGCGCCGGACCTGGCTGGTGAGGTGCGGGCGTTGCTGCAGCAATTCCGCCTTCCGGCCGGACTGCTGGAGCTGGAAATCACCGAGACTGCGGTCATCCAGGATCTGGACCACACCGTCTCCGTACTCGCACAACTGGCCGAACTGGGCGTCTGCATCGCCATAGATGATTTCGGTACAGGCTACTCGTCACTGGCCTATCTGAAACAGTTGCCGGTCCACCGCGTCAAGATCGACCAGGCCTTTGTGCGGGAACTGCCGACCAATGAGCAGGATGCTCTGTTGTGTCGGGCCATCATCGGGCTGGCGCACAACCTGGGCTATCAGGTTATCGGAGAAGGCGTCGAGACGGCCGAGCAGGCCGAATGGCTGGCGCGCGAAGGCTGTGATGAACTGCAAGGCTATCACTTCGGCCGGCCCGTGCCGGGCTCCGGGATCATGTTGCCGAACCCTCCCGAGGGGGCCGATCTGAACATGCCCGGGCAGCAGAACAGAGGCAGTGCATGAGCAGCAATGTCCTCTACTATGGTCGCATCGGTCTGCGTGTGGCGCTGATTCTGGGCCTGATTCTGGTGGTGGTCGTGGGGCTGGTGCTGCTGAGCGGTGAAGGCCTGATCAGCCTCTGGCTGGACGAGCGTCAGCGCTGGTGGGTGCTGCTGGTCACCTCCCTGCTCTATGCCCTGCTGCTGGCCATTCCCTTTGTGCCGGGGGTCGAACTGGGCTGGCTGATCATGGGTGTGTTTGGTCAGTATGGTCTGGTGGCCGCCTGGTTCAGTACTGTCTGCGGGCTCAGCCTGAGCTATGGGGTGGCCCGTCGGCTGCGTGATCACCGCTGGCTGGAGCGTATTCATGCGGCGCGGGAACGTCTGGATCAGGCCGACCCCGCCAGCCTGCCGCCGTTGCGCCGGCTACTGCGCTGGGGGCTCTGTTTCTATCAGAATCATCCCTATGTGTTCCTGTTCGTTACCCTGAATCTGCCCGGGAACTGGGTCATTGGCGGCGGCGGTGGTATTGCGGCGCTGGCGGGGCTGGCCCGCTCCACCCGCTATCGGCTGTTTCTGCCCACGGTGGCGGTGGCGACCGGCCTGGTGCCGTTGCTGCTCTGGCTGGGCCTGATGCAGACCTGAGCGGATCAGACCGTATTGAGCTGGCGCCTGACCGCGCCGGCCGATACCCCGAAGGTGGCGCGGAAGGCGCGGGAAAAGGCGGCCTCGGACTGATATCCCACCTGCAGGGCCGTGGCCAGCACTGAGGTACCTCTGGACAGGTGAGTCCAGGCCAGTTGCATGCGCCACCAGGCCATGTATCGGGCCGGAGTCCAACCGCTGATCCGTCTAAAATGGTTGGCGAAGCGGCTGCGGCTCATGGCCGCCTCGGCAGCCAGTTCGGACAGCGTCCATGGGTGTTCGGGCCGGGCTTGAAAGCGGGTCATGGCGCGGGCCAGCCCAGGGTCCCTCAGCGCACCCAGCAGTCCGGCCGGGGTGGCGTCATCGGTGCGCTGATGGCGGATGGCCTGCATGAAGATCAGCTCTGCCAACTGATCCAGCACTGCAGCCTGGCCGGGGGCCGGGTGCTGGCTTTCCCACAACACCTGCTGCAGGAGCGGGTTCAGCCACGGATCATTGCCCGGGTCCCGGCGCAGCAGCGTCATCTCCGGCAAAGCTTCCAGCAGCGCGCGCGAGGCCTGATGCGCAAAGGTCACCGAGGCGCAGAGCAGCCCGGTATGGCCGCTTTGCAGCGGTTGTTCCATGCCGAAGGTCTGCATGGGCCGCTCCTGCGGCTCCAGGGTGCGCAATTGGTGTGGCTGCTCGGCCGGAAAAAGTACCAGATCTCCCTTTGCCAGGGACCAGTGCCGGCCGCCCCAGCTCAGCTCGCATTCGCCATGCGAGACCAGGTGGAAACAGGTCTGTCCGATCTCGTGTTCGGCCAACTCCCAGTTTCCGCACAACTGCTGGTTGTGATAGACGGTACAGCGCAGATCCACCATGCCCAGGAGGGTGTCGAGCGCAGAGCGCGCCGTTGCATGGTCTGTCATGATGATGGCCCTTTGATACGATGGAGCAACTTATAAATACTATTTGGCATTCATAGTACAGAATGTTGAGCCATACTGCCTCTACATTACTCAGACGAGGCAAGCCCCATGTTCAAAGCTCACACAGTACAGACAGCGCCCGGGAAATCCGCTCGGGTGATCGAGGCCGTCGAGAAAAAGATGGGCTTTGTGCCCAATCTGTTTGCGTATCTGGCCGAGTCTCCGGCCGCCATTCAGGCCTATGTGCAACTGGATGCCCTGCTGGCCGAGAGCGAGCTGACCCCGCAGGAAGTTCAGTTGATCCTGCTGACCACCAGTGTGACCAACCGCTGTAATTTCTGCGTGGCAGCGCACTCGGCCGGCGGTACCAAGGCCGGGCTCGACAAGGACACCATTGCGGCCGTGCGGCGGGAGGACAGCCCGAGCGGCGCGCGCGATGCCGCCCTGATCACCTTCGTGCGCAAGGTCGTGAATGAGCGCGGCTGGGTTGGCGAGGAAGATGTTCAGGCCTTCTTGCAGGCCGGCTTCAGCAAGGCCAATGTGTTTGATGTGATCACTGCGGTCAGCCTGAAGACGCTGTCCAACTACAGCAACCATTTGGCGCATCCGGAACTGAACGAGCAGTTGGAACCCTTCGCCTGGGAGAAGTAACCGGAACTCCGGGCGTTCGGCGTGGTCACACAGCCGGACGCTGACTGGAGACTGAAAGATGGACCTGACAGGTAACATGGTGGCGATGCTGCTCGGTGTCGGCAGCTCCGCCACCCTGCATATCTCCCAGGTGCTGATGCGGCTGGGGGTGGTCGGCCTGCGGGCCGGCGACCGCAGCCTCTGCCGGTGGGCCGTTTATCTGACGGGGCTGCTGCTGAACTTTACCGCCCCCTTCTGGGTCATGGCGGCCAACCTCTTTGCCGACACGCTCTGGTTTACCTCCATGTTTGCCACCGGTCTGGTGGTCTCGCTGCTGTTCTCGCGGCTGGTGCTTGGCGAGACCATCACGCGTGCCCAGACTCTGGGTGCAGTGCTGATCGTGGCCGGCACCCTGTTGATTGCTGCCGCTGGCCTGACTGGGCTCCCAGGCCGCACCGGCATGCTGAATCTGCCCCTGTTGCTTGCTGTTTCGCTGGGCTGGGTCCTGCTGATGCCTGTACTGGGATTGTTATGTCGCCATCGTCAGTTGCGTGTTCAGGAGACCGTATTTGGCCTGGCAGCCGGTGGGTTTCTGGCTCTGGATGCGCTCTGGAAGAGCCTGTCGCAGCAGCGTTTTGATGGCGGAGTTGGCCTGTTGCCGGTCAGCCTGGATGCCTGGCTGTTTCTTGGCGTGAGCTTCGTCGGCGCCTTGGGTGCGTTCCTGATGATGCAATGGTCCTACTGGCGCCATTGCAGACCCGTCGGCGTGCTGGTGAGCTACAACCTGATGTATGTCAGCCTGCCGCTCGCTTTGGCTGGAGTGATGGCGCTCCGGCACGGGGTGGCACAACTGAATGTGCTTATTCTGTCGGGGCTGCTGCTGATGCTGGCGGGCGGCCTGATCAGTCAGTCGCGCATGGCATTGCAGTGTGGCAAAGACTAGACTCGGAGATATATCAGCCAGTAGTGCAGGTCATGATGAGCGGGTTAAGGAAAATCCTGTATGTAGAGGATGATGTCGATATCCAGATGATCGCCAGGTTGTCGCTGGAGACCGTTGGGGGCTATGACCTTATGCTTTGTGACTCCGGCGCCGAGGCGCTGACCCAGGCCGCCGGCTACGGGCCGGACCTGTTGCTGCTGGACATGATGCTGCCGGACATGGATGGGCCCGAAACCCTGTCCAGGCTGCGCGCGGATGCGCAACTGAGCTCCGTGCCCGCCGTGTTTCTCACCGCCCGCACTGATGCCTGGCTGGGACCTGCTTGGCGGGATCAGGGCGTAATAGGCGTGTTGCGCAAGCCCTTTGACCCCATGACCCTGCCGGAGCAGGTCGGGGCGCTGTGGGCAGAATGGTGCAGCCAATAGTGAACGAGTGGCGGTGAAATGAAAGATACCTCGGTGCAGACCCAACTGCAGGCCCTGCGTGAACAGTTCATGACTCGGTTGCAGGATGACTGTGCGGCCATGCGCGAGTTGCTGGACCAGATCGAGCGTGCCGAGCCCGACAGTGATCGGCAGACGCTGGTGCTGGGCGAGCTGCAGCAACGCCTGCATCGGCTGGCCGGTACGGCCGGCACCTTCGGTTTTACCGAGTTGGGAGATCAGGCCCGGCTTGCCGAGCATCGCCTGGATGCCCGTTTGAGTCAGGCGTCGTCCGGATGTGCTGAATTGCAGGATGTGCTGTCGACGGTGCGGCAACTGATTGCAGATCCACCGCTCAGCAGCAGTCAGCCAGCCTCAACCCCAGCCGTCACGTCGGCTGTGTCGCCGCATTCGCCTCCTTTCTCCATCCTGCTGATGGAACCCAATGCCGAACTGGCAGAAGATGTGCAACGTCAGTTGGCTCCGTTCGGGTTCACGGTCGAACGGGCTCCCGTCAGCGCCTTTCTGACCGGCCCTGATCCGGGCAGCGCCCTGCCCGCTCTGCTGTTTGTCAATCTGGACGCGTTGCTGGCCGAGACTGACGGGGCAGAGCCGGATACCAGCCAGTGGGCAGGCAGTTCCTTGCTGGTTTATTCTGCCAGCGATGAATTCGATCAGCGTCTGCTGGCAGCCCGCATGGGCGTGGAAGGCTACTTCACTCAGCCGCTGGACA
The DNA here is from genome assembly GCF_004768465.1 of Natronospirillum operosum. Lineage (GTDB taxonomy): Bacteria > Pseudomonadota > Gammaproteobacteria > Pseudomonadales > Natronospirillaceae > Natronospirillum > Natronospirillum operosum. Next base: position 158,567 of record NZ_SRMF01000003.1, read on the forward strand.
TCCCGCGCGCGATCGGCTTTCTGGTACGGGTGCTGGACAGTCGGCAGGAGCCGGAACCGCGCATTCTGCTGGTGGAAGACGATGAGTTGCTGGCCCAGCACTTCAGCAAAGTGCTGCAGCAGGCCGGCATGGAGGTGCACTGGGAGGATGATCCGCAGGCAATCATCGAGACGGTAGCAGAATTCCAGCCGGATCTGGTGCTGCTGGATCTGCACATGCCGCAGGTCGCGGGGGACGAGGTGGCGGCCGTATTGCGCCAGTACGAAATGCTGACCACGTTGCCCATCATGTATATTTCTGCCGAAACCGACCAGCAGCGCCAGGCCGCAGCCATGCGTCGCGGGGCGGATGACTTTCTGACCAAACCGGTATCCGACGATACGCTGATCATGAGCATCATGGCCCGTGTGGAGCGTGCCCGGGAAATGCGTACCCTGATCTCCCGGGATGGCATGACTGGTCTGCTCAAGCATTCCAGCTTTCTCGAAGCCGGCGCCGTGGAACTGGAACGCAGCCGGCGCCAGGGCTACAGCTGTGTCGTGGTCATGCTGGATATCGACCACTTCAAGCGCGTCAACGATACCTGGGGGCATGCCACCGGTGATACCGTGATTCGGGCCATGGCCACCTTGTTGCGCCAGCGTCTGCGCCAGACCGATCTGATCGGGCGCTATGGCGGCGAGGAGTTTGCGGCGCTGCTGGCCGACTGTGCACTGGCAGATGCGGTGGAACTGCTGGAAGCTGTGCGTCAGCGCTTTGCTGACATCGACTTCAATACGGAGTCCGGTGACGCTTTCCGGTGCACGCTGTCGATTGGTCTGACACAGGCTGATCCGGACCGGAAAGAAACCATTGGCGCCCTGATTGACCGGGCTGATCAGGCGTTGTATGACGCCAAGCGGGCCGGGCGGAACCGGCGGAATCAACGCTGAACGGAGTGCCTCATGAAAGCACCGGCAGAACCATTTGATGAAGTCCTGCGCCAGCGCGAGCTGGACCTGCTGGGCATTGTGGACACCCCGGCAGAAGAGCGTTTTGATCGTATTACTCGCCTGGCGCAGCGACTGTTTGATGTGGATATTGCCTTGGTATCGCTGATTGATCATGACCGTCAGTGGTGGAAGTCACGTCAGGGTATGTTCGATACGCAGGCCCCGCGCATGACGTCATTCTGTGGCCATGCCATTCTGTCCAGCGAGGTGATGGAAGTCAGCGATGCGCTGCAGGACCCACGGTTTCATGACAACCCGCAGGTGACGGGGCCGCCCCATGTCCGCTTCTATGCCGGGGCGCCGTTGCACATGCTGTCCGGCCGCCGCGCCGGCACCCTGTGCGTGGCGCATTCAGAGCCGCGCCAGCTCACAGAGGCGCAGCGGGCGGACCTGCGTGCCCTGGCGGATCTGGTGGAAGAAGCGCTGTATGCGCGCGACCGGGACCTGCTCAAGCGGCAGGCCGAAGAGCGTGAACGGCTGCTGAATGCCCTGTTCGAACTGTCTCCCATCGGCATTGCCCTGATTGATGTCGACACCCGTCAGTTGCTGGAAGCCAATGCGGCTCTGGCCGAGCAGCAACAGGAAGGGATGGGAGCCCTGTTGAAACAGACCTATGAAGAGTTGCTGCCAGTCAGCCAGCGCGGTCTCGAACTGGTCCGCTTTGCCCGCCTCGCCACCCCCGGCTGGCACCCGCCGTTCGAGTCTGAATTCGAGCGTCGCGACGGTACGACCTACCCGGTACAGATTTACGCGGCCATGATGATGGCCCGCAATGGCCGGCGTAATATCTGGATGCTGGTGGAAGACATCAGCAGCCGCCGTGAAGCGGAGCGTCTGAAGAGCGAGTTTCTGGCTACTGTCAGCCACGAACTGCGTACACCTCTGACGGCGATAGCAGGCACTCTGGGGCTGTTGCGCGGGGGTGCCGTGGGCGCGCTGCCAGTCCCGGTGCTGCCTCTGGTCGAGGCGGCGTGGGAAAACAGCCAGCGGCTGCAGTACCTGATCAATGACCTGCTGGATCTCGAACGCCTGGAAGCGGGCCGCATGCACCTGCAGTCCTCCGTGCAGCCGCTGTTGCCGCTGCTGGAAGAAGCCTGTCGCAGCAATGAGAGCTATGCCCACCAGCTTGATGTCACCCTGAAGGCGCTGGATCTTGACCAGAGTCCGGCCGCCATGGCACTGGTCAATGTCGATGCGCATCGGTTGCAACAGGTGCTGGGCAACTTGCTGTCCAATGCAGCCAAGTTCTCGCCGCCGGGCGGTGAAGTGAGGCTTTGGGTGGATCATTCGGAACCGGGTTGGATCAGGGTCAGTGTGCAGGATCAGGGGCCGGGCATTACCCCGGGATTCCGTGATCGCCTGTTCGACAAGTTCACCCAGGCGGATTCCTCCGACCGACGGCGGCATGGCGGTACGGGGCTTGGTCTGGCCATTTCCCGGCAGTTGATGATGCTGATGGACGGCTATGTCGGCTTTGAAAGCGAGCTCGGTGCGGGCTCGACCTTCTGGATCGAATTGCCGCTGCAGGGCCATCAGGCAGCGTCTGGTGAATGACCTACTGGATGCAGGTGCTGCATCCAAATCGGACTCCGGGGTCGTCTTGTTCTGTGCAGTCTTTGTATTTCTCCACAGACAAGAGGAACCAACCATGATCAGAATAATTTTCCCCGCCCTTGCCTGCACCCTGGTGGCCTGTGCCGGCCTGACACTGGCAGACAGCCCGGTCGCGGTGCGCGACACCACACTGGGACCGGTGCTGACCGATTCGGATGGCATGACGCTGTATCTGTTTACGCGTGACGAACCGGGCGTCAGCAACTGCTACGACGGCTGTGCTGCCGCCTGGCCGCCCTACATGGCCGAAGAGGGTGCTGCGGCGACGGATCGCCTCAGCCTGGTGCCACGGGATGACGGTGGTCAGCAATGGGCCTATGACGACATGCCGCTGTATTACTGGGTCAACGATCAGCAGCCCGGTGATGTAACGGGCCAGGGGGTCAATGATGTCTGGTTTGTCATTGAAGTGAGCGAGGGCGAGGCCGTCCGCAGCCGTTCCGAGCGCAGCCGGAGCTCCGGCTACTGACGGCCGGTTGCCGAGCCACAGCACTGATCTGTCATGTCGTTCCCCGGGCGCTCCGGCATTCTTCAGGCTATGATGTCTGAGTACAGTCATGCGCAGTCTGGAGGTTGCATGTGCCCGCGGAAGCCGAATCTCGAGCCACAGGGGAGGGCTCGTCAGATCGGGGCCGGTGATCCGGCGGCGCTGCTGCGCCAGGTGGCACAGCAGGATCCGGCCGCGCTGCGGGCCCTGTACGAACTGACCAGTCCCCGCCTGCTGGGCGTGATCAGACGTATTGTGCCGAATGAAGCGGACAGCTGTGACGTCTTGCAGGATGTCTACATCCGGGTATGGCACAGTGCCAGGCAATACAGTGGCGCCGGTTCGGCCTGGGGCTGGCTGATTGTGATGGCACGCCATCTGGCCATGGATCGGCGCAAGCAGTGCCAGCGCCGGCATGAGGTGCCCCTGCCGGAACTGGACGCGCTGTGGGCAGAGTCGTCGTCCGATGACGGCGTATGGGCGCACAGTATTCAGCAGTGTCTGGAGCGTCTGCGGGGGGAGCCCCGAAATGCCATCCTGTTGTCCTATGTCTACGGCTACAGCCATGGTGAGCTGGCCCTGCACCTGGGGCGTCCATTGGGCACGGTCAAGGCCTGGTTGCGGCGCAGTCTCACAGAGTTGAAGCTATGTCTGGAATCCTGAGATACAGCCTGCCGGCGGTCCGCGAACACCTGGCACGCCAGTATGTCGCCGGTGACCTCCATCCGCTGGCGCGGCGCCGCATGGAGCGTCTGCTGGCCAGTGATGCATCGCTGCAGCAGGCCGTCGAGTACTGGGCGGACACTCTGTATCCGCTGCAGCAGGGGTTGCCGGAAGCAAAGCCGCCCGCCTTTGTCTGGCGGCGCATCGAGCAGGCCATTGATCATGCGAGACCGGCAGCGCAGTCTGCCGATGCGGGTAGTTCACCGTCTGTCCCGGCTGGGATGCTGCTGTTCAAGTGGCTGGCGGCCGTCAGCACGACCATAGCGGTAGGCCTGGCGCTGTTGCTGTTGCGCCCGTCCGAGGCCCCGGAGATACGCAACCCGGCCTATCTGGCGCCGCTGAGTCACCGGGACACCGTTACCCTGGTCCTGTACGGATTTGCACGTACGGAACAGGCGGCCCCGGAACTGCGCCTGCAGTGGGCCCGCACCTACCACCCCCGACCCGAAGGCGAGCTGCACCTGTGGGCCGAACTGGCCGCCACTGGCGAGTGGCACTATCTGGGCGAGCTGCCCCCGGACAGGGAACAGCTGCCACTGGCAGGCCGCGACTGGGAGGTCCTGACCGCCAGTCGACGCCTGCTGGTCAGCCGCAGCAATCGGCCCCAGGACTGGACGCAGGTGGTTATGGCCGGGCCCTGTATTCAGTTGTATTCCGAGGACACCGTCGACAATCAGTCTTCACCTGCCAGCCATGCCCATTCTGCCGGGGCACGTGCATCCGGAGGCGTCCGTGCAGCCGTTGCTGCCACTGCAGTCGGACAGCGGCTCGGGCAGTGAAGAGCGCCTGTCTCCGAAGGCTCGAGTGCTGGTGCCTCTCTGGGGCCGAAGGCTATCAGGTGGTCGGCACAGGCCCAGCGAGCATTGGCCGTCAGGACAACAGGCGCTGCACCAGGGGTGTATTGGCGTTGCGCAGAGTCGGACAGTCAAGCCGGGCCCGTGCGATTTCTAGGCGGGACAGTTCGGCCACCACCAGCATGTCCTTGTCTTCTGCCATCGCCAGCAGTTCGCCTCTGGGGCCCAGAATGCAAGACCCGCCCCAGAAATGATGCGAGCCCTCGGCGCCGTAGCGGTTGGCCATCACAATTGGCAGGCCATACATCATGGCGTAGAACCTGAGCGTGAGCATCCAGTTGTTCTCGTTGGAAAACTCGGCACTGACAATGCCGGATGCCGAGTTTATGGGCGCGCACAGAATGTCCGGCCGCTCCAGCGCGGCGGCATGAACCAGTGCCGGATTCCAGAGGTCGGCACAGATCAGGTGGCTGGTCTGCCAGCCCTGCTGGAGTCCTGTGCAGGTCAGTGACGAGCCGCTGGTAAACCATTTGCCCTCTTCGAGTCCGCCGTATGTCGGCAAATGGAGTTTGCGGTGCACGGCCACGACTTTGCCGTGCCGGAGAATGGCGAGGGCATTGGCATACTCGCCCGGACTGATATGTTCGACAAACCCGACCACCGTCTGCATGGACCCCGACACGGCTGCCAGATCCAGCAGCAGTTCGGAATTGCGCAGGCAGGCCACGTCGAGAATGGCCGGCCCAAGCGCATAGCCAGTCAGTGACAGTTCCGGAAAGACCAGGCACTCGACACCGTTCTGACGCGCTGTACTGATCCAGTCCCGGTGCTGTTCTGCATTGTTCGTGATCTCGCCCAGTTCGGGGTTGATCTGGGCAGCGGCGACAGTAAGGGTTTCCTGCATAAGATACCTGCTGAATGAGACGGCCCCGATGGCAGTTCATCCGGATGCCCGATGCGCAAAAAAAGCCGTTGTCACCAGACCGGTGACAACGGCTCGGGTACGTCATGCTGCAAGATTACAGCAAATCATGTTCACGCAGAAAGTTCTCCGCGACACGCTCGATGGTTTCCCCGTCAACATCCACTTCGGCGTTGAGGGCGGCCATGGTCATGTCATCCAGCAGCGCCGACAGAGCGTTCAGCTGATCCGCCAGATCCGGGAAGTCCGTCAGATTTTCTTCCCGCACAACCGGGGTCAGGGCATAGGCCGGAAAGAACTCGCCATCGTCTTCCAGGACATGGAAGTCGAACGCCGGGATGCGGCCATCGGTCGCAAAGACCAGTCCAACATCCACCTGGCCGTCACGCAGCGCCTGATAGACCAGCCCTGAGTCCATGCGGCTCACTTCGCTGCGGCCGACCTGGAAGTCATAGGCCTCCAGCAACGGTCTCCAGCCATCATCACGTGCGTAAAACTCTGCATTGAGGCCAAACTCCAGATCTTCTCCGTTGTTCACCGCAGCGGCCAGGTCGCTCAGCGACAGGAGGCCACGTTCCTCGGCGTCATCACGACGCATGGCCAGAGCATAGGTGTTGTTGGCGGCTGATGGCTCGAGCCAGACCAGGCCCTTTTCGGCATCCAGTTCCCTGACCCGCTGATAGGTGGCCTCGGGGTCGAGTTGCTCACTGACATTGTTGAAATTGATCAGTGATGTGCCCGTGTACTCCCAATACACATCGACCTGGCCGTTTTCCTGCGCCTGGCGCAGAACGGCGGTGCCCATGCCGGCCCGGGTGTCGATGTCATAGCCCAGTGCTTCCAGATACTGACTGGTCATGCTGGCCAGAATCTGCTGTTCGGTAAAGTTCTTGCCGCCAACCACCAGATCGGCTGCCTGTGCCTGGGTAAGAGCCGTTCCGGCCATGGCCAGGGCGATCAGTGCGGTGCACAGTGTCTTCATCATTGTTCTCCTGTGATGTCTTCTGTCATGAGTTGCTTTATTGTCATGCCCGGTTGGGGTTCACGCCGCGCGGTACCACCAGGAAGGCGATAACAGCGATCAGTGCGTCCACAGCAATGGCCAGCATGGCTGTAGGGATGGCTCCGGCCAGCATCATGGCCGGATCAAAGAGGTCGATGCCGGTGAAAATCAGTTCGCCCAGGCCGCCGGCACCGATCAGAAAGGCCAGCGGGACGGTGCCGACATTGATGGTCAGGGCGGTCCTGATGCCGGCGAATATCACGTACAATGCGTTGGGCAGTTCGACCCGGAACAGGCGCTGCGTGGGCGACATGCCGATACCGGCAGCAGCCTCCAGCAAAGCCGGAGATATGCCGGTGAGACCGGCAAAGGTATTGCGGGTTATGGGCAGCAGGGTGGCCACGAAGAGGCCAAACACAGCCGGAGTCGTGCCAATGCCCAGAAAGCTCATCGACAGTGCCAGCACCGCCAGCGTGGGGATGGTGGTGCCCACATTCAGTACCTGCATGATGCTTTCTGCCACCCTGGCCATGCTGGGTCGCGACAACACAATGCCCAGAGGAATGCCGACAGCGATTGCCAGCGAGCCGGACATGGCCGTCAGCCAGAGGTGTTGCATGGTCAGGTACTGAACATCAGGCCAGTGCCACAGGAATTCGTCGATAAAGCCGGTGGCATAGGTCCAGGCACCGGCAGCGAACACCGCCGCCAGCACCATAATTCTGCCGAAACGTTGCAGCATGGACGCAAGCATGGCTCAGGCTCCTGTTGCCGGTGCAGTGGCAGTGCGTGCTGCGGCTCGGAAACGGGCGCCCAGGTGACGCGTCATGGCACGCTGCGTGATCTGTCCGCAGACCTTGCCGTTGTCATCAATGCAGGGCAGCCAGGTGGTGTCCTCGGCAAACATGATCGATGTGGCTTTGCGCAGGCTGTCGCCCATGTGGATGGTGCCCGGTAACGGCTGGAAGTGGTCCCGGCAGTATCCGCGGGTAAGGCTGGCCACGGAGCGCGGAACCATGCCGACCGGTTCATTCTGCTCATTCACCATCAGAATCGAGAGCTGGTAACCGTATTCATCCATGCGTTTCAGGGCGGTGGCCAGGGTATCGCCGGGGTTGACGGTACCAATGTCGCTTGACACAACATCCCCCACCCGCACCAGATTGAGCCGCTTGAGGGCCCGGTCATCGCCCAGAAATGACTCCACGAACTCGTCCTTGGGCGCGGCCAGCAGGTCATCGGGCTCGGACAACTGGACCAGTCTGCCAGCGCGGAAAATGGCGATACGATCACCCATCTTGATGGCTTCATCGATGTCATGGCTGACAAACAGAATGGTTTTCTTCAGCGCCTGCTGCATCTTCAGGAACTCATCCTGAATCACCGCCCGGTTGATCGGGTCGATGGCGCCAAAGGGCTCGTCCATGAGCATCACCGGCGGATCTGCTGCCAGTGCCCGAGCCACGCCGATACGCTGTTGCTGGCCGCCCGACAACTCGCTCGGATAGCGATTGAGATAGATGTTCGGGTCCATGGCGATCACGTCCATGAGTTCCCGGGCACGTTCGCGATAGCGTTTGGCGTCCCAACCCAGCAGCCGGGGTACGGCCGTGATGTTCTCTTCAATGGTCATGTTGGGAAAGAGACCGATCTGCTGAATGACGTAGCCGATATTGCGGCGCAGGTCTTCGGTCTGCATGCCGCTGGTGTCTTCGCCCTCGATGAATACCTTGCCGGAGGTGGGTGGCACAATGCGATTGATCATCTTGAGGGTGGTGGTCTTGCCGCAGCCCGACGGCCCGAGCAATATGCAGATCTCTCCCGAAGGGACTTCCATCGTGATGTGATCGGCAGCGATGACGCTGCCTTTCTGTGTCTCGAATATCTTGGTGAGGTTTTCCAGGCGAATCATGTCTTCAGTTCCTCTGCAATCGGTGTCGGTACTGCCTCAGGCGCCTGCGCCTGCACTCCGGCTCAGTCCTTTCGGGGTCAGCCAGCGCTGCAAGGCCAGCAGGGTGTAGTCGGTGATGACCGCCAGCAGACTGACCGCGACGGCGCCGACAATCAGTTGACGCGGGTCGGACTGGGAAATGCCACGACTGATGAAGGTGCCCAGGCCACCCGCTCCGATATAGGCAGCAATGGCCATGACGCCGATGTTGAGCACCACCGCCGTGCGCACCCCGGCCATGATCACCGGGATGGCGAGCGGGATTTCCACCTGACGCATGCGCTGCAGCGGACTCATGCCGATGCCGCGTGCGGCCTCACGCAGAGCGGGACTGACATTGTTGATGGCGGTATAGGTGTTGCGAATGATCGGTAACTGGGAGTAGAGCAGCACTGCAATGACGGCGGGCACGTAGCCGATACCGTGGCCGAACACCGAAAGAATGGGGATCATAAGACCGAACAGGGCGATCGACGGGATCGTGATGATGATGGAAGCCACATAGAGTACGACTCTGGCGACACGTTCCGACTGGGTGATGGCTATTCCGATCGGGACGCCTGTCAGCGTGGCCAGACCGACGGCAACGCCTACCAGTGAAATGTGTTCAACGGTGCGGGCCAACAGGACATCAATGTTGGTCCACGCATATTGGATGAGTTCCACCGAATGACTCCCTCCTGTCGTTTTTATTGCGTCTTGGACCATGTCGGCGACTGACCCAGATCAATTTCAGGCTAACAGAAGCTTTGATCTATTTGTTCTATAAATCCATTAAGATTTATTATTTCAATTATTAATTAATCTGATGGGAAATTGATCGTGATTCGGTCGGTCGGGCAGGACAGTGAGCAAAGAATCGGTGTCACCGGGTCGGGAAATGCATTCGTTTCAGTGCATGCTCAGAGGCATGGGTTCGAGATTGTCGGCATGGGTAACGATACCGACGAGTAATTCGCACAAGGCATTGAACGCTTCGTTGTTGGTCTGGCTGGGGCTCCGATGAAGTTCGGTCTCCACATGGCCAAGGGCAGGCAAATCTGCCTCCGGGCCAATGATGCGACAGTTTCTGGGGATGCTGCGCGGTGTCTTGACCGTGGCGGCCAGACCGAGTTGCACTGGCAGGTTGATACCCGTGGGCGACTGACTGGTAAAGCGCACATCCCAGTGAATCTCCTCTCGCCCCAGGGCGGCAAAGGCGTGTGCCCGGAAGATGCAGCCCTCGGGATTGAGTGCCAGATGCAGGGGATCGCGACGGGGCAACGGGTGTTCGGCAGAGGCGACCCAGACCAGGGGTTCCCGCCCCAGCAACTGACCGGACTGGGTAGGTGTGTGACGAATGGCCAGAACCACATCCAGCAGGCCGTCCTGAAAGTCTCGGACCAGCAGGGAACTGGCTTCACAGATCACCTCGATGCGTACGTCAGGGTATTCCCGTGAAAAGCGTTCCAGCAGATGTGGCAGGTAGGCGATGGCCTGCTCCTCGGTTATGCCCAGTCGGATCAGCGTTTCCGGGCTTTCAGCACCCAATACCCGGATGGCCTCATCATGCAGTTTCAGGATATGCCGTGCGTAGGGCAGCAGGCGTCCGCCGGCCGGGGTCAGCACCACTTGGCGGCTGGTGCGCCGGAACAGGGCTTCGCCCATCCGGTCTTCCAGTCGTTTGATCTGCAGACTGACGGCAGACTGGGTGCGATGCAGCAACTTGCCAGCGGCACTGAAGCCGCCGGTCTCGGTAACGGCGACAAACGCCTTGAGCAGTTCGGTGTCCATGAGCACCCTCCTTCCACCATCTATTTGTATTCAAAATGATAAGCATGGAAATCATTCATTTTCATTATGGAGCTGGGCATCCTAGTCTGTCCAGTATGTTTTCTGAACGAGTGCAGAGAGGAATTCATGCTGGCCCACAAGAAATCAGCGCAAGAAAACCCGCTGGACGGACTGCTCGATCTTGAGCGTTATCCGATTGACCGGCTGGACAGCGTAGTCGGGAAGGCCCTGATACAGCATTGCCGCAAGCAGCTCGAAGATGACGGCTGTGTGGTGCTCGAGCAGTTTGTACCCACAGAGGCTTTGACTCGCCTAGAAGCGGAGACCGAGCGGCTGTCGCCGGAAGCACACTACAACCAGACAGAAACCAATCCCTACAATGGGGATCCGGATCCCAGCCTGCCGGCCACTCATCCGAAAAACCGTTTTGCCGATCGCACCAATGGTTTTGTGGCCGGTGATCGCATCGGCTCTGAAACCATCATCCGTCAGGTTTACGAAAGCGCGCATTTCCAGCGCTTTGTTGCTGCTGTGGTCGGCCTCGACGAAATCCATGAGTATGCGGATCCACTGGCAGGGCTGGTGGTGAATGTGCTGCGTGAAGGCTGTCAGCATCCGTGGCACTACGATACCAATGAATTCATAGTGACCATGATGACCCGCCAGTCGGAAGGTGGCGGCCGGTTCGAGTATGCACCGGGTATTCGCAGCCCGGAGGGCGAGAACTTTTCTGCTGTGGAGAAGGTATTGGACGGCGACCACACCAGTGTGCGCAAGATCGATCTGCAGCCGGGTGATCTGCAGATCTTTTTCGGGCGCTGTTCTCTGCACCGCGTCACCCCTGTGGTCGGTAGTCGCGAACGCCATACTGTTATCTTTGCGTATGCCAGGGAGCCTGGCTTCATTGGTCGACCGGAGCGCGCGTTGCGCATCTTCGGGCGCATGGCGCCGGTGCACGAGCAACTGCTCCGGGAAGGCGAGGGCATCGCGCGGACCGATAGCCTGGCCGACTGAATGTCGGTTAGCGTCAGGTCGTCATTTCAATCAGCATCTGTGGAGTCACTTCTTGAGCATTGTCGAATTCGAATATCTGTCCGATCAGGAGCCCGAAAGGATTCCGGTGGTGCCCTCGGCACCAGTTGGCAACGGCGACAGCATTCCCACCGCCTTTGATCCGGTGCAGTTGCGGGCTGGCCGACTGGCGCGTCTGCGTGCCATGATGCGCGAGCAGGATTACGCCGCCGTGGTGCTGTTTGATCCTTTTAACCAGCGTTATGCCACCGGGTCGCGCAACATGTTCGGCTATTTCCTGCGCAACTCGACACGCTATATTTACGTACCGCAGGACGGTCCGGTTATCCTGTTCGAGTATCCGGGCAGTGCCCACGTTTCAACCTGGCTGGAAACCATCGACGAGGCACGTACATCCAAGGTGGTCTGGTCTGCCGTAAACCAGCGGGACAACCTGTCCAGTGATCCCTTCGGTGTGGAAATCGCTGAACTGGTGCGCGCCCATGCCGGCGACAACGGGCGACTGAAAGTTGGTCTGGACCGCTGTGCGCTGAATCTGGCCCGATCGCTGGAGGCTCAGGGGCTTGAGGTGTTCGACTGCATGCAGGACACGCTGCATTGCCGGCGCATCAAGACCAATGAAGAGATTGCCTGTCTGGCCCAATCCATGGCCGCCAGTGAGGCGGCGGTAGCCAATGTCGAGGCGGCGATTCGCCCCGGGGTAACCGAAAATGACCTGTTCGCCATTCATTATGGTGAGGTGATTCGGCAGGGCGGCGAGTTTATCGAAACGCGCCTGCTCAATTCAGGCCCACGCACCAACCCCTGGTTCAATGAGGCCAGTGACCGGGTGCTGCGCCCGGGCGAACTGGTGGCGCTGGATACCGACACCATCGGCTGTCACGGCTATTATTCGGATTTCTCCCGCACCTTCCACGTTGGACCGGGCCGGCCGACTGCTTATCAGCAGGGACTCTATCGTATGGCCCATGAACAGGTGCAGCACAACATGTCGATCCTGCGCCCGGGCATGAGTTATCTGGAAATCGCGGAACGCGCCTGGAAGATCCCGGACCGGTTTCTGGACCGTCGCTATCCTTCCATTATTCACGGGGTGGGCATGCACGGCGAGACCCCGCTGGTCGCCCACCATATGGATTTCGAGCGCTTTTCGAAAGACGGCATTCTGGAGCCCGGCATGGTGGTGTCAGTGGAAAGCTACATTGGTGAAGTTGGTGCCGCTGACGGCGTCAAGCTGGAAGAAGAGGTTCTGATCACCGACACCGGCATCGCAAAACTGTCCCGCTATCCATTCAACGAAGCATTGCTGGGTCAGGGGTGAGGCGTTTGCACGACTTTTGACCGCAGGCCGATCAGCCATCGACACTGACTCTGGTTGACGGCCGGAGTATTATCGGTGTGTTCAGTGTGCAGTTACTTCAGTCAGCATTTCCACAGACAAACCGGCGCGTTCGGCCAGGCGCCGCTGCTCGACAGTGGCCCGTGGCGTCATGACCAGGCTGCCGGCCAGCCGCATCAGGTACTGTTCGGTGCGTGTCGAGTCGGGCGCCAGTTTGTGCACTGCGCCCATCAACTGGCGCAGGTCATGCGACAGCCGGGCCGAAACCCGCAACCGGTTGCCGAACTCGCCTCCGTATTCTGCCAGGGCTGTCTCGGCTTCCGGGGGTGTCAGTGGCCCCCAGTGGTGTTCATAGCGCGCCAGTGCACTGAGCACAGCCAGATCCCCCAGATGTGACAGCAGCCCGGCCGTATAGGCCAGGCCGACGTCGTTTTTGGTCAGGCGGGCCAGGCGGCTGGCCATGGACGCGACCTGCTCCACGCGCTTTTGCAGTACTTCCTGGGCCTCCCGCAGAGCCGGAGAGGGTGGTTTGCGGGTATTGTCGAACAGTTGCAGGGCCAGCACCTGGGCCGCTGCCATGTCGCAACCCAGCCAGTCTATGGCTTCGGGCAGATTGTCGATGGTCAGTCCGCAGTCGCGCAGCCGCAAGGCATTGGCGGTGCGGATCAGATGCGTGCTGATCACCGGATCGGCGCGCCAGAGTCGCACCAGCTCGCTGGCCGAGCGTTGCTGTAACTGATCATCCTGATCTGACGACGATGCCAGTTGGTGGAGGCCCGGAATCTGTTCGGGGTGGGTCATCAGGTAGTTCAGCCAGTCGCGCCACTGGCTGGTGTTCTGCAGCGCCGGGCTGTCCGGTTGCACATTCGGAAACAGGGCGCGCAGGCGGGCGGCCAGAACATCCGGTTGTATCGGTTTGACGATAAACTGGGTGATGCCCAGGCGGCGGCTGGTATCTACCAGGTGTTTTTGGGCATGACTGGTGATCAGCACCAGCGGCAGGTCGGGGTCCGCCTTGCGTACCTGCTGCAGAAAAGGCTCAGCAGTAGTGGCCTGGGGCAGTGACCAGTCACACAGCACCAGATCAAACGCATCCTGTTGCCAGAGCTCCATTGCGGCAGACAGATTGTCGGCCAACTGGCAGTCGGCACCACTGAAAACGGCACTGCACACCGTACGCAGCAGCTCCGCCATCAGTTCGTCGTCTTCCAGAATGAGTATTCTCATTCAACTTTTCCTGACTCTGCATTTCTGTTTTTGTGGTGCCGCCACAGGGCTTTTTCGCCTTCGATCAACAGCAGCACCAAGGCACCGTATGCCAGCATTATAGCCCAATGTAGCGGGGTCAGCGGCGCGCTCTGGAACAGGGTGTTCATCACTGGCGTGTAGATATAGGCCAGTTGCACCAGCAGCATGGTCGCAATACCACCCCAGATCCATGGGTTGGAGAAAGCCGGGGTGCGAAAAAGACTGACGGTGAGCGAGCGGCAATTGAGCAGGAATACACTCTGCACCACCACAAACAGCGTCACGGCCAGGGTCCGTGCCACCTCGTTGCTCTCGCCCAGAGCCTGGGCCCACTGGAACAGGCTGAAGGCCCCGATCAGCAGCAGGGTGCTGACCGAGACAATGCGCCCGATCATCTCCCCGCTGAGAATGGGGGAGTCCGGTGATCGCGGCGGGCGCGTCATGATGCCGGCCTCGCGCGGCTCAAAGGCCAGCATCAGGCCCAGGAATACGGCCGTCGTCATGTTCAGCCACAGGGCCTGCACCGGCAATACGGGCAGCGTGGCGCTGATCAGTATGGCCACCATGATGACCAGCCCCTGACCGAGATTGGTGGGCAGAATCCAGGTGATGAACTTGACCAGATTGTCGAAGACGGTGCGCCCCTCCTCGACTGCCGCTTCGATGGTGGCGAAGTTGTCATCGGTCAGCACCATGTCGGCCGCCTCCTTGGACACCTCGGTGCCGGCAATGCCCATGGCCACGCCGATGTCCGCCTTTTTCAGGGCCGGTGCGTCATTGACGCCATCGCCCGTCATGGCCACCACATGGCGGTGCGCCTGCAGGGCGGTGACCAGTTTCAGCTTCTGCTCCGGGGCCACGCGGGCAAATACCGACACGCGCTCGGCGGCATCCAGCAGTTCGTGATCGGTCATCTGTTCCAACTGGCGACCCGTCAGCACCTGACGCTCTCCGCCCTCCGGGTCGGGGTTGCGAATGCCGATCTGACCGGCAATGGCTCTGGCCGTCAGCGCATGATCACCGGTTATCATCTTCACATCGATACCGGCTTTCTGACAGGTTGCCACGGCCTGTATGGCTTCCTCGCGCGGTGGGTCGATCATGGCCTGCAGGCCGAGAAAGGTGAGCACTGGCTCGTTTTCTGTCTGCTCTAAAGAATTGAGATCCGCGGTATCCGTAGGCACAGTTCTGGCGGCGAAGGCCAGTACCCGCAGACCCTGATCGGCAAACTGATCAGCCGTCTTGGTGATGGTTTCGCTGTCCAGTGCCGAGGCCTTGCCGGCGCTGTCCAGCGCATCCTGGCAGCGCGCCAGCACCTGCTCCAGTGAGCCCTTGATCAGCATGATATGGGCATCGTCTGTGTATCGATGCAGTGTGGCCATGTACTGCCGGTCGGACTCGAAGGGGATGGTATCCAGGCGCTGATGCTTCCGCTCCAGCTCGCTACGGTCGAGCCCGGCTTTCTGCGCCGAAGTGATCAGTGCACCCTCGGTCGGGTCGCCCTCGACGTGCCATTGCCCTTCGGCCTCCAGCACTCTGGAGTCATTGCACAGCAGACCGGTCAGCAGACACTGGTGCAGCGGTTCCGGCACGGTGTCCGGCTGCAGGGTGTGGTCGTCCTGTGTCCGCAGCTCGCCCTCGGGCTGATAGCCGCTGCCGGACACCTCGTACAGGCGACCGCCGGCCATGATTTTCTGCACCGTCATCTGGTTCTCGGTCAGCGTACCGGTCTTGTCCGAGCAGATAATGGTGGTGGAGCCCAGCGTCTCGACTGCCGGCAGTTTGCGGATGATGGCGTTGCGCAGGGCCATGCGACGCACGCCAATGGCCAGGGTGATGGTGACCACGGCGGGCAGGCCTTCCGGAATCGCGGCCACCGACAGCGCCACGGCGGCGATAAAGGTGTCCACCCAGGTCTGGCCGTGCAGCAGACCGACCCCGAAGGTGATGGCGGCCAGGGCCAGAATGACGATCAGCAGGATGCGGCTGAAAGCCTTGATCTTCTGCGTCAGCGGCGTATCCAGACTGACGGCCTGGGAGATCATGTCGGCAATCTTGCCGGTCTCGGTGTCATCGCCGGTGGCGATCACCACCCCGGCGCCGCTGCCGTAGGTGGCCAGGGTGCCGGCAAAGGCCATATTGATCCGGTCGGCCAGCACCGTATCCTGTTCCAACTGTGTGCGTTCCTTCTGCACCGCGACGGACTCCCCGGTCAGTGCGGACTCGTCGACCTGCAGATCGCGGCACTTGAACAGCCGCATGTCCGCCGGCACCTTGTCGCCGGAGGCCAGCAGCACAATGTCGCCGGGTACCAGTTCGGTGGCCTGCACGGTCTGGCGCTGACCGTCACGGATCACCGTCGCTTCGGACGACAGCATGGATTTGAGCGAGTTGATGGCCTCCTCCGCCTTGGCTTCCTGCACGAAGCCGATGATCGCATTGGCCAGCACCACGGCCAGAATCACGGCCGAATCGATGTACTCGGCCAGCAGAAAGGTCACCCCGACGGCAACCAGCAGGATATAGATCAGTGGATTGTGGAACTGCAGCAGGAAGCGCTTGAATGGATGAATGCCCTGTTGCGCACTGATACTGTTCGCGCCGAACAGCCGGCGGCGTTCTTCTACCTGGTCATGGCTCAGGCCTTCATGATGGTCGGTTTTCAGTGCCGCAAGGGCGTCTTCTTCGGGGAGGTTGTGCCACAGGTGCTTTGGCAGATCCTGCATACAATTCGTTCCTTAGTCCGCATGGCGGTGAGATGACATCTGTCGGCTTCAGTGTAGGACAGGGACGCCTGACCTGCTGCAGGGGTGCGCTGCACGTACTATAAAAAGCTAGCAAATATTGGCCGCCGCAGTGTGATCCAGATCATGAATGTCGGGGTCAGCCCTCTTCGACCGGCAACCCTGCCCGTTTCCACTCCGGAAAGCCGTCGGCCAGACGCGCTACCCTGTACCCTTGCTGGCGCAGATAGGCTACAGCCTGGTGCGACAGGGTACAGTAGGGGCCCCGGCAATAGGCAACAATGGTCCGGTCGGCGGGCAGTTCGTGCAGGTGTTGTTTCAGTTCGGCCAGCGTCAGATGACGGGCGCCGGGCAGGTGGCCGGCTTCGAATTCTGCACCGGGCCGAACATCCAGCAGTGTGACACTGCCATTCTCCAGCCCCTGCAGCAGGCGTTCGCGGGTGAAGACTTCGGTGGGCGCTTCATCGATATCCTGCGGAAACAATTGCCCCAGCAGCCGTTCGACCTCGGCCAATTGGCTCTGTGCGATGTCTCGCACCAGACCCAGCAGATCGACAATGCGGTCGTCGGTCAGCCGGTAGATCATCTGCCGGCCTTCACGCCGCGCCGTGATCAGCCCGGCGCGGCGCAACTGCTGAAGATGCTGCGAAGTACTGGCCATATTCAGGTCACAGAGTTCGGCCAGTTGCTCGACGCGGTAAGCACGCTGGGCCAGCAGTTCCAGCAGACGCAGGCGATGCGGATGCCCGATGGCCTTGCCCACACCGGCCAGAGCATCGCGCAATTGGTGTTCGGTGGTGGCTTGGGATGTTGTCGTGACGGGCATGGTTGTCTCATGGTTTATATTCAATTAATATGTTGAATATTAAATCATTGTGCGCCTGAGCACAACAGGAGGTACCTGCCATGAAAGCCCTGATCATCATCAATGACCCGCCCTACGGCACCGAGCGTCTCTATAACGGTTTGCGTCTGGCCCATGCCCTGCTGCGGGAGAAGACAGAAGTCATCGTCTTTCTGATGGGGGATGCCGTGCTTGGGGCCAAGGCCGGTCAGAAGACACCGGATGGCTACTACAATGCTGAACGCATGGTGCGTCGAGTGACCAAGTCCGGTCGGGTGCTGCTGTGTGGCACCTGCCTGGATGCGCGCGGCATTACCGATGCGGAGGTGCTGGAGGGCGCAGAACGCAGTACCATGGACGCGCTGGCACAGGCCACAGTCGAAGCCGACCGTGTACTGACATTCTGAAGGAGGTCGCAATATGCAAGGATCAAACGCCACTGCGAACCCTTCCTACGCACGTGAAAAGATCAATGTGGCCATTCTGGTCACCACCCAGACGCTGTTCATGATTGCGTCGATCACCGTCATGACGCTGAGCGGTGTGGTGGGCGCACAACTGAGCCCCGAGCCCGGTCTGGCGACCCTGCCCATTGCCCTGATGATGGTGGGCACCCTGATCAGCACACTGCCGGCCTCCCTGTTCATGAAACGGGTTGGCCGGCGGCTGGGTTTTGTTGTCGGCGCTGTGCTCGGGGGTGTGCTGGGTGGTCTGGTCAGCTTCGCCGGCATCGCTGCGGGTGCGTTCTGGCTGTTCTGTGTTGGCAGTATGCTGCTGGGGCTGTATCAGGGCTTTGCCATGTACTACCGCTTCGCGGCCGCCGATGTGTCCAGTCCCGGTTTTCGCAGCAAGGCCATCTCCTATGTGATGGCCGGTGGGGTGGCGGCCGCTTTTCTGGGGCCGTGGAATGCCAGCCTGCTGACCGAGCTGGTGCCGGCCGTGCCGCTGGGCGGCCCCTATCTGATGATTGCACTGCTGGCCGTTGTCGCTCTGGGCCTGCTGGCCTTTCTGCGGGTGCCGCCCCAGGGTGAACCGGCAGTGGGTGATCTGTCCCGCCCCATATCTGTGATCGCGCGCCAGCCCGCCTTTATAGTGGCCGTGCTGTGCTCCGCCGTGGGTTATGGGGTCATGGCTCTGGTCATGACGGCCACGCCGCTGGCCATGCGGGCGCGGGGGTTCGACATGGGCCAGGTCGCCTTCATCATGCAATGGCATGTGCTGGGTATGTTTGTGCCGTCGTTCTTCACCGGCAGTCTGATCAGCCGCTTCGGCATGCCCAGGGTCGCACTGGTCGGGGCCGGTCTGCTGGTGCTGGCGGTGGTGGTGGCCACCCTGGGTACAACACTGGCCTATTTCTGGCTGGCGCTGGTGCTGCTGGGTGTGGGCTGGAATTTTCTGTTTATAGGCGGCAGCGCGCTGCTGGCCACGCTGCATTCGGAAACCGAGCGCGGCAAGGTACAGGGCGTCAATGACATGATCGTGTTTGCGCTGGTGGCGTTCGGTTCGCTGATGGCCGGCAGCCTGCACCACTGGCTGGGCTGGATCTCGCTAAATCTGCTGATGCTGGCGCCGGTGGCTGTGGTGCTGGCAGCCATTGTCTGGCTGCAGCGCCGCAGTGTCGGTATGCGTGAATCAGGCACAACGGCCTGAATGGAGACATCATGACCTCGCTGACCCGAACCGAGCCTGCAGCCTATGGCCGCCTGCTGACCACAGCGCCCAACATGCATGCGTTCATGGCGCAGGCCGAGCGTGTGGCGCGCACCGAGGCGTCAATTCTGGTGCGCGGCCAGACCGGCTCGGGCAAGGAACTGGTGGCGCGCTATATCCATGACCAGTCGCGGCGAGCGCATGGCCCCTTCCATGCCATTAACTGTGCGGCCCTGTCGCGGGAACTGATGGCTTCGGAGCTGTTCGGGCACAAGCGCGGCGCCTTTACCGGGGCCACGCAGGACCGTATCGGCCTGCTGGCGCTGACCGATGGTGGCACCCTGTTTCTCGATGAAATTGCCGAAATGCCGATGGATATCCAGGCCGGGCTGTTGCGGGTGCTGCAGGACCGCTGCTTCACGCCATTGGGTTCCAGTGAGGTGGTACATACCGATATCCGGCTGGTATCGGCGACACACGAATCCCTGCGGCGGCTGGTTGCCGAGGGTCGCTTTCGCGAAGACCTGATGTACCGCATCAGAGTGGTGCCGCTTTATCTACCGCCACTCAGGGAGCGTCCCGGTGATGTGGAGATGCTGCTCGGGCACCATCTGCAGCGGCTCAATGCGAGCAATGAGCGGCAGGTGCGGCACATCGCCCCGGAGGCACTGGAAGCATTGCTGACCTATCGCTGGCCGGGCAATGTGCGTGAGCTGGACAATGTGATGACCTATGCGCATGCCATTGGCGAAGGCGAGACCATAGCCCTGATTGATTTGCCGCCGGAGCTGCGCGGCGAAGCACCGCCGGACGAGGCCTGGAATCCGGTCGAGGAGGCCGAGCGCGAACAGATTCTGGCCTTGCTGCAGCAGCACGGCGGGCAGCGTCAGGTCGTTGCCGATGCGCTCGGCATTTCACGCGCCACACTGTGGCGGCGCATGAAGACACTGGGGTTGCAGTAGGTTCGCATCCGGGCTGAGCACTGCTGGTGGGTCGAGAGTTGCAAGGCCCTGGTGTTTCAAAAATAAAACAATTGTTGAAACAATATGAGTCGCCAAGACCGACCTGATTCTCCAGGACGTTGAAATAAAAGGAGGTTCTGGGTTGGCACGCCGTTTGATAGGTGTTGAGGGAAGACTCCTTTTCTCGCTATCAGGAAGACGACAGCATGCCCTTGTCTCCACAGACACTTGCCTGGCGGCCGACCGAACAGATCATCCGGCAAGTGCCCTGTACCTGTGTCGACGGCCGCACCTCGGGTCACCGTTTCAGTGCTGCTGGCGGCAGCCTGGGGATTATTCTCGCCGTGCTGGATGACTATGAAGCTCAGTCTGGACAGGCGTTGTCGGAAGCACAGATTGCCGGGGCCCTGACCCTGTTTGCTGATCGGGTCGGCCCGGTTTACCTGCACTCTGACACCACAGCGGTGGCGGCGCTGCTGGCACGCATGGGCCTGGCGCCGGACACGTCGCTGGCTTCCCTCAACCAGTCCCAACAACGCTCTTTCATCGAACTGGCCAGCCAGGCAGATTATCAGGGCTGTGGTCATGTGCATCTGTTGCTGACCCGGCCTGCCGAGTATGGCCTCAATATCAGCCTGGTCGAGAAAAGTCTGCGCGCCACCCTGAAACTCTGGTTTGCCGGCCATGCAGACGTGATTTTTGACCTTCTGCCGGGCGCTCATGCGGAATCTGCAGTGGTTCTGATCGACGGGCAGACGTCCCGTCCCATGGGTGAGAGCACGGCACTGGCGAATACACCGGACCGGTTTTACTGCCACCGGCCTCTCAAGTATGAACTGATTCGCCGGTTCGTGGCAGTGCTGCAGGCAGCCGGCTGGACTGCCTTTACGCCGGAATCGGCCAGCCGCATTGCGCGACACCATGATGCAGCAGCGGAACGCACCCTCTCCGCCCTGGCGTCCCGGTTACCTGTTGAACACCTGACACTGTGAGGTTTTGAAATGTCCGTTTCCCTGATCCATCGTATCAGGCGCTGGGTGCCTGCTCTGGAGTGGATGTCCAACTACCGGCGTGAATACCTGCAGGGCGATCTGGTCGCCGGTATCACGGTGGCCATGATGCTGATTCCGCAGGCCATGTCCTATGCCATGCTGGCCGGCCTGCCGCCCTATGTCGGGCTCTATGCCGCCGTGATCCCGTTGATGGTCTACGCGCTGTTCGGTACGTCCCGCCAGTTGGCGGTAGGGCCGGTGGCCATGGTGGCGCTGCTGGTGGCCAGTGGCGTGGGTGCCCTGGCCGAGGTGGGTTCGGCCCACTACATCGCACTGGCCATATTGCTGGCGCTGATGGTCGGGGTGATCCAGTTCGGCATGGGGGTATTCCGGCTTGGTTTTCTGACCAACTTCCTGTCGCACCCGGTGATTTCCGGTTTTACCAGTGCGGCGGCACTGATCATCGGTTTCAGCCAGTTGCAGCACCTGATCGGTCTGTCTCTGCCGCGTACCGAGAACATTGCCCTGCTGGCGTGGGCTGCAGTCACGCAATGGGCGGACATCAATCCGGTCACGCTGGCCATCGGGCTCGGCAGTGTGGTCAGTCTGCTGCTGCTGAAGCGACTCAATCCGCTGTTGCCGGGCGCCATGATCGTGGTGGTTGTCGCCACGCTGGCGGTCTGGCTGCTGGATCTGTCTGCAGGCTTTGGCGTCAGCATTGTCGGGGCCGTACCGGCCGGCTTCCCGGCACTGTCTGCGCCGGCGGTCAATACGGCCGACATGCTTGATCTGCTGCCGATTGCCGTCACCATCGCCTTTATCGGTTTTGTGGAAAGTATTGCCGTGGCCAAGAAGATTGCGGCCGAGAAGCGGTACGACGTGGACCCGAACCGTGAACTGGTCGGTCTGGGCCTGGCCAACATTGCGGCTGCCTTCTTCAAGGGCATGCCGGTGACCGGCGGCTTCAGCCGGACGGCGGTGAATCGCACCGCCGGTGCCAATACCGGCCTGGCGTCGATCATCACGGCGGTGCTGATCGGTATTGCGCTGCTTGTAGCCACGCCGCTGTTCTTCTACATTCCGACCGCCTCGCTGGCCGCCGTGATCATGGTGGCGGTAGCCGGACTGATCGACACCCATGAGGTGAAGCACCTGTGGCAGGTCAAGCGGGATGATCTGGTCATGCTGGGCATCGCATTCTTTGCCACCCTGATCCTGGGCGTCAAGGTCGGCATCTTTGTGGCCGTGGGTGCTTCCATGGTGTGGTTCGTGATCCGCACCACGCGGCCCCATTACGCCATTCTGGGCCGGGTGCCGGGCACAGAGGTCTACCGCAACCTGAAGCGGGTGCCCGAGGCTGAAACCCTGCCCGGTATCCTGGCCATCCGCTTCGATGCCCAGTTCTACTACGGCAATGTGACCTTCCTGAAGGACACCATCCGTGCTGCCGAGCAGGCCATGAACGAACCGCTGCACGCCGTGGTGCTGGATGCTTCCTCGATCAATCAGCTCGACTCCTCGGCCGATACGGCCCTGCACGAGCTGCTGGACGATTACCGAGCCCGGGGTGTCGACCTCTATATCGCCAACGTCAAGGGTCCGGTGCGTGATGTCATGGATCGCAGCGGCTTTACCCGCCGACTGGGCGAGGATCACTTTTATCTGACCACGCATGATGCCGTCAGCGCCGCCCATACTTGATTATATTAGAAATATCTAATATTATGATCATACAGTTCCCGCCTCGGGGAGAGGAGAAAGAATCATGAGCAAGATCAGTATCAAGACCTTCTATGATGACGCGACCAACACGCTGACCTATGTAGTGTCCGATCCCGCGACCCGCGACGCCGTCGTGATCGATCCGGTGCTGGACTACGACCCGATCGGCAGCAAGGTTTCCGACGAGTCCTACCAGGCAGTGGTCGACTATATCCGCGCCCATGACCTGAAGCTGCACTATGTGCTGGAAACCCACGCCCATGCGGACCACCTGAGTTCCAGCCAGTTGTTCCGCGATGACTTTCCCGGGGTGAAGGTGGCCATCAGCGAGCGCATTCGCGGAGTGCAACAGGTATTCAAGGGCGTCTACAACCTGGATGACACCTTTGTCACCGATGGCCGGCAGTTCGACTATCTGATCGAGGACTTCGAAGAACTGCAAGCCGGCAGCCTGACCATCAAGTCACTGCCGACACCGGGGCATACCCCGGCCTGCTCGTCCTATCTGATCGACGATGCGGTGTTTACCGGTGACGCGCTGTTCATGCCTGACTTCGGTACCGGGCGCTGCGATTTCCCGGCCGGCGATGCGCGCGTCCTTTATCGGGGCGTGACCGAGAACCTTTACAGCCTGCCGGACGAGACGCGAGTCTTCGTCGGTCACGACTACCAGCCCGGTGGTCGGGAAGTGGCCTGGGAAAGTACCATTGGTAACGAGAAGGCGAACAATATCCAGTTGCAGGCCGACACCACTGAAGACGAGTTTGTGCAGTTTCGGGAGGGCAAGGACAGGACCCTGGACGCGCCCAAGCTGATCTACCAGAGCATTCTGGTCAACATCGAAGCCGGGCACCTGCCGGCACAGGAAAGCAATGGGCAGCGTTACCTGAAGATCCCGCTGAACATTCGGACAGCCTGAGGTAGTTATGGAAATCATCAATTTCACACCTGTCCCCGCCTTCATTGGCGGGGCTCTGATCGGTCTGTCGGCGGCTCTGCTGCTGTGGGCCAAAGGCCGTGTCGCGGGTATCTCCGGTATTGCCGGGGGCATCATTCTGCCCGTCAGGGGTGACCTGGACTGGCGCATTGTGTTCGTGGTTGGGTTGGTGCTGGGCGGTCTGCTGTATCAGTGGATCGGCCTGGGTGCCGGCGTTGACCATATTCGGGCGGTAGTGGACACGCCGCTACTGATCATCGGCGGCCTGCTGGTGGGTATCGGCACCACCATCGGCAGTGGCTGTACCAGCGGCCATGGTATTTGCGGGCTGGCGCGGCGCAGTCCGCGCTCACTGGTGGCGACGCTGAGCTTCATGCTGAGCGCGCTGGTGACTGTTTTCATCGTTCGTCACGTATTCGGAGGCTGAACCATGAGCCATCTTCCACGTCTGCTGGCAGCTCTGGTGGCCGGCATCCTGTTCGGCTTCGGTCTCTCGGTGGCGCAGATGATCGACCCGGCCAAGGTGGTCAACTTTCTGGATGTGTTCGGCACCTGGGACCCGTCCCTGGCCTTTGTCATGGGCGGCGGGCTGCTGGTCAATGCCATTGCCACCCCGTTCATTCTGCAGCGGGCCAGGCCGGTGTTTGCCGAATTCTTCCAGCTTCCTAAGAAGACCGAGATTGACCGGCGCATCGTGATTGGCGGGCTGATCTTCGGCGTAGGCTGGGGCCTGGCCGGCTATTGCCCGGGCCCCATGCTGACGTCGCTGAGCTTCGCCAATGTGGACATCCTGACCATAGTTGCGGCTTATCTGGTCGGCACCCTGATCACACGGATCGTCCTGACCCGACTTGATGCCCGCGCTGTCACCCCCTGACTCGTCGGCAGTGAAGGCACCGGACCGGGGGGTAACTGCCCGCCTCCCGTCTGTCGTTGCAGTGTAAATCGTCTGGTTATTTCTTGTTCTGTGATTAAATTGGCCGAAAACAAACTGAACACTGATCTAAATCAGTGTCTGTCACGTTAATACCCATCACCCTATACTCTTTTCGGAGTACACAGAACACATGAACAAAACCGCCGAGCGCGTGCAGGAATCGCAGTGTGACATGATTCCGGGTCGACTGATGAACCTGTTGCGCCATTATGACCTGATGATCCATCGGGTCATGGCGCTGATCGTCCTCGGTCTCTGGTTGCAGAGCCTTATCTACGGATGGGTCGGCGGTACGGTCATGACTGCCCTGGTTCCGGCCTCTGCCCTGGCCGTTATCGGTCTGTTCCTGACGCTGGTGGTCCGACATTCGGTCTGGACTCCCAATGGTGTGGCCGTCATCTTCATGTTGATGGTATCCCTGCAGGTGCATCTGCTGGGCGGCATGATAGAGGCCCATTTCGGCTATTTCGTGCTGCTGGCGGTGTTGCTGGCCTATTTCAACTGGCAGGCCCTGATCACGGGTGCGTTGACCGCAGCCGTGGTGCACCTGGTGATGCACTTTGCTCAGCACGCCGGATTACCCGTGCTTCTGTTTCCTGCGGGCCAGCATTCACTGGCCATTGTCTTTTTCCACGCGTTTTATGTGGTGGTGGAAACCGCTTTGCTGGTGGCGCTCGTGGTGCTGTGTCGGCCCCTGCTGCAACTGGGACGTGAGATCAGTCGTCTGACTCTGGATATGGTGAGCACTGATGAGCGCATCGATCTGCGGGCACGTACCGAAGAGGCAGCCAATCCGATTCTGCGTCAGCTCAACTGGGTGCTGACCCAGCTCGATCGTCTTGTCGGCCAGGCGCGCAATGGCTACAACCTGGCGGATGGGCACCTGGTCACGCTGATCGACAACTCCGGCCAGACCCGTGAACTGGTGAGCCGCAACCACGAAGCCATACGGCAGATCAATCAGGCCATGCGGGAGATGGACAACTCCTTCACGGAAGTGGCGCAACAGACTCACAAGGCGGCTGATCTGACCCATGCCGCACAGGAAGCGCAGGCGCAGGCAGAGCAGACCGTGTCTTCGGCCCATGTTCATATCATGGATCTGTCCACTGTGCTGGTGCAGACGTCGGAGGCTGTAAAGCAGTTGGCTGCCGACTGTGCGGCAGTGGATGATACCCTGTCGGACATCCGGGGCATTGCCGAACAGACCAACCTGCTGGCCCTGAATGCGGCCATAGAGGCTGCCCGGGCGGGCGAGCACGGACGTGGTTTTGCTGTGGTGGCCGACTCGGTACGGCAGCTGTCGCAGCGCACCCAGAGCGCCACCCAGGGTGTGCAGTCTATTCTGGAGCGACTGGTCAGTGGTGCCAATATGGCATCCGATGCCATGCAGCGCAGTCTGACCCGCGTGGAAGTGACGGGTTCGGAAGCCGAGCAGGTGGCGCAGACCGTGCAGGAACTGGGACGACTGGTTCATGAACTGAATGAGATCAACCAGCAGATTGCCGTGGCTGCAGATGAGCAGGCTCAGGTATCGGCCGATATGGCCCGTCAGATTGACGAGATTCACGCGCTCAGTGATCAGAGTGATGGCCTGATTCAGGTCAGCGAGTCACGGCTGAAGTCACTGCAGGAAGACTTTGGCCATCTCAGCGGCAGCATGCGCCGCCTGCAGACGGGCTGAGTTGCCAGCGCGTCAGTTGGCCCGCACCTCGGCGCTGATCTGGCGGCTGCTGCCATCGGAAAAATGCAGGGTGAGCGCAATGCTGTCGCCACGGGCCGGCGATTCCCGCAGGCCTATCAGCATCAGATGATCGCCCCCGGGGGCCAGACGATGGGTGCTCTGGGGCTCCAGAGTGTAGGCCAGCACGCGCTGCATCGACATCATGCCATCCTCGTGCCGGGTACTGTGGAGCTCCACCGAGCGCGCGGCCTCGGTTTCCACCCGCACCAGCGCAATGGTGTCATCGGTCTGATTGGTCAGCATGAGAAAGCCAGCAGACATATCCCTTCCGGGTGGTACCTCTCTGACCCAGGCCTCTTCCACGGTCACCCCGGGCTCAGTGGCCAGTGCACCGAGGCTCAACACGGCTGCCACAATCAACATCGCCCAGCGCGCCATTAGAGCACCTCCCTGATGCGGCTCAGAATGCGGGTGTAGGGTTCGTCGTGGGTGAACAGATCGACCACCTGACCGTCCTTGCCGAGCAGATAGGTGCGGGTGGTGTGCTCGACCAGATAATCCAGTTCAGAATCCGGTGTGTCGACGAAATAGTAGGTGGCGTAGAACTGTTCGGTCATTGCGTCGATGGCGGATTTGCTGCCGGTGGCGCCGATGATATCCGGGTGGAAGAAGTCGGTGTACTCAGCCAGTGTGGTCAGATCGTCCCGCTCCGGGTCGACACTGACAAAGAGACCCCTGACCTGCCCCTGCTCGTGTTCTTCCAGCGCCGACAGCACCTGCCGCTGGGTGGCCAGGTTGGCCAGGCAGTAGTCGGGGCAATGCGTAAAGCCGAAGAACAGCATGACCACCTGACCTTCGAAATCGGCGCGCTCGATCGGGCCGTCCAGAGTCTCCAGAGAGAAATCACCGCCGACGGCACTGAAGTCACGCACGGGCTCATCGGTGCTGTCAGGCAGATAGCCCGGCAGAACCCAGAACACAAGGACAACACTCAGGGCCACCCCAATGGCGGTGGCCAGCAACAGGCGCTTCAGCACAGTCAGCTTCTCCAGACTGGTGGGTTGTGAGGTTCATGGCGGTTAGACCGACCCCAGGTCGGCCAGTTCCCGCAGCGCCCTGATTGTATCATGGCCAGACTGCATTCTGCGTCAACTGGATGTCAGACCGGGCCGTCCCGCAGTGCCCCTCGCCGCCCCTTCAGGTGCCGCAGAAGGTCTGGTAGACGCGCTCATCGGGTGCGGCAGGCTGTACATGGCGCGCGTCCTCGGCACGGGTGGTCCAGGGCTGGGTTACCTCTGCCAGCAGATCATGAAAAGGCTGTAAATCCTGCTGATCTTCGGCGGCACGGATGGCGGCCTCGACCAGATGATTGCGCGGGATGACCGCCGGACTGGTGTGCTCGATGCACTGACGGGCAGTTTCGGTTGTTGTGCCCTCGGCCGCCAGTCGCTGCAGCCAGCGCTCACGCCAGGTCTTCAGCGCGGTGGCGTCGAAGTCCATGCCTTGCAGCGCCTCCGATGCCGTCAGCAGGTTGCCCAGACGCCGGAAGCTGAGCGTGAAGTCGGCTTCTGCCTGCGCCATCAAGTGCAGCCAGTCGTCGATCAGGGCAGCATCTTCCGGCCGGTCTGTCTGCAGCCCCAGCTTGCGGCGCAGCACGGCCAGCCGGTGCATGTCATAACGGGCCGTGAACTGGCCAATAATCTCGCGCGCATCTTCAAGATGGGTTTCCGGATCGTCGTCGGCCACCAGCAGGGCTTCGGCCAGGCGTGCCAGGTTCCACTGCGCAATGGCGGGCTGGTTGCGGTAGGCATAGCGTCCGCCCTGATCAATGGAGCTGAATACCGTCTCCGGTCGATAGCTTTCCATAAAGGCACAGGGACCGAAATCGATGGTCTCGCCTGACAGCGCTGTGTTGTCGGTGTTCATGACACCGTGGATGAAGCCCAGGCCCATCCACCGGGCGACCAGTCGCGCCTGTCGGTCTGCCACCAGCTCCAGCAGGGCCATGCCGGGGCTCGGATGGTCCGCCGGTACCGGGCTGTCGGCGTGCCGGTCCAGCGTGTAGCGGGTCAGCTCGCGCAGCGCGGCGCGGTCCTCGCGGGCGGCGAAATACTGAAAGGTGCCAACGCGGATGTGGCTGGCCGCCACCCGTGTCAGCACGGCACCCGGCAGCCCCCGGTCCCGCAGTACGGATTCACCGCTGGTGACGGCCGCCAGGGCCCGGGTAGTCGGTACGCCGAGCGCATGCATGGCCTCGCTGACCAGATACTCGCGCAATACCGGACCCAGCGGCGCCCGGCCATCTCCGCCGCGTGAAAAGGCCGTGCGACCCGACCCTTTCAACTGAATGTCCCTGCGCTGACCGCGTGCATCGACCACCTCTCCGAGCAGCAGTGCCCGGCCATCACCCAACTGGGGCACGAACTGGCCGAACTGGTGCCCGGCATAGGCCTGAGCCAGAGGCTCGGCCCCGGGGATCAGCTCATTGCCGGCGAAAACGTGGGCCAGATCCGCATCCGTACTGTCCATGCAGCCGCGCAGGCCCAGTTGCGTCGCCAGTTCCCGGTTCAGAATGATCAGCTCGGGATGCTGTACCGGCTGTGGTGCCTGCCGCTGGTAGAACCGTTCCGGCAGGCGGGCATAGGAATTGTCAAAGGGAAGTTCCAGCATGTCGGGACAGGGTCTCCGGTGCGGTGAATGATCGGCTGTCAGGGTTGAAATGGAGGCGATCGGCACCGAATTAAAGGCTGGGTTCCGGCGTCGAGTCCACCAGGCAGTCACGGCCGCGCCGCTTGGCTCCATACAACCGCTGATCGGCCATGCCGATCAGGTGCTCCGGTGCCTTGTCCGATGCGGCCAGCTCATCCGTGCTGGCCAGGCCGCAACTGACCGAGATACGGTGCGTCTGACCCTGCACCCTGAAGTCGGTCTGGCGGATCCGGTCGAGCAGACGACTGATGGCGCGACCGGCGTCAGTCAGTGGCGTATCGCGCAGCAACAGAATGAACTCTTCGCCCCCGAAACGTATGACCACATCCTGCTCGCGACAGGCCGTTTGCATCAGGCGGCCCAGTTGCTGCAGCAGTTCATCGCCAGCCTGATGGCCATGGGTGTCGTTGAAGGGCTTGAAACGATCGATGTCGATCATGGCCAGGCTCAATCTGGACTGCCCGGCGGGATTCTTCATCCAGTGATTCAGTTGCAGATCCAGATAGCGTCGGTTGTAAAGGCCGGTCAGCGGGTCCGTCAGCGACTCTCTGGTAAGGAAAGCCTCGGCGGCGATGGCACCCATGGCTTCTGCCAGCAGGTGGGCTACCACCATCAGTTGTTGCGCCTGCTGCTCGGGCCAGGTTCTGGGGTGCAGCGAATCGAACCCGAAGAAACCGCTGAAGGCGGAGGAAGACTGCACGGGAATCAGCAGCAGCGCCCGTACACCATCATTCTCCAGAAAATCCCGTTCTGTTGCCGCTTCTGCGGGCAGCGCCCGGGTGTCGTTGATGATCAGGGGTCTTTGCTCCTGCAGCATCTGGCGCTGTTTGGCATCCAGCCAGGCAATATCACTGGTGGCCAGGTTCTGCAGACTGTCCATGGCCGATGCAACGCCCGGAGCGCACCACTCATGAGTGTTGCGCAGGAACTGGCCGTCTTCGGAGTAACGGAACAGGTAGGCCCGGTCGGCTCCCAGGTTCTGGCCGAAGGTGTGCAGCATGCGGTCGATACGGGCATCGATATTGGACTGGCTGGCATTGGCGAAGTGGGCCGAGGTGTCCGCCACCAGCCGACTGAACCGCCCTTCGGCTTCCAAGTCACGCTTGGCATCCTTGTGCTCGGTAATGTCGATGCAGGTGCCCACGGATACCAGTTCGCCTTCCACCGGAATGGCATCCACCGACAGCCTGATCCAGCGGGTATCGCCTTCCCGCGTGATAAAGCGGAAGTCGTAATCATGGGGTACGGATTCACCGCTTTGGCGCATGCGGGCACGGCGGCGGACCATGGAGCGGTCGGCCGGGTGAATGAGGCGCGGGAAGGACATCTGCAGCAGCTCTTCGCGCGGATAGCCGGTGATGGTGGACATGGCCGGATTGACGATCTCGAACTGCTCGCCCCGGATCATGAAGATGCCGGCCGATGAGTTGTCCGCCAGCGCCCGGAACAGGCTTTCACTGGTGGCCAGTTCCCGGGTTCTGGTTTCCACTTCCAGACGCAGGCGTCGGCTGCGTCCGCGCAGCATCAAAACATAGAGCAGCACCAGCGCCAGCAGACTGGCGATCAGCAACGGATAGAACCACTGGGGAGTTACTTCCTGGCGTTCAGAGCGCATCCAGCGCTGGGTGATGCGTCGAAGTACTTCAGGGTCCAGTTCACTCAGGGCGTCGTTGACGGACTGCAGCAGGGCTGCATTGTCCGCAGTAACACCGGCGCGCAGGGGGTGGCTGTAAAGCAGCAGCAGGGGGTGAAAGTCGGAGGGCGCAGCGTGCTGGTCCAGCAGATACATGGCGACCGGGTAGTCGGCCACGAACGCATCGACAGTACCACTGACCGCCGCCCGGATCAGAATGTCGTTGTTGGCATACTGCCGATAACTCAGCAGGGGCCGTTCCTGCCGCAGGTATTCCAGTTCATAGCTGCCTGCAACCACTCCGATGTCCTGGCCGCGCAGATCTTCAAGGCTCAGAATACCGGCACCGGAGCGCACGAAGAGAAAGGTGCTGAGGTTGATCATGGGCTCGGAGAAGTCGAGGAACCGACGCCGTTCCGGGGACGCGATCAGGCCGCCATGGAGATCAGCAGAGCCGGAACGTACCAGCTCGATGGAATCGGGCCAGTCCACAAGTTGAAATTCAACGGGGCGTCCCAGCTCGGCTGCCAGCTCGTGCCAGAGATCAATCAGCAGTCCCTGCGGTTCACCGTCACTGTCGGTAAAGGCAAAGGGTGGCCAGGCGTGATCCTGGGCGATGATCAGCGGCTCTGCATCCGGCCCGTCGCCCTGGGCCTTGCTTTCGACAGCAGACAGCCACACCAACAGACCGGCTGTCAGCAGGGCGGGCAGGCTCTTGGTCGTGAGCGCCGACACACAGGGCGGAGCTCGACAGCTGCGAAACAAGGTAGTGGCGCCTGTGTTTGTCGTTATTCTTTAGTACATTATTATACACTAGGGCTGCACAAACGGACCACTGTTCAGCGCCACTCATCCGTGGCGGGGCAACTGCAGACGAAGTTGCGGTCCCCGAACACATTGTCCACCCGATTCACCGCCGGCCAGAACTTGGCCTCGCGCAGCGACGGCACCGGGAATACGGCCACTTCCCGACTGTAGGGACGATCCCAGTCCGCCAGCAGATCATTCTGGGTGTGCGGGGCATGCACCAGCGGGTTGTTGTCCGCCGGCCAGTCGCCCCTGATCACCTGATCGATTTCCTGCCGGATGGCCCGCATGGCTTCGATGAAACGGTCCAGTTCGGCCAGTGACTCGGATTCCGTGGGCTCGATCATCAGGGTGCCGGGCACCGGGAACGACATGGTGGGGGCGTGGAAGCCATAGTCCATCAGCCGCTTGGCGACATCCTCTTCGCTGATGCCGCTTTCGGCTTTCAGCGGCCGCAGGTCGATGATGCATTCGTGCGCCACTCGGTCCTGATCACCCCGATACAGGATGGGGTAGTGGTCGGCCAGGCCCTCGGCAATCACATTGGCGCCCAGAATGGCCACTTCCGTGCTGCGCCGCAGGCCGACCCGACCCAGCATGCGGTTGTACATCCAGGTGATGGGCAGGATGCCGGCAGAACCAAATGGCGCCGCTGATACCGCCCCGTCGGCAGCGCCTTCATCGGTGTGGCCATGGCCGGGCAGATAGGGGGCCAGATGCGCCCGCACCCCGATGGGGCCCATGCCGGGGCCGCCGCCGCCGTGCGGAATGGCAAAGGTCTTGTGCAGGTTCAGGTGTGAGACATCCGAACCCAGTGCCGCCGGCTGGACCAGACCCACCTGGGCGTTCAGATTGGCGCCATCCATGTAGACCTGGCCGCCATGGGCATGCACGATATCGCACAGCGTCTTGACGTCGGCTTCGAACACCCCATGGGTCGAGGGGTAGGTGATCATGCAGGCCGACAGCCGGTCGCCGGCCTGTTCGGCGCGGGCGCGCAGATCGGCCAGGTTCACATTGCCGTTGTCATCACAGTCCACAATGACCACCTGCAGGCCCATCATGGCCGCCGAAGCCGGGTTGGTGCCATGAGCAGAGGCCGGAATCAGACAGATATCACGCTGTGACTCGCCCTGCGCCGCCTGATAGCGGCGTATGGCCAGCAGGCCGGCATACTCACCCTGGGCGCCGGAGTTGGGCTGCATGGAGATGGCATCATAGCCGGTGATGGCTTTCAGCTGTGCCTCCAGTTCCTGCAGCAGTTGCCGGTAGCCTTCGGTCTGCGCGGCCGGGGCAAACGGATGTATCTGGGCGAATTCGGGCCAGGAGACCGGCATCATCTCGGCGGCGGCATTCAGCTTCATGGTGCAGGAGCCGAGCGGAATCATGCCGTGCACCAGCGAGTAGTCCCGGTTTTCCAGCCGCTTGATGTAGCGCAGCAGCTCGGTCTCGCTGTGATAGCGGTTGAACACCGGATGGGTCAGCACGGCATCGGTGCGCCGCAGTGCGGCAGGCAGTCCGGTGTCGGCCTGACAGACTTCGGCGTCAAGCGTCGTGACGTCCAGGCCGTGCCCGGTGCCCAGCACCACGTCCAGCAGGCGGGTCACATCAGCGGCGGTGCAGGTTTCATCCAGGCTGACACCATAGTGCCACTGGTCGCCGGCGGTATCGATCAGGCGCAGATTGAGACCCTGGGCGTCGGCGCGCTGCCGGACGTCGGCGCCGGCACGGAAGGAAAGCGTGTCGAAGAAGGTCGCCGGCACCTGAATGCCGTTTTGCTGCAGGCCGAGAGCCAGCATGGCGGTCAGCCGGTGTACCCGCTCGGCCTGCCGGCGCAGACCGACCGGCCCGTGCCAGACGGCATAGAAGGAAGCCATGTTGGCCAGCAGCGCCTGCGCCGTGCAGATGTTGGAGGTCGCTTTCTCACGGCGGATATGCTGTTCACGTGTCTGCATGGCCATGCGCAGTGCTGTATGGCCGTTGCTGTCCCTGGAAACACCGATGATGCGCCCCGGCACCTGGCGCTTGTGCGCTTCGCGGGTGGCGAAGAAGGCCGCGTGCGGGCCGCCGTAACCCATGGGTACGCCGAAGCGCTGCGCCGAGCCGAGTACGACATCCGCACCCAGTTCGCCCGGAGAACGCAGCAGCAGCAGGGCCAGCAGGTCGGAGGCCACGGCCGTCATGGCGCCGCAGGCGGCCGCCTTGTCGATCAGCCGCGCCAGGTCGGGTACCTGACCGGATGAGCCCGGATACTGGAACAGGGCTCCGAACAGTGGCTCGTCGCCGATGTCATCGGCTGTGGCGATACGCAGTTCGACCCCGAAATAGTCCGCCCGGGTACGCAGCACGTCCAGCGTCTGCGGATGTACATCGGCATCGACAAAGAAGACGCGGCTCTTGCTCTTGCGGTTGGCGCGCAGGCACAGTGCCATGGCTTCCGCCGCTGCCGTGGCTTCGTCCAGCAGGGAGGCATTGGCCAGATCCATGCCGGTCAGGTCCATCACCATCTGCTGGAAATTCAGCAGGGCTTCCAGTCGACCCTGTGAAATCTCCGGCTGATAGGGGGTATAGGCGGTATACCAGGCCGGGTTCTCCAGCACATTGCGCTGGATGACCGGCGGCACGGCCGTGGGGTAATAGCCCTGACCGATAAAACTGCGTCTGATCTCATTGCGTTCAGCCAGCGTGCGCAGCTTGGCCAGGGCTTCGGCTTCGGTCAGTCCGGGTTCGACGGCCAGTTCACCCTGCATGCGAATGCTGGCCGGTATGGCCTGCTGCAGCAGGTCTTCCATTCGATTCAGGCCCAGGCGCTGCAGCATCTGCTGTTCGTCATCGGCATCGGGGCCGATATGGCGCGCGCTGAAGGGCCGCTCTGCCAGCGCGGTCAGCGGCTGGCGCTGCAGTTCGGTCGGGTCGATGGCGGCGTTGGAGCGGGTGGGTTCGGTAGTTCGAGTGGTCATGGTCAGTCGTCTCCCAGCGCGGCCGCGTAGGCCTCCGCGTCGAGCAATGTCTGCAACTGGGCCGGGTCGGCCACCTGCAGGCGCACCATCCAGCCGTCACCATAGCAGTCCTCATTGACGGTTTCCGGGGCTTCCTCGAGGGTGTCGTTGACTGCCAGCACGGTGCCGTCGATGGGTGCATAGATGTCCGAGGCGGCCTTGACGGACTCCACCACGGCCAGCTCGCCGCCGGCACTCACGGCCTGGTCGGGCTCCGGCAGTTCCAGGAACACGATATCGCCCAGGGCGGCCTGGGCATGATCTGTGATGCCCAGAGTCACGGTGCCGTCATCATGCTGACGAATCCATTCATGGCTGCGGGTATAACGGAGGTCGGTCGGCGTACTGGACATGCAATGAGCTCCTGCGGACAGAAGGTGAGTCGGGCGCGCTGCGGCGCGGCGGTTCGTACGATCGGATTGGCGAAAAGGCTAGCAAGACCATTTCTTGAATGCAACGCAAATTTCCTATAAGAAACTTTTGCCACCATGTTGCCTGATACTGTCGGTGTG
Organism: Natronospirillum operosum; assembly: GCF_004768465.1. Taxonomy (GTDB): domain Bacteria; phylum Pseudomonadota; class Gammaproteobacteria; order Pseudomonadales; family Natronospirillaceae; genus Natronospirillum; species Natronospirillum operosum. The sequence goes on from NZ_SRMF01000003.1 coordinate 193,577, forward strand.
GCGTTTCCTGTTATCGGCCGCTGTGCCATACTAGGCGCGCCATCAGTACTCTGCAGGGCACGTCGTGAGCATTGCCGATCAACCCCAGTTTCTCCGTGACGAGAAAAACAGCCGCCTCCAGGTCAGTCGGAGCGATACCAGCGAAGCCACTCTGCAGCCGCTGCAGTTGGGGGAGCGTGTGCGTTCCCTGCGGCTGAGCCAGAACCTGACGCTGGAAGAAGCCAGCAAGCGCACCGGCCTGGCCCGCTCCACCCTGTCCAAGATCGAGAACGAGCAGATCTCGCCGACCTTTACTGCGGTCAGCAAGCTGGTCCACGGCCTGGGCATTGATCTGCCGCAGCTGTTCAGCCAGCCCAGCCCGGGCGCCCAGCCCAGTGGCCGCCGCGACGTGACACGCCGGGGTGAGGGCAAGCCGCATCCGACGGCAACCTATGAGCACGAGCTGCTGGCGACCAACCTGACGCGCAAGAAGATGGTGCCCTTCGTCACCCGGGTGCGCGCGCGCCGGTTCGAGGAGTTCGCCGAATGGGTGCGCCATGACGGCGAAGAGTTTCTCTATGTGCTGTCCGGCACCATCTGGCTCTATACCGAGTTCTACGAGCCGATAGAAATGCAGGCCGGTGATTCGGCCTACTATGATTGCACCATGGGCCATGCACTGGTCTCCGCCAGCCCGGAAGACGCCACCGTACTCTGGGTCACCGCCTGAGCCGCAATTTGCACCATGGCCGGTGCGTTTGTTTCCTATTGGAAATTTCTGTTTCTTTGCGGCATGATGAGGCACACAGGCTTTCGAGGCCGCTACCGAATTCGCCCTGAGGTGCCCGCATGTCCGCGACCGATCTGAAATCCACTCCCCTGACTGCCTTGCATGAACGTATGGGTGCCCGCATGGTGCCCTTCGCCGGCTATCAGATGCCGGTGCAGTTTGCGCTGGGCGTCAAACAGGAACATCTGCACACCCGTCAGGCCGCCGGCCTGTTCGATGTGTCCCACATGGGGCAGTTCTGGCTGTCCGGCCCGGATGCCGACCGGGCGCTGGAAGCCCTGGTGCCGGTGGATGTCCTGGGCCTGGCCGCGGGCCGGCAGCGCTATGGTCTGCTCACCAACGAGGCCGGTGGCATTCTGGACGACCTGATGATCAGTCGTCATCCGGAAGGCCTGTATCTGGTAGTGAATGCGGCCTGCAAGGACGCCGATATGGCACATCTGCGGACGCATCTGCCGGTGAGTGTGAAACTGGAAGAAATGGCTGATCGAGCATTGCTGGCGCTGCAGGGGCCGGCGGCCGAGGCGGCACTGGCCGAACTGCAGCCGGCCGTGCGCACGCTGCGCTTCATGGACAATGTAACGCTGGACCTGCTGGGTGAACCGGCCATCATCTCGCGCAGCGGCTACACAGGCGAGGATGGCTACGAGATTTCGTGTCCGGCACATCTGGCAGAGGCGCTGGCCGAGAAGCTGCTGGCGCATGACCAGGTCGAGCCCATCGGCCTGGGGGCCCGCGACTCGCTGCGCCTGGAGGCGGGGCTCTGTCTCTATGGCCATGATATCGATACCCACACCAGCCCCATCGAAGCCAGCCTCAACTGGGCCATCAGCAAGGCCAGGCGTGCCGAGGGTGAACGTCCCGGTGGTTTCCCCGGTGCCGCCGTGATTCTGGCCCAGCTCAGCGGTGAACGGCCGCTGGCCCGGCGCCGGGTCGGGCTGCTCGGTCAGGGCCGGGCGCCGGTTCGAGAGGGTTCGGTGCTGCAGGATGCCGAGGGCCGTCGCATCGGCGCAGTAACCAGTGGCACCTTTGGCCCCAGTGTCGGCAAGCCGGTGGCCATGGGCTATCTGGAGGCCGACAGCACCGAAGTCGGCACGGAAGTGTATGCCGAGGTGCGTGGCAAGGCCCTGCCGATGACGGTCAGCGCCCTGCCGTTCAAGCGGGCGGATTACAAGCGCTGATCGCTGTGCTGTTGCTCGCCACCTAGCTCGGGTACATGCCTACAAGGTGGCACTGTTGTCGGCTGTGAGCCTTGCTCGCGCATGCGTGGCCAAGGGCCACAGCCTATAGGCCCAGGCACCGATGGTGCCCCCGCCGGGAGTGGGTGCTGGGTGTGCAGACCGTCTGCGCCCAGAGACGGGCCTGATATGAGTTTTTGCGTGTCTGCGGTCAGGGTACCCCGTCATCAGGCGGTAACCCTGAAAGGTTCAAATGACCAGCCCCCTCAGCATTCGGTCACATTCACCGCCAGGCCGCCGCGCGAGGTTTCCTTGTATTTGTCCAGCATGTCACGGCCGGTATCGCGCATGGTCTGAATGACCTTGTCGAGGGAGACGAAGTGCTCACCGTCGCCGCGCAGGGCCATCTGGGTGGCGTTGATCGCCTTTACCGCCGCAATGGCATTGCGCTCGATGCAGGGCACCTGTACCAGCCCGCCGATGGGGTCGCAGGTCAGGCCCAGATTGTGTTCCAGCGCTATCTCGGCCGCATTCTCCACCTGCTCCGGGGTGCCGCCCAGCACCTCGGTCAGGCCGGCTGCCGCCATGGCGCAGGCCGAACCGACTTCGCCCTGACAGCCGACTTCGGCGCCGGAAATCGATGCATTCTGCTTGCACAGCGCGCCCACCGCGCCGGCGGTAAGCAGGAAGGGCACCACATCCTCTTCCTGCACCGCATCACTGAAATTCATGTAATACATCAACACCGCCGGAATGATGCCTGCAGCGCCATTGGTCGGTGCCGTCACCATGCGCCCACCGGCGGCGTTCTCCTCGTTCACGGCCAGCGCATAGAGGTTGATCCAGTCCATCGCGCCCAGAGTGGTGGAGATCATGTTGGCCTGACCAGCCTTCTGCAGCTCCGCATGGAAGCGGCGGGCCCGACGCCGCACGTCCAGCCCGCCGGGCAGGGTGCCCTCGGCCTTCAGTCCGGCTTCCACACAGTCACGCATGGCGCGCCAGAGCGTACACAGGCCGGATCTGACCTCGGCCTCCGGGCGCTGGCTGCATTCGTTGTCCAGCATCAACTGGCTGATCGACTTGCCGGTGTCGCGGGTCAGATGCAGCAGTTCGGCAGCGCTGCCGAAGTGGTGCGGCACTGGCGTGGCCGGTGGTTCGGTGCCCTCGGCCAGTTCCGCCTCGGTGACCACAAAGCCGCCGCCCACCGAGAAAAAGACCTGTTTGCGCAGGCAGTACTTGCCGGCCCAGGCGGCCAGGGTGACCGCATTGGGATGCTGCGGCAGGGGGTGGTCGTCAAAATGCAGATCGCGGTCCGGGTGCAGGGTGATGTTGTGCTTGCTCAGCACAGCGAGCGTCTGCGTGCTGCGTACCCGGTCCAGCAGGCCCTGCATCCAGGCCGGGTCCACAGTGTCGGGCGCTTCTCCGGCCAGCCCCGCCAGCACGGCGCGGTCGGTACCGTGCCCGCGTCCGGTGGCGCTGAGCGAGCCGTGCAGTGTGATGTCCAGCCGCGTCAGACGGTCCAGGTCGCCCTGGTGTTCCAGCGCGCGCGCAAAGGTCAGCGCTGCCCGCATGGGGCCGACCGTATGGGAACTGGAAGGGCCGATGCCGACCTTGAACAGATCGAAAACACTGATGTTCATGCTGCCATCCCCTGACGGCTGTGGTCCGGTGACACTGCTGTCCGACCGGAACGCCGCCGCTGCCTCGTCTGATGTGATTGGATTTTCAGACTAGCAACCACTTTTCTCCTAAGCAATACAAAGTTTCCAATAGGAAACTTTTTGGCCGGATCAGGCAAGGTGATGACTTTTGCAGGCAAGCCTGCCGGACCTGACTTGCGTTCCAGAGCCTGGCCTTGCTATTCTCCAGTGCGTAAATTCTAATCGTTGATCGAAGGCGAACCCCGCATGATCGCTCCACTGCTTTTGACGAACCCACTGAATGCCGCGCTGGACGCGGTAGTGGTGCGTGTGGTGGTGATCGTAGGCAAGGCGCCGTAGGGTCCGGATCAACGCATAATTTTCCAAAACCCCGCCGGCGCAAACCGGACGGGGTTTTTTGTTTTTTGCTCCGTCCAAATTGCCGCCGGCTCGAACAGACACAAGGACTGGAGCATGGCGACAGAGAATACATTACCCCAAACGCGACGAATGACTGGCGCGCAATTGATTGTGCATCTACTGGAACGTCAGGGCGTTACCACCGTCACTGGTATTCCTGGCGGTACTGTGTTGCCGCTCTATGATGCGTTGAGTCAGAGCTCTCAGATTCGCCATGTTCTGGCACGCCACGAGCAGGGCGCCGGGTTCATCGCCCAGGGCATGGCCCGTGTCCTCGGCAGGCCGGCGGTGTGCATTGCCTGCAGTGGCCCCGGTTCCACCAACCTGGTAACCGCGATCGCGGATGCCCGCCTGGACTCCATTCCATTGGTATGCATTACCGGTCAGGTGCCGGTGACGATGATGGGTTCAGATGCATTCCAGGAGGTTGACACTTACGGGATCTCTATTCCTGTCACCAAGCACAATTACCTGGTGCGTGACATCAAAACACTGGCGACGGTGATTACCGATGCGTTTCGCATCGCACAATCCGGGCGCCCGGGGCCGGTGTGGATTGATATCCCGAAGGATATACAAAGCGCCGAAATCGATGTTGAAACCTTACCAGAGCCAGGTGGCCAGGCCCCGGCACCCGCTTTCAGCCTCCATCGTGTGGACGAGGCGGCGGAGATGATTAATCGGGCAAAGCGCCCGGTGCTTTACCTGGGAGGCGGGGCGATCAATGCTGCTGAGCAGGCTATGGCACTCGCAGAGAAAGCCGGCCTACCCACCACCATGACGTTAATGGGGCTGGGTCTTTTGCCCGCCAAACACCCACTGTCATTGGGCATGCTAGGCATGCACGGCGCGCGCAGCACCAACTTCATTCTGCACGAGTCTGACTTGTTGGTAGTGCTTGGGGCACGATTTGACGACCGGGCAACGGGCAAAGCGGAGCAATTCTGTCCCAATGCAAAAATTGTCCACATTGATATTGATGGCGCGGAGCTCGGTAAGATCAAGCAGCCGCACGTGGCGATCCAGGGCGACGTGGATGAAGCACTTTCCCAACTGATACCGCGAGTTGATGCGACTGAACGAGCGGATTGGTGCTTCCTGGTGGCCGATTTCCAGAAAAAGTTCCCACCTGAGAGACCGGGTATCGGCAGCCCCCTGTGCCATTATGGATTGATCCGTGCCATCGCTGAGTGCGTCGACGATGACGTGATCATCACCACAGATGTGGGACAGCACCAGATGTGGGTGGCCCAGGAATATCCGCTCAACCGGCCTCGCCAATGGCTGACTTCAGGAGGTCTCGGCACTATGGGCTTTGGCCTGCCCGCTGCGATCGGAGCGGCGCTTGCCGAGCCAAGGCGCAAAGTGATCTGCTTCTCCGGTGATGGCAGCCTCATGATGAATATCCAGGAAATGGCGACGCTCGTCGAAAATGGACTCGACGTGAAGATTATTCTGATGAATAACCAATCACTGGGATTGGTGCATCAGCAGCAGAGTCTGTTCTTCAAGCGGAACCTTTATGAGTCAACCTATCGAAAGCAGACGGATTTTATCAGCATAGCAACAGCGTTCGGAATGGATACCTGCGATCTGAACGCGGCCGATGATCCGCGGGCGGCGCTGGAGGCTGCGATGCAGCGCTCGGGCCCGTGTTTGATTCATGCGCGCATCGATACAAAGGAGAAGGTATTCCCGATGGTTCCGCCGGGCGCGGCTAACACTGAGATGCTGGGAGCATAAGCCATGCAACAGGAATATGTAATTCTGGAGCTAACCGTGCAGAGCCATCCGGGTGTGATGTCCCACATCTGTGGTTTGTTCGCACGCCGTTCTTTCAATGTCGAAGGTATTCTTTGTCTGCCACAGAGGGACGGCGAACAGAGTCGCATCTGGCTGCAGGTGACAAAGGACTGTCGCCTGGAGCAGGTAGTAAGACAGATAGACAAACTGGAGGATGTGGTACGAGTCAGTCGGTATGAGACGGACCCCTGCGTGTTCAATAAACTCCGTTCTCTTTTTCAGGGGTAAGGGGGCCAGCAGGCCCTGCATCCAGACCGGGTCGACGGGGTCGGGTGCTTCAACAGCCAACCCGGTCTGGTCGGTGCAGGGAGCCGCAAAATGGGTGCGGCGGTGCGCGTCAATCTAACGGACCACGGTGACCGGACAGTGAGCATGTTCTGCCAGGCGCTGGCTGACACTGCCGATCAGCAAACCGCGCACGCGTGATATGCCGCGACTGCCAACAATGATCATGGGTGCGTCCGCCGCGTCGGCATGCTTGATCACGGCCTCGCCAGGGTCGCCCTCGAGCAGTATCTGATCACGTATGCCGCTGGCATCATCGCCCAGTGCCTTGCGCATGGCTGCAAAGACCTTTTTGGCGTTGTCATCGCGCAGCTTGCCAAAGGCTTCCGGATCCATGTACCTGAGGTGTTCCTGGGTAGCGTACTCGGCCGGGGTGCCGAACAGCTCATAGGCATTGCGCGGAAAGGCATACAGCATGTCGACGGCAGCGCCGGTGGCCTTGCCCAGGCCGACCGCAAAGCGCAGCGCCTTGATTGCGCCTTCGGACCCGTCGACGGGTACCAGCAGAGTTTTGGGGGCAGTGGCAGTCATGTCGGACCTCCTGAACAGGAAGAGTGAAATGGAAGGACTACCTCTTCAGTCTAGTGTAATGGCGCGGGTATGAGTTGATCCAGATCAATTGCAAGGCTGACGGGCCTGACCAGGCGTTTTCAGAACAGGCCATTGACGATCATGCTGGTGCCGGTCGCGACCAGCATGATCTTGAGAATGCGCTGAAAGGTGGGTACCGAGACCCTTTCCCGCACCGCCTGGCCCATCTTCAGGCCCAGCAGCGCCGGGGGCAGGCAGGCCGCTGACAGCAGCAGATCCGCCGGGCCCATCAGGCCATAGGTGGTCAGCGCCACGCCGATGATGGCGGTGCCGACAAAGAACATGATACTGACAGTAAAGATGAAACCGCCGCTGCTGATGCCGGTCGCAATCAGAGCCTGAATGGCGGGAAACCCGAAAAAGGACGTCAGACCACCCACGGTACCACTGATCACTCCGGCCACGCCCAATACCGGTGTCTGCCAGCGCTGGCTGATCTGCCAGGGGCGCAGCAGCTGACTGGCCACCACCAGCAGGATCATGGCACCCACCACCATCGACAGTGAGCCGGGGTCCATGCGGGCCAGCATGGGTACGCTGATGGCCAGGGCACCGAACAACCCCACCAGCAATGGCCAGACCCGCAGCGCTTCGCGTGCATGCGCACGGGCGGTAAAGGCCTGTGCCAGGTTGGTCAGCACCAGCGATACGATGGCCCAACCCATGGCCAGAGTGACCGGGGCGCCGGTCAGCAGGGTCAGGGCAGGGATGGCAATCAGCGGCATGCCGAAACCGGCCAGTCCCTTGATCATGCCGGCCAGCACAAAGATCAGACCAATCAACAGAAGCAGGAGCGGCGACAATTCGGGCATGGGTTCCCTGATAAAGGACATTCGGGGCTGCACAGCATTCCTGTTTTTCGGGCCCGGTGCAACCCTGCGGCAGTCGGCGTCCCGCCGCTGTTTCCGTTATACTCCGGCGCAGAGCCATCAGAGACAGAGAGACCTGCCAATGACTGATCATGTGATCCCGCCTCCGCCCCGGCCGGAACTGACTGTGGCCGGGCAGACCGCCACCTTTCCGCTGCGGCGCGTGTTCTGCGTGGGCCGCAACTACGCCGCGCACGCCCTCGAGATGGGCAAGGACCCGGAGCGCGAACCGCCCTTTTTCTTCTGCAAGCCGGCAGATGCCGTGGTCCCGGCACAGGGCACGCTGCCCTATCCGCCCCTGACCGGGGATCTGCACCATGAGGTGGAACTGGTGCTGGCCATTGGCCAGGGTGGTGCAGATATTCCTGCCGCCGAGGCCATGTCGCATGTATGGGGCGCCACGGTCGGGCTGGATCTGACCCGACGTGACCTGCAGGCCGAAGCCAAGAACCTCGGTCGGCCCTGGGACTGGGGCAAGTCGTTCGACGCCGCGGCCCCCTGTGCCCCGCTGCGGCCCCTGGCCGAGCTGCCAGCGCTGGATTCGGGGCGTATCTGGCTGCAGGTGAATGGCGAGCTGCGTCAGGAAGGCAATCTGGATGAACTGATCTGGAAGCTGGATGAAGTCATCGCCCTGTGCAGCCAGTCGGTGCGGCTGCAACCGGGTGATCTGATCTTTACCGGCACCCCGGCCGGCGTCGGAGCAATCAATGCGGGTGACCGTGTAGACGCGGGCATTGACGGCATTGCCGAATTGTCCGTAACCATCGCCTGAACCAACAAGGAACATCCAATGACCCGCCCCATCCTGCACGGCTATTTTCGCAGCTCGACCTCGATCCGCACCCGCATGGCGCTGAATCTGAAGGGTATAGAGTACGATCAGGTCACCCATCATCTGCGCAAGGGAGAACAGAAGGACGAGGCCTACCTGAAGGTCAATCCCCAGGGGCTGGTGCCGGCACTGGTCTGGACCGATGGTCAGGTCATCCCGCAGTCCATGGCCATCATGGAGTTTCTGGATGAAGTGGTGCCACAGCCCCCGCTGCTGCCGGCGGATGCGGGAGGCCGTGCCCGTGTACGCAGCCTGACGCAGATGATCTGCTGCGATATTCACCCGCTGAACAACATGCGGGTGCTGAAAGCGATCGGGACCCGCTTCGGGGCTGATGACGAAGCCACCGCCGCCTGGTTTCGCTACTGGGTGGCCGAGACGTTCCGGCCGCTGGAGCAGATGCTGGCGCACAGCGACCAGACCGGTCGGTTCTGTCATGGCGATGAGATCACCATGGCCGATCTGGCCCTGGTCAGCCAGATCATCAACAACCGGCGCTTTGATGTACCCATGGCCGCCTACCCGACGCTGCAGCGCATTGCCGATGCCTGCCTGGAAGTGCCGGCGATCGAGCGTGCGCTGCCCCAGCATCAGCCCGATGCGGAGTGAGTGACCGGGCGTGTCACCCGTCGGTGTGCCGTCAGAGTAGCCATTGCAGCCAGGCGGCATAGAGCGGAATGCCGACCAGCACATTGAAGGGGAAGGTCACTCCCAGGGCGGCCAGCATGGCCATGCCGGAGTCCGCCTCCGGAATGGCGCCGCGCACGGCAACGGGCGCGGCAATATAGGAAGCACTGGCGGTCAGGCTGGCCAGAATCAGCGTCGAGCCGATCGGCAGGTCCAGCAGCAGGCCCAGCAGCAGGCCCGGCCAGGCCAGTACCATCGGTGCCAGCAGGGCAAAGGTAAGTACCCGCCAGTGCCGCCGCCGCACGCTGCGCAGGGCTTCTGCTGCTGTGAGTCCCATGTCGAGCAGAAACAGAGCCAGTACCACGGTAAAGGCGCCCATCAGCAGGCCGGTGACCTCCTGCCCCTGCTGCGGGCCGTACATCCAGCCGATGATGACCCCGCCGACCAGCAGGATCACGCTGCGATTGGTAAAGGATTCGGCCACTATGGTGCCGATACTGTGTTGCTCCGTGGAGCGAGCGCCACGGCTGAACAGGGCGTACAGCACCATGCCGGTCAGAATGGCTGGCAGCTCGAGTAATACCAGATACAGGGTGACCTCGCCGCCGGTAGCCAGCGCATGGGTCTGGGTATAGGCCAGTGCCACCGCAAAGGTACCGGCACTGACCGAGCCATAGTGCGCAATGAAACTGGCGCTGTCGGCGATATTCAGCCCGACCAGACGACGCATCACGGGGTAGAGCACCAGCGGGATCAGAAAGCCCAGCGTCATCACGGCCAGCAGCCGAATGACCAGTTCCGGCACCAGGTTGCCGTGCAGCGCGATACCGCCTTTCAGACCGATGGTCAGCATCAACAGCAGGCTGAGCACATCATAGGCTGCTCTGGGCACTTCCAGATCCGACCGGACCAGTCCGGCCAGGACGCCGAGCACAAAGAACATGGTGACGATATCGGGCATTTTGGGGTACTGCCTCCAGCCAGTGCGTAGTGGGGTTGTTCAGCACAGGATAGCGCATGCCACCGGGTAATAAACCCTGTTCGCACCATGTATCTGCAGCGTCACAGCACGCTGCAGCGTGTCAGCCTCCGATTTGTCGCCTGACAGCGGCCATCAGCGGCCCCTCGCCGGCGGCCAGATCGTCGATAATGCTGAAGTGATCCCGCGCCGGCACGCTCAGGTACTCGATGGATTGCTCTGGGAAGGCGGCCACCAGATGTTCGACCCAGGCCTGTGATTGGCGATGAAACTCGTCGGATTCCTGCTCCCCGACTGCGGCCAGCACCGGGCAGTTGACCTGCACTGGCTGGAACAGCGGGCTGAGTTCCCGCACGTCGCGCCCGGTCAGTTGCAGCTTGGGCTGCAGCCAGGACCAGGGAAAGGGTCCCAGATCGAACAGGCCGCTGATGGCGATTCCGCCGCGGATCAGATCGGCGGGCAGTGCATAGTCGGCTGCCCAGTCGGTGGCCAGCAGCATGCCGAGCAGGTGGCCGCCGGCCGAATGGCCGGACACGGTGATATTGCGCCGGTCAAAGCCCAGTTCGGGCGCTGATTGATACAGCCAGGCCAGGGCCGCACGGCACTGGCGGACAATTTCACCCAGAGTGACCTTGGGGCACAGCGCATAGTTGATCACGGCGACATTGACGCCGGCCTGTGCCAGCCCCTGGGCCATGTAGGAAAAATCCTTGCTGCTCAATGAGCGCCAGTAGCCACCGTGAATAAAGACATGCAGCGGCCGTGAATCCGAGTGCTGACCCTCGGCAGGGAAGAAATCCAGGGTTTCATCGACTGTAGGGCCGAATTTCAGATCCGGCCGGCATTCCAACTGTGCGCGTGCCTGTGCACTGCGGTTCGTGAACGCCTGCAGAATGGCGGCGCTGTCACTGCGGCCGTGCGAGGGGTTGTAGGCGGCATCAATGGCCTCCTGTGTAGTGAAATCCCGATACAGCGGATATTCGGCAATATGCATGGTTCAGTCCTCATAACGCCCGGTGTCGTCATCGGCTCGCAGGCGCTCCAGAATGTGCTCGGCGCAGGTGTCGTCAATGTCGGCATTCAGTGTAAACGGGCCGGCACGGAAGTTCAGACCATAGCGCAGCGCCGTGTCGATGTCCTGTGCCGGCGCCACACCCTCCTCGACCACGCGGCTGGCTTCCTGCTCCAGCATGACCGCAAGGCGCTGCGCGATCAGGCCGGGTCGGTCTGCTATCGGCACCAGATGCACGCCCCGTGCCGCCGCCTCGGCACAGGCCTGTTCCAGCTCGGCAGCACCAAGGCCCGAGTGCGTGCAGGCCAGGGTGACCGGGTGCCGCTGCCAGCTCACCAGATTCTGGTCCAGCCACAGCAGGGGTGCATTGTTCGCCGCCTCCCGGGCCAGACGACCATCGCTGACAGCCACCCTGAATGGCTGACGGGTCGCCAGTTGATCGGCCAGTGCCCGCGCGTTGGCGACGGCCGGCGGGCTGTCCGTCTGCTGCCTGCTTGCTCTGTCGGCGGAATAGTCATAAAACCCCCGGCCGGTCTTGCGCCCCAGTTGTCCCTGCGCCACCCGATCATGCACCGCGGGCGAGGGCGCAAAGCGCGGATGATGAGCAAAGGCGGCCCAGACCGTGGTGGTGGCCTTGAGGTTGATGTCCAGGCCAACCAGGTCCATCAGCTCGAAGGGTCCCAGCGGGGTGCCGGCGTTGTCCTGAATGGCCTGATCCAGCGTGGCCATGTCGGCCAGCCCTTCGGCCAGCATGACCAGGGGCTCGCTGTAGAAGGGTCGGGCGCAGCGGTTGACGACGAAGGCCGGGCTGTCCTTTGCCACGACGGGGATCTTGCCCAGATCACGAGCCAGTTGGCAGAGCTGCTCGATTACGGCCTCGGAGGTCTGCGGTGCCTGGATGACTTCGATCAGCTTCATCACCGGTGCCGGGTTGAAGAAATGCAGCCCCGCAACGCGCTCCGGATGCTGCGCCACTGCAGCAATGTCGGTCACAGACAGCGATGAGGTGTTGGTGCACAGCAGGGTGTCCGGGCGGCAGTGTTGTTCCAGTTCCCGGATCAATTGGTGCTTGATGGCCAGGTCTTCGACCACGGCTTCTACCACCAGATCGGATTCGGCGAGTGCCGCCAGAGTGCTCACTATTTCCAGCCGGCGCAGCGTATCAGTCGCCTCGGATGCCGACAGCCGGCCCCGGTCGACGCGTAGTTGCAGGGATTTTTCGATGTTCTGCAGTGCCTTGTGACTGACTTCGGACGACACATCATACAGCAGCGTCCGGCAGCCGGACTGGGCGCAGAGCTGAGCAATGCCCTGACCCATGACGCCGGCGCCCAGCACACTGATCACTGCTGGCGGGGATGGCGCGGAATTTCGGTCTGACATGGCTTATTGCCCTCTGAAATCGGGTTTGCGCTGGTCGCGAAAGGCGGCGATGCCTTCCGCCTTGTCGGCGCTGCCGAGCAGTTGTTCAAAATGCGAACGGCTGTGCTGGCGGCCCCGGACATGCAGGTCGTCGGTCGCACTGAGCACTGCGGCCTTGGCCAGTTGCTGCGCCAGTGGCGCGCCGCGTGCCAGTTTTTCCGCCAGCACCATGGCTTCCGCACCTGCCTGGCCGGGCGCACTCAGGTGACTGGCCAGTCCCCAGTCGAAGGCCTGCTGGCCGGTGATCTGTTCGCCGGTCAGGCCCAAACGCATGGCGCGCGCTCGGCCTATGGTGGCGGCCAGGCGCTGCAGGCCGCCGGCTCCGGGGATCAGCCCGAGGCGGATTTCCGGCTGTCCCAGCCTGGCGTCATCGGCCACCACCAGCAGGTCCGCACTCAGGGCCAGCTCGCAGCCTCCCCCCAGGCAGTAGCCCTCGACTGCAGCGATTACCGGCTTGCGCAGCGACTGCAGCGACTGCCAGTACTGGCGGCGCGGGTCAGTCAGCCCGTCTATTGGGGTCTTGTCGGCGATTTCATTGATATCGGCGCCAGCAGCGAAATGCTCACCACTGCCCTGAATCAGCAGCACCCTTGTGGCGGGGTCGTCGTCGGCATCGCGGCAGGCTTCGGCCAGTGCTGCCAGCAGTTCGGTGTTGAGGGCATTGCGGGCATCGGGCCGGTGCAGGGTCAGGATCTTTACCGGGCCGCGGTGTTCGGTCAGCAGGCATTCACTCATGGGCGTCCCCGAGGTGCTGTGGCTATTGTGTGTCCAGATTATGCCGCCATGGTTATTATTTCAAGCATGAAAGTTTAGGCTTGAAATATATAAAAGTCGGGGCTACATTGGATGACACAGGTCCCAAATCGCAGACACAGGACAAGAATAATGAAGATCGTTTGTCTCGGGGGCGGCCCTGCCGGGCTCTACTTTGCCATCAGCGCCAAGCTGCGCAACCCGGATCATGGCATTACAGTGATCGAGCGCAACCGATCTAACGATACGTTTGGCTGGGGTGTGGTGCTGTCGGATGAAACACTGGACAATCTGGCCGAAAATGATCCGGTCAGCGCCGAGCGCATCCGGGCACATTTTGCCTACTGGGACGACATCGCGGTGGTGCACGAGGGTGTGCGCACCGTATCCACCGGCCATGGTTTTTGCGGCATTGGCCGCCGCCAGTTGCTGGTGCTGCTGCAGGAGCGGGCACGGGAATTGGGGATCGAACTCTGCTTCGAACAGGAAGTCGAGGATGCTGGCTATTATGCCGAGCACTATGATCTGGTGATTGCCTGTGACGGCATCAACTCCCGCACACGTACCCAGTTTGAGGAGCATTTCGAGCCCGATATCGATGTGCGCGCCTGCAAGTTTGTCTGGCTGGGCACGCACCAGAAATTCGACGACGCCTTCACCTTTATCTTCGAGCGCACCGAGCACGGCTGGGTCTGGGCCCACGCCTACCAGTTCGATGACGACACGGCGACCTTCATCGTTGAATGTTCGCAGGAGACCTGGGACCGCTTCGGCTTCGGCGACATGACCCAGGATGAATCCATTGCCACCTGCGAACGTATCTTTGCCGATCATCTGGGCGGCCACGCGCTGATGACCAATGCGCGGCATATCCGCGGTTCGGCCTGGATCAATTTCCCGCGTGTGCTGTGCAAACGCTGGAGCTACAGGAACATCGTGCTGATGGGGGATGCCGCCGCGACCGCTCATTTCTCCATCGGCTCCGGCACCAAGCTGGCGCTGGAAAGCGCCATAGCGCTGGCCGACTATGTGGAAAGTGAGTCTTCACTGACCGAGGCCTTCAGGCGTTACGAAGAAGAGCGTCGCCTGCAGGTCCTGCGTCTGCAGTCGGCGGCACGCAACTCCACCGAATGGTTCGAACAGATCGAGCGCTATCTGGATCTGGACCCGGTGCAGTTCAACTATGCGCTGCTGACCCGTTCGCAGCGCATCAGTCACGAAAACCTGCGCCTGCGCGACCCGGAATGGCTGAGCAGTGCCGAGCAGTGGTTCCAGCGGCAGGCGGGTAATCCGGGCAGCAGCGCGGCGCCCATGTTCGCCCCCTGGAAACTGCGTGACATGACACTGAAAAACCGCGTCGTGGTGTCGCCCATGGCCCAGTACAAGGCGGTCGACGGCATGCCGACCGACTGGCACTTTGTGCACTATGCCGAGCGCGCCAAGGGCGGCGCCGGACTGGTCTATACCGAGATGACCTGCGTCAGCGCCGAAGGCCGCATCACGCCCGGCTGCCCCTGCCTGTGTTCCGACGCGCAGCGCCAGGCCTGGCAGCGGCTGGTCGAATTCGTGCACGCGGAAACCGATGCGAAGCTGTGCATGCAGCTCGGTCATTCCGGGCCGAAAGGTTCGACCCAGCTAGGCTGGGAGACCATGGATGCTCCGCTGCCGGAGGGCAACTGGCCCGTCATAGCGGCTTCCGAGGTGCCCTGGTCGCCCGACAATCAGGTACCCAGAGCCATGACCCGGGCCGACATGGATCAGGTCAGGGCAGAATTCGTGCAGGCAGCGCAGCTGGCAGAGCAGGCCGACTTCGACATGCTGGAACTCCATTGTGCCCACGGTTATTTGCTGTCGAGCTTCATTACGCCGCTGACCAACAGGCGCACCGACGAGTACGGCGGCAGCCTGGACAATCGCATGCGCTACCCCTTGGAAGTGATACGGGCGGTGCGCGCGGTCTGGCCGGCACACAAGCCCCTGTCGGTGCGTATATCGGCGCATGACTGGGTGGGCGACGATGGCATCACGCCGGAGGATGCGGTGGCCGTTGCGCGCCTGCTTAAGGCGGCCGATGTGGATATCGTGGATGTATCGGCGGGGCAGACGTCAAAGCAGGCGCAGCCAGTTTATGGCCGCATGTTTCAGACACCATTTGCGGATCGCATCCGGCAGGAGGCGGGCATTCCGACCATGGCGGTGGGCAATATCTATGATCCGGATCATGTGAATTCGATTCTGATGGCGGGGCGGGCGGATCTGGTCTGCCTGGCGCGGCCGCATCTGGCCGACCCCTACTGGACGCTGCATGCGGCGGCGAAGATCGGCAACCAGGAACAGAACTGGCCGCTGCCCTATCTCGCCGGCCGCGACCAGTTGCTGCGCCTCGCCGAGCGCGAGGAGGGGTTGATCTGATGACTCTCCCTGTAGGCTGTGGCCCTTGGCCACGCATGGGCTGTATTGGACCCCCTTCGTCGGGCCGTCGCCCGTGCATGCCGCCTTCTGCGGGGTACCCTGACCGCAGACACGCAAAAAACGTCATCCATGACAGCTCGACTGCGCACATCCATGTGCGCAGACGGTCTGCGGATCAGGGTACCGCCGCGCGGCGGCCGCACCTGTTGTGCCATGGTTCCGATGGCGAAATGGAAAAACATGTAGCGAGGCACGCAAGTGCCGATTGGGGCCACAGGGCCCCTGTGTAAGGCGGCTGCACCGCTCATCGCGACTCGCGTCGCTCGCTACAGATGGGTCAGGTGGCACGGTTGGAGTTGCCTGCCGGGTACATGCACTGTGAGACCGTTTGCGGCCAGGGATGGCCGCAACCGAGCTGTCAGGGACAAAAACGCCGGGAGCGTTTTTGCACGAGCGAAGCGAGCCCGGAGGGTCAGGCCCAGGGACGGGCCTGATATGAGTTTTTGCGTGTCTCACAGGCATGTACCCGAGCGTGGCGACGGTCCGATTGGCGCCTGCGGGCAAATAGGGTCTGCGGGCACGAACAACCAACATTGAGGAAGGAATGAACGACACACAGTGGGACTACAGCGGCAAGACGGTGGTAATCACCGGCGGCGGTTCGGGCATAGGCGCCGAACTGGCGGTGGCGTTCGCCGGTGCCGGGGCGCGAGTGATCATCGGCGGACGCAACAGTGACCGACTGCATGCCGTCTGCGCGCGGCAGAGCGGCATCGAGGCACGCGAGGTGGATGTCACGCGCCCCGAGGCCATGGACACCCTGTTTGCCGACCTGAACACCGTCGATGTCGTCATCGCCAACGCCGGCGCCGCCCACAGCGCCCCGGTGCACAAGACCAGCTTCGAAGACTGGCAGAGCATGCTCGCCGTCAACCTGAGCGGGGTCTTTCTGACTCTGCAGGCCGGCCTCGCCCGCGTGCAGGCCGGCGGCCGGCTGCTCGCCGTGGCCTCCACGGCCGGCCTCAAGGGCTATCCTTATGTGGCGCCCTATTGCGCGGCCAAGCACGGCGTTATTGGCCTGGTGCGCTCGCTGGCGCTGGAGATTGGCGACAAGGGCATTACCGTCAATGCCCTGTGCCCCGGTTTTACCGACACCCCGCTGCTGGAAGACAGCCTGCAGACCATCATGGACAAGACCGGCCGCTCGCGCGAAAAAGCCTATGCCCTGCTGGCCAGGCGCAACCCGCAGGGGCGTCTGGTGACCACCGAAGAAGTCGTTGCCACCGCGCTCTGGGCTGCCAGCCCCGGCGCCAGTGCCATCAACGGCCAGGCGCTGGCCATTGCCGGAGGTGAAGTATGACCGCGCCGGCCGAGAAGCTGATGACCCCGAGCAAGGAGCGCCTGCGTCTCTGGCTGCGCCTGCTGCGCACCACCCGGCAGGTGGAGGCCGAATTGCGCGAGCGGCTGCGCACCGAGTTTGACAGCACCCTGCCAAGGTTTGACGTCATGGCCGCGTTGGCGCGCAATCCGGATGGCCTGAAAATGAACGAGCTGTCGCAGTCACTCAAGGTCTCCAACGGCAATGTCACCGGCATTGTCAGCCGCCTGGTGGAGGACGGCTGGGTGACCCGTATCGCCATCGAAGGCGACCGCCGTGCCACCCGGGTCAGGCTGACCGAAGCCGGCCAGCGCACCTTTGCGGTCATGGCCGAGGCGCACGAACACTGGGTCGACGAACTGTTCAGCGAGTTCAGCGTTGACAAGGCCCATGAACTGATCGAGCTGCTGGACCACCTGCCGGTGGCCCACGGCGAACACGGATAACGGAGCACCCGCAATGAAGATGGCAGACCTCAAACCTGAACACTTTCGCTGGCGCATGGACGGCCGGGTGGCGATCATCCAGCTCGACCGCCCGGAACGGAAAAACCCGCTGACCTTCGACAGCTATGCCGAGCTGCGCAATACCTTCCGTGACCTGGCCTATGCCGAGGACGTGGATGCGGTGGTGTTCGCGGCCAATGGCGGCAATTTCTCCTCCGGTGGTGACGTACACGAGATTATCGGCCCTCTGGTCGGCATGGACATGAAGGAACTGCTGGCCTTCACCCGCATGACCGGCGACCTGATCAAGGCCATGCTGAATTGCGGTCGCCCGGTCATTGCCGCGGTCGACGGCATCTGTGTGGGCGCCGGGGCCATCATTGCCATGGCCTCCGATATGCGCTTGGCGACTCCGGAAGCCAAGACGGCCTTCCTGTTCACCCGCGTCGGTCTGGCCGGCTGCGACATGGGCGCCTGCGCCATGCTGCCGCGCATCATCGGGCAGGGCCGGGCCGCCGAAATGCTCTACACCGGCCGCTCGATGACGGCGGAAGAGGGCGAGCGCTGGGGCTTCTTCAACCGCCTGTGCAGTGCCGAAGAACTGGAGAGCGAAGCCGTGGTGCTGGCGCAGCGCCTGTGTAAAGGCCCGACCTTTGCCCATGGCATGACCAAGACCCAGCTCAATCAGGAATGGTCCATGAGCCTGGAACAGGCCATCGAATCCGAAGCGCAGGCGCAGGCCATCTGCATGCAGACGCGCGACTTCGAACGTGCCTACAACGCCTTCGTCAACAAGCAGAAACCCGAATTCGGAGGCGACTGATGAGCGATCGCAGCTTTCTCGACTGGCCTTTTTTCGAGCCTCATCACAAGAAACTGGCGGACGAACTCGATGCCTGGTGCGAGCGCGAACTGAGTGACGCCCATCCCACGGACGTGGACGCCCACTGCCGGGATCTGGTAAAGCGTCTGGGCCGTGACGGCTGGCTGCAGCACACGGCCGGCGATGCGCTCGATGTGCGTACTCTGTGCCTGTGCCGGGAAACGCTGGCGCGCCACCATGCCCTGGCCGACTTTGCGTTTGCCATGCAGGGGCTGGGCACCGGCGCCATCAGTCTGTTTGGCAATGACCAGCAGAAGCAGTGGCTGGACAGCACCCGAGCCGGTGAGGCCATCTCCGCCTTTGCGCTGACCGAGCCGGACTCCGGCTCCGATGTGGCCAATCTGACCACCACCGCCGAACCCGACGGCGATGACTATGTATTGAATGGTGAGAAGACCTGGATATCCAATGGCGGCATTGCCGACCTCTATATCGTCTTTGCTCGCACCGGCGAGGCAGCGGGCGCAAAAGGGCTGTCGGCCTTTATTGTCGAGGCCGACCGGCCGGGTCTGGAGATCCGTGAGCGGCTGCACACCATAGCGCCGCATCCGCTGGCGCGGCTGGGATTCAACCAGTTGCGTGTGCCCAAGAGCAACCTGATCGGCCAGCCCGGCCAGGGCTTCCGCATCGCCATGGCGGTACTGGATGTGTTCCGCGCCACGGTCGGTGCGGCGGCGCTGGGCATGGCCCGGCGGGCGTTGGATGAAACTGCCGCGCGCACCCAGAGCCGCCAGCTGTTCGGCGGGCACCTGTCTGATTTGCAGATGGTGCAGGGTCATGTTGCCGACATGGCACTCGGCATCGACAGCAGTGCGCTGCTGGTCTACCGCGCCGCCTGGACCAAGGATCAGGGGGCCGAACGGGTGAGCCGCGAAGCGGCCATGGCCAAGCTGCAGGCCACCGAACAGGCGCAGCAGATCATCGACAAGGCAGTACAGCTGCACGGCGGCGACGGTGTGCGCGACGGCCATGTGGTGGCTGGGCTGTATCAGGAGATTCGGGCACTGCGCATCTATGAAGGTGCCACAGACGTGCAGAAAGTGATTATCGCCCGCAGCGTGCTGACCGGCTGATTGCCGAGCCGGACTGCGACGGGCACAACAACAAATACAACAATGACTGACGGAGGCCTGGGCCATGTCGGGAACTACAGCACATGTCGACACCTTTGTGCGCGACAACCTGCCGCCTGTCGAGCAGCAGCCGGAATTTCTGCTCGCTGGATTCGATTATCCGGACAGACTGAATGCGGGCGTGGAACTGACCGACCGGCTGGTCGAGCAGGGCCATGGTGATCGCACGGCGCTGATCGGTAATGGCCGCCGGCGTACCTACAAGGAACTGGCCGACTGGACCAACCGCCTGGCCCATGCGCTGGTGGAAGACTATGGCGTCAAGCCGGGTAACCGGGTACTGATCCGCTCTGCCAACAACCCGGCGCTGGTGGCCTGCTGGCTGGCCGCGACCAAGGCGGGTGCCGTGGTGGTGAATACCATGCCCATGCTGCGCGCCGGTGAACTGAGCAAGATCATCGACAAGGCGCAGGTCAGCCATGCGCTCTGTGATACCCGACTGCTGGAAGAGCTGGAGACGGCGCAGCAGGGCAACCAGTATCTGCGCCATGTCATCGGCTTTGACGGTACGGCCAATCACGATGCCGAACTGGACCGGGCCGCTCTAGACAAACCGGTGCACTTCGACGCTGTACCGACGCGGCAGGATGATGTGGCGCTACTGGGGTTCACCTCCGGCACCACGGGTGAGCCCAAGGCCACCATGCATTATCACCGCGACCTGCTGATCATCGCTGATAGCTATGCCAGGGAGGTGCTGCAGGTCACGCCGGACGATGTCTTTGTCGGTTCGCCGCCATTGGCGTTTACCTTTGGTCTGGGCGGGCTGGCCATCTTCCCGTTGCGCTTCGGTGCCTGTGCCACGCTGCTGGAAAAGGCCTCGCCGCCCAATATGATTGAGATTATCGAGACCTACAGGGCCACCATCTCCTTTACCGCGCCCACTGCCTATCGCGTCATGCTGAAAGCGATGGAAGAGGGCTCGGACCTGTCCAGCCTGCGCTGTGCGGTTTCGGCCGGGGAGACCCTGCCGGAACCCATATTCCACGAATGGATGGAAAAGACCGGCAAGACCCTGCTGGATGGCATTGGCTCCACCGAGATGCTGCACATCTTCATCTCCAACCGGCTCGATGACGCCCGCCCGGCCTGTACGGGAAAACCCGTCACGGGCTATCAGGCAAGGGTGGTAGACGCTAATATGCAGGAACTGCCGCGTGGCGAAGTCGGCCGACTGGCCGTACGCGGACCCACCGGCTGTCGCTACATGGCCGATGACCGTCAGCGCAACTATGTGCAGGACGGCTGGAACATCACCGGCGACGCCTTCTGGCAGGATGAAGATGGCTATTTCCATTTTGCCGCACGCAATGACGACATGATTGTCTCGTCCGGTTACAACATCGCTGGGCCGGAGGTGGAAGCCTGCCTGCTGGCCCACGACAAGGTACTGGAATGTGCTGTAGTGGGTGAGCCGGATGAAGATCGGGGGCAGATTGTGGCGGCACATGTGGTGCTCAGTGAGGGCATCGAGCCGACCGACGCTCTGGTCAAGGAGTTGCAGGACCACGTCAAGAGTCGGATCGCGCCCTACAAGTACCCGCGCGCGGTTCACTTTATCGAAGCACTGCCGAAAACGGCGACCGGCAAGGTACAGCGTTTCCGGTTGCGGGAATGACGGGTCACGAGCAGTTCCAGTGACACCAATGTGCAACAACAATAACAACACCTTGGGGGGTGTAACGATGAAACAATCAATCAAACTGGGTCTTGGTCTGGCCATGGCCGCGACCATGACCGTGGCACAGGCGAACGAGGTGCGCGTGGGCATGATCACCACGCTGTCCGGCGGTGGTGCTCACCTGGGTGTCGACGTTCGGGACGGCTTCATGCTGGCCATTGAGCAGTCCGGCAACTCGGATGTGAATGTCATCATTCGTGATGATGCGCAGCGGCCGGACCTGGCCAACAGCCTGGCCAGTGAAATGATGGACCGGGAAAACGTGCATGTGATGACCGGCCTGATCTGGTCCAATCTGGCCATGGCCGTGGTGCCGTCGGTTACCCGCCAGGGCATGTTCTACCTGTCACCCAATGCCGGCCCGTCCGATCTGGCCGGCCGCATGTGTCACGAGAACTACTTCAACGTGGCCTGGCAGAATGACGCACTGCATGAGGCCATGGGCCAGTATGTGCGCGACCAGGGCTATGAGAATCCCTTCATTCTGGCGCCCAACTATCCGGCAGGTACCGACGCCCTGTCCGGCTTCAAGCGTTACTATGACGGTGAGCTGGCCAACGAGATCTATACCCAGTTGGGTCAGGAAGACTATGCCGCCGAAATCAGTCAGATCCGCGCCAGCGGGGCGGACAGCGTGTTCTACTTCCTGCCGGGTGGCATGGGTATCTCCTTCATGAACCAGTATGCCAACTCGGGTACGGATATTCCGGTATTCGGACCGGCGTTCTCGTTTGACGAGGTCATTGTAGGTGCTCTGGGCGAGGCCGCTGAAGGTGTGATCAACACCTCGCAGTGGGCGCATGACCTGGACAATGACACCAACCGTGCCTTCGTCGAAGCCTTCCGTGCGGAACACGGGCGCACTCCGACGCTGTATGCCTCCCAGGGTTATGACACTGCCAAACTGCTGCTGTCGGCCCTGGAAGTGGCGCATCCGGAAGATGATCCTGATGCCTTTCGCGAAGCACTGCGCGCCGCTGATTTTGCCTCTACCCGTGGTGAGTTTCGCTTTGCCAGCAATCAGCACCCGATCCAGGACATCTATGTGCGTGAAATCGTGGCCAACGGTGACGGCGGGTTTACCAACCAACTGATCGGTGTGGCCATGGAAGACCACCAGGATGTCTACGGCGCTGACTGCGGTCTCTGATCCAGGGTACCTCTGGCAGGCAGGCCCTTCGGGCCTGCCCATTATTCATGCCGATCGGGTAACCGGCCCGATCGGCCCAGGCTACAGGCAGGAATACCGTTGTGACTGTCGCACTCATAGTTGAGCAGATACTGAATGGTCTCCAGCTCGGCACCATGCTGTTTCTGATGGCCAGCGGTCTGACGCTGGTGTTCGGGGTCATGGGGCTGATCAATCTGGCCCATGGCTCCTTCTACATGGCTGGTGCCTTTGTGACCGCCACTGTTACCGCCACTACCGGCAACTTCTGGCTGGGGTTGTTGGTTGGGGTGCTGGCTGCTGCGGCCATTGGCGTCATTGTCGAGTTTGTCATCATGCGCCGGCTCTATGATCGGGGGCATCTGGATCAGGTACTGGCTACCTTTGCGCTGATCCTGATCTTTTCCGAAGGCACCTACATGATCTTCGGCTCCTCGCCGCTGTTTCTCAGCGTGCCGCAGGAACTGCGCGGGTCAGTCAGCCTGCCCTTTGATATCAGCTATTCCAGATATCGCCTGGCCATTATCGGCATGGGGGTACTGGTGGCGATCGGGCTCTATCTGCTGATCAGCAAGACGCGCCTCGGGATGCGTATCCGGGCCGGTGAGAACGATCGCGAGATGATCGGTGCGCTCGGAGTGGATATCAAGACCCTGTATACCCTGGTGTTTGCGCTGGGCGCCGGTCTGGCTGGCCTGGCCGGTTCGACCATAGGCGCGCTGCAGTCGGTGCGCGTCGGCATGGGTGAGCCGGTACTGATCATGGCCTTCGTGGTGATCGTCATCGGTGGCATCGGCTCCATCAAGGGCGCCCTTGTCGGGGCGCTGCTGGTCGGGCTGGTCGACACCCTGGGACGCATCTTCATGCCGCTGACCCTGGTCAGCTTCATGCCGGCGTCACAGGCCATGAGCATTGGTTCGGCGGTCTCCTCCATGCTGATCTACATCATGATGGCGACCATTCTTGCATTCAGACCACACGGGCTTTTCGGATCAAAATGACTTCATTACAGAACAGATTCAATCCGCAGGCGCTGGCGGCCGGTCTGGTACCACAGTCCCGGGAGCACTGGATCAATGTGCTGCTCGTGGTCGGGCTGGTCGGGGCCGCCATGCTGGCGCACTTTCTGGGCGAGCGCTTCTACGTCAATCTGGCCTCGCGTATCGCCATCATTGCCATGGCCGCCGTGGGTCTGAACCTGGCGCTCGGCTTCGGCGGCATGGTCAGCTTCGGTCATGCCGCCTTCTTTGGTCTGGGCGGCTATGTGGCCGGCATCAGCGCCTATCATGCCTTCAACATGACCCCGGTACTGGGTATCGGTTTCATGCCCGAGGGGTCGACGCAGATGCTGAGCATCTGGCTGGTGACACTGCTGGTATCCGGCCTGCTGGGGCTGGTCATCGGTAAGATCTCGCTGGGCACCTCGGGTGTCTACTTCATCATGATCACGCTGGCCTTTGCGCAGATGATGTACTACTTCGCCAACTCCTGGCCCGCCTATGGCGGCGAGGATGGGCTGCCCATCTATCTGCGCAATGAACTGCCGCTGGTGGATACCAACCACAACCTGACCTTCTTCTTTATCGCGGCCATATTGCTGCTGATCAGTCTGTGGCTGAGCCAGCGCCTGATGGGCTCGCGCTTCGGCGCCGCGCTGACCATGGCGCATCTGAATCCGGTGCGGCTGGCCACGGCCGGTATCGACCCCAGACCGGTCAAGCTGATGGCCTTTGTTATCAGTGCCATGATCGCCGGTCTGGCCGGTGCCCTCTATGCCGACCTGAATCGTTTTGTCGGCACCAACATGCTGAGCTGGCACTTTTCCGGTGAACTGATCGTGATTGTGATTCTGGGCGGTGTCGGACGTCTCTACGGACCGCTGGCCGGGGCCATACTGTTCGTGCTGATGGAAACCTGGCTGGGCGGGGTGACCCAGTACTGGCAGTTCTGGCTCGGTCTGGTGTTGCTGGGCGTGGTGCTGTTCGCGCGCGGCGGTCTGATGGGCTTTCTTGCCGGGAGGTCGAAAGATGTCTGAACCCCTGTTGCAGGTCAAACAATTGAACAAGGCGTTCGGCGCCCTGCAGGCCACCCGGGACGTCTCTCTGGATCTGTATCCGGGCGAGATCCATGCCCTGATAGGGCCCAATGGCGCCGGCAAGTCCACGCTGATCAGCCAGATCACCGGCAATCTGCCGCCCGACAGCGGAGAGATTCTGCTGCAGGGTGAGGATATCACCGGCCTGACTGTCGCCGAGCGGGCGCAACGGGGCCTGGGCCGCAGCTTCCAGATCTCGTCACTGGCCGATGAGCTCAGTGTACGGCGCAATGTGATGATTGCCGTGCAGGCCATTCAGGGCAGTTCGTTCCGCTTCTGGAAACCGGTGAGCAGTGATGCCTCGCTGCTGGAGCCGGTTGCCACCATTCTGGAGCGGCTGGGTCTGAGTGACCGTGCCGGCACCCTGGTTGCGGAACTGTCCCATGGCGAGCGGCGACTGGTCGAGATGGCCTGTGCGCTGGCGCTGCAACCCAGGGCCTTGCTGCTGGATGAACCCATGGCCGGTATGGGGTCGGAGGGTACGGCCCGCATGGTGAAGTTGCTGTCCGAACTGAAGCATGAAGTGCCCATTCTGCTGATCGAGCACGACATGGATGCGGTCTTTCAATTGGCTGATCGGGTGTCCGTGCTGGTGTCCGGTGGTGTGCTGGCCCAGGGCACGGCCGATGAAATCCGCAACCACCCTGCGGTACGAGAAGCCTATCTGGGCGAGGAGACCACCTGATGTCGGAAGCCTTGCTGACAGTAGAGCAGATAGAAAGTTTTTACGGGCCTTCACAGGCGCTGTTCGGGGTGGACCTGCAGGTCAACCATGGCGAACTGGTGGCTCTGATGGGCCGCAACGGCATGGGCAAGAGCACGACCATCCGCTCGGTGTTCGGCCTGACCCCGGCGCGCAGAGGGCGTATTCATTTCCGCGGTCGTGATATCACCCAGCGCAGCGCGCACCGGATTGCCCAGCTCGGTCTGGGCCTGGTACCCGAAGGTCGGCGCTGTTTCCGCAGCCTCACTGTGCGTGAGAATCTGGTGGCCACGGCTCGTCCCGGGCCCTGGGATCTGCAGCGCATAGCGCGTCTGTTCCCGCGTTTGGAAGAGCGCTGGGGACAGTCGGCGCAGACCCTGTCCGGTGGTGAGCAGCAGATGCTGGCCATTGGCCGGGCCCTGATGACCAACCCGCATCTGCTGGTGCTGGATGAAGCCACCGAGGGTCTGGCACCGGTGATCCGGCAGGAAATCTGGCGTGCCATCGGCGAGCTCAAGGAGCAGGGCCTGTCCATCCTGCTGGTCGACAAGTCGCTGCGCGAGCTGATGCCGCTGGCCGATCAGTGTGTGGTGCTGGAAAAGGGCAGAAACGCCTGGACCGGCTTGCCGACGGAGCTGAGCGCCGACCTGCGGGATCGGTATCTGGGTGTCTGAAGAGGGCCATGCCATGACATTTCAGGCCAGTCGACGGGTGCGCTTTGCCCACTGCGACCCGGCGGCCATTGTGTTCTTTCCACGCTATTTCGAGATGATCAACTCGGTGGTGGAAGACTGGTTTTCCGACGTGATCGGGCTGGACTTCAACCGGATGCACCAGCAACTGGGCGTGGGTGTACCCACTGCCAGCCTGCAGACCGATTTCACTGCGCCCAGCCGGCTGGGTGAGGTGCTGGTGTTCAGCCTGACCCCGCAGGAAGTCGGCCGTACCAGCCTGCAACTGATTATAGAAGCGCATTGCGCGGGCGAACTGCGCCTGCGCAATCGTTCCACTCTGGTGTATGTCGACATGACGACCGGCCGTCCCATCGCCTGGCCGGATGATCTGCGCCAACAGTTTACCCAATTGCTCGAGGATTGATTGATGAGTGAAGCCTCACCCCATCAGCCGTCACCGCACCAACTGCTGCACCCCAGTCACTGGAAAGCGGCCAGTGGCTATGCCAATGGTTTCGCTGCCAGCGGACGCCAGGTCTTTATTGGCGGTCAGATCGGCTGGAATGCGCAGCAGGTTTTCGAAACCCGTGATCTGGTGGAGCAGATCCGCCAGACACTGGACAACATCGTCACCATCCTGGCCGAGGCCGATGGCCGCCCGGAGCATCTGGTGCGCCTCACCTGGTATGTGAAGGACAAGCACGAGTACCTGCGCCGTCTACGCGAGGTGGGTGGTGCCTATCGGTCCGTGCTGGGCAAGCATTTTCCGGCCATGACCATGGTACAGGTAGCCGATCTGGTCGAGGACGATGCTCAGGTCGAGATCGAGGCCACGGCCGTTATTCCGGACTGACTGCCGGCCCGAACTCAGGGCCGCTCGCCTTCGTAGGCCTGTTGCAGCAGGGCCAGCACCCCCTCGCGGGTCACCGGCCCGGGGTTGTAGTAGGGGTTGCGGGTGGCCAGCTCCGCAGCTCGTTCCAGATCCCGGGCCTGCAGGCCCAGTGTTGCCAGAGAAGTCGGCGCACCGGTATCGACGGCCAGGTCATGCAGAGTGCCGGGCACGGCCTTGGGGGTGACATCCAGCGCTGCCGCAAGCTGCTGCATGGCCTCAGGGGCATGGCTGGCGTTGTAGGCCGTTGCGTAGGGCAGTATGACACCGTGTACTTCCGCGTGCGGCAGCCCGAAACTGCCGCCCAGGGTATGACAGAGCTTGTGATGCAGGGCCATGCCGACACTGCCCAGCACCACGCCGGCCAGCCAGGCGCCATACAGGCACTGGGTTCGGGCTTCGAGGTTGTCCGGGTCACGCAGCAGGCTGGGCAGATGAGTGGCCAGGGCTCGCGTGCCCTCCACTGCCAGCAGGCTGGTGATGGGGTTGCGGTTCTCGGCATAGAGTCCTTCGACACAGTGCGCCATGGCATTGAGCGCACTGGGTGCCGCGATGCTGCCGGGCAGCGTCCGGCTCAGTTCGGGGTCATAGAGGATGGCCCGGGGCAGCACCTGCAGATCCCGCCCCGTGGTCTTGACGCCGTCGCGTGTGAGGCCCCAGATCGGTGTCGCCTCGGAACCGGCAAAGGTGGTGGGCACCGCAATGCTGGGCAGGCCGGTGTCCAGGGCGATGGCCTTGGCCAGGCCTATGGTCGAACCGCCGCCTATGGCCACACAGCCATCGGCCTGCTGGCGGTGAACCACCTCCAGGGCGGCGTCTGCCGTTGCCGCCGGTACATGCATGGCGGCCTGATCGAATATCCCCACCGCAGCAGAGCCCAGCACCGCCGCAGCCTGTTCGGCCAGCGGGCGCTGATTGGGTGTGCAGATGACCAGCAGGCGCCGCAGCCCCAGTTGCTCGGCCTCGGCTGCCAGCGATCGGATGCAGCCGGCACCGAAACGGACCCGGCCGGGCAGAGCTTCGTAGACAAAGGACAACATGGTGAACTCCTGCGCTTCAGGTCATGGCGCTACCAGTATACGTCATGACAGCGCGCTCTGGACGTCCATGGCCCCCTCGTGCTGGCCCAGAGTCTTGATGATGGAAATCAGCAGCAGGTGCGGGGGCGTGGGGTGCCAGTCCTTGCGCAGTGCCAGCACAATGGTCTGCTGCGGTCCGGGCAGATCGATATCCAGCGCTGTCAGCAGTCCGGAGCGCTGATCATGCCGGATCTGGTAGCTGGACAGCAGGGAAATGCGATCGCTGCCCGCCAGCAACTCGCGCGTGACAATCTGTGAACCGCTTTCCACGGCGCCCTTCAGACTGCCGGGAAAGGGCTGGCCGATCAGCGCCTCGAAGAACTCGCGCGCCGGAGTGCCGCGGCGCGGGATGACCCAGCGATAATCCAGCAGGTCGGCCAACCTCAGCCCCGGCTGAGTGGCCAGCGGATGACCCTGGCGGACCACCAGTGAAAAGGTGGTATTGAACAGCGGCAACTGGGTAATGGTGTCCGTCGGTGGCGGGTCGACCAGGCCCCCGATCATCATGTCGATGTCCCCGCTCAGCAACTGCATCAACAGGTCCTCGTAGGCGCCGTCGATCACACTGATGTGCAATTCCGGCTTGAGTTCGGTCAGGCGGTTGATGGCTTCCGGCAACACATTGGTACGCGCCAGCGGTACCACGCCAATGGCGATGGTGGTGGTATCTTCCCCCGACAGGCTGGCCAGTTCGTCGAAACCCAGTTCGATTTCGCGCAGCGCCAGGCGGGCAAAGCGGGCCAGATTCTCACCCGCCTCGGTCAGCCTCACGCCGGAGCGGGTGGGTTCGAACAGATGCAGGTTGAGATTGCTTTCCAGCTCCCTGGCCGCCTTGTGAATGGCGGGCTGGGATATGCCCAGACTGCGGGCCGCACTGGAATAGGAGGGCGCGCGCTGAATGGCGATCAAGGCCCGCAACTGGGCATTGGTCAGCAACTGGGCCGGGTGCTCTGCCGGGTGCGGGTTGTCCGTCTTTGCAATGCCGGAGCGCAAGGCTTCACGGACCCCCTGCTGCAGCAGATACAGGCAGCGGTTGACCCGTTGCAGAAACAGCTTGCCCTCGTTGGTTGGGGTCAGGCCGGAATGATGACGGCGGAACAGACGGCAGCCTATGGCTTGCTCCAGCTTGGCGATGGCCTGGGTCAGGGCCGACTGGGACAGGAACACCCGTTCGGCCGCTGCGGTGATGCTGTGCAGGGCTGCGACCTCACTGACGGCGCGCAGGTGCCTCATGTTGGGTTGTCTGTCAGTTCTTGCAGTCATGGTTTGGAGCATGCCATGTTATAACCAGAACTAATAGCTTACACCCTAAAACTGAATGGCGATGGACTACAATGATATGAATAATCAAGGCTGAAAAGATCAGGCCGTCAGCAGAATGATAACAATACGGCTTGATCTTGCGGGCAAAAGTCGCCCCACAGCATGCTCTTGGTAGCAGCGCTGACCACTGAGTCATAACAACAATGAGGTGCAACGTCATGCAAAATATGACCAGAACGATAACCGCTATAACCCTGATCGGGGGGTTCGCTGCCGCTGCTCAGGTGCAGGCGCAGGAAGTGACCCTTCGTCTGGCCCACCTCTGGCCTGAGGTTTCAGGTAACCATCAGCGGGTCATGCAGGCCTGGGCCGACCAGATCGAAGAGGAATCCAACGGCCGTATTGCGGTCGAAGTCTATCCGGGTGGCTCTCTGGTACCGCCACCGGACCAGTACGATGCCGTGTCTGATCGCATTGTGGATGTAACGGCCACGGTGCAGGGCTATACCGCCAACCGCTTCCCGCTCACCCAGATCGTCGAACTGCCCGGTGTCAGTGACAGCGGCGCGCATGGCGCCTGCATTCTGCAGAGCCTGTATGACGAAGGACATCTGGATGCAGAGTATGAAGATACTCATCCTCTGTTCATGTTCACCCATGGTCCGGGCATGTTCCATGTGGTCGGCACCGAGATCCGCGAGCCGTCCGACCTGCAGGGCCTGCGCATCCGCCGTCCGACCACGGTAGTGGGCAATATTCTGGAGGAACTGGGTGCCCAGGCTGTCGGCATGCCGGCGCCGGAGAGCTACACCGCCATGCAGCGCGGCGTGATCGATGGGGTCGCTTTGCCCTGGGAAGCCACCATCGGCTTTCGTCTGGCGGAACTGGTCGACTCCCACACGGAAATCGCTGGCATGTATACCCTGTCATTCATCATGACCATGAATCGGGGTGTTTATGAGAGCATGTCCGCCGAGAATCGTGCCGTCATCGACGCCAATTCCGGTCTGGACTGGGCGGTACTGGCGGGCGAAGTCTTTGATGACCTGGATCAGGCCGGTATCGATGATGCGATGGCCAATGATCGTCCCATCAATGTGATCGAGGGTGGTACCTCGCACCCGGACTGGGCGCCGGCAATGGAACGCTCGCTCGAGCGCTACCTGAGCGAAGTGGAAGAGCGCGGTCTGCCGGCGCGTGAGGTCTATGACCGGGCCATGGAGCTGCGCAATACCTGTGACGCCTGATTGATATCAGGGAAACAAACAGTGCCTGCGAGGCACGTCTGAAGGACGCCGGATCGGTACGCTCCCGTAACAGGGAGCCAGCCGTTCCGGCGTCTTCCTGCTGGGGTGGAGGTTTACTCGTGTTCATCATCAACTGGATTCACCGGCTTGCCTGGCTGATTCGGGAAGCCGCTTTTCTGCTCAGTCTGGCCGGTGGCGTGGTGCTGGTTGGGTCCATGCTGACCGTGCTGGCGGACATTGCTGCCCGCACCCTGTTTGGCATGACTCTGGGGGCCATCAATCTGACCTTTCGGGGCAGCTACGAGATCGTGCGCTATGGCCTGCTGCTCAGCATCCTGTATGCCCTGCCATACGCCCTGAAAGACGGGCAGGTGATAGTGGAGCTTTTCACCGAGCGCCTGCCCGAGCGCATCAAGTACTGGATCAGCGGGTTCTACATCCTCTTTTTCGGGCTCTTCGGCTTCATTCTGACCTCGGGCCTGCTGAATTCCATCGAGCGGGCCGCACGATCCGGGCAGACGACTCAGGACCTGGGCATTCCGATGGCCTACATCTACTGGCTGGCCATGGTGGGCACCGTCATGCTGGGCATTCGGGGTTTCTCGGTGGCCTGGGAGTATTTCACCGGCACGGAGACTGAATCATCATGAGTGCGCAGCTGATCGGGTTTCTTTGTATCGCCGGCATGCTGGGCATGATTGCTCTGCGCATGCCCATTGCCATGGCCATGGCCGCTACCGGTTTTATCGGCTTTGGCCTGATTTCCGCCTTTGATCCGGCCCTGACCATACTGCAGCGCAGCGCCATGTCGACGCTGACCAGCTACAGTTTCAGCCCCATCCCAATGTTCATCCTGATGGGGGTGCTGGCCTCCAAGGCCCGCATGTCAGCCGAGCTGTTCCATGGCGCCAAGTCCCTGTTCGGCGCCTGGCGTGGCGGCATGGCGCTGGCGGCGGTGTCGTCCTGTGGTGTGTTCTCGGCCATCTCGGGCTCTTCGCTGGCTACCGCCGCCAGCATGTCCAAGGTGGCGCTGCCGGAAATGCGCGCGCGCGGCTATGCGGATTCGCTGTCGACCGGCACCATTGCTGCCGGCGGCACCCTGGGCATCATGATCCCGCCTTCGATCGCGCTGCTGCTGTACGCGCTGATTACGGAGCAGTCGGTGGGTGACATGTTTATTGCCGGCATTGTGCCCGGCCTGATCGGCCTGGGTCTGTACCTGCTGACCATTGCCATCGTGGTGGCCATCAAGCCGTCGCTGGCCACGCCCGGGGACCCGACCACGCTGAAAGAGAAGCTGGTTGGCCTGAAGGGTCTGGTGCCGTTCACCGGCATCTTCGTGCTGATCATCGGGGGCATCTACACCGGCCTGTTCACACCGACCGAGGCGGCCTCTGTCGGCGCCTTCGGGGCCCTGCTGATTGCGCTGTACCGCGGCATGCGGCTGCGCGAATTCGTGGCGGCGGTCAGAGAGACCCTGGTGATATCGGCCATGATCTTCTTCATGGTCATTGGGGCCGAGATCTTCGGTTATTTCATCAATGTATCGCGAATCTCCTTTGAGCTGGTACAGATTGTCAACGCAATGGAGCTGACGCCGCTGATGGTGCTGATGGCGATTCTGCTGCTCTATCTGCTGCTGGGCATGGTCATGGACAGCATTGCCATGCTGCTGCTGACCGTGCCGGTGGTGTTTCCGCTGGCCATGGCAGCCGGTCTGGATCCGATCTGGTTCGGCATCATTACCGTGATCACGGTGGAACTGGGTCTGATTACGCCGCCCATTGGCATGAATGTGTTCGTGATCAAGTCGGTGGCACCGAAAGACACCAAACTGACGGACATCTTCAAGGGGGTACTGCCCTTCGTGGCGGCAGACGCGGTGCGCCTGGCGCTGATCATCGCCTTCCCGGTGCTGGCGCTGGGCCTGATCAGTTAGATTCTTGTCATGGTTACTCCCGTCTACTACAGCGTCAGCGGAGCTCAGCGCCCGCTGGTGCAGTTGCTGGGGCGCCGCTCCGGGCGCGCATTGCCCACCGGCAATGCGCGGGATCTGGTGGACGGACTCTGGGTGACCTGTGTCGATGTCGGCCGCCCCATGGTGCTGCTGGATGGCAACCTGCTGCCCGGGTCTCTGCCGGAGCCAGAGCCCGACCCTGCTCTGCCGCTGGCGCAGCACCTGCAGGAGCGTCTGGAGCGGGTGCGTCTGCAGACCGGCTATCTGATGGGGCTGGGCGACGTCATGCAGCAGCCGGTGCCCCATATGCTGCTGGTCAGACGATGCGGCCCCGCAATGCTGCTGGTACAGCGCCTTGATCACAGTGGCAGCGCGGTCAGTGCGAGCTTTCTGAACGCAGCGGCGGCTGCCTGTGCACTGGCCTGGCCTGACAGCCTGACCAGTGAACTCCTGGCTCTGAACAGCAGCACCCGCCTGCAGATTCGTGCCGGTCAGAAGCTCTATGCCTTCGGTTTGACTGGCCGGACCGGAGATCCCTCTGAATCCTGACCCCTGTATACAGGAATCGATATATCAGGAAAGTTAAACCTTATTTTACAACCCTGCAGCCCGGCCCCATTCTTTAATGTGCAAATCATAATCAATCAGTACGGGGCAACGCCGCCCTGACTGAGATAAGAACAACAAAGAGGTGAGCGCATGAAAACCGAGAATTCTACCTGTCAGACTGTTCAGCCCCTGGTTCCGCTTTGCCTGCGCCATGCCATCCTGGGTATGGTGGCCGGCACGCTGGCTCTGTCTCTGACTCTGGGCTCTGCCCTGGCCCAGAGCAGCGATCCGATCCGAGTCGGTGCCGTGGCGCCCAAGACCGGCGCGCTCGCCGGGGGTGCTGCGGTCACCTTCTGGCCCAACATCGCCTTGTGGGAACAGGAGGTGAATGCTGATGGCGGCCTGCTGATGGAAGATGGCACTCGGCGTCCGGTGCAGATCATCGAATATGATGACCGCACCGACCCGTCGGAAACCATTCGCTCGGTGCAGCGTCTGGCCAACAATGACAATGCCGATTTCATTATCGCGCCCTATGGCACCGGCCTGGCCCTGGCAGCAGCCCCCATCTTTGATCGTCTGGGCTATCCGATGATCAATGTCAGTGCCATCACCGACCAGGTCGACACCATGACCAGCCGCTATGACGGTGTGTTCTTCACCCTGGGTGAAACCACGCCGTTGGCGCAGGGCATTGCCGAGCAGATGGTGGAGCTGCGTGACGCCGGCGAAGTCGGCAACCGCGTGGCCATGGTCAATGTGGCGGATGCCTTCGGTATCGAACTGGCCCAGGCGGCGGGCGTGATCTTCGAGCAGAACGGCTTCGATGTGGTCTACAACCGCTCCTATCCGCCGACCATTCAGGATGTCAGTCCGGTCATGAGCTCGGTGATCGATGCCAACCCGGATGTCTTTGTGGCCTTCTCCTATCCGCCGGATACGTTTGCTCTGACCGAAGCCGCGCAGATTCAGGATCTGCAGGTGGACGCCTTCTATACTGCGGTGGCCACACCCTTCCCGTCCTATCGTGAGCGCTTTGGTGACAGCATCAATGGCGTCTTCGGTGTGGGTGGTGTCAATCCGGACTCCGAGCGTTTTATCGAGTACGAGCAGGCGCACATCGAAGTGGCTGGTCAGGGCCCCGACTACTGGGCCAGTGCCGTGACCTATGCCAGCCTGGAAGTGTTGGCCCAGGCCATTGAGGGCGTGGGTGCACCGGATCGTGATGCGGTCACCGAGTACATCAAGAACAACCCCTTCGATACCGTGATGGGCGAGTGGGTCTTTGAAGATCAGCGCATCAACAACTACTGGACCGTAGGCCAGTGGCAGGATGGCAAGTTCCATGGCATCCGGGCCACCGGAGACCTGGAAGGCGCAGTCGAGCCCATCCGCAAGGAAGGCTGGTAACCCCCTCAGGTCAAGGTACCCCAGACCTGCCGGCCCGGAGCGCCGGCAGGTCACTCCCCTGATTCGGTATTGAAGTTATGCAGATCTTGATTACAGGCATCCTGCTGGGCGGTGTCTATGCCATCGTGGCGATGGGGCTGTCCCTGCAATATGGTGTGGCCCGCATCATGAACCTGGCCAGTGGCGAAATGCTGGTGGCGGGCGCCTTTGCTGCCTTCTGGGTGGTGATGGCGCACAGTTTCAGCCCTTATGTGGCCCTGCTCTGGGTGGTGCCCGGCGCCTTTGTCTTCAATTGGCTGATCTATCGCTATTTGCTGTTGCCGCTGGTGCGGCGGGCCAAGAGCCGGGGCCAACTGGAAGTCGACAGCATTCTGGTCACCTTCGGTCTGAGTTTCGCGCTGGTCGGCATCTTTCTGATGGTTTTCGGGGGCAGTTTCTTCAACTACTCCTATCTGTCACGGCCAGTCGAATTCATGGGCAGCCGGTACGGGCTGAACCGGGTCGTGGCATTCTGGATCGCGGTCGCCATCTGTGCCGCCCTCTGGTACTGGATTCACTATACCCGCTCCGGCATGGCCATTCGCGCCGTGTCGGTGGACCCGGTGTCGGCGGGCCTGGTGGCTATCGATGTGCCCCGCATGTCGACCTTTGCCTTTGCGCTGGGGGGTGCTGTTGCAGCCTCCGGCGGGGTGCTGCTCAGCACCTTCCTGACCTTTGATGCCTCGGTCGGCATCGTGTTCACGATGAAGGCACTGATCATCGTCATCATGGGCGGCGTCGGGGACATGCGAGGGGCCATCGTGGCAGCATTGGTGCTGGGCATGACGGAAACCGTGGTGGCGCGCCTGGTTGATCCGGGGCTGACACTGGCCTCGGCCTATCTGCTGTTTGTTCTGGTGCTGCTCTTCCGGCCCCAGGGTCTGTTCGGGAGAAGTACAACATGACGCGCAAAGAAGTCATCTACGCTGTGCTGGTACTGGCCGCCTTTGCGGTGCTGGCCTTCATTCCCTCGCTGCCCAACAGCGCGGCCGTGCTGTCACTGGTAATTCCGATCACCATGTACACCGTACTGGCGACCTCCTGGGCGCTGTTCTCCGGACCGACCCACTATATATCGCTGGCCACAGCCGCCTTCTACGGGGTGGGCGCCTACATGATGGCGCCGGCGCTGGAGGTCATGCCCTACTGGATGGTACTGCCGATTGCAGCGCTCAGTGGCGCCCTGCTGGCGGCCCTGGTCGGGGCCATGACGTTGCGCCTGTCCGGCGTCTACTTCGTTATCTTCACGCTGGGTCTGGCGGAGATGGTCCGCCAGGTCATCACCTGGTACCAGAACAATTTTGCCGGCACCCGGGGCAACTATGTGTTCGTCGACATCAATGATGCCCAGATCTACTGGCAACTGCTGGCGCTGGCCTTGCTGGTCTATCTGGTGGGCTGGCTGATCAATCGCTCGCGCCTGGGCTTTGCCATCCGCATCATCGGCAATGATGAACTGGTGGCCCGCCACAGCGGCATTAACACGGCGCGTGCCAAGATCCTGCTGTTCATGGTATCCGGGGCCTTCGCCGCCGTGGTGGGCGCCGTGATGACACCCCGCTTCGTCTATATCGAGCCGGCCATGGCGTTCAACCCCGAGGTGTCGTTTCTGGTGGTGATCATGGCTCTGCTGGGCGGTGTACATCGTCTTTGGGGACCCCTGGTCGGCGCCATTCCCTTCGCGTTGACCTGGGAAGTCATCGCCTCCAATTTCCCCGCGCAGACAGTATTGCTGATGGGTATCGCCTTCCTGCTGGTGGTCTACTACATCCCCAGCGGCGTCGCCGGCATCATGGAGAAGGTCTATTTCCGGGCACGGCAGCAGCGCCGGGAGGTGAGCCATGGATAACAGAGTCCGGGTGCTGGAAGTGCGCAATGTGACCCGCCGCTTCGGCGGCCTGGTGGCGGTGAATGACATGAGCTTCGATGTGCACGAGCAGGAAGTCATGGGCCTGATCGGGCCCAACGGCTCGGGCAAGACCACCATGATGAATCTGATCTCCGGCGCCCTGCGCGTCTCCGGCGGTGACATCATGATGGACGATCAACTGATCTCGGACATGCCGGCGCGGCATATCGCCCGTGCCGGGGTGGCCAGAACCTTTCAACTGGTGCGCATGCTGCCCACCATGACGGCGCTGGAAAATGTCATGGCCGGGGCTGTGTTCGGCCACAAGAAACTCTGGGGCCGGGCTCTGCAGGTCCACGCAATGCGGCAGCTGGAACGCGTCGGCATGGGCACCTCGGCGCATCTGCCCACCTCCGCGCTGACCTACATTGATCAGAAGCGGGTGGAACTGGCGCGGGCGCTGGCCGCCAATCCGCGCATCATTCTGCTCGACGAATGGCTGGCCGGCCTGAACCCGACCGAGCTGCGTACCGGCATCGAACTGATTGCCGACCTGCGCGCCGAAGGGCGCACCATCATTCTGGTCGAGCACGTCATGGACGCCATCCGCAGCCTGTGTGATCGCTGCGTGGTAATGAACACCGGACGCAAGATCGCCGAGGGCACACCGGCCGAGGTGCTGTCCGATGACGAGGTGATCCGTGCCTATCTGGGGGATGACGATGACTGAGCACAGACCGGCGGACACTCAGGGTGAACTGAAAGCGGACGGGCTGACCGTGTTCTACGGCCAGCATCAGGCCCTTGATCATGCCTCGCTGCGCGTTCGCGCCGGCGAGATTGTGGTCATTCTCGGCGCCAACGGTGCCGGCAAGAGTACGTTGCTGCAGACCATAGCCGGGCTGGTGCCGCGCAGCAGCGGTTCGGTGCGGCTTGGCGAGCGCGTGATCGGCACGCTGAAATCTCACCAGGTGGTGGAGTCGGGCCTGGCTCTGGTACCGGAAGGGCGCGGCATCTTCGGTGAACTGTCGGTGGAGGACAACCTGCGCCTGGGTGCCTACGCGCGCCGCGCCAGAGGGTCCGAGCAGGAGAATCTGGAGCGGGTCTACAGCCTGTTTCCGCGCCTTGCCGAGCGCCGCCGCCAGATCGCTCGCACCATGAGCGGGGGTGAGCAGCAGATGGTGGCGATTGGCCGCGCGATGATGTCCAACCCGACCATTCTGATGCTGGATGAACCCTCGCTCGGGCTGTCGCCCCTGCTGGCCAAGGATGTGTTCCGTACCCTGGCCGAGGTGCGCAAGACCGGGCTGGGTATTCTGCTGGTGGAGCAGAATGCCAAGCAGAGTCTGGCTATCGCCGATCGTGGTTATCTGATCGAGACCGGACAGATTGTGGCCGAAAATTCGGCTCAGGCACTGATGAATGACCCGGCCGTGCAGCGCGCCTACCTGGGCGGTGCGGCGGAAGCACCGGCAGCCCCGACAGCAAAAGCACCACCGACCCCGACCCGGGCGACTGCGGCAACAGCGCAGCAGACAGCGGCGCCTGCCGCGCACAGTGAAGTGTCCTTCGCGCAGCCGGCGCCGCGCACGGTTGATCGGGTCAGTGTGCAGCAGGTAGCCGGGCAGAGTGTCGAGGACCTGATCGCCAGTGCGGAAGCCCGCCAGCGCCAGGCCTGGACCAGCGCCGCCGGACCGAATTCCGACGCCACCGCTGCCGGCAGTGCTGCGCCAGCCAGCACGGGTGCGCTGGATGACATGCTGCGCCGTATGGAGAACGCCGCCCGCACCGCCAGCACAGCGTCTGCCCGGCCACCGGCCGCACCGGCAATGCCGACCCGGGAGCGGTCACAGCAGGCAACCCCCGACGACCGGAAACCGGAAATCGAGGTATACCGAAGGCCGCAGCTCGAGATCTATCGCCGCGAAGATGACGGCGACGCGCAGGGCGAACTGAAACTGATCAGCAAACACAGGGTATAAGCCATGCACCAGTTCAAGGGTCTGTATATTGGCGGTGAGTGGACACCCACTGACCGCACCTTCGATGACTTCAATCCGTCCAACGACCAGCTATGGGCGCGCGTGCCGGAAGCCGGACTGAGCGAGACCCGGGCCGCCATTCAGGCCGCTCAGCAAGCGCAGTCCGACTGGGCCGCGCGGCCCTACAGTGAACGCGCCCACTACATGCTCAAGGTGGCGGAAGCCTTCGAACGCAACCGCGACCGTATCGTCAAGGCCATTCAGGCCGAAGGCGGCGGCTGGTTCGGCAAGGGCATGTTCGAGACCGGCTATGTGCCCGGTGTCTTCCGTGCCGCTGCCGCCTCCAACTATGCCGCCATCGGTGAAGTCATGCCGTCCGACTACGGCAAGCTGTCCATGGCCATCCGCCAGCCCATGGGGGTGGTGACGGTGATCAGCCCGTGGAACTTTCCGCTCATTCTGACCGCGCGCGGTCTGGCTTTCCCTTGTGCGGCCGGCAACACCATAGTGCTCAAGCCGTCCGAGGAAACGCCCTATCTCGGTGGTCTGCTGTTTGCCGAGATGTTCGAGGAAGCCGGCGTACCGCCCGGGGTACTGAACGTGGTGACCTGTTCCCGCGACGCGGTGCAGACTGTGGGCAACGAACTGGTCGAGCATCCGCTGGTCAAGGGCATTTCCTTTACCGGCTCGACGCCGGTGGGACGCCAGATAGCAGCCCGCGCCGGGGCCAACCTGAAAAAGGCCTGTGTCGAACTGGGCGGCAAGGACTCGCTGATCGTGCTGGAAGATGCCGATTTGGAGCGTGCCACCCAGGCGGCCAACTTTGGCAGCTTCATGCACCAGGGGCAGATCTGCATGTCGGTGGAGAAGGTGCTGGTGCACGAATCCATCTTCGACGAGTTTCTGGACCGCTTTGTGGCCCGGGCGTCGAAACTGCGCATGGGCGATACCACTGATGACCCGGAAGCCATTATCGGCCCGCTGATCAATGACCGTCAGGCCCAGCGGGTGCGGGAACAGATCGAGGATGCCATCGCCAAGGGAGCCCGTGTGGTGCTCGGCGGGGGCGTCAAGGGCCGCTTTGTGGAGCCCACCATCATGACCGGGGTCACGCCGGACATGAAGCTGTATCAGGACGAGACCTTCGGACCCGTGGTGCCGGTGATCCCGTTCAGCACCGACGAAGAAGCCATCGCCATTGCCAACGATACCGAATACGGGCTCTCATCCGGTGTGATGACGCGCGACGAGGAGCGGGCGCTGCGTATTGCCCGACGCCTCGAGACCGGCATGTGCCACGTGAACTGCTCGTCGGTCAACGACGAGCCCCATGTGCCCTTCGGCGGGGCCAAGGCCTCGGGTCAGGGCAACCACGGGGGCCGCTGGTCGGTGGAAACCTTTACCCAGACACGCTGGGTCACACTGGAACGGGGCGGTCGTCATTTTCCGCCCATGTTCTGACCGCCCACGTACTGATTCGAGCCGGAGAGCTGTACATGAGTGCCATTCATCCGCAACACCTGCTGCAGGGCAAGACCATCGTCGTCACCGGCTGTGCCTCGGGCATCGGCCTGGAAACGGCGCGGCTGGTCAAGTATCTGGGCGGTGACGTCCTGGGCGTGGATGTCCACAAGACCACCCGCTATGTGGACGAGCTGTATCGTGCCGACCTGTCGGATCGCAACGTCATCGATGCCCTGGTCGAGGCCCTGCCCAATGCAATCGACGGTCTGGCCAATATCGCCGGGCTGCCGCCCACGGCACCGGCAGCCCAGGTGCTGAAGGTCAATCTGGTGGGGCTGCGGTATCTGACCGAAAGCCTGATTCCCAAGCTGGCCAACGGCGCTTCCATCGTCAATCTGGCCTCGCTGGCGGGCATGGGCTGGCCGGAGTCGGTAGCCAGCATTCGCGCTGCCGAGACACTGGATTTCGATCAGGTGGAAGACTTCGTGCGCCTGCATGGTGTGGGCAATGAAGGCGGCCGCTCCTACTTTTTCAGCAAGGAGGCGCTGATCGCCTGGACCATGAAGAACCGCTGGACCTGGCGTGAACGCGGCATCCGCATGAATGCGGTCAGCCCCGGCCCCGTGGACACCCCCATTCTGGGCGATTTTATCGAGACTCTGGGCGAACGGGCCGCGCAGGACATGGCCGTAATGGACCGACCCGG
This sequence comes from Natronospirillum operosum, assembly GCF_004768465.1. Taxonomy (GTDB): domain Bacteria; phylum Pseudomonadota; class Gammaproteobacteria; order Pseudomonadales; family Natronospirillaceae; genus Natronospirillum; species Natronospirillum operosum. The sequence goes on from NZ_SRMF01000003.1 coordinate 233,764, forward strand.
GCGACCGGAAGACATTGCGCCGGTGGTGGCCTTTCTGCTGTCGGATCTGTCGACCTGGATTCGGGGCACGAATCTGCCGGCAGATGGTGGCATGGCCTCGCATCTGCTTGGTGAAACACATGGTCTGTAACCCACGGACAGAACAACCAGAACAATAACTGCTTGCAAGCTGGAGAAACCGTATGGCTAATTTGGGAGTTTGGTTGATAGTCGGCCTGATCGCTGTGGTGATTGCAGTGATCATACTGGCCAACTTCTATCAGCGGGGCACGCGCGAGGTCAGCCTGGTTCGCACCGGGGTGGGTGGTCGCAAGGTGGTGCTCGACGGTGGCGTGCTGGCGGTACCGTATTTCCATGATGTGGCCCGGGTCAACATGCAGACCCTGCGCCTGGAGGTCAAGCGCGAGGGCAACGCCTCGCTGATCACCCGTGACCGCCTGCGGGTCGATGTCGGTGTCGAGTTCTATGTGTCGGTGCTGGCCACGCGCGACGGTGTGGCGCAGGCGGCGCAAACACTGGGCAACCGAACCTTTCAGGCCGACCGCCTGCGCGAACTGATCGAAGGCAAGCTGGTCGACGCGCTGCGCTCGGTAGCGGCCACCTTCACCATGGATGAGCTGCATGAAAAACGCGGCGAGTTCGTCAGCCTGGTGCGTGACCAACTGGTGCCGTCACTGGAACGCAATGGCCTGGCTCTGGATTCGGTCTCCCTGACCGACATGGACCAGACCCCGTTCGGCGCCCTGGATGAAAACAATGCCTTCAATGCCGAGGGTATGCGCAAGCTGGCCGAAGTGATTGCCCGCTCGCGGAAGGATCGCGCCAATATCGATGCCGACGCGGATGTTTCGGTGCGCCGGTCCGCCCTCGAAGTGGCCAAGCGCAAGCTGGATCTGGACTATGAAGAAGAGCAGGCGCGCATCGATCAGGTGCAGAAGATAGAAACCCTGAAAGCCGCGCAGATGGCTGAAGTGGCCGCCCGCAAGGCCGACAGCGAGAAGGCGGCGGCGCAGGCGCGTATCGATATGGAGAGTGCCATCCGCTCTGCCGACATTGCACGTGAACAGCGGTTGCGCGAGGCCGAGATCGAGCGTGATCGCCTGCTGGAAGCCGCCGAACTGAAACGTCAGCTGGCGCTTGAACTGCTACAGCAGGACAGAGACATCCAGTTGCACGAGAAATCACGCGAGGAACGGCAGGCCGAGGCGCTGGCCGAGGAAGCCCGCGCTCTGGTGGTCAAGGCCATGGAAACCGTGGCCACCGAGAAAGCCCTGGCGGAAGCCGAGCGGCGCAAGCGGGTGGCCGAAGTCAACGCGGAGCAGGAAGCCGGGGTGTCCGGTATCCGCATCCGCCGTGCCGCCGAAGCCGAGAAGGCAGCCGCTGCCGATCGGGCACAGGCCCGCCTCGAGCAGGCCCGCGGCGAGCAGGAAGCCCGCACCCTGGCGTCTGAAGCTGCGCGCCAGGAGGCCCTGGCCGCAGCTGAGGGACGCAAGGCCATGGTGGAAGCCGAGAACACCATGAACGAACGCATGGCGGCCTACAACACCGAGAAGGCGCGCCTGGAAGCCATGCCGAAGATTGTCGCCGAAATGGTCAGGCCGGCCGAGAAGATCGACTCCATCCGCATCCACCAGATCAATGGCCTGGCCCAGCGGGGCGATGCTCCCGTGGGCAGCCGCGAGGCGCGGCCGGTGGTCAATCAGGCCCTCGACAGCATCATGGACATGGCCGTGCAGCTACCCGCCCTGCGGCGTCTGGGTGAGGAACTGGGCCTGAGCATGGATTCAGGGCTGGATGCATTGCGCGGTGACGATGCCGAAGACGACAGCAGTGCAAAGGCGCAAACCGGCGGGAAAAAACGCCGCCCCAGCGGAGAGGGCTGAGCAGTGAGAACAGAGTTGCCGATGATGATTTCAATGCGGTGTTGTGTGATGACAGGGACGTAGCTCCTGTGTATCCCGAGCAAGTAACGGGACGCAATGATCTTGACCCGCCTTCTGGCGGGTCTTTTTTTGCTTCAGACCTGCAGCAGTCGGCTCAGCACCCAGAGCCAGCCCGTGATGGTCAGGAAGGACAGCACCACGGCCACCATCAGCGCCAGCAGCGTGTCTCTTTCATGGCCATAGCGCGCCCCGATGATGGGATAGATGGAGAACATGGGCATGCTGGACAGCAGCACGGCGGAGAACTGCAACACCGGGTCGAAGTCGGGTACGACAAAGAGCACCAGCAGCAAGGTGATCAGCGGCTGCACTATCAGCTTGGCACCCACCACCAGGATGAGGTCGCGCTCCTGTCCGCGCAGATTCACCGAGCTGCGCGCGATGGCAAAGCCGACCGCAAACAGCGCAATGGCCGCAGAGGCCCGGGCGACCAGATCAATGGCCTCGGCCAGAACCAGTGGCACCGGAATCGCCAGTGAGGACACCAGAACCCCGGCGATGATGGCGAGAATGATGGGGCTGCGCATCAGTTGAACGCCCACCTGCCGGATCGCGGCGCCGATCGAACCGCCCGGACCGGCTGCGGTGACCTGCAGGGCCAGCAGAAAGGGTGTGAAGAACAGCAGGTTTTCGGTCAGTACGGCCATGGCAAAGGCATTGCCCGGGGTCTCGGGGAAATACTGCATGGCGATGGGCAGACCGAAGAACAGGGTGTTGGGCATGATGCTGCCAAACCCCTGCAGCAGTGCCTGTATGCGGTCTCGGCCCATCAGCAGGCTGGCCACGCCGATCACCAGCAATGCGGTAAGCAGCCCGCTGCCGCCATAGGCCAGCATGAAGGCGGGTTCGATGATCTCGGAGGCTGGCACCCGGGACAGGGTGGTGAACAGGGTGGCGGGCAGCGCAAAGCGCATGACGAAATTGCCCAGCACCGGGCCCGCCTGGTCGCCCAGCCAGTGCCGGTGCGCCGTCAGCATGCCCAGTACGACGACCAGGAAGATGGGGGCGGTGATGGCGAATAACTGCATCAGTCGTCGGCGGGCATCCAGATTTGGGCGGCCTGCAGAATACGATCAATGTCCGGATCGGTGCAACCGGCGTGCAGCAGATCAGCCTCCAGTTCGGCCGCAGTGAAGGCGGTGCCGGCGGCCGTATTGATCCGCTCGATCAGGGTCTCCGGGCTGTCCGGGTTCTGGTTGACTGCATCTATGGACTGGCGCAGCAACAAGGCTGCATCGATGCCTGCCGGCTGGCCGGAGTGGAGGCGAAAACGCAGGGTTTCGGCAAACAGCAGGCCCCGGCTCTGCCACAGGTTCTGCTGCAGGCGCACTGGATTGAATTCCATGTGCTGCAGACCCATGAGACTCTGGTGCAGGGCCGCACCGGTGCAATGATAGAGTTCCGGCAGGGCCAGCCACTCACTGCTCCAGCTCACCCCATCCCGCTCGTGTGCTCCCAGCCCGGCCTGCAGCATCTCCGCCGCCTGGTGTGCCGAGCGCCGGGCCAGGGTCTGAATCAGTTCGGCATTCACCGGGTTGGATTTCTGCGGCAGTGTAGATGAGCCGCCGCCATTGGCAAAGCGGATTTCCCCCACCTCGGTCTGCGCCATCAGCATCCAGTCGTGCGCCATCTTGCCCAGCGCCGTGGTGGTGATGGCCAGCCAGGTGGCCAGTTCCTGCAGGCTGTCGCGCTGCGTATGCCAGCCGCCGTCAGCGGCCAACTGCAACTGCTCGGCCAGCGCCTGGCGCACCGGAATGGCCTGGTTCTGCAGGGCGGACAGATTGCCCACAGCACCGGCCAGCTGCACCTTGAGCAGGCGTGGCCGCAGTGACTGCAGACGCTCGAGCTGTCGCACCAGAGGCGCCAGCCAGCGCACGATCTTCAGCCCCAGGTTCATGGGGGCACCCTGCTGGCTGCGGGTACGGCCAGCCACCAGTTGGTTGCGGTGCTGCGCCGTCAGTGCCGCCAGGCCCTGCACCAGTTGCCGGATCTGCCGCTCGAAATGGTCGAGCAGTTCACGGCTTTCCAGCACTGAGGCCGTATCCATGATGTCCTGGCTGGTAGCGCCATGGTGCAGGGCGCGGTGATGCACGGCCGGAATCTCGGCTTTCAGGGCCTTGATCAGCGTGGGCAGGGGCACGCCGTCCTGCGCCATGCCGGCGCTGATGGCGTCCATGTCCGGCTGGAAGCGGGCGAGGGCAGCGCTGACCGCCTGCGCATCGGCTTCGGTACAGAGGCCGGCCCGGGCCAGGGCCTCGGTCAGGGCCCTCTCGACCATCAGCAGGCGCTGGATGCGCTGGGTATCATCCAGAATGCGACTCACTGTCGGATCCCGGAACAGACCGTCATAAAGCCCTGCTGGCGCCATAATCGGCTTGCCTCCTGTTGGTGCTACACGCCTTCCAGTACGATGGCAATGCCCTGGCCGACACCGATACACATGGTAGCCAGACCGAGCTTGCCGCCGCTGCGCTGCAACTGCCTGGCCAGGGTGCCGGTAATACGGGTGCCGGAAGCGCCCAGCGGGTGCCCCAGTGCAATGGCACCGCCGTTGGGGTTCACCTGGGCCGCATCGTCGGCAATGCCCAGTTCGCGCAGCGTGGCCAGCGCCTGGGAGGCAAAGGCCTCGTTCAGTTCGATCACATCGAACTGGTCGGGTTTGATCCCGAGCCGGGCACAGAGCTTCTGCGTTGCCGGGGCTGGGCCGATGCCCATGATGCGTGGTGCCACACCGGCGGTGGCGCCGCCGCGAATCCGGGCGATGGGGGTCAGGCCGTATTTTTTTGCCGCTTCGGCAGTGGCCAGTATGACAGCAGCTGCGCCGTCATTGACGCCGGAGGCATTGCCGGCGGTCACGGTACCGTTGTCGCGGAAGGGTGTAGGCAGAGTCGCCAGTTTTTCCAGTTTGGTCTCAGGCCTCGGATGTTCATCCCGATCCACCACCACAGGGTCGCCCTTGCGTTGCGGAATGGTTACCGGGGTGATCTCCTCGGCCAGCACGCCGTTGTCGATGGCCTGCCCGGCCTTCTGCTGCGAGCGCCAGGCAAAGGCGTCCTGATCTTCGCGGCTGATCTGGAAGTCGGCGGCGACATTTTCTCCGGTCTCGGGCATGGCATCGGTGCCAAACGTCTTGTGCATGAGCGGGTTCACGAAGCGCCAGCCGATGGTGGTGTCGTGAATTTCCGCCTTGCGTGAAAAGGCGCTGTCGGCCTTGGGCATCACGAAGGGCGCCCGCGACATGCTTTCCACCCCGCCGGCCACGACCAGCTCGGCCTCGCCATTGCCGATCATGCGGCTGCCATAAAGGATGGCATCCATACCCGAGCCGCACAGCCGGTTGATGGTGGTGCCGGGCACGCTTTCCGGGTAGCCGGCCAGCAACAGGGCCATGCGGGCGACATTGCGATTGTCCTCGCCGGCCTGGTTGGCACAGCCGAAGATCACTTCGTCAACGGCGGCCAGATCCATGGCCGGATTGCGTGCTTTCAGTGTGGCCAGGGGGATCGCCGCCAGATCATCGGCGCGCACGCCGCTCAGGGCGCCGCCATAGCGGCCAATGGGGGTGCGAATATAGTCACAGAGATAGACGTCAGTCATGATGCACTCTTTGTTATCGGATCAGTTGAGCGACCGCAGTGCGTCCAGTTCGGTGGCGTCCGGGGCCGGGGTTTCGTCCACCTGATCGGCATAGCGGACGGTCCAGCCGGTATTGTCCTGGATCTGCTCGCGGGTCACTCCCGGATGTATGGAGGTTACCACGAATTCACGGGTTTCCGGGTCTGTCTGCCAGATGCAGAGGTCGGTAATCAATCGGCTCGGGCCCTTGGTGGTGACGCCCAGTTCGCGCCGTTCGCGACCTGTCGGCCCGTGGCCCAGCGAGGTGATGAAATCCACCTGCTTGACGAAACCCCGCGTCGACTGCTTCATGACCAGAAAGATTTCCTGACAGGAAGTGGCGATTTCCGGGGCACCGCCGCCGCCGGGCAGGCGCACCTTCGGGTTGTGATAGTCACCGATCACTGTGGTGTTGATGTTGCCGAAGCGGTCGAGCTGAGCCGCGCCCAGAAAACCGATGGTGATGCGACCGCCCTGCAGCCAGTAGCGGAACATCTCGGGCACGGATACCGTGGTCACGGCAGTCTCGCAGAGCTCTCCGTCACCGATCGACAGCGGCAGCGTGGCCGGTTTGGTGCCGATGGTGCCGGATTCGTAGATCAGGGTGATGTCCGGGGCATGGGTCAGCCGGGCCAGGTTGCAGGCGGCCGAAGGCATGCCGATGCCGACAAAGCAGACGTCGTCATTGCTGACCGCACGGGACGCGGCCACCGTCATCATTTCATTGGTGCTGTAGTCCATGCTCAGTCCTCCTGCGCGGAATCGGAACGGGAAGTCACAGTCGGGCCGTCAAAGGTGACGCGTTCGGCAAACACCTCAGGGCCGACCTCGAGGACATGCGTCTGCATCCACTGGCGGAAGGTTTCGCGGTCACTGGCGATCGGGTCCCAGGCCTTGTAGAAGTCATTGTCCCGCTTGTAATACCCCTGCGCATAGGACGGATGCGCGCCGCCCGGCACCAGGCTGATGGTGCCCACCGTCCAGTCCGGCAGAATGCAGACATTGGGATGCAGGCCGGCAAAGTCGTCGACGATTTCTTCCACCGTCACCACCGACCGTTTGGCGGCCAGCACTGCTTCCTTCTGTACCCCGACGATACCCTCGATCAGCACATTGCCCTTGCGGTCGGCTTTCTGCGCATGAATGATGGATACATCCGGCTTGATGGCGGGCACGGCGGCCAGCCTTTCGTTGGTGAAAGGGCAGTGGATGAATTTGATGTTCGGGTTCACTTCGGCCAGCTGGGCGCCCAGATAACCGCGAAAAATGGCACAGGGCAGACCGGCTGCCCCGGCTTCATAGGCGTTGGCCATGGCGGCATGGCTGTGTTCCTCGATCTCCAGTCTGGTCGGCCAGTGCTGCTCATAGGCATCGCGCAGGCGGCGCAGGGAACCCACGCCGGGGTTGCCGCCCCAGGAGAACATCACCTTGCGGGCACAGCCCATGCCGATCATCTGGTCATAGATCAGGTCCGGTGTCATGCGGATCAGCGTCAGGTCGGTCAGACCCTGACGGATGATCTCGTGCGCCGCCGCATGCGGAATCAGGTGGGTAAAGCCCTCCATGGCGACGGTGTCGCCGGACTGCACCTGTTCGGCAATGGCGGTTTTCAGGTCGACGATTCTGGCCATGTTTCGGTGTCCTCACAAATCAAAGAATACGGTTTCCCGCTCGCCCTGCATGTGGATATCGAAGTTGTACTCCACGCCGGTGGCGGTATCCCTGCGCTCGGCAATCAGGGTCTGGCGGCGCTCGGCCGGCACCGACTGCAGTACCGGATCATGGGCCTGGGCAGCCTGATCATCGGAGAAATACAGCCGCGTATAGGCATGGTTCAGCAGGCCGCGCATGAACACGATCACGGTAATGAAGGGTGCCTGGCGGTCATCAATGGCACCCGGCTTGACCGTGTCGAAGATAAAGCGGGCGTCGGGGTCGGTACCGGTACCGAAACGTCCGAAACCGCTGAAACCCTCGATCAGAGGCCGTTCCGTGCGCTGGTCGGCCGGATGATTGAAGCGCCCGGCTGCATTGGGCTGCCAGAGTTCGATCATGGCATCTTCGGCGGCCTGGCCGTCGGCGTCGAATACGCGGCCCACGATGCGGATGGCTTCGCCCGGCATGTCTTCGCGCGGACGCATCTGGCCGTCGACCAACTGGCGAAAGTCATAGAGATACTGTTCCGGGGTCAGCCCATAGGCAAAGAAGGGGCCTACGGTCTGGGACGGGGTCTGTTTCAGGGTCATGCTCAGGCCTCCGGCGTGGCACTGGGACCACGCAGTACGATGTCGAAAATATAGCCCAGGGCCCAGGCCTCTTCGGTGACATCCAGCGAGAACCGGCTGACCATGCGCTCGCGCGCGCCGGCCGGTACCGACTGGTAGATGGGATCGAATGCCAGCAGCGGGTCATCGGGGAAGTACATCTGGGTCACCAGGCGGGTGCTGATACTGGGACCGAACAGCGACAGGTGGATATGCGCCGGACGCCAGGCATTGGGGTGGTTGCCCCAGGGGTAGGCGGCCGGCTTGATGCTGATAAAGCGGTACCGGCCTTCGGCATCGGTCATGCAGCGACCGGCGCCGAGGAAGTTCGGGTCCAGCGGTGCATCATGCACATCCTTCTTGTGCACATAGCGGCCGGCGGCGTTGCACTGCCACACCTCGACCAGAGTATGGGGCACCGGGTTGCCATGTTCGTCCAGCACCTGACCAGTAACGATGATGCGCTCACCCAGCGGCTCGCCGTTGACGCGGCCATTGCGGGTCAGGTCATGGTCCAGTTCGCCGACGCTTTCCGCGCCGAAGGCGGGCCCGGTCAGGGCGGCCAGGTCCGGGTTGATCTCGAGCAGGTTGCGCGAGACACCGCGTTTGCCCGTGGATTTGTAGCCGCTGTCGATAAAGCCGGCCATGCTGTCCCAGTCACGGGGCGTATAGCTCTGGGGCTGTGTGTCGGACTTGCTCATGGGTTTTCACTCTCCATCTTGACCAGGACATCTTTGGCCACGCGGATTGCTGTGTTGGCGGCGGGCACGCCGGCATACACGGCCACCTGCAGCAGCACCTCCTGGATTTCGGCCTTGCTGGCGCCGGTATTGCGGGTGGCGCGAATGTGCATGGCCAGTTCTTCTTCATGTCCCAGCGAAGCCATCATGGCGATGGTCAGCAGGCTGCGATCGCGTTTGCTGAGGCCGGATCTGGACCAGACCGAGCCCCAGGCATTTTCGGTGATATAGGACTGAAAGGGCGCGTCGAACTCGGTTTTCAGGCGCTCGGCACGGTCGACATGGGCCGCGCCCAGCACGCTGCGGCGCACCCGCATGCCCATCTGGTAGCGCCCGGCCTCTTCCAGCGGGTCATGCAGGAAATCGTGTATCAGCTTGCTCAGGGTCAGCGGCTGCTCGATACAGGGCAGATGGCCGGCGCCCTCGACGACGGTGTAGGTGGCCTCGTTGATCTGCTCCGACAGGTCTTCCACCACATCCGGCGGGGTGGCCTGATCGTCGCTGCCGGCAATCACCAGTGTCTTTTTCTCGATGGCGCGGGCGTCATACAGCAGGTCGGCATCACGGATGGCCGCGCAGGTGCCCATATAGCCTTCGGCCGGGGTGGCGGTCAGCATGTTGCGCCACAGGGTCATCAGTTCCGGCTGCTTTTCCTGATAGGCCTGCGAGAACCAGCGGTCCATCACGGTATCGGCCAGGCCCTCGGTGCCGCTGGTCTTCACCTTGCTGATGCGGGTGTTCCAGGCTTCACTGTTGCCGATGCGATAGGAGGTGTTGCTCAGAATCAGGCTGTCCACCCGCTCCGGCTCACGGGCGCACAGGCCCAGAGCGATCATGCCGCCCACGGAGACGCCGCACAGGGTTGCGCGTTCGATCTCCAGCGCATCGAGCAACTGGGACAGGTCATTGATATGGTCGTCGATGGTGTACGGTGAGGTCGGACAGGCCGACAGGCCGTGTCCGCGCTTGTCGTACAGCAGAATCTGAAACTGTGGAAAATGCTCGGCCAGGTCGTCCCAGATACGGAAGTCCGTACCCAGCGAGTTGATGAAGACCAGCGTCTCCGGGCGGCCCGCATTGCGCAGTTCGTAGTGAAGCTCTATACCATTGGCGATAACAGCATACATGGGTGCACTCTCTCCTGGTGCCAGACGCCTCTACCATGTCTGCGTGCCGGGAAATTGTAAAATGAGCTTTCGCCGTCCCGATATATTGTTTTCTGTATATTGCCGGGTGCTCAGGGTGTGCCCAGTTCCTTCTCGTCCACAATGCTGGTCGACACTGCGCGCACGCAGCTGATCATGACGTCCATGGCATTGGTGGCCAGGGCATCGACCGGGCGCGTGAAGCCGACGGGGCCGAGGGTTTCGCGGGCGTCGAAGTCCAGTTCGACCAGAGCGCCCTCTTCTATATCTCTGGCCACGGCACCGCGGGAAATCATCCAGACGGCATTGGTATCGCGCACATAGGCGCGCGCAAAGGCGTGCGACACGGTTTCGATCTGGTTGGCATTGAGGCTGACCCCATGCGCGAGCAGGTACTTTTCCACACTGTTGCGGATGATGGAGTCACCCGTGGGCATGATGACCGGATAGTGCTCCAGCGCCTGCAGCGGGCTGCCGCCGTGCTCCAGTACCGGGTGGCCGGGGCGCACTGCCAGGGCCAGACGTTCCAGATAAAGCTGCTCGAAGGTCAGCCCCTGCATGTCATCCGGCTGCCCCATGCGCCCGATCACGATATCCAGTTCGGACACCCGCAGGCGCCCCAGCAGATAGGGAATGGGGCCGGTTATTATATTGACCGTGGTGTCGGGCAGGCGCTCCTTGAAACGGCGCACCGCAGCCGGCATCACCCGCGCCGCTACCGTGGGCAGAGCACCGACCGTAACCGGCGGGTGACAGCTGTCGCGCGCCCGCTGCACGCTGTTGATGCCTTCGCGCAGGGCGTTGGCGCTGCTCAGGGCATGGCGCAGAAAGGTTTCGCCAAAGGGGGTCAGCACGACGCCCTTCTTCTGCCGATCGAGCAGGTCGACGCCCAGCATTTCTTCCAGTTCCTTCAGCTTCTTCGACACTGCAGGTTGCGTCAGCGCCAGGTGATCGGCGGCCTTGACCACGCCACCCTGGCGCACGACCTCGATAAAGCACTGCAGATGCCGGAATTTGATGCGGTTGTCGATGACCATAACGGGGCCCTGGCCGAAGGTGTTCCTTCAAGCTATATGGAATTTGATATACAGGCAAGTCAAAGAGTCATTAGGGGCGACGCTCCGGCCTCTCTAGTATTGAGTGAGAAAAACAATGAGCAGAGTGAACGGATATGACAGAACTTGAGACTCAGGTTGTGGTGATCGGTGCCGGTCCGGCGGGTCTGTTGCTGAGCCGCTTTCTGCACGATGCGGGCATCAGGGCCGTGGTGCTGGAGCGCCGCCCGATGGGCTATGTGCTGTCACGCATTCGTGCCGGCGTGCTGGAACCCGGATCGGTGGATCTGCTGCATCAGGCCGGTGTCGGGGCGCGTCTCGACAGGGAAGGTCAGCGGCATGAAGGCTTCGCCATCTCCTACGGCGAAGACCTGTTGCGCATCGACATGCAGTCACTGGTGGGCAAGAGCGTCACCGTCTACGGGCAGACCGAGGTCACCAAGGATCTGTACGCCGCGCATCAGCAGAATGGCTGTCCGCTGCATGACGATGTGCCGGATGTAGCCATCGAGGGACTGGACACGGATCGCCCCGTTGTCACCTGCACCATTGATGGCGAACCAACCCGGATTCACTGTGACCTGGTTGCCGGCTGTGACGGCTTCCACGGGGTCAGTCGGCAGTCGATTCCGCAGGCCGAACGCCACGAGTACGAGCGGGTCTACCCCTTCGGCTGGCTGGGCATTCTGTCGGAGACGCCACCGGTCGACCACGAACTGATCTATGCCAGTCACGAACGCGGCTTTGCGCTGTGTTCCATGCGCTCCAATGTGCTCAGTCGCTACTACATCCAGTGCAAGGCCGACGACAAGCCCGAACAGTGGAGTGATGAAGCGTTCTGGGATGCGCTGAAAGCGCATCTGCCGGAGCATGTGGCGAAAACCCTGGTGACCGGCCCCTCCATCGAGAAATCGGTGGCGCCGCTGCGCAGCTTTGTCTGCGAGCCGATGCGGTATCAGCGCCTGTTCCTGGCCGGTGATGCGGCGCATATCGTGCCCCCGACCGGCGCCAAGGGTCTGAACCTGGCCTTTTCCGATGTGCACTATCTGTCCACAGCCCTGATCGAGCACTATCGCGACGGCAGTACCCGGGCGCTCGATCAGTATGCCGAGCGCGCGCTGGCCCGGGTCTGGAAGGCCGAGCGCTTCTCCTGGTGGATGACCTCTCTGCTGCACCGTTTCGAGGGCGACGAATCGTTCAACGAGCGCATCCGGCAGGCGGAGTTCGACTATCTGGTCTCCTCGCCGCGCTACCAGGCCTCACTGGCCGAGAACTACGTCGGCCTGCCATTCTGACTCGGGTATTGATAGCCGGGTCGAGTCTGATGCATGGCCGCAGACGGTCTCACAGCGCATGCACCAGACGGCACGTTTCTACAGATCCAGTACCAGTCGCTTCGACTTCGAGCGCGAACAGCACGGGGTGAACTGGTCATTGGTGGCATGTTCATCATCATCCATGAACATGTCCCGATGTTCCGGTTCGCCCTCAAGCACCTTCGTCAGACAGGTGCCGCACACCCCCTGTTCACAGGAGGTTGGTATGAAGATGCCGGCCTCGTCCAGCACTTCGAACACGCTGCGATCCGGCGGCACCGTGTAGACGTCGCCGCTGCTGGCCAGTTCCACCTCGAAACTGTCGTCGTCGCTGGTATCGAACTCGGCGCCCTCGAAGTACTCGGTGTGCAGTTGCTGCTTGGGCCAGCCCCTGGACTCGAAGCTGTCCATCACGGCTTCGATAAACCCCCTGGGACCGCAGACGTAGACATGGGTGTGGTCTGCCGGCTCGGGAATCAGCTGTGGCAACTGGTCGCGAAAACGTTGCCGCGGAGCACCATCACTGAAGTAGAAGCGGGTCCGGTCGGCAAAGGGCGCCGAGCGGATTTCATCGCGGAAGGCGGTGCGGGCCTCGGAGCGCGCACTGTAATGCAGATCGAACGCGGCGCCCCTGCCCTGCAGGGACCAGGCCATGGACAGGATGGGCGTGATGCCGATGCCGCCGGCGAACAGCAGGCTGTGCCGGGCCTCGTTGGCCAGTCGAAAGTGGTTGCGCGGGGCACTGACCAGCACCAGGTCACCTTCCTGCAACTGGTCGTGCACGGCCACCGAGCCGCCGCTCGAATCCTCTTCCTTCAGCACCGCCAGTCGGTAGCGCTGGTCTTCCGTCGGGTCATTGCTGAGCGAGTACTGACGAACCACCCCGTCGGCCACCTGCAGATCGAGGTGGGCGCCGGCACTGAAGCGTGGCAGCGGCCGAGCGTGGGGGTCGACCAGCTCCAGGCTGCAGATGCGCTCGGCAATGATGGTCTTGCGCTCCAGGCGCAAGACCATGGACAGACCTTCCTGAGTCAACTGCATGTGGGTCTCCTGTATTAGCGGCTGGCAGCCGGGATACGGCCTTCTTCCTGCAGCAGCCGGTCGATGATGCGCCGCGCCTGCACGCCGCCGCCATCGATGTTCAGCTTGAGCAGACTGCGCTCCGGGTAGGCGAGCAGATTCTTCTGCTGCGACTCCAGCATTTCCAGGTCCTCGGAGAAGATCTTGCCCTGACCTTCGCGGATGCGCTCGGTCAGTGCCTCGTCTTCCGGCTTGAAATGCCGTGCCATGCCCCAGAAGTACCAGATGGAGGTCTCGGTCTCCGGCGTGATGAAATCGACCACGATGCTGGATGCCTTCTTGTCATTCGGCGCGTCGTAGCCACCATGGCCCGCCAGCGCCACCCCGACGTCGATATGCACACTGCTGGGCGGTGTGAAGCGGCAGACCTGCCAGCGGTCGACTGGCTGGTCCGAGGGCAGGCCATTGCCTTCCAGTGCGGCCTGCCAGAACGGCGGCGCGGGGATGTTCTCCATGTGGCGCTCGGTAATCACCTCGTCGCCCTCGCCCTTGTAGGTTTTGGGGGCGGCTTCCTCGATCTCCGGCTGACCGATGCTGGTCGCATGCACATAGGTCTCGTGCGTCAGGTCCATCAGGTTGTCGACCATCAGCCGGTAGTCGCAGTTGATGTGATACAGGCCGCCGCCATAGGCCCATTCCGGACTCTCGGCCCAGTGCAGGTGCGGAATGTCGCCCTTGTCGGCCTGTTCCGGATCACCGGTCCAGACCCAGATGAAGCCATGGCGTTCCTCGACCGGGTAGGCCTTGATGCTGGGGAAGCCCTTGACGCGCTGGCCGGGCATGTCCTGACATTTGCCGTCACAGCCCATGACCAGGCCGTGATAGCCGCAGACCAGTTGGCCGTCGCGTACAAAGCCGAGCGACAGCGGCGCCCCGCGGTGGGGGCAGAAGTCTTCCACGGCCGCAACCACATTGTTCTCGCCGCGGAAAAAGACGATGGGTTCGCCGCAGATGGTGCGGCCCAGGGGCTTGTCCTGAACTTCGTCGGGTGTGGCAGCGACATACCAGGCATTCTTGGGATACATGAGCGCTCTCCTCTGAAAGGTCCGATTGTTGTAGTTGTGCTTTTATGGATCCATAATAATATCGTATTCGCCGTTACCACAAATGAAAAGCCGTAATCCTGATATATTGGATCCAATATGCCAGATGTCGGTCAACCAGGGAGACAGCCGATGAGTCAGGTCAGCATGCAGGTCATCACGGAGCTGCGGCGCATGATCAGCCAGGGTGAGCTGGCGCCGGGCGAGCGCCTGACGGAGACGCAGATCGCGCAGACCCTGGGCGTTTCACGCATGCCGGTGCGACTGGCCTTTCGCACCCTGGCACAGGAGGGTCTGCTGCAGCAGGCCGGCAAGCGCGGCTTTCTGATTCGCGAATTCAGCGAAGACGACGTGATCTGCGGGCTGGAGATACGGGGTGCGCTGGAAGGGCTGGCCGCTCGTCGGCTGGCCGAGCGCGGCCTGACCGACGAGGTGCGGGCCGAATTCCGGCATATTCTGCAGGATGGCGAGGAGTTGCTGACCGACCAGACACTGAATGACCGCAAGGTGGAACAGTGGAGCGCTATCAACGCCAGGTTTCACAACACCCTGGTCGAGGCTGCCGGCTCACCGGTCATTGCCGATGCCATAGCGCGCAACAACCACCTGCCCTTTGCCTCCTCCGACTCCATCATGATCGACCACAACGAACTGGAACGGGAATTCCGCAAGCTGCAGCTGGCCCAGTGGCAGCACCAACTGGTGGTGCAGGCCATCGAGCATGGCGAGGGTGCGCGCGCCGATGCCCTGATGCGCGAGCATGCCTATGTCGGGGTGCGCTACGGTTCACTGTTCGGGCTGCAGGTCCGGCTGCGGCCCTGAATGAAAGCCGCTTGACTGCGGCTCAACTGTCGGTAGTCTGGTCGGAGGTTACGGTGACCAGTTGCTGATAGTAGTGGCGGAACAGGCTCATCACATGGACATCAATGTCGCTTGCATCCACCTGATCAGCGGCAAAGCGCCGGAACGCATCCACACCCTGAAAGATGAACAACTCCACCCCGGTCAGCAGGGTGGAGCCGCGCGCTTCTGCTGCCGCCAGCAGTCGGGTCTGGGCCGGTATGTAGACCGCATCGAATACCCAGTGGTGGGCCTGCAGGTCGTCGGTCGGGATGGGGCAGCCAGGATGATTGACATGGCCGACCGGGGTGCAGTTGACGATGCCCTGCCAGTCGCCCAGACGCGCCTTTGCTGCTGCCGCGCTGACGCTGTCAGCCTGAATATTCATCTGCTGCAGGTCCCTGCACAGCAGACTGCTGCGGACCGGATCACGCTCCATGACATGCACGCGCTTGACGCCCAGTTCGCCCAGGGCGCAGGCGATCGCACGGCCGACACCGCCGGCGCCGATCAGTAGCACTTCGCCCGCCGGCCGGTTGCCGAGTTGATGCCGGTAGGCACTGATAAAACCGCTGTAATCGGTATTGTCGGCCAGAACTCTGCCCCCATCGAACAGCAGTGTATTGGCGGTGCCGACGCGATCGACGCCGGCACTGCGCTGGTCGGCAAGATGGCAGGCCAGTTCCTTGAACGGGTAGGTGACATTGGTGCCGCGATAACCGGCGGCACGCAGCCCGTTCACGGCAGAGGCGAAATGGAAATCGGTCTGGCCGAGCGCATCCACCAGGTCATATTGCACCTCCAGCCCCACCTTCCCGCCCAGCCGCCGATGCAGATCCGGGGACTGGGACTGCGCAATGCCTTCCCCGATCAGAGCGAGTTTCATCATGCGGTGTCTCCTGTGGTGGCCTGTGGGTCCGGGGCGGTGGCATCCATACGCTGCTGGGCGGTGACGCGCACAAAGGCATTGGGAGCGCCGAGGCCCTGATAGCCGTCACGCTGGACTATTTCGAAGAAGAAGGCCCGCCGGCCCGACAATGTATAGAGCTGCTGATAGGTGCCGTCGGCGTCTTCGTCGTAGAACAGATGGTGGTCGGCCAGGGCATCCAGCTGCGTCGGTGGCAGGTCGAAACGCGCGGCGAGATCACGATAGTAATTGCCGGGTATCGGCAGCAGCGGCACGTCGGCTTCGGCCAGTCTGGCCGCGCTGGTGGCCAGATCGGTACTGCGCAGGGCCAGATGATGCACCCCCGAACCGCCGTAGCGGCGCACGAAGCGATTGCTCAGCGTGTCCGGCGAGGCACTGGCGTTCAGTGCCAGACGGAAGGTGCCGCTGGCATTGCACAGCACCTGGCTCTGAATCAGGCCTCTGGGGTCGGTGACATCAAAGGACGGCGTGGTGTCCAGATTGAAGATGGCCCGGTACTGCAGCAATACCGACAGAAAGTCATGGTAGGACAGCGACAGAGCAATGTGGTCCAGACCGACCACCGGGCCCTCGGGCACGGGCTGGACATCACGCGTGAACTCCCGGTCCCAGGTGCGACTGAGCTGCGAATTGTCGATAATGTAGGCCAGCGAGCCATCGACATTGCGCAGCGCGCTCATGCCATGGGTGGCGCCGACATCTTCCGGTTCGACAATATCGAAACCGAGCAGGTCGGCACGCTTGAAGGCTTCGTAGGCATTGTCCACGCGCAGGCCGAATGCCGTCACGGCGGTGGCCGTGCGTCCGGGTGAGCGCCCGGCAAAGCTGCTGTCCGGGTTGAGCACGATATTGAGATCATTGATGGCCCAGCGCTCGGCTTCCAGCGTATGGTGCCGCCCGACACAGGCCAGCCCCAGGGCCGACAGGGTATTGCGCAGAGCGGGCAGGTCCTCCGTTTCGGCGGCCACTTCAATGAAGGCAATCCCGTCGATATCCTGGGGTACCGGGACCGCGCTGTCGGCGGCCATGGCCCGCAGCAGGCGGTAGGAGCGCTGTCCGTCGCGGGCCGTCTGGTCGCTGTGCCCCATGCGAAAGACATCATTGAAGATCTCGTGCGACAGGGGGCCGTCGTATCGGGTTTCTTCCAGCAGACGCATGAAATCCGCCATCTGCAGTTCGCCCTGGCCCGGGAAGCAGCGGTAGTGGCGGCTCCATGACAGGTGGTCCATCGACAGTCGCGGCGCGTCGGCCGTCTGCACCAGAAAGATGCGATCACTGGGGATGCTGCCGATGGTGTTGAGATCGGTCTGGCGCGAAAAGATATGGAAGGTATCCAGCACCAGGCCGACCGCCGGGTGGTCGGCGCGCCGGACCACTTCCCAGCTGTCCCGGTAGTCGTGAATATGGCGCCCCCAGGCGAGGGCCTCGAAGGCTACCCGCAGACCCCGCCGGCGGGCCCGTTCACCCAGTTCGTGAAAGTCTTCGGCGGCCCGGGACAGTCCGGGCAGGGCATCGGGGTGCACACTGCTGCAGACCATCAGCAGGTCCGTGCCCAGTTCCTGCATCAGGTCGAACTTGCGCTCCGCCCGATCCAGCGCCTGTTTACGCTGCCGGCCTTCCAGACCCTCGAAGTCACGGAAAGGCTGCAGGGTCACCAGCTCAAGCCCGCGCTCGGCAATCATTCTGCCAGCCTGGATGGCGGTACCATCGAAGGCTGTCAGGTCATTTTCGAACAGCTCCAGGCCGTCGAAGCCGGCATCAGCGATCGCCGCCACCTTTTCGGGCAGCGAGCCGCTCAGGCAGACGGTGGCAATGGACGATTTCATATCAGGTCTCCGGGTTTGCACACAGCCGTCAGTCGGTCATCAGTAACCTGCCAGTCGCGGCAGGAAGGTTACCAACTGCGGCACAAAGGTGATCAGCAGCAGTACCAGCAGCAGCATGAAGAGCATCGGCAATATGCGCCGGATGATTGGCCCCAGGCCGGTACGCCCTATGGCTTCCGCCACAAAGAGACAGAGTCCCAGTGGTGGTGTAATCAGCCCCAGCATCAGGGTGAATATCACCACGATGGCAAAGTGCAGCGGATCCAGCCCGAGCGCCATTGCGATGGGGTGGATGATGGGGACCAGCACCAGGATGGCGGCAATGCCTTCCAGGAACAGTCCCACCACCAGCAACAACAGTATGATTGTCAGCAGGAATACCCACTGGGCATCCACGGTGGTCAGTGCCCATGCGGTGATCATGTTGGGTACCCGGTTGTAGGTCAGCACCCAGTTGGCTGCTGCTGCGGCGCCCATGATGATCATGATGATGGCGGTATCCCGCATGGCGCGGGCAAAGATCTCGGGCAGTCGCTGCAGCGAAATCGTGCGGTAGAGCACCACGCCCACAATCAGGGCATAGATGACAGCGAACGACGCGGCTTCGGTGGGCGTCACTACACCGGTCAGTATGGAACCCACCACGAAGATTGGCATGAAGACTGGGATCAGGCCCTGCAGCAGAGCCTTGCGGCGGGACATCGCACGCAGCGCCTTCACCGCGCCCAGGTCGCCGGCAAAGAAAAAGACGTAGATCGACAGCGCCACGGCCATCAGCAGGCCCGGCACTATGCCGGCGAGGAAGAGTCCGGGTACGGACACGCCGGAAACCGTCAGCGCATAGATGATGACCGGGATACTGGGCGGAATAATGGGACCGATGACCGAAGAGGCCGAGGTCAGTGCGGCGGCGAAGGCACGCGGATAGCCCTCCTTTTCCATGGCCGGTACAAAGACCCGGCCCAGCGCCGAGGTGTCGGCGATAGCCGAGCCGGACAGCCCGGCGAAAATGACCGATGCCCAGATGTTCACGTGGGCCAGCCCCGCCTTCAGGCGGCCGACAATGGCATTGGCCATGTTGATGATGCGCTGCGTGATGCCCGCCTCGTTCATCAGCTCGCCAGCCAGAATGAACAGCGGTATGGCCAGCAGTGGAAACGAATTGAGGCCCGCAAACAGCTGCTGCGCGACGATACGAATGTGGTAGGGGAAGTCGCCGGTGATCATCAGCACCAGCAGGCTGCCCAGAATGGCGAAAGCAAAGGGCACGCCGATCAGCACGGCGACAATGAGCAGCGTAATGATCATTCGCCAGCCTCCTCTTCAGTTGCCCCGGCAGGCGCCTGGAAGCGCAGCATCGCCATGATCAGAGACGACAGAGCCAGCAGGGTGCCGCCGGCAAGCACTGCGGAATGGAACATCCACATCGAGAATCCGGTGCTCGATGACCGCACATGGCCCCGGCTGTCCATGAACGCCAGGGCGGAAAACATCAGGCCGATGCCGACGGCCAGTACCAGCAGGTCGATAGCGACGGTTAATAGGCGCTGTGTTTGCGCCGGCAACAGGGTCTGCAGCAGGTTGAAGCGCACATGCTTATCCTGCAGGTAGGCCCAGGCAATACCGAACATGATGCCGTAGATCATCAGGTAGACGGCCATGTTCTCACCCCAGACCAGGGACCGACCCACGGTGTAGCGCTGCAGGGCGTTCACCAGTACGATCACAAACAGCAGCATCATGCACAGTCCGGACAGGCTGCTGGTCAGAACAATCAAGTAATGGCGCAGTCTGCGCATCAACATGGACATGGGGGCACTCCGGAATTGACTGGGAAGTCGGAAGCGTAACAGGCTCGCCCGATGCGGGCGGGCGAGCCTGGGGCTATCAGAGCCCGATGCGCGCGTTCTCGACGGCTTCGGAAAGGCGGTCAATCCACTCGGCATCGCCACCCAGTTCCTCGCGCAGATACTCCACTACAGGCGGCTGCGCTGCGGTGCGGAACTGTTCCATCTGTTCGTCAGTAGGCTGCGTCACTTCCATGCCACGCGCTTCCAGATTGGCAATGCCCTCGGCAGAGCCAAACTGCTGAATGGCCCGGCCGACATTACCGGCCACCACAGCAGCGCGCTGGATGGCCGCACGGTCGGCTTCCGGCAGCGACTGGAAGAACTCGTCGTTGATCAGGATATGGTCGACCCCGTAAACGTGCCGGTCGAGCGTCAGGTAGTCCTGGAACTCGTAAAAACCATTCTCGTAGATCACGGAAATGGGGTTCTCCTGGCCGTCGACCACGCCGGTAGCCAGCGCTGTGGGGACCTCACCCCAGTCGATGCCCATGGGTTCCGCGCCCAGACCACGAACCATCTCCAGATAGAGCGGAATGGTCTGTACCCGGAAACGCAGGCCACTCATGTCTTCCGGCGAGTGGATAGGGCGCACAGAGTTGGTGAAGTGGCGGAAGCCGGTTTCGCCGTAGGCCAGGGTGCGCAGGCCGGTTTCGTTGAGGCAGTGCTCGGCCAGAGTCTGGCCGAATTCACCATCCATCACGGCCCAAGCCACCGGCGCGGACGGGAAGGTGTAGGGGATATCGGTGACCGCAGCCGCCTGGCAGTAGTTGGCGTAGGAACCGGAGACCATGGAGATGGTAATGACACCGTCAATAGTGCCCTCGATCAGATCACCCTCCGGGCCCAAAGAGCCAGCCGGGTAGATGTCAACCGTCATGTCGGTTTCGGCTTCGATCAGGTTCTTGAATACATGGGCAGCAGCGCCCTTCTTGGAGGTGGTCCAGTCATCCGGATCGACATGGGCAAAACGCAGGGTCTGCCCCATGACGGAGCCGGAAATGGTCAGGGCAAGTGCCGCCACCGCAGTGGCCAGCATTGGGGTCTGAATAGTCATTCTTGTTGTCCTCTCTGTCGTCCGCTCGGGGAGAGCGGCAGGTAGATTGTCACTGATTTATTGTGGTTTATTTTTGCTTGTGGCTCAGGTTCTCAGGCCAGCACATTCATAATGTACGAAATGGTACGTATAGTCAACCTGTGGTAGGATGGGCCCGAATCGGGAGATAATCAGGGCCATGACGATACTCAACAACAAGACTCAGCAGTCGTCCGGGAGGCAGGGAGTGACCAGTCGCAAGCGCACACGCAAGAATGACCCGGAGCGGGTCAGGGCAGACATCATGCGGGTGGCCACCCGGGAATTCTCCGAGAAGGGGCTGTCGGGCGCGCGCATTGACGAGATTGCCGAGAAGACGCAGACCTCCAAGCGCATGATCTACTACTACTTTCAGGACAAGGAGACGCTCTATCTGCGGGCGCTTGAGCAGTCCTATCAGGCCGTGCGCCACAAGGAAGGCGAACTGGACTTGGATCACCTGCCGCCGGTGGATGCGCTGGCCCGGCTGGTGGCCTTTACCTTCGGGCACCACATCAGTCACCCCGATTTCATTCGCATGGTCATGATCGAGAACATTCACCATGGTCGTTATCTTGGGCAGTCCGAATTCATTCAGAGTCTGAATGCAGGCGCCATTGAAGAGCTGGAGCGTATCTATCGGCGCGGGGTGACGTCCGGCGATTTCCGGGACGATCTGGACCCGCTGGAACTGCACTGGCTGATCAGTGCACTGTCGTTTTTCAATGTGTCCAACCAGTATACCTTTTCCCATATCTTCAACTGGGACCAGGCTGCTCCGGACAACCAGAAGATACTGCAGGGGCATGTGATCGACATGGTCATGCGCTACGTGCTGTCGCGCGAGGCCATGCTGCGTCACCTGGACGGCCAGCCCGACCCGCAGGCCTGACCGGCCCATGGAAGTCTCTCTGGCCAGCACCGTCCTGCCCATCTTTGCGGTGATCGTGCTGGGTTACGGGGCCGTGCGGGGTGGTTTCTTTCCCCGTGAAGCCATTCCGCACATGGGTCGCTTTGTGGTCAGCTACTGCCTGCCGGCCCTGATTTTTTCCACTGTCGCTTCGTCACCCATTGGTGAGGTGCTGAACCCGCACTATGTCACCGTCTATGCGCTCGGCAGTCTGCTCGGTTTCTGGCTGGTCTATGGTCTGTTTCGTGCGGTTTCGGGTGCCCAGCCACTGGCGGCGACGGGCAGCGGCATGGGGGTATCGGTCAGCAACAGCGCCTTTGTCGGGGCGCCGGTGCTGATTGCGGTCTATGGCAGTCTGCCGGCCAATGCCTTCACCATGAACCTGCTGGTGGAAAACGTTCTGATCCTGCCTATGGTGCTGATACTGTTCGAATTTGCGCGCAGTCGGAATCAGGGGTGGGCAGGTCTGGCTGCTGTCTCCGGAGTTGGGCGCAATCTGCTGCGCAACCCCATGTTGCTGGCGCTGGTGGTGGGCCTGGTCTGCAATCTGCTTGGTGCCCGCCTGGCCGAGCCGGTAGAGCGCAGCATCGGATTTCTGGTCAGTGCAGCTACCGGGGTGGCGCTGTTCGTGATCGGCGGTTCGCTGGTGGGTACCCGCTGGGGTGGTCGGTTGGGCACCATTCTTGGGGTGATGGCCGGCAAGCTGCTGCTGCATCCGCTGCTGGTGGCTGGTCTGGTCTGGCTGGCTCCGCCTTTCGACCCCGAGCTGCAGCGTATCGTCATCCTGTCGGCGGCCATGCCGATGCTCAGCATCTATCCGGTGCTGGCCGGGCGCTACCATGCCGACAGTGCCTATGCAGCCATTCTGCTGGTGACCACGCTGATGTCGATGCTGAGTTTGTCCGTTTGGTTGCTGGTGCTGTACTAGGCCGGCCTCCTGCATGGCAGTCTGATACCCCTTTACCCGCTCCCGGCAGATGGGGTTGAGCAGGGAGCCCGAGACCGACCCGATCCGGCTGTGGCCCAAGGACTGCAGATAGTCGATGGCATGGCCGGCGGCAGCGGCTCATCGGCGGTTGGGCGTATCAACTCGCAGTCGGGAGCAAGCCAGGTACCGAATTCATCATAGCGTCGGGCATCGAGGCAGCGGCTGGCCGCGATGATGGCAGCTGATACGGCAGCTTGGATGTCCTGATTCATGGGATTCCCCCTCTTCAGGCCTGCAGGCGCGGAAACACCCGCCGCGCATTGCCTTCGAAGATCTGTGCTTTCTGGGCCGCATCGAGTCGGGTATTGGCATCGATATAGCGTTTGGTGTCATCGAAATAGTGACCGGTCTGCGGGTCAATACCCCTTACCGCGCCGATCATCTCGGAAGCGAAGAGGATGTTTTCCACCGGAATGACATCCAGCAGCAGGTCGATACCTTCCTGATGATAGACGCAGGTGTCGAAATAGATGTTCTGCAGCACCCGCTCCTGCAGGTCGCCCAGCTTCATGTCCTGTGCCATGCCGCGGAATCGTCCCCAGTGGTAGGGTACGGCGCCGCCGCCGTGCGGAATGATGAAGCGCAGCTCGGGGAAGTCCTTGAACAGGTCGGACATCATCAACTGCACGAAGGCAGTGGTGTCGGCGCTGAGGTAGTAGGAGCTGGTGGTGTGGAAGCATGCATGGCAGGCCCCGCTGACATGGATCATGGCCGGAATGTCCAGTTCCACCATCTTTTCATAGATGGGGTACCAGAAACGGTCGTGCAGCGGCTTGTCCTTCCAGTAGCCTCCGGAAGGGTCGGGGTTCAGGTTGCAGCCGATGAAGCCCATCTGGCTGACCGTGCGTTCCAGTTCGGCGACGCAGGCCTGGGGCGTTACCAGCGGGCTCTGTGGCAGCTGGCAGACCGGCGCAAAGTTGTCCGGGAACAGATCCACAACCCGCTTGATCAGATCGTTGCAGTGTTCGGTCCAGGTGATGCTGGTGCTTTCATTGCCCAGATGATGACCCATCCAGCTCGCCCGGGGCGAAAAGATGGTCAGGTCCGTGCCGCGTTCGCGCTGCAGACGCAACTGGTTCTGCTCGATGCTTTCACGAATCTGGTCGTCGGTAATGGTCAGCAGCCCCTTTTCGGCCTGGTGGTCGGGGTTCCGGGCCAGGTCCGCTTTCTGGGCCTCGCGGTAGTCACCCAGCTCGGAAGGGGCAGTGGTGTAGTGTCCGTGGCAGTCTATGATCATGAGGAACTCTCCTGTTGCAGTGCCGCGTTGATCTGTTCGGCACTGGTCTGGTAGTCGTTCGGGTCGGTCTGCAGGTTCAGGTCGCCCAGCAACTGTTGCCAGTGGCTGGTCCGTTCCGACAGCGGTTCGCTGAAGCCCAGTTCCTACAGGAAGACCGTAACCTCCCGCATTTCCGCTGCGCGGCGCTTGCCGTGGTGAGTCATTCGCTCCAGGTTGTAGGCCGCCTGCGCTGCCCAGTCGATCGCGGGCGTGGACTGCTGCAGGGAACCCAGAACCTGGGTGTCGACACCGGCACGACGCGCGGCCAGTACACATTCGGCAAACAGGGCTTCCATGCCCTTGACCATGACACTGCGCAGCATCTTGATGGAGGACGCCGTGCCCACAGGGCCGGTTTCCTCGCGGGCATTGAGCCCGAGCTGGTTGAGCTGTTCACAGGCCCGGGCAGCCTGGGTGCCGGACAACAGCAGGGGCGTGCCAGCCCGGGCCGGCAGCACCGGTGACATGATGGCCATGTCCACATAGTGCCCGCCTGCGGCTTCGATCTCCTTTGCGGCTGCACGCTTGGTGCCCGGGGAGCAGGAGTTGCCGTCCAGATACAGTGTGCCCGGCCGCAGGCTTTCGGCCGCCGCACGAGCAGCAGGCAGGGCCTGATCGGCCGTCACCAGACTCCAGAGCACGGTGCAGTTCCGACACAGGGCGTCCGCAGTCGGCTGTGCAATCACAGCCAGCGGCTCGGCCCTGGCCTGCACGGCTGCGTGGTCCTGCACACTCTTAATGTCGTGGCAGTGCACACAGGCTGGCCGGCTGCGGTTCAGGCTGCCGGCGAAGGTTGAGGCTGCTTCACCGAAACCGATGAAACCCAGAACGAGGCTGTCTGTTTCAGGGGCGGGGTTCATGGTCAGCTCCAGTACAGGCGCATCGGGTTGTCGACCAGCAACTGCCGCTGCAGCTCGGCCGTGGGTGCAATCAGGGGTATCAGATCGACCAGGGCACCGTCATCCGGCATATGGGATTTCATGTTCGGGTGCGGCCAGTCCGTCCCCCAGAGTACGCGGTCGGGGAAATGTGCCACCAGACTGCGCGCAAAGGGCACGACATCTTCGTAGGGCGGGCCCTGTACGGTAAGCCGTTCCGGGCAGCTGACCTTGGTCCACAGGCGCGGGTTGTGCTCCAGCAGCTCCACAAAGCGCCGGAAGTCAGGGTGCTCGACGCCGGCGGTCACATCCGGTCGGCCCATGTGGTCGATCACCACTGTGGTGTTCAGTTGCTGGATCAGGGGTGTCAGCTCGGCCAGATCCGGGGCTTCGAAATAGATCACCACATGCCAGCCAAGCCGCCGCACCCGTTCGGTGATGGCCAGGCAGTCGGACCAGGGTGTGCTGTCGACCAGACGCTTGACGAAATTGAAGCGTACTGCCCGCACGCCGGCCGCATGCAGGTCGTTCAGTTCGGCATCGGTGATGTCGGGCCGCACCACGGCAACGCCGCGCGCCAGGTCGCCGGCGTGGCGCAGGGCATCCACCAGTGCGCTGTTGTCGGCACCATGACAGGACGCCTGCACGATGACGTTGCGACTGAAACCCATATGATCGCGCAGCGCAAAGAGCTGGTCCTTGCCAGCATCACAGGGCGTGTATTTGCGTTCGGGCGCAAAGGGAAATTCGGCTGCCGGCCCGAACACATGGCAGTGTGCATCCACTGCGCCGCGCGGGGCCTGAAAGTCAGGCCGACTGGGCTGCGGATGGAACGGTAGGTAATCAGGACTCATGGACAAACTCCGCATTACGGGCCAGACGGACGCTGGCCGACTCAGTGGGAAAATACATCGCCATCAAACAGCTTGCGCGCGGTGCGCACTATGGCTGCCTCGACTACCCTGCCGTCCTGGTCATGACGCAGGACCACCGCCATCTGGCCTGATGGGTGCTCGATCTGCAGCGGGGCCTCCGGATCGGCCGGCAGCCTGGCCAGGTCGGCTGCGACCGAACCCCTGATGGCACAGGCCGTTGCTACCGACACCGCACCCAGTACACCAATGGAAGCATGGCAGCGGTGCGGAATGAAGGTTCGGGTGTTCACCGTACCCTCTGCACCAGTGGGTGCAGACAGCAGACACATCTTGGGTACCGACTTCTGACTGACATCACCCAGGTTCATGCGTTCTCCCAGAGCCAGGCGGATGGATTCCAGTTCGTCGCGCAGCCTGCGATTGCTTTCCAGTGTGGCGCGATCTTCATTGCCGGTCAGGCCAAAGTCGGCGGCCCGCAGCAGCACCACCGGCATGCCGTTGTCGATGCAGGTGACGGCCTTGCCCTGTATTTCATCCCTGGGATTGCCGGTGGGCAGCAGGGCACCGCAGGAGGCGCCTGCAGTATCGGCAAAGGTGATGAACACGGGCGCCGCCGTGCCCGGCACACCATCGACAGTCGCCGCGCCCGCATAAGCCACCCGGCCGCCGGGTGTCTGCACCCGCGCGGTCGCCAGCTGACCGGTATTTTCCATGAAAATGCGCACATCGGTTTCACCCTCCCGGGCCCGGACCAGGCCACGTTCGATGGCAAAGGGCCCCACGCCGGACAGGATGTTGCCGCAGTTCTGGGCATCGGTCACCACGGGCTGATCGACAAAAACCTGCAGAAACAGATAATCTACATCGGCATCGGGGCGAGTGGAGGGTTTGACCACCGCCACCTTGGAGGTCAGGGGGTCGGCGCCGCCGAGGCCGTCGATCTGTACCGGGTCGGGTGACCCCATGATGCTCAGCAGCAACTGATCGCGGGCCGCTGTATCGGCCGGCAGGTCCGCGGCCAGAAAGTATCCGCCCTTGGAGGTGCCGCCACGCATCCACATGCAGCGAATGGCTTCAGACATAGCGCAGCCCCTTGCTGGCCAGCCGGTCGCGCATGCCATACACATCCAGACCCAGTTCGCCCGCGGCCAGGCGGGCTCTGACTTCGGCTTCCCGAGCTTCCCGGGCGAGACACTTTTCGATCACTTCGGCTGCCTCGTCCCGGCGTACTACACAGACGCCATCATCGTCAGCCACCATGATGTCGCCCGGGTTCACCAGTTCACCGGCGCAGACGATGGGCACATTGACCGAGCCCAGGGTTTCCTTGACCGTGCCCTGGGCAAAGATGCTGCGCGACCAGACCGGGAACTGCATCTCGGTCAGATCCCTGATGTCTCGTACACCGGCATCGATGATCAGGCCGACCGCGCCGTGAACCCGCGCCGACGTGGCCAGCAGATCACCGAAATAACCCGCATTGGAGGGTGATGTCGGTGCCAGCACCAGAATATCGCCCTGCTGCAGTTGCTCGATGGCCACATGGACCATCCAGTTGTCCGCCGGCGGCAGCGAGATGGTGACTGCCGAGGCGGCGAGCCGTGCACCCGTGTAGATAGGGCGCATGTAGTCGGCCAGCAGACCCTTGCGGCCCTGGGCTTCATGCACTGTAGCGACACCGAACCGGGCCAACTGCTCCACCTGGTCGGACGGTGCGCGCACGATATGTTGTACTACCTGACTCATGATTCACCTCCTGAAGGCGCCGCCGCAGGACGGGGCGCGGTTTGACCGGGACGGAATACCCACAGAAACAATGCACCCAGGACCACAAAGCCGGTGCCGCGAATCAGCAGCAGTGAGGTGCTGAAGTCAGCTGCCGGCGCCGGCCAGGCGATGCAGAGGGAAGACAGTATGAACAGCAGCCGCTCCCAGCCGGGCAATGGACGACGCATCCAGCCCGCAAAGCCGATGGTGATACCCAGTGCGGCCGGGAACGAGAACAGTATGGCCAGGGCCGTGTCGGACCAGTCGCCGATCATCAGCAGGCCCGGCATGGTGACAAAGAGGAACGGCACCAGCAGTTTCACGAAGCCGAGACGGATGGACTCGACTGCTGTGGCATTGGCCGGAGCGCCGGCGATACTGGCCGCAGCATAGGCTGCCAGAGCGACCGGCGGCGTAATGGCCGACACCAGGCCAAAATAGAAGATGAACATATGGGCCGAGATCGGATGCATGCCCAGCCTGGTGAGAGCCGGTGCCACCAGAACCGCCAGCAGCAGATAGGCGGCCGAGGTGGGCAGGCCCATGCCGAGAATAAAGGAGGCTACTGCCGTCAGGGCCAGCACGGCCCAGATATTGCCGCCGCCCAGTTCCACGATCAGGCTCGAAACCATCAGCCCCATGCCGCTCAGGTTCAATACTCCGATGACGGTGCCGGCCGCTGCCACTGCCGCGACGATGGGCAGGGTGTTGAGCAGGGTGTCCTGACAGACTTTGATCAGATCCAGCAGGCCGACCCGGGTCAGGCGTTGCCAGGGGCTGATCAGCAGGCCCATCACAATGGCCACCACGGCGGCCTGGGTTGGCGACTGACCCCGTACCATCAGGGCAATCAGAGTGACCAGCGGCAGCAGCAGATAACCGCGCTTGCGCAATGTGTCGGCGAGAAATTTGAGGCCACCGGCCAGGTCCCGTTCGAGATTCAGACGTCCGGCTTCCAGACGCACGGCAACCATCAGGGAGAATACATACAGCAGGGCCGGAATCAGTGCCGCCAGAGCGATGACCGGGTACGGAATACCGATCATCTCCGCCATCAGAAAGGCCGCTGCCCCCATCACCGGGGGCATGATCTGCCCGGCCGAAGAGGCTGCCGCCTCAATGGCCCCGGCGAGCTTGGGACTGTAGCCCACCCGTTTCATCAGCGGAATGGTGAAGGTGCCGGTGGTCACTACATTGGCCACGGCACTGCCATTCAGGGACCCGATCAGGGTGCTGGACAGCGCCGCCGACAGGCCCGGTCCTCCCTGTACACGACCAGTCAGGCCGCGCGCGATATCCACAAAAACCTCGCCGGTGCCGATACGCGTCAGCAGGGCACCAAAGAGGGCAAACAGAAAGATGTACTCCACGGCCACGCCCATGGGTACACCATAGAAACCTTCGGTCGACAGCATCAGTGTCGAGGTCAGCCTGGACAGGTCATAGCCCCGGTGCCCGTATTTGCCCGGGATCATGTCGCCGAACCAGGCATAGGCCAGTGCAGCCAGCATCAGGACCACGAGGGCCCAGCCGACCTTCAACTTGACCAGCACCAGGGTGACCAGCAGCAGGCCGACAAAGATGTATTCATCCAGCGGGGTCGACATGGCGCCCCGCATGATGATGTCCATGTAGGACTGCCAGAGATAGGGGCCCGGAATCAGCGCCACCAGCGCCAGACCATAGCAGATGACCTTGCCGGGCCAGTGTCGAATGACCAGAGCCGCGCTGAGCAGGCCGGCACAGGCCACAGCGGAGAAGAACACTGAACGTAGCAGCAGTGCCGTGATGCCACCAAAATAGGCTCCGTACACCACGAGCGCGGCAATGCCGACAGCAAACAGTGAAAACAGTACGGAAATCAGCCGGAACTCCAGGCCTTCGCCCGGAGTCGGCAGCATGATTTTGTCCAGTGCGGCTCTGATCATGTCGACACTCCGGCGCCAGACTTACTGGCGCGCTTCGTTGAAGTAGCGGCGGGCACCTGGATGCAGGCCAATGGGTGTATTGGTTGCCGTGTCCAGAGAGATGGCTGCAGCCTGCGGATGCACCTCGCCCAGCTGGTCCAGGTTGTCGAACAACGCTCGGGTAATGTCATAGATCAGCTCTTCGCTGTAGCCGCTGGAGGTGAACAGCGTGGCTGGATCATTGATAACGGTCACATCTTCCGTCTGACCGGAGTAGGTGCCGGCAGGAATGTCATAGAGCTGGTAGTAGGGGTAGGCTCGCAGCAGGTCGACTACCTCATTGGCCTGCACCGGCAGCAGCCGCATGTTGCGCTGGGAGTCCAGGTCGATCAGGGCAGCGGTCGGTGCGCCAGCCAGAACTACGGTGGCATCCAACTGGCCATTGGTCAGGGCACTGACGCCTTCATTGTAGGACAGGAACTGTGGACGCACGCTGTCGAACACCCCGTAGGCTTCCAGCACACGCTGCGCCAGAACGGCGGCGTTGCTGCCCGGCGGGCCCAGGCTGACGCGCTTGCCTTCCAGTTCGGACAGGTGAGTAACACCTGTGCTGTCAATGGTGGCGATCTGCAGAACGGCCGGGTACAGATAGGCAATGGCCTGCACATCCAGCGGGTTACCGTCAAACGGGCCTTCTCCCGCCATGGCTTCATAGAGCGTGGAGGAGGAAGAGAAACCGAATTCCATCTGGCCCTGAGTAACGCGGCGAATATTCTCTACCGACGCTCCGGTCACTTCGGCGCGCGCGGTCGTGTTGTCCATGTTCTGGTTCAGCGTCTCGGCCATACCGGCACCGATGACGTAGAACAGACCACCGGTTCCTCCGGTGCCTATGGACAGGCGTTGTTCCTGGGCAAGGGCTACGCCCGCCAGAAGCGACAGACTGGCAAATGCGACTGCCACTGGCTTAAGTCCTTTCATGGTGTACCTCTCATCTTTGTAAGCAAGGTTGCTGTGGCCTGACTTCAGAGGGCAGTTGAGTGCAACTGCTCCTCGGCGGCCAGGGTGCGGAAGCTGGCAAAGCTGGCTTCCACGAGTTGCTCGATGGCGGCGTTCTGGTCGGAACCATCCACCCGCCCTTCGGACAAACGAGTGACCCGATCCGGATTGATCAGGGCGTAATACAGTGATCCGAGCAGGAACTGACTGCGCCAGATCAGCCCCTCCATACTGGCGCCGGGCACGCACTCCTTGATTGCCCGCAGAAAGGCCTGGCTGGTGTCATCAAATGAATCGGCAATGATGGCGGCTGCCTCCCGGTTGCCCTCGGCCGACAGAATGGCACGCATGCGGGTGAACTCGGCGCCACCGCCGATGCCGGATTGCGACATGGAAAAGGCCGGAATCACATAGGCCCGGATGATGGCAGTCAGACGCTGATCGAGATCTTCGATACGCCGGGCTTCGCGCAGCAGCTCCATACGGCGCTCGTTCATGGGGCCGGTGTGCTGCAGATAGATTTCTCGCACCAGGTTGGCCTTGGAACCGAAGTGGTAAGTCAGGCTGCCCACATTGGCACCCGCACCCTTGGCAATGGCACGCATGGACACGGCGCTGTAGCCATTGCGGGAAAACAGCTTCAATGCTGATTGCAGCAGAGCATCGCGAACATTGCGGGGTCGGGCGGTCATGCTATACGTCCATCCATTTTATTTGTGTTTATGTACATTCTCCTTGTACATTAGTACAAGGGATTTTTATAGTCAACCAGTGGGCTGTTTCCGGTCATGGGTGCAGCATGGTGTCGAGCAGTTAGTGGCGTCTTGCGGGTTGATTGAGATGGCAGGTCAGATTCATTAGCGGTGGCTGGTATTTTGTGGCAGGCGCTAGGGTGTTGACGCAGTGACTTTTTGTATGCTATAAAGTTTTTTATAATAAAATACATTTTTTGTTGATCCTGAGTACCTTGAGAGCGTCGGAGCGCCCCTTCAGTGTCAGCTATCCTCGTTGCCTGCAAATGGCCGCGACCATAGCGCTCAGTAGCCCCCTGTACTTATTGCAAAGTAGGAGAAAGCGATGAAAAGAGTAGTCTGCAAGAGGCCCGGCGAAATGGCGCTTGAAACTGCGGAGAAGCCTTCCCCCGGCAAGTCCGAAGTACTGGTAGGAATAAAGCGTATAGGGCTGTGCGGCACCGATATTCATGCGTATTCAGGCAACCAGCCCTATTTCAAGTACCCCAGGGTACTGGGCCATGAGCTCGCCGGTGTGGTCGAGTCTGTTGGAGAGGGCGTAACCGCAGTGGAGCCCGGCACAACAGTGTATGTGATGCCTTATATTGAATGTGGCGAGTGCATTGCGTGCCGAAAGGGGCGCACCAACTGCTGCACGAACATGAGCGTACTGGGCGTGCACAAGGATGGCGGCATGTGCGAGTACCTGTCAGTGCCGCAGTCCCATGTCATCAAGGCGGAAGGATTGGATCTGGATCAACTGGCGCTGGTGGAGTGCATGGCCATTGGCGCACACGCGGTGCGCCGGGCTGATGTGCAGCCAGGCACTACGGTGGCGGTTGTGGGGGCAGGCCCCATCGGCATGGGCATTGTTCAGTTTGCGAAGGCACGAGGCGCCCGCGTCATAGTAGTTGATATGAACCAGGATCGCTTGAAGTTCTGCCAGAAAACTCTCGGGGCTGCAGCCACGATACCTGGTGATTCGGATGTTGCAGCCGAGCTGGACAAGCTTACGAACGGAGACTTTCCGGAAGTGGTCTTTGAAGCGACGGGAAACCCCAAGGCGATGATGGCAGGTTTTAAATGGACGGCTCATGCCGGCAAATACGTGCTCGTGAGTGTGGTCAATGCAGATATAACCTTCAACGACCCGGAATTTCACAAAAGGGAGCTGTCCTTGCTGGGCAGCCGCAATGCAACCACCGAGGACTTTGAGCATGTCGTACGGTGTTTGCAAGACGGGGTAATACTGTCTACCGAAATGGTCACTCATCGCTGCAATCTGGATGAGCTGCCCCAGACCATGCCCGGCTGGATACAGCCGACAAGCGGAATCATCAAGGCCATTGTGGAGGTCAATTGATGGCTTCGCCACTTGTTCTGCAATTTGGCACCAGTCGTTTCCTGCAGGCCCATGTCGACTATTTCGTTGCCAAGTCCATCGAGTCCGGCCTGTCATCAACTCCGATTGCGGTGGTGCAGACATCATCAAGCCTGTCTGGGAAAAAGCGGGTAAAGGCTTTCAATGAGATAGATTACTACCCCGTCCGGATACAGGGGCTGGAGTTCGGCGAATCAGTTGATCGCACTGAGTGGGTTGGCAGTGTCGAGTGTGCCTTTGAGGCCGACCAGTCCTGGGCAGAAATAACCGAGCTGTTCTGTCAGCGGGTCACGCATGTGGTCTCCAATACCGCTGATAATGGGTATGAGTTATCCGATAGTGATCAGATAGATCAGCAACCGCCCACCAGCTTCCCTGCCAAGCTGACTGCACTGCTGCATGCACGATTCTCGCGTCAGGGCACCGGAGTGACGATCATGCCCTGCGAATTGGTGGCGGAAAACGGCCAGAGACTGAAAAGGGCTGTGGCATCCGTGGCACAGACATGGCGTCTGTCAGATGAGTTCCTGCATTGGATGGACGAAGAGTGTCTCTGGGTCAATTCACTGGTTGACCGTATCGTTTCAAGCGCCCTGGAGCCACTGGGTGCAGTGACCGAACCTTACGCCCTGTGGGCGATTGAGAACCAGCCGGGCCTGACTGTGCCGTGTGAGCACAAGGCGATTCGAGTCGTTGATGATCTGGCCCCTCTCGAGTGGCTCAAGCTGGGGGTTCTGAACCTTTCACATACCTATCTTGTGGACCGCTGGCTTGAAAGAGATGCCCTGAATACAGAAACCGTTTTCCAGGCCATGCACGACACAAGGCTCCGCAGTGAACTGGAGGATGTCCTGACCGAGGAAGTCATACCCATCCTGCAATCAATGCGCCTTGGCGAGGATGTAGAAGGTTATGTCGAAGCAGTGAGAGAGCGTTTTCTGAATCCCTTTCTGGAGCACAGGCTGTCGGATATCGCGCAGAATCATGCCAGCAAGGTAGAACGCAGGATCCTTCCTGTGTGGCAACAGCGGAACGGGCTGGATTGTCCTCGCCTGTTTGCTTGCCTGCGCCGACACCACCTGACAAGTGAGTAAAACAACAATGAATACCTGGAACTTCCTGAAAGTGCACCCTGATGACGACCTGATCGTTGCACTGACTGATTTGCGCAAGGGCGAGACGGTTGATCTGCCTGACCGATCAGTCACTCTGACAGAGGATGTTCAAAGCAAGCACAAGTTCGCCATGAAATCGTTCGAGCCCGGGGAGCGGCTGACCATGTATGGCGTGACCATCGGCGTCGCCACAAAACGGATCGCCGCCGGCGCGGCGATTTCCGTGGACAACGTCGAGCACTCAAGTACCACCTACGCCGCAAGTGATTCCCGGTATGAGTGGAGCCCGCCCGATGTATCCGCCTGGCGCCCCAGGACTTTGAATGCCTTCATTCGCCCGGACGGACAAGTGGGCACTGCCAACTACTGGCTGGTTGTTCCCCTGGTATTCTGTCAGAACCGCAACGTCGATGTCCTGCGCACATCCCTTCAGGATGCATTGGGCTACAGTACCGACAGTCAATACCGACAACTGGCCTGGCAGCTCGCCGATCAGTACCGCAACGCGGGTGGCGACTCGGTGGAAGAGCGCGCGGAGACATTTCCGGTCAATCAGAAAACGTTCGAAAATGTCGATGGCGTAAAGTTTCTGACGCACACTTCCGGATGCGGCGGTACGCGCGAAGACGCCGTTGCCCTGTGTCGACTGCTGGCGGCTTACATCCACCATCCCAATGTCGCTGGCGCCACCGTCCTGAGTCTGGGCTGTCAGAATGCGCAGATTCCGATTCTGGAAGAGGCCCTGAGTGACCTCGACCCCGAACGCAGCAAGCCTGTCCATTATTTCGAGCAGCAGGCCTACGGCAGCGAACAAACGCTGATGGAAGGGGCGATCAAGAAGACTTTTGAGGGTCTTCATTACGCCAACCAGTATTCTCGCGAGCCCGCACCGTTGTCAAAACTGAAGATTGGCGTCGAGTGCGGCGGTTCTGATGGTTTCTCCGGGCTGTCGGCAAACCCCCTGATCGGGCAAGTCGTTGACAGGGTTGTTGCCCTGGGCGGGACAGGCATTCTGGGCGAGTTTCCGGAACTCTGCGGCGTTGAGCAGGAACTGCTGGACCGATGCGTTTCCAGTCATCAGCGAGAGCGCTTCAAGGATCTGATGCAGTCCTATGTCCGCCATGCAGCGGCAGTAGGTGCCAGTTTCGACATGAACCCGTCACCCGGGAACATTAGGGACGGTCTGATAACCGATGCCATGAAATCAGCGGGAGCGGCCAGAAAAGGTGGCACATCGCCGGTGGTCGATGTTCTGGACTATCCACAGGTAGCACGCAAGCCGGGCTTGAACCTGCTGTGTACTCCGGGCAACGACGTTGAGTCAACAACCGCGCTGGCAGCAGCCGGGGCGAATATCATTCTGTTTTCAACCGGCATGGGAACGCCGACAGGGAACCCGATCGTTCCCGTGTTGAAGGTTTCCAGCAATAGCGATGTCGCACGGCGAATGGCAGATATCATCGACTTTGATGCGGGCCCTGTCATCAACGGTGAACGTCAGTTGCCAGAGCTGGCGGAGGAGCTGTTGCAGCTGTGCGTGGATACGGGTTCAGGGGCCTACATCAGCAAGGCGCAACGGCTGGGGCAGGATGATTTTATTCCCTGGAAACGTGGCGTGTCGTTGTAAGGAGACTATTCATGAAAACATTCGTCCGCATACTGGACCTGAAAGATGACGACCGTCTGATTGAAGAGTACAAACGCCACCACAAGGCGGTATGGCCCCAGGTCATTCAGTCACTCAGGAAAACGGGTGTCATCGACATGAACATATACGCCTTTGGGAATCGACTCGTCATGCTGCTTGCGACTGAGGACGAGTATCAACCTGAAGATGCCTTTCAGCAGTACTTGAGTTTTGACCCGGCCTGCGTGGAATGGGAAGAGAAAATGGGGCAGTACCAGCAGCCGGTACCAGGCGCCCCGCCTGGCGCGAAATGGGTCTCAATGGAGTGTTGTTTCAGCTTGTCGGACTATCAGTGAAGGTCAGCAAAATGCGCATCGATGCTCATCACCATTTTTGGCAATACAACGCCGCAGAGTACGGCTGGATATCAGACCAGATGGCGCTGCTCCGCCGTGATTACATGCCCGACGATCTGCTGGTGGAACTTTCACAGTGCAATATTGACGGCACTGTTGTGGTGCAGGCACGGCAGACTGAGGCGGAGACGCGCTGGCTCCTGTCACTGGCCAGAGAGAACCCTTTCATCAAGGGCGTGGTCGGCTGGGTTGACTTGCGAGCGCCTGATCTCGAGGCAAGATTGAACGAGTACAAAAAGGAAGTCTGGCTAAAAGGGTTTCGCCATGTCCTGGAGGACGAACCGGACCCGGGCTTCATGCTGAACAGCGATTTTCTTGGCGGCGTGGAAGCATTGGCAGACCATGATTTCAGTTATGACCTGTTGATTCGCCCGGACCAGTTGCCGCAGGCGGGCGAGCTCGTGCGCAAGCTTCCGCCCATGCGCCTGGTTGTCGACCACATGGCCAAGCCGGATATCAGGAATCAAGGCTGGCAGGCGTGGGCGGATGGTATGGCCTGCCTGGCATCATTCGATCATGTGTATTGCAAGATGTCCGGCCTGGTGACTGAAGCAGATTGGCAAGGGTGGCAGCCCTCTGATTTCGAGCCTTATCTGGATCACGTGTTTCAGGTATTTGGCCCTGAGAGGGTCATGTTCGGCTCGGACTGGCCGGTATGCAAAGTGGCAGGACGCTATCGGGCAGTTCATGCCCTGGCGTCGGATTATGTGCATCGCCGATACCCCGAATATGAGGCGGCCGTATTGGGTGAAAACGCCATGGCGTTCTATCGCCTGTAGTGGCCGCCAGCACCAACTGGGAACTGACTGAAATGCAATATCAAAAGCTGGGCAATACAAGCCTGAACGTGTCGAAATTGTCATACGGTGCGTCACCGCTGGGTGGTGTTTACGGAGATGTTGATCAATCTCAGGCAACACGGACCGTGCATGCGGCGCTGGATCTCGGGATCAACTTCATCGATTGTTCTCCCTACTATGGCATGACAAAAGCTGAAACCATGCTGGGCAAGGCATTGAAGGGCATCCCCCGAGACCAATACTTTCTCTCGACCAAGGCTGGCCGGTACGGACCCGAAGACTTCGATATGTCCGAGCAAAGAATACGCAAGAGCCTGGATGAAAGCCTTGAGCGGCTCGGTGTCGAAGAAGTTGATGTGTTCTTCCTGCACGATATTGAGTTTGTTGACCTCGATATCGTTCTGCATGAATCATTGCCTTGCATGGAGAAACTCAAGGAGGAGGGCCGCATTCGCTACTACGGCATCACCGGATATCCGCTGAAGCCATTCCGGGAAGTCATCCGTCAGTTTCAGGTCGATTGTATACTGTCCTACTGCCGCTATGGGTTGCACGATACCAGCCTCGCATCATTGCTGGACTATCTCGATGAAAATGAAGTAGGTGTGGTCAACGCCTCCCCCGCCTGCATGGGTCTGCTGACGAGCCGAGGGGCTCCGGACTGGCATCCGGCCGGCAGTGATCTCAGGAAGCGTGCGCAAAAGGCCGTTGATTTTTGCCAGGCTCAGGGCGTCGACATCACACAGATAGCGCTTCAGTTCTCGGCCCAGCATTCGGGAATACCTACAACACTGGTGGGGACAGCCAACCCGGCCTTCATTGCCCAAAATGTCGAGTGGATAAATGAACCCTTGAGTACAGAGCTTGTCGACGAAGTCAGATCAATTCTCGCCGGACCTGACAGCGTCTGGTCGTCCGGTCTTCCTGAGAATAACGACTTGTAGGAGGACAGGTTCATGACGATATCATCACTGCCTGTGCCCCCAGCGAGCCCTGACCGACTCGACTGCGTTGCTCTGGGAGAGGTCATGCTGCGACTGGACCCGGGGGAACACCGCATTCGGCAGGCGCGTACTTTTGACGTATGGGAAGGGGGTGGCGAATACAACGTCGTGCAGGCGTTGAGCAGTTGCTTTGGCCATGGCACTGCGATCCTGACCAGCCTGGTAGACAACGAGATAGGCCGGCTTCTGGAAGGTCTGATACGACGCTCCGGCGTTGCTACCGATTGGATTCGATGGGTGCCCCACGACGGTATGGGGCAAGCAGCGCGAAATGGTCTCTATTTCATGGAGCGGGGTTTCGGAGCTCGAGGGGCTACCGCAGTCATGGACCGGGCGCATACTGCAATTGCCCAGCTTTCGCCCGAAGACCTGGACTGGTCAGGAATTTTCTCCCAGGCCAGGCCACGATGGTTCCATGTGGGTGGTGTCATGGCAGGCCTGAGTGAAAAAAGCCCGGAGGTCGTCAAGGCGGCAATGATTGCTGCCCAAGAACAGGGTGCTATCGTATCCTATGACCTGAACTATCGGGCCTCGTTATGGGCAAAGAGAGGCGGAAAGAAGGCAGCGCTTGCCTGCAATGAAGAACTGTTGGAATTTGCGGATGTGGTGTTTGGTGTCCATTCACTGCCGCATCCGGTCGACCACCTGGACAAGGAGGCTTTTTCGGCAGCGTTGCAAGACATGTTGTCTCGCTATCCCAACATCAAGCTCGCAGCGACCAACATGCGCATAATAAAGGATGCTTCACACAATGATTGGAGCGGTATGTGCCTGGCGAATGGTGAGTTTTATGCAGCAAAACCATACAACGGCCTGCCGGTGCTTGATCGAGTAGGCGGAGGAGACGCATTTGCCGCCGGTCTCATCCACGGTTTGTTGAGTAACATGGGGCTACAGACAGCAATAGAGCTGGCTGCCGCGCACGGGGCCCTTGTCATGTCCACTCCGGGAGACAATTCCTTTTTCAGTGCAGCTGAGGTATTGGCCTATGCTAAGGGAGGGGAGGCGGCGGCCAACCGCTAACAAAAACCGATGGCATCAGGGGTGCGCCGACAGCTCCGGCTGTTCCTGACCTGACTTGATCGACAGCATTCGTCATTGTTTGTTGTTTATTTTGAGCGACAGCAACAGTGTCTTTCTTGAGGTGCTCAGGTGGTCTCGAGCAGCATCCAGTGCCTCCTGCTCGTCTCGGCTTTGAATGGCATTGATCAGCTTGAGATGCTCATGTATCGCGGCTTCGTTGCGTTCTCGTTCATCGCGCTTATCCCACTGGTAGTGGTAATAGAAGACCAGTGCAATAACTCGCTGCAACTCCACTATGAAACGGTTGTGGTTCACGCTGTAGATGGTGGAATGAAATTGCTCATCCAGGACTGAAAAGTCGTTGTACCGTTCGTTGATCTGCGCCAGCAGTTCCTGATGCTTCTGCTTCAGATCATCCATCTTCTGCCATATGGGGTCCTCTGGTGGCGACTTTACCAGGCGCGATATGGCATTGAGCTCAATCATTGTTCTCAGTTCAAAAAGCTCCATCGCATATTCTCGCGTGAATCCCAGCAGCTTCCATCCACCCTTGGGCCGACGCTCGACCAGGCTGAACCTGCTCAGTGACGCCAGAAACTCGTGCAGGGCGTGAGCAGGGACGTTGAACCAGCGCGACAATTCAGAGACGTTCAATGGCGTTCCCGGCGGCACATCGAAGCGCAGGATCCAGTTCAGGAACCGACGTTCGAGTTCTTCATTACTGATCGTTTCCAGATTCACCTCAATGAGATCGGTGTCGGCAGGCTGCCGCATGACCAGCTTCTGGCGACCGTTCCAGTGGATAATACCGACCTCATTCAGCCTGCTGAGAGCCGAGCGAATCACAGTCCTGCTTACGTCCAGCGTTCTTGACAACTCTGCCTCGGAAGGCAGTGAATCTCCCTCTGACTTGGAAGAGCAGATGTTCAGAAGCGCATTATACGCTTCACGAAAACGTTCATCGGTGCGTGCCATAGCTTGCCTGTGTGATTCAGCCTTACGTGATGGGATCGGTTTATCGCGCGGTTCAGTTTACAATAAAAAAAAACCATTGACACACAAATTGGCGGTGATCATACTAAGTGTATTCAATTATAAAAAACAGTATAAGGGGTCGCATTATGGTTGAGTTCTTCGCTCAACTTAGGGCAAGAGGTGCATCTTTCCGGCTGTCCAAGGGTGCTTTCCATAGAATCTCGGCAATCTTGACGGTACTGATTCTCATAGTCATTTTTTCCGTGGCCAGTCCCGCTTTCTCATCCACGAACAATGCCATGACCATCTTGTTGCAGACTTCGGTGATAGGGATGCTGGGTATTGGCCTGACCCTTGTGATCATTACAGGGGGCATCGATTTGAGCGTGGGGTCTGTGCTGGCTCTGGCCGGCACGGTTACCGGTCTGGTGATAAAAGCAGGGGTGCCCGTGTTGCCAGCCATGTTTATCGGTGTGGCTGTAGGTGCCTTGTGCGGTTTGATCAACGGATTTGTCGTTACGAAAATGCGCATTACACCGTTTGTTGCCACCTTGGGAATGATGATGATGGCGAGAGGTGTGGCGCTCGAACTGACGGGTGCCGCGCCTGTTTCCCGACTGGGTGAATCCTTCTCCATACTGGGCCAGGGCAGGCTTTTCCGAATCGTGGGCGAAGGCCCCCATGGTCTTCCCAGCGTTGTTTTTCCGGGCATTCCCTACCCTGCCATTCTGTTGTTGCTGGTTGCGTTGTCTGTAGCTTACCTCCTTCGTCGTCGGGCCACAGGCCGGCACATTTATGCCACTGGATCCAACGAAGAAGCCGCACGCCTCGCGGGCGTGAAGGTAGATCGAACCAAGATCATTGCCTACACGCTATCTGGAGCTCTGGCTGGGCTGGCAGGCATTGTACTGATGTCACGCCTCGGGACGGCTCAACCCAATGAGGGCGTAATGTACGAATTGGATGCCATCGCTGCCGCTGTCATTGGTGGAGCATCGCTAATGGGGGGCGTTGGCACTATTGGAGGGACGATAATTGGTGCCTTCATCATAGGCATATTGAGAAACGGTCTGAATATGGCTGGTGTGTCGTCCTTTATCCAGCAGATCATCATAGGTTTCGTAGTAATTGTGGCCGTGTATATCGACCAGATGCGTAACCGACGGTGAAATATGTGTAAAACAAAAATCGGAGAACAAAAATGAAGATTGTCTTGAAAGTATTATTTTCCTTTGTGGTCATTGCGCTGGCACCGTTAACAGCGGTTGCCGGGGAAATTGCAGTCATTGTAAAAACAACGAACTCCAACTTCTGGATGAATGTTGACAGAGGAGCAAACGCTGCTCTGGAAGGTCAGTCAGAGTTCACCTACACCTTTTCAGGTCCTGAATCGGAAACTGCTATTGCCAATCAGATAAATCTTGTTGAGAACGCGGTAAATCGTGGGGTTTCGGGTATTGTATTGGCACCGTCTGACCCCGAAGCACTTGTGCCTGCCGTACGACAGGCATATGAGAATGGTATTCCTGTAGTGATCATTGATTCCGAATTGTCTGAAGCCGCTGATGGCTACTATCAGTCATTCCTGTCAACAAACAACTGTGCTGCGGGCGAACTGGTAGCCGAAAACATGATCGAGCAAGTAGGCACCAGTGGCAAAGTGGCGGTTATGTCATATGTTGCCGGGGCCGGGTCTGAGATTGGACGTGTTGGCTGCTTCACTGACTATCTGGCTGAACATTCGGACCTGGAGATTGTAGGTCCTTTCTATTCACAGTCCCAGATGGGGACTGCATTGAATCAGACCACCGATGTCTTGTCAGCGAATAGTGACCTGGTGGGAATTTTTGGTGCGAATGAGCCGACAGCTGTTGGCATGGGCAGGGCGCTTGCTCAGTCGGACAACAATGACGGGATTGTAGCCTTCGGGTTTGACGGCAATGAAGACTTGCAGGATCTGGTTCGATACGGGGTGTTGAATGGCATAGCCGTTCAGGGTTCGTTCCAGATGGGGGAAATGGGCGTGCGAGCAATCATGGACTTCCTGCAGGGCAACGCTATTGATGAATTCATTGACACAGGCGTTGTATTGGTAACTCCAGATAACATTGATGAGCCTGAAGCTCAAAACGTTCTGTATTGAAGTTGTATCAGTACCTGATGCGCCGGCAGGCGCATCAGGTACTATCATACCCGGAGCCATCAAATGAGTAAGCCCTCGAAAAATGCAACACCACTTGTTGATATGAAGAATATAGAAAAACACTTTGGTGGTGTTGTGGCGGTCAATAATGTGTCGGCTAATCTGTATGCAGGAGAAGTGGTTGGGTTGCTTGGTCACAACGGTGCGGGTAAATCGTGCCTGATGCGCATTCTTTCCGGAGCAATGACTCCCAATGAAGGTGTTATCAGTGTCAACGGTGAGAAGGTTGAGCTGAAGTCACCCCTGGATGCTCGTGACCTGGGTATCGAAACAATATATCAGACCCTGGCACTGGCCAATCATCTGAATGCACCATCCAACCTGTTCCTCGGCAGAGAGTTGAAGACACCCTTTGGGAACCTGGATGACAAACGCATGCTGGAAGAATCAAGACAGGTTCTTCACCGGCTCAACCCCAATTTCAAGAATCTGCTTGACCCGGTATCCAGCCTTTCCGGCGGGCAACGCCAGGTAATAGCAATTGCGAGGGCCATCTATTTCAACGTCAAAATACTGATAATGGATGAGCCTACGGCAGCGTTGGGCCCCTCGGAAACGGCCATGGTTTCTGAACTGATACAGGAACTCAAGAATCAGGGTATCGGGATATTTCTGGTCAGCCATGACATGCACGATGTTTTTGATTTGTGTGACCGAGTGATGGTCATGAATAAAGGCCGCAATGTCGGCACCCATCATATTGAAGACGTTACAAAAGATGATGTGCTCAGCCTGATCATAAAAGGTGAGTTGCCTGGGGGCTGGACACCGGGGAAGAAAGAGGCGGTTCAGTGACCCTTGTCGATGCAGATATCGGTCGGGCTCTGTCCGGGCGAGTGAGTAGGAATGAATTTATTTTAGCTAACAGTGGGTTTGAATATGAGTGCTAGCGTCAAGCAGATTCTTGAGTCGGCCAGTCCGGTACTGCCTGTTATTGCAATTGACAATCTGGAAGACGCAGTGCCATTGGCCAAAGCCCTGAAGGCTGGAGGACTGACGGTTCTGGAGGTGACCTTGAGGACAGACGTTGCCTTTGATGCGATAAAGGCAATGCAGGGTGTTGAGGGCATTACAGTTGGAGCAGGTACTGTCAAGAATGTGCGCCAGTTGAAGGATCTGGAAGAGTTGGGAGTGGATTTTGCGGTGAGTCCTGGCTCTACTCATGAATTATTGGAAGCAGGAATTGAAAGCTCGATACCCTTTTTGCCCGCCGTCTCCACTGTGTCGGAAATGATCAAGGGACTGGATACAGGATATGACTGTTTCAAGTTCTTTCCTGCCAGCGCATTTGGTGGAATAAGCGCTCTGAAGGCCTTTTATGGTCCACTGCCGGAATTGCAGTTCTGTCCAACGGGTGGTGTGTCAGCCGACAACTTCAAGGATTACCTTGCCCTGCCCAACGTAATCTGTGTGGGAGGGTCCTGGGTAGTTCCGAAGAATGCATTGAAAAATCGTGATTGGAACCATATTACAGAGCTGGCACGCCAGGCGACAGGACATAGTGTCTCCTGACAGAGGCCCTGAAATGCCACGAACTTCTGTCAAGGGACACTAGACCGTCGGCGCGCGCCCGGTGCTTTCGCGCACGATGAGCTGGGTGCTCAGAATCTGGCGCGCGGCCACCTGCTTGCCGCCGATGATGTCGAGCAGATTCTTCATGGCCTGCTGGCCGATGTCATTGCGCGGCTGGCTGATGGTGGTCAGTTCCGGTTCGCAGTATTCACTGAAGCCGATGTTGTCGAAACCGATGACCGACAGGTCGCCCGGCACGTCCAGGTCCAGTTGGCGAGCCGCCTTCAGCACACCGATGGCCATCTCGTCACTGTGACAGAACACGGCCGTGGGCCGGTTTGCGGCATCTTCCAGCAACTGCAGCCCCTGCTGATAACCGGAGTGAAACGAAAAGTCCCCTTCCCGCATCCAGGGCTCGGCCAGAGTCTGGCCGGCATCCTTCATGGCAGCCTGATACCCCTTCACCCGCTCCCGACAGATGGGGTTGAGCAGCGGCCCCGAGATCGAGCCGATCCGGCTGTGGCCCAGTGACTGCAGATAGTCGATGGCATGGCGGGCGGCGGCGAAATTGTCGATGCAGACGGTCGGCAGTTCGATGTCGTCATAGAACTCACAGGCCATCACCAGTGGGAAGTCGGGTCGTCG
Source organism: Natronospirillum operosum (assembly GCF_004768465.1). Taxonomy (GTDB): domain Bacteria; phylum Pseudomonadota; class Gammaproteobacteria; order Pseudomonadales; family Natronospirillaceae; genus Natronospirillum; species Natronospirillum operosum. The sequence continues at coordinate 277,513 of NZ_SRMF01000003.1, forward strand.
GTGCGCCTGCTGCACCAGCACGGCTGGTACATCCGAGGTCAGCAGTATGATGCCGTCGGCCTGATTGGTGGGCAGCAGACTGAAATAGGCTTCGGCACGGCTGGGGTCCAGGTCACAGTCCCCGATCAGCACCTGATAGCCGGCACTGTGCGCCACATCCTCCATGCCGTTGATGATGGCGGAAAAGAACGGGTTGGAAATGTCCGGCAGCAGAATGACGATGGTACGTGATTCCGAGCGGCGCAGGTTGCGCGCGGCCACATTGGGTGAATAGCCGACCTCGGCGATGGCCCGATTGACACGCTCACGGGTGCTGGCGGTGACCTTTTCCGGCGACGCCAGCGCCCGGGACACCGTGGCGGTGGAGCAGTTGGCGGCGCGGGCGACGTCTTTGATCGTAGGCATGGAGACCGTTCGGGTTCCGAGTGTCGTAGGGCGCGAGTTTACCATAAGAAGTGTTGTTGACGTCTCCGGGCGCGGTCGGCAGGTGGGGTGCCGACCCCCGGCTGCCCCTGTCTCAATCTCGGTAATTTAATGTAAAGCATTACAATTAACAAGCGCTGCCCTTCCGGGTATTCATGAAAAATGCAGGAAAAACAATCAATTCAGGGCATTTTATGAGTTTTTGTGCGGGTGTTGACGTCGAAAGTCTGTTCTGCTTGAATGTAATGCATTACATCAATAACAACAATTCGAGGTGCATGATGAAGACCATGAAGGGTCCGGCGTTGTTTCTGGCGCAATATGTCAGCGACGAACCTCCGTTCAACAGTATCGACAACATTGCCCGCTGGGCCGCCGAACTGGGCTTCAGGGGGGTGCAGATTCCCACCTGGGACAAGCGTCTGTTCGATCTGGAAACCGCTGCCGAAAGCCAGTCCTACTGCGACGACCTGAAACGTCGTCTGGCCACCCACGGCATTGAAATCACCGAGCTGTCGACGCATCTGCAGGGCCAGTTGGTGGCCGTGCATCCGGTCTACGACAACCTCTATGACGGCTTCGCCCCGGAGCACCTGCATGGTGACCCGGATGCACGCCAGAAATGGGCCGTGGAGCAACTGCTGCTGGCGGCCAGGGCCAGTGCACGCCTGGGTCTGAAGACGCATGCGACCTTTTCCGGCTCGCTGCTGTGGCCCTTTCTGTACCCCTGGCCGCAGCGTCCGGCGGGTCTGGTCGAGGAAGGCTTTCGTGAACTGGCCCGGCGCTGGCGCCCCATCCTGGAAGCGTTCGACCGGGCCGATGTCGACCTCTGCTACGAGATTCACCCGGGTGAAGACCTGCATGATGGCGCCACCTTCGAGCGTTTTCTGGCCGCAGTCGAAGAGCATCCGCGCTGCTGCATTCTCTATGATCCGTCGCACTTCGTGCTGCAGCAGCTCGACTACCTGGCCTTTCTGGATCGCTATCGGGAACGCATCCGCTCCTTCCACGTCAAGGATGCCGAGTTCAACCCCAGTGCCCAGCAGGGTGTCTATGGCGGCTACGAGTCCTGGGTGGAACGCGCCGGGCGCTTCCGTTCGCTGGGCGATGGTCAGGTCGACTTCAATGGCATCTTTTCCCGTCTGGCCCAGTATGACTTCGATGGCTGGGCCGTGATCGAGTGGGAATGTGCGCTGAAGCATCCCGAAGACGGGGCGGCCGAAGGCGCGCGCTTTGTGCGCGACCATATCATCCGGGTGACCGACAAGGCCTTTGACGACTTTGCCGATGCCGGTACGGATGAAGATGCCAACAGAACCCTGCTCGGGCTCTGAACCACTGACTGGTCAACAGGATTCAAAACAATGGCTGAGAACAATCAACGCCTCCGGCTGGCCATGCTGGGCGGGGGTGACGGCGCACTGATCGGCGGTGTGCACCGCATTGCCGCACGCATGGATGACCGCTATGAACTGGTGGCCGGCGTGTTTGCGCCGGACCCGGCTGCAAACCGGCAGTTTGCCCGTACTCTGGGCCTTGCCGAGGAGCGGGTCTATGCGGACTACCAGACTCTGCTGCAGGCCGAGGCCGAGCGCCCCGATGGCGCCGAGGTGGTGGCCATCGCTACGCCCAACCATCTGCATTTTCCGATGGCGCTGGCGGCACTGCAAGCCGGTCTGCATGTGGTCTGTGAAAAACCCATGACGCTTACCGTCGAGGAGGCCGAGGCCCTGGCGCGCGCAGCCGGCGAATCGGACCGTGAATTTCTGCTGATGCACAACTATGTGGGTTACCCGCTGGTGCAGCATGCGCGGGAAATGGTCGCCAGCGGCCAGATCGGCAAACTGATCAGTGTGCAGGTCGAATATGTGCAGGAGTGGCTGACCGAAGAGCCCGCAGCCGACAACAAGCAGGCCGCCTGGCGGCTGGACCCGGAAAAGGCCGGGGCGGCGGGCTGTCTGGGCGATATCGGCACCCATGCCTTTCATCTGGCGCGCTTCATTACCGGCGAGCCGGTGTCCGCAGTCAGCGCCGACCTGGTCAGCCATGTGCCGGGCCGGGTACTGGATGACAATGTGCAGGCGCTGCTGCGTTTCGAGGGCGGCGCCCGTGGTTCGCTGTGGGCCAGCCAGACGGCACCCGGTCATGAGAACGCCCTGCGCATCCGCGTGATCGGCGACAAGGCCAGTCTGCACTGGCAGCAGGAAGCGCCGAATGAACTGCTGTATGCCCCGCTGAACGCGCCGGCCCAGCGCATCACCCGCCGTGATGATCTGCTGGGTAACGCTGTCGGGCGCAGCATTCGCATACCGGGTGGGCATCCGGAGGGTTATCTGGAAGCCTTCGCCAACCTGTATCAGGCGCTGGCCGACCGCGTGCGGAGCGGGCAGTCTGTTGCCTGGCTGCCGGGGGTTGAAGCCGGGGTCGAGGGCATGCGCTTTGTGGAAGCGGCCTTGCAGTCCAGTCAGGCCGATGGGCGCTGGACCGCCATTCGACCGGTCGACACAGCAGCAGGACGGAGGTGAGCATGAGTCATCCCCTCTTGCGTCTGCGCGGCATCAGCAAGGCCTTCGGGCCGGTCACCGTGCTGCAGAACATTGATCTGGATGTCGAGCCGGGCGAGGTGCTGGGCATTCTGGGCGAGAACGGCGCCGGCAAGTCGACGCTGCTGAAACTGATCAGTGGTGTCTACCAGCCCACGGCCGGCACCATCGAGCTGGACGGTCAGCCGTTCCAGTCGCTGGACCCCATCGAGGCCCGCAGCTGCGGCGTGGCCATGATTCCGCAGGAATTCAACCTGGTGCCGTCACTGCGCGTCTACGAGAACGTCTTTCTGGGTCAGGAGATCCGTCGCTACGGCCTGCTGGATCGGCGCACGATGCGGCGGCGCACGGTCGAGATCCTGGCCTCGCTGAATGTGGACCTGAACCCGAACCTGATGATCGGCAAGCTCAGCGTGGCCGAGAAGCAGATGGTGGAGGTGGCGCGGGTACTGGTCAACGATGCCCGCATCGTCATTCTCGACGAGCCGACCACGGTGCTGACCGACCGCGAAGTGGCGGTACTGTTCGACGTCGTCCGCTCCCTGCAGAGCCGGGGCGTGGCGGTGCTGTTCATCTCGCACAAGCTGAAGGAAGTGAAGGAGCTCTGTCACCGGCTGCTGATCCTGCGTGACGGCCGCCCGGTGGAGCTGTGCGCCACGGCTGATCTGACCGAAGAGGACATGGCCTACCGCATGGTTGGCCGCGAGCTGGCGCAGATCTATCCCGACAAGGGCAGCACGCCCGGTGACTGTGCGCTGGAAGTGCAGGGGCTGAGTGTGCCCGGCCTGATCAGCGACATCAGCTTCCGGCTGCATCGGGGTGAGGTGCTGGGGCTGGCGGGTCTGGTTGGTTCCGGGCGCACCGAAGTGGCCGAAGCCATCATGGGGCTGCAGGCCCGGGTCAGTGGCAGTATCCGCATTGACGGCAAGCCGGTGTCGATCCGTGACCCGGATGCGGCGCACCGCCATGGTCTGGCCTATCTGTCGGAAGATCGGCAGGGCAAGGGGCTGATTCTCAACTTCAACGTGATGCAGAACATTACCGCACTCAGCCTGAAGCGCTATGTGCGCGGCCTGATCCGGCACGGTGCCGAGCGGCGGCAGGCGGAGCACTATCAGGAACGCCTGGCCATCAAGGCGGCCAGCCTGCGCAACCCGGTGGGGCTGCTCAGCGGGGGCAACCAGCAGAAGGTGTATCTGGCCAAGCTGCTGGATATTCATCCGCGCATCCTGCTGCTTGACGAGCCGACACGCGGCATCGACATCAACACCAAGCAACAGATTTACCGGCTGATCCGGTCACTGGCCGACGAGGGCAATGCGGTGCTGGTGATTTCGTCCGAACTGGAAGAAATCATCGGCCTGGCCGATCGCGCTCTGGTCATGCGCGAAGGGCAGATTGCCGCCGAGCTGACCGGCGATCAGATCAATGAACAGGACATCATGCTTTACGCCGCCGGCGCCCGTCATCGTGACAGTGGCGCTCCCGAACCGGCCCTGAACTGAGGTAACGACAATGTCTGAATCCAGAACTTTTGGATCACAACTGCTGAGCGGACTGCGCCGGCTGCCGATCGACACATCCCTGCTGGCACCACTGCTGGCCCTGCTGATACTGCTGGTGGTGTCTTCACTGGCCAGCGAGTTCTTTCTCAACACGCGCAACATTTCCAATGTGCTGCGCCAGGTGTCCTACACCGGCATCATCGCCATCGGCATGACGTTCGTGATCATCGCCGGCGGTATCGACCTGTCGGTGGGTTCCATGCTGGCGCTGGTCGGCGTGGTGCTGATGTATATCGTCAATGCCATTGCCGACCCGGTGCAGGCGGTCATCATGGGCATGCTGGGTGCCGTGCTGGTGGGTGCCCTGTTCGGTCTGTTCAATGGCATCTTGGTGACCAAGGGGCGTATTGCGGCCTTTGTGGTGACCCTGGCCAGCATGTCGATTTTCCGCTCCCTGGCGCTGTATTTTACCGATGCCGGCGAGATCACCACGCGCAACCCGCTGTTCAACAACATCGGCGGTGGCTTCTTTCTGGGCCTGCCGATTCCGGTCTGGACCTTCCTGGCCATGGCCATCGTGGCGCACATCCTGCTGATGCATACCGCCTACGGGCGCCATGTCTGCGCCGTGGGTTCCAATGCCCAGGTGGCCCGCTATTCCGGCATCCGCGTGCAGCGCGTCATCATGAGTACCTTCGTCATCGCCGGCGTTTGTGTCGGGGTGTCGGCCATCATGCTGGCCTCGCGCCTGAACTCGGTCAGCCCCAGTGATGCCGGCTATTTCTACGAACTGGATGCCATTGCCGCCGTGGTGATCGGGGGCACGGCCCTGGCCGGCGGGCGTGGCTCTATCTGGGGCACCGTCATCGGGGCCCTGATTCTGGGCATCATCAACAACATGCTGAACCTGATGGGAGTGTCGCCCTATCTGCAGGGGCTGATGAAAGGTGCCGTGATCCTGGCGGCCGTGCTGCTGCAGTACCGGCGCAATACCTGAGGCCTGGCACAAGAACAACGAGTTGATTGCCGGGGCCGGGGTGCCGGTTTCGGGTTATCAAGGCTGGTCAGCAACCCAGCACCATAAAACCAAGACAACAGGAAAGGTGACTATGAGAATAAATACAATGATCAAGAAGGCTGCACTGGCAATCTGCCTTGTCGGTGCCTCAACCCTGGCGACCGCCGACGAATACCATATCGGCGTGACCGTGCCCTCGGCTGACCATGGCTGGACTGCTGGTCTGCTGTGGTGGGCCCAGCGCGCCACGGCGGACCTCGCCGAGAAGTACCCCGAGGTAACCTTCACCGTTCTGGCGGCGGATTCCGGCACCTCCCAGGTGGCCGATGTGGAAGACCTGATGGTGCGCAATATCGATGCGCTGGTGATTCTGCCGCACAACCCGGCGACACTGCAGCGCGTGATCACCGAAGCCTATGAAGAAGGCATCTACACCGTGGTGGTCGACCGGGAACTGGAAGAACCGGCACAGGACGTGTTCATGGCCGGCAACAACCCGGGTCTGGGTGAGGTCGCTGCCCGCTACATGGCTGAAGAACTGGGTGGTCAGGGCGATATCCTGGTACTCGAAGGGCCGTCCATTCCGATCAACTCGCAGCGTGTTGATGCGTTCAATCGCGTGATGGAAGACTACCCTGGCATCAATATTCTGGCGTCGCAGAATACCGACTGGAACCCGCAGCGCGCTCTGAGCGTGACCGAAGACCTGCTGGGTCGGTTCCAGCATGTGGATGCCATCTGGGCCGGTGATGATGATGTGCTGATGGCGGCGATGCGAGCCATTGCCGAGAACCAGCGCGACGAAATCCAGTTGGTTGTCGGTGGCGGCGGTTCGCAGGAAGTTATCGATCTGATCCGCAATGATCATCCGATGGTCAAGGGTACTGTGACCTACCCGCCTAACATGGTCGCTTCAGCCATCGCGCTGGCCGTCCATGGCGTCAAGGGTGAGCATCTGGGTGACATGTACCACGGCGTACCGTCGCGCATCATCCTGGCGGCCGATCTGATTACAGCCGACAATGTCGAGCAGTTCTACGAGCCGGATGCGGCTTACTGAGCAGAGCGTCTGCTGATCGCCGCCTGAGGTGATCAGAATGTCCTCCTGACGTGGTGTTGGGCGGGCTCCGCAAGGGGCCCGCCTTTTTTGTGCGCAGCAGAAACCGCTGTGGAATGCCGGGTTTCAGCCGCCCAGCGCCTGGCCCATGCGCTGCAGGGCCGTTTCCAGCTGCGCCTGCGGGCAGCCGATATTCAGCCGCACAAAGCCGGGTGCACCGAAGTCGGCGCCGTCCGACAGCGCCACCCCGGCGCGCAGGAAGGCGTCCACCGGGTCTGCAGGGAGGGCCTGGCGCATATCCAGCCAGACCACATAGGTGGCCCTGGGCCGCTGATAGCCCACGGTGGGAAAATCGCGCAGCCAGGTTTCCACCCGCTCCAGATTGCCGCGCAAGTGGTCGCGCAGGGCATCCAGCCAGGGTCCGCCCTCGCTGTAGGCTGCCCGCGCTGCCTGCAGGCCGGCATAGTTCATGTCCGGCAGCAGGCCTTGAGCCTGTTGCTGAAAGCGCGCCCGCAGGGACGCATCGGGAATAATGGCCACGGCACAGCACAGGCCGGCAATATTGAAGGTCTTGCTCGGTGCCAGCAGGGTGATCGAGCGTTCGGCGGCTGCCGGCCCCAGGCTGGCAAAGGGTATGTGCCGGCAGTCCGCATCCAGAATCAGGTCGGCCCAGATCTCGTCGCTGATGATCAGCAGATCACGCTCGGCGGCAACCGCAGCAATGGCCTCAAGTTCTGCTCGGGTGTAGATCTGCCCGCTCGGGTTCTGCGGGTTGCACAGTATCAGTGCGCGCGTGTCTGATTTGAGGTCGCCGGCCAACTGATCCGGCAGGCTGGCGGGGGACATCAGGCCCGAGTGGTCATCGAGCCATTGCATCGGCCGCTGGCGCACGCGACCCATATGATAGATCGGCGGGTACACCGGCGTCTGGGTTGCCAGACCTTCCGTCCTGTCCAGCCAGGCCTCTGTTGCCACATGCATGGCGGGGACCACGCCCGGCACCCAGACCAGCCAGTCCGGGTCTGGCGTCCAGCCATAGTGACGCTCGCACCAGCTCAGGAACGCCTGTACCAGGTCGTCGGTAACGGCACCGTAACCCAGCAGACCGTTGGTGGCCATCTGTTCCAGGGCGGCTCGGACAGCCGGGGGCGCCGGGATATCCATGTCGGCAACCCACATTGGCACAATGTCTGCTTGCTCGGAGGGCTGCCACTTTTTGCTGGCGGTGCCACGCCGGTCAATGCGGATGTTGAAATCAAACTGCGGGCTGGTGGAGGTGGTCATTGGTGATCCTTGGTTCAATCGGGTTCGACTTGAAGAGTCCTGTTGTCTCGATGGTGACCATAGCGCACTCGCCTGCGGTCGGCGAGTGCATATGTGGGGGTTGCAAACAGTCGGGTGTTAATCTGAACTGACAGCTGAAGCCTTGCATTGGTCAACAGCTCAGTCAGTTTGTCCCGGTTATGATTGTCAGTATGACAATTTGTTTGTAGATTAGACCCCATAATAATATCAACTCAGTGGTAAGGATTACTCGTGCGACAAAATTTCTGGACCGGGCTGGCAGTATGTGCCTTCGCGTTGCTCGCGTTGAACTGGATTATTCCCAATTATGCCGGCGTAAACCCCATGGCGCAGATGCCGCCTGATCTGGTGCCGCGCATTGCGTCCTGGATCATGCTGATCTGCGGCGCCATTATTGTGGCCGGAGCAGTGAAGGATCTGGTCAAGGCACGGGCGCTGCCGGTTACCGCCGATATCGACTGGCCCGCTGCAGGCTGGATGATCTGGCCCTTTTTCTATGTCTTTTTCGCCATCTACCTGCTGACCCATTTCAAGATCACCCATATCGGTGCCCCCATTATAGCGGTCATGCTGATTCTGCTCGGTGAGCGGCGCTGGTACATGATTCTGGGATGCTCGGTAGTGCCGGTGGCATTGCTGTATGTGCTGTCTGTTTATCTGATGCGAGTGGGAGTGGTCTGAGCATGAATATGGATTTTGTAGCTGGCGCAATAGGCGAGGCGCTCTCAATCAGTTCCCTGATCGGCATCGGTGGCGGTGTGTTGCTGGGCTATATCATTGGCGTCATTCCGGGGCTGAATCGTTCGGTGGCCATTGCCATCGCTATTCCGTTGACGTTTTACATGTCGCCCTTTATTGCCATCTCTTTCCTGATTGGCCTGTCCAAGGGGACGGCAGCGGGCAGCGCGGTCTCGGCGATTCTGCTGAATGCGCCGGGTGAAGCATCCTCTGCCGCTACCTGCCTTGACGGTTACCCGCTGGCGCGCCAGGGGCGACCCAGAACAGCGCTCAAGGTGGGGCTGTTTGCCTCGGTTCTGGGCGATATTCTGGCCACCACCATTCTGATCTTTGTCGCCATTCCCTTTGCCCGCGTGGCCTTGATGTTCGGCCCCTATGAGATGGCGGCCATTCTGGCCTTTGCGCTGGTGTTCATTGCCGGCCTGTCCAGCGGCTCCCTGTTCAAGGGGCTGGCAGCCGGCGGTCTGGGCATCTTTCTCGGTACCATAGGCCTGGACGCCCAGACCGGTCTGCCCCGGATGACATTCGGCTATACCGAACTCATGGACGGCATGCCGCTGATTGCGGTGGCCATCGGTACCCTGGCGCTGTCGGAGATGTTTGTGCAGTCGGAGCGCCTGCGCTACGAGCGTGACAGCATGTCGGTCAAGCTGGACAACAGTGACAAGGACAAACTGGGCTGGAAGGAGTTTCTGACCACGGTGCCCAGTATTTTTCGGGGTACTGCTGTCGGTACAGTCGTTGGGGCACTGCCGGGTCTGGGGCCATCGGTGGGCTCGTTCATGTCCTATGGCATGGCCAAGAAGGCGTCCAAAACGCCGGAGCGGTTCGGCAAGGGGGCGCCCGAGGGTATTGCAGCGTCGGAGTCCGCCGATAACGCAGTAATCCCGGCGGCGCTGATTCCGCTGTTCGGGCTGGGCATTCCCGGCAATGTCTCGGCGGCGCTGCTGGTCGGTGCCTTTGCCATACACGGCATTACCGTAGGGCCTTTGCTGCTGCGCGATGAGCCGGAGCTGCTGTACTCCATCTTCGCCGGCATGATTGTGGCCAGTCTGATCATGCTGGTACTGGGCTGGTTTGGCCTGCGCATATTTGCCCAGATCACCCGTGTACCACCGCACATCGTGATCCCGATTGTCATATTTTTCTGTTTGTCCGGCATCATGCTGCAGGGCTATGGTCCCTTTGGCCTGATTGTTCTGGTCGCTTTTGCTCTGGTCGGTTTTGTCATGAAACGCTATGACTACTCCTTTGTGACCTTCCTCGTGGCTTTTATCATCACGCCCATGCTTGAACTCAATTTGCGGCAGAGCATCATCCTTTCCCGGGGTGACCCCATGGTGCTCATGAACCGTCCGATTGCCGTCTTCTTCATTGTCTGCACCATCATTGCTCTGGTTATGCTGGCCTGGCGCACGATGAAGAAAGGCAAGCCAGTTGCCGGTGCAGACCCGGCAGCTTAAACCTCAACACTCTTGAAGAGATCTACTATGAAAAAGAAACTGATCACGACCGCACTATCGACGCTGGCCATCGCGGTGGGCGGCGTTACCGCTGCACAGGCTTCTGACTGGCCCGAGCGCCCTGTCACCATGGTCATCGGGTTCAATCCGGGTGGCTCCACTGATATTCAGGGGCGGGTACTGGCCAACGTGATGGAAGATTACCTGGGCCAGCCGGTCAATGTTGTCAACCAGCCGGGAGCCGGCAGTGCCGTAGCCTTTACACGTCTGGCCAACAATACTGATGAAGGCTATACCTTCCTGTTCGGCGGTACCACGGCGCTGACCTTCACGCCCATTATCACGGATGTCGATTACGAGATTGATGACTTTGAATACCTGGCGGCGGTAGCGATTGGTCAGAATGCCATTGTTACCTCGGCTGAGCAGCCTTTCGAGACCTTTGATGACATCATCGAATATGGTCAGGACAACCCGATGACCTATGCCCAGCAGACAGCGCTGGACCAGGCCATCATCGAAAATGTAGCCGAGGAAGCCGGCCTTGATCTGTCTATCGTGCCGACTGGTGGTGGTGGCGGTATGGCTCCGCTGGTGCTGGGTAAAGAAGTCGATTTCGCCTATTCCGGCGGTACGCATGCCCAGTATACGCCGTCAGGCGAGATGGTGGTTGCCGCCTTCCTGAGTGCCGAGCGCAGCCCGTTCTACCCGGATGTGCCGACGCTGATGGAACTGGGCTATGACTACTCCATCGAAGACTACCGGACCATCATTGTGCCGGCAGGTATTCCTGATGAGGCACGCGAAGCTCTGATCGCTGCGGCCGAATACGCCTCCGAGAGTGAGCGCTTCCGTGAAACCACCGAAGACAACACCTTCTTCCCGGTGGTGTTCATCGGTCAGGATGAGATGGAAGACAACATCCGTCGTATCCGTGCAGCAACAGAAGAAGTTATGGGTGACTGAACAGTCAACCTGATCCGCAAAAGAAAGCCCGCAGCGCTCCGCTGCGGGCTTTTTTGTGGGTGTGCGGCTCGTTCTTATCGGGCGTTAGGTCAGGCCGTGCCGCGTGTCAGCGTTGACACTGACGCATCAATTTCCTGCGCAATATCACCCAGTTCCTGAATGGAGCCGCTGATCTGACTGGATTGGTCCCTGGTGCGGCTGGCGACTTCGGCCAGCACAGTCAGATTCTGGTTGATGCTTTCGGCAACCTTGCCCTGCTCCTCGGCGCCGGCAGCCACCTGCGTGGCCAGGTCATTGATGATGTCCACCGAACCGATGATCTTGTCCAGGCTATGACGACCCTCGTTGACTCGACCGACGGCAGCAGCTGTCTCGTCAAGGCTGTCTTTCATGGCTGCAATTACGGCACTGGCGCCCGACTGCACGGACTCGATGACTTCGGAAATCTCCCGGGTGGACTGCTGGGTGCGGCCGGCCAGTGAGCGCACCTCGTCGGCGACGACGGCGAAGCCGCGCCCGTGTTCGCCGGCCCGGGCCGACTCTATGGCAGCGTTGAGTGCGAGCAGATTGGTTTGTTCGGCAATGTCGCCAATCACCTGGGCCATGTCGCCTACCCGGTCTGTATCCTTGATCAGCTGTTCCAGCTTCTGGGACAGGCTGTTCACTTTCTGCTCCAGTTGTTCCATGCCTGCTGCGGCCTGAGTCATTTCCGTGCCACCTTCGCTGGCTACCTGGCGGGCGCTGTCAGTCGCCACGCTGACTTCGTTGCTGTTCTGTGCAATTTGCTGTACCGACGCCACCATCTGATGCATGGCGGTGGCCACCTGATCGGCCTGTTGCGACTGCTCGTCCGAACCGGACTGAATGGAGGTCGACGAGGCGGCCAGAACGGCAGACTGGTCCTTGAGCCCATCCACCGCTGTGATCATGCTGTGCGCAGACTGGCTGAGATGGCCCTGCAGCGACCGCGCGGTCAGCGCAAGCTGGCCCAGTTCGTCGCGGCGATCAGTATAGGGAATGGAGTGATCGAAGACGCCCTGGGTCAGCATCTCCACTTCCCGAATAAGCCGGGTCATGGGCTGAATCAGCAAGCGCCGCATCACGAAAGAAGAGCCGAGAAAGATCAGTGCGACGGAAGCCAGCAAGACGCCAAGGGTGAGCAGAAGGCCAAGTTGGGCCCGCTGCTGGAGATCATCAGAGCGCTGGGCTGCGGCCTGGGCAAAGTGCCCGGCCAATTGCTCCAGCTCTGCAGCGGGGGCCGCATTCAGACCTTCCACTGCGTTGTCGGCTGACATCATGTCCAGACCGGCGGAGTATATTTCATAGCCCTCGTGATAGCCGCGCGCCATTTCTTCATACTGGCTGAGAAACTCCTCCAGGCGCGCACGGTCCCTTTCTGTCGCGACCTCGATCATCGATGTCAGGGCGGCTGTGATGTCCTGTTCGAGCGTTTGAAATTGATCCCAGAAAAAATTGTGTTGTTCAAAGTCAAAGCCGCGGATCATCAGATAGTTCCAGGCCTGTATCTGTGCATTGAAATCCACTGCCACGGAAACTATCAGGCGCTCCTGCTCGATCTCCTGTTGCAGCAACTGCTCATAGTCACGGCTGATGTTGTTGAGTGCCAGCATCCCTGCGGCGCTGATACCCAACAGCAACAGGAAGACTGCAGCCAGGGCCAGTTGGGCCCGACTCAAAAGACTGTTGAACATGATTTAGTCACCCTGATTCACTTGGTTAGTAGTTAGGGAGTCGGCCAGTTGACGAGATACATTACAGTTTCTGGACACGAGAATCAGAAACTCAGTTGCCGGCCGGGTTCGATCTGGCGTTTGTCACTGGCGATCATGCCCAGTGTCGAGCCGGGATAGACGAGATAGTCGACGGTGCGGGTAAACAGCATGCCGCTGGTCGGTGCGGTGATGGCTATGCGTTCGGGTTTGTCCTGATCCAGCAGCACGATGTCGGCAAAGTGATCACCGGCCTGCAGGTGTTCGCCCAATTGACGATGATAGGTCACGATGCCGTTGGCTTCGGATTTCACAACCCGAACCTGGTCGACATTGATGGCCACAGTGTCGTGCTCCTGCGGCTGCGGTTCTGCCCGTACACCCGTGATATAGCCCTGCTGCTCCAGAAAAGCCAGAATGCCATCGGCATCGCGGCGGGCCAGTTCATCACTGACAGCCGTGCTGCCGCGCAGTTCCAGCGTGGCCGCAAAGCAGGGCTCGGCAAAGGGCGCCCCGGTAGCCTCGGCCACTTTGACCCAGGGTTGGGTGTGGGTGCCGTCAAAGGCGACGATGCCGCGTACATCCTCTTCCAGCCGCACCGGATAGCCAAGACAGTCCGCCAGTTGACGCCCCGTCTCGCGCTGGTGGTCACCATAGAAGACATGCGGCAGGGCTTCGTCGTCGCAATGCAGATCAAGCATCAGATGAGCATCCAGAGACTGACTGAGCAGAGCCCGGTGCAGGGCTTGTATCTCGTGCTCGCCGCCGCTGTTCTGTGCCATCTCATGCAGAGTCTCGCGCATGATGCGGTCGTTGGTGGTGGCGTCGTCACCGAGCCGATCTCTGACCTGATCCAGCAGCGCCGTGCTGTCGATGGACATGCCCCGGTTGAAGTTCTGGCCGGTCACGGCATCGTAGCGCCCGGGCACATAGCCGAACAGGCGCTGGTTCATGCCCACCGGGTTGGCGTAGGGCACCAGCACGATGCTTTCCTTCACCTGGCCTTGCGCTTCCAGTTCGATCAGGCGCTGCAACAGGTGCTGCAGAACCAGCAACCCGGGCCATTCGTCAGCGTGCAGGCCGGCGTGCAGGTAGGCCTTGCGCTCGCCGGTGCCGAAATGGTGGACGGTCAGCGCACGGTCGTGGCCGGGTGCCGGGGCAGGTAACTTGATCTTGTCGGTGCGCATGACGGTTTCTCTGTACAGACTGAATCCAGATTCTAGCGATGTGGACCTGTCAGGAACAGGGGCAGCGCGCAGACGCGACCGAAACGAGGGTAAATTGTGGCTGACAGGCAAGATGAGCGGATTTTGGTTATCATACTGCCGCATCATAAAACGGTTCGGTGGCAGCCGCAGGGCTGTGTGCACGAACCCGACCCATAAAGAGGCGACCTACTACCCATGAAACAGACTGACCAGACGCAGAGCAGTACGCGTGCCCGCAAGCGCCCCCTCTATATTCCCTATGCCGGCCCCTCGCTGCTGGAAATGCCGCTGCTGAACAAGGGCAATGCGTTTTCGCTCGAAGAGCGCCGGGCCTTCAACCTGATAGGCCTGCTGCCGCAGAATGTGGAAACCATCGAAGAGCAGGCTGAACGCGCCTATCACCAGTACCAGCAGTGTCAGAATGATCTGGATCGGCACATCACGCTGCGCGCCATTCAGGACGACAACGAGACACTGTTCTTCCGGCTGCTGGAAGATCACCTCGAAGAGATGCTGCCGATCATCTACACGCCGACCGTGGGTCAGGCCTGTGAAGAATTCTCCAACATCTATCGCAATCACCGTGGTCTGTTCATCTCCTACCCGGACCGGGAGCACATGGACGATATCCTGCGCAGTGCCACCAAGGACAATGTGCGCGTGATCGTGGTTACTGACGGTGAGCGCATTCTGGGCCTGGGTGACCAGGGTATCGGCGGCATGAGCATTCCCATCGGCAAGCTGTCGCTCTATACGGCCTGCGGCGGTATCAGCCCGGCCAATACGTTGCCCATCATGCTGGATGTGGGTACCAACAATCAGGCCCTGCTGGACGATCCGCGCTATATGGGCTGGCGCCATGAGCGCATTGGTCAGGACGAGTACGATGCTTTCCTGGAGCAGTTCATTCAGGCTGTGCGCCGCCGCTGGCCCAATGTGCTGCTGCAGTTCGAGGATTTTGCGCAGACCAACGCCATGCCGTTGCTGGAGCGCTATCGCGATGAGCTGTGCTGTTTCAACGACGATATCCAGGGCACCGCCGGTGTCTGTGTAGCCACCCTGCTGGCCGCCTGCAAGGCCAAGGGCGAAGGCATGAAGGACCAGAAGGTGGCCTTTGTGGGTGCCGGCTCCGCCGGTTGCGGCATCGCCGAGCAGATCGTGGTGGCCATGACCGAAGAGGGGCTGAGCGAAGCGGAAGCCCGCCAGCGCCTGTTCATGGTCGACCGCCCCGGGCTGCTGACCGCAGACATGGGTGATCTCTATGACTTCCAGGCCCGCCTCGCGCAGGACCCGGCCATCACCCGTGGCTGGGCCGGCAACACCCTGGTGGATGTGGTGCGGGGGGTGCAGCCCACTGTGCTGATCGGGGTTTCCGGGCAGCGCGGGCTGTTCACCGAAGATGTGATACGCCTCCTTTATGCAGGCTGCGCGCGGCCAGTGGTTATGCCGCTGTCGAATCCGACTTCCAGGGTCGAGGCGACGCCGGAAGAAGTACTGAACTGGACCGAAGGCCAGGCCCTGGTCGCAACCGGTTCGCCGTTCGCCCCGGTGACGGTCAACGGGCAGACCCATGCCATCGCCCAGTGCAACAACGCCTATATCTTCCCCGGTATCGGGCTCGGGGTGGTCGCCGTGCGGGCCAATCGGGTGACCGACGGCATGCTGATGGCCGCCTCGCGCGCACTGGCCAACGAGGCGCCCACGGTGAAGACCGGCAAGGGGCCCCTGCTGCCGGCGCTGGGTGATATCCGGGCCGTCAGTATGGCCATTGCGTTTGCCGTGGCCAGACAGGCGCAGGCCGATGGCGTGGCGCTGCAGAGCGATGACGACACCATTCGCGCCGCCATTGAAAGGAACTTCTGGGAACCCCGCTATCGCAGCTATCGCAGACGTTCGTTCTGAGGCCTCCGCCCTGTTGTGAGTCCGTGTTATGAGATAGCGGCCTGAGGCCGCTATACTGCATGCACGGTTCATACAGGGAACGGATTCTTTATCAATATGAGCATCAGTCTGCCAAGCCGCCTGCTGGCCCGGGTCATCTTGCGCTGGGTCGCAGTGACCTCAGTGGTCATGGGGCTGGTGCTGTTGGTACTGTCGACTCTGTGGGCCGATGTCGGCTGGGCGCTGCAACTGATTCCGCTGTCCGGTGCCCTGGGCGCCACGGTCATTGGGCTGGCGCTGGTGGGGGTGTGGTTGCACCGACCCTGGCTGCGGCTTTCGAGTGGGCTGGCCCTGATTCTGATCGGTGCGCTGAGCCTGCTCAGTTGGGCCGCTGCCGACTGGCTGCTGGGCATCTGGCCCGCACTGGCAGCGTTGGAGCCGGTGCGTACCGGGTCGCTGCGCCAGTATTGGCTGGCCGCGGTACTCTTTCTGACCTTCGGGCTGACCTTCCTGGTATCGCCGCAGCGTCGCCGCCTCTGGCTCGGTGTCGGCATTGCCTGGCTGCTGACCGGCATTGCCCTGATGCTGGTCCATGTCTTCTCTCCCGTAGCCCACTGGTGGGCGTCCAATGCGTCTGGTGCCAGCCTGATCAGCCTGTTTATCGTGTTTGGCGGCAGTGCGCTGATAGCCTCTGCCGGGCAGGAAGACGGGGTGGAGACGAAAGGTCTGCGCCGCGCGACCTGGTGGGTCGGTCTGGGCGGTTTCATGCTGGGCTGCATGATCTGGTATGCCCTCAGCGCCCAGCATCAGCGTGATCTGACCGCCGGTGCGGCCACGGTCGGCCACAATATGGAAACCGCCATCAACCAGTTGCTGCGGAGTCATTATGTGTCCATGAGCCGCATGGTGGCGTCCTGGTCCGGCCGCGGCCTGCTGGATGAACCCTGGGGCGAGACCGCGCCCGCCTCGGTGCAGGCAGATGCTGATCAGTTTCTCACTGACCTGCGCAGCTTTGCCGGCCTGGGGTTCTGGCTGCCGGCGCAATCCAGGTCCGAAATGCTGGTCTACCGGCACGGTGATGATGCGCAATGGGCCGAGTGGCTGCAGCAGCCAGCGCTGGGTCATTGTCGGACCGGCCAGCAATGGCGCTGCAATCTGGCCTTTGTGCCGGCCAAGGAACAAAAACCCGGCCTGTTGCTGATGGCGGTGCCAATGCACGACAGTCGGGGCCCGATCGGCATGCTGCTGGGCATGGTCGATTTCGACACCCTGATGACCAACCATCTGCATCTGGAAGCCTACCCCTACGTACTGACTGTTCAGCAGGGTACTGAAGAAATCTATCAGCACCGCCCTGCTCAGTTGTCGGCGTCGGAAGAGAGCCGGGCAGGTGAGCTGCTGTACTACCGCGAGGCTGCCCTGTTCGACCAGCAGGTATTCAGCATAACGGTGCATCATGGTGACTCCATGGAAGCTGCGCGCCTGCCCAACCTGATTCTGCTGGCTACCCTGGTTAGCCTGCTGCTGAGCACCGTGATCGCGCTGACGCTGGAACTGGCAGCGACCAACGCCAGTCGTTCCCGAGCCCTGTCACGCTCCATCATGCGGCAGCGGCAACTGAGGCGCATCGAGGATATGGTGGCGCGCGAGCAACCGCTTGCAGACATCGGCCGTGCGGCAGCGGACCATCTGGTGCGGCAGCTTGAGGCCAGCCAGTGCCTGGTGGTGATGAAGCCTTCCCTGGTCAACAGCGACCCTTTCGAGATGGCTGTCGCGACGCTGGATGGCGTCGACCCCGAAGTGTTGCTGCCTGACCCGGATCTGTACCACACCCCACTGCGCCAAGCTCTGCATACTGCACAGCCACTGCTGGTTCCGGATCTGGAAGACGAATCGCGCTGGCCGGAATTCAACCGCCGGGCGTTGCGGGCCGGTTACAGGGCGGCGTTGGTATTTCCGGTGCTGACAACCGGCCGAGAAGTGCTGGGGGTGCTGGCCCTGTTCCGTATTCAGCCAGGTGTTCTGACAGGGGAGGAACAGGGCGACATCGACGATGTATCGCCGCTGATCGGGCTTGCGGTGGAGCAGGAACGCAGCAAATCCGCTCTGGTCTATGCCTCGCGCTATGATGTGCTGACGGAACTGCCCAACCGGGGCTATCTGCAGCAGCGCCTGATTCAGTGGGTGCAGCAGGCAACCGAGCGCGCCGAAGGTCTGGCCGTACTGTTTATCGATCTGGATGGCTTCAAACCGGTCAACGACAGCCTGGGCCATACCATGGGTGACCAGGTACTGCGCCAGGTCGGCCAGCGTTTGCAACAGGTGTTCCCCAGCGATACTTTTGTATCCCGCCTGGGCGGTGATGAATTCGTGGCGCTGGTGCCGGAGTATGCGGGTGCGGGCACTGCAGGCACCGACCATTTGATTGTGCAGGCGCTGGAGATACTGGCACGGCCATTCGTACTGGCCGACCTGCAGGTCTCCCTGACCGCCAGTGTCGGTGCCACCCGCCTGTATCCCGGACAGACGCCACCGGACGATCCGTTGCTGCTGTTGCAGCAGGCCGATCTGGCCATGTACAAGGCCAAACGCGGCGGCCGCAACCATTTCGAGTGGTATCTGGAAGGGGACCAGTCGCGTCAGCATCGGAAGGTGCAACTGCGGCATGATCTGCAGCAAGCGCTGATCGACGGTGAGTTTCGTCTGCACTACCAGCCCATCATCAGCCACACTGACGCAGTGATTGCTGTCGAGGCCCTGCTGCGCTGGCAGCACCCGGAACAGGGCATGATTTCGCCCAGCGAATTCATTCCGCTGGCAGAGGAGACCGGACAGATCATCCCGCTGAGCAACTGGGTGCTGGATCAGGTCTGCCGGGATGCCCGGGTCCTGCGCCAGCAGTGGCCATTGCAGGTGGCTGTCAATCTGTCACCGTTGCAGTTTCTGCGGCCGCAATTCCGGCAGCAACTGATGGAGGTGGTGGCGCACTACGAGCTGCCACCGCAGGCACTGAACCTGGAACTGACCGAACACACCCTGGTGGAAGACCCGGAGCAGGCGGCGACCACGCTGCGTGAGCTGCAAAGTGCCGGCTTCGGTATCTCCATTGATGATTTCGGCACCGGTTTTTCCAGCCTGAGCTACCTGAAATGGCTGCCGGTTTCGGCTCTGAAGATTGATCGCAGCTTTATCCGCGACATGCAGAACAGCCCGCGTGAACTGGCCCTGGTGCGGGCCATCATCGACATGGCCCATGAACTGGACCTGACGGTTGTTGCCGAAGGCGTCGAGCGGCGCGAGCAAGCGCAGGCACTGCAGTCTCTGGGCTGCGACTGCCAGCAGGGCTACTACTATGCCCGGCCCAAGGACTTCACGGCCCTGCTGGTCTGGTTACAGTCACGCGGCCATTGGCGCACCGGCTCGATGGGCTGAAGCGGCGCCCGGGTTCAGTCGAGCCGGTCCAGATCCCGCACGGCACCTCGGTCGGCACTGGTGGCCAGCATGGCATAGGCCTTCAGCGCCGCAGAGACCTGACGCTTGCGCGGTGCCGCCGGTTTCCAGGCTGCAGCCCCCCGGGCTTCCATGGCGGCCCTGCGTTCGGCCAACTGGGTCTCGCTGAGCTGCAGATTGATGGCGCGGTTGGGAATATCGATCAGGATGGGGTCGCCTTCCTCGACCAGCCCGATGGCGCCACCGGCGGCGGCTTCCGGAGACACATGGCCAATGGACAGGCCGGAAGTGCCGCCGGAGAAGCGGCCATCGGTCAGCAGGGCACAGGCCTTGCCCAGCCCCCTGGATTTCAGATAGCTGGTCGGGTAGAGCATCTCCTGCATGCCGGGGCCTCCTCTGGGGCCCTCGTAGCGGATCACCACCACATCGCCTTCCTGTACCCTGCCTTCCAGTATGCCTTCCACGGCGGCGTCCTGGCTTTCGAAGATGCGTGCCCGGCCTTCGAACACCAGAATTGACTCGTCCACCCCAGCGGTCTTGACCACACAGCCGTCTTCGGCAATGTTGCCGTACAGCACCGCCAGGCCGCCCTCGCGTGAGTAGGCATGCTCCAGATCCCGAATGCAGCCCTGCGCGCGGTCGCCGTCCAGGGTCGGCCAGCGCGCCGCCTGACTGAAGGCGGTCTGCGTGGGCACACCACCCGGCCCGGCACGGAAGAACTCCTTCACCGCAGGGTCATCGGATTGCATGATGTCATGGCGCGCCAGGGCGTCTTTCAGGGTTGGGCTGTGTACCGTGGGGACATCGGTATGCAGCAGCCCGGCCCGGTCCAGCTCGCCCAGAATACCCATGATGCCGCCGGCCCGATGCACATCCTCGATATGGTATTTCTGCGTATTGGGCGCCACCTTGCACAGCTGCGGCACCGCGCGGGACAGACGATCAATGTCCTTCAGATCGAAACTGGCTTCGGCTTCCTGCGCCGCCGCCAGCAGATGCAGAATGGTATTGGTGGACCCGCCCATGGCGATATCCAGCATCATGGCGTTCTCGAAGGCCTTGAAGGAGCCGATGCTGCGCGGCAGTACGCTGGCGTCGTCCTGCTCGTAGTAGCGGCGCGTGATGTCAACAATGCGCTGCCCGGCTTCCTCGAACAGACGGCGGCGGTCGGCATGCGTGGCCACCACGGTGCCGTTGCCCGGCAGGCTGAGACCGATGGCCTCGGTCAGGCAGTTCATGGAGTTGGCGGTGAACATGCCCGAGCAGGAACCGCAGGTGGGGCAGGCGGAGCGCTCGACTTCGGCCAGGGTGTCGTCATCCACGCTGTCGTCGGCCGCCATCACCATGGCATCGACCAGATCCAGCCCGTGATCGATCAGCTTGGTCTTGCCCGCTTCCATGGGCCCGCCGGATACGAAGATGGCCGGCACATTGAGGCGCATGGCGGCCATCAGCATGCCCGGGGTGATCTTGTCGCAGTTGGAGATGCACACCATGGCATCGGCACAATGGGCATTGACCATATACTCCACCGAATCGGCAATGATGTCGCGGCTGGGCAGGCTGTACAGCATGCCGTCATGGCCCATGGCGATGCCGTCATCCACCGCTATGGTGTTGAACTCCTTGGCCACCCCGCCGGCCTTCTCGATCTCGCGTGCCACCAATTGGCCCATGTCCTTAAGATGCACATGCCCGGGCACGAACTGGGTGAACGAATTCACCACGGCAATAATGGGTTTCTGAAAATCGTCATCCTGCATGCCGGTGGCGCGCCAGAGCGCCCTGGCGCCGGCCATGTTGCGGCCCTGGGTGGTGGTGTGAGAACGGTACTTGGGCATGGAAGGGTCCTGTAGTCAGTGCGGGTCCGGGCGTTATTGGAAGGTGATCAGTTTAGGTGAAAGCGGGGCCGGGGTGAAGCAACAACAATCTGGCAACCTTGCTTTTTGACGGCCCCCATAATGAGAACTGGTGCACAAAACCGAGCACTCGCAACGGTTCATTGACGATTCCTTTGCGAAATGGTGCTAGGTTTTTGAACAGTGTCTCGATTTTTCAGGGCACAAGGACAGTTGAATAGCAAAAGGTAATTGTTATGAAGTTCCCGCACTCTCCGAGCCTTCGGCTCAATCGTTTCGTACCCTTTCATGCAGGTCATACCGGCCACTTCACAGTCAAAAGAGCCCTCGCAGCCGTGCTTACGCCGCTGCTGCTGGCCCTGACAGCGCCGGCGCTGACCGCCTGCAACAGTTCTTCATCGGCCAGCGCGCCAACGATAGAAGACATCAGCACCCGCTACCGGACTAACCACGTGGACTACAGTATCCAGGCCGGGGCCGATAGCACCTTCACCTCCACGCTGCAGGTGTATGTCTCAGCCAGCAGCTCGGGAAGTACTGACGATATCACCCTGGTCGAAGCGCAATTCGCCGGGCAGGGGCGCGATATCGTGCATGATCAGCGGTCCTCCACCGACGCAGATGATCGGGTGAATGGTCTGTTCAACGGCTATTTCAGGTCGCTGAACTACTACAGCACGGGGGATCAGAAGAACCGGCGTGAACTCGAAGGGCACCGGGTGTTCGTGACCAACAGTGACGGGCGCACCACGTCGCGCGAGTTCGAGTTGACCATCCCGGAGGGCTGGGCCAGTGGCCATGAGTCCTTTGTCTACGACAACGAGTATGACGAGGACGACAAGACGGACGGCATCCCCGGCCTGGGCCCGGTGGAGGTGGATGACCTGAAGATTACAGCGGATGAAGTCTCCTTTGATCTGAGTACGGATGAGAATGAGACTGAGGCTCGTTCGGAGAGCATGCTGATCCAGTTCTTCAAAAAGGACGAAGACAACGACAGCTACTACCCCCTGGCGAACAGCCGGCGTGTGCTGCAGGATGATGGCGAGTACACCACCGATGGTCAGCCGACAGAGGTCCAACTCGCTCGCAATGACGAGGACGACATAGTGCTCTCCCATTATGCGATGGACAACAACCTGGACCTGGAAGACGCCACGCACTACTTCCTGGTTCACCATGGCCCGCCGGTGGATCTGATGGTCGACGGTGCGGCTCTGCGCGGCTGGCCGTTCCTGTACTGGTCCGGCTGGATCGAGGTGCCTGAGGATTGATATCCTGTCGACACAGGCTTGCCTGAGCGCAGCGGAATGGGTCAGACTGACTTTCTTTCCGCTGCTTGACCAGAGGCCGTGTCGACTACTTCTTCCGAAACCACCCAGCCCGCAATCAGCCGCCGCCGTGACCTCGCCGGCGGCCTGATTCTGCTCGGGTTGCTGGTGCAGATACTGAGCTTTCTGCCCGCACTGGAGCTGACCCGCTTTGCCAGCTATACGCTCTGGCTGGCCACGGCACTGCTCTGGTTCGATATCCCCAGGCGGACCCGCCAGCAGTCCGGCGTCTTGCTGGTGCTGGGGGTCGGCTTTCTGGTGCTGGCGGCGTGGCGCCATGGTGCAGAGGTTGACTGGGCCGGCAGTCTGACCGGCAATGTCTATGTGGTGGCCATGCTGCTCGGCGTCAGCTTTGTGGGGCTGATTGGCGGGCAGGCGACCCCCGTGGCTGACCGGACCGCCGAGCGCACCGGTGCCGGCGCCCTGTTTCGCACCTGGCTGGGGGTGCACGTGCTGGGCATTGTGCTGAACCTGTCGACGGTGTTCATGGTGGGTGACCGGCTGGCGCGCCAAGGCGAGCTTCGGGTACCCCAGTTGCTGATGCTGAATCGGGGTCTGTCCAGTGCGGCGCTCTGGTCGCCGTTCTTTGCGTCGATGGGGGTGGTGCTGACGCTGGCGCCCGACATGCAGTACAGCCGCATTCTGATCGTCGGCCTGCCACTGGCCGCCTGTGCCGGCCTGATCGCCATTGTGGACCTGCGGCGGCAGTTTGATCTGTCCACTGTGACCGGTTTTTCCCTGGCCCCGCGCAGCCTGCTGATGCCGGTCGCCATGGCCGTGCTGGTGTTGCTGTTCTATCAGGTCATTACGCCCGGGCTGGGCATCGTCAGCATCATTACCTTTCTGATGCCGGCCACTGCGCTGGCCAGCCAACTGGTGTCGGGGCCAAGGCGGGCGCGCCGCCAACTGACATCACATGTGCGTCAGCGGCTGCCCATGATGCGCGGTGAAATCAGCCTGTTTCTGGCCGCCGGCCTGCTGACCCTGGGGCTGTCGACCTATGTGGAAGCCCTGACCGGCAGCCAATGGACCCTGTTTGCCCGCTTCGGCACGCTGGAGGCCATGGCGAGCCTGGTGGCGATAGTGGTCAGTGCCGTGCTGGGACTGCACCCCATCATCGGTATTTCGGTGCTGGCGTCGATGCTGCAGTTGTCTGCCCAGGAGCAGACCCTGTTTGCCTTTGTCGCCCTGGGGGCCTGGGCGATAGGCACCAGTGTGGGGCCGTTGTCGGGTATCAATCTGTCCCTGCAGGGGCGTTATGGCATCAGTGGTTTTGTGATGATGCGCCACAATCTGGTCTATGCGCTGAGTCTGCTGGTGCTGGTACTGGCGGCCATAGCGCTGACGGGCCGCTGGGGCTGAGCGTCTATTCCTCTTCTGCGGGGCCTTTTCCTCCGGCATTCTTGCGCACTTCGGGTTGTTCCAGCAGTTGCAGTATCTCGTCCAGTGGCATCGGGTGCCCCAGGTGAAACCCCTGTACTTCGTCGATGCCCAGATTGCTGACAAAGGCATACTGCTCCGCCGTCTCCACGCCCTCAGCGTTGGTGATCAGGTTCAGCGTGCGCCCGATCTGGGCTGCGGCCTGCACCACGGCCAGAGCGGTCGGGTTGCTGTCCATCTCGCGGATGAAGCTCTGGTCTATCTTCAGCTTGTCGACGGGCAGGCGCGTCAGATAGCTGAGCGATGAGTAGCCGGTGCCGAAGTCATCCAGAGAAATACTGATGCCCTGCATCCGCAGGTCTTCCAGCGCGCCTATGACGCGATCCGTATGTTCGAACATCACCCGTTCGGTGAGCTCAATGGACAGGTTGTGGCTGCACTCTTCGAGTGCCCGGGCGACCGGGCCGAACAGCAGGTCCAGACTGTCGTTGTTGAAATGATGGGCCGACAGGTTGAAGCTGACTCGAATGTCACGCCGGTGCCGGGTCAGCAGCGGGCACAGTGCCGTAGCCTGCTGAATGACCCAGGCGTCGATATCCGCGATCAGGCCGCAGCGCTCGGCCAGCGGAATAAAGACCGCCGGACTGATCATGCCTTCCGGCGTGGGCCAGCGCAGCAGTGCTTCCACCGCTATGATGCGGCCGGTATGCGCGCTGTAGATGGGCTGAAAGTGGAGTGCCAGGCTGTCATCGGCCAGCGCCTGCTCAAGGCGGTTTTCCAGATCCTTTTCGTGCTGCAGTTGCAGGTGCATGGACTC
The DNA here is from genome assembly GCF_004768465.1 of Natronospirillum operosum. GTDB lineage: Bacteria > Pseudomonadota > Gammaproteobacteria > Pseudomonadales > Natronospirillaceae > Natronospirillum > Natronospirillum operosum. The sequence goes on from NZ_SRMF01000003.1 coordinate 302,187, forward strand.
TTCATACAGGCGATACCCGGCCCGGCCGCCGCGCTTGCAACTGTACAGCGCCAGGTCGGCGGCCCGCATGATGGCCTCGGGCAGGCTTTCTTCGGAGTGCTGTTCCATCTGGGAGCTGTGCACCACGCCCAGGCTGGCGGTGACCTTGAGCCGATTGTCCTCGTGCAGGTATTCACGTCCTGCCCGTTGGATAATGCGCTGACAGAGCTGATCCAGATCGTCAGCCGACAGGGTGTGATTGATCAGAATGGCAAATTCATCGCCGCCCAGGCGGAAGGTTTCGTGCGGCAGGTCCAGCGGTTTGCGCAGCCGGCGACCGACCTCCTTCAACAGGGCATCTCCGACCAGATGGCCCAGAGTGTCATTGATATCCTTGAAGTGGTCCAGATCCAGAAACAGTACAGTGAAGGGGACGGTGTCGGGCCCGTCTGCACTGTGCTGTTCCAGTTGCGCCTGAAAGCGACTGCGGTTCGGCAACAGGGTCAGAGGATCATGTTCAGCCAGAAAGCGGATTTCATTCTCGGCTTGCACCTGCTCGGTAATATCGAAGATGGAACCTTCGATAATGGAATCGGCCGGAGTGCTGCGGCTGATGTACTGTGCGCTCATCAGCACCCAGATCAGGTGGCCGTCAGCGCGGCGAAACTGGACGCGCTCATTGACCACGCGCCCGTACTGGGCCAGTTGGGTCAGCAGGCGACGTCGAATGGAAGGGTCGGCGTAGATATCATCACCGATGCTCTGCACGCGGGTACGCATTTCAGTCGGACTGGTGTATCCCAGCAGGCGGGCAAACATCTCGTTGATGCGCAGTAACACCCCACCCTCGGTGGACTGGTACAGACCCGCCTGTGCGGTATTGAACAGACGCTCATAATCGCTTTCAGCCTGCTGTCGTGCCAGTTCGGATTGTCTCAGGGCGGTCACATCCGCCACCGTACCGATAATGTGTTCTATCTGTCCGGCGTTATTCAGCACAGCCCGGGCGTTCTGGCGTACCCAGATGGACTCGCCGGATTTGCCGAACATTTCGCACTCGAAGCCCACCACTTCACCGGTCAGTTTCAGTTGGTCCACAAAATGGGCGCGGTCTTCCGGGTGGCGGTAGATGTCCCGGGCCACCTGCTGGATGTGCTGGCGCATTTCCTTCGGTGTCTGGTAGCCGAACGTGCGGGCCAGCGACTGGTTGGCGTAGATGATTTCGCCGGCGCGACTGGTCTGGTAGATGCCGTCGACAGAGTATTCCAGGATGCGCCGATAGTTTTCCCGCTCCAGCAGTGGATAGCACAGCATGACGACCAGGGGCTGATCATCGACCGGCGTGATTTCCCAGCGCAGAAAGTCGCCTTCGTATTCCCGTTCCAGTTCCACAGGCTGTTGCGCCTGCAGCCAGGCCGGCAGCTCCAGTTGCCAGCCGTCGGGCAACAGTCCGGACCAGTCCCGCGCGCGCGTGGTCTGCAGCAGTTGCTGCGCTGCCGGGTTGCAATGACGCAACTGTCCGGACGCATCGGAGACCAGCGCAGCAAAGTGAAGCCTGTCAAGACTATGGCACAACTCGGCCAGCAGACCCGGGTCGATGTCTGTGTGATCAGTTTGTTGATATGGCAACTTCAGTACAACATTATTATTAGAATGACCCTAGCTTAGACCAGAACGCACTCAGAAATCGATGGGGTGTTCGAAATATAGTTGGGTGCCCTCGGGCACCCCCCGGATGCGGGGCATCCGGGGGGGGCATGGATTGCCTCAGGCTTCCATGGCTGCGGCTTCACGCTCGCGTCTGCGTTCACCCGGGAACAGGGTGTAGTAGAACACCGGCGCTGCCACCAGAGTCAGGATGGAGGCAAACATCAGCCCCGCCATGATGGTAACGGACATGGAGGCAAAGAACGGATCCCACAGTAGCGGTATCATGCCCAGCGCCGTGGTGGTGGCGGCCAGCAGCACAGGTCGCACACGACTGATGGAAGCATGGATGATGGCCGGCGTTATGGTATCTCCGGCCGCCCGTTTCAGGTCGATCTCTTCCACCAGCACGATGCCGTTCTTGATCAGCATGCCCGACAGACTGAGCAAGCCAAGCAGGGCGGTGAAGGTGAACGGTAGTCCGGTGCCCAGTAACCCCAGCGCAGCACCATTGACGGCCATGGGCACCAGCAGCCAGATGACGAGCGGCTGGCGCAGGCTGCCGAACAGCAGAATCGAGATCAGTACCATGGCCACAATGCTGATCGGCAGGCGTACAGCCAAGGCTTCGTTGGCCATTTGCTGGGCTTCGTACTCGCCGCCCCAATCCATGCTGTAACCCGGAGGCAGTTCGACGGCTTCGATCTGGCGCCGTACCTGACTGAATGCATCTGCCGCCGTAACGCCGCTGACTGCATTGGCCTGCACCGACAGTGTGGGCTGGCGGTCACGGTGATGAATCAGGGAATCACGCGGGTTCAGCGTAAAGCCGTCGAGCACCTGTGACAGCGCCAGATAATCATTGGCGGCTTCGGAATAAACCCGCTGATCCATCAGGTGGCCGGGCTGGGCCCGGGAGTCTTCGGGCGCCCGCACGATGATGGGAATCAGTCGATCACCCTCGCGCACCTCGCCGGCACGAATGCCGTCGGTGGCCATTTTCAGTGCCTGAGCGGTATCTTCCCGGGAAATGCCTGCAGCCTGCGCCCGTTCCTGAGCATAGTTGGGCACCACGGTCAGTTCCCGTTCGTGCCAGTCGGTGCGCACGGCCTGCAGGATGTCGGGACGGCTGGCCATCACGGCGCCAATCTCGTCACCGATCTGGCGCAGCACATCGGCATTCTTGCCGCTGATGCGCGCCTCCACATCGGCACCGGCCGGCGGGCCGAAGACGATACGCTGGGTACGCATGCGTGCCTGCGGCAGTGCTTCGGCGGCGACATCATTCAGCGCCTGCATCAGCCGGGGGATGGCATTCAGGGACTCGGTTTCGACGATCAACTGGGCATAGGACGGGTCCTGCTGCTCCGGCTGATAGGTCAGCAGGAAGCGTGACGCGCCCTGACCGACCGTGGTGGTCACGCGGGCCACTTCATCCTGTTCCAGCAGCCACTCTTCCAGTACCCGCACCTGATCGGAGGTTTCGGTAATGGCCGTGCCCTGCTGGAACTTCACATTGGCATAGAAGATCGGCGTGTTGGAGTTCGGGAAGAACTGCTGACTGACCAGCGAGAAGGCGAAGTAGCAGGCTGCGGTGACGCCGACCAGAGTCACAATGACCAGCCAGCGCAGCTTCAGGGCACCGCCGAGGAACTTGCCGTAGACCCGGAAAATCCAGCGGTCATAGGGGTCATCGGAGCCGTCGATGGCGCCGCGCTTGAACAGTTTCGACGCCAGCAGCGGAGCCACGGTGACGGCGAAGATCCAGGACAGAACCAGGGAAATCGCAATAACGGCAAACAGCGAGAACATGAACTCGCCGGTGGAGTCCTGACTCAGCCCGATGCCGGAGAACGCCATGATGCCGATGACCGTTGCGCCCAGCAGCGGTAGCTGCAGGCGGCGCCCGGCGCGCCGGGCGGCATCCCGGGCAGACAGGCCGCGCCGCATGTCCACCTGCATGGATTCGGCAATCACGATGGCGTTGTCGACCAGCATGCCCATGGCGATGATCAGGGCACCCAGGGAAATGCGCTCGATCTCGATTTCCCAGATCCACATGAAAAAGAAGGTGGCGATCACGTTCAGGCCCAGCGACACACCGACCACAGTCGCGGCCCGCCAGCCCATGAACAGGGCCAGCACGGCGATCACTATGGTCACCGACAGCGCCAGCGACTGCAGGAAAGACACATTGGTCTCATTGACCACATGATGCTGCTCGTAGATGGGCTCCAGCGTAACCCCGACCGGCAACAGGTGGTCGATGGCCTCCAGATGGCGCTCCACAGCGCGGCCGACATCCACGATATTGCGATCCGACAGCCCGGCAATGCCAATGGTGAAGGCATCGGTGCCATTCAGCCGGATAATCTGCTGTGGCTGGTCATTGCGTGTCCGCTCGACGGAGGCGAAATCCAGCAGGTTGAGCAACTGACCATTGAAACCGATGGTCAGTCCTTCCACCGCGCGCACGGAGTCCTCCTGGGACGGAGATTCAAGCTGGGTGCGCATGCCCTGATTGATCGCCTGGCCGGAGTCCGACAGCGTGTCGCTGTTGGCAATGGCGCCCAGAATGGCATTGGGCGGAACGGCCAGATTGGAAGTCTGCTGCGGCGACGGGTAGACGTAGATTGCCTCTTCCGGCAGTCCCATGACCTCGACATCGGCAACGCCGTTTACCGTGAGGAGCTCGCGGCGCAGATAGTTGGCGATGTCATGCTGTTCGGCATCGCTGAACCCCTGGGCGCGTACCGCGTAGTAGAGGCCGTAGACATCGCCGAAGGAGTCATTCACGAAGGGCTCCTGCACCCCCGGTGGCAGGTTCTTGGCCGCATCGGCCACATTGTTGCGCAGCTCGGTCCACAACTGGGGCACGTCGGCCGGGCGCACGGCCATATCGAGTTCCACCGAGATGATGGACAGGCCGGGCTGATTGCGTGAGCTGATCCAGTCTACCTCGCCGATGCGCTGAATGGCCGACTCCAGTGGCTCACTGACTTCGGTGGCCACCTCGGCCGCCGTGGCACCGGGGTAGGCGGTGGTGATGATGGCCTGCTTGATGGTGAAGGACGGATCTTCCAGACGGCCGACGGAGTTGAAGCCGATCAGACCGCCGATCAGGCTGGACACCACCAGCAGCCAGACATAGAGGGGCTTGTCGATAGCCCATTGCGTTACCTTGAACATTTCAGTTCAGCCCCCGGAAACCGGTGAAACGACGTACGGCCTGGCCGTCACTGAGCAGGTGGACGCCGGTGGCCACTATCTCGTCACCCGGGTTCAGGCCGGAGGTGACGCGAATGGTAGTGCCATCCGGGGTGTCGATGGTGACCGGGCGTCGAACCACTTCGCCGGTGTCCGGGCCGGTCGATGTATAGACCATGACATGGGGGCTGCGGTCAGACGCAATGTGTACTGCCGTTGCCGGCACCACGAAGCCGTTTGCCTGCGGTGCCGGCAGGCGCGCCACCACAGTGGCGGAAGCGCCAGGCAGCAGGTTGCGCTGCACCGGCTCGGTCAGGGCCAGAGTCACCACATAGGACTGTCCGATGCGGCCCGCCTCGGCAATGAACTCGCGCAGCTCCAGGCCATACAGCGGGCCACCCTGGGTCAGTTGCAGATTGAACAGAAGGTTGGCCGGGTCGCCGATTTCCGCCAGCAGACGTTCCGGCACATCGATGCGGACCCGAATTTCCGACATGTCATGCAGGCGCAGCACCGGCTGACCGGCGGAGACAGTCGTCCGGTTGGCCACCATGCGCTCGGCTACCAGACCTTCGAACGGGGCCTCCAGAGTGGCGTCATCCAGCGCTGCCCGGGCTTCTTCCAGCTGTACCTCGGCCTGATCGCGTGCGGTCTGAGAATCTTCCAGCTGCGCCTGGGTGATGGCGTTGCGTTCGATCAGTTGCTGGTTGCGTACGACGCTGCGTTCGGCCTGCTCCAGCGACAGCTCGGCCTGGCGCACATTGCGCTCCAGCGGTGCCAGGTTCAGCCGGGCCAGCAGGTCGCCGGTGCTGACAAAGGAGCCCTCAACGGTGGGGAATTCGACTATCTGGCCGCCAACCTGAAAAGCCAGATCCACGGTCTCCCGCGCCGCAATGCGGCCGTAGAACCGACGCTCTGCGCCGACATCCGCAGGCTGGACCGTATGCAGCCGCACCGGCTTGAGATCGGTGTCGTTGGTGGTTGACTGCGCCTGGGCAGGCATGGTCAGGCCCAGCAAAGAGAGTAGCACCAGCAGGGTGCCGAGGATTGGCGCTGCAGCGTGCAGGCGCCGAGGCTGTTCAGGTAGTCGCATGAGCGTAATCCCTTGTCAGGAGTCAGTGACAGTTTTGAGTGTTTCGGATACTACGTTTACACCGTTAATATTGATAGTGACATTCGTAATGAAATTACAGGCGCGCGCCCGGCTTACAGAATCGCTACAATGCTGCCATGGAAACTCTAGCCGCTGCCATCACCCTGTTCCTGATCATGGACCCGCTGGGGAACATCCCCATCTTTCTGTCCATTCTGTCAAAAGTCAGCCCGCGCCGACGCTATTGGATACTGGCCCGCGAACTGGTGATCGCGCTCGGCATCATGCTGCTGTTTCTGTTTGCCGGTTCAACCATGCTGGGGGTGCTGAGCCTGTCGCAGGAAGCGGTTGCCATTGGTGGCGGGCTGGTGCTGATGATCGTCGCCATCCGCATGATCTTTCCGTCGCGCGGCGGGGTCATGGGTGACGATGATGACAGCGAACCGCTGATTGTGCCGCTGGCGGTGCCCCTGATCGCCGGCCCCTCTCTGCTCGCCACCCTGGTGCTGCTGGCTGACACCGGTCCCGACCGCACCGCCGACTGGCTGATTGCCGTCGGCCTGGCCTGGGTTGCCAGCGCGGCCATTCTGATGTCCTGCAACCTCTGGTTCCGCCTGCTCGGTCAGCGCGGCCTGAAGGCCGTGGAACGCCTGATGGGCATGATACTGGTCACCATCTCGGTACAGATGCTGCTGAACGGCATAGGCAGCTATGTGCAAACGCTACAAATGTGAACTGCCGATGTAGCCCTTTGTACAGGCCGTCAACACTCCCTCCGATCTTTATATAAAAAGCGTGACGCGCGTCACGTTTTACCTGCAGAAAACAGAACCGTTTCGACACAAAGCAGAAGTAATATTACGCCGTGGCCAGAGGGCTGGTACTTGCGGCATGCACGCACTGTGGCGGCGCCAACCACGACCCAAAAAATTGATACCTCAATGATATATCAAGGAAGTTCAGCTATGAAAATGCACATCTTGTTAGGGCTGTCATTTGTGTTGCTGCTGTCGGGCTGTAATGTTGAAAGCAGTTCAGGAAATAGCGGATCAAAGGGTTTGGCAGATCAGGTGGAGACGAATGTTGCCGCCAGTGCCAACGGTGCTGTTGCCACTTCAGCGTATAATCCGGATGACGCCATGAAACTGATTGATGAAGACGACACCACGTGGTGGGCCAGCAATCCGGGCGAACCGATTATCGTGGAGTTTGCTGAAGTAGAGGATATTGTCAGCCTCAAGCTGACTCGCACCGAATCGTCAGCTCCGACAGGTACCAATCCGGCTATTCTGATTGAACTGTCGGAAGACGGCATAACGTATGCCAAATCCAATGTGTCGATTGTTATTGGCGGTGTTGCATGTAGCTCAATGAGTACAAGTAGCACTTCGATGTCATGCACCTTGGCGGAAGCTCGTGCCACAAAATTCGTTCGTATCACCAGCAGCAACAATTCATACGAGCTTCGTGAGCTTGAAGTCATTGCAATGAGGTAATACCGGGCTCTTTGATTGCTGCGCAATCTCCTGCCTTGCAAAGGCCAGCCTTACAAACGGCTGGCCTTTCTTTTTGGGGCATCTCATGCGCCGGGGGTTATACCAGGTTGCGGCGGGTAGGGGCGGTGAGCAACAGGCTGTCCAGCAGGGCCAGTTGTTGGTTGCGGTAGAGTTCCTGTTGCGTCTGTTCCGTAAGATCAAGCAGCCTGGCCCGAGCATCTTCCTTGACCACGGTGCGGCTGATGTCATTCAGTCGATACTCCGTCATCTGATGATGATACTGGTTTTCCTCTGTGTGGATGGCACTCACCCAGCGCCCCATCTCATAGCGTTGCTGAGTACGGCGAGTGCTTTGTTCGTTGATTTCAATGTACTGATAGGTCTGGGTTTCAAAATCAACGTCTTCCAGGAACGACAGCGGACGATAATAGCTGGCAGACAGGCTGTAGTGTTGCTCCTGGTCTATGGAGAGTTCAATGGGCGGCCGGCCGCTGACCCGGCTTGTCTGACCGAGCTCCAGAGTGAAGCCCGCGCGCTCCATGAATTTTTCGGAATGCGTGTTGGGCTGCGTGTATTTGCTGGTGAACGTCGCACTGAAGTCCTGCATACCGGTCAGCAGGGTATTGTCCGGCAATTTTTCCTGCGCAATGGTCGCATTGCGTGACTCGGTATCGTTGAGTTGGTGCAGCGTCGCAAAGGAATCAGCCATGAAGTCTGCCAGCGCCTTGTCGCCGTCGGATTTCTTCACACTGTCGCGAATCAGCTCAAGGTAGTGCGCAAGGGACTGCGCCTTGGCTTCGGCGCCGGTCAGGGTGTTGCCGGTAAGGTCGAGCGAGAGGTCAACCTTGTTGCCGTTCCAGTTGATGGAGAGCGTGCGTTCTTCCGGCGTGTTGTTCAGTGTCAGCGCATAGTGGTCGGTGCCGCTTCTGAAATCCAGCTTCAGCTTCTCGAACAGGTCGCTATCGAAGCCCTCGAGCCCATCGAGTGTCAGCTTCCCTGTTTTCATGAACTCCTGGGCCAGGCGTTCCATCAGTTCGGACATTTCACCCAGAGCTTCGCGCTCGGCGTCGCTCAGGTTGCCGTTGATGCTGACTTTGGCGGCCAGGCTGTTGGCACTGAAAAACCCGGGTTCCAGCTTGTGGGACAGTTCAATACGAACCGAGGTGCCGCTGCGCGTGGTTAGCGAGAAACCCAGTGTCTGCAAGGTCGTGCTGCCTCTGGCAGAGCCGATGCCGCCGACCCAGTGCTCCAGATCCCTGTCGGCATTCGGGAGCGAACCAAACCGGGCCAGACTCTGTTCAAAGGAATCTGAGCCGGAGGCGATGCGGTCAAACAGCATGCCGGTCAGGCGTTGCAGCGGGTTGGACCCGGCGCGTTGTCTTCCACTGAGGTTGGACTGCATCTGTTCGCTGATGGCATCGGGCGTCCAACTGGCCGGTTGACTGGGCAGGGGCGCTGGCCGTGCATAGGCTGAGGTGCTTCTCGCCTCACCTTGCAGGGTCACCTGAACGCCGGGCGCATCCTGAAGCGCGGGCATCTGGTTGCTCGATTGCGGTGCCGATGATTTGCTGTAGGTCGGCTGCTGTTGCAGCGCCATACCCGTGGTCAATCCCTGGGGAACAGTTGGCATGATGGGTGCCTTTAGAGTGGTCCTTGTCAGCACTGTAACGGCAGCGGATGTGAGATCTTTAGCGCAGAAGACACACCTGATGCAGACGGCCTGTCTCCTGGCCGAATTTCCGGTAGTATCCGAAGAGATTTGAGGTACCGCTTCGCAGTCTGCAGGAAACAGACTGCGGTGGTTGCCGATGTACGGAAAACCCTTGTTCAGGGCAGATTGAAAAACAATGGCTTATATCAGTTTCTCCACCGCTGATTACAGTGAGAGAGATCGGCTGGACATCGCACGGGACACCTATGGTGCCGTCGCCAAGGTCGACATAGAGCCTCGAGAGGGGCGGCCCGTTCAGACCAGAGGGCAATTTCAGGTTCTGCCTGGCGTTGCGGTCGCCCTGATCGAAAGCTCTGCCATAGAGGCCAGGCGCAACGCCGCGCTCGCGGCCGATGGCCCGGACGACCTGACACTGCTGGTCAATCCTTCCGCCCGGGGCGGCTGGATATCACAGCGCAGTCAAGGCAGTGATATTGCCTGCGGCCTCGGAGAAGGCTGCCTGCTGAGCGCAGGTCAGCCCGGCAATATCCGGTTCTTTGGCCGGTCGTCGCACTTTCTCTGTATCGCCTATACCCGAGAGAGCCTGGTGCCGTCGCTGGCCAGTCTCGGCCGGGTCATGGGTCAGCCGATCTCATCTGGCGCTCCCCTCAGGTTGCTTACCGACTATGCCTGTTCATTGATACGCGAAGGTGAGGGCCTTTCCCCCGCCTCAGCCATGGAAGCTGCCACTCACCTTCACGATCTCGCCGCCCTGACCCTGGGTGGCGATCGCGATGCCCGGGTTCTGGCCCGGGGCCGCGGCCTGCGCGCTGCACGGCTGCGCGCCATCAAGGCCGACATGGCCGCGCATGCCAGACACGGAGACCTGACGGTGGAGTGGGTCGCCAAACGGCATGGCGTGTCGACAAGCTATGTGCGTGCCCTGTTCGACCACGCCGGCACCACCTTTACCGACCACCTGCTCGATCAGCGCTTGCTGCGGGCCCATCGCCTGCTGACGGACCCTGATCTGGCCGACCGCTCCGTCAGCGAGCTCGCTTTTGCCTCGGGGTTCAACAACCTCTCATGGTTCTACCGAGCCTTTAGCCGGCGCTATGGTCAAACACCTTCAGCACTGCGGCCCTGAATAGCCCCCGGAACCGGTTCGCCAACGCCGCAGAAGATTTCCTGCCCCTATGTAGCGCTCAGTGGAAGTCGCAATAACGGAGATCAGCTAGTGTCCCCAGCTCTTCGCAAGGGGTAGGGGCCCTGAATGATGGATCGGAACGATCAAACAGCAACCGTATGCTCGGCTTGGCCTGTACTGCTGACTATGGCGACATGTTTGTCGGCCGACCCCGCTTTGGCCCAGCATGTGGTGGTCCAGGAACATGAAACTCTCAGTACCACAGGCGGCAGTCAGCCTGCTATCGAGACTTCAGATGCGGGCTACACGATTGACGTGCTGGGTCGCATCGTAACCAGCGGCACTTTCAGCCACGGCATTGATGCCACCGGTGGTGGCAACAACACGATCAACGTTTCTGGAAGCATTGAAACCTCCGATTGGGGCTCTTATGGCATCAATGCTACGGGTGGCAACACCACCGTTGATGTCTCGGGCCGCGTAGAAACGACTGGGAGCACTACCATTGCCCTCCGCGTTGGGGGCTTTGTTGGCGAGAATGTACATAACACGATCCATATCTCGGGAAGCATAGAGTCCGCCCATACGGGTGTCCTGGTTGGAGGCGAGTACAACACGATCGACGTCTCGGGCAGCGTAGACAGCACCGGTACTGCCATCCAGTTTTCCAGAGACAGCACTGTGGACGTTTCTGGAAGTGTCACATCCATCAATCTTCGTGGCGTCCATGCTCAGCAAGACAGAAATACAGTGCGGATCTCCGGGAGGGTTGAGTCCGTGAACCACAACGCCATACAGTTTGAGGGCGATGACAATCTCCTGGAGCTGCACAACGGCTTCGAAGTAATCGGCAATGTGGTCGCGGACGGTACCGGCAATACCCTGGTGCTGGATGGTGCGGCTGATGGCACCTTCGATCTCGACCTGATCGGCGATACGGCCCAGTACCGGGGTTTTGACCATTTCGAGGCCAGTGGTGCCAGCACCTGGACGCTGACTGGCGCCAGCGACACCGACTGGACCCTGGACGACGGCCGGCTGGTGGTCGAGGGCACTCTGGGTGCGGTTACCGTCGACGGCGGTGTGCTCTCCGGCTCCGGCACAGTGGGTGATACGGTCATCACCAACGGTGGTGTGCTGGCCCAGGGCAACTCCATCGGCACCCTGACCGTGGAGGGCGACCTGACCTTCCAGCCGGGTGCTGAGTATCAGGTGACGGTGGACCCGGATACCGGCGCCAGTGACCGGGTCGACGTCACTGGCGAAGCGACTCTGGCTGGCTCGGTGCTCCATGTCGGCGCCAGCGGCCCCTACGGGCCAAGCAGTGACTACACCATTCTCACGGCAGACAACGGGATCACCGGTGAGTTTGATGATGTCACCTCCAACTTCGCCTTCCTCGATGCGGCGCTGGCGTACAGCAGCCATGCCGTCACCCTGCAGCTCGCCCGCAACGATGTCGAGTTCGTCGATCTGGCCGGCACCCGCAACCAGCGTGCGGCCGCCGAGGCCGTGGCCGCTTTGGATGAAAGTGATGCCCTGCACGATGCCGTCGTGGGGCTCAGCCACACCGCTGCCCCCGGGGCGTTCGATGCCCTCTCCGGCGACAGCCTGCTGGCCGGGCTGGCCGGCAGCGGCCATCTGCTGGGTGGTTTCTCCGACGAGCTGCGCCGCCGCACCAGCCCTCTGGGCGGCCGTGCCGCCGGGGGCAACAACCCGGGTTCCGAGCCCGAGACCTCCGGCACCGGGGCCTGGGTGCAACTGCACCACCAGAGCTACGCAGAAGACCCTGATGGCAACACCGGCAACCCCGAGTTCCGGTATCAGGGTCAGGCCGTTACCGCCGGGATCGACCGCCAGTACAGCCCGGCCCTGCTGGTTGGCTCTGCCCTCGGGCTCTATCAGGGCGAGCTCAGCATGGATGACCGCCTCGGCAGCGGTGATCTGATGGGTGGCTTTCTGGGGGCCTATGCCCGCTACCAGGGCAGCCGCGCCGCCTATCTGCGCGGAGATCTCAGCCTGGGCCTGACCCGGGTGGAGCAGGACCGACAGGTGCTGGATGACACCGCCACCTCTGCCACCAATACGCTGGGTGCCCGGCTGGCCGTGGAGACCGGACTGGATGCCCGCCTGGGCCTGCTTGATGTGCGGCTCTATACCCAACTGTCCGGCCAGACGCTGAGCCGCAGTGACTTCAGCGAGTCCGGCGCGCCGGCGGCAGCACTGCGGGTCGATGCCAGCCGCCAGACCTGGGGTGAAGCACGCCTGGGTGCAGATATTGGCCACACGGTGCTGATGTCCGGGCGCTGGCTGCGGCTGCAGGGTGAGGGCGCACTGGTACAGGCCTTTGGTGACACCCGCACCGAGCAGACGGCGCGCTTTCGGGCCGGCGGCGAGCGCTTCACGGTCTACGGGGCCGACCATGACGGCCTGCGGCTGGTGACCGCACTGGGCGCACAAGCCTACCTGACCGACCGGCTCTCCCTGCAGGGCCAGTGGCGCGGCGGGTTCAGCGACAACGCCACTGACCACGACATCGCACTGGGTCTGAGTGCACTGTGGTAGGCAAAGGAGAACACCTCATGCGGAGTCTTGTCATACTGTGCAGCGTTCTGCTGCTCCAGGCCTGCACTTCGGCCTCGGTATCGGATACGGACTGGCCCGGTTATCGCACCGGCGCCGAGGGCGAACTGCTGCGCGACCATCGTGGGCGCTGCTGGCGCACTGCCGACTGGCGTCCGGACCATGCAGTGCCGGAGTGTGATATGGCCCTGGCCGAAGAGCCGGCGCCGGTGCTCGAGCCTTTGCCTGATCCATTACCCGAACCCCTGCCGGTGGCTGAGCCTGAGCCGGAACCGGCAGTCGAGTCTGTCCGAAAGCCGGAGCCCATCTGGAGCACACAAGGCACTGTCGTGCGCTTCGCGTTTGACGACGCCACGCTGGGCCCCGACGCCCAGGCGGCGCTGCAGGGCTGGTGGGCTGCAGTCTCTGCTGCACCACAATCGAGACTGCGCATCGAGGTCAGCGGCCATACCGACCGCCTGGGCCGACCAGAGCACAACCAGCGCCTGGCCCGCCAACGTGCAGAAGGTGTCGCAGCCTGGTTGCGGGGCCAGGGGGCAGGGCGAAGCACGATAGAGGTGCTGGCGGCGGGGGACGGGGCACCGGTAACGGGCAGCCAGACCTGCCCGGAGACTCTTGACCGCAGAGCCAGCATTGAGTGCCTCGCCCCTGATCGCCGGGTAGAGGTGACTGCCACCCTCATTCAGAATGAATAGCGGCCTCGGTGATTTCAGCGATCTGGAAGAACCAGACCAGTTGCTCTTCCGAGTCTTCAAACTCGACATGGCTGAGCGCATTGATTCCGTAGCAAAGTCCCCCTAATCTTGCCAGGCAACTTCTGGCACCCATGGGACGTTGCACAAAAGGACCAGATTAAAGGGATGCAGCAAATGAGCGAAGTGAGTGTCTCCTGCCTGATTGCTGCAGCTTGTATCGCTGTGGCTGGGTGCAGCAGCCTTGAACCAGGGCGCAGCAACACTACAGATGGCCATCAAGGCGGCAAGAACGGGCCCTCCTTCACGGACCTGGTGGACGCGAGTTTTTTCAATGAAAGAGTGACCGCAATTGTCCCCCCAGCGGACAGCTCGGTGGTGCACCTCACCCCTGTATCCGATCCGGCTGAGCGTACCGGCATTGAGCTCGGTCAGGTATATTTTGGTGAGTTTCAGCACAACGACAGGTTTTTGCTGGAACTCGAGCCCGGGCGCTACACGGTGCGTTTTCGCGGTATTGACCCCGGCACGGCGGGCACGAGAACCGGCGACATGGATATTTTTCACACCACCGATGCGTTCGAGAATCCGCAATTCTCCGGCGAGAACACCATCAAGTTCCATGAGTTTCAGGCGGTTGGAGATGTGGCAGCGCGGCTGCTTGTAGAAGAGCTGACACTGGTTTCTGCCTACGGATTTTTCTATGACGATGGCGATGGCACCATCGGCTTCACCATTGAGAGAGACGATGTATCCACCGAGCCCGGGCCCTTCAATGGGAAGTGGGACCTGGTCTTTACGGAAGAACTCGATAACGCAGAGTCAGGACGGTCGGCCAGCGGCATCATGCGATATATGCAGGTACAGGGTGATCTGTATATTCAGACAGTCGATGAGAACAATGAACATTTTGGCACCAGTATCCTGCAATGGCAGCCCGGCATTGTACTGGACGGCAATGCACTGACGGCGCGGGTCATGCGATTCAATTCATGTTCGACCAGAGATATATACCAGCTTGGACATGACGAGCTTGAAGTCAGTGGTGATGCAATGTCTGGCACCAGCCGGGTGTTTCGATGGGATTTTCCTGCAGACGCAGACCCCTTCGCAGTGGTGCCCGATACGCAGCGGGCAGAACGTTATTCGGTTGTTGGAGTACGGCCATAGCCTGATCGGGATGCCGGGAGATTCGATCGTTCTCGACGGTGACGATATCTACTTGAATGGGGTCCGAGTTCCGAGGGGGCTCGTGAGTTCCGACGATAACATGAGAATTTACGAGGAGAGCTTGGGCGATCTGACCTACCAAGTCGCTTTCTTGAATACGGAAAGAGAACCTGTCATTGCAGTAATTTGTCCAGTTCTGTCGTCAGACGGGTAATTTCATCGGCTGAGAGGCCGGTGCGCTCGGCCAGGTTTTTGACCTCGTCGGCGACCACCGCGAAGCCGCGTCCGGCGTCTCCCGCGCGAGCGGCCTCTATGCTGGCGTTCAGACTGAGCAGGCGCAGAGTTTTCAGCATGTTGAGAATTTTCTGCGTCTCCGAGACGATCAAGGCACTGTGTGATTCCACGACTTCCGACTGTTCGCGTCGGCGCAGCTCATTCTCTTTGCGTTCATTGATGTCGATGACGACGCCTTCCAGATACAGGATGTTGCCGTCACTGTCTTTCACGCCGCCGCCGTTTTCATTTACCCAGACAATGGCGCCGTCCTTGCGCTTGATGCGGTAATCCACATTCCAGCCAGTATTCGCTTCCAGCGCTTTTTCAACAGCGTCATCCACCAGGGGTACGTCGTCTTCCAGAATAAGCCCGATGTAGGAAGCCCGCTTGTTTTGTATCAGGTCTTCCATGGTATGACCGGTCAGTGTTTCAACACGCCCGAACATGTTCAGCATGGTGTAGTTTTCATCCATTCGACAACGATAGAGGAAGCCCATCATCCGGTTGGCAATGCTATTGAATATCTCGGTCTCGTCCGGCAATGAAGCGATCCTCAAACAGGCGGTTGGGTTGAATGCTGTCGATCAGTTTTGAAGTACGAAGATTGTATCGACGGCCCTATAGGCTTCTTTAAGCTCTTATGGCGCGTACCTCTGCAGCGGGCAGCAGAATCAGGATATGAATAGGAACAGGCAAGACTGCAAGAGGAATGGCTCTATTGTCATCGGTCGCAACTGACTAATCTTCTCCAGGCGCTTCAACAACGAGAGGATCAGCCCATGACAGATTCAATGAACCAAGCCGATGTGACTGCAGCTCCAACAGACTTGAACAGCGGCGACGACAATGTGGCCAGCCACCCATACGTCGGCATGTGGGTTACTGAAGACGGCTACATTCGCCATGAGTTGTTGCCCAATAATCGCTATGACGAGGCGCGCGGCAGACGTGAAAGCGCCTATCAGGGGCGCTATCGAGTAACCGGCAACTATATCGAATACTGGGACGATACGGGATTTACCGCCGATGGCGAGTTCATCAACGGCATTCTTTATCACGGCGGTATGGTGCTGTATCGCAAGTAACCCAAGTACCGTAGTCTCAGGTCTGCAGTGCCCGGACGGCTGTCTTGCAGCCGACTGAAAGGAGGGCTGAGGTCAGTTGATCGGGCGTGGACAGCATTGGCCAGTGCCCACCCGCCAGCGGGATGTGATGCCAGTTCCGTTCAGGCTCGGGTAGCGTCAGCCAGTCGCGGATGACTGCGGGTGCCTGGCGGCCCACATAGGTGGCTGACAGGTCGGCCAGCGGACCCTGCAGACGGACCGGGTCGGTGACCGTTCTGCCGGGGTGACCGACAAGCCGCTGCTTGAGAAACCGGTGGTCGGCAGTTGTCAGTTGGGTTTCATAGGCAAGTACCCGCTCGCTCGGGACGGGCCAGAGCCCCTGGTTGTCATTGATCTGTCGCTGCACGGCCTCCACGTCGAGGTCCGCCAGTTCCAGCAACGAGCGACCCTCTTCGGGTACATAGGCTTCCAGAAAGACCGTATGGCAAACCCGGTCGGGCAGCCGCTGGGCCGCCTGTCCCACCACCAGCCCGGAGTAGCCGTGGCCTACCAGTACCACCTCCCTGAGGTTGGATACTTTCATGAAGTCCACCACGTGCCGTACATGAGTTTCCAGGCTGACCTGGTATCGGAGCAGGGGCGGCGATTCCAGGCCCGGCAGTGTCATCGCGTGCACAACCTGCCCCCGGGCGCGTAACCGCTGCTCGATGCCGGCCCAGATCCATTGGCCCATCCAGGCACCGGGCACCAGTATAAAGGTACGGTGATTCATATAGCTGTCCCTCTTTGGGTCCTTTCCCTCTGGCTGCGCTAGTCCTGAATCTTGGAAAACTCCCGATCCAGGTTATAGCGCTTGGAGGTGACGTAGCGTTCCATGGTTTCTACCCGGTTCAGTACGTCATCAAGGCGTTCGCGGGCGGTGCGCAGTCTTTCACTCGGGGTGTCCGGGTAACTGAACATGCTGCGTGGCCGGTCCTGATGGGCGGTCTCGTCGTATTCGGTCTGCGGCCTGGTCTTCAGCCTCTTCGGGCGCTTGGCCAGCAAGATGCAGGCGGCCAGATAGGCAAATATCGCCAGCGACGTGAACATCATCAGGGCGCCGACGGCAATCAGGCGCAGTATCCAGGGTTCGATGTTCAGGTGGTCACCCAGACCGGCACAGACACCACCCAGCCAACCCTTTTTCTTGTTGCGATAGAGGTTCATCCCGTAACCCTGGCGCCGCTTTTCCCAAAAATCGTTGAACTGTGACATGACACCGTCTCCTACTGTTTGTTCTGGCGCCGCCAGTTTGGCTGGCGTTCATCCAGAATGGATTCCAGGGTAGTGATGCGGTCAGCCAGGGTGTCGGCCGTGCGCAGCAAGGTGTCCAGTTGCTTCTGGTCGGCCTCGCCGAGGCCGCCAGAGGTTTTTGATTTGTACCGGTAATGCAGCACTATCCAGATGGGCATTACGATCACCATGAACAGGATGGTGGGCACAAACAAGAATTCAAAAAAGTGCATGGTTTACTCCTTTTGCCCTGCCGGCCGGGCAATCATTATTGTTCGGCTTTGCCGTCACGTTGCAGGTCAGCCCGCAGGCGATCCAGCTCGGCGTTGATGCCTTCATCCTGCGCCAGGCTGTCGATTTCGCTGGCCAGCTTCTGACGGTCGTCCCGCCCCAGGTCCATCGACTCCAGCTCGCCTTCCATATTATCCATGCGGCGCTCATAGTGCTCGAACTTCTCGAACGCGTCCTGCAGTGAGTCTTTCTGCAACTGGCGCCGTGTTTTCATGCGCGTGGATACGGTCTGCTGGCGCATCACCAGCGTCTTCTGCTTGGCCTTGGCGTCATTCAGTTTTTGCTGCAACTGGCTGATTTCCGAGGACAACTGCTCCATATGCTCGTCCAGAGCGGTGAACTCTTTTTCCACCAGGGCCTGCTCCTCGGACACACTCTGTTTCTCGGCCAGGGCGGCACGGGCCAGGTCTTCGCGGCCTTTTTCCAGCGCCAGGCGGGCTTTCTTTTCCCACTCGCCGGCTTCGTCCTGCAGGCGACTCAGACGCCGCTGCGCTTCCTTCTTGTCGGCAATAACGCGGGCGGAACTGCTGCGCACTTCGACCAGCGTTTCCTCCATCTCCTGAATAATCAGGCGGATCATTTTCTGCGGGTCTTCGGCGCGGTCCAGCAATGCATTCAGGTTGCTGTTGATGATGTCGGACAAGCGGGAAAAAATGCCCATGTCAGGTCTCCTCGGGTCAGTAGTCAATGGTCAGGGCGTCGCCTTCTGTTGAATGAACGATGCGCTGAACTGTATCTGTACCTATCAGAAACCGTGCCAGGTTTATAACCTATTGATTTTTATAGATTTCCTGTTTTGGGGAGGCTTTTGTGTGGCTATAATTAGTGATAAACGCTAAATTAATTGGCCAAATATGCTAAATATATAGAGTCATGAACGAACATACCCCACAGCGCCTGATCGGTGAGAGTTCGGCACTGTCAGATCTGCTGGACCAGGTGTCTCAGGTGGCGCCGCTGAACCGGCCCATACTGGTTATTGGCGAGCGTGGCACGGGCAAGGAACTGATTGCAGAGCGCCTGCATTTTCTCTCCCAGCGCTGGCAGCAGCCCTTTCTGAAGGTGAACTGTGGGGCTCTGAGTGACAGCCTGCTGGATGCCGACCTGTTCGGCTATGAACCCGGTGCGTTTACCGGCGCCACGCGGCTGCACAAGGGCCGTTTCGAGCGCGCCCATGAGGGCACCCTGTTTCTGGATGAAATGAGCAACATGTCCCAGGCCGTGCAGGAAAAGCTGCTGCGGCTGATCGAATATGGTGAATTCGAACGTCTGGGCGGCCAGACCACTCTGCGCGTGGATGTCCGCATTGTTGCCGCCACCAACGAGCACCTGCCTGATCTGGCTCGGAAAGGCCGGTTTCGGGCTGACCTGCTCGACCGCCTGGCCTTTGATGTACTGACCCTGCCACCGCTGCGGGCCCGTCAGGATGACATTCTGATTCTGGCCGAACACTTTGGCATTCAGATGAGCAGTGAACTGGGGTGGCCCATGTTCCCGGGGTTTTCGGACCGAGTGCTGGAACAACTGTGCCAGCACCCATTTCGCGGCAATGTGCGGGAGCTGAAAAACGCGGTGGAACGCAGCCTTTACCGCTGGAATCAACCGGACAAGGCCATTGACCACATCGTCCTCGACCCCTTTGCTTCACCCTGGCAGCCCGGAAACCGGGAAGCGACCCCCGACCTTGACGATACCCTGGGTTTTGCCGATCAGGTGGCACGGCTGGAAGTCCTGCTGCTGCAGCGCGCGCTCGACCAGAACGACCGCCATCAGGGCCGCGCCGCCGAGAGCCTGGACCTCAGCTACCACCAGTTTCGGAACCTGCTGCGCAAGCACAACCTGACGACCAGGCAGGCTTAGTAGTGGAATACAGGTGTGGAAGAGTTCAACTTGTCATAGCCCGCATAGAGCAATTCTGATACAAAACTGCCTGTATGCGGATTAACCACCGTGTAAGTTTCCACGCCATCCTCATACTGCGCCGCAGCGAAACCTGTCGCCATGCCCTCGCTTTCAGGGGTGTTGATGCCATTGTTGAAGAGTCGGATGACGCCATTCTCATCAGCCACCACGCCGTCTATGCCCACTGATTCGGTTCCATCACATGTACGACCACCCTCTGTACAGAGCTGACGAATGATTTCGATCTGTGCCGTGGCAGCCGCGTAGATGTCATCTGTCACTTCTGTTGTAAACTCATTATAGGCCGTTGTGCGGACTTCGGCTTCGTCCTCCAGTTGCGCCAGCCTGGATTCGGCCCTGTCGGCGAAGGATTGCACCGCATCGTGATTGTTCTCGGTATCACGGTTCAGCCCGGCCAGGTACTCGTCGGATGACTGTCCCGTCAGAGCTTCCTGTGCCTCTGCATTGGTCAGGGTGACATGCCCCTGTGATACCGCACTGGCGGTCACCCCGGAGTCGGAACCATTGTCACTGCCATGGCCCATCACATTGCCGGCGATGCCTTTGGCC
Organism: Natronospirillum operosum; assembly: GCF_004768465.1. GTDB lineage: Bacteria > Pseudomonadota > Gammaproteobacteria > Pseudomonadales > Natronospirillaceae > Natronospirillum > Natronospirillum operosum. Next base: position 322,227 of record NZ_SRMF01000003.1, read on the forward strand.
ACGCCATACCGACCTTGTGAAAGCATGTCAGTACCCACGCCTGCGCTGTTCGTGCTGACCCGGTAGCTGGACTCGTTGTGCAGGTCCTCGGTCGTGAGGGTGCCCGTCGTCAGGCTGTTGTTGCCGTTGTCAGAGGCGGCAGCCGAACTGCTGATGGATGCGCCGTTCACCTGTATGTTGCCCTGGTCCCGTAGGCTGGTTGGCGTTTGATATCAACTCATTCGATGGATCAGGTCAGCCTCTATTTGGCGCAATAAGGCCTCGTCACTTTCTCCATCCTCCCTGAGAAAATAGTTTCCTATTTGACTGTCGTGATAAACAGAAATAAGCACACCGCCGGATCTGAGCACCCATTTCCTAGAGTAGACACTGTCAGTTTTGTCTAACAATTCGGCTTGCCAATACTTTTGTAGGTATTTTGCAAATGACTCAACCCCCCCCCACTCTGAATCGAACTGAAGATGGTATTGGGTGGCGCCATCGTTGTTTACGCTTTTAGTTACAATGGGAAAGCTCATTTGATTACTCCAAGCCATATCGTTGGTTTATTTCTGTCCGAGTTCTTTGTGAACTTTGAAGAATACTGTTGTAGATATCGTCTCCTGAGAGTCCACGACTTTGCTGCCGCTGAATCATTTGATCCCAAGTTAAGTTTGGCTCCTCACGATACAGTCTGTCTGCCTCTATGCGATCTGCCATTAGCTCGCGCGCCTCTGTCCGATTGGAGTTTCTAAGATCAAACGCCTGCTTTGCCTGTACGTCGAGAGGAGCAGACAAATCAATACGATCAACTATCCCCCTGTCCGCCGCGAGGTACCACTGGCGTGCCTCTGCATTTGACATTGACCCGCGAAGTGGATTATCTCCATAAAGATTGTAGAACTCGGCGCTTCGCGTATTCACTATTTCAGGACTGTAGGCATCACCTTGTAGGGATGGCCTTCCACCTGAAAAATCACGCGAGTTGTTTTCTGAAGGAATCTCCCCTGTTCCTGAGTGCCCGCCATCACCCCGCAACTGCGGTCCAAGGCTCGCCAGTCGAGATCGGTCCGCCAGTTCCTCGCCCAGGAACAACAGCATGCTCCCGCCGCCCAGAGCCTCATGGTTGAACATGGTTCCCATCAACTCTGTGGCGGGCTCAGCACCGCCTTCCTGCTGCAGCATATTGCGGGCGGCCATGAGATTCCACAACTGGCCTTCTTCCATGAGCCCCAGCTCAGTACCGCGATGATTTGAATCGGCCAGATTGTCCTGCAGTACGGCGATCTGATCATTCAGTCGAGTGATGTCGCCAGCAATTGCCTCAGCCACTATGGTGCTGTAGAGGAGAGGTTCTTGCCCTCCAAAACCTGATAACGGCAGTGTGTCTGTAACCTGAGCTTTGAGGTCGCTGTCGGTAAACAACTCCACCAGTTGTTCCTGACCCCATCCGCTGCCGGTAGAGGCCAGGATGCTCTGGAGCACTGCCGTTTTCATATCTTCCGGTACATCGTCGGCTCGCAATACGTACGCGATCAATTCAGCGTCCGCCATATGCTCCTGACTGACATAGCTGTCGCTGTAGTGACGGTCCTCGGCAAACAGAAGTTGATCGCTGCCGTCTATGGCTGAACCGGCACCCAGCTCATTCAGGAACTCGCCAGCGTTTGGATTTTCTTCTCCATGTTCGGCATAGGTGGCGTCTACGCGTCTCAGGGCTTCCAATCGAAGCTCTGTACCGGCTTGTTGCAGGGCTTCAGGCGAACACTGGGTATCCTGGCAGTACCCTTGTTGCCGTGCGTAGGTTTCTGTATTGAGCTGGACGAGATCAATTTCCGTAGCGTTCAGTTGCCTGAACTCCAGATCATCCCGTTGCTCCAACTCGGCAAACAGCGCCTGGTTTCCGCTCAGCAACTGCTGATGGGCCGCTGGGTTCTGGATGGCCACCGGGGCAGGGCGGTGGCTGTCTATCGCATCGCGATTAGCGTAGGCATTGGCCCGATAGGCTAGGTCGGTCATGTAGCCGGTGACGGTGGCGTTGATCTCGCCGGCGCCATTGAGGTGCATGCCTTCGTGGGCAACGGTGTTGACCAGGCTGCCGATGCGCTCGCCGTCGATATCGACGAACAGGGTGTTGCTGTCCTGATGGGCGGCACCGTAGACGGCATTGCCGTTGGAGTTGGTGGCACCCTCGGTGACACGAACCCGTTCGTCATCGGTCTGGTTGAGGAACTGGTCGACCTCGGCCAGACCGTCCTGCAGAACAAAGCCATCCTCGATGTCGCCCTCGCGCATGCCTTCAACCAGGCCGGCCAGTTGGCCGCCTTCGTGGTAGGCCAGAGCCTGACCCTGACCGGCGGTGTTCCAGGCGTTGGTGGTCTGGTTGATATCGAGTTCCACCACGCTGCCTGCGGCAGCCGTCACCCGGGCCACATCGGCCACAGCACCCGCGCCGGCGGTCAGGGTGTTGCCGGCCAGCCCAAGCTGTTCAGCCAATATCTCACTTCGGCCTTCACTGCTCACCAGTCGATAGTCAACTGTTAGGCCCGCTTGCATGATTTACAAATCGGGTTAGATACACATTCCCCTGCAATTGGGACAAGAAAGAGCTGTGAGAGTATTAATCCCTATACATAAGCATCATTGACAGCCTTCTAACTATTGAAAATGCTGTTGTAAGCGGCTTCAATTTCTAGTGCTAAATCATCAGGAACAAGATGCAAGTCATCCTTTATATTTTTTGAGAATGACAATAGTGGGTGGTCAATCTCTGGCATCACCATGCCTAGCTTTTTTCTAGTAGAGAATATTGCCCATATTTCAAATGGCAATAAGTCAAATGGAGAGTTCTTGAACTCGGGGTCCCGCCTCCCGCCAGTGTCATCAGAATTGACAAGATGATAGTCACATAATTCCAGAATGGGATCAGAAATTAATTCAGGGCTATGCCAGGAATCTATTAATTTCTGGTATACTCCATACTCTCTGAATTCAAAATTTTTAGATAACGTTTTTCCGGAATAAGCTGAGTAGAGCCACATCATAAAAGGTTCAAATCTACGCTCTTTCAGGTAGTTGGCATTTATGGCTCCATCAGTTGTAAACATGCCTTCAAGTATGTCTGCGGTAAAGTCTGCCTTGTCGTCTTTTTCGATAGCTATAAAGCAAGCTAATAAGCAGGCGGCATTGCTCATTTGGTTTGTTAAATTTGGAGCCTTATTGGTTCCGCGAAGGAAATAAGTTTTAGAGAAGTGTTTAGCTCTTATTTTTAATGCCCAGAATCTATAGATTATGGAGTGGGACAAATAATCATTTTTAGTTGTAAGTTGGGTGTGATTAGATAGCATTCCGCTTATGCCGTAATAGGTGGCAAGGCTACCTAGGGCGTCGGATATGTTGATCATGGATACCAGATCCCCATCATTTAAATCTTCCCTTAAATATCTTAGTTTTCGATCAACTAACCCTTCTGCTTGATCAAGCCAGTTTTGATGTTGCCGCACCATATTTTCAATAGTGGTCATTTGGTGGCCTCTTGGTTGCACTAGTCTATACTCCAAGGTGATACGCGCAATGTCTCAGATTGCAAGTCGACCCCGATTAAATTACTGCTTACGCTTTCTGGGTTCCTTCTGAACTCCCGGAGCGCAGTTTCAGAAAACTCTCGATCTGCCGTACTTAGACTTCTATAGCGGCCAGTGCCATCTACAGCCTGAGTCAACACATCCTCTACGAACTCTGTCATATTACGTTGTCGATCGGACAGATTGCCAACATTTCCTGTCCTTGATGCCTTAACCTCAAAAAAGGAAAGTCGTCCATCTGGCGTTCGGCTAATAATGTCGATGCCATTCCCACTAGCATTTTGTATTGTTATAATATCAGTGTGGTTGTTCTGTCGCAAAAACTCTCTTGATATTTCCTCGCCAAGATTTCCTACTTGCTTGTTACTTAAGGTGGATAAATCTATATCTCTAGATGCTGAGAATAAATCAGGCTCATTGTTTGAATCGCCTTCTCTAGCCCTTGCCGTAGGCCTAGCATCACCCCGCAACTGCGGTCCAAGGCTCGCCAGTCGAGATCGGTCCGCCAGTTCCTCGCCCAGGAACAACAGCATGCTCCCGCCGCCCAGAGCCTCATGGTTGAACATGGTTCCCATCAACTCTGTGGCGGGCTCAGCACCGCCTTCCTGCTGCAGCATATTGCGGGCGGCCATGAGATTCCACAACTGGCCTTCTTCCATGAGCCCCAGCTCAGTACCGCGATGATTTGAATCGGCCAGATTGTCCTGCAGTACGGCGATCTGATCATTCAGTCGAGTGATGTCGCCAGCAATTGCCTCAGCCACTATGGTGCTGTAGAGGAGAGGTTCTTGCCCTCCAAAACCTGATAACGGCAGTGTGTCTGTAACCTGAGCTTTGAGGTCGCTGTCGGTAAACAACTCCACCAGTTGTTCCTGACCCCATCCGCTGCCGGTAGAGGCCAGGATGCTCTGGAGCACTGCCGTTTTCATATCTTCCGGTACATCGTCGGCTCGCAATACGTACGCGATCAATTCAGCGTCCGCCATATGCTCCTGACTGACATAGCTGTCGCTGTAGTGACGGTCCTCGGCAAACAGAAGTTGATCGCTGCCGTCTATGGCTGAACCGGCACCCAGCTCATTCAGGAACTCGCCAGCGTTTGGATTTTCTTCTCCATGTTCGGCATAGGTGGCGTCTACGCGTCTCAGGGCTTCCAATCGAAGCTCTGTACCGGCTTGTTGCAGGGCTTCAGGCGAACACTGGGTATCCTGGCAGTACCCTTGTTGCCGTGCGTAGGTTTCTGTATTGAGCTGGACGAGATCAATTTCCGTAGCGTTCAGTTGCCTGAACTCCAGATCATCCCGTTGCTCCAACTCGGCAAACAGCGCCTGGTTTCCGCTCAGCAACTGCTGATGGGCCGCTGGGTTCTGGATGGCCACCGGGGCAGGGCGGTGGCTGTCTATCGCATCGCGATTAGCGTAGGCATTGGCCCGATAGGCTAGGTCGGTCATGTAGCCGGTGACGGTGGCGTTGATCTCGCCGGCGCCATTGAGGTGCATGCCTTCGTGGGCAACGGTGTTGACCAGGCTGCCGATGCGCTCGCCGTCGATATCGACGAACAGGGTGTTGCTGTCCTGATGGGCGGCACCGTAGACGGCATTGCCGTTGGAGTTGGTGGCACCCTCGGTGACACGAACCCGTTCGTCATCGGTCTGGTTGAGGAACTGGTCGACCTCGGCCAGACCGTCCTGCAGAACAAAGCCATCCTCGATGTCGCCCTCGCGCATGCCTTCAACCAGGCCGGCCAGTTGGCCGCCTTCGTGGTAGGCCAGAGCCTGACCCTGACCGGCGGTGTTCCAGGCGTTGGTGGTCTGGTTGATATCGAGTTCCACCACGCTGCCTGCGGCAGCCGTCACCCGAGCCACATCGGCTACAGCACCCGCGCCGGCGGCCAGGGTGTTCCCCGCCAGCCCAAGCTGTTCAGCCACTATCTCACTTCGGCCTTCACTGCTCACCAGTCGATAGTCAACGGTTACGCCGGCATCCAGTCCGGCGGTCTGCAGATCCAGGGTGGTGACCTGAGCATTGCCGAGATCGCGGTTCAGACCGTTGGGGGTGTCGCTGTCTGCCAGCGTCTCGCCGTTCACCTGAACATTGCCCTGGCCCAGGGTGGCCAGTGTCATGCCTTCGGTAACATGACCATAGTTCTGGACACTGACGTTGGTGCTTGAGTTCCCTACGTTCATGCCAAAGCCGGACTGCTGGTCCTGGCTGTGGTTGTCGATGTCCGCCACTGTGAGGGTGTTGGTGCTGAAGTTGAGCTGGCCGTGGTCGACCAGGTTGCCGTCTTCATCCCGGGTGGCGTTGGCGATCAGACCACCGGCCAGTGTGGTGTGGTCGGCATTGACCTGGCTGTTTTCGCCGTCGGCGACGATCAGGTGAGTCTGACTGCCGACCTGTTGGTGTTCACTGGCACCGGAGCCCGCATTCACGCCAACGCTGTTGAGCCCGGCGTTACCTGCGCCAAGGATGCGCTCACCGTTACCCACTCCGAGGTTGCCCCCGACGCTCCGGTTGCTGCTGCTGTGGGTGTCCTGCAGGCTTTCGATGGTGAGGTGACCCACATCCAGGTTGGCGGTATTGGCCGTGACCTCAGCGCCCGAGAGGGTGAAGGTGTCGCTGTTGCTCTCCAGATGGCCGACATTGAAGCGGCTGTTGACGTTCCAGGTGCTGGTGCTTTCGCTCTCGGAGGTGTTGGCCCCCAGAGTGCCTCCCATGGGGCCTCGCGTGCTGTAGTTGGCACTGGCCGAGGCGCTGTTGGACTCACTGCTGCTGGTGCTGGACCCCTGGCCGGCGGTAATCAGCGTATTGGTGCTGTTGAGGCTGGCCAGGCCGGCAGTGATGTCGCTGCCCTGGAAGATGGCGTTCTCACCGCTGACGACCAGGCTGCCGGCGTTGATGCTGGAACCCTGCCAGTGGTTCTGGGTTGTCTGGTCGAGGCTGCTGCTCTGCGAATGCTGGGCATTCACACTGCCGTAGAAGCCGGTGCCGCCGGTGGCGGCTGATGCAGCCGCACCCGCTGCGGCGCTGCCGACGGCGAGCTGTGCCTGTGCCATGCCTGCTGCTGCCGCTGCCAGATTGATTTCGTAGTCCCGCAGGGCTGACTCAGTCAGTTCACCGCGCTCATACCTCTTTTGAGCATCCTTGTAAGCGCTGTTGGCGTCTTCCAGGGCGGAATAGGCGTCTGCATAGGCGCCTGTCGCCTGGTAGGCATCCACATAGGCGTTACGAACACCGGCGGTAATGGTGGTGGTCTCGGTCTGGGTTTCCACCTCATCAGTGACGGTCGCCTGGTGACCGCCGACGATGACATCCTGCTCCGCCTGCAGAACGGCTTGCCCTTCCACATCGATGTTGCTGGCGAGGATGCTGATGTTCTCATCGGCCAGCATGATGAGGTTGCCAGCGCTGATGCTGCTGCCCTGGTGCGTGGTGGCGGTCTGGCGCTCGGTAACGGTTTCCTCGGTAAATTCGAGGCCAGCCACGGTCAGCTCGGCGTTGTCCTTGTCAAAGTAGGCGCCTGTGCCAGCCACTGTGGTTTCGCTTGTGGAGGTTTCCGAAACCTGGGTTTCTTCGGCGGACAGCACGTTGACGTTGTTGGCCGAAAGAATGGCCGTACCCTCGGTGGTGATGTCACTGGCAATGATGTCGACCTGGCTTTCTGCGGCCAGAATCATGTTGCCGCCGGCATTGAGGCTGCTGCCGTGCTGGGTAGTGGAGGTATTCTGTTCACTGCTGGACGAAGCGATGGTGACCTCGAAGTCATCACTCAAATAGCCGCCGACATGCGCGACAGCGGTGGCTGCAAGTCTGGCCACGCCGCGCAACTCTTCGGTCTTGTGTTTCCAGTCTTCGTTGGTCAGCTCCAGTGAACCAACCACGAGTTGATCCGGTGTGCCTTCTCCATTCACGGCACTGAAGCTGCCATCTGCGTTCTGCTCGACTTCCAGGTTGCCGACCATCAGGTTGTTGTCGGCATCCAGGGTAGAGGCGGTGACATTCACCCTGTTGTTGGCCTGCAACTGGATATCGTTGCCGCTCAAGCTGCTGCCGGCGGCGGTTTGTTCTATTGCACCCTCATCTCGGGTCCTGTTCCTGAAGGTGGTTGTCTGTTCCGACGTTTGACGGTTATAGGTCTCATCAACTGCGGCAGTAATGACAATGTCGTCTGCCGAAACCAGCAAGGTGTCACTGGCACTCAGGTCTGAAGCCTGGATCGTGACCTGTTCACCGGCCTGAATGACAAAATCGCCACCGGCGGAAAAACTGGAGCCGATGGCCTGCTGACTGCGCTGCTCTGAGCTGTTACTGCCGCTGGGACCAAACAGGCCATTGCTGTAGGAGGTTTCCTTGGCACTGGACGAATAGTCCACCCCAGCCAGGATCTCCACGTTACCCTCTTCGGCTTCAATCATCAGGCTTTTCCCTGCCTGCACGTCAGCCGCTGTTGCCCGGAAATCATTGCCTGCCAGCATCGTGATGTTGCCACCACCGGTGATTTGCGTTCCTGCATCGCGGCGGGATTCGTTGGCGATATCGGTTCTGCGGGTGCTGATGGAATCACTGGAGCTTTCGGTGACTGTGCTCAGGTTCAGATCGTTTCCGGCCTCCATGTGGATATCACCAGCACTGTCTACCTCGGCGCCAGTCAGGTTGATGTCATTGCCTGCCCTGGCAATAATCTCGCCATTGCCGTTTCGCACTGTCAGACCCGCGTACTGGTCGATGATCTGGCTCTCAATGGTGCCAATCTGGGCGGTAGTTTCTGCCGGGCGACCATTGAACGCTGCGAACGGGTTGGTGTAGGTGCGCTCATAGGTGCCCTGGCCCTGGGCTGTGGTGGTGATGACATTCAGGTCATTGCCGGCATCCAGGGCCAGCAGGTCTTCCGCCTGCACACTGGCGCCGATGATGTTGATGTCTTCATCGGCGGAAAGCCGGACCTGGGCGCCGGCAATGTCCCCGCCTTCATGGTTGATCTCTTCGGCGTTCACCTGAACCGATTGCGTCGCTTGCACTGTGCCGGTGTTGTTGAATTCACCGTCAATATCAATATTGACATTGCGGCCCGCCAGCAAGGCGCCATGGGCATCCAGATCGCCTTCCCTGACCACGGCATAGACCTTGGGTACCAGAACGGTCTCGACCCTGCCGTCGGGCAGTGTCACTTCCTGTTCCACGAGCCAGACTATGTCTGTGGTCAGGGCTTCAACCTGGGCGGAAGACAAGGCGATGCCCGGGCGCAGCTGTTGCTCCTGGGCAAAGGTGACGCCCGCTGTCATCAGGTTCTGGTACTGGGTGTTGTTGTCGGTGAAGTCACCCAGGTAACGCTGCCCGGTCTGGGCGATGATCTGCTGAGTAATCAGTTGCTGCTCATAGAAACCGTCGCCCAGGCGCAGCGGGGCACTGTCGCCGCCGATACCCATGGCCGCCAGCATGAAGTCGGAGCTGAGCCAGGTGTTGTAGTTGGCAAACGCCGGGTCGGTCTGAATCAGGTAGCCTGCTGAGGTGTTCGGCAGGGGCTGGAACAGACCGCTGGTGGTCAGCTGGGCCAGGGAGGGTGCTTCGCCGGCAGTCCCGTCCAACTCCATACGCGCGTCCACAGCGCCTTCCAGATTGACCTGAGCGTTGGACTCAGAGCGATAAGCTTCCAGAGTATCAGTAACATTGAACGTTTTGCTGTAGCTGTCGTTGTGCCATCTGGTTTTTCTGCTGCAAAAGGTGCCGAATGGGCCCCTGCATCGCCAATAGCGCTCACGCCACCTGTAGGTGCCGTTGTGGGTGATGGTTACTGCCACCTCGGTTGAGCGATTGTCAATTTGTTTGTTTACCAGTGAGAGGGTTTCGCCCGCCAGAATATGGCTGTCATGATTAACAATATCTCGACCATCTATGGTGAGATTACCGCCGCTGATGATTTCAGCACGCTTCTGAGAGGTTATGACTGCGCCATTGACCCTCACCGTGTACTGGCGATAATCGTGTTTGTTCAGATTAACGGTTTCACTGTATCGCTCAAGTTCACGGATCTCATAGTCCAGATAGTCATCCCGGTTCACCAACCGATCCGTGGTAATAAACATGTCACCATGGCTTTCGATGCGCGCACTGCGGTTGAGTACACGTTCAGCAGCGCCCGTGGCCTGATAGTTCTCATCCAGGCTGCCGCCGATGGAGAGGCCGCCCAGGCTCATCAGGGTGGAGCCGTCGGCGTTGTCCACACGGGTGGCGCCGATGTCGAGCCAGTTGCGCGCGGCGACAGTGCCGGTGTGGGTTTCGCCGTTTTCTGTTTCGGCGAAGTTGTTCAGTTGCCCGGCCTGCAAGCCGACGTGGTCGCCATAGATGCGGCCGGTGCCGATGTTGGTGAGGGTGGCGGCGTCAATGTAGGTCTGTTCGCCGTCGATCAGGCCGCGGTTGGTGAGGGTCTGGTCAACAGTGATGTTGGTTTCACCGGCGTTGATCTCGCCTTCAACCTGGTTGGTCAGGTTGCGGGTGTTGAGCACCAGTCTGTCTCCGGCTTCCAGGCGACCGGCGTTGCGGAAATGGCTGTCGATATCCAGTTCGAGGTTGTCGGCCCGGATGTCGCCGTCATCATTGCGCAGCGAATCCAGTTGGGCAATCAGGTCGCCGGCTTCAAAGAGACCTTCGCTGTTGTCCCACTCCACAAGCTCCAGTTCGGCCTGCTGCGTGTGTATGACACCGTCTGCGTTGTGCAGGTAGAGGCCTTCCATGGTCAGGCTGTTGAGCTGTACCTCACCCTGGCTGTTGTCCAGTGTTTCTGCCGTCAGGTCCATGCGGCCGGTGCTTGATATTGTGCCACCCTGGTTGTCGGTCAGGCCGGTGACCTGGATGCTGCCGGCCTGCGGCGGTTCGGTGGTGGCCGGGTCCGATGCGGTGGTTGGCTCGGCGTCGGGGGTGCCGTCACCGGTGGGGGGCTCTATATCGTCCGGCACGGTGAGGTCAAGATCCTGCTCCTCATCGTTTTCCGCTTCCAGCTGACCGATCCAACCGTCGCTGTTGTCGACGGCGGCCAGTGTCAGTTCCAGTGTGCGGCTGCCCAGTTGCTGCAGGGTGCCATCGGTGTTGAGCAGTGTTTCGGTTTCGATGTCGAACCGGTTGGTCAGCAGGGCGCCGTCGGTATTGTCCAGGGTGTCGACGCGGGAGATCAGCGCCGACTCGGCGGCAATCTCACCGCTGTTCGTCAAGGTGTCTGCGGTCAGGTCCACAGAGCCCTGTTCGGCCTGAATGGTACCGGCATTGAGCAACTGGCCGTCTTCGGTGATCACCACATCGCCGCTGCTGGCGGCCAGGGTGCCATGGTTGTGAATGCCAACCCCGTGTTCGGTGCCCACCAGAAAGATCTTGCCGGCGTACATGCCGCCGAGCGCGGCCACATCGATGGAGGCGCCCTGGGTGCCGGTGCTGCCGTCGTTCAGTGCCAGGGCGGTGGCGTCCAGGCTGGTGGCGTCGACTTCATTGGCCCCCGAGATCACGGACAGATCATTGGCCCAGATGCCGGCATTGATATCCAGGGTGCGGGCTATCAGTTGGGTGTAATCGGTTTGAGTGCTGTCCAGACCATTGCCATTGATGGCGATGGTGCCGCCGGTCACCCGGTAGTGGTCCAGGTGGCCGCCCTGCATCACCGGTCGGCCGGTGGTCAGGGTGGCATTGGAAACGTTGATAAACCCGGCGCCATCCACCTGAATGCCCGAAGGGTTGGCGATCACGACTTCTGCCCGCTGGCCGGCCACCTCGATATAGCCTTGCAGCAGGGAGGGATCGGAGCTGTTCACCTCGTTGAGAATGATGCTGGCGCGCCGCTGCTGCAGGGCGCTGTTGCCTTCAATCCAGCCGGCAAGCTCAGTCTGGGTTGATTGATGGCTGTTGTTCAGAATGACGCCGTTGGAATCCACGTCAAACTGCCGGTAGAGGTTGCGCGAAACGCCACCGGAACTGGGCGCCGTGATGTTGACCTGGGTGGTCTGGCTGGCCGTTTCCGTCACTACAGGCCGCACCGAGGTCGGGGCGTTGGGGTCAGCCACGATTTCTGCCTGGGCGGTGAGCATCCAGGTACTGCCCACCACGATGAGCAGGCATGCCTTCAGGGAACCCAGGGCCTGTAATGCATGGCCGGCTGCACCCTTGCTGACGCGTGGCCCGCTGGCCCCTCGCGCGCGGTCACCCGAGCTGGCAACTTCTCCGACCACCATGAGCAGGCCACGTGCGGCGTTGAATATGACACGGTAACAGTTACGGTTCATGACATTACTCCTTCACACTTTCCGCAGCCGTCTTGCGTGATTGTGGCCGCGAATAATGTTTCCCTGTAATGGACGCCACTCAGAACGTCCGCGTTAACTGAAATCCATAGACAGCGTCACCTGCGTCCAACTCATCCGGATAGCTGAGTGGCAGGCTGGCGAAGGTGTCATACTGGATACCGAACAAGGCGCCCCGCAGGCCGCCTGCCAATCCGATCAGCGTCGAATCGGGAAAATCATCTGCGCCGGCACCGCCCACAATGCCGCCATCCAGCGCCAGGAAGGGCTGGTGCGGCACGCGCGGCAGGCGCAGGCTCAGTTCGTTGCGCAGGTAGGCGCCGCGTTCGCCGCTCAGGCTGTTGCCGCCTTCAAAGCCGCGCACGCTGTAGCGGCCGCCGATACTGAACCGGTCCTGAGGAATCAGGTCGTTCAGGTTGTACTGTGCTCGCATGCGGCCGCTGTAGGTCCAGTGGGCGTTGCCGGTGCTGAAGGGCACGCGGACGCTGCCATCGAGCGTTGCCACACGCTTGCGTGTCTCGCCCTCGCCGGTGGCTTCTTTCGGCGCGCGCGTAGCACCCAGGGCTCTGGACCCCCAGATATGCCCGACCGTCACGTCAACCGTGGCCGGCCCGAGAAAGGCGCGATGCTCCAGGTTCAGTTCGAAGGCGGTGGTGTTGCGGCGCTGCACCCGAATCTCCACATCGTTGATGAAGTTTCTGGACTGGCGGGTGCTGGTGTTGAAGTGCACCGTGGTCTTGTGCCGGGCATTGCGGTGAATCAGCCGGGACACACGCAGGCTCTGGTTCGTGTTCTGGCCGCTGTATTCGTAGTCTTCCACCGCGCCGGATATGGTCTGCAGGTACTCGTTGTAGCCGGCATTGACCGCAAACAGCCAGTACCTGAAGGGCACCGAATAGTGCCCGCTGATGCCCTGCGAGCCGCGGTCGCCGTCATCAAAGCCGGCGATGGCCCGGTTGTAGGTCACATAGAACAGGTCATTGAACGCCCAGTAGGGGTCATAGCTGAGGGTGGCACTGCTCTGGTATTTGCCGGTCGAGGTGCTGCCGGTGTCATCCAGCGTCAGGGTCAGCCGCACGGGGCGAGCCTGCTCCCACTGAATGACCAGATCACTGTGGCCCGGTATCTCGGAAGGCGTGATCTCGATATTGGCGTCCACCGAGGGTACGCGCTTGAAATTTTCCAGCCCCTGCTCGATATCGCGCAGGTTCAGTATGCCGTGGTGCGGTACCGGTACGGCGTTCCAGTAGGTGGCGCGGCCGGGGACATCATCATCGAAAATGATTTCGTCCAGGTAGCCCGGCAGCAGGGTAAGTGTCAGTACGCCGGTGGTCAGATCCTGTGGTTCGGCAACAATTCTGCTGGTGACAAAACCGGCGGCAATCAGCTCGTTCTGCGCTTCACTGATAATGCGGTTTATGCCCTGGGCGCCGATACAGTTGGGCTGTTCCAGCATGCCTTGCACCTGGCGTTCCAGTCTGCGGAATGGGCGCAGGTCAGGTGCATCGAGCTCTATGTGTTCTATGGGGAAGCAGGCGGTTTCTTCGGTGGGCTCGGCAACGGGAGGGCGGTCAGGCAGTTCAAACCGGATATCGGGAGAAGGTTCGAACTGCTCCCGTTGCTGCCGTTGTCGTTCTTCTATGCGGCGCTGTTCTTCCAGCGCGCGTTGTTCGTCAGAACTCTGGGCGAGGCTCTTGCTGCCGAGCAGAAAAAAGGCCAGCAACATCCAGCAAGCCAGGTTGAATGAGGGCATGCGCCCCTTCATCATCAGGCCTTTAAGGGTACTTCGCTCCACGCAGTGGTAACTGACCACCTGTGTCCCTTCCCTTCAATCCATTAAGGTGTGTTGCCTACCCGTCCGCTGGTGCGATCCCTGAATCCAGTGGCAACACGCCTTTTAAATACACCGAGATCAGAAATTGAACAAAAGCTTTTTTGCCGTTTGCCGGAGATTGATTCCGTTTTGTGACGTAGTCGACATTTTTTGACCATGCAAGGTCCAGTCGGCGTTGCTTGTCGGTTGTGGTAGCCTGTGGCCTCCCGATAACGCGAATCAATAATTCAGACAACAGGTTGCATCATGACTCAGGATCAACGTCGCAAATACTCTTCCCAGGTGGTGGATGGTGCCGGCCGCGCGCCGGGGCGCGCCATGCTGCGGGCCGTCGGTTTCTCCGATGAAGACTTTCGCAAACCCCAGATCGGCATTGCCTCCACCTGGAGCAACCTGACCCCCTGCAACATGCACATTGACGGCCTGGCCCGAGAGGCCAGCCGGGGTGCGGACAGCGCCGGTGGCAAGGGTGTCATCTTCAATACCATCACGGTGTCGGATGGCATCTCGATGGGCTCGGAAGGCATGCGTTACTCCCTGGTGTCGCGCGAGGTCATTGCCGACTCCATCGAGACCGCAGCCGGGGCCGAGGGCTTTGACGGCCTGGTCGCCATCGGCGGCTGTGACAAGAACATGCCGGGCTGTGTGATGGGGCTGGCGCGGCTCAACCGGCCGTCGGTGTTCGTCTACGGCGGTACCATCAAGCCGGGCGCGGATCACACCGATATCGTGTCGGTGTTCGAGGCCGTGGGCCAGCACGCCAAGGGCGATATCGACCTGATCGAACTGAAGGCGGTGGAAGAAAAGGCCATTCCCGGTGCCGGCTCCTGTGGTGGCATGTACACGGCCAACACCATGGCTTCGGCCATCGAGGCCATGGGCATGAGCCTGCCCGGCAGTTCGGCGCAGAATGCCGTGGACGATACCAAGGTGCAGGACTGCCAGGCCGCCGGGCAGGCCGTTCTGCAGTTGCTGGAACAGGACATCAAGCCCAGCGACATCATGACCCGGGAGGCGTTCGAGAATGCCATTACCGTCGTCATTGCGCTCGGCGGCTCGACCAATGCCGTGCTGCATCTGCTGGCCATGGCGCACACCATGGAGGTCAACCTGACGCTGGATGATTTCACCACCATCGGCCAGCGCGTGCCGGTGCTGGCGGACCTGCGACCCAGCGGTCAATACATGATGTCGGAGCTGGTGGCCATTGGCGGCATTCAGCCGCTGATGAAGATGCTGCTGGAGGCCGGCCTGCTGCATGGTGACTGCATGACGGTAACCGGCAAGACGCTGCGCGAGAACCTCGCCGAGGTGGCGCCCTACCCGGACAGCCAGGACATCATTCACGCTCTCAACGACCCGATCAAGAAGGACAGCCATCTGCGCATCCTGTACGGCAACCTGGCGCCCACCGGCGCGGTGGCCAAGATTACCGGCAAGGAGGGCACGCGCTTTTCCGGTACGGCGCGGGTGTTCCATTCCGAAGAGGAGGCGCAGGCGCGCATTATCGACGGTACCGTAACGGCCGGTGATGTGGTGGTGATTCGCTATGAAGGTCCGCGCGGTGGTCCGGGCATGCGCGAAATGCTGAGCCCGACCTCGGCCATCATGGGGCGGGGCCTGGGTGATTCCGTGGCGCTGATTACCGATGGCCGCTTCTCGGGGGGCAGCCACGGCTTTGTGGTCGGCCATGTGACACCGGAAGCCTACGAGGGCGGCCCCATTGGTCTGATCGAGAATGGTGACACCATCACCATTGATGCCGAAAGCAACGAAATGCGGCTGGAGATCGACGACGCCGAAATGGAGCGGCGGCGCCAGGCCTGGCAGCGCCCCGAGCCGCGGTATCGCCGGGGCGTGCTGGCCAAGTATGCCCGTACGGTCAGTTCCGCCTCGGAAGGGGCGGTCACCGACCGCGACTGAGCCCGCAGACGGCCGGTGTCAGAGGGGCTCGACGAGTTTCCACTGCACCGGCTGGCCGGCTATGAACGGCACGATCGGCTGGCCGTCTGCCAGGGTGATGCTCTCCGGCACCGTCCATTCCTGGCGGGCCAGGGTGATGGTGCCGGTGTTGCGCGGCAGGCCGTAGAAGTCCGGCCCGTAGTGGCTGGCAAAGCCTTCGAGCTTGTCGAGTGCCTCCAGCTCATCGAATACCTGGGCATACAGCTCGATGGCGGCCCAGGCGCTGTAGCAACCGGCACAGCCGCAGGCGGTTTCCTTCATCGCCTTGACGTGCGGCGCTGAATCCGTGCCCAGAAAGAACTTCGGCGACCCGCTGGCCACCACCTGGCGCAGCGCCTGCTGGTGGATGTTGCGCTTGAGCACCGGCAGGCAGTAGTTGTGGGGGCGGATGCCACCGACCAGCATGTCATTGCGGTTCAGCATCAGATGCTGCGGCGTAATGGTGGCGGCGACGCGGGCCGTGGTGCTCTCGACAAACTCCACAGCTTCCCTGGTAGTGATGTGTTCGAACACTACCTTCAGGTCCGGGAACTGTTCGGTGACCGGCTTCAGCTTTTCATCAATAAAGACTTTCTCGCGGTCGAAGATGTCGATATGGGCATCGGTGACCTCGCCATGAATCAGCAGCAGCATGTCGTGCTTTTGCAGGGCTTCCAGTACCGGGTAGCGGCCGCGCAGGTCGGTCACCCCGAAGGCCGAGTTGGTGGTGGCGCCGGCGGGGTATAGCTTAACCGCCGGTATGCCCGCCGCACTGGCCGCTGCAATGTCTTCCGGTGTGGTGTGGTCGGTCAGATACAGGGTCAACAGAGGCTCAAAATACGAGCCCTCGGGACGGGCGGCCAGAATGCGGTCGCGGTAGGCCAGGGCCTCCTCGGCATTGCGCACCGGTGGGGCCAGGTTGGGCATGGCGATGGCACGGCGGAAACAGCGCGCCGTGGCCGGCACGGTTTCCTGCAGCATGTCGCCGTCGCGCAGGTGCAGGTGCCAGTCATCCGGCGTCTGAAGGGTGAGTGTCTGCATGTATTGTTGCCTGTGAGAGCTGATCATGGAGGGTTACAGTGTAACAGGCTGCGTCAAGGCTGAAACAAGCAGGTGTCCGAGTTCGCGAGTTTCCAGTTCGTGAAAATAATGCTGCCATTGGACTGGTTGTTTGCTATATTTCCAGTTCGTGAAAAAATTGCGGGCGTTCGTGCCAATGACAGCAGGTTTTACGAATCGGGAAAAAAATGGCTTGCCAGCCTATGGCGCCGTGCGCTCGCCGGCAGCATTGGGGCAACTGTTTCGTGCGGCCCGAAAAGAGCAGGGCATGACACTGCACGATGTTCATGCCGCCTCGGGGTTGTCCATGCGCTTTCTGTCCGAGTTTGAGCGCGGCAAGCCGAACGTGTCTCTGGCCAAGGTCATGACAGCATTGCAGATACTGGGGCTGGAATGCCTCATCTTCAGCCGTCGCGATGCCAGTCGTCTGCTGGCGCAGGCTTCAGATCGGTTCCGGGGAGGCAGCAACTGATGACAGCCACGGGGACGGTATGGTGGGGTAATCAGCGTGTCGGCACCCTGCGTGAGGATCAGCACCGGCTGCTGCGTTTTCGCTATGACCGGAGCTGGCTGAAACGGGGCGGCTTTGCGGTATCGATCAGCCTGCCGGTGGCGCTGGGCGAGCAGGAACAGGACGCGCACAGCTATTTCTCCGGCTTGCTGCCGGAGGGCGAAACCCGCCTTCGGGTCTGTCGGCAGTTGGGGCTGAACAGCGATGATGACGCAGGCCTGTTGCTGGCCATAGGTGGGGATTGTGCAGGCGCCCTGAGCGTGCTGCCGGACGGCATCACACCTGAGGCAGAAGCCAGCGCTGCAGAGAGTCTGTCGCCGGAGGACTTCCAGCAGATGATCCTGACCCGGGGAGCCCGGTCACCTTTCAGATCTGAGCGGCGGCAACGGTTTTCGCTGGCCGGGGCCCAGGAAAAGTTCACCATCGTGCAGGACCGGGCAGGATATCGGCTGCCCAATGCTGCCTTGCCGTCTACCCATCTGGTCAAGTTCGAGACCGTGCCGCATGTCTGTTTTGCCGAGTATATGGCCACCCGGATAGCCGGATCTCTGGGGTTGCCGACGGTTGCAGTTGACTACTGTGTGCTGCCGGAGTCTGCGGCTCCCGGCCAGCCGCCGCAGCCCTACCTGATGCTGGAGCGCTACGACCGTCTCCAGGACCCGGCGTCCGGCGGGATGCAGCGTCTGCATCAGGAGGACCTGACTCAGGCTCTGGCTTATCCCAGCAGTCTGAAATATGAGTATGAGGGTGGCCCCTCAATGGCGGATATTGTCACCTTGCTGCGGGAGTCGGTTGATCGTCCTGTGAATGCGGTGACACAGTTGCGCGACTGGCAGATATTCAACGTTCTGATCGGCAACTGGGACGGCCATGCGAAGAATCTGGCGTTGCTGTATCAGACCGATTCCAGTGTGCCATCACTGACGCCCTTCTATGATCTGATCAGTATCGAGTATATCAATCGGGTGGGCGGTGCCCGCTATGCGCGTGAAATGGCGCTTGCCGTAGGCGGGCAATACACGCCGGAGCGTATCGGTATACAGGCCTGGCGGACCTTTGCTTCTGATCTGGGTGTGCCGGCACGAGCGTTGCTGGATCGTGTCCGGGCCATGGCAAGCGCGTTGCCCGATCACGCGCAGCAGGCGCTGGCAGACTTTCAGCACCGGCATCACCGACACCCGGTGCACAATGAGCTGCTGAGGATGATTGAACGGCGTTGTCGGTGGGTGTTGCAGGCGCTGGGTTAGCGCACCGCTGCGGCCCGGCCGGTCCAGGCGGACCAGGAGTACAGCGCCAGGGCAATCCAGATCACCACGAAACTGGCCAGTACGCCTGAACTCAGCGGTTCGTTGAACACGAACAGCGCGATCAGGAACTGCAGTGTCGGGTTGATGTACATCAGGAAACCCACGGTGGCCAGGCGCAGGCGTCGGGCTGCGCCGGCAAAGGCCAGCAGCGGCAGGGCGGTGGCCACACCAGCAGAGAGCAACAGCAGCAGGGTCTGGCTGTCATTGGTGAAGTTGGACAGGCCGGCCGCACTCATCCAGGCCAGGGCCAGCAGCCCGACCGGAAGCAGCAGCAGGGTCTCGACAAAGAGCCCGGACAGGCCATCCAGCAGGACCTTCTTGCGCATCAGCCCATAGGTGCCGAACGAAAACGCCAGCACCAGCGTGATCCAGGGGAAGATGCCCAGCAGCACCAATTGGTACAGGATGGCCAGCGCCGCCAGCAGCACGGCAATGGCCTGCAGCCGGGTGATGGTTTCGCGCAGTATGATCATGCCCAGGGCCACATTGACCAGTGGCGTGAGGAAATAGCCCAGGCTGGCCTGCAGCACATGACGCGTGCTGACCGAATAGATATAGACCAGCCAGTTGAGCGCAATCAGCAGGGCGCAGGCGAGCACGAAACCCAGTTTTTTGGGCTCGGCCAGCGCGGCCCTGACCGGCCCCCAGCGCCGCAGCAGCGTAATCACGAAGGCCAGGAAGACACAGGACCACACCACACGGTGGATCAGTACCTCCCAGGCGGGAATACCATCAAACAGGGCAAAATAGAGCGGAAAGCTGCCCCAGAGAGTATAGGCGGTCAGGCCAAAGAGGACGCCCTTGGCGGCTTCGGTAGTGTCGGTTTGCATGAGTCCCTCTGCGATCAGGCGCCGAGTGTAACCGAAGTCGGCGGGGCAGGTCTTGTGGCAATTGCCGAACTCAGCGCCTGCCCGCTTCACGCTGCCCCGGCTGCCGACTACTATTGAGAGTCCTCTTGCGGCAAGGATGACGACACCGAAATGAGTGACAGCTTCCCCATCATGTCAGCCCTGGTCACGGCCGCTTACTGGCTGGTTACCCTGAGTGTGGTCATTCGGGTGCTGATGCGCCGACGGCCCGTGTCCAGCACCCTGGCCTGGCTGCTGGTAATACTGGCCGTGCCGATAGCAGGTGTGCTGGCCTATGTGCTGATTGGGGAGCTGTCGCTGGGCCGTCGCCGCGAAGCCCTGACCATTGCCATGAGTCGCGAGTACCTGGATGATCGCAGCCGCTATGGCGTTGAAGCCACGCGCAATCTGCCTGGTGGTGAAGCGGCGCTGGCCATCCATCGGTTGCTGCAGAACCTGACTGGGCTTTGTGCCCTGTCCTGTCAGCGCCTGGAACTGCTGACCACGCCGGAAGACATATTCAGCCGCCTGATTGCTGATATCGACGCGGCGGAACGGAATATCTGCATGGAGTTTTTCATCTGGTACCCGGGCGGCAAGGTCGACGAAGCCATGGCCGCGCTGGAGCGAGCCTGCGCACGCGGGGTCAGGGTGGAAATTCTGATAGATCACGCAGGCAGTCGCAGCTTCTTCCGCTCCCGGCGTTATCGTCAGATGCTGGCCGCCGGCATGGAAGTCACTCCGGCATTGCCGGTGCATTTGTGGCGCTTCCTGTTCCGCCGTCTGGATCTGCGCCTGCACCGCAAACTGGTGGTGATTGATCATCATCTGGCCTACACCGGCTCCATGAACATGGCCGACCCGGCCTGCTTTCAGCAGGACCAGGGCGTGGGCCAGTGGGTGGATGTGATGCTGCGTTTTGAAGGTCAGGCCGCGCAGGCGCTGTCGCGGGTGTTCTCCTGGGACTGGGAGGTGGAAACCGAGCAGCGGCGCGGGGTGGCGCCGCCCGACGCCGAACCGCAGGGCCAGGAGTGGCTGTCGGTTTTGCCGTCTGGCCCGGGCGTCGGGGAGGATCTGATCGAACAGGCCGTCCTGGCTGCCGTGTACCGGGCCAATCACCGCATTGAAATCTGCACGCCCTATTTCGTGCCTTCCGAGGAGCTGTTCGATGCGCTCTGTCACGCGGCCAGACGGCAGGTGCAGGTCGATCTGATTGTGCCCCGTCGCAGCAACCTGCGGCTGGTGCAGTGGGCCAGTCAGTCCTATTTCGAGACGCTGCTGGCGCTGGGCGTGCGGATTTACTGGTTTGATGACGGGCTGTTGCATACCAAGGCGCTGATGGTAGACCGGGAACTGGCGCTGGTGGGCAGTGTGAATCTGGATGCCCGCAGTCTGCAGCTCAACTATGAATTGTCGATGGTGCTGTTCACGCCGGCCAGTTGCGAACTGATTGTGG
Organism: Natronospirillum operosum; assembly: GCF_004768465.1. Taxonomy (GTDB): domain Bacteria; phylum Pseudomonadota; class Gammaproteobacteria; order Pseudomonadales; family Natronospirillaceae; genus Natronospirillum; species Natronospirillum operosum. Next base: position 343,028 of record NZ_SRMF01000003.1, read on the forward strand.
AATGTCTGGACGACTATCGGTACCGAAGTCAGCGTCTGGAGGCCGATATATGGGCCAAACGGCCCCACCGTCACCGCATAATGGAACGAATATTGTTCTTCCTCAGTCCGTTGCTCTAGCCACCCATTGCCGGGCCTGTTGTTTTGTGGGTAAATGCGGCCTTGTTGTCGGTCAAATTGGCCGGGCGTCGGGCAAAAAAAGGAGGTCGCCGGATGAAGGCAAAACTCGCGTTTACCAAGAAAGAATATGTACAGCGGGTCAGAAAGGTCCGCCGGGAAATGCGTACGCGCAAAGTTGATATCCTGATCGTGACCGACCCCGGCAACATGAACTGGCTGACCGGCTATGACGGCTGGTCATTCTATGTGCATCAGGGCGTGATTCTGCATGTGGATCAGGAAGAGCCCATCTGGTTCGGCCGGCGTATGGATGAAAGCGCCGCCCTGCTGCGCTGCTTCATGAGCCGCGAGAATCTTTGCAGCTATCCCGAGGAATATGTACAGAACCTCGAGAAACACCCCATGAGCTGGCTGGCCGAGCATATCTTTATCGAGAAGGGCTGGGCGGGTGCCACCATTGCCACCGAAATGGACAACTATTATTACACGGCCGATGCCCATCGGTCGTTGCGGCTGATGCTGCCCGAGGCGCGCTTTGTCGACAGCCACAACCTGGTGAACTGGTGCCGGGCGGTGAAATCGCCCAAGGAAATCGAGTTCATGCGGATTGCCGGGCGCATCACCTCCAAGATCCACCAGCGCATTCTGGACGTGGCCCGGGTCGGCATCCCCAAGAGCTTTGTGGTGTCGCAGATCTATGAAACCGCTATCGCCGGTGTTGATGGCTACAGCGGCGACTACCCCTCCATCGTGCCGCTGCTGCCTTCCGGCAAGGAAGCTTCGGCGTCGCATATCACCTGGGATGAGCGGCCGTTCCGCGCCAATGAGGGCACCTTCTTCGAAGTGTCCGGCTGCTACAAGCGCTACCATGCCCCTATGTCGCGCACCCTCTATATGGGCAAGCCCAGCCAGCGCTTTCTCAATGCCGAAAAGGCTCTGCTGGAAGCCATTGATGCCGGCCTGGCGCAGGCCAAGCCGGGCAATCGAACCTGCGACATCGCCAATGCACTGGATGGCACCATGGCCAAGTACGGGATCAACCGCCAGGGTGCGCGCTGTGGTTATCCGGTCGGGGTCAGCTACCCGCCGGACTGGGGCGAGCGCACCTCCAGTCTGCGGGCTTCCGACGAGACCGAACTCAGGCCAGGCATGACCTTTCATTTCATGCCCGGCATCTGGCAGGACGACTGGGGCATCGAGATTACGGAGAGCATTCTGATCACCGAAACCGGGGTGGAGCTACTGTGTGATTTTCCACGCAAACTCTTCGTCAAGTAGGCTTGTTCAGGCGGCAGAAATCGCCGTTGCGTACTATATTTACAGTAGTAAAGCGGACCGGGCAGTCTGCTTCGGTCCATTGAGCAGATGAAGGAGTAGAGCGATGAAAACACTGATGCAATTGGCCAGTACAGGACTGTTGGCGCTGGCGTTGGCTCTGCCTGCCGCGGCGCTGGACTATTGGAGCGGTGGCGTGGGTTCCGAAGCGCGCGCCGAGGCACCGACGGACTACAACACCACTTTCGAGTTCTTCGAGCGCAGCGGTTCTTTCCTCGCTGGGGTCGAGGTGCGCCTGACCGACGGCAATGGTGATGTATTGCTGGAAACCACTTCTACCGGCCCCTGGCTGATGGTGAATCTGGATGAAGGTGCCTATCGCATCGAAGCGACGCGCGAAAGCACCGGCGAGGTGCAGCGGGTGCGGTTCAACGTCGCCAGCGGACAGCAGGAGAAATACGGCCTGCGCTTCATGGAGTAGCGCTCTGGCCGAACTGCAGTTCCGCCAGATGGCGGTACAACGGGCTGCTGGCCAGCAGTTCCGTGTGAGTGCCGGTGGCCATCACTGAGCCACCGTCCAGCACGAGCAGCCGGTCAGCCGCCACCACGGTCGCCAGCCGGTGCGCAATCACCAGGCTGGTACGGCCCACCATCAGGCGGTCCAGTGCCTGCTGCACCAGTTGTTCGCTGCGTGCATCCAGGGCGCTGGTCGCCTCGTCCAGCAACAGAATGGTCGGGTCTTTCAACAGTGCCCGGGCAATGGCAATGCGCTGGCGCTGACCGCCCGAAAGCTGAATGCCATTGGGCCCAAGCTCGGTATCGAACCCCTGTGGCAGCTGTTCTATGAATTCGAGCGCATTGGCGTCTGCAGCAGCGGTTCTGAGTGCTGCTGCCGATGCCTCCGGATCGCCGTAGCGCAGGTTGTGTGCCACGCTGCCACTGAACAGCACCGGCTCCTGTGCCACCAGCCCCATCACCGAGCGCAGAGCGCTGGGGTCCAGCTCTCTGAGGTCGCAGCCATCAAGGGTAATTAGCCCCAGGTCCGGATCGTGAAAACGCTGCAGCAGACCCAGTAATGTGCTCTTGCCGGCCCCGGACGGGCCGACAATAGCCAGTCGCTCGCCGGGCGTAATGCTGAAATCCAGCCCTGCCAGCGCCGGCTGTTCCCTGCCCGGGTAGGTAAAGCAGACGCCCTGAAATGCCAAGGCCCCGCGTACCGGCGTAGGCAGAGGCCTGGGGTTGGCGGGCGATCTGATCACGGGCTCGGCATCCAGCAGTTCGAGCAACCGTTCGGCGGCGCCTGCAGCGCGCTGTACATCACCGGCCACTTCCGCCAGCGTGGCCACCGAACCGGCCGCCAGCACGGCATAGAATACAAAGGCCGACAGCTCACCGGCACTCATGGTGCCCTGCAATACCGCCATGCCGCCCTGCCATAGCATCAGTCCCACCGCTGCAAACACGACTATCATCGCCGCCCCGGTCAGCCAGGCTCGCTGGCGGGTGCGCAGCAGCGCACTGGCGAAGGCTTCATCCACGCGCTGATGGTAGCGGCTGCGTTCCTGGGCTTCGTGGGTGAAAGCCTGCACGGTGCGAATGCCGGTCAGGGCTTCGGTGGCGTAACGGCCGAGCTCGGCGACTCGGTCCTGACTGGTGCGCGACAGCCGGCGTACCCGGCGCCCGAACCAGACGATGGGCAGCAATGTGGCCGGAATGCCGAGCAGCACCAGCGCCGCCAGCCAGGGCTGGGTCACCAGCATCAGCGCGATGGCGCCCAGCAGCATGACCAGACTGCGCAGGGCCATGGAGATGGAAGAGCCGAACAGCGTCTGCAGAACACTGGTGTCGGCGGTCAGTCGGGAGGCGATCTCACCGGCGCCCTGGCCCGGCTGGTCGGCCCGCTCGAAGAAGGCGGGCTCAAGAGACAGCAGATGTTCGAACACCTGCTGACGCAGATCCGCCGCCAGGCGTTCGCCGATCCAGGTCACGAGATAATAGCGACAGGCCGATGCAGCCGCCAGCACTGACACCACGGCCAGCAGGCCCAGCAGCGTGCGGCGCAGGGCGGCCGCATCGGCGGCCATGAAACCCTGGTCGATGACCAGGCGCAGCCCCTGGCCGAGTATCAGCACTGTGCTGGCTGCTACCAGCAGCGCCAGGCCGGCCAGGGCCAGACGGCCGCGATAGGGCAGCAGCATGCGGGTCAGCCGAAGCAGCAGACGGGGGTCGGTTTGATTGGACATGCGCGCAGCATACCAGAGGCTGTATGCGGGCAGTTACTGCAGAGTGCTCACCGCATGGACAGATGGCATGATCATATTATTCTGGTAACGTAACCGCCCATCTATATAGCCAATATGTTATGGAGGTGTCGGCTCATGGATGTCGATTTCGTCAAGCACCTCAAGCTGAATCAGTTGCGTCTGGTCGCGGCAGTGGCCGAGCACGGCCAGTTGGGTCGGGCAGCGGCGGCCCTGTCGATCACCCAGCCGGCGGCTTCCCGCATGCTGGCGGACATTGAGCACAGAGTGGGCGCGCCGATCTGTACCCGCCATGCCAAGGGCATGGTGCTGACCGAGGTCGGTATGGCCATCGCCCGGCGGGCCCACAACAGCCTGTCGGAACTCAATGCGCTGTCACGCGAGGTGGAATACCTCAAGCAGGGCGGCATGGGCACCATTCGTATCGGCGCCGTGACCGGAGCCGCTGTGGGCTATGTGATACCGGCCGTGAATGCACTGAAAAGGGAAGTGGCGGAGACCGAGATCGACATCGATGTGGACACCAGCGCTGTGCTGGTGGAGACCCTGATGGCCGGGCAGGCGGATTTCGTGCTGGCGCGGGTGCCGCGCAACCATGACTTCAGCGAGTTCGACATCTATCCCGGCCGCACCGAGACGGTACGGCTTGTGGTGCGGGCGGATCATCCGCTGCTGGTGCACGACAGGGTCTCGCTGCGCGATCTGGCGCCCTATGACTGGGTCATGCAGAGCCATCGCGCGCCCATACGGGAGGCGGTGGAGGCCGCCATTCTGGAGGTGGGGGCCGAGCTGCCGCGCAGTGTGGTCAATACCACCTCGCTGCTGGCCATCATGGGGTTGCTGGTGTCTTCAGATGCCATAGCGCCCATGGCCAGTGAGGTGTCCGACCTGCTGACCAGCCGCCCGGTGAATGCCCGGCTGGTGGCCCTGCCCATAGAAACCGAAATCGTCATGACCCCCTATTACCTGCTGCAGATGAAAGGCCGGCAGTTGCCCCCGCTGGCTGACCGACTGCGCACCCTGATTCTTGAGGAACTGAAGAGGTGATTGTATGACACCGAGAGACAAGGCGTTTTTCCGCCCGCTGAACCGACGCATTCTGATTCTGCTGGTCTGTATTGTCTGGTCCGGCCTGGAGTGGTGGGGTGGGCCGGGCTTCTGGTCCGGCCTGGCGACCCTGGTGACGGCCTACGTGGTCTGGACCCTGTTTATCCGCTTTGATCCGGATCAGAGCGAGGACAAGGACCAAGACCAGAACAGCAAAACAGACTGACATGTCAAAAATGCTATAAAGGTCGTCATTATTCTTATTTGAATGTTATGTGGCATTGGCAGACGATGCGAGTGTTCCCAACGGGACCGACCAAGCACAACAAATACAACAACGGCCTTTTTGCCAGTCGGCTGAATCATACAGCTCTGGCAAGGGGTGTGCGGAAGGAGAAATACAATGATTACACCCAAGAAGATCTGTAGTGCCCTTGTCGGCGCTTCGCTGATCATGACTGCCAATGTGGCCATGGCCGAAGGCTTTGTCGGCATCGCCATGCCCACCCAGTCTTCATCACGCTGGATTTCCGACGGCCAGTCGATGGTCCGGCAGTTCGAGGACGCCGGTTACCAGACTGTGCTGCAGTATGCAGAAGACAATATTCCCAATCAGGTGTCGCAGGTCGAGAACATGATCGTGCGGGGCGTGGATGCCATCGTGATTGCCGCCATCGACGGCACGACCCTGTCCAACGCACTGGAAAATGCGGCAGCAGCCGGCATCGAGATTGTCGCCTATGACCGCCTGATCCGTGACAGTGAGCACGTCAGCTACTATGCCACCTTCGACAACTTCCAGGTGGGCGTGCAACAGGCCGAGTCTCTGGTGCAGGGCCTGCAGGAAAGCGGTGATGGACCCTACAACATTGAGCTGTTCGGCGGTTCGCCCGACGACAACAATGCCTACTTCTTCTATGACGGCGCCATGTCCGTACTGCAGCCCATGATTGATGACGGCGAGCTGGTGGTGGTGTCCGGTCAGTCCGGTATGGACATCGTCGGCACCATGCGCTGGGACGGTTCCCGTGCCCAGGCCCGGATGGATGACCTGCTGTCCGCGCACTACACCGATCGTACAATCCACGGTGTGCTGTCGCCCTATGACGGTCTGTCCATCGGTATCCTGTCTTCCCTGCGCGGTGTCGGCTATGGCGATGATCGCTCGATGCCCATCGTCACCGGTCAGGATGCCGAGATTCCTTCCGTCAAGGCCATCATTGACGGCGAGCAGTATTCCACCATCTTCAAGGACACTCGTGAACTGGCCCGCGTAACGGTCGGCATGGTGCAGGCCCTGCTGGAAGGCGGCGAGCCGGAAATCAATGACACCGAGACCTATGACAACGGGGTCAAGGTGGTCCCGTCCTACCTGCTGGAACCCGTGCCGGTGGATGCCACCAACTGGGAATCTGTGCTGATTGACAGCGGTTACTACACCGCTGAGCAGATTCGATAACACCACTCCGCGGTCGCTGACCGGGCAATGTCTGCCCGGTCAGCAGCAAGAGGACAAGGCACTATGAGTGAAGTGATATTGGAGATGCGTGGCATCACCAAGCGCTTTCCGGGCGTGAAAGCGCTTGACGATGTCCGTCTCAACGTCCGCGCGGGCGAGATTCATGCCCTGGTGGGGGAGAACGGCGCCGGCAAGTCCACTCTGATGAAGATCCTCAGTGGCGTGTATCCGCACGGAACCTATGAGGGTGAACTGTATTATCAGGGCGAGCCGGTGGCTTTTTCCAGCATTCGGGACAGCGAGGCGAAAGGCATCATCATTATTCACCAGGAGCTGGCCCTGGTGCCGGTGCTCTCAATTGCCGAGAACGTGTTTCTGGGCAATGAGCAGGCACGGTACGGGGTTATCAACTGGCCGGATACCTATCGTCGCACCGAGCAACTGATGAAAACCGTCGGGTTGCAGGAAAACCCCATGACCCCGGTTGCCGGCATCGGTGTCGGCAAGCAGCAACTGGTCGAAATCGTGAAGGCGCTGTCGCGCAACGTGAAGCTGCTGATTCTGGACGAGCCGACCTCTTCGCTGCAGGAAAACGACAGCCAGAAGTTGCTGGACCTGCTGCTGGAACTGAAAGCGCAGGGCATCACCTCGATTCTGATCAGCCACAAGCTGAATGAGGTTCGCCGGGTGGCGGATTCCATCACCATTCTGCGTGACGGCCAGTCCATCACTGCACTGGATGCGAGCACCGAGGACATCAGCGAAGACCGTATCGTGCGGGATATGGTGGGGCGCGACATGACGCAGCGTTTCCCGGACCGGGTGCCCAATATCGGCACTACGTTGCTGGAAGTGAAGAACTGGAATGTCTGGCACCCCAGACGTTCGGAGCAGCAGATGGTCAGGGACGTCAATCTCAGCATCGCCGCCGGCGAGGTGGTCGGTATCGCCGGCCTGATGGGCGCCGGGCGTACCGAGTTTGCGATGAGCCTGTTTGGTCAGAGCTATGGCCAGAACATTTCCGGGTCGGCTCGGATCAAGGGTCGGGAAGTGGATGTGTCCACTGTGGACAAGGCCATCCGCAACGGCATCGCCTATGTCACGGAAGATCGCAAGGCACTGGGGCTTATTCTGGACCAGAGTCTGTCGTTCAACACCACCCTGGCCAATCTGAATGGTGTGGCGTCCTGGAGCATGCTGGACCCGGGCCAGGAAAGAGCTGTCGCCGAGGATTACCGCCGCTCGTTGAATATACGCACGCCAACGGTAGAGCAGATCGTGGGCAACCTGTCCGGGGGCAACCAGCAGAAAGTCATGTTGGCGCGCTGGCTCTATGCGCAGCCTGAGGTGCTGATTCTGGACGAGCCGACACGAGGCATCGATGTCGGCGCCAAGTTCGAGATCTACAACATTATCAATGAACTGGCAGATGCCGGTCGCGGCGTGCTGATGATTTCTTCCGAAATGCCCGAACTGCTGGGCATGTGCGACCGGATTTATGTAATGAACCAAGGCGAATTCATTGGCGAACTGGGACGCAAGGAGGCCAGTCAGGAGGCCATCATGTCCATGATCGTCAATTCTTAACGGGAGTTTCTAGAGATGGAAGCAAGTACGCAATCGGTCAAAAGCCATCTGGTCAGTCATATGCGCGACTACGGCATGCTGATCGCCCTGGTGGCCATCATCGGGCTGTTCCAGTATCTGACCAACGGCATCATGCTGCGGCCGGCCAACCTGACCAACCTGTTCCTGCAGAACAGCTATATCATCGTCATGGCGATTGGCATGCTGCTGGTCATTGTGGCGGGTCATATCGATCTTTCGGTTGGCTCGGTGGTCGGTTTTATCGGCGCACTGGCGGCGGTGATGATCATCCAGATGGGGCTGCCGCTGGTGGTGGTGGTACCCACCTGTCTGTTTGTCGGCTTCGTGATCGGGGCCATTCACGGCTATTGGGTGGCCTACTGGAAGATACCTTCTTTCATCGTCACCCTGGCCGGTATGCTGGTGTATCGCGGTCTGACGCTGGCGCTGCTCAAGGGCCAGTCCATCGGGCCCTTCCCGCGTGATTTCCAGCGTATCAGCACGGGCTTTGTGCCTGATTATCTCGGCGGCGCCAGCCTCAATCTGATGGCGCTGGGTTCGGGCCTGATACTGACCGCAGTGCTGCTGATGCTGGCCTTCCAGGCGCGGCGCCGGGCCCAGAAGTATGGCATGGAAGACGAGCCCTGGGCCTTCTTCCTGGTCAAGAATGGCCTGATTGCACTGGCCATTGTCTATATCGCCTATCTGCTGGCGACCTATCGCGGCCTGCCCAATGTGCTGGTCACGATGGCGGTGCTGATCGTGGTCTACACCTTCATTACCAACAAGACCACGGTGGGCCGGCGTCTGTACGCCATCGGCGGCAATATCCAGGCGGCCAAGCTGACGGGCATCAAGGCCGAGCGTCTGACCTTTCTGGCCTTCGCCAACATGGGCATGCTGGCGGCGCTGGCCGGGCTGATCTTCACCGCCCGGCTGAACACGGCCACCCCCAGTGCCGGTTTTACCTTCGAGCTTGACGTGATTGCAGCCGTGTTTATCGGTGGCGCTTCCATGTCCGGTGGCGTGGGCAAGGTCATCGGTGCGGTGGTCGGTGCCATCATCATGGGTGTGATGAACAACGGCATGTCGATCATGGGTGTGGGCATCGACTGGCAGCAGGTCATCAAGGGTCTGGTGTTGCTGGCGGCAGTCATTTTCGATGTCTACAACAAGAACAAGGCACGCTGATACGGTCCGGTGCGGTTGCGGCCGCACCGGACAGGGTACGGATTCCACAGCCAGAGTTGAGCCTCCCGGCCCATCTGGACAGGCCCAGGCGAGCAGTGTTGCCCTGGCGGCTTGCGCCGTATTCTGTCTTGGAGTCAATCATAATACAGTACTATGAATAAGGTGAGTGATGGCCGGTCATAAGCACGACAATGATGAACACAGGGCAGTGCAGGACGACAGCACTGAACAGGATGGCTCCGGGCAGAGCAAATTGCGGTCGGCGCAATGGTTCGGAACCCGGGACAAGAACGGTTTCATGTACCGCAGCTGGATGAAGAATCAGGGTATTCCGTCGCATCATTTCGAGGGGCGTCCGGTTATCGGTATCTGCAATACCTGGTCCGAACTGACCCCCTGCAACGCGCATTTTCGCCAGTTGGCGGAACGGGTGAAGGACGGCATCCGCGAGGCCGGTGGGGTACCGGTCGAGTTCCCGGTGTTCTCCAATGGCGAGTCCAATCTGCGCCCGACGGCCATGCTGACGCGCAATCTGGCTGCCATGGATACCGAAGAAGCCATTCGCGGCAACCCGATTGATGGCGTGGTATTGCTGGTGGGCTGTGACAAGACCACGCCCGCCCTGCTGATGGGCGCGGCCAGCTGTGATCTGCCCACCATGGTGGTCACCGGTGGCCCCATGCTCAATGGCAAGCATCGGGGCGAGGATGTCGGGTCCGGCACCCTGGTGTGGCGCATGCACGAAGAGTACAAGGCCGGCAAGATCACGCTGGAAGAATTCCTCGATGCCGAGGCCGGCATGTCCCGTTCGGCGGGCACCTGCAACACCATGGGCACGGCCTCCACCATGGCCTGCATGGCCGAGTCGCTGGGGACCAGCCTGCCGCACAATGCGGCCATTCCGGCGGTGGATTCAAGGCGCTACGTGCTGGCGCACATGTCCGGCATGCGGATTGTGGATATGGTGCACGAGGATCTGCGCCTGTCGAAGGTGCTGACCCGGGAAGCCTTTATCAATGCGATCCGCACCAATGCGGCCATTGGCGGTTCCACCAATGCGGTTATTCACCTCAAGGCCATTGCCGGGCGTATCGGCGTGGAACTGAGTCTGGACGACTGGTCGCACGGTCGGGATGTGCCCACCCTGGTGGATCTGCAGCCCTCCGGTCGTTTCCTGATGGAAGATTTCTACTATGCCGGCGGTTTGCCCGCCGTGCTGCGGCGCCTCGGCGAGCAGGGCCTGTTGCACCGGGGGGCACTCACCGTCAACGGGGCCACGCTGTGGGACAATGTGCAGGCATCGCCCTGCCACAATGACGAGGTAATCCGCACACCGGACAACCCGCTGGTGTCCAACGGTGGTATCTGTGTACTGCGCGGCAATCTGGCCCCGCGCGGTGCTGTGCTCAAGCCTTCGGCCGCCAGCCCGCACCTGATGAAGCATCGCGGGCGGGCCGTGGTGTTCGAAAGTTTCGACGACTACAAGCAGCGCATCACGGACCCGGAGCTGGATATCGACGAGACCTGCGTCATGGTGCTGAAGAACTGCGGCCCCAAGGGTTACCCGGGTATGGCGGAAGTCGGCAACATGGGCCTGCCGGCCAAGGTGCTGAAAAAGGGTATTACCGACATGGTGCGCATATCGGATGCCCGCATGAGTGGCACCGCCTTTGGCACCGTGGTGCTGCATGTGGCGCCGGAAGCCATGGAGCTCGGCCCGCTGGCCGCCGTGCATGAGGGCGACATGATCGAACTGGATGCCGAAGCTGGTCGCCTGCATCTGGATATATCCGAGGCCGAGCTGGCCGCACGGCTGGAGAAACTGCGCGGCGAGCACATCATCGCCCGTACCGGTGGCTATCTGGAACTGTACCGGGATCATGTGCTGCAGGCCGACGAAGGCTGTGATTTCGACTTTCTGGTGGGCTGTCGCGGGGCAGCAGTGCCGGCACATTCGCATTAAGATGACGAGGTCACCCAAACTGTTCAGGGAGCACCCATGAATCTGACCAACACCTATCCCAGTCTGCAGGGCCGTGTGGTGTTCATTACCGGCGGTGGTTCCGGCATTGGCGCCGGCCTGGTGGAAGCCTTTGGCGACCAGGGCGCCCGAGTCGCGTTCGTCGATATTCTGGAGGCAGAGTCGCAGGCGCTGATGCGTGAGCTCAATGAGCGCTGGGGCGAGCCCAGGGCCCATTTCTACTCCTGCAACCTGATCGATATCGAACGTCTGCAGGCCATCATGGCGCAGGTTCAGCAGGAACTCGGGTCGATCAGTGTGCTGGTCAACAACGCCGCCCAGGACACGCGCCATGACTTCCGTGACGTCACGCCCGAATACTGGAACGAGCGCATCAATATCAATCTGCGTCCCCAGTTTTTTGCCGCGCAGGCCGTCTACGAGCAGATGAAGGCGCAGGGCGGCGGCTCCATCATCAATTTCGGTTCCATGAGCTGGCATGAATGCCAGGGCAACATGACCGGCTATACCACCTCCAAGGCCGCGGTGCTGGGCCTGACTCGTGGTCTGGCCCGGGACATGGGCCCGGATGGCATCCGGGTGAATACCCTGACGCCGGGCTGGGTAATGACCGAACGTCAGCTCAACAACTGGGTGAATGACGACACCCGCAAGGTCATCGACCAGAGCCAGTGCCTGGCCGGTGATCTGATGCCCGAGCACATCTGCGCCATGGCGCTGTTTCTGGCTTCAGATGACAGCCGCATGTGCACGGCGCAGGACTTCATTGTCGACGCGGGCTGGATCTGACCCCAGAGCAGCCCGCCCTTCATTTCACAAGCGACAGATCAGGTGACAGCTATGAGCGTAACAGGACAGCAACTTATCAGCGGACAATGGCAGCCCGGACAGGGCGGCCGCTACCGTGCCATCAACCCGGCCGAGGGCGCTGCGATCGAGCCCGAGCTGACCTATGCCGACGAAGCGCAGATACAGGCCGCGCTGGTCAGTGCCGAGGCCGCGGCGCCAGTGTATGCCGCTACTTCGCCCGAACAGCGGGCCCGGTTTCTGGATGCCTGTGCGGACGAGGTCATGGCCCTGGGCGATACCTTGTCCGAGCGCGTCATGCAGGAAACCGGCTACCCGAAGGGTCGGGCCGAAGGCGAACGGGGGCGCACCTGTGGCCAGTTGAAGATGTTTGCCCGGCATATTCGGGCCGGTGACTATCTCGATGCCCGCATCGACTCCGCCCTGCCTGACCGGGAGCCAATGCCACGCCCCGATATCCGCTTCTGCAAGCAGCCCATCGGGCCGGTGGTGGTATTCGGCTCGTCGAACTTTCCGCTCGCCTTCTCGGCGGCCGGCGGTGACACCGCCTCGGCCCTGGCTGCCGGGTGTCCGGTCATCGTCAAGAGCCACAACTCGCACCCGGGCAGTGGTGAGCTGGTAGCCCAGGCTGTAGCCAGGGCGGTCCGTCAGTGCGACATGCCGGCGGGCGTGTTTCAGTTTCTGAGCGGTGCCGGCAACGACATCGGCGCGACTCTGGTCAGCGCGTCCGAGGTGAAGGCGGTGGGCTTTACCGGTTCCTACCGGGGCGGCATGGCGCTGCACCGCCTGGCCAATGAACGCCCTGAACCGATTCCGTTCTTTGCCGAGATGGGCAGCATCAATCCGGTTGTGCTGTTGCCCGAGGCGCTGCAGCAGCGTGCCGATACCATTGCCGAAGGTTTTGTCGGTTCGCTGTCTCTGGGTACCGGCCAGTTCTGCGTCAACCCGGGCCTGGTGGCGGCGGTTGCCGATGCCGGGCTGGAGGCCTTTTCTGCGGCCGCCGCCCGGGGTGTGGAGGCGCTGCCGGCCGGGGTCATGCTCAACGAAGGCGTAGCCAAAGCCTATCAGGCCGGTGTTGACCGGCTGGCCGCGCAGGCCGGTGTAAGCCGGGTCGCAGCGGGTGAGCCCGTGGGTAACCAGTCCGGGTTCCGGGGTCAGGCCGCGCTGTTTCAGGCAGATGCGAAAGTCTTTCTCAGCAACGAGGTGCTGCAGGAAGAAATCTTCGGCCCCAGCTCTCTGATTGTACGTTGTGCCGATGAGGCAGAGCTGCAACAGGTGGTCGGTGCCCTGCAGGGGCAACTGAGCGGTACCTTGCAGGCTACCGAAGCGGATCTGCAGGCCCGCACCGGCCTGATCTCGCTGCTGCAGGCCCGGGTGGGCCGGCTGGTGGTCAATGGCTTCCCGACCGGAGTGGAAGTCTGTGACGCCATGATGCATGGCGGCCCCTTCCCGGCTGCCTCGGACAGCCGCTTTACCTCGGTGGGCACGGCGGCCATCGACCGCTTTCTGCGCCCGGGCTGCTACCAGAACATGCCGGAAGCTCTGCTGCCACCGGCGCTGCGCAGTGACAACCCCTGGCAACTGCGGCGTCTGGTGGAAGGCGAGTGGACGCAGGCTGCCCTCTAGGGGCAGAATACGGGCCCGCAACAGAAGGAGTCGAGGGATGCAGACTGCATTGAAACCGGTTCAAACCATAGCGGTCGCCAACCGCCTGGGCGAAGGCATTCAGTGGCACGCCGACAGTGGCAGCCTCTGGTGGACCGACATCCTGAGCTGCCGCCTGTATCGGCTGGACTGGTCGACCCAACAGCAGCAGGTCTGGACCACACCCGAGCGGCTGACGGCGTTTGGCATCCTGTCGACCGACCCCGTGAAACTGCTGGTCAGCTTCGAGTCGGGCTTTGCCCTGTACCACCCGGACGAAGACCGGGTGCACTGGCTGGCTCGACCGGAGCAGGGTGTCGCCGGCAACCGGTTCAATGATGGTCGCGTTGATCGGCAGGGGCGCTTCTGGTCCGGCACCATGGTCGAGGACGACCAGGGGCAGACAGGTACCCTGTATCGGCTGGATGAACAGGGTGCCCACCCCATGCTGAAGGGGTTGTCGATTCCCAACGCACTGTGCTGGAGCCCGGACGGCCGAGTCATGTACCACGCGGACACCCCGACCGGGCTGATTCGGCGGTTCGATTTTGATGCCGCCACCGGCAGTCTGAGCGGGGCGCGGGACTTTGCGCGCGTTCCGACCGGCAATCCGGACGGTGCCTGCATTGATGCCGAAGGGCATCTGCTCTGTGCGCTCTGGGGCGGGCATGGGTTGGTGCGGTTTGCGCCCGACGGTCGTCAGACAACGCTGCACGAGCTGCCGGTGTCCCAGCCGACCTGTGTGGCACTGGGCGGGCCGGAGATGAACCTGCTGTTTGTCAGTTCGGCGCGCGAAGGTCTGTCCGACGAGGCCCTGGCCGCTGAGCCGCTGGCCGGCTCGGTGCTGGTGTATGAAACGCCCTATCAGGGCCTGGTGGAAATGGTGCCCGCACCCGGGTGCTGGCTGGCCGGACCTGCCTAAGTCTGGAAACCCTTGAAGGTCTTCAGTGAACGCTCCATGGCCGCGCGTGAATGCGTCAGAATGTCCTGCATCACGGCGCGGGCCTGGTCCGGCTGCTGCGCCCGCACGGCTTCCAGTACCGCCCGGTGACCGGGCAGGGAGGCCTCGAACTCCTCGCTGATGGCACTGCTGAGACGAAACGTGCTCTCCAGTGCGGTTTCGATGGTCATGCCCAGCGAGGCCATGAACACATTGTTGGTCGCCGTCAGCAGCCCGAGGTGGAACGCCAGGTCGCTCTGATAGACCGCCTCGGTGCCGATTTGGGCGTGCTCCATTTCCACACAGGCTTGCTCCAGGGCGGCCAGTTGCTCCTCGGTGCGGTTGCTGGCGGCCAGCGCCGCTGCACTGGGTTCGATTATGGCGCGCATTTCGTAGAGATCCTTGTAGAACTCAGGCTTGGGGTTGTTGTCGAAGTACCAGCGCAGGACGTCGGTATCGAACATGTTCCAGTGCTTGTGAGCCCGTACCCGGGTGCCCAGCTTGGGCCGTGATTCGATCAGCCCCTTTGCCGTCAGCAGCTTGAACGCTTCGCGCAGCGCCGTGCGGGATACCCCCAGCTCATCCACCAGATTACCCTCGTTCGGGATATAGTCACCTGCCCTGTAGGTGCCGCTGACGATGCGTGAACCCAGTTCACGGGCCACCCAGGTATGGATATTCTGTGGACGTTGTGAGCTGACTCTGGCCATAGGGGATCCTTTTGTCATTCATTTTATGCCGACCTTTATGACGACATTGGTATTATGATAACAGTTTAGAATAAACGCGTACCAGTACAGTGCTGGCCGACCGCCGGACAGGCGGTCAGCCGGGGTGTGCCGAGGGTATCGGCAGGCTCTGTTATCAGCCGCTCTGCACCGGCCAGTCCGGTACCGGTTGGCCGAACACGGGGAAACCGTCCGCATCCCATTCGATCAACTGCGCCCGGGTATGCCGATTGGGGTCATACAGCGGGTCGCCGTCGATATCCCGGTAGTTCCTGGCGTGGTAGATCAGCACATCATGCTGGCCGTCCTCGCTGACGGTAAAGCTGTTGTGGCCCGGACCGTACTGGCCGTTCTCGGAGCTGGACTCGAATACCGGCTGTGGCTTCTTGGTCCAGGCCGAGGGGTCAAGCAGGTCGGCGTCGGCATCGGCGTACAGCAGACCCATGCAGTAGTGATGGTCGGTGGCACTGCCCGAATAGGCGATGAACACCCGGTCGTGGCGGACAATCACCGCTGCCCCCTCGTTGACCCGGAAACCGATGGTTTCCCATTCGTATTCCGGCTGCGACAACATCACGGCGGGGCCGGCCAGGGTCCAGGGGTTGGCCATGGGGGCAATGTAGAGGTTGGAGTTGCCCTCGATCGCCGGGTCTTTCTGGGCCCAGACATAGTAGCGGGTGCCTCTGTGTTCAAAGCTGGTGGCATCCAGGCAGAAGCTTTCCCAGCCGGAGTCCACCTGGCCTTTCTCGACCCATTGCCCGGTCAGGGGGTTGGCATCCCGGCATTCCAGGGCGTACATACGGTGGTCGAACAGACCGTTGTCGGTCTCTGTGGTGCGGGCGGCCGCAAAATAGATGTACCAGGCGCCATCGATGTGGTGCAGCTCGGGGGCCCAGATATTGGCACTGAGCGGGCCGGACGGGTACCTGGTCCAGACCGTTACCGGTTCTGCATCACCCAGACCCTGAATGGTGCGGGCCCGGCGCAGTTCGATGCGGTCGTAGGTGGGTACCGAACCGGTGAAATAGTAATAGCCGTCACTGTGACGCCAGACCCAGGGGTCCGCCCGCTGGGGGATGACCGGGTTGGCATAGGCCGGAGTGGTGTTGGTGGTCACTGTGCACCTCCGGCACCCTGGCGACGCAGCCGGATGACGTTCCATGACGCCGGGTTCAGTTGTGCCTGCAGATGGCCCTCCGTCAGCTCGGAGCGTCCCCGGTTGTGCGGAGTCACGGTCGCATTGCCTGCTGTATTGACGGCCTTCAGATCCTGATTCTCCAGCACGACATGCTCGACAATGCCGTAGTCTGCAAAGCCGCCCAGATGGGCATCCAGGGTCAGGGTTTCGCTCAGGTGGCGATTCAGCGCGAATACCGTGACGGTGGCTTCCTCCTCATTGTAGACCGTGGCGCTTTCCAGCCAGGGCACGTCGGTGAAGTCCTGCGTGTCCAGTTTGGGCGACGTGATCAGAGGTTGCAGTGAGACGCCGCGACCGAACACGGAGGCATGCGCATAGGGATAGTAGATGGTCTGCTTCCAGGCTTCGCCACCGTTTTCGGTCATGATCGGTGCGATGACATTCACCAGTTGCGCCATGCAGGCCATCTTGATGCGGTCGGCACGGCGCAGGAAGCTGATCAGGATGCCGCCGACCAGCAATGCGTCTTCAAAGTTGTAGACATCTTCCAGTTGTGGCGGCGCCTCGGTCCAGGGCTCCAGCTTGCGGTCCGCATCGGTGGAGTGATACCAGACGTTCCACTCATCGAAGCTCAGCATCATGGTTTTCCGGCTGCGCTTCTTGGCCTTGATGTAATCGCAGGTGGCGATCACGGTGTCAACAAAGCGATCCAGCTCCATGGTGAACGCCAGATAGTTCTGGGAGTCGTTCGCGTGGTTGCCGAAGTACTGGTGCAGGGACAGATAGTCCACTTCATCGTAGGTGTGATCCAGCGTGGTTGCTTCCCATTCCGGGAAACTCGGCATGCTGGAGTTGGAGCTGCCGCAGGACACCAGTTTGATGTCCGGATCGACCAGACGCATGGCCTTGGCGGTTTCTCTGGCGATGCGACCGTATTCATCCGGTGTCTTCTGCCCGACTTGCCAGGGCCCGTCCATTTCGTTGCCCAGGCACCAGGTCTTGATGGCGTGCGGCTCTGCATAGCCATGCTGCCGGCGCAGGTCACTCCAGTAGGTGCCGCCCGGGTGATTGCAGTACTCGAGCAGGTTGCGGGCGGCATCGATGCCGCGGGTGCCGAGATTGATCGCCATCATGACTTCGGTACCGGCCTTGCGCGCCCAGTCGGCAAATTCATTGGTGCCCATCTGGTTGGTTTCGATGGTACGCCAGGCCAGTTCCAGCCGCCGCGGCCGTTCGTCCCGGGGGCCGATGCCGTCCTCCCAGTTGTAGGCCGACACCATGTTGCCACCCGGGTAGCGCACTATGGGCACCTTGAGTTCACGCACCAGCTCCAGCACATCCGTACGGAAGCCTTGGTCGTCAGCGCTCGGATGACCGGGCTCATAGATGCCGCCGTAAACGGCGCGCCCCAGGTGTTCGATAAAGGAGCCGTAGAGCCGGGGGTCGACTTCGGCAATCCGGTAGTCCTTGTCCAGAACCATTTTTGCGTTGGCCATGAAAACCTCTCGAAGACTAGTTGGATGTCGATGCCTGTACTGGGGTCAGGGACCGCAGCGAACAGGTAAATAGCCACATCAGCACACAGGCGGTAACGCTGCCGCTGAAGAACAGAAAGAATGCGGGCAGGGCCATTGACAGCCAGGCCACCGCCCAGATGGTCAGCGGGAACAGCACGGCGATATGCGGCCGACCCAGAGCGAAGAACAGCGCCTTTTTGAGCAGGGCAAGCGGCGGCTCGTCAAAATGGGCCGCCACCGGCAGCAATGCGCTCACCACCATCGCAAACAGGGCCAGGATCAGCAGGAAACTGAGCACGATAACCAGGGGCACCGCGCCTTCGGCGGCCACAATGATCCGGAAATTCAGATACAACAGACCGCAGCAGCCGACCACCAGCCAGCCGCCCAGGTTGGCGCGCCAGAAGCTGGCCCGGAACCGGCTCTGAAAGGTGTGCCAGAGCGGCACATCCTGTTCACCCGTCACCCAGTGCCGGGCCACGTAGAACATGGCCATGGTGGCCGGAAAAACCCCGAGTACGCCCAGCCCCAGCGCGGTAAACAACAGCCACGTCAGATTGAGACCGGCGACCCGGGTAATGGAGCGCAGTGCCCGGTCGGTTTTATCGAACCATTTCATCAGTGATACCCTCCCATGCTCAGCCTTTCACGCTGCCCGACATCAGGCCGGCAATGAAATAACGCTGGAACACCAGAAACAGAATGACGATGGGCACGATGCTCAGCATGGCCCCGGCAAACAGCAACTGATAGTTGGTGCCATACGGGGTCAGCAGGGTTGCCAGCCCGATGGGCAGTGTCAGCATGTCATTGGAACGCAGCACCAGCAGTGGCCACAGGAAGTTGTTCCAGCTGATCAGGCCCTGAAAAATGGCCATGGCGGCAAATGACGGCAGCATCAGCGGCACCATGATGCGGAAGAAAATGCCGTATTCGGTGCAGCCATCGACCCGAGCGGCCTCCATGACTTCCTTCGGCAGACCCAGCGAGTACTGGCGGAAGAAGAACACGGCCACCGGGGCCACGATGAGCGGCAGAATGGTACCGAAATAGGTATCGATCAGACCCAGAGTGATGACGAGCTGGAACAGCGGCAGCATCATGATCTCGAACGGGATCATCAGCACCAGCAACACCATGATGAAGATGAACCGCTTGCCCGGAAATTCATACATGGCCAGGGCATACCCCACCATGGATGAAAAGAACAGGGACAGCGCAATCAGCATGGATGACACAATGATGCTGTTGAGATACCAGGTCCAGTAGCGGCTGCCTTCCGGGCCGAAAATGACCCGATAGTTCTCCAGATCAAAACTGGAAAAAAACAGTTCCGGTGCCAGACCATAGCGCATCAGGTCAGACGCCGGGCTAAGGGAGGCCACCAGCAGTGACAGCACCGGGAACAGGGACAGGAAAGCAAAGCCGATCAGAATGGCCAGCAGTCCTGCCGAAATCAGTTTGTCTTGACGCCCGTGGACCATGTCAGTGCTCCTTCTTGAACGCGCCGGTGAGGTACAGCTGAATCATGCTGACCACAAAGATGATCGCCAGCAGAATGATGCCGACCGCAGCGCCAAATCCCAGGGCGTTGTTCTGGATGCCTTCGCGGTAGATGTAGCGCACCACCGTCAGGCCGATGTAGCCCGGTGAACTGCTTTCCCAGAGCACATAACTCTCTTCGAACATGCGGAAACCGTTGATGATGGTGATGGTCACCAGGAATACGATAATCGGCTTGATGGCCGGCAGCGTCACATGGCGGAAACGCTGGAGGGCATTGGCGCCGTCCATGCTGGCGGCTTCGGTCAGGTCATTGTTGACCGTCTGCAGTGCAGCCAGGAAGTAGATGACATTGACGCCCAGCCAGCGCCAGGTCGCCATGGCTACCATCAGGAACATGGCGGTCCATGCCTCATAGCGCCAGTCCAGTGGCGAAAATCCGATAAACGACAGCACCTGATTGGCCAGGGCCTGGTCCGACTCGCCAAAGATGAGGCGAAAGATAGTGCCGGCCACCACGACCGAGGTCAGGGCCGGAATGAAAATCGCCGCCCGGAAAAAATTGCTCCACCGCGTCAGGCGGTGGTTCAGTATCAGGGCCAGCATAAGGGGCAGTACAGTCAGCAGGATGACCGTCAGTACCACATAGATCGAGGTGTTCTGCAGGGCGCGGAAGAAAATAGGGTTCATGACCCGTTCATAGTTTTCCAGCCCGACGTAGAAGACCTGGCCCGGCAGCACGCGCTGGAAGCTCATCTGGATGGCGCTGTAAAACGGGTACAGGTACAGCACCAGTACCGACAGAATAAAGGGTGAAACGAACAGGTAGGGGGCAATCTTGCGCGAGTACAGGAAGCTGAACAGTGGCGACCTGGACTCCGCTTTTTGCGCCCGCCTGCGGCTAAGGAACTGGGTTAATTGCACGGCAATCGACTCCTCTGAATGGGCGAGAAGGCTCCGCCCCCGGCGCCTGATCGGCGCTCGGGAGGGAGCCTGAACCGAGATGGTACGCTGAATCGGCTCAGCGCATCCTCATGCGGATCTCGTCTGCAGCCTGTGTCAGCGCCTGCTCGGCAGTGCGATTGCCCGTACGGAGCGCGGTATGCAGGGTATTGGTTTCAATGACCTGCTGGGCCGTGGGCGTCAGCTCGTGAATATTCACCCCGGGGATTTCATCCCGGATATCCAGCAAGATATTGAAGATGCCTTCGTGGAAGAACTGGTAGTAGGCATTGTCAGCCTGCACTTCTTCCGAATCCCAGACCTCATGGCGAATGGGATCGAACCCGAGTACGGTCCACAGGCGGATGTTGGCATCACGGGTCAGTTTGGCAAAGGCGAGGAATTCCTTGGCCAGTTCGGTGTCAGCGGACTGCCGTGTTATCACGGTACCGGTGCCACCCATGCCGGCAGAACGATCGCCGCCTTCAGTCCAGCGCGGCAACGGACGCACCTGCATCTTGTTCTCCAGGTCCGGCATGTTGTCGATGAAGCGTCCCATGTACCACATCGGCATCATTACAGAGGCGGCGCCGCCATTGTTCATGAAGCCGAAGTACTCTTCCGAGTGATGGCCGCCGCCGGGTGCTGCGCGTGCGGTACCATGTTCATGGATCATGTCCTGCATGAACTGCAGCGTGTCGATATTGGTCTGGTTGTCGAGGCTCACCTGGCCGTCAGCGTCGAAGATGTCCGAGCCCTGCTGAGCAATCATGATCCAGAAACTGAAGATGTCGTCTGACTCGAAGGTGGTCATCACCGCGTCGGTATTGGCAGTCACCTGCTCGCCGGCGGCGGCATAATCTTCCCAGGTCTCGATGTCATCAATGTTGACGCCGGCAGCGTCCATGATTTCCTGGTTGTAGTACATGACCGAGGCGCCGACGTGGTAGTCCACACCATAGTAGTTGCCGTCTTTGGCATAGATATCAAAGCGGGACGTCACCATCTCGTCCAGAACCGGCTCGACAACATCATTGAGCGGTACCAGGGGCACATCGCCCTGCAGGTAGTTGGAGATCTGGCGCACCTCGATGTCGGCCAGGTCAGGGGCACCACGGCCACTTTGCAGGGCCAGCAGCAGATTGCTGTGTACCTGGTCGTAGGGATAGACCTCTGCATTGAGGTCGATTGGACGATCCGGATTGGCCTCATTCCACTGTGCTTCCGCGTCCTCAAAGAAGGTCGCATGAGCCTGCTGAAAGGTCCAGAACGTCAGTTCGGTAGCTTGCTGAGCCATAGCGGTATGCGGCAGTGCCAGCATCATGGCGCATGAACCCAGGGTCCAGAGTGGTTTCTTCATGGTCAGATTTCCTGTCTTGTTATTGTAGGTTCGGAGTACAGCTTCCAGTTTTTCTATGCTTTTTATTAGTAATACAATAGTAACATAGGATTTTAAAATTTAACCAGTTGGCCGGCTGCTGTCAATCTCTGCAGCAAGTTTGAAGGTGGTCGAGCGGGTATTCGGGCGGAGGCCGGCAAAACAGGAGGGCAGGGAGTCAGAAGCGCGGATAGAAAGGGCTGATACAGGGAGCTGTCGGTGTGCCGGCAGGTAATGAACCCGGTCCGATGGTGAGCGGACCGGGTTCATTGAGGGGCTGGATACCGTTACACGATGCCGGAACCGGATTGACCTGACTGCGGTCGATCCCTGGCCACGCTCTGGCGATACTCGCTGGCCCGATAGGCTGCGATGGGGTCAATGGCGCCCCCGGCACGTTGCCGGGCCATCTGCAGCACGGGCTCCACGTCGAGATTGAAGGCCTGCTTCAGTGTCGCCTGCGCCATCAGCGGGTCACTGCTGTTCTGGTAGCCCAGCAGGGCTTCGCGATCAACCAGCAGCGCCTTCACAAAGGCACGCTGTACCTCGGCGGCACTGTACATCAGACTTTCGATGGGGTCGGTCACATTGTGCGATTGATCCAGCATGTAGAAGGGGGCGAACGCGCTGTCGGCCTGCTGGATGTCCACCAGCTCGTTGAACACCAGAAACAGCTGGTACGGGTCGATAGAGCCGCTGTCCAGGTCGTCGTCGCCATACTTGCTGTCGTTGAAATGGAAGCCGCCCAGCTTGCCGAATTGCGCCAGGCGGGACACGATCATCTCGATGTTCACGTTGGGGGCATGGTGCCCCAGATCGACCAGCGACAGGCAGCGTTCGCCGGTCTCCCTGGCTGCGAGATAGCTGCTGCCCCAGTCCTGAATGACGGTAGAGTAGAAGGCCGGCTCGAACATCTTGTGCTCGAGCAGCATGTTCCAGTCGTCTGGCAGGGCATCATAGATGGCCCGGGCGCTGTCCAGATAGTGGGCGAAGCTGTTGCGGAAATGCTGTTGGCCCGGGAAGTTGGAACCGTCGCCAATCCATACGGTCAGTGCCTTGGAGCCCAGCTTTTTGCCGAGTTCGACCACCTCGACGTTGTGTTCGATGGCCTGCTGACGTACGGCTTCACTGGTGTGAGTCAGGCTGCCGTACTTGTAGGAGTAGGCCTGGTCTGCCTGATCCTGAAAGGTATTGGAGTTCATGGCATCGAACGCCAGGTTGCGCGCCTGGGCATACTCCAGCAGGGCCTTGGGGTCATCCGGGCGATCCCAGGGAATGTGCAGGGACACGGTTGGCGTGGCCTGGCTCAACTGATGTATGACGCTGCAGTCATCCAGTTTCTCGAAGATGTTGCGCGGTTCACCCGGCCCTGGAAAGCGAGCAAAGCGGGTGCCGCCCGTACCCACACCCCAGGAGGGCAGGGCTACCGCAAAGGTGTCGGCGGCCCGGGTCAGTTGTTCGATATCGACGCCACGGCGCGCCAGTTTCTCGCCCAGGGCGGCATAGTCGGCTTCCAGTGTCGGCGCCTGTTTCTGATTGTGGTCGGCCACGACCTCCGGTTTGATCATGCTCATGGCAATCTCCTGTTTTATTCTTGGGGCTCAGCGCGTGAATGACGGCGCATGGCCGGCGTCCACGTTCAGCACATTGCCGGTTGATTTGGCTGACGCATCGGAGGCCAGGAAGTAGATGCCTTCGGCGATATCTTCCGGCAGTACGCTCAGCTTGAGCAGGCTGCGCTTGCGATAATGCTCTTCCAGATCATCAGTGGACAGATCATAAGCCTCGGCTCGTTCTTCCTTCCACTTGCCGGTCCAGATCCGCGATCCGCGCAGAACCGCGTCCGGGTTAACCACATTGGAGCGAATGCCCAGCGGGGCGCCTTCCAGAGCAACGCAACGGGCCAGCTGGATTTCCGCAGCCTTGGCGGTGCAGTAAGCCACCGCATTGGCGGACGCCACCAGGCCATTCTTGCTGGCCACAAAGACCATATTGCCACCCATGTTCTGGGCTTTCAGCAGTTTGAAGCCTTCTCTGGCCACCAGAAAATAGCCCGTGGACAGAATGCTGTGGTTGCGGTTCCACAGGTCCAGCGTGGTTTCGTCCAGCGGTGCCGATGAGGCGATACCGGCATTGGAGACCACGATATCCAGACCACCGTACTCGACAGCAGTTTCCCGCATCGCCTGTACTACACCTGCTTCGTCGGTCACGTCCATGCGAACCCCGCGGACACGGTCCTTGTCATACTGTGTCGTCAGCGCTTCCGTGGTTTCGGTCAGAGCCTCAGCGTCGATGTCCATCAGCATTACACAGGCGCCATCGTCCAGCAGGCGGGCTGCTGTAGCCTGGCCGATACCACCGGCTCCGCCGGTGACCATGGCAATGCGACCTGCCATCGGCTTGGGCTTGGGCATGCGCTGCAGCTTGGCCTCTTCAAGCAGCCAGTACTCGATATCAAAGGCTTCCTGCTCGGGCAGGCCCATATATTCACTGACGCCGGAGGCGCCGCGCATTACATTGATGGCGTTGATATAGAACTCGCCGGCAATACGGGCGGTGGCCTTGTCCTTGGCAAAGGACAGCATGCCGACGCCGGGCACCAGATAGATGACCGGGTTGGAGTCGCGCATGGCAGGGCTGTTGTCGCGTTTGCAGCGTTCATAATAGGCGGCATAGTCGCGGTTGTAGGCGGCCAGTTGCTCGTCCAGCCCGGCAATGACTGCGTCCAGATTGTCACCGGCCGGGTCGTAGTCCACCACCAGTGGCTTGATCTTGGTGCGCAGGAAGTGATCCGGGCAGGAGGTGCCCAGTTCGGCCAGGCGTGTCAGCTCGGCGGAATTCACGAATTCAAGCACTTCCGGCGCATCGTTGAAATGGCCGATCTGGCGCTGGCGACTGCTGGTCTTGCCGCGAATGACCGGCATCAGCTGTGCGGCGACCTGGCGGCGTTTCCCGGCACCCAGCGACTGTGTGATGGCGCCACCGAAGGCGGGCTTGTCTTGCAGTTTCTGGTCCAGCCAGGTCTGGGCCCGGTTGATCATTTTCAGCGAAGTTTCATAGCAGGCCTTGCTGCTCTCGCCCCAGGTAAACAGGCCGTGTGCTTCCAGCACTACCCCTTTAAGATGCGGCTTGGCAGTAGCGATTTTCTCCAGCTCGAGGCCGAGCTGATAGCCCGGCCGCAGCCACGGCAGCCAGCCGATTTCATCGCCGTAGATTTCTTCGGTCAACTCGCGGCTGTTCTTCGAAGCAGCAATGGCGATGACGGCATCGGGATGCAGGTGGTCAACATGCTTGTGCGGCAGATAGGCATGCAGTGGAGTATCAATGCTGGCGGCCCGGGTGTTGAGGTTGAACGTGCAGTGGAGCAGATAGCCGACCATCTCGTCTTCGTGCTCCAGACCACGGTACAGACCCTTCAGGCTGCGCAGCTTGTCCATATAGAGGGTGGCAAAACCATCCAGGCCCATGCTGCCTATATCGCCGCCAGAGCCTTTTACCCACAGGACTTCGACCTGGTCTCCGGTCAGAGGGTCCTGGCAGTCGATCTTGGCTGAGGTGTTGCCTCCCCCGTAGTTGGTGACACGCATGTCAGATCCCAGCAGGTTGGAGCGATAGCGCAGGAGGTCGGGCTCGGTCATCTTGCTGGTTTGGCTGTCGTCCCACAGGTTGGGGATCTGATTGGAGCTCTCTTGTGTCATGCAGGTGTCCTCATGGTGTTCTTTGCACAGGGCTGATCACTGGATTCTGATTATATGGTATGATCGCTTGTGATCGTTATTGGCCCAATTTACACCTCATAACTGTCATAATCAATCATATATTTTCAAAATAATGCTTGAAAATGTCATTTTTGAGGTTAGCATGACTGGAGTGGATCGAAGATGCACGAAATTGAGAGGCACAGAATTATTCTGGCCGAAGCAGATGAAAGGCCGATCGTTACTCTGGGGTACCTGGTAGAGCTGCTGGGCGTCTCGGAAGCAACAATCAGGCGTGACATCGCCCACCTGCACAAGCAGGGAAAAATAAAGAGAGTGCGTGGCGGTGCGGAAGCCCTGCACCCGCCGAGTCGAACAAGCCTGGTCGGTCGACCCTATTCGGTAAACCAGACCATCAATACCCGAGCCAAGCGAGAAATCGCCAGGGCGGCGGTCAACCTCTGTAAGGATGGTGACTCCATCATCATCAACGGCGGTACCACCACCTACTTCATGGCCGAGCATCTGCGTACCCGCAAGATGCAGGTATTGACCAACTCGTTCGTCATCGCGGAGCACCTGCTGAAGCACAGCAAGAATGTGGTCACATTGCCGGGCGGAACGGTTTACCAGGAACAGAACATCATCCTGAGTCCGTTTCCCAATGATGTGTCCAGCCAGTTCTACGCGTCCTATCTTTTTATCGGGGCTCAGGGTGTCAGCCCTCAAGGCGTGCTGGAAGCCGATCCGCAGATCGTGCAGGCAGAAATGAAGCTGATCAACCAGGCCGACAAACGGGTGCTGCTGGTGGACAGCAGCAAGTTTCTGCAGCGCACGAACCTGATCCTGTGTCCGCTGTCACGGATTGACTACGTGATAACGGATGACGGGATCGACGCCAAGAGTGAAAAGATGATCAGGGAAGCCGGGTGCGAACTGATCATCGTAGAGCCGAAGACGGTGAAGTCCGAGGCGACCTGATTGCCGCGGCACTGATTTCGGGGTTGCGGCAAACAACAATAATTAAAGGAGTGATCCTATGAAAATCAACAAGTTCCTGACCACCGCCGCAGCTACGCTGGGCCTTGCACTCTCCCCTTTGGCCATGGCCGATGAATACCGCATCGCTCTGGTTGTGAAATCACTGGGTAATGGCTTTTTTGAAGCGGCCTATGAAGGTGCACAGGAAGCCGCCGCCGAACTGGGCAATGTAGAGGTGATCTACACCGGCCCGACATCCACCACGGCTGAAGGTCAGATCGAGGTCATTACCTCGCTGATCGCGCAGAATGTCGACGCCATTGCGGTATCGGCCAATGATGCGGACGCCCTGGTACCCATCCTGCGTCGTGCTCAGCAACGGGGTATCGAGGTCATCTCCTGGGATTCCGGGGTTGCTGTTGAAGGTCGGTCTATCCACCTGAGCCCGTCCAACGACCAGTTGATCGGTGAGATGAATATCACCCTGGCGGCTCAGTCCCTGCGCCAGACCGGTGCCGAGTCGGGTCAGTTCGCCATCATGAGCGCCACGCCGACTTCGACCAACCAGAACATCTGGATCGAGGAAATGGAGAAGGTCCTGCCCAACTTCCCCGAGCTGGAGCTGGTAGACATCGTTTACGGAGATGACCTGGCAGACAAGAGTTACCGGGAAACCCAGGCCCTGCTCAGCAATTATCCTGACCTGAAAGTGATCGTGGCTCCGACAACTGTCGGTTTCCTGGCTGCGGCACAGGCGGTGCGTGACGAAGGCCGTATCGGTGAAGTCTATGTCACGGGTCTGGGTCTGCCGTCCGAGCTGGCCGGCCATGTGGATGCCGGTACGGTGCACAGCTTTGCGATCTGGAACCCGATTGATCTGGGTTATGCGGCCACGCATATTGCCTATGATCTGCTGAACGGCTCTGCGACCAATGAGGAAGTCAGCATGGGTCGTCTGGGAACTGGTCGTGTAGACCATGAAGGCAACGTCGCCATGGCAGAGCCTTTCATCTATGACGCCAGCAATGTGCATGATTTTGCCGATATCTTCTGAGCCGGAAGACTGCCTTGCAGAGTCTGCATAGATAAGTAAGAGGGGGTGGGCAGCACCACCCACCCCCGTGCTGAATACAACGATAAAGAAGCACTTATGGAATCCACCTCTCCTTTGTTTGCCTTGCGCAATGTAACCAAAGTGTTCCCTGGTGTTCGGGCGCTGGATGATGTCCGACTTGAGCTCTATCCGGGACAGGTCACGGCGCTGGTCGGTGAAAACGGCGCCGGCAAGTCGACCCTGGTGAAAACCATGACCGGGATCTATCAGCCTGAAAGTGGCGAGATCTGGTACGACGGTCAGCAGGTGACCATTCGCAACCCCGAGGATGCCCGTCAGATGGGCATTACCGCCATACACCAGGAAACCGTGCTGTTCGACGACATGACGGTGGCCGAAAACATTTTTGCCGGCAGCTACCTCACCCGAGGTCGCTTCGGCAACCTGGACTGGAAGGCGATGAACCGCCGGGCCCAGGAGATACTGCACGACATAGAGGCGCCCTTGTCACCCACGGCCATGCTGAGCGGGCTGAGCATCGGCCAGAAGCATATGGTCGCCATTGCACGGGCGCTGTCAGTGGATGCTCGGGTAGTGATTCTGGATGAGCCGACGGCAGCGCTGTCGCACCACGAAATCCATGAATTGTATGAACTGGTGCGCCGCCTGAAAGCCAGGGGCACTGCCATCATGTTCATTACGCACAAGTTTGATGAAATCTTCGCCATTGCAGACCGCTATACGGTGTTTCGAGATGGGGCCTTTGTGGGCGACGGCCGCATAGAGGATGTCACTGAACCCGAGCTGGTCGAGATGATGGTGGCGCGCAGTCTGAATGAGACCTACCCCAAGGTAGAAGCCCCGCTGGGTGAAGAAGTGTTTCGCGCTGAAGGATTCTCGCACCCGACCGAATTTGCGGACATCTCCTTTGCCGTGCGCAAGGGCGAGATTCTGGGCTTCTATGGCCTGGTCGGAGCCGGGCGGACGGAAATCATGCGCGCCTTGATCGGTCTCTCTGAACAGGCGCGCGGCGAGATCTATATTGAGGGCCAGCGGGTGTCTGTGCGCTCTCCGGCGGATGCGGTGCAAGCCGGTCTGGTTTATGTGCCGGAGGAACGACAGCAGCAGGGTGTCATGCTGGACATGCCCATCTATCAGAATATCAGTTTGCCGCAACTGCACCGGACCAGCCGGGCCGGGTTTCTCAGTACGCGCAACGAACTGGCCGTGGCCCGGCAGTATGGCGAGCGGCTCAATGTGAAAACCTCCAGTTGGAGCGAGCTGGTCAACAACCTGTCCGGCGGCAATCAGCAGAAGGTGGTGATCGCCAAATGGCTGGCTACCCACCCGCGCGTCATCATCATGGACGAGCCCACCAAGGGCATTGATATCGGCTCCAAGGCGGCGGTGCATGCGTTTATGTCCGAGCTGGTGCAGCAGGGGCTGGCCGTCATCATGGTGTCGTCCGAACTGCCCGAGATCATGGGCATGGCAGACCGGATGATTGTAATGAACGAAGGTCGACAGGTGCGCGAATTCACGCGTGATGAAGCGACCGCAGAAGCAATTGTCAGCGCAGCAACAGGTGTCAGAGCATGAACAGTATTGTTGAGTTCTTGAAACGACGTGAAGTCCTGCTCGGTATTGTCGTGCTCTGCATGATCGCGATTATCGGCAGTATCAACCCGAACTTTCTGCAGATACGCAACCTGATCAGTGTCTACAACGACACCTCCATCTTGATCATTCTGGCTCTGGGTCAGATGCTGGTAATTCTGACCCGCTGCATTGACCTCTCGGTGGCAGCCAACCTGGCGCTGACCGGGATGGTGGTCGGGTTGCTGAATGCGGCGTTCCCCGGCTTTCCGGTAGAAGGCCTGATTGTACTCGCCGTGCTGATGGGTGCCTGCCTGGGTGCGATCAACGGTGCCTTTGTCTGGCTGCTCGGCGTGCCGGCCATTGTGGTTACTCTGGGCACCATGAGCATCTACCGGGGCAGTATCTTCCTGCTCAGCGGTGGTGATTGGGTCAATGCGCACCAGATGAGCCCGGCCTTCCTGGCCATTCCCCGACAGCTGTTCCTTGGCGTGCCCGTGTTGAGCTGGATGTCGCTGATCGTGATAGCACTGATGGTCTATATCACCCGCTTCCGCCCCTTTGGACGCCAGTTCTTCGCTGCCGGTGGCAACCCGCGGGCGGCCTTCTATACCGGCATCAATGTGGGCTTTGTGCAGTTTCGTGCCTTTGTGATTTCAGGGGCGCTGGCCGGCCTGTGCGGTTATCTCTGGGTGTCCCGCTATGCGGTGGCCTATACCGAGGTGGCCAATGGTTTTGAGCTGCAGGTGGTGGCCGCCTGCGTGATTGGTGGTATCAGCATCATGGGGGGTGTCGGCACCGTCGCCGGGGCCTTTCTGGGCGCGCTGTTCCTCGGCATTATCAGCAACTCGTTGAGCATTATCGGTGTGTCCCAGTTCTGGCAGATGGCCATATCCGGGGCCGTGATCATCATTGCG
The DNA here is from genome assembly GCF_004768465.1 of Natronospirillum operosum. GTDB lineage: Bacteria > Pseudomonadota > Gammaproteobacteria > Pseudomonadales > Natronospirillaceae > Natronospirillum > Natronospirillum operosum. The sequence goes on from NZ_SRMF01000003.1 coordinate 372,794, forward strand.
GTGATTGCCAACTCCCGTTCCGAGAAAAAGCCGGGACGCATCATTCTGCGTGAAGCCGTGGCTGCAGATGCCATCGACGAATCAGCCCGGGGCGACACTCGCCCGGCCACTGGACAATAAGGAGTGGATGATGGAACAGTCAGCCAAACTGCCAATACCGAATACCCTGAGCACACCGCTGAAATCACTGCTGGTGCGCTGGGAAACCTTTCTGCTGGCGGTGTTCGCCGCTGTGTTCATTGCTTTCTCGGTAACCTCGCCCTACTTTCTGAATGTGTGGAACCTGTCGGATGCCACCTTCAATTTTACCGAGCGGGCGCTGATTGCACTGCCCATGGCCATGCTGATCATCTGTCGCGAGATCGATCTCTCGGTGGCCTCCATTATTGCGCTGGCCTCCGTGGCTATGGGCTATGTAGCGCAGACCGGAGCGGATGTGCCTCTGATCGTGCTGACCGGCATCACGGTCGGCCTGCTGTGCGGCCTGTTCAACGGCTTTGTTGTGACCACCTTCGGCATTCCGTCCATCGTGGTGACCATCGGTACCATGAGCCTGTTTCGAGGCATCACCCAAGGCCTGATGGGCAACCAGGTGCTGCGTGACTATCCGTTCGAATTTGCCTTCTTTGGGCAGGGCTATGTGTACTGGGTGTTTTCGTTCCAGTTCGTGCTGTTTCTCAGCTGCGCCCTGTTGTTCTATATCCTGTTGCACCGAACCAATTTCGGCCGGCGAACCTATGCCATTGGCAACAACCCGACAGCGGCGGAGTTCTCCGGTATCAAGGTGCGCCGCCACAAAATGATTCTGTTCGCCATGGTGGGTGTGATGGCAGGCGTGGCGTCCGTGCTGCTGACGTCACGTCTGGGCAGTACCCGACCCGCTATTGCCTTTGGCTGGGAGCTCAGCATCGTCACCATGGTGGTGCTCGGTGGCGTGAACATACTGGGCGGTTCCGGCACCATACCCGGTGTGGTTATTGCTGCCTTCCTGATGGGTGTGGTCACGTTCGGACTCGGGCTGATGAATATTCCGGGCATCGTCATGAACATCATCATCGGCCTGATGCTGATCACGGTGATCAGCATTCCGGTGATCATGCGGCGAATCCAGCAGCATCGGAGTCGACACCTATGATCCACGCTTCCGTGATGCAGCTGCACCCCGGGCAGGAAACCGAGTACCGGCGCCGGCATGACGAACTGTGGCCGGAGCTGCGGGCCCACCTGAAAGCCTGCGGCATACGCAACTATCACATCTTTCTGCATCCGGAGACGCTGCAACTGTTCGCCTGCTTTGAAACCGAAGATGAGCTGGATGAACAGCGACTCAAGACAGCGGCTGTGATGCAGCGCTGGTGGGACTATATGGCCGACATCATGGACACCAGAAAAGAGTCCACGGAGCCGGAAGCAACCCAATTGCGTGAGGTGTTTCACCTGCCATGAGTGCTGATATGGATTTGCGACAACCAGTGATTGCGGTGCTGGATATCGGCAAGACCAACGTCAAGCTGTGTGCCATAGAAGGCGGCAATCATGGCGGGGCGCTGCTGGCCAAACACAGCCGGAGCAATGGTGTAGTTCAGGGCGCGCCCTATCCGCATGTGGATGATAGAGCTATCTGGCATTGGGTGTGCGAGGCGCTGGCACAACTGGCGCGCGAGTATCATGTGACCTCCATCGCCATTACCACGCACGGGGCGACGGCGGCCTGCCTGGCCGGTGACGAGCTGGCACTGCCCATTCTGGATTACGAAAGCCCGCTCTGTCAGAGCCTGAATAATGAATACCGCACCACCAGACCGGCCTTCGAGGAATCGGGTAGCCCGGACATGGCTGTGGGCCTCAATCTCGGCCGGCAGCTGTATTGGTTGTCCCGGGCCTATCGGCAGGCTTTCGAGCGAGTCACGGATATTCTGCTCTATCCCCAGTACTGGGGGTGGTTGCTCAGTGGCGTGAAGGCCAGCGAGGTAACGTCGCTGGGATGTCATACGGACCTGTGGGACCCGATGCGGGAGGATTTCTCTTCCCTGACCGACCGCATGGGCTGGCGCGAACTCTTGCCCGACCTGCAGCCCACCGGCGAGGTGCTGGGGCCGGTGCAGCCGGAACTGGCAGCCCGGCTCGGTCTGCCGGAAGACTGCATGGTCTGCAATGGCATCCATGACAGCAATGCTTCTCTGGTACCCCACCTGCTGACCCGCAGTGCGCCCTTCACCGTGGTGTCGAGCGGCACCTGGACCGTGATCTGCAGCATTGGCGCCAGTGCTGAGCGTCTGCAGGAAGACCTGGACATGCTGGTCAATGTGAATGCCTACGGCGAGGCTGTCCCCACCATCCGCTTTATGGGCGGCCGCGAATGGGAGACGTTGCGGGGCACGGGGCAGACATCGCTGGCCGATCTGAAGCGGGTGATGACGGCAGAGATTCATGCCTTGCCAGCATTTTCAGACCAGGGCGGCCCTTTTCGGCATCATGCAGGGCGCCTGGTTGGCCCGGTGCATCAACTGAACAGTGCCGGCAAGACGGCTCTGGCGTCAGTCTACTGTGCGCTGATGACCGACTACTGCCTGGACCTGCTCGGCAGTGAAGGGGATATCGTCATTGAAGGCGCCTTTGCCCGCAATGATGTCTATATGTATACCCTGGCCACGCTGCGGGCTCAGGGTGCCCGGCAGGACCTTTACGGCAGCAGTGACAGCACCGGCACCACTCAGGGCACTGCCATGCTGGGCCAGAGCATCAATCATTGGCCGCTCAGTGCGGCGCAGCTTGTGGCGCCGCTGGCAGAGTCACAGGCTTTGCTTGCGTATGCCGGAAACTGGCGCCAGTTGGTCAAGGCCATGGCTGCCGCCGCCTAGCGCCTGCAGTCTCTCCTTTCTCGTCCCGGACGGGCTCAGGGATGGCGGACCAAAACGATCAGCTCTCTGGGCCCGTGCACCCCGTAGGCCAGGGTCTGCTCGATATCAGCCGTTTTTGAGGGGCCTGAAATCAGCAACACATTCGTTGGCATGCGGGTCGCCCAGTGTTCGCGCTGCATGGCCTCCTGGAAGGTGGGGTAGAGGCGATCGGCATCCAGCACGGCGATATGGATGGGTGGCACCAGACTCATCAGGCGGGGCTGGTCGGCATCCGGCCACAGGATCAGACTGCCGGTTTCAGCAATGCCGCCTTCAGTAGAGGTCAGGCTGACTTCCACTTTCTCGAACAGTTCGCTCTGCCAGTCCTCGATGGGACGATCATAGGTCATGGGCTCGACCTCGGTATCCGCAAGGGCGGCGCGTGCCTCCACACCCACGGCATGCCGGGCCGGCAGGAGCAACCGTTTGAGCTGGCGTGCCTGCAGCAGGTCGCGCAGAGCGTCTGTCCATTGCGCCGCCGGCGTATGGATGACCTCGCCGTGGACACTGGTCAGGCAGCGCTCGAAGCGTTCCAGCATCTGTTCACGGGTGGGCGTGTCCGGCGTCATCACCCGAAAGTTGCTCGTCGGTACCGACAGCGCTCGATCGGTGCGCTGGCGCAGGTGGTGCAGAATGCGGGCTCTGGCCTCTTGGCTCATGACGAACTCCTGTTGCGTTGCAGTAGGTGCTGATGCAGGGATCTGGCGGCTGGTCGTGGTGCCTTGCGGTAGCGCGTCCAGCCACCCAGCCGGCGTGGCGACAGAAAGCGCAGCGCCATGACCAGCCTCAGGGCGGCCCGATAACAGCGCGGATGGCTGTTCAGCCAGGCCCAGGCCCGCCATACGCCAACCTCTGTCCAGTGGCGCTTGACCCCATGGCCGCGGACCACTGACGGCCTGCTGCTGTCGCCATCCACGGCTTCGCGGCGCAGGCGTACCAGCAGCTCGGGAATGGGTATGCGCACCGGGCAGACCTCGCCGCAGGCGCCACACAGGGACGAGGCGCTGGGCAGATCTCTGGTGTCTTCCAGACCCAGCAGGTGCGGCATCAGTATCTTGCCGATGGGGCCAGGGTAGGTGGTGCCATAGGTGTGGCCACCGACTCGGGTATAGACCGGGCAGTGGTTCATGCAGGCACCACAGCGAATGCAGCGCAGAGTGTCCAGCAGTTGGTCATCCTGATAGATGTCGGAGCGGCCGTTATCGACCAGCACCAGATGCACGGCCTGCGGGCCGTCCTGTTCCTCCGCCTTGCGGGGGCCGGTGATCATGTTGAGATAGGTGGTGATGTGCTGGCCGGTAGCAGAGCGCGTCAGCAGGCTGAGCAGCGGCGGTACGTCAGCCAGGTGCTGCACGACTTTCTCAATGCCGGTCACGGCAATGTGGCAGGGCGGCACCGTGGTACTCATGCGGCCGTTGCCCTCATTTTCCACCAGGCACAGCGTGCCGGTTTCAGCGATTGCGAAGTTGGCCCCGGAAAGGCCCACATCGGCGCGCTGAAAGGCCTGCCGCATCTGCGCCCGGGCGCTCGCCGTCAGGTAGTCGACATCCTGTGAGCGTTGGGTGCCGGTCTTGTCATGCAGCAGCTCGGAGATTTCCTCGGTATTCTTGTGAATGGCCGGCATGATGATATGCGAGGGTGTTTCTTCGGCGAGCTGCACAATGTATTCGCCGAGGTCCGACTCCAGCGCCGTAATCCCGACTTCGGCCAGATGATGGTTCAGTTCCATCTCCTCCGACACCATGGATTTGCCCTTGATGACCGAGCGGGCGCCCTGCTGCTGACAGATGTCGGTAATGATCTGGCAGGCCTGGTCGCCGTCCTGTGCCCAGTGCACCTGTATGCCGTTGCGTGTGCAGTTGGCTTCGAGCTGTTCGAGCAGGTCCGGCAACTGGCTCAGAGCGCGCTGGCGGATTGCGGCGCCGAGGTCGCGCAGGGCTTCGGTGTCGTGGTCCTGCAGTGCTGTGGCCCGCTTCTGCATCAGGCCATCCATGGCGCGACGAAAGTTCTGCCTGATACGCGGGTTGTTGAGCGCGTCACGCGCGCGTGGATGAAAATGCCGGACGGCTTCCTGGCTGCTCACAGGCAACGCTCCTTCAGAAAGCTGAGTATGTGCTGGCCGCGCACCGGGCTGCCCTTGTGTTCGGCATGGCCGTCAATATTCATCAGGCAGCCGCAATCAGTGGTGACAAAGTGCTCCGCCCCGCTGTCCTCCAGTGCCTGCAGCTTGTCTTCCACCATGGCGCCGGACACTTCCGCGTGGCGCACGGCAAAGGTGCCGCCAAACCCGCAGCATTCGGTCGGCCGTGCCTGCTCGACCAGTTCGACCTGCTGCAACTGGCGCAGCAGTGCCGGGCCGGCATCGGCCGCGCCCATCTCGCGGCGCGCAGTGCAGGACGTGTGCAGGGCCACGCGCCGGGGCTGCCCCCGATCCTGCAACTGCAGGTGGCAGACGTTGACCAGAAAGTCGGTCAGTTCCCAGGTGCGCCGGGCAATCTGCTCGGCCTGTTCTGCCAGTGGTGTGCCGGCAAACAGTTCGGGGTAGTGGCGGTGTATCATGCCGGCGCAGGAGCCGGCAGGCACCACAATGGGCCAGGGCTCCGGAAACAGAGCCAGCTGTTTCGTCGCTACCGCACGCGACTCATTTATATAGCCGGAACTGTAGGGCGGCTGGCCGCAGCAGGTCTGGTCGGCCGGGTAGATCACCTCGATACCGGCATGCTCCAGCAGCTCTATGCCTGACAGCCCGGCCTCCGGGTAGATAATATCCACCAGGCAGGTGGCAAAGAAATACACCTTCTCGGGTTTGGCAGGGTACAGTTTTATTCTGTCGCTGGACGTCATAATGCTCTCCAGATCGGGCCAGCCAACACTTGATTGTATATGATTGTTATTGACTGATAGTGATCGTAAATTTACCACATATCAGGCGGAATGACAGCTCTGTGATCAATGTTGACTGTAAAACAGGGCTCGACACGATTGGCCTGACGCTGGTAGGGGCGCACCATGAGCCCGCTCAGTACGCTCTTTGGCGATAATGCAGTGCGGGCCTATGGGTTGGCGGTGCTAGATGAATGACCGTCTATATTCGGTCAGACTCAATATCGCCATGGCCTGGCCGTAGGGCATCGAGGTCAGCGGAATATTCCGGTAATAGTCCAAGTCTTCACCCATGGCCGTGCCGAAGGACACATGCTTCAGTTCGCCGGTAGGATCAATCTGCTTGAATACCCCCTGAATCGCCTTTTCGGCGGGTGCGAAGTACTCCTGGCTGATCAACCGCTGACGGATGGCCTTGAGCATGCCGTAGGCAAAGCCGGCGCTGGCGGAGGCTTCGGCATAGGAGTCCGGGTCATTGAGCAGCGTGGGCCAGAGGCCGCTGTCGCTTTGGCAGGCGACCAGCGCTTCGATCTGACGGTTCAGTACTCCGGTCAGTTGCCGGTACACAGCATCGGTCTCGGGCAGCCCGGTGACCTCGAGGAAATCCGGGATGGCAATGGTGACCCAGCTGTTCCCGCGAGCCCAGAGGGCATTGGCAAAATTGTGGTTGCCTGCAAAGGTCCAACCATGAAACCAAAGGCCGGTTTCCGTGTCCATGAGGTACTGAGTGTGCTGCAGGAACTGGAACTTGGCCTCTTCGACGTAGTCAGGTCTGTTCAGCAGTCGGCCGATTTTGGCCAGCGGCATGACTGACATCATCAGGGTGTCATCCCACATCTGTTCCTTGTTTTCACTGTTGTAGACAACATGCTGCAGGCCCCCGCAGCGGGTTCTGGGCATGTCATGCATGACCCAGTCTGCCCAGGTTTCCAGGTAGGGCAGCAGGGATGGGTCCCGGGTATCTTCGTAGCGGTAAGCCAGGGTCAGAAACGGACAGACCGTGTTGACGTTCTTGGTGGCCTGGCGTTCTCTGAAGCGATCCCGGAACCATTGGTCCACGATCTCCATGACGGACTCGTCATTGGTTTGGCGGGCGAACTGGTACATGCCGTACAGTCCAATGCCGTGGGTCCACTCCCAGCCGGCCCAGCCCTTGGTATCGATTACGCGGCCGTCGTCCAGGTGCAGAAGAAATTCCCCGGTTTCATCCTTGATGTTGATCAGGTTGTCGATCAACGCACGGATGGCCCCATCAACCTGCTCGACCTCCAGTGGCCGCTGCGGTTGGCGTAGCAGAGAACTGTGTTTAACGGGATAGACTGTCATGCGATCCTCAATTTCTACAATATTGTTTTAAATCAAACCCATGGCCCTGGGCAGGAACAATGTCGTGTTCGGCACCAGAGTGATCAGCAGAAGTACGGCAATAATGACCAGGTAGTAGGGCAACAACGGCAGGAGAGCCTTTTCCACGCGAATTCCCGCGACGCTGGCGCCCACAAACAGTCCACTGCCTACAGGTGGCGTGATGGTTCCGATACAGAGGTTGTACACCATGAAGATGCCGAAATGGACAGGGTGTACGCCTAGATTGGTCGCAATGGGCAACAGAATGGGCGTGAAAATCAGAATGGCCGGTCCGATATCCATAAAGGTGCCAATCACCAGCAGCAGTGCCGTAATGATCAGCAGTACGATCAACGGATTTTCCGACACACCCAGAATGAAGTCCCGGATCATGGCCGGCAGGCCCGTGATCGACATGGCAAACGACATGGCGGATGACGTGGCCAGAAGAAACATGATGATGCCGGTGAGAATCAGCGTCTGCTTCAGAATGGCCTGCATGTGGGCGAATTTTACCGTGCGGTAAACCACAATGGTCAGGAAGGCGGTGTAGACAACAGCGACGGCGGAGCCCTCTATGGCCGTGAATACGCCACCGACAATGCCGCCAACGACAACGACTATCAGACATAGGCTGGGCAGCGCCTGCCAGATCACCCTGAGGGCTGTGCCTTTCTCGATTTGCTGCTTTGATCGATAGCCCCTGCGGCGTGCAATCACAAAGGTGACGGCCATGCAGCCCAGACCCCACAGAACGCCAGAGACCAGGCCGCCGGCAAACAGCGCGGCAACAGAGGTACCGCCGCTGGCCAGCGCATAGAGAATGAAGGCCGTGGTCGGGGGTATCAGCATGCCCGTGGGGGCCGATGCTATGTTCACGGCGGCGGCAAACGCCCGATCATAGCCGTCACGCACACTCATGGGCACCATGACGCCACCAATGGAGGTGGAGGCGGCAATGGCTGATCCGGAGATGGCCCCAAAAAGCATGTTGCCGCCGATATTGGTGTGAGACAGCGAACCCGGGATGCGGCCGGTAATCAGTTTGGCGAAATTCACCAGTCGCATGGCGATGCCGCCCATGTTCATGATGACACCGGAGAGAATGAAAAAGGGCACGGCCAGCAGGGTAAAGCTGTCCAGGCTTGAAAACATGCGCTGAGCCACGGTGAACATGGCGATATCCGGGGGCAGTGCCAGGAAGATGGTCAGCAATGACGAAATGGCTATGCAGATGCCGATGGGAACGCCAAGCAACAGGAGCACGGCAAAGGTGGTCATCAGTATGATCGGTGCATCAAACATCTTGGCTTGGCTCCTCCATGTGCGGCGCAGGACTGATATGTTTCAGGAATAACTGAATGCAGTTGAGTAGGCTGTAGAATGCCAGCAGGCCGCCGGAGATGGGCATGGCCAGATAGACATAGCCCATGGGGAGCCGCAGGGCAGGTGACAACTGCATCATGGTCATGTTCACCGCCTTGAGCCCACCGATGATCAGGACATAGACTGCGAACGCCAGAAAGGTCAGCTCAATCATGATTTCCCAGTAGCGCCGCCAATGCTTGGGCGTTCCGTCCACGAGCAGTGTAAAGGCGACATGCTTGCGCTGACCGGCCACATAGGCCAGGCCGATCATGGACAGCCAGACCAGTGAAAAACGCAGAAACTCCTCAGTGACGCCGGCAGGAGAACTGAAATAGAAGCGACTGATAATCTGCCAGCAGGCGGCACCGACCATAACCAGAAGCCAGAGGCTGCACACCCAGAAAATGAGCAGGTCGATGGGTTTTCTTACAAGGTTCATAACGATCACTCCGGAAGCAGGACCATACGGAAGCGGGTAAATGACTTCCGAATGGTCCTGTATCTTCGACTAAAGTGCTACACGCGATCGGTTTGATCGGGCGTCAAATCATTGCTCACTGACTGAGATGATTTGCTCGTAAAGTTCGAAGTGGGCCGGACGTGATCTCAGGTCTTCGTACATGGGTTGCACGGCTTCCTGGAACGGTTCCAGGTCGACATCGTAGAAGGTCACACCGAACTCTTCTTCTGACTGCTGCCGCGCCTCGGCCACTGCCTCGCTCCAGGCTTCCTTCTGGAACTCGATCGATTCGGCCATGGCTTCTTCGACGGCTACGCGCTGCTCTTCAGTCAGACTCTCCAGAGTGGAGGTGCCGATCAGCACGATGTCAGGAATGCGGGTGTGCATGTCATAGGAGTAGTGCTTGGCGACTTCACCGTGACGCGCCACAGTAATGGCGAATTCGTTGTTTTCGGCGCCATCGAGTATGCCCTGCTGAATGGAGGTATAGACCTCGCTTTGCCCCATGGCGACGGGAATGGCACCCAACAACTGCATCATTTCGATGGCGGTTTCGCTCTGCATGACTCGAATACGCTTGCCTTCCAGGTCCTCAACGGTCTGCACCGGCTGATTGCGCATATAGAAGTTGCGTGACCCGGAGTCGTAGTAGCCCATGGCCACAAAGCCCTGGTCGGCCGTGGACTCGAACACAGGTCCGACAATCTCGGGGTCGTCCATTACACGGTAGAAGTGTTCGGTATCATCAAACAGGTAGGGCATGGAGAACACACCGTAGATGGAAGAGAAGCTGTCCATCAGGCCTGCTGACACCTTGGTGATGTCGACGGCACCCGCCTGCATCAACTCTACCAGTTCGCGCTCGCCACCCAGTTGGCTGTCCGGATAGATGTTGACGGTGACTTCGCCGTCTGTCTTTTCCTCGATCAGATCAGCCAGCAGATGCAAGGCATCGATAACCGGTTGGCTGTTCTGTGCATAGGCCATGGTCAGTGTGTTTGCCTGTGCTGATGACAGGCTGAGTGCTGCCACTGCTGCGGTCATGAGCGTGCCGCGCAGTGCCTTTCGGATGATAGTTTTCATTGTTTTTCTCCTGGTCCTCAGGTCACAAAGTTATTATTGATTGAAATTGTGAAGTTCCATCCACCTTGATGGAGAGCTGGCCACCACCGACACTCCGGTTGCAGGCCTGCCAGTTCCTTTCATGACCGATCAATATCAGTCAACTATGAGCAAGAATAAACGAAACATTGATCGTTTAAAAGTGAAATATTGTTTTGTTTTTTATGAATGGCTATCATCAGTCAGCTCTGAAACGAGGTGATTACGATGAAAGTCCTGTCTGTCCTGGGTGAGTGCATGGTTGAGCTGACCTACCAGAATGGCCAGTTGGTCAGTGGTGTCGCCGGTGATACCTACAATACTGCGGTCTACTTCAGGCGCCTGTGTGATCACGGGTGGTCGACCCGGTTTGTCAGCGCGGTGGGCCATGATCCGATGAGTGACCGCATGCTGCAGCAGTGGCAACAGGAAGGCCTGGACAGCACCTGGACGCAACGTCTGCCAGACCACCTGCCGGGCATCTACATGATTGATACTGACCGTGCCGGGGAACGCAGCTTTTATTACTGGCGGGATCAGTCTGCCGCGAAGTACTGGTTGGCCTCTCCTCAGAGTGAAGCTGTCCTAGCGCAACTGCAGCAGTCAACCGTGATTTATCTGAGTGGCATCAGTCTGGCCATTCTGCCGCCGGAAAGCCGTAGTCTTCTTGTCGACTGTCTGCGTGCTTTTCGGGAAGACGGCGGTCAGGTGGCGTTTGACGGCAATTACCGGCGCCGTCTCTGGGAGAACAGGGGCACAGCGCGGTACTGGTATTCGAAGCTGCTGCGGGAAACGGATCTGGTCTTCCTGACGCTGGAAGATGAGCAGGACCTCTGGGACGATGCCTCTGTGGACAGTGTGCTGGCAAGCGGACGTCTGCCTGCCGATACCGAAGTGGTCATCAAGCAGGGGGCTGATCCTGCAATCGTTCAGACTGTCGACGAGCGCTTGGTTGTGCCTGCCTGTCGCGTCGAGCCAAATGCAATAGTGGACACCACTGCAGCGGGAGACTCATTCAGTGCCGGCTATCTGGCTGCCCGCCTGCAAGGGCTCTCTGCCAGGGCGTCAGCTCAGGCCGGCAACAGGCTGGCGGCGCGCGTTATTCAGCATCCGGGAGCCATTCTGCCGCGTGGCGAGATGCCGGCCCTGGTCGACTGACCACTACCCCTTTTCATCCTGATCCGGTCCTGTAGAATTAGTAAATTAGTGTTCCATTTTTTTTAAAACGCCGGGCAATGTATGAAGAATCCACTATGACCAAGAATGCCAAACAACCGGACTCGGTCTCGTCAGTGCTGAAAGTATTCGGCATTCTGCAGGCGCTGGGGGAAACCAGGGGTATCGGTGTGACTGAGCTGTCGCAGAAGGTCATGACATCGAAGAGTACGGTGTATCGCTTTCTGCAAACCATGAAAAGCCTTGGTTATGTGCATCAGGACGGGGACAGCGACAAATACTCCCTGACCCTGAAATTGTTCGAATTGGGCTCAATGGCACTGCAGAATGTCGACCTGATTCGTATTGCCGATGTGCATATGCGCAAGCTGTCTGAACAGACCCTGGAGACCATTCACCTGGGTGCCCATGAAGAAGACAGTGTGGTGTACATCCACAAGATTGACTCTCGATACAGTCTTGGGATGCAGTCCCGCATAGGGTTCCGCAACCCGTTGGCCAGCACCGCACTGGGCAAGGTGATGCTTGCCTGGCTGCCTGAAGACGACGCCGAAACCATACTGCGCCGCGCTACCTACAAAGCCTACACGAAGAACAGCCCGCGAAGCGCCGACGACGTCATGCCCTTGTTGAGCCAAGCTAGAGAGAATGGCTACGCAGAAGATTTTGAAGAAATGGAAGACGGCCTGTGCTGCATTGCGGTGCCGCTGTTTGATCGCTTCGGCAAGGTGATCGCCGGCATGAGCATTTCATTGCCGGTGATACGGTATGACCCCGCTCGCAAACAGGACATTATTCAGCTCCTGCACGATGCAGCCCGTCAGATATCTTCTGAACTCGGCTGCCGCGACTACCCTTTCTGAAGGGTTTGCAGAAAAAGAAGAAAAGCCCGATTTCATCGGGCCAACCACCCTCCGTCCACCGCCAGAGTGAAACCATTGACGTAGTCTGAGGCCTGCGAGGCCAGAAACACGATCGGGCCTTTCATGTCGTTCGGTGTGCCCCAGCGCCCTGCCGGAATGCGCCCCAGCAGTTCCTGGCTGCGGTCCGGGTCCTTGCGCAGTTGCTCGGTATTGTTGGTGGCCATGTAGCCCGGGGCAATGGCATTCACGTTGATGCCGTCGGCGGCCCACTCATTGGCCAGCGCCCGCGTCAGACCCATGACGCCGCTCTTGGATGCTGTGTAGGACGGTACCCGGACGCCACCCTGATAGGACAGCATGGACGCAACGTTGATAATCTTGCCGCCATTTCCCTGCTTTCTATATTGTCTGGCGACGGCCTGAGCCATGAAGAACAAGGTCCGCAGATTGATATTGAGCACGTCGTCCCATTCTTCTTCGGTGAAATCATAGGCATCATTGCGTTTTATGATGCCGGCATTATTCACCAGAATATCAATCTGGCCAAAGTGATTGACCGCCGTTTCGACGATCTCCTTTATAGCATCTGTTTTGCGCAGGTCGGCATGGATGTTCACGAAGCCACGGTCCAGTGACTCCACTTGCGCTTTCGTATCCTTGGGCTCGCTGTAGTTGACGCCCAGAATGTGACAGCCAGCCTCGGCAAGAGCCAGAGCCATTCCCTGGCCCAGCCCGGTGTTGCATCCGGATATGACAGCGACCTTGTCGCGCAGGTCGAACTGAGATGCACTCATACTCATTCTCCTGTCAGATCAGCGAATATCCGGAACAGCGATGTGGTCCATGTCGGTGAAGACCTGGTTTTCACCGACCATGCCCCAGATAAAGGTATAGCTCTGGGTGCCCACGCCTGAGTGGATGGACCAGCTCGGGGAGATCACGGCCTGTTCGTTGTGTACTGCAATGTGTCGAGTTTCCTGCGGCTGACCCATAAAGTGGAACACGGCGGCATCGTCGGCCATGTTGAAGTAGAAATACACTTCCATGCGGCGCTGATGCGTATGGCACGGCATGGTGTTCCAGAGGCTGCCATCTTCAAGTTTTGTCATGCCCATGAGCAACTGGCAGGTGGGCAGCACATCCGGTACCAGGTATTTGTAGATGGTCCGCCGATTGCTCGACTTGGCTTCTCCGAGTGTAGTGGGCGACGCCTCTTCCAGTGTCACCTTGCGGGTGTCATGGCGCACATGGGCTGGGGCGCAGTTGTAATAGAACTTTGCGGGATTTTTCGGATCGGCGCTGCGGAACTGAATCTTTGCCGACTCCTTCCCGATGTAGATGGCCTCTTCCGAGCCTACTTCAAAGGTCTCCCCGTCAACCTCGACGACGCCTGCGCCACCGATGTTGATGGCGCCCAATTCACGACGTTCGAGAAAATAGCTGACGCCCAAAGACTCACCAAGGTCGGCAGTCAGTTCAACGGCCTTGTCCACGGGGTGGATGCCGCCCACGATGATCCGATCGATCTGGCTGTAGGTCAGTGTAATGTCGTTTTTCTGGAAAACTGGCTGTACCAGGAATTCGTCGCGGATCTGTTGTGTATCCAGCTGTTTGAAATAGTCACTGTGCATGCTTTGACGTACTTGCATGGCACCTCCGTAGTACTTTGAGGAATGAATGATTCCAGCGAGGGCATTTGCAGACCGCAAAACCCTGCTGGAGGCCTGCTCAGGCCAGACCAATGGGTGCATCCTGACGACATGAAACATGTATGTCAAATAAAATAAAACATTGTTTTATTAATCGACCTGTTGAGCAAGAGCTGTGATGGCCGGCCAGTCCTGGTCCTGAATATGTGTCTTTGGTGCCAGCCAACTGCCACCTACACAGAGCACATTGGGCAGCTCAAGGAAGTCATCCATGTTCTGCGGGTTGACCCCTCCGGTAGGGCAGAACTTCAGCTCGGGAAACGGGCCTGCAAAAGCCTTGAGAGCCGCAGTGCCACCCATAACGGTTGCGGGGAAAAACTTGAAGTGCCGATACCCATACTCGACTCCACGCATGATTTCAGAGGCCGTACCCACTGCAGGCAAGAAGGGCAGCTCTATGTCCTGCCCTGCTTTCAACAGGGTGTCTGTGGCGCCGGGGCTGACGGCGAAATCGGCATTGACCGCCTGCAGTTGCTCCAGTTGTCGGGGGGTCATGACCGTGCCAGCCCCGATTGTCAGGCCCGGGATCTGCTTCATTTCCCTGATGGCATCCAGCGCAGCCGGTGTGCGTAATGTCACCTCCAGCACAGTCATGCCACCTGCAGCCAGAGCCTGTGCCAATGGTATGGCATCCCTCAGGTCATCTATTGCCAGTACCGGCATCACTGGATTGGCCTTTTGTAGCAGTACTTCCATGCGCTCAGAATCACTCATAGGTTTCTCACCGAACTCGTCTTCAACAGTTTTAAGAACACTATACTAAAAAAATTGAAATAGTATTTCAATTTAAAACGAGAAAACGACGATACAGAGCGGGCCCATGGGGTGGCGAGGTGATCTGGCGGATCAGGTTGCTGAGCTGCCTCGCACGATCAGCTCCGGCCTGAACAACGAATGTTCCGCCTTGGTACGCCCGCCGATGCGCTCCAGCAACAGGCGCGCAGCTTCCGAACCAAGACGGTGCCCGGACTGGTTCAGACTGGACAGTCCGAAAGGGCGCAGACGCTGATCGAAGGTGTTGTCATAGCCCACTACGGCGAGCGCTTCCGGTACGCGGATGTTCAGTGACTCGGCCACAGTGAACGTATCCAGGGCCACTATGTCGCTCCAGCAGAACAGGCCGTCGGGCGGCTCGCTGCTGTTGAGCAGGTCATGGATAACCTGCTGGGTTCTGGCTTCGTCGAAGTGGCTGTAGGTCACCCGGTTTTCTGTCTCTATTCCATGAGCTTCGAGTTCTGCCATGAAGCCCAGTTCCCGTTGCCGAATGACATTGGTGGCGTCACTTTCGGGCAGCGCCAGGCTCAGCATGACGGGGTTTCGGCTGCCCTGTGCCAGCAGGTGTTTTGTGGCCATTCTGGCTCCAAGATGGCTGTCGAAATTGGCGGTATCAAAAGCAGTTTCCTGGTCATGATGATAAGCGATCACACAGGTCGGTATCTGGCGTGCGATGCGCTCCAGCTCTGGTTCCGGCAGTCGGGGTGCAATCATGATCAGGCCATCCATCTGGCGATCAATCATGGAGTTGATCAGGGCGCTTTCCAGTGGCACCTGCGATTGCCCGACGCCCAGCAAGGGCTGATAACCAGTCCCCTCGAGGCCTTCAATGACGCCATCAAAGATGTTCGGGAGGTAGGGGTTGCGCAGATCATTCTGCAGGATGCCTATGGTGTAGGTTTTGCCACGCATACCCCTGGCTGCAGTGTGCGGGCGGTAGTCCAGCTTGCGCATGGAGGCTTCCACCCGCTCTCTCATTTTGGCGCTGACGCCGTATGAGTTGCGCAGAACCTTTGAAACGGCAGCAACAGATACCTGTGCATCTTCTGCTACTTCCTTGATGGTTACGCGTTTTCCGGTCTGTTTCATCGTCTGTCCGGCGTGCTCGTTCCTGAATCAATTTGATCGAATTTTATTGAATTTGCAATTTTATGGTTGCAATTCGGAAGTTCTTGATTAACATGAATTGTAGAACGTTATACAAAAATAAGCAGTGACGCTATCACTAGCTCAATATGCCTCTTGCAGGCCGCGTGCTTTGATGGCGCCGGAGACCTGAATTATGATGAATACTCTGCCCTCCATAAACTGGACTGCCCTGATGATCGGCCCGGAAACTGATTCCGGAGTCGGCGCCCCTGCGCCCGCTCTGGCCCGGGAGTTCAGTCTGTCCGGAGGCCTGCCTGCCGAGGCTACACTCTACATCACCGCCTGGGGTCTGTACTGCTGCTTTATCAATGGGAGGCGCGTGGGTGAGGACATTCTGACCCCGGGCTGGACGCCGTATGACTTGCGGCTGGCCTATCAGACTTACGATGTATCCGCACTGCTGCAGGAAGGCACGAATCACATCGAGATTTGGCTGGCGGACGGCTGGTTGCGTTCCCAGATGATGTGGAAGGATGCGGCCCTGACCAACACCTGGGGCGACCGGCTGGGTGCCCTGGCAGAGATTCGCAGCGCCGACGATGAGGTGCTGTTGAAAACAGATGCCAGCTGGCTTTCCGGGGTGACACCGATTCGTCGCAGCGGCATCTATTTCGGTGAGCACTATGATGCCGGGCAGAAGCCGGGTGCCTTTGCCGGCTCGGTCAATGTGCTGCCTCTGGACTACTCAGTCCTCTTTGCTCAGGAAACCACTCCGGTGCGTGAGCTCGAGCCTTTCGAAGCGGTCGCAAGCTGGGAAGACGCCGATGGACGACTGACGGTCGATTTCGGACAGAACCTGGCTGGATATGTGTCCTTTACCGTGCAGGGAGATGCGGGTGATGAAGTGCTGGTCGAGCATGCCGAGATACTGGGGCCGGATGGCACCATAGACAATAGAAATTTCCGCACTGCAGAGGCCATACTGCGCTATCAGTGCAGGGGCGGTGAGCCGGAGACCTATCGACCCTGGTTCACCTTCATGGGTTACCGCTATGTTCGCGTGACCCTGAGCGGTCGGGCTCGTCTGCAGGCAATTCAATCAATACCCATCAGCTCGGTGCGCGAACAGACAGGCCATTTTGAGTGCGGTCACCCGTTGGTCAATCAACTGGTCAGCAATACGCTGTGGTCGCAGCGGTCCAACTTTATCGAAGCGCCTACTGATTGCCCTCAGCGTGACGAGCGACTTGGGTGGACCGGTGATGCTCAGGTGTTTGCCGGCACCGCCTGCTACCTCCACAACAGCCATGCCTTCTTGCGCAGTTGGATGCGTGATGTGATTGCCGAGCAGACCGATGAAGGTGCAATCCCTCATGTGGTGCCCAACCCCGTGCGACGTGACGGGTCGCGCATGCCGAATATGGTGGGCAGCACCGGCTGGGGAGACGTGATCCACGTTATGCCCTGGACTCTGTGGTTGCACTATGCAGACCGGGCTGCACTGGAAGAGGCCTATCCGGCCATGCAGCGCTGGATCGATTTTGTCTGGTCGATCAGTGAGGGGCCTATAGTGCGTCCGCCCCGGGAGTGGTCGGAGCGGGGTTTCAGCTTTGGCGACTGGCTGCAGCCCTCAGGCTCGACCGAGAAACCCAATGCCACCATTGGCGATGATGCTGCGGCCACCATCTATCTCTACATCGCGCTGACGAATACGACACGGATCGCTGAAGTACTGGATCGCCAGGCAGATGCCTCGGCACTGAAAAGTCGGGCTGATGATGTTCGTCAGGCCTTTGCCAGAGAGTTTATTACTGCCTCTGGCCGCATCGGTTACAACGACCAGACGTCTTACGCCCTGGCCATTCTGCATGATCTGGTGCCGCCCGAACTGCGCGCCGCTGCCCGGCATTACTTCGTCGAATCCATACGACGCACCGGAAAGACAATTGGCACCGGCTTCATCGGTACTCCTGCCTTGCTGCCGGCGCTGATCAAGGCCGGTGAGCCCGAATTGGCTGCAGAACTGTTTCTGCAGGAGTCGGTGCCGGGCTGGCTTTATCAGGTCCGCAAGGGTGCAACCACCATCTGGGAACGCTGGGATGCCATCCGGGAAGACGACAGCATCTTCGAACCGGACATGAATTCCTACAACCACTATGCCTACGGTGCAGTCTGCCAGTGGCTGTTTGAAAGTGTGGCCGGTATCTGTCCGGACGCAGATCAGCCGGGCTTCCGGGTTATCAATATGCAGCCGGTGATTCTGCCTGAACTGGGGCCGGTAAAGGCGTCGCATCGCTGTCATCTCGGCCAGATTTCTGCCAGCTGGAACGTGGCAGGAGACCGGGTGACCTATGAAGTCGATATCCCTGCATCCGCAGAAGGTTGTTTTTCCCTGGCCGAGTCGGCCACTGACATCAGGTTGAACGGGCAGCCGACATCACTGAGCGAGGTGCTCAGCTTGCCGTCCGGGGCCCATCAAATCGAGTTCAGGCTTCCCCGCCTGAATCGAGCAATGCAGGCGCATCAGACCGCCAAACAATCATAAACTGCGACTACGCAAGCGAGGACTATTATGAAAACAACAAAGTCATACCGCCCACTCGTCAGCATCCTGGCCCTGATGATGGCCGGGTCGGCAATGGCGAACGACGTCCGCCTGGATCTCCTGACTGACAATTCACCGAACAGTCTGGCTGCGGCCAACGCTCTGGTGAATGCCTATATGGAAGAGAACCCCGGAGTCCGCATTGAAGTAGAAGTACGACCCGGTGGTTCCGAGGGGGACAACATTGTGCGCTCACGGCTGGCAACGGGTTCGATGTCGGACCTGTTCTTCTACAACTCGGGCTCACTGCTGCAGGCACTGAACCCGAGCCGGACGCTGGTAGATCTGAGTAACGAGCCCTTCATGGACAATGTGCTGCCGTCCTTCCAGTCAGTCGTGGAAGCCAACGGTGGTATCTACGGTGTACCGGCAGAAGCCGGCATGGGTGGCGGCATCCTGTACAATCGAGACATCTACGCAGAATTGGGTCTTGAAGTTCCCACCACATGGGATCAATTCATGGACAACAATACCGTGATTGCCGAAGCGGGTTATGCTCCTGTTATCGGTACCTTCCGGGACACTTGGACTTCTCAGCTGTTTGTGTTGGCGGATTACTTTAACGTCATGCAGGAAGACCCGGATTTCCATGCTGAGTTCACCGCCGGTAATCGAACCTTTGCCGAGAGTACACCTGCTCTGCGCAGTTTCGAGCGCATGCAGTCGGTTCATGAAGCCGGGTATTTCAATACCAACTATGACTCTGCAGGCTATGAAGACGGCCTTCGTATGCTGGTTGAGGGTGAAGGCGCCCACTACCCCATGCTGACCTTTGCCATTTCAGCGATAGTTGAAACCTTTGGCGATCAGGTCGACAACGTCGGATTCTTTGCCCAGCCTGGGGACAGTCCTGATGCCAACGGCCTTACTGTGTGGATGCCGGGCTCGCTCTACATCAATCAGGACAGCAGCCACATAGACGAAGCCAAGGACTTTCTGGCCTTTGTCGCCAGCACGAGAGGCTGCGAGGTCATTATTGATGAGATTGGTGCTTCCGGGCCCTTTCTGATCGAAGGTTGTGGCCTGCCGGATGATGTACCGCAGCCGGTCGCTGACATGCTGGTCTATTTTGAAGACCCCGAGCGCAACGCGCCAGCGCTGGAATTTCTGTCTCCGGTTAAAGGGCCTTCCCTGGAACAGATTACAGTGGAAATTGGCTCCGGCATCAGAGATGCCCGTTCCGGTGCCGAGCTTTACGACCGCGACGTGCGTCGCCAGGCCCGCCAGCTCGGCCTTGATGGCTGGAACTGACGCGGTAACCGGGCTCCGTCGCCTCCGGGGGGCGGAACCGCACTTCCAGACGGAGAACTCACCATGACTCTGCTGCTTCGGCGTACTGCATCGCAACGGGTCCAGAAGGCGCCCAGCATCGATTCCTTCTATCCGTTCTGGTTTTACATCCCGGCGGGCGTGGTCTATGGCCTGATGTTTCTGGTGCCGACCTTTGCGTCCTTCTATTTCAGTCTGACGCACTGGACTCTGTTCGATCAGCGCTTCATCGGGCTGGACAACTTTCGCGAATTCTTTGCAGAGCCTTTTCTGCTTAGAGGCCTGATCAACACCTTTATCTTTGGCTTTACCACCTCTGCCGGCAAGGTGGCTCTGGGCATGATGCTGGCGGTGCTGCTGACGTCCAACATCTACCTGCGCAGCCTGTTGCGCTCTGTGATATTTTTCCCGGTTCTGGTCAGTACGATCGGGATAGGCATCACCTTTACCGTACTGATGGAGCCCCATCAGGGGGTTATCAATACGGCGCTGCAATATATGGGCATTCAGGGCCCGCGCTGGCTGACCTCTCCCAGCCTGGCCATCTATTCGGTGGCTCTGGTGGAGATCTGGCGCGGTGTTGGCCTGGCTACCCTGATCCTGATCGCTGGCCTGGTATCGATACCCACCGATTACTACGAAGCCGCCCGACTGGACGGTGCCAATGCCTGGCAGCAATTCTGGCGGATCACTGTACCGCTGTCACGACCGGCAGTGGCGACGGTTATTACGCTGAGTCTGATTGACGGCCTGCGTACCTTTGATCTGGTCTGGGCCATGACGCGCGGAGGTCCTGGCTTCTCATCGGATGTACTGGCTTCGGTCATCTACAAGCAGTATCAGGCCGGGTTCTATGGGCTTTCAACAGCAGGCAACGTCACTCTGTTTCTCGTGATTGCAGTGGTGGCGCTGCCAATCGTGGCTTACCTGAACCGGGAGGAAAGCTGACCATGTACGGGACCCGCAAACTTGTAGTGTCTGTGCTGGCCTATGCTGGGGCTGCGCTGTTTTTCCTGGTGCCCTTTGCCTTTGTGGCCCTCACGGCCATGAAATCGCGTCAAGAAGCATCTCTGCTGCAGCTTTCGTGGCCGAGCGAGATTCACCTGATAGAGAACCTGATCCAGGTGATTCAGGTGCGTGACTTCATGATTGTCCGTGCCTTTTTCAACAGCGCTTTCATCACAGTGTTCAGTGTGACTCTGATCGTGATCTTCTCGGCGATGGTTGGTTTTGTGCTGAATCGACGCAAGACATCCTGGAACAAGATGATCGGCTTTCTGGTGCTGTCTGGTCTGATGATTCCGCCGGCCATCGTACCCACAATCTGGCTGCTGCAGGAACTGGGCATTTTTCGCACACTGCACAGCATGGTGCTGATACAGGTGGCCTACAATATCTCCTTTGGCATTATTCTCTATCGGGCCTTCTTCTCGACCATACCCAGAGAGCTGGATGAAGCCGCCATCATGGATGGTGCCGGTCCGGTATCACTGTTCTTCAAGGTGATGCTGCCATTGCTGAAACCCGTCACGGTTACCAATATCGTGGTGCTGTCGGTGGTGATCTTCAACGACTTCGTGCATCCGCTCTACTACCTGCCCGGAGATCAGAATGTGACCATTCAACTGACGCTGTACAATTTCCAGAGCATGTACAACACCTCCTATAACCTGCTGTTTACCAATATTCTGGTGATCACCATTCCCATGCTGATTGTGTTCCTGTTCTTCAATCGGCAAATCGTATCGGGCATGACATCGGGTGCCATAAAGGGTTGATGCAAGGACTGGACAATCATACCCGTAACGGGTATGGTTTTGAGTATGAAAGTGTTGAAGCGAAAGGATTTTGCACGCTGGCAGTCGGGCGAGAAACTGTCCGACGCGGACCTGTGCAAGGCGGTACAGGAAATGGAAAGTGGACTGATTGATGCTGACTTGGGCGGCCATCTATACAAGAAGCGAGTCGCCCGTCCCGGTGCGGGCAAGAGGGGTGGCTACCGTACATTATTGTCGGTCCGTGTCGGCCACCGCTATGTATTCTTGCATGGGTTCCCGAAAAGCAACAAGGCGAACATTACTCGAGACGAGAAAAGAGCCCTGCAATATGCCGGCAAGGTATTTTTGGAGTTGTCAGCCAGGGAGTTGGTAAAGGCATTGCAGGCTGGTGTTTTACTGGAGGTGTGTTGTGACGAGCAAAATCATTGAATCCCTGCGCAGTGACCTGAACGCATTGCACAATGCTGGCGCAGTCAGCAAGGTGACGATGCGCGAGTTCGACGCAATCTGTCCCCCGCCAGTGCGTGAGTTCAGTGCTGACGACATTAAACGTCTGCGTGAGGGGCTGCACTTCAGTCAGCCAGTATTCGCTCATCATCTGCACACCACCGCCTCGACGGTGCGCAAGTGGGAACAGGGCGAAACACGTCCGGCTGGCCCGGCGCTCAAACTGCTTAATGTTATCGCCGACAAGGGTTTGCAGGCCATTATCTGATGAGTGTACGCCGGAGATACAGATAGTGGCGTCACAAATTACCCCGTTCAGTTCTCAGCACCGTCAGCAGGTCATCACTGGCTACTTGGGTTTTTCTTCCGCAGCCCCCGACCACGCTCCACATCATAGGCCAGCGCGCGCTTGCCGGTCTGTTCGTTCACTACCCAGGGTTCGTGCGGTGCTTCGCGGCGCACCCCTGGGCCTTCGGCAAAGCGTTCCTGGTGCAGGGCGCGCAGGGTGCCTATCAGCATCAGCAGCAGAATCACCGAAAATGGCAGGGCGGCGGCCACAACGGCCGACTGCAGCAGTTCCAGCCCCCCGGCCAGCAACAATACACCGGTCAGCAGGGTCAGTATGACGCCCCACAGAATGCGGTGTCGCCTGGGCGGGTCTGCGTCGCCGCCGGCCAGTATGGTGGTGACCACCAGGGTGCCGGCGTTGGCGGAGGTGATCAGGTAGGTGCCGATCAGCAGCGTCATCACCGCCGAAAGCACCAGCCCCATGAAACCGATGTCCATGCCTTCCAGTGTGACGAACAGGGCCAGGGTGACATCCTCGTTCACCGCCTCCACGATGCCGCCGTCACCGAACAGCTCCTGATACAGTGCCGAACCGCCCAGCAGGCCGATCCAGACGGTGCTGATCAGGGTCGGTACCACCAGCACCCCGAACACGAATTCGCGCAGGGTGCGGCCGCGCGAAATACGCGCGATGAACATGCCGACAAAGGGCGACCAGGCCATGGTCCAGCCCCAGAAGAATACTGTCCATTCGGATTGCCAGTCGCTTTGCTGATTGGCATGGGTATAGAAGGCCAGGCTCAGCAGGTTCTGCAGGTACTCGCCAAAGGCCTCCAGCGTGGATGCAATCAGATACTGGGTCGGCCCCAGCACCAGGATGGCGCCGGCCACGGTCAGGCTGAGCCAGAAGTTGGCTTCCGAAATCAGCCGCATGCCGCGTTCCACACCGGAGACCAGCGTCACCGTGGAGATCACCATCAGCACGGCGATAATGAACAGCTGCAGGCGCACGGAGGAATCCAGTCCAAATACTTCCCCCAAGCCCGTGTTCATCTGTTGAACGCCAAGACCCAGAGTGGTGGCAATACCGAAGATGGTGGCTACCACGGCCAGAATGTCCACCAGCTCACCGGCTCGCCCGTAGGCGTGCTTGCCGATGATCGGATGCAGTGCCGAGCTGATGGTCAGCGGTTGCCCCTTGCGGAAAGCGAAGTAGGCCAGCACCAGGGCCACAAAGGAGAAAATCGACCAGGCGTGCAGCCCCCAGTGGAAGAACGAGAGCTGCATGGCCACGGTGGCGGCTCGGGCGCTGCCGCCCTGCTCCACGAAGGGGTTGCCCTGGAACTGCATGATCGGCTGTGCCACCGCCCAGAACAGGATGCCGACGCCGGTACCGGCTGCAAACAGCATGCTGATCCAGGAAAAAAAGCGGAACTCGGGCACTTCCCGGTCATCCCCCAGGCGTACATTCTTGTAGCGACCGACGCCGAGCCAGATCATGAACAGCAGCATGAACGCGACCAGCAGGACGTAGTACCACTCCAGAAAGGGATTCAGATGGGTTCGAAAACTGCCAATGGCACGGGCCGTGGCCTCTGACCAGAGGGTGCCCAGCAGCAGCATGGCCAGCATCAGAACGACTGTGATCAGGGTGGTTCTCGGGTTGACGCCCTTGAACAGGCCGCGCACGGCTCTGACGGTGTACATAGAGGGTCCTTTGAATGGCTATCCTGGTTGGACGGTTTGCGGGAAGCCCGGCAACGATACGCAGTCTGGCGTAGACAGTCTGCACAAGTCCAGTGTCTGATGGCTGCTGCCAGCCTGCTGAAAGGTTCAGTCTGTCGCCGGTACTCTGTTAAGCTGCAGTATCCGGCCCGTCAAGGGCCTTCGAACAGGAGAGCACGGAATGACAGCACCTCGCCAATCC
The DNA here is from genome assembly GCF_004768465.1 of Natronospirillum operosum. Taxonomy (GTDB): domain Bacteria; phylum Pseudomonadota; class Gammaproteobacteria; order Pseudomonadales; family Natronospirillaceae; genus Natronospirillum; species Natronospirillum operosum. The sequence goes on from NZ_SRMF01000003.1 coordinate 396,778, forward strand.
ACACGCGACTGGATCGTCAATCACCTGGTGGAAATCAGCACCTGCATCATGGCCGCCTTCTTTACCGCATTGATGTTCCGGGTCGGTATCTCGATGTTCTTTGCCATCATCTTCGGGCTGGCCATCGCTTATGCCATTCGCCTGTTTGGGGCCGCCAAACTGCTGAATACCATCAAGGCCAAACTGATTTCGACACGCGACCAGTTGCGTTCGGAGTGAGTACTTGCTCATGCTGAGCCGGCGCTATTGATTGGCGATCCCGAAGGGGATGTGCACCATCGGGACTTCGCCGCCCTGTGATTCCAGATGGCTGCGCTGGTCGTCGAAGAACATGTGCGGTTTCAGTACTTCAAGAATGCGCCGCTTGCGCATGCCGCCGAGGAAAAACACCTCGTTGGCATCCACACCCCAGTGCTCCAGTGTGGTGATGACCCGCTCATGTGACGGTGCATTGCGTGCGGTGACAATGGCCGTGCGCAGGATGCGCTTGTAGCCGGGGTCCTTGTCCAGCGCCCGGTTTTCCAGTTGCTGGATCAGCGACAGCCGCCGCACTAGGTCGGCCAGCGGACCAGGTTCGTGCGGGATGTGCGCCTTCGAGGTCTCATGCTGATGAAAGTCTTCCAGTTGGCCGTCCTTGTACACCCGCTCCGAGGTGTCATCGGCAATGACGCCATCGAAGTCGAAGGCGATGCGCAGCTCCGGGTCTCCCTCTTCGTCCACTATGCGCGTGGGCAGCACGGTGCCGGCCGGGTAGCCGTAATCAATGGCCTTGGACACATCGCTTTCGTTGGCCGACAGAAACAGCGCCGCATTGAAGGCCGGAATATAGGGGTAGGGCGACTTGCCTTCGAGAAAGGCCGCACGGCTGATATCCAGGCCGTGGTGCTCGATGGAGCGAAACACCCGCTTGCCGGTAATGGCCGAATTGCGTGACAGCAGCACCACCTCCACCGGCATCTCGTCCGGGAAACGCGTGTTCAGGCTGAGAAAGCGGCGCACAAAGGGAAAGGCCACGCCCTTGCCCAGCGGCTGCTCGAGATGCTCTTCCTGATAGGCCCGGTAGGCAATGGGCCCCTGCTCGCGAAACACCTGATCCGACTCGCGCAGATCAAACAGCGCACTGGAAGCGACTGCAATGACCAGCTTTTCTTCAATGGGGTAGGGCATGTGTTGATCTTTGTCCTTGCCGTTGCATGCAGACGGTGGGTTCCATGGGCCTACTTTACCAGAGTTGCACTGCATCAGGGGCCTGCGGGCCCCATCGCGCACGGGGTGCGCTCCTACCGTGGGGGGCCAGCCTCTGGCCGATTGTGAACGGGGCCTGCGGCCCATCGCGCACGGGGTGCGCTCCTACCGTAGGAGGCCAGCCCCTGGCCGATCGCGCATGGGGTGCGCTCCCACGGCGGAGGGCCTCAGGCGGTTTCGAGTTCACCTTTCTCCTCTGCCGTCTCGACCTGCGCCGGATCCGGGGTGCGGATCAGGTGGTCGAAGGCGCTGAGGGCAGCGGTGGAGCCGGCCCCCATGGCGATGACGATCTGCTTGTAGGGCTCGGTGGTCACGTCGCCGGCGGCGAAGACGCCGGGCATGGAGGTGGCACCGCGCGCGTCGATCTCGATCTCGCCAAAGCGGCTCAGTTCGATGTCGCTGCCCTTGAGCCACTCCGAGTTCGGAATCAGGCCGATCTGAACGAAGATACCGGCGACCTCGACCGAGCGGGATTCACCCGTGGCTCGATCCGTGTACAACAGGCCGGTGACCTTCTTGCCGTCGCCGGTGACCTCGGTGGTCTGGGCATTGCGGATAATCTCCACATTGGGCAAGGACTGCGCCTTGCGCTGCAGCACGTCGTCGGCCTTCAGTGTGTCGGCAAATTCCAGCACGGTAACGTGCTCGACAATGCCGGCCAGATCGATGGCGGCCTCGATACCGGAGTTGCCACCGCCGATCACAGCGACGCGCTTGCCTTTGTAGAAGGGGCCGTCACAGTGCGGGCAGTAGGCCACGCCCTTGTTGCGGTATTCCTGCTCGCCGGGTACCGACAGCTCGCGCCAGCGGGCGCCGGTGGCCAGTATGACCGCGCGGCTGCGCAGGGTAGCCTCGCTGGCCAGATCCAGTTCCAGATACTCACCGGCGCGAATGCCGGCGGCGCGCTGATCTGTGATGATGTCGACGTCATACTCCTTGACGTGCTGCTCCATCTGCGCGACCAGCTTGGGGCCTTCGGTGTAGGGCATGGAGATCATGTTCTCGATGCCGACGGTTTCAGCCACCTGGCCGCCGAAGTTCTCGGAAACCAGGCCGGTGCGGATGCCCTTGCGCGCGGCATAGATGGCGGCTGCTGCGCCGGCCGGGCCGCCGCCGACAATCAGCACATCATAGGGGCCTTTCTCTTGCAGCCTGGCGGCCTGCCGTTCGGCGGCGCCAGTGTCCAGCTTGTTGACGATTTCGGCCAGGCTCATGCGGCCCTGGCTGAACGGCTCGCCGTTCAGGAAGACGGCCGGTACGCCCATGACTTCACGCTGCTCGACTTCGTCCTGGAACAGGCCGCCGTCGATCATGGTGTGGCGTATGCGCGGGTTCAGGGTGGCCATCAGGTTCAGCGCCTGTACCACGTCCGGGCAGTTCTGGCACGACAGAGAGATGAAGGTTTCGAATTCGTAGTCGCCATCGAGGTCGCGAATCTGCTCCAGCAGTGCCGGGTCGGCCTTGGACGGGTGACCACCGGCCTGCAGCAGCGCCAGTACCAGCGAGGTGAACTCGTGGCCCATGGGGATGCCGGCAAAGTGTACGCGCGGTGTCTCGCCCTGGGGCGCGACACTCATGTTCGGTGTGCGGTCGGCTTCAACCTGCCGCAGGCTGATCTGGTCCGACATGGCAGCAATTTCTTCGGCCAGTGAAAGCAGTTCCCGGCCCTTGTCAGTCTGGCCTGCAGACACGCTCAATTCGATTGGTCGAGCAATGTGGGCCAGGTAACTGTCCAGCTGTTTTTTGATGTTTGCATCAAGCATGGCGTGTCCTTGCATTGAAGTGGCTTCAGGCAGAATAAAAAGAGGGCTGCCCGGAGGCAGCCCGAGTCGTGATGCCGTGCAGGCTTCAGATCTTGCCAACCAGGTCCAGTGAGGGCGCCAGGGTGTCTTCGCCTTCTTCCCACTTGGCCGGGCAGACTTCACCCGGGTTGGCGCGCACGTACTGGGCCGCCTTGACCTTGCGTACCAGTTCGGAGGCGTCACGGCCGATGCCTTCGGCAGTGATTTCCATGGCCTGGATGATGCCATCCGGGTCGACCAGGAAGGTGGCACGGTCGGCCAGGCCCTGACCTTCGCGCATGACGCCGAAGTTGTTGGTGATGGCGCCGTTCGGGTCACCGATCATCGGGTACTGGATCTTGCCGATGGTATCGGAGCTGTCATGCCACGCCTTGTGCGTGAAGTGGGTGTCGGTGGATACGGAATACACCTCGACGCCGCGCTTCTGCAGCTCTTCGTAGTGATCGGCCAGATCACCCAGTTCGGTCGGGCAGACGAAAGTGAAGTCGGCCGGGTAGAAGAACAGGATCGCCCACTTGCCTTTCAGGTCTTCGCTGGAAACCTGAACGAATTCGCCATTGTGAAATGCCGTGGCGTTGAACGGTTTGATTTCGGTGTTAACTAACGAGGACATGATTGCTCCTTCCTTAAGTGATGGATGTGCCAGCCTTGTGGCTGTGTCCTGAAGACGGGACAGATAATAGAAAATTTATATCAAACAATGAAATATATATTAACTAGGCTATTGATAGCTCCCGCCTATTGGAGGAAATCGTGACACCGTGGGTTCGGCTATCTGTTGGCCTGCATGGTAGGTGTCTGTGGAGCCCTGTACGGTCGACAATTCTGGCTCAAACCAAGTGTTCGATCGATCATCAGATTGAAAGTGGCCATCGATTTTCTTCACACATTGCTTTGCTTTCTGCTCGAAATCCAACTATCTGTTTTCATTTTGTTCGTTTGGTGATACTTTAAATGTTCAATTGAACATCCAACAAAAACAAAACCCTGTGATGCTGGTCCATCGGAGATGTTCAATGTATGGCAAACCGCCCGAATGTGATGGACCCATCCAATCTGGAGACCCACAATGAAAATCAGGAACAGACTGCTTTCCGGCAACCTTCCGGTCATTGCGCTCATGACTTCCGTGCTGGCGTTTGCCGCCAGTGGCAAGGTACTGGCTGACTGTGAGCGCGGTGCGCTGGACACCATCTATTGTGATGAAAATGGCGATATGGTTGCCGACCTGCCCGCTGACGAGTCTCAGTGGCAGGACCCCAATACACTTATTTTTGCCTACACTCCGGTTGAAGATCCGGCCATCTATTCGGATATCTGGCAGCCATTCATCGATCATCTGTCTGAAGTGACCGGTCGCAATGTGCGCTTCTTCGCTGTCCAGTCCAATTCCGCTCAGGTCGAAGCCATGCGCAGTGGCCGTCTGCATATTGCCGGCTTTTCTACCGGCCCAACGCCTTTTGCGGTCAATCTGGCTGGCGCCGTTCCGTTTGCCCTGATGGGGTCTGATTCCGGGCAGTTTGGCTATACGCTGCAGGTCTATACCCATGTGGATTCCGATATTCATGAAATGGCAGACCTCGTCGGCAAGCGCGTAGCCCATACCTCACCGACTTCAAATTCCGGCAACCAGGCGCCACAGGCCCTGTTTCCCGAGCTGGGTATCATGCCGGGTGAAGACTATGAAGTTACCTTCTCGGGCAGTCATGACCAGTCCATGCTGGGTGTAGTGGCGCGCGACTATGATGCGGCTCCTGTCGCCTCGGAAGTGGTTGAGCGCATGGCCGCTCGCGGCCTGTACGATGAGGAAGATGTCCGCCTGATCTGGGAATCCGACCGTTTCCCGACCACTTCATACAATCATGCGCACAATCTGCATCCTGATCTGGTCGAGAAGATTCGCGAAGCCTTCTATACCTTCGAGTTTGCCGGTACTGCACTGGGGGAGGAGTTTGAAGGCGTCGAGACTTTCATCCCGATCAACTATCAGGACAACTGGCGTGTGATCCGGACCATTCAGGAAGCCAATGGTGTCCGGTACACCCGCGACAATCTCGAATAATTGGTGGCTTAACGCGTCTGCAGCACTCTCACCGGGCAACCGGTGAGAGTGTGATCACCCTGGAGTTGAACTCATGTTAGAAATATCCAACCTCGTCAAACGTTATGGACACAATGATCCTGTGCTGAAAGGGCTGGACCTCACTGTTGATGGCAGCAGCGTGGTGTCCATTGTGGGCGCTTCCGGTGCCGGCAAGAGCACCATGCTGCGCTGCATCAACCGTCTGGTTGAGCCCACCTCCGGCTCGATCAGGCTGAACGGCCATGAACTGGTGAATCTGCGTGGCGGTGAACTGCGTCGAGCCCGACGCAAGATCGGCATGGTGTTTCAGGGGTTCAATCTGATTGACCGTCTCAGCGTAATGGAAAATGTTCTGGCCGGGCGTCTGGGCTATGTCTCCTTCTATCAGGCTGTAACCCGGCGGTTTCCGCAGACGGATATTGATCGCGCCTTCCATCTGATGGACCGCGTCGGCATCAGCCACTATGCGAACAAACGGGCTGATCAGCTTTCCGGCGGGGAGCGCCAGCGCGTCGCGGTGGTGCGCGCCCTGATGCAGGAGCCCGAGATTCTGCTGGCTGACGAGCCGACGGCCTCGCTGGATCCCAAGACTTCCCAGCAGATCATGGGACTGCTGCAGAGTCTCGCCAGTGAAATGTCGCTGCCGGTACTGATCAATATTCACAACGTCACCCAGGCCCGGATGTACACAGACCGCATCGTGGGCATGCGCCATGGCCAGATGATTTTTGACGGGGCGCCGAAAGACTTCAATCAGGATGCCCTGGATGCCATCTATGGCGGCATAGAATCACCGGAAGAGGAAGGTGCCGACAGTGACGAAGGCCATGAGGCTCGGGAGGCCGTGGCATGACAGACACTCGGATCACTCCGGGTCGGGTCTGGAAGAAACAGCCATTTATTGCCAACCCCTGGTTGCGCTATGGCCTGTTGCTGCTGACGCTGACCTACCTCTACTGGGCCTTTTCCACTCTGCCTTTCAACTGGGAGCGCATCGCTGATGGCCTGCCGCGAGCTGCACGTATCTTTGGCGGCGCCTTTCCGCCCAGCTTTGAACGGGCCGGTCTGTTGTGGACCGGGTTCAAGGAAAGCTTTCAGATTGCCTTTCTCGCCACCCTGCTGGGTGTGATGCTGTCCGTGCCGATAGCGGTCATGGCCGCAGGCAATATTGCCCCCAAGCCGATCTATCTGCTGGGACGCGCCATCATCATTATATCGCGCAGTTTTCACCCGGTCATTGTGGCCATTCTGTTTGTGGCGGCCGTCGGTTTTGGCCCGCTGGCGGGCGTGCTGACCCTGACTCTGTACTCCATCGGTTTTGTGGCCAAGCTGTTGGCGGAGGAAATCGAAGAGATTGACTGGGGTCAGGTGGAGGCTATGCGTTCCGTCGGCGCTGGCTACATGAAGACATTGATCTATGGTGTCTTTCCTCAGGTCATGCCGCGCCAGATCGGGCTGTCCATGTACCAGCTCGACAGCAATCTACGCGCCTCCGCCGTTGTGGGCATTGTCGGTGCGGGCGGTATTGGCGGCACGCTCATGAATGCATTTGGCCGCTACGACTATGATTTCGCTTTTGCCATCCTGCTGCTGATCATCGGTGTGATTCTGCTCAGTGAAGGCATCAGTGGCTGGGTGAGGAAGAAGATATGGTAGATCATGCTGCGAAACTGACCGAGAGAGTCTGGTCCCGTTATGATGCAAGAGAGCAGTGGATTCGATATGCGGTCTATCTGGCGACTGTTGTCCTGGTGGTCTGGACTGTCCGTGACATCGATATCTTCTGGCCCTGGGTCTGGGATGCCCCCAACCAGATACAGAACCTCGGTGCCCGCATGTGGCCACCGGAGTTCAGTGCCTGGTCCGCCATCCTCAATGCCATGCTGGAAACCGTGCACATCGCCACCCTGGCTACGTTGCTGACGGTGTTTATTGCGCTTCCGGTGTCCTATATTGCGGCGCAGAACACCACACCCAACCGGATCACCCTCTGGCTGGGGCGCTTGATTCTGGTCTCCAGCCGTTCGGTCAATACCATCATATGGGCCTTGCTGTTTGTGGCCATTTTTGGCCCCGGTGTGCTGGCCGGCATATTGGCTGTGATGTTCCGCTCCATCGGTTTCATCGGCAAGCTGATGGGTGAAGCCATCGAAGAGATTGATCGGCGGCCCGTGGAGGCCATGCTGGCCACTGGAGCCGGCAAGATGAAAGTGGTGATGTATGCCGTTGTGCCACAGGTCATGCCGGCGTTCTTCGCTATCGTGATTCTGCGCTGGGATATCAACATCCGCGAATCGACTGTCCTGGGACTGGTAGGTGCCGGCGGCATCGGTGTGCTGCTTCAGGGCTCCATAGACACCTTTGCCTGGCAGACAGTGGCCACCATCCTGCTGGCCATCATCGTGCTGGTCATCATTGGTGAAGCGATTACCAGCGCGCTGCGCAAGAAGGTGATCTGACCGTGATCATGTCGACCCCCCGCCCTGTTCATTGGGATGGGGTGTCGACCCCTGTTCTGGGGAGAGCAGTAACATGAATGAAATCGACTTCCGTCATACTGATATCCTGTTCACCGATGTCGATGACACCCTGACCACGAACGGTCAGCTGTTGCCCGAGACCTATCTGGCCCTGTGCAGGCTGGCTGCTGCCGGTGTAAGGGTCATTCCCGTTACCGGAGGCTGTGCCGGCTGGTGTGACCAGATCATTCGCACCTGGCCGGTACGGGCGGTGATTGGCGAAGGTGGCGGCTTTTGCATCGAGCGGATTGAGCCCCAGATCACGCAGTGGCGTTACTGGCAGGACGCCGAGACACACAGGGCCGATCAGGCGAGAATTCTGGCTGCCGTTGACCGGCTGCAAGTGGGCTTCCGGCCGGCGCTGGCGACAGATCAGCCTTTCCGGCTGGTGGATGTGGCCGTGGACTACAACCAGCAGCAACGCCTGTCAGATGCCCAGGTGGCAACACTGCAGCAGGCGCTGAGTGAACAGGGGTTCAACGTGCGTCGGAGCTCCATTCACCTGAATGTCTGGCTGGGCGATTTCGACAAGCGCGCCATGGCTCTGCGGGTGGGTGAGCAACTGCTGGGACTGCAGCCGGAAGAGTTGAAAGAACGGGCTGTGTTTGTTGGCGATGCACCCAATGACGAATCCATGTTCAGCTTCTTTCCGAACAGTGTCGGTGTGGCGAATATCAGGCGGCATCTGGATGCCATGATGCATCAGCCGACTGTGATTACCCGGCAGCGCTGTGGGCTGGGCTTTGCCGAACTGGCCGCCGCCTGGCTGAGCCGGCTGCCCACTGCTGATACACAGCCTGCCGGGGCTGTATAGAATAAGAACAGGTTTACTGATAATGTATCGATCCTAATGGGCGCCAGAGAACGACAGAACAGCATCCTCGAATGGGCGCGGGAAGAAGAGCATGTTGAAGTCGATGACATAGCGCGTCGCTTTGGCGTCACCCCACAGACCATTCGCAGGGATATCAACAAGCTGTGTGAACAGGGCTTGTTGCGTCGTCGTTATGGCGGGGTCAGCCTGCCTGCCAGTTCAATCAACAGTCCCATCAGTGCTCGCCAGGTCACCAATATAGCAGCCAAGCAGGCGATAGCTGAACGTATCGCAGCGGCCATTCCTGAGAATGCCTCAGTAAGCCTGGGTGTGGGCAGTACCATCGAATGCGTGGCCCGCGCGCTGATCAATCACAAGTCACTGAAGATTCTGACCAACAACCTCAGCGTTGCCTCCGCCCTGTCGAGCAACCCCGATATCGAAGTCATTGTGTCGGGGGGCCAGTACCGGCACAACGACCATGATGTGGTGGGGCCGGAGGTAACGCACTTTTTCAGCTCCTTCCATACGGATTTTGGCATTTTCAGCGCTGCCAGCATGGATGTGCGCAATGGCCCCATGGAGCACGACATTCGGGAGGCTGAAGTGAGTCGAGCCATTATTGCCAACACGCGCAGCCGTCTGTTTGTCGCAGATCACAGCAAGTGGTTGCAAAGCGCCTCCTGCAAGGTGGCCACATTCAGGTATGTGGACGTCTTCTATACCGACTTCATCGAAGATCAGTATCGGATTGGTCTTCCGGACACGGTAGAGATTGTCGAATGCAGCAGACGAGGGCAGAGCCTGAAAGCCGCTTCCATCTGAGGTCTCCCTGACCTTCCCGTCATTCACCGAACGGGCTAGACTGGGAACCCGTCATCCTTCATCCCGAGACCACCATGTCCTATCTGCTCGACTGGATTGCCCTGGCCGGTTTTCTGCTGTGCTGGGTGTCGTACACCCAGTACGCCAAATATGCGGCACGCCGTCGCCACAGCCTGTCATCGGTCATGCATCATTTTCGTATTGACTGGATACGCCGCATGCTGGAACGGCACAACCGGGTGGCGGACATGGCGGCGGTGGGCAATCTGGAGCGCAATTCGGCGTTCTTTGCTTCCAGCAGTCTGTTTGCCATTGCCGGTCTGGTCACGGTGCTGGCGGCTTCGGAGCAGGTGGTGGCATTGCTGGCGGACATTACGCTGCTGCAGGCCAGCTCGCGCACGCTGCTGGAAACCAAGATCGGTGTGCTGATCGCGATCTATGTCTATGGCTTTCTCAGCTTTACCTGGAGCATGCGCCAGTACGGCTTCCTGTCGGTCATGCTGGGCGCCGCCCCCATGCCCGGAGAAACCAACGTGGAAGGGGCGGCGGGCTCCAACGAGGCCTTTGTCACCCACACCGCCAAGGTGATGGACCTGGCCGCCAAACAGTTCAACTATGGGCTGCGGGCGGTGTACTTCAGCCTGGCCGTGCTGGGCTGGATGGTTGGCCCGCTCGGGCTGCTGGTGTTCAGTGTGGCTATTGTGCTGGTTCTGAACCGCAGGGAGTTCCATAGCGCCACGCTGAAGCAACTGGTCAAGGCGCGGGGGCTCTGAGCTCGAGGGCGGCCAGGCCGTTGCGGTCGGGCAGGCCTTCCATGTCGCCCGGCACCTGCACGGCGGCAGAACCCAGCAGGTTGCCCCGACGTATTGCGGCCTCCGGCCCCAGTCCTTCCAGCATGCCGCTGACAAAGCCCACGGCAAAGGCGTCACCGGCGCCGACAGTATCCACCACCTCATCTACCTTGAATCCCGGAACTTCCAGCGTCTGGCGGCGGCCGTCCAGCTCGCCCCGGAAATAGCTGCCCTCGGACCCCAGCTTGATGGCCACAGCGGCACAGCCCATGTCCAGATAGTGATCGGCGATGGCCTCCGGTGTCTGTTGCCCGGTCAGGATACGACCTTCCTCCAGGCCCGGCATGACCCAGTCTGCCAGTGCGGCCATCTCGTTCAGCGTCTGACGCATGGTGGCGGTATCCGGCCACAGGGTTGGGCGCAGGTTGGGGTCGAAAGAAATGGAGGTCTGCTCAGCCCGCGCCTGGCGCAGCAGGGTCCAGGTCAGGCCCCGGCAGCCGGCAGACAGGGCCGGCGTGATGCCGGTGCAGTGCAGATGCCGAAAGTGCCCGCAATCGAGACCATCAGCATGGCCGGCTGTCATCTGGCTGGCGGCGCTGCCAGTGCGAAAGTATTCGACCTTGGGGTCGCGTCCGGCCAGCACCTTTTCCTTGAACATCAGCCCGGTGTGCTCACCTGCCAAGGTAGCGAAGCGCGCGCAGTCAATGCCTTCCTGCTCCAGACACTGGCGGATATAGGCGCCGAAGCTGTCATCACCGACCTGACTCAGCCAGTGCACCTCGAAGCCGAGGCGGGCCAGGCCAATGGCCACATTGGTGTCCGCCCCGGCCAGGCGGCGGCTGAACTGCGGCACGGTCGACAGGGCGCCGGTCTGGTCGGCGGTAAAGAGCGCCATGGCTTCGCCAAAGGTCAGAATGGGGTCTTGCTGCTGGGGGGTGACCATTGTGATTGTCCTGTTATCAAGGGTTTGACATAAGCCAACTCTAACAACTACCATACTAGTCATACAACAACTACCATACTAGTAAGGCAAGTCATGACAGACACCGCACCCACCCCCTCGCTGATTCAACTCTGGGAAGAGCAGAGCGACACCAATGTGCGCAAACGGCTGTATGAAGTGCTGCGCCAATCCATCATTCGCATGTCGCTGGCACCCGGTCAGTTGTTGTCGGAAAACGAAATTGCCCAGACCTTTTCCGTCAGCCGACAGCCGGTGCGTGAAGCCTTCATTCGGCTGTCGGAAGCCGGTCTGGTCGAAATCCGGCCCCAGCGTGGCACCTTTGTGGTGCAGATATCCCAGGAGGCGGTGACCGAGGCCCGGTTTGTGCGTGAGGCCATCGAAGTCGCGGTGGCCTGCTCGGCGGCAGAAGAAGGGCTGGCGCCCGATGTCATCAGCGAACTGCAGGAGCTGGTGGAACGTCAGCGGCGCTGCATCGAGCCGCTGGACCATGATCGGTTCTACCAGTTGGACGAAGACTTCCACCGCACACTGGCGCTGGGTGCCGGCCATGATGTGGCCTGGCGGCTGACGCAGGACGTGAAGGCGCAACTGGATAGGGTGCGGTATCTGAGTCTGCCGCAGACCACGCCGCTGCCCAAGCTGATCGAGCAGCATGCGGCCATTCTCGAATGCGTTATCAACCGAGATGTGGAAGGCACCGAGCGTGTCGTAAAAGCACACATGCGTGAAATTCTGCGCTCGCTGCCCGATCTCGTCGAGCGTTTCCCGGACATGTTTCAGCCAGCAGTGGGTCTCTACCGCCGTCGGCGCAGTGCACTGGGTTAGGCGCTTCGGCGCTGGCCCTGCTTTTAAGCAGCCCGACCGGGCTGCTCAATAACAAACTGTTATTACAAAAATAACATCAGGAGAAACCATGAAAACTAAAGCTATGCTGTCAGCACTTGCTCTGGCAATGCTGGGTAACTTCGCACACGCAGATCAATACTATCTGAACCTGTCTGCAGCCGTGACCTCGCAGGACCCCATGGTTATCGCCATGGAAGCTGCAGCGGAACGGATTGCGGAACGTACCGATGGCCAGATGACGGTTCGGGTTTTCCCGAGCAGCCAGTTGGGCTCCGATGAGGACGTGATCGAGCAGATCCGCAGTGGCGCCAATATCGGCATTCTGGTCGATGCCGGGCGTCTGTCCCAGTACAAGTCGGAACTGGGTATTCTGAGTGCCCCTTATCTGGTAGACGACTATACCCAGTACGAGCAGATCACTTCTTCTGATCTGTATCTGCAATGGGTGGAAGATCTGGCTGACGACAGTGGTCTGCGTCTGCTCAACTACAACTGGTTCCAGGGCTCGCGTGAAATGCTGACCAAGGAACCGGTGGAAGGGCCGGACGATCTGCGCGGCGTGCGCGTGCGCACCATCAACTCTCCGGTCTGGATGAGCACCATCCGTGACATGGGAGCGACGCCGACGCCACTGCCGTGGACAGAAGTCTATTCTGCCCTGCAGCTCGGCTCCATCGACGGGGCTGAAGCTCAGCTCACCGCTGCCGAAGGCCAGAATCTGCACGAAGTGGTCAACCACATTGCGCTGACCGGCCATATCCAACTGCTGACCGGCATCGCCACCTCGGAAGAGTGGTATCAGGGTCTGCCGTCCGATTTCCGTGAGATCGTGTACGAAGAGCTGCTGGCCGCCGGTGAAGAAGCCAGTCAGGCCACTGTAGATGCACTGGATGCGGTGCGTGCGCGCATGGAAGACGCTGGTGTCACCTTCCGTGATGTGGACATCGATGTGTTCCGCGACCGGGTTTCAGGTGTGTACGAAGAATTGGGCTATGACCAGTACCGTGATGAACTGACCTCGGGTCTGTAATGGTTGTGCCGGTACTCCCCGGAGTGCCGGCCCTGTTCTCTGGGACATCATGGAGTAACACTCATGTGGCGCTGGTATGACCGAACCGAAGAGTGGCTGGCCCTGCTGTTGTTGGCGGGTCTGTCGCTGAGCATGTTGCTGACGGCCACCATGCGGGCTTTGGGCTCACCCTTTGCCGGTGGGGCCGAATTCGCGCAATTTCTGTTTATCTGGACGACGGTGCTGGGTGCCAATATCACGCTGCGTCGCGGCGGGCAGATCCGGGTAGACGCTGTGGTATCCCTGCTGCCGGTACCGGTAGCGAAGTTTCTGAGCGCCATCTGTCTGCTGCTGATGCTGGGCTTTCTGGTCCTGCTGGTACGCCACGGCTTCCCGCTGGCGCTGCGCAACTGGCAACGCCCCATGGGCGTGGGACTGCTGAGTTATGGCTATGTGACGCTGGCACTGCCGGTGGGCGCTGCACTGATGATCATTACGCTGCTCAGGCGGGTGGTAAGCCAGGGAATCAGTGGTGCATTGGTATCGGATGATCATCTGCTGACGGATAAACCATTATGACTGCTGCAATACTGCTCGGCCTGGCCCTGTTGCTGATGGCCATTGGTATGCCCGTGGCGTTTGCCATCGGTATTGCCGGCTTCACTTTCTTCTTTCTGCCCGACACCTTTCTGCCGATCAATATCGGTCCGCAGCGTATGGTGTCGGCGACGCAATCCTTTCCGCTGCTGGCGGTGCCACTGTTCATACTGATCGGGCACCTGATGAACGCCAGCGGCATTACCCCGCGCCTGCTCAAGCTGGCAGGCCTGCTCGCCGGCTGGATGCGTGGTGGTATCGCCCAGGCCAGCCTGGTGCTGAGTGCCATGATGGGCGGTATCTCCGGTTCTGCCGTGGCCGATGCGGCCATGCAGTCCCGCGTGCTGGGCCCGGGCATGATCCAGCAGGGCTACAAGCCTGCCTATGCCGCTGCAGTGCTGTCCATCGGTGGTCTGATCACGGCCACCATACCGCCCAGTATCGGGCTGATTCTGTATGGCTATCTGGGCCAGGTGTCGATCGGGCGTCTGTTCATTGCCGGCATTGTGCCTGGCATCCTGCTGATGATCGGTCTGATGATCACCACCTTTCTGCTGGCCCGCAAGCGGGGCTATCTGCCCATTCATGACAAGCGTCCGACCGCGCGGGAAATTCTGAAGGCGACCGGTGAGAGTATCTGGGCGCTGCTGTTCCCGGTCTGGCTGCTGGTGGGCATTCGCTACGGGCTGTTCACGCCATCCGAGGCCGGTGCCTTTGCGGTGGCCTATGCCCTGATAGTGGGGTGTCTGATCCACCGCGAGATGGGGCTGCGCGATATCATCAATGCCCTGCATGCCAGTGTGCGGGACATCGGCATGATCATGCTGATCATCATGTTCTCCGGCGTGATTGGCTATGTGGTGTCGTTCGAACGGGTACCGCAAACCATTGCCGAGCTGACGGTCGGTGTTTTCAGCAGCCCCATCACGCTGTTACTGACCCTGAGCCTGCTGCTGGTGTTCTTCGGCATGCTGCTGGAGGCGACCGTGGTGGTTGTGCTGCTGACGCCGATTCTGGTGCCGGTGATTACCGCCGCCGGCATTGACCCGGTGCATTTCGGGCTGATCATGATGACGCTGGTGACCTTTGGTGGCATGACGCCGCCGGTGGGTATATCCATGTACGCCGTGTGCGGCATTCTGAACTGTTCCTTCGTGGATTACAGCCGGGAGCTGCTGCCTTATGCGGCGGCCGTGTTGCTGGTGGTGCTGGGCATCATACTGTTCCCGAACCTGGTGCTGTTCCTGCCCACCCTGTTGATGGGCTGATGCAGCGGCGAACCTTACACTGACCCCAAGCAAGAGTGACGAGAGAGTTATGACACATACTGATCACATCGAGTTCATGGGTCCGGATTTTCTGCTGGCAAGCGAGCAGGCCCGGCGCCTGTATCACGATCATGCGGCAGCCATGCCGATCTGTGATTATCACTCGCATCTGAGCCCGCAGGAGATCGCCACCAACCACCAGTTTGCGGACATGACCGAACTGTGGCTGCAGGGCGATCACTACAAGTGGCGGGCCATGCGCTGTGCCGGTATTGATGAAAGTCGAATCACCGGTGCTGCCGATGCGCGCGAGCGTTTTCAGGCCTGGGCAGAAACCGTGCCCGACTGTCTGGGCAACCCGCTGTACCACTGGACCCATTCCGAACTGCGCCATCCGCTGGGCATTCAGAACATTCTGCTGTCGCCGGCCACGGCCGATGACATCTGGCAGCGGGCCTCCGATGCTTTGGCCACCCCGGGCCTGAGGGCGCACGGTATTCTCGACAGCTTCAATGTCCGTACCGTCTGCACCACGGACGACCCGGTGGATGCGCTGACTCATCACAGCCGGCATGCCGAGAGCAATGCCGGGGTTCAGATGCTGCCGACGTTCCGGCCGGATGCCATTCTGAAGGTCGACCAGCCGGGTTTTGCCGAGTACGTGGATGAACTGGCCGCTGCCAGCAATACCATCATCAGCCGCTATGACGACCTGCTGGCGGCGCTGAGTCAGCGTCTGGACTACTTTGCCGAACACGGCTGCTGCCTGTCGGACCACAGTCTGGAAAAACCCGTCTTTGTCGAGCCTCCGGCAAACGCCGAACTGGACCGCATTCTGGCCCGGGCGCTGGCCGGCCAGCCGTTATCGGCAGACGATGCAGCCGGCTTCACCACAGCCTTGCTGCTGTGGCTGGGTCAGCAGTATGCGCGGCGTGAATGGGTCATGCAGTTGCATCTCGGCGCTCTGCGCAGCATCAACCAGCGCGGCCTGGAAACCATTGGCATCAACAGCGGCTTCGATGCCATTGGCGATACCACCTATGCCGAACCGCTGGCGCGGCTGCTCAGTGCGCTGGACTATCAGCACAGCCTGCCGCGCACCGTGGTGTACAACCTGAACCCGCGTGACAACGAGATGCTGGCCGCTCTGGTGGGCAGCTTTCAGGGTGACGGCATCCCCGGCAAGGTGCAGTTCGGCGCTGCCTGGTGGTTCAATGACCAGAAAGACGGCATCGAACGCCAGTTGATCACCCAGATGCAGTTCGGCCTGCTGAGCCACTTTGTCGGCATGCTGACCGATTCACGCAGTCTGTTGTCGTTCTCCCGCCATGACTATTTCCGCCGCATTCTGTGCAACATGCTGGGCGACCAGATGCTGCAGGGCGAACTGCCCAATGATGCGGACAGGATCGGTGAGCTGGTCCGAGCGGTCTGTTATGACAACGTGCAGCGTTACCTTTTTGACCGCTGAGCGTGGTCAGGCCTGAGTAGAAGGAATACGAATGAAGATTACCGAAGCCTATCTGATTGTGACCAGTCCGGGGCGCAATTTCGTGACCCTGAAAGTGGTCACCGAATCCGGCGTCTATGGTCTGGGTGATGCCACCCTGAACGGGCGCGAACTGTCCGTGGTGGCGTACCTGGAAGAGCATGTGCTACCGGCCCTGATTGGACGCGATGCACGGCAGATAGAGGATATCTGGCACTTTTTCTATCGCGGTGCCTACTGGCGTCGGGGGCCGGTGACCATGGCCGCCATATCGGCCATTGATGTGGCCCTGTGGGATATCAAGGCGAAGATGGCGAACATGCCGCTCTATCAGTTGCTGGGCGGACGCAGCCGTGACCGTGTCATGGCCTATGCGCACTGCACGGGGTCGGACATCGAATCCTGCCTGCAGGAGGTCGAAAAGCATGTGGAGCAGGGCTATCGGGCGGTGCGCCTGCAGGCCGGTGTACCCGGCATTCCCACCACTTACGGGGTGGCCAAGAATGACGGCGAGCGTTATGAGCCGGCGGATTCGGAACTGCCGGCCGAGCATGTCTGGAGCACGGAGAAGTACCTGAATCATGTGCCGGAACTGTTCCGTGTCGCGCGCGAGCGCTTCGGCCCGGACCTGCACCTGCTGCACGATGTGCACCACCGCCTGACACCCATCGAGGCGGCCCGGCTGGGCAAGGCGCTGGAGCCCTATCATCTGTTCTGGCTGGAAGACTGTGTGGCCGCAGAGAATCAGGACAGCTTCCGCCTGATCCGCCAGCACACCACCACGCCGCTGGCGGTGGGTGAGGTGTTCAACAGCATTCATGACTACCGCACCCTGATCGAGCAGCAACTGATCGACTATGTGCGCACACCGATCAGCCATGGCGGCGGCATTACCCATGTGCGGCGGATCGCCGATTTCGCCGCGCTCTACCATATCCGTACCGGCTTCCATGGTCCGACCGACCTGTCACCGGTCTGTCTGGGCGCGGCAGTGCATTTCGATACCTGGGTGCCCAATTTCGGCATTCAGGAGCACATGCCCTACGAAGCGCTGACCGACGAGGTGTTCTCGCATGACTATCGGTTCGAGAACGGCCATTTCATCGTCGGTGAAAAACCCGGCCATGGCGTCGATATCGACGAAGAAAAAGCCAGACTGTATCCCTACCGACCAGCCAGCCTGCCGGTAAACCGTCTGGAAGACGGCACCCTCTGGCACTGGTAATGCACAGCTCGACAAAGGACACCGAATTGCCATGACAGCACACAGCAAAGCGACCGTGCCCGCTGATATCCGGCATCTGCCTGCGGCGGAGCGCTCAGGCCATATCGGTGTGGTGCACCTCGGCCTGGGTGCCTTTCACCGAGCGCATCAGGCGGTGTATCTGGAACGCTTTCGCCAGCACAGCGGTGACCCCCAGTGGGGCATCTGCAGTGCCAACCTGCGCTCCAACCATGCGCTGGTGGACCAGTTGCGTGCTACTGACGGGCGCTACCATGTGGCCGAGTACACCGACAGCAGCCGCGTGCTGGTGCGTGAAGTCGGCACCATCGAAGAGGTGCTGTTTACCGGCCAGGACGACAGCGGTATCTGGGGGCGGGATCTGGATCAGTTGCTGCACAGGCTGGCACACCCGGACACCCGGATTGTGACGCTGACGGTGACCGAGAAAGGCTATTTCCTCAACCCGGCGGATGGCGCCCTGCTGACGGAGCATGCCCTGATTCGCCACGACATGACCCACCCCGAGCAGCCGCGCACGGCCCCCGGCCTGCTGGTAGCGGCCCTGGCGGCCCGTCGGGCGGCCGGCGTGGCCCCATTCGCGGTGCTGAGCTGTGACAACATGCCGGCCAATGGTGAGCGGGCACAGGGCGCCGTGGTCAGGCTGGCCGCGCAGACCGACCCCGAGCTGGCGCAGTGGATCGAACAGCAGGTGGCGTTTCCGTCCAGCATGGTCGACCGCATTGTGCCGGCCATGACGGCGGCCGATTTCGAGCGTCTGTCCAGTCTGCGTCTGGATGACCCGAGCGCGGTCATCGGGGAAGCCTTTGCCCAGTGGGTGATCGAAGACCGATTCCCGGCCGGCCGCCCGCAGTGGGAATCCGTCGGCGTGGAAATGGTGCCGGATGTAGCGCCGTTTGAAACCATGAAACTGCGCATGCTCAACGGCAGCCATTCACTGCTGGCCTATCTGGGCGCCCTGCATGGCGTGGAAACGGTTTATGACGCCGTCTGCCAGCCGGGCTTCCGGGCCCTGCTGCGCCATTACATGGGCGCGGAAGCCGCACCCACGCTGGATGTGCCGGCCGGCGTCGATCTGACGCACTACTGTGAAGACCTGCTGCAGCGTTTCGCCAATGACAGCCTGCAACACCGGCTGCATCAGATTGCCATGGATGGCTCCCAGAAGTTGCCCCAGCGCTGGCTCTATGGCGCTCTGGAACAGCTGGCTGCCGGGCGCAGCATCAGGGCCACGGCGCTGGGCGTGGCGGCCTGGATGCGCTACACCCGCGGCACGGATCTGCAGGGGCAGCCCTTTGCCATCAGTGATCCCATGGCCGAGACACTGCAGGACCTGCACCGGACGCATCAGGATGGGCCGTCCCTGGTCAGAGCCTTCCTGGCCCTCGAAGCTGTTGTGCCGCCCGCACTGGCCCGACAGGAGGTTTTTCGCGCCGCCGTGCAGCAGGCCTTTCAGGACCTGGAGACACAGAGTCTGGATGAGCTTCTGGCTGCCTTTCTTTGACCTGAAACCGAACCCTTGAACCGAACCTGACAAAGAGTACTCAACCCATGTCACTAGAAATTGCCCCTTTTCTGAAGCAGGCCCACCCGGTCATTCCCGTGCTGGCGGTCGAACATGTCGAGGATGCGGTGCCTCTGGCCGAGGCGCTGCAGGCCGGCGGTATCGAGGTGGTGGAAGTCACGTTGCGCACCGAACAGGCGCTCGCGGTCATCAAGGCCATGAAGCAGGTCAAGGGCATGGTGGTCGGGGCCGGTACCGTGGTGCGGGCCAGCCAGTTCCGTGACCTGGAAGACGTGAAAGCCGATTTCGTGGTCAGCCCGGGGGCCACGCCTCAGTTGCTGGAAACCGGCCGGGTGTCGAGAATGCCCTTTTTGCCCGCCGTGGCCACGGTATCGGAAGTATTGAAAGGCATGGAAGTGGGCTATGACTGCTTCAAGTTCTTTCCCGCTTCCGTACTGGGCGGGCCGGCAGCCCTCAAGGCCCTGCGCGGCCCGCTGCCGGACATCACCTTCTGCCCCACCGGCGGTATCTCGCTGGCCAATTGCGGCGACTATCTGAGCCTGCCCAATGTGGCCTGCGTCGGCGGTTCCTGGATTGTGCCCGGCGACGCACTGAAAACCAGGGACTGGAGCCGCATCGAACAACTGGCGCGCGAAGCGTCATCCCTGCGCGGCTAGCGTTTTCGGGTTCAGGAACGAATCACCTGTCGCTGCAGCGTCCAGTCCGCAAAGGGCAGCTGCACGCCGCAGCGGCGGCACAGCTCGACAAAGGCGTTGTCGACGCCGCCGATTTCCACTTCCAGGCCCGCCGCCTGACAGTGGTCCACTATCTCCTGCAGCGCAAACACCGCACTGATGCGCAGTTGATGCGCGTGCGTAAGGTCGATCATCAGATGCCTGCACCCTGCCGGCAGCGCCTGCTGAACCTGGCCCGACAGGGTCTTGGCAGCCGCAAAGTACAGGCTGCCACTGACCTGCAGATAGAGCCTGCCGTCGTGCAGGCTCGGGTCGGGTTCGCCGGTGGCGGGCAGGTCAAACAGAAGGTCATCCCGGTCGCGCCCGAACCAGCGCAGGTGGGCCTGACTGGTTTGCCACAGGAACAGCCCCACACTGAGCCCGACCCCGACCAGAATGGCATGGTGGAACGGGATGATCAGGGTGCTGGCGAGGGTCATGCCGAACAATAACCGCGTCTGTCGGTTGCCGATCCAGAGGCGACGAATGCCGGGTTGGTCCAGCATGGTCCAGGCGGTGGCGATCAGCAGGCCGGCGATCACGCCCAGGGGAATCTGTGCGATCCAGTCGCCGCCGAACAGCAATACCGGCAGCAGCACCACTGCGGCCAGAAAGGGCGCCAGTCGGGAATGGGCATTGCCCAGCTTGAGCAGTGCCGAGCGGGTCAGGCTGGCCGAGGCCGGGAAGGCGCTGGCCAGTGCCGCCACCATGTTGGCGATGCCCTGCGCCCGCAGCTCCGGGGTCAGGTAGTGCATTTCCCGGTTGGTGCGCAGGGTGACGATCAATTCCAGGGAGCCGATCAACGCAATGGCCAGGGCCGGGACCAGCAGCGACCCCCACAATTGCGGGTCCAGAGCGGGCCAGGCCCCAGTGGGCCAGCCGTTGGTGATCAGCGCCGACTCGCCGAGCAGAACCAGCCCGGCCTTGAACGGTTCCGGCAACAACACCGTGACCAGAGTGGTCAGCAACAGCATGATCAGGGCAACGGGGGAACGGGGCCAGAGGCGTCGGCCGAGCAGTACCCCGACCAGCGCGGTAACACCCAGCCCTACCCCGAGATAGTCGACGGCGGCCCAGTCGAGCCGGCCCAGCGCCATGGCCTGAGCCCAGGCCGTGCGCACACCCTGCTGTGGCTGCCCGAGCAGGTCATCGATCTGCATCCAGGCAATCAGGCAGGCAGCGCCGGTGGCAAAGCCGAGCATTACGGCCTCGGGAATGAAATTGAAGATGCGCTCCGCGCGCGCGATCACGATGACCAGCCGCCAGGCACCGGCGAGCAGGGTCAGAATGGCCATGGCCGGCAGCAACTGGTCCGGATGACCGGCATAGGGCGTCAACGAGGCCAGCACGATCAGGCCCGTGGTGTTGGTCGGCCCCACCGTCACCCGATGGCTGCGGCCCAGCAGCGCCGCCAGACCGCCGGCCACAATGGCCGTCGACAGCCCATACATGGGCGGCACGCCGGCCAGCATCGCATAGGCCAGACACTGCGGAATACCAATCAGCGCCACCAGCAGGCCGGCACTGACATCCTGCCCGAGACTGGACCAGTTGGGACGATGCGGAACGGTCATCAAAGGCTCGGTATCCTGATCGGGCCCCGGCGTTTATCCTGCAGAGGCAGTGCGGGTTCACAGGCGCCGGTGCAATAGGCTGCAGGCCTGCTCGTCACCGGAATGGTATCACAGACGGCTCTTGTTGCTGCGGGTGGCTTGGCTTCTGACGGTGATGCGAATGTTATTCGCACGCACATTTCAGCAGCCAGGTCGCTATACTGAGCCCATCCGACCTCTGCGCAGGAAAATGGAGACCTATGCATTACTTGCGAATACTGGCGCTGATCATTCCGGGCATGCTGGCAACTGCCGCCTTGGCCGAAACAAGAGCCGAGTACATCATCAATGCCGGCCTGACCTCATTCGATGCGGATGACCATGAGTTCGATGAGATCGATGGGGCCTTTGTGTCAGCCGGAGTTGTGGTGCCCGACCAGTTTCTGTCGGTACTGGATGTCCCAGTGTCATTGTCCCTGGGGCGCCTGAGGCTGACTGACAACGGTAGCACGAACGATGTGACTGTCTGGCGGCTGCGCGGCGGCCTGGGCTACGGCAATGTCATGACCGACGAGTTGTCGGCCTACGGGCGACTGGAGATGGAGGCTGTGAATGTTCGTGCGGACAGCAGTAGTGATTTTGTTTCTGCATACCCGTTGGCCAGTGCCGGTTTTCATGGTGTGCTGGCAGAGTCACCCTGGCGCCTGGGTGTGATCGTCAGCGGTCGTGAAGATGATCAGGGCCGTACTCCCGTAATGGGGCATCTGAGCCTCTATACCGGCCAGTATGACATGGGCGACTGGGGCATCGTGATTGAGGGCTCGGATGAGAGGATTGATGTTGCGTTGAGCCTGCGCTGGAACTGACCGAACGGATCTCGGGTGTCAGTAGGCATGCTTCCGATTCAGTTCCCGGCGAGCCGGGTGGTCACCCGCGCCAGGCGGCCTTCACCGCTGACCGTGACGGTACCGAGTGTGGCCGGCAGCAGCATGATCTGACCTCTGTGCAGAGTCTCGTCGGCAATCCGGCTGTGGCCGGAGATTTGCAGCAGCAATTCGGCCGAGCCGGAGTCACCCAGAGTCATGGTGGTTTCGGGTGTCAGGTCCAGCAGGGCGAGCTGGAAATCATCGAACGGGATCTGATAGGTGGTGATGCCGGCCTCGGTGGTGCCGTTCTGCGGCTGCACGCTGTCGGGCGTCAGGTTGGTGATGCGCAGCAGTTCCGGCACATCCATGTGCTTGCGGGTCAGGCCGCCGCGCAACACATTGTCGGAACTGGCCATCACCTCCAGCCCGGTGCCCTGCAGATAGGCATGCGGCACACCGGCGGCCAGTACGATGGCCTGGCCGGGCTCGAGGTGAAAACGGTTCAACAGCAGCGGAAACAGCACGCCGACATCATCGCCATAGTGGTCATGCAGGCGCTGTACCCACTGATAATCCTCACTCTCGGGCAGTGCTGCCAATATTGGGGTCAGCAGGGCGCTGCACTGCTCCGGCGAAAGAGTCAGCAGGGTTTCGTAGAGTTCGCCCAGCGCTGACAGGCCGTGCTGGCGCAGGCGTGCCGCCCAGCCCTGCACGGCCGGGGAGTCCAGTTTGTCCAGCAGTGCGGCCACGACGGCAGGCTGGCGAAACCCGGCCATGGCATCGAACTCGGTCAGAGCCATCAGCAGCTCGGGCTTGTGGTTGTCATCCCGGTAGTTGCGCTGCGGTGCGTCCACCGGAATACCGGCTGCGTTCTCGGTCGCATAGCCCGCCTCAGCCTGGGCCTTGCTGGGGTGGACCTGCACCGACAGCGCCTGACCGGCACTCAGCACCTTGAACAGATACGGCAGCCGGTCGTGCAGTGCTTCATGGTGCGGGCCCAGTATGGCTTCCGGGTGCCGTGTCACCAGCGCGCGCAGGTCCGTGCAGTCGTCCATGGCAGTGGCCAGCCGGGACGGTAGGCTGGGGTGATCACCCATCCACAGCTCTGCCACCGGCGCGTCACCAGTGGGCGGTGCCAGTTCGAGCAGGCGGGTAATGGTGTCTCTGGTGCCCCAGTCGTAACGCTGGAACTCGGGAGTCAGGCGGATCGGTGAGCTGATGGTCATGGCGTCGTACTATAGCGCCAAGAGGGTATGGTTTCATCTGCTGAACAACGGCCATTGCGGGTTGTGGGGGCAGAAAATGGTGCGCCGACCCTATATGCTGGACAGTACCAGACTATCCGGGAGACTGATTCTGTGCAAGAAATTGACGCCATGAAGCTGGACCACGCCTGGACCGTCCGCGACAGCGCGGCGGGCGGCCCGACCCTGTCAGGGCAGATACCTCTCGACGTGCACCAGTTGTTGCTGCAGGCGGAGCAGATTCCGGACCCCTTTTACCGGGACAACGAGGCGGCCGTGCAGTGGGTGCACGAGCGCACCTGGATCGCCGAGACCGAGTTCGAGGTGGCGGCTGAACAACTGGCCGCACTGGCCACGCTGCGCCTGGAGTTTGTGGATACGCATGCCACGGTGGCGCTCAATGGGGTGGATCTGGGCACGGTGGCCAATAGCTTTCGGCGTTTCGAGTTCGAGGTGAGCCAGGTGCTCAGGGTCGGCACCAACCGGCTGACCCTCACCCTGCACAACAATGCGGCGCTGGGCGCCGAGCGGGCGGCCCGGCAGCCCTTTCCCATGCCGTGGGCCGACATGAACAACGACATCCCGCACATGAACCTGGTGCGCAAAGCCCAGTGTGATGCTGGCTGGGACTGGGGCATCTGCCTGCTGTCCACCGGGGTCTACAAGGCGCCCGAATTGATCATTCATCGTGATCGCACCCTGTCGACGGTGCGGGTCTTTCAGCACCATCGCACGGCCCGGGTGGATCTGGATGTGGTGGTGGACACTGCCGGCCCCGCCACCACCGAGCAGACGGTAGAACTGGCTCTGGGTGAGGGTGTCACCGCCACCGTGACGCTGGCGCCGGGCCAGCATCAGGGCACGGCACGGCTGACGGTGCGGGAGCCCGAACTCTGGTGGCCGGCTGGCTATGGCGAGCAACCGTTGTATCGGCTGACCGCCGAGCTGGACGGCCAGCACTGGCAGCGCGCTATCGGCCTGCGCTCGCTGCACTGGGATCTGAGTCCGGATGACGCCGGCAACCGGATGTGTCTGGTGGTCAACGGGGTCGAGATCTTCGCCAAGGGCGCCAACTGGATTCCGGCCGATGCCTTCCCGGCCCGCCACACGCCGGAGCGGTATGAACAACTGCTGACCAGTGCCGTCGAGGCCAACATGAACATGATCCGCGTCTGGGGCGGCGGCTTCTACGAGCATGACGGCTTCTATGACTTGTGCGAACGCCTGGGCCTGCTGGTCTGGCAGGACCTGATGTTTGCCTGTGCGCTCTATCCGAGCACGCCGGAGTTTCTGCAAGACGTGGGGCCGGAAATCGACTGGCAGGTGTCGCGCCTGCAGGCCTGGGGCTGCATTGCGCTCTGGTGCGGCGACAACGAGGTGATCGGCGCCATCAACTGGTTCGAGGAATCACGCCGCCAGCGCGAGAAGTATCTGGTCAACTATGACCGACTGAACCGGGTGCTGGAGCAGGGCGTGGCACAGGCTGATCCCAGCCGCCTGTTCTGGCCCAGTTCACCGTGCAATGGCAGCATGGACTATGGCGATGCCTGGCATGATGACAGCAAGGGCGACATGCATTTCTGGGATGTCTGGCACGAGGGGCATTCCTTCAGCGCCTATACCGAAATCAAGCCGCGCTTCTGTTCCGAATTTGGCTATCAGTCGTTCCCGTCGCTGCGTCTGGTGCGGCAGTTCACCGAAGCAGAAGATCGCAATGTCACCAGCCCGGTGATGGAAGCCCACCAGAAGAATGACGGCGGCAATGCCCGCATTGTCGAGATGTTCACGCGTTATTTCCGCTTCCCCGTCGGCTTTGACCAGTTCCTGTACCTGAGTCAGGTGCAGCAGGCCATTGCCATGAAAACCGCCATCGAATACTGGCGCTCGCTGCGGCCGCACTGCATGGGCACGCTGTACTGGCAGCTCAACGACAACTGGCCGGTGGCGTCCTGGAGCAGCCTGGATTACGAAGGCGGCTGGAAGCAGCTGCACTACCATGCGCGCCGCTTCTATCAGCCGGTGCAGCTGTTCTGGCTGCAGGACAAAGACGGCGCCGGTCTGCAACTGGTGGCGGTGAATGATCTGGCCGAAGCGGCAACCCTCGAGGGCGCCTGGCGGCGCCATGCTCTGGATGGCACTCTGCGCGAAGAAAGCCTGCTCAAGGAAACACTGGCTCCGGGCGAGAGTCGCACTCTGGCCCGGGTTGCCAGTACCGAGGCCGCCGCCGAGTTCGTCACGGCTTCAGCCAGCGCCACCATGACCACCAGCGGCCGGCAATTCGAGTGCGAGAACACCGGCTATTTCGATCTCTGGAAGGCGCTGCACCTGCCCGCACCGGAGATCTCCGCTGCAACCGGGCACTCCCAAGACGGCCCCTGGGTGGAACTGCGCTGTGAACGGCCGGCGCATTTTGTCACCCTGGAGGCCGATGCCCCGGGCCGCTGGAGCGACAACAGCCTGACCCTGCTGCCGGGTGAGCCCCGGCGACTGTATTGGCAGGGCGGGACCTTGCCTGTTTATCGCATCAACCATCTGCAGGCCAGCTATCAATGAGATGCCACTGAGATCGCCTGGCAATTCGGGCCTGTATGGGCTAAAACAACGGCTCGCAGACTTTTCTTTCAACAGGAGTTCTGATGACTTATCTGCCCGATGCAAAACGCTACGACACCATGAGCTATCAGCGCTGCGGGCGCAGTGGTCTGAAGCTGCCGGCGATCTCGCTGGGTCTGTGGCACAACTTCGGCGAGAATGCGCCGCAGGACAATGCTCGGGCCATCTGTCGGCGCGCCTTTGATCTGGGCATTACCCATTTCGATCTGGCCAACAATTACGGGCCGCCACCCGGTTCGTCGGAAGAGAACTTCGGCCACATGCTGAAAACCGATTTTCGCGGCTATCGCGATGAAATGGTGATTTCCACCAAGGCCGGTTATGGCATGTGGCCCGGGCCCTATGGTGAGTGGGGCAGCCGCAAGTATCTGCTGTCGAGCCTGGATCAGAGTCTGTCGCGCCTGGGGCTCGACTATGTCGACATCTTCTACTCGCACCGGGTCGACCCGGAAACGCCGCTGGAAGAAACCATGATGGCGCTCGACAGCGCCGTGCGGCAGGGCAAGGCGCTGTATGTCGGTATTTCCTCCTACGGGCCGAAGAAGACCCGTGAAGCAGCGAGGATTCTGCGTGAGCTGGGCACGCCCTGTCTGATTCATCAGCCCAGCTATTCCATGCTCAACCGCTGGGTGGAAAACGACGGTCTGCTGCCGGTGCTGGAAGAAGAGGGCATTGGCTGCATCCCGTTCTCGCCGCTGGCGCAGGGCATGCTGACCGACAAGTACCTAAACGGTCGGCCGGAAGCGGGCCGTGCCGGTGCCGACAGCACGCTGCCGAAAGAATTCCTGAGTGATGAGAACCTGGCCAAGATCAAAGCGCTCAACGAAATCGCGCAGGCGCGAGGCCAGACCCTGGCGCAGATGGCCATCGCCTGGGTATTGCGCGACCCCAGGGTCACCACGGCCTTGATTGGTGCCAGCAGTGTGCGTCAGTTGGAGAACAGCGTCGCCGCGCTGGATAACCGGGACTTCTCGGCAGCGGAGCTGAAACAGATCGATCAGTATGCCACTGAGAGCGGGATCAATCTCTGGGCTCAATCCAGCAATTGCGGATAACCGAGGTGGGCGCACATGGATAAACAGGCTTTGCAGGCGCATTTCGAGCAGGTTCTGGCTGACGCCGAACCCGAGTTTGGCAAGTTCTTTCTGGCCCGTTTTTACGGGCTGGACATCGAGTATGTGGGTGAGCGGTGTCGGGTCACATTGCCCATCCGCGAGCATACGCTGAACCCGGTGGGCAAGCTGCACGGCGGCGTGCTGGCCACGGCGCTGGATGTCTCCATGGGCCACCTGATTCACCATGTCACCGGTCAGGGTGGCAGTACGGTGGAAATGAAAATCCAGTACCTGCGCCCGGCCGACAGCGGCCGGATTGTCTGCGAGGCCTGTTTTCTCAAGCAGGGGCGCAGCCTGGCGTTCATGGAATCACGCGCCACCAATGAAGACGGCAAGCTGATTGCTGTGGCGACCGCGACCTGGGCCATGCCGAAGCCACAGGGATAAATGGCGGTCTCTTCACCCTGATTGGCGCACACGAAGCGGTGTCGGGCCAACAGACACTAGATCGATTCCCGCAACACCAGCGGGCATTCGAGCTTGTAGACCCGTTTGGTGTCTGCAGACTCGGGAGACAGCAGGTAGTCCACCGCCCACTGGCCCATCTCACGGTGTGGCAGCAGGACGGTCGACAGCGCCGGGTTCAGGTGCTGGGCTATTTCTTGATCGTCGTAGCCCATAACGGCGATGTCGTCCGGAATACGCAGGCCACGCTCCTTCAGCGCCTCGTAGCAGCCTACTGCCGTCAGGTCGTTGGCGCAGAAGATAGCATCAAAGATCAGCCCATCATTGAGCAGTGTCAGCGTCTGTTTGTAACCGCCACTGGGCAGAAAGTTGCCTTCACGGATCAAAGCCTCGTCAATCGGGACCCCGTGCGTGGTCAGTGCATTGCGGTAACCTGTCAGCCTGTCCTTGGCCGCCTCCATCCACATCTCACCATCGATAAAGGCAATTCTGCGATAGCCCTTGTTCAGCAGTGCCTCGGTGGCCGCAAAACCGCCCAGTACCTCACCGGGCACCACGGCAGTGTACGGCATTTTCTCGGCATGGCAGTTGACCAGTACGTTGCGCATTTGTGCGAGTTGCTCTGGCGGAGTGACGGCGCGGGTGAGTATGGAGCAGTAGATGACCCCAACTACCCCTTGCAGACGCCACTTTTCGAGGATGGCTTTTTCGTACTCGGCATCTTCTCCGGTCATGGCCACTTCCAGCAGGTGTCCGTGGCGCCAGGCGGCCTCCTGGGCGCCTTCTATGGTGATGGCAGAGAAGGGGCTGGTGGCAATTTCATCCACCAGAAACCCGATGATCGGATGCGATACCGACCGCGCCATTCCCTGCGGGCGGCGCTTGTAGTTCAGCTTTTCGACGGCTTCCAGCACGCGCTGTCGAGTGTCGGCCCCGATCGACACATCCGTTACTTCATTGAGCACGAACGACACCGTGGACTGGGAAACGCCGGCATGCCGGGCCACGTCCTTCATGGTGACGCGCGTCTTGTTGCCTGAATCGGAGCTCATAAGCGGAAAACCTGGTCCTTGGCCTGCCTCTGCAGGCGGCTTTGTTAAAAAGTGTACCCGGCGTTTGACAGTGATACAATTTTAGTTAATATTACTAATAATATTAGTTCGGGTATTGAGTGGCTGCCCGAACAACACAACAACAAGAGACAGGCCTCAGCATGTTTGAACAATTCAAAACCGACCTCCGCTGGGCGGGCGTCCGTCAGAACCTGGTAGCCTGGGTTTTCCTGCTGCCGTTCGTGTTCGTCTATGTCGCATTTCTGATTTATCCCTTCTGTCGGGGTGTGTGGATCAGTCTGCATGACTGGAACCTGCTGGCGGTCACGTTCAACCCGGATGCCAAGACCTTCATTGGCCTGGACAATTACCTGCGTCTGTTCTGGGGTACCGAGATGACCTGGCGTGCCTGGGCGCGTCCGGTGCTGCAGGGTCTTTGTGTGCTGGCGGCGTTGTTCTGTGTCTGGCGCTACCGAACCGGTGAGTTGCGCTGGTCGACGCTGTGGCAGTGTCTGATGGCGCTGTTGCTGCTGATGTTCTTCTTCGGCTGGGCGCCCGGCGAGGGCGGACGCTGGTTCGACCGTCGCTTCTGGCCCACGGTCGGCAATACGGTGTTCTTTGTTGCCATGGTGGTGCCGGCCATTACCCTCATATCGCTTTTGCTGGCCACCGCGCTGAATCGCGAGACCCGCGGGGCGGCCTTTCTGCGCACGCTGTTCTTCCTGTCGCAGGTGCTGTCGGTAACCGTGGTTACCCTGATCTGGCAAATGATGTTCTCCGCGCGTCAGGGCCTGCTGGCCAATGTGGTGCGCGAGTTTGGTGGTGTACCGCTTTCCTGGTTGGCAGAACCCGGGTTTGCCATGGCAGCCATTGTGATCGCTACCGTGTGGTGGTCCATTGGTATTGCCATGGTCCTTTTTCTGGCCGGCCTGCAGGACATCCCACAGGAAATGCAGGAAGCCGCCAAACTCGACCGGGCCAACTCGGTGCAGGCTTTCTGGTACATCATTCTGCCCAATCTCAAGCGCACCATCACACTGGTGGTGATACTGCAGATCATCCTGCACTTTCAGGTCTTCGGGCAGGCGCACCTGATGACGCAGGGCGGGCCCAACGATCAGACCCAGGTGCTGGTGCGCTATATCTATCAGACCGCATTCCGCGACAGTGATCTGGGAATCGCTTCGGCAATGGCCGTATTCCTCTTCGTCATCATGTCGGTGTTCTCTGCCGTCCAGTTCATGGTCAGCCGGGAGGACGAACAATGAAAACCATGGAGAACCGGCGTCTCGCGCTGCTCTATACCATGCTCGCACTGCCTGCCTTCATCTGGCTGGTGCCCACCCTGTGGATGGTGTCCCTGTCGCTGCAGCCCAATGCACTGCTCGCACGCACCACCTCCAATACCTTCTGGGGGCTGATTCCTTACCCATTGACGCTGGACAACTATTTGAACCTGCTGGCGCACGGACAGGTGCACGTCTGGTTCTTCAACAGCCTGGTGGTTGCACTGGGCATGACCATTGGCGTGCTGGTGCTGTCCACAACGGCCGGCTATGCCTTCGCGCGGCTCAATTTTGTCGGCAAGAAGACGTTGCTGGTACTGGTGTTGCTTGGCCTGATGATTCCCGAACAGGCGGTCTTTATTCCCCTGTATACGCTGTTCTCGGAGCTGGGCTGGCACAACTCGCATCATGGGCTGATCATTCCGCGCCTGGCAGTGCCGATCGGTGTCTTCATCATGATCCAGTTTTTCCGCGGTGTGACCAGAGACGTCGAGGAGGCGGCCCGCATCGACGGGGCCAACACCTTCCAGATCTTCTGGCACGTCATGCTGCCATTGGCCCGCCCGGCCATGATGACGGTGGCCATCCTGACCTTCCTCTATGCCTGGAACGACTATCTGTGGCCGTTGGTGTCGGCACAGCGTACCGAGCACTTCACCATCACGCTGGGCCTGGCGAGCCTGCAGAGCAACTTCGCCCAGTCCGAGGGGCTGGGCAGTGTGATGGCCTCAGGGGTGATTGCCAGCCTGCCGGTGGTGGCCCTGTTCCTGATCTTCCAGCGCTATGTCGTGCGCGCGGTCGCCGTGGGCGGCAGCAAGGGCTGATGCTGTATGCAAAAAACCGAAAACTCATCGCCACTGCGCAGGCAGTGGTCAACTACAAAGACAAGAAAGCAGAAAAGGTGATTACCATGCGAAAAACTTTTGTTTCCATGATCGCAGCAGCCGCGTTGTCGGCGGGGGCAGTGATGCCTGCCTTCGGTACCGAAGTGACGCTGGGCCGGTTCTTCGGCTCCTGTCAGGACGCCGGCACGGATGTTTCGGCGGCCGTCGGTGAAGCCTGCATCATCCAGTCGATCATCAACGCCTTCGATGCGGAGAATGATGATTTCGACGTCACCACACTGCCCACCGACTGGGGCAATTACTATGACCAGATCATTGCCTCCTACGCCTCCGGCAACCCGCCGGATGTGCATGTCATGCACCGCCACCGCATACCTGAATATGGCCAGATCGGTGCCCTGGCGGACCTGACGGATGACCTGATGGCGCATGGCATTGATCCGGATGACTGGACCGAGTCAGCTCGTGAGGCCGTCACCTGGAATGACCGGATTCTGGGTGTGCCCATGGATCTGCATGCCAACCTCTGGCATGTGAACATGGACCTGATGGAAGCCGCCGGGCTGGTCGAGGACGGCCGCCCGATTTTGCCTTCAAGCCCGGAAGAAATGATGGAGCATGCCGAGATGGTTCGCGAAGCCACCGGTCAGTACTATCTGGCGGCTGACTTCTCCGAGTTCGAGATTGGTGTGCGCATGGTGCTGGCCTTTCTATGGCAGCAGGACAGCAACATCTTTGCCAATGGCACCGCCACCATCAATACCCCGGAGGCACGCAATGCGCTGGAACTGATCACGGGTCTGTTCGACGGTGACTATGCCAACTCTCGTACCAACTATGCAGATTCCCAGCAAAGCTTCCTGAACGGAGAAGCCGCAGTGCTGGTCAATGGCACCTGGGTAGTGGACTTCTATGCCGAGCAGGCGGCCGACGAGGATGTCGAGCTGACGAACTATTACGTGGCTGACTTTCCCACTCTGTATGACGAGCCAGCCACCTGGGCAGACTCTCACCTTTGGGCGATTCCGGCCTCGGTGCAGCGCGATGACCCTGAAGTCTACGAAGGTGCACTGAAGTTGCTGGCCTTCATCAATGACCACAATATCGATTGGGCACGCACCGGCCATGCCGCCGTCAGAGAGTCTGTACTCAACAGTGATGAATATGCCGAACTGCCCCATCGCAGCGAGTACGACAATACCGTCAATATCGCCCGGGATACGCCTGCCTCCGCGCGCTACGGGGCAATTCAGGACATTCTGAACCGGGAGTTCCAGGCTATCTGGCTGACCGGCAAGTCCATTGATGCTGCCCTGTCCGATGCTGAAGAGGATGTGCAAAGCCAGCTTGATCGCTGAGCCTGCCGCGTCATGCGTCCGGGCTCACGCCCGGGCGCTTCCTGTCAACCTGAATCAACGTTTTGGAATTACCAGTAATGACTCTGTCTTCAGCCCGCTGGTCAGCAGAGCGTGCAAACGCCTGGCAGCAAGCCAACGCCTGGCAATGCGGGTTCAACTATCTGCCGCGCAACGCCGTGAACTTTCCTGACATGTGGCGGGCAGACAACTTCTCCCCGGACCTGATCCGCCAGGAACTTGGATGGGCTCGAGATTGCGGCTTCAACAGTCTGCGCACCAATCTGCCCTTTGTTGTCTGGCAGCATGACGGCGCCGGGTTGCTGGAGCGCATGGAGATCTTTCTGTCCATAGCGTCCGAACAGGGCCTGTCGGTGGTGTTCTGTCCGCTGGATGACTGTGAGTTCTCCGGCGGCGACCCGTCGGCTGGCGCACCACCGGCCCCGGTTCCGGGATTGCACAACAGCAGAGCCGTGGGCAGCCCGGGCCGACGCTGGGTGATGGACCGACCCCTGCACCATGCTGTTGTCTACTACGTGGGCGCACTGGTTGACCATTTCCGCTCGGATGCGCGGGTACTGTTCTGGGATCTCTACAACGAACCCGGCAACAGAATGGTTTTCGCCAAAGACGGCGAGCACTCTTTCAGTCAGGCGCTGGAGCAGCACTCCATGGCCTTGATGGAAGCTGCGTTCAGGCGCGTACGGGATATTGATCCCATTCAGCCGCTGACCGTGGCGGCCTGGCATATGCCGGCACCCTGGGAGCCGACGCCGACGCCCTATTATCAGCACCCGCTGGATCAGGCTGCGCTGGAGTGGTCCGACCTGGTCAGTTTTCATGCCTATCGGGAGCCGGAGATTCTGAACCGGGTTCTGGAGCAACTGGCGGCACTGGGTCGTCCCATGATCTGCTCGGAGTGGATGGCGCGGCACGTCAACAGCACCATCGAGAATCAACTGGAACTGTTTTGCCGCCACAATGTGCATTGTTATCAATGGGGGCTGGTCAGGGGCGCGACGCAAACCCACCTGCCGTGGCCAGACGTCGTGCTGCGCCAGCAAGTCCCGAGTGAGCGCTCTGATGACACCTGGTTCCACGATCTGCTGGAGCCGGACGGCACGCCACACAGGTCAGAGGAGATCGGTCTGATTCGGCAGTGTGTGGACGACGGGCAACAGCAACGCTGTTGATTTACAGTGACAACGCCAGTGTTGAACCAGCCGCCAGAAAGAACAATGTGGCGCCAACCCGGCTCAGCCAGCGGCTCGGCAAGACGGGTGACAGTCGACGCCCCAGCCAGAGTGCCGGTCCGACCACAGCCAGCGTACCGCAAATGGCGCCCAGAATGACGCCGGGCAGGGAGGACTGTGAACCTACCAGGGCCAACATGGTCAGTTGCGACTTGTCGGCCATCTCCATAATGAAGAAGGCACTGGCAGAAGTGACGAACAATTTCCTGTCCGACAGTTGAACCGCTGCCTGTGACCCCTCCTGTCGGAGCAACCACAATGCAGTGAGCATGAATAGCCCGCTTACGATCCAGGGTTGCCAGGGTGCAGGGATAAACAGAAACAGCCAACTGCCGAACAGACCGACCAGCACCAGGTTGAGAATCAGCCCGGTGCTCATGCCCAGAAAGAGCACTCCGGTCCGGGTGTACCGACTGCCCAGCAGCAGGGCCAGCAGCAGTGACCGGTCCCCAATCTCGGCCACTGCTGTCAGCCCTGCAGCAAGGAGAAATGCATCCATACCAGGCACGCGGGCGATTCCTCAGAGGTCCCGGTGTGTTCCCAGCGGCGGCAGGCCCAGGAAAGCGTATTCGCTGCCCGGCGCGTAGGAGGTGAAGTTGCCGCTGTGGCCGGTCAGCAGGACCCGTACGTTGTTCACGCTGGCATCCAGCAATACCGCATTGAATCCGGCCGTCGAACAGGACACATGATTCGACGACACCGTATGGCCGCTGCCGCTGCGGACCAGTATCAGGGTCGGGGTTGGGGTGGCCACCGGGCTGGCGTCGAAACGCAGGTAGTTGCCCTGGATGAAGTGTTCCTCACCGGCAACATGTATCAGCCCGAACAGGTCATCGCGGCCATTGTCATAGGGTTTCAACGGATCGAAGGGCTCATCTTCGCGCAGGAAATGGTTCGCGGTGACCAGGTTGCCCCGGCCGCTGCCTTCCAATACCACCATGCCCGGGTAGAAAGCGTGCAGGCGATTGCCGGTAATGGCTGATTGGTCACAGTCGAGAAAGTAGACCGAATCAGCCCCGCGCGGAAAGATGTTGTTGCCTTCCACCAGCAGGCCCTTGTGACCTTCGGCAAAGATGGTGTGCTTGTTGTAGCCCGCACCCATCAGGTTGGCGGTAACCAGTGTGGCCTGGCCGCTGCCGGTCATGTGCAGGCAGCCGCCACACTCGGTAATGAAGTTGTTGTGCACCCGCATGGCATCAACATTGTGGGCGATGATGCCGTCTTCCAGATAGACGAAGCCCATGCCCTCGATCAGACAGGCATCCGTGTCGGATTGAAAGCGCAGGCCGACCTTGCCGTTGGTGTAGCTGTTCTCGTCACTGCCGAAACTGACGCCGTCCAGACAGAAATCCCGGAACTGGACGCTGCTGATACGCGGCGCCTGGCTGCGGTAGACCAGGAATGCCTCGGCCTGACCGTCGGTGTTGTCGACCAGGATGCGGCTGCTGCCGGGCCAGATTTCAGCCCACCCGGAGGTGTCGCCGGCGTTGTAGCGGATACTGGAGGAAAAGAAGCCGTGGCCGGATCCCTTGATGGTGATGTAGCTCAGGTCAATCAGTACTCGGGTTCTGAGTATATAGTCGCCCGGAGGAATGTAGATCACCGCGCCCGGATTGTCGGACTGGGTGGATTGATTGGCTCTTATATCGTCCAGGATACTGTTGATATAGAGCCCGATGTCGGTATGTACGGTTTCAGAGGTGCCGCTAACCGACCAGTCGGTGACGTCGTAGACGGTGGACATGTGGTGCTCCTTTCATTTTTGTTTTTGGCAGTTGTTGTTTCTGGGTTGGAGTTCATGCTCCCGGGTGCAGTCAGAGCACTCCGATATTGAGTCTGTTGTGGCGCTTGCCGCTGCGAGCGGAGCCGGCCTCCGGTGATGTCTGGCTGGTCCCGGCAATGAGGGTTGTCGGCACCAGAGCGATTCCGGCACCGGCCAGTGCAGCTTTCAGAATGTCTCGGCGCTTGAAGTGGTACAGCAGCGGACCTGTGGGTGTTGGCATACTGGTCTCCTTGGCTGGATGATTATTGCCCGGGTTGCGGGCAGGTCAGGGTTTCGGCGCTGATGCTCAGAGCTTCCGGAGCATGCGTCGTGTCTATGGTCAGTGAGGACAGTTCGGTGAGCTGGTAGCTGCGCCGGGTGCCGCAGACCGAGCCGCCATTGACAAAGAGCTCGATGATGCCGCGGTCATACAGCAGCGACAGGTCGCTGAACCGGGGCAGCGGATGGACGTAGTCGATGTCTCCCCGGTCTTCCGGCAGCACCATGCGCAACAGCCCGTCGTCCAGAGTCACTGACCATTCCCGTTGCCGCGCATCCACGCCGGCAATGCGGAAGTGGCGGATGTCCCCGTCTGCCGCCTGCATGGTCAGCAGGCAGGGATTGTCGCCAGGGCGAAAACGCACGGGACTGACCGCCACCAGCGGCAGGCTGCGGCTGATCAGACCCGAGAGGATCGGATGCATGCACAGACGTTTTTCCGCGTTCAGCGAGAGCTGCCGCGGCAGCGACATCTCACCGCAATAGTCTGAGCCGGGCGGCTTCTGGAAGGCCCAGTTGAACAGCCAGGCGATGGCCAGGCGCCGGTCATCGGCCAGAAAGCTCTGCATGGCATAGAAGTCGGTTCCGAAGTCCACCTCGCGCAAGGGGCCCTCCGGCAGAAATCCCTGATCCGGATCAAACTGGCCCACCTGGTAGTACATCAGGTTGTGACGCCCGGTTTCCGGGTCCTGATGACCGACAAAGCCCATATAAAGAACCCAGCGGCCATTCAGGGGCAGCAGATCCGGGCATTCGATACAGCGTGCGCCCTGATCCTTGAACTGGGGTGGTGCCACATAGAGCGGGCCGCGGTAGTGCCAGTGCTCACCGTCCCGTGAGGTATAGAGCAAGACTGCCGGGTCGCCATGCAGGGCGGCACCCAGGATCATCAGGTACTGTTCCGAGGCGTCGTCATACCAGACCTTTGGGTCGCGAAAATCACAGTCGACACCGTCTGGACGTTCCGAGATGACGGTCGTTATGGCGTCCGGAGTGATGCCATCGGCGGCGGGAATAACCCGCTTCTGCACTTCCCGATAGTCCTTGTGCAGGTCATACGCGGGCAGCCGTTCGGTGTAGTAGAACCGCAGCCGCCCGTCGTGCCCGGTGCAGGCGGAACCGGAAAACGCACCCCCTGTAGCACCGAGAGGCAGCAGGTTCTTTTCCGGGTGCAGAAAAACCGGATAGTGCACCCAGTTGAACAGATCCCGGCTCACGGCATGGCCCCAGTGCATGGGCCCCCACTCGCTGCTGTTGGGGTGGAACTGATAGAACAGGTGATAGTGTCCGTCCTGATA
Organism: Natronospirillum operosum; assembly: GCF_004768465.1. Classification (GTDB taxonomy): domain Bacteria; phylum Pseudomonadota; class Gammaproteobacteria; order Pseudomonadales; family Natronospirillaceae; genus Natronospirillum; species Natronospirillum operosum. The sequence goes on from NZ_SRMF01000003.1 coordinate 433,437, forward strand.
ATGCAGGCCATTGGGGTCATTCATCCACTGACGGGGCGGAGAAAAGTGCAGCTCGGGGCGCGCCTCGGGGCTGTCGCCGGTCGCCGGCAACAAGCGGATGCCCTGAGTCGGCAGGCTCTCCGGGTGCCAGTGATAGGCCAGACTGACCTCCAGCTGTTCCGGGTCCAGATGGACCGTGAGCGGCTGTTCCCACAGGTTGGTGAACCTGGAATGTTCGAAATAGGGTGGCGGACTGCCGATTTCAAAGACCCTTTGTTCACCCGCCCGAATAACGAACACGGCCGTGCTGACGGGCCTGCTGGCCCGCGCCCACAGTTCGATGGTTGCTCCGGGGGATAACTCACCCCATGTCTGCCAGGCCATAAAGGCTCCTGTTGTTAGTTGCTTAGCAATCCCACAGACCATGTTCCGGCCAGCGCCGGGCCAGACGTTCTTCAACGGGCGGCAGCGGTTTGGCTGCTACTGGCTCAGTGGTGTAGAAGAACCCGACCGAGGAATAGTCGTTGCTTTGGTCATTGGCGTGACCGTGCTCGAACGTGACCCGAATCGATTTCGAGAAGTGGACCGGGTCTTCGATATGGAAGCGATACAGGCTCCACTTGCCGAAATGTTCCTGCGGGTCGGCTCCCAGGGACACCCCGTGATAGGGCGTGGAGTGTTCACCGGCCGGGAAGCCCCAGGAGCAGCCGAAATAGTCCTCGGTTCCGGTCCCGTGAATGGAGGGCGGCCAGGCTTCATCATCGATGAAGATCATGTCGTCACCTTCGCCCGGCCAGGTGTACTCCTGATTGGAGGCATTGAAGTTGTCGATGTTCAGTACGCAGCCGACATAGTGGCCGGTGCCCCGAATGTCGAGTACCACGTAGTTTTCCTTGCCGTCGGTGTTCTTGCCGCCCAGATCCCAGGGCGCAGGGTTCTCATAGGGCTGTTCGGTGGGGACGGCCTGCGTGGGGTTTTCGCGGTGCCATACCGCATGAAAGCGGCCAAAATCCTGTGGCAACCCGTCTGCGTAGAGCTCGTAGTCGATGTAGTAGAACAGGTTCTCGATCGGTTCATCGGCCTCGTTGACGATCTGGATGCGCGCACCCTCGCCGAACGGCATGGGCCAGTAGCTGTTGAAGGCAGGGGAAAACGGGCCCTTGGGGCCACGGCGATCACCAAAGGTGCAGTTCATCGGCAGTGACCACCAATGGCGGCCGGTGGCGTGGCCAACGCCGAAGAAGTCACCCAGCGGCACGCGGACCGAAGGCTCGTCGCTGCCGTCCCAGTACATTTCGAACACCAGCTTGCGCAGGTATTGGGCGTCATAGCAGCGCGTGGTGATCCACATGTGCTTGATGCAACCGGCACCGGCAATGTCGGCCATGACGCAGGTCTCACCTGCGGGAACCGTCTTGAAGTCCCGATTGCCGCCGCTGACGTCGTAGCTGGAAGAACGCTTTGATACCACGCCCCGGCGTACCTGGGGCAGGCCGGCCAGGGGGCTGGTGAACATCTGATTTGGATTCATAAGAACTCCTGTTGTCTGTTTCTTGTCTTGAAGGTTAAAAAGTCAGCCTTTGACAGCACCAAATGTGAGTCCGCCGATAATCTGCTTTTGGAGCAGCAGCGTGATCAGGATGACTGGCAATGAGTACAGGGTGGCCAGGGCTGTCATGGGGCCCCAGTCAAGGCCGTAGGCCGTTCTGAACTCGGCGATGACAATGGGCGTGGTTTTCGCCTGGTCGGCCGTCAGCAGCAGGGCGAACAGAAACTCGTTCCAGCTGGCGATAAAGCAGAACAGGGCGGCGATGGCCATGCCGGAACTGACCAGTGGCAGTACCACCAGAAAGAAAGACTGGAAACGGTTGCAGCCATCCATGCGGGCAGCCTCTTCCAGTTCGCGCGGGATGCTCTCGAAGAAGGCGGACATCAACCAGACGGCGAGCGGCAGCGAGATGGTGGTATGGGCCAGAATCAGGCCCAGATGGGTGTCCAGCAGTCCGACATCTTTCAGAATGGTGAACAGGGGTACACCCAGAGACACAGTGGGCACCATGCGCGTGATCAGGGCGAACATCATGAAGTAGATGCTCAGACGTACCCGGAAGAAAGAAGCCCCGTAGGCGGCCGGCACGGCCAGCACCAGGGCCAGGAAGGTTGACGTCAGGGCGACAATGACAGAGTTGGCAAAGGAGCCGGGTACGGTCGCTGTGCCCAGAATGCGGGTATAGTTTTCCAGCGTGACGGTTTGCGGCCAGAATGAGGGCGGAATCTGCAACACCTGGGACGCCGGTTTCAGCGACGTGCTGACCAGATAGATATATGGCAGCGCATAGACCACAACAATGGCCAGTGCCGCCAGTGACAAGCCGATCTGGCGCGAGGAAAAGGCGTTATTTCTCATTGTCCGGGCTCCAGATTTTCTTGTAGGCGATGACAGCGATGATGACCATGACAATGGTGAACAGGGTGGCGGAAGCAGAGGCTTCACCCAGATCGCCGTAACGGACCATGCGCTGGTAGATGTTCATCGAGAGGACTTCCGACTGGAATCGAGGGCCGCCCTGGGTCTGAATCCAGATCAGATCGAACGTCTTGGCGGCATCGACACCACGAATGATCAGCACCACGGCAATCACGGGGCGCAGCGTTGGCAGTGTGATATGCCAGAAACGTCGGATGGCGGAGGCGCCGTCTATCTTGGCCGCTTCGATCTGATCCTGCGGAATGTTCTGCAGGCCGGCGTAGACAATCAGCGCCACAAAGCTGGTGGTGATCCAGATGTCCGGCAGGGCCACGGCATAGAGCACGATGGCCGGGTCACTCAGCCAGGCAATGTCTGATGGCGAGTCGATAATGCCGATGGCGGCCAGGAAATTGTTCACCAGCCCTGTGTTCTGGGCCAGCAGGAAGCGCCACAACAGGCCCGCAACGATGGGTGGAATCATCAGTGGCAGGGTGAAGATGGTGCGGTGCCACTTCGAGCGGCGGCCCAGAGCACTGAAAATCAGCGCTGCGCCAAAACCGAACAGCATCTCGAAGGACAGGGCAAAGGCGGTATAGCGAAGCGTGCGTCCGGCACTCTCCCGCACCCGACTGGATTGCAATACATCAATGTAGTTGCCCAGTCCGATAAACTCCCTGCGGGAAGGGTCGATCAGCGGTACATCGAAGAAGGAGTTGTAGACGAGCAGCAATACCGGATAGGCCACCAGCAGCAGCAGGAACAGGCAGGCGGGTGCCATCATCAGGTATGCAAAGCGACGCTCAGCTTTCATAACAGGGCTCCGGGTGAGGGCCGGGCACCGCTGTGGCGGGCCCGGCCGGTCAGGTCGGTCAGAGGATGTCTTCTACCCAGCGGCGGGCATCAGACAGGATGTCGGCGGGTGCCCGACGGCATTCCAGAGCTTCCTGAAGGGCCGGCAGGACGGCCTCATCGACGATCTCCTGAAAGTCTTCATGCAGCGGACGACCGCGGGTGGCATTTGCCCCCAGGGTTTCCATCAGTGGGAAGTAGTGTTCATTGCCCGGCTCGGTGGCATAACGCTCATAGGCGGAGTTGGTCGCCGCCAGGCCGAGAGGCGAATCGATGCCGAGGTGATTGTTGGCAATTGCGAAGGCGATGAACTCGCGGGCCAGTTCCTTCTGGGCGGAGGTGGAAGGAATGACGTTGTACCAGGGCCCTGGGATGGCCGCGATACCCGCCTCGCCTGCAATCATGGGTGCAGCGCCGACGTTGCCGGCTACCACCGCATCCTCGGGTATCTGCTTGTAGGCATGGCCCCAGAAACGCATCATGGCGGTATTGCCCTGATTAAACAGGTTCTGGGCTTCCGCCCAGCCGGTTTCGAGCACCCCGCCGGGGCTGACCTGATATTCACAATGCAGGCCGACATAGAACTCCAGCGCGGCGACGTGTTCGTCGTTGTCGATGATGACATTGTTGTCATCATCCAGGATCACACCCGGTGAACCCGCCTGCAGCACATGTGCCATCCATTCTTCGGAAAAGGCGCCCTTGACGTCGGTACCGTACAAATCGGTGCGGCCGTCACCTGTGGTGTCACGGGTAAAGAACACAGCCACATCCCGGAACTCGTCCCAGTTGGTGGGTGGTGCCAGGTCGTAGCCGTATTCGTCGCGGAAGGCAGCCTGTTCGGCCGGGTCTTCAAACAGATCCGTGCGGTAGAACAGGATTTCCGCATTGGCCCAGGCGGGCATGCCGATATAGCGGCCGTCGACCCTGGCATCTTCGACCAGAGCCAGAGGCAGGTCGGCCAGCACTTCATCCGTGAACAGGTCGTCGATGGGATCCAGATAGGGTGCGAAATAGGCATTCCAGACGACATCAATGGTCGCCAGATCGAAGTTGGAACGGCCGGACGCGATCTCGGTGCTCAGGCGCTCGAAGACGCCAGCATAAGGCACCACAGTGAAGTTGACTTCAACACCTGTTTCGGCAGTGAAGGCATCGGCAATGGCCTGTTGCTGCATTTCGCCACCGCCTTCGACAAGGATGTTCAGGGTCTGTGCGTGCAGGGACCCGCTCAGCAGGGTGGCTGCGGCCAGCCCCTGCATCAGCATTGTTGTTTTTTTCATTTCTGTCTCCCGAGTCAGGATGACTCTCCGGTTTCAGTCTTCTGTTTGTGATTGTCTTTTTTCTGGTGTGAATCCGATCACACATGCATGCATTACTGGCGATCCACTGGAAGTATAGAAATGAAATGACGACGTCGTCAACAAAAAATGACGACGTCGGCATTTTTACTTTTCGGAGCCTGATTTGGGCTATGCGCCTGCGGCACATCAGGTATACTGCGAGCAGAGCACCTGATGTAGAAGACAAAAATGCCAAGTATCAAGGATGTTGCCAGGGTAGCCGGAGTGTCTGACAAAACGGTCTCCCGAGTGGTCAACCGCGAGCCCAACGTCAAGCCGGAGACCTTCCGTCGTGTAGAGCAGGCCATTCAGGATCTGGGCTATGTACCCAATCGAGCGGCTCGGCTGGTGCGGTCCCGCAAGTCACAGGTTCTGGGCATTCTGACCGACCTGGTGTCGGTTACCCCCTACTCCAACGACATTGTGCGGGGCGCTCAGGCCTGGGCACATGCCAACGGCTATACCGTCATTGTGGTCAACACCAATGGCGATGATGATACAGAGAAGGCTGCCTGGCGCACCTTCCAGGAGCACAGCATTGAAGGCGTGCTCTATGTCACCATGTACCACCGTCTGATCAACCTGCAGGCTTCGGACTGCCCGTTGCCCACCGTGCTGGTCAATTGCCGGAGCACGGCAGACCAGTCGCTGATCTCCGTGACCCCGGATGATTATCGAGGTTCACAGGCACTGACCCGGCATGTGCTGGAACAGGGCCATCGTCGTATCGGCTATATCCGCCTGAACCCGGTTCTGTTTGGTGCCGAGGAGCGCTACCGGGCCTTTCAGGATGTCGTACGTGAATGGGGCATACCGGACGCATCCATTACCACAAAGATCGGGATGTCCGGCGTGGTCGGGCAGGAAATTGATCACAGCTACCAGGTGACACAGAACATGCTGCAGCAGGATGCGCCTCCCACAGTCATCATGTGCGGTAACGATGAGATCGCCCTGCAGGCTTATTTGGGTGCCCTGACACTGGGCCACCGTATCCCGGATGATGTGTCCATTGTCGGCCATGATGACTTCAAAACGGTATCCAAGGCACTCAAGCCGGCGCTGACCACGGCGGCGCTGCCCTACTATGATCTGGGCTTCCGCGCCAGCGAGGCGCTGTATGGCGTCATCTCGGGGGAGGGGGCCACAGGCAGTGCCGGGTCGGTCAAGATGGACTGCCCCATGGTCAGGCGGGAGTCGGTCCGACCACTGCCTGATTCTCAGCGATCACTGGCAGACGCCGGTGGCAACGCTCGCCACAAAGACTGAATGACCTGAGGCTGCCCGCCAGCGGTTGGCAGCGCAACCCAGTAACAACCTGAACAGGAGTAACCATGATCCTCTGCAGCGGCGAAGCCCTGATTGACATGTTGCCACGCACCACCAGTGACGGAGAGAATGCCTTTGCGCCTCATGCCGGCGGGGCGGTTTTCAATACCGCAATTGCACTGGGCCGCCTGGGTGTATCGACCGGTTTCTGGTGCGGCCTTTCCCGTGACATGTTCGGGCAGCAGTTGCAGCAGGCACTCACTGCATCCGGTGTTGATTTCAGTCTCGCACCGATCAGTGACCGCCCCACCACGCTGGCGTTCGTGTCGCTGGTCAGCGGGCAGGCGCAGTATGCATTTTACGACGAGAACACCGCAGCCCGCGAGGTCACGGTGGATGACCTGCCGACACTGGATAGCCGGGTAGAGGCCCTGTTCTTCGGCGGCATCAGCCTGGTATCTGAGCCCTGCGGACAGGTACTGGCCGATTTCATGGTGCGCGAGGCACCGCACCGGGTCACCATGCTGGACCCCAACATCCGCACCGGATTCATTCGTGACGAGGCTGTCTATCGGCAGCGCATCGACACGCTTATTGAGGCCAGCGATATCGTCAAACTGTCCGATGAGGACGCCGACTGGCTGTTCGGCAAGGCCGATGCGGTCACGCACGGAAGGGCGCTGCTGGAGGCCGGCGTGACCCTGGCCGTCATCACCGAGGGCGCAAAGGGCGCCACGGCATTCACGGCCCGACACCAAGTCAGTGTGGCCGCACCGCAGGTGACGGTGGTGGATACTGTCGGCGCGGGCGATACCTTCAATGCCGGGCTGCTGGATGGCCTGAATACGCTGCAGGCGCTGGACAAGCAACGGCTGGCGGAACTCACTCCGGAGGCGCTGGAGCAGGCGCTGGGCCGGGCGGTGCAGATAGCGGCGGTAACGGTCAGCCGGGCCGGCGCCAACCCGCCGTGGCAACGGGAACTGTGACCGGGCAGTGACAGGTCAGTCGGGGCCGCTCAGGCCCCGACCGCCAGAAAGCCCTTCACCACGGTCGGGATGGCCGCCTCCGACAGGCCGGCTACATTGACCCGGCCACCGTCCACTACATAGATGCCGTGGTCGGTCTTGAGTCGGGCCAGTTGTTCGGCACTGAGGCCGGTGACCGAAAACATGCCGCGGTGCTGGCCGAAGTAGTCAAAGCGGTCACTCTGGGCAACTGCCCGGAACTGTTGTACCAGCTCGGCACGCAACTGGTTGATGCGCTCGTTCATGGCAGTCAGTTCGTCCTGCCAGAGCTGACGCAGCTCGTCGTCGTGCAGGATGCGCGCGACTATGGCGGCGCCATGGTCCGGCGGCATGGTGTAGGTACCTCGGGCCAGACGCTGAATGTGTGCCTTGGCCTTGGCTGCGGCAGCAGCACTCTCACCGATGACAATGGCGGCGCCGGTGCGCTCCCGGTAAAGCCCGAAGTTCTTGGAACAGGAAGTGGCAATGACCATTTCCGGTACCGCATCGGCCAGCCGACGCAGGCCGGCGGCATCTTCCTGCAGACCATCCCCGAACCCCTGATAGGCAATATCCACAAAGGGCAGAAAGCCGCGCTCGAGCGCCAGCTCGGTAATGCGCTGCCAGCTCGCGGCCGAGATGTCGCCGCCGGTGGGATTGTGGCAGCAGCCGTGCAGCAGCAGGACATCATCAGGGCCGAGTTGAGCGATCTGCGCCAGCATGGCCTGTTCGTCGACCTGCTTGGTATCGACATTGAAGTAGGGGTATTCCCGTACCGCCAGCCCGGCACTTTCCATGACCGGCTTGTGGTTCACATAGCTGGGACGACTGATCCAGACCGTGGCGCTCGGCCGGGCGGTAGCAATCAGTTCAGCCAGCATGCGCAGGGCGCCGCTGGCACCAGGGGTCTGCACGGCGGCCGCGCGGGCATGACCAGCCGTGCCGGCAAGCAGCAGGTCCGTCATGGCCTGATTGAAGCGCTCGTCACCGGCCAGGCCGACATAGCTCTTGGTCGGCTGGGTCTCGGCCAGATCCATGGCAGCGCGCCGCACTGCCTGCATCACAGGGGTCTCTCCCGCACTGTTGCGATACACACCTATCCCCAGATCAACCTTGTCCGGTCTCTGGTCGGCCCGGAAGGCGACGGTCAGAGCCAGAATGGGGTCCTGCCCGGGGGCAATCAATTCGTTGAACATGAAGTGCTCCAGCGTTGCATGGCTTTCTGAGGGGCTAAAGATGGCAGCATTGTGTTCGTTAGGGAAGAGTCTGCGGTTCGCCGGTGCCACCCTGTGCGCAGGGCTCTGGCGTAAACTGTCAACGCATGCTGCCGACAACAAAGCCAGTGATCAGGCACCGAATGCCCGCTGCAGGCTGCCGTTCCGGCGGATGAGGGTCTAGGCTGAATCCGATCAGGCTGGTAAGCTGAGTATTAATTGACCGCTGTTAGGTTGGTCTGGGCGATATTGCGGGAAACAATACCATCATGAATCAGGACAGCAGCGGGCCAGCCGAACCATCACAGGCAACTGCCTCGGGTGCCGCCTACCGTGACTTGATCATACGCACCGCCATGTCCTTTATTGACCTCCCGCTGGAGCGCATGGATGCCGGTATCCAGCAGGCTCTGGCGGATATCGGCGGCTTTTTCGGTGCCGACCGAGCCTATGTTTTCCAGTATGACTTCGATACACATCTTGCCCGCAATACTCATGAATGGTGTGCCGCTGGCATAACCCCGCACATTGAAGGCCTGCAGGCACTTGATGTGAGCCACCTTGATGACTGGGTACGGCCTCATCGCAATGGTCAGCCTCTGGTGGTACCTGAGGTTGATGCTCTGGAAGACAGTTCACTGCGCGATGTTCTCGTTCCACAGGGTATTTGCAGCTTGCTCACTGCGCCCTTGATGGATGGCGAGAACTGTACCGGTTTTGTAGGGCTGGATGCGGTACGGGGCCCGCTGACCTATGGTCATGATGAAACCGAAATGCTGCGCCTCTTTGCGCTGCTGCTGGTGAATCTGGACCGGCGCAAGCGGGCAGCGGCTGAACTGGCCGCGTCAGCGTATGAAAAGCAGCTGGCCTACCAGGCTCTGGAAAGGAAGACGGAAGAGCTGGCGCGTACCAATGCACAGCTCGAACGGCTGGCTCACTATGACAATGTGACCCAGTTGCCCAACCGCAATCTGCTGTCCGACCGTCTGATAGTGAGCATGCGTCAGGCTGACCGTCGCCGCAACGGTCTGGCCATAGTCTATCTGGATCTGGATGGTTTCAAGGCCATCAATGACAGCCACGGGCACGATGTCGGTGACCTGATGCTGGCGCAGTTGGCCAGACAGATGAGCGGGGTTCTGCGTGATGGCGATACTCTGGGCAGGCTGGGCGGCGACGAGTTTGTCGCCGTTCTGATCGATCTGTCCGATGAACAGCTGCTGCAGCCGCTGATGCTTCGCTTGCTGAATGCCGCCTCCAGACCGATAGAGTTGAACGGGCTGACCCTGCAGGTGTCAGCCAGTGCCGGGGTAGCACTTTACCCGCAGGACAAGTCGCTGGACGCCGACCAGCTGCTGCGCCAGGCCGACCATGCCATGTACCAGGCCAAGCTGGCGGGCCGCAATCAGTATTGTCTGTTCGACAGCACTCGTGACCAGGCCGTGCAGGGGCGGGCTGGCTATTCGGAACCGCAGTGACTGCGGTTCCAGCCCGGGACACGCCTATATCCTGAACTCACTGACCACATCATGCAGTTCGGACGCCTGGCGGGCGAGCTCGCGGCTTGAGGCGCTCGTCTGGTCTGCTCCGGAAGCGTTCTGACTGGAGACGTCCCGAATCTTGACCAGGCTGCGGTCGACATCTCTGGCCACCTGCGCCTGTTGTTCGGAGGCGCTGGCTACGGAAGCATTGCGCTCATTGATCTTGCTCACCAGGTCGGATATTTCCTGCAGTGCCGAGCTTTCCTTGGTTGATTCGGCCGTTCGATGAGCCAGGGAGCGGGCTTCATCTGCGACCACCGCAAAACCGCGTCCGGACTCTCCGGCCCGTGCGGCTTCGATGGCGGCGTTCAGTGCCAGCAGGTTGGTCTGCTCGGCAATACCCCGAATGACATCCAGTACTCCGGTAATGTCCTTGACGCGCTCGACCAGTTGGTTGATTTCCGTTGATGCGGACTGGATTCGACCTGACAGGGTCTCGATAGCCTGCGTCGAGTCGTCGACCTTTTTCGCGCCATGGGTGCGCTGACTTTCATCTGCCGTGTGGTTGGCGTTGGTCGCGACTTCCTCTATGGCTGTGGTCAACTCATTGACCGCAGTGGGGCCAGACCAATTGCCGGAGTGTCCCGATACTGCATCGTATTGGCTACCTGAAGCCGGGCTTTGAAGTGCGATGTCCAGAGGTTCCGAAATAGAGTCGGGTAGCTAGCGGAGCCAGGATACGGTGAGAGTGAGGGCGGGGACTGATCATACTTCACCTCAAAAGAGGACTGCTTAATGATTGTTTACAGGCAGGTCATAGTCTGTAAATTCTGTTGTCACGAAACTGCGTGATTCATTTGGAGGTTCGAGAAGTCCCATTGGATGAGCAGTAGTGTCTGGTAATGCCAGGAACGTGAACAGTCTGGCCTGGATACGTTAAGATGCTGACAGTGCTGGCTGGCATGTCGCTGTGATTCAGGAATGCCAGGTTCCAATGTGTCCCGTTTCTGGTGATGACATGCTGCTTTACTATCTCGATCTGGCCGGTGTGGCTGTTTTTGCTGCCAGCGGCATTCTGGCCACACGAGACCGTGAGCTGGATTGGCTCGGGGCCATCGTGGTGGCCACGCTCACGGCCATCGGTGGCGGTACGCTGCGGGATCTTCTGCTCGACCGGCACCCGATTTTCTGGGTCGTCGACACCACTTATCTGCTGGTGATCGTGGCATCAGCCGTGGCGACCATGCTGTATCTGCAATGGCGCCGGGCGCCGGGGTTTGCGTTTCAGGTGGCCGATGCGCTGGGCCTGGCGCTGTTTGCACTGTCTGGGGCCAGTCTGACGCTGGCCGCCGGCTTCGCGCCATTGATTGCCGTGCTGATGGGCACCATGACCGGTGTCACCGGCGGCATCCTGCGCGATATCATTACCGCCCATGTGCCCCTGATACTGCGTCGGGAAATCTACGCCACAGCCGCCATCGGCGGTATCTGTGGCTATCTGCTGCTGCTCTGGCTCGGCGTGCCCGAAGAAACGGCCTTTGTGGTCGGCATTGTGCTGGTGGCCGGGCTGCGGGTGCTGGGTTTCCGCTGGGGGCTGCACCTGCCGACCCTGAAAGGCCGTTGACCAGAGCGTTTGGACAGTGTGCTCAGAAACGAAGCCCCACACCCAGATAATTGTGATCTCCCGGGTGCACGCCGGCTTCAAAGAATACCCGTGACCCGCTGACATTGAGGTTCACACCCACCTGGCCGCCCATGCCGGATTGCGTGTCGGGCAATATGGAAGAACCGAAACCCAGACCGCCGTAGAGGTCAGTGCTTCTGTTCAGGGGGTAGACCAGCTTGCCGGTGGCCAGCGCGCTCATCAGGAAGTCGTTGTCGCCGGCACCCATGCCCAGTTGACCCTCAGCCACCAGGCCAAGACCACTGCGGGCAAGACCGCTCAGGTTAAGGGGAATGCTGAAGGCAAACATGCCACCCAGCCCGTCACTGTAGCTGCCAACCATGGCACTGGTGGAGTTGCCACGGCCATATTGACCATAAGCCAGGCTTTGCCCGGCCAATAATACCGCCAATAACAATACCAGAATTCCGCTCTGGACCAATCGCATTGGGGAGGACCTCATTTACAGTTAATCGAGAGTGAATTGTCTGGACTGTCTGGTACGGTGTCAATTGATTCCGCTGTCGGGGCCCAGGAACCGGCGTTTTCCGGGACATCTGACAGAAATAAACAGGAAGTCGGTCAGAGGCCTCCCAGATAGCCCTCCAACTGCACGGCGGAGATTTCACCGGGGTGGATTGCGGTCATCTGTCCGGACGCATCAAAGAACAGGGTAGTGGGCAGCCCGTGCGCCTCGAAATGTCGGGACAGGAGGGAGGGACCGTCAATCAGCACAGTCTCGAGCCGGCGCTCGTGCTCTTCCAGATACTGGCGAGCCGTGGCCGCGTCCTCTCCCTGGTTGATATAGACAAAGTGGATGTCGGGCCAGTTATCCTGAGCCCGTTCGAAGGTGGGCATTTCGCGTCGGCAGGGCGGACACCAGGACGCCCACAGGTTGATGACGGTGGGCTGGCCGCGCAGGTCCGTCAGCAATACAGGCTCGCTGGCCATGTCGCTGACGCGCAATTCCGGCAGGGGTACCGACCGGGCCTGCTGAGTATCCAGAAACAGGCTGCCACCCACCCAGACCAGGGTGCCGGCAAGCACGGGGGCCATATGCAACGCCAGCGGCTGGCGCCGACGGCGGCTCCACAGCAGTGCCACGCCCAGTGCCACCAGCACTCCAACCGGCCAATGGAACCCGCCTTGCCAGAGGTAGAGGCTGTCCATCGGGTTGCGACTGTAGACCGACCAGTGCTCAATCACATGCACCACGCGACCGGCACCAAAACCACTGAGCAGGACCAGCCACAGCCCCGGTGCGCCCAGCAGGCGATAGCGTCTCTCCAGCACGAAACTCAGCAACAGGACCGTCATCATGGCCAGCACAAACAGCAGCCGGTCCATGGGAATGAACAGTGGGCCAAGGGTCACGGATTCAGGCATGATTGTCTCCAGTGTGGGTAAGGCCGGGGGCGCCAATTTGCTGCAGCAGATCTTCGAGTGCAGGCAAGCGCGCTGCCGGCACCTGCAAGGTGAGTGCGACGGTGGCGCCGAACTGCCGGTCGGCTATTTCCGCCTGTTCGCTGCTGACCCAGGCTTCGATACGTTCGGCCTGGGCATAGCTGAGCTCCAGCGACACAACCTGCATGGCCAGAGCCTCTGCGACCGGAGCATCCGCAAGCACCGCATTCGCTGCTTCGGCATAGGCCCGGGCCAGCCCGCCCTTGCCGAGCTTGGTACCGCCGAAATAGCGTATCACCACGATACCAGCTTCGCCGATATTCGCATGCAGCAGCACATTGAGCATGGGCTGACCGGCCGTGCCATGGGGCTCACCATCGTCGCTCTGGCCGATGGCCCGGCTGCTGCCGGGCGGCCCCGCATTGAAGGCCAGACAGTAGTGGCTGGCGCGCGGATATTCGCTCCGGCAGTGGGCGACCAGCGCCTCCATGTCCGCCCGTTCACATACCCGATCGAGCACGGCGATAAAGCGGCTCTTGCGAATGATGACTTCCCGGACATGGCGAGCGCCGGGGATGGGGTAGCCGGAGTCTGACACGCTGCTTCCTGGTTGCTTCGCTGGCGCAAGCTTATCAGATTTGGACCGGCCAGGACGTGCCAATTGCCAGTGAATGCGCGTCAGGGTTGCGTAGCAACGGTCAATGCTCTGAGGCCCATGGCAACAGCCATTATCAAAAGAAAAATGAACAAGCCCCGACGAAATTGCACTTCGCTCCATTGGCCGCCAAAGCGGTCGCCGAACTGGAACCCGATGGTCGAAGAAATCACCGCAAGCCCGACATGTACCCACGAGACGGAGACTGGAATAAACAGGGTAATCAGCACAATCTGAATGCTTTTCCCTACCGCAAAACACAGATTCAGGGCCAGCATCTGCTGTCGTCTCTTGAGGTTGGAAATGCCGGAGAACAGGAGAATGAAGGGTGCTCCGACATTCATCAGAGACTCTGTTACTCCCGCCAGGAATCCCAGCGGCTTGCTGCCACGAATGCTTGTGTCCCTGCCAATCCAGCGCAAGTGTCTCAGGGCAAGCGGAACAAAGGCACTGACCAGCAGCAACATACCGAGCAGGGCATAGTTGGCTCCAACAGGAAGCAGTCCGTAAAGCACCACGCCGGCAAGACTGCCGATCATGATGCCCGGCAGAAGGCTTCTTGTTACCTGAGACTCCCAGACATAGTGTCGTCGCTGCAGGATATACCGTGTTGCTATGAACCAGAGAGGCACTGCAGCCAGGATGACCGCAACTCGATAGTCCAGAAACAGCCCGAGCATCGGCGTTGCGATCATGGCGAATCCCATGCCGAAGATGCCCTGAATCAGACCGGCAATGAACAGTATTGTTAATGAGACCACGACCTGATCGGTGTAGGGCAAGGCGACGGAGAGATCTATCATGAAGTGTGGTTTCCTCAATATTTCCGCAAGCGGACTGCAGGCTGGGCTTGCGGATCAGATGGAAATGGCATCAATGCCGGGCTTCAGCTCTACAGCGTCCTGGAATCGTCTGCCGATTGACTGGACTGTGGCATCGGTGCCCGGAAGGCCGATCAGGGAGATGCCGAATGGAACGCCATCTGGCTTGATGGCCGCTGGAACCGCGACAGCACACAGGTCCAGCGGATTGACGAAGTAGGTGTAGTGCCCGATCTTGTGGTTGTTTGTAACGGGATCCTGTTTGATCTCGTCGCAGGTAAAGCTCCGGGCCACGGTAGGCAGCACCAGACAGTCCATGCCACCGAGTTGTTTATGTGCGCTTGCACGAAGATCCTTCATTCGATAGAGGGCACTGATCAGATCATCGCGTGAATAACCGGCGGCCTTTTGCAGGGTTGATTTCAGCGCCGGATGCAAAGCTTCATCGCCGGAGGCAAGTACACTCCCATAGTTGAAGTGCCGCTCAGCCAGCAACCCGCTGTCAAAAGGCATGCTGCGTGCCGCAGCGAAAACCTGCAGATCAATGGTGTGCCCGGTGCCACCAATGGATTCAAGAGTACTTATGGCCGCAGCAAATGCCTTTTCGGCCTGCTTGTCACCGAAGAAATCAAGCTGATTCAGATCCGGGGCGCAGAAATTGAACTGATCGCCCCTGGTCAAGGGGTCACTGTGCAAGCGGTTTACGGTACTGCCTGGGTCCTGCAGCACTGCGTAGATCATTTGTCCTTCGGCGACGGTCTGCGCGAACACCGAAGTCGTATCGAGGAAGCGGCTGTTGTGAACCACGCCATTGTCACTCAGTGTGCCCAGTGTTGGCTTGATGCCGACAATATTGTTCATCGCGGCGGGAATGCGGCCAGAGCCGCCTGTGTCCGTGCCAATGGCAAATGTGACAAGGCCGCGTGCTACTGCGACGCCGGAGCCGGAGCTCGAGCCGCCAGGTATCACTGCGTCCTTGAAGGGGTTCTTGCAGTGAGGTTTTACAACTCTTGTCCCTGACAAGCCAGTCGCGAACTGATCCAGTGAATTCTTGCCGATGAGAATGGCGCCGGCGTCAATTGCCCTCTGAACCACTTCTGCGTTGTTGTCGGGCATGCGCTGGAAGGCATCACAACTGCAACTGGTATTGATGCCTGCCGTGTCGATGTTGTCCTTGACGCTGAACGGAATGCCAAACAATGGGAGGTGCGCTGCGTCGCCATGCTTCTCCAGCTCTGCAGCAGCGGACAGGCACGTTTCTTCATCCAGCAGTGTGGTCCAGATGTACTCGTCGGGACACTGGCGAATAGTGGCAAAAAGATCCCGGACCATCGCTGTTGGAGAGTAGTCTCCACGTCGATACCGTGCCTTCAGCGCGGTCAGGCTAAGATTCTGGACAATAGACATCGCGGACTCCAATCATTCTGTCGGTTTCAGGAAACTGTTCCGGCACGCAGCGCTGCAATACCTCAGCGTTGGCGCTCCACACGGAATCGGTACTTCATGACCTGTGGGTTTACGTAGAGGTACTCGAAGTCCACAGGCCGGTTGCTCTGATCAAAAGACAGTCGCTCGACGTGCAACACCGGTGACTCGCCCGGCACTTCGAGCAGTTTTGCTATAAAAGGTTCGGCGAACTGGGCGTCCAGACTCAGGTCCGCTGCGCCAAGCGGGATGCCAAGTTGGTTTTCCAGCAACGGGAAGATGTCAGCAGACAGGTCCAGTTTCTCCAGGTCCTTGCCGATGTCTTCCGGGAAATAACTGATGTCGACACTGACCGGGTTGTGGTTCAGGTACCGGACCCGTCGAACTTCAAAAACCCGAGACAGTGCAGGAATGCCGAGGGCTCGGGATACTGCCTCGGGTGCTGGAAAGTGTCGCGTGTCGACAACCCGTGATGAAGTATCAAACCCGTTCAATGACATGGCCTCGGCAAAGCCTTCCAGGCGTTGCATGTTCTGAATGGCTTTGGGCCGACTCACGAAATTGCCCTTGCCAGGCAGGCTGAAAATGAGGCCTTCCGTACTCAGGTCTCGCAACGCCTGGCGAATGGTAATCCGACTGACGCCATACAGGGCCATCAGCTTGGCTTCTGAGGGCAGGCAGTCATGGGGCTTGTAGTCCCCGTTGCTGAGCATGCGTCGCAGGTCTTCACGTACCTGTACATAAAGTGGCTGTGGTGAGTTTTCATTAATGGTCGGGTTGTCCATGGACCAGGTTCCTCGGTTGGGCCGGGCGCTTTCAGGAAGCGTTCTGAAGCGCAAATGCCTTAGTGGTTTCTTCCCTGATAATGTCGAGACACTGGCGCTTGAGGTCCAGGAATTCCGGACTCGTCACAATCAGGGCATCACGCGGGCGAGGCAGATCAATCTTGATGTCAGCGATGATGGTTCCCGGGCTGGCGCTCATGACCACCACCCTGTCAGACAGGAATACAGCCTCATCAATATCGTGGGTTACAAATACCACGGTCGTCTTGAATTCCTCCCAGATGTTCAGAAGGTTTTCCTGCATGATCGCTCGGGTCTGTGCGTCCAGAGCGCCGAAGGGTTCGTCCATCAGGAGGACATTGGGGTAGTTGGCCAGCGCACGGGCAATGCCGACACGCTGCTGCATCCCCCCGGACAGTTGCCGCGGGTAGTGACTTTCGAATGCGCCCAGTCCGACCAGGTTCAGAAAGGTGCGTGCAACACTATCAGCCTCGCGCTGACCTGTATTGTTCATCAACGGGCCAAAAGCAACGTTCTGCAGTACGGTTTTCCAGGGCAGCAGTGAGTGTTGCTGGAATACCATGCCCCGATCAGGTCCGGGGCTTTTTATTGTGCGGCCATCCAGTGTGAGTTCGCCCTGAGTGGGTTGCACAAACCCGGCAATGGCATTCAGCAGGGTCGACTTTCCGCATCCGGAAGGGCCGAGAATACAGACGAACTCGCCGGGCTGTATGTCGACACTGGCATCATCGACCGCGACATTCCTTTTGCCGACGCTGTCGAAAACAATGGACACACTGTCCGCCGTGATGTGGCCTTTGGTTTGCAATTTCTCTTTCATGAAAAGTTCCCGTGCTTGTTCCGAAACAACTAGGATGCAGACCAGTCGACTCGGCGTGAGAGGTAGTAGAACAGTCGGTCAGCGATCAGCGAAATCACACCCAGCACAAGCAGACCGGCCATGGCCTGACCAATTTGCATGTTCTGCTGGGAAACATCTATGCGATAGAAAATGCCGGAAAATGTGCCTGCAATCTCCGCCGCGACCAGAGTGTAGAACGAGATGCTCACAGCGGTGCGGAGCCCGACGATAATGTAGGGGATGGCCCCGGGTAACAGTATATTGGTCAGCATCTTTGATCGTGGTGTGCCCAGGCACTGTGCTACCCGAATATAGAGTGGATCAACCTTGCGCACGCCATGATGCGCTGACATCCAGACCACAAAGAACACGCCCCAGAACACCAGGAAGTACTTGCCGGTTTCGGACAGCCCGAACCAGAGGATCACGAGAGGCACGAATGCAATCGGCGGAATGGGTCGCAGCAAACCGAAAATGGGAGACAAGAGGTTGGCGGCGAGACGAACGCGCCCGGTCAGAATGCCTACCAGAATACCGATGACACTGCCGAAGAAGAAGCCGATGCCGACTCGAGTCAGGCTGACCTGCACATCACCCCAGAACTGTCCCGAGTCGTACCAGCGGCCAAAGGCACTGATGACTTCGGTCGGCGGTGGAAACAGCCGGCTGCTGACCACTCCGGAAGCTGACACCCACTGCCATAAAAGCAGGAAGAGAGGAATGGACAACACCTGGGCCACTCTGTCTGCATTGATATGATGTAACCAGTATCTGTACCACATAGTGAAAGGGCTCCGTGGCTTCAACGTGCCAGGTTAATGGCCTTGTCTGAATCGCTTGTCAAAATAAGGAGAGGGCTGGGCAACCCTTCTTTTCAAGGTTCACTTTGCTCTGCGTTGGTGCGCATCAGTCCAAGCTGATCTGGACCCGGTCCGGAGCAATTGCTTCCAGAGTCTGCGGGAAAATGTAAGCACTCCAGTCAGGAAGTTCAGCCGGACCTGCGTGGTTGCCTGAATCAATGCGCCATTGGGCGTGGGCATTCAGGACATCCAGCGTTCTCTGGTCGAGAACGACCTGGTAGACATAGTCATCCCAGGTGGCAGCAAGATCTTCCTCCGGCATGGAGGCGGCTTCCGCGATGATCGCAATGGCAGATTGTGGATTGTCGAGAATGTAGGCTTCGGCCTCCAGCAATGCGGTCATGAAGCGCTCGAGTACTTCCGGACTGTCGTTCATGTAGCTCTGCATGGTGATGATGTTGAAGGTTTCAGCATAAATGCCGCGGGTATCGATCAGGCTGACCGAATCACCGAGAGCACTTTGGGCGTTGGCAACATGAGGCTCCCAGGTATTGAAGGCGTCGATACTGCCGGACGACATTGCCGGTGCCATCTCCTGTGGGCGAAGATTGATCATGGTGACGTCTTCCCTGGTCAGGCCAGCCGCTTCAAGCAATTTGATTGAATAGACTTCACCCCCTGTACCGGCGGTATAGCCAATTCGCTTGCCAGCAAGATCTTCAATGCTGTTGATGCCCGAGTCGGTCGCTGTCAGTGTTTTCAGGTCCGAATATTGAGTTCTTGCCAGGAAGGCTATTGGAGTGTCTGACATGGCAGATGCCGTCGTCGGTGCTTCTGCGGTGGTGGCAATATGCGCACCTCCCCCAATAACAGCTTCCAGTGCCGCGCGGCCGGATGTGAAGCCCAATACTTCAACGTCCAGCCCCTGTTCATCAAAGTACCCGTTGGCTTTTGCCACCATGGTTACCCCTGAAATGGGTGATGCATTCTGTGCCAGACGAATGGTGTCTGCCCAGGCACTTGCGGCAAGCATCATGGATGTGGCCATTCCAAGCAGGATGGCCCTGGTTTGTTTTGCCCTGTGCGTGTTCATCGTGTTGCCTCGTGGTTGTTCAAGTGGCATAACTTGTTATAACAAGTCATGCCATGTTATGCATGCAGTATGCCAAGGCGGCAAGAGGCTGAAATACGGGCTTTCCGGGGGAGGTAATATCAAGAAGGAGGCTGTGGTATGCCCCAGGTCAGTGCAGGGTGCACCTGAAGAATGCAAGTAGATGGACTGGTTCTGCAAGCTCTATTCCACTCGCCAGTCACTGGTATCAAGCATCCACGTTATTGGGTGTCCCGGCCCGAGTCGGTTCCGGGTGAGCGCGCAACTCTTCCAGAGAGGGGCAGTCATGCCAGCTTCCAGGCAAAGCCCGCACGGTATCGGGCCATTGATCCACCAGCTTCTCCCGAATCACGTTGGTTACCCATTTGCTTTTGGACAGTTTCATGACCTTGGAGTTGGCAATCATCTTCTGTTCGGTTTCGCTGTCCAGATAAATCGTGACCTGCCCCATGGTTTGTTCTCCTGCCAAGTCTATGTGGAATTATATGTTGTCGGCTTGGGCTGTTCATTCGTGCACAGTTTGGGTGGGCCGCAGTCCCGGTCTGTTCAGAGCAGTCATTATTCGTTGACCATGAATTTCCTGATGAAACTTTATCTTGGACAAGGCAATTAAGTTTCATTTATGATTCCAAAAAAGCCACGGAAATCAGACCATGAGTCAGGAAGACAGCCTCGATCAGATCATCATGCGGCACTATGACCGACTGCCCCGCGCCGAGCGCCAACTTGCGGATGTCGTACTGGGGAAGGCCGGTAACCTTCATGAATACAAGGCTCATGAGCTGGCGCAGGAGGCGCAGGTCTCCAAGGCCACGGCAGCCAGGTTCTTCAGTCGTCTGGGATACAGCAGCTTTCGTGTTGCCAAGCACAGGTCCATGCACCAAGAGTTTCGGATAGCGCCTGCCAGTGCGAAGTTCGACGCGCTGGCGAACAAGGTTCCGCACGCGCATGATCTGCATCTGTCTACCGACATTCAGAATCTGCGCCATACCTTTGAAACCCTGCCCCAGGAGCGGGTGACCGACTGTATCAATGCGCTTTCCGGGGCTGAGAAGCTGTGGGTGGTCGGGTTCGAGGATGACTTTGCGCTGGCGCACTATGCGCGGGCCCTGCTGATCAGAGTAAAGCCCGACGTTCGCTTTCTGCCGCTGAGCGGCTTCTCGGTGCCGGAAGAGTTCGCCTCGATAACGCCACGTGACGTCATTCTGGGCTTTGGTATTCGCCGACGCACCTCGTCGCTGCGCCGCATACTGGGCTCCGGCTGTGATGCCGGAGCGCAGGTGTATCTGGTCTGTGGTGAACACACCGAGGAGCAGGGTGCCATTACCTACCTTCACTGTCGCACCCGAGGCGCTTCATTGTTTGATTCCATGACCGCCCCGGTCAGTCTGGTCAGCCATATGTGTTCTGCGGTCGCGGCCAATCTGGGCGAGCCGGCGATCGAGCGAATGCACCGGATCGAATCTCTGCACTCGGTCTGGAACAGTGAAGATGAGCGGCGCACCAAATGATCACACGAGTGAACCGTTTGGGTGCGCAGTGGTGTTAAGCATGATGCTAAAATGAAAAAATTGGATACAAGGGGTTGATTTAAATTTCATAAATGTGTCTAAAAAGGATTATTTGATACCTTGGCACCGTGATTGCTCTGGCAACTATGCATTATTGCAAATCAGGAGCAATCAACATGAAATTCTCAGTGCGCCCGGTCCGGGCCGCCCAATGGCTTTTGCCATCCGCAGCATGTCTTTTGCTTGCTGCGCCTTACGCGCTGTCCGATGACACCCTGGTGTGGGCGCGCTATGGGGATATCGACACACTTGATCCGCACGGAGCCACTTCAACCCTGTCCATGCAGGTCTGGCATCAGATCTACGACACGCTGCTGGCGCGCGACAGCGACGGGCAGCCGGTACCGAACATGGCCGAATCCTGGGCGGTCAGTGACGACGGTTTGATGGTGAGCTTCAACCTGCATGACGACATCCTCTGTCATGACGGCAGTGCGTTTGATGCCGAGGATGTTGTTTACACCTGGGAGAGAGCCTTCAGTGACAGTCGACCAAGCAACACCCAGTCGGCCTGGGGCCCGGTGACGCACATCGATACACCCGACTCCACTACCGCCGTTTTCCATTTTTCCGAACCCTTTGCCGCCTTTGTCCCCTTCATGGCGGACCCGTTCGCCAGCATGCTGTGCCGTGGCAATGAAGACGAAGCCGGTTTCGGCACCTCTGCCGCCATAGGCACCGGCCCCTGGGTGTTCGAGAGTTGGCGCTCCGGTGATCGCATTCTGCTGTCCAGCAATCCGGACTATATCAATCGCGGCCGACTGGCAGACAACCCCGGCAGCCCCTACATGGCAGAACTGGAGATTCGCGTGTTGCGTGAGGGTCAGTCTCGCCTGGCCGCGCTCCGGTCCGGTGAAGTCCATATCGCCGAGCCGCCTATCGAGGCCGTCAGCAATATACAGTCCGACGCTGAGTTGGATCTCTATATCGCTGACAACACCGGCCAGAATGTGTTCATAGAGTTCGCCATCTCACGGGCGCCCTTTGATGATGTCAGGGCGCGCCGCGCCGTGGCCTATGCCATAGACCCGGATGTGGCCCTGCAACTGGCGTTTGGTGATCTGGTCAACAGAGAGTGGTGTACCGTGGCCCAGGGTGTGGCGGGCAATGATCAGGATTTCTGTCGCAGTATCGGCTACGAGCATGATCCTGAGCAGGCCAGAGCCTTGCTGGCAGAGCTCGGCCATGACATGAACAACCCGCTGGAAGTGAAGTTCATGACCTGGACCGGCGGCAACCGTCAGCGCGTTCTGCAGGTGTTCCAGAACCAGCTTCGCCAGGTGGGCATCAATGCCAGTCTCGAGGTGATGGACATCGGGTCGCTGAATGCTCAGGTACAGACCGAGAACCTCACCACCAGCGGCCGTGGCAGCATGGACATGATGGGCTGGTCCTGGTACGACCCGGATATCCTGCATCAGCTGTGGCACTCGCCTGGCGCCTATCAGGGCTACAACTCCGCCGAACTGGACGAGATGTTGCACCAGACTCGTGTGCTGTCCGATGAGGCAGAGCGTCTTGCCATGGTACAGAACGTGCAGCAGTACCTGATCGAGAACGCCGTTCACATTCCCCTCTACACGCCGGGCTGGGAATGGCTGTATGCAGCGCGCTCCAATATTGATGGGTTCATTGTCGGCCCGTTCAACCAACCCGATCTGATCGGGGTGCGTCTGAACGACTAGTCAGTGCCATTGAGCGCAGGGCCGCATGCAAGCAGTGCGGCCTTTCATTCGTGCCATCAGACGGGAGCCTGCCATGCAATCATTCCTGCTTCGACGCTTCGGTGTTGCCTTGCTCACGGTGTGGGTCACGACAATCGCCGTTGCCTTGCTGACACGTCTTGTCCCCGGTGACCCCATTGAAATCATGTTCGCCCA
Organism: Natronospirillum operosum; assembly: GCF_004768465.1. Classification (GTDB taxonomy): domain Bacteria; phylum Pseudomonadota; class Gammaproteobacteria; order Pseudomonadales; family Natronospirillaceae; genus Natronospirillum; species Natronospirillum operosum. Next base: position 456,023 of record NZ_SRMF01000003.1, read on the forward strand.
GTCTGCCGGCGCCACGCGCGAGCAGATGCTGGCCATGCAGGCCAGGCTGGGACTGGATCGCAATGTGGTTGCGCAGTATTTCCTCTATCTGGGGAATCTCCTGCAGGGCGACTTCGGCCGCACCATTCAAGGCGGGCAGCCAGTATTGCCACTGATCATGCAGCGCCTGCCCAACACGCTGTGGCTGGCTTCCACGGCTCTGGTGATCGCCAGCATTGCAGGCGTCACGCTGGGTTTTTTTGCGGCCTACAAGAAAGGCACCTGGGTGGAGCATGTGCTGATGACCAGCACGGTGATGGGCATTTCCATTCCGCCGTTCTGGCTGGGTCTGATTCTGCTGATGGTTTTCGGCATGCAACTGGGCTGGTTCCCGGTAGCCGGTGCGGGCTGGCATGCTCTGGTGTTGCCGGCCGTGACTCTGGCTGCGACCAATGCGGCCATCATCGGGCGGCTGACCCGGTCCTCCATGCTGGAGGTGTTTGAACAGGAGTTCATGCGCACCGCCTGGTCCAAGGGCCTGCCGAAAACCACGGTGCTGAGCCGGCATGCCCTGCGGGCTGGCCTGGTGCCTGTGGTCTCGGCCATGGGGGTGCAGTTTGCCTACATGATGGGTGGTGCCATCGTGGTGGAGTACATTTTCAGTTGGAACGGCATGGGTACCCTGGCCGTCGACGCCATACTGCGGCGCGACTACCCGCTGATTCAGGGCTTCATTCTGGTTTTCTCGGTTGTCGTTGTCTGCATTTCGCTGCTGCTCGATGTCATCTATGCCGCCCTTGATCCGCGCATCAGGCAGGGAGGCGACAGTTGATGACGCATTTTCCCCTGACTTCGACCCTGAAATCATCCCCCGGCACCCTGGGGCGTTCTGTTCTGGTTGCCATCTATCGAAAGCCCACCGTCTTTCTGGGCGCGCTGCTGATACTGGCGGCACTCGCCGCCGCGCTCTTTGCTCCGTATCTGGCGCCCTATGACCCGGAGGCCTTTGCAGTCGGTCCGGTGCTGTCGGCACCGCAACCGGGCTACTGGTTCGGCACCGATGAGTTCGGGCGGGACATGGTCAGCCGCATCATCTGGGGCGCGCGCGAAACGCTGCTGGTTGGCTTGCTGGCGGTGTCCATCTCGCTGGGCTTCGGGCTGACTTTTGGGCTGCTGGCGGCCTACCTCGGCGGCTGGATAGAAAAGCTCTTCATGCGCATGCTGGATGTCCTGTTCTCGTTCACCGAGATTCTGATCGCACTCGCCTGTGTGGCCATTCTGGGGCCCAGCCTGATCAATGCCACCATTGCGGTCGGCATTGCAGGTATCCCGGTATACGGGCGCATGACCTACAGCCTGGTTTTGGTAGAGCGCAACAAGCCCTATATAGAATCATGCCGGGCCATGGGGGCCGGGCATGTTCGTATCATTCTGCGCCACCTGATACCCAATATTACGCCGTCGCTGATTGTGGTCGGCACCATCGGCATATCCACCGCCATCCTGGCCGCTTCCGGTCTGAGCTTCCTCGGTCTGGGGGCACAGCCACCGTCTTCGGAGTGGGGGGCTGTGCTGGCCGGTGCGCGTGACTATTTCAGCACCGCGCCCTGGTTGCTGCTCTTTCCCGGGCTGGCCATCACCCTGGTTGTGCTGGGCTTCAATCTGCTGGGGGACGGTGTCCGCCAGATGCTTGACCCCAAACAAAACAAATGAGGTGCCCATGAAACATCAGTTCTCAACATCCGGGATCAAGGCGCCGATGATCAGCTGTTCCGGTCTGCATATCGGGTTTCCCACAGAGCACACGGCAAACAACGTGGTCAGGGATCTGTCCTTCACCATCGACCGCAAGGAGATCGTCAGCATAGTGGGTGAGTCCGGCTCCGGTAAGAGCTTGACTTCACTGGCGCTGCTGGGGCTGTTGCCGCAACAGGCGCGTGCAAGCGCCGATTGCCTCAGGTTTCACGACCGGGATCTGCTGGGTCAGAGCTATCGTGACTGGCAGGGCATTCGTGGCAAGCGCATCAGCATGATTTTTCAGGAGCCCATGACCTCGCTCAACCCGGTGCTGACCATCGGCCGGCAAATGGTCGAGGCACTGGAATGGCATGAAGGCCTCAACCGCAAGGACGCCACCCGCAAGGTGCTCGATATTCTGGATCAGGTGAGAATTCCTGCTGCCTCCAAACGGATCAAACAGTATCCGCATGAACTGTCCGGTGGCATGCGCCAGCGTGTGATGATCGCCCAGGCGCTGACCTGCGGGCCGGAACTGCTGATTGCGGATGAGCCCACCACGGCTCTGGATGTGACGGTTCAATCACAGATTCTGGGGTTGCTGGAGCAACTGCGGGCGGATCTGGATATGGGCATTCTGCTGATCACCCACGACATGGGTGTGGTGGCAGAAACGGCGGACAAGGTCGTGGTCATGAATGCAGGCGACCACGTGGAAACCGGAACGGTCGAACAGATATTTGCTCACCCCGAGAATGCCTACACGAAAAGATTGCTGGCGTCGGTACCCCGGCTTGGGTCCGGCGTGGTGCCGAACAGCGCCCGTCCGGAGACCTCACCGCAGAAGGACGCCCCACTGCTTGAGGTAGAGCATCTGCAGGTCCGGTTTGATCAGCGCGCCGGCTGGGGGCGCAAGGCAAGGCGGCGCGTGCATGCGGTGGAGGATGTCAGCTTCAGGTTGGGGCGCGGAGAAACCCTGGCGCTGGTGGGGGAAAGCGGCAGTGGCAAGTCCACCCTGGCCAGGGCAATTCTCAGCCTGATCAAGCCGGACGGCGGCACGGTCCGCCTCAAGGGCAGGGACATCACCGGCCTGAACGCGCGTCTGATGCTGAAGCATCGGCGGGTGGCCCAGATGATCTTTCAGGACCCGTACGCGACGCTGGACCCGCGCATGCGAGTCGGTGATCAGGTGGCGGAACCCATTGTTCTGCACGGTCTGGCGCGCGGCAAGGCTGTTGCCCGGCGGGTGCAGGAACTGTTCGAACTGGTCGGTCTGGATCCGGCCTGGGCACGGCGCCATCCGCACGAGTTCTCGGGCGGGCAAAGGCAGAGAATCTGCATCGCCAGGGCGCTGGCCGTGGAGCCGGAACTGATCATTGCCGACGAGGCGGTATCGGCGCTGGATGTGACGGTGCAGGCGGTGATACTGGATCTGCTGAAGGACATTCAGCAGAAAACCGGCATCTCCTATCTGTTCATTACCCATGACCTGGCAGTGGTGGAGCAGATCAGTCATCGCGTTGCCGTGATGTATCTGGGTCGCCTGGTTGAGCTCGGCAGCACGCAGTCTGTGCTGCGCTCGCCGAGTCATCGTTATACCCGCTCCCTGCTGCAGGCGGTTCCGGTTGCTGACCCGACGCGGCGCCCGCAACGCGTGCAGGATACCAGTGATATACCCAGCCCCATCCATGATGCCGACTGGCAGCCACCGGCCTGGCCGATGCGTCAGTTGCAGCCCGACCACTGGGTTGCAGAAGGGGACCCTCTGCACGAAGTGGTCGGCTCATGACCATCGGCATCGCCGCCGTCGGGCCGGACGCCGGGGCTGCCATTCTGGAAGGCCTGGCCGCAGCGGAGACCATCGGCGAGGGCGCACTGGGTGGTTTCGTGAGCTTTGCCGCCGTATCGGCCGTGACCGGGCGGGTGCACCGTCACGGAGTGCAGCGACAGGGTTCAGTCTCCCTGCTGCATGTGGCACAGGGCGATCCGGCAGGCCTGCAGGCTGACCGGGCGGCCCTGATGTCCAGCGGCCCGGACCGACCGGAGCCGTTGGCACAGTTCGTGTCCGCGAACGCGCACGGCTGCCTGGTGACCGGACATCGCTTTCCCAATACCGCACGCGGTGAAGGTGATCCGGCGAATGCCCAGGTATTGCGCCTGCTGAGTGAGGGCCAGAGCGCCGAGCTGGCGGTGAAGACATTCACCCGCAGCAATCCCATGGCCGATGCCGGCTTTATCGCCGTTGACGCCCGGGGCGAGCTGTTCATCGGCAACTGCGCGCGCGTGGAGCAGCGCCGTGATCTGGGGCAGGCGCTGGCTTCTGCCCCGGGCGGGCTGCAGGTGGCGGTGACTCACAACGCCATCTGGCCCACCCTCGGGCTGGCTGAACTGGTGGCCCAGATTGTATTGCGCAAGATGCAGACGCCGCCCTCGCTGCGCACCATCAGGGTGGCTGCGGGTACGCCCGTTCGATACGGCCATGAAGATGCCGTGTTCCTGACTGCCGCAGGCGACAGTGTCAGTTGCATTCAGACCTGTGATGCCAGCCTGCTGACACAAGCGATGGACGGCGCGGCCATCTATGCCAACGCCCCGGTCTATATCGGCACCCGATGCGTGGGGCAGGTGTTTGATGAACCCTACACCCGTGTATCGGGCAGCCGCATCAACAGTCTGGACGGGGCCGACACACTGAATATTCGCTATCAGGTGCTCTGAATCACCACCGTAACCAGGGAGTCTGAGCGTGATTATCGATCAAATTGATGTGTACCACCTGCGCATGCCCATGGTAGCGCCGTGGGTGACCGCCTTTGGCACCCAGACCGCCATCGACAGCGTCATGGTGCGGATGCAGTCGCAGGGCCTCGTGGGATGGGGCGAGAGCGCGCCCTATGAACGGCCGGAGTTTTCGCCGGAATGGGCCGAAGGCGCCGCCGGCCTGCTTCGGGCTCAGTTGGCTCCAGCGCTGACGGGCGAGGACATCACCAGCGGGAATGACCTGCAGGCCCGTCTGCAGCACTTCAAGGGCAACTATTTCGCCAAGGCCGCGCTGGACAATGCCTGGTGGGACCTGGCTGCAAAGCAGGTCGGGCAACCCTTGTGGCAGTGGCTCGGCGGGCGCGAACAGTCGGTCGCGGTCGGCGCCGATATCCCGGTGCTGGCCGATACCAATGCCCTGTTGGCTGCGGTAGATAGTGCCGTGCAGGCCGGGTTCGAACGCGTCAAACTCAAGTTTCGTCGAGACTCGGGTATAGAGCGTTTGCTCAAGGTGCGCGAAACCTTCCCGGACCTGATCTTCCATGTGGACTGCAACAGCGGGTTCACACTGGCTGATCTGCCTCTGTTTCAGCAACTGGACAGCCTGAATCTGGCCATGATCGAACAGCCGCTGGCATTCGATGATCTGGTCGACCACGCCCGCCTGCAGGAGCGGCTGACCACACCCCTTTGTCTCGATGAGAGCCTGGTCAGCCCGCGCAGTGCCAGCCAGGCCATAGCACTGGGTGCCTGCGGCTGGTTCAATCTGAAGCCAGGCAGAGTGGGCGGGCTGACCAATGCCCTCGCCATATATGAACTGGCACAGGCCGCCAATATACCCTGCTGGGTCGGCGGCATGCTGGAATCCGCTGTCGGCCAGGGTACCGCCCTGGCGCTGGCTGCGAGCCGAGAGATGTCGTACCCGGCCGACATTTTCCCCAGCGACAGGCTGTATGCCAATGATCTGGCCAGCCCGAGTATCACCCTGTCAGGCCGGGCGCGGATTGACGCACCACTGGCGCCCGGGCATGGTTTTACTCCGTTGCCTGAACAACTGGCAAGGTGCAAAGTCTAGTGTCCTGTCTGGTTAATTCGGCGACTCTCTGCGTGCGGTCTGCGGTCTCTGGCCAAGGCGACATCTCGCCGGCGTGGTGGGCCCACTTCAAGGGATGTCAACACAGGCCAGGGGCCGCAGAGGCACGACCTCCGGGAGCCCCTGAAGCGCTCTGATAGCGGCGTTGCGATGTTTCGATTTGGAGCCACCAGACCTTCAACATCGCGCCTTGCTCTCAGAGCGCTCAGTGGCTCAGAGCAGTGTCGAATTAACCAGACAGGACACTAGCCCTTCACCGCGCCGCCGAGCATTGAACGGCTGATCTGTCGATACATCACCAGACCCAGCAGCGTGGGGGGCAATGCGGCAATGATGATGATGGCTGCTGCCATACCCCATTGTATGCCGCCGCCCCCGGACGAGAAGAAGAACGAGGCGCCTACCGTCATGGGTACGGCATCCCGGGTGGTCAGCATCAGCCCGAACAGGAATTCGTTCCAGGCGGTAATGAAACCGAATATAAAGGTGACGACAACGGCTGGGCGGCATACCGGCAGTACAACTCTCGACAGTATGATCCACAAAGAAGCGCCCTCTATTTTGGCCGCCTCGTCCAGTTCCTCGGGTACATCATGGATGCCATTGACCAGAATCAACAGTGTCAGCGGCAGGTTGATCACCGCCAGGATGAGGCCCAGGCCCAGCCTGGTGTCCAGCAGCCCCATGAACTGATACATCAGATACAGGGGAATGGAAAAAATGATCAGTGGCAGGGCGCGCAGGTTGATGACCAGCGGAAACAGGATGTTTGACCCGTAATTGCGTCGCGCAATGGCGTAGGCTATCGGAAAACAGATAATGATCGGCAGAATTGTACCTATCATCGCGGCCACCAGACTGTTCTGCAGGTAGCCGTAGATATTCAGTCGGTCGGTGACAGTCAGCACCTGAATAAAATTGTCCAGCGTGGGTTGCTGTATCGACAGCCCTGCATTGGCATTGACCTCCGCCCGGGATTTCAGCGACGTGACCACAGTGCTGATAATCGGAAAGTTGAGTATGAAAGCAGCCAGCAGGAAGACCAGCCAGCGCAGAGAATGCATCAACAAGGCCATTAGCGCTTACCTCGGCGTAATACTCGAATAGCGATGAATAGAACCAGAAAGGACACCACGAACAGCACTACTGACGCTGCCAGTGCCTTGCCGATGTCGCCGGCTCGGAAAAAGGTCTGATAGATGTAGATGGACAACGATGTTGTGGAGCCGCCGGCACCGGCGCCAGTGAGTACAAAGATGTTGTCGAAAATTCGAAACCCGTCTATGAAACGGATAAAAAACGCGACCGCGACAGTGGGCAATATCAGGGGCAGCTCGATGTACCACAACAGCTGGTGTGGCCTGGCGCCGTCGACGGTGGCAGCTTCCTTTATCTCCGGGTTGATGGCGTTGTAGGCCATATAGCAAAGGAGCAGAACAAAGGGGGTCCACTGCAGAGTCTCAATGACAAAAACCGTCGTGAAGACATTGCTGGCACTGAGGAATGCGGGGCTGTCACCGAACCACTTGAAAAGATAGTGTGGCAGCGGACCGACAAACTCGTGCAGTACCAGCCGGTACATCAGGCCCATCATCGCCGGCGCCACCATCATTGGCATCATCAGTATTGCCAGCAGCCATGGGCGTTGTCGCAACAGGGGCGACAGGAATATCGCCAGAAACAGGCCGAGTCCGCATTCCGCCAACGCAGTCAGGGTGGCGAACTTGAGAGAAAATCGGGTGGCCTGCCAGAACATCGGGTCATTGAATACAGCCTGGTAATTCTGCAAACCCTGAAATTCAGGCGTCCGTATGTTGGAGAACCCGACGGCTGAAAAGCTGTAGATAATGTTCAGTAGACTGGGAAACCCCAGCAGCAATAGCAGAAACACTATCATGGGTGCTGCCAGTATCGGGTTCTCGTATTGTGAACCTATGCGAGTATTCACTGACTGACTTCCTGCTGACAGTTGGAAGGAATCAATGCAGATGCCTTGCGGCATCTGCACGGGTTGGACCAGAACTTATTCGAGTAGATCGGCCATGGCCCTTTCAACGTTTCTCAGTGCTTCATCCAGTGTCTGGGTGCCCGCCCAGTAGCCGGTGAATGCCTGTGCCTGCGCTTCATATACCGAGAGTGCGCTGGCCGATGTGCCGCCGTTCATCACGAAGCCGTAACTGGAAGCAAACTCACCCAGTTGGACCAGATCTGGACGATCATCTGCCACCCGCGCCAAGGCATTCCCGGTCAGTCCGGGGGCGCCGCTGTTGCGTGCATAGATCACGGCGGCATCTTCAGTTGACAGCCACTCCAGAAACTTGCGTGCACCCTCCGGATTGCGAGCATTTTCATTCAGACCCAGGCCGAGACCATGGATGTGGGTAAAGCGGCCTTCGGGACCTGCGGGCGGAGCGACCACGGCTACATTTTCAGCGTGCATGGCATTGTCGGGGTCCATCAATTCGCCAGCGGCGCCATTCCACTGCAACATGACGGCCACCTGACCTGAGTTGTAGGCAGCGTTCGCTTCCGGAAACTCATAGGAAAGACTGTCACGCGGCGTGGCACCTGCGTCCAGCAGCATCTTGTAGCGTTCCAGCGGCAGCCGATAAGCGTCACTGTCAACGGTGATGGTGCCATCGGCATCCATCCAGTCGGCACCATACGCGCGCGGGTAGGAATGAAATACCATCATGTTGAACAGAAGGTTCTGCATCTGCAGCACCGTGCCATACCGGACCGGACTGTCTCGATTGACCGCCTGAGTAAAATACAGGGAAGTGACCACATAGTCGTCCCAGGTCCAGTCGTCGGGGTGCTTCGGGGCCATGGCCTGGCCCAGATACTCTTCAGCGATTGCACTGTAACGAGCGTGTGCTGACTCGTCTTCCAGCAAGGCATCAATCAGATCCGTGCGGTAGTACATAAAGTGAGCCGACAGGTCCAGTGGCACACCATACTGCTCACCTTCAAACTGCATGGTCTCCAGTACAGTGTCACCAAACACATCAGCTGCGCCCGGGTCGAGTTCGATGGGTTCCATGAAGGGTGCATAGCGCCCAATGGAGTAGGTAGCCAACAGGTTGGCGTCGAAGGCATCCGTGCCAGCGGCCATATCGGCTTGCAGTTTGTCGAAGAATCCATCGCGGTTGAAGAACAGCAGGCTTACCTGCTCGTCAGCGGCCGTGTCCGGCAGGGCATTGTAGGCCTGAGCAGCCGCTCGCAGTGCAGTCTCTTCAGGACCGCCGGGCCACCCCAGTACCGTTACTTCCGCGTGCGCATATCCTGCCAGCGCAGTCGCTATTGCGACGCCGGCAGCCAGTTTTCTGAAACGTTGTGTCCCGTTCATGATAGAGCCTCTCTTTGTGTTGTCATTGGTCTACAGATGACCAGTCGGCGGCACCAAGCACACCGGCTTCATCACCCAATTGCGCCCTCGCAAGGGATGGCGCAAACCTTGGGGCGTCAGCATGCGCGCGCACCCGGTCAAGAAAGCCGGGTGCCAGGCCTATGCCACCGCCAAGCAAAATCAGATCAGGGTCAAATGCATGCTGGATGTTGCCGCACAGCATCGCCACGCGACGTGCGGAGGTGTCGATCAGTGACTCTGCCCAGGCGGCGCCAGCGGCCGCCGCTGTGAATACAGACCTGGCGTCATGCTCTCGCCCTGTTGCCGCGGCTGCTGCCTGTGCAAACCAACGCCCCGATACGCTGTCTTCAAAACGTGTACCGGCCATGTCCCTCCACTGGCCAAAATGACCGGCAATACCCGTTTGCCCCTGACGCAAGCTGCCATTCAGAACCATGCCGCCGCCCACACCGGTAGACACCGTGATAAACACGAGGTCTCTGTGCTGACCTGCGCCGAACCGGTATTCAGCCCAGGCTGCGGCCTGCGCATCGTTCAGCGCCAGCGCCGGACACTGCAAACGCTGGTGCAGAGCTTGCTGGAGAGGGAAGTCGTTCTTTATGGCAAGAGTTCTGGGGTTCAGGGTGGTCCACTTGCCGGCAGTCACAATGCCTGTAACGGCTGCGGCCACACGCTGGTACTGCCCGGCCCAGGGTCTGGACAGACTGTACGCATGCTCTATCCAGCTCTGCGGATCGGCACTGGGCTCAGTGGACATGACTTGCCGCGCCAGCACTGTGCTGCCTTGAACCAGTGCGACAAGTATCTTGGTACCGCCAATATCAATGGCCAAACAGGTATCGGTCACAAGGCTTTACCCCCGGAGAATCGGGCGTCTGCTATTTGGTCAGCAAACCATCGGGTGATGTGTTCAGGGCGTGTAATGGCAGAGCCGACGACGACTGCCTGTGCACCGGCAGCTATGGCCTGGGCCGCTTGGGCAGGACTGTGGTAGCGCCCTTCGGCAATCAGGAACCGACCGCAGTTGCGCAGTTCGCGCAGCAGATCCAGGTCCGGCCCTTCAGCAACGCTGTTCCCCGTGTACCCGGACAGGGTTGTGCCCACGATATCGCAGCCCAGAGCGGCTGCTGCCAGACCATCGGCAGGGTTGGAACAGTCTGCCATGGCCAGTTTGCCGTGCCTCCGAACGCGCGCCAGCAGCGCGCTCACAGGTACAGGTCGGGGCCGATCCGTTGCATCAAAGGCGACGATATCCGCCCCGGCCGCAACCAGGGCGTCAACGTCTTCCTCGAAGGGCGTAATGCGAACAGGAAAGTCATCCAGGTCATGTTTTATCAGACCGATGATGGGGACATCGGTTACGGCCCGCACCGCAGCCAGGTTGTCCAGACCCTCGATGCGCAGGGCTCTGGCGCCGCCGGCCAAGGCGGCAAGAGAAAGTGCAGCGACTACCTCGGGGTGGTCGAGTGGTCCGTTCTGGACAGGCTGACAGGAAACGATCAGTTGATGGCGCAAATGCTCAAGCACGAGAAAATCCCAACCATTGAGAATACCACTACAATACCAGTAAATTTAAAGTGGTCAACTGGTATCTTACTGGTCTATCTCTGGAGTTGGGTCAGAAACTCGTAACTGTCGCCGTTGTAGCGGGTCTGGGTGAATTCAACGGCACGCCCGTCCTGAAGGAAGCAGCAACGCTCCATGATCAGCAGCGGGGTCCCGGGTTCACAGCCCAGGAGTTGGGCGTCCTCCTTGCCCATTATGCTGGCGCGCAAGCGCTGCAATCCCTTCAGCGGGTGCATACCCAGGGCATCCAGTGCGTCATAGAGCGAGTCCTTGACCAGGTCGGGCGAGGGCAATATGGCCTGTGGTACGGCTGCTCTTTCGATGGCCAGCGGCTTGCCGTCGGCTGTGCGCAGGCGCTCCATTCGGACTACATGCTCGCTGAGGGTAAGGTTCAGGGCCATGGCTTCCGAGGAGGATGGCGTCACGATTTTTTTTGACAGCCAAATGGCGCCTGGTTCCTGGCCCCGAGCCCTGGTGTCTTCCGAAAATCCGGTGAGGTTGGATATGGACTTCTCATAGCGCGGGGCCACCATGGTTTTTGAGCCATGGCGCCGAACCAGAAGGCCCTCGCTGACCAGTTCATCGATAGCCCGACGCAATGTTACGCGCGACACCGAAAGGTCCCTGGACAAGTCTCGCTCACTGGGCAGGAAGCTGCCGCGCGGCAAGACGCCCTCTGCCACACTCTCTTGAAAAGCAACCACAAGCTGGTGATAAAGCGGTTGCTCAGAGGGTGTTGAGGTCAGTTTGTTGGTAATAAATGCACTCAGTGTCTGCGCGGTCAACGGGCCACTCCACGCCTGTTATATTGAGAGGCAAATGTATACCAGTAACAGACCAATAGCCAGACTGGGGGCTGGAGATTTGGAGCTGGTGTAATCAGGGCGGACTGACTATAATTTAACCGGTTTAGCTCTCCCGGAGTCCGAAGCGCTCATGAATATCCAATCTCCCGTCACCATCGGGTCCAGTACCGGCAGTAACTTTACTGATCTGGTCCGGCAGGGCAGCTCCGGCCAGCGCATCAACAGTGCGGCGGATGATGCGGCCGGGCTGGCCATTACCAGTCGCCTGACCACTCGTGTTGAAGGGACCTCGGTTGCCGAGCGCAACATTGGTGATGGGCTCAGCCTGCTGCAGACCCGGTCGGGGCTGGCTTCCACCGTTACCGAGCAGGTGCAGCGCATGCGGGAAATCAGTGTGCAGGCCGGTAACGGCATTTACAGCGCGCAGGATCGCGAGGCCCTGAATCGTGAATTCATGGCGTTGCGCGATACCGTTGGCCAGACTCTGGACGATGCACAGTTCAACGGACGCCCCTTGTTCGCTGGCGGCACCGTGCCCCTGCAGACCGGCCCCGACGCTGGTCAGATTACCGAACTGGCGGACAATGACCTGCCGGCCAGGCTCGAAGCCTCCGGCTTCACCGAGCTGTCCCTTGCCAGCCCCACTGCGGACACCCTGGGCACGCTGGATGAAGCCCTGTCCCTGCTTGCTGAAAGTCAGGTTGCCGATGGCGCCTCTGCCAACCGGTTGCTCAGCCAGGCCGATGCGCTGGCGCAGAGCCGGATTGATGCTGCCCAGACCAGAAGCCGCATCGCCGACAAGGACTTTGCCGAACTCGCCTCCGAGCTGGCCCAGACCGATGTGCGCGACCGCGCGCGGGTGCTGATGCAAAGCCAGGCCAATGCCAAGGGTGAGGATGTGTTGCGGCTGCTGACAGGCTGAACGCTGCTTCCACCCTCTTGCACGTCGAGACCCCCTCGAAAAGCTTTGCTGAACTGCCCTGAGCCTGTCCGTTCCGGCCGCCCTGACTGTGTGCCTTGCTTGCGGCTGGATAAGATTCGGCGTGCGATCATTCCTGCCCACTCCGCTGCCCGCTTCCACAGCCTGCTTCGATCAGTCGTCAGAAGGACTGTTTTGTTATAAGTAACCATATGGTTATAAATGCTTGTAATTGGAAGCCTCCGGGCGACCCGGCGAGCGCCCTCCCTGCGGTTCCGACAACAACCTGATTTTGCTGGAGAAAATCTGTATTTACGTTTATTTTCCCGCATAAGATGCAATTCTTTGCATTCTCTCCAATTCTGATTCTGACCATGCCGACTCTGAATACCAGTTGACCAGGCGCGGAATACGTTGCTAGTCTGCAAGTAACTAGACAGTTATTAATATAAAAACAATGCAGAGCCCGGTTATGAAGATATCGTTGTGTAACGAGGTCCTGTCACACCTGACCTTCGAGGAACAATGTGCCTACTGCGCCAGCCTCGGATACGACGGCCTGGAGGTGGCGCCCTATACCCTGGCAGCGGACCCCTCGGTGCTGACGGAAAAGGATCTGGCGAACTACCGGCAGATGGCCAGTGATCAGGGACTGCGAATTACCGGCCTGCACTGGTTGCTGCTTGCACCGGAGGGCCTGTCCATCGTTGACCCTGATCCCGGTGTGCGCAGCCGGACACTGGACATGGCCGCTCGTCTGGCAGACATGTGCGCCGCCCTGGGCGGGGACGTACTGGTACATGGTTCGCCGCGTCAGCGGCTGCTCGGGGATGACCCGGAGGCTGACCGTGCACGGGCGGAAGAATACTTCGCTGTTGCCGGCAATCTGGCCGCAAAGGCCGGGCTGATCTATTGTGTCGAGCCGCTCTCCCGCAAAGAAACCAACTACATTAATACGGTGGCGGAAGGCGCGGAACTGGTCCGGTCGATCAATCAGCCTGGCCTGAAGACAATGCTGGATACCTCGGCCGCTGCCCAGACCGAAGAGCTCTCGGTTGCCGAGGTGTTGCAGCAGTGGCTGCCGACCGGCCTACTGGGCCATATTCAGATCAACGACCGCAATCGGCGTGCTCCAGGGCAGGGTGACGACCGTTTTCGGCCCATCCTCGGTGCTCTGTTGCAGTACGGCTGGTCACAGCCGGTATCGGTTGAGCCCTTTGTCTATGCGCCGGACGGTGCCGCCACGGCAGCGCGCGCCATCGGCTATCTGCAGGGCATTCTGGAGGGTCTGGAATGAGTGCGCACAAACTCCAGATCGTTGCCGCACAGGCGTTCGAGCGCGATACCCCCTTCCGGATGCCGTTCCGTTTCGGTGTCATGACGCTGCGCGCGGCGCCACAGGCGTTCATGTCGGTGCAGGTTCGTGACCAGGCAACAGGACGCGAAGCTGTGGGCCAGAGCGCCGAGCTGATGGTGCCCAAGTGGTTCGACAAGCGGCCGGAGCTCTCGCCTGACGATACCGTGGACCAACTGCGCCGTTCGGTGACCAGCGCTGTGAAGCTGTCGCTTGACCAGCCGGCGCTGACCGCTGTCGAGCACGCCTGGCAACTGGATGCCAGACAGGCCGGGGCGCTGCCGGATGAGAACGGCCTGGTGCGGGGCTTTGGTCCGGCCCTGATGGCCAAGGCCATGCTGGACGCACTGGGTCAGCTGCAGACCCTGTCGTTCCATGATGTGGTGCGCAGCAATGCCATGGGTCTGACTGCGGACCACCTGCCACCCGACCTGGATGGCCTGGACATGGCGCACTTTCTGGCGCAGCTGCAGCCGCAGGCCAGCATCTCGTTTCGACACACTGTGGGTCTGCTCGACCCGTTGACCGAGCAGGATCTGGAACAGCCGCTCAATGATGGCCTGCCCGAGAGCCTGGACCAGGTCATACGGACCTATGCGCCGCAATATTTCAAGATCAAGGTCAGCGGTGACATGGACGCCGACATCAGGCGACTCGTTGCCATTGCCGATGTATTGCAAATGATGCCGGGCTACCGCATCACCCTGGATGGCAATGAGCAGTACAGCTCGCCGGAAGAATTCACGCGCCTGCTGGATGAACTCGACCGCCGCCCGGAACTGGCGCGCCTGCGGGAAGCCATTCTGTTCATTGAACAGCCGATCCACCGCGACCGCGCCCTGCAACAGCCGCTGGGCGCGCTGGCCCAGCGAGTACCCCTGCTGATTGATGAAAGCGATGCCGATCTGGACAGCTTCCTGCGCGGCAGGGACTGCGGCTATCTGGGCGTTTCTTCCAAGGCCTGCAAGGGGCTATATCGCTCATTGCTCAACAAGGCCCGCACGCTGCACTGGCGAGGTGGCGACTATTTCATGTCAGCGGAAGATCTGACCACCCAGGCGGGCCTGGGCGTGCAGCAGGACCTGGCCCTGGCCTCCCTGCTGGGCCTGACTCATGTGGAGCGCAATGGCCACCACTTCGTGCAGGGGATGCAAGGTGCCGGTGCGCAGGAGATGGATGCATTTGCCCGCCAGCACCCTGGCCTGTATCGACGTGATGAACATGGACTTTTTCTGCGCATTGAAGGCGGAACACTGGACCTGAGTTCTCTCGACAAGCCCGGGTTCGCCTCGGGGGTTGCCCTGGACCGGTGCAGCCTGCGCCCCCTGACCTGACTAGTACCGACAAGAAAGAGGAAGCAACATGGCAACGCAAACACTAGGCATCATCATGAACGGCGTTACTGGCCGCATGGGCATGAACCAGCACCTGATCCGGTCTATTCTGGCCATTCGTGATCAGGGCGGCGTGACGCTGTCCAACGGTGACCGGGTGATGCCGGACCCCATTCTGGTCGGCAGAAACGCAGACAAGATTGAACGCCTGGCGCGCAAGCACAAGGTGGAGCGCTGGACCACCGATCTCGACGGTGCTCTGAAAAACCCGGATGACCGCATCTTCTTCGATGCCGCCTCGACTCAGCTGCGGTGCGGCCTGCTGAAAAAGGCCATTGCCGCCGGCAAGCATGTCTATTGCGAAAAGCCCATTGCGGAGAACCTGCAAGATGCCCTGAACATCGCCGAGACGGCCGAGCAGGCCGGGGTCAAGAATGGCGCCGTGCAGGACAAGCTCTGGCTGCCGGGCCTGCTGCGCCTGCAGGAACTGAACGATGCCAATTTCTTCGGACGCATTCTCAGTGTGAACATCGATTTCGGCTACTGGGTATTCGAAGGCGACTGGGTGCCGGCCCAGCGCCCCTCCTGGAACTACCGCAAGGAAGACGGCGGCGGCATGATTCTGGACATGATGTGCCACTGGCGCTATGTCATCGACAACCTGTTCGGTGAGCCGACGGCTCTGACCTGTCTCGCCAAGACCCATATCCCCGAACGCTGGGATGAACAGGGCAACAAATACAAGGCCACGGCGGACGACGCCTGTTATGCCACGGTCGAGCTCGACAACGGAGCCGTGGTGCATATCAAGTCCAGTTGGGATACCCGGGTACGCCGGGATGACCTGGTCACCTTTCATGTCGACGGCACGCACGGCTCTGCGGTGGCCGGCCTGACCGAATGTCATATCCAGTCACGCGAGGCCACGCCGAAGCCAGTCTGGAACCCGGACCAGGAACAGACCATGGACTTCTTCAGCGACTGGCAGAAGGTGCCGGAACGAGGACCACGTGAGAATGCGTTCAAACACCAGTGGGAATTGTTCATTCGCCATGTGGTTGAGGACGCGCCCTATACCTGGACGCTGCGAGACGCCGCCAAAGGGGTTCAGTTTGCCGAACTGGCGCTGAAAAGTTCCGACGAACGGCGCTGGCTCGACGTGCCGGCGCTGGGGGTGTGAGATGAGCCAGCTCATACTTCCCGACAGCCGGGGCAGGTTGGCCCCCTATACCCCGGGCGCGCCGTTGAGTTATGACGCCACACCGCGTGGTGACCGCTCGCGCATCGCCTATGCCGCCGCGCACGTAGTGGCGGATCCGCTGGCGGACAACGACCCCTGGCTGAGCACGGCGGTCGACTGGGAGCGCACCATCGAGTATCGACGTCACCTGTGGCGTCATGGCTTCGGTGTTGCCGAGGCCATGGACACCGCCCAGCGCGGCATGGGGCTGGACTGGCCCACCAGCCTGGAACTGATTGAGCGGTCGCTGGCGGCGGCACGGGATTTTCCCGGCGCCGTGATGGCATCCGGCTGTGGCACCGATCATGTGGCGCCGGAAGACTGCCACTCCATAGACGATGTGATTCAGGCCTACGAGACGCAGATGGCGGCCATTGAAAAACTCGGCAGCCGGCTGATTCTGATGGCCAGCCGCGCCCTGGCGGCCCGGGCCAGATCACCCGATGACTATGTCCGGGTCTACAACCATATTCTGGGTCAGGCCCGTGAGCCGGTCATCCTGCACTGGCTGGGGGACATGTTTGACCCGGCGTTGCAAGGCTACTGGGGCCATGATGACCCGGACGCGGCGATGGATGTCTGCCTCGGCATCATCAATGACAATGCGGCCAAGGTCGACGGCATCAAGATCTCTCTGCTGAGTGCGGAGAAGGAAATCGCCATGCGCCGTCGACTGCCGGCGAGCATCAAGATGTACACCGGTGATGACTTCAACTACCCGGAGCTGATTGCCGGTGATGACGAGGGCTTCAGCCATGCCCTGCTGGGCATATTCGATGCCATCGCACCGGCGGCGAGCGCGGCCCTGAACGCGCTTGATGCGGGTGACAACACGGCCTATCAGGACATCTTTGCCCCCACCGTGCCGCTGGCACGGCACATCTTCAAGGCACCGACCCGGTTCTACAAGACGGGCGTGGTGTTCATGGCCTACCTGAACGGCCATCAGGACCACTTCACCATGGTCGCCGGCCAGGAAAGCACCCGTTCGACCCTGCATCTGGCCGAGCTGTTCCGGCTCGCGGATCAGGCCGGCTTGCTGCAGAGCCCGGATATGGCAGTGCAGCGGATGCAGCAGGTGATGGCAGTGAGGGGGGTCGCACAATGAAGGCACAACCATTGACCGATTTTCAACGGCTGTCCATCAACGACGCCACCACCAAGATTCAGCTCACGCTGGAGGAGGAGATCCGCCTCTATGCCGAGATGGGCATTCAGGGCATCTCTATCTGGCGCGACAAGCTGGCCCAGTGTGGCGTGGACCGGGCGGCGAAGCTGCTGGACGAGTACCGGATGACCGTCACCGGGCTGTGTCGTGGTGGCATGTTCCCGGCCGCAACCGCGCAGGGCCGGCAGGAAGCCATCGAGGACAATCGACGCGCCATCGAGGAGGCCGCGGCCATCAAGGCCCAGTGCCTGGTGCTGGTGGTCGGTGGCATGCCGGAAGGCTCAAAGGACATCGCCGGGGCGCGCCAGATGGTGCTGGATGGGCTGCACAGCATCATCGAGTACGCCCGTTCATTGCAGGTGCCGCTGGCCATTGAGCCGCTGCACCCAATGTATGCCGCCGACCGGGCCTGCGTGAACACCATGGCGCAGGCCAATGACCTCTGTGATGAGGTAGGTGAGGGCATCGGCATCGCACTGGATGTCTACCACGTGTGGTGGGACCCGGACCTCAGGCACCAGATACAGCGTGCCGGAAAGGCGCGGCTGCTGGGCTTCCACATCTGTGACTGGCTGGTACCCACGCAGGACATGCTGCTGGATCGCGGCATGATGGGAGACGGTGTCATCGATATTCCACAGATACGGGGCTGGGTAGAAGCCGAGGGCTACACAGGTTTCCATGAAGTGGAAATATTCTCCGCAGAGAACTGGTGGCAGAAGCCAGCAGAAGAAGTACTGACGGTGTGCAAGGAGCGCTATCTCAAGGTGGTGTAGGGCCGCCCTGAGATAACGCGGCGTCGCTCATTTGGAGTTGGCGCCAACATCAACCCGCAAGAGGCGCTCATTGGGAACCCGTTTCCTACTGAGCAACCGAAATGAGGCTACGATATGAGTAGCCCGAAAACAAGAATGGAGACGACAATGACATTTATAAAGAAAAGTCTCACGGCCATGGCGGCTGTTGCTGCAATGGGTTCCGGGCAAGCCATTGCCGAATGGGAACCCTCAAACACCATCAACGTCATCATCCCCTGGGGGGCCGGGGGCTCGACAGACCAGGTCACCAGAGCCGTTATTCCGATCCTGGAAGAGGCGCTGAACAATAATGTGGTGCCGGTGAACCAGCCGGGTGCCTCCGGGGCAACCGGGACACGCGGTGTACTGGACGGCGACCCCAACGGCTACACCTGGACGGCCAATGCTATCGCCAACAATGCCACCTATGCGGTGACCGGGCTGATTGAAGACACCAGCATCGATGACTGGCACATCTATATTTCTGTGGCTCATGCGCCTGTCGTCAGTGTGCCTTCAAACAGTGAGTTTGAAGACTTCGGGCAGCTGCTTGAAGCCTTTCAGGAACGGGGTGACAGCATCTCGGTCGCTACCGCCGGCATCACGTCGTCCGGTGGTACTGCCATAGCGTCGGTAGCTGACGCCGGTGGCTTCGACTACAACATGATCACCTATGATGGCGGCAACCCGGCCATTACGGCAGCAGCTCGTGGCGAGGCCATGGTGACCACCCAGTTGGCTGCCGAGCAGGCCGAGATGATCCGCGGTGATCGCCTGCGGCCGCTTGCGGTGCTGAGCGAGGAGCCGCTGGAGATGGAAGGTGCCGGCACTATTCCTTCGATTACCGAATGGCTGCCAGACATGGAAATCACACCGGACTATTTCGGCATCATGATTCCCAAGGGCGTGCCCGATGAGGTGATCTCCACCATGGACCGTATCTGGGAAGACTATGTCATGACGTCAGACTCGCTGCGTGAGTATGCGCAGAGCCAGGGTGCGGTATTTGACCCGTCCTTTGGTGAAGAAGCCCGGTCACGGGCGATGCCAACGGTCATTCATGAAGCCTGTGCTTACGTTCAGCGCGGTGAAGCAGAGATTGACCCCATCGACATTGGTATTGACTGCGATACCCGCTCGGAAGTTCGCTGATCATTTGATGTAGCAGAGAGGCGGGTTGGTGTGGACATCTGCACTGACCTGCCTCGTTTCCGACTGCCAACTTTTGCTGCCAACGAGGTGTGCCCAATGTCTGAACAGAACAGTCGCTTGAACAAGGCGGATCTTTGGACAGGGTTGGTCTTTCTGGTTTTCGGACTTGTCGTTTTCCATGCGTCCTGGGATATGCCCCGACTGGAGAACAGAGGCGTCAGCTTCTATGCCATCCCCGGCCTGGTACCCATGGCGCTCGGCGCCGGTCTGGCCCTGTGCGGTTTTCTGTTGGCTGTGCGCGCCTTGCGTCTGGGTGCCATGCAGAAACTGCCTGCCGGTCAGGACTTCAAGGCGCTGTTGCTGGATTTTGAATCAGTACGGGTACTGGCTCTGACCGCCCTGATTCTGACCTATACCCTGATTCTGATTGGCTGGCTGCCCTACTGGCTGGCCACTGCCCTGTTCGTGCTGGCCACCATTGTGGTGTTCGAGCACGTGCTGAAAGACGACCCCATCCCGCTGAAGCGCAGCCTGTTCTGGGCCGTGGTGCAGGCGCTGATCGTGGCCGTAGTTGTTTCCCTGATTTTTGAACGCGGCTTCCTGGTCCGGCTGCCGTAACTGTTGCATTGAGAGGTTGTCATTATGTTCGCATTTGAAGGCCTGGGCATGCTGGGGGATGGCATTGCCCATTTCCTGAACCCGATCAGCCTGTTCAATGTTGCCTGGGCCACATTGCTGGGCATCATGATAGGGATGATGCCAGGACTCACCGCCACCATGGGGGTGGCCCTGCTGGTCACCCTGACCTATGGCATGCCGGGTGATCAGGCCATACTGACCTTGCTGTGCATGTATGTGGGTGCTATCTACGGGGGCAGCCGCAGTGCCATCCTGCTGAATATCCCGGGCACCCCGGCCAGTGCGGCAACCAGCCTGGACGGCTTTGTGCTGGCCAGGCAGGGCAAGGCCGGTTATGCGATGGGGCTGGCCACCACCAGCTCTGCCATCGGTACCGTTGTCGGCATCATCTGCCTGGCCATCTTCTCGCCCCTGCTGGCCGAGCTGGCGTTTGACTTCGGCAGCTACGAGTTCTTCTGGCTGGCCACTTTCGGGGTGGTCATTTCAGGTCGCCTGACCTCGCCGGATGATCCGCTGAAAGGTTACATGGCGGGCATGCTTGGCCTGCTGGTGGCCATGGTAGGCATGGAAAGCCTGCATGGGTTCCATCGCTTTACCTTCGGCGTACCGCAGCTTTCCGATGGGGTCGATATCATCCCCGCCATGGTCGGAGCCTTCGGGTTGGCGGAGATTCTCACCGTGATGCGCCGCCGCCTGGATACCAAGGTGCTGGTTTCGAATGATCGTGTGGTTCCCTATTTCCGTGATGTATGGCGCTATCGGCGCACCTCGGTCAGGTCCGGCATCATCGGCACCATGGTGGGCATTATTCCCGGGGTGGGCGAAGATATCGGCAGTTGGTCTTCCTATGCCGCCGCCAGACGCGCCAGCAAGGAGAAGGAGAAATTCGGCAAGGGGTCCTATGAAGGCCTGACTGCTGCCGAAACCGGCAACAGCGCTGCCGTGCCCGGCGCCCTCATTCCGGTGCTGACGCTGGCGATTCCGGGTTCCACTGCCGCAGCGGTGCTGATCGCCGCGATGTATATTCACGACATACGGCCCGGCCCCATGCTGATGATAGAGAACCCCGGCTTTCTCTATCAGGTGGTGGCTATTCTGCTGTTCACCACCGTGGCCATCACGATTTACGGCCTGTCCATGACCAAGGTGCTGGTACGGGTGCTCGCCATTCCCAGAGAAAAGCTCATGCCGGTGGTGTATGTTCTGTGTGTGATAGGCCCGTTTGCCATCTATCAGCGCATGTTTGATGTTTATGTCATGCTGTTTTTCGGCATTGCGGGTTTCATACTGCGCGAACTGAAGTTCCCGATGGCGCCCATTGTGCTGGGCATTATTCTGGGCACGTTGCTGGACCAGAACCTGCGACGCGGCCTGATGCTGACCGGTGGTGACCCGTCGCCATTCTTTACCCGTCCCATCAGTATGATAATATGCGTGCTCACCGTTTCCGCGATTCTATTGAGCATTCCCGGCGTCACGCGCATAGCCAAACGGGCTCTCCAGGCTGCAATGGCGGCGCTCAGACCGGCTCGGTCAAAATGACAGGCGTAGTAGATAAAAGGAGTTCCGGAATGGTGCGCAAACGTAATCCCGATTTGACCAAACGGGAGATTCTTGCGGCCGCCCACAAGGAATTTTGTGAGCGCGGTTTTGACGGCGCCAGGGTGGATCGTATTGCCGCCAGTGCCGGGGCCAACAAGCGCCTGCTGTACCATTATTTCGGTAACAAGGAAGACCTCTACCGCCAGGTGCTGTCTGATGCCTACCGGACCATCCGTGCCGGCGAGCGGGAACTGAGCCTGGATCAGTTCCCGCCCGAGGAAGCCATGGACCGGCTGGTGCGCTTCACCTTCCGGCACTTCCAGCAGAACCCCTGGTTTATCCGTTTGCTGACCACGGAAAACATGCACCACGCGCGTATTCTGAAAACCCTGCCGGAAATAAAGGATTTGCACTCGCCGCTGGTCGCCCAGATCCGCACCCTGATTGAGCGCGGAGCGCGGGCAGGTGTGTTTCGCAAGGATGTGGACCCGGTTCAGCTCTATATCTCGATTGCGGCCCTGGGTTATTTCTACCTGTCCAATATCTATACCCTGTCGACTATTTTCGACACCGACCTGTCTCACATCACGCTGATTCAGGAACGCGAAGCCCATGCGGTCGCCATGGTCCTGGACTATCTGCGCACCCATACGGATACCTGATGAAAATTGTCATCAGCCCGGATTCGTTCAAGGAATCGCTTTCTGCCATGGAAGTTGCCATGGCAATCCGGTCCGGCTTTCAAAAAGCCTGGCCGAACGCCGAGTATTGTCTGCTGCCGGTCGCTGACGGCGGCGAAGGCACGGTGCAGACACTGGTCGATGCGCTGGGTGGGTATCAACTGAGTGTTCCGGTAACCGGCCCCTGCGGGTCGCCGGTGGAAGCCGCCTTCGGGCTGGTCGAAGAGGGCCGGACGGCAGTCATTGAGATGGCGGCGGCTTCCGGGCTGGAGATGACCCCCATTGCGCACCGAGACGCGGGCACGACCACCAGTTTCGGCACCGGGGAACTGATCAGGGCCGCTCTGGATCAGGGGGTGAGCCGCATCATCCTGGGGCTGGGCGGGTCTGCCACCAACGATGGCGGTGCCGGCATGCTGCAGGCCCTGGGTTGTGATCTCAGTGACAGCGCCGGCGCGCCGATTGGCCCCGGCGCACGGGGTCTGGGTGACCTGAGCAATATGGGGCTGTCTGCTCTTGATCCGCGACTGCAAGGCGTTCGTTTTGACGTGGCCTGCGATGTCACCAATCCTTTGGTCGGTCCGCAGGGCGCCACCGCAGTATTCGGACCGCAGAAAGGCGTCACGGCGGCCGATATTCCCCGGTTTGACGGTCACCTGCGCCACTTCGGAATGCTGCTGGAACAGGTCACTGGCCATGCAGTGCTGGACGCCCCCGGTGCCGGCGCCGCCGGCGGCATGGGGGCCGCCCTGCTGGCCGTGGTTGGGGCTTCGCTGCAGCCCGGTATCGACATCGTGACCCAGGCCCTGAGGCTGCCGGAGCTGATTCGGCAGGCCGATCTCGTCAT
This sequence comes from Natronospirillum operosum, assembly GCF_004768465.1. GTDB lineage: Bacteria > Pseudomonadota > Gammaproteobacteria > Pseudomonadales > Natronospirillaceae > Natronospirillum > Natronospirillum operosum. The sequence goes on from NZ_SRMF01000003.1 coordinate 479,006, forward strand.
CACCGGTGAAGGGCGCATGGACAGCCAGTCGATTCAGGGCAAGGCGCCGATTGGTGTCGCCCGGCTGGCACAACAAGCCGGGGTGCCGGTCATCGGTATTGCCGGGGCGCTGGCCGACGACACCACAGTGCTCACTAGCAACGGCTTCGACGCCGTGTTTGCCTGTACACAAAGACCCATGCCTTTGGCGGAAGCACTGACTGATGCGAGCCAGCGGCTGGAGTCTGTGGCGGGCAATATTGCCTTCACGCTGCGCGTCAGGATGCCCCAGTCCAAGGCGTAATTCCGCCCTTTCTTCGCTCCTCCTCCCCCCACACAGGGGCTGTAACACCAATTTCACGAATCTGCACTCAAGCTGTCATCAATGTTTGTGAACCTGCTGGCACCGCTGGCGTTGAGTGCTGGCACCGTGCAGGCCCAGACCACAGTTTCCTGGTGCCATTACTGCATTCCGGGCGCAAGATCACTGACTACTCCCCGATGGTCGCAATGGTGGGGTCAGGCGGGGCCAGCATCCCATGACTTTTGTCACTATGGCTGCCGTCGGATCCGCCGCATTCTTGTGCAGATATCAAGCAGGGAATCGAGTCATGCAAAGCAATCGGATCGAGACGCTGGACCGGGTTCGTGGAGTGGCTCTGCTGGGCATTCTGGTGATGAATATCCAGGCATTCTCCATGCCCGGGGTGGCTTATCTCAACCCCCATCTTTTCGGCAGCATGGAAGGTGCCGACGGGCTGGTGTGGCTTTTGAGCCACGTCTTTGCCGACAGCAAGTTCATTGCGCTGTTCTCGATTCTGTTCGGCGCCGGGGTGGCGCTGATGGCTGAAAAGGCACGTGCCGCCGGGCATTCGGCGGCCGCCCTGCATTACCGCCGCACGCTGGTGCTGGGTGTCATCGGGGCCGCGCACGGGTTTTTGGTCTGGTACGGCGATATCCTGTTCGTCTATGCCTTGTGCGCGCTGCTGGTCTATCTGTTCTTGCGCTTAAGGCCGCGCACGCTGTTGATTGTCGGTGGCCTGGTCTATCTGCTCCCGGTAGCGCTGGGGATATTCAATTACGCCACCTTCGAATATTGGCCAGAAGCCGCCCGGGAAGGCATTAGCATGACGATATGGTCGCCGGACTCGCCGTGGACGGAAGCCCAGTTGGCGGCCTATGTCGGAACCTGGTCGGAACAGCAGGCCCAGCGCTTTGAGGATTTCACTCTGTATCTGGTCAACGTTTTGCCCTGGCAGATGTTCTGGCAGGCTGGCGGTCTGATGCTGATCGGCATGGCGCTCTACCGCACCGGCGTACTTTCCGGGCTCAAATCCACCAGGTTTTACGGTAGGCTGGCCGTGGCCGGTCTGGCACTGGGGTTGCCGCTCATCATCCTGGGGGTGCAGCAGCGCGAGGCGGCCGACTGGGCGTTTGCCTGGACTTATTTCGTCGGCGGCCAGTTCAACTATATTGCCGCGCCGCTGGTTGCCCTGGCCTACATGAGTTTGGTGGTGCTGGCCTGCAAGTTGCTGCGCCCGGGTTTGCTGGGCCGGGCGCTGGAAGCCGTGGGTCGCACGGCCCTTTCCAATTACCTTTTGCAGTCGGTGATCTGCACCGCGCTTTTCTACGGCTTCGGCCTCGGTCTTTTCGGCCAGGTCCCTCGGACCGGGCAACTCGGCGTGGTGATATTGATCTGGGGCTTCCAATTGGCTCTGTCGACCTGGTGGGTGCAGCGCTTTCACTACGGCCCGGTGGAATGGCTCTGGCGGGCCGCTGCGCGCCTGCAACGGCCGCCCATGCGCAAGCATTGAAGTGTCCTCCTCGGTTTGGCTGACATCAATGCCCACCCGCTTTGCATGACCCTGATTCCTGCTTGCCTGTCACAACCCTGATCCTGCACCATTGGGCCAGTGATCGGTTCCCGGTAGCAGAATGCAATCAATGACCTTGACCAAACGCCAGTCGAAACAGCTTGAACGCCAGCTCGTGGCCGCACTGACGGAGGCCTGCGAGACGGCCAAGGCCGAAGTCCCCGGCTTCATCTGGTTGACGCACGACACCGGAGGTGAGGACTTCCCGGCCGGCCTGCGGGTGACCTGGATCTTCGACAGCCAGGACTCATTGGACAACGCACTGGCTGGCGGCCAAGGCGAACGCATGCGAGCACTGACCCAGGCCGCGCTGGCAGAAGCCGACATTGAAGTGCCGGACCTTACCGCCTGCGTGCAGTTTGACAATGAAGAAGCCTGCGCCCGGGCCCAGGCGGGCAACTGGCAGGCACGGCTTGCGCAACTGAGAAGGAGTCGGCACTGATATGGCGAAGGCTGTTGAAAGCCCCTGTGTTGACGTCTGCCAGTTGTCCGGGGATGTCTGTATCGGCTGCGGGCGCACCACGGTGGAAATCCGGCAGTGGCAACGCATGAAGCGACCGGAAAAAATGGCTGCGGTGCGCAATGCCGCCCTGCGCCTCAAAAAACGGAAGAAATCCGTTACTGATTGTTGATGCGGAGCTGCAGCTAGCCCGCGTCAGTGAGGGTCAGGCCATGCAATGGTGGCTTCAGAGCCTGGGTGCCACCATCCGTGTGGAGTCAACGGCCCACTGGCGGGACACCTTGTCGGATCAGGCGCGCCAATTGGTTGATGCCCTCTCACTACCATATGGACTTTACATGTTTGTAGGCTCGTATCTTGTTGTCTGCAGTGGCCAGGGGGGCGTTCATGTGTCGGGCCAGTGCCACGATCATTCTGTCCGCAGGGTCTTTGTGAAATGCACCTGGTAGTCGGGTCGATTCCACGCCTACCTCATTGTCTATTGGTACAAATCGAACACCCTCAATCGCGGCCACGGTGTCGAGCCAGTCGTCGACAGACATGGTCAGAGTCAGCCGGTCAGCCCTGACCAGCATGGCTATTTCCCAGGCCGAAATGGCGGAAACCAGAACCAGGCCCTCTTCAGAGACGCGTTCATCTTCAATGGCATTTTTTGCATTCAGGGAGAGCTGGCCACTACCATTGACCCACCACACGAGCACATGGGTGTCCAAAACGATCAAGACACCGCCTCCCAATCGTCCTCTGCCACAGGATCTGTTGGCGCATTAAAGTCAACCACGCTTCCCTTCAGCGTCTCCAGGGGTGACCGCCGATCAGATCGATAGCGGCGAATTTCGACCGTTGGCTGGCCGCGATCGGTGATCACAACGGATTCTCCGGACGTCTCGACCCGGCGCATATATTCGAGGGCCATGGCCTTGAATCGCGACTTTGACACGTGTTCTTGCTTCATTTTCAAACCATAGTCACTGGGTATAGTCATCTAGCCTACGCCCTGATCATGGCTGCTGCAACTGCCTCCATGGTCAGGCGCCCCAGCTCCGGGTTCTTTGGAACCATTCTCTGGGCACGAACAGCTGCGCAGGGCATGGTGATCGCCAAGAGTCTGCAGAGCTGCACCAAGGCCTTGCCGCCGACAGCCAAGTTGACGCCGACTGCACTCAGGTCTGGCTTTATGACCTAACAGAGTCAGATTGTGACACCAGGGATGGTGAAGTAGATGAACTGTCAGAGCCTCAAAGAACGTCAGAGAAAGGAACGGGACCAGCATTGGAAAGCACTGGACTGAGGTGTGTTATTCCGCTGTGAAGGTGTGAATTGATCGCTTGATGTCATTACTCCAGCAAGCTCAAGAATTCACCCACAACGCGGAAGTGAACATCCGCATCATCTGATACTTCGATCGTATTGAACTCGGCGCTGAAAGATCGTGGTTTGAGCAAAATCCTCTGGTGCTGCCAGCCCGTCTCGTCCTCGATTTTTGTACTTACATATTCCTTGACGGTATAGCGGGAGCCGCTGTCTGCATCAATGGTGTCACTGAATTCCACCAGCACAATCTTGCCGTTGCGACTGCCGCCGCGCTCTTTCCTGAACAGGCAGAGCGCGCCATTGGGAATGATACGATTCATCGACTCGCCAACAACTCTGCAGGCAAAGTAATCTTCGGTCAGTCGCGTGCCCGGAGGCACTGCAGCCCAGTCTTCCTGGTTCACTTGCTGAAGTTCACCGAATGAACCAGCAGCGGCCTGAATGTTATAAACAGGCACAGCGTTGACGTAAGGCTCCAGCTTCTCGACTTTCGAGGATTTAGTGTCGGCATCGTTGATGTGCGTGGGAATGTGCCGCTTCAGGTAGTCACGGAGGTTGCTGTCACAGGCATAAACAAACGTACCGTGTATGCCGCGCAGCATGATGGTTTTGTAGATGTTCAGAATGTATTGCTTCAGTTCTGCAGGGGCTCTGATGCTCTGTTTGCCGTTGCGGTCGAAATACTTGTCCTGATCAATGATGATTTCATCGTGCTCACGGTCGTAGCGGATCTCCTCGCCGAAAATGATGCCGGCGTAGTTGAGGTCGTATCCCTGAGTGGTATGAATGCATCCGACTTCGTTCTCAGCCCCTGTTGTGTTGATCCAGTCCGCAGTAGTTCTGTTCCAACGCAGCTTCTTATCGCCGATTTCTATGTCAAAGAGCGTGTCATCGTTCTTTGATATCCAGGGCCAGGCAAAGCCGGCAATCAATCGGGACAGACCATGCTGACGCTCTCTTTCATTAATATGATCAGCCATGTCCTGAATGTTGTCGAAGATCTCAAATTCGTACTTTTTTGACCTGAATTGCTGGCCGGGCTCAAGCTGCTGGTGCAGCAGGTCATCAACAAACTTCGTATAGGCGTTGCCGGCGCGGACACGGAACTGGGAAAGCAGTGTCTGGACCTGAGTGGACTCTGCCGCTTTCAAGTGACTGAAGTCGCTGGGATTTGCATCGGACGGCTTTATGGACTGGTTTTCATCATAGAAGAACACGGCCTTGTCAGACTGAAACAGCACCCAGTCCAGCTCGCTGCAGCTGTGCTTGTCGAGTTGCAGTTTTCCGCAGACCTTGTCGAAGGTGCCGTAGTAAGCCCCCAGATTGGTCCGTTTGCGCAGGCGGTGAGACTCGTCGACCAACACAATGTCATATTTCTTGTTGGCCAGCTCTGCGGGGCCAATAACCATGTTTGCACTGAGGCCTGCTATGTTCCGGAACGCTTTTTTCAGTGTTTGTCGGAATGAGGACATGGGCACTACCAGCGCCATATCGGGCTTGGGATATTTCTCTTTGAGTTGTTTCAGCAGGTCGCGCAACTCGGCCTCTTCATCGGAGAAATCTCTCAGATCGAGTTCTTCTGTATCGCTGTTCAGCAGTTTGAACAGGAAAATGGCCAGCACTGACTTGCCGGTGCCCGCACCACCCTCGACTATCAGGTTTTGGCAGTCGTCACTCAGCAAGGTATACATGATGCCCAGAAGTCCCTGTCGTTGATCGAAAGAGAGCGATTTGTAGGGTGAGTACTTGAACACATCGGAGTTGTCGATGGAGTCCAGCGAGTGGATGGTAACGCCCGCACCCCGGAGCTTGTCCCAGGTTTCCCGGAAAATATCAGCATAGAGTTCGTCTTTCTGATAATAGTTGTGATCGACAAGGCCCAGATTGCCGTTTAGAAGCTGGTAATTGCCATCCGCCCCCATGTACTTGATCAGCGTGGATTCAATATCGAGCGTAGCCGACTTGTTGAAGCGTTCGCTGCTGATCAAATGCGCAACGGTCAGACTCTGCTTCTTGTCGTTTTTCAGGTGCGTTCTGAGACGAGTCAGCGTATCGGTGGTTTCTCCAATGTAGGCACGCTTGCTGGCATCGTCACTCAGAATGTAGACCAGCGGCCATTGGTTGCTGGCGTAGTGGTCGTCACTGATCAAGTCCAGCGATTGCCGGGAGAAGGGGTAGCGACGGACTTCAACATGACGCTGCTCAGTCATAGCTCGTTGTATTTCCTGGAGGTACCTCTGGCCTTGTCGACAGGGTACTTTTTGGCGTTCTTTCCGATCTTGTCGAGGACAATTTCGCGGACGTCGAAATCGTAAGCGTCGGCCAGCAACAATGCGAAGGCAAAGACGTCAGCCAGCTCTTCTTTCACCTTTTCCCTATCAGCTTCTTCCGGCGCTTTCCAGAGGAAGGCTTCAAGCAACTCGCCGCTCTCGATACTGAGCGCCAGAGCGAGATCCTTGGGGTTGTGGAACTGCTGCCAGTCCCGTTCGTCGCGGAACTGTTTCAACTGGTCTATGAGTTCATCCATAATCTGCACTGCACCGGAATTGCTGCATGTTAATTCAGTCATACTAACCGGCATAAATTCCTGGCACTAGCCTCGAAGGTAGTTTGGCTAGCAAGGAGCCTGTTGGCAGCGCCAAGCAGGTAGGTGGACAAGAGCCATTGCTGTAGCATTGAATAATGGGTAGTCACCAACGCGTTAAGGGAATCACAGCTTTGTGCAGCGGCAGTATGACATTGAAACCAGAGCAGGGAGGTTGAATGGCGAGTTCAAGTCCCATTCTCATTTACGAGGGCGAAGACAGCACAGTTGAGGTTCGGCTGGACAAGGCTCAGGAGACTGTCTGGCTAACTCAGTCTCAAATGGCGGAGCTGTTTAACGTCAAGCCTCAAAACATCACCATGCACCTGAAAAACGTCTATCAGGAAGGTGAGCTGACAGAGGAATCAACTTGTAAGGATTTCTTACAAGTTCAGTTTGAGGGTGAGCGCGAGGTCAGGCGCAAGCGCAAGCACTATAGTTTGGACGCCGTAATCTCGGTTGGATATCGAGTCAGTTCCGCTCGGGCGACCCGGTTTAGGATCTGGGCCACTCGCGTGCTTCGTGAGCACCTGACCCAAGGCTGGACCATCAACCGTGAACGCTTCGAAACCAATGCCCGTGAACTGGAAGCTGCGTTGGCGCTTGTTCGAAAAGCCGCACAAAGTCCCGAACTGGATACCACCAGTGGTCGAGGGTTGGTGGACATCGTCAGCCGCTATGCCCAGACCTTTTTGCTGCTGCAGCGCTACGACGAGGGGCTACTGACCGATCCGCAGGCACAGGCAGGTGGCAGCCTGCCCTCGCTGGCTGAAGCGCGGGCGGCGCTGGACAACCTCAAGGCTGAACTGGTGGCACGGGGTGAGGCGACAGACCTGTTTGCGCGAGACCGAGGTGAAGGTCTGGCCTCATTGCTGGGCAATCTTGACCAGAGTGTGTTTGGTGAGCCGGCGTACCCCAGTGTAGAGGCGAAGGCTGCGCATCTGTTGTACTTTGTGATCAAGAATCATCCGTTCTCTGATGGGAACAAGCGCAGCGCGGCCTTCCTGTTCGTGGACTTTCTCCATCGCAATGGTCGCTTGCTGAATGAATCAGGTGAGCCGGTGATCAATGATGTTGGTCTGGCTGCTTTGACACTGCTGGTGGCCGAGTCAGACCCGTCCAACAAGGACACCATGATCCGGCTGGTTATGAACATGCTTGCGAACGGCAGCGAACCTGAAGGGTGAAGCCACAGAAATAGTGCACGAACCAGGCCGCATTGATTAACCTCCATTTTTCGAAGCAGGGCAGTCCCTGATCAGCACCGCTCCCGAATCCACTCCCGCAAGGCCCGGATCTTCTCCAGTTCGAACTTGTGTTCCGGGATCGCCATGTAGTAGCTGCCGGTGCCTGTCATGGGTGCATCCCAGGGAATCACCAGCTTGCCTTCGTCCAGTTCTTCCTGCGCGAGGAAATCCGGCACCAGGGCGAGGTCCGGCTGGACAGGGACCAAGAGACCCTCTGGCTGACTTTGCGACAGCTAGTGGAACTGTTCGGTCGGGACAAGTCAGTTATTTCACGTCACTTGAAAAACAATTTTCGGGAATGGGAATTGGACCAGGAGGTAGTTGTTGCAAAAAATGCACAGCCTGCAGCTTATGGCAAGATCTATCAGATCGACCACTTTAATCTGGATGTGATCATATCAGTGGGATACCGCGTGAATTGTGCGAGGGCTACTCGCTTTCAACAATGGGCCATCCGCTTTGTCCAGACTATCTTGCTGCTGCGACGCTATGATGAGGGACCCTGACTGTTCCCCTGTTTTTCCGATGGCCTGTGCAACTCAAAAACCTTTTCCACCGCGGTGTAGTCGCGATAGCCACAGCGCGCGAGCAGGTTTGCCCCGGCTGTATTGAACCGGCCTTCTGCAAGCAGGTCGTCACGGATGTGAATGGCAAGTACCTGTCCGATGACCATGTATCGTTGGGTAAGCTTGCCGTCCACACCCTGCAACTGGGTGCAATGCACCACGCGACACTCCATGGAGGCCGGGGCCTGTGCGACACGCCTGGGGGCCACCAGGCTGCAGGGCAGTGAGTCGAGGTTGGCCAGCTTGAATTCGTCTATCTCTGGTGCGACGCCCTGTGAGGTGGTATTCATCTCATGCAGCAGATCGATACTGGCCACATTGTAGACAAATTCGCCGGACGTCTTGGCATTGGCCACCGAGTCTTTCAGGCCCTCGCTGGAGAAACCGATCATGTGGGGGTTGCTGGATACGGCACCGAAGAAACTGTAAGGGGCCAGATTGTGCACGCCGTGGACATCCACCGTTGAAATCCAGCCGATTGGTCGGGGTGCCAATATGGCTTTGAAGGGGTCATGAGGCAGCCCATGCCCTTCGGACATCTTATAGAACATGCTGTGTTTCCTTGTCGGTGCGGCGAATGATGATATAGAAGGCGGCCATGGCGATCAGCAGCAAGACCCCACTGAACAGGAAAGCCGAGACCAGTCCGAATGCCTGGGCGACCAGGCCAAACATCAGCGGGCTCAGCATCTGGGCCGTTCTGTTGACCAACAGGCGCCAGCCCATCAGCTTTCCATGGTCCGGGCCTTTCACCCAGTCCACCATCAACATGATGCTGATCGGCAGGTTGAGCCCGACCGCAGCCCCCATCACCAGCATCAATGCAAGTCCGGTCAATGGGCTGGTCGCGGACAGCGGCATGATCAGAATGCACAGTGACGAGATTGCGCCGGCCAGCAGCAACAGGGGCATCAGTCCGAGCAATCGAGTCAGCCAGGGAATCATGACGCGCACCGTCATTCCGGCAAACCCATAGGCGGCCAAGCTGAAACCGATCCATTGGCTTGAATAGCCGCTGTGCTGGAAATAAAGCGGCACGAAACTGAAATAAAGCCCCTGGATAAACATGATGATGAAGGTGATGATCAGCCCTGCCTGAACGGCCCGAATATCCAGCAGCAGGCGGCTGCCGCTGATCAACTGGGACCAGGGTCCTTCAGAGGACGTCGTATGCAGGGGTTCAGGTTTGCGCTGGTTGCGGCCGAGCAGGATGAGTGCGACCAGCCCCAGGGCAGACCAGATGGCGGAGAAACTGAACGCATTTCTGTAGCCTGTCAGGGGGTCCGAGCTGGCGCCGAGTATCAGGGTCCCCAGCAGGGGGCCAACCATGGTGCCGGCGGCGACCCACATGGCATATCTCTTGATGGATCGGTTGCGGGTGTCTCTGTCCCCGCCGGCCACCAGTACCTGGAAGCCGGTGACCAGTATGGTGGTGCTGATGCCGTAGAAGATCTGCGACAGACCCAGGATCCAGTAGCTCGGATTGACCACCACCATCAGGAGCAAGGCGGCAATCATGCCGATCATGCCAATGCTCAGTACCTGGAATACGCCCGTGCGATCGATAAGGTAACCCGCAGGCAATGAGATAGCGATTGCAGCGGCACCGCGGAGCATTACAAGAAAACCGATATCGGCGCTGGTGCCCCCCAGTGCGCTGACGTAAAGCGTGAAGAAAGGGTTCAGATAGCCCATGAAAAGAAACAGCAGCAGTCCGCCGACAATACCGGCATTGGTCAGCAGTCGCTGTCCGGCCGCCATCAAGGACTCCGATAGGCGCTGATCACGCGGCAAATACCCGCTGCGAGGTGCGCTTGAAGATGCGCCAGCAGCCGTCTTCGTATACGAACGTGTCGTGATAATCGAGTATGGACACAGGGGGCCCCAGTTGCGCAGGCTGCCCGGCATCCGAAGCTTCACCCTTGAAGGTGATCAGGGTGCAGATCGCCTGGATTGTATCAGGGGCCGACAACTCGCAAACCAGGTTGCTGGTCACATGCCGGGTCAGGACCTCCGGGTCGCGGGTTGCCAGGGCCTTGGCGATGGCGCTGCGGCCCTGCAGCACCTGGCCTTTCCAGGTCCAGGTGCCCTGCTCCGAGAATTGTGCGGCTGCGAGCTCCGGGTTGTGGGTGTCCAGCGCACGGGCAACCTTGAATAGCGCCATCTGGCATTCTGTATAGTCACTCGTCTGTACATGTGTCATGCGTCTATCCTGTTGGCCAAGGTGCCCAGTCCGTCTACAGTCACAGAGATGTCGTCACCGATCTTGAGCCATAGAGGTGGGTTTCGGCTCTGTCCGACGCCATCCGGTGTTCCCGTGGCTATGATGTCGCCGGGTTGCAGCGTGATCATTGTTGATACAAAGGAGATCAATTGCGCCACGGAGAAAATCATGTCGCGGGTATTGGCCTGTTGCACGACCCGGCCGTTCAGGCGGGTGGTGAGCGTCAGGGCCTGGACATCCGGGACATGCGATGCGGGCATGATGGCGGGGCCCAGGGCGCCCGAGTGCTCGAAATTTTTGCCCAGTGTGGTGGTTATTTTCTGCCAGTCTCGTACCGAGCCATCCATGAAGCAGGTATACCCGAAGACATGCGCCAGCGCTTCCTCTTCCGGAATGTGCCGCCCGGACCTGCCGATCACCACGGCTAGTTCGCCCTCGTAGTCGAAGTGTTCACTGACAGTGGGGGCAATGATCGACTGATCGTGTCCTACGAGAGAGTTCTGGAGTCGGACAAAAATACGTGGCGCGGAAGGCGCTTCCTTGCCGCTTTCTCGAGCGTGATCGGAGTAGTTCAGACCGGTGCAGTACATGGCTCCGAAGTCCGGTATGACCGGCTGAAGTTGTACCTCATCCAACCGCAGGGTCGGTGTTGAATCGAGGTTCAAACGGTTTGGGCTGGCAAGCTCGCCGGAGGCGATGGCCTTCTTGAGTGTTGGTGCCACAAGTCCGAGCTGAGTGCTTGAAACTATGTCGTTGGAGTCGGTAACGACGCCCCAGCACGGTGTTTGATCTGAATCCAGGTATGAAACATAACGCATTGAACTTGGCTCTCAGATGGAATTCCGCGACGAATCCGGTCGGAAATTCAGGGTGGTGTTTTCACGCAGAATCAGGTCTACCGACAGTTGGAAACGCTCTGGGTGGTAGCGAATTTCTACGAACTGCACAGGTTTGTCATCGCGTGTGAGATAGATCCGGTCTGCCTTTATCACGGGTGTGCCATCCGCCACGCCCAGCAGGTCGGAGTAGGGTTTTTGTACCGCAGTCGCACACAGGGTCTGCGCGGCATGGTCCAGCTTGATGCCGAGGCGTTGACTGAGGGCATGAAAAGTAGGGACGCCAGCATTGAAGTCATGGGCAGTTATGCGAGCTTGAGCCGTGTCGGGTGTGTACGAGTCCGAAACAGTGATGACCTCACCGTTCCGTTTGACGGCGCTTCGGATGTGCCGCACGTCTTGACCAGTACTGAGATCGAGGTGTTTTGCGATGGGTTCGCTGGCGGGTATCGCTCTGTCGCAGACAATGTCATAGGTGTGGGACTGAATCTCGTCCAGATACCCAATCAGGTTGAAAGTGCGGTTGGAGCTGTTGTCGCTGCGAGTGACAAAGGTACCGACCCCGCGCTTTCGAAACAGCAGGCCCCTGTCCACCAGCTTGGCAATGGCCGCGCGGATTGTTATGCGGCTGACACCATATTCGGCACAAAGCTGCTTCTCGCTGGGCAGCATGTCATCGCCCGACAGTTCCACCGTAATTCTGCGCAGCAAGTCTTCCATCACCTGATGGTGAAGACTTTTGCCACTTTGGGTGACCATATAATGATCCAATTCTCACCCCTTCACTGATGATGGCCGTGTTGCAAGGCCGCAATTTGCGGGAATGTTTTAAATGTTATGACAACATGATAACATAATCAACCATCATTCGATCAAAACCCCTTGGAGGTGTGTTATGGGTCTTGAAATCAAACCGACAGGCCAGAGTGTTGGCGCTGTAGTTAACGGCCTGGACCTGTCAAAAGAACTGTCAGTGGAAACCTTCAAGGTTCTGGTTCAGGCACTTGGCGAGCATGGTTACCTGTCCTTTCCACACCAAAGTCTGGGGCCGGCGGAGTTGAAACGGTTTTCCGGAATGTTTGGCGGACTGCAGACGTCGGTAAGTGGTACCTACAATGACCCAGTCCACCCTGAAGTCATGACGCTGTCGAACATGAAGAAGAATGGCGTGCCACTGGGTCTTTCCGATGCAGGGCAGGACTGGCACACCGATATGTCCTACAACCGGATGATCGGTTTTGCAAACGTGCTGCACGCTCTGCATGTACCCAAGCGCAATGGCGTACCCTTGGGTGATACGGGCTTTGCCAACATGCATTTTGCCTATGAGGGTCTGCCGGAGGAGTTGAAGTCTGATCTGGCAGGTATGACAGTTACCCACGACTTCAACAAGTTCTGGTCGAAAATGGTGACCAGTGGATCCGGCAGAGCGCCGTTGACAGCCGAGCAGAAGGCAAAACGGCCACCGTCGGTGCATCCGATTTTTATGGAGCATCCGATTACCGGACGCAAGGTGCTCTATGCCAACCCGGGGTACGCCATTCGAATCAATGAGTTGCCGGAAGTCGAAAGTGACCGAATTCTTGCGTTCCTCTTCGAGCACCAACTGAAAGATGACTACACCACCTTTTACCACTGGGCAGAGGGAGATGTGCTGATATGGGACAACATTGGCACTTTGCACAAGGCCGTTGCGGACTATGGCCCTGATGAGGCCCGAATGATGATCCGCTGCCAGGTAATGGCTGACCAGGTATTCGAACCGGGCTTTCCAGGCAAAATAAGCGCATCTGCTTGAGCCGCTTCGTCAGCTTGAGTCCGAAGGCTGCCCGGAGCTGAAACTCCGGGCTCGAATTACTTAGAGGAATAGTGTGTATGAACATGTACGACCGTGATGCATTGGTACGTGAGCGCTATGGCGAGGCGTCAGTCGAAGCTAATCTCTCTGCTGTGCTGGATCCCCTGTTCTTGCAGCACCGCTCCGTTAGAGCCTATCGTGACACGCCACTGCCTGAGGGTACTATTGAGTCTCTGGTGGCGGCCGCACAGTCGGCCTCGACATCCTCCAACCTGCAGGCCTGGAGCGTGGTTTCCGTGGAAAGCGCGGAGACCAGAAGCCGGTTGTCCGAACTTGCGGGGGGACAGAAGCATGTGGCGTCCGCGCCGGTGCAACTGGTCTGGTTGGCTGACCTGTCGCGCCTTCATCAGGCGGCTGCTGATCAGGGAATCAGTGCAGAGGGTGTGGATTATCTGGAGGTATTCCTGGTATCCGTCATTGATGCTGCCATTGCCGCGCAAAGTGCCGCTCTTGCGGCTGAATCGCTCGACTTGGGTTTGGTCTACATTGGCGGACTGCGGAATCATCCGGAAGAAGTGGCTGAGCTTCTTGGTTTGCCGGATCGGTGCTTTGCGGTTTTTGGTATGTGTATCGGGTACCCGGACGAAACCAAACCGGCACATATCAAGCCCCGCCTGCCTCAGGCAGCCGTCTGGCACAGGGAAAAATATGACGCCGCCGGGTTGGCTGAACATGTGGAGGCCTATGACCTGGAATCGCTGCGGTTCTATCAATCTCAGAATATGGACCGCAAGCAGTGGTCAATTCACTCTGGCAACCGAGTCAGGGGGCCGGAGTCGCTCAATGGCCGTGACCGGCTTGCAGAGGCCCTGAACAGGCTCGGTTTTCCGCTGCGCTGACCCGTTATTCCTGCAACGCCGGCATCCGCTGTTACGGAGCCGGCGCTTCCTTCAGCCGCTTTCGGCGCGCCGAGAGATAGAAGGAAGTCGCAAGAATGGCTACGGCGAGCCCCAGAAAACTGCCACTGATCGGGTGTGTCACAAAGGTTGAAAGATCTCCGCGTGAATACAACATGGCTCTGCGAAAGTTTTCTTCCATCAGAGGCCCCAGTACAAAGCCGAGCAACAAAGGGGGCAGAGTGAAGTTCAAGCGCAGCAGCGCGTAGCCTGCCAGCCCAAACAGGATGACCAGCCAGAGATCTATGGTGCTGTTGGACACACTGTAGGTGCCCAGACAGATGAACATGAGGATTCCGGGGTAAAGGTACTGGTACGGAGTTCGCAGCAGATTCACCCAGAGACCGATCATGGGAATGTTGATAAGCAAGAGCAGCAAGTTGCCTATCCAAAAGCTCATGATAAGACCCCAGAACAAGTCTGGAGAATTGGACATCAGACTCGGCCCAGGCGATATGCCATGGATCATCAGCACGCCCAGCATCATGGCCATACTCGCTGTGCCGGGAATGCCAAGAGCCATCGTCGGAATAAACGCAGTTTGGTCTGCGGCGTTATTGGCCGACTCCGGGCTGGCCAGCCCCTCAATAGCCCCATGTCCGAAGCGTTCAGGTGTTTTCGATATCTTTTTCTCAGTGGCGTAGGCCACAAATGACGCTATGGTCCCCCCTGAGCCCGGCAGTGCGCCGAAGAACGATCCGATGCCGGCGCCGCGAAACAGAGGCTTGACCGATTGACGGCACTCGGTGAGCGTCGGAAGCATGGATCGAATAGTGATTTTCTGGATATTCGAAACCTTGCTTTCAGCTGAACGGATACTGCCGATGATCTGGGAAACGCCGAATAGTCCCATCGCCAGTGCGACGATGCTGATCCCATCGTACAGAGTAGGCGACGAGAATGTGAAGCGCCCTGCACCGGTGTAGATATCAAGCCCAACCAGCCCGACGATGATACCCACCAGAATCATTGCCAGACCCTTTAGTGGCGATTCGTTTGACATGGTCGCTGCCACAATCAACCCCAGAGCCATTAGCGAGAAGTACTCGGTAGGGCCGAACTGCAATGCGACTGATACGATCATGGGTGAAAACAGCATCATGAGCAGGATGCCTACTGTGGCACCGACAAATGAAGCGATTGTGGTGATCAGGAGGGCGACACCTGCGCGCCCCTGACTGGCCATAGGATGGCCGTCAATACAGGCTACCGCTGCAGAGGGTGTCCCAGGCAGATTCAGTAGAATTGAGGTCGTAGAGCCACCGTAGGTGGTGCCGTAGTAGATACCGGCTAACATGACCAGTGCAGCTGTCGGGCTAAGGTAAAAAGTCAGAGGAAATAGCAGAGACATTGCTGCCAGCGTGCCAATGCCTGGAATCACTCCGGCCAGCGTGCCCAGAAAGACACCGAGCGCACAATAGAAAAGGTGTTCTGGCGTTAGCGCGGTGGCCAGCCCAAGTGCGACGTTGTCGCCCAGAATGCTGAAAAATTCCATTAGAAAGGCCATCTCCACAGTCGAATTGGCATGTTGAACCCCTGCAGAAAAATTGCCCATGCGAGGACACACAAGATGACGCTGATCAGGAGGCTGACACGCCAATTGAGTTTCTGACTGGCAAAACTACTCAGCAGGGTAAGTACAAAAATGGCGGGGACAAGCCCGAACCGATCGATGGTCAGTGCGAAACCCGCAAGGCCGGCAATAACGGCCAGAGCCGAGCGCAGTTCGAAGGTTGGTAGTCGGTCGGAGCTTTTCAGAGCGCCCAGCGCAATAAATACACCGATGAAAAAAAGCAGCAGTCCGATGGCCGCCGGGAAGAAGCCGGGTCCCATTTGTCGAACAGTGCCGATTGGCAGTTCTATCCAGGCATAACCGGTCGTGGCCGCACCAAGAAGTGTGAGCACAAGACCACCGGTGAAATCGGACTGGTTGATGGACCGCATGGACGAACCCCTGTCTGAAGAATAGAGGGTCGAGGCCGGCTGCCGAAAGGCAGAGGCCCCGATTTACGTCAATGAAGAATGATGGGCTTTACAAGGATATGCCAACTTCTTCGATGATAGCTTCGTATCTTTCCGCTTCGTTGCGCAGGAACTCGGTCATTTCTGACGGCGAGGTAATGTGCAATTCAAGGCCTGTCTCAAGGACCTGTTCCACCAGTTCGTCAGTTGCTGCCTGGCTCAGAGCCGAGTTCAGTTGATCAATGATGGACTCCGGTGTGTCTCTGGGGGCGTAGAACGCCTGATATGAGACCGCTGCATACTCAGGGTAGCCTGCTTCAGCTACTGTGGGAACATCAGGATAAGCTTGAGTTCGTTCCGGACCGGTTGTAGCAAGCAGCTTGAGCTGGCCAGATTCAAGGTAGTCACCTGCACCCAACAAAGAGGTAATCATGATGTCCGCACGGCCCGCAACAAGGTCTGTCATGGCCGGACCTGCTCCAGTATAGGGAATGTGCGTGATGTCGATATCTGCAGCAGCGTTGAGCATTTCGCCAGCAATGTGCTGCAAGGAAGCGTTACCGGAGGACGCAAAGTTGACATCACCAGGGTTTGCCCGAGCGTGTTCTACCAGTTCTTCAATGGTGTCAACGCCAAGACTGGGATGCGCCAGCACGCCAAGGGATTGAGTTGCCGCGATCCCGACATGAGAAAGGTCCGTCAGCGGATCGTAGTCGTCATAGTCGCGCAGAATCTGATTCAGCAGTGTGGCGTTGGTGCCATACAGCAATGTCTGACCATTTGGCTCAGCATTGATGACATGGGTAGTGCCTATGATAGTGCTGCCACCGGGTCGGTTTTCGACGACGACAGAGTGTCCCAATGCTTCCGAGAATGGTCCCTGCAGGGTACGAGCCATCAGGTCTGTACTGCCGCCGGGAGCGTAGGCAACGTTGATTGACACTGGGCCGTCAGGAATTGAGTCCTGAGCAAGTGCAATTGTTGATGTGACCGAGGCAAAGCCAAAGGCCATGGTGGAGATAACTTTCCAGAGGCTTCCATTCCCTTTTGGATAGCTGTGATTGTTTTTCATGGGAATCACCATTTTATGCAAAAATTTATGTTTTCTTTTATACTGAGAAAAGTTGATTATTCCTCAGTTGTGATAAATACTAGCTGAGGGATGCGGCTGACGCAACAAGAGAATGCAGTCCTGGGTGGTGACGCCCGGGCGAATTATCGAGGATGGCTTAATGTACAATGTCGAGGACTATCGGCTGGCGGCTAAACGACGCTTGCCCAAGGGCTTGTTTGAATTCGTAGACAGGGGAACTGAGGATGAGGTGGCGCTGGGCAGTAACGCTCAGGCTCTGCGAGACATCAAGCTGGTTCCCCGCACCTTGGTGGATGTTTCGAAACGCTCTACCAGGGTTTCTCTGTTTGACCGAGAACTTGCCGCACCGATCGCAATTGCTCCGACAGGTGCAGCGGGACTGATGGCCTATCAAGGCGAGCTTGCACTGGCTCGCGCGGCAGCCAAAGTAGGTCTGCCGCAAACACTGGCCACCGGTTCTTTGACCGCCATGGAAACCATTGCGGAGGTGGAGAACTCCAACAAATGGTTCCAGCTTTATATTTGGCCAGACAAGAAAGCGTCACAGGATTTGGTCAGTCGAGCTGAGGCCGCTGGGTTCCAGGGGCTGGTCGTTACAGTCGATGTCCCTGTGCCTTCCAACCGGGAATACAACTTCCGTAATGGTTTCACCCTGCCGTTTCGACTGACTCATCGGAATGTTATTGACTGTGTCAGTCATCCGCGCTGGCTGGCCGGCGTCATCGGGCGCTACGCGATGTCAACCGGATTGCCCAGATATGAGAATATGCCAGAGGAGTTCAGGACCCGGTTCACCTCTGCTCCCATGGGCCGCGCCATGCCGAAATCGGACTGTATTACCTGGGAAGACTTGCAAGAGTTGCGCAAACTCTGGAAAGGTCCGTTGATGATAAAGGGTATCTTGAGACCCGAAGACGCAGAAAGGGCGATTGCTTGCGGTGTTGACGGCATTATTGTAAGTAACCATGGCGGGCGTATGCTAGATTCTGCGATTGCACCCATTCATGCGCTACCCGCCATCGCCGAACAGGTTGCTGGCAGGGTGCCGGTGCTTTTGGACAGTGGCATTCGTCGCGGCAGTGACATCGTAAAAGCGCTGGCTTTGGGTGCGACGACAGTACTCGTTGGTCGAGCTCCCTTGTATGGCCTGACCGTTGACGGAGAAAAAGGTGCACAGCGTGTTCTGGAAATACTCATTGATGAAGTTCGGCGTGTCATCGGGCTGATTGGATGTCCGGATATCCGTGATCTGAATGCTTCTTTTGTTTCACTTCCCGCGAATTGGCCTCAGAGCCCGTTGGCGGAACCAAAGAATTGACGTAACTGATTGATAGAATTATGACCAAGAAGAACCTGTCAGTACCGGAAAATCTGGTGAATCATGTGTCTCACGCCGAGACAGACAGAAAACCGCGTTTCGAGACCAGTATCCAGAAAGCACTGTCGATACTGAAGCTGCTTTCTCCTGCGAAGCCGAGAATAAAAGCCGAAGATGTGACTGAAAGTCTGCGTTGCTCACCCGCGACTGCTTACCGTTACATTGAAGCATTAACCGATATCGGACTCCTGTCTACCATCGGGGGAGGCTACTACGGCGTCGGCCCCAGAGTGGTCGAACTGGACAGAACACTGCAACTGTCGGATCCCTTGATTCACGTTGGACAGAAGGTGATGCGTAAAAAGGCGGAGGAAGTACCCAACTCGGTACTTCGACTCTGTGGCTTGTTTGAAGGTCGCGTAATTTGCCTGCACTCAGAGGGTCCAGAATACATTCGCTCGGGAGAGGATCAAATCAGCCTTGTGCACGGGCGAGGAGTTACCGTGCCACTTTTCCGCAATGCCGCCAGCCTCTCCATTCTTGCATTTCTACCTCTGCAACGGGCACAGAATCTCTATCTGGAAAATGCACCCGCGATACAGGAAGCTGGCTTGGGGAGTACCTGGAAAGAATTCTGGGCTTATCTGACAATGCTGAAACAGCGCGGTTACGTGTACACCGCAGGTCGCAACAATCCCGAACTTGCTGCTGTGTCTGTACCGATAGGGCCGGCTCAGGGTGGCCAGATTTTCGGCAGTCTGACTCGAGTCTACGCTCACGACTGGTTTCGCAAACAGGATTTGAATGACTTGGTTCAGGAAGTAAAGTTCGGCGGTGAACAAATCCAGTCCGAGATCATTCAGGCCATACCAAGCAATTGAGTCAATGGTCTCAGGTCTTGCTTTACAATTTCTCGTGTAAGGCGGCGGAGCACTGGGGTGATGCGTGTTATCCCGCTTGGGAAGCAAATTGATGCTTACCGCCGTTGTCGGCCCTGAACAATAGAGAAGCCCGCATGAATGCTGCGTTTCCAGCTGTTTTTCGGTAAAATGGCTACAACGTTTTCGGCAAAAAATATCAAAACCTTGTAGTTATGAAGCCCAAGACCATCGAGCATGAACCGCAGAGAAATCTGTTTCGCCCAGAACTGATCGATATTGTGGACCCGAAGCATGAACTGGTATTGCTGGCCGACCGCATTGATTGGGAGGCCTGTGAAGCCTATTTCGGCGAGCTCCACAAGTCCGGTCCCGGGCGTCCCCCATTACCGACTCGGATGATGGTTGGTCTGCACTTGATCAAACACATGGAAAAGCTCTCTGACGAGGCCAGTGTGAAGCGCTGGCTCGACTCACCCTATGTGCAGTACTTCTGCGGCGAGCAGTACTTTCAGCACGAAGTGCCGATGGATCCGACCAGCATGACCCGGTTCAGAAAACGTATCGGTGAAGAGGGCGCAGAGCAGTTGCTGAAACTGAGCATTGATGCGGGCCTGAAGACTGGGACT
>NZ_SRMF01000030.1 GCF_004768465.1 Natronospirillum operosum
ATGCAATGTATTGTTCAAAACCCCCGTCTTCACAGACGTGAGTTCTGAAAGAATTTCGCAGATCAAATTGTTAAAGAACATCGGCAATCAAGGCCACATCCGCCCGGGGACTGCCCGGGTCGGTTTTCGTCTTCACGCACGCGGTGCGTGAAGGCAAATCTGTATCGGCAGGAGACCCAGCCCGCTGGCCGCGCAGCCGCCCCGCAAAGGACCACTTCGTGGCCTATCGCGCACGGGGTGCGCTCCTACAGATGGCAACCACCCGCAGGCGGTTGCCTTCAATATGGTGGAGCTAACGGGCGGTCCGGCGTGTCGGTCGAACCCGGACCTTCTGCTGCGCTCCGCAACCACCTGCCGGTGATTACATTCAATATGGTGGAGCTAAGCGGGATCGAACCGCTGACCTCCTGCGTGCAAAGCAGGCGCTCTCCCAGCTGAGCTATAGCCCCTCGAACTTGATCTTTTGGACGCTGACTCAGCGCCAGTTCCAAAAAATCACTCTCTCAAAGATCAGGAAAATGCTTTCCGTTTCAGGCGAGGCAAAATTCGGTGACGTGTAGCTTGCCTACACGAGCCGGATTTTAACGAAGCATGAAGCGGAATTGTAATCTTTATCAATCAAGGCGGTTTATTGCGACGCATAGCCTGCTATGCGAGTGATAAACCAACGCAGAGTGATGAAGATTTGGTAGGCCTGGGCAGACTTGAACTGCCGACCTCACCCTTATCAGGGGTGCGCTCTAACCAGCTGAGCTACAGGCCTAAAACCCTTCTTTCAACTTGTGACCCGTCGGCAGCCGACCTCACCCACTCTCTACCCGCTTTCGCGGAGGGGTGCGCTCCAGCCAGCTGAGCTACAGGCCTAAAACCCTTCTTTCAACTTGTGACCCGTCGGCAGCCGACCTCACCCACTCTCTACCCGCTTTCGCGGAGGGG
>NZ_SRMF01000031.1 GCF_004768465.1 Natronospirillum operosum
TCCGTCTCGGCGATCACCCGGCCCAGGGCGTCGTGCTGGAACTCGACGACCTGGGCACCGATGCCCTGATCGTCGATGCGCTGCAGCTCGCCGCGGGCGTCATAGCCAAACTGGCGCTGGTTGCCCAGTGGGTTGCGCAGGGTGCTGAGTTGCCCGTCGGCCAGATAATCGTATTCGAACACGCCGCCGGCCCCGTCATCCTCGCGGCGCAGGCGACCGGTGGCGTCATAGTCAAAGGTCTGCTCGATATTGGTGCCGTCCAGGGCGCTGCGGACCATGTTGCCGCGCGTGTCGTACGCATAGGTCCAGACCTGGTTGCCCGGGTGCTCGGCGCGCACCAGACGGTTCTCGGCATCGTACTCGTAGCGGTAGTTGTAGGTGACCGGGTCACCGCCATCCGGATCGGGCATGACGATGGTACGAGTCGCGGGTTCGCCCCGGGGGGTATAGGTGGTGTGGGTTTCGACACCCGCAAAGTCACGCTCGTAGATGACGTTGTTGTTGCCGTCATAGTGCCAGACGGCGGTGCGCCCGGCCGGATCGGTGACGCGGGTGGGCTGGTCCAGGCTGCGCCCGGTAATCGGGTCGGTGTAGTCGTAAGTGGTGACGCGGCCCAGTGGGTCTTCGTGGCGCTGCAGGCGGCCGGCCCCGTCGTAGACGAACCGGTCGACGGTGATTTCGCCGGTCACTGCGTCTTCCAGCTCGACCCGGCTCGGGTAGCCCCGGCTGTCATAGGTATAGCGGGTGACATGACCGGCCTCGTCAATGCGATGTTGCAGCAGGCCGTCCTGCCAGCTCTGCCGGATGCGCTCGCCGGTGGGCAACTGAATCTCGGT
>NZ_SRMF01000032.1 GCF_004768465.1 Natronospirillum operosum
AACGTTGTAGCCATTTTACCGAAAAACAGCTGGAAACGCAGCATTCATGCGGGCTTCTCTATTGTTCAGGGCCGACGATAGAGTATGAGCAGGCCGTTGCTTAACAGGAATGTGTCCGAGTTATCGGGGCACGATCATGGCCTTATTCTCCGCTCCGCTTCAAAAAGGCCACCGGTGCGCTCTGCGTTAGGCGCCATGAGGTGACCGCGTGGACAATACAGGTTGTGAACCGAGGGAGATGTGAAGTCTGTCGCGGAACATCGGGACCATTAACCTGAAGAGTTCTGGGAAAGCCATGATGTATGTTCTTGCATTTCTTTCGATCTTGATACTAGCCTTTGCGGCATATCTCATTTTTGGCGGGCCGAGACTGCCGTCCGATACGGACGTGGTCATTGAGAATGTCCTGAAAAATGAATTACCGCAGATTATCCGGGGCGAGACAGGCTTTGCCGCGTCCGACGGATTGCAGATTTGGTATGAAATCATTGCTCCCGGGGGTGAACCCCAGGGAGTGGTTCTCCTCAACATGTCGATGGCGGGCGATGCGCTCCTGTGGCCTCCGGCATTCGTACGAGCGTTCACCGATGCCGGATATCGCGTCATCCGCTATGACTATCGAGGAACGGGCATGTCGGATTGGGTGGAGCATTGGGACAGCAGGCATCCGTACTCGCTTTCGGATATGGCGAGATGTCAGCGCCAGTGGTAAAAGTCCGTGAAATGACAACTTAGTTTGTCCGCCCGACCCGCATGACCTTTCCTTGTAGG
>NZ_SRMF01000004.1 GCF_004768465.1 Natronospirillum operosum
CAGCGCATCGCCGATGGTAGTGTGGGGTATCCCCATGTGAGAGTAGGTCATCGTCAAGCGCCTAACAGAAGACCCCATCAACCCGGCCCTCGTGCCGGGTTTTTGGGTTCTGGGGGGCCCGGAATGGGTGCCTTCCAGCCCTTGCAGGCGGTGGCCCTTGGCCACGCATGCGGGCCGAGGCACTTCTGCGTGGCCAAGGGCCATCGCCTGCAAAAAAGCCTCGATTGTAGCGAGCGACGCGAGTCGCGATGGCGGCGCAGCCGCCCTTCATACAGGGCCTGCCGGCCCAGTCGGGACTTGCGTCCCTCGCTACACGTCCCTCGCTACAGGGGCCTCGCTACAGGATGGAGTATTCGGCACGGCTGGAGTCGCCTTACCGTGTCTGGCTGCCCAGATCCGCTACTGCATAATAGGCCGGCTTGCGCTGACGTGAGCGATCAAACAGCAGTGGATAGTTGGTGCGCCCCTGTACCGGGAAGTCATTCTTCCAGGACTCCCCGTCGTAGGTACCCCAGGTGGTGACCCGATCGATCTTGTTGCGATGCCGAATGAACATTTCAAACATCTCGACATAGCGGTCGGTCAGTTGCTGTTCAATGGCTGCCGGCAGGCCGTCCCTGTAGGGGTCGAGTTCTTCCGCGTATTCCTCGAGCGCTGATATCTCGGCGCCGGTGTGCTCCCAGGCTACAGGCAGGGCGTCGACATCCATTTCGGTGATGTGAATGCGCATGCCTTCGGCCGCATAGGCTTCGATGCTGCGCTCGAATTCGGTCAGATTGGGGAAGTCCAGGCCGACATGGCCCTGCAGGCCGATGGCGTTCATGGGCACTCCGCGGCGCTTGTAATCGCGGATGACATCAACAAGGAACGACCGCTTGCCGGGGTTGTGCATGTTGTAGTCGTTGTAGAGCAGATGGGCATCAGGCTCCATCTCATGAGCCAGATGAAAGGCCCGCTCCATGTACTCGGCGGAGCCGAAGATTTCATACCAGGGGCTCTGGCGCCAGCCCTGGTCTTCATCGATGGCTTCATTGACTACATCCCAGATGCTGACCTTGCCCTGGTAACGTTCCATCAGCGTCTGGATGTGGGTGTCCATGCGGCGGATCAGTTCATCGCGGGAGATCTGGTTGTCATTGGCATCGACAAAAAAGTCGCCGGGCACCTGGGAATGCCATACCAGTGCATGCCCGACTATGGTCTTTTTATGTTCGACACCAAAATTAATAAAACGGTCTGCCAGCGCCCAATCCCAGTTGCCCTGGGAGGGTTGGATCTCGCCCGACTTCATGCAGTTCTCTGCCGTAATGGTGTTGAACTCGCGATCAATCAGCCCCAGAAGCTCGCTGTTCTGGGTCTCGAGAGTGTGGTTGCTGATTGCAGTGCCAATCAGAAAGTCTGCTCCATAGGCGTCTTTCAGGCCGGTTTTCTGGATGGCGTTGGTGATGGCGCAGCCCTTCAGATGGCTGAGCGCCAGCGCGGCGGCAGAAGCAGTCAGAAAGCTGCGGCGATTGATCTTGCGCATGGTACAGAGGTCCTCTTTCTAGGGTGATTCTTGTTTTATTATTTCGAGTTCAGAATAAAATAAAGGTTTCGCAACTCTCTGACAAGACCCGTTGATCAGCGGGTACTTCCATTCATCGGAAGCTCGCTGTATAAGGAGCGCCTTCTGTTCAGTATAAGCACCGATGGAGGGGGCATGGCGGTCTGGATAGCAATAGCGCTGGGGGTGGTGCAGGGCGTGTTCATGTTCCTGCCGGTCAGTTCGACGGCTCACCTGGTCCTGACTCAGCACTGGCTGATTCAGCTCGGGTATGATCTGCCGCCTCCCGAGAGCGCCGAGATGGTGCTGTTTGATCTGGTTGTCCATGTCGGGACTCTGGTGTCCATTCTGGTGGTGTTTCGGCGCAGTCTGTGGAAGCTGAGCCTGGGTGTGCTGCGTGATACCGGCCATTGGCTGTCCGACGGCGGTAGAATCAGGCGGGAATTGCTGTTTCTGCGCCTGAGTTTTCTGTGCGCCTTTTCATTGCTGGTGACCGCTGTCATCGGCTTCAGTTTTCGCCACTGGTTCAACCTGGTCTTTGCCAATCCGCTGTCGGTTGCGGGTACGCTGACCGTGACCGGCATTCTGCTGTGGCTGACTGACCGCCTGTCGCGGCGGCCGCTTGGCCTGCGTCGTATCAATCTCAGAATTGCCGGTATTATCGGTCTGGCGCAGGGGCTGGCGTTGATCCCGGGTCTGTCGCGCAGCGGCATGACCATCACCTTTGCCCTGTTCAGTGGCATGAAACGAAAGTGGGCGGCCGAGTACAGCTTCTTCCTGGCCATACCGACCATTCTGGCCGCGTCGGCGGTGCAGTCACTTGAGGTGTTGCTGGATGGCGGGCTCAGGCAATTGAGCGGCACCGTGATGGCGGTCGGTTTTGTGGTGGCAGCCCTGGTGGGGATAGTCGCCCTGAAACTGGTGCTGGTATTGCTGTATCGTGCCCGGCTGAAGTATTTCTCCTTCTACCTCTGGGCGCTGGCCGCGGCCGTGGGCTTCGGCTTTATCAGCCCGGGTTACTGACTCAGAAGCGATACTGCCACTGGGCCAGATAGCGAGTCTGCCGATGCCGGTCCGCAAAGGGGGTGCCGTCATCGGCAAAATACTGGGTCAGGGTCAGCGACAGTTCACTGCCGTGATCATAGTGCCAGCCGGTGCGGGCCACTCCGGTGAGATAGGCGTCCGAGAAGGAGCCATAGACACTCAGCCGGGTGCTGATGCGGTTCGCGTACCAGCTGTCCAGCCAGGACAGAGCCAGCTCGTTTTGCCAGGCCTCGGTGTCGATCAGCGCCTGGTCGTCAAACCAGCGCCTGGCCGTCATGAAACCTTCCCATTCGCCAAATCGCCTGGTTATGATGCGCAAGCCAGTGGCGCCTTCCAGACGGCCATGGGCGCTCGAGTCAGCGCTGGGTATCGGTGCCGAGGGCGTGGGCGCATCAGCAGGGTACAGGCTGGACTTGTAGACCAGCTCGCCTCGCCATTCAACGGGCCCTACCGGGACGCGCGAACTGAGCCCGAAAAGCCAGTAGGGGTCGCGGGTTGCCGGTTCAGATGCTGTTACCTGCACGGGGGTGTCCGAGCTCAGGCGGGCCAGATGCAAGGTGGTCACGCTGCGTGGGGCTCGCGAGCTCAGTTGCAGCGCGAAGCCGGGGTCAGCGGCCTCTGTTCCGTTCTGCGCACTCTGTTGTTGCGCTTCCCGAGTGGCCAGCGGATCCGGAAACAGCCAGGCAGACAGGTCCAGAGTGGCAATACGGACGCTGCCCTGAATGCTGAGTTGGGGTTGTTTCCGGCCGCCGATATCCTCGGTAACATCGAGCGTCTGCGGGCTCAGTACATCCAGTACGTGCGCACCCTCTACCGTACCCCAGCTCGATTCCTGCCAGCCCGCAGCCAGCTGCCAGCGGCCTTCCTCGAAATGCACCGCCGCCTCGTCCACCCGGCCCTGAAACTGCAGTCTGTCATCGGCAATACGGTCCCATCTGACGGGTGCGTTCAGGTCGGCTTCCACCGTGATGGCGGCGTGCATCAACTCGGAAAACGGATGCTGCAGACGCGAGCGCAAGCGCGTCGTGAGTGCCGTCAGACCCTGTTCGCGTCCACCTTCCAGGCGCTGGCTGAAGGTGGAAACGGCCGTGGGTGGTGGGGCGACAATGTGGTAGCCCAGCGCTTCTGGATCCAGGGAATAGTCATCGGCCAGAAACAGATCGACAGGGAGAGAGTTGGCAGACAATGGCAATGGCAGCAGGCAGGCTCCAATGGCCAGCGCCTGCGTACAGAAGCGTGCGCGGTCCATGGCATGTCCTTTGTTGTAATCTTCGCATCTACCTGAGCATATTATGCCCTGAACCCCCACTGTCTGTCTCGCCTGACCGAGCCAGACCCGTCACAGGTCAGAGGCAGGGCTGGCAGCAGACGTGATATCAGTTAGAATCGTTGCCTCAATTTGAATACCGAGATCGGCATGCAGCCCGAACGAGAACAGCTCAGACAGCATTATCTGGAGGCCATGGGCGTCCGTAGCTGGTTTGCCCGGGTGGCACCGGAGCTGGGCCGGACGATTGATTGGCCGCCGGTGCCTGAAGAGCCTTCAGCGTATCAAGAGCCTTCAGCGGGAGGAATGCCTTCAGCGGATAGGCCACAGGAGTCCGGCAGACCACAGGCGCCTGAACCAGGCCGCCTGCAAGATGCCATGGCAGCAGTCAAGGCAACAGCAACCGAGGCTGTAACTGACAGATCCGACACTGAAGACCCGGCCGCTGCTGCTGCAGCGGCCATGCCGGAACCCGAAGCTGTAAAAGCCGGCCAGGGCGTCGAATTCAAGCAGCGCTGGTGGGCACGTGATGGCTGGCTGATTGTTGATACCCGCCCGCCCGGCATGCCTGCCGGCCAGCAAAGGGGGGCCGATCGGTTGCTGGCCGCCCTGGCGCAGACAGTGTGCGGCGAACGCCAGCCGACGGTGGCCCACAATATCGACTGGCCCCTGTTTGTGAACCGTTCCATCAAGCATGACGTGGAAGAAGCCCGCTTCTATCTGCAACAGAAGTGGCAGTCCGCTGAACGTGAAGGCAAGATCCGCTACCTGCTGATGCTGGGCGACGCCACGCCGGAACTGCTGAACTGCGAACCACCGGACGGGTTTGCCGCAGACATGGGTGGCTGGGAAGCCGGTGACCTGGCCTGTTTTGTGGGTCCGGCGCTGTCCGAACTGATGCACCTGCCGGCGCAGAAGCGAAAATTCTGGCACCGCCTGCAGCCCTGGCTGGACAGCCTGCCCTGATGGCGCTGACCCTGAATCCCCTGACCGAAGCGGATATATCGGCGTGCTGTGCTCTGGATACGCGAGTGAGTGACTACCCCTGGGCTGAGTCGACATTCAGGCGGGGCCTGCAGAGCAACCATTGGGCGCGTGTGGCGCTGTCTGACGAGCAACTGGTCGGGTTCTGCATTTGCCTGCTGGTCGCCGACGAGTTGTCCATTCTCAATATTGCGGTAGACCAGGCCTGGCAGCGCCAGGGGGTGGGGCAGACCCTGTTGTCGGCGGCACTCGAAGCGGGCCGGACGCATGGTGCGACCGAGGCCTTTCTGGAAGTCCGGCAAAGCAATGCGGGTGCGCAGGCCCTCTATGCAAGCAATGGCTTTCATATTGCCGGTATCCGCGAAGACTACTACCCTGCGCGCAAGCCGATGCCAGCGGCGCCGGATTCTGCACGTCCGCGCCCGGGCCGGGAGCACGCCCTGATCATGGCCCGTACCCTGCTGGCCTGAATTGAGCCGACCACAGGCTGTTCTGTGCTAGAGTACGGGGTTATTCAGTTCATAAAACAGATCGAGCAAGAACCGGCGAGCGATGGCCGGTTCGTCAGGTGATTGATGATGCATACCGAACGTACTATTGAAGAGATTCTGGGCCGCCTGGTCGGGTTTGATACCACCAGCCGCAATTCCAACCTGCCGCTGATCGACTGGGTAGATGCCTGGTTGCAGCAGTTTGGAGTGCAGGGAGAGCGCGTCTTCAATGCCGATGGCAACAAGGCCAACTTCTACGCCACCATCGGTCCTGCTGACCAGCCGGGCTATATTCTGTCCGGACACACCGACACCGTGCCGGTGGATGGTCAGAACTGGCTGACCGATCCCTACACGCTGACCCGCCAGGGTGATCAGCTGTTTGGCCGCGGCACGGTGGACATGAAGGGATTTCTGGCCTGTTGCCTGTCCCGAGTGCCACAATTGGTGGCGGCCGATCTGAAAGCCCCCGTGCATCTGGCTTTCTCCTATGATGAAGAAGTCGGCTGCCAGGGGGTGCCCGGCTTGCTGGAAGTGCTCTGTGACCGCCCTGTGAAGCCAAAGGCCTGTTTCGTCGGTGAACCCTCCTCCATGGAGGTGGTGGTGGCGCACAAGGCCAAGCAGAGCTATCGCGCCGAGTTCACCGGCCTGGCCTGCCACTCTTCGCAGGCACCGCATGGCGTGAATGCAGTCAGCTATGCGGCTCGTCTGGTTCAGTTCGTGGACAGTGTTGCCATCCGCCTGGGTGAGGGTGTACAGGGCGAGCTGTATGACGTCCCCGTGTCGACTGCCCATGTGGGTGTCATGCGAGGTGGTACCGCTCTCAACATAGTACCCGAGCGCGCGGTGGTCGATTTCGAGTTTCGCGTCCTGCCGACGGAAGATATCGATGTCGTGGCGGCAGAGGTGGCCTATTTCGCGGCGAGTCTGGATGCGGAGATGAAACAGCGCAACCCGGACTGTGGCGTGCAGTTGTCCAGAATCTCTGCGTTCCCCGGTCTTGATACCGACCCCGAGGCCGAGGTCGTGCGCCTGGCCTGTCAGTTGGCCGATGATCCCAAACTCAAGAAGGTGGCCTATGGCACCGAAGCCGGGCTGTTCTCTACCCGTCTGGGTGTCCCCACTGTAGTGGTGGGCCCTGGTTCAATCAATCAGGCGCACAAGCCCAACGAGTTTGTCGACATCGAGCAGCTTGAGCGTTGCGGGGCCTTTGTCGACCGTCTGCTAGAGCATTGCCGAGGGTAGAGCGGGGCGCTGTCAGTCCTGCTTGCCGCCGGCGATGGAGTGCATGGTGCAGGCCTTACGCAGTGCCTCCAGCGTTTGCTCGAAAGCTGTGACGGGCTCGGGGTGGCTGAACAGGTAGCCCTGAAACACATCACAGCGCCGTGAGAGCAGAAACTCGCGCTGTACCGGGGTTTCCACCCCCTCGGCGACCACGCGCATGCCCAGGCTGTGGGTGAGTCCGATAATGGCTTCCACTATGCTTCTGTCTGCGCCCTCGGTATCCAGTTGAGCCTGCCGGATAAAGGCCTGGTCTATCTTGACCTCGTCGAAGGGCAGGCGCGACAGGTAGGCCAGGGACGAATAGCCGGTACCGAAGTCGTCCATCGCAAAGCGTATGCCGGCTGCTCTGAGTGCCCGCATCTTGGTCACGGAGTCATCCAGATCAGTCAGAATGAGTGACTCGGTCAGCTCAAGTTTCAGTAACCTGGGGTTGGCACCGGTCTCATCGACTATGGTGAGGATGCGGTTTACGAAATCGGGCTGGTGGAACTGCCGGGCGCTGATATTGACGGCCAGGCTGAGTGTGTCGGCCTCGGCCTGCTCACCCCACAGACTCAGTTGATGGCAAGCGGTGCGCAGTACTGTGTCTCCCATGGGCGCGATCAGCCCCGTTTCTTCTGCCATGTTGATAAAGGCGGCGGGCCCCAGCAGGCCGCGGGCAGGATGCTGCCAGCGTATCAGGGCCTCGGCCCCGCAGGGTTCACCACGACGATTGACCTGAGCCTGGTAGAACAGCACCAGTTCATTGTTGTCGAGTGCAGCGCGAAACTCTGCTTCCAGCCGGAAGCGGGCTTCGATCGCGGCATGGATGGAGGGGTCGAAAAAGTGAATGGCATTGCGGCCGGCGGCCTTGGCCTGATACATGGCCACATCCGCGCGCCGTAACAGTTCCTCAGTGGATTCCCGCTCGCCCGTGAACAGGCAGATGCCGATGCTGGCCGTGCATCGGTAAATGGTCTCACCGAGCTGCACCGACTGGGTCAGCGTGGCGCGCAGCTTTTCCGCCATCCGTTCGGCCTCGATGGCTGCGGTGTGTTCTTCTGTATCCAGATTTTCCAGAATAACCACGAACTCGTCGCCCCCCAGGCGGGCCAGGGTGTCGGTGCCGACCAGTCTGCTGCGCAGCCGCTGTGACAACACCTTCAACAGGCGATCACCCGTTGAGTGGCCCAGGGTGTCATTGAGGCGCTTGAAATCATCCAGATCGATAAACAGCAGCGCACCATGCTTGAGGCTTACTCTGCTGCTGACCCTGGCCAGTTGCAGCCGATCGAGCAGCTGGCGGCGGTTGGGCAACCCGGTCAGGGCGTCATAGAAGGCCAGTTGATGAATGATGTCTTCCGACTTGCGGCGTTCGGTCACGTCCATGATAAAGCCGTTCCATAGTATGGACCCGTCCGACTCGCGCTCGGGCAGGGCATTGCCCTGCAGCCAGAGGATACTGCGGTCCGGCTTGCGTACTCGGTACTCATGCTGCCAGGGTTTCAGGGTCTCTGCTGACTCCCGAATGGAAGCGAACACGCCATCGAGGTCATCGGGGTGTATGACCCTGGTCAAGCGCATGGCGTCCTGTTGTACAGCCTCGGGCTCAACACCATAGATATCCCGGATCGCATTGCTTGCATAGGGGAATGACATGGCGCCGTCCGGGCCCAGGCGGAACTGGTACACCATGCCCGGCAGACGCGAGACGATCTTGCGAAAGCGATCGCGCATATGTTTCTGCGTGGCCTCGGAACGTTCCGTTTCCAGCTCTGCCATCTGCAGCCGGTTGCGCATGATGGCCGTGGTGGTTGATGTACCCAGGATGATCAAGCTGGCCAGCACGGCCAGGGAGGCGAGCAGGGTCTGGTCCATCACGGCGCCGGCAACCAGTTGCGGGTGGTCGCCGGGCAGAAACACTGTGGCACCCATGGCCACATAGTGCATGCCGGAAATCGCCAGTCCCATCAGCAGTGCACTGGCCAGTCTGGTGGTGGTCTCATCCTCGATGATTTGCGGCAGCAATCGGGGCGTCGCCAGGGCCAGGGTGGCCAGCAGCACCGCAATGCCGATTGAACTGGTGAACAGCCAGGGGTTGTAGTGGATATCACTGCTGGTCACCATGGCGCCCATGCCGGTGTAGTGCATGGCGCCGATACCGGCCCCCATCAGCAGCCCGCCTATGGCGATACTGGAGACTGCGGGCTGATCCTGGCTGATGATGTTCAGGGTGACAAAGCCTGCCAGTATTGCAGGCAGCACGGAAGTCAGTGTGAGATTGAGGTCATAGCTGATTTCAACCGGCATACGGAAAGCCACCATGCCGGTAAAGTGCATGGTCCATACACCCACCCCCATGGCCACAGCACCGCTGACATGCCAGACAATCCGAGTGAGTCGGGTCCGTGCCGAACGCATCAGGTCAACGTGACTGAAGCTGGCGTAGGCCGCGAGCACGGCGATCAGGATGGAGAGTACCACCAGAGCGATGGAGTACTGGCCGGAGAGCGCGGCGTGAACCGGGGTGTCTGCTCCGGTGAAATTGAGGGGACTCATGTGCCATCCCTGCCTGTGATCAGCATACAACATAGTCAGTGTAGTCAGGGATGGGGCGGACGTCACCTTTGGTGCTGTTCCCGCGACAGGAAGCAGGCCTCGGGGTGGTCAGAAGAGGGCGCCGCAGCGCCCGTCAGACTCAGGTGTCGGCACAGTGATCGATGTAGGAGTCGGCATCCATCAGGTCATCCAGCTCGCCGGTATCGGTTACCCGCATGCGGAAAAACCAGCCGTCCTCGAACGGATCGCTGTTGACCAGTTCCGGGGCTTCTTCCAGCGACTCATTGATGGCCAGGATGGTGCCTGTCGCCGGGGCATAGATGTCGGAGGCCGCCTTGACGGACTCCACCACCGCAATGCCGTCCCCGGCCGTTACGGCAGCGTCCACCTCGGGCAGTTCGACAAAGACCACGTCGCCCAGTTGCTCCTGTGCAAAGTCGGTAATGCCCACGGTGACGATGTCACCGTCTATCAGCAGCCACTCGTGCGTGGCGGTATACTTCAGATCTGCAGGTGTATTGCTCATGCCGCGTTCTCCTGTATCCACAGCCTGTCGGGTGCAGGCTTACCCATTATAGGCCTTGGCCGATTCTTCAATAGCCTGGCGTGCAGCGTCTGCATTGCGCCAGCCGTCGACCTTGACCCACTTGCCTTTTTCCAGTGTCTTGTAGTGCTCGAAAAAGTGCTTGATCTGTTCCAGCAGCAGGGAGGGCAGGTCTTCAATATCGTTGACCTCATCATACAGGCTGGTCAGCTTCTGATGCGGTACCGCCACCAGCTTGGCGTCCGAGCCGGCCTCGTCGGTCATGTCCAGAATGCCCACCGGACGGGCCCGAATGACCGAACCCGGGGCAACAGGATAGGGTGTGACGACCAATACATCCAGCGCGTCGCCATCGGGGGCCAGCGTCTGTGGAATATAGCCGTAGTTGGCCGGGTAGAACATGGGCGCTGCCATGAAACGGTCGACCAGGAGAGCATCCATGTCCTTGTCGATCTCATACTTGATGGGATCGGCATTGGCCGGAATCTCGATTGCCACGTAGATGTCATTGGGCAGGTCCTTGCCTGCGGGAATCTTGCTGTAGCTCATGTCTTTGTTCCTCCGGAGGTTGTCAAACGGGTTCGGCGTCAGGGCTGCACTGTGCGTTCTGCCCGGGGTGTTGTCAAAGCCCCGAACCGCGTGAAATAGTCGGGGAAGGTTTTGGCGGTGCAGCCCGGGTCGAGTATGGTCACCGGCTCTTCGCCGAAGGCGGCCAGCGAGAAGCACATGGCGATGCGATGGTCGTCATAGGTCTCGATTTCAGCCGGCTGGTAGTGCGTCGTTGGCGTGATGCGGATGTAGTCCTCGCCTTCTTCCACCTCGGCGCCGAGCTTGCGCAGCTCGGTGGCCATGGCACTGAGACGATCAGTCTCCTTGACCCGCCAGTTGTAGATGTTGCGGATTGTGGTCGGGCCTTCGGCAAACAGCGCCGTGGTGGCAATGGTCATGGCGGCATCGGGGATATGGTTCAGATCGACATCGACCCCGCGCAGGGCCCCGCGCGTGACCTCGATCCAACTGGGGTTCCAGGTCACCTGGGCGCCCATCTGCGCCAGTACCTCGGCAAAGCGGACATCACCCTGCACCGAGTCGGTGCCGGTGCCGTGCACCCGCACAGTGCCGCCGGCAATGGCGGCGGCAGCGAGAAAATAGGACGCCGAAGACGCATCGCCTTCGACCATGATCTGGCCGGGAGACCGATAGCGCTGGCCGCCCCGGATGTGAAAACTCTGGTAGTCCCGATTGTCGACGCTGACGCCAAAGCGACGCATGACATCCAGGGTAATGTCGATGTAGGGCCTGGACACCAGTTCGCCCTCCACCTGAATGGTCAGATCGCCGGCGGCCATCGGGGCAGCCATCAGCAGGGCGGTCAGAAACTGGCTGGAAATATTGCCCCGGATACTGACCGTCCCCCCCTGCAGACCGGTACCGCGGATCTGCAGCGGAGGGTAGTCGGTGGTGCCCAGATACTCGATGTCTGCGCCCAGTGGCCGCAGGGCCTCAATCAGGTCGCCAATGGGCCGCTCGTACATGCGCGGCACACCGCTGAGTATGAAATCACCCTGGCCCAGGCAGAGCGCTGCCGTCAGCGGGCGCATGGCGGTACCGGCGTTGCCGAGAAAGAGGTCCAGGGGTTCCGCGGCGTCTGTGCTCAACGGGCCGCCCACACCGGTGACCCGGCAGCGGGCTCGGTCAGCAGAGACATCGATGTCGACGCCCAGCGCGGCCAGAGCCTCCAGCATGCGATCCGTATCGTCGCTGTGCAGCAGATTGCTGATATCTGTCGTGCCTTCCGCGAGAGCGGCCAGCAGCAGAATACGGTTGGACAGGCTTTTCGAGCCCGGAATGGTGACTTCACCATCTATGCGTGCCAGAGGCTGCAGGGTCAGACTTTCCATGGAATGCTGTAAGAACCAGTGCTGTGTGATCAGGTCGAGCTATTGTAGCGGCCTGATCACGGGAAGCAATGAAGGAACTTCAGCTTCCTGACTGGTCCGTCTTGATGACCAGCACATCGCAGCGCAAACGGTCGAGAATCTTCTCTGCCGTATGGCCGATCAGCCAGCGGTTCAGGCCTTCCCGGGTTTGTGCGCCCAGCACTACCACATGGCTGCCGCTGTCCTGTACCAGCTCCGGGATGGTCGAGGTGGGGGTGCCGGCTTCAAGTCGGCCCTGCGCCTGCGGAATACCGCATTCATCCAGCAGCTTGTTCAGGGCATCCTGATGCTGCTCGGCCAGCGCCTCGGTGATCGGGGTGGTATCGGGGACCGGCGGGTCCATGTAGACGATGAAGGGGGTGGGGTCGTAGACGTTGAGGACTTCCAGTCGGGTGTCCAGAGCCTCCTGCCAGACTTTGGCCTGCAGCAGGATGGCCTTGTCCAGCAAGCGCGGTGCGTCGCCCTGTTCCACCGGGTCGACACAGGCCGTCAGATGCATGCCGGTGTCGGGCCAGGGGTTGTCCTTGACCAGCAGTACCGGCAGCGGGCTGCAGCGCATCAGGTCCCAGTCGGTGGAGCTGAAGAAGGTGCGCTGCATGACATTCTGGTGGTGGGTGCCTTTCAGGATCAGATCGAAATCCTGCTCTTCCAGCAGCTTCTCGATGGCCTGCCAGGCGTGTTTGCACCAGGCCACTCGGGTGGAAACCTCCAGGCCCCGCTCACGGAGCTGGCGCGCGATGGCCTCCAGCTTCTGCTCCTGCTCGCGCAGATAGGATGCCTGCTGGTTTTCGGCGCGGCCATCCGAGCCGCCCGCCAGGCCACGTGCCAGCGCACTGTGGAAAGCGGCAGAAAACAGCACCAGCGGGCATTGCCAGCGTTGGGCCAGGAATTCTGCCTTGTTGACCACAGGCAGGTTGTCTTCAGTCGGGTCCAGATAGACCAGGATCGGGTTCATGGTGGCATCACCTCGCGCTGATTAGGCTTGTTATAGCGTCAGCATAGCTCCGTCCTGACGTTTTGTGCACCCCGAATCAGTCAATGTAGTCAAAAATGGAAACAACCCGCTGCACACCATCGACCTGAGCGGCGCGCTGTTCCGCAATGCTGCCCTGTTCGCGGGTGACCAGCCCCATCAGGTAGGCCACGCCCTCATGGGTCGTGATGACCACTCGGCGCGCCGGAAAATCTGCCGTCAGCACCAGGCGACCCTTGACCCGCACGCTGATCCATTGATCGTTGGCACGCATCTCGGCGGTGGGCGGCTCGCCAACGCGCAATTCGTTGTGCAGCAGGCGCACACGCCGGAACTGCCGCACGACCTCGGTGGCCTGGTTGATCATCTGCTCTGAGGGCACGCGGCCGGTGATCAGAATACGGGCATTGTGCGAGACCACCTTGATGCGGCTGTCACTGAAGCGCTCATCAGCCGCGACCAGGCGTTCCCTGATGCGTACTTCCAGATCGGCATCATCAATGGCTGCACCACGGGACAGGCTGCTGTCATCACCGCGCGGGCCTGAACTGCCGCCGAGAGCACAGCCGACAACCAGCAGCATGAGTGGAAGCCAGATCAGCAGGGGTAAATGTTTCACGGCCTTCAATCCTCCGAACCGAAAATGGTGCGATCAACCAGCTCGCAGAGTCGGTGCACCAGCATGATATGAGCCTCAATGGCCATTGAACCAGCTGCCGGCACGGCGATCTCCAGATCATCCGGGGTCAACAGCGAGACCACATCTTCGCTGGTCTGACAGGAAAATGCGAGTACCGACAAGCCCCTGTTGTGGGCCGCCTGAATGGCCTGCACCAGACTGCCGGCGCGGGCACCATGATTGAATACCACCAGCAGGTCATGGGTCTGCGCAAGGGCCTGGATGGGCTTGGCAAAAATATCGTTGATGCCGGTCTCTACCCCTATCTGTGAAATCAGGGCCGAGTTGTTGCTCAGATTGATGGCGGGCAGGGCCGGTCGGTCCATGGCATAGCGGTGCAGCAGATAGCTGCAGAGCAGCTGAGCGCTGGCGGCACTCGGCCCATGGCCGCAGACCAGCACCTTGCCGTCGTGCAGGAAGGTATCGCACAGCAACTGATTGGCCACCAGCAACCGCTCCAGCGTCTGGTCGGCGGTTTCCTGCAAATGTTCAATGGTGTCGACCGTGCGCTGGGTCAACAGGGCCAGTTCCTCTGACATCAGAACGCGTTCCTTATCCAGGTCAGCTCATCAGTCTGCAGATTAACCTCGACCACGTCGAAACGGCAAGGTTGGTCGGTTGCACGGTGACGCGACAGGTACCAGTTGGCGGCGCTTCTGAGCCTGGCCTGCTTGCTGGCGGTGACTGCGGCCAGTCCGCCGCCGAACTGCTGACTGCGGCGCGCCTTGACCTCGACAAATACCCAGCAGTTGCCATCGGCCAGCACCAGGTCCAGTTCGCCCTGGCGACAGCGGGCCTGCTGGTCCCTCAGTTGCAACCCCTGGCTCTGCAGGTATTCGGCGGCCCGGCGTTCCGCCGCATTGCCGATGGCCACACTCATTGCGAGCCGTTCAGCGGGCGTGGAGACTCTTCAGCCTCCAGAGTGGGTGACAGCGTGAGGGGGACCAGACGGCCATTCATGTATTGGGCCCAGGCCAGTTCGCGTTCGATCTGGCCCCGCTCATTCAGCCGCAGTATGCCCGTCTGGCCGCGGTACTGAGCCTCCGGGGCACTGCGCAGATAGGGCAGTTGGGGTACCAGGTGCCATGCATCCAGGCCCATGGCATAGAGGCGTGAGTAGGTGCTGAACTGCTCGATGTCCAGGGCAGCCAGGGCTTCTGCCTCGGCACTGTCACTGACCAGCCAGGGTATCTCGACCAGACGGATCCCGCTCAGATCGCGATCACGCCCGGTATCATTGGTAGCCACGATGGACGAAGTGGCAAGTATCGGAATATCTTCCGCATACTGAAAGTTCAGCAAGGGCCGCAGCTGTCTGGCCTGGTCGGGCTCGACGGCCATGAAGATGAAGTCCAGGTCACGCCGTCGTCTGGGTTCGATTTCAACGGCAGTGCCGAGCACTGACTGAATGTTGATCGACCGCTGCTGGCTCTGATCGATGTCCAGCAGTGAGCGCACCTGAGCCAGGTAGCGCCGGCCGTCATCCTGTGCCGGGATGGACTCGGTGCTGACCAACTGGCCGCCCAGGCGTTCCCACTCTTCACGGAACGCGCTGGCCACGCGCTCTCCCCATTCACCCTGAGGGCGGATGGCGGCGGCCACATTGTGGCCGCTGAACCAGGCGTGCCGGGCGACCTGGCGGGCTTCGTCTTCCGGCGCCAGCGCAAACTGGATGACATTTTCGTTGTTGATGACCTGGCGATCTGTCCGGTTCAGCGCCATGACCGTGACCGGCAGGCTGTTGACGGACTCAACCTGCATGACCTGGTTGCGCCCCAGGGGGCCGATAATGAAATCGGCTCCGGCCTCTATGGCCGAGGTCACCACCTGACGCACATCACCATTGGCCTCATCGTAAAAGCGCAGCTCGGGCACATCCTGGCCTTCATTCTTGGCGCGGAAATACCCGGCCAGGAAGCCATCTGCAATGGCCTGACCGGGGCCGCGCAGATCGCCGCTGACGGGCAATATCAGGGCAATGTGCTCGGGCTGACTGCTGATGCTTTCGGTCAGCCTGAGCAGGCTGTCGGGCAGATCCAGCGCTGCCGGATGGCGGGGGTTGGCCTGCTGCCAGCCCTCGATGCCACGAACCAGCCGCATGGGTTCGTTCTGGTATTCATGGTAGATGTTGGCCAGTTCCAGCCAGCCACTGTAGTCGGGCGCGGTCTGCACCATGGCCAGCACCGCCAGCGCCTCGGGGTCGGCCTGTTGCAGGTCCAGCCAGATGGCCTGCACATTGCTGTGCTTTTGTTCGTCGGTCAGCAGCGGATGAATGAAAATACGTTCTCGGGCCGCCGCCACCGGGCTGTTGGTCAGGCTATAGGCCTGTGCGCGCAGCAGGCTGATTTCGATCTGTTGCGGCAGTGGCAGGCTGTCAAACAGCGGCACTGCGTCGCCGGTCAGCCAAGCCAGTGAGGCTCTGGGATTGAACAGCATCAGTTCGGTCTTGGCCGACAGCAAGGCAAAGTCACGCTGCATGGTCGCCGACAATTGCGGGTAGTCCAGCCGGTTCAGCAGGCGCTCGGTTTTGTCCGGCTCTCCGCGCAGGTAGAAAATCTTGGCCAACTCCAGAGTGTAGCCCTCGGCCGTCTGGGGCGCTCGATTCAGCCGGATCAGTTCGCTGCGCTTCAGGTCGTCCGGCAGTTCATCGGCCAGTTCGGCTATCGGGCGGTCCGTGTCGAGTGGCAATTCGCTCAGCCCCTCTGGTGCTGTGCGCCCGGTCGCGGTATCGTCCGGCGCATCAGAGACCGGAGGTGTGCTACAGGCCGCGAGGATCAGCACGGTCAGCAGTGCCGGCAGGCGCAGCGCAAAGTTCATGACGAGAACCCCTTCTCTAACAAGCAGGTTTGATTGTATATGTCCCAAGCACCGACCCAACGCCCTGTACCGGCGCTTTACACATCTGTGCTCTATGTGGTGGCCACACCCATTGGTCATCTGGGTGATATCACCCAGCGGGCGCTGGAGGTGCTGCATGGCGTGACCCGTATTCTGGCTGAAGATACGCGTCACAGCCTGAAACTGCTGCAGCATTATGGCATTGATCGACCGCTGGTGTCTCTGCACGAGCACAATGAACGGCAGCGCATCGAGCAGATCGTGAACTGGCTGGCAGCCGGTGACAGCCTGGCGCTGATCAGTGATGCCGGGACGCCGCTGATCTCCGACCCCGGTTATCCCCTGGTGACTGCGCTTGCCGAACGGGGCTACCGTGTGGTGCCGGTGCCGGGTGCCAGCGCCGTAACAGCGGCCATGAGTGTGGCCGGTCTGCCCTCGGACCGCTTCCAGTTCTGCGGCTTCCCGCCGGCCAAGGCCGGCCCGCGGCAGACCTTTCTTGGCGAAGTGATGCGGTTCGGCGGCACCTCGGTGCTGTATGAATCGCCGCGCCGCCTGCAGGAAACGCTGGCAATGCTGCGTGATCTGGATGCACAGCGCCCACTGGTGATAGCGCGGGAACTGACCAAGCAGTTCGAGACCATCCTGCGCGGCACTGCCGGTTCGGTACTCGAACTTGTGGCGGCCGATCCGGACCAGCGGCGGGGTGAGCTGGTGCTGCTGATCGGCGGCCAGCCTGCCGACCAGGCCCCGCCCGGACAGGTTGATGTCGATGCACTGCTGCAGACACTGGCTGTTCACCTGCCGCCCAAGCAGGCTGCCGGCGAAGCAGCGCGGCTGCTGGGCAGCAGCAAGAATGAACTCTACCGACGCCTGCTGAACCTGCGTGACCGGCAGTAAGCCATTGCCTTGCCGGCGCCTTTCGCGTACTGTCCGCCCGCGCAAGTCAGCCAGGCAATCGCCGCTCGGTATAACCGGGGGGAGGAAAGTCCGGGCTCCGCAGGGCAGAGTGCCTGTTAATTGCAGGGCGGCGTGAGCCGACGGAAAGTGCAGCAGAGAGCAGACCGCCTAAGTCGCTTCGGCGACCGGCAAGGGTGAAAGGGTGCGGTAAGAGCGCACCGCATGGCTGGTAACAGTCCATGGCACGGTAAACCCCACTCGGAGCAAGACCAAATAGGGTTCCTTCAGGCGTGGCCCGCGCTGGAACCGGGTAGGTCGCTTGAGCGTGCTGGTGACAGTACGCCTAGATGAATGATTGCCCACGACAGAACC
The DNA here is from genome assembly GCF_004768465.1 of Natronospirillum operosum. Taxonomy (GTDB): domain Bacteria; phylum Pseudomonadota; class Gammaproteobacteria; order Pseudomonadales; family Natronospirillaceae; genus Natronospirillum; species Natronospirillum operosum. Next base: position 17,395 of record NZ_SRMF01000004.1, read on the forward strand.
CGGCTTATCGGCTGACTTGCGCCCTCTGTCTCAGCCTTTACTGTAATATTCTGTTTTCTCCTATCGATCCCCTTTTTTATCGAAAATCAATCTTGAAGTTAATGTTTAACTTTAACTGTGTCGTGCAGGTGATTCTTGTGCATCGGTTTAGCCGTGCACTACCCTTTGTTAGCACTTGCTAACACCTCGTAACCCCCTGTCATATAAGCATTTTTTTTTGAAATGGTGCACTTTCCCATGGTTGCAAATGGTGGGGGTGCTGCCTATAGTGGGCGCTGACTGTGGGAGATTGTGGGTTTTTGTGGCAATTAGTGGTTTCGTCTCCCTCCATACAGTGAATGGAACAGCATTTTGGAAGCGTCAAAGGCAGGTAACATGCTGCGGGGTGTGCACTCACTCAGCATGGACAGCAAAGGCAGAATGGCCATCCCTTCAAGATTCCGGGATGCGATTTCTGAGGTCTGCCAAGGTGAGTTAGTACTTACTATTGACACAGAAGAGTTGTGCCTCCTGCTTTACCCTCTCAATGAATGGGAAATCATTCAGCAGAAAATCGAGGCCCTGCCCAGCTACAACCGGGCCGTGCGCCGTATTCAGCGCCTGTTGATTGGCCATGCCACCGATATCGAGATGGACGGCAATGGCCGCATCCTGGTGCCGGGCCCGCTGCGTGAACATGCCCGCCTCGACAAGAAGATCGTGCTGCTGGGGCAGGGCAACAAATTCGAGGTCTGGGATGAAACCTACTGGCAGGAGCGGCGTGATGCCTACCTCCAGGATGATGCCATGGACGTGCCGGAAGCCCTGCTGGAGCTGTCTCTATGAGCCTGCATCAGCACATCTCGGTCATGCTGGATGAAGCCGTACTGTGGTGGGCCGGCAGGACCCCGTCGCAAGAGGAGCCTGTTCGGAACCCGGCTGTGGGGACCTATATCGATGGCACCTTCGGACGCGGCGGTCACAGCCGGGCACTGCTGGCCCATCTGGACACATCGGCGTGCCTGCTGGGTGTCGACAAGGACCCGGCGGCAGTCGAGGTCGGCCGCCAGTTGGCCTCCGAAGACGCGCGGTTCAACATGGCCTGGGGCTCGTTTGCAGAACTGCACGAGCTCTGTGCGCAGCACAACCTGGATCAGGTACAGGGCATATTGCTGGATCTGGGCGTGTCCTCGCCGCAACTCGATGATGCCGAGCGCGGTTTCAGCTTTACTCATGACGGCCCGCTGGACATGCGCATGAATCCGGAGCAGGGCGAAAGTGCTGCCGACTGGATCAATCGGGTGCCGGAGCAGGAAATGGCTGACGTGTTTTATCAGTATGGCGAAGAACGCTTTTCGCGCCGCATGGCGCGGGCCATAGTCGAACGTCGCCGTGAAACACCCTTTACCCGCACCGGGGACCTGGCCGAGGTGGTCAAGGCGGCCAATCCGCGCTGGGAAAAGCACAAGCATCCCGCAACACGGGTGTTTCAGGCTATCCGCATTCACATCAATGGCGAGCTTGGCGACCTGGAAACCGGTCTGGCTGCCGCCATGGAGCGGCTGGCGCCCGGAGGGCGTCTGGTCGTGATCAGTTTTCACTCGCTGGAAGATCGGCTGGTCAAGCGGTTCATGCGCCGAGAAGCGCAGGGGGACCCGATTCCGCGCGGCCTGCCGGTGCAGGAGAGCGCCATTCGGCGCCGTCTGCGTCTGCTGGTCAAGGGACGCAAGGCCACCGAACAGGAAGTGGCAGAAAATCCGCGTGCGCGCAGTGCAGTACTGCGGGTGGCCGAGCGTCTGGCCGATCCGACCGGAGGTGATGCATGACTTTGCGGCCGGGCTGGATTCTGCTGGTAATCGCGATATGGCTCAGTGGTCTGGGTGTTGTGTACAGCAGCCATCAGACCCGGCACATGCATGCCGAAGTGAATCGACTGACCCAGATCCATGACGATCTGATGGTCGAGTGGGGGCGGCTGACTCTGGAGCAGGGCGCCCTGGCTTCGCCCATGTTGCTGGAGCAGCGCGCCGGGCAACTGCAACTGCGGGAGCCGGAATCGGCTCAGATCGAACTATTGCCGGAGGTGTCCCGATGACTGCCCGCTGGCGACTTTATCTTGTGGTGCTGGCGCTGTTGCTGTTGCTGTCAGCACTGATCGGACGCGTGGTGTATCTGCAGGTGGCGGAGCAGCAGTTCCTGATCAATCAGGGGCAGATGCGCTCGGCCCGGGAAGTGGAAGTGGGTGCCCACCGCGGCATGATTCTGGACCGTCACGGCACACCGCTGGCGGTCAGCACGCCGGTGGTATCACTGTGGGGCGATCCGCGCCATCTGTCCGAAGCGGATCTGCCGCGTCTGGCCGAAGCCACCGGCGCTTCACTGGAAACCTTGCGTCAGCGCTACAACATTCATCGGGCCTTCTTCTATATTCGCCGGCAGCTGCCGCCCGAGCAGGCTGAAGACGTGCTGGCGCTGGGTATTCCGGGCGTGTACGGCCGGCAGGAATACAAGCGCTTTTATCCGGCCGGTGAAGTGACAGCGCATATTCTGGGGTTCACCAATATTGATGACCATGGTCAGGAAGGTGTGGAACTGGCCTACAACGATATGCTGGTTGGCCAGTCCGGGCGCAGCCTGGTGCTGCAGAACCTGAACGGACAGGTGGTGCGGCACGTGGAAACCGTGCGGGCACCGCAACCGGGGCGCGACCTGCAACTGACCATCGATCTGGACCTACAGTACAAGGTGTACCGCGCACTCAAGAGTGCCTGGCAGTACCATCAGGCCGACTGGGCTTCTGCTGTGGTGCTGGACCCGCGCACCGGCGACGTACTGGCGATGGCCAATCTGCCGTCCTACAACCCCAATGACCGCAGCTCCATCCGCCCCGAGTATCTGCGCAATCGTGCCATTACCGATGCTGTCGAGCCTGGCAGTGTCATGAAGACCATGGCAGTGCTGGCCGCCCTGAACGAGGGCCTGGTAACACCGGAAGACCGGTTCAATACGTCGCCCGGTACCATGAATCTGGGCAACGGCCACACCATTCGCGATTTCCGCGACTATGGTGAGCTGGATGTCACCGGCATCATACGTCATTCATCGAATGTCGGCATCAGCCAGTTGGCGCTGGACATGGGCGGGGATCGACTCTGGTCCACGCTGTACAGCCTGGGTTTCGGCCAGCCGATCGGAGTGGGCTTTCCGGGTGAAGCGACCGGGTCATTGCCCAACCGGACCAACTGGTCGGACGTGCAGGTGGCCACCCAGTCATACGGCTATGGCATGACTGCCACCCCGCTGCAACTGGCGCAGGCCTATGCCGTGATTGCCAATGACGGGGTGCTGGTGCGGCCCAGAATTCTACAGCAAAGCCTGCAGGCTCCCCCGACCAGGGTACTCCCCAGTAGTGTGGTCACTGATGTACAGCGCATGCTGGAAGCGGCCCTGGGTGACGGTGGCACCGGCACACGCGCTCGGATGCCGCTGTACACTGCGGCCGGCAAGACCGGTACGGCGCATACCGTCGGCCTGGCGGGCTATGATGAAAATGCCTATCGGGGTGTCTTTGTCGGCTACGCACCGGCGGATGATCCGGAGTTGGTAATCTCGATTGTGGTGAACAACCCGCGCGGCGAAGAGTATTTCGGCGGTGCGGTTGCGGCGCCGATTTTCTCGGAAGTGATGCAGGCCTCGCTGGCGCATATCGGCGCCACCCCCGATCGGCTTTTTGCCGAGCGCGAACAGAATGGCCTGACAGCCTGGACCGACCGTTTGCGGAGGGTGACGCATGAGTGATTGGCTGCGCCAGGTACTGGAACATCTGCGCCGCACCGGTGGTGATGCGGTGCTCGACAGTCGCCGGGTCAGACCCGGCGATGTCTTTATTGCCTTGCCGGGGGCGGCCATTGATGGGCGTGATTTTATCCAGCAGGTGATGGGGCAGGCTGATGTGCTGGTCGTGGCCGAATGCATTGATGCCGGACAGGCTATGCAGAAGCAGATGCCGGTGGCGCCGGAATCGACAGAACGCCTGCTGTGGGTGGAGGACCTGCGCCCGCAGTTGGGCCAGTTGGCGGAAGCCATCTATGCGGTCAATGAGCGCGGATTGGCAGTGATCGGTGTCACCGGCACCAACGGCAAGACCTCGATCAGTCACTACCTGGCCCAGGCCTTGGGTCAGGCGGGTCGGTGTGGCGTGATCGGCACCCTGGGTACCGGCCTCTGGCCCGATCTGGAAGACAGCCTGAACACTACGCCGGATGTGCTGACCAATCACCGTCTGCTGGCCGACTGGTCGGAGCAGGGCGCCCAGTGGGCGGTCATGGAAGTGTCCAGCCATGCACTGGATCAGGGCCGGGTGGACGGGCTGCGCTTCCGGCTCGCACTTTTCACGCATTTGTCACGCGACCATCTGGATTACCACGGCGATATGGATCACTATTTCGCCGCCAAACAGAAGCTGTTTGATCTGGGTCGCAGCCAGCGGGCAGTGATCTGTACCGACGATCGCTGGGGGCAGCGTCTGGCCCAGGGGCGGCGAGATGCGCTGCGGGTATCCGGCCGCATCGGCGGTACCGCGAGCGTGGTGCCCAATCATATTCAACGACGGCCCCAGGGCCTGCTGATCCATTGGGTCACGCCCTGGGGGCCACTGGAAACCGACACTGCTCTGGTGGGCGACTTCAATATTGCCAATCTGGCCGTCACCATCGGGGCGCTGGGCCTGCTCGGCTTGAACAGCCGCGACATCCGTGACCGCCTGCAGGCGCTGCGACCGGTGGCCGGTCGCATGCAACCGGTGCCTCTGCCCAACGGCGTGGTGGCCATCATCGATTACGCGCATACGCCGGATGCTCTGGAAAAGGCCTTGCGGGCAGCCCGTCATCATACCCGCGGGCGCCTGCATTGCGTGTTTGGCTGTGGCGGCGATCGTGACCGCGGTAAGCGCCCGCTGATGGCAGCGGCAGCGGCAGCCGAGGCCGATTGCCTGTGGATTACCAGTGACAACAATCGCAGCGAGCCGTTCGCGCGCATCGTTACCGATATGCGGCCCGGCATTCCTGACGGCATGGCACTGGAAGTGATTGAAAGCCGCGCCGACGCCATTCGGCAGGCCATTGCCGGAGCGGCCGCAGGTGATGTGATTCTGGTGGCCGGCAAGGGGCACGAGAATTACCAGGAAGAGCAGGGTGTACGGCACCCCTATTCAGACCTGGGCGCGGTGCAGAGCGCGCGGGAGGCCCTGTCATGATGCGGTTTCTGGACAGCACAGAACTGGTCAGCCTGTATCCGGGCTCGGCCATTACCGGCCCGGCACAGATTCGCAATGTCAGTACGGATACCCGCACGCTGCAGCCCGGAGATGCCTACGTGGCGCTGCGCGGAGCCCATTTCGACGGTCACGAATTCAATCCGGTGGCGCATGAAAATGGTGCCTCCCTGCTGGTTGTGGATCACCCGGACACGCTGCCGGTACCGCAGTGGATCGTGCCCGACACCCGGCGTGCCCTGGGGCACCTGGGGGCGGCCAACCGGCAGTTGACGAAGGCCCCGGTGGTGGCGCTGACCGGCAGTTCCGGCAAGACCACCACCAAGGAAATGCTGGCTGTGCTGCTCAATGCCTGCGGCAACACGCTGGCGACGCAGGGCAATCTGAACAACGAGATTGGCGTGCCCAAGACGCTGCTGCGCATCAGCCCTGAGCATGCTTATGCAGTAGTGGAACTGGGGGCCAATCATGTCGGCGAAATTGCCTATACCACACGGCTGACGAAGCCGGATGTGGCGGTGATCGTCAATGCCGGCACGGCGCACCTGGCCGAGTTCGGGTCCACCGAGCGGATCCGGCAGGCCAAGGGCGAGATTCTGCAGGGTCTGAACAGTGAAGGCATCGCGGTACTCAATCGGGATGATCCGGCCTACGAGCAATGGGCACAGCAGGCGCCCGGTCGCATTGTCAGCTTCGGCACCAGTGCCGAGGCGGAAATACAGGCTACCTGCCTGAAAGCGGAAGCCGAGCGCACGCTGGTCAATCTGCGTGGTCCGGGCTTTGAGCACGTGGTTACCCTGCCACTTGTGGGCGCACACAATGTATCCAACCTGGCTGCGGCAGTAGCGGTGATGGTGGCGCTGCGACTGCCGGACCATCTCTGGCTGGATGCCATTGAACGGATGAGCGCGGCACCGGGGCGGCTGGCCCAGCATTCGATCAAGGGCTGGCGGCTGATTGATGACGCCTACAATGCCAACCCGGAATCGGTACGGGCGGCCATCGATGTCCTGTCCACCGCGCCCACGCCGCAGGTGCTGGTGCTGGGCGAGCTGGGCGAGCTCGGGGACCATACCGCCCCGGCCATGAAGGCGCTCGGCAACTATGCGCGGCGACGAATTGCGGCGCTGTGGTCGGTTGGCCCGACCGCAGCACCGGCAAGCAAGGCCTTCGGTGACGAGGGCAGGCATTTTGTTAATCGGGCGGAAGTGATCTCCGCTCTTTCTGAACTGGTACAGCGCGAGTCCGGTGGCTCGGTGCTGGTCAAGGGCTCAAGGTCGTCGGCCATGGAAGAAGTGATGGCAGCCCTCATAGACCGCCTGGAAAAAGGAGACTGAGACGATGTTTCTCTGGCTGGCGACCCACCTGTCCGGACTGTTCTCACCACTGACCGTGGTGCAGTACCTGACTATGCGCACCATTCTCAGTGTGTTGACCGCACTGGGCCTTTCTCTGGTCTTCGGTGCCCGCGTGATCGGCCTGCTGCAGCGCCACCAGATCGGTCAGTCGATTCGCGATGACGGGCCCAAGGCGCACCTGAGCAAGGCCGGCACGCCGACCATGGGCGGTGCGCTGATCCTGTTCTCGGTACTGGCTTCAGCGCTGCTGTGGTCGGACCTGACCAACCACTATGTCTGGATCGTGGTCGGCGTTACCGCCGCCTTCGGGCTGATCGGGCTGGTTGATGACTACAAGAAGGTGGTGCTGCGCAACGCACGCGGCTTGGCCGCACGCTGGAAGTACTTCTGGCAGTCCATTGCCGGGCTGATAGCAGCCCTGCTGCTGTTCTGGTTTGCTGAAGCGCCGGTGGAAACGTCACTGATCGTGCCGTTTTTCAAGGACATCATGATTCCGCTGGGTTTCGGCTTTGTGATCCTGACCTATTTCGTCATTGTCGGCTCGAGCAACGCGGTCAACCTGACCGACGGTCTGGACGGGCTGGCCATTGTGCCCACCATCCTGGTCGGCGGTGCCCTGGGCATCTTTGCCTATGCCAGCGGCAATGTCGGCTTTGCCGAATACTTGCAGATTCCCTATGTGGCCGGTGCCGGGGAACTGATTATTTTCTGCGGGGCGCTGGTGGGCGCCGGGCTCGGATTTCTCTGGTTCAACACCTACCCGGCGCAGGTGTTCATGGGTGATGTCGGGGCGCTGGCGCTGGGTGCGGCGCTGGGGGTGATTGCCGTCATTACGCGCCAGGAAATCGTGCTGTTCATCATGGGCGGGGTGTTTGTGGCTGAAACCCTGTCGGTCATCGTGCAGGTGGCGAGTTACAAACTGACCGGGCGCCGCGTTTTTCGCATGGCGCCGCTGCATCACCACTACGAATTGAAGGGCTGGCCGGAACCCCGGGTCATTGTCCGTTTCTGGATCATCACCGTCATTCTGGTGCTGATCGGACTGTCTACATTGAAACTGCGCTGAAGAGGCGAATGACGTAACAGATTATGAGCAAGGTTATCGGAACGGATACAGAACGACTGATACTGGGTCTCGGGAAGACAGGCTTTAGTATGGCGTCCTGGCTGGCTCGCCAGGGCCGGTCGTTCCGGGTGCTGGATACGCGGGACGACCCGCCGTATCTGGCTGCCGTGCGTGAGCTTTGCCCGCAGAGTCATATCCATACGGGCGGCTGGCGGCAGGACTGGCTGGATGCCGCTGATGAACTCTATGTCAGCCCCGGCCTGGCGCTGAGCCAGGAACCGATCCGGCAGGCGCTGGCCAAGGGCGCCATGCTGGTCAGTGATATCGACCTGTACCGGCAGCACAGCCAGGCATCAGTGATTGCCGTGACCGGCTCCAACGGCAAGAGCACCGTAGTGCGCCTGCTGGAGCATATCGCGCAGACCCTTGGCCTGCAGGCGCTGGCCGGCGGCAATATCGGCCGCCCGGTGCTGGACCTGCTGGAGGAACCGCATGAACTGGCGGTGCTGGAACTGTCCAGCTTCCAGCTGGAAATGACGCATGCACTGAACGCCGATGTGGCCATGGTGCTGAATATCAGCCCTGACCATATGGATCGCTACCCCGACATGACAGCCTACCGGGCCGCCAAACATCGCATTTTCACCGGCTGTCAGGCCATCGTGGTGCATGCCGAAGATCCGCTGACGGCACCGCTGGTGTCCGAACAGATGCCGCGTCAGGCCTATTCGCTGAAACAGGCGGATATCGGCCTGCTGAGCCTGCAGACCGAGCCTGGCGGCGTGCGCCTCTATCGAGGCCTGGAGCCGGTATATCTGTGGTCCGGGCTGGCCCTGAAAGGGCGCCACAATCAGCTCAACATCCTGGCCGCACTGTCCGCCGGCATGCTGCAGGGCTGGTCACTGACAGCCATGGCCGAGGCCGTGGGCAGCTACCGTGGCCTGCCGCATCGCTGTGAATGGGTGGCGGACCAGGCCGGGGTGACCTTTATCAATGATTCCAAGGGTACCAATGTGGGTGCCACGCTGGCAGCGTTGGACGGCCTGGCGCCGGAATGCGCCGGGCGCATGCATCTGCTGGCGGGCGGTGACGGCAAGGCGGCAGATTTCCGGGCGCTGGGAGAAACCTGTCAGCGGCTGGGTGTGTCGGTCTACAGCTACGGTCGTGACGGCGAACAGATCGCCCAGGCCTGTCGTCAGGCCGGGTCGGAGTGGGTCTGGACTGAAGATACTCTGCTCGCTGCCCTGGCTCAGGCCCGGATCCGGAGTGCACCAGGGGACTGGGTCATACTGTCACCGGCCTGTGCCAGCTTTGATCAGTTTGCAGACTTCGAGGCCCGGGGCGAAGCCTTCCGTCAGGCCGTGCTGGATCGGGCGACAGGCATGGGGGGCGCACTATGAGCACGCACATGACCTGGCGCAACTGGTTCGACAATGAGCAGAGTGTCTGGCAGCGGGTTGATCCGATTCTGCTGATGCTGATGGCCGGTCTGGCCCTGTTCGGCTGGATGATGATCGCCTCGGCGTCGATGGATTTCTCGGCTCAGGTCCATGGTGACAGCTTTGCGCTGATGATCCGTCATGGCGTTTACCTGGGGCTTGGCGTGCTGGTCTATGGACTGATGGTTTCCATGCCGCTGGCATTCTGGTACCGCATCAGCGGGCTGCTGCTGCTGCTCGGTTTTGCGTTGCTGGTGGCCGTTCTGATCCCCGGTATCGGGTATGAAGTGAATGGTTCCTGGCGCTGGATCAATCTGGGCATTATCACCCTGCAACCCAGCGAGGCCATGAAACTGGCCATGGTCATCTATGTCGCCGGCTATCTGGTGCGGCGGCAGGAAGAAGTGCGCACGCGCTGGACCGGTTTTCTCAAGCCCCTGCTGGTGGTGGCGCTGGTCACCAGCCTGCTGCTGGCACAGCCCGATTTCGGGTCCGTGGTCATACTGATGGCGACCATCATGGGCATGATGTTTCTGGGCGGTGTGCGGCCGGGACAGTTCTTTGTCACCATAGCGGTGGCGATCCTGTCTGCCGGTCTGATGGCGGTCACCCAGACTTACCGGGTGCAGCGCCTGATGTCGTTCATGGACCCCTGGTCGGAAGCCAATGTATTCGGTTCGGGCTACCAGCTCACCCAGGCACTGATCGCCTTCGGGCGCGGCGAATGGCTGGGCGTGGGGCTCGGCAACAGCCTGCAGAAATTGTTCTACCTGCCGGAAGCGCATACTGATTTCATTACCGCCATTGTGGCCGAGGAATTCGGGCTGGTTGGCACACTGCTGCTGCTGCTGGCGCTGTCGGCGCTGGTAGGGCGCATGCTGTGGATCGGCTGGCAGGCCAATGAGCGTGAACACCCGTTTTCGGCTTACCTGTGTTATGGCGTGGTGATCATCTTTGCCTTGCAGATATTCATCAATCTGGGGGTCAACACCGGCCTGCTGCCGACCAAGGGGCTGACGCTGCCGTTCATCAGTTACGGCGGTTCCAGCCTGCTGGTCTGTTTTGCCATGGTGGGCCTGGTCAGCCGGGTATCGGCCGAACTCAATGGCGATCAGGCACCCGACCCGCTGATCAGGGAGGATGAAGCATGACCGCTGCCCGTCCATCCGTACTGATCATGGCCGGCGGCACCGGGGGCCATGTGTTCCCGGCGCTGGCGGTGGCGCAAGAACTGCAGGCTCGCGGCTGTCGTGTCGACTGGCTGGGCACGCCGCGCGGCATCGAAAACAGGGTGGTACCTGCCGCCGACCTGCCGCTGCACCATATTTCCGTGACCGGTGTCCGGGGGCTCGGTCCCCTGACCAAGTTGATGGCGCCGTTCCGGCTGACTCTGGCCCTGCTGCAGGCACTGCGCATTCTGCGGCGGCTGCAGCCGGATGTGGTGCTCGGCATGGGCGGTTTCGCTTCCGGTCCCGGCGGTCTGGCCGCCTGGTTGCTGCGCTGCCCGGTGGTCATTCATGAACAGAATGCGGTCGCGGGCACCACCAACCGCTGGCTGGCCCGCATTGCCCGGCGCTGCCTCTGTGCTTTTCCCGGAGCCCTGCCGGCGCAGTACCGACCGGAAGTCGTGGGCAATCCGTTGCGTGCCGAGGTCTGTGCGCTGCCGGGCCCGGATGCACGCCAGACCGGACGGCACAGTCCCCTGCGCCTGCTGGTGCTGGGGGGCAGCCAGGGGGCGCTGGCCCTGAATCAATTGCTGCCACCGGCTTTGGCGCGCCTGCCGGCGGGGCGACGGCCGGAAGTGTGGCATCAGTGCGGGCGCGCACACGAGACACTGACCCGACAGGTATACAGTCGGAACGGAATCGAGGCGACAGTGACGCCCTTTATCGAGGACATGGCCGAGGCTATGGGCTGGGCTGATCTGGTGGTGGCGCGCGCCGGCGCCCTGACGGTGTCAGAGCTGGCGGCAGTCGGTGTCGGCAGTCTGCTGGTGCCGTTCCCGTTTGCCATTGACGACCACCAGACCCGCAACGCGGAACGCCTGGTGCGCGTGCACGCAGCGCGCATGCTGCCGCAGGCCGAACTGACCGAAGAAACACTGGCCGCAGCGCTGCAGGATACATTGCATGCCGAGCGGCTGCAGGAGTGGGCACAGGCCGCCCATGGCGCCGGGCAGCGAGATGCCACCGAACGTGTGGTGGCGGCTCTGGAAACCTTTATGGAGCGCAGCAAATGACTTTTCGTGACACCAACATCACGGTACATGATGTACCGGAAATGCGGCGTATCCGGCGCATCCATTTCGTCGGCATCGGCGGTGTCGGCATGTGCGGCATTGCCGAGGTTCTGGTCAATCAGGGCTATGAGGTATCCGGCTCCGATATCAGGCACAGCCCGGTCACCCGTCGGCTGATGAAGATGGGCGTCGAGGTCAGTATCGGCCATGATGCCGAGCATGTCAGCAAGGCCAATGTCGTGGTGACTTCAACCGCCATCAAGGAAGGCAACCCGGAAGTGGCGGCGGCGCACCAGCACCGCATCCCCGTGGTACCGAGAGCCGAGATGCTGGCCGAACTGATGCGCTATCGCCATGGCATCGCCGTCGCCGGCACCCATGGCAAGACCACCACCACCAGTCTCGCTGCCTCCGTGCTGGCCGAAGGCGGGCTGGATCCGACCTTTGTCATCGGTGGCAAGCTGACCAGTGCCGGCACCAATGCTCGCCTCGGTACATCGCGCTATCTGGTGGCAGAGGCGGATGAAAGTGATGCCTCCTTCCTGCATCTGCAGCCCATGGTGGCCGTGATCACCAATATCGATGCCGACCACATGGACACCTATGAGGGCGATTTCGACAAGGTGAAGGATGCCTTTGTGCAGTTCCTGCACAACCTGCCGTTCTACGGCCTGGCCATTCTCTGCATCGACGATGAACATGTGCGGTCGATTCTGCCGCGCATCAGTCGGCCTACCGTGACCTATGGTTTCTCCGAGGATGCCGACTACCGCATTTCCAGTGTCGAGGCGCAGGCCTACAGCACGCGCTTCCGGGTCGATCGCCCCGGGGGCCGACCGCCACTTGATCTGACCGTCCGCATGCCCGGCCAGCACAACGTATTGAATGCTACCGCTGCCGTGGTCATGGCAACGGATGAGGGCGTGGAAGACGCCGCCATAGTGCGGGCTCTGGAACGCTTCGAAGGGGTGGGCCGGCGCTTTCAGGTGCGCGGTGAGTTCACCACGCCGAAGGGCGAAATCATGCTGGTGGATGACTATGGTCATCATCCGCGAGAACTCCAGGTCACCATTGATGCAGCCCGCAAGGGCTGGCCGGACCGGCGCCTGGTGCTGCTGTTCCAGCCCCATCGCTATACCCGCACGCGCGATCTCTACGAGGATTTCGTGCGCGTGCTGTCCAGAGTGGACGCCTTGGTGCTGCTGGATGTCTATGCGGCTGGCGAGGAGCCCATTCCCGGTGCGGATGGTCGCTCGCTGGCCCGCAGTATCCGCCAGCGCGGGCAGGTGGAGCCGGTCTTCGTGGCGGACCGCAATGAGGTCATGACGGTGCTGCCCAACCTGCTGGCCGGCGGTGACCTGCTGATCGCCCAGGGCGCCGGGGATATCGGTGCTCTGGCCATCGAACTGGCAGAGAAAGAACTGGGGTTCAAGGCATGACGGCACAGCATACAGATCGGCACAGCCGGATCCGTGCTCTGGGACGCATCGCCGTGCTGTATGGCGGGCACTCTGCCGAGCGCGCCGTATCCCTGCAGTCTGGTGGCGCGGTGCTGACCGCGCTGCAGGACCTGGGGGCGGATGTCGTGGGTATCGATACCGCCGAAGACTACCTGGCCCAATTGCAGGCGGCGCAGCCGCAGCGGGTGTTCATTGCCCTGCATGGTCGCGGTGGTGAGGACGGCCAGATTCAGGCCGTGCTGGATGCCTTCGGTTACGCCTATACCGGCAGCGGCGTGGCGGCCTCTGCCATTGCCATGAACAAGCTGCTGACCAAGCGTGTCTGGGCCGGCAGCGGCCTGCCCACTGCGGACAGCCGGGTACTGAGCGCCGATACCGACTGGTCGGAGGCGTTGCAGGCGCTGGGCGGCAAGGCGGTGCTGAAACCGGTACTGGAAGGGTCCAGCCTGGGTATCAGCATCGTCGACAACGCTGCTGCCATGGCCAGCGGTTATGCCGCGGCCAGCCAGTACGACAGCGAGGTGATTGCCGAGCGCTTTATCGATGGCCCCGAGTATACGGTGGGCATTGTCGGTGACCAGGCGCTGCCGGTTATCCGCATGGAGGCCGAGAGCGGGTTCTACGACTACGCCGCCAAATATGAACGGGACGACACGCGCTACTTTCTGCCGTCCGGTCTGAATGAAGAAGATGAAGCGGCGCTGCAGGCCTTGTCGCTGACCGCCTTTCGTACTCTGGGCTGCCGGGGCTGGGGTCGGATCGACACCATGCGTGACAGCGCCGGCCGTTTCTGGTTGCTGGAAGCCAATACCATTCCCGGCCTGACCAGCCATAGCCTGGTGCCCAAGGCGGCGCGGGCCGTGGGACTGGAGTTCGGGGACCTGATCGTGCGCCTGCTGGAACAGGTGGAGGTGCAGGCATGACCCGACGCGGCGCCACGCCAAGACGCAGTTGGCCCAGCATCCGCCTGCCGAGGCTAGCGCTGCCTCGGGTGCACTTTCGGGTGTCCTTCTGGCAGCCGGTGGTCGTGGTCTTCAGCCTGGGGGTGTTTGCTGCCGGGCTGGCCATGGGTGGACGCTGGCTGACGCCGGAGACGGTGCAGTGGGAGATTGAGGGCAATCTGCTGTTTCAGGACGAGCAGGCCATTCTGGACCATCTGCACCGCGTTGAAGACAGCTACTGGGGACTGTCGCTGACGGCCCTGGAGCAGGAGCTGCGGGCCTTCCCCTGGCTGGACCGGGTGGTGCTGGAGCGCCAGTGGCCGGACCGGGTGCGGGTACAGGTGGTCGAGCAGACCCCGCTGGCGTTCTGGAACGATGACGCTTTTATCAATAGCCGGGGTGAGGTCTTTGGCCCCAGCGAGCTCAGTTTTGAATTGCCGCGCCTGGCCGGACCGGAGGGGCGTGCCGAGGATGTGATGGCCAACTATCTGCGCTTCAGTCAGATGTTCAGCAGCATGGGCTATCGAATTGAAGCCCTGACCCTGGCTGACCGGGGCGCCTGGGAGCTGGAGCTGGACAATGGCATCAAAGTGCGGCTCGGGCAGCGCCAAATTCTGCAGCGAGCGCGCCGCGTGGCGCGTGTGCTGGCAGTTACCAATGACAGCCAGCAGGCGGACAACATCGCCGTGCTGGATGCACGTTACCAGTACGGGGTAGCCGTTGCGTGGAAATCAGGAGAGACAGCATGAGTTCGGTGCACAAGGGAGAGCTGATAGTCAGTCTGGATATCGGAACCTCCAAAGTTGTGGCCATTGTGGGCATGGTGACCGCCGAGGGCGGACTGGAGGTCGTGGGTCTGGGTTCGCATCCGGCACATGGCATGAAAAAGGGCGTGGTGGTCAATATCGAGTCCACCGTGCAAAGCATTCAACGCGCCATTGAAGAGGCCGAACTGATGTCGGGCTGTGACATCCACTCCGTACATGTGGGTATCGCCGGCAGTCATATTCGCAGTCTGAACAGCCACGGCATTGTCGCCATTCGGGACAAGGAGGTGCTGGAGGCCGACGTGGAGCGGGTGATCGACGCTGCCCAGGCGGTTGCCATCCCGGCCGACCAGAAGATTCTGCATATCCTGCCGCAGGAGTACCTGGTCGACAACCAGGAAGGCATCAAGGAGCCCTTCGGCATGTCGGGCGTGCGTCTGGAAGCCAAGGTGCATCTGGTGACGGCTGCCGAGACGGCAGTACAGAACATTGAGAAATGCGTGCGTCGCTGTGGGCTGGAAGTGGAGCAGATCATTCTGGAACAGCTGGCTTCCAGCTATGCCGTGCTGACCGATGACGAGAAGGAACTGGGTGTCTGCATGGTCGATATCGGCGGCGGCACCACCGACATGGCGATATTCACCGAGGGTGCGATCAAGCACACGGCGGTGATTCCCATTGCCGGTGACCAGGTGACCAACGACATCGCCATGGCCTTTGCCACGCCCACCCAGCATGCCGAAGAGATCAAGGTCAAGTACGCCTGTGCGCTGGCCCAGCTGGCCGGCGCGCATGAATCGATCAAGGTGCCCAGCGTGGGCGACCGACCGCCGCGGGAACTGTCACGGCAGGCGCTGGCAGAGGTGGTGGAACCGCGGTACGAAGAGCTGTTTTCACTGATTCAGGCCGAACTGCGCCGCAGCGGCTACGAGGAACTGATCCCGGCAGGCATTGTCCTGACGGGGGGTACGGCCCGTATGGAGGGGGCCGTGGAGTTGGCTGAGGAAGTGTTCCACATGCCGGTTCGTCTGGCCTATCCCGCTGGGGTAACCGGCCTGTCGGATGTGGTGAAAAGCCCGATCTACGCCACCGGTGTGGGTCTGTTGCTGCACGGACTGCAGCAGCTCGAGACTCAGGGAAGCAGTCCCAGCAGGAAGAAGCGTGCACCCAAACCGGCAGGACCCGGTGCCTGGGCACGATTCAGGGATATGATCAAACGCAATTTCTGATGGACACGAGGACAACAACAGGAGCAGGAAAATGACTGAATTTGATAAAACCATGACTTCAGGTGACATGTTCACGCTGATCGAGTCGGCCCCCAATCAGGCCGTCATCAAGGTGGTCGGTGTCGGCGGCGGTGGCTGCAACGCCATCCAGCACATGCTGGCCACCAATCAGGTACCCGGGGTGCAGTTTATCTGCGCCAACACGGATGCGCAGGCCCTGGATTCGGTGGAAGGCGCCACCGTGCTGCAACTGGGCGGAGCCATCACCCGGGGCCTGGGTGCCGGTGCCAACCCCGAGGTAGGGCGGCAATCGGCGCTGGAAGACCGGGAAAAACTGGTCGAAGCACTGACCGGTGCCGACATGGTCTTCGTGACCGCCGGCATGGGCGGTGGCACGGGCACCGGAGCGGCGCCGATTGTGGCCGAGGTGTCCAAGGAACTGGGTATTCTGACTGTCGGTGTGGTGACCAAGCCATTCCGTTTCGAAGGCAAGCGTCGGCTGAAAGTGGCCGAAGCCGGTGTGGAGGCCCTGCGCCAGTATGTGGACTCGCTGATCTCCATTCCCAACGAGAAACTGCTGACGGCGATGGATGATGACATCAGCTTGCTGGATGCGTTCGCGGAAGCCGACAATGTGCTGCTCAACGCTGTGCAGGGCGTGTCCGATCTGATCGTCCGCCAGGGCAAGATCAACGTCGACTTTGCCGATGTCAGAACCGTGATGTCCGAAATGGGCATGGCCATGATGGGTGCCGGTGTCGCCAAGGGCGAAGGACGGGCTGTCAAGGCTGCGGAAGAAGCCATCCGGTCGCCGCTGCTGGAAGATGTGAATCTGCAGGGCGCCCGTGGTGTACTGGTCAATATTACCGCCGGGGTCAATCTGGGGTTGCGGGAATATCAGGCTGTGGGCGATATTATTGAAGAATTCGCCGCCGAGGACGCTACCATTGTTATCGGTACTGCCATTGATCCGGAACTGACGGACGAAATTCGGGTCACTGTGGTGGCGACCGGTATCGGTGAACGTGAAGATCGACCGACGGTTGCGGTGGACAATACGCGCAAGCCGGTGGAAACCAATTATCAGAAGCTGGACCGTCCCACCGTCATGCGGCGTCGGGATACAGAGCAACGCAGTCAAAGTTCTGGCGGCAGATCTGACAATATGGACGACCTTCTTGACGTTCCGGCCTTTCTGAGGCGTCAGGCTGATTAACAATTGTTAATTGGGGAAGTCCGGGCCGATCTGGTATTATCGGCAGACTTTGAATACACCGCTTAAGCAGGATTGCACAAATCACATGGTGAAACAGCGTACACTCAGGAACGTCATCAAGGCGACAGGCGTTGGACTGCACTCGGGCGAAAAGGTCTTTCTGACACTTCGTCCTGCTCCACTGGATACAGGGATCGTATTCCGTCGGACAGACTTGGACCCCGTAGTCGACATTCACGCCTTTGCAAAGAACGTCGGTGAGACGACGCTGTCAACCACCCTGATGGAAGGTGATGTCCGTGTGGACACCGTGGAGCACCTGCTGTCTGCCTTTGCCGGGCTGGGTATCGACAACGCCTATGTCGAGGTCAGTGCGGCCGAAGTGCCGATCATGGATGGCAGTGCAGGGCCCTTTGTATTCCTGTTGCAATCTGCAGGTATCGCGGAGCAGGAAGCGCCCAAGAAGTACATTCGCATTCTGCGCCCGGTTGAAGTCCGCGATGGTGATCGTGTAGCCCGCTTTGAGCCCTATGACGGCTTCAAGATCAGCTTCAGAATCGATTTCGATCACCCGGCCTTCGATGTCAGCAAGCAATACGCCAGTTTGGAGTTTTCCTCCTCGACCTTTGTCAAGGAGATCAGTCGTGCGCGTACCTTCGGGTTCATGCGCGACTTCGAGTACCTGCGTGCGAACAATCTCGCACTGGGTGCCAATTTCAACAATGCCATTGCCATGGACGAGTACCGTATCCTCAACGAGGACGGTCTGCGTTATGATGATGAATTTGTGAAGCATAAAATATTGGATGCCGTTGGCGATCTCTACCTGTTGGGTCACAGCCTGATCGGTCATTTTGTAGCCGAGAAGTCCGGGCACGGTCTCAACAATCTCCTGCTTCGGGAATTGATCTGTCATCCGGAAACCTGGGAGTACATGACCTTTGATACCCCGGAAGCCGCACCCATTTCATATCGTCCGGTTGTGGCCTGAACGCACACAGTAGTCGTTAAGCAGCAGTCAACGTAGCGTCCGTATCAACGGAGAGAGTTCGAGCGCATGCAGATTATTCTGGTCACACAGAGACACGGTCGTTCGCTGCACCTGCCGACCTGGCTTGGGCGGTCAATGCCCTACCTGATCCTGGTGTCGGCGGTAGGTCTGTTTTATCTGGGCTTCCTGGCCGGTACGCCGGAAGCCGGGCGTGCCCTCAGTGACCGTGCCCTGGTGCAATGGGAGCAGGAAATCCACTCGCAGCGACAGCTGTTGGACCAGATTACTCGCCAGTCCGAAGAGGAGCTGGCCGCCTTGGCCGTGCGTCTGGCCGAGCTGCAGGCGCGCTCGACACGGCTGGACGCGCTGGGCGAGCGGCTGATCGACGTGGCCGGTCTGGAAGACAGCGAATTCGATTTCTCCATGCCGCCCGGCGTGGGTGGCCCTGAAGTTCCGGTTTCCAGTGACGATGATCAGCGCTTCCAGCGGCCGCCCACCTTTGCCGAAGAACTGGAGCGACTGGAAGCGCACCTCGACAGTCGGCGTCAGCAGTTGACCGTGCTGGAGTCCTTGCTCAACAACCGCAGTATGGATGATCAGACCTTTGTCGCCGGTCGTCCGGTTGGCAGCGGCGCCTGGATGAGCTCCCGCTATGGTTATCGTACCGATCCGTTCACCGGCGCCAATGCCTGGCATGGCGGACTCGATTTCGCTGGCCCAGAGGGGCTGGATATCGTCTCCGTGGCTTCGGGCGTGGTGGTGTATTCCGGCGAGCGCGGTGGCTATGGCAACATGGTCGAGATCAACCATGGCGGTGGTTATTCGACCCGCTATGCGCACAACAGGGAAAACTACGTACAGGTCGGCGAGATCGTGGAGAAAGGCCAGGTGATTGCCGCTCTGGGCAATACCGGTCGTTCGACTGCACCGCATGTGCATTTTGAAGTCCACAACAATGGCCGTACCCGCGACCCCATCGACTATATTTCCCGCACGCGCAACTGAGCGCGCAAAGACTTCCCTTCCTGTGATGTGGTGCCGAAACCATCGGCGCCACTGTGGCCAATAGTGTCATAAATGACTGATTAATCTGATATAGTAGCGCGCAGTCAAATTCATCAACAGAAGTGTCTCATGTTTACCCAACTCGCAAAGCTTATTGTCGGGAGCAAGAACGAACGAGAAGTAAAGCGCCTGCGCAAGACTGTCCATAAAATCAATGCGTTGGAAGAGGGCCTGCAGGCGCTCAGCGATGCTGATCTGCAGGCCAGGACTCCCGAGCTCAAGAAGCGCCTGGCAGAAGGCGCAACACTGGAAGACCTGTTGCCGGAAGCCTTTGCCGTCTGCCGTGAGGCGAGTCGTCGCGTCATGGGCATGCGGCACTTTGATGTACAGCTCATCGGTGGCATGGTGCTGCACCAGGGCAAGGTAGCCGAGATGAAAACCGGGGAAGGCAAAACCCTGGTGGCGACCTTGCCGGTGTATCTGAATGCACTGGATGGCGAGGGAGTGCATCTGGTCACGGTCAATGACTATCTGGCCGCCCGTGATGCCGACTGGATGCGCCCGCTGTATGAATTTCTGGGTCTGACTGTGGGGGTGGTGCGCAGCCAGCAGCCGCCGGAAGAAAAGCGTGCTGCCTATCAAGCCGACGTGACCTACGGCACCAACAATGAAATGGGTTTTGACTACCTGCGCGACAACATGGCCTTCCGACCGGAAGATCGCTATCAGCGCGGACATGTCTTTGCCATCGTCGATGAGGTGGATTCCATCCTGATCGACGAGGCGCGAACACCACTGGTCATCTCTGGCCCGGCGGAAGACAGCTCCGAACTCTATACTACGCTCAACAAACTGGTGCCACGTCTGGAGCAACAGGTACTGGATGAAAACGGTGAAATCGAGAAGCCCGGTGATTTCACCGTGGACGAGAAGGACCGTCTGGTCGAGCTCACCGAGCAGGGTCATGAGCATCTGGAACAGTTGCTGATCGAACAGGAACTGCTGGGTGAGGGCGAGTCTCTGTACGCCCCCAATAATCTGGGTCTGCTGCACCATGCCACGGCGGCGCTGCGCGCGCACAACCTGTTTCACCGCGATGTGCATTATCTGGTACAGGACGATCAGGTCCTGATCGTGGATGAGCATACCGGCCGTACCATGCCCGGTCGACGCTGGAGCGAAGGCCTGCATCAGGCCGTTGAAGCCAAGGAAGGGCTGCAGGTGCAGCGCGAAAACCAGACCCTGGCCTCCACCACCTTCCAGAACTATTTTCGTCTCTACGACAAGCTGGCCGGCATGACCGGTACGGCGGATACCGAAGCCTTCGAACTGCGGCAGATCTATGGTCTGGATGTGGTGGTCATTCCGACCAACAAGCCGATCGCCCGGGTCGACAACAATGACCTGGTCTATCTGACCGAAGAAGAGAAATACGAAGCGGTTATCGCCGACATCAAGACCACGGTGGAGCAGCAGCGGCCCGTGCTGGTGGGCACGGCGTCGGTCGAGGCCTCGGAGCGTATCTCGGAAGCCTTGAACACGGCCGGTCTGAAGCACAATGTGCTGAACGCCAAGAACCACGCCAACGAAGCCCAGATCATTGCCGAAGCCGGGCGCCCGGGCGCCATTACCATTGCCACCAACATGGCCGGTCGCGGTACGGATATTGTGCTGGGTGGCAACTGGGAGGCTGAAGCCAGGCAACTGGACAACCCCAGTGAGGAGCAGGTGGCGGCCATCAAGGCCGACTGGGACAAACGCAACTCGGCGGTTATCGAAGCCGGCGGGCTGCACATCATCGGTACCGAGCGTCATGAATCCCGTCGTATAGACAACCAGCTGCGTGGTCGTGCCGGCCGTCAGGGTGACCCGGGTTCATCGCGTTTCTACCTGTCGCTGGAAGATCCCTTCATGCGCATCTTCATGTCTGATCGCATGAAGTCCATGATGCAGAATCTGGGCATGGACAAGGGCGAAGCACTGGAAGCCCGCATGGTGTCCAATGCCATCGAGAAGGCCCAGCGCAAGGTGGAGAACCGCAACTTCGATATCCGCAAGCAGTTGCTGGAATATGACAACGTGGCCAATGACCAGCGTATGGTCGTGTATGCCCAGCGCAACGAGTTCATGGTGTCCGAAGATCTCACCGAGATGCTGGAAGCCATCCGTGCCGACGTGGTGCATGACGTCATTGATGATTTCATTCCGCCGGGCAGCCTGCACGAGCAATGGGATGTCAGCGGCCTGCAGGAACAGATCAAGGCGTCGTTTGCGGTTGATCTGTCGCTGCAGCAATGGATAGACGCTGACGACCATCTGGGCGAACAGGGCCTGCGCGACCGTATTCTCGAAGCCATTGCAGAGCGTTATCGGGAGAAGTCGGAAGTGGCCGGCCCGGAAGCCATGCGTCGCTTTGAAAAGCAGGTCATGCTGCAGGTTCTGGACCAGCACTGGAAAGAGCATCTGCATCAGATGGACCAACTGCGCCAGGGCATCCATCTGCGCGGTTATGCGCAGAAGAACCCCAAGCAGGAATACAAGAAGGAAGCCTTTGCCCTGTTCCAGGAAATGCTGGAATCAGTGAAGCGTGAAACCATTCGCGTATTGTCGCATGTGCAGGTACGCAGCCGCGAAGAAGTGGAAGAGATGGAGCGCAAGCGGGCCGAGCAGGAGAAGGCAATGCGGGAACTGCAGCGGCGTCAGTCCGAGCTGCGTGAGCAGTTGCAGGCGCAGGGCCAGACTACCCCGGCCACCGCCAGTGCGGTGCCAAAGGTGGGTCGCAACGAACCCTGTCCCTGCGGTTCCGGCAAGAAATACAAACACTGTCATGGCAGGTTGAGCTGATGGCTGTTGGCAAGGGCATTGTGACTGATCTGCGTCCGGTGGCCGGCGTGTCGCTGGCGGTGGGTGCTGCCGGCATCAAGAAACCGGATCACAACGACCTTGCACTGATACACCTGGCCCCGGGCAGTCGTGTGGCCGGCGTCTTTACCCGCAACCGCTTCTGTGCTGCTCCGGTGCATGTGGCTCGGGCACATCTGCAGGCCCAGGTCGAGTCGGCTCGGGCCCTGCTGATCAACACCGGCAATGCCAATGCCGGCACCGGTGAGCAGGGTCATGCCGATGCGCTGGCCTGCTGTGCTACCCTGGCGCAGGCGCTGGGCGTGGCGCCCGAGGCAGTGCTGCCGTTTTCAACCGGCGTGATTGGCGAGTACCTGCCCATGGATCGCATCGAGCCTGTGCTGCCGCAGTTGGCTGCCGCTGCAGGTGAAGCCGACTGGTACCAGATCGGCGAAGCCATACTGACCACGGATACCCGGCCCAAAGGTCATTCGGTGGTGGTGCATATCGGCGATCAGGCCGTCACCATTACCGGGGTCAGCAAGGGCTCCGGCATGATCTGCCCCAATATGGCCACCATGCTGGGCTTTGTCTGTACCGACGCCGAGCTGGAGCAGGCCGATCTGGAAGCCCTGCTGCAGGACACCAACGAACAGAGCTTCAACCGTATTACTGTGGATGGTGACACCTCCACCAATGACGCCTGCATCATGGCGGCCACCGGGGCTTCCGGAGTGGCTCTGCACCCGGGCTCGGAAGACTGGAACTGTTTCCACAACGCGGTGCAGGAAGTCATGCGCGAACTGGCGCTGCAGATTGTGCGCGATGGCGAAGGCGCCAACAAGATGGTCGCCATCAGTGTCCATGGCGCGGCCAGCGTCGATGATGCCCTGACCGTCGCCTATACCGTGGCCCACTCGCCACTGGTCAAGACAGCGCTCAGTGCCAGCGATGCCAACTGGGGGCGTATTCTGGCCGCAGTGGGGCGGGCGCCGGTGGCGTCCCTTGATCTGGACCGGGTGCGCATCGATCTTGATGATATCCCGCTGGTCAAGGAAGGTGGTCGACACCCCGACTATACTGAAGAGCAGGGTGCTGCCCTGTTTGCCGAATCGCAGTTCACCATCCATATTGATCTGGGGCAGGGAGAGGTCACGGAAACCGTCTGGACGACCGATCTCAGCCATGGCTATGTCAGTATCAACGCGGACTATCGAACATGACAGCAACTGCAAGCGAACTGACTCCGACCGTGGTGCGGGTAGCCGTGGGCGTACTGGTGAATGACCAGCGCCAGGTGCTGATCGCCCGCCGGGCCGCCCATCAGCATCAGGGTGGCCGTTGGGAGTTTCCCGGGGGCAAGATCGAAGGCAGGGAAAACCTGGCCGAAGCGCTGACACGGGAATTTGCCGAAGAAGTGGGTCTGGTGCTGGATATCCCGGCTGACCTGGCGCCCTGGCAGGTGATCGAGCACGACTATGGCGACAAGCGGGTATGCCTGGAAGTCGCCCAGATCGGAGCCTACTCCGGCCAGCCGGAAGGTCGTGAAGGGCAGGAAGTTCGCTGGATGCCGGTGCAGGCGCTGAATCCGGAGGAATTCCCGGCCGCCAATATCAGCATTATCGAGGCCCTGCAGGCGGACTGCGCCTGAGCCAGTTGCCCTGCTACGCCTGATCTAGCTGTCCCGGTAACGCCCCATCTCTTCCGACATCAGTTCATCCTCTGCCGGTTCACCCGGTATCCGGTGGCCTTCGGTCACCCAGTCGCCCAGATCTATCAGATGGCAGCGCTTGCTGCAGAACGGACGAAAACGGGACGCTGTGGTCCAGGGCACGGTCTTGCCGCAGGTCGGGCAGGGTACGCTGAGGCTGGTGGCTTCGGTGGTGCGGTCAGACATGGTGTTGAGTTCGCTTTAACAGGGTCTGGTGCAGTTCATCAATGGCCTCTGGCAGGTCTGCTTCGGCGCCTGTATTGTCCACGATCAGGTCAGCGGCCTGCAACCGTTGTTCGCGCGTCCATTGCTTGGCCATGATGCTGCGCACCAGCGCCTCCGAGTTGCCGTCCCGTTCCACGGTGCGCTCGATCTGCTGTGTTTCGGTGGCATCCACCACTATGACCAGGTCGCACATGCGGCTTTGGCCGGTCTCCAGCAGCAGGGGTGAGTCCAGCAACTGATAGGCCGCCTTGCCCTGATTGGACATGAGCCTCTCGCGGATGAGTTCCCGAATGGCCGGGTGGGTAATGCCCTCCAGCCAAGCCCGCTTTTCATCATCAGGCAGCACATGGTGACGCAGCCAGGCGCGGTCCAGCGTGCCATCGTCCTGCCGGGCGGCGGGAAAACGACGCACAATGGCCTGATAGGCCGGCCGGCCCGGCTCGACAATGATCCGGGCCAACTGGTCGGCATCGGTAACAGGTATGCCGTAATGGATGTGCAGGTAGCGGCTGACAACCGATTTACCGGAGCCGATACCCCCTGTCAGGCCTGCAATCATGGTGTGTCTGCTCTCGTCATGCCGTGACTGTAGCGGGTTATTACAGCAATGCCCAGTGCAACCAGAGGTTGACCAGAGCCTCTCCCCAAAAGTAGTACACCACGGCGGCTGCGCAAAGGTAGGGCCCGAAAGCGATCGGCAACTGCCGATCACGGCCGGCCAGCAGCACCATCAGCAGACCCGCCGCCGCCCCCACCAGAGACGCCAGCAGAATGATGGGGGCCAGCGCTATCCAGCCGAACCAGGCCCCGAAGGCGGCAAACAGCTTGAAATCACCATACCCCATGCCTTCCTTGCCGGTCAGCAGGCGGAAACCGTGATAGACCGACCACAGTGACAGGTACCCCGCCATGGCGCCGATCACGGCATCCTGCAGGGGTATCGGTGTCAGGCCCAGCAGGCTGGCCAGCAGGCCGGCCCAGAGCAGGGGCAGGGTGATCTGGTCCGGCAGCAGTTGCGTGTCCAGATCAACAAAGGTGAGGGCGATCAGAGTCCAGACAAAGCCCAGCCACACCAGCGTCTCCGCGCCCGGTGGCAGTGTCAGGGCAACAGCCAGACTGAGCCCGCCGGTCAGGGCCTCGATCAGCGGATAACGCGCGCTGATGGCCGTGCCGCACTGGCTGCAGCGGCCGCGCAGGAACAACCAGCTCAGGCAGGGAATGTTCTCGTACCAGCGGATGACATGACCACAGGCCGGGCAACGAGAGCGCGGCACGGCCAGGTTGAACGGCTCGGCAGCCTCTGCCTCGGGTGTCTCAGCGGCAGTCAGAATGGCACGGGCATCGGTCTGCCACTGACGCTCCAGCATGACCGGCAGGCGCAGAATGACCACATTCAGAAAGCTGCCGACCAGCAGCCCCAACAGCAATACACTCCCCAGGTAAAGACTCGGAAAGGCGTTGAGTACTAACTGCAGGTCTGACATCAGATGACGGACCCCATCATGAAGATGGGCAGGTACATGGCAATCAGCAGGCCACCCACCACGATGGCCAGGAAGGCCATGATAAAGGGTTCGATCATGGCGGTCAGGTTGTCCACCTGATGGTCCACCTCTTCCTCGTAAATGGTGGCGGCCCGACCCAGCATGTCATCCAGCGAACCGGCCTGTTCGCCAATGGTCACCATCTGCACCAGCATAGGTGGAAAGAGGTCCTGGTTGTTCATCGACTGGTTCAGCTCGGTACCGGACTCCACATCGGTACGCACGCGGTTGATGGCTTCGGAAAACACGATATTGCCCGAGGCGCCGGCGGCAGAATGCAGGGCCTCCACCAGTGGCACCCCGGCTGCGAAGGTGGTCGACAGGGTGCGGGCATAGCGTGCTATGGCCGCGGTGCGGGCCAGCTTGCCGACAATGGGCAAGCGGACCATGAGCCGCTGTACGGACTCCCGGAAGCGTCGGGACCGGCGCATGGCCTGGAAAAACAGGGTCAGAGTGCCGACGGTACCGCCCAGCAGATAGAGAATGTTGGCAGCCAGCCAGTCGGACATATTGACCACCATCTGGGTCAGTACCGGCAAGTCGGCCCCGAAACCCTGAAACATGTCGGCGAACACCGGCACCACGCGCCAGAGCAGCACAATGGTCACGGCAATGGCAAATACCAGCACGATAATGGGGTAGGTAAGCGCCTTGCGGATTTTCTTTTTCAGCGCCTCGCCCTTTTCCTTGTACAGCGCGATGCGTGACAGCATGGTCTCCAGAGACCCGGACTGCTCGCCCGATTCCACCAGGTTGCAGTACAGGTCATCAAAATAATAGCTGTTGGCGCGCAGGGCATCAGCCAGGGTGCCGCCGGCGGCGACCCGTTCCTTGATATCCAGCACCAGCTCCCGCATGCGGGGCTTTTCCAGGCCGTTGGCCACGATTTCGAAGGATTTGATCAGCGGCACGCCGGCGCGCATCATGGTCGCCATCTGGCGGGTAAAGCCGGCAATGTCTTCCGATTTGATGCGGTTGTTGCCCAGGCTCAGCGGCTGCCGTTTCTTGGCAATCTTGCGTACCTTGACGCCCTGCTTGCGCAATTCCGCCTTGGCCAGCGCCACATTCTGCTGGTTGACGATGCCCTTGATCGGCTTGCCCTTGCTGTCAGCGCCTTGGTATTCGAAGGCAATGGTTTTGGTAGCCATAGTCAGTGTTCCGAAGTCACGCGGTTTATTTCTTCCAGTGAGGTCACGCCCTGGGCTGCTTTCAGCAGGCCGGAGCGGCGCAGGTCATTGAAGCCCTCACGGCGGAACTGCTCATCCAGTTCGATGGCATTGCCCTCTTCCATGATGATGCGCGACACCGCCGGTGTCATGCGGACCACCTCATAGACCCCGACCCGCCCCTTGTAGCCCTTGTTGCAGGCACTGCAGCCCACCGGCTGATACAGCGTGGCCTCTTGCAACAGGGCATCGTCAAAGCCTTCCTTGCGCAGGGTTTCTTCCGGTATGTCGGCCGGCTTCTTGCACTGGCTGCACAGGCGGCGGGCCAGGCGCTGGGCGATGATCACATTGATGGTGGTGGCCAGGTTGAACGACGGCACGCCCATATTGAGCAGGCGGGTAAGAGTTTCGGCGGCACTGTTGGTGTGCAGCGTCGACATCACCATGTGGCCGGTCTGGGCCGCCTTGATGGCAATGGAGGCGGTTTCCAGATCCCGTATTTCGCCGACCATGATGACATCCGGATCCTGGCGCAGAAAGGCGCGCAGAGCCGCCGCAAAATCCAGCCCTACCTTCGAATTCACGTTGACCTGGTTGATGCCTTCGAGGTTGATCTCCACCGGATCTTCCGCCGTGGAGATGTTCACCCCCTCCTGATTGACGATATGGATGCCGGTGTACAGCGAGACCGTTTTGCCCGAACCGGTGGGGCCGGTCACCAGTATCATGCCCTGGGGTTTGGCCAGCGCATCCAGATAGAGCTGTTTCTGATCTTCCTCATAGCCCAGCGCATCGATGCCCAGCTTGGCGCTGGACGGGTCCAGTATGCGCAGGACCACCTTTTCGCCGAACAGCGTAGGCAGGGTGTTCATGCGGAAATCGATTGCCTTGTTGCGCGAAATGCGCAGTTTGATGCGCCCATCCTGCGGCACCCGGCGTTCGGAGATGTCCAGGTTGCCCAGAATCTTCAGGCGCGCCGTAATCTTGGGCGCGAGCTGTATCGGTGGTTTGGCGGCGGTCTGCAGCACGCCGTCGATACGCAACCGCACCCGGTAGGCCCGTTCATAGGGCTCGAAGTGCAGGTCCGAGGCACCCTTCTTGATGGCGCTGAGCAGCATCTGCTGCACAAAGCGGACGATGGGGGCATCGTCCGAACCGGCCATGTCGGTGCGCTCTTCTTCCTGTTTCGAGTCATCGACGACATCAAGCTCTTCGAAGTCGTCATCGTCCAGCCCCGCCAGGGCAGACGGCCCTTCGTCCGCCGCCTGCTCCAGCCATGCGGCCAGCTTCTCTTCCTCGACCAGAATCGGCTCCGTGGTCAGGCCGGTGGCAAAGCGTATTTCTTCCAGCGCCGCCAGATTGGTAGGGTCGGACAGCGCTACATACAGCCGGTTGGTGCGCTTGAACAGCGGCAGGGCCCGGTGGTGCTGAATCAGCCTGGCATCGACCAGGTCGCCGGGCAGCAGCTCACGGTCAAAGGCGTCCAGATCCAGTACCGGAATACCGAATTCTTCGCTGGCCATGATGGCCAGCTCCCGACCGGGTGCCAGCTTGTGCTGTACCAGATGCGTGACCAGTGGCGTTTTATCTCTGGTGGCGGTTTTCTGCGCATCCCTGAGACCGTCCGCAGTGAGAATGCCCCGGTCGACCAGGCGCTTGCCCAGTCCGGACAGTACTGTGGTCATGAAAGTTCTTTTGTTGTCAGCTGCATTGTCGATCCATTGTAACAGGACTGAGAGGCACAACCAGACGCCGGGGCGGGACCCAGTTCACAGTCCTGGCATTTGCAGAACGGCTGCGCGGCATGCAGTCGCGGCCCTTGCAGAGTCGGTTGAAGCCGATACACTGTACCATGAGTTCGCACTATATTCCTGCCGTTGGTGCGAGCTACAGGGATGTTCGGTACCAGGGTGTGGGCTTTGCGGTTGGCAGAATATCCAGAGTCGCTGCTGCTTGTGAACGGGTGATCAAATCGGCGCCGTGATGCCGTGCTTAGTGCTCCAGTTCACAAAACGGAGAATCCGCAAGCCCTAATCGGGGGTGCGGTGTAGCGGGTCTGCAGGAACTAGGGTAGTTTTTTGACTGCACGGTTCCGGGGAATTCCTGCCAGAGCTCGGTACCGGATGACACAAGTACGATAACCGATGGAGAAATCGACATGAATGTACAACAAAAGGGTTTCAGCTTGATTGAACTGATGATCGTGGTTGCGATCATCGGTATTCTGGCGGCGATAGCCATTCCGCAGTATCAGAATTATATTGCTCGTTCGCAGTTTTCAGAATCCCATGCCGTACTGGGTGGTGCCAGGATCGCCATTCAGGAAGACCTGGGCCGGGGCAACACGATCGACGACGCGTCCGATTCGGATGGTCTTGACGACAGCAACGATGACGTTGATCGCCTGGGTATCAATACCGAAGGCACCTACGGGATGCTGACGGAGTTCGCTACTGTTGGTGACATTGATGACCCGGATGCCGATGTTCATTTTACGGTGACCTACACCTTTGCTGCTGGTGATGATACTACCGCGAGTCCGCAGATTTCCGGCGGTGATGTGAACTATGTGTATATTGTGCGTGGCGAACCGACCGTCAATGGTGATGAAAGAGCCAGTGGCAGATGGTTCTGCTGGACTGACGTCGAAGAGCAATTCGCTTCCGAGTGTGAGCAAGAACACACTTAATAGTGGTCTTCCTGTAGGGGCGCTTGATTGGGAGTGAAGTCACTCCGAGT
Organism: Natronospirillum operosum; assembly: GCF_004768465.1. Lineage (GTDB taxonomy): Bacteria > Pseudomonadota > Gammaproteobacteria > Pseudomonadales > Natronospirillaceae > Natronospirillum > Natronospirillum operosum. Next base: position 46,583 of record NZ_SRMF01000004.1, read on the forward strand.
ATTGCTTCGACCCACAGAAACCCCGATTCACCGAAGGTGAGTCGGGGTTTTTTTATTGCAGGAATGATGTCTGCCGCGACTCATACTGCTGTACAAACTGGTCGGCGGCCGCCCAGCGCCTCAGTCACGCTGCTCCAGCCGCATGGAAAAATCGATTGCCCGCACATGCTTGGTCAGGGCGCCGACCGAGACATAGCGGCTGCGGGCATCCTGCAGGCGCTCCAGGTCGAAGGACCCGGAGGATTCGAGCGGGATCTCTGTGGTATCGGCGTGCACGCGCGCCAGGTCAGGTTCCGGCAGTTCATCGAGCATGATGCGATCGGCGCCGGCTGTCAGGGCTTCACGGAATTCCTCGTAGGACTCGACCTCCACAATGATCAGCTGTGTGGTGCGCAGTTCGCGGGCTTTTTCTATGGCCCGGGTGATGCTGCCGGCTGCGGCAATATGGTTTTCCTTGATCAGGTAGGTGTCGTACAGCCCCAGACGGTGGTTTTCGCAGCCGCCGGCATAAACGGCATACTTCTGGGCCAGGCGCAGGCCGGGTATGGTCTTGCGCGTATCCAGCACTATCAGCCCCTGGGGGGCGGCCGCATCGGCATACTGACGCGCCACGGTGGCGGTGCCGGACAGGGTCTGAATAAAGTTGATGGCGGTGCGTTCGCCGGTCAGCAGGCTGCGGGCCGGGCCCTGCAATACGCAGATGGTGGTATCTGCACGCACGTTGTCGCCGTCTTCATGGCGCCAGTCGATGGAGACCGAACGGTCCAGTTGGGCAAATACAGCCTCGACCCAGGGGCGGCCGCAGAACACGGCATTTTCCTTCACCTGAATGCGGGCGGTGGCCATCTGCTCGGCCGGTATCAGTTCGGCGGTCACATCACCAATGTCATCAAGGTCTTCTTGTAATGCAAAGGCCACTGTGGCATCAATGTGGCTTCTTAGTCGGTCCGCGTAGGACACAGGTAACAGTTTCATGCGACTTGCTTCCCGGAGAATCCCGTTGTGACGCTTGGCCTGGCGCTGCTGGCCAGCAACCTGCTGTTGCGCTGGCCCTGGTTCGGCTCGCAAGTGTACCCCATTGCCGAGCGCTTGGCGAAGTGGCGCCGCACGCTGCCCTGGCTGACTTTCCTGCTGGCGCTGCTGTTCACTGCAGCGGCCTGGTTCAGCGGTGGCTGGTGGCGTGTGGTGCTGGGTGGCACCCTGATGCTGCTGCTGTTTTCCGGCCAGCCATTGCGCCGGGAAGAAGGGCTGGAACCGCCGGCGCAGGCGGAGCGGCTGGCGCGCAGTCTGCGCCGCTATTTCGTGCCGCTGCCGATCATCGCCTTCGGTGGCATCTGGGGCATTGTCGTGTTGTGGTGGCTGCGTTTTACGCCGGTGCCGGGACGGCAGACCATCAATCGAGTACTGAACCTGCGCCTGGCGCAGTTGGCCGGGCTGCACTATAGCCTGGTGCGCCAGTCACGGGCGTCTCTGCAGTGGTCGCTGGCCGGTGCGGGGAAGGGCGGCCAGAGTTCACTGTTCAGCTGGTGCCTGCAGTTTCTGGCCCGCACGCGTGATGAAACCACCTTTGCCAGCCTCTGGAAGACTTTCGTCAGTCTGCGCTGGCAGTGGCTCGCCATGGCGGTACTGGTGCGCTGGTGGCTGGGCAACTGAAAAGTTCAGCTGGGTTCCGGTCACCGGGGTTGCAGCCGCAGTTATCGACCCCATATTGAAAATCAATTTTGTTTCCGGGCTTCGGGCAGGCACGCTGCCAGGCTCAGCAACAGTTCGTTTTAAATCATCCTGAGGAGACAGGTACACCATGGCAGAGAGCAAGCATGCCAAATTGCTGATTCTGGGTTCCGGACCGGCGGGCTATACGGCAGCCGTCTACGCTGCCCGGGCCAACCTGGAACCGGTACTGATCACCGGTATGGAAATGGGCGGTCAGCTCACCACCACCACTGATGTCGACAACTGGCCCGGTGATGTGGAAGGGCTGCAGGGTCCGGCCCTGATGGAGCGCATGAAGGCCCATGCCGAGCGTTTCGAGACCGAGGTCATCTTCGATCACATTCATACCGCTGAACTGACGCAGAAGCCGTACCGGCTGATCGGCGATCAGGCCACCTATACCTGTGATGCGCTGATCATCGCCACCGGGGCCAGTGCCAAGTATCTGGGCCTGGACAGCGAAAGCGCCTTCATGGGCAAGGGTGTGTCGGCCTGCGCCACCTGTGACGGCTTCTTCTACCGCGGCAAGGAAGTGTGCGTGGTCGGCGGCGGCAATACCGCTGTCGAGGAGGCCCTTTACCTGTCCAATATTGCCAGCAAGGTGACCGTCATTCACCGGCGTGATCGCTTCCGCTCGGAGAAGATCCTGGCCGACAAGCTGATGGAGAAGGCGCGCAACGGCAATGTCGAGATTCTGTGGAATCACACCCTGGACGAAGTCCTGGGTGACGACATGGGCGTGACCGGCGTGCGCATAAGGCACACCGGCAAGGATGAAACCCGCGAGCTCAAGCTGGATGGCGTCTTCATTGCCATCGGCCACCAGCCGAACACGCAGCTGTTCGAAGGCCAACTGGATATGGAAAACGGCTATATCAAGGTCAACAGCGGCACCCAGGGCAATGCCACCCAGACCAGTGTTCCGGGTATCTATGCGGCCGGTGATGTCATGGACCATGTGTACCGGCAGGCCATTACTTCGGCCGGTACCGGGTGCATGGCGGCACTGGATGCGGAAAAGTATCTGGATGGCTTGGAAGGCCAGTAACGCCTTGCGGCCGGCTTCCCGGCGGTCATGCGGCCGCCGGGGTTGGCAATCGCTGAGCCGCTAGCGCTCTATCACCTCGTTGGGCAGGGTCACGTTCAGTTCCAGTACGGACACCTGCCCTTCCTGTTCGATCTGAATGTTCACGTCGTCATAGTCGATCGGGATGTACTTGCGTACCACCTGCAGGATGTCCCGCTGCATGGCCGCAAGATAGTCCGGCTGCTGACGCTGGCGGCGCTCGTGGGCCACGATGACTTTCAGTCGCTCCTTGGCGGCCGAGGCGGTGCCTTCGGGCTGCCGGTCCCGGTCCTTGAAGATATCGAACAGTGCCATGCTCACCCCCCGAACATCCGTTGCAGGATGCCCTTGCGCTCAAGTTCAGTAAACCGCAGTGGTCGCTCTTCGCCGGTCAGTCGTGCGACCACATCCACATAGGCCTGGCCGGCGCGGCTGTCTTCATCCAGAATCACCGGAATGCCCTGATTGGACGCCCGCAGCACCGATTCGCTTTCCGGAATCACGCCGATCAGCGGGCTGGCCAGTATCTCTTCCACATCCTCTATGCTCAGCATGTCGCCGCGCCCGACCCGCTCCGGGTCATAGCGGGTGACCAGCAGGTGCTCCCTGATCGGCGGCTCGTTGTTTTCGGCGCGTCGGCTCTTGCTCTGCAGCAGGCCGATGATGCGGTCCGAATCCCGTACCGAGGAGACCTCCGGGTTGGTCACCACAATGGCTTCGTCGGCAAAGTACATGGCCATCATGGCGCCGCCTTCAATGCCGGCCGGCGAGTCGCAGATGATGTACTCATGGTCCTGGCTCAGTTCCTCCAGTATTGCCTGCACGCCTTCCCGGGTCAGGGCTTCCTTGTCGCGCGTCTGCGAGGCCGGCAGGATGGACAGCAGTTCACAGCGCTTGTCGCGGATCAGCGCCTGGTTGAGGCGGGCGTCGCCCTGGATGACATTGACGAAGTCGAACACGACCCGTCGCTCGCAGTCCATGATGATGTCCAGATTGCGCAGGCCAATGTCGAAATCGATAACCACGGTCTTGTGGCCTGCCCGAGCCAGCCCCATGCTGAGGGCGGCGCTGGTGGTGGTTTTACCCACACCGCCCTTGCCCGAGGTGACGACGATGATTCTGGTCAATGTGGTCTCTCCTGAGTTGAAACGATTGAAACGGTCCATTGGGGCGGCTCTGCCACGGCGCACGAGCCGTGAAACTGTTATTGGCCGGAAATCTGCAACTGGTCGTCCTGCAGGTGAATCTCCACGCGCTGGCGTTGCTCGGGGAGTTGCTCAGGCAGCAGGTAGAGGCCGGCGACCGCCACCAGCTCGGCCTGCAGCGACTGGCACCAGATGCGGGCAGCGGCATTGCCGCTGACGCCTGCCAGCGCGCGTCCGCGCAGCTCGCCATAGACATGGATATGGCCGTCGGCCATCACTTCCGCCCCGGCGCTGACTGACGCCAGTACCACCAGATCCTGATTGCGTGCGTAAACCTGCTGACCCGAGCGCACCTGCTGGCGAATGACCAGCGGGGCCTGGCCCGGCTGCTCGGCACTGGCGCGGGGAGCCGCTCTGGGCTTGCGAAACGACGGCTCCGGTACCGGCATGTCGGCCAGCCCCAGGGCATGCACGCGGGCGCGATCGGCCGCCTGCTCGCACTGTACGGCAAAGGGGACCAGTTGCTCCTGCCGCAGGCGCTCTACCCAGTCCGGCAGCCAGTCCGGCAGCTCGGTCCGTTCGGGAAAGGCCAGAATGCAGGGCGTATGGCGCAGCGACTCACCGTCTTCCGCCAGCAGCGTGGCCAGGGCGCGCGTGGCCGCCGGCTCGTCGGCGTCGGCCGGTACCTGCAGCAGAGCATGCGCGGTCATGCTGCCTTTCAGGCCCAGCGTGATCGGCGATGGCGTTTCGGTATCCGGTTGCATCAGGCATCCTGCAGATTCAGTCAGTCGGCCGCCAGTGTACCGTATGCAGGCGCGCAGCGACCAGTGTGCTGTGTTTATCGGTGTGGCCCTCCCAATGGCGCCTTGATCTGGCTATGCTAGGCTTCACATTCAGATGTGAACAGCAGGGTGCTCGAACGTGTCCTATACCCCCATTTTCCCATTGTCGCAGCCGCTGTTTCCCGGTTGCCGGCTGCCACTGCGCATATTCGAGCCGCGCTACGTGCGCATGGTGTCGGAGTCGAGCCGCGAGGGCAGCGGGTTCGTGATCACCCTGCTCAACGAAGGGCAGGAAGTCATTCGTTCCGGCACCGGCCCCACACGCTTCCATGATCTGGGGTGCCTGTGCCATATTGTCGATTTCGAGTCCCTGAGCGGCGGTTTGCTGGGTATCACCGTGGAAGGCACCCGCGAAACCTGGATCGGCCAGGCGCATCAGGAAGAGGATGGTCTCTGGTGTGCACCGGTGCACCCGGCAGAGGTGATCCCGCTGCCGGACGATGAGCCGGTCGATGACCTGCGCGCCGTCATGGAGGAACTGGCACGCCATCCCTTGCTGGACAATCTGCTGCCCCCACAGGAGCTTGAATCAACGCCGCCGCCGGCGTTGCTGAATCAGCTCTGCTGCTGGCTGCCGATGACCGAAGTGCAGAAACAGTCGCTGCTGACCGAGCTGGATCACAGTCAGCGCCTCAGTGTTCTGCGCCAGATGCTGGATGAGTGGATGCGGGCCTGACCTACTGGATGTATAATGGCAGGTCATCCATCCAACTGACCAAGGGGTTTGTTCAGTGAGCGCACAGGCGGCGACATCGGTGCTTGATTACATGCAGACGGTAGGACAGCAGGCGCGGCAGGCGTCCACCCGGCTGCGGGCGGCCACCACAGCGGAAAAGAACGCGGCTCTGCACGCCATTGCCGAGGCGCTGCTGGCGGACCAGCCAGCCCTGCTGGCGGCCAATGGCAGGGACCTGGCTGCGGGCCGGCAGAACGGCTTGTCGGAAGCCCTGCTGGATCGCCTGGCGCTGACCCCGGAACGCATACAGGCCATGGTGGACGGGCTGCATCAGGTTGCCACGCTGCAGGACCCGGTCGGCCAGATCGACAACATGGAATTTCTGCCCTCGGGTATTCAGCGCGGCCAGATGCGGGTGCCGCTCGGCGTGGTGGGTATCATCTATGAGTCGCGGCCCAATGTGACCATCGATGCCACAGCCTTGTGTCTGAAGTCGGGCAATGCGGCCATTCTGCGTGGCGGCAAGGAAGCCATTCATTCCAATCAGGCGCTGGCGCTGGCGGTACAGAAGGGTCTGCAGCAAGCCGGGTTGCCGGCCGAGGCGGTGCAGATCATCAACACCACGGACCGCGCTGCCGTCGGTGCCCTGATCACCATGCCCGAGTACGTCGACGTCATCGTGCCGCGTGGCGGCAAGGGGTTGATCGAACGCATCGCCAATGATGCTCGGGTGCCGGTGATCAAGCATCTGGACGGCATCTGCCATGTCTATGTGGACGCCGCCGCCGACCCGGCCAAGGCGGTCGCCATTGCGTTCAATGCCAAGACCCGGCGCTATGGCGTGTGCAACGCCATGGAGACCCTGCTGGTGCATGCCGAAGCTACCGGGGTGCTGACCGAACTGGCGCCGCTGCTGGTGGAGCAGGGGGTCGAGCTGCGTGGCTGTGCGCGCACTCAGGCGCTGCTCGACTGTGTGGCGGCCAGCGAAGAGGACTGGAGCACGGAATATCTGGCCCCGATCTTGTCGATCCGTATTGTCGACTCCGCGGATGAGGCTGTGGCCCATATCAATCATTACGGGTCACAGCACACGGATGCCATCGTGACCGAGAGTTATACGCTGGCCCGGCGTTTCCTGACCGAGGTCGATTCCAGTTCGGTCATGGTCAATGCCTCCACGGCCTTTGCTGACGGCGCTGAATACGGGCTTGGTGCCGAGATCGGTATTTCAACGGACAAGATTCACGCCCGCGGTCCGGTTGGCCTGATTGGCCTGACCAGTCAGAAATACATCGTTTTTGGCGACGGCCATATACGAGCCTGATGGATATTCTCTACGGCGGCACTTTTGACCCGCCCCACCTGGGGCACGAGCGTTTTATCGAACTGGTGCTGGCGCGCTTCCCCGACGCCCGCCTGCATCTGGTGCCCTGCTGGCAGCCGGTACACAAGGCCCGGGCTCAGGCTGACCCTGAACAGCGCCTGGGCATGCTGCAGGCGCTTTGTGCACCCTGGCGGCGGGTGACCATTGATCAGCAGGAACTGCGTGCCGCCGAACCCGTCTATACTCTGGAGACGCTGCAGGCCTGGCGGGCAGAGCTGGGTGATCGGGCGTCACTGGTCTTTGCCATGGGCGGTGATTCGTTCGCGGGCCTGCATCAGTGGTCGCGCTGGCAGCAACTGACCGAACTGGCCCATATTCTGGTGTTGCCGAGACCAGGCTGGAAGCAGGACCTGCCGCCCGAAGTGGCAGCGCATTTTCAGGGTCGCTGGCTGGCGCCCCGGGATACGGAAACCCTGGCGCGAACCCCCTGCGGTCATGCCATGGAGCTACCGGGCAAGGCATTGACCTGCGCCAGTTCACAGATCAGAGAAGGCACGGCAGTGCTGGCACATGCAGTGCCAGAGCGCGTGCTACACTATATCAGGCAAGAGCGGGTTTACCCGTCACTCGAGGTGCAATGAACACAGAACAAATGCAGGCGCTGATTACCGCGGCGCTGGAAGATGTAAAGGTGCAGAATCTGGTCGTGCTGGATGTGCGGGACAAGACCAGCGTCACCGACGTGATGCTGGTCGGGTCGGGTACATCCAATCGCCACCTGCAGGCCATGGTCGATCGTGTGGATGAAGCCATGTCAACCCAGGGTATCGAGCCCATCGGGCGCGAGGGCGATCCGGGTTCCGACTGGGTGCTGATCGATTACGGCGATGTCATCGTGCACGCCATGCTGCCCGAAACCCGTGCCCTGTATGACCTGGAGCAGCTCTGGTCCGGTGCTTCGCCGGCCAGCGCAGCCGACTCCGGACCGGCGCACTGACCCGCTGCCGATGAAGCTGCGCATCCATTCGGTGGCCGGGCGCATGCCGAGCTGGGTCGATGAGGGAGTGGCGGAATATGGTCGCCGCCTGCCGCGCGAATTGCAGCCGGACTGGGTAAACTTGCCTTTGGGCAAGCGTACCCGTAATGTAAAACCGATTGCAGTTAAGGCGGAAGAATCCGATCGTCTGCTGCAGTCGGTGCGTGATCGCGATTTCATGGTGCTGCTTGATCTGAGTGGCAAAGCCTGGACGACTGAACAATTGGCCCGTGAGTTGCGAGAGTGGCAACTGGAGGGACGGGATGTATCCCTGGTGATTGGCGGCCCGGATGGTGTGGATGATCGGGTTCGCCAGCGCGCAGATCGGCGCTGGTCATTGTCGGCGCTGACATTGCCGCATCCACTGGTGCGGATAGTGCTGGCCGAACAGCTCTATCGGGCCTGGACGGTCAATCAGGGGCACCCTTACCACAAGTAGCCATACCCTATTAGCAGTTAACGCAGACGGTAAAGATGTCGATTGAGCGCTTTCAGGATTATGCCAGGGAACAGGTGTTGGTGTTCCGCCGCACGCTGTTTGCGTTCTGTCTGATTGTACTGCTGTGCATATTGCTGGGCGCACGCCTGTTCTATCTGCAGGTGATGACCCATGACGTCCATGCCACCCGATCCAACAACAACCGGATTTCTCTGCAGGCCCTGCCGCCCAATCGGGGCCTGATCTATGACCGGCAAGGGCGCTTGCTGGCTGAAAACCTGCCCAACCATCGCCTCAGCCTGATGCTGGAGCGCATTGACGATCTGGATGCCACACTGGCTCAGTTGAAGGAACTGGTCGACCTGTCCGAAGACGACATCCAGCGTTTTCATCAGCAGCGCCAGCGCCCGCGGCGGCCCTTCTCGCCGGTACCACTGAAAAACGGCCTCAGCGAAGAGGAAATCGCCCGTCTGGCCACCGACCGCTATTTTCTGGATGGCGTCGAGGTGGAAGCCAACCTGATGCGCAGCTATCCGCATGGCGAGGTTTTTGCGCATGCACTGGGCTATGTCGGGCGTATCAACAGTGCCGAGCGCCGGTCGCTGGACAACCGTCTCTACGTGGGCACCGAGTATGTCGGCAAGTCCGGCGTCGAGCGCTTCTATGAAGAAGCCCTGCTGGGCAAGCCCGGGTCACAGACGGTTGAAATCAATGCCCGCGGGCAGATACTGCGCGTACTGGATCAGACACTGCCCACGCCCGGGGCTGATCTGCAGCTGTATCTGGATATTGACCTGCAGCAAGCCACCTATGAGGCCTTTGAGGGTCGCCGCGGGGCGGCGGTTGCCATCGATCTGGAAACCGGCGGCATAGTGTCCATGGTCAGCAGTCCCAGTTTTGATGCCAACCAGTTCGTGATCGGGTACAACTCGGCCGAATATGCCGCCCTGCAGAGCAATATTGATCTGCCCTTCATGAACCGGGCCACGCGCGGCCAGTATGCGCCGGCATCCACCATCAAGCCCTTCCTGGGTCTGGCTGGCCTGGAGTCGGGCGCTACCACCTGGGATCAGCGGATCGAAGACCCCGGGTTTTTCCAACTGCCCAATGATGATCGCATCTTCTATGACTGGACCTGGCGTATCAGGCCGGAAGGACGCGGGGCCAAGATCGGCCTCGAACAGTCGATTCAGGAAAGCAGCAACACCTTCTTCTATCATCTGGCCTACAACACTCGCCTGGAAGGTCTGCACGACATGCTGGACCGCTTCGGGTTCGGTCGCGTAACCACGGCTGATGTCCACAACCCCGCCCGTGGCATCAACCCCACCCGGGACTGGAAGCGCGAGCGGCATGGTTTCTCCTGGTATGCCGGTGATACCGTCAACCTCGGCATCGGTCAGGGCTATATGCTGACCACGCCCCTGCAACTGGCGGTGGCCACTGCAGTGATGGGGCGGCATGGCGAATGGTTCACCCCCCGATTGCTCAAGGACAGTTCCGATCAGTCCCTGCTGGATGCCCTGCCGGAGCCACCGGAAGACATTACGCTGGCCAACCAGAGTCACTGGGAACGCATGGAGCAGGCCATGGTGGGGGTGGTGCATGGCCCGCGCGGCACAGCGCGCGCGCTGGCACAGAATCTCGATTACCAGATTGTCGGCAAGACCGGCACCGCACAGGTCTTCAGTATCGAAAACTTCGAAGATCATGATTCGGATGACGTCGATGAGCGCATGCGTGACCATGCCCTGTTTGTGGGCTATGCACCGCGTGACAACCCGCGCATTGCGGTGGCCGTGATTGTCGAGAACGGGGCCAGCGGGGGTCGGGTCGCGGCCCCCATTGCCCGGGCCATGTTTGATGAGTACCTGCGGCTGCCGCCGCTGGCTGAATCGGGAGTCCTGCAGTGAGCATGCGTCTCGGGGCCCTGGCCATGACTTCAGGCCACTCGGGCTGGTCCAAACGCCTGCATATGGATGTACCGCTGCTGCTGATGCTGCTGGTCCTGCTGGCTGTGGGGCTGGTAGCCCTGTACAGCGCCTCCGGCAGCACCATCCATGTACAGCGCCAGGGCATGCGCATCGGCATTGGACTGTTGGCCATGCTGGTGCTGGCGCAGCTTGATCCGCGAACCATCCGTTTCGGCTCCTTGCCGATCTATATAATCAGTCTGATATTCCTGGTGATGGTGCTGTATGTCGGCACCGGCGCCATGGGCGCTACCCGTTGGCTGGGCATCCCCGGGCTGTTCATGTTTCAGCCGGCAGAGATCATGAAGTTGGCAGCACCGGCCATGATTGCCTGGTTTCTGACCCAACGTGAACTGCCACCCCGCCTCTGGCATGTGCTGGCCAGTCTGGTGCTGTGCCTGTTTCCGGCCTTTCTTGTTGTACAGCAGCCGGATCTGGGTACGGCACTGCTGATCATCGCCAGCGGCCTCTTCGTGGTATTTCTGGCTGGCCTGAGCTGGCTGTATATCGCCGGTGGCCTGCTCGCCGCCGTAGGCACCTTCCCTGCACTCTGGCTGCTGGTGCTGCGGGATTATCAGAGACAGCGCATTCTGACGCTGTTTGATCCGGAGAAAGACCCGCTGGGATCGGGCTGGAACATCATCCAGTCACAGACAGCCATCGGCTCCGGGGGCTGGGACGGGAAGGGCTACCTGATGGGCACCCAGTCACAGCTCAACTTTTTGCCGGAGAGTCATACCGACTTCATTGTCGCCGTGATGGCCGAAGAATTCGGCTTTATCGGCATGGCCCTATTACTGTGTCTTTACCTCGCAATCGCCGCGCGTGGCTTGATCATCGCAATCAACGGACGGGATACTTTCGGCAGGCTGCTCGCGGGCGGCCTGACATTGACCTTTTTCATCTATGTGTTCGTCAATGTAGGAATGGTGTCCGGCATATTGCCTGTGGTCGGTGTACCGCTCCCGCTGGTCAGCTACGGTGGAACCTCCATCGTGACGCTGCTGGCGGGCTTCGGCATCATCATGTCAGTGGCCACCCACAAAAAGCTATAACAACGAGGTTCCCTATGAAGCAGTGGATTGCAGGGCTGGCGGGCGGAGTCTGCCTGCTGAGTGCTCAGGTCGTCATGGCCAACGGTTTTCTGGATGACCCCAGAGCAGAAACCCTGATTGAAGAACTGGCAGAGGAGGGCCTGGATGCTGACCAGGTTCGAGACTGGCTCAGTCGGGGGGAATTCCTCGAATCCACACGCACCAATATTGCCGCCCCCACGGAGCGGACCTCCACCTGGGCCGACTATCGGCCCATCTTCGTCAACGAACTGAGCATCGAGCGTGGCCGCGAATTCATGGAAGAACATGCCGAAACGCTGGCCCGCGTGGAATCGGAGCTGGGGGTCGATCCGCGCATTGTCACCGCCATCATTGGTGTGGAGACCCGGTATGGGCGTATCACCGGCAATCACGCGGTGATGAATGCCATCGGTACCACGGCGTTCAGCGACAGCCCGCGCAGTGGCTACTTCATGCGTGAGCTGAAGGCTTTCTTCCGGCTGGTGCACGAAGAGGGCGTTGATCCCATGACCCTGACCGGCTCCTATGCCGGTGCCATGGGCGTGCCGCAGTTCATGCCCAGCAGCTTTCTGGCCTATGCGATTGATTTCGATGACGACGGCCGCCGGGATATCTGGAACAACCCGGTGGATGCAATAGGCAGCGTCGCCAACTATCTGGCTGCACACCGCTGGGAAACCGGCGGCCCGGTGGCCATGCGGGCGCATGTGGACGGGGATGACTTCCTTGATATCGTCGATAACGGGCAGCGGCGCCCGCATACGACACTGGGCGAAACCCGTCAGGCCGGATGGTCGCCGGTGCGTCCGCTGGAGGATGGACGGGAGGTGAGTACCCTGCGACTGGAGGGTGAGCACGGTGCCGAGTTCTGGTACGGTTTCCAGAATTTTTATGTTATAACGCGATACAACCACAGTATCAGTTATGCCATGGCGGTGTATCAGCTCAGTCGGGAATTCTGAACAGATGAAAAACGGGTTGATGGCGGGAGCAGTGAGCGTGACGCTCCTGCTTTCGGGGTGTGCGGGCTATTCGGCGCTGGAGAGTCAGGACCCCGGTCCCAATGCGGGGCGCTATGCGCTGGCTCAGGACAGAGGGCCCGCACGGCCACTCAACGAAGCGGACATACAGGATATTGCCGTCATTCACGAACCCCCCAGTCGTGGCGGCAATTCCGACTACACCCTGTTCGGGCAGCGCTATCAGATCATGGATACCGCCGTTGGTTACCAGCAGGAAGGCTATGCATCCTGGTATGGTGAAAAGTTCCATGGCCATACCACCTCCAATGGCGAAATCTATGACATGTACAAGCTGTCGGCCGCGCACACCACCCTGCCGCTGCCGACCTTTGTGCAGGTCACCAACCTGGAGAACGGGCGTCAGGTCGTGGTACGGGTCAATGATCGCGGGCCCTTCCATGAAGACCGTATCATTGACCTGTCCTACGCCGCCGCTGTGCGTCTGGGCTTTGCCGAGCAGGGCGTGGCCCGGGTCAGGGTCGAAGCACTGACCCCTGAGCAGCCCCTGCGGTCGGCGCCACTGGCTTCGGCAGAGCCGATTCAGGCGGCGCCCAATACAGGGTCATCGGAGGGCGCGCGAAGCTCGGGTAGCTACTGGCTGCAGTTTGGTGCTTATCGTGAACAGGCCGCTGCCGAGCGTTTTCGCTCGCATCTGGAAAGCGAACTGGATGAATCTGTGGTGATAGAATCCGGGTCCGATCTGCATCGGGTCCGTATAGGACCACTGACGGCTTCCGCAGCCGAGCGCCTGCAGCAGGAATGGGAGCGTAAAGGAAACGACAAGCCACTGCTGATTCGACCCTGACTGTCGGCATGGGGTGCCCTTGGCAGCCCTGATTGCTTAGAATACGGCCTGCTTTCTCAACTTCCGGTGGTTCCGCTCAGGAACCTCCATGGACAACCCGCTTAATTGACGTATGGATTTTACGCAAAAATGATCAGACACCTGTTTGCAACGTTTGCCGTCAGCCTGCTTGCCACCAGCGCTGTTGCTCAGGGCATGATTGTACCGGCGCCCCCCACCATAGCTGCCAAATCCTACATCATGATCGACGCCAACAGCGGCGAGGTCATGATGGAAGGCAATGCCGACGAGCGGCATCCGCCAGCCAGCCTGTCCAAGATGATGACCTCCTATGTGGCTGAAGTGGAGTTGGCTGCCGAGCGTCTGGATCTGGACGATACCGTGCGCATATCGGAAAGGGCCTGGCGCACCGGTGGCTCCAAGATGTTCGTGCTGGTAGACAGTGAAGTCACGGTCGAGGATCTGATGCGGGGTATTGTTATCCAGTCAGGCAATGATGCCTCGATCGCCATTGCCGAGCATCTGGCGGGCAATGAGGAGAATTTTGCCGAGATCATGAATCAGTATGCGCTGCAGATGGGGCTGACCAACACCCATTTCGGCAACTCTACCGGTTTGCCTCAGTCCATGACAGATCTGCCGCCGGGCTATACGACCGCCCGTGATATGGCGGAACTGGCGCGGCGCATCATCGCTGATCATCCACAGTACTATGGCTGGTACAGCGAGCGTGAATTCAGCTATGCCGACATCACACAAAGCAATCGCAACCGATTGCTGTGGCAGAATCCGGCTGTCGACGGCCTGAAAACCGGTTATACGGCAGACCCCGGCTACAGCCTGGTCGCCTCCGCAGTTGAGGACGACATGCGCCTGATCACTGTGGTCATGGGTACTGCCAGCGAGCAGTCCCGCCTGCAGGAAACCCAGAAGATGCTGGGTTATGGCTTCCGCTACTTCGAAAGCCGCAAGCTGTTTGATGGCGAGCATACGCTGGAAGAGTCCCGTATCTGGGCTGGACAGAATGATGTGGTACCCATCGGCCTGGAAGAAGACCTCTATATCACCATAGCGCGCGGGTCCGACAGCTCGGTACGCACCACGCTGGACATCAACCAGCACCTGGAGGCGCCGGTTGCTGTCGGGGATGTGCTGGGCAGCTTGCGGGTCACGCAGGGTGACGAACTGCTGGTTGAGCGTGACCTGGTGGCGCTGGCGGCCATTGAAGAGGGCAGCCTGTTTAAACGTATCTGGGATCGGATTATCCTGTTCTTTATCGGTCTTTTCAGTTGACAGGTCCCTTATGAACGAACAACCCCGTCCCGAAATCGAGTTTCCCTGTGCCGACTACCCGATCAAGGTGGTCGGCGACGCCGGGCAGAACTTCCGCTCTCAGGTTGTAACCGTTCTGGAGCGCCTGGCGGTGGAGTTCAGTGACAGCATGCGCGAGGCGCCAAGCCGCAATGGCCGCTTCGTGTCGCTGACCATCTTCATCACGGCCGAACACGAGGAGCAGTTGAAAGACATCAATGGGCAACTGCGCCGACTCGACTGTGTGCGCATGGTGCTTTGATGCAACTGGATGCGCCGGTATTGCAGATACGGCAACTGGGTCAGGTGGAGTACGAGCCTACCTTCGCCCGCATGAAAGAGTTCACCGAGCAGAGAACCACCGCCACTCCGGATGAAATCTGGCTGCTGGAGCACCCACCAGTGTTCACGCAGGGGCAGGCGGGCAAGGCCGAGCACCTGTTGGCGCCGGGTGATATTCCGGTGGTGCAGGTAGACCGAGGTGGCCAGGTGACTTACCACGGCCCGGGCCAACTGGTGGCCTACGTGCTGCTGGATATCCGGCGTCTGGGGCTTGGTGTGCGGGACCTGGTCAACCACCTGGAACACTCGGTGGTCGACGTGCTGGCGCAGTATGGCGTGAGCGCCTATCCCAAGCCGGATGCGCCCGGTGTTTATGTAGAGACGGAGCAGGGTGGTGAAGCCAAGATAGCCTCACTGGGGCTACGCATTCGGCGCGGTTTTTCCTACCATGGCCTGGCGCTGAATGTGGATATGGATCTGGCGCCGTTTCAGCGTATCAACCCCTGTGGTTACGAGGGCCTGGCGGTGACCCGACTCAGCGATCTGATTTCGGAACCGGTCACGGCAGAGGCAGTGGCCGAGCGCTGGCTGAACGGGTTCAGTCAGCGCCTGGGGCACAGCGACGTGCTGCATTTCTGAGCTTTGCTTACGTATGTGTGCCCGGGGCTAGCCCACGGATCTCGCAATAATGGACGGATCTGCCTGCTGCCCGGGCACTGCCGCCGGCTCGGCCAGGCCCAGGTTGTTCTTCTCGAACACCCGATCGGCGCGGTAGCTCGAGCGCACCATGGGGCCGGACGGCACTTCCATGAAGCCCATCTTCAGACCAGCCTGACGGTAAGCCTCGAATTCTTCCGGCGTCACCCAGCGCTCCACCGGCAGGTGGTTGGCGGTGGGGCGCAGATACTGACCCAGAGTCACAATATCCACCCCAATGGCGCGCAGGTCATCAAAGGTCTGCATGATCTCTTCATCGGTCTCGCCCAAGCCCAGCATCAGGCTGGTCTTGGTCAGTACATCCGGCCGATACTGCTTGGCATGGGCCAGCACATTCAGTGTTTTCTCATAGCCGGCACGCGGATCGCGCACACGATGGGTCAATCGCTTTACCGTTTCCACATTCTGTGCAAATACTTCCAGGCCTGAATCGACCACGGTTTCGACATGGGCGCGCACACCATCGAAGTCGGGCGTCAGGGCTTCCACCACCACATCCGGCGTGCGCGTCTTGATGGCGCGTACACAGGCTGCGTAGTGGGCCGCACCGCCATCGTCCAGATCATCGCGGTCTACCGAGGTGAGCACGATATAGCGCAACCCCATCAGTTCCACAGACTTGGCCGTGTTCAGCGGCTCTTCATGATCCAGCCAGCCCTTCGGATTGCCGGTATCGACCGCGCAGAAGCGACAGGCGCGCGTGCAGACCGACCCCATGACCATGATGGTGGCCGTGCCGTTGCTCCAGCATTCGCCCAGATTGGGGCAGTGCGACTCTTCGCACACCGTGCTCAGTCGATGCTGTTTGACATTGCGTTTGACCGCATCAAAGCGCTCTCCGCCCGGAATACGGGCGCGCAGCCACTTGGGCTTGCGGCCGGGGGCCACACCGCCGGTTTCCGGGGTGCGGGTTTTCTGGCCGTCCTTGATCGCAGCAATACCCTGTTCGGTGCGGAATTTCTCTCCGCTGCTGATGCGGCCAGATGGATGGTCGGTCATGCGGGGCTCCTCGCCAGTAGGCTCTGGACTGCACTATACGAAATAGAGGGGCAGACAGTTTACCACAGAGCCGGGGTTGCTTTTTAGTCTTGGGTTAGTCTCGGGTACGCCATTGGCTGGTAATCCAGTGCACATTGCGCACCAGCTCCGGGCTGAGCAGTGACTCTGCTGCCTTCATTGCATCATGGACCCGATGATCGAACTGAATGCGGTTGTCGGCATCGGTCTGAATCACGGTGCGTTCGCGCAGGGTCTGCACAAACTGCTTGAACAGGCTCTTGTCGAAGAACTCGGGCGCATTCAGCCCGTTGAGTACCGACACCAGTTGCGCCACCTCCTGCGCCCGGGATTCCAGCTGGGCACCGCTGAGACTGGACTGGCCGCTGGCATCCAGCGTGGCCAGAGTCAGGTAGTAGCGCTCCAGAGTCGGCGTCATCAGTCGCCCCAGCTCCATGAAATGCACCAGCAGGTCTGGCTCGCTGGTGGCCTGCAGATGGCCGTCCGCTTCCACGATCAACCCGAGGTCGATCAGGGCCTCGATATAGTCATTGCCGTGCGCCACGGCCTCATCCACCGGCCAGTGCAGAAACAGCTCGTTGCGGACATAGGGGTAGATCAGGGCCAGTTGCTTGTGCATGGACTCTCGCGTCTTGCTGGTGCCATGGACCTGCAGGCTGCAGCAGATCAGGGCCGGCACCGCAAAGAGGTGCAGAATGTTGTTGCGGTAGTAGGTCATCAAGACTGCCTGATGGTCATTCAGGGCGTAGATGTCTCCCAGCGGCTGCTCGATTTTCTCCACCACCTTCATGTGGATGGCGTGATCCAGCCAGTCTGTAGGCTCACCGGGCGGGAAGGACATTTCCTGGCTGTAGGGCACGCGACGCAGAATATCGCAGTAGAGCGTCAGTTGCTGAATCAGACTCTGACGGTCCTGCGCATTGCGCGGGCTCGACAGTAGCACCATGGCCAGCAGATTGACCGGGTTCAGTGCCGCCGCCCGATTGATGCCCTGAGCTACCTGCTGGCAGAGCTGCTGCACGACCGGATTGATCCAGGCCGGCTTGTCCTCGCTGTCCAGCTCCGCCCGCCAGTTCGGGGCGGTTTCATCAACCAGGTGCTGCAGGTCGATGGGAGAGCCGAAGTTCAGGTGCACGGTGCCATAGTTCTTCAGCCGCCGCACAGTGCGCAGCAGGCCGAATACCGACTCGTTCTTCTTGGAACGACCCCGCAGTTCCTTCAGATAGCTGTTGGCCTCGAACACTTTTTCGTAGCCGATATAGACCGGCACGAACTTCATTGGCAACTGGTTGCCATCCTCATGCCCGCGCGCAAAGCTGCGCACCGTCATGCTCAGCATGCCGGCCTTGGGGGTCAGGGTACGACCGGTGCGGGAGCGCCCGCCCTCGACAAAGTATTCCACCGGAAAGCCGCGACTGAACATCTGGTACAGATATTCATTGAAGACTGCGGTATAGAGCTTGTCGCCGCGGAAACTGCGGCGCATGAAAAAGGCGCCGCCGCGCCGCAGTACAGGACCCACAATCGGCATGTTGAGGTTCTTGCCAGCAGCGATATGGGGCAGGCTGAGCCCCTGATGATACAGGCAGTAGGACAGCAGCAGATAGTCGATATGGGAGCGGTGGCAGGGCACATAGACGATGGCGTTGTCCTGAGCCGCCTCCTTGATCATGTCGATATTGTGTACCTTGACGCCGTTGTAGATGCGGTTCCAGAGCCAGGACAGGAAGATGTCCAGCACGCGCACGGTCGGATAGGAAATATCCGCCATGATTTCTTCCAGATAGATCACAGCCTTCTGGCGGGACTTTTCCAGTGTGCTTTTCTGCGTCCGTGCATGCTGGGTGATGGCCTGGCGCACCGGCGGCGAGTGGACAATCTGCGTCAGCAGGGTACGGCGGTGCGACAGATCCGGCCCCAGCACCCGGTGCCGTACTCGGTTGAAGTGCACTCTGAGCACCCTGTGAGCCTTGCGGCTGGTCCGTTCCACCGAGGCCGTATTCTGCATCAGCTCGCGCAGCGACAGCGGGGCATTGACCTCGACAAAGGTCGCCCGGCCGTTGAACAGCACGGTAAAGAACTTGCGTACCGGGCCCGGAATGGACCAGCGGTCGGAAAACAGGATGCGAAACAGCGAGCTTTCCTTGTTTGGCGAGCGGCCCCAGAACACACTGATGGGTACCAACTGGTAGTCCAGCGTGCTGTCTGCATGTACCTGCTGACACAGCTTGACCAGAGGGGTTGGCTCCTGCCGGCGTTTCAGGCGGCGCTGGTGGCGCTGCTTCAGTTCCAGCGCGACCAGAGGGCGATGGTCCGCTTCGGCATGCAATGCGGGCAACCGATGCCGGGCCAGAAAGAGGTCGGCGGCCAGACTGTCGGATGTGCTCTCGCGCCGCAGAACATAGATAACCGGGTGTCTGGTATTCAGTTCGGGCAGGCTGGCGCCGGCCTGATTGTCGAAGCGGATCCACAGGGCAAGCAGTTTTTTGAGCAGTCTGTACATCAGTCAGTATCCGGCAGCCTTGGCAGTCAGAACGCCTCAGTAGTGAGGCGGCGGTGCATTGTCGATTTCAGGGGCCATTTGTGCGTTGACCTGCTGCACCTGGTCTTCCAGTTTCTGCAGGCGGCGCTGATAGTGACGCAGGGCGTCATCCTGCTGGGCCACTACCTCGTTGAGCTTTTCCAGCAGGTCATCCTGGAAAGCCAGGCGGGTTTCCAGTTCAGTCAGCCGGTGCTCTGCGGACACTCCGTCCTGATGGTTGGTCATTGGTGCGTTTGCCCTCAAGGTGCGCTTTTTGGCATTATGCTTTGTCGCACTGTCAAGGATAACACGGCCTCCCGCAGTTTGCGTATGTCCGGGTCGTGGACAGTGTCGGTACGGTGCACAGGTTTCATGCACTTGTTTTTTCAGTCTCAGTTCAGTCTTACAGGGTATTTGAGCAGCTTATGATGAATCTAGTAACGTTCCTGATCCGGGCCCTGGTGGGCCTGGTTGCGGCACTGGCGGTGCCGTTCGTGGTCGCTTTCTGGCAAGGCAGCCCGGAAGCCGGTGTAATGGCCGCAGAAGGTTTTTGGGCGACGGTCGCAAGTATCTGGGCCTTGATCATGCTGGTGCAGTTGGTGATTCACTTTCTGCCGCTGGAAGCGGTGGCGGATACCCGGGAGGAGGGTATCGTCAAGTGGTTCAACGGTGCCAAGGGTTTCGGGTTCATTACCCGGGACAATGAAGAGGATGTATTCGTGCATTTCCGCTCGATCCGCGGGCGCGGCCATCGGACGCTGCACGAAGGTCAGCGCGTGCGTTTCGGTGTGGTGGAAAGTGCCAAGGGCTTGCAGGCAGAAGACGTCAGCGTCATTCGGCACAGTTGACGTCGCGCGGGGCGGTTCAGCCGGCCCAGCGCCAGACAATCTGCCCCAGCAGCAGCCAGGGGCTCAGGGGCTCGCTGCCCTTGACCGCGGAATCCGTGCGTTGCAGCAGGGCCAGAATGCCCTGCCAGCGCGCCGGGCGGACCCGGTTGGCGGCCTGTTGTGCCAGGATCTGACGCTGGCGAAAGATACGCAGGGCCTGACAGGCGTTGGCCGGTGACTCGCCGGCACGCAAGCGGCCCTGCAGGGCCATAAGTGTCCTGGCTTCCCGGGTCAGCGTCCATTGAATCACCAGCGGCTCCACACCTTCGCTCTGCAGGCTGTCCAGAATGCGCTGGCTGCGCGCCAGATCCCCCGCATGCAGGGCATCGACCAGATCAAAGACACTGAAACGGGCATTGTCCACCACAGCGTCCAGTACCTGTTCGGTAGTGATCGGTGCCTGATCAAACAGCAATGACAGCTTCTGCAGTTCCTGGCGCGCGGCCAGCAGGTTGCCATCGGTACGTTCGGCCAGCAGTTCGACCGCCTCCGGCTCCAGCTGCAGGCCCAGCAGCCGGGCGCGCTGGGTCAGCCAGCCCGGCAGTTGCTGGCGACCGACCGGCCAGGCCGTGATCACGCCGGCCGGCTGACTCAGGGTGCGGAACCATTTGGCCTTGCGGCTGCTGTTGTCCAGTACGGCGCCGCTGATCAGCAGCAGGTTGTCGGGATGCGGAGAAGCCGCATATTCGGCCAGCGCGACCTGCCCGGCCTTGTCGGGCTTGCGCTCCAGTTGTACCTCGATGATCTGGCGATCACTGAACAGCGACATGGCCTGATTGGCCGCAACCAGTTCCGACCAGTCGAACTGGGCATCGGCGTGCAGGATGCGGCGCTCGGTGAAGCCCAGTTCACGCGCCCGTGCGCGGATCTGATCCAGCGCTTCCTCGATCAGCAGGGGTTCCTGACCGGTGACCACATAGATGGGCTTCCAGTCCTGCTGCAGATGACCACTGAGCTGTTCCGGGCGAATGTCCATGGTCTGGGTCCCTGGCGCCGCTTCAGCCGGCCACGACGATGTTGACCAACTTGCCGGGCACCACGATCACGCGCTTGATGTCCTTGCCGTCGGTGAACTTGCGTACATTGTCGGCGTCCTGAGCTGTAGCCTCAATGGTCGCCTTGTCAGCATCGGCGGGCATGTCGATACGCGCCCGCACCTTGCCGTTGACCTGCACCACATAGGTGATCTGGTCACGCACCAGGGCGCTTTCGTCGACCTGGGGCCAGGTGTGCTCGACCACCAGATCATCATGGCCCAGTGCCTGCCAGAGCGCATGGGTAATGTGCGGTGCCACCGGTTGCAGCATCAGCACCATGGCTTCCAGCGTTTCGCGCACCACCGGCCGATCTTTGGGCCGGTCAGCGGGGAAACGATTCAGCGTGTTGAGCAACTCCATGATGGCTGCAATGGCGGTGTTGAAGGTGAAGCGACGGTCGAAGTCGTCCGTTACCTTCTGAATGGTTTCATGCGTCTTGCGGCGCAGCGCCTTGGCCTCATCCGACAGTTGCGCTGGAATCGGATCACCCTTGCCTTCGGTTTGCACGGCATGCACGGCACGCCAGAGGCGCTGCAGGAACTTGTGTGCCCCCTGAACGCCCGAGTCGACCCACTCCAGCGTCTGTTCCGGCGGTGCGGCGAACATGGAGAACAGGCGCACCGTATCGGCACCATAGGTGGCGATGGCGTCCTGCGGGTCCACGCCATTGTTTTTCGACTTGGACATCTTGGTCATGCCGGCATAGACCAGGGTGTCGCCGGTGCTTTTCTGCTGCACCTGGACAATCTGCCCCTTGTCGTCGCGCTCGATGATGACATCCTTGGGTGAAATCCACTGGCGGGCACCATCGACAATCTTGTAGTAGCTCTCGGCCAGCACCATGCCCTGACAGAGCAGGCTCTCGAAGGGCTCGTCGCACTGCACCATGCCCTCGTCGCGCATCAGCTTGTGGAAGAAGCGCGAGTACAGCAGGTGCAGGATGGCATGTTCGATACCGCCCACATACTGGTCGACCGGCAGCCAGTAGTTGGCTTCCTCGGGGTCCACCATGCCTTCGGTGTAGTGCGGGCTGGTGTAGCGGGCGTAGTACCAGCTTGATTCCATGAAGGTATCGAAGGTATCGGTCTCGCGCTCGACCGGCTGGCCGTCCAGCTCGTCCTGACGCCATTCGGGATCTGCCTTGAGCGGTGACTGCACGCCGTCCATGACCACGTCTTCCGGCAGCAGAACGGGCAGCTTGTGGGCCGGTACCGGAATCTCGCCGCCATCGGGCAGGTTGAACATCGGAATCGGCGCGCCCCAGTAACGCTGCCGCGAGACGCCCCAGTCGCGCAGACGATAGTTGACCGTGTGTTTGCCCTTGCCGGCCTTTTCCAGGTATTCGGCAATGGCATCGAAAGCGGCTTCGGAGGTCATGCCGTTGTAGTCGCCGGAATTCATGACGATGCCCTTGGCACTGTAGGCACTTCGAGCCAGATCGACAGTGTCGTCGCTGCCCGCAGCAGGTCCGATTACCTGCCGGATGGGCAGGTCATACTTGGTGGCAAATTCCCAGTCCCGCTCGTCGTGGCCCGGTACGGCCATGATGGCGCCGCTGCCGTAATCCATCAGCACGAAGTTGGCGATCCAGACCGGTATCCGGTCGCCGGTCAGAGGGTGAATGGCGTACCGGTTCAGTGGCATGCCTTTCTTTTCCATGGTCGCCATGTCGGCTTCCGAGGTGGTGGAGTGCTGGCATTCGTCGATAAACGCCTGCAGTTCCGGGTTGTCGGCGGCGGCCTCGGCGGCCAGTGGATGGCCTGCGGCCACGGCCATGTAGGTGACCCCGAACAGCGTGTCCGGCCGGGTCGTGTACACCGACAGGCTTTGTTCACTGCCTTCCAGCTCGAATTCGAGATCGACCCCCTCGGAGCGTCCGATCCAGTTGCGCTGCATGGTCTTGACCTGTTCCGGCCAGTTGGGCAGCTTGTCCAGATCGTTCAGCAGTTCTTCGGCGTACTCGGTGATCTTGATGAACCACTGCGGAATCGCCTTGCGCTCGACCGGCGCCCCGGAGCGCCAGCCGCGCCCGTCGATCACCTGTTCGTTGGCCAGTACCGTCTGGTCCACCGGGTCCCAGTTCACGGTGGCCATCTTCTTGTAGACCAGCCCCTTCTCGTACAGACGGGTGAAAAACCATTGCTCCCAGCGATAGTAGTCGGGGCTGCAGGTGGTGATTTCCCGCGACCAGTCGAAACCGAAACCCAGCAACTTGAGCTGCTCGCGCATGTAGTCGGTATTGGCATAGGTCCACTTGGCCGGTGCTGTCCTGTTCTGAATGGCGGCGTTTTCGGCCGGCAGACCGAACGCATCCCAGCCCATGGGGTGCAGCACATTCTTGCCCAGCATCTTCTGGTAGCGTGCCATGACATCGGAGATGGTGTAGTTGCGTACATGCCCCATATGCAGGTGACCGCTGGGATAGGGGAACATGGACATGCAATAGTACTTTTCGCGGCTGCTGTCCTTGACGGCACGGAACACCTGGTTCTCTGCCCACAGCTTCTGGACTCCGGGTTCAATGTCACGGGGAGAATAGTTGGCTTCCATAGGGTTCAGTTCACTTCTCTCGGTTCGGGTCCGCGCGGCTTGCCGCCGCCGGGTGCGGAAGGTTGTTGTCTGGTGCGCAAGGATACCCGAGACGCGGGTTTATTTCGACCAGTAGCCGCGAGCCAGGGCGACCAGAACCGTCAGCATGGCGAGCAGCCAGACCAGGCTGTTGCCCCAGCGCTGATAGGGGGTCTGACCGGTGCGCAGAAACAGCTGACCGCTGACGGTGGCGACTTCGAACTGGGGTGTTCGAACCAGCAGTTGGCCATGATGGTTGATCAGAGCCGAGATGCCGTTCTGGGTGGCGCGTACCATGTCGCGCTGGTTTTCTATCGCCCGGGCGCGGGTGATCTGCAGATGCTGTGCCGGCGCCAGGCTGCGGCCGAACCAGGCATCATTGCTGATCACCACCAGCAGGTGGCTGTCGGCGGCCTGCTGGCGTGACAGGCCGGGGTAGGCCGCTTCATAGCAGATCAGAGCGCCGATCTGCCAGCTGTCCTCGCCCAGTTCCAGCTGCAGCGGTGACTGTCCTGCCGGACCTGGTGAAAAGCCGGACATGGG
The DNA here is from genome assembly GCF_004768465.1 of Natronospirillum operosum. Classification (GTDB taxonomy): domain Bacteria; phylum Pseudomonadota; class Gammaproteobacteria; order Pseudomonadales; family Natronospirillaceae; genus Natronospirillum; species Natronospirillum operosum. The sequence continues at coordinate 70,583 of NZ_SRMF01000004.1, forward strand.
CAGGTCGAAGAAGGCGATCAGACCCTGCAGCAGCCCCTGCAGCGGCAGGTACTCGCCAAAGGGCACCAGGTTCTGTTTGGCATAGTCGCCCCGGGCAGCACCGAAGCCACGCATGGCATTGTAGTAGTCGCTGCCTTCGCCCCACAGGGGCAGCCCGGCAATCAGTCCCTTACCATTGGCCCGCAGCTCGGTATCCAGGTCATGCAGATGATTCGGAATATCTTCCGGGAAGGCGGTGATGGCGGTTTCCGGCCACACCAGCAGCTCAGCCTCCGGGTGCTGGCTGTTCAGGCGCTGATACAGGCGCAGATTGGGCACAATCTGCCGCTGCTGCCATTTGATGGACTGATCAACATTGCCCTGCATGGCAGCCACCATCAGGGGGGTCTCCCGGGCCGATTCGGTATAGTCGCGGTCGAGCAGGGCGGCGCCACCGCCCCAGGTCAGCAGCAACAGCAGTACCGGGGTGATTGCACTCATGCGCACGGACGGACGCCACTGCCAGAGCGCAGCGGCACAGGTGAGCAGCAGAAAACCGAGCAGAAAGACACCCCCGACCGGCAGCCAGCCGCGCAGCACGGTGTCAGTGCCAATGGTACCCCAGAGCAACCAGGGCATGCCGGTAAACAGGGTGCTGCGCAGGCCCTCGAAGGCCAGCCAGAGGACCGGGTACAGCAGCCAGTGCACGCGCAGCCAGCGCCGCAGGAGCGCCGGCAGCCCGGCCTGCAGCGCAAACAGGAAGGCCATGGCCAGACAGAAACTGACCGTCAGCACCAGCGAGATCCAGACCGGGGTCTCGACCGTGCGCATGGAAAAGTAGACCCAGGAAATACCGGTACCGAAGAAGCCGGCCCCGAACCACCAGCCGTGCCAGAAAGCCCGGCGCGGTGCCTGGTCCGCTGTCAGCCACCAGAACAGCACCGGCAGGGCCAGGGCCAGGGGCCAGACATTGAAGGGCGCAAATATCAGCGGCACCAGAGCACCGCCAAACAGCAGTGCTGCTCTTGCCGCGATGGGCTGTTGCTTCAAAACGGAGTTTATCTGAGCTGCCAGAGCCATTACCATGCCGTTCCTGCCGGGCCGCAAATGGCGCACATCATCGCCTGCTCCCGGTAACAAAGCAACCTGATGCCAGCGGGCTATCCGCAGGCACTCGCTAAAGGACGTGTAAACGCCATGCCCTACAACCTGCCTTCACTGCAGCCGGTCATGCCGGACTTTCGGGGTTACCGGTATCCGCATCTGGGCCAGCTGTGGGAGCGTTTGACGGCGGAGCCCGAACTGCCCCAGGTCGACCGCTGGCTCAGTCAGCAATTACGCAGTCAGAAGCAGTTTGGTCGGCAGGACCGCCTGTTCTACGCTGATGCCCTGTTCACCGTGATGCGCTACCTGCTGCCGCTGACGCTGCTGGAGGAGGGGTATCAGCGGCAGGTCAGCGACATGGCTGCCTATGCGCTGGAGCGTGATGCCGAACTGGCAGGCGACCGGATCTGGCAGGCGGCACGTGAGCTGCCGGCCTCCGTCCTCTGGTATTGGCTGATTCAGCTCCTGCCCGGTACGGCGGAGTACCCGCGCGAAATAGAAGATGAACCCTTCCGCACGCCCTATTGGGAGCGGGTGCAGGCGCAATGGGCGGCGGATGAGCGGCTGGCCTGGCTGCTGGACGGTTGGCGACCGGCCTGGCACGACTGGCTGGCCGAGCGTCAGCAAGCCAGTGGCTGGACGGCAGAGCAGGTGGAGCGGTTTTGCACCGGGCAGAACATCCGTCCGCCGCTGTGGCTGCGGGTGCAGAAACCGGCCCAGGCTGCTGCCGTGGAGCAGGAACTGAAACAGGTCGGATTTACCGTGGATGCGGACGAGGATGCCCTCAAGGCTCGGGGTGGGCGCAGCATCTTCCAGACCGCCGCCTTTCGTCTCGGTGGTATCGAAATTCAGGACTGGGCCAGCCAGCAGATCAGCCGCGCCGTGGGTGCCCGGCCCGGTGAACTGATCTGGGACGCCTGTGCTGGTGGCGGCGGCAAGACGCTGGCACTGGCCAGTCGCATGAACAATCTGGGCGCCATTACCGCGACCGACATCCGCGCCTGGAAGCTGGAAGAACTGAAACGTCGGGCCAAGCGTGCCGGCTGGTTCAACATTCGGCGCTTCGAGTGGGATGCAGAGGCACCGTTGAAATTGCCGCGGGAGGCGCGCCAACAGGGTGGGTTTGACCGCGTACTGGTCGATGCGCCCTGCACCAGTGCCGGCACCTGGCGCCGCAACCCCGACGCCCGCTGGCGCCTGAGTTCGCATCAGGTCGCAGAGCTGACCCGCCTGCAGACCCGCATTCTGGATCAGGCCGCACCGGCAGTGCGACCCGGTGGCACCCTGGTCTACGCGACCTGTAGTTGGCTGACGGCAGAGAACGAACAGTTGGTCATGGCCTGGCTGCAGCGGCAGCCGGAGTTCAGGCTGAGTCATCAGCAACTGGTCGGTTTTCCGGAGGCGGATGCGGATACCATGTATTACGCCGTATTGCGCCGATCCGAAGCGCCTGCTCAGTAACGACTTTGCGGGATCAGGGTGATGACCCGAGCCGGTGCCAGGTCCGATTCGAGACGGGTCAGCAGGGCCTGGCAGGCCATGCCGCCGACCACACAGTGAATGCCTTCGCCGGGCGCCAGGTCGAGCAGCCCGGCCGGCATCAGGTCATGCACATTCAGTTCGCTACTGTGCTCCGCAGTATGCAGCAGCCGCCGGGCATAGGCGTTGGCCAGCGTGATCCGGCCATTGTCACTCACCTGCAGTACTCCCAGAGGCAGAGCATCAAGCAGTGCACGCAGGGCGGTGTCGGACGAGTCGGTTGCAGTAGAGTCAGTCATAAGGCATCTGCAGCTTGAATTCTGCGCGTCATGCCAAGTATAGACCAGGGTGTCAAACCGGAACCGGTGCCGACGTTTCGATTTGTAGCGCCGGGGTGGTCCAAACGGCCTGGGGTGTCAGAAAAGCAGCGTCATCAGCCGCCGTTGATAACGGGCCACCAGGGCCTTGTCCGGGCACTCGCCAAAGAGTTGCTGCATATCCTGCCGCCCCTGGTTGTTGTTCCAGTCCATATCCTGCCGCAGCAGGTCCAGCAGCAGCTCGAAGGCGCGCTCGTATTGTCCGGCCTGAGCACAACCCATGGCCAGAGCGTGTGCGCTGGCCGGGCCCGGGTCGGCCTGATAGCTGGCTTCCAGCAGGTCCAGTTCCGCGTTTTGTTCGGGTGGTGATTCCGCTTCCACCGCCTCCTCTGTGGCCTCTGTCAGCGGGCCGAGGTGCTCGTCCAGAAAGGCCTCGACCTCGGACTGACTCTTGGCCCCGGTAAAATGGCCCGCCAGTGCACCGTCAAGCACCAGCACCACGGTTGGCAGGCTGCGCACCCCGAACTGGGCGGTCAGGCCCTGCTCGGCATCGGCATTGACGCGAGCCAGTACAAAGCGATCCGGCTGGGCCTGTGCCAGCCCTTCCAGAATCGGCATCAGGTTCTGACAGGGGCCGCACCAGTCCGCCCAGAAATCGACCAGTACCGGCTTGGTGCGGGACTGCTCGACAATGTCCTGCATGAAGGTCTGTTCAGTGACATCGATGATATTGTCAGCAGTGGAAAAGGTGGCTGCGCTCACTGGCCGGGCTCCCGCAATTGATTCAGATCAATAAAATATGAACCGGCGCCTTGAATGCATCTTTGGTGCGGTTCTCCGGTTGCTATTTTACGCGCCAGCCGTAGGATGGAAACCAGAAACTTGCAGTAAGCGTAAAAGCTGCTGCGTATCGAAGCTCCGAGCCAGGGGCGCCTGTACCGCCAGTTCTCTGGCGGATGGACCTCTGGCCTCATGCCAACCGTTGCGGTGGGCGTGACAGGGTGCAGGGTGGAAACGCTCGCGCCTCCCGACACTTGGAAAGGGGTTCAATCATGTTTGCCGACTCGTTCGGGCGCCGGTTCTATTACCTGCGTCTCTCGGTCACGGAAATTTGCAATTTCCGCTGTACCTACTGCCTGCCGGATGGCTATGACGGCCCGCCTGCCTCCGCATTTCTGCGCCGTGATGAATTGCGCCGGCTGATGGCTGTCTTTGCCCATTACGGTACCCGCAAGATCCGCCTGACCGGTGGTGAGCCCACCATCCGCAGGGACCTGAGTGAGCTGATCGGTGACGCCCGTCAGACCCCCGGTATCGAGCGTGTAGCCGTCACCACCAATGGTTATCGTCTGCCCACGCATGTGGCGTCCTGGCACGCTGCCGGCCTGGATCAGATCAATCTCAGTATCGATTCACTTGACCCGGACCAGTTCCAGGCCATAACCGGGCATGACCGCTTGCGCGAGGCACTGGAAGGCCTGGATATGGCGCTGACAGCGGGGCTGACCGTCAAGGTCAACGCCGTCTACATGCGTGGCGTCAACGACCGTCTGGGGCATTTTCTGCACTGGCTGCGCGACAAGCCGGTCACCATGCGCTTTATCGAGGTGATGGAAACCGGGGCCGACCCGGGTTTCTATGAGCGTCATCATGTGCCGCTGAGCAATGTGCGCCAGCAACTGCTGCTGGAGGGCTGGCAACCACTGGTGCGGCGGCAGGATGCCGGCCCGGCGCAGGAATTCTGGCACCCGGACTATGCCGGGCGCATTGGCCTGATCATGCCCTACAGTCCCGATTTCTGTACCACCTGCAATCGGCTGCGGGTATCGGCCCAGGGCAAGCTGCATCTGTGCCTGTTCGGTGATCACGGCTATGACCTGCGGCCCTGGCTGCAGCATGATGATCAGCGTGAAGACCTGGCTGCTGTCATCCAGGCGGCGCTGGGCGACAAGAAGGCTACCCATGGGCTGCATGAGCGGGATACCGGAATTACCCGGCATCTGGCCATGCTGGGCGGATAGATTGGCGGTAGACAGTATGCAGATCAAAAGCCATGAGTGGGTAGGCATTGTACTGGCAGGTGGACGCTCCCGGCGCATGGGCCAGCCCAAGGCGCAGTTGCCCTGGCCCGGTGCAGCGGGCACCCACTCCTGGCAGGATCATGCGGTGACCTGCCTGCAGCAGGTCTGCGCTCATGTCCGTGTCAGCGGCGCGGCCGAACTGCCCGACCTGCACCCCGGGCAACCCGGCCCTCTGGCGGGCATTGCGGCAGCACTGACGGCCTTCCCCGGCCAGCACTGCCTGTTCCTGCCGGTGGATATGCCCAGAGTCACCCGGGCGGACCTGACGGCCCTGCAGGCGGTCGATACCGCCCATGCGGCCTACCGGGACAGCCTGTTTCCGCTGGCCCTTTACTCGACCCCGGATTGTCTGCACAGAGTGCAGGCAAGATTGTCTGCACAGACCCCGCAGGCGCGATCCGTGAAGGCGCTGGTCGCCGACCTCGGTGCTGAACTGAGCTGGCTGAACGCAGCTGAACCGCAACGGTTGTGCAATATCAATACGCCAGAGGACCTGAAGACTCTGGCCCAACTGCAAGACTGAACTGAGGATTGTCTGCCATGAGCAATCATGCTGCTGCTGAATTCGAGCCCCTGAACATGGCCGTACTGACGGTGTCGGATACCCGCACCGCTGCCAATGATACCTCCGGTGATCTGCTGGCCGAAAAGCTGCAGGCCGCCGGCCACCATCTGCAGGCCCGCGAGTTGGTCAGGGATGATGTCTATGTGCTGCGTGCCGTCATCTCCGGCTGGATTGCCGATCCGGCTATCCAGGCCGTGCTGGTGACCGGTGGTACCGGCCTGACCGGTCGGGACTCGACGCCGGAAGCTCTGCTGCCGCTGTTCGACAAGACCGTTGGTGGCTTTGGCGAACTGTTCCGCCATTTGTCGTTGGCCGATATCGGCACGGCAACCGTGCAGAGTCGCGCCCTGGCCGGTCTGGCCAACCGTACCCTGGTGTTCTGCCTGCCCGGGTCGACCGGCGCCTGCCGGCTGGCCTGGGAGGGCATCCTGGCAGAACAGCTGAACAGCCAGACACGACCCTGCAATTTCGTGCCCCATGTGCGGGCCCCGAAGGAGGCTGCCCATGGCTGAGCTGACGCACCTGAATGCGGCCGGTGAGGCCAGCATGGTCGATGTGTCGGCCAAGGCTGTTACCGCACGCGAAGCTCGGGCCAGTGGCTTTGTCAGCATGCAGCCGGAGACTCTGGATCTGATCGAGCAGGGCGGTCACAAGAAGGGCGATGTGCTCTCCGTGGCCCGCATTGCCGGCATTCAGGCGGCCAAGAAAACAGCCGATCTGATTCCGCTGTGTCACCCGCTGGCGCTGAGCAAGGTGCAGGTCGATTTCGAGATTGATCGTGCACGCGGCGGCGTCGCCATTCATGCGCTGTGTCGTCTGAGTGGCCAGACCGGTGTCGAGATGGAGGCCCTGACGGCGGCGTCGGTGGCCGCGCTGACGCTGTTCGACATGTGCAAGGCGGTTGACCCGGGCATGGTCATCGGGGACCTGCGGGTACTGGAAAAGCAGGGTGGCAAGAGCGGCCACTGGCAGGCCCAGCAGGCAGACATGAAAGACGTGGCAGAGCCCGGAGGTCAATCATGACGTCGGCAGCCGAGCCCTCCACCGCCGCCGTAACCGTGCTGTTTTTCGCCCGTCTGCGTGAAGAGCTGCCGCAGCCCCGCCTGCACTGGCCCTGGTCCGAAGCGGGTACGGTCAACGAGTTGCGGCGCGATATTGCCGCGCAGGGTAATGATTGGGCCGCGCTGACGGAGGACCTGCTGGTCGCCGTGAATCAGGAAATGGCCGGGCCGGAGCAGACCGTGAAGCCGGGCGACGAAGTGGCCTTCTTTCCGCCCGTGACCGGAGGCTGACCATGACTCCGGTCGATCATGTGCAGGTACAGGAAACGGACTTCTCGGTGGCTGCGGAATACGAGCGGCTGACCGCTGCCAACACCGAGGACGGCGCCGTGGTGACCTTTGTCGGGCGTATGCGCGACTACAATCAGGGTGATCGAGTGCAGTCCCTGTTTCTGGAACATTACCCGGGCATGACCGAGCGTGCACTGCAGGCTTTGGTGACCGAAGCGCGCGCCCGCTGGCGTCTGGGCCGGGTGGCCATCATTCATCGGGTCGGGCGTCTGGTGCCGGCGGACCAGATCGTCTGGGTTGGTGTGACCAGCCCGCACCGGGGAGAGGCCTTTGCTGCCGCCGAATACCTGATGGATGCGCTGAAAACGCGCGCGCCCTTCTGGAAGAAAGAGCAGACCGAGCAGGCCGAGCGTTGGGTCGAGGCGCGAGAGACCGACGAGCAGCGAGCCCGTCGCTGGGAACCCTGATTTTCGGGTAGAATGGACACAGGCGGTCGAGCTCAGACCTGTTGTTCCAAATCTAAAAAGGGAGAATTGATCTTTGGCGAACGATCACCAGACCATCCGCAATCTGTTCAATGACTGGAATCAGGCGCTGGCCAGTGGCGACCCCGAGCAGGTGGCGGCTCTGTATGCCGATGATGCAGTACTGCTGCCCACCGTTTCGAACCGGGTGCGCACTGACCGGGCGGGCATTCGTGACTACTTCATCGACTTCCTGCAGTTGCAACCACAGGGCGAAATACAGGAAAGCCATGTGCGTGTGCACGGCGACCTGGCCCTGCATTCGGGCGTCTATCTGTTCACCATGGGGGCTGACAACAGCCAGGTCTGGGCGCGTTTTACCTTTGTATACCGCAGCCGGCAGGACCAGTGGGAGATCATCGAGCAACACTCGTCGGCCATGCCCGAGGGGTGACGCCGGTGGTAGTGGCCGGTTCGGTTTATCTGAGCCGTGGTATCAACAACGATGATGGATGAGGACAAGCTGATGAACCTGCAGGACCTGCGGCGCGAATATTCCCAGGGCACACTGGATAGCGGTGACCTGGACCCTTCGCCGTTCAAGCAATTCAACCAGTGGCTTGAGCAGGCTCAGCAGGCCGGTTTCAGCCCGGATGCCTCGGCCATGGTGGTGGCCACCGTGGGGGACGATGGGCAGCCCAGCCAGCGCATGGTGCTGCTGAAGCAGCTCGATGAGCGTGGCTTCGTGTTTTTCACCAATCTGGAAAGCCGCAAGGCCCGTGAAATTCAGCACAACCCGCGCACAAGCCTGCATTTTCCCTGGCACCCGATGGAACGTCAGGTGATTGTGTACGGCCAGGCAGAGTCCCTGTCAGTTGATGATGCCCGGCGATATTTCCAGTCCCGCCCCAGGGCCTCGCAGATCGCGGCCTGGGCTTCGCAGCAGAGCCGCAAGGTGGCTTCAAGAGCAGCGCTGGAGCAGGCTGTGGCGGATATTGAAGCCCGCTATCCGGGCGAGGAGCCGCTGCCGCTGCCGGAATTCTGGGGCGGCTTTCGAGTGGTGCCGCAGCAGATCGAGTTCTGGCAGGGCCGGCGCAACCGCCTGCATGACCGGCTGGTCTACACCCGCCAGGACAACGATGCCTGGCAGATCGAGCGGCTGCAGCCGTAGCGGCCGTGAGCCGCCGTCCTTCAGTTCATGTGCCGGGTCAGGACGCCGACATCCAGTACCGGTGAGGCGTCCAGTTTCTCTGCGTTCATCAGGCTGGCGACGCGCTGCAGCGCCGCCACGATCATGTTCTGCTCCCAGCTTTCCAGGCGATCAAAGCGCTCGATAAAACTCTGCTGCAGCAGCGTAGGGGCGTTGTCCAGCACTTCGCGACCGGTCTCTGTCAGCCACAGATTGACCTTTCGCTTGTCATGCTCGTCGCGCTGCCGCTCGATATAGTGGCGGTGTTCCAGGCGCTCCACGATATTGGTTACCGTGGCCGGACTCAGCGCCACTTCTTCGGCAATCTTCGATGTGTTGTGAAAGCGCCCCGAGCCGATGGCGTTCATGATCAGAATCTGTGCCGAGGTCATCCCGGAATATTTGACCAGTTGCCTGGAATGCACATCCGTGGCTCGGATGATGCGCCGGATGGAGGCAATCACCTCACGGTGCTTGTCTTCGTTCATGCTTTGTCCTCGACGAGGGGCGACCAAAGGCCCCATGGCTGGCGTTGGTATCATGTCTAACTATTTTTACTCGAAACAGACTGAAGCTGCAATTACTTTCAGTTGAATGTATTTACGTGGACCCTGCAAAAGACAGCCAGACAGTCAGGGTCAGCTATTCTGGCCCAGAGTGTTCGTTTTCCGCGTCATTCAGGGCCTTTCAGGCTGTTTGTCAGCCTGGAGGTCATGGCGCCTGTTGGTCAATTATCAACCAAATGTATGTCTGAAATCAAGATCAGTTCAACACAAATAATTTGACATCGAATGAATGATGGATAGAATTGTGCAGCAACTTAGCGCAGAAAAGCTGCATATAATCTTTCATGGACAAGCCAATCAGTTTGCGTAACCCCAAACCCGAGGACGGCCCCCGGGTTTCAGATCTGATAGCCAACTGCCCCCCGCTGGACGAGAACTCCCGCTACTGCAACCTGCTCCAGTGCAGCCACTTCAGTGACACCTGTGTGTCGGCCTGGATGGGTGACGAGCTGGTTGGCTTCGTATCCGGTTATATTCCGCCCCGGCAGCCGGACACCTATTTCCTCTGGCAGATTGCCGTCGCCGCTGCCGCCCGCGGTCAGAACCTGACCCAGCGCATGCTGGATTTTGTGCTCGAACTGCCGGCCTGCCAGCAGGTGACACAGCTGCAGACCACCATCACCGACGACAACGAGCCGTCGCAGCGTGTGTTCGCCAAGCTGGCCAAACGCCGGGATGCGGACATTCGCCATGAGCCATTTTTCACCCGTGAGGTCCATTTCGACGACCATCACGATACCGAATACCTTTACACAATCGGCCCTTTCAAGTAGGCCAGGAGGACAGCAACCATGGGTATCTTCAAAGACGTTGAATCGAATGTTCGGTCTTATTGCCGGAGCGTTCCGTGCGTCTTCAAGTCTGCCAAAGGCAGCGTCATGACCGACGTTGACGGCAATGAATACCTGGATTTCCTGGCGGGCGCCGGCACCCTGAACTACGGACACAACAACCCGGTACTGAAAGCGGCGCTGCTGGAATACATCGAAAGCGATGGCGTGACCCACGGGCTGGATTTCCATACCGATGCCAAGGCGAAATTTCTGGAAACCTTCCAGCGTGTCATTCTGGAACCGCGTGGTCTCAATCATGTGGTCATGTTCCCCGGGCCGACCGGCACCAACGCCGTGGAAGCCGCTCTGAAGCTGGCGCGCAAGGTCACCGGCCGGCATACCATTGTATCGTTCACCAATGGTTTCCACGGGGTGTCCATGGGCGCGCTGGCCGCGACCGGCAACCAGCATCACCGCCAGGGCGCGGGCATGCCGCTGGATGGTGTGTTCCGTCTGCCGTTTGAAGGCTATATGGAAGGCCTGGACGGCCTGGCCCTGTTCGAGAAGATGCTGAACGACAACAGCTCCGGCCTGGATCTGCCGGCTGCTGTGATCGTGGAAGTCGTACAGGGCGAGGGTGGCCTGAACGCCGCTTCCGACGAGTGGCTGGTGCGTCTGGAAAGCATCTGCCGCAAGCATGACATCCTGCTGATTGCCGATGCCATTCAGGCCGGCTGTGGCCGTACCGGTACCTTCTTCTGTTTCGAATCCAGCGGTATCGAGCCGGACATCATTACGCTGTCCAAGTCTCTGAGCGGTTATGGTCTGCCGTTTGCGGTGACGCTGATCCGTCCGGAGTTGGACAAGTTCGAACCCGGCGAGCACAACGGCACCTTCCGGGGCAACAACCATGCCTTTATCACGGCCCGGGCTGCGCTCGAGCACTACTGGGGCGATCTCAAGTTCGCCGAGGCCGTTCAGGCCAAGGGCAAGCACCTGCGGGCGCGTCTGGACAAGATGGCCGAAGGCACACCATTGTTCTTGAAAGGGCGCGGCATGATGTCCGGCCTGCAGTGCCCGGATGGCGACATTGCGTCAGCCATTACCGCGAACTGCTTCCGCAAGGGGCTGATCATCGAGACCAGTGGGCCGGAAGATGAAGTGGTCAAATGCCTGGCGCCGCTGACCACCACTATGGAAGAACTGGATCGGGGCCTGGATATTCTGCAATCGGCTATCGTCGAGCAGAACCTGACCCGTGGTGCCGGCAGCCCGGCCTGAAGTGAACGCTAGTGCGGGTGCTGTAATGAGGCTGCGTGTGCAGCCTCATTGATTTGTAGTCGCAAGGCCATCAACAGAGGCCAAACAACGAATGCTGAGCTATCCTGATCAGTAAAGCACATGGGCCAGGCGCGGTCGGAAACGGGGCGTGTGGCCAGGAGGACCAAGAGCAATGAGTGAAGAAGCTGCCCAGCAACAGCAATCAGCCAGTCAGCGCCTGAGTGTGGAGAAGATTGGCGGCACGTCGATGAGCGAATACGCGGCCGTGCGTGACAACATCATCAAGTATGATCCGGACCGCCTGTACAACCGCATTTTTGTCGTGTCTGCCTATGGCGGGGTAACCAACCTGCTGCTGGAGCACAAGAAGACGGGTGAGCCCGGTGTCTTCGAACTGTTCGCCAATGATGATTCGGACTGGGCCTGGGGTGATGCCCTGACCCGGGTCAGCCAGCACCTGTGCGAGATCAATGCCAAACTGTTCGAAGACACGCCGCTGTTGCAGCAGGCCGATCAGTTTGTGCGCGAGCGCGTCGAGGGCGTACGCAGCTGTCTGCTCGACCTGCAGCGCCTGTGCAGCTATGGTCACTTCCGGCTCGACGAGCACCTGCTGACCGTGCGTGAACTGCTGGCCTCGCTGGGTGAAGCCCACAGCGCCTACAACATGACGCAGTTGCTGCAGCTCGAGGGCATCAATGCCCGTTTTGTCGATCTCACCGGCTGGCGGGACGAGCGCGAACTGACTCTGGTCGAGCGCATTCAGGATGCATTCCGGGATGTGCAGACGGACAGTGAACTGTCTATCGTCACCGGCTATGCCCACTGTACCGAAGGCCTGATGCGCACCTTCGATCGCGGCTACAGCGAGATCACCTTTGCCACCATTGCCTGTGAAATGGATGTTGATGAAGCCATCATTCACAAGGAATACCACCTCAGCAGTGCCGACCCCAAAGTCGTCGGCGATGGCAAGGTAGTACCCATCGGGCGCACCAACTATGACGTGGCCGACCAGCTCAGTAATCTGGGCATGGAGGCCATTCACCCCAAGGCGGCCCGGGGCATGCGCCAGCGTGATATTCCGCTGCGCGTCAAGAACACCTTCGAACCGGAGCATACCGGTACGCTGATCACCCGTGACTACACCAGTGAAACCCCGCGCGTGGAAATCATTGCCGGCCAGCCACACCTGCTGGCGATCCAGATCTTCGATCAGGACATGGTCGGTGACCGTTCGCGCTATGAAGAGCGCCTGCAGGACATGATCAAGCGCTTCAAGCTGCGTGTACTCGGGCGGGATTCCAACGCCAACACGCTGACGGCCTACGTCGATTGCAGCCTGAAGACGGCCAAGAAAGTCGCCGACAACTTCAGCGAACGCATTCCGTCGGCACAGATCACCTCCAAGAAGGTGGCGGTGGTGTCGGCCATCGGCAGCGATATGGAAGTCACCGGACTGCTGGCCAAGACCGTGAAGTCGCTGGCTGACCGGGAGATCAATGTACTGGCTATTCACCAGGGTATGCGACAGGTGGACATTCAGATTATTGTGGAAGAAGATAAGTACGTAGAGTCCGTGAAGGCACTTCACGGAGCACTTATCGAACCACATAATCATGAGTACGCCATATGCGCAGCCTGACAGGGAAACTGTTCTCTGCGATGACGCTACTGGCCGCCTTCGGGGCGGCCAGTGTCGTTCTGGGACAGGACATGGCGCCCGGCGGTGGGCTGGAACTGGACAGCAGTCTCTACCAGCCGCCAGAGGGTGATCAGCAAGTCCGCGAGCACATCGAACAGCTTGATGAACCGCTCTACACCCCCTTTGTGGAGCGCTATCTGCTCGATGAAATCCGCAGTCTGCGCCTGGAACTGGCGCAGACCCAGGTACGGATGACCGAGCAACTGACCGACCGTCAACTGAACACCATGGACCGGGCCATGTCCTACACCACGGACACTGTCACCTATTTCTTCTATCTGATTGCGGCGGCGTCTTCGGTACTGATTATTGCCGGCTGGAAATCACTGCGCGATATCCGACTGTCGGTGCGCAAGCAGGCCAAGGCCGAGATTGGTCAGGTGATTCAGCAGTATGAGCAGCGTCTGGCCGACCTGGAGCAGGATCTCAAGAGCACCAGTCAGCGCATCGAGGTGAATGCCGACGAGATCGAGCGTACCAACGAGATTCATGCGCTCTGGCTGCGCGCCAGTCAGGAGCGCAGCATTCCGACGCGGATTTCCATCTATGACCAGATTCTGGCCATTCGTCCGCGCGATGCCGAGGCGCTGACCTACAAGGCCGATGCCGTGCTGGATCTGAACGAACCGCAGTGGGCCATCAACCTCTGTCAGCTCGCACTGGGGGCCGACCGGGACTATGCCCATGCCTATTATCAGTTGGCCTGCGCCTATGCCATGATGGAGCGTACCGAGGAGGCCATCCAGTCGCTGCACAAGGCGATTTCGCTCAACGAGTCCTATCTGGAAGAAGCCCAGAGCGAGCAGGTGCTGCAGGTCATTCTGCCGCAGTTGCAGGACTCGTCGGAGTAAACCAGCCCAGAGCCGGGTCGAACGGTACCACGGTGACCGGGTCGCCGGGCTGTATGTCACCGCTTTCGGCGGGTAGCACCGCATAGGCATTGGCCTGGGCCAGGGACCACAGCATGTGCGACCCCTGTCCGGAAGCCGGGCGCACACTGTGCTCGCAGCGCCCGTCAGCCGAGACGGTCTGGCTCAGCACGGCACGCTGAAAATCCAGCCGACCGGGTTTCTTGCGCAACGGCTCCGCAGCCGGCACGGTCAGCGTCAGCGGTGCCGTTACCGCCGCACCACTGAGTTTGCCCAGTGCCGGTACCAGCAACTGATGGGCCGTCACCAGCGCCGACACCGGGTTGCCGGGCAGGCCGAAGAACCAGCCCTTGCCCAGGCGACCAAAGGCCACCGGCTTGCCCGGCTTGATGGCCACCTTCCAGAAATCGATGTCACCCAGTTCCTGTAGAATGTCCCGGGTATAGTCCGCAGCCCCCACCGAAACCCCACCGGTCGACACCACCAGATCGTGCGTCCGCATGGCGCCGGCCATGCATTGGCGCAGTGCGGTTGGGTCGTCGCGCACTATGCCCAGGTCCGTGATCTCGACCGGCAACGGCCGCAGCAGCAGACTGATCGCCAGCCGATTGCTCTCGTAGATGTCACCCGGGGCCAGCGTCTCGCCGGCCTGGCGCAGTTCATCTCCGGTGGCCAGCAGGGCTACCCGCAGCCGGCGGACCACGGTGACTTTCGACAATCCCAGGGCGCCCAGCAGGGCCAGGTCCGTGACCTGCAGGCGCCGCCCGGCCGGCAGCACCTCGGTGCCGGCTGTCACATCATCGCCGGCCGGACGGATATTGTTGCCCGGCGGGCACTCTGTGTTCAGCCGCAGGCGCTGGTCGGCAGACTGTTCGGTCTGCTCCTGCATGATCACCCGGTCCGCCCCGGGCGGTACCACGGCCCCGGTCATGATGCGCAACGCTTCCCCGGGCCGGAGGGCGCCGTTCCAGGGTGCGCCGGCCAGCGCCTCACCCCGAATGTCGTACTCGGCCCCGGCGGGGGCATCTCCGGCAGCCAGCGCATAGCCGTCCATGGCCGAGTTGGCGGCCGGTGGCAGGCTGACGGGTGCCTCTACGGGGGCCTGCAGCACACGGCCCAGAGCATCCGGCAGTGGCACGGATTCGCCTTCCGTGCAGGGAGTGAGCGCAGCCAGCAGGCGCTGGCGCGCCTCGGCAAAGGGCATCATGGGGTGTTGAGCGGCCATGGCGGTTCCTATCAATGAATATTGGTGTACAATCGCGTCTGGAAGTTATGCAATCGAATGCATAGCCCTGTCACAGCAAGCATTTACCATAGCACCGTGCGCAGCAACCGCCTACCGCGTGCCACTGCAGCCATCCGAGCGGAGACGTCATGGAACTGAGCAATCAACTTCACACCGATACCGGCTGGGAATTCTACGAGCGCACCTTTGATCCGCAACAGGTGGTGACCACCGGCAGCAATTTCATGATCGGCAATGGCTATCTGGGGTATCGGGGCACGCTGGCCGAGTGGGATGCCGAACAGCATGTGGCCTGTGTGGTGGCGGACACCTGGGATACTGCCGAGCCGGGCCGACTGACCGAGCTCTGCAATGTGCCCAATCCGCTGTATTTTCAGGTGCGGGTGGGCGACGAGACCCTGTCGGCCTTTGCCGGTGCAACGACTGATTACGCGCGCGCCATGGACCTGCGCTGTGGCCTGTTCTCGCGTCGTTCCACCTGGCAGGGTCGTGCGCCGGGTGCCATCACCATTGAAGAGGAAAAATTTGCCAGCTATGACGATATCCACCTGCTGGCCATGCGCTATCGGGTGACGGCGCAGCAGGACACCGAAATCAGTGTGCTGACGGGCATCGATGGCCGCGTCTGGAGCATCAGCGGCGAGCATTTTCGCCATACCGAGGCCCATACCCTGGGCGACGCTGCGGACCTGATTGCCATGGATGTGGTGACGGTGGAAGAGGGCACCCTGATCCGGGTGGCCGAAGGGTTGAACATTACCGGCAGCGTGCCGGTGCATGCCAGCGTGCGCGAGGTGGAGCGCCGGGTACTGCGCGAGATGACCTTCCGGTTGCGCGCCGGTGACACAATCACCTTCGAGAAATTCGCCAGCGTACAGCACAGCAATGGCGTGGCAGACTCGCAGGCCGGTGCCTTGGCCTGCGTGGAACGGGCACGGGACCAGGGCTTCGAAGCGCTGCTGGCGGCGCATCGCCAGTGCTGGGAACGCATGTGGGCGGTCAGCGACATCCGCATCGAGGGTGACCTGGAATCACAGCTGCTGGCGCGCTTCAATGTGTTCCACAACATCATTCACACGCCGTCGCATGCCCGCCTGCCGGTGGGGGCCAGGGGGCTGTCCTGTCAGGTCTATCAGGGGGCTGCGTTCTGGGACCAGGAAACCTTCAACCTGCCCATGTACCTGTACACCCAGCCCGAGCTGGCGCGCCACCTGCTGGAGTACCGCTACGACACCCTGGACGGTGCCCGGCGCAAGGCCGAGCGCCTGGGTTACAGCGGTGCCTTCTATGCCTGGACCAGTGGCAAGACTGGCGATGAGCTGTTTCCGGATTTCTTCTTTACCGATGTGCTGACCGGCCGCCCGATCCGCAACCACTTCAATTGCTGGCAGATCCATATCTCGCCGGATATCACCTATGCGCTCTGGCTCTATTATGACGCCACCGGTGACTGGGACTTCATCGAGCGCTGCGGCGCCGAGATCGCCTTCGAGATCGCGCGCTTTATCGGTTCCCGGGTGCACCTGCGGGTGGATCTGGACCGCTATGAGCTGATCCGTCTGCTGGGGCCGGACGAGTACCACGAGAATGTCGACAACAATGCCTACACCCTCTATCTGAGCCACTTTGCCGTGGACCGGGCGCTGGTGCTGTACGAGCAGATGCAGCAGCGGGCGCCGGAGCAACTGCGGGCACTGCGCGCGCGCATCGGTCTGACCGACGAGGAACTGAGCTACTGGCGGGATATTTTGCACCGGCTCTATCTGCCGCAGCCGGATGCCGACACCGGCCTGATCGAGCAGTTCGACGGCTTCTTCGGGCTCGAAGACACCACCCCGGCCGAGTTGCGCCAAAGGCTGATCGACCCCGGCGAGTACTGGGGCTGGCCCAATGGTGTTGCCGTGCACGCCCAGGTGCTGAAGCAGGCCGATCTGCTGCAGCTGTTTGCCCTGCTTGATGATTTCTCGCCCGCGGTGATGCGGGCCAACTACGAATACTATGAGCCGCGCACCGAGCATGGCTCCTCTCTGAGCCCGTCAGTGCATGCACTGATCGCCACCAAGGCCGGCCTGCAGGACGAAGCCTGGCGCTATTTCATGGAGGCCGCCACCATCGACCTGTACAGCCGCAGCAAGAAGGTGATGAGTGGGGGTTCCTTTCTGGGTGGCATTCACACGGCCGCCTGCGGCGGCATCTGGCAGGTGATCGTGCGCGGCTTCGCCGGCTTCGAGATTCATGACGGTGCGCTGCATTTCGCGCCGCATCTGCCGGCGCGCTGGCAGCAGTTCAGTTTTCCGCTGGCCTTCCGCGACAACCATCTGGAGGTGACCATAGACGCAGGCGGGGTAACCGTCAGCGCTGCCGCGGCCAACCAAGCCGCCGTGCCTGTTGTCGTGGGTCAGCAGCAGCTCGACGTCACCCCGGGCAGCACCGAAACGCTGTTCGCCTGAACCCTCCTTCGGCGTTCAGTCGCGGTCGATGAAACGCTGGCGCACGCTGTCGTTGATGGTGGCCACCGGCACGATAATGCCGATTTCGAGCGCATCCCCGAAGTCGGCATCAAGGACGGTCTGACCGCACCAGATCTGGTTCGACAGCGCCATGTAGGACTGCATGACCGGTGGTATGCGCTCGCCTGCGGCGGCCATGAGTTCGCGCAGCCGAGCAATTCTGTTTTCGGGTGTATCATCAGCGCCTGGTGCCACCGCCGCCGGTACCGGTGAGTTGTCCTCTGCAGGCTGATAGCCCAGGCCCTGGCGTGCCGCCAACAGGGGTGTCCCGGGGCCATAGTGGTGTTCAAGCCAGCGGATCAGCAGATCCCGCGCCGAACTCTGCATGCTCTGGTACAGAGACACATTGCCGAAAAAGTACCGGCACTCTGGGTGAGTTCGCAGCAGGGCGCCAAGCCCGGCCCAGATGGCAAAAAAGCCCAGGCTCTGCCGGCGCGCGGCTCGGTTGACCACCGAACGCCCCAGTTCAATGGCGAATGGCAGCATCACCTCCCGGAACTCGGGGCTGTAGTCGAACAGGGTGCGCGTGCGCAGGCAGCCATCGCCGAAGGTGGCGGCTCTGGCCCCCAGTTGATAGCGGTACAGGGCGACAATCTCCTGCTGCTGCGGGTCCCAGGCGAGCAGCTGTCCATAGCAGCCCGGTCCCCGGTCCAGTGCATCCAGATCCAGCGGCTCGCCCCGGCCCGCACCGACGGCCTGAAAGCCAATCTCGCGCAGGCGCCCGATGGCGCGCAGTGTGTGTGGACATTCGTCACCGTAGAAGCTGTGTATTTCCAGTGAGCGCATGTGCGTCAGGGGCTGGCGGGAGCCCAGTTCCGCCGCAACCTCGGCGACTGCGGGCAGCCAGGGGTCGGTTGCAGTCTCGCTGGGTCGGGGGCTGGCGAGTGTGGTGGTCATGGGGTCACCTCCTGTTGGGCGTTGCCATGCTGGTGTGGTTTGGTGCGGGTGTCGGCGGCCAGGCTGTCGTAGCGCCGGCGCAGCCAGTGCAGGCGCTCGCTATCGGTGGCGCCGGCTTCGAGCAGGGTGGCGGGGTCTATGGGCGAGCCCGCCGTCAGGCTGTACTGCCGACAGGACGGATTGAGGAAATCCCGTGACAGCCACAGCATTTCCAGATTCAGCGCCAGGCCCAGACGCCGGCGCAGGGCGGCTGTCAGGTTGAAACGGCGCGAGTGGTGGCCCTCGATATGCACCGGCACCAGAGTCCGGCCATATTCACGGGCCAGGGTGACCGGCATGCGTTGCCAGGGAAATTCCTCTACCCGGCGGTCCTGCGTGCGCCCGGTTCGACCGGCGGGAAATACCAGCAGTGCCGCGTCGCCGGCGAATGCCGACTTCAGGTTAAGCGTGGACCAGCGACTGCGCCGATAGCGGTCCACCGGCACCAGGAAGGGGCGCATCTGCGGAATGCTCATCAACGCATCCGTGACGACCACCCTGACCTCGTCGTAGTGTTGCAGCAGCCAGTCCAGCATCAGCACACCGTCAAAACCGCCGGTGGGGTGGTTGGCCACAAATACCGGTCTCGATTTCGGCGCTGGCAATGGCCGCGACATCGGCCGCGTCTGCGCAGAGACCCCCAGATGGACCCGCACGGCGCCGGGGAAGGCGCGGCAGGGTGTATGCCGAAACTGCTGCAGGCCCGTGTTCAGGGCCCGCTCGTTCACCACCCAGCGCAGCAGCGGCATTGCCCAGCGGGGCAGGCGCTGGTAGAGCGCCGGATTCTTCTCCGCCAGCAGGGCACATACGTCGATGGGGCCTGTACCGCGTGCAGCGGGAGCATCTGTCGGGGTTGTCTGCACGCGTCGTTGGTGGCGTAATGTGGAGGGATGCACACCGAATGAGGCGGGGACTTCGACATCTGACAGTGTTGCCAGATGGCCGATCAGCGCCAGGTGATGCACCGTATGGCTGGACAGGAAGGCCAGTTCGCGCTCTGGCGAAGAAGGCAGCGGCAGGTTCAGCGGGTCTGCTGCCGCGTCTGTGGCCGGGTCCAGATCGGCGTCGCAGGGGTAGGCGACAGTCAGGTGCTCAGGCAGAGTGCTTGCACCAAGGCGCCTGAGCCTGTTCTGCAGGCTGGCCAGAGCCTCCCGGCCGACCGCCACTGACTGTTCCGGTCTGCGGTCTCGATGGCGTTGCTCATAATCGAGCGGGACGGTGCGATGGCTGGGGTCGTGCAGAGCCGCCAGCAGGCAGTGGTAGTGGGCCAGCACATGCCGTACATGGCGACCTATGGTCTGGTCACCGGCCTCGGGTGGCGCGTACTCGGAATCACGGAGGCGGTCGAGCAGGCTGGCCAGCTGTTGCAGAAACACCAGGTTTTCTTCGATCAGTGGGCTGCACCGCATTCGGGGCATGACAACAGGTCCTGTAATATGGGTATCATGTCAGGTGTGACAGAGTCCGGCCTCGAAAGTTCCGCGCTGTGGTCCACAGGGAAGTGCCGGTAAGCGTTGCCGGGGTCTGGGCGAAAGATTTTTGTCGTGTAGGCAGCATGGAAGCGTCAGAGAATGTAAAAACAAAGTTCTTGCTTTGTTTTGCACGCCTCTGGACTACACTCGTAATAGAAAGCCCGATACGGGCTTTGCTGAAGGCAGCAGGGATGGAGGTGCACGCCAGTCAGGCAACCTCGCCACAGAAAGGTTGCCCGTCGCGCCCCTTACTATTCGCGCGCAACGTCGAACTCAGGGCCCTGTTCACCGGCCCACCCAAGGGACTGCAACGTACCTCCTTCAGGATGGTCCGAGATCACATGTTGATCCGACGTCATCCAATGCCTAACTCGATTTGGTCAGGTCAACTCAGGGGTTCGTATGGATATCTTCAATCATTTCAAAAGCCGCTATGAGGCCAGAAAACACGAAGAATATTCGCTGCAGGAGTATCTGGAGCTCTGCAAGGAGGACCCGATGGCCTACTCCACAGCACCGGAACGGATGCTGAAGGCCATTGGCGAGCCCGAGGTCATTGATACCTCCAGAGACTCTCGGCTGAGCCGGATCTTCAGCAACAAGGTCATCAAGCGTTACCCGGCTTTCGATGATTTCTACGGCATGGAAGAGCCCATCGAACAGGTGGTCAGCTACTTCAAGCATGCGGCTCAGGGACTGGAAGAGAAGAAACAGATTCTGTACCTGCTGGGCCCGGTGGGCGGCGGCAAGTCCTCGCTTGCCGAGCGGCTGAAGCTGCTGATGCAGCATGTACCCTTTTACGCCATCAAGGGCTCGCCGGTATTCGAAAGCCCGCTCAATCTGTTTGATCCGCTGGAAGATGCCGACATCCTGCAGGAACGGTTCGGCATTCCGCCGCGCTATGTGCGCGGCATCATGTCGCCCTGGGCCATCAAGCGTCTGCACGAGTATGGCGGTGACATTTCGCAGTTCCGGGTGGTCAAGCTGTATCCGTCCATTGTCGATCAGATTGCCATTGCCAAGACCGAACCCGGCGACGAGAACAACCAGGACATTTCGTCTCTGGTGGGCAAGGTGGACATCCGCCAGCTGGAAGAATTTCCGCAGCATGACCCGGATGCCTATGCCTTCTCCGGCGCGCTGTGCAAGGCCAACCAGGGTCTGATGGAGTTCGTGGAGATGTTCAAGGCACCGCTCAAGGTGCTGCATCCGCTGCTGACAGCAACCCAGGAAGGCAACTACAACGCCACCGAGGGCATGTCGGCTATACCGTTCAGCGGTACCATCATGGCGCACTCGAACGAATCCGAGTGGCATACCTTCAAGAACAACCGCAACAACGAAGCCTTCCTGGACCGCATCTATATCGTCAAGGTGCCTTATTGCCTGCGCGTAACCGAGGAGGTCCAGATCTATCGCAAGCTGCTGGAAAACTCTTCTCTGCGCGAGTCGCCCTGTGCCCCGGACACTCTGCGCATGCTGGCCCAGTTCAGCGTGCTGTCACGCCTGAAAGAGCCGGAAAACTCGAGTATCTACAGCAAGATGCGGGTCTATGACGGTGAGAGCCTGAAGGATACCGATCCCAAGGCCAAGTCCATTCAGGAATACCGTGATGCGGCCGGAGTCGACGAGGGCATGACCGGGTTGTCGACCCGTTTTGCCTTCAAGATTCTGTCCAAGGTGTTCAACTTCGATGCCTCGGAAGTGGCGGCCAACCCGGTACATCTGCTCTATGTGCTGGAAGAGCAGATCGAGCAGGCCCAGTTCCCGCAGGAAGTGCACGACCAGTACATCACCTTCCTGAAAGAGTATCTGGCGCCGGATTATGTCGAGTTCATCGGCAAGGAGATTCAGACGGCCTATCTGGAATCCTATTCCGAATATGGCCAGAACATCTTTGACCGCTATGTCACCTATGCCGACTTCTGGATTCAGGATCAGGAATACCGTGACCCGGAAACCGGCGAGATGCTGGACCGCCAGGCGCTCAACGAAGAGCTGGAGAAAACCGAAAAGCCGGCCGGCATCAGCAACCCCAAGGACTTCCGCAACGAGATCGTGAATTTCGTGTTGCGGGCCCGGGCCAACAACAACGGCGAAAATCCGAACTGGCAGAGCTACGAGAAGCTGCGCGCCGTGATCGAGAAGAAGATGTTCTCCAACACCGAGGACCTGTTGCCGGTCATTTCGTTCAATCCGAAGTCCTCCAAGGAAGACCAGAAAAAGCACAAGGACTTTGTGGACCGGATGGTGGATCGCGGTTATACCGAGAAGCAGGTGCGGCTGCTCTCCGAATGGTATCTGCGGGTGCGCAAGTACCAGTGACCCGAGGCGCTGGTGGTGCCAGTGCCGGGGCAGTGTCGGGGTGTTGAAGACCGTTCAGCGGCATGGACGCCGCTGTCGAGCCCCCAGGGATGGGTATACGGCGTGTCTGAAACAGCTCGGCACTGACACAGGCACCTGCGTCGGGGTTTGCGCTGGCAGCCATGGTGAAGACGGCGGGACAGGCAGAACAGACAGGTAACCAAAGAGGTCACCATGATCAACAGCTATGTGATTGATCGCAGACTGAATGGCAAAAACAAGAGTGCCGTCAACCGGCGGCGCTTTCTCGACCGTTACCGCAAGCACGTCAAGGCGGCGGTGAACAATGCCGTCAACAAGCGATCCATTACCGACATGGAAAAGGGCGAGTCGATCAGCATCCCGGGCAAGGACCTGCATGAGCCCGTGGTTGGTCACGGCCAGGGCGGTAACCGGGAATTGGTGCATCCCGGCAACCGGGAGTTCGTCGAGGGTGACCGTATTCGCAAGCCGCAGGCCGGCCAGGGGCAGGGCAAGGGCAACCAGGCCAGCAAGGATGGCGAAGGCTTGGACGACTTCACCTTCTACATCAGTCAGGACGAATTTCTGGAGTTTCTGTTCGATGACCTGGCGCTGCCGAACATGGTGCGCAAGGACCTGAAAAAGTCGCAGGAATTCGAGCGCCACCGCGCCGGCTACAGTACCGAGGGCGTGCCGGCCAACATCAATGTGGTGCGCTCACTGAAAAACGCCCATGCTCGTCGTATCGCGCTGGGTGGCAGCAAGAAGCGTCGGCTGCGAGAGATTGAAGCCCAACTGGCAAAGATGAAGGGCACCAGCGAAACCACCGAGCGCAAGCGCAGCAAGCTGGAAGCCGAGGCCGCCGAACTGCGGCTGAAACTGCGCAAGCTGCCGTTTATCGACGACTTTGATCTGCGCTACAACCGCCACGAGCAGCACCCGGTGCCTTCCAGTGCGGCCGTCATGTTCTGCCTGATGGACGTTTCGGGCTCCATGACCCAGAACACCAAGGACATCGCCAAGCGGTTTTTCCTGCTGCTGTATCTGTTTCTGCGCCGCAACTACCAGACCATCGAAGTGGTCTTTATTCGTCACCACACCAGTGCCAAGGAAGTGGACGAAGAAGAGTTTTTCTACAGCCGGGAGACCGGTGGCACCATAGTGTCCTCCGCGCTGCGGCTGATGCAGGACATCATCCGTGATCGCTATCCTACTGCAGCCTGGAATATCTACGCCGCACAGGCCTCGGACGGCGACAACTGGGGCGATGATTCGCCGGTCTGCAGGGAACTGCTGATGAACGAGATCATGCCCAAGGTCAACTACTACTCCTATATCGAGATCAGCCCGCGCGACCATCAGGATCTCTGGTACGCCTACGAGGATGTACAGGCCCAGTACCGTGAAGCATTTGCCATGGCACAGATTCTGGATCAGGCCGAGATCTACCCGGTGTTCCGCGAACTGTTCCAGAGGAGAGAAGCCGCATGACTGTATCATCAACTCGACCGGGGGCTGGGGCTGACCGGCCGCGCGCCAGAGAACCCATTTCTCGGGGTTCCGACTGGGATTTCGAGCTGATCCGGGAATATGACCGGCATATCGCCGAGATAGCCGCCGATTTCGGGCTCGATACCTATCCCAACCAGATCGAGGTGATCAGTTCCGAACAGATGATGGATGCCTACAGTTCGGTAGGCATGCCGCTGGGCTACCATCACTGGTCCTACGGCAAGCAGTTTCTGCAGACGCAGCAGGGGTATCAGCGCGGGCAGATGGGGTTGGCCTATGAGATCGTGATCAACTCCAACCCCTGCATTGCCTACCTGATGGAAGAGAACACCATCACCATGCAGGCGCTGGTAATTGCGCATGCCTGCTACGGGCACAATTCCTTTTTCAAGAACAACTACCTGTTTCGCTCCTGGACCGACGCTTCCGCCATCATCGACTATCTGGTGTTTGCACGCGAGTACGTCACTCGCTGTGAACAGAAATACGGTGTCGAAGCAGTGGAACAGGTGCTGGACAGTTGCCATGCCATTCAGAATTATGGTGTTGACCGCTACAAGCGCCCGTCACCGATCTCTGCTGCCGAGGAGGCCAACCGACAGGCAGAGCGCGAGGAGTACCTGCAGCAGCAGCTGAATCTGCTGTGGCGTACCATTCCGGTGTCGGAGGAGAAACAGCAGCAGCGCGAACGGCGTCGCTTCCCGCAGGAACCGCAGGAAAACCTGCTCTACTTCATTGAAAAGCACGCCCCCATCATGCCGACCTGGCAGCGGGAAATTGTGCGTATCGTGCGCAAGATGGCGCAGTATTTCTATCCGCAGCGCCAGACCCAGGTCATGAACGAAGGCTGGGCCACCTTCTGGCACTACACCATCATGAACGAGCTCTATGATCGTGGCCTGGTCACCGACGGCTTTATGATGGAGTTCCTCGACAACCATGCCAAGGTGGTCTTTCAGCCGCCGTTTGATGCTCCCTACTATTCCGGCATCAACCCCTATGCGCTGGGTTTTGCCATGTTCCGGGACCTGCGCCGCATCTGCGAAGACCCGGATGACGAAGACCGCGAGTGGTTTCCGGATATTGCCGGCAGTGACTGGCTGAAAACCCTGCATTTCGCCATGGAGAACTTCAAGGACGAGAGCTTTATCCAGCAGTATCTGTCACCCAGGGTGATTCGTGATTTCCACTTCTTCGCCATTTTCGACCAGGAAGAGTCGCTGGAGTATGAAGTGGCTGCGATCCATGATGGTCGGGGCTATCAACGCATTCGTCAGATGCTGGGCAATCAGTACAACCTGGCCAGCCGCGAGCCCAATCTGCAGGTTGTAGACGTCGACGTGGAAGGCGACCGCTCCCTGACGCTGCACCATGTGCGCGACAACAACAAGCCGCTGAACGAGGATGCCGACGAGGTTCTGAAACACCTGCGGCGGCTGTGGAGTTTCGATGTGCACCTGTATTCCTTTGACAATGAGCAGGTCATCAAGGAATACCACTGCACCGAAGAAGGCCTGCATCACGGTGCCGAAGGCGAAGACCCGCAGAAATTCCTCTGATCCCGGCTGCTCTGCTGCGGTAGGAGGTGCCAATTTGGTATATTGAATACCGGATTGGCGCCTTCTTGATGCATCATGCCTTCAGTTATACCTATTATTGGGTATAATCAGGATGCTGTTTGTCTGATATCTCAGTACATCCGAGGTTATTCCGTTGCAACTGACCCGCTTCTCCGACTATGCACTGCGCACGCTGATCTACGTAGCCCTGCGCCGCGATCAGTTGTCCACCATTGCCGATGTGGCCGATACCTATGATATTTCGCGCAATCATCTGATGAAGGTCGCCAACCGGCTGGTGTCCCGTGGTTACCTGGATGGCGTGCGCGGCAAGAATGGCGGCCTGCGCCTGAAAGTACCGGCGGACCAGATTGTGCTCGGCCGACTGGTGCGGGAAATGGAACCCGACATGAATCTTGTCGAGTGCTTTCAGGAGAACTGTGAATGCCGCCTGCAGCATGCCTGTTCGCTGGCGGGTGTGCTCAATGAGGCTCTGCAGGCCTTTCTGGCCGTGCTGGACCGCTACACCCTGGCCGATATTCTGCACAACGAACAGCAACTGGCCCGCCTGCTGGCGATTCGCATACCCACCGTTGCCGCCTGAAGGGGCACGACCTGCAGGCTGTGGCCCTTGGCCACGCATGGTGCCAATCGCGCGCGGGGTATACGCTTCTCAACCCGCTTTCCCGTCCGGCCGGGGTGCGGTGAGAATCGGCATATAGGCCACCAGAAACAGCACAAAGGCCAGCATCCAGAACACGCCAGCGGCAATCAGCCCGGTGCCATAACCCAACTGCGGCAGCAGCAGTGTCTGCAGTCTGGCGATCAGCGCCGCCAGCATCACCAGATAGATCGCCAGTCCCAGTACCGGCAGCCTGAGTGGCCGGCCGGTATGGCCCAGTCCCACCCGGGTCATGACCCCGACAAACAATATGCCCATGGCCCCCAGACCGATCAGGTGATACCAGAGCGACAGTGGCCAGTTGAACCACACCAGGGCACCCCGAGCCACCAGTGACAGCGCCAGGCAGAGATACCCCAGATGCAGAATCCACAACAGCGGTTCACCGGCCACCCGCCAGCCGCGCCATAGCCACAGACGGGCCAGGTGCAGGGCGCCGGCCGCAAGTCCGAGCACGCCTATCAGCAGGGGCTCAGCGCCGCCCAGATCGGCCACGGCCAACAGCACCAGCACCGCCAGCGCACTCCAGTCCAGCGCTGGCAGCCGCCGGACATCGTCAAAGCGGCGTCCGTGCATGCGCAACCAGTTGGACGAGAATGCGGGGGTAATGCGTCCGGCAATCACCGACATCAGAAGCAGCAGTACATAGAGACTCAGCCCGGTGCCGACCTGCACCAGCGTCCATTGCCAGTTCAGGCTGCCATGGACCATCAGACCACTGGCTCCGCCGAGCAGGCAGAGTATCAGCGGCATGGGAATGTTGCGCGTGTTGCGGGCGCGGACCAGATCCCGCGTCGCCAGACCAGCGACCACAAGATAGAACAATGGCGTCGCCAGCCATACCCATACTGCCGGCAGACCGGCCGATACCAGGCCCGTCAGGCGACCGGCCAGCCACAGGCCGAACAGGGCGCCCAGCGCCCAGCCCCTGATGGCGGGTATGCCGGTCCAGTTGGCCAGCGCTGTGAGCAGAAAGCCGGCAATCATGGCGCTGGTCACCCCGTGAATCATCTCATGCGCGTGCCAGTGAATGGCCGGCTGAGCCAGGGGCAGTTGCAGGGCACCCTGATAGGCCAGCAACCAGAGGATCACTACCAGAGCCGCCCACAGCGACCCGACCACAAAGAAGATCCGGAACGGATAGGCAAACAGCCAGAACAGGCGTCTGAGCGCGGGGTTTGATGGTTCGTTCATGTTAGTCTCCAGCCAGGTAAATCAGCCAGCTCTGCGGGTTCCAGCTACGAGCCACGCCCACAATGTAGGCGAAGGTCGCCAGCGCCAGCACAAAGAAGAAGGTTTTCCAGATCAGATTGGGTGCCCGTTTCAGCGCCAGGGTGCCGAAGAGGATATAGAGCACCAGACCCAGCACCTTGGCGGTGAGCCAGTCATGCACAAAGGGGTACTGGCTGATGGCAACGGCGAGAATGATGCCGCTGAGCAGAAAGGCGGTATCGATCATGTGTGGCAGGCGCCGGGTCAGGGCATGATTGAACCAGGCTGACCCTCGGGCCATCCAGAACCAGCGCAACATGAAGCTGCTCAGGCTGAGCAGGGCCAGAGCGATATGCAGGTATTTCAGTGGCAGGTACCAACTCATCGGCATCAGGCTCCTTATAAAGATGCAGTCATGATACATCATTAAAAAGAGGTATTGGCCCTGCATTAATTGACCTGCATCAATAAGTCCAGCAACTGCTGAAGACATACTGTCCCCTGAAAAATGATGCTTTATGCAGTCCAATTCAGGAGGGCCGCCATGCGCCGCAATGCCGATATTCATACCTGGGAGATCGAAGACCCGGGATTCTGGGAAAAGGAAGGCAAAGCCGTTGCCAACCGCAATCTGTGGATCTCCATACCCAGTCTGCTGCTGGGTTTCGCGGTCTGGATGATGTGGGGCATGATCACCACCCAGATGCAGAATCTGGGCTTTCCGTTTTCGGTAGGGGAGCTGTTCACGCTGACCGCACTGGCCGGCCTCTCCGGCGCCACGCTGCGCATCCCCGCCTCCTTCATGATCCGCATCGCCGGCGGGCGCAATACGGTTTTTCTGACCACGGCCCTGTTGATGGTGCCGGCCTTCGGAACCGGGGTGGCGTTGATGAACCCGGACACCCCGTTGTGGGTCTTTCAGGCGCTGGCGCTGCTGTCCGGTATCGGCGGCGGCAACTTCGCCGCCTCCATGAGCAACATCAGCACCTTCTTTCCGAAAAAGCAGCAGGGCTATGCCCTGGGCATGAATGCCGGTCTGGGCAATTTCGGTGTGACCACCATGCAGGTCCTGATTCCACTGGTCATGACCGTGGGCCTGTTCGGCGCCATTGCCGGGGGCTCCATGGAATTGCAGAGTGCCAGCGGCACCCTGATCGGCCGCATTGAGGCCGGCACCGAGACCTGGATTCAGAATGCCGGGTTTATCTGGTTGGTGTTCCTGATTCCGCTGGCCATTCTGGGCTGGTTCGGCATGAATAATCTGCGCCCAATCACGCCTGATCCGGGTACACCAGTACAGGCCTTCGGCAAGATTATGGGGCTGTATGCCGTGGGTGGTGTGACCAGCATCATCGGTATGCTGGCGCTGGTCTGGCTCAACATGTGGGTGGCCGTGCCGCTGACCATCCTGCTGACGCTGTTTGCGCTGCGCATGATCCCCGGTGCCATCAAGCCGAACATCCAGAAGCAGTTCGCCATCTTCTCCAACAAGCACACCTGGTCCATGACCGTGCTCTATATCCTGACCTTCGGCTCTTTTATCGGCTTCTCGGCCGCGCTGCCGCTGTCCATCAATGTCATCTTCGGCAGCATGATGGAAGTCGGCGCCGACGGCAGCATGACCCGGGTGGCCAACCCGGATGCCCCCAGTGCCCTGACCTGGGCCTGGATCGGGCCCTTTGTCGGCGCCCTGATCCGTCCGATCGGCGGCTGGATCTCCGACAAGGTGGGCGGCTCCATCGTCACCCAGGTCATATCGGTGATCATGGTCTTTGCCTCTGCCATCACCGGCTGGATCATGATGCAGGCTTACAACTCGACTGACCCGAACAGCCTGTTCCCGATCTTCATGATCCTGTTTGTGATTCTGTTCGCCGCCAGCGGCATCGGTAATGGCTCCACCTTCCGCACCATCGGCGTGATTTTCGATCAGCACCAGAAGGGCCCGGTGCTCGGCTGGACCTCAGCTGTTGCAGCCTATGGCGCTTTCATTGCGCCGAATCTGATGGGTGCGCAGATTGAAGCTGGCACCCCGGAACTCGCCATGTACGGTTTTGCTGTCTTCTATGCGCTCTGCCTGATCGTCAACTGGTGGTTCTACCTGCGCAAGAACGCCTACGTCAAAAACCCCTGAAGAACAAACGGTCGCCTGCTTTCCGGCAGGCGACCCTGCCAAGGAGACACTGATCATGAACATCATGCTGGCCTATGACGGTTCCCGTAACGCCAAGCTGGGTCTGGCCCAGACCATCAGCATGTTTCGCAAGCTGGATCCGCACCTGCGCCTGGTAGCCGTGGCCGAGAACCCGCGCGACATCACCGATGCCAACGAGGACATGTTCCAGGAGGAGTTCAGGGAACTCGAACAGTTCCTGGACGAGGCACTGGCGTTTGCAAAGAACGAGGGCGTCAAGGCGGAGAAGGTGCTGGTGGAGGGTGATGCCCGCAAGATGCTGTGGCGCGCCACGCAGAAATACGAGCCAGACCTGCTGGTTATCGCCAGACACAGTCATCAGCCGGACGGCGGCATTATTGCCAACTCCCTGACCTATTTCGTGGATGAGCTGGACTACATGACCTTCGGCAGCGTCAGTTCCTTTCTGGCGCGCCGGGTTGAATGCCCGCTGCTCATCCTGCCGAGCCCCTGATATGTACGCGGGCTTGAGCACACCGATTTCATTTCCTCACCTTCGGAGGCCGACATGAAAGTCGCTGACGTTTTCCGGTTCAGAAATGCCGAGATCAAGGCACTGCATCTGACCTGGATTGCATTCTTTATCACCTTCTATGTCTGGTTCAACATGGCACCGCTGGCCACCAGCATGCTGCGCAGCATGGACTGGCTGACCCAGGACGACATCCGCCTGTTTGCCATCGTCAATGTGGCGCTGACCATCCCAGCGCGCATTATCGTGGGCATGGCGCTGGACCGCTTCGGCCCCCGCCGGGTGTTTTCTGTTCTGATGATCCTGATGTCGATCCCGGCGCTGACGTTCGCCTTCGGCAACACCATGACGCAACTGTTGGTGTCACGCCTGATACTGAGCTCCATCGGCGCGAGTTTCGTGGTCGGTATCCACATGACGGCCCTCTGGTTCAAGCCCAAGGACATCGGCTTTGCCGAAGGCTTCTACGCCGGCTGGGGCAACTTCGGCTCCGCCGCTGCGGCCATGACGCTGCCCACCATCGCCCTGACCCTGTATGGCGGCGACGACGGCTGGCGCTGGGCCATTGGCCAGAGTGCCTTTGTCATGGCTGGCTATGGTGTCTACTACTGGTTTGCCATCACCGATGGACCGGACGAGAAAGCCCACCGCAAGCCCCGCAAGGCGATGGCACTGGAAGTCAGCACCTGGAACGATCTGATCAAGCTGATTCTGTGGACCATTCCCATGATCGGGGTGCTGGCCATACTGGTCTGGCGCATCGAGAACATGGGCTATATCACGCCCATGGGTGCCCTGATCTGCTATGCCGCCATTGCGGCCGTGGTGATCTATCAGGTGGTGCAGATTCTGCGCGTCAATGTGCCGCTGCTCAAGAAGGGCGTACCGGAAGACGACAAGTATCCGTTCAACAGTGTGGCGGCGCTGAACAGCACCTACTTTGCGAATTTTGGCGCCGAACTGGCCGTGGTGTCGATGCTGCCCATGTTCTTCGAACAGACCTGGGGGCTGGGCGCGGCGGCTGCCGGCATGATCGCCGCCTCGTTCGCCTTCGTGAATCTGATAGCCCGGCCCATGGGCGGCATGGTATCCGACCGTATGGGCAATCGGCGTTTCGTGATGCTGAGCTACATGTTCGGTATCGGTATCGGCTTTGTGCTGATGGGGCTGCTGAACTCGTCCTGGCCGCTGATCATCGCTATTGCCATCACCATGTTTACGTCCTTCTTCGTGCAGGGCGCGGAAGGCGCCACCTTCGGCATCATCCCGTCGATCAAGCGTCGTCTGACCGGCCAGATCTCCGGCATGGCCGGGGCCTACGGCAATGTGGGGGCGGTGGTGTACCTGTTCATCTTCACTTTTGTCACCCCGACCCAGTTCTTTTTCATCATTGCCGGCGGCGCCTTTGCCAGTTGGGTGATCTGCCTGATCTGGCTCAAGGAGCCTGAATCCGGCTTTGCCGATGAATATTACATCTCGTCGGTGGATCGGCAGATTGCAGAGCAGGACGTCAAGGCCCAGGGGTGACCTGTGCTGCCTCCTCGGAACCGGGCGACGCTGATTCGAGTCGCCTGCCGGGTACATGCACTGTGAGACCGTTTGCGGCCAGGGATGGCCGTAACCGAGCTGTCAGGGATGACGTTTTTTGCGTGTCTCACAGGCATGTGCCCGAGCTTGGCGACGGAAGGTTGGCACAAGGCTCCGAACGAGTAGTACCCATTTATAAGTAGCAATTTAGATGCATAAATTGACTTGGATCAAGGTTACTTGCTGTTGATTTTCCTACAGTGGTCACCAGCATCCGACACTAGAAACCTGCACTCACCCTGGGGTGAGATACAGGACCAGGAGACACAAAAGATGAGTCATTTTCTGGACAACCTGCGCTTCTTCAAACAGAAGAAAACGGAGTTCTCCGATTCACACGGCGTCACGACAGAAGAAAACCGATCCTGGGAAGCCGGCTACCGACGGCGCTGGCAGCACGACAAGGTGGTGCGCTCCACCCACGGCGTGAACTGTACCGGCTCCTGCAGCTGGAAGATCTACGTCAAGGACGGTCTGGTCACCTGGGAAACCCAGCAGACCGACTATCCGCGCACCCGCCCGGACCTGCCCGACCACGAACCCCGTGGCTGTGCCCGTGGCGCCAGTTTCTCCTGGTACATCTACAGCGCCAACCGCCTCAAGTACCCCAAGATGCGTGGCTACCTGATGGAAATCTGGCAGCAGGCGCGTGCCGAACACAAGGACCCGGTCGATGCCTGGGCCTCCATCGTCGAAGACCCGGCCAAGGCCAAAGAGTACAAGGCTCGCCGCGGCAAGGGTGGCTTTGTGCGCGCCAGTTGGGACGAGGTCAACGAGCTGATTGTGGCTTCCAACATCTATACCGCCAAGACCTATGGCCCGGACCGCGTCACTGGCTTCTCGCCGATTCCGGCCATGTCCATGGTGTCCTACGCGGCCGGGGCGCGCTACCTGTCGCTGATTGGCGGTAACTGCCTCAGCTTCTATGACTGGTACTGCGACCTTCCACCCGCCTCGCCGCAGACCTGGGGTGAGCAGACCGACGTGCCGGAATCCGCTGATTGGTACAACTCCGCCTACATCATGATGTGGGGTTCCAATGTGCCGCAGACGCGCACACCGGATGCCCACTTCCTGACCGAGGTGCGCTACAAGGGCACCAAGACCGTCACCATCTGCCCTGACTACTCCGAAGCCTCCAAGTTCGGTGATACCTGGCTGTCACCCCGGCAGGGTACGGATGCGGCGCTGGGCATGGCCTTTGGTCATGTCATCCTGAAAGAGTTCTACATCGACAAGCCAAGCGAGTACTTCACCGAGTACGCTCGCCGCTACACCGACTTCCCGATGCTGGTCATGCTGAAAGAGCAAGACGGTGTACTGCATCAGGACCGCTTCCTGCGCGCCGCCGATCTGGTCGACAACCTGGGGCAGGACAACAACCCGGACTGGAAAACCATCGCCATCACCGAAGAAGGCGAGCTGACCTCGCCCAATGGCGCCATCGGCTACCGGTGGGGGGAGCCTTCAGCAGAAAATAAAGAGCGGGGCAAGTGGAACCTGGAAAACCGCGATGGCACCACAGGTGAAGAAAAGAACCTGCTGCTGGGTCTGAAGGACCACCATGACGACATCGCCGAAGTGGCCTTTCCCTATTTCGGTGGCAAGAAGCACGAGTATGGCTACTTCCAGCACACCGACCATGATGAACTGCAGAAGCGCCGTTTGCCGGTGCGCAAGGTCAAGCTGAAAGACGGCTCCGAAGCCATAGTCACCACAGTTTATGACCTGACACTGGCCAACTATGGCGTCAGCCAGGGCATCGAGAACGATGGCTGCGCCACCAGCTTTGACGACGACGTGCCCTACAGCCCCGCCTGGCAGGAACCCATCACCGGGGTGCGGCGCGAGGATGTCATTCGCATTGCCCGCGAGTTCGCCGATACCGCCAACAAGACGCGCGGTCGCTCCATGATCATTGTCGGTGCTGGCATGAACCACTGGTACAACATGGACATGAACTACCGGGCCCTGATCAACATGCTGATGATGTGTGGCTGTGTCGGGCAGAGCGGCGGTGGCTGGGCCCACTATGTAGGGCAGGAGAAGCTGCGTCCGCAGACCGGCTGGCTGCCGCTGGCATTCGGCCTCGACTGGGCGCGTCCGCCACGGCACATGAACAGCACCTCGTTTTTCTACAACCACTCGGACCAGTGGCGTTACGAGAAACTGGGTATGGAAGAGGTCATTTCACCGCTGGCCGACAAGTCCAAGTGGACCGGCAGCATGCTGGACTACAACACCCGTGCCGAGCGCATGGGCTGGTTGCCGTCCGCGCCGCAGCTTGGCACCAACCCGCTGCACCTGAAAGCGGCCGCCGACAAGGCCGGCATGGAGGTGAAAGACTATGTGGTCCAGCAACTGAAATCCGGCGACCTCAAGTTCGCCTGTGAAGATCCGGACAACCCGCAGAACTTCCCGCGCAACCTCTTTGTCTGGCGCTCCAACCTGCTGGGCTCCAGTGGCAAGGGCCACGAATACATGCTGCGCCACCTGCTGGGTACTCGCCACGGTTTGCTCGGCAAGGAACTGGGCGACGCCGATGTGGGCCGTCCGCAGGATGTGCAATGGCGCGACGAAGCCCCGGAAGGCAAGGTCGATCTCTGGGTCACCATCGACTTCCGCATGTCGACCACCTGTCTGTACTCGGACATCGTGCTGCCGACGGCCACCTGGTACGAAAAGGACGACCTGAATACTTCCGACATGCACCCCTTCATTCACCCGCTCACCGAAGCCGTGGACCCGGTCTGGGAAAGCCGCAGCGACTGGGACATCTTCAAGGGGCTGGCGAAGAAATATTCCGAGGTCTGTGCAGGCCACCTGGGCAAGGAGACCGACGTGGTCACCCTGCCCATGCAGCATGACTCGCCGGCTGAACTGGCCCAGCCCTACGAGGTGAAAGCCTGGTGGAAGGGCGAGTGCGAAGCCATTCCCGGCAAGACCATGCCCAACATCATTCCGGTCGAGCGGGACTACCCCAATACCTATGCTCGCTTTACCTCGCTGGGGCCGTTGCTCGATACCCTGGGCAATGGCGGCAAGGGCATCAGCTGGGATACCAAGGAAGAAGTCGAATTCCTCGGTAAGCTGAACCGCACGCACCTTGAAGAGGGCGCCAATCAGGGGCGGCCGCGCATCGATTCGGCTATCGACGCCTGTGAAGTCATCCTGTCACTGGCACCCGAGACCAATGGCCATGTGGCAGTCAAGGCCTGGGAGGCCCTGTCCAAGCATACCGGGCGCGACCACACCCATCTGGCACGGCCGAAGGAAGACGAGAAAATCCGCTTCCGCGATGTGGTGGCCCAGCCGCGCAAGATCATCTCCTCGCCCACCTGGTCCGGTCTGGAAGACGAGCATGTCTCCTACAGCGCCGGCTACACCAATGTGCATGAGTTGATCCCCTGGCGCACCATCACCGGCCGCCAGCAGTACTATCAGGATCACGAGTGGATGCGCGACTTCGGCGAGACGCTCTGTGTCTACAAGCCACCGGTCAACCTGAAAACCATTCAACCGGTGCTGGAACAGAACCAGAACGGCCACAAGGAAGTGGTATTGAACTTCCTGACGCCGCACCAGAAATGGGGCATTCACAGTACCTACACCGACAACCTGCTGATGCTGACGCTGTCACGCGGCGGGCCCATCATTTGGCTCAGTGAAACGGACGCCAAGGCTGCCGGCATTGAAGACAACGACTGGATCGAAGCCTTCAACGTCAACGGCTCCATCGCCGCGCGGGCAGTGGTCTCGCAACGGGTCGCCGAGGGCTCGGCCATGATGTACCACGCCCAGGAGAAGCATGTGAATGTGCCCGGCTCCGAACTGACCGGCACCCGGGGTGGCATTCACAACTCCGTGACCCGAGCGGTCATGAAGCCGACCCACATGATCGGGGGCTATGCCCAGCAATCCTATGGCTTCAACTACTACGGGACTGTTGGCGCGAACCGCGATGAATTCGTGGTGGTGCGCAAGATGGGCAAAGTCGACTGGCTGGATACTGAATGATTGGGAGCCAGGCAGGCACACCCCTCCCGGCCGCCACGCGCCTGTATCGCCGCATTCACTGGAGAAGAACATGAAAGTAAGAGCACAAATCGGCAAGGTACTGAACCTGGACAAATGCATCGGGTGCCATACCTGTTCAGTCACCTGCAAGAACGTCTGGACCTCGCGCGAAGGCATGGAGTACGCCTGGTTCAACAATGTGGAGACCAAGCCCGGCATCGGCTTTCCCAAGGAATGGGAAAACCAGGACCGCTGGAACGGCGGCTGGAAGCGGCTGAAAAACGGCAAGATCCAGCCCCGCATGGGTGGCAAGCTGCGCATTCTGGCCAATATCTTCGCCAACCCCGACATGCCGGTGATCGACGACTATTACGAGCCGTTCGATTTCGACTACGAGTACCTGCACAACGCCCCGCACAGCAAGCACCAGCCGGTCGCCCGGCCGCGCTCGCTGATCGACGGTCGGCGCATGGAAAAGATCGAATGGGGCCCGAACTGGGAAGAAATTCTCGGTACCGAGTTCGAGAAGCGCAAGAAGGACAAGAACTTCGACGAGGTGATCCAGAAGGACATCTACGGCCAGTTCGAAAACACCTTCATGATGTACCTGCCGCGCCTGTGCGAGCACTGTCTGAACCCGACCTGTGTGGCCGCCTGTCCCTCCGGCGCCATCTACAAGCGGGAAGAGGATGGCATCGTGCTGATTGATCAGGACAAGTGCCGCGGCTGGCGCATGTGCGTCTCGGCCTGCCCCTACAAGAAGATCTACTTCAACTGGAAGAGCGGCAAGTCCGAGAAGTGTACCTTCTGCTATCCGCGCATCGAGGTCGGCCAGCCGACCGTGTGCTCGGAGACCTGCGTCGGCCGCATCCGCTATCTGGGCGTGCTGCTCTATGATGCCGACCGCATCGAAGCCGCCGCCAGTGTGGAAAACGAGCAGGATCTGTACGAAGCCCAGCTCGACATCTTCCTGGACCCCAACGACCCGGAAGTGATCGAAGCCGCGAAGCAGGAAGGTATTCCGGACAACTGGATCTATGCCGCCCAGCAGTCACCCGTCTACAAGATGGCCGTGGACTGGAAGGTGGCCCTGCCACTGCACCCGGAATACCGCACGCTGCCCATGGTCTGGTATGTACCGCCCCTGTCACCGATTCAGTCGGCCACCGAGGCTGGCCATGTAGGCAAGAACGGCAACATGCCGGACCTGAAGTCACTGCGCATTCCCATGCGCTATCTGGCCAACATGCTGACCGCCGGCGATGAAGCTCCGGTGATCCGCGCTCTGGAACGGATGATCGCCATGCGCTCCTACAAGCGCTCGCAGCAGGTGGAGCAGGAAGAAGATCTGGCCGTGCTGGAGCAGGTCGGACTGACCGCGCACCAGGTCGAGGACATGTACCGCTACATGGCCCTGGCCAACTATGAAGACCGCTTCGTGATCCCGACCAGCCATCGCGCCTATGCCGAACAGGCCTATGACGTGAAGGGCAACTGCGGCTTCTCGTTCGGCAACGGCTGCAGCGACGGTGATTCCGACGTCAGCCTGTTCGGCGGCAACAAGCCGGCGGTGCGCAAAGTCATTCCCGTGACCCTGAAGGAGTAACCCATGCGTCAGATACTGTTGCTTTCACGCTGCCTGGATTACCCCACGCAGGAACTGCTCGACCACGCCGACGAACTGCGGGATCTGCTGCTGGACCTGCCGGTGAAGGCGGCCACCCGGAAGGGGCTGGACGCCTTTGTCGACCATGTCACCGGGCAGCGCCTGATCGACTGGCAGACCGAGTATGACGGCCTGTTCGAACGCGGCCGTTCCGTCTCCCTGCATCTGTTCGAGCATGTGCACGGCGAGTCCCGTGACCGCGGTCAGGCCATGGTCGACCTGCTCAATCAGTACCACGAGGCTGGGCTGGAGCTCGACGAGAAAGAGCTGCCGGATTACCTGCCGCTCTATCTGGAATTTCTGTCCACGCAGGGAGAGAACAACCTGAAAGCCGGCCTGCAGGAGGTGGCGCATATTCTGGCCCTGGTCGCCTGCCGCCTGGAAGAACGGGAAAGCCCCTACGCGCCCCTGTTCCATGCGTTGCTGGAAGTCTCCGAAGCAACTGTGCCGCTGGCGGATATCCGCCAGCAGGCTGCCGAGGAAGCCCCGGATTACACCAGCGAAGCGTTGGACAAGGAATGGGAAGAGGCCGAAGTCACCTTCGGCGGTGACGAGGCGCCCGACAGCGCCTGCAGCAGTGGACGCCACCGCCCCAGCGAACAACAACGGCGTGACCAGTACATGCCCATCAATATGCCGGCTTCCGGTGCTCAGGCGTACCCGGCGCCCGAGCGGACTGACGGATAGGAGAATCAATCATGAACGCAAGCGCACTGGATGTCTTTTTCTTTGGTATCTACCCCTACCTGGCGTCGGTGGTGTTCTTCCTGGGCTGTCTGATCCGCTATGACCGCGAGCAGTACACCTGGAAAGCCGGCTCCAGCCAGATCATGCATGACCGCAAGTTCCGCATTGCCAGCATCATGTTTCATGTGGGCATTCTGGCCATCTTTGCCGGGCACTTTGCCGGCCTGGTCATTCCCTATGAACTGTGGACCTGGCTGGGCATTTCCCTGCCCGCCAAGCAACTGATTG
The DNA here is from genome assembly GCF_004768465.1 of Natronospirillum operosum. Classification (GTDB taxonomy): domain Bacteria; phylum Pseudomonadota; class Gammaproteobacteria; order Pseudomonadales; family Natronospirillaceae; genus Natronospirillum; species Natronospirillum operosum. Next base: position 108,609 of record NZ_SRMF01000004.1, read on the forward strand.
CCATGGGTGTGGGTGGCTTTTTCGGCATCATCTGCTTTATAGGCCTGACCATGCTGGTACACCGGCGGCTGTTCAATCCGCGGGTGCGGGCCACCACCACTCTGATGGATACCCTGATCCTGCTGGTCATTTATGCCCAACTGATCCTCGGCCTGCTGACCATTTTTGTGTCCACCGGCCACATGGACGGCGAAGTCATGCATGACCTGATGAGCTGGTCACGTTATCTGCTGACCTTCCGGCCGGTACAGGCAGTGGAATACATCCATGACGTGCACTGGATCTACAAGGCCCATGTGAACCTGGGTGTGACCCTGTTCGTGCTGTTCCCGTTCAGCCGCCTGGTGCACATCTGGAGTGTGCCGGTGGGCTACCTGGGTCGGAACTATCAGGTGGTTCGCAGCAAAATCAGTGCTGCCAAATAAGCACTCACTACGGACCTCGGCAGCCCATTTCAGGGCTGCCGCATTCGGGAGAACACCACATGATTGCAGTGAATGACGTCACCATAGATGCCGATCGCATCTATCAGGAAATGCAGTATCACCCGGCACCCAGCAAGGAAGCGGCCGAACATCATGCCGCGACCACCCTGGTGGTGGGCGAGCTGCTGCGGCAGCGCGCTACCGAGCTGGGCCTGAACGTGCGCGGTGCGGACGACCCGGCCGCCGATGACGATCACATCGAGCAGTTGATCGAACACGATGTGCACATTCCGGAAGCCACTGAGGAGGAGTGCCGAGCCTACTTCGACTCCAATACCGAACGCTTCTGCACCTCGCCGCTGCTGGATATCAGCCACATCCTGATCGCCGGTGACCCCAAGGACGAGGGCCAGAGGGCCTATGCGCATGACATCGCCGACCGCCTGCTGGCGCAGGTGAAGAAGAAGCCGGACGACTTTGCGCAACTGGCCAGAAAGCACTCCAACTGCGACTCCAGCGGCAACGGCGGCTCACTGGGCCAGATCGAGAAGGGCCAGACCGTGCCCGAGTTCGAGCGGCAGGTGTTCCGGGCCAGCGCAGGGCTGATCAAGAGCCTGGTGGAGACCCGCTACGGCTACCATATTGTGCAGATTCACCACAAGGTCGAGGGCCAGCCGCTGGAATATGACATGGTGCAGGAGCGCATTCGCGACTATCTGAACGAGAAGGTACGCCGCAAGGCGATTGCGCAGTACATCAATGCCCTGATGGCCGAAGCCCGCATCGACGGCATCGAGCTGAATGTGCAGAAATCACCCCTGATGCAATAACCCGGGACAGGCATACTTTATGAGCCAGACTTTCGCACTCGAAAGCTTCGACGATTTTCTGCAGCTGGCACAGGCGCAGACCGAACCGCAACGACTGCTGTTCGTGTTCACCCGGCGCGAACTGCCGGAAGGCTATACCGAAGCAATGAAGCGCCGCTTCGAAGCGGGGCAGGGGGGTCACCTGGCGCCTGTGGTCTGTGTCGACAAGGCGCCGCAGGACCTCACCAGCTTTCGCCAACTGGCCACCGAGTCCGAAGACATGGTGGAACGCTGGGACGTCATCTTCGTTGCCGCCCTGCCGGGCCAGAACGGCCAGTACCCGATCGAGGACGACACCAACAAGGCCCTGGACGGCATGGTCGAAAGTGTTCGCCAGGGCAGCATCAGCAACTACCTCGCCTTCGACAACCAGGGCACACCCCTCCTGCTCGACGGCGGCTAGCCACCAGGTATCCTGTAGCGAGCGACGCAAGTCGCGATGGGCGGCGCCAGCCGCCCTTACACACCTTGCCTCCAAAACCTCCGTACCATACCACCGTCGCCACGCTCGGGCACATGCCTGTGAGACACGCAAAAAACGGCATCCATGCCAGCTCGACTACGGCGAGTATCAGGCCCGTCCCTGGGCCTGACCCTGCGGGCTCGCTGCGCTCGTGCAAAATTACTCCCGGCAATTTTGTCCCTGGCCGTAGACGGTCTCACAGCGCATGTACCCGGCAGGCGACTCTATCATCGCCACCGTGTGCTGTAGGCTGTGGCCCTTGGCCACGCATTGCATCCGCTTGCTGAGCCCTTGCGCCAAACCACCGTCGCCACGCTCGGACACATGCCTGTGAGACACGCAAAAAACGGCATCCATGCCAGCTCGGTTGCGGCCGTCTCTGGCCGCAAACGGTCTCACAGCGCATGTACCCGGCAGGCGACTTAATCAGCGCCACCTTATCCTGTGGGCTGTGGCCCTTGGCCACGCACTTTATCTAACGGATTTAGGGATTGGTGTGGAAGACATAGAACTTGATGAATGGAACCGATTAGCATCTGTATCTATTGCGCACATGGCGATGGAAGTAACTGCCAACTGAAGATGCGTTTACAAGCTCTCTGAAAACTTGCTCAGGCACTCCACAGTAAGTGTATTGCGGAGTGCTGTCATGGAAGTCGATATACATGCGACGAGCGGAGGAATCATAGCCTACCCTCTCAATTGCATCAGAACTCACTTTGATCCACTCCATTGATCACTCCAGCAGCTTCAATTCTTCCAACCTGATAGCCATTGCCCCAACTGACACCTTGAACTGTTTTACAAGTGAGCGGAAATGCTTTCCATTGAACTGTTCAGATGATGACAACAATTTGGATCTGTCACGAAGGCTGCCATATTTTTTCTTGAACGCCTCTGAGGTGCCTTGGGTCAGGGCAAAAACTCTATCCTCATTGAATGAAAAGTATTCAGTTCCATAAATCTGCTTGAAAGCCTTTCGAACCTGCTTTTCAGGCATCAAAAAGTAGGTAGCGAACTTGTCAGCCTCATACTCAATGGCTTCTCGACTACCTGAACTACCATCCAAGGGCTTGTCACGATGCAATCCTTGGGCTCTATGCAATACGGCGTGCCCCAATTCATGGGCAGCGGTGAAATTCATTATCTCTGGCGAAAACTGAGGGGAGATTCTAACTCGACCAGCCTCCTTGTCGATTGTACCGCCCACCTCGTTGGCTTGACCTTTGATGACAACCTGTCCAAGTGAATAGTCCTTTTCAACCTGATATCCCAACTGTTCAAGGGCTGATATCGGATTCATTTGATCGCGCGGATTGGCGCTGCCGGACTTTGCCATGTCGTTCTTCCAGCGTAGCCGAAGCAACTTCCTTGTTATCTGCTCTATCTCCCTATCGGTGAACATTCTTTGCCCCGTATATTCTGGGGTTGGACGCCCACGAATGCTTTCTGCAGAAATTTCGGATGTCCTGATGGAGAAGTCGGCATCGAACTCGCCTAGGTCGTTCAGGTGGGCATACGGGTTCTGATACTTAATTCTACTGGCTGTGATTCGTTCGTCGATCATGCAACTCTCCGGTAAAGCGAGCACCAAGCTGGAACAACATAGCTCGGACTCCTAGCTAAGGCGGCTTGTCATGATGGTATGATCAAATTTCAGTCAACGTCAAGCTTTTTCCCAATTAAAATACTATATGTTGTGTTTGTGTGTATGGTTATGACTATATATAGTGCTTTTGCTTCTGTGAGAGATTGCGCGTGAACGCTCTTCCGTGGGTTAGATCTGCTCACATGGATTCGTCGCCATTTTCGGATTCTCCATCTTCCCAATCCTCATTCCCCACCGGATCCTTCTTGTTCTGCAGCTTAGGCGGTGGGGGCACCCAGGCTCTCAGTCGTTCGCCGACTTGCTCGTAGAAGGTTGGCACTGCCTTCTCCAGTTCTTCGATGAACTTCTTGCTGCCGGCAAAGCGGCCGGCGAGGTCTACCAGGTAGTAGACTTCAAAGGTGCTGGGCACGACGTCTGTGGTGCCTGAGTCGAGTGCGTCGGCGCTTTCCAGGACCTGTGCAAGTGTGGCTTGCGTTTCTTCGGCTCTGCCCGGGCGCAAGGCCCGTACGTAGATGCCTTCGGTTTCTGACTTGGACAGTTGCCGTGCCAGCCAGTTGATCCGGGCGGAGGTGCGTTTCTTGTCCCTGGGGGCGGTCAGTCGCATCAGGCAGGTGATGGTGCGTTTGGCCAGGTCGGCGGTCACTTCGATGTCGGAGGCGGCGTTGGGTACTTCCAGGCAGCAGTTGAGGTGTTTGGATTTGGCCAGTTGCTCGGCATCATCTTTCAGGCGCTGCACCGGGTCTAGTCGGTGGGTACGGGACAGTTTCAGGCGCACGGGCTGACCAAGCTGTCGGCTCATGACCAGGCAGAGGTCGCGCTGCTCCTGATGCCAGCTTGAAACCGTGTTTTCCACTTCTTCGCTGCTCTTGTTGAGCTGGCCATCGCTCTTGATCTTGCCGACCAGGTCTTTCCATTCCTTGTTCATGCTGTCGAAGCGGGTGATGCCGCTGGCATCATGGCCGAGGAAACGGACTACCTCTTCCAGCAGGAACTTCTGGTCATCCGATTCGAATTCGCCGGAGTCCAGCAGCAAGGTAGCCTGGGTTACGATAAACATCCATGACCAGTGGTACAGGTCGATATTTTTCAGCAGGTTCTTCGGCAACTTGATCGGGTGATGCGAGGGCATGGCCACAAACTGGTTGGTGATGGTGATCACCGCATCCATGCCATTGGCCTTGGCTCGCTTCAGGTAGTGCTTGAGCTGTTCCTCTTCTATTTCATTGTTCCTGATCTTGGACTCGATCAGGGCACTCCAGTCCTTGCGGCCGGTGCTCACCACAATCAGTCCATCCGGGCGGTCGTTCCTGACAGCCTCCTTGTCATCCTTGAACACGACCTCTGTCCAAGCTTCGAGTTGAGCACGGCTGCCCAGTTTCAGGCCCAGGGAGCCCAGCATTACTTCTCTGAATTCCTTCACACCACGCATGGCGGCCAGAAACACCGATGTGGCCTTGCTCTCCTTGCCACTGTCGGCGACTACGGGAATCAGGCGAGCCGGCTCGCCGCGTATGATGTAGTCGGGTCTATCCATGGTCTTGCTCCTGTTCCCGTCGTTTCTGAAAGGCATCGCTGAAGGCGGCGGCCAGTATGCCGGTGGGCATGGCGATGAGGCCGATGCCGGCAACGGCGGTGACGCCGGCAAAGATCCGGCCGATGGTGGTTATGGGGGTGACGTCGCCGTAACCCACTGTGGTCAGGGTGGCGATGCTCCACCAGAGTGCTCTGGGGATGCTGCCGAAGGATTCAGGTTGCTGTTCGGCTTCCACCAGGTAGATACAGGCCGATGACAGCACCAGCAAAACCAGGGCCAAGCCGACGCTGAGCATGAGTTCGTGCATACGGGTGTGCAGTGCGTCGGCCAGAGCATCCCAGGCCTTGCTGAAGCGGCCCAGACGCGAGAGGCGCAGCAGGCGCAACAGCCTGATCAGACGCAGGAAGAAGGCATTGCTGGTGCCGAGTATGCCGAAGTAGAAGGGCAGCAGAGCCACCAGGTCGATCAGGGCCCAGATGCTGACCATGTAGCGCAGGCGGCCGACAAGACCGCGATAACGCGGGTCTTCCCCGGCGGCATGGACTCGGGCCAGATACTCCAGCGTGAACACGGTGCCGAAGAACAGCTCCAGACGGGAAAACAGGGCGGCGTGTACGCCGGTCAATGTGGCTTCGGTTTCGGCAATAACGGTGATGACCGCCAGCAGAATCAGCAGGGCGATAAGGGTGTTGAGCGGCGAGAGTCCCGGTTCGGGTCGGCCTTCGGGCTCGAGGTGTCGATACAGTAAAGCGCGCAATAACGGGTCCTTCCACTGCAATTATCGGTACCCGCCATACGCGTACTGACGAGAGAGACTACCTTCAGGTCTAGTTCAGTTATCCCAATTTATCAACCTGTGGCCGGGTCGACAGCGTTCCCTCAGGGCTCCGCTTATGGCCCGGCATGATTTTGGTAGCTGGAAAAAGAGCCTGTTTGGTGATAACCATGCCTATGGAGAGGAAGGAGTGCGCTGATACGGGGAGCCGAGCCATGCCGCGTAATGTCTTTGATTTCATCATTGTGGGTGGCGGTTCCGCTGGCTGCCTGCTGGCCAATCGCCTCAGCAGTGATCCGGACAAGCAGGTACTGTTGCTGGAAGCCGGCGGCAGTGACCGCTACCACTGGATACACATTCCCGTCGGTTATCTGTACTGCATCGGCAACCCGCGGACAGACTGGCTGTACCAGACTGAACCTGATGCGGGGCTGAATGGGCGCTCGCTGCGGTATCCGCGCGGCAAGACCCTCGGCGGCTGTTCGTCGATCAACGGCATGATCTACATGCGCGGCCAGGCTCGAGACTACGACGAATGGGCAAAACTCACCGGTGATGAAACCTGGTCCTGGCAGCACTGCCTGCCCGAATTCAAGGCACATGAAGATCACTACCGACTTGAGAGTGATGCCTTTGCCGATGCGGACGAACGTGAGGCGTTCGCCCGCCTGCATGGCAGTGGCGGGGAATGGCGGATTGAAAAGCAGCGCCTGCACTGGGACATTCTGGAATGCTTTGCGGATGCCGCAGAGCAGGCCGGCGTGCCGCGCACGGCCGACTTCAACAGTGGTGACAACCATGGTGTCGGCTATTTTGAAGTCAACCAGCGCCGCGGCTGGCGCTGGAACACGGCCAAGGCATTTCTGCGTCCGGTACGGCAGCGCAAGAACCTGACGGTGTGGACACAGGCCCAGGTCGAGCGGCTGACGCTCGACCGAACTGACGGCGGGCGGCCGCGCTGCTCGGGAGTCTGCGTGCGACGGTCCGACGAGAGTGTCAGCGTGCAGGCCCGACACGAAGTCATTCTGTCCGCCGGCGCCATTGGCTCACCGCAGATCCTGCAGCTCTCCGGCATCGGGCCGGCACCCTTGTTGCAAAAACTGGGCATTGATGTCGTGGCCGATGTTCCCGGGGTCGGGGCCAATCTGCAGGATCATCTGCAGATACGGTCGATCTACAAGGTACAGGGAGCCAAAACACTCAATACCATGGCCAACAGTCTGCTGGGCAAGGCGGCCATCGGCCTGGAATATCTGCTGAACCGGTCCGGTCCGATGAGCATGGCGCCCAGCCAGTTGGGCGCGTTTTCCCGCTCTGACCCGGAGCAGCCTTATGCCAACCTCGAATACCATGTGCAGCCGCTGAGCCTGGATGCGTTCGGAGAAGACCTGCACCCGTTTCCGGCCTTTACCGCCAGTGTGTGCAACCTGAACCCGACCAGCCGCGGTGAGATCCGAATCACCTCGCGCGACGCCAGCCAGGCTCCCGTGATCTGCCCCAACTACCTGAGTACGGAGGAAGATCGGCGCATCGCCGTGCAGAGTCTGCGGCAGGTTCGCCATATCGTGTCACGGCCGGCACTGGCGGTTTACCAGCCCGAGGAGTGGCGACCAGGCGCTCAGTATCAGAGCGACGAGGAACTGGCGCGGCTGGCGGGAGACATTGCCACCACCATCTTCCACCCGGTCGGCACGGCAAAAATGAGCACCCCGGATGACCCCATGGGTGTGGTCGACACCCGGCTGCGCGTGCGCAGTGTTGATGGCCTGAGGGTGGTCGACGCCAGCATCATGCCGTTGATTATCAGTGGCAATACGAACTCGCCCACCCTGATGATTGCCGAAAAGGCAGCCGTCTGGATAGCAGCTGACAGCCACAGGAGATAGGCGGCTGGAGTGTACGGCTCTGCGCGTCATGGTAGCAGTGGCTCGGGAGGGCGACCGGACGCGTGCCGCACCTCTGCGTGAACCTGATCACATTTGGTGCACTTGGCCATCGCCGTCCATTGCCCGCTGGTCTGAGCTCATCTAGTATTTTCCTGTTGTCCGACAGGCTTCTGCAGCATCTGAAGGCAGGGGGTCTGAACAACCATTGTATTGACCAAAGAGGTAATCAGAGAGTCTGTGGCAGACGGATGTTGGCATGGTGGTACTTTCTGAGTTGAAACATGTTGTTACAACATTCTCAACTGCAAAGGGACTTGAATCATGTGGCATCTGCGCTCTGTGTCCACGCTTCTGCTGGCCTCGGGTCTGATCGCCTGCAATATGGACGGCGGTCAGGATGATGAGGTTGGCTTCGGGGATCTGGACGGCATTCTCTACTACGCGCACGCAGGCGACCTCTATGCCTTTGATGCCGACTCCCAGCACATAAACTTGATCGGCAGCCGGCAGGGTCGACAAGGCCCGTTTTTCAGCCCGGATGGCGACTATTTTACCTCCAATAACTGGCCCGGTGGGCGAGAGCTACTGGCCCTGTTCGAGTTGCCTTTTGCCAGCCCGGTAGCGGAATACCATTTTGGTGCCCCCGTATTCCGGAATGATATCGGCATACGGCCGTCCCCCGGTGCGGACTACTTTTCTGCGGTTGCGGCTGGTGGTACGCATGGCAACTTCAGAGTCGTGAACCAACAGGAGCAGATCGTACTCGAGATCGATCAGCAGGGCTTTCGGGTAAGGGGCCACGGTTGGTCTCCGGACGGTACCCTGGTCCTTGCGGGGCAGCTGTATCTGGAGGAAGACAATCCAATGGTTCTGGTCTATATCGAGGACGTGACGGACCCGGAAGTCACTCTGATTCGGGAACTGAATACCACATTCAGCAACCTTCCGACCAATATCGCTGTCTCCAACGATGGCAGCCAGATGGCCTACAGCCTGGCCGGCAGCATATGGATGGGCAGCCTGGGGCAGGGCGCCGACGACCATGGCGAAGTGGTGTTTTCAAACCAGAGTCTTGCCCGGCCTGTATTCTCCCCTGATGACACCCATCTGGCTCTGGTGCTGCTGAACAGTACCGCTTCCATGCGGGGCGACATTCACGTGGTATCCCTGCCTGACAACCCTCCGGTGCGCATTGAAGACGGAGGGCCGACCCGCCTTCCCGGGCCCAACAACGGCGGCATCTGGTCCAGTGGCGAAGACAGCTCACTGGGCTGGTTTGATCACTAGACGTCCTGGTTACATTTAATGCTGTCAAAGCCCGTTGTTGTCTTTTGTCTTTTCATGTAATAATATTTGTTACATAAAAAGAAGCGGCATGCTTTCTGGCGTACTGCACTTTCTTCTGCACATGGCAGAAGAGGGAGGGCTGGTGCGATCCGGGAAGCGCCGTGGCGGGGGATGGCAAATTTGCCTTCACCGGAACCATTGACAAGGAGCGGGGCCATGTATGATGTAGTGATTGTCGGAGGAAGTTATGCGGGTATGGCTGCGGCGCTGCAATTGGCCCGTGCCCGCCGCAAGGTATTGGTTGTTGATGCCGGCCAGCGCCGGAATCGGTTTGCCTCGACGTCGCATGGGCTGCTGGGCCGGGATGGCTATAGTCCGGCAGACATTGCCACCGAAGCGCGGGAACAACTGCTGAAGTATTCCACAGTCACCTGGCGGCAGGGGCAGGCAGTTGGTGCCAGTTCTGTGGATGGTGGGTTTGAAGTCGAATCGGACAGTGGTGAAAGGGTGACTGCACAGCGGTTGATACTGGCCATGGGGATCAGTGATGAAATGCCGCCCGTACCTGGTCTGGATGAACGCTGGGGCCGGTCCGTGTTCCATTGTCCCTACTGCCACGGCTATGAGCTGGAAGAAGGCCCGCTGGGCGTATTGGCGGTCGGTGAAGTTTCCATGCACCAGGCGCTGCTGCTCCCGGACTGGGGGCCGACCACGCTGTTCATCAACGGACAGTTCGAACCCACGGCTGAGCAACGCGAGCAGCTGGATGACCGTGAGGTTACTGTGGAGACCGAACAGGTGAGCCGGGTCAGTGGAGATCGAGCCACGGTAGAACTGGCTGACGGGCGCACAATCGAGCTGGCCGGGCTCTTTGTGGCTCCGCGCATCCGGCTCAACAGCCCGCTGGCCAGTCAGTTGGGTTGCCAGCTTGCCGACAGCCCCATGGGTGAGGTGATTGAAACTGATGGCATGAAGCAGACCACAGTGCCTGGCGTCTTTGCCTGCGGCGATGCCGCCAGAGCAGCCGGCAACGTGACCTTCGCCATTGCCGATGGTTCACAGGCCGCGTTGGCCGCTCACCACTCCCTGATCTGGCAGGGTTGAGCTCAGCTCTGCTGGCCCCATTGCAGCATGTGGTTCAGAATACCGAAAAGGTTTGAGAACAGGTTTTATGAACCAACAGGAACTGCTTGAGGCCATCAACCAGACCATGCCGTTCGGCAAGTACAAGGGACGCAAGCTGCTGGATCTGCCGGAACCCTACCTGGTGTGGTTTCATCGCCAGGGTTTTCCGGACAGCAAGCTGGGCCGCCAACTGGCATTGATGTACGAGGTGAAGCTGAACGGGCTTGAGGGTATGTTGCGTCAGGGGCTGAAGGACTAGCGAGGTCCCACAATTCAGACAGGCCCGTACACTCACAGCGTGTACCGGCCTGTGGACGGCAGGGCCTGCCTGCTGCATTTTACGTGTCCGACTTTTCTATTGGATAGCCTGCCTCCATCCAGTCTTGCTTGCCTTCCACATATTCGAATACCCGTTGGTAGCCCATGCTTGACAGCATTTGGACGGCGATGCGGGAGTTTCTGCATTCTGTGCTGGCGCAATACACCACGATCGTGGCGTTCTTGTCAGACAAATCACTGCCGGCCCGTGCGCGAACTTCATCATGTGGAATATTGATTGCCCCGGGGAGGTGTCCGTCGTCGTAATATTTGCGCGGGAGAGCTTCTACCAGCGTAACGGGCTCGCCGGTGTCCAGTCGGTGCTTGATCTCGTCTCTGGTCATGGTGTCCACAATAGTCTCCTTAGGTTTGTAGTTGCACTTGCAACTATATGCACAATAGGGCTTTAAAGTTGTAATTGCAACTATGTGTCGATAAAATTCCTGACATGACAACTCAACGACCCAGTGAAAATGCCATTGCAGCCTGGACTCGGCTGGTCAGAGTCTCAACGCAATTGCATGTGAAGATCGAGCAATCACTGAAAAATCAGGGGTTGCCGCCACTCTCATGGTACGACGTACTCATTGAAGTGCATCGGGCAGGCAGTGAAGGGCTGCGTCAGTTCGAGATTTCCAACAAAACGCTATTGCCGAAGCACAATCTTTCCCGGTTGATAGACCGCCTTGAGAAAGAAAAACTGGTGCGGAGGCAGACATGCTCTGAAGACGGCAGAGGTAACCTGATCCTGATCACTGAAGAAGGCACCGAGGTGCTTAAACGCATGTGGCCAGTTTACGGTTCTGGCATACATGAAGGTATAGAAGGGAGCCTGGAACCAGAGGAAGTTTTAATGCTGGCTGAATTGCTTGAAAAACTGACTACTGGATCCAGAAAGTAGAATCTGGCGTTGATGTACGAGGTGAAGCTGAACGGGCTTGCGGGTATGTTGCGTCAGGGGCTGAAGGGCTCATGAGACCGAGTCAGCATGGTCCTGACGTGCTCTCCGTAGAAATTGATCCGGGCTCAATGGTTGATTGAAATCCGAGCAGAAATTTCGCTGGTGACTTGCCAGCCCGCCAACTAATGGACTAGAACATATATCGTGGCATGATATTAGAGAGGCAAGTATGACACCGATGCAAATGATTGCTTCGCCATTTTCTGCCAGAGGGTGGGAAAAGCTGCAGGCGATGAACATTTCCATCCCGACTCTGGCCTGGGTTTTGGTGGTGCCACTGTCATTTCTGCCGCCGATATTGCTCTACTTTGCAGGCACCCACTATGGCGACAGCTATATTCAGGGCTTTGCCGACAAGAACTGGCAGTTCATTACCACCACCTTTTTTCTGGCCGAATTGCTGACGTTTTTTGTCATGGGTTGGCTGATCTACTCTGTCCTCAAGGGGCATGGTCTGGATATCAGCTATCATGATGCCTACCTGCTGGCCGCTGTCGCCCCGATTCCCATGTGGCTTTCTTCTCTCGGTTTGCTGGTACCCATGGTAATGGTCACCGCTGTTGTAGCCGGCCTGGGCATGATGGCCTCATGCGTGATCGTCTATATCGGCACGCGATCGCTGTGCCATCGCCAGCAGAACGATGTGGTCAGCATGTCGGCCACCTACACAGTGATGGCAGCGGCTTTTCTGGCCTGGGTTCTGCTGATGGTGACTATCTGGGCGTACTGACTTCCCGACCCGTTGCGGGCATTTTCGGGCCGCCGGACGGTAGTTCGTCACAGACAGACCAATTGCAGAATTGGAACAGGCCATATGGTGTCATGAACCGCCTGCGGGATCTGACCGGCCGCGACGGGTAAATCCTCCGGGTTTCGTGCTGTAAACCCTCAACTCGATGATAGTTCTTGACTCTTTTAAAACTGTATCTAAAATATATCTTTAAAGATGTATAAGAAATACATTTTTTAAAATACCTGCCATACCGATGTTGTGTGGAGTGACTCGTGTGCAGATGCGGGTCGCCCGCCGACCTCCAACCGGGAGAACACCATGATGACTACTGCCACCCCTTCCTTGCTTGGCACCAGCCTGGGCGAAATCGCCACTCAACTGGCCGGCGCCACACGCGTGCTGAGGCAATACAAGCTTGATTTCTGCTGTGGCGGCCACGTGACGCTGGAAGAAGCGCTGGCCAGCAAGGGGCTCGATGCGGAGCCCATCGTGCAGCAACTGCAGGCACTGACTGCCGGCTCTGCCGAGCAGGACTGGCAGAGCCGGCCCGTAGAGGAACTGATCGACCATATCTATCAGAACTACCACCTGCTGCACCGGGAGCAGTTGCCGGACCTACTGCGCATGGCACGCCGGGTTGAAGCGGTGCACGGGGACAAGCCCGGATGCCCGGTTGGTTTGGCTGACCACCTGCAGGCCATGGCAATTGAACTGGAAAGCCACATGCAGAAGGAAGAGCAGGTTCTGTTTCCCATGCTCCGGCAGGGCATGACAGCTCAGGCGGCGGGGCCGATCACGGTGATGCAGCATGAGCACGATGACCACGGTGAATCTCTGCAGCACATCATCGAACTTACCGATGACATGACACCGCCTCCGCACGCCTGCAATACCTGGCGGGCGCTGTATCTGGGACTGGACGGCCTGCGCAACGACCTGATGGAGCATATTCATCTGGAAAACAATGTGCTGTTCAAGGGTGCCTTGAATGCATAGGACGATGACAGGACGGCGCACAGACCAGAGCTTCGGGCAACGACAGACCGGCAGCAGACAGAAGATCCGCTTTCAGGCTGATTTCCCGGCGGGATTGGCGCGCGTCAGCAGGAAGGTGGCCACGCCGGTAAAGAACAGGGTCAGGAAGGACATCACCTCCCACCGTGTACCGATCAGCCACAGCGTTACCCAGCTCGCGGCAAGCAGCCCGCAGGCCACCCACTTGGCATGCAGCGGAATGGCACGCTCCCGGTGCCAGGCACGGATAATGGGGCCGAACTGACGATTGCGCAGAATGCGCCTGGCCAGGCGCGGAGACCCCCGAAACCCCGCCCACACCGCTACCAGCAGGAAGGGTGTGGTGGGCAGCAATGGCATGACCACGCCCACGGCACCAATTGCAGTACAGAGATAGGCCAGGCCAAGATAAAGCAGTCGCGTCATGGTCCAGTGTTCCTCCTGCTTCCAGGGTCAGAGGCGAGTCAGTTCAGGGCCAGCATCCGAACCAGTTCCGGCTGATGCCGAGAGGTCACCAGGTCTGCCAGGCTGTGGCGTGCCAGGGTGTCGATAAACGCCTGTTGCGCTTCGGCCAGGATGTGCTTGAGTTCGCACATGGGGGTGATGCGGCAGGTATTGTCGTCGGTAAAACACTCTACCAGGCTCAGGTCAGTCTCCGTCTGCCGGAACAGCACACCCAGGTTGATCTCGGCCGGCGGTTGCTGCAACCGGAGGCCGCCGTTCTTCCCGCGAACGGACTCGATATAACCCAGGCGGCTCAGTTGATGCACGACTTTCATCAGATGATTCTTGGAGATATCAAAGGTTGCCGCGATTTCGCCGATCGTTGTTTTCCGCTCCGGGTCGGTGGCCAGATAGATGAGCACGCGCAGTGCGTAGTCGCTATAGCTTGTGATGCGCACAGTGACCTCCTGTACATGCACAGCCGCTCGCACTCATCGTGCGGTGGCATTCAAGTGAGTCAGCAGCCATGCCAGGCGAGATAGTCAGCATCGCTATCGGCGTGACGAAGGTGTATATAAAATACATTAAAATGAGCCCATAATAAAGGCCGGGCCCTGTCAGCGGGCCTGCCCGGGTCCGATCTGACTGCATGCGTGCAGCAGGGGTTCTGCCAGTGCCGGCGCCAGATCCGGGCCGGTGGCCAACCCTACCTCGACCGTGCATTGCCAGTCGGTCAGTTCCACCAGCACCATGTCGGTCAGTTCGCGGTGTTCCTTCCAGTCCGGCATCAGAGCCAGGCCGACATTGGCCTGCACCAGAGCGCGACTGTACTCGATGGTGCGCAGGTGGGCCCGAGGCTGCACGGTGATCTGTAGCTGGTGCAGGGCCTGCACGAAATGGGCATTCGCTTCGCAGTGCTCGCGGATGATAAACGGCTGCCCGTTCAGGTCGGCCAGGGCGAGCCTGGGTTTCAGGGTCAGCGGGTGCCCGGCGGGGAGCGCGAGACGATAGGCATCCTGCCAGATGGGTTCGAAGCGTTCGTGCGGGGCACACATCGAGGCTGTAATGATGCGGGCGTCACAGGGCTCTTCGGGATTCACCAGCGTGAGTTCAAGTCGATCCCCCACCTGCAGCAGTCGCTGCAGCCAGCCACTCATCCGCTGCGCGCCCAGTGAACGCATCAGCCCAAGCGTCAGGGGCTGGCGCTGATCCGGCTCGCGGAAACTCTGCACGATAGCAGCGCTGTCTGCGAGCAGCCCGGCGGCCATGGGGTACAGCCGTTGCCCGGCTGCAGTAGGGCGCACGCCCTTGGTGTGGCGCTCGAACAGTGCCGTGCCGAGTTCATCTTCCAGTTGTGCCAGCGCAGCTGAAATCGAGGGCTGGGCTACATGGCAGTGCCGTGCAGCACCACTGACCGAGCCGGCCTTGTAGGTGGCCAGAAAATAGCGCAGGGCTCGCATGTCCATAGATTTTTCCGATACATGATCAAGTTAATAAATATTACACCTATGGAACTGGAAAGACTAAGCTGTTGCCGATAACAGTCTTGGCTGGAGCGTGATCATGCCGTCCTCTACCTCTCCCTTCGCAGGCCTGCGGCATCTGTTGCTGGAGGCACCACTGCCCGATCTCAGTGATACCCGCTGGCGACTGGCGGATACCGATCTGGGGGTATCGGCACTGGCAGAGCTGTTCGAGTCCCAGTTGCTGAGCCGAGTGCTGGACCTGCAGGCCCGTGTGCTGCAACCCCGCGGGGATGCCTATTACACCATCGGCAGTGCCGGCCATGAGGCCAATGCGGCGCTCGGGCTGGCGTTTCGGGCGGGCGATCCGGCCTTCCTGCATTATCGCGATGCGGCACTGTTCATCCAGCGCAGCAAGGCGGTGCCGGGGCAGACCATTACCTGGGACATGCTGCTCAGTTTCATGGCGTCCACCGACGACCCCATTGCCGGCGGGCGGCACAAGGTGCTCGGCTCCCGGCCGCTCAATGTACCGCCTCAAACCAGCACCATTGCCTCGCATCTGCCCAAGGCCGTCGGTGCCGCCTACAGCCTGGGGCTGTGGCGTCGCCTGGGCGGGCAGGGCGAGTGGAGCAACGACAGTGTGGTGCTGTGCAGTTTCGGAGATGCCTCGCTGAACCATTCCACGGCTCAGGGCGCGCTCAATACGGCCGGCTGGACGGCCTTTCAGGGGGTGCCGTTGCCGCTGGTATTCGTCTGTGCCGACAACGGCATAGGCATCTCAACACCGACGCCACCAGGTTGGGTGGAAGCCTCGGTCAGCCAGCGCCCGGGGTTGCATTACATTCATGCCAACGGTCTGGATCTGGTCGATACCTGGCAGGCCGGCTGCGCCGCCGCACGTCATGCACGCCGCCGCCAGAAGCCGGTCTTCCTGCATCTGGATACGGTGCGCCTGCTGGGCCATGCCGGTTCCGATACCCCGGAGTCCTATCTGACGCCGGACCAGATAACTGCCATGGAGGCTCGCGATCCCCTGCGCTACAGTGCCGCTCGTCTGGTGCACGAAGGTGGTTTCAGTCGGGCCGACCTGGCGCAGCTGCTGGAGCAGACCCTGCACCGGGTGGACGCTGTCTCGGAGCAGACCCGGCAGCGCCCGCGGCTGCAGGATCCGCAGCAGGTCATGTCCTCCATCGTGCCACCGAAAAGGGCCAGCCGGGCCGATCCGGACGCCCACCTGCCGGCTGGCAGTCAGTCGCCGCAGCCCATGGCCAAGCTGATCAACCAGGCTCTGCACCGTCTGCTGCGTCTCTATCCTCAACTGGTCATGGCGGGAGAAGACATTGGCCGCAAGGGCGGGGTCTACGGGGTCACGCTGCGTCTGCAGCAGACCTTTGGTCGACACCGGGTCATCGATACCCTGCTGGACGAGCAGAGCATCCTCGGCCTGGCCATTGGCCTGGGTCAGAACGGCATGCTGCCCATTGCCGAGATCCAGTTTCTGGCCTATCTGCACAATGCGGAAGACCAGTTGCGCGGCGAAGCCGCCACGCTCAGTTTCTTCTCCAGTGGTCAGTACACCAACCCGATGATCGTGCGCATTGCCGGCCTGGGCTATCAGAAGGGCTTTGGCGGTCACTTCCACAATGACAATGCCCTGGCCGTGCTGCGGGATATTCCGGGGCTGGTGGTGGCCTGCCCGAGTGATGGCGCCGAGGCGGTGGGCATGCTGCAGGAGTGCGTACGCCTGGCCGATGAGGAACAGCGGGTGGTGGTGTTTCTCGAACCCATTGCGCGCTATCACTGCCGGGATCTGCACGAAGACGGCGACCAGGGCTGGTGCCGTGTGGATCCAGGGCCGGACTATCGCATTCCGCACCGCCAGTTCCGCTGCGATGAGGCACCGGAAAACAGCGGCGGCCAAGCGGGCAAGGCGACCAGGCTGGCCATCATTACCTATGGCAACGGCGTCTATCTGAGCGAACAGGCCCGGCCGCTGCTGGCCGAGCAAGGGCTGGCGCCGCGCCTGATCGATCTGCGCTGGCTGACCGATATCGACCATGATGCGCTGCACGAGACCGTGCACGACTGCACCCATGTACTGATCGTGGACGAATGCCGACGCCATGGCTCGGTGAGCGAAGAACTGATGGCCGAGCTGACCGAACGCGGCTTCCCCGGTGATCGACTCGCCCGGTTGACTGCCGATGACAGCTTTATCGCGCTGGGGCGGGCGGCCACCAGTACTCTGCCTGGCCGGGACGATATCGTCGCCGCTGCCCTGAGCCTGGCTGCCCAGCATGACCGGGAGGCCACCCAATGAGTACACGGAGAGAGCGTGCCATACTGATCTGCCCCGGGCGTGGCACCTACAATGCTGAACAGTGGGGTTACCTGAACCGTCGGCACCAGGGCCGTTCGGACCTGCTGCAGGCGTTCGACGACTACCGCCGCCAGCACAACCAGCCCACCCTGACCGATCTGGACAGCCACAAGCCGTTCAGCCCGGCGCTGCAGGGGCGTGGTGAGCATGCGTCACCGCTGATCTATGCCTGCAGCTTCCTGGATGCGCAGGAGGTATTGGAAGGAGAGCTCGAAATCGTCGCTGTCACCGGCAATTCCATGGGCTGGTATTCCACCCTGGCCGCCGCCGGTGCACTGGAGGCCAAAGCCGGGCTGCATCTGGTCAATCAGATGGGCACGCTGATGCAGCAAGAGCTGATCGGCGGTCAACTGGTCTACCCCTGGTTCGATGAGGACTGGCGTCCTGATCCGGCGGCGCGACAGGCCTGTCTCGACACCATGGTCGCCCTGCGGGCCGAGCACGGGCACGAACTGTACATTTCCATCGAACTTGGCGGGCTGCTGGTGTTCGGCGGCGACAAGGCTGGCATCGACGCACTGGCCAGGGCACTGCCGCGACGCAAGCAGTTTCCCCTGCGCCTGCAGAACCATGCGGCCTTTCATACGCCGCTGCAGCAGCCGGTGCGAAAGCGGGCCCGAGAACTGCTGGCCGACCTGCCGCTGCAGCGGCTGCGGATCCCCATGGTGGATGGCCGCGGGCATATCTGGTCACCCTGGAGCACGGACACGGGAAAACTCTGGGACTATACGCTCGGCCATCAGGTCACCGAACCCTATGATTTCACGCGGGCGGTTACGGTGGCATTGCGCGAGTTTGCGCCGGATCGGGTAATCATCACGGGCCCGGGCACAACACTGGAAAGCGCGGTGGCACAGTGTCTGATCCTCGCCAACTGGCAGGATATCGACAGCCGTGCGGCCTTTGAGTCCCGGCAGCGTTCCGGACCTCTGGTGGTCTCCCAGGGGCGCGAATAAGGGGCGGGAGCAAGGGCAGTCCTTTGCCAGTCGGGTGCCAGGGGTTCAGGCCGGTATGCGGCTGAATTTGCCGGTTTGCAGGTCCTTGATGGCCTGATGAATTTCCTCCTGGGTGTTCATGACGAAGGGGCCGTAGCCTGCGATGGGCTCGTCAAGGGGCTCACCACTCAGCACCAGCACCGTGGCGTCACCGTCTGCGGCCAGCGAGAGGCCACTTCCGGAGCGGTCGAGCAGGGCGAACTCGCCTTCTCTGACGGCTTCCGTGCCATTGACCTGCACGTCACCGTGCAGCGCAATGACAATGCCGGACCAGCCCTCAGGCTGATCAAGCCGGGTTTCATGGCCGCCGTTCAGCCGCACATCCCATACGTTCATGGGTGAAAACGTACTGGCGGGGCCGGACTCGCCGTTGTAATCCCCGGCTATCAAGCGCATGTGGCCAGCACCATCGGGCAGTTCCGGGGTCGGAATGTCGGCATTCAGGATGGTCTGATAACCCGGTGTGGTCATCTTGTCCTTCGCGGGCATGTTGACCCAGAGCTGCACCATTTCCAGCTCGCCACCCTGGCGGGTGAATTCCTCGGAATGGAACTCCTGGTGCATGATGCCGCCGCCGGAGGTCATCCACTGCACATCGCCCGGGCCGATCCGGCCTCCGGAGCCGGTGGAATCCAGATGATCCACCTCGCCCTTGTAGACAATAGTCACCGTCTCGATGCCCCGGTGCGGGTGTTCACCCACGCCACGCGGGCGCTCTGCCGGTTCAAAGTACTTGGGCCCGGCATGGTCCAGCAGCAGAAACGGGCTGATGTGTTGCCCGTGACTGTCATAGGAGAACAGGGTACGTACCGGAAAACCATCACCGACCCAGTGGCGGGGTGGGGCCTTGTAGACGCCGAGTATCTTTTTCATGACAACCTCCAGTTGGGGTGTATTGGATGATGGTAGTCATTCTGGATCAGCAACACTGGAGTGACTAGGGGGCAATTGATACACTCATCGTTCCAAATATAGAACGATGCAGGGCGCTATCCATGCAGGATCTCAACGACCTCTACTATTTTGCCCAGGTGGTGGAGCACGGTGGCTTTGCCCCGGCAGGTCGTGCTCTGGGCGTGGCCAAGTCCCGCCTCAGCCGTCGCATAGCAGCGCTGGAAGAGCGCCTGGGTGTGCGGCTGCTGCAGCGCTCGACCCGGCAGGTGGCGGTCACTGAAGCCGGGCAGGTGTATTTTCAGCACTGTCGGGCCATGCTGGTAGAGGCGGAAGCCGCTCAGGAAGCCATCGACAGCCGCCGCGCCGAGCCCTGCGGCACCGTGCGTCTCAGTTGTCCGACGGCGCTGCTGGATGTCTGTGTCAGCGAGTTTCTGTGCACCTTCATGCAGCGCTATCCCGGTATCAACATCGAGGTTGAATCCACCGATCGCCGCGTGGATGTCATAGAAGAGCGCATGGACCTGGCTCTGCGCGTCCGGCCGCGACCGCTGGAGGACAGCGATCTGGTACTGCGCATCCTGTCCGACCGCGCCCAGTGCCTGGTGGCCAGCCCGGAACTGCTGGCAGACGTCGGCAAACCCGGCGTGCCGGCGGACCTGTCTGCGCTGCCCAGCCTCGCACTGGGGCAGCCCCAGCAGCGCCACCTCTGGCACCTGATCGGCCCCGAGCGCGCAGAGGCTCGCATCGAGCATTCGCCCAGACTGGTCACGCGCAACATGAACACCCTGCGCCTGGCCGCTGTGGCCGGGATTGGCCTGGTGCAGATGCCGACCATGATGATCCGCGCCGAACTGGACAGCGGAGACCTGCAGGCCGTCCTGCCCGACTGGGCCCCCAGAAGCGAAGTCATCCACGCCGTCATGCCCTCCCGTCGTGGCCTGCTGCCGGGTGTGCGGGCCCTGCTGGACTATCTGGTAGAGCGGTTTTCGGCGCCGGAGTTCAGTACTGATACGCCGGGCTGACGACGCCAGAGGCCATTTGACAGTCACGGCTGGATATATTTAAATTATTGAGTAAATTTACTCAATGATTTAAATATATGGAATTCAGACGAACTCAGGCACAAACACTGAATGGCCGCCTGAAAGAATCACCAAGAACACTGACCATCATTGCCGGGCCGCGACAGGTCGGAAAGAGTACGCTGGTCAGACAGGTGCTTGGCTCTTTTCACAGTCACTATGCGTCAGCCGACCAAGCTCCGGATAACTCTGTGCCGTTGATTGGGGAACCACTGGGTGACATTTCATCGTTGCCGGGCAGTCCGCCGACAGCAGATTGGCTGATCAGACAATGGGAGATAGCTCGGGCCCGTGCGCGACAGATGCCCGCAGACAGGTATTTTGTACTCGCCATTGATGAGATACAGAAGGTTCCTCGCTGGTCAGACGTAGTGAAGGGGCTGTGGGATGCTGACCGCATGCAAGGTCTCAATCTGCACGTGGTATTGCTGGGCTCGGCGCCTCTGCTGATGCAAGAGGGGCTTGCTGAAAGCCTGGCGGGTCGTTTCGAGTTGATATCTCTGACGCACTGGTCCTATACCGAAATGCGGGATGCGTTCGATCTTTCTCTGGATGAGTACATCTATTTTGGCGGCTACCCCGGAACGGCGACATTCCGCTATGAAGAATCACGCTGGCGGGAATACGTACGTGACGCTCTGGTCAGCCCGAACATCCAGAAAGATATCCTGCAGATGACGCGGGTCGACAAGCCTGCACTGTTGCGCAGCCTGTTCGAGTTGGGTTGCCATTATTCCGGTCAGATCATTTCCTATACCAAGCTGGTGGGGCAACTGCAGGACGCCGGGAATACCACTACTCTGGCTCATTACCTGCAACTGCTGGCGCAGGCCGGGCTGTTGACAGGGCTTACCAAATTTGCCGGACAGAAACACCGCCAGCGGGCTTCCAGCCCCAAGCTGCATGTACTCAACACGGCCTTGATTTCAGCTCAGGGGGATT
The DNA here is from genome assembly GCF_004768465.1 of Natronospirillum operosum. GTDB lineage: Bacteria > Pseudomonadota > Gammaproteobacteria > Pseudomonadales > Natronospirillaceae > Natronospirillum > Natronospirillum operosum. The sequence continues at coordinate 129,811 of NZ_SRMF01000004.1, forward strand.
ACACCTTTGATGCAGCCCGAGCTGATCGATCATATTGGGGCCGCCTTGTGGAGAGTTCTGTGGGAGCCCACTTGTGCAACAGTGCGGAACCAGAGCTTCAAGTGCAGTATTGGCGGGAAGGTGCCCATGAGGTGGATTTCATCCTGACCCAGGGCAAGCGACAGGTCGCTCTGGAAGTGAAGAGCGGTCAGGGCACGATCAAGACCAAGGGTATGGCGATTTTTCAGCGCAAATATCCTGAAGCAACCGGGCGGATTGTCGGCAGCGGCGGTATTCCACTGGATGAGTTTCTGGCCCAGCCGGCCAGCCATTGGCTGGAGGAGTAAGCCCTCATGCGGTGTGAGCGTCAGATAGAGTTGCTGCAGAAAGACGGGTCAGCAAAGCAGGCAGCCGAGATCGGCTCGCTGGCAGATTTTCGGCACACACCGGCCTGGGTACTGCTGGGAGAGCCTGGCTCAGGCAAAACGACAGCGTTGCAGTATGAGGCAGAGGTGCTTGGAGACAATGGATTGTATCGGACGCTGGCGGAGTTTCTGGCGGAAGACACAGTGCTGGACGAATGGCGTGGAAAAACCCTGTTCCTCGATGGTCTGGATGAAATCCGTGGCAGTGGTGATCAGATGCTGTTGCACCGAATCGCCAGTCGTTTGCGCCAATTGGGCAATCCTCGATTCCGTCTGGCCTGCAGGGCTGCCGACTGGCGGGGCAGGAGCGATCTGGATCGCTTGAAGAGCTGTTCGCCAAACCAGCAGATCGCACAACTGACACTACGCCCGCTGGATCGCACAGACATCCTGACGTTGCTGCGCGACGAGTATCAGTTTGAAAACGCCGATCAGTTTATTCAGCAGGCAGAGCAGCATGGCATTGACGCCTTGCTGGGCAACCCGATCAGCCTGGAACTTCTGGTAAAGGCCATGAGGCAACAGGGCTCACAAAGCTGGCCAGCCGGTCGGTATGATGTTCTGGACTTGGCTTGTCGTGAACTCGTTACAGAATCCAACAGAGATCATCGAGACCGCTTGCGTGATTTCCCGATACCGCCGGAAAGCCTGCTCGACAGTGCCGGGGAACTGAGCGCCCTGATTCTTCTGGCCGACATCCAGGGGTTGGCTACAGATCAGGATGCCGGTAGTGATCTGTATCCAACCGTCGCAGACCTGAGGCTTGGTAATTCGTCTGCCGCTGCTCAGTCCCTGAGCACCCGGCTGTTCAGCGTGGCGGCTCCGGAGAGAATGAGGCCAGTTCACCGCACCGTTGCGGAGTTTCTAGGTGCGAGGTGGATCAACAGGCAGTTGGCTGACAAGCGCTTGATGCCGCATCGCTTGCTGAGTCAGCTCCTGGCCCCGGATGGCGGACTGGTGGCCGAGTTGCGCGGGTTGACTGCCTGGTTGGCTGCTTTGAACGCTGACTTGTGCCAGAAATTGACAGATGCAGACCCAGTCGCCGTGGCCCTCTATGGCGATATTCAGTTGCTCCCTGCAGCGTCGCAGCGCTATTTGCTTCGGGCACTGTTTAACAAGGCCCGGGGGTTGCCCCAGTTGCACTGGCAGCTAGCGCAGAGTCCGACCTCTGGAGATCTGGCAACGGCAGAGTTGCTTGAAGATTTTCAGGGTTTACTAACCGGTTATCGACATGCCGAAGCCAGTCAGGCCGAACTGAGTATTGCACTGACCATCTTCATGCATCGCCCCAAGGCTCTGCCTGAGCTCAAGGGCAACCTGTTGAATATCGTGCAGGACGCGCGCTGTTGGCAGATCAACCGAATTCGGGCGCTGGAATCCTGGCTGGGACAATGTGCACCTGATGAGGTGAGTGGTCTGCTGCAGGCAGTCGGCACCGGTCAGGTGCAAGATGCAGATGATGAACTGTTGGGTCATCTGCTGGAATTTGTCTATCCGAATCATCTGCGCACCCTTGATCTCCTGGACTATTTTCATCCCCTCAAGCAGCGTAATCTGCTCGGTACCTATTGGGGCTTTTGGCGGCTTAGTCTTTGGGACAAGCTGCCAGAAGCTGACATGCCTGCATTACTGGATCAACTGGTTAAACGCCCTGAGCTGTTCGAGGGTGAAGATCAGTTGTCTGCAGCGCGCGACCTGGCAGACCGGCTGCTGGTTACAACATTGCAATTCCACGGGGATCAGATTGATGACGATCGGTTGTTTCAGTGGCTGGGCGTCGGTATTGATCAGTATGGCCTGTTGCGGCGCGACCGCGAAATGCACAACCAGATTCGGGACTGGCTCAGTGCGCGACCGGAAAGGGTCAAGGCGATGGTACGCCGGGTGGTCGAGAAAGACGGAGCCGAGGAACGTCACCGCTGGCTAATGGATCAGGGGCGGCTGCATGACGCACGGCATCCCAATGATATGGCAGACTGGCTGCTGTCCGTGGCTGCCAGCGCTGATGAGTCCGTTGCGGTTGCCTGTGTCAATTATCTCGCCCAAGGGATCAATGCGGGACACAACCCGATCACTCTCACGCTTGATCAGGTACTGACCTGGCAGCAAAATCACCCTGATCGGGCGCATCTGCTTAAGCCACTTCTGGTCTGCAACCTCCCCTCTTTGCAAACACAGCAAGCGGAGTGGCAGGTGCGCGAAAATGATCGACGCCAGGAACTGCGGTCAAAACGCACCCAGGCCGTTCGGCCGTTGATTCCGGCTATTCGCGATGGCACAGCCGAAGCCCATGTCTATGATCAACTGGCAAAGCTGTGGCATGGCCGTTTCTATGACACACCGGGGGACACGCCGCAGGAGCGGTTTCAGAGCTATTGTGATGTGGGAGACGTGCTTTTTGAGGCCACACAGACCGGGTTTGTCACCTGTGTCAGAGAGGTTGAGCTGCCCACTGCACAAAAGATAATCGATCTGCGAGCGAACGATCAGAGGCACCGCCTTGACCTGGCGGTACTGACCGGCGCGCAGATACTGTTGGAAACCAACCGGGACGATTTTGACGCACTGCCGGATCAGCGACTGGCCTCGCTGGTCGCCTTTGATCTGGTCGACGGTGGAGAAGGTCGACACGACTGGTGGGCGCATTGCCTGAGCAGTCGCCCGCAACTCACCGCCAGCGTGTACATTGATTATGCCATTACCTTGCTAAAGGCAGGCAAAGACTATCTGAGCGGCAGTTATGCGCTGTACCATGATGACCAGTACAGGGCTCTTGCACTATACGCGCTGCCCGACCTCCTGCGCAGGTTCCCACTGCGTGCCAGACGGCATCAGTTGAACCATCTGACCCATTTTATTCGGGCCGCTCAGAAGCTGGTACCGGATGATTTGCGAACCATTGCCGCAGAAAAGCTCAGCAAAAAGAGCCTGCTTGCCAGTCAAAAAGCCTATTGGCTGGTCGCCGCTCTGGGGGCAGATCCAGAGGGTTACGAGGAGACACTGCTGCAGGAACTCAAGCATTCGACTCAGCGCCTGAGAACGACTGCCGATGTGCTGGAGAAGGTAGCCACAGAAGATACTCTTCACACCTTTTCTCCCCAATTGACTGGGCAACTGATCGAGTTGTTGATTCCGCAACAAAGCCTTGAACTTGAAAGCGGATGGGTAACGCTTGAGCACCGTTTGGGTGATTTTTCACGTGCGCTGATATCACGCCTTTCATCTGATCCGGACCCTGCCTGCACGCAGGAAATTGAGAGACTGCTACAACTTGAACTGCCGGACACCCTGAAATTCTCGCTGGCCAGTGCCAGGGAATCTCAGGTGTTGGCCCGTCGCGATCACGAATACCGGTTTCTCGACATCCATCAAGTGTCAAAGGTACTGCACAATCAGAGCCCGCAGAGTGCGAAAGACTTGCAGCACCTGGTGCTGGACGTGTTGCAGCAGATTGCAGAGGACTTGAGAAGCAGCAGAGCCGATATTTTCAAGCATTTCTGGGACAGGCCCAGCAAGTCGGACCGGACACCAAGACTTGAGAATGAGTGCCGGGATACGCTGATCAGCCTGCTCAAAGACAAACTGGACAGCTTCGACATCAGAGTTGACCCAGAAAGCGATCATCGGAATGACAAGCGTTCTGACATACAACTCAGCTATCGCAACAGCCTCTCGCTGCCGGTGGAAGTCAAGCTCGAGAGCAGTGACGACCTCTGGACGGCCATGCATCAGCAATTGATGGCTCAATATACGATCACTCCGGAGTCGGGAGGACGCGGGTTGTTCGTGGTGTTCTGGTTCAACAAGACGCCCACCAGGCCGCCACCGGGCGGTCTGCCTAAACCCAAATCCGCTGCGGAACTGAAACGCATGCTGGAAAAGCTTTTGAACAGAACTGAGGCCGATCTAATCAAGGTCATTGTGCTCGATGCAAGTTGGTCCAACTGACCCAACTGCCGTATATTTAGCGGTCCTTGATTTCAACTGACCGGAAGTGACGGCACCTCTATGACCTTCGATGCCATCCGCATTCGCGGCGCTCGCCAGAACAACCTCGCCAATCTGGATCTGGACATCCCCCTCGGAGAGATGGTGGTGGTCACCGGGGTGAGCGGGTCGGGCAAGTCGTCACTGGCGTTCGATACCATCTATGCCGAAGGTCAGCGCCGCTATGTCGAGACCTTCTCGGCCTATGCCCGGCAGTTTCTCGACCGCATGGACAAGCCGGCGGTGGACAGCATCGACGGCATCCCGCCGGCCATCGCCATCGAGCAGAGCAACACGGTACGCACCTCGCGCTCCACCGTGGGCACCATGACCGAACTGAACGACTACCTGAAGCTGTTGTTCGCCCGGCTGGCGCAGTTGTATTGCCAGGGCTGCGGCCGTGAGGTGGTGTGTGACTCGGCGCAGTCCGTGGTGGCCAGCCTGTATGCTGACTGGCCCGAGGACCAGCGCCTGATGGTGTGCATGCCGGTCCATGTGCCGGAAGACCTCGGTGACGATGAAGTGCTGAAACTGCTCAACCAGCAGGGCTATGCACGCATGCACAGGCGCGATGGCCGCCGAGTGGAGGTGGTGCAGGACCGACTGCGCCTGAGCGAGGAGAATCGGGGGCGGTTGACCGAAGCCGTGGAAACCGCGCTGCACTATGGCAAGGGGCATGTGCTGGTCTACCCGATGGATGAAGAGCGCAACACCGGCATGCCGGCCCGCTTTTCCAGCCATCACCATTGTGCGCACTGTGATATCGACTACCCGGACCCCAGCCCGAGCCAGTTCTCCTTCAACTCGCCGATCGGCGCCTGCGAGACCTGCCGAGGCTTTGGCCGCATCATAGGCGTCGATTACGGCCTGGTGATTCCGGATATCAGCAAGAGCCTGCAGGAAGGCGCCATCAAGCCGATTCAGACGCCGTCCTATGAAGAAGTACAGCGTGATCTGATCCGCTATGCACGCAAGAGCGGCGTGCCGGTGGATGTGCCCTGGGCCGAGCTGACCGAGGCGCAGCAAGAGTGGGTGATTCAGGGCGAAGGCGACTGGGACGAGGGCGTCTGGTACGGCGTTCAGGAGTTCTTCGACTGGCTGGAAAGCAAAGCCTACAAGATGCACATCCGGGTGCTGCTGTCCAAGTATCGCTCCTACACCCCCTGTCAGGCCTGTGGCGGTGCGCGGCTCAAGCCGACCGCGCTCTGGTGGCGGGTGGGTGACCATCAGGCTGCGGAAACCGCTCTGGGCGACCGCCCGCGCTTTGTACCGCAGGGCAACACCCTGGAGCAGACCCAGTTTGACCGGTTGAACGGCCTCAATATCGCCGACATCATGCGGCTGCCTCTGGGCCGCTGCGCCGACTTCTTTCAGACGCTGGGCGAGACAGATGCCGATGAGCCGACGCAACTGCTACTGGAGGAAATACGCGCCCGGCTGGGCTATCTGTGTGAAGTCGGGCTCGACTATCTGACGCTGGATCGCCAGTCACGCACACTGAGCGGCGGTGAGGTGCAGCGCATCAACCTGACCACGGCGCTTGGCACCTCACTGGTGAATACCCTGTTCGTGCTGGACGAGCCCAGCACCGGCCTGCACCCGCGCGATATCAATCGCCTGGTCAAGGTCCTGCACCGGTTGCGCGATGCCGGCAATTCGCTGCTGGTGGTGGAGCATGACCCACAGGTGATCCTTGCCGCCGATCGCATTCTGGACATTGGGCCCGGCCCTGGCCGGCAAGGTGGCCATATCGAATTCTTCGGCACGCCGGGCGACCTGCTGCAACACCACCACAACCTCACCGCCCGTTACCTGAACGGCTCTGAACAGGTAACCGGGAGGCGCATTTCGGGGCCGGAGGCGAATCCGGGAGTTCTGGCTCGGAGCCGTCTGCCGCAGGGAAGCGGATCCGAGGTTGCCTCAGGTGGTGACACGTCTGGGACTGAGAGGCCTGCGAGGGACCGTGCACAGCATGGACGCTGTGCCCGAGCCCCCATGGATGGGTTTACGGCGAGTCCCGAACAGGCCTCTCAGCCCCAGAGAACGCCAGCCATTGAAATCCACGGCGCCCGCGAACACAACCTGAAAAACATCGACGTGCACCTGCCGCTCGGGCAATTGGTGTGCCTCACCGGCGTCAGCGGCTCCGGCAAATCCACCCTGATGCGCCAGGTGCTCTATCCGGCCATACTGCGCCATCTGGGCGAGCAGACCGAAGCGCCCGGCGCCCATGAGCGCATCGACGGTCTGGAGCAGATCGACCGCGTCGTCATGGTCGACCAGAGCCCCATCGGCAAGACCACCCGCTCGACCCCGGCCACCTATGTCGGTGCCTATGACGCCATCCGCAAGCTGTTTGTGGCCGCTCCGCTGGCAAAGGAGCGCGGCTACACGCCGGGCACCTTCAGCTTCAACTCCGGCAACGGACGCTGTCCCACCTGTCAGGGCAACGGCTTCGAACATGTGGAAATGCAGTTCCTGAGCGATGTCTACCTGCGCTGCCCGGACTGCGACGGTACCCGCTTTCGCGACGAGATCCTGCAGATCCGCCTGCCGGAAGGCGACGACGGCCAGCGGGTGGTGTCCATTGCCGATGTACTGGCCATGACGGTCAGCGAAGCGCTCGATTTCTTCCGTGACCAACCCGCCGTGCAGCGCAGCCTGCAGCCACTGGCCGACGTGGGGCTGGACTATGTGCAGCTCGGTCAGGCCGTGCCCACGCTCAGTGGTGGCGAGGCGCAGCGTCTGAAACTGGCCGGGCATCTGGTGCAGACCGCCAGCAAGTCCAAAAGCGGCAAAGGAAAGGCAAAAGGCAACGAACACATCCTGTTCCTGTTCGACGAACCCACCACCGGCCTGCACTTCGCGGACATCGCCACCCTGATGGGTGCCTTCCGCCAATTGCAGGCGGCCGGGCATTCACTGCTGGTGATCGAACACAACCTCGACGTGATTCGCGCCGCCGACTGGGTGATCGACATTGGCCCCGAAGGCGGCGACGCCGGCGGGGAACTGCTGGGTGCAGGCACCCCGGCCCAGTTGATGGCCGGGGAGAGCGGCTATACCGCCCAGGCGCTGCGCGACTACGAGACCACACTGGCCGGCGGGTACCAGCCCCAGGCCGTCGCAGAGGCCAGGGCGACGTACCAGCCCAACCCCGTCATCAGTGTTCACCATGCCCGGGAACACAACCTGAAGAACATAGACGTCACCATTCCCCGCAACCAGCTCACCGTCATCTCCGGTGTCAGCGGCAGTGGCAAGAGCACCCTGGCCTTTGACCTGATCTTCGGCGAAGGTCAGCGGCGTTATCTGGAATCGCTCAATGCCTATGCACGCCAATTCGTGCAGCCCTCGGCGCGCCCGGATGTGGATGCCATCTACGGTATTCCGCCTGCCGTGGCCATCGAGCAGCGTACCAGCCGCGGCGGCCGCAAGAGTACCCTGGGTACCCTGACCGAGATTCATCATTATCTGCGCCTGCTGTACGTCAAGCTGGGCACCCAGCACTGCCCGGATTGCAACGTGCCGATTGAACCGCAGACGCCGGAGGCCATTCTGGCGCGTTTGCACACCGACTACCGACATCAGACGGTGACTCTGCTGGCGCCCATGGTGGTGGCGCGCAAGGGCATCTACCGGGAACTGGCCGAATGGGCGGCCACCCGCGGCTATGAGCGCCTGCGCGTGGACGGCAACTGGCAGCCCACGGCAGACTGGCCGGTGCTGGACCGCTACAAGGAACACAATATCGAACTGCCGGTGGCCGAACTCACCGTGCAGCCGGAAAACGAGCAGGCACTGAAGGCAGGACTGGAACAGGCTCTGAAGCTGGGCAACGGCATCGTGATGGTGGCACCCGTGGATGACCCAACCGGTGAGCGCCTGTTTTCCACCGAACGGGCCTGCCCTGGCTGTGGTCGCGGCTTCGACGAACTGGACCCGCGCCTGTTTTCCTACAACTCCAAGCATGGCTGGTGTCACAGCTGTTATGGCACAGGGCAGGCCATCAAGGGTTTTGACGAGGAGCAGACAGGCGAAGAAGGCGCCTGGCAACCCGCCGAGGAAGACGGCAAATCAGGTGGGACAGAGACCACCTGCAAGACCTGTGACGGCCAACGGCTCAACCCCACGGCATTGGCGGTGCGGTTTCGCGGACGGTCCATTGCCGAACTGTCCGCCATGCCCGTGGATGCCGCCGAGCAGTGGTGCGAAGCCCTGGAACTGCAGACCCACGAAGCGGCTATCGCCCGCGACCTGCTCTCTGAAATGAAAAACCGGCTGAGCTTCTTGCAGAAGGTTGGCCTTGATTATCTGAGCCTGGATCGGGCCGCGCCCACATTGAGCGGCGGCGAAGCCCAGCGCATTCGTCTGGCCGCGCAACTGGGCTCCAGTCTGCAGGGTGTCGCCTATGTGCTGGACGAGCCCACGATAGGCCTGCACACGCGCGACAACCGCCGGCTGATCGAGACCCTGCGTGAACTCCAGCAGCAGGGGAACACCGTCATTGTGGTGGAACACGATGAAGACACCATCCGTGAGGCGGATCATGTCATCGACATGGGCCCCCGTGCCGGTGTTAACGGCGGTGAAGTGGTGGCGTTTGGCTCCCTCGAACAGATCCTGCACAGCGAGCGCTCACTCACCGGGCGTATGCTGTCCGAACCCCTGCGCCACCCCATGCCGGACCTGCGCAATACCGAGATGCGCACTCTTTGGGAACCGGAAAGCCTGCACATCCAGGGCGCCACGCAGAACAATCTGCGCAACCTCAATGCCAAGATACCCCTGCGCCAACTGGTGGCCATCAGCGGCGTCAGCGGCAGCGGCAAGAGTACGTTGATTCGCGGCGTGCTCTACCCGAACCTGAAACAGGCCATTGCCGACAAGCGCAAACGCGCGCCCGTCTGGCACGGCGCCAAAGACATTACCGGCTGGGACAACATCGACCGCGTGCTGGAAGTGGACCAGACCCCCATCGGCAAAACACCGCGCTCCTGCCCGGCCACCTATATCGGCATCTGGGACACCATCCGCAAACTGTTTGCCGGCACGGTCGATGCGCGCCTGCGCGGCTATACGCCTGTGCGCTTCTCGTTCAATGCCGGTGACGGCCGCTGCGATGCCTGCGGCGGCCAGGGCGAACAGAAGATCGAAATGAACTTCCTGCCCGACGTGCGGGTACCCTGTGACGTCTGCCACGGCTGGCGCTTCAACGACGAAACCCTCAGCGTGCAGTACAAGGGCAAACACATCGGCGAAGTGCTGGCCATGAACATCGACGAAGCCGTGGATTTCTTCGCTCCCATCACCAAGGTACACCACGCCCTGCGCCTGCTGCAGGACGTCGGCCTGGGCTACCTGACCCTCGGCCAGCAGAGCCCCACCCTGAGCGGCGGCGAAGCCCAGCGCATCAAGCTGGTGGCAGAGCTCAGCAAGGCCAATATGACCCCGGAAGACAACAAGGGACGACGTTCACAACACAACCTCTACGTCCTCGACGAACCCACCGTCGGCCTGCACATGGCCGACGTGGACAAACTGCTGCACGTCCTCCACAGACTGGTCGACGCCGGCAACTCCGTCTTGGTGATCGAACACAACCTCGACGTCATCGCCGAAGCGGACTGGGTGATTGATATGGGACCGGAAGGAGGATCAGCAGGCGGGAAGGTGATAGCGCAGGGTACGCCGAAGGCGCTGACTAAGCGGAAAAAGTCTTATACCGGACGGTATTTGGGGGAGTTGTGGGAGTGAGGTGTATACATTTAATAAGATACAGTATTTCCGCTCAAGCGTCATACATTGGCTAAGAAAGCTCCTTATTTAATTCATTACTTTCGATTATTTTAGTGGGATTAGAATGAATTAATTGATCTATGTACATTAATATAGAATAAGTAAGTATAGGGGGGACAGCATTCGCGATGAGTTTGCGGATAGAGGTGATAGAATCTACAGCGTCAAAATTGTACCAGTCTGGAAAACCTTGAATCCGCATTGCTTCTCTTGCTGTAATAGGTCGCCTCTCACTCGGGTGAATATATCTGCCTTGTCCCATAGAACCGAATCCTGATGTAATAGTCTGAGCCGGCTGATCCCATCTGAGTCGGCCATATACAGACTTATAGCTATGCTTCTTATCCCTGTGGCATGGTGGGCGCATCTCGTTAGGTAGATCATACAAGTCATTAGCAAATAAATAATCAATCCTAGTTTGATTGTCATCGCTAATTTTTGTAGTTCTGTCTAATATTGAGTCATCGTATATTTTTATATCTTTAAGCCATGCAGATAAAGTATTATCGTTTTGAGGTTTGAATGATGAATCAGTTATCTCCGTAAACATGGAATTCTTGCTAGCCAAAAGAATATGGCGTTTTCGTTTTTGGGGTATTCCGATTTTATCAAATGAAATAACAATTTCAGTATTGTAGTATCCTATTGAGTCTAAGAAGTTTTTTGTCTTTTGGACAACTTTCTCTTTAGAGTGTACTATTTCGGGCACATTCTCAATAATTACAAAACTAGGCTTTAAAATCTCAACAGCTCTTGGAACTACGAAATATAACTCATTTCTCGGGTCGAGTCGTCTAGTTGAATTATTTAAGCTAGAATGCCCTTGGCAGGGAGGGCCTGCCATTAGCATGTCAACATGGCCAGCTGTATCAGCAATTTTTGATTCGGTTGGGGATAATGCATTTCCTAGGGGCGAAAAAACACTAGAAAGGTCGGTGCCTAAAAAATTATTTATAACCTCACTAAAGTTAGATTGATATGCTGAGAGTGCATCTGTATTTGAATCTGCAGCCAGCGTAATCTCCATGTTAAGCCCCAGCTCAGATGCTGCCATAGTGGCTCCCGCCGTCATTCCCCCTGCACCACAGAACAGGTCTACTACTTTTAGATCCCGGGTGCCACCAACCGGTAGATTAAATGGCCTTTTAACAGCCTCTAAAGGACTCGTAAAACTGTTTAATCGTTTATGCGACATAGCCTGAGTTTTTTATATATTTGTCGATATTACGAATTACACTTCTTAAAAAAACAACAGTTTCTTTTCTAAGTGAGGCTAAATCTTCGTGCGTATATTCCCTGCCGCATTCCGCGAAAGAAATATGCCCGTGGGCTAACGCATTTCTCTTCTCTTTGATAGTCAACAGCTGAGACCCACCATTTGCTTTATAGTGTACTTTCTCGCTAATGCCATGTTTTTTTAAAAGCTCCCTAGTTTTTCTGGCGTCTAAGTTACCAGAAATCGGGAGGGAGTCAATAGACAGACTTAACGGCTGACTATTAAGTATGTCAGAAACCATGTCTGAGATTAGGTTACGATAAGTTGATTGATTTGAGGAAACAGGATCTTTCCCTTTAAAAGATTGCATTATCCAAATTAATTTATATTCGTCTTTGAATTCCGAAATCACTTTATTTTCATTTTGTATGCAATCATAAAGCTCTTTAAAAGATGATCGAATTGTTGATTCAATTAGGTTGTATAATAACAAGAAGAAAGTAGCTTTCATTACTTTTGGTAAATCATTCCCCATTTTAATTTTTACAGAATTTCTGCTTCCAGTTCTGTAAAAACTATAGTCCTCGTTCTCCATTTTATAGATGGCATTTAAATATTCTTTAACTTCGTTTGCCCGCTCCTCAAACTCTTCTCTAATAATTTCCATCTTATTTACCTAACAGCATATCTCTAACGAACTCAACGCGTTTTTTTAGTTTCGGGGCTGAATTGCTGGCATGAGTAGTTGTGTGGAATTGAAATTCCTCTGAATCAAGCCAAGAGAGTGATCCTGGCGTTAAATTGGGATTTTGCCGCAACGCGAGGTTCGTGCCGACAGCAATAGCCTCAAACCTAACTCTCGGAGTGCTAGAGGAGTTTTTTGTTTTAGCGAACCCATTAGGGAAGTGCCGGTTCACAAAGTGCATTGTTTGATTGAATTCGCTTTCCATTTTATCTTTGTCGAAGTTATCCCGGAGATCTTCAGTGTATTTATCAAGAAACTTATATACATCGTGTTTAAATACTTTGTATCGATCTGAGTATGCGAAGAATCTTAACACAAGTTCCTCTGGTTCTCTGCGACTCACTAGAGACTTTGATACCGGGCATGTCTTCCTGAACATGGCATCACTAGCACAACGAATCACAAATTGCATAAATGGAGACTCAAAGTCGCCGCGCCGAACCTCAGAGGGTTTTGCTTTTACGGAACCCGTGTTAATTCTATTGAATATTTCTTTCCTTCTGTTTGCTGATGTCGCATCTTCTAAGACAACTATCCTCAACGCCTTAGTGTCAAATTTTCGTTGTTGAGACTCAGGCAAGTCTTCATATGTAAAGCCTTTTAAGCTATCTAGTATTTTGAGGTCTTTAAGTTTCAGGTCGCTGTTCCTGAACTCCTCAAGCGTTTGAATACGTTGTGCTCCGTCTACTATTTCTAGTCTACCGTCATCTAAGTCGGCTAGAAACATCATAGGTACAGGAAGCCCCAGAATAATTGACTCAATGAATCGCTCTTTATGATTTTGTGGCCAAATGAACTCTCTTTGGTATTTTGGCACAAAAAATAGTCCATCTTGAAATTTTTGTATAATATATTCGATGGTGAAATCTCTAATGTCGTATCTGGTTTCTTTTTGCTGCTCACGTATTTGGTTCTCAGCAGCATCACGAGTGTCCTTAGATACTGGGAAAGCTAAAGAGTTTTGATTTTTCATCTGCTATTCCTTTACTTTAGTAAACATTATCGAATAATTATATTTTGGGATACTTTAATGTCACCGCTACTGGTAGCCTCTATTATTTAGTAGTAGTGCTGTATAGGGGTGTCGCCCAGATAAATCGGACACATTTCTGTTAAGCAACGGCCTGCTCGTACTCTATCGTCCTTCGGTAGCCGATACCAGGGGCAGGCATTGCGGGCTGTAGAAGCCATCGAGGTAATTGCTGACTGCCGTGTACAGCCATACTCAGCACCCCGATCTGTATGGAAGATCAGCCCCGGTGCTGGCTTCCTCTGTCCAGTGCCGGGCGCAGCGCCACACGCGTCACTATGGCTGTTTTTTCATGGCTCAGTTTCCAACTGACAATGCGCCGTGTGAACCGATCCATTACCACCGACAGATAGCGCCATTTCTGGCCTACGCGGATAATAGTGTAGAGCGCCACGTTAATCTGCTTGTAAGGCGACACCCAGATTTACGCACCCCGGGGTGATTGTCTACGCTGCTCTCCTGTCCATTGCGGGGAGCGGCGTACCGATGACCACTCACTTGGAGGTACGTATGACTATCAAGACCCTGGCCCGCAAGGGCACACCCAAGCGGGCCATTGCCCGCCAACTGGACAACTAGGTTGACAGAGAGGGTCCGCTTCCAGCTTGCGGATCTCTTTCCGTTGTCAACACCAACTTAGATTGTCCGCTTTGGGGGTGCGGATCTTTTCTTGGACAGGTTCATGCTGCAAAACCCAAGCTAACTCGATACTCAAGGGGGCTCAAGCCACCCAGCGATATTTTAATTCGCTTCTCGTTGTACCAGCGGAGGTACGTCGAGCTCTTCCATAAATTGCTCAAGTAAGTATTAGGGTATGTCCAAACTGTCTGACAACACTTCATTGGCTCCCAGGTATATACACCCTAGCGGGTAGTAGAGTTAACCCTACGCTTGAACCGGTCATTTCTTTGAGTTGCTTTGCTCCATAGGGTGAGCGAGGTAACTGGTTTATTTCACGAATACAGATTCGGAGCGAAACATCTATGATCTCAATTGTTTCAGACTGGGCCTTCTTTGCCTTATTAGGAGTTGGATATTTGTACTGCGTAATCCCAGAATTCTTCATTAATAATATGGTGCCGCCTCTTTCGGAACGCGCCAGGTTTCCTCTACGAGAGCCAGGACTGGATGTGTAGTGACTCGACAGGTTGTGATGAACGTAATCACAAAGCTGGTCGTACTTTCCGACTAGGTTTTTTCCTTCTGTGCTAGCAACCAGTTTGGTAAGTGACTGCATGACATTGAAAGGCTCAAGGTGCTTTTTCGACGTTCCCGTTGTCTTTAATTGCTTTGCAAGTTCTTTATTTGATGTGCCGAACCGGGCGCGCATAATGATACCGAAAAATTGTTCTCCCTTGGGTCTCCACTTCTCTTCCGGTTCCTTTGTGATTGAAGTCAAGCGGTCAGTAACATCATGAAGAAATGCTGCGAGTTCCAGTAATGACCTGGTAAATAGGTACATTCCTAGAGAAGAGTTCAATCTAGCGTTCTCAAGGTATCCGTCCACCAGTGCAACGGTCTTTATCTGGTTTGCCGCTACGAAATTCTCACCATGCAAGGTACACATTTGATGCAGATACTTGAATTGTCGCAGCTTATCACCGCTACGCGCTGCCATATTGAGTTTCATTGCAGGCTCAGGTATTTCAATACCAGCGTACAGCTCTTCTCGATAGCAGCGGACTTGCTCTTCAATGTCATTTAAGTCCATTTACACCTCACATCAGGCCTAATACCCTGAATATTCTGCCAAATTCGAGTGGCTGCGGAAATTGATAATCTTATATCTGACAAATTAGTCGGTCCTGAAGGAAGTAGGCTGTGTGTCAACCTTTGTCGATACCGGACACAAGTTTTTTCACTCGCGCCTTAATGTTTTCGTAAGCCAAAGAGAGATGCGCTTTACCGTTTTCGGTTAGGAGGCCAGTGTGGCCCACTACATTTCTGACGGGGCGGTATGACACGGCATCAGTCCAAAGAGACTGGCTCTTACCCCCGTCTTTCTTCCTCTCCACACTAAAAGCCAAATCGTCCATACCAAGATAGCTGAGGTCGTTGTTACCTTTACGAATTGAAAAGCTGATGTTCGCCTCGCCTTTGCGGTTTGCTTCTCTATCCCTCCATTCCTGAGCAGTCTTCTCAATATTTGGTTTCAGTGGGACGCGTTTGTCCTCAAGGTACTTCCGCACTAGGTTTTCGGAGAGAAAACAGTCCACGTAGGCTGAAACATTGAATTCTGCATCATCACGAAGTTCATCCAACCAAGCATCCACTTGATCCTTCGCTGGTGCGTCCTTCTCTGGCCGATACTCGTCCTGCGTTGCAGTATATAGGTCACGAGCCTTACGTTGTTTTTTAGTCTTCCGTTCGTTTTCAACGTCACCTTCCTCGCCACGCCTCAAGCGATACTTGTCCCAGTCGTCGAATATTCTCAGCAGAGCATCTCTCTTCAAATAATCCAATAAGGCTTGAAAATTCGCATCGTCTTCAACTACGCCCTCTCGGCTGCTAGTGAACGGATCCTTCCCCTCGGAATCCATTGAGTCGAAGTGGATCTGACCATAGATGTAACTTTCGACGATACGTTGAGTAGGAATATGTTTGATTAGGTTTTTTTCCCTCAAACGGCCGTTCACGAACAAATCAATCGTGGCACGTTCTTCAGTTCCGGTAATTTTCAAATGGCGCGGTAACTCCACTGACGCGACAAAACCCTTGATGTCGAGTGCAGTTGTTAGTTCAATTTTGTCGTGCTTCAAATTTCCTAATGCATTTAAAAAACTATCCTGACAATTATTTATGTCCCATAAAAACTCAGTTTTTTGAACAAGATCTTTCAGGTCGTTAATTGAAACTTGTTCATCATTAACGAAGATCGAAAACTCTTTATCGATAAGTGTGAATCGAAAACTAAGTGCCAACATTTTCTTTATATGCGCAATAGAGTTTCGAATTTGCTCTTTTGTATCTTCAAAGATCACTATTGTCCCTTGAGGATGTTGGTCGATCAAATCAGAAATCAAGTCAAAGTTCAACCCCTCCAACGGGTACTTTTCTGGTGTTAAATCACTCTGGATAGCGCGATCTAGGTCTGAGTTATTAATTAGTCCGCCGACATACTCTAGTCCTTGCTTTCGCGAGAATACGGAGATTCGTTCGGCGCAAGACAGTAACGCCAACTTGCCTATCCCTTTGGCACCAATGAATGGTCGCCCTGAGGCAGACTTCATTCCTCCATCTTTTCTCTTCGAATATCCGATCTTAAGGAATTTGTTCTGAAAGTCATCAGAGTCCATGCCAACCCCATCATCTCGAATTGAAAACGTGGAGCTTTCGCGATTTATATTTATCCAAACATTTTTGGCATCCGCGTCCCAGGCATTGGATATTGCCTCACCTAATACCGTAATGAAGTTTCGATACAGATTCCGACCGAGGTGATTTAGTACGCTCAACGAAATTTCAAAATTGAAATTCTGGTTATCGGGCATGATTGTCAATCCTCGCTGACAGAGACTGAAGGATCGAAATTCCTATGGCTTCAGCTAGCTTAACTGGGACCGCGTTGCCAATCCATCGACCAACTTCAACAAATGAATGCCGTTCACTTGCCGGAAGAAATTCATAATCGCCTGGAAAGGACTGCAAAATTGCAGCTTCCCTTAGGGAGATAGCGCGATCCTGCTCGGGATGCCCGAACCTCCCATTTCCATAGCCGTAGCATTGTGTGGTCATAGTGGGAGCAGGCTCTTCCCATGACATCCTTGCGTACACTCCTGAATATGTTTTCCCCGCAGGCCTGCGGTGGCAAGCAGCTCGTAAGTCTTCTGGCCAATCACGCCAAGTGCCCCCAGCGGTAGATGCCCTAATACGGCGCAAATTTATTTCTGAAAGGGAAGATGCTGCGTGAAGGGGGTCATCTGGGTCGGAGGCACCCGCATTGATGCACCGAAGGCCTGAAATAGCTTCGCGTACGGTTACAACGTTAGAATGCGTTGGAGCTAACGGACAGACCTTTCCTGATTTTGAGGCAAGTACCACAAGGCGTCTGCGCCTCTGCGGAACGCCAAACTCCTCACACTTGGCTACTGTCCATTCGATCGTATATCCAGCTTCCCGGAGCGTTAGGCAAAACTTCTCGAACACGGTGCCATGCTTGTAGCGAAGGAGTGCAGGAACATTCTCCATCGTTAAGTAATCTGGTTGAACTTCAACCGCTAGCTCGGCAAATTTATTCACCAAACCCCACTGTGGGTCCTCTGCGTAACGCTGCTTGTATGATGAGAAAGGCTGACAAGGTGCGCATCCAGCCAGTACTGATGGCAATCTCCCGCTAAAATGACTTCGTAGTTCGGAAGCAGTCAACTTCGCTACGTCACGAGCATAAAAACTCGCAGCGTTATTTGTTTCGAATGCGTACTTACAGCGTGCATCCACATCGTAACCAGCAAGAATTCTCAGGCCCGCTCGCTTTAAGCCATGGCTCAGCGCACCGACACCACAAAATAAGTCAACAACCTCCCCAACAGGCTGCTGACAATCAAGATTCTGTACTTCAACCATCTATGCACTCCAGTTTAGGCGTCGACGATTATAGTTTTTCAGCGATCGAAAGTGTAAGAAAGCTTCCCTGACGCCTAAGCCCGCATACAGTGGATTGTGGTCTTCGTTCGCTAATCGGACACATTTCTGTTAAGCAGTAAGCTGGGCACACACTATCGGGCTTCGGTTGCCAATCAATGGGGTCACCCATTAGGAAGCCCGTGTCAATGAGCCAAACAAACCCCGTCATGGTTTTTTCCATGATTAAAATTATCAGTTTTTTTTGGTCTCACACCCCAAGTTTTCTTAAATCAATGGGGTCAGAGTCATTGGTCACCCCACGCGCTGTCGCCGATTCAACTCTCTCAACCGTTTTACCACCCCGCCGTGAGACAGAATCTGGTAGTCGATGCATTCACGCGCGTGTTGTTCGGGGTTCTGATTGTCAGACATACATTTACTATCCGGCGATGTCGGTATGCGGGGAGGTCTTGATGATTAACTTATGTTCCTTGGGGCGGTTCAATTGCCTGGTCTTTGTTGTTGGCGTTTCGGACACGCTTCCGCCCGGCCGGGTGAAGTGGCTTGCCAATCCCTGCGGCTGTGGTTGCGGTGCATCCCTTTGCTACAGGCCTAGCCTTAGGTTTAGCCGCCATGGCCTGATTTTGCAAGTGTTGCATTGAACACCTTGAGAATTCTGGGCACGACTTTGAACGGCACGGCCCCGGCGGTGACCTGGTTGACGGCGCCGGTG
This sequence comes from Natronospirillum operosum, assembly GCF_004768465.1. Taxonomy (GTDB): domain Bacteria; phylum Pseudomonadota; class Gammaproteobacteria; order Pseudomonadales; family Natronospirillaceae; genus Natronospirillum; species Natronospirillum operosum. Next base: position 148,288 of record NZ_SRMF01000004.1, read on the forward strand.
AGGTAAAGGTCCAGCTTCGGGGCGTGGAAGAGCCAGGTGCCGGTTGAGCCGGTGTGGCCTTCGACCCGTGGCATGGGCCGGAAGGGGGTGAACAGGCGGGGCAGTTGGAATCGCATGACGCCGAGGCCGTATTGGATGGGCCAGCCGGGTTGGCGCAGGGCGGCGCGGTCGCGCGGGAAGGAAAAGGTTCGGGCGTGGGCCTGCATCTGGTGCCAGGTGTCTGGGTTTTGAAACAGGCCGCCGTTCACCAGGCCTTTCAGAAACCGGGTGAGGTCGTCGCAGGTGGAATTCAGGTCGCCGATGTCGGCAAGAAAGTTGGGTAGCTGCACCACGTCTGCACCGGCGTAGAGTGCGGGGACCTGGGGCTCGGCTTCGCGGTTGTTGGGGCTGCTGGGATAGCGACCGGACAGCCAGGTGTTGTTGAGGCTCAGGGGGCGCAGGATCAGTTCATCCAACACCTGAAAGAAGGGGGCGCCTCGGCAGGTTTCGATGATGCCTATGAGCAGTTGATAGTTGGTATCGGAATACCGGATGCGGGCACGGGGGTCGCTCAGCGGTTGGGGTACAAAATGCGGTGTGAGTCGTTCGCGTACCCAATGGGTAGTCTCTGCCAGCGTCCAGGCTCGGTCGCCTTCTGCCAGCAGTGTTTCGACCAGGCTGCGCCGGTCGGGGCCCTGTTTCGGGTAGTCTTCAATGAAGTCGGGGAGCCCGGAGGCATGGCCCAGCAGGTGTTTGAGGGTGATCTGGTCTGTGTGGTCCTGTCCGTCGAGCACGTGAAGCCGGTGGGTGAGGGCGGTGTCGAGCCGGTCAACCAAGCGGTCCTGCAAGGCCAGTTCACCGTTCTCCACCAGCCGCAGCACGGTGGCGGCAATGAACAGTTTGGTAATGCTGGCGATGAACCAGGGTGTGGTCTCTGTCACCGGCGGGCCGCCCGGTGACATCACACCCCGGGCGCCGGCCCACTGGAATGACCCGTCGCCGGAGGTGACGGACATGACGGCGGAGTGAACATCCTTGCGTTCAATCAGTTCGTCGAGCAGAGCGTCCAGGCTCAGGGTCATTGTCATGTTCTCATTTATTGGTGGTCCGGCACTTTCCTGCGCTCTCGCATCAGGTTGATCAGATTGCCGGCAAGAATCAATGCTGCGCCCAAAGCCAGGAAACCGTCCAGGTGCTCATCATAGAGTGCATAGCCCACCAGGGCGATCAGTGGCAGGCGTAGAAAATCCATTGGCACCACCAGGGTTGCATCGGCTAGTGACAGAGCTCGCACCATGCAATAGTGGGCGGTAAGCCCGGTGATGCCCACGCCGACCACCCACGGCCAATGGGCAGCCGTGAGAGGCACCCAGTCAAAGGCTGCTGGCACAAACCCGAGCGGTAGCTGAATCAGCATCATGAAAAACAGGATGCACAGGGTGCTGTCACTGCCGGAAAGCTTCTTGGTGAGCGTGTGAGACAGCCCATAAGCCACGGCACCTCCCAGTATGGCCAATGCGGCGGGATGAACGACGTCCAATCCCGGTCGCAGGATCACCAGCACACCGACAATCCCAAACAGAATGGCCAGAACTCTTGCCCTGGTGATGCGCTCGGAAAGCAGGATCGTGGCAAATATCGCGGTCCAGATGGGCACGGTGAACTCGATGGCGAACACAGCCGCCAGGGGAATAAACGCAATCGCATAGAACCACCCGAACTGACCGCAAAAGTGCGCCAGGTTCCGAATCAGATGAAGCTTGATGTTCTGCAGCGACAACTGCTGCCAACCCACCCGGCTCAGAATGGCGGAGACAAGCAGCAGGCCGATCAGGCTGCGGACGGCCAGAATCTGAAAGGTGCCGAGATCAGCCGAAAGCTCACGCGCGGCAATTGCCATGGCCGCGAAAGAGACCAGGGTGCCGCCCATCCAGGCGGTGGCTTTGAGAGCAGGGGAATGCATGCGTTTACTTGACCTCAGCCTGAATAGAAGTGGCAACAATGTCGAAACGGTGCCAATGCTTGGGCCCCTGCATGCTGCTACCGTCCTCATCCACTTCATGCAGGTAGTGAATGTTCAGGTCTGTCAGCAGCTCTGCCACTTCCTCGGCGGTGTGGAAGGTCAGGTTGGGGTTGGCGGACCAGCCATCCCGGTCACCGAACAGATGGCCCACAAACACACCGCCAGGCCCGAGTGCGGAGAGAATCAGTCTCCAGAGCTCAGGGAAGCTCCGTGGGTGACAGAAGGGCAGGCTCAGCCCGGCGTGAATGAGCATTGATTCAGGCAGGGTGTCGAGCGCTTCAAATGAGCTGACTTTGGTTTCCAGGCGCGCGGTGCTGTCCGCAGGCTGAAGATTTCGAACCCGCTCTATGGCCCCGGGTTCCTGGTCTACCGCGAACACGTCCCATCCGGCCTCAAGCAGGAAGCGGGTTTCCGAACCACTGCCACAGCCGAGGTCAACGGCCTGTCGCGGCTGCGGCTGTGCCGGCAAATGCGTCATGGCACGCTTGAGCAGTGGCGAGACCGGACGCCTTTCATGATGCCGGTAGTATTCGGCCCAGCGCTTGCTGCGCATGGTGGTCTCATCAGGCATGGTGTTGCTCTCCTTGTTGCGATGCGGGGCGGCTACTCAGTACACCGCAGGCGCATCAACCCGCGCAAGGACGCCTCGCCCTGAGCCGAAAACTCTATGGCCCGGGAGTCCTCCACCCGCCGCGCCCAGCCGAGTTCAAGTATGCGTGACAGCAGTGCAGCGCCCAGCGCACCTGCCAGATGATCCTTGCGTTCGCTCCAGTCAAGGCAGGCTCTGCAGAATGAGCGTCTTGACTGCGCGACCTCATCGGCATCAATACCGAGTTGCCGGAACCACTCCCGCCCCTGGTCCGTGATCGACAATGCGCCGTCTTTCTGCAGCAGCAGGCCGTACTCCAGCATCTGCTGGTACACATAAACGCCCATTTCACCGGCCAGGTGGTCATAACAGATACGGGCCTTGCGCAGCGCCGGGTCCCGCGGGCCGGTACGAGGGTGCTGAGTCGTTGTGTGAAAGGCGACGCCCATCATCGACTCTATCAGGTACGCAACATCAGCGCCCGCCAGGCGAAAATATCGATGGCGCCCCTGCTGGCTGACCTTGAGCAACCCTGCCTCCAGCAGCTTTTGCAGGTGAGAGCTCATGGTCTGCCTTGTTACGCTGGCTGCGTCTGCCAGCTCGGTCGCGGTCAGGGCACGGCCAGACATCAGCGCAGAAAGCGCCTCGGCCCGGGCGTTGTCTCCAATAAGCGCAGCAATGCGCACAATGTTCGGCCCTTCACTCATGGTTCGGTCCTGATCGAATCAATCGGGTGTGGCGAAGTGTAGGGTCAACACCTCAGCCAACAGGAGTTTTCCCATGATAGCAGTAATCTTTGAAGCCATACCGCACCCGGAGCACAGCAAGGACTACTTCGACATTGCTGCTGCCTTGAAGGATCACCTGGAAGAGGTCGACGGGTTCCTGTCGGTCGAGCGCTTCGAGAGCCTGACCCACCCCGGCAAGTTCCTGTCATTGTCATTCTGGCGGGATGAAGAGGCCGTGCAACAGTGGCGCAACCTCCAGGTTCATCGGTCTGCACAGCGAACAGGCCGCAACCGAGTCTTCGCTGATTATCGCCTGCGCGTCGCAGCGGTGGTGCGGGACTATGGCCTGGAGGATCGGAAAGAGGCGCCTGATGACTCACTGTCGGCACACCGGCCCGAGTAGTTGCAGGCCGCTGGCATGATGGCGAAGTGATTCTCCGGTTGCGATCCGGCTAAGCGGTACACCGCACCAACAGGCACTTTATAGTTTGCTACCGTCTGTTTGCATCCCGTTGATGGTTTGAGTGATTCCCTGCCATCACGGACTTTGGGGTTTGCTTTCAGGCTGCAGAGCAGCCAGGAGAAATACCATGATGAAGAAAGAACAGACTTCGGCCAATGGCTCTCGTCCCACGCCCACGGGTAGTCAGGAGAGCGATGGAACCAAAGATCGCATTGCCAGAAGTGCTCATGCAGGCATTGATGCGGCCTCCGAAGCTGCTCACCCAACGATTGACAGTGCGGCTGAAGGTGCTCATAGGGCCGTGAAGAACGCAGACGAAATGGCCGATCATGCCGTCGAAGCCATGGAGCGGGCAGGCGTCAAGCGTGACGAAATGATCACTGCGAGTAGCAGCTATATGCGCGACCACCCTCTGATTACGTTGGGCCTTGCGGTCACAACAGGCTATGTACTGAGTCGCTTGCTGTCCTCGCGCCAGGATAAACAACCGAATTCATGAATACCTCAGACGAGGCGTCTGGTGCGGCGGGGACCCAGTCCTCGCCGTCATCCAGACCACTGGAGGCAAGCATGAATCGGCTGGTCCACGAGTTTCGCGAACTGGCGCAGGACCACCTGCAGTTGGCCACGCTGGAAGCGCGTCTTTCGGTGATCACATTGCTCAGGATGGCGGTGGTGTCCATGGCAACGGCGCTTGTGCTTGCCAGCGCCTGGGGGGCGCTGGTTGGTGCGGCAGCGCTGTGGCTTATCGGCATGGGTCTGGCGCCGGTATGGGCCATGCTGTTGCTGGCCGGAGCCAACCTGTTGCTGGCTGTTCTGGGTTGGCTGTGGATCAGGCGCATGAGTCGTTGGCTTGGCTGGCCCGCCACCCAGCGGGCGCTCAAGACATCTGACAGCCCTGACAAAGGCAAGCGAGGTGCAGAGTGATTTTTCTCCGCAGTTTTGATGGTCGGGCCGCGTCCCTGCGGGCACAGATCCTTGTCGTGGAGCACAGAATCAGGCGTCGTCGCGGTCATATTGATGGCGCCGTTGGTGGTATTACTGACAACCTCAGAAGGCAGATTATTTCACCGGCTGCCGTTATCACGGCAGGCGTGCTTGGTGTGGCCCTTCACCGCAGAGAATGGCTAAGCGGCAGTCGCGTGCTGGCTATCTCCCAGGCAGTAAATGCCGGCTTGAAGCTCCTGATGACAACTACCACCAAGCAGGAAAAATCTTGATCATTCACAATGCGGCCGCCGATACCCGTGCTATGGCTTCGATCTCGATCAGCAGATCCGGAGAGGCCAGGGACGCAACGCCAACACCGGTCAGTGCTGGGCGCGCCCGGCCCAGATACTTCACCAGAATTGGCACCACAGCCTCCATGTGGTCACTCAGCTCGCCTCTGACATAAACACGCAGTTGCAGCAGGTCATCGACGGACGAGCTCGCCTCTCCCAGTACCGTCAGCAGGTTTTTCGATGCCGCTTCGGTCTGTTCTTCGATGCTTTCATGCACCACTCCGAAGTCGGTGTTCCAGTCCACCTGGCCCGAGACAAAAACGAGTCCGTTGAGCGTGTCGACCCGGGCGTGGGACAGGCCGGAAGCTGCGCCGTCATACAAGGCAGCAGGATTGATGTTGCGGATACTCATGGTAATAACTCTATTCAATGCAAGACCGGCGCAATACTAGACTGCTGGGTGCACATCCCGCTATGGAACCTGGCTTGTGCTCAATACAAGCCTGGCTAGGGTTGGTCAATGAAGCGGTCTTTTACCTGATCAAGCAACCATGCCATGAACGAGTCGCTGGCGGTGCTGGGATGATAGGCCACCACCACCTCGTAGCCGGGTGGATGCTTCTCCAGCGGGATCTCGTGCAGGCCGTCGCACGGCAGCAGGCGAGAGGGCATGAACGCCACCATACGCGAGTGCTTCAGACAGACTTGCGTCATGAAGAACGATGGCGCCGAGACCGCCACCCGCCGTTTCAGCCCCTGGCGCTCGAACCAGGCATCCGCCGATCCCTGGAAACTGCCTGTCCCGGGCGACGTGATGACAAAGTCCTGTTCAGCCAGCTGTGCTGTCGACAGCGGTTCGTCCCGAGCCAATGTCTGGTCCGCAGAAACGCAGCTATAGCGTTCGGTGAAGAGCGGGTCGGACACCAGCCCTTCCGGTACATAGCCAGTGGAGGTGAAGGCCAGGTCGATTTCGCCCCGGCTCATGCGCGTGAGCAATTCGGCGCTTTCGATATGGGTGATAATGATCCTGACGCCGGGTGCAGCCTCTTTCAGTACCTCCAGCAGGGGCGCCACGATGACCTCCTGAGCATAGTCCGTAGCGGATATCACCAGCGTTCTATCCAGTTGGCCCAGGTCGAGGGATGCCGGCCGCGGGATGGCGTTCAAGTGCTCCAGCACCTGGTGGACGTGCGGTTGGATGGAGCGGGCATAGGGCGTGGGGACCATCCCGTGCCCAGAGCGGACGAACAATGGGTCGCCGAGAATCTCCCGCAGTCGTTTCAACTGGAGACTGGTGGCCTGCTGGGAGACGCAGAGATGTTCGGCTGCCACTGAAAGGTTGCCGAACTGATACAGGGCAGACAGCGTTCTGAGGTGGTGTATTTCCAGCTTGTCTATCAAAAAGCGTTCCCCTGCCAACTGCCTGCTTCGATTATCAGAAATATATCAGATCCCGTCCGTAATCTGGCTCTGAACGCAGGGTGGTGTCCCGTAAAGGGGTGAACAAACTCTGTGTGAGTGCTGCCTGGCAGCAGAATCAGCAGAAGGAGCAGGGAAATGAAAGCCATAACAACTCTATCGATACTGATTGCACTCGTACTGGCAGGATGCAACTCGTCCTCCGGGAGCGGAACGGCCAGTATGGACCCCAATGGTCACTGGGAAATGAGCTTGACGTTCGAGCCGCAGCAGCCCGGTGATGCCCCCGACGTCTTCACTACCAACATGGTGATCGCACCCGACAATCACTTTGTATGGAGTGGAGAAAATGGTGTGTTCATGAGTTTTGATAACAACTCGGTAACTGTTGCGGGCGGTCGTCTCGGGTTGAAGGGTTCCATCTGTGTTGCGGACTATGAAGATACCTTCTGTGCGGACGCTGAAGCCGATCTGAAGATAGAGAACAACAACCGGGCTGAAGGTTCGTTCTCTGCAGCATTGCCCGGCCTGGAAATCGAGAAGATGACGCTGGTCAGGGATGATGCTACCCATGTCGATACACCATTCAATAGTCTGGTCGGCATCTGGTCGGACATTGATGATGCCAACTCCACCTTTGAAATTCAGGCTGATGGCACCCTTGCCAATGGCAATATTATTGCTTCTGTGACCGGTGTTTACAGCCAGGTTGCATTTTCCAACATGACCGGAGATGTGGAAAAACTGGAACGGAACCTGTTCGGCCTGTCGATTCAGTTGCTGGATCCACAGGATGATCCGGTAGCGTCCATTGCCGGCTATGGCTATCTGGACAGTGACGAACAACTGGTTCTGGGTCTGGGTGGCACTGACAGCCACAACCAGAACGCTGTGCTGCAGGCAACATTCGAGAAGCACTGATGCCCGGGAATTTTGCCGCAGTCAAAAGGGGGCTGGCTCCATTGCGTTGCCTGTTTCTGGTGATGCTGCTGGGTCTGCCCCTGTCGGCAGCGGCAGACCCTGACGCGCAGAACGCCCTGGCCATGGCGGGTTTGTACGCCTGCGCGGCAACGATCAGTTCGTTGGGTTGTCCCTTCTTGTGCCAGTCGGGATAGGCTTTTTCTGAAACCTTACCGGTCCAACTTGGTTTCCCCGGCCACGCTTTCCAGTTCGCCCTCATTGACGCCGAGCAGTTGCAGGATATTGCTCTGGGCGGCACTCAATATGTGCTGGCGCTCCTGTTCCAGCTCGCCGGGCAGGCTCTTGGCAATGGCCACAGCGCCCACCAGCGAGGCGAGAATGGCGCGGGATTTCTCGGCAATGAGTTCGCGGTCCGGCTCGAAGGGCAGTCGCTTCAGGCGGCTCAGGGCAACAAGTCGGGTTTCCAGCATCTTCCTGAGACGCGAGTATGAGGCTTCGAACAAGGCGCGGATCTCGGTGTTCTCGTTGCCAATCTCATTGAACAGGACTGTTTCCGGCCCCGGCTGCCGCTTGCGTTCAAGCGCCTGCAGGTTCCAGCAGTTGGCCACCAGGTCCGTCAGGTGCTGCATGGACAAGGGCCCCTTGACCAGCCTGGCCGCACGGCTGCCCTCCAGCGTTTCTCTTACCGAGGCATGGTAGAGCGCCTCCTTGGAGGCGAAGTGGGCATAGAAGGCGCCGTGGGTCATCTTGGCCAGCTTCATGATCTGCCCAATGGACACCTTCTCGAAACCCTGGCGGCTGAACAGTTCGATGGCCGACTGCAGAATGCGCTTGCGCGATGTGACCTTGTGGTGCGTCGAGTAGGGCATGGCGAGCTTACTCTCCCCCGCAGAATATTATCTTGATCATATCAAGGCCGGTGCTAGCTTGGCACAACTTCAGGCCATCAAGGAATCTACCATGGAATCACCTATCGTCATCACCGGCATGGGCATGATCAGCCCCCTTGGCTGCGGCGTCAAGGCAAGCTGGGACCGCTTGCTGGACTGTCAATCCGGCATTTCGCCGATCACCCGCTTCGAAACCGATGAGCTGCCGATCAGGGTCGCGGGCGCGGTGCCCGACCTGGCCGCCGACCCCGAAGCAGGCTTTGACCCGGAACGCGTGGCTGACGCCAAGGAGCGGCGCAAGATGGATCTGTTCAGCCTGTACGCCATGGCTGCCGCCGAGGAAGCGTTGACTCAGGCCGCCTGGATGCCGTCGGGCGATACCGAGAAAATGGCCACGGCCACCGTTATCGGTACCGGGATAGGCGGCTTTCCTACCATCACGCAAGCACAGAATACCCTGGTGACGCGAGGCCACCGGCGGCTGTCTCCGTTCACGGTGCCCGCGTTTCTGGCCAACCTGGCGGCGGGCAATGTGTCTATTCGCTATGGCTTTCGGGGGCCTGTGGGTTGTCCGGTAACGGCCTGTGCCGCCGGGCTGCAGGCCATAGGCGATGGCATGCGCCTGATCCGCAGTGGCGAAGCCGATGTGGCGCTGGTGGGCGGCGCCGAGTCATGTATTGATTCGCTTGCGCTGGCCAGTTTCCATGCCATGAAGGCGCTGTCCACCGAGCAGGATGATCCCGCCGGTGCATCACGCCCCTTCGACCAGACCCGCAGCGGCTTCGTGATGGGGGAGGGCGCCGGACTGCTGGTTATCGAAACTCTGGCCCACGCCGAAGCACGTGGGGCGACCCCCCTGGCCATTCTCAGTGGTTATGGAACCAGTGCAGACGCCCACCACATTGCCGCCGGCCCGGAAGACGGCTCCGGTGCCGCCACAGCCATTCGGCTGGCGCTCCGCATGGCGGGCCTTTCTCCACAGGCCATTGACCACATCAATGCGCACGCCACCTCGACACCGGTAGGAGACCGGGCCGAGATCGCAGCCCTGCGCAACGCCTTTGGTGAAGCTCTGGCCGGTATTCCGATTTCTGCCAACAAGGCGGCGATTGGCCACCTGCTCGGTGCATCGGGCGGCGTCGAGAGCATCTTCTCTGCACTGTCCGCCATGCACGACCGGCTGCCACCCACGCTTAATCTGAACCAGGCCGATGACGACATGGAGGACCTCGACTTTGTGACCGGCGCGGCCCGCGACCAGGCCACACAGCATGTGCTGTGCAACGGGTTTGGTTTCGGCGGAGTGAATGCGGCCCTGATCGTCAGTAAGGTGTAGCCACTTGTTTCAGGCCTCTGCCTCATGGCAGACCGCTTCTATATTGTGTCCGTCCGGGCCAATGACAAAGGCGGCATAGTAGGTGGCGTGATAGTTCGGACGCAGTCCGGGCGCGCCATTATCCTTGCCGCCGGCCTCCAGGGCCGCGCGATAGAAAGCATCGACCTGTTGGCGAGTCTCCGCAACGAACGCAATGTGGAGCGGTGCAGGTGTCTCCGTGGCCTGGTACAGGCACAGTGATGCATCGTTACTGCCGCACAGCTCGATGCCGTAAGACGGATCGCCTTCGGCACCGGCCTCGACACCCAGCGGCTCGAGCGCCTGCAGGAAGAAGGCCTTGCTTTCCGCATAGTTACTGGCTCCAAACTTGAGATGATCAATCATGTTCTCTCCTGTGGCATGGGTTGGTGGTGCCCCCGGGATTTCAACCCGCTACTCTGCCCGAAGAGCAATAATTATCAAGCAATACACCGGCAGATCGTTATTGTGGGCTGGCGAGATAACTCAGGGAGGTCAAATGAATACTGTCCAAAGAGCCTTGTGGTATATCGAACACCACAGTCAGGAATCACTGACGCTCAACAGTATTGCTTCAGCCTGCAACGTGTCGCCCTTTTACCTGACACGTGCTTTCTCTGCACTGTTCGGGCAGACACCCGTGCGCTATATGCGCCGGCGTCGGCTCTCCGAGGCTGCGCGACAGTTGGCAGACGGCGCACCGGATATTCTCGCCCTGGCGCTGGAGCATGGCTACAACTCCCACGAGGCTTTCTCCCGCGCTTTCAAGGAAACCTTTGCCCTGACTCCAGAGCAGGTTCGCTCTCAGGGCCATACTGATAACCTGATACTGACGGAGGCAATCTCTATGTCTATTGGAACCCATATTCAACTTGATGCACCACGCCGGGAATCACTCAAGTCCTTGCACCTGGCAGGACTGGTTTCGCGTTTCCACTGTGATGCCAAAGCAGGCATCCCCCAGCAATGGCAACGTTTCCAGCCGTTACTGTCGGCCCTTTCCTCGCACAGTGGCGATGCAGCGTATGGTGCCTGTTTCAATTTCGATGATGAAGGCAGTTTCGACTATATGACCGGCGTTGAAGTGCCAGCACAGGCATCACTGCCCAGTGGCGTGGTGAGGACTACGCTGCCCGAGCAAGACTATGCGGTGTTTGCCTACAGCGGCCATATTGCCGACATAACCTCGGTCATGGCCGCCATCTGGAACCATGGGCTCACCGACCATGGCCTGGAGCCCAGCCATGGTCCAACCCTGGAAAAATACGGCCCGGACTTTGATCCGAACACCGGACAGGGCGGCTTTGAAGTCTGGATCGCGGTACGTTGATGGCGTGCAGGCCCGGTGTCGTGAGAATTACCGGCTTTGCATTACAGACCACCGGAAGGATCAATGAAACTGCCGGTTACAAATGACGACTTGTCCGTAGCCAGCCAGAGTATGGCTTCAGCGATTTCTTCCGGCTGGCCCCCGCGCTGCATGGGGATCTTCGACTGCAAGCGGTCTACCCGGTTCGATTCACCACCGGACGCATGCATCTCGGTGTGGATCAGGCCCGGTCGTACCGCATTGACCCGAATGCCCTGTGCGGCCACTTCCAGGGCCAGCCCCCGGGTCAGGGTGTCGATAGCGCCCTTGGAAGCGGCGTAGTCGACGTACTCGTTGGGTGAACCGCTTCTTGCTGCAACCGATGACACGTTGACGATGGCGCCGCCTGTGCCTCCGTTATCTGTCGACATGCGTTTGATGGCTTCTTTCGAGCACAGGAAACAGCCCATGACATTGGTTTTGAGCACCTGCAGGAAGCGTTCTTCGGAAATGTCTTCCAGGCGGCATTGCGTCATCAGTATGCCGGCGTTGTTGACCAGCACGGATAATCGCCCCAGTTCAGCGTCCACGGTGCTGAACAGCCTGGCGACATCATCCGCTGACGACACATCGGCCTGCACCACCATGGCGTGCCCGCCGTCTGCAATGATCTGATCCCTGACGGATTTGGCCGCCCCGGCATCCGAGACATAATTGATGCAGACGGAGAACCCGTTACGGGCCAGCAGCTTTGCGGTTGAGGCACCAATGCCTCGACTCGAACCTGTGACGATAGCGACCTGATTGGTATCCATGCGTTCTCCTGCACCTTGTTGCTTTACGACAGAGCCCGAAGCATTCGGGGCACCATCTTGAACGGAACCGCCCCGGCGGTAACCTGATTGACGGCTCCGGTCAGGTACATGTCCAGCTCCGGGGCGTGGAACAGCCAGATGCCATCGCCGGAGGCCACCGACATGATGGCGGAGTGGATATCCTTGCGTGCAATCAGCTCGTCGAGCAGAGCGTCCAGGCTCTGTGTCATGTTCATGCTCTCGTGCTACAGGAGGGCTCCAGTATGATTATTTCAGCCGCTCAAGTCGCCCCTTGCGGCGGGCAAGATTCCTGTAGTCCCACTGGATCTCCTGTGCCTTCTCGAGCCAGCGCTGCAGGTCCGAAGTTCTTATTTCCGAAGCGTGGTTGAAGAACACCGAGGCATCCTTGAATTTCTTGCCCAGTACATTCAATTCGTCTTCATCAAAATCTGCGCCGCTCCAGAACATCAACCGTATGCCCGGCTTCTGTTTGCTGTATCCGACCGTTGGATTGCCATCCAGAAACCAGACCGGGTGTCGGTGCCAGATCTTGCTTTCAGCCTCCGGCAGGCCTTTGTCGATTGCGCGGGCCAGCAGGTCGCAGACGGCCCTGTGATCAGGCTCCTGCTGCTGGTTGTAGTTCACGATGTCGGGATGCATCACTGTTCCCCCTGCGCAGACTCCTGATCGGGCTCGACTGGAATATCAAAGTGCAGGACGTTTTCACGAACCCCGAGCTTGTCGTAGAGCGCGATGGCGGGTTCATCTTCAACGCCGGTATCAGCCTGCACGAAAATGACATAGGCGCCTCGTTCTGAAGCCATCACTTTCAGCCTCTCGATCAAGGCCGTCGCAATACCCTGCCGCCGGTAGTTGGTTGCAACGGCCAGGTCGTAGATGTAGATCTCACTGCGTTCCTGCTCGAACTTCTTCAACTCGTAGGCCGCAAGACCACCAATAACCTCATTGTTGTCCAGCGCCGCCAGTGCAATGAAGGTTTCACCGCCGAGCAGGCGTTGCAGGTAGTCCGCACTCGGGCGTCTGCCGGTATAGGTTTCCATGTCATCGAAAACCTCTCCGAACATCGCCAGCAGGGCATTCATCAGCTCTGTATCAGCGGGTGCAAGGTGATGGATTGTTACCGACATTATGGCCTCCTCTTCGAATGCCCGGCCCCACGAATGGGCGCTCGTCGACCGTCAATTATCGACTTCTTTGGCCAGATATTCAAAGAACGCCTTTGTGGCGTCATCGGCGGGAAAGTAACTCTCGATCATCAGTTCCTGCAAACCGGCATCCAGTGCCGTACCGAAGCTGGTGAGCGTCGAGAAGATGCTCAGTGGCTGGCCGTGCACATTCAGGTTGGCGGTGAGCATGGGGCCCTCCCAGCTTTGTGGAGTCGGTGTTTGCCAATGCTCGGGTGGGTCCAGGGACAGCAGATGGTTCATCAGGCCCGCGAGTTTGGGGCTGGGTTGGGTTTGCAGTTGCAGCTTCAGGCGGCGTAGCAGCAGGGCGGCAACGTCCGGCCAGTTGGTGATGAAGGGCCGCAGCCCGTCCGGTTCGAACAGGACGACCATCATGTTGAGTTGTGTGTCAGATTGGTGTGCCGGGAGCAGGGCGCTAATCAACTGTTGCATGGACCTGTTGGCCATCTGCAGATCCCAGTGCTGGTTCAGCACCACGGCTGGGTAAGGGGCATGATGTTCCAGCATGATGGTCAGGGCCTGGCGCACGGATGCCATGGCGGTCTCTTCAAGAGGGATATCGGAATAGACGGCAGCATAACCACAGGCCGTGAGCAGGTGATTGGTGTCGCGATGGCTCAGGTTCATCACGGCCGAGAGTCTCAGCAGAACGTCGCGGCTGGGTTGTGTGCGGCCGGTTTCAATAAAGCTGATATGGCGTGCCGACACATCGGCCTGCAGGCTCAGCTCGAGCTGCGACAGGCGCCTGGCACGACGGAATTGCGACAGGATGTGGCCGGCAGATCCCATGACGATTGTTCCTGTGCAGTGAAGATTTTCTCATTCTGCCGCAATCCGGGTAGGTGGTGCCATTACCTCTCAGGTAATTGAGTGGCAACGGGCTTCGGCGCAATCTGACAGGCCTCAACCCAAACGCGAGGATCATGACATGAAAATCCCAGGTATTTCTGCAACCCTGATGACCAATATTCTGCTTTCTGGCCTGTCCGGCATTCTGTTGCTGGCTTTTCCTGGCCTGATCAGTGACGTAATGGGCGGTGTGCCTGCCTGGCTGCTGCAAGGCGTCGGTGTCGGCCTGCTGCTGTTCGCGGCGGGCGTTTATGGTGTGCGCCGTGCATTGCCGGACGCCCGTAGCGGTGTGGCCTGGGTACTGGCCTTCGATGTTGCCTGGATTGTGGCGACACCGGTGGTAATGGTGGTATTCGCCAGCCAGCTCAGTCTGTGGGGGCACATTCTGCTCGCGGACGTGGCGCTGATCGTGACCGCCTTCGCGCTGCTGGAGTGGCGCTGGCTGAAAGCGCCCGAAGTGGAAGCCGCAACAGGCTGATACTCCTGCGCCTGATCAAAAGCCAGAAGAGGGCACACACTCATCGAGCGGTAAAGGCGGTCATCCAAGCTTGCTATGGGAGAGACCGAGTCCGGACATAGCGAGCGCTTTCCGCAATGACATCCTCTATTGGAGGGCGAGGCATCTGCTGTTCAGCCAGAAAGCGGTCCGTTATCGTGGTGTCGAAGCGCGTTGTCTGAATGAAGTGCAGAGTCTCAGGCATGGTGTTTAAAACTTTTGGCAGCCCAGGGATGCGCAGCAGCAGGGCCAGGGCCGGTATTGGAATATGGCGTGTTGGTGCGCGGCGGTTCAATGCATTGGCGGCTATGGCTAACGTACCTTGCAGGTTTGGTGTTTCAGGATCCAGTGCAAGTAGTCGTGACGGCACAGAGTCCGCAGTCGCCGCCTTCGCAATCAGCCCGGCCAAGTGGTCCACAGCCACCAGCGGCAGCCAGTGAGACGGGCTGCCTGGCACCATGGAAAGGCGCCCGTTGGCAAGGTTGGTCATGAGTGTGTAGAGGGGTTGGCTTGCATCCAGCTCACCGTTTTTACTATGCCCTGTGACGGTGCCCGGTTGCACTTCCACTAACTCCGTACCTGATTTCCTGGCAAAAGCTCGGAGGCGGAAAGTCGCCTCCAGTTTGCTCGCCTCATAAGCGCCAGTGCAACGGTATACCTGGTCCCAGTCAGTGTGTTGCGGGTCATCCTGGCTTATGCCCAGCCGCCTCAGATGCTCTTGATTCTCAAGCATGAACCCGCTGGTGAACACCAGCCGAACACGATGCCGGTGAGCCAGTTCTGCCACGGCGAGAGAGCCTGCCACATTGGTGCGCTTGGCAGCATCCTGATTCAATTGCCAGGCAAAGCGGGCGCCCAGATGGATGATGCCGCCGATTTCCGGCAATTCATCGACTATGCCCAGGTCTGGTTGATCCAGATCCCCCTTCAGTGCATGAATAAAATGAGCTCTGCCGCCAAGTGCGTTGACGTGTTCACGCAATTCGGATAACTGTCGGTCCGGTTCGCGCAGCATCGCCAGAACCCGCTGTCTGCCGCGGGTTAACTGGGCGCACAAGTGGCGGCCGACAAAGCCGGTTGCTCCGGTAATCAATAAAGCCATCTCTCTTCTCCTCTTTTGCAACAATGAAGACAAGCGAATAGCCTAAGGTGTAGAGTTAACTCTAAGGTCAATACCTTTGAAACCGGAGAGGCATGTCGCCATGAGAATTGCTGAATTGGAGTATCGAACCGGTATAAATCGCCATACCTTGCGCTACTACGAGAAAATCGGCCTGCTGAAAGAAGTCGACCGAACCAGCAATAATTACCGGGACTACCCGGAGAAGGCAGTGGAGAGGATGAACATGGTGCGGTGGTTCAAGGATCTGGGTTTCTCGATCCGGGAAATCAGCGCTGTGCTTGATGCTTTGCGCAGCGACAGCATTGATTGTGAGCAGGGTGCGTTGCTTATGGCAGAAAAGAAAGCTGCTGTGGATCACAAGATCACCGAGTTGACGCGCGTCAGTGTCATGCTGGGCAAGGAACAGCGCCGACTCGCAGCTAGCGCGGAGGCGGCTCGTCAAACCGGTCAGTGCGAAGCATGAACGATGTTTGCGGGGCTACTGTCTGGCGCTCTGACAGCTCACAATGGCCGGCGATTGGTGGATCAGGACATCGTTGTCGATGGCCTTGACCATGAACAACGCGAAATCGATACGGCGCGTGCGGTTACTGGCGAGAATCGGATCACCCACATGTTTCGCCCAGACGGGCAGGCCCTCGCTTTCGCCTTCTTCAAGATCACTGCCGCGCACCACAGTCCATTTGCGCTGGCTCTGAAAAATCAGGTTGGTGGCCCGCACCTGGTCCTCGATGTCGACCAGTCTCAGCCAGCGCGCCAGGGGGCTTGCAATGGCAACAAGGGCCTTGAGCTTCCAACTGTACTGGTCCTGGCCATCCTGGCTGATGTGCCAGCCACAGGAAAAGATCAACCGCGCGTCCGGCGGTGACTGCTCCAGCACGGCCCGTGCCGTGCCCAGTGAATAACCATGCACGCCCCAGGGCACCAGCACGGTCAGCACGGCAACACAGCCTTCGGTGGCCTGGCGGATGACGTCAGTGTCGTCCGTTGCTCCACCAAACAGAGTGATGCGGTCTTTGAAACGGTCAAGCTTGTGGCGGCTTTTCTCCCGACAGACACCGACCACCTGATAGCCTTCATTGAGGGCAAGCTCGACCATGTATTGTCCCAGCTTGCCCGAGGCACCGACGATACAGATCTGTTTGGCTTCCATGGTTTTGCTCCGACTGATTAACCTTGTTGATCATAATCTGTTTTTAAGTCCCGGATAATTGCGTAATCTGGTCTATCAGGTATACGAATTTGCATGGCTTAGTGGCATGGACTGGAGCGCAATCAAGTTTGACTGGAATCGGGCACGCGCCTTTCTGGTGACGGCCGAACAGGGCTCCTTCTCGGCGGGCGCACGGGCATTGGGCCTGACCCAACCCACGCTGGGGCGCCAGGTGGCCGCTCTGGAGCGGGAGTTGGGCGTGACCCTGTTCGAGCGGGTAGGGCAGGGGCTGGTGCTGACAGAATCAGGTCGCGCCATGGTGCACCATGTACGCGCCATGGGAGACGCCGCCACCCAACTGTCGATGGCTGCCTCCGGGCAGGCCAGTGCTCTGGAGGGAACGGTGAGCATCACGACCAGCGAGCTGGAAGCGGTGTTTCTGCTGCCGCCGGTGCTGGTGCAGTTGCGGCAGCAGTATCCCGGCATTCATCTGGATATTCAGGTGACGCATGAGGTGGCCAATCTGACTCGGCGAGAAGCGGATATAGCGCTGCGCAGCTTTCGGCCCAGCCAGCCGGACCTGATAGCGCGCAAGCTGTATGACGATCCGGTCTGGCTCTATGGCACGCCGGAATACCTGGCGCCTTTTGGCAACCCGACCTCCATCGAGGAACTGAATTCAATTCAGCTGATTGGCTTTGACCGGGAGCACCAGCTTCTCTCGGTACTGGGTGACAAAGGCTGGCCGCTGGACACCGGCAACATTCGGCTCACTACTCTCTCGTTGTCATTGCAGTGGGAACTGGTGAAACGCCATCAGGGTCTGGCCTTTATTCCACAGACGGTAGGCGATCGGGAGCCGCTGTTCAGACGGGCTTTCGAGCAGTTTGGCCCGCCGCTGGTGTTGCCGCTCTGGCTGGTCTGCCATCGCGAACTGCATACCAGCCAGCGGATACGTGTGGTGTTTGATGCCATTGCGGAGGCGCTGTCTGCCAAAGACAATGCGCCCGCACGAAGTGTTTGATTGCTATCGGGCCACGAACATTGTTGGGCGGGCATGCCTATTGTGAGTCGGGCGCCTCGGACATTCTCACCATCTCATTGGCCATGACGGCCCTTCCGTTGTACGACGTTTCAAACTCCCGGCTCACCGAGAAGCCGTATTTCCGGTAAAGGGCGATGGCGGGGGCATTGCTTTTTGCGACGTACAGTCTGGCAGGTGAATCGACTTCGGTGAGCAGGTATTCGAACATTGTGCTGCCAATGCCCTGACCGCGATGCCTTGGATGTACAAACAGAGATTCAATATCGTTCTGGCAGACCGCTCCGTAACCCGTTATGCCATCGGCCTCCCACACAAAGATCCTGGATGCCAGCAACGACTGCAGCCTTTTCTCGTCCTTCTCCAACGGCAGCAGCTCGAACTTTTTCGGCTCGAAACGCAGTTCATCCAACTTCGACTGCGCATAGATCGCCATGATCTCTTCGAAATCGGAGGGTCGGTAGTCTCGTATCATCATTTCAGCCCCCGCTTCGCAGTCTGCCAGGCCTGGCGTGCGGGCTTGCCCATACCGGTGGGCAGGCGTACACGGTCAGCACCCAGATACTGCATGAACTGGCGCGCTGCGTGCGTCAGGGCCTCGGGCAGGCCGTCCGGCAACTGCTTCGGGTTGATGTCCGCTTCCCAGTGCCAGGCCAGAATGGTCAGTTCGCCATTCTGGCAGCGGCCATCAAAGCGCGCCACAAAACGGTCACCCCACTGCACCGGCAGTACATAATAGCCCCAGCGCCGCTCCCTGACCGGCTTGTACACCTCCCACACATAATCGAACCCGAACAGGCGGGCCACGGCTGTGCGGTCCCACATCAGCGGGTCCAGCGGGGCCAGAAAGCGTACCGAGGCATCTGCGGCAGCGGCTGCCTCCGACGACTGGTCCAGCAACTCCAGCGCCGCGGGTGTCGCCCAGTAGCGGTCACCGTCAATGTCGACTTCCGCCAGTTCACCGGCACGGATGGCCTCGGCAGCGACCTCATCACGCTGCTTGCGATTGCAGGGCAGCAGCCAGACGGCCGCATCGGCTTTGGGGCGCAGCAGACCCACCGCCTGCACCCGGCGCAGAATCAGGTGCCGCAGAGCCTCGGACTCTGTGCCCGGCGTTGCCTTGACGGCCTCGGGAAACACTCGCTCCGGCAGGTCATAGGCATGGCGCCCGGCCACTCTGTGCCGAGTGACAAGCCGCCCGGAATCCCACAGGGCTTTCAGCAGATGGCGCGAGCGCTTGGGGCCGTACCAGGTACCGCGCAGGCCGGGGTCCGACTGCTGATCCCCCAGTTCCAGGCTGGTAGCCGGCCCCCGGTCTGCGACTTCTTTCAGCAGAGCCTGTGCCTCGTCGCCATCCACATCCACACCCTGCGCCCGCCAGCGCTGCGCAAACCAGCCATGGAAAGGCGCCTGGGCCCACCAGGCGTCGGGCTGAAACAGACTGGCCTGCTTGTCCCAGCCATCCAGAAGCAGGCGATCGCGATAGGCCGCCTGCTGCCAGTCATCAACGCGATACCCCGGGACCCGCGCCTGCAGCACCAGATCCGGGTTGTTGCCCATGGGGGACAGCGGGTCATATTGAATGGTCCCAAGGCGCTGGATGATGTCCGGCAGAGCCGCCTGCCGGAACTGATACCGAGTCAGCAGACGGCGAGCTGTGGCAGGGTCAAGCGGCTTGGGCATGATCAATTCCTTCTGGTTGCGGCGTCTGAACAGAATGTTGGCTCAGGGTACAGCAGGGCATGGTAGCCCAACAGAATCCTGTGGTCTCTGTACCTGTGACAACAATCTGGATCAAATCGTGTTGCTTAAAAACGGGACGTCCGGTATGTTCTGGGTTCAGCATAGAAAGTAAAATAGAAAACAGCATGAAAGGACCACCGCATGCCCTCACCATTTGATCGCGATATTCGCATTCCCTCCGCCTTTCATGAGGTGCTGGGTCGAAACCAGAGCCTGGGCGGGCTTGCTTCGATCGCGCTGGTGACCGCTCTCGCCGGGTTGACCTGGGCCTTGACGGCCCTGCCAGAGGTCTCTGATCTGGCCCTCTGGCGACAGCTGCTGGCGGCCCTGTTGATGCTCGATATTGCCGCTGGTGCCGTGGCCAATTTCACGTCGGGTACGAGCCGTTTCTACTCTGAACGGCCGGCTTGGCGCTGGGGGTTCATCGCGCTCCATGTGCACCTGCCCGTTGTCGGCCTGTTGCTGGGCCTCCCCATTGCACCCCTGCTGTTGGTCTGGGTCTATACCGTGGCGGGGGCGTGTCTGGTTAACCTTTGTTTTGCCCGGCCCTGGCAGCCGGTAGTCGCCGGTGCACTGCTGTGCATTGGCCTGCTGGGTGTGCCGCTGTTGTCGCTGGCGCCCTGGCTGACGGCGCTGTCACTGCTGTTCATGACCAAGGTGCTGTATGCGTTTGCGGTCAACCACTATGGGAATACCTATGAAAACCAGTCGCTATGAACTGCTGCTGATCGCTTTTCGATTGTTTCTGAAGAAGGGCTATGAACAGACCAGCATGCGCAATCTGGTGGCCGCCAGCGGACTGTCGAAAGGGGCATTTCACCATTACTTTCAGCGCAAGGGAGACCTGCTGGATGCCTGTATCGAGCATTTTTTCAGTCGTTTTCTGCCCCATGTCGAAGACGCGTCGCACAGCCACTTTGCGGAACTGGTAGAGGACAGCGCCCAGCAATATCTCGCGCTGCTACGCGAACTGCATCGCCTCGATATCCCGCCGCCGGCCTACCAGCGCTTTGTCTGGTCACTGCTGCCAGACCATGCTGCAGAGTTCGAGCAACGCCAAGAACTCATCGCGAACCGTCTGGTTCAACTGGCTGAGCAGGACCTGGCCGACGGCATCTTGCAAACGCCCAACAGCGCCCAGTCACTGGCTCTGCAGGCCATGGCCATCATTGAGGGGTTGGGCATACTCGCCTCGGCAAGCCCGAACACTGCATTCAGCACCCTGGAGGCTCAGTTCAGGCAGGGGATCAGCGATTACCTGGCCAACCTGAGGTCATAGGCCAATGGCCAGGGAAATTGCACTCGCCAGTTCCGGCAGTTGCCGGCGCAGTTCAGAGAGAGACAGCGCCCTGGCACCCAGGCTCAGCGCATAGGGCTGACCGGCACCGCAGATCACCAGAGCAACCGGGTCTGCCTGTGCATGCAGCCAGAGTGCGCGGTCATTGTAATCGCCTTGCAGGCGTATCTGCTCGATGGGAATCAACGACAGGCCAGCCACCTCGATCCGGTTGCCCATGCGCAGCTGTGTCCGCTTCATGACCGCATCGCTCGTATGGCCCGGAAGGTGGTGGGGGACACCATGAATCGAATCATCACAGCCAGGTATTCCAAAGGCACCACACGAACACGGCCGCTGCTGGAGAAATCCAGCACCTCTTCCGAGAAATCCGGTTGAATATCGACCTGCGTCACGCCGGGTGCGTCCAGAATCACGCTGATCGGGCCAATGAGCGCCCAGGCCAGGCCTGTGTCTGCCGGGTCGCCCAGACCCAACCGTCCCCGTATATCGAGATGATGAATGTGAAGGCCGGCCAACAGGCGGCGCACCAGTTTCAGCAGGTGGCTGACAAAGCCTTCTACAGACAGCGCTGCCATTGGACTGGTGCGCGGTCGCTCGGCTCGGCGTTTTGGCTTGGGTGTGGGCTTGGCTTTGGCGGGTAGTTTTTCTGACTTGCTGGAGCCGTCAGGCTGGCACGGAAGCTTCACCCGGACCAGCCCGAACAACCACCTGAACTGACCCTGTGCCGACCGCTGATCGGCGTCCAGCCGGATCGCATAGGACAGCTCCACCGGCACCGCCAGCAAAAGCAGCAAACCTGCCAGACATCCCATCAGGACCCAGAGGGTAAGCATGGGTCAGCCCTCAGTCCTTGCTCTCGTCAGCTTCCTTCTTCATCGTCTGGCCGATGACATCCGCCACCCGTTCCAGAACGGAAGTTGCCGCCCCCTTGATGGGTTCTATGCGAACGCCGTCCTTGTCGATGATGATCAGGGCGACAGGTTTCACACCGCCGCCACCGCCAGTTCCGCCGCCGGTGCCTTCACCACCTTCCCCTGTTTTCAGGGAGCCGGTGCCCTGACCGCCGCCGGCACCAAAACCAAACCCCACACTGACCAGCGGGATAATGGTGGTGCCTTCAATCTGAATCGGATCACCCACGACTGTCTTGGAGTCGAGCATCCGTTCGATTTCGCCCATTGCTGTTTTGAGTAACGCTTCAACATGTTCCATGGTTGTGTTCCCGAATGACGACCTTATCGGTCGAGCAATACCAATTATAGGCCGGTACTGTGGGCAGGAATTGACGCAAATCAGGGAAGTGAATGCTGCCTGAATGGGCTTCACCCCAAGACGGCAGGGGCAAAAATCTGGATAATGCCGGGTTTCTGTCCCCGCTTCTCCGAAGCGCCCTGCACCCGGTGTCTGTCTGCTCATGGAAATCAAGGTCAACTATCTCGACAACCTCCGCCTGGAGGCCAGGTTCGACGACTTCACGGTCATCTCCGACCAGCCCATTCGCTACAAGGGGGATGGTTCGGCACCCGGGCCCTTTGACTACTTCCTGGCCTCGTCGGCCCTGTGTGCGGCCTATTTCGTGAAGGTCTACTGCAACGCGCGGAACATTCCCACCGAGAACATCCGGCTGTCGCAGAACAACATTGTCGACCCCGAGAACCGCTACAACCAGATCTTCAGGATCCAGGTCGAGCTGCCGGAAGATATCTCCGACAAGGATCGCCAGGGCATCCTGCGTTCCATCGACCGCTGTACGGTGAAGAAGGTGGTGCAGGCCGGGCCCGAGTTCCAGATAGACACTGTCGAAAACATCGACGAGGACGCCCAGACGCTGCTGATGGGCACAGGGGCGGGCGAGGGGAGCGGTGCGGGCAGCACCTGGATCGAAGGCAAGGACCTGCCGCTGGAGCAGACCATCGCCAACATGAGCGGCATTCTGGCCGACCTGGGCATGAAGATCGAGATCGCCTCCTGGCGCAATATCGTGCCGCATGTCTGGTCGCTGCACATTCGTGATGCGGCGTCACCGGCCTGCTTTACCAACGGCAAGGGCGCCACCAAGGAAAGCGCCCTGTGTTCTGCGCTGGGCGAGTTTATCGAGCGGCTGAGCTGTAACTTCTTCTACAACGATCAGTTCTTCGGCGAGGAGATCGCCAACAGCGCCTTCGTGCACTACCCGAATGAACAGTGGTTTCAACCGGGGCCGAATGACGAGCTGCCCGAGGGCATTCTGGACGACCACTGCCGCGCCATCTATGACCCGGACGGCGAGCTGCGCGGTTCCCACCTGATCGACACCAACTCAGGCAAGATGGAACGCGGCATCGTGTCGCTGCCGTTCGTGCGTCAGTCCGATGGCGAGACGGTCTATTTTCCCTCCAACCTGGTGGAAAACCTGTATCTCAGCAACGGCATGAGTGCCGGCAACACGCTGCACGAGGCGCAGGTGCAGTGCCTGTCAGAGATCTTCGAGCGGGCCGTGAAGTGGGAAATCATCGAGCAGGAAATCGTGCTGCCGGATGTGCCGCAGGAAGTGCTCAATCGCTATCCGGCCATCGTGGAAGGCATCGCGGCGCTGGAAGCACAGGGCTTCCCGGTACTGGTGAAAGACGCCTCGCTGGGCGGCCAGTACCCCGTCATGTGCGTCACCCTGATGAACCCGCGCACCGGCGGGGTGTTTGCCTCGTTTGGTGCCCATCCCAGCTTCGAGGTAGCGCTGGAACGCAGTCTGACCGAACTGCTCCAGGGGCGCAGCTTCGAGGGGCTGAATGATTTCATGCCGCCCACCTTCAACTCACTGGCGGTTGCCGAGCCCAACAACTTTGTCGAACACTTTATCGACTCCTCCGGGCTGATCTCCTGGCGCTTCTTCAGCAGCAAGGCGGATGTGGACTTTGTCGAGTGGGATTTTTCCGGCACGAACGAAGAAGAGGCGGCCACCCTGTTCGGACTCCTGGAAGAACTGGGCCACGAGGCCTATGTGGCCGTGCACGAAGATCTGGGTGCGCCCGTGTGCCGCATCCTGGTACCGGGCTATTCAGAGATCTATCCGGTGGAAGACCTGATCTGGGACAACACCAACATGGCGCTGCTGTTTCGCGAGGACATTCTCAATCTGCATGCTCTTAGCGACGACCAGCTCGCCGCCCTGCTGGAACGGCTGGAGGAAAGCCAGCTCGACGAGCACATGGACATCATCACTCTGATCGGCATCGAGTTCGACGAGAATACCGACTGGGGCCAACTGACCATCCTCGAACTGAAACTGCTGATCCACCTCGCGCTCGGCCAGCATGAAGACGCACTGGAGCGGGTCGAGATGTTCCTGCAGTACAACGACAACAGCGTCGCGCGCGGGCTCTTCTATCGCGCCGTGCAGGCGGTGCTGGAAATCACCCTGGACGATGAGCTTGAGCTGGAGGATTTCCGGCACAACCTCGCGCGAATGTTTGGAGAAGAGACTCTGACAGCCGTAATCGGCTCAGTGAACGGCACCGTGCGCTTCCACGGCCTGACCCCCACCAGCATGAAACTCGAAGGCCTGGAGAAACACCAGCGCCTGATCGACAGCTACAAGAAACTGCATGCGCACCGGGCGGCGAGGGCGGGTGTTGGAACCTGATCTGCACCTGAGTGGCATTGACAGCTGTCAGATCAGGAAACCATAATGAAACCGTTATGCAACCCATTGAGGCTTGGCCATGGCTACGGTAACTTTCAAGAATATTCCTGACGACCTGTACGAGCAACTGAAGCAAGCTGCCAGGGCGCATCACAGAAGCGTCAACAGCGAACTGATTCATTGCCTCGAGAAAACCTACAAACCGACGCCGATCTCTGCCACCGAGCTTGCCGAACAGGCGCTGGCACTGCGGGGCCGTGTTTCCGCTTCTCAACTGAGCACTGAAGAAATCAACAACGCCAGAAATCAGGGCAGAGAATGATCGTCGCGGATACCAATACCATCGCCTATCTCTACCTGCCGACTGAGCAGACAGACAATGTCGTTTCACTGCTGCACAAAGATCCACACTGGGTTGCACCGTTACTGTGGCGAAGCGAATTCCGCAATGTCCTCGCCGTTTATGTCAGAAAGAGCATCATCGATCTGGATACGGCCATTGCCATGCAGGCTCAGGCAGAAAGGCAGCTTGCGGACAACGAGTATACCGTCAACTCGATGGACGTCCTGGCACTGGCAGAGGAATCCGGTTGCTCGGCCTATGATTGCGAGTTTGTATCGCTGGCAAAATCACTGAATCTGAAGCTGATTACCGGTGACAAGAAGCTCGTACGATCCTTCCCCGGCATTGCCATGACGGCTGGTGATTACCTGAACCTACAGGTCTGAATCCAGGCTTCGGTGTCCTGTTTTGTGTCCTCTCTCTGAAGCCTGTTCTCCAGCTCTGATGTGTTCATGAAGATGCTAAATAGGGCGCACCAGCATGTCCCCCGGTGCTCATCGCAAAATCTTTTCCATCGCCTTGCCCTTGGCCAGCTCATCCACCAGCTTGTCCAGGTAACGGATGTTGCGCATCAGCGGGTCTTCCACTTCTTCAACGCGAACACCACACACCACTCCCTTGATGAGTGAGACGTTCGGATTAATAGCCGGCGACTGCGCAAAGAAAGTTTGGAAATCGACTTCCCGCTCAACCTGCTTTTCCAGCTCAGCGGTTGAGTAACCGGTCAGCCAGCAGATGATTTTGTCGACTTCATCTCTGGTACGACCCTTGCCTTCCGCTTTCTGGACGTACATCGGATACACCCTGGAGAACGCCATCTTGAATATCGGGTGTTCTGTAGTCATTGTTCCTCCGACTGTTTCTGATTTTTACCGGCCTGGAATGAAATGGAAAGAATAGCCTGTTTTCAATAGGATGGTCCCGTTGCCAATATCAATACCGCTATTCCGATAATTATGACAATGATCAAAACGAGGCAGCCTATTCCTCTCGAAATGGTGTCACCAAAGGACCTTCCACCAGCCAGGGCACCTAAAATTGCTATTACTACAAATAAGATTACCCAGAATTCCATTGCTTTTCTCTCTGTCCACGCAGCATGTTCTTAGCCCTCGTGACTTGACCCGCACCTTGATGGGCTATAGCAGCGGTTTATAACGGCCGCCGACTACCAGGCAGTTTGAGGGCCTCTGCGGCAGATACAATGGTAGTGTATTCGCCCGCCAGATTCGCCAGGGACATGGCATGCACTTCATCTGCTGTTCTTGGTATGCCTGCGTAATCTTCCTGTGCAAAGGTAAATGTGGCGTCGGATACAACGGTTGTTTTGAAGCCGAGATTGCCTGCAGATCGAGCGGTAGATTCAATCGAGTGATTGGTGCTCACGCCAACGATGACCACCTGCCCAAGGCCACGAACATGCAGCCAGCGCTCGAGACCAGTATGAACGAAGGCATCGGGGACATTCTTTTCCACAACATGCTCATCGTCCAACGGGGCCAGCTCGGGCTGGAATTCTGCTCCAGGTCGACCGGGCCAGAACGGAGAATCGGGTGTCCTTGAAATATGGCGAACATGTACGACTGGCCAGCTCGCATTCCGCCACGCTGTTAACAGCGTCAGGATATTCCGCTCGGCGTCAGGGTTGTTTCGTACGCCGGCAGCAGGCTCTTTCATGCCTTTTTGCATGTCGACCACGATCAGCGAGATCGGTCCATCTTTCATTGAGTTGTTTCCGTCTCCAGTGTCGAGAGCATCCAGCAACAGGGCGGTACCCCTGCGCTGTGGCTCAAAGTAACAATAGCGCCCAGAGCATCAACACCATCGTAAAGCCTACCCCCGCCCAGCGCAGGGCGAACCTGCTGCGACTGGCCGGCTGCCACCAGGGCAGGCGGGGTACCAACAGCAGCGCCAACACCAGCAACCCGAGGGTGGCGATCAGGCCAGCCCACCAGTAGGCAAGGGGTACCACATTCCAGACACCAAGCTTCCAGATCAGCGCAAGCACGAAGGTGGTTTCAATCATTGTGCCTGCAAAGTGAAACCGGTCAACCGGCTTCTTCGCGGCGCCCTCCAGCGTGGCCCGTGCCTGGCTGCGTAAACCAAAAACCATCATCGGCGCCAGTGGCACAAGCACCAGAGTCAGCCCCAGCAGAAACCAGTTGCGCTCCGGGGCCGGCGGCGAGTCATCGCCCCGCAGCAGGCTGAAGGCAAAACCATCACCGGCATGGCTGGTGTTGCTGAGCATGACGAGGCCTCGCCCGCTATCGGGCAAGACGCCAATAAAGGCGTAATAGCCCCCGGTGCGCCCGTTGTGCCAGATCATCCGTTCACCGTCGCGCTCACTGATGGCCCAGCCCAGACCGGAGGCCTGTTCGCCGCTCTCGGCGGCCCAGTGCATGGCCATGCTTGCGGCCAGCGGCGACCCGGGCTCGGCCGCCATGGCCGCCTGCAGCAGGGTGATCATGTCCTCGAGGTCGGCACTCAGACCGCCCGCCGGATTGTAGGCATCCAGCCGCCAGTGGCGAGCCGGGCGCAGGTTCTCGCGATGTGGTCGCGCCAGACCAGGGTCATCCAGAACCCGGTCGGTAAAGGTTGTCTGGTCCAGGCCCAGGGGGGCCAGTACCCTTTCCTCAAGCAGGGTTTCATAGGGCTCACCCGCAGCGACTTCCAGCAGACGGCCCAGCAGGGCAGGCCCGAGATTGGAGTAGGCGAATTCGCCCCGGGTAGAGACATCTTCGGCGGCAAGATCAGCAACCGCCGCAAAGATGTCCTCATTGCTCAGACCTGCATACGGGTCGGCAGGGCGGGCGATTTGTCGCCAGAGCATCGAGGGGTTGTTGGGCAGGCGAGGCAGGCCGGATGTGTGCGTGGCCAGTTCCTGCAGGCGGATAGCGGCGACGGCCGGGTCAAGCGCCCAAGGCTCGGGCATCAGGTCACCCAGAGTAGTGTCGAGTGATACCACACCGTCGTCGCTCAGCTGCGCGAGCAGCAGGCCGGTCAGCACCTTGGTCACGGAGCCTATCTCGAACAGCGTGTCCTCGCTGACCACGCCATTCGGCCCGGCCTGACCGGACACCGCCCGGGTCAGCTCTTCCGGAGTCAGCAACGCAACGGCGATGCCCTGAGCCTGCCGCGACTGTGCTACATAGGCATCCACCTGTTCCTGCAGCGAGCTTGCGGCCGTATTCAGGGCCGCCAGCAGCAGGCCTGTCAGTGCCAGAAAACGAGTCATCCTTTCTCCCTTGTTGTGAGGCCTTGAGGCGTGCCGAAGACCCGGGTCAACGGTCGCGCTTAAGTACTGTCCAGATTTGGTGTCAAGCCCGGCTTCTTGCCAGAATCAGGTTGAATTCGGGCGTCTGCAACGCATTGTAGAGCCTTACCCACAGTGCCAGGTACATCTCCGTTCCGCGTGCCTGTTCTATGCCGCCCAGATCCAGCCACTGCTCGTGCTGCCAGCCGAAGGAAGCAGCAATCTCTCGCACCTTTTCCTTGGCGTCGGCATCATTGCCAGACACCAGCAACTGATGCGGACCTTCAAGTCTGGCTGGCTCGACCATCATGGCGTTTGCCAGGGTGTTGAAGGCCTTGACCACCCGAACGTCCGGCAAGACACGCTGAATCTGTTCACCCAGTGAATCGTCATTGCAGACCGTCAGCCGGGGCGGGAAACCGTTGGAAAAATCCAATGGGTTGGCCACATCTACCAGTACCTTACCATTCAAATGATCCTTGTTGATGCTGTCTATTACTGCGAGAGAGTGCATCCCGGCTGTGCAATTGAACACCAGGTCTGCAAAGGCAGCGGCGTCATCAAAGGTGCCCTGACGGGCCGATTCTCCCTGGCTCTCGGCCCACGCTCTGGCCGCGGGATTATCCGCCGTTCGCGACCCCATCATGACGGTGTGGCCTTGTTTGATCAGGGCGGTTGCCATCGTCCTGCCGACGTCTCCGGTACCCAATACGGCGATGTTCATGCTGTGTCTCCTCCAGTGGTGATTTGAATACAACAAGTGAAGTTTGGGCTTGTTACTTGTTATCCACTAGGCAATGATAGGAAAACTAAAATTAACCAAAGGTTAACCATGTGAGCTCGCTTGTTGATCTGGACTATTTTCTGGCCGTCGCCGATACCGGCAGCCTGACCCGGGCGTCCGAGCGGTGCGGCATCTCCGTGCCAGCCATGAGCAAGGCCATGCGCCGGCTTGAAAACAGTCTGGATGCTCGCTTGCTGGCGCGGTCCAGCCAGTCCATTCGCCTCACCGAGTCTGGCCAGTTGCTGGCAGCGCGGGCGCGGGTTATTCGGCAGGAGTGGGTTCTGGGGAAACAGGAACTGGCCCAGTTCCAGCAAGTGCCGGCCGGGCGAGTGAGCATCAGCGCTTCCGCCGGTTTTGCCAGAACGCTGTTGTTGCCTTTGTTGTCCGGGTTTCGAGCCAGATACCCCGAAGTTGTTCTGGACTTGCAACTGGACGACCACATTGCCGATCTGAGTAGCGTTGACCTGTCCATTCGGGTGGGATTGGTGGAAGAGCAGGGAGTAATAGCGCGGCCGCTGTTGCCGCTGGGCATGCAGTACGGTGCCAGCAAGGAATTCTTGAGCCGGTATCAGAAACCGGACCAACCGGAGGATCTGCACCAACTGCCGGTGATTGGCTTTCGGTTGCCTTCTTCCGGCCGCTTGATGCCCTGGCAATTTCAGCGTGAGAGTGAAATCTTCACGCTCGATATCAAGCCAGTGGTGATCGTCAACGAACCCCAGGCCATACTGGACCTGATTCGGGCTGGAGTGGGCGTCGGCCTGATCAATGCCTATATGTCGGAGCTCTTTGTCATGAGCGGCGAACTGGAGACACTGCTGACCGCTTACCTGCCGCCGAGTGAGCGCGGCATTTATCTCTGCTATCAGAGCCGTGAACATATGCCGCTAAAACAACGCGTGGTCATTGATTTTCTGATGGAAAAACTGGGCGCCCCTCTGAGCGGCAGGGGCATCGCCTGATTCCCCTGAAGATCGAATCAACAGTGGGCTGGCCACCTGTCGCGCCTTGCGCAGGCAGGGTTCGATCGCCTCTGCCTCTCGCAATCTCCCATTGGCGGCACTTGCAGGACAGCTTTACGTAAGCACCCGGTAACTGCCAGATATTCCAGCGATATTCGACTATTCTCAGGGCAAGCGCGGGAGGAAAAAAGATGATCTGGTTGTACCGGCTGAACGAGCTGGCGAACTACGTCTGGGCACTCGCTCCCGGGAGCAGAACACCTCTCGGCAACAGGGAAATCAAGCTGGTTGCCCATCGCGGTGTACATGGGCCGGGCGGCAGCGGCACTGTCATCGAGAATACACTGGATGCCTTCAGCCTGTGCCAGCAAGTGGGCGCGTGGGGGATAGAGTTCGACATTCGCCTGACGCGCGATAACGAGCCGGTGGTGAATCATGACCCTCACCTTGGCCGCCTGTTCAAGCGTCCGGACATTGTCATTGCCGAAACCCCGTTCGATGCCTTGCGGAAGGCCGTACCTCAGGTGCCGCATCTGGATGAAGTGGTGACGCGCTATGCCGGCAAGTTGCACCTGATGATAGAGATCAAGGAGTCCTGGCGGCAGCGCCCGGCACTGCCTGCCCGCGTCGCCCATTCGTTGGCCTCATTGGCACCCGGAAGGGACTACCACCTGATGAGCCTGGTACCCGATCATCTGGAAAGTTTCAGCGCAGTACCGCGCGATGCCTTTATTGACATCGCTCGTACCAATTTGCGCGATATCCTCAAACAGAACCTGGAACTGGGGCATGGCGCCCTGGCCGGCTCTTTTGCCCTGATCGGTCCGGGCAGTCTGCAACAACTGCATGCCGCCGGACGCCGAGTGGGCACCGGTATCGTAAAAAACCGGCGCGTCCTCAACAGGGAAGTGCAGCGCGGCGTGGAGTGGATCTTCACCGATGCCGTCGTGCCACTACTCGACAGCGGAGTAGTGGCAACAAACACCATGCAAGGGGATGACTCGTCGAAATAGATTCAGGCCAGCACAAACGGAAAATGAGCTCTCAACCAGCGTTTGCACTGGCTTTTGCCTGCCGAGCCAGCGCTTCTATCTGACCCCAGTCACGTTTTTTTAGCGCCTCTCCCGGAACTATCCAGGAACCCCCAACACAGGCCACATTGGGTAGCGCCAGATATTCCCTGAAATTGCTGGCTGAAATACCACCAGTGGGGCAGAACTGCAGATTGGGCAGAGGTCCGTAAAACGCTTTCAATGCCGAGACCCCTCCAGATACGGCGGCAGGAAAGAATTTAAAGCAATCGTAACCGACTTCCATGCCTTTCAGTATTTCGGACGCGGTGGAGACTGCCGGTAGATAGGGGACAGAACTCAGCCGCCCTACCTCCAGCAATTGAGGGGTTGATCCGGGGCTGACGGCGAAGTCAGTCCCCAGGGCTTCCAAGTCCCGCAGTTGGCCAACGTTGGTTAAAGTGCCGGCACCAACGGTGACTCCTTCCACTTGTTTCATGGCTTTGATCACTTCAAAGGCTGCTTTGGTTCGCAATGTCACTTCCAGAACCGTCAGCCCACCTCGCTTTAGCGCCTCTGCCAAAGGCACGGCATCTTCCACATTTTCAACGGCAAGCACCGGCATAACCGGATTTGATCGAGCCAGTATCTCCTTGATTTTAGAACTCATAGTGTTTCAACCTGTTGCTAATGAAGACATGTTCATTGATTGCGTATCGACTGCAAGGCACGCTCAACGCCTCGAATCTCTGCCATTCCCCGCAATCGCCCGATTGCGGGGTAGCCGGGCCTGAACCCAGTGCGCAGGTCGCTCAACATGGCATGGCCGTGATCTGGGCGGAACGGCAGCTGCTCACCCCGTCTTTCTTCAATATCGAGAATGATATCGATGATGCGGACCATATCGGTATCACCGTCCAGGTGTGCGTCTTCGAAGAAGCTGGCCCCGTCAGACTCCAGAGTTGTGTTGCGCAAATGCAGGAAGTGAACCCTGTCTGCCTGCTCCCGCAAGATGTCGTACACGTTGTTGTCGCTGCGAGCACTCATTGATGCCGGACAGAAGGTAAAGCCATTGGCGGGGGATCTTGCCATGCTCACGATATCCCGGAGATCCTGTGCGGTTGAGACGACACGCGGCAACCCAAACAAGGAATAGGGCGGATCATCGGGATGAATCGCCAACCGAGCGCCGGTCGACTCTATTTTTGGAATTACCCTGGAAAGAAACGATGCCAGGTGCTCTTTCAGGGTTTCAGGTGTGATGTCGTCGTAGTCCGCCAGGCGTGCTCTGAAACTGTCAAGGCTGTAGCTCTCCTCTGAACCGGGGAGACCAGCAATGATCGTTTTCGTCAGTTCTTCAATCTGGTCCGATGTCATCTCTGACAAACGAGCTCTGGCGGCATCAATCGTTTTATTGTCATAATCGGACTCAGCGCCAGACCGCTTCAGGATGAAGAGATCAAAAGCAGCAACATTCAGCGCGTCATAGCGCAAGCATAGGGCGCCATCCGGCAACTCGTGCCGCAAAGAAGTCCTGGTCCAGTCCAGCACGGGCATAAAGTTGTAACAGACCGTTTTTATGCCGGCATTGGCAAGGTTGACTGCGCTTTCTGCCCAGGCATCAGCAAGCTCTTCCCAGCCCTCGGCCTGAGTTTTTATGTTCTCGTGAATCGGTATGCTTTCTGTTACAGACCACTCAAGCCCTGCCGCCTCAATCATGGCCTTTCGATCAAGAATCTCTTGTTCCGGCCAGACAGTACCATTAGGCACATGATGCAAGGCTGTCACGACGCCGGTGGCTCCCGCCTGCCGAATGTCGGCCAAACTGATTGGATCGTCCGGGCCAAACCAGCGCCACGTATGTTTCATAAACTTCTCCCCCTGTACCTATCGTTTTAGTTCGCGGTATTGCTAAACAAGTACCCGTCAAAATGCGGGTCTTCCACATCGGACAGCTCCATCAGGGTGTCCCGAACGTTTTCCAAATGGGTCCACATTGCCTGCCGGGCGCCTTCGGCGTCTTTCAGTTGCAGCGCAGACAGGATGTCTTCATGGTCTTTGAGCCATTGCTCTCTGTAGTCAGTATCAAATATGCGCTCATGCAGTCGGGCCCACATCAGACTCTGGTCCCTCTTTCGCCAGAGCTCGGAGACCATGTCGACCAGGACACTGTTTTGAGTCGCTTCCGCTATCAGTCGATGAAACAACTCATCACCCGAGTAGTCGTTGTTCTTTGCTTCAATGCCCTTGCGCTCCATCTCAAGCGCTTCCCGCATCCTTACGATGTCGTTCTTTGTCACGGTAACCGCGGCGAAGCCGGCGATACTGCTCTCAAGCAACTGTCGGGCCTGTAGCAGCTCAAACGGGCCAATGTCATCCACTATGGGTCGGGCTAATCGGTTGCTGTCAGAAACCAGATATATTCCGGACCCTTTTCTCACCTCGACCAGATCTTCAATTTCAAGCATGAGAATGGCTTCCCGAGCTGCAGATCGGCCCACGTTCAGGGCTTCTGCTATTTGGCGTTCCGTTAAAATGCGATCGCCAACCTTGTATCCTTTCTGCTGAATCAGGATCTTGAGTTCGTGAGCAAGCTCTTGGTAGCGCCGTAAACCTTTACGCATGAGATTTTTCCACTTGTCAGTTCTTCAATGCATGGTAAAAAAGCCAGAACGCGAGTGCATCTTTGGCACACGATCCAGAGTACGAGTATTGTTGACACAGAACATCAACCAATTCCAATTTTTGGTATACCACGCGCTGCCCTCAAAGAAGTACCACTTCTCCTTCAGCATGGCCCAATTTGAGGGCACTGGGACTGACTCTCCATCAAACGGATCGCAGTCCCTGGGTTCAACGCGGTCGACTGGGGCTGGTGGCTGCATTTCATACCATTTTTGACGAAGATCCGTATCAAGCAGGTCCACACACTTCCTCAGCCACGACCTATTGAGCCGCTGCTCTGATACGATCGATCAGGTCTGCCAGATCATCAGATTGGTCAGCCAGTTCGTCATGCATTGGCATGACTGCTTCAATAAAAGGCGCCTTCTCTACTTCATTGATTTCGACACCCATCTCATTCTGAGCAGTCTCCAGTGCTGCCATCGCGGTTTCATTCCAGGACTCAGAGTGAAAGGCCTGGGCTTCCGACGCGGCCTGCCGCATCGCTACCTGCTGATCTTCCGTCAGGCCATCCCAAACTGCGGTAGAGATAACAACCACCGAGGGAATGATGGTGTGCTCGTTCAGCGAGAAGTTGCTTACCACTTCTCCATGACGGGCATTGGTCAGGGCGGTTGGGTTGTTCTCAGCCACGGCAACCACGCCTTGCTGCAGCGCGCTGTACAATTCACCCCAATCGATAGGCGTTGGATCGCCGCCCAGCAGCTCAACCATCCGAATCGCCGACGGGCTAGGCTGCACCCGCACATTAACGCCCTCCAGATCTGCTGGTGAGTTTACGGCACGGTCCCCGTAGAAAGAACGCGCACCCTCTGTCAGAAAGGCAAGACCGATAAAGCCCCTGTCGCGTGAAGCGTTCAGTATGTCCTGACCAATCTCACCGTTGATCACGGTTTCGAAATGCTCTTCACTCTCGAAGATGAATGGCAGGTTCATTACGGCATAAAGCGGTTCGAAA
Source organism: Natronospirillum operosum (assembly GCF_004768465.1). Taxonomy (GTDB): domain Bacteria; phylum Pseudomonadota; class Gammaproteobacteria; order Pseudomonadales; family Natronospirillaceae; genus Natronospirillum; species Natronospirillum operosum. The sequence goes on from NZ_SRMF01000004.1 coordinate 182,526, forward strand.
GCTTCAAGCTCGGCAGTATTGCTACGGGCCATGGCCAGGATCCCGCTTTCTACCAACTCCATGGATTCACGCTGAGATCCAAGCTGGGCGTTGGCATAAACGCGAATATTGAGTTCTCCATCCGTCAGCTCGGAGAGGCGTTCGCCCATGTACTCCATGCTGATGTGCGTCGGGTGATCTTCGGGGTTGTTGTGGTTCAGGCGCAGTGTTTCTGACTGAACCAGAGAGGCCACTGAGAGCAGCAAAGCCCCCGCCAGGGCGGAGCTCCGCAGATGTTTGATTGTCATGAGTCGTGTCTCCAGTTTTATTGTTTCGAGAGGCGCGTGCTCTCTTTTTTTGGTGCACCAGTTTTCGATTGCACGACCAAAAGATGGCTTACGGAATTCATTATGTCAACCAATAACTAAAATTGGTTGACAACTTATGTCACAGGAGCGACTCTCTCGAAAAAGAAGATCAGACTATGAGTTCTGGTCGTCCATCACAAAAATAAGACAAGAGGTCTTCCGTATGAAACGCGCACTGGACTTTGTGCTCGGTACGACTGTCTTTCTGATACTGGCTACCATCGTCGTCAGTGTGTCATGGCAGGTTTTGTCCCGCTACGTACTCGGAACTTCAAGCACGGCCACAAGTGAGGTCGCACGGCTGCTGTTCATGTGGCTGGCACTGCTGGGCGGGGCCTATACATTTGGTCAGGTCCGACATCTGGCGATAGACATTCTGCCACTCGCGTTACGTGGTCGCCCTCGCCAAATCCTGAATACTCTCATTTTGCTGATCGTGGCCAGCTTTGCTTTTTTTGTCATGGTTCGCGGAGGCTGGACCATGGTTTCACGCACTCTGGCGACAGGCCAGGCAACCCCAACCCTGGGGCTGCCCATGGGTTACGTCTACGGAGCCCTCCCCGCCGCTGGAATCATCATCCTTGTGTACTGTGTCATGTTTCTGGGACGCATCTGGCTGAATCCGAAGTCGGAGGGCGGTTTCGCCATCGATCCTCACAAAGCACCCGCCCCAGAAGAGAGAGCCTGATATGAACATGACAGTACTCGTGCTTTTCGGTTCGTTTGCGCTGCTGATGTTCCTTGGCGTGCCTATCGCCTTCGCGATTGGTGTAGCGGCAACACTGACATTTCTCCTGTTCATGACCACGGAGCAATCGCTCAGTATTGTGGCCCAGCAGATGGCTTCTGGGCTGGACAGTTTCACGCTGCTGGCGATTCCCTTCTTCATCCTGGCAGGCAACATCATGAACCGCGGCGGGATTGCGCTGCGCCTGATTGATCTGGCGAAAGTGCTCGCGGGTCGGCTTCCGGGATCTCTTGCACATGTCAACATCATCTCCAACATGCTGTTCGGCGCACTGTCCGGTTCAGCTGTAGCGTCGGCGGCCGCCGTCGGGGGCGTGATGTCTCCGATACAGAAACGGGACGGCTATGACCCTGCCTTTTCCACTGCCGTCAACGTTACGTCTTGTCCAACGGGGCTCTTGATTCCCCCCAGCACAACGCTGATCGTCTATTCGTTGATCAGTGGCGGCACCTCGATAGCAGCCTTGTTTCTGGCCGGATACCTCCCTGGCATCCTGATCGGCTTGTCGCTGATGGTGGTAGCGGGAATCATTGCAAAACGAAAGGGTTATCCGGTCGCAGAAAAATCCTCTTTCAAGGACGTAAGAGCCGCCGTCGGCCGGGCGATATTGCCTCTGGGTCTGATCTTTATTGTTATTGGTGGAATTATCAGTGGCGTTTTTACGGCCACGGAAGCTTCCGCCATCGCTGTCGCCTATTCACTCTTGCTGGCTCTGGTTTGGTACCGGGAAATCGGAATCAAGGATCTCCCGAGGATCTTTGTCGACTCTGCAGTGACAACCTCCATCGTACTTTTTCTGATCGGCTGTTCGATTGCCATGTCCCGGGCAATGGCTTTCGGTGATGTGCCCTCTACCATCTCGTCATTCATGATCGGGCTATCAGAAAACCCGGTGATCATTCTGTTATCCATTACAGCGGTACTGCTACTGATCGGTACCTTCATGGACATGACGCCGGCACTGCTTATATTTACGCCCATTTTCATGCCAGTCATGCAGGGGCTGGGTATAGATCCGGTGCATTTCGGGATCATCATGACGATCAATCTGTGTGTCGGCATATGCACCCCACCCGTGGGTTCTGCGCTATTTGTGGGCTGCTCCATCAGCGGTGTGAGCATTGGGCAGGTCATGAAACCGATACTCCCATTTTATTTCGTACTGATCGCCTGTGTTTTGCTGGTGACTTTCATACCTCAGATCAGCCTGTTTTTACCACAACTCATCCTGGGCTACTGACGACGTGACTGGCAAAGCAGTTAAGGATTCACAATGAAAACGTTAAAGAACTGGAACCTTGAAAAGAACGATGACACGACAGTCTACCTGAGAGTGGAAGATCGCCATCTGGTCTGCATCAACATTCTGGCAGACACGCTGTTCCGTGTGCGGCTACTAAAAGACGGCACCTGGCGCCTTGACCGCTCATGGACAATCAACCCTGATGGTCAAACCTTCCCGCAGGGCCGTTCACGTGATTCAGTTGCAGGTTTCAGCTGCCCTTCATACCGCCTGACGCAGTCAGAGAACCAGTTGCAGATTGAAACAGGTTCATTGCGGCTTACCATTACGCAGCCATTGCAGTTTACCTGGGAAGCACGAACGGAAAGAGGCTGGGCGCTGGTCACAGAAGACAGACCAACCGGCGCCTACATGCTGGGGGTTCGCACGCATGCCCATTCCCACTTTCTCCGCCGACAGTCCAAAGAAAGGGTATATGGACTGGGCGAGAAAGCCGGGAAGCTGGAACGGTCGAAGCGGCGCTTCGAGATGCGCAGCCTGGACGCCATGGGCTATGACGCAGAGCATACCGACCCGCTCTATAAACACCTGCCCTTTACCATTACCCAAACCGAGTCTGTTGGCAGCTTCAGTATCTTTTACGACACGTTGAACACCTGTGTCTTGGACATCGGGCGGGAGCTGGACAACTACCACGCGCCTTATCGCTCATTCACTGCTGATGATGGTGATCTGGATTACTACTTCCGGTGGTCCCCACGAATCCTCGACCTTGTCAAAAGTCAGCTCGAATTGACTGGCGGTATGGCGTTGCCACCTCGCTGGTCTCTGGGCTATTCGGGTTCGACGATGGCTTACACGGATGCGCCCGACGCACAGAATCAACTCATCGGCTTCTTGCAGAAGCTGGAAGAAGAAGGGATTCCCTGCGACAGCTTCCATCTGTCATCAGGCTACACCTCGATTGAGGATAAACGCTATGTGTTTACCTGGAACAGGGAAAAGATCCCTGATCCGGTAAAGCTGACCGGACAGTTCAATGATGCCGGCGTAAGACTGATTGCCAACATAAAACCCTGTTTGCTGAGAAATCATCCTCATTATCAGGAAGTGGCTCAGAGAAACCTCTTCATCAAGGACAGTGAGTCTGACAACCCGGAGCTTTCCAGCTTCTGGGACGACGAAGGGTCTCATCTCGACTTCACCAATCCCGACACACTTGCCTGGTGGCAAGACAATGTGACTCATGCGTTGCTGGATCAAGGCATTACTTCCACCTGGAATGACAACAACGAATTTGAAGTCTGGGATCATGGCGCTCGCTGCCACGGTTTTGGAAACGAGATCGAGGTCGGTCTGATACGCCCGCTGCATTCATTGTTGATGGTCCATGCCTCCTGGGAGGCACAGTCACACTACAGCCCCCAAACCAGGCCGTATCTGGTTACACGTTCGGGATGCGCTGGCCTGCAACAGTTCGCACAGACCTGGACCGGTGACAACAGAACCAACTGGGAAAGCCTGCGCTGGAACATCCGCATGGGGCTGGGTCTGTCTCTTTCCGGCATCTACAACATTGGGCATGACGTCGGGGGATTTGCGGGCCCGCAACCAGGACCGGAACTTTTGCTGCGCTGGGTCCAGAACGGCATATTCCATCCCAGATTCACCATTCACAGCTGGAATGATGACGGGTCAGTCACCGAGCCGTGGACGCATCCCGGTGTCGTCCGGGAGATACGAGCTGCCATCCGATTCCGCTATCGTCTGTTGCCGTATCTCTATACCTGTCTCTGGCAGGCGGTGAACCACAAGGAACCCATACTGCGACCGACGTTTCTGGACCATGAAAGTGACCCGCGGACCTACGATGACACCGACGACTTCCTGTTGGGGAGGGATCTGCTGGTAGCCTCGGTGGTCGAGGAAGGGGCGATTACGCGTGTTGTCTACCTGCCGGACAATGGCTCGGGCTGGTGGGATTTCTGGACCGGTCAATGGCACAGCCCGGGCACTCGGGTTGAACAATCGGTATCACTGGAAGACATGCCGTTATTCGTGCGAGCAGGGTCGATCCTGCCCCTGGCCGATGAGGCAGAAAAAGCGACGCCGGAGGCTGAAGTTGGTCGGACACTAATGCTGTTCCCGGCACCCGGGTCGTTTTCAAGCACCTCAATGATCTTTGATGACGATGGCGAGTCTCGAGACGGACCACAGTGCATCACGGAATTGCAGCTCAGCGGGGATGATCAAGGCCTGGAACTCAACCTGACCCATACTGGCGACATGCCATTTCCGTTCTCCCAACTCAAGGTATCTCTGCCCGCTGGCGAGCGCAGGCCATTGAGCTGCAAAGGTCAATTGATCAAGAAGGGCGGGCTGATAACGGTCAGGGAGGGCTCATGAACGAAGGTAGCACGCAGTTGAAGCCACGCTGGTTGCACATTGGTTTTGGCGCTTTCGCGCGGGCGCACACAATGGCTGCGCTGGATCGAAGCAACAAGGAAGGCGCCTCTGATTGGGGTGCAGTGGTCGCCCGCCTGAACTCCGGTGCCGACCAACTGGATGCTCTGGAACAAGCCGGATTCGAATATAACGTGGCGGAAGTCGATGACTCGGGCACAGCGGTGCAGACGGTAAAAGCAGTCGTTGGCACCTGTCACCCCGCACGCGACGGAAAAGACGCACTGAACGACCTGATAGCGTCACCCGAGTTGTCACTGATTACATTGACCATCACCGAGAAGGGCTATAGAGACGGCCCCGCCATGACGGCATTGTGCAGCGGTCTATCAAAACGCAAGCAGAATGGAGAAGCGGGGCTGACCATTCTGTCATGCGACAACCTTTCAGAAAACGGCGAACTGACTCGGCAGGCGGTGTTGGATAAAGCGTCCGCCGACGACTCGGAACTGGCTGGCTGGATCGAGAAAGAGTGTCGCTTCCCATCTTCCATGGTCGATCGGATCGTGCCTGCCATGACGGCAGAGAGCCACAACAAGCTGGAGGCCTTGTTGGGCAAGAGAGACTCCAACGGCGTAATCTGTGAACCATTTTTCCAATGGGTGGTAGAAGACAACTTCCTCGACGCCAGGCCGCCTCTGGAATTGGCCGGTGTACAGTGGGTAGATGATATTCGTCCGTGGGAATCGATGAAACTGAGAATGCTGAATGGGAGCCATACCTTTTTGGCTCTGCTGGGGCGGATCTCCGGCCACCGAACGATTGATGCCTGTATGGCCGACCCGGTTTTTTCAGATGCCGTTCATCGGTTGATGTTGCTCGAGTCGGCACCCACCCTGCCTGCACTGCCCGGTGCTGATCTGCCGGCATATGCCCAGCGCTTGCTTGAAAGGTTCAGCAACTCGGAACTCAAGCATCGCACGGAACAGATTGCGACCGACACCAGTCAGAAGCTTCCCCAGCGATTGCTGGAGTCGATAGCGGCCAATATTGACGCCCAAAGGGATTGGCAACTATCGGCCCTGGCCGTCGCGGCATGGGGTGTCTGGCTACTGGGGCGGGATGACAACCAGGAAACCCTGCCCCTGTCCGACCCTCTTGAGCAGGACCTCGAGGCACTTGCAGAGACAACTGGTGAGCAGGGATTCATGGAAGCCCTTGTAGGCCTGGATTCCGTTTTCCCCCCGGCCCTGGCGGACAACCCCAGCTTCCGTGCCGGGGTAACAAACGCCTACACAAGAATTCGGACGCTCGGTGCAAAAGGCGCCATTTCTGAAACATTGAACCGGAAGGCATCCCTATGACCAATTTTCTTCACTCTGACTTCCTGCTGGACACCGAGGCTGCGCAACGCCTGTATCACGACGTCGCTTCGGACCTGCCGATCATCGACTACCACAACCACTTGCCTCCGGAGGAAGTGGCTCAGAACCGCTCCTGGGACAACCTGGGGGATCTATGGCTCAGCCATGACCATTACAAATGGAGAGTGATGCGCTGGGCGGGTGTTCCCGAGTCTCACATCACCGGCTCTGCAACAGACAAGGAAAAATTTCTGGCGTTCGCCGAGATTCTGCCCAAAACCCTCGGCAACCCCATGTACCATTGGAGCCACCTTGAACTCTGGCGCTACTTTGGAGAAGAGGGCAGGCTGATAAGCAAGGATACAGCAGAGGGTATCTGGGAAACCACTCAGGAAAAGCTGAGCCAGCCAGATTTTCGAGCCCAGGGTCTGTTGGAGAAGATGAAGGTCGAGCTTATTGGCACGACCGATGATCCACTCGACAGCCTTGAACACCACCAGACGTTTGCCGCGCAAAAGCAGGATGGGCTTCTGATGGTCCCGACCTTTCGTCCGGATCGCGCGCTGGCGATAGAAGGGGCGGATTTCAGTACCTACATTGAAAAGCTCGAAACCCTGACCGGACAGTCGACCCAAACGTTTGAAGGGCTGGTTGGTGCCCTGCTGAATCGGCTGGAACACTTTATAGAGCACGGTTGTCGTGCTGCAGACCATGGCATTGGCGAGCTGGGCCCGGCCGACGAACTGAGTGCACATCAGCTTGATGCCATTCTGGAAAAGGGCCGCAGTGGCAAGGTAGTGGCGCCGAGAGAAGCAGAAAGCTTTCGCATGGCAGTATTGCAAGAGCTTGGCCGAGCCTACGCGCGTGCCGACCTCGTCATGCAGTTGCACATCGGCCCGCTTCGCAACAACAGAACTCGACTGTTTGAGGACGTGGGCGCTGATGCCGGTGCCGACTCCATTCAGGACAAACCCTTCGCCGAGCCGTTGAATCGATTGCTGAACCGTATGGATCGGACCAACCAGCTGCCTCGCACCATTCTCTATGCACTGGATCCGAGCAAGAACCCGATCATTGTCACCACAGCGGGTAATTTCCAAGGCGATGGCATTGCAGGCAAAGTGCAGGCCGGCACAGCGTGGTGGTTCAATGACCAGATCGATGGCATGGAAAACCAGATGAACCATCTGGCCCAAATGGGGTTGCTGTCTACATTCACTGGCATGTTGACGGACAGCCGATCATTTCTGTCTTTTCCACGCCATGAGTATTTCAGACGATTGCTCTGTCGCATCGTCGGCCGCTGGGTTTCAGAGGGTCTGGCACCGAATGACCATGAGCTCCTTGATGGCATGATCGCCGATATCTGTTATCACAATGCGCGTCGTTGGTTCATCTCATGAAAACCTCGAACTCATTTTTGACGTTGGGAGAGACCATGGTGGAGCTCGCCCCGGTAGAAGGCTCGTTGTACAAGCGGGGGTTCGCCGGTGACACACTGAATACCGCCTGGTATCTGCGGGCCTGTCTTCCAGGTGACTGGACAGTTGGCTATGTGACAGCCCTTGGGGACGACCCATTGTCCAGTGAGATGACAGCATTCATTCAGGATCACGGCATCGATACAACGTCCATACGATACGTATCGGGAAAGGCCTGCGGGCTCTATTTGATTGCACTTCAGGAAGGAGAGCGCAGTTTCTCGTATTGGCGGGACAGCTCAGCGGCGCGACAGTTGGTGGACGACCCTGACTGGCTGAAAGCGGCAATAAAAAAAGCCGACAACCTGTTCTTGTCCGGTATTTCCATTGCCATCCTGTCACCTCAGGACAGGGGAACGCTAATGGGCATACTGCAGGACTTTCTGTCGCAGGGTGGTGAAATTTCCTTCGATCCGAACTTCAGGCCAAAACTCTGGGAGAACAAAAAGACCAGTCGTGAGTGGCTTGAAAAATTTGCGGGGTTAAGTACCACTGTTTTGCCAAGCTTTGATGACGAGCGCGACCTGTTCGGAGATGCCAGTCCTGCAGATACCTGCATCAGATACCGGGACCTCGGCATCAGGGAAGTTGTGGTCAAAAACAGCAGCCAGCCGGTTACCTATTGCCGGAGCGACAATATTCATGTGATGCCAATATCGGATGTTGCTCGACCAAAAGACTCTACCGGCGCCGGTGACAGCTTCAACGGTGCTTATCTGGCCTCGGTAGCTCTGGGGCACTCGCAAGAGCAAGCGATCAAAAATGCCATCTCCCTCTCTGCGCAGGTAATCAATACTGAGGGGGCCTTGATGCCAATGTCCGAGGTCCGAACATCCAGTTGGAGCGGGTCGTTGGTGTAATGACAACCCTGTGAAAACACCCAAACAGGGAGAAATGATGTACTTTCGAGACTATCAAATCCATGTTTTTGACTGTGACGGTGTGGTACTCAACTCGAACAAGATAAAGACCGAAGCCTTTTATCAGGCTGCGTTGCCGTATGGCGAAACCGCGGCTCGCAGACTGGTGGAATATCACACCTCAAACGGCGGGATGTCTCGCTACAAGAAGTTTGCGCATTTTCTTGACGAAATAGTACCTGTTGCCGCACCTGGCCGTACTGGCCCTTCATTTGAGTCGCTTCTGAAACGCTATGCTGATGGTGCTCGTGAAGGGCTGATGACGTGCGAAGTGGCGCCCGGCCTGCAACAGCTCCGTGACCAGGCACCCAATGCCAAATGGTTGATCGTATCCGCCGGAGACCAGGACGAGCTCAGGGAAATATTTGCCGTGCGAGGGCTGGCAGATCTTTTCGATGGCGGCATTTATGGCAGCCCCAGAACCAAGATTGAAATCTTGGAGCACGCATTGGGTGACGGGCCATTCAAACGCTCAGGCTTGCTAATAGGTGATAGCAAATATGACTATGAGGCCGCGATGTTCGCTGGCCTCGACTTCGTCTTCCTCAGTGACTGGACTGAGGTCAACGGGTGGCAGGAATGGGCAGACGAAAACTCCATATCAGTGCGGAAAGCCCTGAAGGAATTGCTGTTTGATCCAGTTTGAAGGGACGATCTTGCAAACCTGGGCCTGTCAGATCGATACCGAGTCATCCTTCTCCCTTGCCTCACGCCCCCAGCATCGGCAGGTGCTTCACGCGGTGATACTGCAGCGCCATTGAAATGCAGTGCTTCAGTGGGCCAACTGGCATCTCGCCGCTGATCGGCAGGACTATGGCCCGATTCCCCTCAAACTCGAACAGGTCCCGGTAGAGTTCCCTGAAAGTCTCGACCAGCCGGGTCTGGCAGTGGCAGTACAGGTAGCACCGGTCAGGGGTATCCGGCTGCCAGTGGATACGCATCGTACTGCCGGAGCTCGTCACATAACTTGGCTGGCCCCATTTCAGAGTCTCCCTGAACCCGGTGACCTCTGCGCTCTCTGCGGCTGTTTCGAAGATCAGTTCGCGCAGGTGGAGCAGGGCAGTGCGCGCCTCATGCGGGCAGGCGTTGATTTTCTCCAGCGCCGCTGTGTCGGCCTGTGCCTTGTCGGCCAATGTGTCCGGGTTACGCGTCATCCGTGCCTCCGGCTACGCCCACGCAGATCTTGAACTGAACGCTTTCCGGGGCCATGTTTCGCAGGTCGTAAATTTCCAGATCCGTGTCATAGCGTCGTCGTGCCTTGAGTGTATCGTCGGCCCAGATTCTCTGCCAGCAGGCCAGGCCGACTTTCGAGAACGGGCCCTGCTCTGTGGTGAACTCGGCATAGGTTGCAGCAGGAATCTCCCCCCGGAAGAACGCTTCCGGGATGCCTTCGAAGGTGCTCACTTCGGTTCCGATCACAAAGCGATAGCGCCCGTTCTCATCGGATTCTATATCGGTATAGGCTGCGACCAGGGTGACGTCATCTACCCGGTTGGGTATCTGCGCCAGGATGTCCTCGGAAAAGAAGCGGCTCCAGAGCGCAGGGATCTTTCCTTCACCGCTGAACTCCTGTTCGTTGGATGTGAACACATCAATGCCGGCAATCAACATGCTTTCTCGAGCCACAATGGGGTAGTTCATCCGTTCCTCTCCTGTTTCGAGTCGTAGAGGAAGGGTATTCACCAGTGGGTTCGAGAACTTGACCCTATGTGCTGTTTCGGCCGCGTCGAGCAGCGCTACTTGATGGAGATATAGATCTCCGATACGGGCCCACCCGGGCCGTGGAAGCGTTCATCGAAGTGGTCGAAGTCATCGCTATCGCCGTGCTCGTAGCCGGTTTCCGCAAACCAGCGTCCGTAGATGTACTTCCACCCGGCGACAATCCGCTCCGTGGTGTTGCCGGGTAGGGTGAACTGCATATAGTCCCCGGCGGGCAGGGTATGGCTGACGTAGCCTTCGGGTGAGGTAGTGCCGGGCTAGGTAAAGGCACCCACCAGAAAATCGAAATTCTCCTCGAGGTCCCACCCGGTGTAGATGCCATTGGCGGTGCCGTATTGCAGCGGGGAGGGAATGAGATCGAAGCGGTTGCTGCGCGTTGCCTCGGCCCAGAATGCAGGGATGTCGGTGTAACTGCGCTCCTGCTGCATGGTGGTGCGGTATCGCCTGCCGACAAAGTGCATCTCCTTGCGTACTACCTTTTGCCAGGTGATGCCATGTGCCTCGTAGTAGGGGCGCCTGCTGTCAGTGGCCATGTTGATGCGGTCAAAGTGGAGGTGCTGGTTCAGCCGGCGATAGTCCGAGGGCACGGCCCCGAACTCCCGCTTGAACTCGCGCAGAAAGCTCTCGGGGGTTTCATACTGATACTTGAACGCCACGTCGATGACTTTGTGCCGGGTTGTCAGCAACTCGCGCGCGGCCTCCGAGAGGCGTCGCCGGCGAATGTAGGAATAGAGCGAACTCCCAGTCATCGACCTGAAAATCCGCTGAAAGTGCCACTTGGAACTGAAGATCTGCTCCGATACGTCCTGCACGGTGATCGGCTGCGTGAGGTTCTGCTCCATGTACTGGATAGCGCGTTCGATCTTTTCGATGTAGTCCATCTTCGGCTCCCGTTGCAGGCCGGTTTGGCAAAGGGATCGGTTAAAGGAACCTTTGTGTTTCAACGCCGATGTGTGTTCGGAGCACCGCACAGCGGCAGATAACCGGCTTCAATAGTGGTACCTGCAGGAGATTATCGTGACGGAGGAGTCATCCACTGCATAGACCAGGCGGTTGGTCTCGTCGATGCGCCGCGACCAGAACCCAGCCAGGTTCTCTTTAAGCGGCTCCGGTTTGCCAATACCCTCGAACGGAGATCGCTTCACGTCAGCGATTAACCTGTTGATGCGCTTCAGAGTCTTTTTGTCCTGACTTGGCCAATAGATATAGTTATTCCATGACTCGTCAGTCCAGCAGAGCAACCGACTACTCGTCTTCATCTATCAACTCATGCTCGACGACCTTTCCAGCCCTGTATTGTGCAATTGACTCATTCAGGTGCTGAGCATTGGCGGGGGAGCGCAACAGATGAACCGTCTCCATAAGGCTATTGTAATATTCAAGAGACATCACCACGGCATCCTCAGAGTCGCGCCGTGTAATCACCGTGGTATCGGCATCGTTGACCACGCCGTCAAGAACCGCTTTAAGGCCATTGCGAGCTTCCGTGAAAGAAACTATTTTCATGAAACACCTCTTGTACATGTCATTGTACAAGTATAGCCCAGACAGACAATCTGTACAGTATATAAGACATGTTTTTCTGCCCGCCGGATGCTGTGGTCAGACACTAGTTGTCCGAATGAAACCCAATGAGATTGCCTTCAGTATCCTTAACAAGTGCGCAGAAGCCGTGTTCACCGATGGATGTCTTTTCCTGTACTACACTGCCACCATTTTCTGCGGCTCGACTGGCCTGCACTGCACAGTCATCACAGCCAAAATAGACCAGAGTGCCGCTACCGCCGGGAGCAAAGCCTTCCATCTTGACCAGCATGCCGCCTGCACCGTAGCTGCTCATTCCGGTCTCTTGGTCGAAGGGAAAGATCCACATATCCATCTCTGTCTCAGGCGTCGGATTGGGCATATGCTCGAGCCCGGCTCCAAGCACAGCCTCATAGAACGTTTTGGCGCGCTCCATGTCCTGCACGTAAATCTCGAAATGAACCACTGGGTTGTTTTTCATTGAGTTTCTCCTGCAGTGGGGTTGAGAGGATGTCTAACTCAGCTTTGTGGGGTGCTATTGGTCCATGCAAATCACTATACAATGAAGTACCGATTGGTGGCCATTATGCGCACGTTCCTGGTTGAATTGACCGACGGCGTGTGTAACAGGCGCATATCCATCAAATAGACATCTCCTGGGCCGCCTGCCATCTCTGTTATTGAAAGCTCGATACCTCCCACCTTCGTACTGTGGTTGTTGCCGTGGCCCGTGAGCATGGAGATACCTTGCTTTGCTTGGGACTGGTTTTTCAGTCGATGTGAGCCAGCCAGCGCCAACGTGGCCCCACCTTTGGGGGATACCTTGTCCAGAAGGATGAAAGCTTGAACTCCTGGAATGCCCTTCAACTGAGATTGTGAAACATCACGATGCCAGTTCAATCCCTCCAGAGTCCATTCGACTTTATGAGGCAATGAAATGAGCAACTGGGTACCCTGGCCTGACAAAGGTGAGTCAGCCAACACACACATGGCAGAATGAAGCTCCTTTGAAATGAGCTTCTCATTCAGGTCTGGGTGACTTATCAACTGGCCCAATCTGGCAGTTTGCTGAAAAACCGGTACACCTTGCAGCTTTTTGGACTGCGCTCTTCCCGCCGACCAGATATTCAGCCTTTTCAGTTCATTGAGCACATGGGTCTTGAAGGGCTGAACCACATTCTTGCCGACAGCGCCCGGCATATAGAGAAAACCTTGCTCTTGAAACCATCGGTGTTGCTCTGGTGTCATTGGTCGGCTCGCTTTTGTCTTTTTGGGCGTGCTGGACGGGTCGTTGTAGCTTGGGTGCTGCGAGCACCACCCGCATTGATTGAGCAATCCGTCGGCGCAATCGGGCAACTGCAGCAGGCAAAATGGCCTATGCTTGGTAGTCTGTCATTCGTCACGCGAGGAGCAACCCATGCAGCCCATCAAGACTCGTGCCGCCGTGGCCTGGGGCCCAGGCCAGCCGTTGTCGATTGAAGAAGTGGATCTGATGCCGCCACAGCAGGGCGAAGTCCTGGTGCGGATCGTGGCCAGCGGTGTCTGCCATACGGATGCCTATACGCTGTCGGGTGATGATCCGGAAGGGCTGTTTCCGGTGATCCTCGGCCATGAAGGCGGGGGCATTGTGGAAGCCGTTGGTGACGGCGTCACCTCCGTTGCCGTGGGTGATCATGTGATACCGCTCTACACCCCGGAGTGCGGCCAGTGCAAGTTCTGTCTGTCCGGCAAGACCAACCTGTGTCAGGCCATTCGAGCCACGCAGGGCAAGGGTGTAATGCCGGACGGTACCAGCCGTTTTTCCAAGGACGGCAAGCCGCTGTATCACTATATGGGCACGTCGACCTTTTCCGAGTACACGGTGCTGCCGGAAATCTCACTGGCCAAGATCAACAAGAGCGCACCGCTGGAAAAGGTCTGCCTGCTGGGCTGTGGCGTGACCACCGGCATGGGTGCCGTCATGAACACCGCCAAAGTCCAGCCGGGTGATACCGTGGCGGTGTTTGGTCTGGGCGGCATCGGTCTGTCGGCCATCATTGGTGCCGTCATGGCCGGGGCCAGCCGCATCATCGCCATCGATATCAACGAGAGCAAGTTCCCCATTGCCACACAACTGGGCGCTACCGATGTGGTCAACCCCAGTGACCATGACAAACCGATTCAGGACGTGGTCATCGAGATGACCGACGGCGGCGTCGACTTCTCCTTCGAGTGCATCGGCAATGTGCATGTGATGCGCTCAGCGCTGGAGTGCTGTCACAAGGGCTGGGGTGAATCGGTGATTATCGGGGTCGCGGGTGCCGGTCAGGAAATTTCCACCCGTCCTTTCCAGTTGGTGACCGGCCGGGTCTGGCGGGGTACGGCGTTTGGTGGCGTGAAAGGGCGCTCCGAATTGCCGGACTATGTCGAGCGCTATCTGGCCGGGGAGTTCGAACTGGATACCTTCATCACGCATACCCTGCCGCTGGAGCGCATTAATGAGGCCTTTGACCTGATGCACGAGGGCAAATCCATCCGTACCGTCATTCATTTCTGAGAGGACTGCATGCACACTCTGGAGAAAATCAGCGATCAACGCCTGTTTGCCGGCCGTCAGATCCGCTACGCGCACGATTCCGCAGTACTGAACTGCCGCATGCAGTTCTCCGTCTACCTGCCGCCGCAGAGTGAGCAGCAACCGGTGCCGGCGCTGTACTGGCTGTCGGGCCTCACCTGCACGGACGAAAACTTTTCCGCCAAGTCCGGGGCCCAGCGTGTGGCAGCAGAGCTGGGGCTGGCCCTGGTCATACCGGATACCAGTCCGCGCGGGGAGGGCGTGCCGGATGACCCGGAAGGGGCGTACGACTTTGGCCTGGGAGCCGGCTTTTATGTCAATGCCACCCAGGCGCCTTACCAGGATCACTACCAGATGTACGATTACATCAGCCGGGAACTCCCGGCTCTGGCAGAAGCGGATCTGCCCATCTCGACGCAACGTGCGATATTCGGCCACTCCATGGGGGGGCATGGTGCCCTGGTCATGGCCTTGCGCGAGCCGTACCGCTACCGCTCGGTCTCTGCCTTTGCGCCCATCTGCAACCCGGTCAACTGCCCCTGGGGTCGCAAGGCATTGGCGGGCTATCTGGGCAACGATGAAAGCCAGTGGCAGGACTATGATGCCTCGATGCTGCTGGCAAAGCGGAAAGCGGCCGTGCCGATACTGGTAGATCAGGGCGATGCCGACCAGTTCCTGGCCGAGCAACTGAAACCCGATACCCTGCAAGCGGCCGGCACGGTGAGCGGCTCGGCACTGGAACTGCGCATGCAGCCCGGCTATGACCACAGCTACTACTTCGTTGCCACATTTATTGAAGAGCACTTGCGCTTTCATGCCCGTTATCTGCTGCCTTGAGGCTGACAGCAGTCAGTGCATCTTGCCGGTATTCTCGGGCCCGCAGACAGCGGGCTTACGCCGCCCGAAGAATGGGGGCTGGCCTATTCTTCTCGTATAGATGGGCTGTCGAGTGAAACTAGGTGCGGAGAAAAGACAGCATCTCATCGAACAGCTCGGTCGGCTTTTCCTCTATAACCAGATGGCCGGCGTCATCAACCACCCGCAGGGTTGAGCCGGGTATCAGGCTCTCGAGTTCCTGCCCCTTGGCCAGAGGAACCCAGGAGTCTTCCCGTCCCCATAGAATCAATACCGGCACTGACACCTGGGCATACAACCTCTGCACCTCATCGGTATAGCGCTGGTTTGCCTGGGCAATCTGCCGGTAAAACGCGGGCTTACCCTCTTCGCCGGTCCAGGGCCTGACAATGCCTTCGAGTGTCTGTTCATCCAGTTCCCTGAAAGCAGCCGTCTGCACGTAGGCACGAACTATCGCTTCATGAATATAGTCCGGAATACCGGAAAATGCTGCCTCGTGCTCATTTACGTGCCGGAAAAAAGGCGACCCCCAGGGCGCTATCGCCACCGGGTCGATCAGGACCATCTTCTCGAATCGACGGCCATTCAGCAGGTGAGTCCGCAGGCTTGTGGCACCACCAAAGTCATGACCCACGATAATCGGGTTCTCCAGCCCCCAGTGATCAAGCAGCTGATTCAGAACCTCGTTCTGGATACCCAGCGATACATCACCAGGCTGCTTGCTGGACTGCCCGTACCCGAGAAGATCATGGAAATAAACCGTGTAGTGCTCTGACAGCTTTCCAATCAAATGACGCAGATTGAAGGATGACCACGGCGTACCATGAACGCAGACAAGGGGCGGGCCATCCCCGACAATGCCATAGCGGACAGATCGGCCCTGATAATCAAAAACCTCTGGCAGTTCCCATGAATCCATAATCCGATCCTCCTGAATTGTGCTCATGAGCGTCTCCTTGAGTAAGCCAATATAGACCATACTTGGCCCATTTTATGGCGGATTCCATAGCCGACAATTGAACACAGCACTGTCTGCTGTCACTCGTCGACCTAGTCTTCTCCAAACAGCTCTTTCAACATGGGCTCGGGGTTGTTCAAAAAGGCCTTCGTCACCTCATAGTGCTCGGTATCCTCATACTTGATCGGATTGATGCCGGTGGAATCTATGAGGTAGATCGAAGCGCCCGGGTAGGCCATGAGGATCGGTGAATGGGTTGCGATGATGAACTGCGACTGTCTCTTGACCAATTGGCGCATGCGACTCAAAACAGCCAACTGCCGAGTGGGCGACAAAGCGGATTCCGGCTCATCCAGTATGTACAGGCCTCTGCCGGAGAAGCGCTCGATCAGCAACGTCAGAAATGACTCGCCATGGGATTGTTGATGTAGTGACAATCCGCCGTAATTGTCTTTTATGGGTGGCGTGTAGACGCTTTCATAACTGGGCGCTTCATCCAGTTCATCGATCTTTGTGGCGACATTGTAGAAGCTTTCAGCGCGCAGAAAATAGCCATCTCTGTGCTTGCTGTATGATCTCGAAAACCTCAGGAATCTGTGCAGATCAGAGTGGGTATCACGCGTGCCAAAGCTGATATTCTTGGAGCCACCTTCGGCATTGAACCCCATGCCGATGGCAATTGCTTCCAGCAGGGTCGACTTTCCGCTCCCGTTTTCGCCAACGAATATCGTTACTCCTTCTCCGAATTCGACCAGATCCAGCTCCTTGATTGAAGGTATGGAAAACGGATAGTCGGCGAAAGAGTCTATATCATTTCGCTTGAGTTCAATGGACTTCAGATAGGGCAACGGATTCATATCTCAGCCACTCGCGCGTCTGCTCTGAGCTGAGGGGAGCGATGCACTGTCGCTGATCTCAAGGCGGCTCGATCTCTGCGGCCCCAGCAGCAGCTTCCCTTGATCATGTATCACCTCTGAACATTGAGCGTTTGCTTCAGTGTCAGTACGATACAAAGAAACTGTATGCATGTACAGTTACGCGTCTCAATGACGCCAAACTCACTGGAAGCTGGGCAGGTCGTTGCTGTCGTTGCTCATGAGCTGCAGCAAGCGAGGATTCAGAAACAGCTTTTCATTGCCCGCAGTCTTCTCCTGCAGGACGCCCACCTCAACCAGTTGCTTGAGGTACACAGAAGCCGTCTGTCGCTTGGCGATGCCCTTGTCGACCAGATTGCCGATTCGGCAGTAGGGCTGCTCAAAAATGACCTGTATCAGCTCATGGCTGTATATTTTCGGAAGCTGCTGCTTGACGTGGGCCTCTGTCATGCCCATAAGTGTTCGCATGGCAGCGATCTTGTTGCAGGTCCAGGAAGATACCTGCGCCACGCCTTTGAGCATGAAGATAATCCATTGTTCCCATTCGCCGGTGCGGGTAACCTGGGTCAGCAGGCGATAATAGTCGTTCTTGTGGGCCACGATATACCGGCTGAGGTACAGGATCGGCAGCGTCAAAAGCTGTTGCTCGATCAGGTAGAGCACATTCATGATCCGCCCGGCGCGGCCGTTGCCATCATGGAAGGGGTGGATGGCTTCAAACTGGTAATGACTGACCGCCATCTTGATCAGCGGGTCGATATCATCCTCGGTGTGCAGAAACTGCTCCCAATTACCGAGCAGGTCCCGAATGACGCCTTCACCGTTTGGCGGCGTGTAAACCGTCTCGCCGGTATCCTGGTTGCCTATGATGGTTCCGGGCACCTTTCGAACGTCCATTTCCACGCCTTTTAGCGTACTGCAGACCTCTATCGCTGTATTCGCGGACAAGGGCCGGCGTTGAAGCTGGAGAAAGCCTTCATAAAGGGCGGTACGGTAGCGAAGGGCTTCCTTGGTGGCGGGATCCGCCCCTTTGACTTCCTGCGCATACTGAAACAGTTTGTCCGTCGTGGTGACAATGTTTTCGATTTCGGAGCTGTCCCTGGCTTCCAGCAAGGGCAACAGGTTGATCAGCAAAGCCTGATCGGGTATGAGCTTTCCCGCCTGCTTCAGTTCGGCCAGCGCGGCCCGTGCCGGGATGCAGGCCTTTAAAATGCCCACTGTTTCCATGGCTTCCTGAACTGGCGGCAGGGCGGGTAACTGGTTGTAAGGTTGATCTGGACACCAGTTCATGTACAAATTCCATTGATTTTTCGACATAGATGGGTTCTGAGAGCAGCCTATGTCGATTGCATCGACATAGCAAGGTTCTATGTCGAAATAGTTCACAAATTTCGACTCTTCTAGCCCAGAAGCCTTCCAGGTGCGTCCATATCCTCAATCAGCAGCCTTTATCCGCTTGGGCCGAATCAATGCACCGCTTCTTGCTTATAGTGGTGGTGGCTATTGTCCATGCAAATCACTATACAATGAAGTACCGATTGGTGGCCATTATGCGCACGTTCCTGGTTGAATTGACCGACGGCGTGTGTAACAGGCGCATATCCATCAAATAGACATCTCCTGGGCCGCCTGCCATCTCTGTTATTGAAAGCTCGATACCTCCCACCTTCGTACTGTGGTTGTTGCCGTGGCCCGTGAGCATGGAGATACCTTGCTTTGCTTGGGACTGGTTTTTCAGTCGATGTGAGCCAGCCAGCGCCAACGTGGCCCCACCTTTGGGGGATACCTTGTCCAGAAGGATGAAAGCTTGAACTCCTGGAATGCCCTTCAACTGAGATTGTGAAACATCACGATGCCAGTTCAATCCCTCCAGAGTCCATTCGACTTTATGAGGCAATGAAATGAGCAACTGGGTACCCTGGCCTGACAAAGGTGAGTCAGCCAACACACACATGGCAGAATGAAGCTCCTTTGAAATGAGCTTCTCATTCAGGTCTGGGTGACTTATCAACTGGCCCAATCTGGCAGTTTGCTGAAAAACCGGTACACCTTGCAGCTTTTTGGACTGCGCTCTTCCCGCCGACCAGATATTCAGCCTTTTCAGTTCATTGAGCACATGGGTCTTGAAGGGCTGAACCACATTCTTGCCGACAGCGCCCGGCATATAGAGAAAACCTTGCTCTTGAAACCATCGTTGTTGCTCTGGTGTCATTGCTCGGCTCGCTTTTGTTTTGCTGCAGTCTATATCTATAACTGCTTTCTGAAAAACACTCGGTTGAAACCGTCTTCGCGCCTACGGCTCACCTCGACGTACCCCATTTTCGGATACATTGATATATTTTCCACCATCGCTTCATTGGTGTAGAGCTCTACGGTTTCACATCCTGTATTCTTGGCGGTGTTTTCGACGTGCTCAATCAAGCGCTTGCCAATACCCCGACCGCTGTACTCTGGCAGCACGGCAACGCTCTCAAGGCTAAACTTGCTGTCCTCCGGGTAGCTCACCACGTAGCCGACCACACGTGATTCGCTTATCGCGACGTCTACACAGCCCTGGGCTATCTGTCTGGCAAAGTCAGCATGCATGGGCGCAGGCTCTTTACCCATACGCTGAACGTACCTTGTATACGCAAGCTGTGCGCACAACTGGATATCTGCCATGTCGGTTTCGAGAGCTGTCCGGATTTCGACTTTCATAACGTGCTTCAGCCCGATCGGCTGGGTGAGAACCTGCTCCATTCACTCGGCCGACAAGATAATGCTGATGCCACGAGACGTGGCTTTTTCAATGATGTCCGGGGTCAGTTCGCGTGGGCCAACTACCAGAACCTCCAGCCCGGCCAGGCGATCCCCTTCTTCTTCCAGATCAAGGGCATGCTCGACTACAAGTGTTGTCAGCTCGCTGTTGGAACCACCGACAACAATGCCAAAATCATTGGAGTGGCCAAGCTGGAAGGCGCCATGAAGATCAGATGCTGTGCGAGATGTGCCCTGAACTCTATAAGACGAGATTGTCATTGAATCAGGCACCGCCCCACGTGAAGGGACATAGAATGCGTAGAATCCTTGTTCGAACTGCCCGAATCCCTCTGCCAGCAAATCTTCCTGGCTGATGGGTGCAACAGTCGCACAGCCCACAAGAAACAGTGACAGCAGTAAAACCTTGATTCCTTTCATATTCTCATCCTCAAGGACTATGAATTCACACAGGGTTCGATCATGACTTGATTAGTTGGATATATAGCACCTTCTGGTGGGCCGGTACATTGGAACATCATTTCTGCGAAAACGTGACTCTGCCAGCACTCCCTTGTCCAGAGCCAGCGCCCCTCTAGTCGTCCACCATCGCGAAGTCCACATGGTAGTGGTCATCGTGCCGTACCCATGACGGATTGACGTTGAATCGCAGGCGGCTCTGGAGCGTACTGCCAGGATCGCTTTCGAATAAGCGTTCTTGCAGGTCTGGAGCAAAGACCACCAGATCTATCCGCAGCCCATGCTCCCTGGCTACGCGGTCCATAACATCCAGATGCGCTGCCATGGAATCAAAATCCACCTGAAGATTACCCGAGCGCCCGTTGCTGTCAAATTGCAACGCATAACCAAACTTGTTGAAGGGGCTTGTTGGCAGCGCAATCGGCTCGCCGTTGTGTGTCACCGGTACCATGAAGTCTACCGAGAGCCCGTTCTGATGTGTTCGGTGTGGTCTGAAGCGGCCGCCCCATGGCCACCCTGTTTCACCATAAACGTACTGAACGCCAGGGGTGCCTTGCTCAAGCTCTGCGTATGCTGCGAGCATCGCGTCGCGCACTCGGCTGTGGACCGCCGTTCTGCCAAGCGTTGAACCCAGCCGTGAATAGGTTTGGAAGTTTGGCCCGGATGACGGGAGACGCTTTCCGTGAATGAGTCGGCCGTCATTCACGGGCCCTATGCTCGTGCTTGGCGTGCTCGACTCGAGCAAGCGGAGAATGTCATTCCCCCAGAAGGCGCAGCCGAAGAGCAATAGCGCGGAGACGGCAGTGATTGCAAGAACGTTCTTCATCGGAAATTGATATTGGTCAGCAAGGAGCCACGCAGGCGTAACCATGATATTGGAACCATGGGGTCAGCCCGCACTTTATCGGGCTTCGGTAGCCGATGCCAGATTGAACTCGATGGTCTGCTCCTTGTGCGGACAGGACGGCCCTTCACGCCGGAAATTGCTGCACCCCCAGAAGCTGCCATAAGGCCCGTTACGCTGTTTCATATCCCCGCCACACTCCGGACAGATCGGCACCATGGTCTCGCACTCCGGGTTCACACAGACGCGGAAGCGGTCTTTTCGGTACATCTGGCTGTCGCAGGTCGGGCAGCCCGACTCCGTATGTGAGCATAGCGGATACTTGCTGCACCCGTAGAAGGGGCCGAATTCGCCATCACGGGGCACCATCGATCCGGTTTTGCACTTGATGCATTTCATCAACTCGAACAGTTGCTGGGTCAGGGAGGTTTCGAACTCGTCCAGTTCCAGCGGGTACTTGTCCTTGAGCAGTTCCACCACGAATTCCGAAGCCACCGTCATGTCGGTAACGAGGTAGACCCGATGCCTGGCGCGGGTCAGAGCTACGTAGAACAGGCGTCGTTCCTCCGCATGGGGATAGGGCTCGGCAACTGGCAACAAGGCCTCCAGCAACGGATGGGTCTGTTTCCGCGAGGGCGTGCCGTACTCGCCGGACACCGGCCCGAGAATGACCACATAATCGGCTTCCATACCCTTGGAGGCATGAATGCTGGCGCTTTTTATCGACAGGTTCGGAAACAGCCGACGCAGTCTTCTTTTTTCAGCCTTATCTGGCAAGTTGTTCTTGTAGCGCGACAGCAGGTAAACACTGCTGCCGTCGTCGGCAATCTTGCTGATGCGCTCCAGCACCTGCAGCAATCGATCATCGTCCTGATAGCGCCCGGTCTGGCGCAACAGTGACACGGCAGGGCGGTCAACCTTCTGCAGGGACTTCAGCTCCTTGGGAATCTGGGTCGGGTTGCGCAGCACGAACCGTGAGGCCACCTCGCCAATGCGGTTGTTGAAACGGAAGGTCTGATCCAGGGCCACGGTGCACGTAGGCCCGAACTCATTCTTGAACCGGGTGGTGTACTTGAGATCACTGCCGGTGAAGCGGTAGATCGACTGCCAGTCATCCCCCACGCAGAACAGCGAACAACCAGGGTTGGATTGTTTCAGCTCATACAGCAGGCGCGCCCGGGGTTCGGAAATGTCCTGAAACTCATCCACCATGATATAGCGCCACCGGCCCCGGCACTGGCCGCTGCGGACATACTGTATCGCCTTGCCGATCATGTCATCGAAGTCGATGTCCTGCTGCTCATCCAGGTGTTGCTGGTAGTCTTCGATGATGGGCTCCAGAAGCTCCAGGGCTGCGCGTAACTGCTCCGAATGGTCGCTTCTGATGACGGGCTCATGACGGCCGGGTTCATAGCAGTTGGCCCGGTAGCGCTGCAGCAGGTCCTTCATCAGGGTGGCAAACGTGCTGATCTCACCCAGCTCTCGCAGCGTTGCCAGAACAGCCTCACTGGGCAGCGGATCTCCAGACACCTCGTGCTCTGCCAGCGCCTCTGCAAGGTCTGTCTCCAGAGTGCCTTCCATGCGCTGGTAGTGGAACAGTTCGATCAGCGTGGTGTCTTGTTCCTTGTGCAGGTTCTCCTTCCAATCCATGTCTTCAAGGTATTTTTTGCGGTTCACGAAGGGCGGTGTATTCTTTTGGCGGTCAATGCCATAGAACTCGATGTAGATATCGTGCTCGGGCAGATAGAAGTCCGGCTGGTACTGGCGATGGAAGACAGTTGCTGTTGTGTGCTTGTACTTCGCCTCGTACGTGTACTCGATGCCCTGCACAAACAGATAGTTGGCAATATGGCACTCACCGAGGCTCTTCACGGATTCGCCTTTCAGCGTGCGGATGTTGTTGGCCTGCAGTGATTCCAGATAGTCACCTTCGGTTTCGAAATCGAACGGGTTGATCTCGGGGTACATATAATACTGAAAGTATCGGTTGGCCTTCTTGCGGTACTCCGGGTCCGCCAGGTGATCCTCCAGCCACTGGTTGACGGCATGGGCTAGTTGGGTGCCATCATTCTCGGTAGCAAACGGGCTGACGGTGGGTTTGGCGCCCTCCACGGCGCCAATGATGTCCTGCCCCAGCTTGTGAAAGGTCTTGGCCGTGATGCCGATGCTACCCAGCCGCTTGTCGGCGCGTTCCTGCATTTCCCTGGCGGCCTTGTTGCCGAAGGCCAGCATCAGGATGTCCTCAGCCTGCGCCTGGCCGCTGTGGACCAGGTAACCCGCCCGGCCGATCATCACACTGGTTTTGCCCGTGCCGGCACCCGCCAGAACCAAGTTGTTGTCCTCATCGATTACACAGGCCTCACGCTGACGCGGTGTCAGCGGCATGCTCTCCACCTGATCAAAAAACGCCGCATGTTCCTGCACCTGCTGCTCTATATAGCGCTGTTGCAGCAGAGCCTTCTGCTCATCATTCAGGTGTGCCGCCTTATGAAGATATTGGAACACCGGCAGCCTGGCATCCCCAGTGCACCACTCAGCTTTGGGCACCCGCCCGAACAACTGCACCGCATCGGTGGCTTTTGCCTGCGCCTGCGTGACCCGGTATTGGCTGGGGTACCCCGAATTCAGAATGGCTTTGACCGCAGCCGCCGAAGCATTCACTTCCGGCGCCATGCGAGCCAGCACACCCACCCGCAACCAGTGCACCAATGTCCTGGCCTCTTTCTTTCGCAGCCCGGAAAGCACCAGCGGCCCTTGCTCGGTGCTCAGGTGGACACGTGCGAACAGAAAACCCTGACTCAGAGCGGAAGGCTCTATCAGAGAGGCTGGCAGAACAGTGAGTACATTACCGTTGTGCTCCGCCTGCAGCACGGGCCCGGAAAAATGAAACTGAGTAGGACCTGCCCCGGCAAAGAGCCTGGCAAGAGGGTGGGGTTGGATGGTTCTGGAGGCTGGTGGTTGTGTCATGGAGGGACTGCTTTCTGGATACTGCTCTAGAGCTTTGATAACAGAATGATGGCCCGGTTTGCGATAGGTTAGACGCTATGGAATGATCTTTCGGCGCAATGTTGCCTGTTGGCGCTGCCTATCTGAAAACCTGGAGTAGGGCAGAGGGAGTCCGAGCGATGAGCTTTGCCTTCTATCTGACTTCATCCAGTTGAAATGCAACGCGGTACTTTAGCAGCTTTATGTTTGAAGAGGCTTTTGCTGCCAAAACAACTCTGGGATCAAAATCCGATGCCACTATAACTCCTCTTACTGGCCTATTTGGCTCCAGCTCCTGGACGCTGCCTATGTAGCCGAGAAGTTGTCCCACAGCGGCATCACGAGCTTTCCCTGCTTTGAGTTCAATCACAACCAGTTCACCGTTGCTTCCATTGCAGAGAAGATCAACTCTGCCTGCTTCTGTTTGGTACTCCACTCCTCCCTCAACAAGTTGAAGGCCAGGCTCAATGTCCGAAGGCATTCGAGCGAGGTAAGAATGGAGATCGCGTTCAAGCGATAGACTTGCCTCGATGGTCTCTTCAACTTCAGAATCTGTCGTCTCATCTTGGCTGTCTTGTGCCATGATTGCCCCCGGCACAACAATCTCGCCTCGTTTAATCTGAGACTTGTACCAAGCGTAGTGAGTTTTTTGCCACTTGCTGGAAGGAAAATTCTCGAGCACGAGCGACGTTAGTTTTTCATATGAAGGAAATTGACCTTCGCTCGCGCAGGTATCTATCACCAACTCTTTGATGCTTGAGTAATTGTTCATAGTTTTCTCGGGTAAGGATGGCTAGGCGTGCCAACAGTACCGGGGGAAGTCCAGCATCGGTTGGATGGCCTAGTTAGGACGCATCTACTCAAATGCCGCTATACACTGCCCGATCAGGCAATCCTTATTATACATGCCCTCTTGGATTTCCGTTCCGTGGCGAAAGGATACGTACTGTTCGCATACGGCCCGTTTGTCAATGACATTGCTGAAATATCCCGAAGCGATCGCTGGGTTTACTGAGACCGAAATCACAAGGACCACGAGGGCAAGTGGATACGCAATTGCTGCCCTATACTTACTTCGGAGGTACTTCCCTATTGGAATGGCGACTAGCCAGATGCTAAGTGCAAACGCGCAGAAGACCGCCATGGTGGCAAACACGAGATCTCCATTGCCGGTGGGCTCCGTGACATCTCCAATCACGACTATGCGGTTCAAAGCGATAATGAAGACAATGGCCACTGGAATGTTCAACAACGCGTAGGCCTTAATACCTTGATAGAAGATAGCACCGTGAAGTTTCAATCCACTGACGGCTAGGATAACTGCCGATGCAAGCCAAAGACAAATTGAAAAGGAAACTGTGTTGACTGTAAGTAGGACCAAAAACATGTCCATGCGTAAGATGCTCACGGGATCTATCTCAAGGTAGCCAGGCAGGAAAGTGCCTATTGTTGCAATCGCCGCTCCCAGTGCCGCCAGAGCCGCAATGTAATCAAGCAGCACATACTCCAGATCTGGGTCGTTCGAAGACTCCAGATGCAAATAGGGATTCCGGAAAAAGCGGACGAGGCGCTTGTAGCTCTCCGGTACAGATGCAAGAAATCGATGAATGGGGTCTTTGCTAACCATGAGAATGTACCATATTGGTTGAATGGATTTTCTAGAGCCCTAACGACTGGAACGGGGTAGGTTCAGGCTCCAAGTGCTTGCGATTGTTTTACGATATCCGCAGCATCACGGGAAAATCCCCTTTCGACCAAAATCGGATCCTCACATGGGGTTTGTTCTGGACAAAGCGCTTTCTGTTGCATATTTAGAAAACACAACGGAGCCCTGACTGCCGGTTACTCTCCGATAAGCGCTGCCCAACAGAACCTTAAGGTTGCTGCTTGTAGAAAGCGAAATATCACCAGTGTTCTTTTACTTGAGCATGAACAATTTGCTCTCCGCGCTTCACTAACCGATCTATCCACTCAGTCTCCATTGCATTGAAGTTGGTTGCATAGCCAGCCGTAACCTCTCTCTTTACCAAATTAGGGGGAGCGAATTTTAAACTGCTATCTTTCTGCCCAAGATATGGCAATAAGAAGCCTTTAAGCTTACCTGATTCCTTGAGATCAAACAGGCGTTTCGTTGCATGATTTTGAGCCCTAGCGAATACACTCTCAAAGGCTGCATGCATACGCGAAATCCAAACAGAAGGTGGTTCAGTTACATCTAGTCCGTATCCAGCTCTACAAGCAATAATCCAGTCATGTTGCTCTACAGGCATGCTGTCGGAAAAGTCACGGTCTGGCCATAACGGTGCAAGCCCGAGGTTGTCGTACACGCCGCCATCGGTCAACGTTATACGATGAGCCACTTCTTTACCGTTCTTGCTGAAAACCAGTACCTGTTCGAGCGCCGGCAATGCAGCTGGGTATGCCGCCGAGGCTACAACCGCATCAGCCAGTTCTACCCCATCTACGCTTGCTGAGCCATAACGCCAACAATGGAGGCGCTCCTTAGTGAAGTAAAACGCCGCCTTCGATCTAAGCTCGCATGCGACAACTATTAGCATTGGACGATCTTCACGAAGTTCTTGCAACTTGCAGTGATTGAACGTTTCGCTGAATACATTTCTCAAGATTGTGGTTCGGCTGGCTTTACGCAGAAACGGAGCAGAATTTGGCCAATGTTCACCTTGTCTGTCTCTCTTCAAAAGCTTCAGCGCCAGTCGCGCAATGATTGCGACTGCTCTCTCAATCATCAAGGCTGTGGCATAGCCTATTGCTTTCAGCCCATCAGTGGAGGTGACTGCCCTTATTACTGCAGGTCGTACAAATCCTCTCCTCAAGACCTCCTGAACCTTCGTCTCAAATGAATCGAACGATCCAGAGTGGCTGCAATAAAGCCCAGCAAGCACGCTGCCACCAGACACTGCAGTGATCGTGCTTACTTGCTCAAGGAGCTTCAGATCATGCAACGCTCGAAGACATCCTAAATGGAAAGCCATAGCCCGAGAACCTCCGCCAGAGAGAGCTAACGCAAGTTTGCCTGAGCTGCCATCAGCAGTTACCAGGAAGGTCTCATTCCTCTCCATGAGCAATCACTCCGTGCACTGTTTCACGCTCTTGCCACCCAGCTCGAAGCCAGGTATCCAGCTCTCCACAGATGGCCATCACAAACGGGGAACCAGAGGGCTCCATATGAGTTTTCAAATGGGTATAAACTCGTTCGTCATCATCACTCGGTCTCGCAGGCACCCCGCCTGGGTGACTGTGCCACTCACCGATGTAGTGCAGTCGACCTGCTGAGGCTTTGGCCAACCTCTCAATGATTGGCTTGAGATCTTTGATTCCGCGAATGAAGTACGTTGGTGTCTGTTGACTATCAGGAGGAGCGGGCAATGCTGCTACGATGTGCGTAACATTGCGCACAAGATCGAATGTCCCTAGAAGCACACCGCCGGTTTCATTTTCACCTGATTGGCGACGATGCATCCGCATCGTCCGAACAACCTCTTCGGAGACGGTTAAGCGCACATCGTTAGCTTGGAATCGGGAGACTTTGTGCACTGGCATGCATACAGAATCGACAGCACCTATGTCAGGCTCCAGTCTCCACATACGAAAACCGGCATTGACCTCAACAAGTAACTGAGCAAGGCGTCCGGCCGCTAGGCCGCATAGAGTGTGTACTTGCCACGGAGGTAGAGGTCGCGAAAGATCTTGGCATGCATTGGCATAACGAATTCGATCCAAGCGAGCCGCGATGAGATGATTCTTGAGTCGTTCTTCAGTCGCTACTGCCCAAAAATACTGTGCTTCAATTTCATCCAGCTTGATTGATCTGGACAGGTCTTCAGATATAACCACCAAATCTGAGCCATCGGGTCCGAAGAAGGCACTTGCCG
The DNA here is from genome assembly GCF_004768465.1 of Natronospirillum operosum. Taxonomy (GTDB): domain Bacteria; phylum Pseudomonadota; class Gammaproteobacteria; order Pseudomonadales; family Natronospirillaceae; genus Natronospirillum; species Natronospirillum operosum. Next base: position 210,455 of record NZ_SRMF01000004.1, read on the forward strand.
CACGTTTTGCCGGTTGGTCCGTCAGCCACCCCAAGACCGCCGGAGATGCACTGAAATCGATTGCCACTTCAGCATTGCGTAACGCTCTATCCAACGAGGCTTGTTCCTTGCCAGGATTGAATACATTCACCGAGATAGAGGTATTGCCACCTACCGCTAAGACACTGTCTAGCTCCTGCTTGAGAACATAGGCTTTAGACAAGCCCACCGAAATATTTCTCTGCACTTGGCGAACAGTATTATGAGGTAATGTTATGTCGCCATCCACCAGTACCCATGGACCAAGCCCAGAGCGGGTTGCTATTGTGGCAACGTTAGAACCAATGGCACCAGCACCGATTCCGAGCAAAGGAGTGTCCTGTGCACGACTTGAGCCAGAAAAGACTCTGGCGGCAGACCTATCCAGCCGTTGAACAACCCGCCAAGGGTCCATCCGGATCGACGAAAGTTCGGCATTGCTGATGTCGCCGAGGACCTTAGGTGCCGTTGTATCATCTTCGGTAATGGTGACATCCAGGCGCTCCCCAAGCTCAGCGACAGAACCTCCAAGCGTATAGCACCAGATTTCAGGCTTCTCGTTCACCCCTTCAACGGTTCTTCGCTTCGGAACTGTAAGGATGAGCAATGGACGGCGATGGGCCGCGCTAGCGAGGTGTTCGCTCTCCAGAAGCCACGCTTTCAAGCCCTCTATCAAGTTGAAGCCCAGCTCTAAGCATAAGCTCTGCAATGCTCCCAAATCATAAGGAGTATTGGAAAGCCCCCGATGAACTTGGCTTGGCAAGCACGGAGAGTAGACTGCAAAGTCCTCTTCAAAGATTGGCGTTTCGGGCTCAGCCCTCGACATACTCACAATTGAGCACGTTCTATGCTTTAGCGCCATGTCGATATGCCAAGGCCCCTCCATCTCTCCGGCCGGTATAATGAGAGTGTTGGAACCGGTGAGAATCAACGGCTCCAAGAATTGATCATCATCGTGAATCGTGCCTGCAGCCATCGCTGTAAACCATGCCCTGATGCGCTCAATCAGGCTCTGACCCGTGAGGCTTGTCGCTAGGTCAGACCAGTCCTCTTCCCAAATACACAGACACAACCCACCATCAACATCCGGATCCAAGTTGGTATGCACAAGCCCAACGGGAAAATCACTACGGGTTGAAATAACATGAGGCGACCATGAATCATCATTAGCCATGAAGATTCTTATAGGCTCCGTTGAGCAAATTGGCACACTCCGGCGCTGATCAAGCGAAAGGTCAAGGTCGATGTCCAACACATCGACCGCGCCGCGCAGGGAGAAATCTCTAAGAGTCGCGTAAGGGTGTACCTGCGACTCACTTAAGTATCGTACAACCGATCGTGCGAGCCTAGAACGAGGCATGTCGTACCTCTGGTTCATGTCAAATCCCTGCGCGTGGCGCGGGAGTCTCGACGACGACATTCGGCGCTTGTTTTCGAATCTTATATCCCGTGCTCTTGATCTCGATAACTAGTGGTTCTGGCTTGGATATCGTCGGATGTTCCATTGAGACCACCCATTCCCCATTTAGCTTTCGAGCTACCCCTTTGTAGTAAGCGGCGGCCTGACGATGAGGTGGCTGCTTATCCTCGTCATCGCTCGGAATTGGCTTGCTAGTGGAAACTAGCAGGCCAGCAGATTGACCTGCCTCTTCGTAAAGCCACTTTGACGTTGCAGTTGGCTCAGTTTCCTCATTACCTTTTTCGTCAGACAAAGCAGTGTAGCTACAGTGATGTGGGATGTTGTTGATATCCCACTCTAGCCGGTAATCTCGATCACGATATCGAGTGACTTCAACGATGTCATCGATGACTTCATGCCCGACATCAGCCGACAAGATCATCTTGGTTTGTTCTCCATCGACCTCGAAAACCGCTTGCATGAACAGGGCATCATTGTTGCGCACTCGCACGATGTCTTCTTCATCACGCTTACCAAAAGGAGAATGCACGAAGAACTCGACACAGTCTTGTCCAAGGTTGAACTCTGGGCATAAGGTGCCTGCATCGCTGATCAGGTTACGGCGCTTGGCTGGCTCAATTTCACGGTCGATCAGGAACTGGTCTAGCTCTTCCGGCCTAGAGAACACTCGAATCCCCTCCCCCTTAAGGAAACGATGGCGAGCCTCAGCACGAAGAGTTCGGGCCTGCCCCTTCACTCCTGCCTCAAGGACGGCGTGAGCCGGTACCCACAACGTTTTGATCCTGATGCGATCATCGTTCTGGTACTTTTCTGCGTGTTCTAAATAAAAGACCTCTTTCGCCCGATTGCAGTGGTCTTGATCTAAATGGGTGAACGCCACGACATCGATTTCTGTATCGTCTCCAAGGATCTCGCGCAACTCCTTTTCCAAATCGCAACGCTTGTCGTCAGCATCGTCAGGGCTATGCATATCCGCGAAGTCGAAGAGAACTCGACGGCCATTGGCAAGCTCTATTAAGCAAGTATCGGCATTGCCGATGGGGAAAAACCGAACAATATGCATACGATCTCCTTTGGTGAAAAAATCTGTATAGCAACAGTCCGGCATCGCTTTAGATGCCGGAAATACTACACATAGCCTACATATGACTAGTGTCCTGCCTGATTAATTCGGCAACTCTCTGCGTGCGGTCTGCGGTCTCTAGCCAAGGCGACATCCCGCAGGCGTGGTGGGTCCACTTCAAGGGATGTCAACACTGGCCAGGGGCCGCAGAGGCACGCCCTCCGGGAGCCCCTGAAGCGCTCTGATAGCGGCGTTGCGATGTTTAGATTTGGAGCCACCAGACCTTCAACATCGCGCCTTGCTCTCAAAGCGCTCAATGGCTCAGGGCAGTGTCGAATTAACCATACAGGGCACTAGGGGACTCTCCGTTGGCACTTTCGTATCTCGGCTACACGGGCGCTGAGAATGTTTGTACAGCCACGCTACCGCCCGGCCGGGTGCAGTGGCTTGCCAATCCTTCGGGACTGTTGTTGACCCGCCCTGTCGCTATGGGCAGGTTTTGAACACTGTCCCTAGGTTTAGCTTCTGCGCCCGGGTTTTGCAAGTATTGCGTCAAGCAGTGGTGGTGGGGCGGAGTACTTTGGTCTGGTAGATGTCGGTGGCGGGCTGGGCCATCAGGCGGTCGGCCATTTCCTGTTTCAGTTCGGTCAGGCGCATTTCGTCGGTTTGGGTTCGGTTGGTTCTTCGGGCGAGGGTGATGAATTCGGAGCGCCCTTGGCATGATCAGGAGAGAGACGGCTAGAGCAGTCCGAGGCGACCTGCCTGCGCAACAGCGGCCGCGCGCGATGAGCAGTCCAAGCGGGTATAGATGTTGGCCAGATGACGATGCACGGTGTGCTCGCTCAGCACCAGATGTTTGGCGACCTGCCGTTCGGTCAGGCCTTCTGCTGCCAGCTTCAGGATCTCCAGCTGCCGCCGGGTGAGCGGGCAGGGTTCCGGAGGGGTGTCGTCCGTGGCGAGCTCTGCGAGCAGGGCGGTGGCCCGGTCGGCCTCGCTGGTAGCCTCCAGTTCATCCAGCGTTGCCCAGGCCCGGCGTGTCTCGACCACCGCCAGTTCAGAGCAGGCGGTCGATGTCAGCGCCTGGGCCAGCTCGAGGCGCGCCAGCGCGGCCTCGAAAGGTGTACCGGCACGGTCGAAGCTGGCGACGGCGTCGGCGCAGTGTTGTGCCGCCAGTTCGGCATTGCCGTCGGCCAGCGCGAGTCGGGCTTCACACAGTCTGGCCGTTGCCACCAGGGAGCTTGTGCCCACTGTGGCGGCGAGATGGCACAGCTCTCGGGCGTAACCAGCGGCCGTGTCAGGGGCTTCGAGTGCCAGCCGTGCGCGTACAGCTACCTCAAGGGCGTCAGCTCGTTTCGGGCTTGTGGCCGGTAATTGACGCAGTGTGCGCTCGGCCAGGATGGCGGCACCGGCAGCGTCGTCTGCGTCCAGATGCAGTGCTGCCAGCCCGGCCTGGGCGAACCAGTGTTCACCGGCCGCCTCGAAAGCCTGTCGCGCCTCGGCGTGACGGCCCTGGCGGCGTCGCAGGTCGCCGAGCCGGGCCAGTGCGTCGGCACGCCAGGCCTGTGGGCCGTTGGGGAGTCGGTCGACGGCGGTGACGAGTTCCTGTTCTGCATCCTGCCAGGAGCCCCTGCGCGTGAGGATACGACCATAATGCGAACGGCAGTTGCCGACCACGAAGGGTACGCCAAGGCGTTTGCTGAACGCGCCGATCTGCTGGCTCCACTGCCCGCCACGTTCGTCGTCGCGCAATTCCTCGCATGCGGTGAGTAGCAGGCAGCAGGACCAGACCGCCGGCACGAGCTCTTCGTACTCGCCGGCCAGGGCAGCCGTCGCTGCCTCATCCAGGCACCGCATGCCCGCCGCGATTTCACCCCGCTCCAGCAGCACGACGCCTTCCATGGCAACAGCGAACATCTGCAACCCGACCGCTCCGTGGGTTTGGCCAATTCTCTGGGCTTCGTGCACCAGCGTTCGCGCGGTGTCGAGTTGTTGGCTGCGCAACGCCAGATAGGCGTCGAACACTGCCAGCCAGCCATGTTCCGGAGCTTCGTCCAGTCCGTCGAGCAGACGACGGCTGCGGGCAAACCACCCCTCGGCAATCGCTGGCTTGCCGGCAAACCACAGGTGGTCGTCGCCGATCCATGCCGCCATCCGGGCGGCCCCGTGGGAGTCGCCTGCGGCATGATAGTCGCGGTAGGCCTGTTCTCGAGTTGCCAGGCAGGCGGCGAGGTCTTCCTGCCACCAGTGGACCCAGCTCAGCCCTTCGAGTGCGGCGGGGCCACTGTTGCTGGCCAACGCCGAGTCAAAGCACGACCGGGCCTTAACCCACCCGCCCCGAGCAAGTGCTTGATAGCCCTCGGCAACCGCCTCGCTGATCAATGCTGGCTCTGTCATGCGGCGCACCTGAGTACCCTGAATGAACCCCGAGTCCTCAGTGTACGCCGACATTTTTGTCGCCGGTACCCCGTCACGGCCTGCCCCGTTCAGGGGCACGGCCGCTTTCGGTCCGTTCGCTCTCCTCATCGGTTCTGGCCGGTGATAGTCAGGTACTCGGCCGGCAGCACGACCTGGCCATCGGCAGTCTTGTAGCGCGCAAACAGGTCGGCCAGCTCGGCTTGCAGGTCGGGCCAGCGGCCATCGGCCTGGGTCAACTCGCGGGCCATGTTGACCGGGCCGAGATAGTCGGTGTAGCAGGAAACAGCCGCATCGACGGAGGGGTGGGTGATTTCCCAGATCGCGCGCTCGAAGCTCAGTGCCAGGCCGGTGCCCTCGAAGAGCTCGCGGACATTCTTCTCGTCACCCCAGGCCAGCGGCGGATCGACGAACTCCGGGTCGGGTGGTAAATAGTTCGCTACGATGCGAAAGAAGTCGCCGAATACGCCCTCCGGCGTCCAGGCGCACAGCCCGAGTTGTCCGCCGGGTGCGAGTATCCGCGCGAGCTCGTCAGCAACGACGTCGTGGCGCGGCGCGAACATGCAGCCGAATGTCGACAGTACAATGTCGGCATGAGCATCGGAGAAGGGCAATTCCTCGGCGTCGCCTTCGATCCACTCGACGTCCACCCCGGCCTCCTGCGCGCGGCCGCGGGCCAGGTCGAGCATATGGGGTGTAAGGTCCACGCCCGTGACCCGGGCGCCCGCCTGAGCAGCCGGAATGGCAGCGTTGCCGCTGCCGCAGGCGACATCGACCACGTTCTGGCCAGCGCCGATGCCAAGCCTGCGCACAAGCTGCGCACCGACCTCATACAGGTTCTCTGCGCGCATCATGGCATCATAGTCGCCTCGAGCCCACACGGTGCGGGCGGCTGATTTGACCTCTGACAATTGTTGCATGGTGACCTCCTTGGTGATTGGGAGAACACCAGTATCGTCAGGGACGCCCCGGGGCGACTTCCCCTGAACGGGCCAACTTGTCAGGCGGCTGCCATGGCCCGGACGGGTAAGACCAATCCATTCAACTGTGCTATGTAACGTGCTGCTGCTTCTTGCGCTCGATCAGCATGGCCATGCCATCCAGAAACCGCTCCAGCCCGAACCTGAAGGCCCGTTCCGGGTCACCCAGGCCATAGGTCTCGCCGGCCACTCTGCCTACGTGTGAGGCCAATGGGTAGGGCGAGAAATCAACATCGGCAAGAAAGGGTTCGATGCTGGGCCACCATTCATCGTCGGTCATGCCGGTGGCTTCCAGAACCGTCTGTGCGCGGGCGGCATCGCGGACGGCTCCCAGCACATAGTTGTGCAGCGCCGTGACGCTCAGGTCCATCTCTATCTCATCCAGCCCCAGCCCTTCGAGGGCACTGAGTGCCACTTCATAGGAGGCCATGGTGTTGGGCCCGAGTATCGGGCGGTGGGTCTGAAACTGCACGATCCACGGATGCCGCAGGTAGAAGTGCCAGGCATCCTCGGCAATGAAGGTCATGCGTTGGCGCCAGTTCATGGTCGGCCAGTCGTCCGGCCGCGCTGCGCTTTCGGCGGTGACCTGGTCCAGCATCAGGTCATGCAGTTCTGCCTTGGAGGGCACATGGGTGTAGAACGACATGGGGGAGATGCCAACGGCTTCTGCCACATTGCGGGTACTCACGGCTTCGATGCCTTCCGAGTCGGCAATGGATATGGCGGCCGCCACAATGTCCTCGAGGCTGGCTTTGGGTTTGGGGCCACGCCTTGGAGCCCGAGATTTTCCCCACATCAATTCAATCAGTTTGCGTGGGTCACCCTTGCCGGCAAATTCCTGAGACATTTTTTCTCCTATAACTATTTACACTGTACATTGTTTTCAGTAACCTTGTGCACCGTACAAGGTTACTGTTGTCAGGGCACCTTGTCGAGGTCATGCGGTTCTGGAGCCTGCTGACAATATTTGTCACCAGGCTCTGCGAACCTTGAAACGAACACAAAGGGAGACCTGAACAATGATCCAAGCTACTGATCTGACTCGCTCCTTCAAAACCAAGGCTGGTCTCGTGGAAGCGGTGCGCGGGTTGAGCCTGCAGGTGGAAGAAGGTGAACTGGTTGCTTTCCTGGGCCCAAATGGCGCTGGCAAGTCCACCTCGGTGCGCATGCTGACAACACTGTTGCCGATCACGTCCGGCAGCGCCACCGTGGGCGGGTTTGATGTCGCCCGGGACCCGGTTGGCGTGCGCCGCACCATCGGCTATGTGGGGCAGGGCACCGGCTCCGGGCCCTATCATCGGGTACGTGATGAGCTGGTGACGCAGGGCAGGGCCTATCGCATGGGCGACGCAGAAGCCAGAAGGCGTGCCGATGAATTGCTCGGCGTGCTGGAACTGGAAGGCCTGGCTGATCGCAACTGTGCCACCCTGTCCGGTGGCCAGAAGCGCCGGCTGGATATCGCCCTGGGGCTGATGCATACGCCGAAAATCCTGTTTCTTGATGAACCATCGACCGGGCTGGACCCACACTCCCGGGCCAACCTCTGGGAGCATGTCATCAAGCTGCGCCGGCAAACCGGCATGACCATCTTCCTGACCACCCATTACCTGGATGAAGCCGACACCATGGCCGAACGGGTGATGATCATGGACCACGGCAAGATGATCGCCGATGACGTGCCGGAGAAACTGAAGGCAGATCTGGCCGGTGATCAGGTCAGCCTGGGCCTGGTCTCCGAAAGTGATGCCATCACTGCGGCGGAGAGCGCCATGAACCTGCCCACGGTGCGAGACGTCACCCAGACTGACCGGCGGCTGACATTCACTATTCAGAACGGTGAAACACTGATGCCGGAGTTCATTCGACAGTTGCACCAAAAGGGGCTTGAGGTCGCCACTGCCAATGTAGTCAGACCAACGCTGGATGACGTCTTTCTGAGCCTGACCGGGCGCAGTCTGCGTGAGAGTTCGCTGGCGGTACAAAAAACAGAACAGGTCGCCCACATTGAACGTTACACATCCGAGGTGAGTTCATGAACTTTGTACAAGACACCTTGGTGTCCTTTCGGCGCGAAATCGGGCCGACCCTGCGCAGTTGGTACTACATCCTGTTTGGCATTATTCAGCCCTTGCTGTATCTGGGGCTGTTTGTGCCGCTGCTGACCAGTGTGCCCATGGGTGGCGAAGGTCATCCGCTGCAATGGTTCGTACCGGGCATGATTGTCATGCTGGTGCTGTTTACCACCGTCAGCTGTGGCTGGGCGCTGACGGAAGAACTGATGTCAGGCAGTTTCGAGCGTTTTCTGGCCACCCCCATGAGCCGACCGGCCATGCTGATCGGGCGGGCTCTGAAGGAACTGGCACCCCTGCTGGCGCAGGCACTGATTGTCATCGGGCTGGCCGCGCCCTTCGGGCTGGTGCTGCATCCTGTGACCATGCTGTTTGGCCTGCTGCTGTTGCTGGTGTTCGGGGTCGGGGTAGCGGCGCTGTCATACGCACTGGCGATTGCCAGCAAGCATGACGGCGGGCTGTTCTATATGGTCTCGCATTCGGTGGCGCTGCCGTTGATGCTGCTCGGGGGCGTGCTGTTGCCCATGGATATGGCACCGGGCTGGCTGTATACGGCATCACGTTTCAACCCGTTGACGTATCTGGTCGAAGCGGAGCGCGCGCTGTTCCTCGGTGAACTGTATTCCGCTACGGTACTGAATGGCGTCATTGTAGCCTTTCTGGTGGCCGGTGTCGGTTTGCTGGTAGGGGCGATGACGATCCGCAGGGCGACGCTCTGACAAAACCCGGCCCGGTTCTTTCCGGGCCATGACCTGTCTGGGAGTGCAGTTCGGCGCTGACAGTACTGGAGTGTAGAATGGCCGGCATTCAATGCTCAGGGATTCTGCCACAAGGAGCCGACACCATGGACAGCACGCAGCAACAGGTTCAGCACCACCTGCAAAACACCTTCCGGCTCAGCGCTTTTCGCCCCGGCCAGCAGGACGTGATCAACACCCTGCTGGCGGGGCGTTCGGCGCTGGCTATTTTTCCGACCGGTGGCGGCAAGAGCCTCTGCTATCAACTGCCGGCGCTGATGCTCGACGGCCTGACGCTGGTGGTCTCACCGCTGATCGCCTTGATGAAGGATCAGGTGGATGCGCTCAATGCCCTGGGTGTGCCGGCGGCGCGTCTGGATTCGAGCCGCACCGGGGAAGAAGTGCAGGCGATCTATCAGTCCATGGACCAGGGCGAGCTCAAGCTGCTCTATGTGGCGCCGGAGCGGCTGGCCAACGAGCGATTCCTGACCCGGCTGTCGCGCCTGAATATCAGCATGATGGCGGTGGACGAAGCGCACTGTGTGTCCGAGTGGGGACACAACTTTCGGCCCGACTACCTGAAGCTGGCTCAGCTGGCGCACACGCTGAATGTGGGGCGGGTGCTGGCGCTGACGGCGACCGCGACGCCCAAGGTGTCGGAGCAGATCTGCTCGAATTTCGGCATTGCGAAACAGGACCATATTCAGACCGGCTTCTATCGCCCCAACCTGCAGATAGGTGTCACGCCCTGCACCAGCGAACAGCGCAATCAGCAACTGCTGGAACTGCTGGAACTGCTCAACAGCCGCCCGGCCGAGCCGTCCATCATCTATGTCACGCTGCAGAAAACGGCCCTGCAGGTGGCAGACTTTCTCAACCGGAATGGTTACCGGGCCCGGCCCTACCATGCCGGTTTGAAAGACGAAGAGCGCAGTGCCACGCAGGAAGCCTTCATGAGTGGCGAGACGCCCATAGTGGTCGCCACCATCGCCTTTGGCATGGGCATCGACAAGTCCGATATTCGCGCTGTGTACCACTACAACCTGCCCAAGTCACTGGAAAACTACATGCAGGAAATCGGGCGGGCAGGGCGTGACGGGGAGGACTCCCGGTGCCAGTTGCTGGCCTGCCGCGATGACCTCACCGTGCTGGAGAACTTCACCTACGGCGATACGCCGGACCCGGAGTCACTGGCTGAACTGGTGCGCTGGCTCTGTGTGCAGTCGTCGCCCTTTGATCTGTCGACCTATGAGCTGTCGCAGCAGTTCGATGTGCGCCCGCTGGTGCTGAACACTCTGCTGACCTATCTGGAACTGGAAGGGGTACTCGCGTCCACGGCGCCGTTCTATACCGAATACAAGCTGGCCCTGACCGTGCCCGAAAACGAACTGCTGGAACGCTTCGACCCTGCCCGGGCGGAGTTCCTGCAGCGGCTGTTCGCCACGGGCAAGGCCGGGCGCACCTGGCTGACGCTCAAACCGCGTGAAGCCGCCGAACAACTGGGCGAATCCCAACCCAGAATCATCAAGGCGCTCAACTACCTGGAACAGCAGGATCTGCTGGAGATGAAGGTGGCCGGTCTGCGCCAGGGCTATCGCATGGAGCAGGTGCCGGGAGATGTAGAAGGGCTGATCGATCGGATGGCAGAGCAGTTTCGGATGCGGGAAGAACGGGATATCGACCGCCTGCAGACGGTCTGCGACTGGGCGCAAAGCCCCGGCTGCCTGCAACAGCCGCTGATGCAGTATTTTGGCGAAACCCTGGAGCAAGCCTGTGGCCGCTGCAGCGGTTGCCTGGGCCAGACGCATGAACTGCCGCCGCGCCACAGCCAGTCGGTGGATCTTGATGTGGTGCGCGAGGTGATGGACCAGCAGCACGAAGCCCTCAGCCAACCCCGCCAACTGGCGCGTTTTCTGTGCGGCATCACCAGCCCCAAGGCCAGCCGGGCCAGGCTGGGCAAGCAGGCCCGCTTTGGCGCCCTGGCGGAAGTGCCCTTTACCGAAGTGTTGGCGGCCTGCGAGCAGTTGTAGCACCAACCTTGAGAGCAGATCAGCCCCCGCTCAACGCCTGAAAGATATACAGGGTGCCGTCTTCCGGCACCCTGTCTGACAGCGTTTTGCGGTCGAACACTATGGAGTCGTTGATGCCGAGGTTCACATGCCGACGCAGAGCCCCGCGGTCATCCAGTATGTAATCGGTGAAACCGGGGGCCTGCTCGTTGATGGCGTGCAGCGCCTCTTTCACCGAGCCGGCCGGCACGGTGACGGTCTGGCCTTCCAGTTGCGGGAAGAACCGGTAGAGGTGCGGTGTCATCTTTACGGTGGGCATGGCGGTCACCCGAAACGCACGGAGTAGATAGGCGGGAAATTGTTGCCCAGACACTGCCAGGTCTCTCCCCGATCTTCCGACACATAGGCATTGCCGGTGGTGCTGCCGAAACAGAGACGGTCACCGACGGCATCCAGGCCGTGGCGCAGCACGATGTCGTGGGCGTTTTCCTGGGGCAGGCCTTCGCGCAGTGGCTGCCAGCTCTGGCCGCCATCCGTGGTGCGGGCCACGAACAGGCCGCCGTCTATGGTCATGCGCTCGGCATCGCTGCGCCCCGGCACCACCCAGGCGGTGCGGCCATCGTGGTCATCCACTGCAATGGGGAAACCGAAGTGCACGCCGTTTTCCGGCTGGCTGACCCTCTTCCAGGTTTGGGCGCCGTCATCGCTGTAGAACACGCCAAAGTGGTTCTGCTGCCACACATGCTCCGGCTGCCCGGGGCAGTGGGTGACAAAGTGCGGGTCATGGCCCCATTCAACGTTCGGGTCGGGGGCATAGTCCACCAGCATGCCCTTGTTGCGACCGGCCCAGGTCTGGCCGCCGTCGGTGCTTTCCAGCACGCCGGCTGAAGAGGCTGCCACGGTGATGTGGTTCGGGTCGCGCGGGTCGACCATGATGGAGTGAATGCCGGGCTCGAACACACCATAGTCAATACTGGCCGGGGTGCCGAACCAGTGGGTTTCGCTGGTGGCTTCGCCGGCAAACAGATCACCGCCGCGGCTTTCGTGGTTCCACAGCGGGCGGTTGAGGGTCCAACTGTCGCCGCCGTCATCACTGACAAACAGGCCGCCGGGAATGGTGCCGGCATAGATGCGCCCGGGCTGGTCCGCGCTGCCAAAGGCGATATGCCAGATCTTGTAGAGCACGGCGTCAGCATACTCGGGCTGGCCAGTGGGGGCGTTGGGGTCGAAATCCGGCGTCGGCATGGTCTGCACGATGTGGCGGGCGCCCTCGGGGTATTTCAGCGAGCTCAGGTCTTCCCAGGTTGCACCGCCGTCGCGCGAGCGCGACAGCTTGGGCCCCCAATGCCCGTGATCCAGCGAGGCCCACAGGGTGCCATCGCGCGGGTCTTGGGTGGCAAAGCAGACCGGCACCCCGGCATGCTGAATGGGGCGGGGCTGCCAGCCCGCCGCAGTACGATCAACAATAACGGTGCCCTTGCGGGTACCCAGAATAATGGTGTCAGCCATCGGTCAGCCCTCATGCAGTCAGCTTTTTGTCGTTGTGCTCTTTCACTGCGGCACCTCTGAAACCCGGGTTCGACCGCAAATGTCAGGCACCCTGCCAATGGTCGAACGGGAACACTCAATATAGACAACTGATGAAACAAGATACAGCCGCAGTGCAAACTGCGGTGCCCTGTCAGCCGGTCTGAAGTGCAGATAGCTGAACTTGCAACGGTGTGCTCTGGGTATGTCGGACCGACACCGCCCCGAGTGGAGCAGACGGAAAAATCTGCTGGGTGATGCTCCACAGGCCCTCGCGGCCAAATACTTCCACCGATGAGCGGTCCAGGTAGATCACCAGGCTGGCATCCGCCAGGTTCAGTTCGTGAGCACTGTCGCAGGCCGCAAACTGAGCCGGCAGATGGCTTCCGGTCAGACCGCTGCGGTCAAGACGGGCGATGCCGCGGCGGGCATCCAGATGCACGGCCAGAATGTCCTCACCGAAGTGCAGATACAGTTCCAGCTCGCCATCGCTGAAGCCGCAGGTGTTCAGGCTGAGGCGCTGGGTGGTCGCCGGTAGTCTGACCTGCATGGCTTCGCGGTGGCCCAGGGCATGGTCGGGTACCAGGGCCCGCTCCGTTTCATTCTGCAGCCTTGGCCTGACCGGCTCAGATACCGGGCGATATTGCCCGTCCTGCTGGCGCAGGTGCAGCCGGCGTGCCAGTGTCATCTGCCCGCGAAACCCCTGATGCGGGATGTCGTTGGCATACTGCCAGTTGTTCATCCAGGCGATCACAAGCGGCTCCGAACCCGGCTCGTTGTGAAAGGACACGGCGGCATAATAGTCGCGCCCCCAGTCCAGCCGATTGTAGCCGGGGTGCGCGCCATCCCGGACGGGCGGATTGTCGGCCGCATTGAAATGGAATTCTCGGCCGTCGAAGTCACCCACGAAGTAGTGCTGGGTGGACCCGGCCTGGCGGTGAGCACCTTCGGTGTTGATGCTGAGCAGCAGCACCCAGCGGGTGTCGTCGCTGTTGCCAACGCGCATTTCCACCAGATCGGGTACTTCCCACAGGTCCCCCGGGTTGTTGCCGGGGTCCGAGAAAGTTGAGACAGCCTCCCAGTCCAGCAGATTCCTACTGCGGTAGAAGATGACCTTGCGGTCTTTGGCCAGCACCAGCACCATGATCCAGTAACCGGATGCAGCGTGGTAGAAAACCTTGGGGTCGCGGAACTCATCAGCGTCATAGCCCTGAGCATTGTCCTGATGCAGATGGATCAGCGGCACACCGCCGTAAAACTGCCAGCTGTCGCCGGCATCCAGGCTGTAGGCCAGTGACTGTGCCTGCCGCCCCATGGGTTTGGGGGCGGTGCTGTAGTGACTGGTGTAGAAGGCCAGCAGCGGCTGCTGGCCGGCCTCGCCAAGGCCACTGACATTGTCCTTGTCCAGCACACAGCAGCCGGAAAAGATGGCTTCGGTACGTTCGGCCAGTTCGCGCTGGGGCAGGGCGATGGGCTGCTCCTGCCAGGTCACCAGGTCGCGGCTCACCGCATGGCCCCAGGACATGTTGCCCCAGCGGGTACCGAAGGGATTGCACTGATAGAACAGATGGTACAGCCCGTCGATCCAGACCAGACCATTGGGGTCATTGATCCAGTGCCGCTCTGCCGAGAAGTGATATTGGGGGCGATAGTCCGGTTGTCGAGAAGTTGCTGTCACGTTGGTATCCACTGCTTGCATGAATTGAATCTCCGTTGGGCCTTCAGCCCTTTACTGCACTGCCGGTTACGCTCTGGACGAAGTGGCGCTGAACGATCAGGAAAAACACCATGATGGGGATGGACATCATGACGGCGAACGCCATGATCTGGCCCCAGTACATGCGGTTGGAGTCGAAGTAGGCTGCCATCGCCACCGAGAGCGGCCGGAACTCCGGGCCACGGGTGACCATGACCGGCCACAGGTAGTTGTTCCACTGCTCCAGAAATATCAGGATCGACAGTGTCGCAATGATGGGTTTGCACAGCGGCAGGCCGATGTACCAGTAAGTCTGGAACAGGTTCATGCCATCCACCCGGGCGGCTTCGATCAGATCTTTCGGAATCTTGGTGAAGAACTGATAGAACAGAAACAGCGCAAAGGCATTGGCGATAAAGGGCAGAATCTGCACTTCATAGCTGTTCACGATGCCCATGCGGCTGGACATCAGCAGCAGGGGGAGCACCAGGCTTTCCATGGGAACGGCAATCATGGCCACGACAGCCACCACGGCCCACTTGCGGTACCGCCCCTGACCCCAGGCCAGAGCGAAGGCGGCCATGGAGTTGACCAGAATGGCGCCGATCAGAATGGCGCCCACGATAAACGCCGTGTTGAACAGGTAGCGCAAAAAGGGGTGGTTGCGGTCGGTCAGCACGGCCTGATAGTTCTCGAAGGACACCACATGAGGAATAAAGGCCCGGATGGTACCCATGTTGACGCTGATGTCGGGTTCGCTTGGATTGAGGCTGACGGTTACCATCATCATCAGCGGGCCGAGGACGACGAGGACCATCAGCAGGGCGAAGAAATAGGTCAGTGTTCTGGACATGACGGGCCTCACTCGTTTTCGTTCTTGAAGACCAGGCGCTGAATCACGGCAATGACCGCGACCAGAATGAAGAACAGCACCGACACTGCGCTGGCAAAGCCGATGCGCCCCTCGGAATAACCGTTGACGAACATGTAATTGATGATGGTGTTCGTCGAGCCCAGAGGCCCGCCCTTGGTCAGGATGTTGATCTGGGTGAACAGCTTGAAGGCCTGCACCGTGGTGATGATCAGCACGAAGATGTTCACATTGATCAGCCCTGGCCAGGTAATGGCCTTGAACTGCTGCCAGGCGTTGGCGCCTTCCAGCGTGGCGGCTTCATAGCGGTCTTCGGGGATCTCCTGCAGCCCGGCCAGATAGATCAGCATCTGGAAGGGAAAGGAGGCCCAGGCCGACAACAGCACGATGGCCGGCATGGCCAGATCGCGGGAGCCGAGAAAATCGACAATGCGATCATCCCGGGTCACCAGATTGACCGCCGTATTGAAAAAGCCGTTCGGCACCTGATACAGCGCCGCCCAGATGGCAATGATGACGGTGATCGGGGCCAGCAGCGGCAACATGGCGACGCTGCGGAAAAACGTCAGGCCAGCCAGTTTCTTGTTGAGCAACAGGGCGGCGCCCAGAGAGATGGCACACTGAAAGGGCACCACCATCAGGGTGAAATAGAAGGTATTGCGTACTGCCTGCCAGAAATCAGGATCGGTCAGCACGCGGCTGTAGTTGCGCCATCCAACCCACTGGCTGGGTACCGGGCGGGGGATCAGCCGCTCATTGGTGAAAGACAGATAGCCAGAGAGAAAAAAGGGCGCGATAACGAACACCAGCAGCAGTATCACCGCCGGGGCCAGCAGGGCGCCTTCACTCCATAAATGCCGGATACGTTGCATGACTGAATGCTCCTGGATCAGGGTGGGCTGGGCTCGCCCGAGAGCGAACCCGGAGCCTGTCTCAGTTGAAAGGCGGGTAGCCCATGTTGTCTTCGATGTCTTCATCGATGCGACGGGCTGCTCGATCCAGTGCCTGCTGCACATTGGCGCCATCCAGAATTCTCTGAATCGCCTGGCCATAGCTGTTGCTGATCACCGGGTAGGCCGGGTGCACCGGACGAACCACGGCAATATCGGACGCCTGTTGGGTCATGATTTCCAGTTCACCGCCCGGGGCGAAGGCCGGCACCAGTTCCAGTGATGAATGGCGGCTGGGAACATAGCCGGTGTATTCACCGTACTTCGCTACCTGCTCGGTGGACAGCACATGGTTCAGGAACAAGCTGAGCGCCTCGTTCTCGGTGCTGCTGCTGGGCACGGCCCAGGCCCAGCCACCATTGGGGGAGGCCGCACGGTCACCGAATTTCGGGGCCGGAATCACCACCAGGTCATCACCCAGACCTTCACGGTGGCTCGGCCACATCCAGTTGCCCACCCAGCTCAGGGCCGACGTCTTGGAACCGAAGAAGGAGTTGTCACCGGCCGAAGACGGCACGATCCAGCCATTTTGGGCCCAGGACTGCAGGCGCTCCAGAGACTCGACCGAAGCCTCCGAGTTCAGTGTGCCGTCGGCCGTCCAGGTGTCGCGGTCGATCAGGTCCGACCCGACGGACTGCAGGAAGGGCGCAAAACCATAGCTGAACCACTCGCCGTCATAGTTGCGTTTCAGGTCCAGCGGCCAGCGCACGCCGTCTACCTCGGCCAGGGCGGCCAGTGCCTCTTCGAATTCGTCATAGGTCCAGGCGTCATCGATGGACTCCGGAATGCGCACACCAGCGGCTTCCAGATAGGCGCGGTTGCCCCACAGCACCACCGAGGAATCATAGGGCCCCAGGGCGTAGATCTTGCCGTCCGGGCCGTAGGTGCCCTGGTCGATGATGGGCCGCAGCATGTCGTCCAGAATGCTGTTGTCGACCAGATCATCCAGTGGCTGCAACTGCCCGCCCCACACCATGGACGCCATGTTGGGACCGTCGACCATGATGATGTCGGGCAGGTCGTTGGAGCGGTAGGCTGATTGGATGGCATCGTTGTAGCCCGGAATCGGCACGATATCCACGCTGATGCCCTGCTCGGCATAGCGCTCGTTGAAGGTATCCTCGGCCTGGTTGAAGAAGGGCCGCTCGGCGGCACCATCGATTACCCAGGCGGTGATGGACGTGGCCTGTGCCAGGGGCGCCAGCATCAGGACGGAAATCAGGGGAAGGGTATGCACTGCTTTCATTGTTGTTATCCTCGATCTGAGTGAGCCACGGCGCTGTCACGCACGACCAGGCGTGGCATGAGCAGCAAGGGCTCGGTGGACATGTCATGGTGGTCGTGTTCAAGCGTCTTCAGCATCCGGGCACACGCCAGGCGACCCAGCTCGCGCATGGGCTGAGCGATACTGGTGAAATTCATCACCTTGGCCAGCACGGTATTGTCAAAACCGACCACCACCAGATCCTCGGGGATGCGGACACCCCGTGCGGACAGTATTTCGATGGCCAGTTGTGCCGAAAGATCGTTGAACACGAATAACGCGGT
The DNA here is from genome assembly GCF_004768465.1 of Natronospirillum operosum. Classification (GTDB taxonomy): domain Bacteria; phylum Pseudomonadota; class Gammaproteobacteria; order Pseudomonadales; family Natronospirillaceae; genus Natronospirillum; species Natronospirillum operosum. The sequence continues at coordinate 227,755 of NZ_SRMF01000004.1, forward strand.
AAAAGGCAGTTCATCATGCTGTTGCAGGAAATCCTCCAGGCAGGACTGCACGTCCTGCCCCGGAGCCAGATCCAGTGTGGTCAGCCGTGACGGATGCAGACTCTGGGCATGTTCAAACAGGCGCTGTTGAAACCCGATGAACTTGTCCTCTGCAGCATCCGTCGGCCCCAGGTAGCCGATGCGTTCATGACCCAGGCTCACCAGGTGGTCCGCTGCGAGGCGGCCGCCTTCCCGGTGGTCCAGCGCGATGCTGGGTACGCCGGGGCGAATCTGGGTCAGTGAAAACACCGGAAAGGGCAGCCCGTCGCACAGACTCTGGTAATCCACGTCCGGTGTCGACGGCACTGCAAATACCCCGTCGACATCAAAGCGTGCGCACTCTTCCAGAAACTGGCGTTCCCATACTGGATTCGAGCGATGACTGAACACCAGCAGCGACCGACCGATATGGAATGCCTCGTGCTCCAGGCTGTCGAGTAACTCCGCAAAGTAGGGGTTAACCAGATCAGGCAGGATGACACCCAGCAGCCGTGAAGGCTTCAGTTTGGGCGCCAGGGCATGGCCCTTGCGTCGGCTGGGCGAATACCCCAGAGCATCGGCAGCGGCCCAGACCGCATCCCTTGTTTCCGGAGAAACAGAATCGGGCTGATTGAACACCCGGGACACGGTGGCTGTGGACACCTGTGCCTGCTCGGCCACTTTGCGAATGTTGGACATGATGTAACAAAACCCTTGTTGTTTTACCTTGTTACATGGCCAATTCTGCTCTTACCAGAAGGCTTTTCAACCATGAATGTCATGACTGAATGTATCACAGGGTTTTGTTACATTGCATGTTTCAGCCGTGCTGGCGGCTGCCGAAAATCAGCACGGCATTTGTTACATCTGATCTTTACACTTGGCAGGCAGCAGGCGGGAAGGTTGTCGTGAAGATAAGCCCTGGATCAGGGTTACCTTTAGGCAAACACTCGCGCAAAGGCTCTGAAGTCATCCAGGTGATAGCGGGCAATGTCATACACAATCGCCCAGTCTATCTCGTCATAGCTGTGAACCATGACATTGCGAAAACCGACTGACTTCTTCATTCGACTGGCAAGGCTCTGGTCGATGATGGCGGCCTGTGCCAGAGCATCGAATGACTGACCCATGGTGCGCGGGGCGTTGCCGTCCGCGTTCTCTGCCAGCCAATGCGCGCCCACAGCCACACACAATTGTGCGGCCCGGGTCAAATTGAGTGCAACAATATCCTGCGCATCCGAGTCATTCTGAAGTGCCTGTAATGACTCGGGCAACCGGCTCTCGACACGTTGGATACAGCGCCGCAGTGATTCAAGCTTTTGTTCAATGACAGTGTTGTTCATGGTTCAGCTCTGGTGACGGTACGCCGCCCTGACATACTCGCCGACCTGCTTCTGCTCGATGTCTGCCAGTGACTGCAGCTTGATATGGCGGCGGTGCTTGCCGCCGCCCTCCAGCACATTGTGCGGGTCGTCCAGGCGGGCGCCTTCGCTCAGTTCCACCGAAACATGGCGGGTGTAGGAGAAGACACCGGCGAAGTCCCGCTGCGAAGAAAACAGAAAACCGCCGTACTTGACCTCTTCTGTGACGTCATCACCTGCAGAGGCAATCATTTCGCGCAGGGCCTGCACCAGGGCATAGCGCTCCTCGCTCTGGTGGCGGATGTCTTCCAGCAGGCTGTTGATGCGATTGTTGCTCATGGTTGTATCTCCTTGTTGGGCTTCCTTAGACGGGGCGCTTGAACTGCTGCCGTGCCTGTTCGACCACCTCCCGGTAAACGCAGCCCTCGGCATGATCATTGATCAGCCCCATGGCCTGCATGAAGGCGTAGACGGTGGTCGGGCCGACAAATTTCCAGCCTCGCTTTTTCAGGTCTTTCGACAGGGCGACGGACTCTTTTGACGTGGTCGCTGTCTGCGGCTCTGGCAGGTCCTTGCTGTCCGGCTCGAAGCGCCAGAAGAACGCCGCCAGTGAGCCTTCATGCTGCACCATTTCCCGGGCACGACGGGCATTGTTGATGGTTGCTTCGATCTTGCCCCGGTGCCGCACGATGCCCTGGTCCGCCAGCAGCCGCGTGATGTCCGATGCATCAAAGTCGGCCACCCGGTTGAAATCGAAACCGGCAAAGGCGGCGCGAAAGTTCTCCCGCTTGGCCAGTATCGTGCGCCAACTCAAGCCGGACTGAAAGCTCTCCAGACAGACTTTCTCGAACAGCCGCACATCGTCATCAACGGGGAAGCCCCATTCATGGTCATGATACGGGAAGAACTCGGGTATGTTGCTGCACCAGAAGCAGCGGGGGCGGCCATCCGGGCCGGGAACGGTAGCGGTCATCAGTCATCTCCCTTGGTGATCAGGCTGGCAGCAGAAAACTCAGTCGATCATCTGCTTTTTTGGCGTCTATTTCGAGTATTTCTGCGGTGACGACGTCTTCTGCCACAAACGGATCGTCCTGCACGCGCTGCTCCAGCTCGGCCCGTGTTTCAGCATGTGCAATCACCGAACCGCCAAGACCGGGCTGGAGACTGCCAGCCAGCAGGAAGATGCCGTCATCAAAGCCGCGCTTGATCCACTGGTTGTGGCCCTCCATGAAGGCGCCGGCCTGGCTCTTGTTGTGCGAGAATTTCAGCAAAATGATGTACACAGGGTTCCCTCCTTATGGGGTGGCGGTGCAGGAGGTCAGCCAGTCATGCAGGCGGTCGACCTCCCGGTTGATAAAGGCTTCATCCTGGAAGGCGCTGGCCAGTGTGGCGATCCCCTGGCTCTGGGCCAGCAGGTGCATGGCCAGTTCATCAGCTTTCTCGGCGTGACCGAGTTGCACAAACTGCCGACTCAGCCAGGTCCTGAACAGAATGAACAGCTCCTTGGCATCGCCTTGTGCCGGGTGGTCCAGCTTGATCAGTTCACTGCAGAGCGTGCCTACCGGGCAGCCGAACCGTTTTATTTTGGCCCGGTTCATGATCAGTATGTTGATAAAGCTGCGGATGCGGTCGGAAGGTGTTTCACCCTCAACCTCCCAGTGTTCCAGCATGACGTTGGTGCGCTGCAGACGGTGGTTGATGACCGTGTCCAGAATGTCGTCTTTGGTGCGAAAATGGTAGTAGAAGTTGCCGCGCGAGATGCCGACGGCTTGCGCAATCTGCGCGAAAGAGGTGTGTTCGAACCCCTGTTCATAGAACAGCTGGTCGGCAGCTTCAATAATGCGCTCTCTTGTAGACATAGGGATCGCGGAATCATGTTTCGGTATCATTTTAGGACGTTTGTCCTAAAATGTAGCGTAGGACAAGTGTCCTAAGTTATCAACAGCTCCTGCATGAATTTTGGGCAGATTTGGCGGTATTCAATCGGATTTTGTTGGTCGCAGAACCTTTTTTGTGATCAACAAAAAGGTTTGTAGTGCACCAATGATCAACAAATCAGTTTGTTGATCATATTTTTTCCAAAATTAACAACAAAGTGTTTTGTGCTTCATCAATGACTATCTGGTTTGTTTGTTGATCATATTTTCTATAATGTGAGCAACAAGTTTGGGTAAAAAGAAATGTGAATAGGCATGACGCTTGATCTCAGTAAGGCTGTCCATTATCACACAGGCCAGTTCCCTCCTGCCGGACTGAACTATGAGGCGATACTGCAGCCCATGCTTGAGGCAACAGATGCACTGGCCCGGTATGATCAGATGCTTCAGGCTATGCACAACAGTGAAATATTTCTTGCACCGTTGCGTGGTCAGGAAGCGGTGGTGTCTTCTCGTATGGAGGGCACCATCAGCACCATGGATGAAATTCTTCAGCTCGAAGCCGAGTTCGGTGATGACGACGATGATGGGGCTGTACGCGAATTCCGTTCTGATGTGCTTGAGACCGCGCTTTACCGCCGCGCCATGACGACTGCCCAGCGCCAGTTGGAACAGGGGCACCCATTATCTGAGGCGCTGATTCGGGGAATGCATCAGCAGTTACTTTCCTTCGGTCGCGGGGCACGGAAGTCTCCCGGGCGTTACAAGCAGGAACAGAACTACGTTGGTGAAAAAGGGAGTCGAGCTGTCAGCTTTGTACCCGTATCACCAGAGCAACTGCCAGGGGGCATGGAGGCGTTGTTCAGTCTGATCGAAGACAAGGCCATGCCCATACTGATGCGAACAGCGCTCGCTCACGCCGAGTTCGAAGCTCTGCACCCTTTTGAAGATGGCAATGGCCGGGTAGGTCGCATGCTGATTACTCTGATGCTGTGGCGAGGTGGGGCAATTTCGGCGCCGCATTTCTATATCAGTCGTTACTTCGAAGACCACAAGGATGATTATATCGGGGGGCTGCGCAATGTCTCATCAACTGGAGATTGGCTGAACTGGTGCGGGTTCTTCTTCACTGCGGTAGCGGAGCAGGCCAGAGAGAATCTTGAGGTAGCACAGGATATTCGTGACTGCTACGAAGACATGAAGTCACGATTTGCCGATTTGCTGGCGTCCAAATATTCAGTAGCAGCTCTCGACTACCTGTTTACCCGGCCCATTTTCAGCAACAGCCGTTTTACGCGCGATGCGGGCATTCCGGCTCAGACAGCCGGCCGTTTTACTCGTGCACTTCTGGCAGAAGGGATGTTGGAAACCGTTCGAGAGGCCTCTGGCAGGCGTTCAGCCATCTATCGCTTCGAGCCTCTGATGGAAAAGGTACGGGTTTAACGAGCGCTTTGGTACCTGTACTCGCTGACCGACTCAACCTGCGTGCCACCCCTGCTTACCTGGCCGGGTGTCTGGCCGAACTGGCGCTTGAAGGCTCGACAGAAGGCGGCTTCTGACTGGTAGCCAAAGCGTTCGATCACGGCGGACAGGGGGGCAGAGGTTTCCATCAGGTGCTGGCGGGCCAGTTGCAGGCGCCAGTGTGCCAGATAGCGCATGGCCGGTTCGCCGACCATTTCGGTAAAGCGGGCTGAAAAGCCGGACCGGGACATGCCCACGGCCCGCGCAAGAGACTCTATGCTCCACTCCTGTTCCGGTGTTCTGTGCATCAGGGCCAGCGCACGGCCAATCTTCCTGTCGCGCAATGCGGCCAGCCAGCCCTGACGCGCTTCGGGCGCGGAATCCAGCCAGGCGCGGATGGCCTGAATAACCAGTATGTCGGCCAGGCGGGTGATGATGGTTTCGCCCCCGGGTTTCAGGGTGGCGGCTTCACTGGCAATCAACCGCAAGGTGCTTTGCAGCCAACTGGCGGCATCGGTGTCCAGGGCGTCGATATGCAGCAGCCGTGGCAACTGCGAAATCAGCCGCTCGCCGGCCACGTGGTCGAACCGCACCACACCATAGGTCACCTGGGTCACCGGCCCGCCACCACCATGGTACAGCCGTTCATAGCAGTCGCTGATCTGTTCGACGGGCAGATTGAACAGGGGCTGGCATTGCAGGCTGCGGTCACTGCTCAGCCGGTGCGGTGTACCGTGCGGTATCAGGGTGAGGCTGCCGGGACGCAACAGCAGCGGGTCGCTGCCTTCGACCTCGAGCCAGGCCTGACCGGCAGTGATGATCTGCAGCGTTATCAGGTCTTCCATGGCGGGCACCGCTACCCCCCAGGGCTGGGTGAGCTCGGCCTGGCAATAGAGAGTGCCCTGCAGACGAAGCAGGTGCAGCGCCTCGCCGAGGATATCCGCCGAGGATGAGGCGTCAGGGTGCAGATGGTTCTGCGGTATCACACTAATAATCCAGAATTGTGGATGAAAGGTATATTATTGTGGACTTGGCATCATAAAAAATCCAGACATAAAGAGCATAATGGCTTCCCATTCAGTGAAACGGAGAAGCCAACATGTCTCAATCAACCTTTCTTGTTATCGGTGCCACCGGCAAAACCGGTCGGCGCATCGTGCAGCGTCTGCAGGCTCAGGGAGAAGCTGTGCGGGCAGTGTCCCGGGGCTCAGCCCCTGCTTTTGACTGGGAGCAACCGGAGCACTGGTTGCCAGCGCTGAGCGGTATCGAGGTCGCCTATATCTCCTATTACCCGGATCTCGCTGCTCCGGGCTCGCAGGAGGCCATTGCGGAACTGATCAGGCAGGCAAAAACGGCCGGGGTCAGAAAGCTGGTGCTGCTGTCCGGCAGAGGCGAACAGAATGCCGAGCGTTGCGAGCAGCTGGTGCGCGACTCGGGTCTGGCGTTTACCCTGATCAGGGCCAGCTGGTTCTATCAGAACTTCAGTGAAGGCCATCTGCTGGAGTCGGTCAACAGCGGTCTGGTTGCCTTGCCGGCCGGTGAGGTCCGGGAGCCCTTTGTGGATGTGGACGACATCGCCGATGTGGCGGTGGCAGCCATGCGGGATGACCGGCACAACGGAGAACTGTACGAAGTCACCGGCCCGCGTCTGCTCACCTTTCATGAGGCAGTGGCAGAAATTGCGGCGGTGACCGGCAAGCCCCTGCAGTATGTTCCCATCACTCTGGCCCAGTTTCATGCCGGGCTCACGGCCAGTGTGGATGCGCCGACGGCCGACCTGCTGACCAGCCTCTGCGAGGAGGTATTTGATGGCCGAAACGAGGCCCTGGCCGACGGCGTAGGGCGGGCCCTGGGCCGGCCACCACTTGATTTCGGTGCGTTCTGTCGAGACCGTGCCGCCGCTGGGGTATGGCGCGCGACTGCAGCGCCGGCGGTGAACCCGTGATGGCGGCCAAGGGGCTGCAGGCCCTGATGCTTGTCGGCGGCCTTGTTCTGCTGGGTGTTGGCGGCGGCATCCTGTTCGCTCCCGGGGTCTTCTACGAGGCCTACGATATCGACCTGTTCGCTCAGACCGGGTTGTACAGTGAAGTGCGGGCAAACGGTGCCACACTGCTGATTGCCGGCACGCTGATGCTGGCCAGCCTGTTCAGGCGCGAGATACCCAGTGGCGTCATTCTGGTTGGGGCGGTCATATACCTGCCCCATGGTCTTGGTCGCCTGTTCAGCATGCTGGTCGATGGGTTGCCTGCCAGCGGGCTGATCATTGCTGCAGTGGCAGAGCTGCTGCTGGGGCTCCTGTTGCTGCGTGCACTGTGCTGGCGTCTTAAGCGGGGCACAGGCGCACACTGAGCCAGATATCAGGGCAGAAATCGCTTTCTTCATACCATACGGTATGGTATGTTCCCTTTCAGTCATTTTATGGAAAACCGAGAGGGAACACCTATGCGACTCTATCTGATCAGTGGCTGGTTGCTCGTCGCCATCGGCGTACTGCACAACAGCATCGGGCTGGTGATGGGCTGGCCGATACTGACGGCCATCGTGGCCGAGGGTGGCTGGAATACCATTGAAGCCGGCGGGCAGATGCATTTTGACCGCAGTGCCATTCTCTGGTTCTTGTTGACCGGTTGTTTCTGGATGCTGCTGGGCTATCTGATGCAAAGCTGGATTCGGGTGGTGCAGGCACCGCTGCCGAAAGTCATTGGCTGGGGGCTGCTGGCCGCTGGTGTGGTGGTGGCCTTCCTGTTGCCCGCCTCCGGGGCCTGGCTGTTCATTCCGCTCGGCCTGCTGGTGTTGCTGGGTGCGCCCAAACAGACGGGCTTTGCGAGCCCGGCATGAAGGTATCGCGCGAGCAGTGGCTGGCCGAGGGGTTCAGGCTCCTCGGTCAGCATGGGCCGGAGGTGCTGAAGATCGATCGTCTGTGCCAGCACCTGCAGGTGTCCAAGGGCTCGTTCTACCACCACTTCCGGGGTCGCGAAGCCTATGTCGAGGCGCTGCTGGCGTATTGGCAGGCGCGCGGTACCGAGGCCGTGATCGAGGCCCTGGGGTCACTCTCGACACCGGCTCAGCGCAGTCGGGAACTCAATGAACATCTGGCTCAGGCGGATCTCTGCCCCGAGATCGAACTGCGGGCCTGGGGGCACCAGAACCCGCAGGTGGCCGCAGTCGTGGCGCAGGTGGACCGGCGACGCATGGACTATGTGGCCGACCTGATCAGCGCCCGTACCGGCAACGCCGGGCGGGCCCGGATCATGGCTCGTATTGCCTATGCCCAGTTTGTCGGCAGTCAGTATCTGCAGCACAGCATCAGCCAGGAAGACTGGGCGCAGATGGATTGGCTGCTGCAGGATATGGCAGAGCAATACCTTTGAGATTGACGCAGGTCAATACGGCACGGATTTGAAAGGAGATACTGACACTACCATTCCCGCAGGAGGAAAGTGTCATGTCTGCGACCAAAATAAGATCCGAGAACCGGGCCGAACCGGGCTGGCTGGAGCGCTTCGGCGAATACTGCTACAAGGCATCCATGCCTCGGGTGGTGCAGTATTTCCGCAATGAAGCGACATTTGAATACGAGTCCATGATCAACGATCTCGACCGAGATCTGGCGCCGGAAATGGAAGACGTCATCGCGGCCCAGTTGCCGGTCGATCAGGGCTATCTGCTGCATGCCGATCGGGTACTGCTGCCCGCCATGGCGGAGCGGCTGAACGCTGATCTGTCTGTGGCCGGTCAGGCCACACATCGTCAGTTGAGTGGTACCTGTCAGGGCTGCACCCAGGTGGGCCGCTGCTGGCTGGCGCTGCGACGCGGCACCCGAGCAGCCGAGCTGGAACGTTTCTGTCCCAACTCACAGCAGTTGATCGCATTACAGCCAGCACAGTGACAGCCCGCCAGCCAGGGTGACGACTCCCGGATCTGGCGGCAGGATGCATCGCCCCGATTCCGCGGATATCCGGGAGTCTTCTCATGGCCTCTGCGAGTGGCTGTTACAGCGGTTAGGCTCCGGCTGCGGTTCGCTTCTGTTGCAGTGTCTCGGCAAAGCGCTGCAGTGCCGGTGATACCTCGCCGGAGGGCAGTACACATTCGATCAGCACAAACTGCCCGCGCGTGCTCAGCGCCTCGCGGATGGCGTAGCGGAAATGGCTGCGCGTGCGCACTCGAATACCCAGGCCGCCCAGGTCGTTGGCCAGCCGAGCATACTGCCAGTCGCCCAGATCACTGCACTGACTGGTCGGGGAAAACACCCGTATCATCTCCCAGCTCTGGTTGTTGAACAGAACCACTATGGGGTCGAGCCCCAGGCGGCGGCAGTTGCCCAGTTCCCAGCCAGTCATCTGGAAGGCGCCATCGCCGACCAGAATCAGTGGTCGCTGGCCGGTAGCCAGTTGGATACCCAGGCCGGCCGGCACACCGAACCCCATGGAGGCATAGTAGCCGGGCGCGACCAGCGGGGTATTGAGTACATCCAGCGTTGAAAACAGGCAGTCGCCGATATCGCTTGCCACCGGCATGGGCTCCCCGGCCTGAGCCAGCAGGTCGGCAATGCCCACCCCCATGTCGGCTGCGCTCAGTGTCTGGCTGTCGTCCAGCAGTGACAATCCGACTTGCACGCTCGGATGTGCTGTTCTGTTTTTTTTGGTCGGTCTTTGCGAGCTGGCAGGCAGCAGTTCCAGTAACTGGGCGACCAGGGCGGACAACGGGATGTCGTGATAGCTGTGGTAACCGATATGAACAGCACGATGGCTGGCCAGCATGGCCTTGCGTACATCAAAACGCTGGCTGCTGGGGCCGAAGTTGCTGTCCGACAGAATGACGCCCAGCAACAGCAGGCCGTCCGAAGTCTCCACCAGTCGGCTCAGTGTTGGATCACCGGCCTCGCCCAGATAGGTGCCGCTGACCTGAACCTCTGTCTCAGCCAGCAGCCCGCGCCCCATCAGGGTTGTCACCACGGGTATATTGAGGCGACGGGCCAGTTCGGCGACTTCGCTCTCCAACTGGTAACGACGGATTTCGACATCGACCACCAGCATGGGCTGGCGAGCCTGATGCAGGCGGGACAGAATTTCCCGCGCACAGGCATCCACGGCTGCTGGCTCAAAGGGCAGGGGTGGCAGACTGGGTACCGCGTCTATTTCCAGGTTGGCGAGATCGCGCGGCAGTTCCAGCAACACAGGCTGTGACCAGGTGATGCAGGAGCGAATCAGCCGCGCGATTATCGCCGGCGCCGTGGCTGCATCCGTGATGCGGCCCTGATCACAGGTGATTTCACGGAATATCTGGTACTGCGAGTCCAGCGTGCGGGCCTGGTGGTGCAACAGAAAACCGCTGCCGCGCTCGGCATCCGAGGGACAGCCAGCAATGACAAATACTGGTGACCGCTCGGCATAGGCCCCGGCAATGGCGTTGACAGCATTCAGGGCTCCGGCGCCATAGGTCACAGCCACCACAGAGGGGCGGCAACGCATGCGGGCGGCGGCGTCAGCGGCAAAACCGATGGCGGGCTCATGACTGAGGGTGACCAGCGGCAGTATCCCGCTCTGCTCCAACTGGCTGAAAAACGGCAGAATAAAATCACCAGGTATGCCGAAAACCTCACCGGCACCCTGATCTTTCAGGGCGCGGATCAGTGTCTGTGACAAGTTCATTGTGAATGCCTCTTAAGGTCGGCCGGGGCCAATGTCCTTGGCCTGGCTGACCGTTCCGTGGCCGCTGCCTTCGGCAGCAGGGGTCAACCCGGTCAGGGCTCGATACAGGGCAGCCAGAATGCGATATACCGGTTCCGGCAGCACTTCCGTGGCTTCCAGACCATGCATGAAGTTCTTGATCTCCAGACCCAGTTCGGTATTCCCCGACACCATCAGACGGCGGTTGAAGAACAGGGTATCCGGATCCTCCCACTGCAGGGTCAGCACCAGAAAACTCTCCAGCGGACCGCGAAAGGCCACGTCCGGTTCCTGCGGAGTACGCGTGACGACCAGCCGTTGATGCTGGCCCAGGGTCAGATAGAAGGTCATGGGGATATCGGTCAACGTGATTTCCCAGTGCTGACCCTGCAGAAACGCCAGTTCACCGTTTTGCAGTTGGGGCCGCAGGAGGCGGTTGGCGCTGTCGGCCAGCAGGCGGGTAAACAGCGGTACCGGCATGTGGCGCAGGCTCTGGCGCAGAATGCGATGGGTACAGCGGGCGACAGGTGAAGCGGCAATGGCGGCATCCGGAGTCGACATCGGAAACAGTCCCATTAAGATGAGTGTAATCTGCATTTTATGGTGACTGAATCGACTTCATCTTGCGCCAGATCAATTTCCGGGCATCCGGGAGCTGAAATAATGCCGCCATCAAGCATGACGTCGCAGAGGCGGGAAGTTATGGAGTTACTCTGTCCGGCGGGCAATCTGCCCGCCCTGAAGGCAGCCTTGAATGCGGGCGCCGATGCGGTCTATGTCGGCCTGAAAGGCGGCACCAATGCGCGTTTCTTTGCCGGCCTGAATCTCACCGAAAGTGATCTGGCACAGGCGGCAACACTGGCTCATCGGGCCGGTCGGCGTCTGCATGTGGCGTTGAATACGTTCTGCCACCCGGGGCAGGAGCACCGCTGGTTCAGTGCCGTGGACATGGCCGCGCGGGCCGGGGCCGATGTGCTGATCATTGCCGATCTGGCACTGCTGGACTATGCCGCCCGTGCCTGGCCCGGCGTGGAGCGTCATCTGTCGGTGCAGGCCTCGGCCACCAGCTTTGTCGCTGCTGATTTCTACCAGCGTCATTTCGGGGTCTCGCGGGTGGTTCTGCCGCGTGTGCTGTCCATGGCCCAGGTGTCGCAACTGGCGCGCCACCTGAGGGACCAGGAACTGGAGCTGGAGGTGTTTGCCTTCGGCAGCCTCTGCATCATGGCCGAAGGGCGATGCTACCTGAGTTCCTACCTGACCGGTGAGTCACCCAACACGGTCGGGGCCTGTTCTCCGGCGGCCCATGTGCGCTGGCAGGAAGACAACGGTGCCCTGGAATCCAGGCTCAACGGTGTGCTGATCGACCGCTTCGAGCCCGGCGAGCGGGCCGGCTACCCGACCCTGTGCAAGGGTCGGTTTGATGTGTCGGGGCAGCGCTATCACGTATTGGAGGAACCCACCAGCCTGAATACGCTGGCGCTGCTGCCGAAACTGCACCGGGAGGGTATCTCTGCGGTCAAGATCGAGGGCCGCCAGCGCAGCCCGGCCTATGTGGAGGCCGTTACCCGCGTCTGGCGCCAGGCGCTCGACAGTCTGCACACGGACCCGGAAGCCTATGCTGTCGAACCTGCCTGGGACCGTGTGCTGGCTGGTCTCTCCGAAGGCCACCAGACCACTCTGGGTGCCTACCACCGCAAATGGAGCTGACACCCATCATGCAGACGCCTACTTCAACGGATCAGCTGCGAACCGCACTGGGCCCCATCACCTATTTCTGGCCCCAGGCGCAGGTGCGACAGTTCTATCAGCAGGCCGCAGTCTGTTCGGCACCTGTGGTCTATCTGGGCGAAACGGTCTGCAGCAAGCGCCGTGAACTGAGGCTGCAGGACTGGCTGGCCATCGGTCAGGACCTGCAGCAGGCAGGCAAGGAAGTGGTGCTGTCCACCCTGACCCTGCTGGAGGCCCCGGGCGAAGTGCGGGAGCTGGAGCAGATCTGCGCCAATGGTCAGTTTCTGGTCGAGGCCAATGACATCAGTGCGGTGCAGCTGCTGCACGAACGGGGCCTGCCCTTTGTGGTCGGCCCGGCAGTGAATGTCTACAACGCCACCACGCTGGCCTGGCTGGTCGAGCGCGGCCTGCGGCGCTGGGTGATGCCGGTGGAGCTGTCACGCGACTGGCTGCTGCGCGTGCTGACCGACCCGGTGATCACGCCGTTGCGTGATCGCTTCGAGGTAGAGGTGTTCGCCTTTGGTCATCTGCCGCTGGCCTGGTCGGCGCGCTGTTTTACCGCCCGCTCGGAAGACCGGCCCAAGGATGACTGCCAGCTGTGCTGCAACAAGTACCCACAGGGCCGGCAGGTGCGCAGCCAGGATGGCCGCGAGGTGTTCACGCTCAATGGCATCCAGACCCAGTCCGGTCAGCGCTACAACCTGGTCGATGATATCGACAGCCTGCGCGGGCTGGTGGATGTCGTTCGGATCAGCCCGCAACCCGAGCAGACCTTCGACTGGCTGACCGCTTTCGAACAGGCCATCGGCGGTAACCCGGAGCGCCGGCAGCGCCCGGTGGGTGATGTGAACGGGTACTGGCATCAACTGGCGGGTATCACTCAGGTCTGAGCCGGGCAGGGCATTCAGGCCCTGTTGCGCAACAGGGTACGTGCCTGCGCCTGCAGCGATTTCCAGGAGGTTTCCCACTGCCCCTCCCGGGGCCGTGTCCAGGCCAGTTGCTGCAGCACATTCTGCTGCCGCTGCTGACGAGCCCGCAGGGCCCGGTAAGCCTGCAGCAGGGTGTCATAATCGATGGCGGATACCACTTCGACTTCTCGATCCTCGCAGACACCCATGCAGGGCTGGGGTGCTTCCAGCCGGCCACAGCCGATGCACTGGAGGGCAGGGATGCGTTCAGTCATGGCTACTCCTTTGTTCGGTTTGCAACTGGCGGCTTACAACGCCAGCCCGGTCAGGGTCTGCGGAAACGGCAGTACGGTGACCAGGTCACCTTCCGGAATGGACCCGGCGGCGCCCGGCAGAACCGCAAAGGCGTTGGCGGTCGCCAGCACAGAAAGCTGATGCGACCCCTGTGGTCCGCAGGGTGATACCAGCAAGTGGCCGTTGACACTGCGGTTCAGGCGCGCGCGCTGGTAGTCGGTACGGCCCGGTTTCTTGCGAAAAGGGGCGGTGGCCCGGGCACTGTACTGGGGCGGCTGGTGCCAGCCCTGGCCGGCCAGTTGGCGCAGGGCCGGCAGCATGAACAGATAGGCCGTGACCAGAGCCGATACCGGATTGCCGGGCAGGCCGAAGAACCAGGCCTGGTCCAGTTGGCCGAAAGCCAGCGGTTTGCCGGGTTTGATCGACAGCTTCCAGAACCCGATGTCGCCCAGCCGCTCCAGCACCTGGCGGGTATGGTCGGTATCGCCCACCGAGACGCCGCCGCTGGACAGAATCAGATCATGGCCGGCCGCAGCCTCGGTCAGCGTCTTGGCCAGTATGGCGGGGTCATCGGGCAGAATGCCGAAGTCGGTAATCTCCACCGGCAGGGTATGCAGCAGGCTGTGCAGCAGCGCGCGGTTGGTGTCGTAGATCTGACCGGCACCCAGGGGCTGGCCGGGTTCGCGCAGTTCATCGCCGGTGGACAGCAGGGCAATGCGGGGTCTGCGGTACACGGTAACAGTTGCCACGCCGGCCGCCGCCAGCAGCCCGATCTGGGCCGCACCAATGACTTCGCCCGGGGTCAGCAGTGCCTGCCCGGCCTGGACATCGTCACCGGCCGGTCGAATATTCTGCCCGGCCTCCGGATGATACTCGAGCAGGATGCGCTCGCCGTCCACGGCCACGTGTTCCTGCATCACCACAGCGTGGGTGCCGGCAGGCACCGGCGCACCGGTCATGATGCGTACGGCCTCGCCCGCTTTCAGGGTGCCGCCCCAGGGGTGACCGGCCAGGGCGCGGCCGACCACATTCAGGCAGTCATGGGCGGTCACGTCCGGTCCTATGGCATAGCCGTCCATGGCCGAGTTGGCAAAGGGTGGTACCTGAGCCAGTGCGCGTACCGGTCTGGCCAAGGTGCGTCCGGTGGCTGCATGCAAGGCGCAGGGTTCGGTCTCGGTCAAGGCCCGAACGCGCCGCTGCAGCAGCGCCCAGGCCTGTTGCGGCGCCATCAGTGCCGGGCCGCTGCAGCATTCCGGTGCAACTTCGGGTGTGATTGTGGTGTTCATGGCGGTAATCCTGGGCTGCTTGCGGTGCCGTCTCACATGACTCGTGAGTAACGAGCACTGGGGGTTTGGCTCAGATGGGCATCAAACACCATCAGTATGGCGCGCAGCAGCAGGCGTCCGGTGGCCGTCACGCGGACATGGGACTCCGTCAGCTCCAGCAGACCATCTGTCGCCAGTTCATTGAGTGCCGGCCACTCGCGCGCAAAATAGAGGCGGGCATTGATGTCGAAACGGGTTTCCAGCTCCGGCCACTGCAGCTCGCCCTGGCAGGCCAGGCGCATGATCACATGGCGCCGGATGTCGTCATCCCGGCTGGGGCTGTAGCCCTTGATCACTGCCGAGCCGGTCTGCACGGCCTGCTGGTAGTCGGCCAGGTCCTTGTGGTTCTGCAGATAGCTGCCACCCAGTTGGCTGATGGCGGACATGCCCAGGCCCAGCAGGTCGGTATCGGCCCGGGTCGAATAGCCCTGGAAGTTGCGTTGCAGGGTACCGCTGCGATAAGCCTGTACCAGCTCGTCTTCCGGCAGCGCGAAGTGGTCCATGCCGATGTACTGATAACCGGCTCTCTGCAGCGTCATGACGGTATCGCGCATGATGTCCAGCGTGGTGTCGGCCGCCGGCAGATCACTGCTGATGATGCGGCGCTGCGGGCTGAAACGGGAGGGCAGATGCGCATAGCGGTAGCTGGCGATGCGGTCCGGGCGCAGGGCTATGATCTTGGTCAGGGTTTCGTGGAAACGCTCGACGGTCTGCAGTGGCAGGCCATAGATCAGGTCCACATTGATGCTGCGGTAGCCGATCTCCCGGGCCGCCGCCATCAGGTCGGCTACCAGCGCAAAGGACTGTACCCGGTGGACGGCTTTCTGGGTGTCGATATTGAAGTCCTGCACGCCCAGTGACAGCCGGTTGAAGCCGCGCTCATGAAGCTGCTGCAGGCGTTCAGCCGAGGTCACCCTGGGGTCGACCTCGACCGAAAACTCCCGCCCCTCGGGGTCCGCGCCGAGGTTGAAATAGCGTTCCAGCAGGTCGCACAGGCGGTCGGTCTGCACATCGGTAAGGAAGGTCGGTGTACCGCCGCCCCAGTGCAACTGACTGACCGGGCGCTCCCGGTGCCAGGCGGAGTGGAACTGCATTTCCTCTTCCAGCGCATCCAGGTAGGCATCGGCCTTGCCGACATCACGCGTGACCACCTTGTTGCAGGCGCAGTAGTAACAGAGGTGGCGGCAGAACGGAATGTGCACATAGAGTGACAGCGGTGCTGCCGGATCAGTGCTGTCCATGATGCGTGCTGCCTGCTCCTGCGTGCAGTCCGCAAACGACAGCGCCGTGGGATAGGAGGTATAGCGTGGCCCGCTGAGGTTGTAGCGTTCAATCAGTTCCGTGGGCCAGGCCACCGGTGTCAGAGCCAGACGGTCGTCCGTTGTCTGCTGTGAGCCTTTCATGCGCGTTCACCCTGAATGTGTGCAGTCATGGTGAGACAGATTAAGGGTTTGGCGCTATGGCATATTGATTCAGGTCAGGCTAGCGGTCGGTTTTGGTGGTCCCTCTGTGTCGGTGTGCCCGCCAGCGCTGCACCAGCACCACCGGCAGGGCCAGCAGCCAGAACAGATCACCGGTGTAGGCAAAGGCATTGTGGCCGCTGAGCAGCCGCCAGTCGTAGCCCAGAGACAGCCCCACCACCACGGGCAGGGCCCAGTAGCGCCCCTGCAGACAGAGCAGAACGCAGAGCCCGGCGGCCAGCGGGGCCAGCCAGCTGGCATTCTCGCCGTGGAAATAGGGAAAGAGATCGATGCTGATCCACTGGCCGCCCACGGCCACCAGACTGAACAGGCCGATCAGCAGCCAGAACCAGAGTGGAAACAGCGGCGTGATGAGCCGCCGCCAGCGATAATCGAACAGGGCGATCAGCAGCAGGCCGAAGCTGGTTACCAGGCCAAATTCACCGACCAGCGCCAGGCTGTACTGGCCCAGCGGGGCGCCGGTGAACACCAGCGGCAGCACACTGATGCCGAGTGCCAGGCTGAAGGCCAGATGGGCCTCCAGACGCCAGCGCGCAGCCAGATAGAGCAGACAGAACAGTGTAATATGGTGCAGCACCATGCCGCCGTCCCAGATGATGGGAAAGGGCTGCCAGCGCTGCACGCCGAGAATCAGTCCCGCGCTGACCAGGAGCAACAGCCAGAAGTGCTTCTGGCCCAGACGTTGGCGCAGTCTGATCGATTGTGATTCGGGTGGCGCTGCTTGCGGTGCGCCCTGTGACTGTGGGTCAGACATGGTCGAAGGTTGATCCTGTGCCGGGGTCCGGGGAAGATAGCAACCGGTGTGGCGTTCGTACACCGGTGATAATTCGTTCACCATAGAACTGGAGAAATGATGAGTCAGCCAGTCGATGATTACCAGACCCTGCTGCAACAATGGCAGCATATGGCGGGTGAACAGGAGCGGGCCACCGCCTGGTCCGAGGATCTCCGGCAGTTGCTGGTGGCCAGTGATTTTGCCCGTCGCGTTCTGCTCGCCGAGCCGGAGCAGTTGCCGGTGCTGGCCGACGCGCTGGAACGGGCCGAAGATGATCCGCTGCCCCGGCTGGAGGCTCTGACTGCCGAGCTGGCGCCTGATGACGAAGCCGGCTTCATGCGCTGCCTGCGCCAGTGGCGCAACCGAGAGCAGGTGCGGCTGATCTGGCAGGAAGTGCGCAGCCAGCCAGCACTGCCCGAGCGCCTGGAAGCCATCACCCAACTGGCCGATGCGGCCATCAAGGCGGCGGCTGACTTTGCCACCGCGCAACTGGTGGCCCGCTTCGGTGAGCCCGCTGTTTGCCCGCATACCGGCAAGCCGCAGCGGCTGACCATTCTCGGCATGGGCAAGCTGGGGGCGCGGGAGCTGAACCTGAGCTCCGATATCGATCTGATCTTCGCCTTCCCGCAGGAGGGCGAAACCGATGGCGAGCGATCCCTGAGCCACAGTGAATTCTTTACCCGTCTGGGCCGCAAGATCATCCAGTTGCTGGATCAGCGCACTGAGGACGGCTTTGTCTATCGGGTGGACATGCGCCTGCGCCCCAACGGCCAGAGTGGCCCACTGGCGCTGAGTTTCCCCGCCGCCATCACCTATTATCAGGAGCAGGGCCGCGACTGGGAGCGTTACGCGTTGATCAAGGCGCGCCCGATCACGGCCGTGGACAGCGCCGAAGCCGATCTGATGCCGGCTCTGCAAAGCTTTGTGTTTCGCCGCTATGTGGACTATCAGGTGCTGACAGCACTGCGCGAGATGAAGCAACTGATCAGTGCCGAGAACCGGCGTCTGCAGCGGCAGCACAATATCAAGCTGGGCGCCGGTGGCATCCGCGAAGTGGAGTTCATAGTGCAGGCCCTGCAACTGATTCAGGGCGGCCAGAGCCCGGCGCTGACCGAGGCCAATATCTACCGGGTGCTCGCGGCCATAGAGACCGAAGGCCTGCTGCCGGATCAGGTCTGCCATGAGCTGCGCGACAGCTATGATCATCTGCGCCGGGTCGAGCACCTGCTGCAGGCCCAGGAAGACCGCCAGACCCAGTCGCTGCCGGACAGCGAAGACTGGCGGGCGCGGCTGATCGAGGTCGCCGGCTTTGTCGACTGGGCGTCTTTCGAGGCCTGGCTGGATCAGGTGCGGGCCCGTGTCAGCACGCATTTTGATGCCTTCATTGCGCCGTCGGAGCCGGTCGAGACGCCGGATCATCCCTGGGAACCCTATTGGCAGACCCCGGCCGAGGCCGACTGGGTGACGGATTTTGCCGAGGATGCCGATGCCCTGCGGGAGGCTGTCGAACAGTTGCAGGCCGATCTGGACAAGTACCATGTATCGGACGCCGGGCGGGAGCGCCTGGCGCGCTTCATGCCGCTGTTGCTGGCCGAGCTGGCGCGCCTGCAGCAGCCGGCGCAGGCGGTGCCCGGGGTGTTTCAGGTGGTGCGGGCGGTGCTGCGCCGCAGTGCCTACCTGATCATGCTGGTGGAGAACCCCTATGCCATCCGGGAACTGGTCAGGCTGACGGCGCTGAGCCCCTGGGTCGCCGCACAGCTGAGCGACAAGCCCTATCTGCTGGACGAACTGACCGACAGCCAGCAGCTGTATCGTTTGCCGGAACGGCGCGGCCTGCGTGATGATCTGCATCAGCGCCTGCTGCGCCTGCCGGACGAGGATCTGGAACAGCAGATGGAGCAACTGCGGCATTTCCGCCATAGCCGCGTGCTGCGCGCCGCTGCCTGTGAGCTGACCGGCAACCTGCCGCTGATGAAAATCAGTGATTATCTGACCTATACCGCCGAGGAAGTCCTGCAGCAGGTGTTCTGGCTGGCCTGGGAGCAGATGACCGAAAAGTACGGTACTCCGACGCGCGAAGACGGCAGCCTGTGTGATACCGACTTTGCCATTCTGGCCTATGGCAAACTGGGCGGCATAGAGCTGAGCTATGAGTCCGATCTGGATCTGGTGTTCGTGCATGACGGTGCCCCGCAGGGCACCACCAAAGGTGCCCGGTCGGTCGACAACAATGTCTTCTTCATGCGTCTCGGGCAGCGTATTATCCACCTGCTGACCACCCAGACCCCGTCAGGCATTCTCTATGAAGCCGACATGCGGCTGCGACCGTCCGGCAACTCCGGCCTGCTGGTGACCTCGCTGTCTGCCTTTGCCACCTATCAGCTGGAAGATGCCTGGACCTGGGAGCATCAGGCTCTGGTGCGGGCGCGCCCGGTGGCCGGCTGTCCGGACCTGTGTCAGCGCGTGGCCGAGGTGCGGGCCGAGGTTCTGGGGCGCCCGCGTGATACCGAGGCGCTGCGCCGTGAAGTGCTGAACATGCGCGAGAAGATGCGCGCCAATCTGGCCACACCGGCCAGCCATCGTGCTGCAGAGTTCCATATCAAGCAGGACCCGGGTGGTATCGTCGATATTGAGTTCATCGTGCAGTTTCTGCTGTTGCGTCATACCCATGCCCTGCCGGCGCTGGCACGCTGGTCGGACAACATGCGATTACTGGAGAGTCTGGAGAGTGAGCAGGTGATAGACAACGCAACCCGAGAGGCCCTGAGTCAGGCTTATCTGCACTGGCGGGGAGAAGTACACCGGCAGGCTCTGCAACAGGGCGATGGCCGCCTGCATGGTGCCGCGCAACTGGCCGAGTTCCAGCAGACCATTGATACCGTGAGCCACTGCTGGCAGCAGATCATGCAGCCGGAGAATGCCTGATGGGGCAGCGCAGGAAGAAGGCCGACCCGCTGCAGTTTCAGCGCCGCTGGCTGGCTCCGGATTACTGGCCTATCTGGGCTCTGGCGGGCCTGATGTGGTGCCTGGCGCACTTGCCGTGGCGCTGGCAGATGGCCTTCGGGGCCGGTCTGGGCCGGCTGCTGTACCATGTGGCCGCAGATCGCCGCCACGTCGCTGACACCAATATGGCGCGAGTGTTTCCGGAACTGGATGATGCGGCCCGCCGCGCGCGGGTCAAGGCCATTTTTGCCGAGACCGGCAAGGGCCTGCCCGAAACCTGCGTGGCCTGGTTTGGTGACCCGAGGCGGCTGCGCGTGGACTGGCAGGTGGAGCAGATAGAGCCGGCCATACAGGCGCTGCAGGACGGGCAGGGCGCACTGTTTGTCGGGGCGCACTTTTCCTGCATTGATATCTGCGGGGCCTACATGGGCACCCTGGCTGATTTCGACACCCTGCACCGGCCGCACAACAACCCCCTGCTGAACTATTTTCAGCACCGCGGGCGGCTGCGCTTTGTCGGTGGCCTGGTGGACCGGCGCGATATGCGCGGCATGGTGCGTCGCCTGCGTCAGGGGCGGGGCATCTTCTATGCCCCCGATCAGGATCTGGGCCGCAAGCGCGCCACTGCCTTTGTGCCGTTTTTCGGCATTCCGGCCGCGACCGTGGAGGCCACCTCACGGCTGGTCACTCTTTCGGAAGCCAAGCCCTTTCTGGTACTGACCCGGCGCCATGCCAGCGGGTACCACATTCGCCTGGAAGCGGCACCGCAGATCGCCACCGGCGATCTGGACACAGACCTGCGGGCCTATAATGAGTGGCTGGAAGCCCGCATTCGGGAAACCCCGGAGCAGTACCTGTGGCTGCACAAGCGCTTCAAGACCCGGCCGCCGGGAGAACCCGCCTTTTACGGGGTCAAGGGCAAGTGACACTGGCACTGCGCGTGGCCCGGCCTGCAGATGCCGCCGGCATTCACCGCGTGCTGTCCGCTATCATCCGTGAGGGTGATTATCTGATGAGCCATGAGCCGCCGACGCTGGCCGATTATAGCCACCACCTCGAGGGTGCACTGGCACTGGGGGCGCCGGTCTGGGTGGCCGTCAATGACGGTGCCGTCATCGGCTGGTGCGATCTGCACCCGCGTCCGGAAGCCGCTTTGCGGGACGTCGGGCGCATCGGTGTCGGGGTGGCGTTGATCTGGCGTCTCCAGGGGCTCGGGCGGCGTCTGATGCAGGCCGTGATCGAGCAGGCCGGCCTGACCGGCTTCCGGCGCATCGAACTGGAAGTCTTTGCCGACAACAGCGTCGCCATCGGGCTCTATCAGACGCTGGGTTTCATGATCGAGGGGCGTCACACGGCTGTGCGCCCGGCGCCAGATGGCTATCGGGATACGCTCAGCATGGCTTTGCTGCTGCCCGAGCAGCCCTGAGTCTGGTGCATTTTTCTACGCTGCGCGGCAAGATATTTTGACTGGGCGGCCCAGTCCGGCATAATGATCGACCCCTTTGGCAGCCAGATGTAGTCTTCATGCTCCGACTTGCCTACAGCTTTCTTCTTACCCTCATGTTACCCCTGCTGTTCATGCGCCTCTGGCGTCGCAGTGCCGACAATCCGGATTATCGGCGCCGCTGGCGCGAACGTCTGGGGCGGCCCGCAGTATCACCGGTGCGCAGCCAGCCGCTGATCTGGGTGCATGCGGTCTCTGTGGGTGAGTCCATGGCGGCCCGCTCGCTGATCAACCAGTGGCGCGAGACCATGCCGGATGTGCAGTTTCTCGTCACCACCACCACGCCGACCGGCTCCGAGCTGGTGCGCAGCTGGGAGCCGCATGTACTGCACCAGTACATGCCGTTCGATCTGACCAGCATGTATCGCTCTCTGTTTCTGCACTATCGACCCGGCCTGATCGTGCTGATGGAAACCGAGGTGTGGCCCAACCTGATTGCCCTGGCCAACCGCACCGAAACGCCCATTGCGCTGGTCAATGCACGCATGTCGATGCGCTCGGCCTGGGGCTATGAACGTTTCCGCTGGCTCAGCCGACCCGCCTTTGCCGGCCTGTCGCGCGTGCTGGCGCAGACGGAAACCGATGCCGATCGCCTGCGCAAGCTGGGTGCCAGACCAGAGCGCGTGGCGGTGACCGGGTCCATCAAATACGATATCCGCCTGACCGCCGAAGAAGAAACCGCCCTGTCTGGACTCAAGGAGCGGCTGGGCGACCGACCGGTGATTGTCGCCGGCAGCCTGCACCCGGGTGAAGAGGACGTGGTGATCAACGCCTATCGGTCCCTGCTGATGGTCTACCCGCGTCTGGTGCTGGTGGTGGCGCCACGCCATCAGGAACGCTTCGAGCCCATGGGCAAGAAACTCGAAGGGCTGAACCTCAAGTATGCGCGGCGCAGCCTGGACGAGGTGCCGGCGTCCGGTGATTCGGTCTGGCTGCTGGATACGCTGGGCGAACTGAAGGTCTTCTATGGTCTGGCCCGTGTCGCCCTGCTCGGTGGCAGCTGGGTCGACCGGGGCAGCCACAACCCGCTGGAACCGGCCATGCAGGGTGTACCCGTGATCACCGGGCCTTCGGTGTACAACTTCAGTGAGGCCAGTCAGTTGCTGAGCGATGCGGGTGCATTGCGGCAGACTTCGGCGCGGGACCTGTACAAGGTGCTGCTGGACTGGCTGGGCGATGATGATGCCCGAGCCCGTGACGGGGCGGCCGGCAAGGCGGTGGTGGCGGCCAATCAGGGCGCTACCGCGCGCCAGGTAGACAGTTTGCGCGAGTTGCTGCGTTAGCGCTGTGGCGGTGAGCAGTGAAAAAGCGGCTGCGGTGCCGTTGAGAGAAAATGACTGCCGGGGCCTGCTGGCCCCGGAAGTGTCTGTTGCTGTGACCGCTCTGGCTTAGCGCCGGGTCAGTTGGTTGTTGAGCCAGAGAATGTCGCGCTCGGCGAGATCCCCGGCCGCCTCCTTGAGCTGGAAGTAGTTGCTCAGGAAATCATGGCGGGCATTGGACAGATCCGTCTGCGCATTCAGCAGCGCCTGCTGCGCGTTCAGTACTTCCACCACATTGCGTGAACCTACCTCATAGCCGAGCTCTGTCGCTTCGGCAGCGCTTTCACGGCTGGAGACCACCTGACGCAGCGCCTGGATGCGGGACAGATCAGCCTGCAGTTGCTGGTGCAACTGGCGTACCGACAGTTCGATCTGCTGGGTCTGGCCATCCAGTTGCGCCTGCTGGGCGTCGATCTGGAAACCGGAGCGGTCCAGTCCGGCGCGGCGGCTGCCGCCATCATAGACCGGGAAGGAAATGGTGGCGGTCAGGGCCAGCGACAGGTTGCCGCCGTCCTGAAAATCATCGGGCATGGGGTTCTGCAATGAGCCCGGCCGGTCATCGATATAGGACGCATTGTAGCCGTAGCGGGCTTGCGCACTGACTACCGGGAACAGGTCCGCTTCATTGGCTCGGCGCTCCTCTTCGGAGGCGCGCAAACCCAGACGGCCGGAAACCAGACCGGGGTTCTGGCGTGACAGCCCGAGCCAGTCTTCCAGTTCGCCGATCTCCACCGAATTCGGATCAAAATCGCTCGCCAGCCGTGGCAATTGGTCGATTTCCATGCCGGTAATGCGGGACAGGTTCTGGCGCGCCAGCGTCAGCCCATTCTGGGCCTGCAGCAGGTCGGCGCGGGACTGATCCAGCGCCGCAGTCGCTTCCAGCACATCGGTGACGGCGACCAGACCGACATCATAGCGTTCCTGCGTCTGCTCCAGTTGGCGCTCCACGGTCTGGATGACGCGTTCAGCGAGGGTCACGCCTTCGCGGGCCTTGAGCACGTCCAGGTAGGCATCGACGACGCGCTGCAACAGGTCGGCGCGGGCGGCCTCGACCTCGGCATCACTCTGGCGTGCCAGCGACTGCACGGCCTGGTAGCCGTCTATGGCCTGGCGGTTGAAAATGTTCTGGGTCAGCACCAGGGCTGCCCCGGCTGTATATTCGGTCAACCCGTCACCATCGGCACCGGGGAAGCCGTCACCGCTGCGGCTGTATTCAGCGCCGGACTCACCTTCCAGCGTCAGCCTGGGCAGCAGGGCAGAACGCCCTTCAGTCACCCGGGTTTCGGTGGCCCGGGCATTGGACATGGCGGCGCTGAGCTGGGTATCGTTGCGCAGCGCGCTGCGATAAAGCTCCTCCAGACTCTGGGCTTGCAGGGGGAGGCTGACCAGACCGATGATACCGGCCAGTAACCATTTGTTCGCGTGCATAGTGTCTCCTTGGCAAATCCGGTTCAAGCCTGAACCGGAACATACGGATCTCCGGAAGATCTGGAGCTGTGGGCATGGTGCATGAGAATACAGATTGTGCGCCTGTTACCCCAGTGAGCTTTGTCATGCCCCGGCACCGTTGCTAGACTCACGGTTCGGCTCAGGGCCGTCGGACGCTGCAGCAGATGCAGCAGACCATGTCAATCAAGCGGGAGCGGCAACAGTGAAACGCCCACAGCAGTTTGATCTGGGTGATGTGGATATTACCCATACCGAGACCCTGTATCAGGGCTTTTACACTATGGAGGCGCTGACAGTGCGGCATGCGGCCTACCGAGGCGGTACAGTCGAGATTCGCCGCGAGCTGATGGTGCGCCCGAATGCGGTTGTGGTGCTGCTGTATGATCCGCGCCTTGATGAAGTGGTGCTGATCGAGCAATACCGGGTCGGGGCGCACAGCGGCCCAACCCCCTGGCTGATCGAGTGTGTGGCCGGCCTGATCGAGCCCGGCGAGAGCACCGACGGCGTGGCGCGACGGGAGGCGGAAGAAGAGGCTGGGCTGAGCGTCGGGCGGCTGCACTTTATCTGCGAGTATTTCCCCAGCCCCGGGGGCTCCACCGAGAAGATCACACTCTATGCGGGCGAAGTGGATGCAAGTTCTGCCGGCGGCGTACACGGGCTGGATGCCGACGGAGAGGATATACTGGTGCACAGGGTGACGGTGAAACAGGCACTGGCCTGGCTGTCCGCCGGGCATGTGAACAACGCCGCCAGCATTATCGGGTTGCAGTGGCTGGCACTGCATCATGATGAATTGCGGTCGCGCTGGCAGACGCCGGCAGCGTCAGGGCAGGAGCAGACCATCAGTGGAGTGTCTGGATGAAATCAGTCTATGTCCATGAGTTGCGTGAGCAGGGCGCTGTCTGCGAAGGCAACTTTCTGCGTCTGCGTCGGCTGCTGCGTGATTTTCCAGAAGGCCTGAGCCTGGACTATCAGGTACAGGCCGAACCGCATGTGGACGCGGACATCAGACTGCAGGTCACCGAGCGCTTTCGTTACACGGCCACCGTGGACATCATGCTGCACCAGCACCATCTGCCCGAGCCCTTCGCCCGCCAGACCTTTCGGGTGCGTGTCTATCTGGATGCCAATACCTCCGAGGTGATGACTCTGGAGCGGGTGGGCAGCCTGCAGGGCGTCTACAACTACCCCAACCCCAATATGTATCATGCTGACGAGCGTGCGCAGTTGAACCGCTGGCTGTCCGAATGGCTGCGGGTGCTGGCCGAGCATGGTCTCAGTCGCAAGGTGCCGGGTCTGGCGGATTGATTATCTGCGTTCTTTGACGGCCTTTTTTCCCGTTTTTTGTGAACAATTTCCGCTTGGAATGCACTGTATAGGGTCGAAGGCTGTTCATCTGCATCAAATTTTGCAAAACTGCAGGGCATTGAACAGAAAATCACCGGTGTGGGCTGTCACATGCAGTCCAGCAGTCAGCGGGTCAGGAGGGCTTGCACGCCGGTATAATAAAAAATAAAGACAATGATTCAGGGACAGGAAGCCGGCATGACCGGCGGCAGAGACAAGAGGCCTAGAGGATGGAACAGGCAGTGACGCCCTGGCGCGTAGTACAGATCACCGACACGCACTTGTTCGGTGACCCGACCCGGCGTCTGCAGGGCATGGATACACAGGCCAGTTTTGCCGCAGTCAACGATCTGGTGCGCGCCGAGCGCGAATCGATCGATCTGATACTCGGCACCGGCGATATCGCGCAGGACAATTCCGAAGAAGCCTATCGGCTTTTCCATGACGAAATGCTCAAGCTTGCACCGGACATGGTCTGGATTCCGGGCAACCACGACGAGGCCGCGCGTATGCGGGCGCTCCCGTTCGGGCGGGATGCCAACCGCAAGGTGGTCGACAATGAGCATTGGCGCATCATTCTGCTCGACTCTTCGGTCACCCGCAATGTGCATGGTTTCCTGGAAGAGGAGGAACTGGCCTTTCTGGAAGATGCGCTGAGCACCGCCGGCAAGAGGCATGTGCTGGTCACCCTGCATCACCACCCCATTCCCTGTGGCTCGGCCTGGCTCGACAACCATATTCTGCGCAACCCCGAACCCTTCCATCGACTGATTGCCGCCAGCAGTCAGGTCAAGGTGGTACTCTGGGGCCATATCCATCAGCATGTGGACAAGATAATCGATGGGGTCCACTATCTGGCCACACCGTCGACCTGCATCCAGTTTGCACCCCATCAGTTCGACTTCAAGCTGGACGACAAGCCGCCCGGGTATCGCTGGCTCAACCTGTACCCGGATGGTCATGTAGAGACCGATATCTCGCGGGTCAATGTGCATCTTGACGTTGATCTTGACGGAACCGGCTATTAGAGTGCGTGCTCGTTACCGTTTCGTTCACACTAGCTGAAGACGCCCTATGACCAGAACCGAATACTCTGCTGAGTCGATTGAAGTACTCAGTGGCCTGGAGCCCGTGCGCAAGCGGCCGGGCATGTATACCGATACCAGTCGTCCCAACCACCTGGCGCAGGAAGTCATCGACAACTCGGTGGATGAGGCGCTGTCCGGTTATGCCAAAAAGGTCAGCGTGATGCTGCATCGGGACGGTTCCCTGTCGGTCACGGATGACGGTCGGGGCATGCCGGTGGACATTCACCCGGAAGAGGGTGTGACCGGGGTCGAACTGATCATGACGCGCCTGCATGCGGGTGGCAAATTCTCCGGCGACAACTACCAGTACTCGGGCGGCCTGCACGGGGTCGGGGTTTCGGTGGTCAATGCGCTGTCGTCCTGGCTGGACGTGACCGTGTGGAAAAACGGTCAGGTGCACCAGATGCGCTACGAGAACAGCGAAAAGGCCAGTGAACTGACCGTGGTCGATACCTGCGGTCAGCGCCGTACCGGTACCTGCGTGCATTTCATGCCGGATGCCAGCTTCTTTGACAGTGGTCGCATTCTGCTCAGCCGCCTGCGCCATGTACTGCGCGCCAAGGCCGTGCTGTGCCCCGGCCTCACCGTGGTGCTGGAAGAGGAGGAAGAGGGCAGCCGGGACGAGTGGTATTACGAAGATGGTCTGCGCGATTATCTGAACGAGGCCACCCGGGTTTATGACCCGCTGCCGGCGGACCCCTTTGTCGGCTCCTTCGCCGGTGAAACCGAAGCCGTGGACTGGGCCGTGCAGTGGCTGCCGGAAGGCGGCGAAGGCCTGATGGAAAGCTATGTGAATTTGATTCCCACGGCCCTCGGCGGTACACACGTCAACGGGTTCCGCACCGGCCTGCTGGAAGCCCTGCGCGAATACTGCGAGTTTCGCAATCTGCTGCCGCGCGGGCTGCGCCTGACCCCGGAAGACATCTGGGACAAGTGCCACTATGTGCTGTCGGCCAAGATGCGGGACCCGCAGTTCTCCGGCCAGACCAAGGAGCGGCTGTCCTCCCGCGAGATGTCGTCCTTTGTATCCGGCGTGGTCAAGGACTCGTTCAGCCTGTGGCTGAACCAGCATACCGAACTGGGTGATCAGATCGCCGAACTGGTGATCAATACCGCCAACCGCCGCCTGCGCGCCGCCCGCAAGGTCACGCGCAAGAAGGTGACCCAGGGCCCCGCACTGCCGGGCAAACTGGCGGACTGTTCTGGCGTCGATGCCATGGCCAGCGAGCTGTTTCTGGTCGAGGGTGATTCGGCCGGGGGTTCGGCCAAGCAGGCGCGGGACCGGAACTTCCAGGCCATTCTGCCGCTGCGCGGCAAGATTCTGAACACCTGGGAAGTGGACAGTGGCGAGCTGCTGGCCTCCGAAGAGGTGCACAACATTGCCGTGGCGCTGGGCGTGGACCCGGATACCGACGACATTGCCGGCCTGCGCTATGGCAAGGTCTGCATCCTGGCCGACGCCGACAGCGACGGTCTGCATATTTCCGCCCTGCTGTGCGCGCTCTTTGTGCGGCACTTTCCGGCTCTGGTAAAGGGCGGTCATGTCTATGTGGCCATGCCGCCGCTGTACCGTATCGATATCGGCAAGGACACCTACTACGCCCTGGATGATGCCGAGCGTGAAGGCGTCATGGAGCGCATCAAGGCCGAAAAACGCAAGGGCAAGGTACAGGTCACCCGCTTCAAGGGGCTGGGTGAAATGAACCCGCTGCAACTGCGCGAAACCACCATGAACCCTGACACCCGACGCCTGGTCCAACTGAGCAATGATGACCTGGAAGAAACCCAGCTTATCATGGACATGCTGCTGGCCAAGAAGCGCAGCGGCGACCGCCGGGCCTGGCTGGAGTCCAAAGGGGATCTGGCGGATATCGTCGTGTAGGCTGTGGCCCTCGGCCACGCATGTTGATCAAGTCGAGGGAAGACAGTAGACGGTCGACAGTGGGTTGTAGTCGACAGATGACGGTCGACAGTAGACAGTGGGTTGTAGTCGACAGATGACGGTCGACAGTAGACAGTGAGGGTTTGACAACCCTTGGAGGTCGTTTAACGATTCTACCGTCTACCGAAGAAAACTGTTTTTGCTTTTTAACACAATGTGTTTATAATGCCGCGCCACCTTGTAGACGATGCCGCTTCAGTCGGCGTCATCAATCCCCCGCAACCAAAGGTAGGCATACATGTTACGAATCGCAGAAGAAGCACTCACTTTCGACGATGTTCTTCTGGTCCCTGGCTACTCTGAAGTACTGCCTCATCAGGTTTCCCTGAAAACCCGGCTCTCGCGCAATATCGAACTCAATATTCCCCTGATCTCTGCTGCAATGGATACTGTCACCGAAGCCAACCTGGCCATCGCCATGGCGCAGGAAGGCGGGATTGGTATCGTGCACAAGAACATGAGCCTGGAGCAACAGGCGCGGGAAGTGCGCAAGGTCAAGAAATACGAGAGCGGCGTGGTGCGTGACCCCATTACCATCGGCCCCAATGCCACCATCCGTGAGCTGATTGATCTGACCCTGACCAACAATATTTCCGGCGTGCCCGTGGTCGAAAACGACGACCTGCTCGGTATTGTCACGGCCCGGGATGTGCGCTTCGAGCGCAATCTGGATGCGCAGGTTGCCAGCATCATGACGGGCAAGGACAAGCTGGTCACCGTGCGCGAAGGCACGGACCCGGAAGTGATCATGAGCCTGCTGCACCGCCACCGCATCGAGAAGGTGCTGGTCACCAACGAGCAGGGGCAACTGGTCGGCCTGGTCACGGTCAAGGACATCACCAAGGCCCAGTCGCATCCCATGGCCTGCAAGGACTCGCAGGGTCGCCTGCGCGTCGGCGCTGCGGTCGGCACCGGTGCCGGTACCGAGGAGCGCATTGAAGCCCTGGTCAAGGCCGGGGTGGATGTGATCGTGGTCGATACGGCACATGGCCACACCGCGCACGAATTCGGTGTCATCAACCGCGTGGCCTGGGTCAAGAAGCATTTCCCGGAAGTCGACGTCATCGGCGGCAATATTGCCACTGCCGAGGCGGCGCTGGATCTGGTCAAGGCCGGCGCCGACGGCGTCAAGGTCGGTATCGGCCCGGGTTCCATCTGTACCACCCGGATCGTGGCCGGCGTTGGTGTACCGCAGATCACGGCCGTATCCAATGTGGCGGCAGCACTGAAGCCCCATGGCATACCCTTGGTGGCCGATGGCGGTGTCCGCTTCTCCGGTGATCTGGCCAAGGCCATAGCCGCCGGAGCCTATGCGATCATGGCCGGCGGCCTGTTTGCAGGTACCGATGAATCGCCGGGTGAAGTCGAACTGTTCCAGGGGCGGGCGTACAAATCCTATCGGGGCATGGGTTCCATGGGCGCCATGGGTCAGACCAAGGGTTCCAGTGACCGCTACTTCCAGAGTGGCAACGGAGTCGAAAAACTGGTGCCGGAAGGCATTGAAGGCCGGGTGGCGGTGAAAGGGCCGCTGGCCAATGTTGTGCATCAACTGATGGGCGGCGTGCGGGCCTCCATGGGTTATACCGGCTGCGCCTCCATCGAGGACATGCGGACCAAACCCCAGTTTGTGCGCATCAGCAACGCCGGCATGCGGGAATCACACGTGCATGACGTGCAGATTACCCGGGAAGCCCCGAACTATCGCGTCAACTGACAATACGACCACGGCAAAGGACCCTACATGCGGCAGAATATACACGCGGAAAAGATCCTCATTCTGGACTTCGGTTCCCAGTACACCCAGTTGATTGCACGCCGGGTCAGGGAGATCGGGGTCTATTGTGAAATCCGGGCTTTCGACATGACCCCGGAAGAAATCCGCGAGTTCAATCCGCAGGGCATCATATTGTCCGGCGGGCCGGAATCGGTCACGGCGGCCGATACCCCACGCGCGCCCGAGGCCGTGTTTGCCATGGACATCCCGCTGCTCGGCATCTGCTACGGCATGCAGACCATGGCTGAGCAACTGGGCGGTGCGGTCAAGAGCGTCGAGAAGCACGAGTTCGGCTATGCCGAGGTCGAGGTACTCAATGCTGGCCGCCTGCTGGACAGCATCGTCGACCACGCCACCGACACCGGCAACTGGCTGGATGTCTGGATGAGCCACGGTGATCAGGTCACCGGCCTGCCGGCCGGTTTCTCGGTCATGGCGCAGACGGATACCTGCCCCATCGCCGCCATGGCGGACGACGAGCGCCAGTTCTATGGTGTGCAGTTCCACCCCGAAGTGACCCATACACTGCAGGGCGAAGCCATACTGGAGCGTTTCGTGCGCACCATCTGTGGCTGCAATGCGCTGTGGACCGCCGAGAACATCATCGATGATCTGGTGGCGCGGGTGCGTGATCAGGTCGGAGACCGGAAGGTGTTGCTGGGGCTGTCCGGCGGTGTGGATTCGTCCGTGGTGGCGGCGCTGCTGCACAAGGCCATCGGCACCCAACTGACCTGTGTCTTTGTCGACAACGGCTTGCTGCGCAAGCAGGAAGGCGACCAGGTCATGGAAACCTTCGCCAGCAACATGGGCGTGCGCGTGATCCGGGTGGACGCCGAAGATCAGTTTCTGGATGCACTCAAGGGGGTCAGTGACCCGGAGCAGAAGCGCAAGATCATCGGCCGCACCTTTATCGAGGTGTTCGATGCCCAGGCCACTGAACTTAAGGATGTGAACTTCCTGGCGCAGGGTACCATTTACCCGGACGTGATCGAGTCCGCCGCGTCCAAGACCGGCAAGGCACACGTGATCAAGAGCCACCACAATGTGGGCGGCCTGCCGGCAGAAATGAAGATGGATCTGGTCGAGCCGCTGCGCGAGCTGTTCAAGGACGAAGTGCGCCGCATCGGGCTGGCCCTGGGCCTGCCCTATGACATGGTCTATCGGCATCCGTTCCCGGGGCCGGGCCTGGGTGTGCGCATTCTGGGCGAAGTCAAAAAGGAATATGCGGACATCCTGCGCGAGGCCGACGCCATCTTTATCGAGGAACTGCACAGGGCCGGCTGGTATCACAAGACCAACCAGGCCTTTGCCGTTTTCCTGCCGGTGCGTTCGGTCGGCGTGGTCGGCGATGCCCGGCGCTACGAGTGGGTCGTGGCCTTGCGCGCGGTGGAAACCATCGATTTCATGACGGCCCGCTGGGCTCATCTGCCTTATGAGCTGATCGAACGCGTATCCAATCGCATCATCAACAGTATCAGCGGCATTTCACGCGTAACCTATGATGTATCGAGCAAGCCGCCAGCAACCATTGAGTGGGAATGACAGCGGCGCGCACTGATTCCGACTGGATGCGGCTGGCGCTTGCCGCCGCAGCGGAGGGCGCGCGCCAGGGCGAGGTGCCGGTGGGCGCGGTCCTGGTCGGCACCGATGCCGACGGGCAGCCGGTGGAACTGGCTCGGGCGCACAATGCGCCGCTGACCACCCATGACCCGGCCGGCCATGCCGAGATACGGGCCCTGCGCCTGGCCGGCGAACGCTGCGCCAACTATCGCCTGCCGGAGACCACCCTGTACGTCACCATAGAACCCTGTGCCATGTGCGTGGGTGCCATCGTGCATGCGCGGGTGGCACGCGTGGTGTTTGGCGCGCGCGAACCCAAGGCGGGCGCCCTGGTCAGCCGGGAGCAACTGGCCGGCAAAGACTGGCTCAATCATCAGCCGGAGATCGTGGAAGGGGTGCTGGCAGATGAAGCCTCGACCCTGATCAGTGATTTTTTCCGCCAGCGCCGAGCTGCGCGCAAGGCTGCCCGTGCGCCTCTGACGCGCAACACCTCACAAGGATAGATCATGACCGCTTCGGTATCTCAGGGCCCGGTTGTGCCCCGACTGCGGCTTTCCACCTGCTATTTTTTCTACTTCGCCATCATGGGTGCCCTGGTGCCCTATCTGGCGCGCTATCTGCGTGTCGAGGGGTTTCCGCCGGACCGCATCGGTCAGGTTGCCGCAGTGCTGACACTGATGATGTCGATCGGGCCCTTTCTTTGGGCCTCGCTCAGTGATCGCACCGGTCGGCGCATGCTGTGGGCACGCATCAGTGCAGTGATTCTGGTGGTCAGCTTCATTCTGCTGATGCTGGCCGGCACCTTGCCGCTGCAGATGCTGTTTATCGCTCTGGTCGGGCTGTTTCTGTCCTCGATAGTGCCGCAGATGGAAGCCGTCACGCTGGAGTATCTGGGCCCGGGGTCCAGCCAGTATGGGCGTATCCGGCTGTGGGGCACCATGGGCTTTGCCGTGGTGGTACTGCTGATGGGGCCGCTGCTGGATGCGCTGGGCGCGCAGTGGCTGCCGGCCTGGATGGCACTGCTGGCACTGGCCTCGCTGCTGACCATGTTGCTGGTACAGGATGTGCCGGTGCAGGCCGATGCCCCGCGTGCGCTGGCGGCCTGGTCAGCCTTTCTCGAACGGCTGCGGCACTTTCCGATCTGGGGCCTGTATCTGGCGCTGTTCCTGTGGAATGTCAGCCTGGCGGCCTACAACACTTTTTTTGACCTCTATCTGCAGAAGGTGGGCTATGGCAGCCTGGCCATTGGCGGTTATCTTGCCATTGCGCCCCTGGCAGAGGTGCTGTTCTTTCTGATTCTCGGTGGCCTGCTGTTGCGCTGGGGTGCGCGGGCGGTACTGGTGGCGGCCTTGCTGGTGACGGCAGGGCGCTGGCTGCTCACCGCCTGGGCGGCCGATCTGTGGTGGGTGCTGCTGATCGCCCAGACGGGCCATGCGCTGACCTATGGCGCGCTGCACGGCTCCAGCATGTATCTGCTCTCGAAGCTGTTTCCGGGCAATCAGCAGGCGCGGGCACAGGCGTTCTATCTCGCGTTCAGTACCGGCCTGGGTCTGGTTGCCGGCAACCTGATGGCTGGTGCACTGTGGGAAGGCCCGCTGGGTCCGCAGTGGGTGTTCACGCTGAATGCCGGGTTCAGCCTGCTGTCCATGCTGATTGTTCTGTTTGCCCTCAAGGCCAGACGTCTGCAGCCCTTACTGCGCCATTAGACCGTCATAGAGCTGGAGATACTCTTGCGCCGCCTGGTCCCAGGTAAAGCGCTGGCGCATGGCATTCTGCTGTACCTGATTGAACAACTCACGCTGCTCCCGATACAGCTGCACCGCCTGCTCCATGGCCACCAGGGTATCTTCGATGGACGGGTTGTCGAAGGCCAGCCCGGTGGCGCTGTCCCGATTGCTGCCATTGGCTTGCAGAGGCACCACGGTGTCGCGCAGGCCACCGGTGCGACGCACTATGGGCAGGGTGCCATAACGCATGCTGTAGATCTGGTTCAGGCCGCAGGGTTCGAACAGGCTGGGCATCAGGAAGAAATCGCTGGCCGCTTCGATGCGGTGTGACAGCAGGTCACTGTAGCCTTCGGTAAAATGCACCTGACCCGGGTAGGCTGCAGCCAGATCCCGCAGCAGCCCGGCGAAATGGGCATCGCCACTGCCCAGCAGCGCCAGCTGTACCGGATGCTGCATCAGTTCGTGCAGAGCCGGAATCAGGTAGTGGAAGCCTTTCTGGTCGGTCAGACGGCTGATCAGCCCGAACAGCGGCACATCCGGTTCCGGGGCCAGGCCCAGAGCCGTCTGCAGTCGGGCCTTGCAGGCCGCCTTGCCGTCGAGATCGGCAGCACTGAAGCGGGCCGGCAGCAGGCGATCCGTCTCCGGATTCCACTGGCCATAGTCACAGCCGTTCAGAATACCCTGCAGGCGGTCCTGGTGCTGACGAAACAGCTGCCACAGGCCGTGTGATGTCTGCTCTTCCACCAGTTCTGCCGCATAGCCCGGGCTGACCGGGATGATGGCATCCGAGAAGGTGACACCAGCCTTGAGCAGGTTGATCTCACCGTGGTCCTCCAGGTGGTCGGCAGTGAAGTGACGCGGGTCAATGCCCAGCGGGCTGAGCCAGCGCGCATGACAGCGGCCCTGATAGGCGCCGTTGTGGACATTGAATGCCACCCGGGTGCCGGCAAAGAAGGGGTCATCACCATGGTGCACGCGGAGATAGTAGCCGGTCAGGGCCGTCTGCCAGTCATGGCTGTGCAGGATGTCGGGCCGGAAGTCCAGTTCCCGGCACAGCTCGAAGGCGGCCTTGGTCAGCAGCGCAAAGCGCAGCGGATTGTCTTCATAAGGCCAGCTTCCGTCATCATACAGACCGGCCCGGTCGTAGAAATCATTGTGTTCGAGCAGATAGACGGTGATGTTGCCGTCCTGCCATTCGCGCACGCTGCAGCCGTAGCGTTCGGTCAGATTGACCGGCACCGAAAGGCTGTGCAGGCGTTTGGGAAAGTTCCGCTCCAGCAGGGGCCGGTAACAGGGAATCAATACCCGTACATCGGTGTCGATATTGCTGAGCGCAGCGGGCAGGGCCCGCGCCACATCAGCCAGGCCGCCCGTCTTGACCAGGCCTTCATATTCGGAGGCCACATGCAGGATGCGGCGTGGCGTTGTCGTCGGTTGGCTCACTGTGCAGTCAGAATCCGATTCTTGAACCCTTGGGAATCACCACCACACCTTCCTTGGAGACATGGAACCGTTGCCGATCCTGTTCCGGGTCTTCGCCGATGACGGTGTTGGGAGCAATTTCCACGTTCTTGTCGATGATGGCCCGACGGATGCGCGAGCCCCGTCCGATATCGTTGCCGCCCATGATGACGCAGCTGTCCACATAGGCATGGCTGTGTATATGGCAGTTGTAGCCCAGAATCGACCGATACACGATGGACCCACTGACAATGCAGCCTCCGGACACCATGGAACTGATGGCCTGGCCGGTACGCTGGGCTTCGTCATGCACGAACTTGGCCGGCGGTACTGCGGGGTGGTAGCTGCGCAGCGGCCAGTAGCGGTTGTACAGATCGATCGGCGGGGTCACCGAAATCAGGTCCATATTGGCTTCGTAGTAGGAGTCGATGGTACCCACATCGCGCCAGTAGCCCTTGGACTGTTCGGGCTCGCCACGGATCTCGTTCTGCGAGAAATCATAGACGTAGACATCGCCGGCCTTGTAGAGATCCGGGATGATGTTGTGGCCGAAATCGTGTACCGAGTCCGGGTTTTCGGCATCGCGCAGCAGGCAGTCGGTCAGCGTGGCGGCGTCGAAGACATAGTTGCCCATGGACGCCAGCACCATGTTGGGGTTGCCGGGAATGGTCTTCGGGTTGGCCTTGGGCTTTTCCTGAAAACCGATCATCTTGTGGTTCTCGTCAATCTCGATCACACCGAACTGATGCGCCTGCTCCACCGGCACAGGAATGGCCGCAACAGTGAGCTTGGCCGGGTTGTCGTTGTGAAACTGGATCATCTGGCGCACATCCATCTTGTAGATGTGATCGCCGCCGAACACACAGACGACTTCCGGGTCGACCCCGTTGATCACTTCCAGGTTCTGGTAGATGGCGTCGGCCGTGCCCTGATACCAGTGTTTGCCGGTCTGCATCTGTGCCGGTATCGGGTCGATAAAGCGGTTGGTCAGCCCGGTGACGCGCCAGCGCCGGCTCATGTGCTTGAGCAGACTGTGCGACTTGAACTGTGTCAGCACGAAAATCTGCAGCAGATCGGAGTTGACGAAGTTGTTGAGTACAAAATCGATGATTCGGTAGTTGCCACCGAAGGGCACAGCGGGCTTGGCCCGGATGCCGGTCAAGGGGGCCAGGCGCGTACCTTCGCCCCCGGCCAGTATCATGGAAAGAATGCCGGACATGACTACCTCACTGATTCGAGTGGCTGGCCGCCAGCAGGCTGCGGGTATCCTGTCGAGAATATCTGAACAGACCCCACAGCAGGGGCAGGCCAATCATGTTGTTGAACATGGGCGCGTAGCTTGGATGGTCCCTGATCTGTTCCAGAAACAGCAGCCCTATAATGACCAGGGTCAGGACAATCAGGAACACGACAAACTTCAGGCGTGTGTGCTTCATGGGCAACCCCCTGCACCAATGATAACTTCATCATACATGGCTGCAGGGCCCTTGTAGAGCCCCTTTGGCTGGCTCCATACGGATGTCACAGGCGGTATCAGCGCAGCAGAAATTCCAGCAGCGCCTTCTGTGCATGCAGTCGATTACCGGCTTCTTCCCAGACCACAGAACGTGGATCATCCAGCATGTCATGGCTGACTTCCTCGCCCCGGTGGGCGGGCAGACAGTGCATGAACAGGGCTTGCGGGTCAGCCTTGTCCATCAGTTGCGGGCTGACCTGATAGGGGGCGAATATTCCCAGGCGCTGCGCTGATTCTTCCTCCTGGCCCATGGAGGCCCAGACGTCGGTAGCGACCAGATGGGCGCCCTGTACGGCATCTTCGGGGCGGCGCACGATCTGCACCCGGTCCTTGTTGGCCTGCACCAGCTCGGCATCGGGGTCGTAGCCTTCCGGGCAGGCAACGCGCAACTCAAAGCCCCACTGGCGGGCTGCATTGATGTAGCTGTGGCACATATTGTTGCCGTCCCCGATCCAGGCCACGGTCTTGCCCTGAATGCTGCCCCTGACCTCATGATAGGCCTGCATGTCGGCCAGCAGCTGGCAGGGGTGGTTGAAATCGGTCAGGGCATTGATGACCGGCACCTCGGAGTGGGCGGCAAAGGTTTCCACCGTGGCGTGCTCGAAGGTGCGAATCATGACTGCATCGACCATCTGTGACAGCACACGGGCCGAGTCTTCCACCGGTTCACCACGGCCCAACTGGGTATCGCGTGGGGACAGGAACAGGGCGCTGCCGCCAAGCTGGGTCATGCCGGCCTCGAAGGAGACCCGGGTGCGGGTGGACGACTTCTCGAAGATCATGGCCAGCACCCGGTTCTTGAGTGGTTCGTGGACCTCTCGGCGCTTGTGCATGGCTTTCAATTCAATCGCGCGATCGATCAGTTGCTGCAGCTCCTGCGGAGTCAGATCGAGCAGAGAAAGAAAGTGCCGTGTCGCCATGGTCGGTCTCCGTAAAACAGAACGGCCCCGAGATCATCGGGGCCGTCGCGTGGACTGTGTGATTTTTGAACCGGCAAGTGTAAACCGAAGCGAAAGGCTAGTCCAGAGTGCCGATTTCACCCCGCGCCGAGCGGCGACCGACCTGGTAAGGCCCCGACTGGACTGGCACCGACAGGACCAAAACGTTAAAATAACGGGTAATACCTGAGTGTTTTGCTCGGATTTAGCTTAACTGCAATTCGCGCAGATCGAACTGAACCAACCAAGCAGGAAACTGAAAATGGCCGAAACTCTGGATGTCATCAAACAGCAGATTGAAGAGAACCCGGTACTGCTGTACATGAAGGGCTCCCCGAACCAGCCCATGTGCGGCTTTTCGTCCCAGACAGTGCAGGCGGTCATGGCCTGTGGGCGTCGGTTTGCCTATGTCGATATCCTGCAGAACCCCGATATCCGCTCTGAACTGCCGAAGTACGCCAACTGGCCGACCTTCCCGCAGCTGTGGATCAACGGCGAGCTGGTCGGCGGCAATGACATCATTCTCGACCTGTTCGAGAAGGGCGAACTGCAGCCCCTGATCGAAGCGGCCGTGCCGGCAGAAGAGGAATAAGCGCCGGATCATGCCTTCCCGCCAGCGTCAGCGTCGCAGCACCCAGAGGGCCACCATGAGTGACGTGGCCCGGCTGGCCGAGGTGTCGGCCAGCACGGTGTCGCTCTATCTGCGCAAGCCCGATGAGGTCTCTGCCTCGTTGGGGGAGCGCATCCAGCATGCCATCGATACTTTGGGCTATGTGCCCAACCTGATGGCCGGTGCGCTGGCGGCGGCGAAGACCCGCGTCATCGGCGTGGTGGTGCCGTCCATGGTGAACTCCATTTTCGCCACTACAGTGAGTGCCATGCAGGCAACATTGCGGGCCCAGGGCTATCAGCTCCTGCTCGGCCACAGCGATTACTCGGAAGACGAGGAAGAAGCTCTGGTGCGCACCTTCCTGTCCTGGTCGCCCAGCGCCATGGTGGTGACCGGCCTGAAGCACAATCGCAAGACACGTCAGATGCTGAGCCAGTCCGACGTGCCGGTGGTCGAGATGTGGGAACTGGGATCCAACCCACTCGATATGCTGGTTGGTTTTTCGCACTATGACGTCGGCAAGGCACAGGCCCGCCACCTGATGGACAGGGGTTGTCGCCGCATTGCCTTTATCGGAGCCCGGTTGCAGGTAGACAGCCGCGCCAGCCAGCGTGCTGAAGGCTATCAGACGGTACTGGCCGATTTCCTGGCTGGTACGCAGCCGATCATCATAGATGTCGGCCCCAAGGCGTCAGCAGAAGTGTCCAGCCAGGCGTTTGGTCAACTGCTGGACGAGCATCCGGACATCGACGGGGTGATATTCTCCAACGATCTGCTGGCCCTGGGTGCAACCTTCGAGGCGCAACGACGGGGCATTGCCATCCCGCAGGATGTGGCAGTCATCGGTTTCGGCGATATGGACTTCAGCTCCAGCAGTCTGCCGCGCATTTCCACTGTGCGCCCGCCGCGTGAACAAATCGGTCGGGCTGTAGCGGAGGTGTTGCTGGCACGCATCAACGGACAGGATGCCGAGCAGGCACGACAGTCCGATTTCGGGTTTGATCTGGTGCAGCGTGAAAGTTCAGCCGTAGTGCCGGAGGGGCAGACCCGGGAAGAACACCATACCTCGGCGCTGCCCTGACCCCGTCAGCTTAACAGAGCTGACAGGCACAGACTCAGACCGGACAGCAGCAACAGGACAAAGGCCACGCGGCGCAGGGTGTGGTCCGATACCGGCGGCGGAAAGCGCCGGCCCAGCCAGGTAAACCCCAGCACGACGGGGATCGCCGTCAGTGCAATCAGCAGAATATCCAGCGCCAGATCACCCAGCCAGGCCACCACGGCGATACGCTGTACCGAGTTGATCGAGAAGATCAGCAGCAGGCTGTCGCGTATCACGCGCTGGGCCACCGGCTGGCGGTAGAAGTGAAACACCAGCGGCGGACCCGAGGTCGAGAACATGCCGCCCATGAACCCCGACAGGCCGCCAAAGAACAGAAACGACCCGGGCCCGGAGCGTACTGTCTGGGGGCTGGGGCGAAAGATCAGCATCAG
The DNA here is from genome assembly GCF_004768465.1 of Natronospirillum operosum. GTDB lineage: Bacteria > Pseudomonadota > Gammaproteobacteria > Pseudomonadales > Natronospirillaceae > Natronospirillum > Natronospirillum operosum. Next base: position 267,324 of record NZ_SRMF01000004.1, read on the forward strand.
GCTGCTCAGAATGATGGCCACACCGAGCATGATCTGCAGCCAGTGCACATAATGCTCACTGAGCACATTCAGCGCCCAGACCCCCAGAATCAGCGTGAAAAACCCGCTGACCGAACACAGCACCACCATCTGCCGGTCCAGATTGCCGTAGTTCCGATACAGTGCCACAAAGCAGTTGAACAGGCTCAGTATGCTGATCAGGATGGCCACCATGGCCACCGGTGCCAGATTCAGCAGCACTGCACTGCCCATCAGAATCAGACCGAAGGCGAAACCCGTGATGGTCTGGGCATAGGTCGCCAGTGCGACTACGCCCAGCAGCATCAGGGTTTCGGTCAGGCCCATGGTCAGTACAGGCCTTCCGGCTGCGGCAGCGTGCGGAACAGCTCTGTCCAGGCACTGTCGGCCCGATAGAACACGGGTGGCTGACCAAACGGGGCTGACACGGTGATGTCCTGGCCGCCAGCGTGGCGTTCGCCGGTCCAGCAGTGTACCCAGTCGGCTCCGGCGGGCAGATACAGCGTCCAGTCGGTGCGGCCGGCCTCATGCACCGGTGCTACCAGCAGGTCCGGCCCGTAGAGGTACTGGTCCTGGATGTCGTAGCATCTGGAGTCATCTTCGTGGTGCAGGAACAGCGGCCGCTGTACCGGTGTGCCGCGTTCCGCAGCCGCATCACCCAGCGCCTTCAGATAGGGCGCCAGATGGCGATAGACCCGGCTCATGTGCGCCAGATGTCGGGTCAGTTCCGGTTCGTCGAACCATTGCACATTGTCCGCCGGACGGTTCGATTCATGGGTGCGCATCATGGGGGTGAAGGCCGCCATCTCGGCCCAGCGCCTGAACAGTTCGGCATCGCGGGTGTTGCCGAACAGGCTCGTATAGCCGCCGATATCACTGTGATGATAGGCATTGCCCAGCAGACCGGAGGACAATGCAGCGCTGATCACGGTGACCAGGCCATCATGACGCGAGAAGTCGACCGATTGGTCACCGGCCCAGAGTTGCGCACAGTAACGCTGCACACCGGTGTAGCCGGCTCGCATGAAGAAGGTCACATCATCCGTCCTGCCGCGCTCGGCAATGGCTTCGGCATTGATCTGCGCCCAGCGCAAGGGCCAGCGGTTGTGCTCTTCCCGGGCCGACACCCCATTGTGCAGGTGCACGTCAATCGGCAGGTACTCGCCGAAATCGGCCATCCAGCCGCTGAGGCCGAAATCGATCATCTCCTGTTGCAGAATGCGCTCCTTGAACCACTGATAGGCTTCGGGGTTGGTGAAGTCTACCACGCCGCACTCGAACTCGCCGAAGTCCACTATGGCGGTCTCGCCGGCGTCATTGGTGGCAAAATAGCCCTGCTGCTCGGCAGTGGGGAAGAAGTCGCCGTCCACACAGAGGTAGGGGTTGGCATAGCCCAGAAAGCGTACGCCCTTCTGCTGCAGCTCTGCAATCAGTGAGTCCAGGCTGGGGTAGCGCTCGGGCTGCCATTTCCAGTCCCAGAACAGCCGGGTGCCGAAGCTGGTTTCCCGCACCCCGGCCCAGTCCTCGCACCAGATGGCCGAGACCGCCATGTCGCTGTCCAGAGCCAGTTGCAGTTTTTCCAGCGCATGGACTTCGCCCCGTTTCAGACCCAGCACGACGCCGTTGTACTGCCATTCAGGCAGGCGGGGCTGGCGGCCGAAGTGGGCGCTGATCCTGTCCACCAGATCGATATAGGTAGGCGCGCTGCGCAGCAGAATCTGCGCCGGAACTTCCCAGACCTGCAGCTCATGGAACTCCGCGTTGCGGAAGTCGAAGTCGGCATAACAGGTGGTGTCCACATGGCAGAAATAGCGTTGGGAGGACACAAAGGTCGGCTGCGGGTAGTTGGTGTGATAGTAGTCGCCACCGGCCTTGTTGACGACGTCCGACTGCCAGGTCACATAGGTACTCTTGTCACGGCCCACGCCGGGTTCGGAGGTCCACAGCGGGAAGTGGCGCCCGCGCAGGTTGAAATAGGACATCTGCTCGCCGCCGCCCCAGACCTTCTCGTCTGCCGAAGCGGTCAGGCGTACCCAGAAGCGATTCAGCGTGCTGTTGTGCGATTCCAGGTTCAGCTCGGCACCGTCGGCCAGTTCACGCACCCTTAGGGTAAGCTGCGGCTCATCGCCCGGGTGACGGCGCAGGTCGATGCTGATGCTGTTGCCATCATCACTGAGGCGGGCATGCGTGAGCGCTGTCCGCGCTTCCACATAGTCTTCGATGGCAAAGTTGCCCCGGTACATGTCCATGGTTTCCCGGCCGGTGCCGACAAAGAAGGCTGGCTGGTCGGGGCTGTGGTGCAGCAGGGGTTGGCCGTTGGCTTCAAGGCGAAACCCGTTGTCGAGCAGAATGATATTCATAAATGTCTCTGTGCTGATGGCACGCTGCCTGAGCGCGCCGTGACAATTCAGGGTCGGGCCGCCTCAGTTCAGTGTCAGGCCGCCATCGACAATAAAGTTCTGGCCGGTGCAGGCGGCACTGTCGTCTGCGCCCAGAAACAGGGCCATGCGGGCCACGTGCTCCGGCAGCAGACGGAATTTCAGTGCCTGCAGGTCCAGAAACTGCTGGTTCAGTTCCGGTGTCAGCCATTTCTCCTGCTGGCGTTCGGTCAGTATGGCGCCCGGTACCAGCGCATTGACCCGCACGCCGTGCAGGCCGATTTCCTGTGCCAGGGAGCGGGTCAGACCGTTGATAGCCGCTTTCGAGGTGGTGTAGCCGATCATGCCCGGGCGTCCGCGCATCCAGGAAATCGAGCCCAGATTGATGATGGATCCGCCGCCGTTCTGCTTCATGCCGGGCAATACGGCCTGTGCCGCAAACACATGATGCCGCAGGTTGATGGCCAGGCAGTTGTCCCAGTACTCCGGGGTCAGGTCTTCCACCCGATGACGGTCATCCAGACCGGCATTGTTGACCAGTACCTGCACCGGCCCCAGGGACCGCTCGACGTCGTTCAGCACCGAGCGCAGCCGGTCGATGTCGCGTACATCGCATGCGTGAAAGTGCACTTCGGCTGGCGCCAGCTCGGCCACCAGCTGTTCGGAGGCGGTGCGGTTGATGTCGATGAACGCCACGCGGGCACCCTGGGCGGCGAACGCCGTCACCAGCTCGGCGCCAATACCCGAGCCACCACCCGAGATGAAGACGACCCGGTCGCGCAGCGAGGCGTACCGGACATTGCTGTAGTCGGCCATGGTGTGTCTCCTCAATCCACCGTCATGCACAGGTATTTGGTTTCGACATAGTCGTCAATGCCGTATTTCGAACCTTCACGGCCCAGACCGGAGTCCTTGATGCCACCAAACGGGGCCTCGCAGGTCGACACATGGCCGTTGTTGATGCCCACCATGCCGTATTCCAGAGCCTCGGAAACCCGCCAAGTACGACCCAGATCCCGGGTGTAGAAGTAGGCCGCCAGTCCGAACTCGGTGTCATTGGCCAGCCGGATTGCCTCTTCTTCGGTACTGAAGCGAAACAGGGGTGCCATGGGGCCGAAGGTTTCCTCGCGGAAGCACAGCATGTCGGGCGTGGCCCGGGCGATCACCGACGGCGTCATGAAGTTGCCTTCCAGGCGTTCACCGCCGCAGACCAGACGGCCGCCCCTAGCCTGCGCATCCTGCAGCTGTTTTTCCACCTTGTCCACGGCACGCTGGTCGATCAGCGGGCCGACCTGGGTGTCGTCCTTGTGCCCCGGGCCCACCTTCAACGCTGCGACGCGGGCCGCGAATTTCTCGGCAAAGGCATCATGCACGCTGTCCTGCACGAAGATGCGGTTGGCGCACACACAGGTCTGGCCGGCGTTGCGGTACTTGGCCACCATCAGCCCTTCCACGGCCTTGTCCAGATCGGCATCCTCGAAGACAATGAAGGGTGCATTGCCGCCCAGCTCCATGGATACCTTTTTCATGGTCTGGGCCGACTGGCTCATCAGCAGCTTGCCGACCGGCGTGGAGCCGGTGAAGGTCAGTTTGCGCACCACCGGGCTGTCGGTAATGGCCTTGCCGATGGCCGGGGCGTCACCAGTCACCACATTGATCACACCGGCCGGAATGCCGGCACGTTCGGCCAGGTCGGCCATGGCCAGTGCAGAGTAGGGTGTCTGCTGTGCCGGCTTGATCACAATGGTGCAGCCGGCCGCCAGTGCCGGACCGGCCTTGCGGGCGATCATGGCACTGGGAAAGTTCCACGGTGTGATGGCTGCGCAGACACCGACCGGCTGCTTGATCACCAGCAGCCGGTTGGCCGGATTGGGCGAGGGAATCACGTCGCCGTACAGGCGTCTGGCTTCCTCGGCGAACCACTCCAGAAAGCTGGCGGCGAAGCCGATCTCGCCCCGGGCTTCGGCCAGCGGCTTGCCCTGCTCTGCCGTCATCAGCCGGGCCAGATCTTCCTGATGGGTCAGCATCAGGTCATGCCAGCGCCGCAGTGCCGCGGCTCTTTCCTTGGCCGGACGCGCGCGCCACTCGGGCAGCGCCTGTTCGGCGGCGCTGATGGCGCGCGCGGTTTCTGCTGTGCCGGCCCGGGGCACAGTGCCGATGATCTCACCGGTTGCCGGGTTGTCGATGTTGTCAGTCTGGCCGTTGTCGGCGTCGACCCATTGGCCGCCGATCAGGCACTGGCTGTGAAACAGGGATGAATCGTTCAGGTTCAGCATGTTGAAGCTCCGTTGGTGGGGTCGAGTCAGCCCTGAAACCGGGGTTCAGGCCGGCCGGGCACCTCGACCGGCAGCGCGAAAATATTGCCGGATTCGGGCCAGCGAGCCAGCTCCTCCGGGGTACGGTTTTCGCGTGCGGTGGTGATATACAGGGTTTTCAGATCGGCACCGCCAAAGGCCACCATGGTCGGGCAGGGCGCGGGCAGCGGGTATTCGGCCAGCAGTTCGCCTGCAGGTGACAGACGGGCCACCCGACCGCCTTCGAACAGGGCCGTCCAGTAGCAGCCTTCACTGTCCACGGCGGCGCCATCGGGGCGGCCATTGCCGAACGGAAACTGATGGAAGACTTCGCGCTCGCCAACCATGTTGCCGCTGTCCGGGTCCAGCGGATAGCGATAGATGACATGATTGGGCGTGTCGGAATGATAGGCCCAGCGCCGGTCAGGACTGAAGGCAACGCCATTGGAGACCTTGATGTCACCGGCCATGTGCTCACACTGGAGCCGGCTGTCGACACGAAACAGGCTGGCGGCGGGGCGGTCGCGCGGCTCGTGGATGGTGCCGGCCCAGAAGCGGCCCCAGGGGTCAACGCGGCCATCATTGAAACGGCTGACAGAGGTATCTGCCACCGGCCGGGCAATACATTGGGTGGGTCGCGCCTGTGCATCCAGCAGCCACAGCCCGGAACGCAGGCCGGCAATGAACCCACCGCCGGTGCGTCGGCCAAAACAGCCTATGTGCTCGGGCAGCGTCCAGCTCCGATTGGTGCCGGTGGCCGGGTCGAAGCGGTTCAGCGTCGGGGCGAGAATGTCCACCCAGTACAGCACTTGTTCATCCTCGGCCCAGACCGGGCACTCTGCCAGTGTGGCCTGGGCGTTCAGAACGCTCTGTGCTGCTCGGTGTGTTGTCTGTGTCGTCATGATGGGGTCTCGCTTTGCTGCGGTTCAACAAGCAACTGCAGGGTTCGGGTGATGCGTGCACCCGGGGGCAGCGTCTGCAGGCCCAGGTGTTCCGGTTGTGGCCAATTGATGGCGTTGTTGACATGAGTCACCGGCTCGATGGCCACAAAGTTGCGCTGCTCCGGGGTGAAGACCACCAGATGGCCGAATTCGGGGGCCAGCAGGCGGACCTCCAGGCCATGTTCCGGCCAGTATAGTCTGGCCTCGCCCGGCCAGCCGGAAAAGCAGTGGTCCAGGCCCGGCCAGCCCAGCGAGCGTGCCTGGCTGAAGTCGGCATTCGAAGGCACCGGGATGGCCTGGTCCGGCAGATGGTATTCGTTCATGGTCCACTGGCGCCGCGCACTGAACTGCAGGGTCATCTGCTCGGTGCGCAGGAAATAGGGATGCCAGCCGAGCCCGGCCGGCATGTCAGTCCGGTCCTGATTGTTCAGGCTCAGCGTCAGGGTCAGGCCCTGTGCGTCCAGACTCAGGTGCTGTTCGGCCGTGCAGTTCCAGGGCCAGTTGCCGTCGGCACTGTGTGTCAGTGTCATCAGGGCCGCATGGCTGCCTTGCTGTGTCAGTGTCCAGGGGCGCTGCCAGCCGAAGCCGTGCAGGCTGTGCGGATGCTTGCCGAAATTGCGTTGCAGCTCGTAGTGTCTGCCCTGCCATTCGAAGCGCGCGTCCGCGATGCGATTGGAATAGGGCACCAGCGGGTAGGCAGCGCTGATCCGTTCCGGGGTTGGATGCCGCCCCGCACCCTCTGGCAGCGGCCGCAGCAGGTCCGTGCCCTGCCAGCGCAGCCAGGCCAGGGCGCCGCCGAACTGCGGCGCCAGACCGACACTCAGCGGGCCGGCGGTCAGCACAGGCTGTTGTGCCACCGCCATCAGTAGACTCCGCTGTTCTCGTTCCCGGCTGCCTGACCCTTGACCGCGCCAATGAATTCGGCCGCCCGGCCCATCATCAGGCTGACATCGGAGCCCATGGCGACAAAGCGGAAACCGCGGCGTGCATAGTCGCTGACCAGCTCCGGGTCGGCGCCGACAATGCCGCAGGGCTTGTTCAGGGCATTGGCCTGCTGTACGGCAGCGCTGATGGCAGTCTGTACCTCGGGGTGACGGATATCGCCGATATGACCCATGGCCGCCGACAGGTCGCCCGGGCCGATAAACAGGGCATCCACGCCGTCCACTGCCGCAATGTCGGCCATCCGGCCAACGGCTTCCGGGGTTTCCAGTTGCAGAATGACGGCGATTTCCTCGTCAGCCCGGCGCAGGTAGTCGGCCACGGTGCCATAGCGGCTGGCCCGGTGCACGGCCGCTACGCCGCGCAGGCCGCGGGTGGGGTAGCGGGTCGAGGTCACGGCCTGCTGCGCTTCTGCAGCCGACTGAATATAGGGGAACATCAGGGTCTGGGCACCACTGTCGAGCACCCGCTTGGCCATGACCGGGTCGTTCCAGGGCAAACGCACCACCAGCTCGGCCGGTGTGCCGGCGACGGCCTGCATGATGGCGATGGCCTGAGGCACATCCACCGGTACATGTTCCATGTCCAGCACCAGATAGTCGAAGCCGGCACAGCCCATGGCCTCGGCCACGTTGGGGCTGGCACTCATCAGCCAGCTGCCCAGCGGGGCAGGGCCGGTCTCTGTGAGCCAGCGCTTGAAGTGATTGCTTGGCAGTTCCATAACGGAGTCCTCAGAAGATTTGGGGTTCACCCTGATTCTGGCCATTCTGCAGGATGTCGAAATCACAGCCCTGATCGGCCTGGGTGACATGTTCCTGGAAGATGGCCGTGTAGCCGCGGTCAATGCGCGGACTGGGTGCTTGCCAGTCGGCGCGCCGACGGGCCAGTTCGTCATCGCTCACACAGAGCTGCAGGCGCCGGGCGTCCACATCCAGCTCGATTTCGTCACCGTCACGGACCAGCGCCAGCGGACCGCCAACGGCGGATTCCGGGGCCACATGCAGGACACAGGTGCCATAGTGGGTGCCGCTCATGCGGGCATCGGAGATGCGCAGCATGTCGCGCACACCCTGAGCCAGCAGCTTCCTGGGAATGGGCAGTGCACCCCATTCCGGCATGCCCGGAGCGCCCTTGGGGCCGGCATTGCGCAGCACCAGAACGCTGTCGGCGGTTACCTCCAGGGCCGGGTCGTCAATGCGGTCCACCAGGTCCTGATGATTGTCGAACACAATGGCCTTGCCCCGGTGGCGCGCCAGCTTCGGGTCGGCCGCACTGTGCTTGATAACGGCACCGTTGGGCGCCAGATTGCCCTTCAGTACGGCCAGTGCGGCGCCGGCGCAGATGGGCTTGTCGAACGGCCGGATCACATCGTCGTTGTAGCACTCGGCACCGGCTATGTCTTCTTCCAGGGTACGGCCGGTGACCGTGCGGGCGTTCAGGGCCAGTTTGCTCTTCAGGCGCTGCAGCAGTGCGCCCAGACCACCGGCATAGTAGAAATCCTCCATCAGGTATTCGCCCGACGGAAAGATATTGCTGAGCACCGGTATTTCGCGTGCTACCGCATCCAGGTCGTCCAGAGTCAGTTCAACGTTGGCGCGGCGGGCCAGGGCGATCAGATGGACGGCGGCATTGGTGGAACCGCCGAGGGCCATATAGGTGCGCGCACCATTCAGAAAGCTGTCGCGGGTCAGAATGTCGGACGGTTTCAGGTCTTCCCAAATCATCTCGATAATGCGGCTGCCGCAGGCCGAGGCCATGCGGGTATGCGCTGAGTCGGCTGCCGGCAGACTGGACGCACCGGGCAGTGTCAGCCCCATGGCGTCCACTATGGAGGTCATGGTGGATGCCGTACCCATGGTGTTGCAGGTACCGTTGGAGCGGGTCATGCGTGATTCGAGGTCCACCCATTCTTCCTGCGTGATATTGCCGCTGCGCAGTTCATCCCAGTATTTGCGGGTATGGGTGCCGGCGCCCAGGGTCTTGCCCTTCCATTTGCCGTTCAGCATGGGGCCGGCAGGGCAGAAAATGGCCGGAATGTTCATGCTGATGGCGCCCATCAGCAGGCCCGGGGAGGTCTTGTCACAGCCACCGAGCAGGACTGCGCCGTCTATGGGGTGAGAGCGCAGCAGTTCTTCTGTTTCCATGGCCAGAAAATTGCGATAGAGCATGGTGGTCGGCTTGACCAGTACTTCTCCGAGTGACATCGCCGGCAGCTCCACGGGAAACCCGCCGGCGGTCCAGACAGCGCGCTTGACGGCTTCCGCCCGGTTGCGCAGATGCGCATGGCAGGGGCTCAGTTCACTCCAGGTATTGATGATGCCAACCACCGGCTTGTGCATGAATTCTTCCCGGCGCAACCCCATCTGCTGGGTTCGTTGCCGGTGAGCGAAACCGCGCATGTCCTGTGAGTCATACCAGCGTTGGCTGCGCAGGCTGTCCAGCGGTCGGTGAGTGCTGTTCATGATGTTGTTCTCGTACCCCAGGCGGTGTCAGTTACCCGCTGCGCTGAGGTCTCGAGCCGTCTCTCCGAGCCTCCGCAGCGGTACGATCACTACTGAATCTATAATCAATTCGTAGCGCTACGAAACTATAGACTTTGTCGCCTTCTGGTGTCAATAAAAGGTATTGGGGGCGTTAATTGACAATTATGGCCTTGTGATCGCGTGGTGTTGACATGGATCACAAGGCTGAATAATATCTATCGCAGCGCTACGAAATAGAGTCAAGACTCGACAGATTATAGAATCAGGACTCTGCCGTTGCCGGGTTCGACAACAGAATACTGACAAAGAAGCGCGAACAGGCTCGAAACCGAGTGTAAAACCGACCCAAATGGCAGGCACGTGCATGCGGCCGGGGGTAGTCTACGCGCTTTCCCGTTCGCTGATTCGGAGGCACATCATGCCGAAAGTGATTCACTGGCTGGATCTGTTCAATACCTGGACGTCCAGGCTTGCAGGTTACGGCGCTACTTTGTTGCTGGCCGGGATGCTCGGCATCATGGTGACACACGTATTCTTCCGCTATGTCCTTGGTGACAGCTTCGGCTGGACCGAGGAACTGGCGCGTTTCATGATGGTCTGGATGGCCTTCCTCTATTTCCCGGCCGCCCACAAGCAGGGCCTGAATGTCAGCCTTGAAGTGCTGACGAGCTGGTTCAAGGGGTCGCTGGTCTGGCGCCTGCTGCAGATCGCAATCGAGATTCTGATTTTCATCATGCTGCTCTGGTGCGTGAAGCTCGGTTTCGACCGTATCGAGCGTGCGGGCAGCTCGGTCAGTCTGTCGCTGGGTATTCAGATGGCCAAGGTGTACTGGATTCTGCCGGTCAGTTTCTCCCTGACCGCCATCAGTTCTTTCGAACGCATCATTAGGCTTACCGCGAGCCTGTTCAATCCGGACTATTACCCGCTTGCCGACAATGAACCCGACCCCGAAAACAAGGTGGAGGTCTGAACCATGGCGTTTGCTTACCTGTGGATATTCCTCGCCCTGTTGCTGGTCGGGATGCCCATCGTCTTTGTCATGCTGATTGCCCCCGGTATCAGCATGCTGCTGGAAGGCCGAGAAACCTTTCTTAATCTGCTGTTCCAGCGCCTGTTTGCGGGCATCGACAGTTTCCCGCTGATGGCGCTGCCGTTCTTTATTCTGGCCGGTGAACTGATGACTGCCGGCGGGGTGACCACCCGCATCGTGCGCTTTGCCGAAACCCTGATCGGTCATCGCAAGGCCGGTCTGGGGCAGGTGTCGGTGACCTCGTCACTGATGCTGGCCGGTGGCTCGGGCTCTGCAGTGGCAGATGCCTCGGCCCTGGGGTCGGTGATGATTCCGGCGATGAAAAAATCCGGCTATACCAACCGCTTTTCGGCGGCTATAACGGCGGCCTCGGCAGTTATTGCCAGCATCATTCCGCCCAGCGGCCTGTTCATTCTCTATGCCTTCATCATGAATGTTTCGGTTGCGGGCATGTTCGCCGGCGGCATTGTGCCTGGCATCCTGATCGGTATCGGCCTGATGATTGCCATTGCGGTGATGACGAAGTTTCGTGAGTTTCCTCCGACCCTGCCCAAGGCCAGCGCAAGAGAAAAATGGACAGCCTTTGTGTCCGCGTTTCTGCCCCTGCTGACCCCGGTCATTCTGATTGGCGGTATCGTGGGTGGTATTTTTACGCCCACCGAGGGTGCGGCCATTGCAGCCTTCTATGCGCTGATTCTGGGGGTGTTCATCACCCGCGAGATCAAGCTGACCGATCTGCCCAAGCTGTTCGGCAAGGCGGCCCTGAGTTCGGCGGTTATTCTGCTGCTGGTGGGTGCGGCGGTGGCCTTTGCCTCGCTGGTCAGCCTCAAGGGCACACCGCAGCTGGTCAGCGGCTTTATTCTGGGCATTACCGACAATCCCAAACTGTTGTTCCTGATTGTCGTTCTGTTCCTGCTGGCGGTCGGCACCATCATGGATGCCGGGCCGGCCATACTGATTCTGGGGCCAATTCTGGCACCAGTCATGATCGGTGTGGGTGTCGACCCGATTCATTTTGCGGTCGTCATGAGCATCACACTGATCATGGGCCTGATCACACCGCCCCTGGGGCTGGTGTTGTTCGTGGTCAGCAGCATAAGCCGCGAGCGCATTGAGCGTATCGCGTGGGAGATGCTGCCCCTGTTCCTGGTGGAAATCGCCATCCTGTTCGCCCTGGTGTACATACCGGATTTGGTGCTGGCTCTGCCCCGTGCCCTGGGTTATGTCGCCTGAACGAAAACAACCCCCCTGAGGAGATATTACAATGACAAACACTCTGTCCAAGTTGAAAAGAGCGGCTGTAGCCAGCCTGCTGAGTGCGGGTATCGCACTGTCCGGAGCGGCCCAGGCCACTGAACTGAATCTGGTGTTCCTGGCCAATGAAGAAGACCAGGAGTATGACGCAGCCCTGGTGTTCAAGAACTACGTGGAAAGCCGCACCGGTGGTGAGGTTTCCGTCAATATTTTTGTCGGGGCACAGCTCTGTGGCTCTGCCAACGAATGCTTTGATGCCATGCGTGCCGGCGTGGTCGACGTCTACACCGCTACTGCCGGCGGTGTTGCGGGTATCTATCCGCCCATTCAGGGCATGGACATTCCCTATTCGTTCTCCGATGACCGCACGGCTGAAGCCATTCTGACTGACCCGGAGTTTGCGGGTTTCCTGCGGGAAGAAATTCTGGATGCCACCAACAATGGCATTCGTCTGATGTCGATGACACAGACCGGTGGCTGGCGCAACTTTGCCAATGGCACCCGTGAGATCCGTTCTCCGGCGGATGTCGAAGGCCTGCGTTTCCGTACCATCGAGTCTGAAATTCAGCAGCGTCTGGTGCGTGAGATGGGCGGTTCACCGACCCCTCTGCCCTGGCTGGAAGTCTACACCGCCCTGCAGACCGGTGTGGTTGATGGCACCAAGAACTCCATTTCCGACATTGCGAACATGAACTTCCAGGAAACCATCAACTACCTGACTCTTGACGGCCACGCCTACATGGCTTCCATGTGGTTCATGGGCAACGAGAAGTTCCAGTCCCTGACCCCGGAACAGCAGCAGGTAGTGGCTGATGGCGCTGCCATGATGTCCATGGTCCAGTTCGGTATACAGCCGCGCAAGGAACTGGATGCGTATGCCAAGTGGATCGAATCCGGTGGCGAGATCTACACCCCGACCGAAGACGAGATGGCCGAGTTCCGTTCCTTTGCCGAGCCGATCCGCGACTGGTATCTCGACAATTTCGGTGCTGATGGAGAGCGTTTCCTGGCCGAGTTCGAAGCCGCTCAGGCGCGTGCTGAAGAGCGGGTAGGCGCCGACCGGGCTTCTGCCTTGCGTTAACCCGCCGGGTATCGATTCGAAGCCTGATAGAAGCGGCCAGCTGTCTGGCCGCTTTTTTTTGGTTCGCCGTTGGGCGAGAATGGTGCAGTTAAAGTTAGCATTGCCTGTGCCGACAAACTTGTGAGCCAAGAGACAACACAACAACGACCTCTCGAGGCGATGCATCAGACCCGCCAGAATGTGCCTGACGATGGCGCACTGGGCGGGTAAAGTTAGACCTACCCTCAACGCCGTAGATGTGAGAACCCATGAACAACCTCAGCTTTCGCCTCAAACTGATGATTGTGCTGGTCGCCACTGTAGCTGGCCTGGTCATCCTGACTGCTGTTGCTTTGAATGGACTGCGTATGCAGCAGGCCACGAACAATGAAGTGCAGCGGTTGACGCTGGTCAGCGGTCAACTGGATACCATGGCGGTGAACGCACTGCAGTTTCGCGAAAGGATGCGTGATTTGTCCGATGATAATATGGGAGAGTTTGTCGCCGACGTAGAAGAAGATCAGGCCCTGATTGCCGAGCAGCGCGATATTGATCTGGAACGGGTCGATGATGCCGCAGCTGCCGGCGAACTGGAGGCGTTCTACGATGTATACAGCGATTTCCTGACTACGGCTCTGACCGCTACCGAGACGGAGCAGCGGGTTGGTTTTTCCCGCTCGTCAGGCATCCGCGGTGAGTTGAACCGGGCGGGTAACACCCTGGCAGAAGAGGTGTCCTTCCTGTCCATGGTGCGCAATGAACTGTCGGCCCTGCGCGACGCCGAGGTCAACTTTCTGCTGGAAGCGAGTGACGAGAACCGCGAGGGGCTCAATGATGCCTATGATGCCTTCTTTGACCTGTTGCGCGGACTTAACCTGGAAGACCGTTTCAGTACCGAGCTGACCAACTACACGGAAGCCGTGAGTGCCTATGCTACGGCCAGTTCTGAACTGTCAGCGCAGCGTGATGAACTGGGTGCCATCATGGTGGACCTGGATCAGCAGCAGACGGTAGTCAATGAAGTGTTGGGGCAATTGACGGCCGATGCCCGATCCGCAGCCGATGACAGTTCTGCCGCTGCCATGGCAGCGCTGCTGGTCGGCAGCCTGGCTATTGGCGCCATTGTTGTGGCCGTGGTGCTGTGGATTACCTTCAGCGTGCGCGGCACCTTGCAGCAGATCATGCGGGACCTGAAGAAAGTACAGGGCGGTGATTTGACCGCCCGACTGCATGTGAACCGCAAGCGCAATGACGAATTCGATCAGCTCAGTGATGCCGTCAATGGCATGACTGAAGGCCTGGGCGAACTGGTTGCGGATGTGGTGCAGTCTGCCGGTACGTCTGCGCGCATGATTCAGGAACTGGCAGGAGAAATCACCAGCCTGAACGAGAGCAACCAGCACGTGAACGAGCAGACCGGCTCGGTAGCCACCAGTACCGAGGAGATCTCTGCCACCATCTCTGATATTGCCGAGACCACGCGTACGCTGTCCGAACAGGCCGAGAAGACCTATGGCTCTGCAACCAGTGGTGCCAAGACTCTGAAGGACGCCCTGAACAGCCTGCGCGAAACCGGTGTGGTGGTGCGTGAAACCGGTGACAAGCTGAACCAGCTGGGCGAACTGTCGGCAGATATCGACAGTGTGATCGACATGATCAACGAACTGGCCAGCCAGACCAACCTGCTGGCCCTCAATGCGGCCATCGAGGCCGCCCGTGCGGGTGATGCGGGCCGTGGTTTCTCTGTAGTGGCAGAAGAGGTGCGGTCGCTGGCTGAACGTACCGTGGATGCCACCGGTCGCATCACCAAGATAGTGGATACGATCCAGGCGTCGTCGCAGTCGGCTATCGATACCATGTCATCGGGCAAGAAGCACCTGGAAGCTGTCGAAACCTACAGTGCCGAAGCCGAGAATGCGATGCACGGCATCGAGGCCGATGCTCGGGAAAGCGCTACCGCAGCCGAGCAGATGTCGCATTCGGTGCAGGAAGTGTCCAAGGCTGCCCGCCAGATCAGCAAAGACATGGATGCCGTGGCACAGCGTGTGCGCCATGACACCTCATCAATCCGCACGGTCAATGACAATGCGGCGCAGATCGAGCACATGCTGACCGATCTGGATCACAAGGCCGGCGCCTTTGTCGTTGAGCAGAGAGATAATGGCTTGGCTGACAGTCCGCGCTTGCCTGATGCGCAGGCGCGGTTTGACAGTGACAGTACAGATTGGGAAGAGCAGGGCAATGCCGACGCTTCGGCCTACGGCGAGGAGCCGGCTGAAAGCTATTCCCGCTGATCAGGGGGCTTGATCCGGGGCCTCGGCAGGTGAATCCGGCAGCCAGCGGATCAGGCCGTAAAGCCCGACCAGCAGCAGGCCCACACAGGCCAGAAACGGACTGATGGCCTCCAGGCTGGTGCGGGCGGCAATAGCTCCGGCCAGCGCGGGCAGGACTGCGGCGCCCAGACCAGCCCCGGACATCTGCATGCCGATGGTGTTGGTGATATGGGTCGGGGCGACCCGCATGCGGGTGCCGGAGACCATGGCCGGGAAGATCGGCGCGTAAGCCAGCCCGGCCAGCCCCAGCGCGGCCAGCCCGATCCAGGGCAGGGGGTTCCACCACAGCAGCAGCGCCGCCAGCAGGGCCAGTGTCAGGCCGCCATAGACCATTGCATCCACCCCCAGCCGCCGTGCATAGAGGCCAGCCGTGGCCCGTCCGACGGTAAACATGGCCCAGTAGACGGCAACCCAGAAACCGGCCCGTTCGGTGGTGATTTCCCGGCTTTCCGTAAGCAGCGAGAAGGCCCAAAAACCTACCGTCAGCTCCAGCCCCGAATAGAGAAAGAACAGCATCATGCTGAGCCAGGCTTTCAGCTCGCCAAAGGTGGCCCGGAAGGTGGATTCCACCACCGGCGCCGGGCGCTGTTTGGCCTCGGCAGCATCAGCCGCCTTGCCCTTGTCCCAATAGCGGGCCGTGAGCAGAAAACAGAGCGCCAGAGCAAGCTGACCGCCGCCGACAATCCAGTAGCCGATGCGCCAGCTGTCGCCCAGTGTCAGGCCCAGCGTCATGATCATGGGGCCCAGAGTGACGCCCACCCCAAAGCTGGCGTGCAGCCATTGCATCACGCCATCACTGTGGTTGGCCGCCACATAGTTGTTCAGCCCGGCATCTATGGCGCCGGCACCCGCGCCGAGCAGGCTGCTCAGCGGGATGATCAGCCACCAGGCCGGCGCTGCGGTAAAGCCAAGCAGAGCAATGGCCGTGGCCGCGATACTGGCGGCCAGCAACAGCCCGATGCCGATGGCCCGCACGATGGCCCCGCTGAAAAAGCTCGACAGCAGATAGCCGCTGGTAAAACTGACCAGCAATAGACCCAGTGCATCCAGCGGCTGGCCGAAATCGGCGCGCATGGAAGGCCAGGCCACACCCAGCAGACCATCGGGCAGGCCCAGAGAAATAAAGGCAATAAAGGCCAGTGCAATCAGTCCGACTGAAGGCGTACGAGACAAAGCGAACTCCTTGAAATGCGGTGGTGGCAAAGGGCAAAACCGGGACTATATACCACCGCAATTCCTTGATGAAAGCGTTTTCGGGTGGATTCTGACGCCTGGATCAGACCAGACAGTGCGTGCGCTCGCCGGCCACAAAACGGTTCAGGTTGTCGATCAGCTGTGCCATCAGCCCGGTAATGGCTTCGTCGGTACTCCAGGCGATGTGGGGCGTGACGATCAGGTTTTCATGTGCGCGCAGGGCAAACAGCGGGTTGTCGGTTGTGATGGGTTCGCGGCTGACCACATCCAGCGCTGCGCCGCCCAGGTGGCCGGAGGTGATCGCCGCCGCCAGATCCTGTTCCTGTACCAGCCCACCCCGGGAAGGGTTGAGCAGCAAGGCGCCTTCTTTCATGCGGGCCAGCAAACCGGCATCCACCATTTCGGCATTGTCTTCGGTCAGCGGGCAGCACAGAATCAGCGCGTCGAGCCGGGGCAGGGTGATATCGAAATCGACATAGCCAGAACGGGGCTTCGGTGTGCCCGGGCGCTCCAGAAACTCGACCCGAGTGCCGAAGGCGGCCAGCCGGTCGGCCACGCTCCGGCCAATGTCGCCCTGGCCCAGAATGCCGACATGCATGGTGCGCAGCTCGCGCACCGGGGCTGTGCGCAGCATGAAGAAGTCGGATTCTGCCCAGCGGCCCTCGGTCTGCACCTGGCGGTAGTGCGGCTGCCGCCAGGTCAGTGCGAACAGGTGAGCAACCACCCACTCCGGCACGGCATTGCTGGCGTAACCCTTGACGTTGCAGGCGTGAATGCCGCGCTGCCGGCAGGCCTCAAGGTCGACATTGTTGACCCCGGTGGCCGATACCTGCACCAGCTCGAGGTCAGGGCAGGCGGCCAGTACGCTGTCATCCACCACTACCTTGTTGGTGATCAGGATATGGCTGCCCGCCGCACGTTCGACGGTCTGTCCGGCCGAGGTATGGTGCCAACCGGTCCATTCATGCTCGAAGTCGGGATCAGGCCAGCGGATATTGTCCGGAATGGTGCCCTGATCCAGAAAGGTGATGCGCCGGGTGGTCATGGTTCGGTCAGCTCCTCGGGAAGAATGGCCCAGACGTTGTCCAGTATGATGGGTTGCGCGGCAACTCTGGGATGAATGCCATCTGCCTGCATAAGGTCCGGATTCTCTGCTACGCTGTCCAGCAGGAACGGCAGGAAGTAATCAATGTCGTTGTGTTCGGCCAGGGCGCCGAACATATCGAAAAAGGGTTCCGTATAACGTGGACCATAATTCGGTGGAATGCGTATGCCCAGCAGAATGACTTCGGCTCCGGCACCTTTGGTCAGGTCAATCATGTCCTGCAGACGCTGCCGGATTTCCGGAATATTCTGGCCCTGAAGTCCATCATTGCCACCCAGTTCGAGGATGACGTAAGCGGGCTGGTAACGGTCCAGTAAACCGGGTAGGCGCTGTAAACCGCCTCTGGTAGTTTCGCCGCTGATACTGGCATTGATGACTTCATGGTTGTGTTCGGAAAGCCGTTCGGCAAGCAGGTTGACCCAGCCCTGATCGGGGTCGCTCAGCCCATAGGAGGCGCTCAGGCTGTCGCCCATGACGAGCACCGAGGCAGCATGGGCCGGAAACACACTGAACAACAACACCAGGACAAGCGTGATGGCTTTCAATGCACGTAAAGACCGCAATAACATGACTGGGGCAACTCCTGCAGGGTCGGCAGCCACTGCGCCCGGAGACGACATCATCGTCCAGGCCCAGCAGTTGTGGCAACGGGTTTCAATTCACGGCGGTACGCTGGATATCCTGAAAGGGATCGATCTTGAAATCAAGCGCGGTGAGAGCGTGGCCATTGTGGGCGCTTCCGGTTCCGGCAAGACAACCCTGCTGGGCATGCTGGCCGGGCTGGACACACCTTCATCGGGCCGGGTTTTCATGGCCGGGCACGACCTGACCGCCATGAACGAAGAGGAGCGGGCCCGCCTGCGGGGCCAGTATGTGGGCTTCATCTTCCAGAATTTTCAACTGCTGCCGGCGCTGACGGCACTGGAAAACGTCATGCTGCCGCTGGAGCTGCGGCGCGACAAGTCGGACCGTGAAACCGCCATGGCCCTGCTCGAGCAGGTCGGGCTGGGAGATCGGGCCGTGCACTATCCGCGTCAGTTGTCGGGTGGTGAACAGCAGCGGGTGGCCATCGCCCGGGCCTTTGCTTCCCAGCCGCCGGTGCTGTTCGCCGATGAACCGACCGGCAACCTGGATACCCAGACCGGCCGCACCATCGAAGATCTGCTGTTTCGCCTCAACCGCGAGTATCAGACCACGCTGGTGCTGGTCACCCATGATCCGCAACTGGCCTCACACTGCGGACGTACCTGTGTGATGGACGCCGGGGCGCTGACTTCGGAGCCGCAACCCGCATGAGTCTGACCTGGCGCATGTTCTGGCGCGATTTTCGCGGCGGTGAACTGACTCTGTTGCTGGTGTCGCTGGTGCTGGCGGTCACCGTGGTGACCAGCATCAGCATCTTTGCCGAGCGCATCCGCAGCACCATTCTGACCGAGGCCGGGTCACTGCTGGCCGCAGACTACGCTCTGCAGGGTTCGCGCGAGATGCCGCCCTCCTGGTTTGCCATTGCCGATGAGCTGGGTCTGGAACAGGCCCGCATAGTGAGCTTTTCGTCCATGCTGTTCGGCGAGGGCACCAATAGGCTCGGCTCGGTGCGGGCGGTGACAGATGGCTACCCGCTCAAGGGCAGCTTGCAGGTCTCCAACCTGCCGTTCGGCCCGGCGGTCACGGTGAGCCAGGGCCCGCCGCCCGGCGAAATCTGGCTGGCCTCACGCCTGTTTCCATTGCTGGAAGTGGAAGTGGGCGACATGGTCGGCATCGGCGCCACTGATCTGCGCGTGGGCCGTGTATTGATTTCCGAGCCCGACCAGGCGGCCAGCCTGTTCAATGTCGAGCCCAGAGCCATGATTAACATGGCCGATCTGGAAGCCACCGGCGCCATCCAGCCGGGCAGCCGGGTGACCTATCGCTGGCTGCTGGCGGGGCCAAACCTGGCTCACACCGAATTGCGCAACGCCATCCGCAGTGAGCGTGAGCCGCATTTCCAGTGGCGCAGTGCGCGCCGCGCCAACGAGAATGTCGGCGAGGCGCTGGACCGCGCCGAAGGCTTCCTGCTGCTGTCCGGGTCACTGGCGGTGATTCTGGCCGGGGTGGCGCTGGCCATGTCCGCACAACGCTACGCGGCGCGTCATGTGGATGGCGTGGCCCTGATGAAGACCGTGGGCTTTACCCCACAACAGATCATACGGCTTTATGGCCTGGGCCTGACGGCACTGGCTGTGGTGGGCATCGCCGCCGGGCTGCTGTTGGGTGAACTGACGCACCAGGCCATCATCTGGTTGCTGGGTGATCTGCTGCCTTCGAATCTGGCCATGCATGACTGGCGGTCCTACGGCATGGGTGCTCTGACCGGCTTTGTGGCCCTGATGGGCTTTGCCTGGCCGCCATTCTATCGGCTGCGCGATGTGCCGCCCGTCAAGGTCATCCGCAGTGAGGTATTCCAGCAGCCGAAGTTGCTGTGGCAGCTCTGGGGTGCACTGGGCATCATGCTGATTGTGCTGGTGTACAGCGGTGACTGGCAACTGACGCTGGTCATGGTGGCCGGCGGGGCGGTCTGTATCTGGGGGGCAGGGCTGTTTGCCCGCGGGCTGCTCTGGCTGCTGCGGCGCTACGGCAGCGAGCTGGGCCGCAACTGGCGACTGGGGCTGGCCAGCCTGCAGCGGCGCAGCCAGCAGAACGGCTTGCAGGTGGTCATCTTTGCCATTGCACTGATGCTGCTGTTCACCCTGGTGCTGATTCGGACCTCATTGCTGGCCGAGTGGCAGCAGCAACTGCCGGAGGATGCCCCCAACCATTTCGTCTACAACGTGTTTGACGAAGATCTGGACAGCCTGAATGACTGGATCGACGAGCAGGCCAGCAACCGCTCACCGGCCTACCCGGTCACCCGCGGGCGCATGACGCTGGTCAATGACGAATCGGTGGATGACCTGAGCCGCGACCTGCCGGACCGCAACAACTATCGGCGCGAGCTGAACATGACCTGGTCTGCCGAGCTGGGTGCCGATAATCAGGTTGTGGCCGGTGACTGGTGGGACAACTACGGCGAAGGCGAGCTCAAGGTGTCTGTGGAAGAAGATTTCGCGCGCAATATCGGCATAGAGATAGGTGACACCCTGTACTACAGTGTCGGGGGCATTGAAGTCAGTGCCGAAGTGGCCAGCTTGCGTTCGCTCAACTGGGAGTCCTTCAACCCCAACTTCTACATGATCTTCAACCAGCCGCTGGAGGCAGGCGCCGGGGCCTTCTATCTGGTCAGTTTCTACCTGGCGCCGGACGACAAGCCCGCGCTCAATGATCTGGTGCGGACCATTCCGACGCTGGCAGTACTGGAGGTGGATACCGTCATCGAACAGGTGCAGGGCATCATCCGCAATGTGACCCTGGCCATCGAGTTCATTCTGGTGCTGATTCTGATTTCCGGGCTGCTGGTTCTGATTGCCGGCATTCAGTCCAGTCTGGATGTGCGCTTCCGTGAAAGCGCCCTGTTACGTACCATGGGTGCGCCTGCGGGGTTGCTGCGCGGTACCCTGTGGATCGAGTTTGGCGCCCTGGGCGCCCTGGCCGGCCTGCTCGGAGCCATGGGCACCGAAGGCATCCTGTTCTATCTGCAGGGCAGCCTGTTCGACATGGAGACACGCTGGCACCCGACATTGTGGCTGGCCGCACCTCTGGTCGGCGGCGCACTGATCGGCTCGGTTGGGGTGCTGTCGACCCGCAAGGTGATCTACACGCCACCCATGCAGGTGTTGAGAAACTGGATTTAAACCCCATATTGCTCAGCAGGCGAAAGCGGGACAGCGCCCGGCGCTGTTCCGCCTGCCATCCGTTATTTTTCAAGTAATGTACTGACTGTTCAACTGACAAACCAAGGAGTCATCAATGAGCGTACTGGTAGGGAAAAAAGCCCCTGATTTCACTGTTCCTGCGGTGCTGGCCGACGGCACACTGGCTGACGAGTTCAACCTGGCGGAAAACATCAAGGGCAAGTATGCCGTCGTATTCTTCTATCCGCTGGACTTCACCTTCGTGTGTCCGTCCGAGCTGATCGCGATGGACAACCGCATCGACAAGCTGAAGGAAATGGGTGTTGAAGTGGTGGGTGTCTCCATCGACTCTCACTTCACCCACAACGCCTGGCGCAACACCCCCACTGACAAGGGCGGTATCGGCCAGGTGCGCTACACCCTGGCGGCTGACATGGAGCACAGCATCGCCAAGGCCTATGGCATCGAATCAGAAGGCGGTGATTCCTACTACCCCGCCGGCGTAGCCATGCGGGCCACCTTCATCATCGACCAGAAAGGCGTGGTGCGGTCCCAGATCGTCAACGACGAGCCGCTGGGCCGCAACATGGACGAAGTGGTGCGCCTGATCGACGGCCTGCAGTTCTTCGAAGAGAACGGCCAGGTCTGCCCGGCCGGCTGGAACAAGGGCGACGAAGGCATGAAAGCCGACTCCGATGGTGTCGCGACCTACCTGGCCGGTAACGCCGCCAAGCTCTGAAGCACAACGCAGAGACCGAAAAAACCCCGCTGCGGCGGGGTTTTTTGTGCCTGTCACTGCTGAACCAGGATTGTTGTGCACCACTGGCCAGCGACAAACTCTACACCTTTGTACTCGGTGGCTTGTATACGCGACGGGTGTCTCCGCGATTAACCAGTCCTAGTCAAAGGTATCATCAATTGAGTCTTCGGCATCATCAAAGGTGTCGTCAATGGCCTCGCCAGCGTCTTCGGCCGGGCCGTCGTCGCAGCCTGTCAACATGCCGCCGGCACCCAGGGCCAACAAGATCGCCAGGGCAGAAGCCCTTGCAGTCTTCATGTTCAAGGTATGGGTAGTCGCTTTCATTTCTCGCCCCTTCAGTTTGGTAACGCGCTCACAGTATTCAGCACCATTTGCCTGTAGCCTGAACCAGGCTCAACGCAGGCATTGCGCTTGTGACTATTGATTGGCGCCCGAGGTCGCGTAATCAGTTGAATGAGACCCCAATATATCGGAGCTGTTCTGCCGTCTCTGTACGGCAGTTAACATACCATCGCCCGCGAAGGATGGGTTTGAATGTCCTGTACTGAAAGGTGTTGAGCTGAAGAAATGTCAGATTTTCAGGTTGGAAGAGAAGATCTCAACGGTACTTGTTCACGAGACCGTAAAACGGGCGATAGAGGGACCTGGCGCCACCGGACTGCGGCTCCATGAGGCATCTGAATGGTACAGCGACATTGTCTTTGACTGATGTCGCTTCAGTAAAACGAGGTCCGGATCAACGCCGGGGCGCGACTCTGTCGGGTTGCTCTGAGCACGACATCAGAACGTGGCAATTTATGCCAAGTATGGGCGAACAATACCAAGTGTGTTCATGAGTTCCAGAGCTCTGGGATTATCAAGAAGCTTTGCCTTTAAACTATCGCGAAGCGGAAGATTGTCCTCCGGTGCGTCAAGCACCTTGGTGACATAGTCTTCATGCGAATTGATGCCGTGTTCCTGCTTGGCTTGGTCATAAGCCTGTCTCAGTAATCCAGAGTACTCCCTGAGCTCGTTCTGGAATTTGGCAAGGAACTCAGTGTTGGCGCGCATTGTTTGAGTTGCGGAGAACTGATTTTGCATGGATTGCTTCGCGGCGGCAGAAGGCTGAGCATCGACAGTCTGTGTCTCCATCTTGCTCAGAAGTGCCCGTGTCTCCTTTATGGCTTCGGACGAATTCAGGACACTTTGCTTAGGCATAAAGTCGACCATCCACTTGGGAATGCGGAGACTTTCCAGCGAGTCCATATCAATCTTGGCCGCCAACTTTCCCTGAGCGGAAATGTTCACCGTACTTGCCTTGGTTGCCCCCGCTCCTCGTTCAGCGATCCTTTGTGGTGGTGCACTGGTATCCGTGTAGGCATGCCGCGTTTTGTTGCTGACCGGTTGAGTCATTACTCCAATAGGGTTGATCATGGCACCTGTCCCTCATGCATTGACATCCCCTTCTAAGCAAATAGCATGCCGTGCCCAGTTCAGCCTCGCTCTCAACGATTGACCGGCAATTTGTTGCCGTTGGGTGGCAAGAAATAACACGCTATTTGACAGTACGGCATAATCACTCAGGGCGCAGCTTTGATGGAGATGGGGACGATACCTCATCACGTACCATGTCAGATGCCATGTACTCCGTATCATTCACTTGGGCGGTCACATAACCAGTCCCCACGGCTAAGCCACTGTTCAGAGCTGCATTAGTTCCATAGAAGGTTGTTGTTGCGATTGCCGCCTGGGTGCCTCTACTGGCATTGATTGAAGTACCTACCGCACCTGCCAGTTTAGCAGCGGAAGTACCGATTCCTGCCCCGACAGCACCAGAACCTGCGGCAACCAAAGACTGGTTCACGTTATACTCATCCCTTGTTTCCAATACATGAATTTCAAGCGCTTGAACGGAGGCATCCAGCGCAAAACCCGTCACGCGGAACTCGTCGTTCTCCCACTGGTGTACTTCCTGGCTGATCAGGGTGCCGTAGTTGGCGTTTTCGGGCAGACTGCCGGGGCCGCCGTTGCCTGCGGGTTCACCGGGCAGGTAGTTGAGGCTGCGGTAGGGGTTGTTGTCTTGATCCCACTGGCTGTTGTACAAACCACATCCCTGTGGTTTGCCCTTCGGGCTCGCTACGCTCGTGCAAATTCGTTCCCGACGAATTTGTCCTGTCTGCCATCATACAGACTGCTGTAGTGGTAGCTGCGCTCCCAGTCGCTGAGTTGGGTATGTGCGCGTCGGTCACGGGCATCCCAGGCGTAGTCATACCGGGCGTCGTGCTCGGTGATCTTCTGGGTCATACGGCCCAGGGCGTCATGGGTGTAGTGTTCACTGTCCCCTTTGCCCAGATCGACCTGTTGCAGTTGGCCGTTCTGGTTGTACTGGTAGCTGTGGGTCTGGTGTTCCTGGGTGTGGTTGACGCTCGGGTCCCACAGGTGCTCGAACAGGTGCTGCTGGTCCAGATGGTGTTCATCCCAGACGGACAGCACGCCATTATGGTTGTAAGCCGGGCCACCCCCGCGTGAGTTGCCCGCGCCCGAGTGACGCAG
>NZ_SRMF01000005.1:0-204670 GCF_004768465.1 Natronospirillum operosum
CGTCTACCGTCTACCGTCTACCGTCTACCGTCTACCGTCTACCGTCTACCGTCTACCGTCTACCGTCTACCGTCTACTGTCGACTTATTTCAAAGCTGAAAGTCGTAAATCGACCCCAGCTTGAGAATCTGCGTCAGTTCATCCAGCGCGGTGCGGGATTCGATCAGCAGCTGCGGGTCGGCGAGGTCGGCCTGGGACAGTTCGTCCCGGTAGTGCTTTTCCACCCAGCCGCGCAGTGTCCGGACCAGCTCGGGCGTGATCAGGCAGTGCTCCACGGCCTTCTGTTCCGCTTCGCTGAGGACCACACGCAGGCGCAGGCAGGCGGGGCCGCCGCCGTTGCGCATGCTCTGCTTGAGATCCATCACCCTGATCTGGGTAATCGGGTTGGCAGAATCCTCTGTCAGTTCGTTGAGCAGGGCCCATACCCGGGGTGAGTCCTCACACTCTTTCGGTACTACCAATGCCATTTCGGTGTCGCTCAGCGAAATCAGCTGGCTGTTGAACAGATAGCTGGTGACCGCTTCCTCGACCGGCAACTGGTCGGTGCGGATACAGACCGGTATCAGGTCGGCACCCTGTAGCTTGGTACCCAGCTCAGCCAGCACCGCATCCGTATTGAGAAAGGCCTGCTCGTGATAGAGCAGCACATTGCGGTTGCCGACGGCGATGACGTCATTGTGGAACACGCCCTGATCGATGACCGCCGGGTTCTGCTGGGCCAGCACCACATGCCCGGCGGTCAGGCCATGCCGGCGGGCGATGGCGGCACTGGCCTCCAGAGTCTGCCGTGCCGGGTAGCGCTGCGGCCTGGGTGCCGCCGGATTGAAGGCTGCCCGGCCATAGACATAGAGTTCGACGCCGGGCTGATCATAGCCGGCGCAGAAACGGGTATGGTTGGCCGCACCCTCGTCACCGAAATGCGGGTTGGCCGGCAGGGCGTCATGCACCTGGAAGTGCTTCGGATCATGGAAAATGGCCCGCAGCGCCCGGGTGGTGCCGGGGTGCTCGATGGAACGATGGAACTTGGCATTCAGGTTGGCCGTGGTCAGGTGCACCCGGCCGTCGGCGGTGTCCACACTGCTGGATACGGTCGCCGCATTGGCGGTCCACATGGCGGACGCAGAGCACACCGCCGACAGCAGTACCGGGGCCTCGGTGGCCGCTCGCTGCAGCACCTCGGCATCACTGCCGCTGAAGCCCAGCGCCCGCAGACTGGGCATATGCGGGCGTTCATGCGGCGGCAGCAGGCCCTGTATCAGACCCATGCCGGCCACGGCTTCCATCTTGTCCAGTCCCTGCAGGGCGGCCTTCTTCGGGCTCGCCGCCAGGTGCTGATGGCGCTCGGAGGCAATATTGCCGTAGGACAGGCCGGCATAGTTGTGTGTGGGCCCGACCAGGCCGTCAAAGTTCACTTCTGCGGCAGTCATAGCGTCATTCCCGGTGGCAGTTGCGCCGGCCGTTGCAGTTGCGTCTGTTCCAGCGAGGCCACCGGATAGGCGCAATAGTCGGCCGCATACCAGGCACTGGGTCGGTAGTTGCCGCTCAGGCCGGTGCCCCCGAACGGCATGGCGGAACTGGCGCCGGTGATGGGCTGATTCCAGTTGACAATGCCGGCGCGAATATCGGTGATGAAGGCCTCGTATTCGTCGGCATTGTTGCTGAGCAGCCCGGCCGAGAGCCCGAAACGGGT
Organism: Natronospirillum operosum; assembly: GCF_004768465.1. Taxonomy (GTDB): domain Bacteria; phylum Pseudomonadota; class Gammaproteobacteria; order Pseudomonadales; family Natronospirillaceae; genus Natronospirillum; species Natronospirillum operosum. The sequence continues at coordinate 1,691 of NZ_SRMF01000005.1, forward strand.
CTGGTTGGCCAGTTCAATGGCTTCTTCGAAGCGGGTGTAGCGGCGCACGCTGAGCAGCGGCCCGAAGAACTCTTCATCGGCGACCTCGATGCCACTGAGGTCGACAATACCCGGGCTGAGCAGAGTGGGCGCGGCACCGGCCTGCAGCTTGAGCAGGGCCTTGCCGCCCTGATCCAGCCAACCCTGCTGGGCCTGTTGCAGACGCTGGGCCGTAGCGGCATTGATGACCGAACCCATGAAGGGCTGCGGGTCGGAGTCCCAGGCGCCGACCTGCAACCGCCCGGCAGCGGCGACCAACTGGTCCAGCCATTCGTCGCCGGCGGCGCCACTGGGCACCAGGAGGCGGCGGGCACAGGTGCAGCGCTGACCGGCACTGACAAAGGCCGATTGCAGGGTGGCCCAGATGGCGGCCTCGCTGTCGACATCAGAGCCGATGATCAGCGGGTTGTTGCCGCCCATTTCCAGGGCCAGGATCTTCTGCGGCTGGCTGCGGATGGCAGCCTGGATGGCAATGCCTGTCTGTGGTGAGCCGGTAAACAGAATGCCATTGACGGCCGGGTGCGTGGACAAGGCCTCGCCGGTGGCGCGCGCGCCCTGCACCAGGTTGATGACCCCGGGTGGCAGGCCAGCTTCCTGCCACAGGCGCACCGTCATTTCGGCCGTGGCCGGCGTCTGTTCCGACGGTTTGAACACCACGGTATTGCCGGCAATCAGCGCCGGTACGATATGCCCGTTGGGCAGATGGCCGGGAAAGTTGTAGGGTCCGAACACTGCCATGACGCCATGCGGGCGATGGCGCAGAATGCGCTGGCCGCCCTCCAGCAGGGTGGCATGCTCGCCGGTACGCTCATGGTAGGCCTTGACCGACAGTTCGATCTTGCCCTGCATGGCACCGATTTCGGTACGGCTTTCCCAGATCGGTTTGCCGGTTTCACGGGCGATCAGGGTGGCCAGGGCCTCGCTGTGTTCGCCCAGCAGGGCACGAAAGCGCTCCAGCACGGCCAGACGGTCGGCGAGCGGTGTGCGCTTCCAGCTGCGGAAAGCCTGGTTGGCGGCCTGGACGGCCTGATCCACGGTATCGAGCGCGGCTTCCTGGCCGGTCCAGACCAGATCATTGTCAACCGGGTTGCGGGACTCGAATGTTGCCCCCTGGCTGCTTTGCCAGTGGCCATCAATAAAGTGGGTATCAGCCATCATGTGGCTCCTGTGGTTTCAGGTTCATGACCCGGACCGGGTCGCCGGCACTGATCTGCAGCGCGTCGGCTTCTTCCGGGGTAAGTTCGATGCGGGGGCCGTCGCGGTGCACTCTGGCCACACTGATGGCCCGGAAACCGGAAAAGCGCTCGTTGCCCAGCAACCATTCGGGACGCGGCGCTTCCAGACTGGCCCGGCGCTCGACGATATGGGCGTGCAGGCGCTCACTGCGACGCACCCCGCCAATGCGGTGCAGTTCGGCCTGTACTGCCGGGCCGGCATCAAAGATGTCGACAAAGCCGTTCTTGCGAAAACCCTCGGCCTCCAGCATCGACAGGGCAGGCTGGGTGTGCGGGTGCACCTGGCCGATGGTGGCCTGGGCCTCGGGCGGCAGCATGGGCACATAGATGGGGAACTTGGGCATCAGCTCGGCAATGAAGACCTTGTCCCCCGAGCCGGTCAGAAAGTCGGCATCGGAGAATTCCATATTGAAAAACTGGCGCCCCAGGCCTTCCCAGAAGGGTGAATGACCATCGGCATCCGAGTAGCCACGCATTTCGGCGATGACACGCTCGCTGAACAGTTCCGGAAAGGCGGCCAGGAACAGGTAGCGCACCTTGGACAACACGGAGCCATTGCGATGACGCCGATTGGGCTCGCGCAGATACAGCGAACCGAGTTCGGTGGCGCCGGTCAGGTCATTGCTGAGAAACAGTGTCAGGGTGCGCCGATACAGTCCCAGCGCCTTGGAAGCCTGAATCACCTCACCCATGCGGTAGTTGTACCAGACTTCATCGCGGCCGATACGGGCCTCGATGCCGCACAGTCCGACCGGCGGGCCGTCCGGGGTTTCCTGCAGCACAAAGAGATAGTGGGCTTCTTCCGGTGACAGCTTCTGCTGGAAGGATGCCACGGCGCGATTGAGCTTGCGTTCCATCAGTTCCGGGTTGTCCGGCAGGCTGGTGACGCCGACGCCGGATTCGCGCGCCATATCGACCAGAGTATCCAGGTCCTGTGCGGCAATAGGGCGGATAATGGCCATCAGTGAGTCTCCAGCGGCAGCACCAGGCCGGGTCGGGTGTCGGTCAGATCGGTGTCGGTGATCAGGCTGTCCGCCTGCAGGTCGCCCTGCACCAGGCGGCAGACAAAATCACTGCCGGTGCCCTGGGCGAGCAACAGCGGGGTGCTCCGGGTCGGCTGACCCTGCTGTACAGAGGTTACCGAACACAGACTCTGCAGGCTGGCCAGATCATCGACGCGGCCCCGATAGGTGGGCCCGGCATCAAAGGGGTCGACAAAGCGGGTCTTGTACAGGCCTTCGTGCTCCAGCCAGCGTACGGTGCGCTCCGCGCCGGGGTGGTGGCGGGCAATGGCCTGCTGGGCCGCTGCGGACAGCAGCGTCTGATAGATGGGGTAGGGTGGCAGCAGTTCGGCAATGACAGTCTTGCCGTGCAGTGCGCACTGATGGTCGGCGGTAATGAAGTCGAGGCCGAAAAACAGCTCGCCGACATTCTTCCAGAACTCGCTCTGGCCCTCGTTGTCCCAGATGCCCTGAATCTCCACCACCAGCTCGTCTGCAAAGGCATGGCGGTGGGAGGCGATATAGAGCAGGCGCGAGCGGCTCAGCAGCTCGAAGGCCTGGGAGTCACGCAGCGACGGTGTCAGCGAGAAGGAGCAGAGGCTGGTCAGGCCGGTCAGTTCATGCGACAGATAGAGCACAGACTGGCGCTGGTTGATACCCAGATGACGCGAGGCATGCACCAGCTCGTCGATGCGGTAGCTGTAGAACGGCTCGTCGCCACCGGCATAGGGTTGAATGCCGGCGACGCCAAGCAGGCTGTCCTCGTGGTCGCGCAGGCCGAACAGCAGCGTGGCTTCACCATCCAGGCCGGCAAAGCCCTGCTCGGCCGCTGCGATGCGCTCTGCCAGTTGATCACGCACGGCCGGCAGGGTGCTCAGGCGCAACGGGTTGGCATGCAGCAATGCTTCCAGCGCCCCGAGATCCGCCGCTGTCAGCGGTTTGATGTGCCACATGGTGTTGTCTCCGTAGTGGCTCAGGCCGCTTCCGTCTCGGCCTTCACCTGCTCGATGGCACGCCCCAGCAGGTCCAGTGCAGCCGCTATGTCTGCTTCGGTGACCAGCAGTGAGGGCGCCATGCGCAGCACGCTGGGTCCTGCGACCAGGATCATCAGGCCTTCCTTGAGCGCGGCCTGCAGAAACAGCTTGGCCTTGCCTTCCCAGGCCGGGGTCAGCTCTGCCCCCAGCAGCAGGCCCATGCCGCGAATCTCGCTGAAAACGCCATGGCGGCTGTTGATGGCTTCCAGGCCAGCTTTCAGCTGCTGGTGGCGGGCGGTCACATTGGCCCGCACTTCATCACGGGTGACGACTTCCAGCACCTTGGAGGCAACGCGACAGGCCAGCGGGTTGCCGCCGTAGGTGGAACCATGCGTGCCCACAATCAGGGCCTGGGCCGCATCGTCTGTAGTCAGCATGGCGCCGATGGGAAAGCCGCCGCCCAGGGACTTGGCCGTGGTCAGGATATCCGGCGTCACGCCATAGTGCATATAGGCATAGAGCTCGCCACAGCGACCCACGCCGGTCTGCACTTCGTCGAAGATCAGCAGCGCATTGTGCTGGTCGCACAGGCGTCGGGCTGCCTCCAGGTAGGCCCGGTCGGCCGGCCGGACACCGCCTTCGCCCTGCACGGGCTCCAGCATGACGGCACAGGTGCGGTCACTGATGGCAGCTTCCAGCGCCGCGATGTCGTTGTAGGACACATGGGTGATGCCCTGAGGGGCGGGCCGGAAGCCTTCGGTGTATTTCTCCTGCCCGCCAACGGTCACGGTGAACAGGGTCCGACCGTGAAAGGAGCCGCGAGTGGAAATGATCTCGTGCTTGGCTTCACCCACATCGGCCCAGGCCTTGCGCCGGGCCAGCTTCAGGGCGGCCTCATTGGCTTCGGCACCGGAGTTGCAGAAATAGACCTTGTCGGCAAAGGTCAGGTCGCACAGGGTCTGTGCCAGACGCAGGGCCGGTTCGTTGGTGTAGACATTGGACAGATGCCACAGCTCGTCAGCCTGGGCTTTCAGTTCTGCCACCAGCTCCGGATGGCAATGGCCCAGGGAATTGACGGCAATGCCGCCGGCCAGGTCGATGTATTCGCGCCCATGCTGGTCCCAGAGTCGTGCGCCGCGGCCACGCACCGGAATAACGTCTACCGGTGCGTAATTGGGGGTCATGACCTGATCGAAAACGGACCGGTCCGGATGCTGCTGCGACATAGTGCTTCACCTTGCTGTCAGTATCTGCCCATGGGGCAGGCGGGAATTCATGGATTGAAATCAGTGTACCGTCGGCCCGCAAGCAGGGTGTTTCTGAATGCGACCTTCGATTCTACAAATGCGCCGCTTCAGCGTGAGGGGCGCTGGCGGGCGGCAGAAGGGGACTGGCCGAAGGCCTTGCGGTAGCAGGTGGCGAAGTGCGCAGGGCTGGAAAAACCGGTAGTGACGGCTATTTCGGCAATCGACAGGTGGGTGTTCAGCAGCATGTGCCGTGCCTGCTCCAGCCGAATCTGCAGGTAGTAGCGCGCCGGGGAAGAGTTGAAGTACTCCTTGTACCAGCGTTCCAGCTGGCGTCTGGATACACCGACCAGAGACGCCACTTCATCGGCACTCAGGGGTTCCTGAATATTGCTGTGCATCAGGCTGTTGGCTTCGCGCAGGCTGTCGGGCAGATGCCGGGAGGCGGTGAAGGGAGCGCGCTCGGTCGGTGTGCGCTCGGCCAGCAGATAGCTGTCGACCTGGTTGGCCAGGGCAGCGCTGAAACAGTGGGTCACCCAGGCCAGCCCCAGGTCGCGCGCAGCGCTGTTGCTCAGGCAGGTAAAGCGGTCGCGGTCTGCACAGACCACGCGGGCACAGCGCCGGACGCGCCCCAGCCAGGGCAGGTATTCGTCCTCCGGTGTGTTGAGCGTGGCCTCGTGCCCATCCAGCAGACCGGTGGCTGCCAGCCAGAGGCTGCCATGGGCTATGCCGGCCCAGCAGGCATAGCGGCTGCCGGTAGCCAGCAGGTGATACAGCGGATGCTGGGGGTCGGGCAACCGCGCCGGACCGCCAATGACAAACCAGTGCCGTATGCGTTCCGGCAGGGCTGGCGGCAGGTCCGCCGCTGGCCAGGGGTAGGGCCAGTCGTCGGCCTGGGTGCCCGGAGCGGCGAACACGGACATCTTCAGGTCAGGTGTTTCCAGTTCCTGCAGGGCGCGGAAAACGTCCAGCAGGGCACCCAGACTGCCTACCGAGAACCCCGGGGCCAGCAACAGGCCCACTTCCGTCGGCGTGGCGGTGCTCATCAGGGCGCGGATCCCGGGCTCAGGATGTCGGTGAAGATGCCGTCGCAACCCCATTGTTTCAGCGCTCTGGCGCGGGCTGGCTCATTCACGGTGTAGGCCCGTGCGGTCAGGCCCTGAGCCTTGATACGGCTGATGTCTTCGGCCTTGAGGTAGTCGTTGTCCAGATGCACTGCGCTGGCACCGGTGAGGTCGGCCAGTTGTTCATGGGCCCGGGTCAGTGGCCCTTCCACCAATACGGCCCTGGGCAGTTCGGGGCAATGCTGCTGACACCAACTGACCAGGCGCGGGTCGAAGGAGGACATCAGCAAGGCCAGGCCCTGCGCCCGCGCCCTTGCCAGTTGCTCGGTCAGACGCAGTGAGCGGGGCCCGGTCAAATGGCCGTTGAGTTCCGGCTTGAGTTCGATATTGATACAGTCAAACTGCCGGCTCAGCTGGTCCAGCGCGGCATCCAGCGTAAGCAGGCGCTCGCCGTGGAATGACGGGCCATACCAACTGCCCATATCCAGCGTCTGCAGGGTAGTCCAGGGCTGCTGGCTGACAAGAACCTGATGGCCGAAACGGTTCAGGTCGTCGTCATGGCACACCACGGGTACATCGTCGGCAGTAAACAGAACATCCAGTTCAACATTGCGAAAGCCCAGCGAGGCTGCCTCGTTGAAAGCCGCTGCCGTATTCTCCGGTGCGGCGCCGGAGAGACCACGATGTGCGATGAACTCCATATATCCTCTTCAGACTGATACCAAACGGCCGATGTGGTCAGGTGGAGCAGGCAGTATACGCTTTAGCCTGATTTGTGACGAGATTCGTTGACACGAATTGAAAAATTGGCGGCGTAAAATGGTAAAATTGGCTAGTCTATGCATGGGTCTGTCCGAAAATCCTGATAGCACGGTTTTGTCTTTCAATGGAATCAGTAGTAAAGTGTTACAACATAACATCTTTGGGAGCGTAGTAGCCGGTGTGTGAAGGAAACGGAATCAAGCGCAGAACCTTTTTGGAGGGGATGTTCGTGACTGGCGCTGCCGTGGCCAGTGGCTCCTATCTGTGGCAGCACCGCCATGGTGCTCATGCTGCCCCCCTGAGTGTGGACCAGGAACTGGCTCAGATGCCCGAACGTCACATGACGCGCGAAGAGGTTGCGCATCGTGTGCACCTGGAAATCGCCCGGGATGAAGCCGGCATATCGCTGGAGGAGCTCATGCGCTCCACCAAGCCTGACATGAATCTGGAGCATCTGGAGCGGCTTGCCGACGAGTTGCGCCATCAGCAGCGCATCGACCAGCATCAGGAAGCTGTGGCGCGGGCGGCAGAAGACGCCTATACCGGCGCCGAAGACGAACTGGATGAACGTTACCTGGCGCGCATTCGGGACCCGGATGCCGATCACCCGGAAGATATCATCCTGACCGGTGAAGAGTGGGACACCCTGCTGGCCACGGCCCGTCGCATTGAAGCCGTGCGCGAGTATGTCGGCTTCGGCAATTTCAATATCCTGGCCTGGGATGACATGCTGGCTTTCGCTCGCAATGCCTCCGAGATTGGCGGCTTTCAGGCTCGGGAGCTGGAATTCATGGAAGGGCTCTTCCATGCTGATGCCCGTGATCTCGGCTTCTATGGTGACCGGACTGGCACCGACATTACAACCCGTATCATTCGGGAAGAGGTGGTGAAGGTGCCGCGCTCCGGGCATTTTCTGCGCCGAGGCGAGTCGCTTGATCTGTTCAACCGGCTGACCACTGATATCGGTGACAGCCTGATTCTCACTTCGGGCGTGCGCAGCATTCCCAAGCAGTTCGACCTCTTTCTGGCCCGGGCCATCCGTACCGAAGGTAATCTCTCGCGGGCCTCCCGGTCGCTGGCGCCACCGGGGTACTCCTATCATGCCATCGGCGACTTTGATGTCGGCAAGTATGGGCTGGGGCTGGGCAATTTCTCCGAAGAGTTCGCGCAGACGAATGTGTTCAAGGAGCTGCAGGGCCTGGGTTATACCAATATCCGCTATACTGTCGACAACCGCTTCGGCGTGCGTTTCGAGCCCTGGCATATCCGGGTGGCATAACGCCCCCGGGAATCTACAGCCGCATTTCGATACCGCGGTTCTGCATGTGCTGCTTGGCTTGCGGCACCGTAAACTCTCCGAAGTGAAAAATACTCGCCGCCAGCACGGCATCGGCGTGTCCCTGCAGCACCCCTTCCGCCAGATGTTCCAGCGTGCCGACGCCGCCGGAGGCGATCACGGGTATGGTTACCGCATCGGCCACGGCCCGGGTCAGGGCCAGATCAAAACCGGTCTTGACGCCGTCGCGGTCCATGCTGGTCAGCAGGATTTCACCCGCCCCGCGGTCTTCCATGTCACGCGCCCATTGCACGGCATCAATGCCGGTCGGCTTGCGTCCGCCGTGGGTGAAGATCTCCCACTGCTCCGGACCGGTCTGTTTGGCATCGATGGCCACCACGATGCACTGGGCGCCAAAGCGCTCTGAAGCTTCGCTGACAAAGGCCGGGTTGCGGACCGCCGCCGAATTGATGGACACCTTGTCGGCGCCCGCATTGAGCATGGTGCGGATGTCTTCGCAGGTGCGAATGCCGCCCCCTGTGGTGAGGGGAATGAATACCTGGCCGGCAATGGCACGCACGGTGTCGACCATGGTTTCACGGCCTTCATGGGTGGCGGTGATGTCGAGCATGGTGATCTCGTCGGCGCCCTGTTCGTTGTAGCGCTTGGCCACTTCCACCGGGTCGCCGGCATCGCGGATGCCGACGAAGTTGACGCCTTTCACGACGCGGCCCTTGTCTACATCCAGACAGGGAATAATGCGTTTTGCCAGTGCCATGGTGCTTAGCCTCTGTTTCGAGTGGTCTTGCCTTCGGTTGGTATTTCCGTGCCGGCAGGGGCTGGCTGTTCAGACTCGCCGTAAATACATCCCTGTAGGCTCGGATGCGGGGTCCCTCCCGCATACGGTCTGACCAGTCAGCCTCTGCCGGCACTCAGTGCCTCAACAACGCTGTCAGGTGTGGTGCCACCTGATCTGTCGGTGGCGCGAGGGTGGATATGGCCTGCAGCCGAGCCTACAGGGACATATCCACGGCGTGTCCTTCTCAGGTCATATCCGCCCTCAGGCGACCCGGACCCGGAACATAAAGGCCTATTGAGCCCTGCTGTCCAGATAGTCCTGTGCTGTTTTCAAATCCAGCGTGTCCTCGTAGATGGCGCGCCCGGTAATGGCTCCCATCACGCCCTGATCACGGGTTTCGGCCAGGCGTTCTACATCATCCATGTTGGTGACGCCGCCGGAGGCGATCACCGGAATATTGCCGGCCGCTGCCACAGCAATGGTGGCCTCCCAGTTGACGCCCTGCAGCATACCGTCGCGGCTGATATCGGTGTAGACAATGGCGCTGACGCCATCGTCGGCAAACTGCCGGGCCAGGTCGGTGGCCAGCACGGTGGATACATCGGCCCAGCCTTCGGTGGCCACCCGACCGTCACGCGCATCCAGGCCCACGATGATGTGACCGGGGAAGGCGTCGCAGGCCTGGCGTACAAAGGCCGGGTCGCGCACCGCCTGGGTGCCGATGATGCAGTAAGTCACACCGGCCTGCAGATAGAACTCTATGGTGTCGAGCGAGCGAATGCCGCCGCCGATCTGGATTGGGATGTCGCTGTGTTCGCGAGCAATGGCCCGCACCGCATCGCCATTGACCGGCTCGCCGGCAAAGGCGCCGTTCAGGTCCACCAGGTGCAGGCGGCGGCCGCCCTGCGCGCGCCAGTGGGTGGCCATGGCCAGCGGATCGTCACCGTACACGGTGGACTCTTCCATGCGCCCCTGACGCAACCGCACGCACTGGCCATCCTTGAGGTCGATGGCGGGAATAATGAGCATAGTGGTCTCCAGAATTCGTTGCCGGCGCTGTTCGCTGTCAGCGGCGGCCGTCCCATTGGGCAAAGTTGCGATACAGTTGCAGGCCGGCGTCGGCACTCTTTTCCGGGTGGAACTGGGTGGCAAACACGCTGTCGCGGGCTATGGCCGCGGCAAAGGGGACCTGATAAGTACAGAGCCCCGCCACCTGCTCGGCAGGTTCGGGGCGCGCATAGTAGCTGTGCACAAAATAGAAGCGACTGCCGTTGTCGATGCCGTGCCACAGCGGATGGTCCAGCGTCTGCTCGACCTGGTTCCAGCCCATGTGCGGTACCTTGCAGGGGGCGCCGTTGGCATCGATCAGACCGCTCTCGAAACGCTGTACCTGGCCCGGGAACAGACCCAGCGCATCCACACCGCCGTTTTCCGTGCTGTGCTCCAGCAGGGCCTGCATGCCGACGCAGACGCCCAGAAAGGGGCGGTCCCGGCTGACTTCGTGCACCAACTCGGCGACGCCGGCTTCCTGCATGGCGCGGATGCAGTCGCGCATGGCCCCGACGCCGGGGAGTACCACACGTTCTGCATCGGCTATGCGGGCCCGGTCACCGGTGATGATGATGGTCTGTTCGGGGGCCACATGCTCCAGTGCCTTGGCCACGGAGTGCAGGTTGCCCATGCCGTAATCGATAACTGCAATGGTGCTCATGGATCAGAGTACACCCTTGGTCGAAGGCGTGCTGTCGGCACTGCGAGGGTCGATGGTGACCGCCATGCGCAGGGCGCGACCAAAGGCCTTGAACACCGTCTCGATCTGGTGGTGGCTGTTCTTGCCCTTGAGGTTGTCGATGTGCAGCGTCACCCAGGCGTGGTTCACGAAGCCCTGGAAGAACTCCTGGAACAGGTCCACATCGAAACCCCCGACACTGGCGCGGGTAAAGGGAATGTCGTATGCCAGGCCCGGGCGGCCGGAAAAGTCGATCACCACCCGTGACAGTGCTTCGTCCAGCGGTACATAGGCATGGCCATAGCGCGTGATGCCCTTCTTGTCACCGATGGCCTTGGCAATGGCCTGGCCGAAGGTGATACCCACATCCTCGGCACTGTGGTGGTCGTCAATATGGGTGTCACCCTGGCATTCCACGGCCAGATCAATAAGACCATGACGGGCAATCTGATCCAGCATGTGGTCCATGAACGGCATGCCGGAGTTGAGCTCGGCCTTGCCGGTGCCATCAAGATCGAGGTTGATCCTGACCTGGGTTTCGGAGGTGATCCGCTCCACCTGGGCGGTACGTGGCATAATGGGGAGACTCCCTGACAGAGAATGCGCTAAACTCGAAGCAGCCATTATAACCCAGTCCACTGCTCGGGCTAAAGCACAGCCTGCCCAGTGTTGGAAACAGTTTACAGGAGACCACCATGCCCGTAACCGTCAAGAAGCTGGATATCAAGGATCCGGCTCAGCGATCGGACCTGGAAAAGATCTACGAAGACAGCCCCGGCTGGATGCGCCGCAACCTGGACACAGAAGAGTTTATCCGCACCTGGGTCGAGCCCTGCGAGCAGATCTGGGGTGGCTGGTTCAATGACCGCATCATCGGTGCCGTGGGCATTCGCAAGACCGATGACGGGCAGCAGTTGATCGGGCTCTGTGTGCGTCAGGTCACGCGTCGCCGTGGTGTCGCCTTCGAGATGGTGGAGCAGATCATGAAGTCGCTCGAGGGTCCCCTGTTTATTGAGACCCGTCAGCAACCCTCCACCGACATCCTCTTTGACAAGCTCGGCTTCACCAAGCAGGAACTCACGCGTGAAGACGGCGGAATCACCTGGGTCCGCTGGGAGAAACAGCTCTAGTTCTCCGCCGTGCACCAGTTTGGCCCGTCCCCCGGGCCAGCCTTTCTCCCCAAAAACGCCCTTCTGGAACTGTGTCGCCCCATCCCGCACCGTGATTTCTGCCGAATGTTTCATTATGGTGCAGAAAGACAGGTGTCTCTGCCGGTTATGCACTATAGTGGTGCATATTGACCAAGGCTTTGGCCGGCGGAGCCGGTTCCGCTGGTGTTGCGGTCTGGCTTGATTTTTGCGATGCGAGTTACCAGAGCCAGCAGGGCGTCAAACCATGGCCCCGTCCGCCCGGCATGAGGAGGAACCCGGATTGAGCGTCAACCTGTTTCGTTGGATCGTGGATCACCAGGCAACTGCCCTGGTGCTGCTCAATGGACAGCTGAATATCGAGTACATGAACTCCTCCGCCGAAGCGCTGTTTGCACGCAGTGGCAACCAGCTCCAGGGTCAGAGCTGGCGGCAGCTGTTTACCCCGGACAACGGGCTGGCCGAGCTGCTGGAACGGGTGCTGGTGGAAGGTGTGCCGACGACCCAGCGTTCGGAGCGGCTAACCCTGGCGGCCGACGGCAGCCGGATTACCGTTGATATCACGCTGACGCCCCTGCATGACGATGGGCCGCCCTATGTACTGGTGGAATTCCTGTCCATGGACCGGATTCTGAAAATCAGCCGCGAGGAAGCCTCTCTGGCCAAGCAGGAAGCGGCACGGGTTCTGGTTCGCGGGCTGGCGCATGAGGTGAAGAACCCGCTGGGCGGTATTCGCGGAGCGGCACAATTGCTGCAGATCGAACTGGGCGACGAGCGGTTCGATGAGTACACAGGCGTCATCATTGGCGAGGCTGATCGGCTGCGCAACCTGGTAGACCGAATCCTGGGTTCGAACCGGCTGCCGAAGTGGGCGCCCACCAACATCCATGAAGTGGTCGAGCGGGTGTTGAAACTGATGCAGGCCGAGGCCGGGCCCACGATCACCTTCGAACGCGACTATGACCCCAGTCTGCCGGAAATGGCGGCTGACCGTGAGCAGTTGATCCAGGCCGTGCTCAATATTGTCCGTAACGGTATGGAGGCACTGCAGTCACAGGAGGATGACAACCCGGACAAGCGTATGCGTATCACTACCCGCGCCATCCGCCAGTTCACCATTGGCAAGCACCGGCATCGACTGGTGGCGCAGGTGCGCATTGAAGACAATGGGCCCGGCATCGACCGGGAACTGATGGAAAACATGTTTTATCCCATGGTCAGTGGCCGGGCACAGGGGTCAGGTCTGGGGCTTTCCATTGCCCAGCAGGTGATCACCCATCACGCCGGCGTAATTGACTGTGAAAGTGAACCGGGACGAACCCGGTTCACCCTGTATTTGCCAATAGGAGCACAGGAATGACCTCAACCGAATCAGTCTGGGTGGTGGACGATGACAGGTCCATCCGCTGGGTCGTTGAAAAGGCACTGGAGAAGCAGGGGTGGCAGTGCGAGTCCTTTGCCAATGGCGAGAGCATGCTGCGCCAACTGGAACGGGAGCATCCAACTGTTATTCTGAGTGATGTGCGCATGGAGGGCATGGATGGCCTGGAACTGATGCAGGCGATTCACAGCCGGCACCCGGAACTGCCGGTCATCATTATGACTGCACACTCGGACCTCGACAGTGCGGTGGCCTCTTTTCAGGGCGGCGCCTTCGAGTACCTGCCCAAGCCGTTCGACATCCCCGAAGCGGTGGAACTGATCCGACGCGCCGTCGAGCACGCCCAGGAGCAGCGAACCGAGCAGACGGCGAGCGCCCCGCGCGAAACGCAGGAGATCATTGGTGAAGCGCCGGCCATGCAGGAAGTGTTTCGGGCCATTGGGCGCCTGTCGCACTCCAACATCACGGTGCTGATCAATGGTGAATCCGGTACCGGCAAGGAACTGGTGGCACAGGCCCTGCATCGCCACAGCCCGCGCCGTGAGCATCGTTTCATTGCATTGAATATGGCGGCCATACCGCGTGACCTGATCGAGTCGGAACTGTTCGGACACGAGAAGGGCGCCTTCACCGGCGCCTCCGGTCAGCGTTCCGGCCGCTTCGAACAGGCCAATGGCGGCACCCTGTTCCTGGACGAGATCGGGGACATGCCGGCCGAGACCCAGACCCGGCTGCTGCGCGTGCTGGCTGACGGCGAATTTTACCGGGTCGGCGGCCATACCGCCATCAAGGTGGATGTGCGCATCATTGCCGCCACGCACCAGAACCTGGAGCATCTGGTCCGTGAAGGCCGGTTCCGGGAGGACCTGTTCCACCGCCTCAATGTCATCCGGATCCACATCCCCCGCCTGTCGGACCGGCGCGAGGATATCCCCCGCCTGCTGGAGTTCTTTCTGGCCAAGGCCGCCGACGAGCTCGATGTCGAGGCCAAAACCCTGCGCAAGGACACGGTGGATTTTCTCTGCTCCCTGCCGTGGCCCGGTAATGTGCGCCAACTGGAAAACACCTGCCGCTGGATCACGGTGATGGCCTCCGGACGGGAAGTGTTCATCAACGACCTGCCGCCCGAGCTGATCAGCGAGGAACAGGCCGAGCAGGCCAGCAGCCACTGGGTGGATGGCCTCAAGCAATGGGCCGACCGGGAACTGACGCAGGGGCACCAGAGTATTCTGGATACGGCAGTCCCCATGTTCGAGCGCACCATGATCGAGGTCGCCCTGAAACACACGGCGGGGCGGCGGCGGGATGCGGCCTTGTTGCTGGGCTGGGGGCGCAATACCCTGACCCGCAAGATCAAGGAACTGGACATGAACGAGGCCGGTGACGAGGACTGATTTGTCAGGCTGGACTGCGGCGGCCATAATGGCCTGATTCACAGTCCAGCCAACCAGGTACAGTTACCAGTGAATATTGTCCAGCCTCCAGCCTACTGCAAGCCCGACCTGGTCAGCACGTCACACCGTGCCATTACCGTCTGGTACCCGGGCGGGCGCAGCATGGAGCAACTGGATTTGGCCCGGCTGCGCGAGGTGCAGATCATCAGCCAGACCGGCCACTTTCTGTGGCAGCTGTTGGGCGAAGACCTGCAGGTGCTGCTGATCCCGTTCGGTACCGAGGGCGAAGGCGACATGCGGCGGGAACTGCAGGTCCTGCCCGGTTTCGAAACCGACCTGCTGTTCGCCTGGCTGGACGGCCGCAACGAAGCCGAACCCCCACTGCTGCTCTGGCGCCCCTGATACCCGTGGGAGCGCACCCCGTGTGCGATGCGGTACCGTTACCCCGCCCGACTCCCGCCTCGATCGGTGTCACCACTGTAGGCTGCGGCCCTTGGCCGCGCATGGCTGTGCAGCCTCCATCACTCGTTCTGCCACTATACCGTCGCCATGCCGGGCACATGCCTGTGAGACACGCAAAAACTCTTATCAGGCCCATCCCTGGCCGCAAACGGTCTCACAGCGCATGTACCCGGCAGGTGACTCTAACTATGCTTCCACTGTAGGCTGCGGCCCTTGGCCGCGCATGGCGATGCAGACTCCATAACTCGTTCTGCCACTATATCGTCGCCATGCACGAGCACCCGGCCGGCGACGTTAAGGGAAGGGAGTCCCGTCGAATCACCGCCCCTGCTGCAGCATGAACAGCATGGGCGGCCGGCCTTCATAGGTACCGAAGGAGGCGATGGCGCGGGGACCCACCAGCTCTCCGGATTCTCCTGGTTCAAGATTCCCATCCTGTCCGTAAGGCCAGGGGTACTGAAGATATGGCGGCACATCGGTCCCCTGTATTCGGGCCCGCAGTGGTTGCGAATTGCTGTAATCAATGGCGAGGTCGGCTTCCCCGACACTGAATGGATCAGGCAGTGTGATCGAGATGTCGTCAATGTCGTCGTCATTGCCATCCCGGGCTGTGAACTGATTGGCTGCCAGATCGGGCAGAACCCCCTCCGCTTCCCCGTGTACATCAAAACGATCATTGCGCCAGATCTCGACGGCCACAGGCAGCCTCAGTGTGCGATCAACAGGCCCCTGTGCCGATCGAAGGGTGAGTCTCCCGTATACCAGTTCTATACCCGAGTTTATGTTCTCTGTCAGGCCAATGCAGGTGCCGTCACCGTTTCTTAGACACACTCCGTCGGAATCCTTGAACGCATCTTCTTCGTACGTGAATTGCAGAGCTATGGGATCTGGCCACTGATCATCGTCCGGCAGTGTATCCACCTTGGAGAGAGTCAATTCCTGGTTGGCATCAATCAGCAACTCCCTCTGCCAGTCCTGAAGCAGATCAGAATCCATGCTGGCTTCAAAAGGAGATATAACAAGCGGTCCGCCAGCGCTCATGTCTTCATGCCGGGCAAGCGAGAGCAAGGCGTCTGGGTCTGAGATGGTATCGGGGAGTTTGTTGAAATCGCCTGTGTAGTTTTCTGTGATACTACCACTCAGAGGTTCACTGCTGTCTGGTCTTGCGGAGTAAGGTGTCAGTACAACGGATGGTGGCGCTCCCCAGCCGAACGTCTGTCCCTGAAATATATAGTCTCCGCTCGAGTTTGGAGAACTGAGGCTGGCGCCTTGCCAGTCGACGAAAAATTCATAGGGTATAAACCGCCCCACTGGCTCGGAGGTGGCGGAGTCTGTTGGCCCGTTGTTCTGACCCAGATAGGAATCCAGATCTGCGCTCAGTTCGACAATGCCGACTTCCGGCCACAGCAAGGGCACTGATGCAGTGCCGTCCTCGAAGTCACTGGCAGACAATGTGGTCTGGCCGCCAAGGTCGGGCTCATTGCCGCCGTCGTCAGGGTCCGGCAGCAGCAGCTCTGCTGTCAGACTTGCAGCGAAACCAGGGCTACCCTCGCGGCCAAAGTTGCGGGTGATCTGGCCCTGTGCATTATGCGCCTCGACGGTGGCAATGAACTCGGCACCGGCGTAGGCAAAGGGGCTGCCCGTGGGACCTGCGGCCTCCGGATTGTCGACGGTGTCACTGTCAGCCGGATCCGTGCCCGGGTGGCAGTCACCGGCTTCATTCACCTCACAGTAGATGTCGGCAAACAGGAATCGGTGGGGCCAGAAAGTCAGCTCCCGGTCACCGATCAGCTCCAGCGTCAGGGTTTCCGCCTCCACATCGATGGTCAGGCCTGCTTCCAGTTCGAGTCGGCCGGCGTCGTCATACTGGACGGTAAAGGCTTCAGTGCTTAGGCCGTCATTGTCAAAGCTGACATCGAAAGTAGGGGTCGCCGGAGAGCTGGCAGAACCGGTCTCTACCGGTGTGCCGTTGATCTGCAGGCTCCGAGGGTTACCCGGGTAGGGTGTATCCGGATTGACTGTGGTTGCCGACCAGAGCACTTGCTGTGTCTCGCCACTCAGCGCCGGGCCACAGGCACCGGTTTCATTGTCGGTTTCAATGGCTTGCAGGCGGAACAGGCCATCATACTCCTGGCCGGCGGTTAGTGTCGTCATTTCCTGATCAATACCGGTCAGTACAAGCGCTGTATCTACAAACTCCAGGGTGCAGTCGGTGCCGCCATTGCATCTTACCTGGCCCTCTTCAGGGGTAGGGGAAATAGGTGTGACACCCAGGGTGGTGGTTCCGGCTTCGGTAAGGGCGAGTCTGCGCGCAGTGTTTTCGGTAAAGGTGATATCTGCACCTCCAGTCCACTGCCCGCCGTTGCTGCTGGTGGCGGTAAGGTTGACCTCGCCGGTATACAAGGTCCCACAGTCGCTGGTTGCGCAGGCGCGGAAGGTAACTTCTGCAGCCCGGCAGGTCAGGGCAGGGGATGAGAATGAGAGCTCGATGTACTCCAGTGACTCCTCCGGCAAAGGATCATCGGTTTCCCAGTAGAATCTGACTTGTCCGTTGGCTCCGGAGCCAGGCAATGCATCCTGGCAGCCGGGTTCATTGTTACAGATCAGGCCGCCGCCACCGCCACCGCCCGGCAGCTGACCGATCATTGCTGCAGAGTCAGATGTGGCGCCGTCGCCACCTGCGCCGCCGCCGGTAGGTCCAGTTCCCCCCTGCTCAAGTGCCGCATCATTGCCAGCACTGTTGATGCCGGCTGCTGAGCCGCCGCCGCCCCCGTAGTCTGCGCCATCTGCGCCATCGCCACCGCTGAAACGGTCGACTCCAATCGAGTCCTCACGCTGCCCTCCGGCACCGCCCGTTGCACCTGCACCGTCGCTCCCCCCGACACCTCGCAATATGAGCGTGGATTGACCGCTGCGTCTCAGCCAACTGGCGCGCTCGCCCGCTGGCCCGTCCGGATCGCCAACAAAATATTCGAAGGTTTCACCGGGAGTTGTGGAAAGATGACGTCGAGACATGGCGCCACCGCCACCACCCCCTCCGCCCAGGGCATTTGCTCCTGCTTGTTCTGTGCCTTCAGCACCGTGACCACCTGCGCCCCAGGCTTCAACAGTGATGCTGGTGACGCCGTCAGGCACCACAAAGGTACCTGCTCCCGGTTCAACCGACAGCTCTTCATCCGTGTCGGCGCATGGCCCTACATTCACGTTCTGGTCACAGGTGCTGCCCACAACGGTGCCGTTGTTGTTCAGGGTAGGAGCGTTGACATAGCCGGTGATGGTACCGTTGTTGTTGACGCTGCCGCTGGCATTCACATTGCCGTTGATGACAGTGTTGTTGCTGAGATTGATGTTGTTCCCCTCAACATTTCCGTTGATCTCCGAGTTCTCTCCTACATTGATGTTGTTGGCGCCCAGGTCTCCGTTGATCTGAACATTGTTGCCAATATTGGCATCGCCCTCTACGGTCACCAAGCCAGCGATCACAGCGTTGTTGCCCAGGTTCAGGTTACCGCCAATGGTGATTCCGCCGTCAATTGTTGCGTTGTTGGTCGTGTTCACGGAACCATCGACACTCAGGTTGGCGTTGATAACGGCATTGTTGCCCGGGTTAACATTGCCGCCCACATTGATGAACATGTTACTGGATGAAGAGTTTATATTGACCTCAAGTCCATTCCCGAACGTGAAATCGCCAGCGATGTTGAGAACAGTGGGTTCGGCTGTGCTGGTCAATATGAAGGCGTCATTGTTGCCCAGAATGAGGTTGCCGGGACAATCGACAGTGTATCCGGTGACTGTGCAGTTTCCGTTGGCAAAAGCGGAGTTGTTGCTGGTGGTGTCCACATTGGGGAAAAAGTAATCTGCCGCGAACACCTTTGAGGTCAGTATCAGTAACAGGCTGAATACAAGTAATCTGCCGGGTCGGAGACAATAGCTGGCTCCGGGAAGATATGCCGAGGCGCTCTGTAGTCGGAGGCCCGCTGTTCTCACAGACTGGTTGTTGCTCATGGCGTCACCTCCACCACTGACGTCAGGCGTTGCCAGACATATTCCCCATCTGCAGGCGTCAGGCCCTGGCTCTGAACAGTGGCGGTGACGACCCATAGCGCCGGTGCCGTGCTGATGGGGGTGCATTCAACCGTTAGCTGCAGGCCGGGGAAGCTGGCTGAGTTCATGTTGGTTATGTCGGGGCAGGTTGCATCGTCCAGCAACCGGTATGCGGTTAACTCGAGTCCTGATTGGCCGAACATGGCCGCCCGCGTTTTCTGCAGGGCCTGATCCTGGGCGGCGGAGGTATCCACTGTCAGTTGGCTGATGGCGACGGCGGCTCCGGCCAGGACCACGATCAGAAAGATCACCATGGGCAGCACAAAGCCTCGCTGACGGTGCAGTCGTCGGCAGGGCTGGTGATGGCGCTTGGGCTGCGGTTGGGTCATGGCGCATTCACCAGTTGAAAGATACGCACCAGGCGGACCTGCTCGCCGTCCCGGGCCAGGGTGATATCGACCAGCAGGCCGGGCGCGGAGTAGGTGCTGCCGATAATGGGTTCGAAGCTGCAGCTTGCAATATCGTTGGACACCAGGCGGTCGCCGGAGGGGGTAAAGCTTTGTGCACGATTGAGCACACCATCCGTCTCGTCGCAGTTCCAGTCGACTCGTCCCTGAGTGAGGTAGAGCCGGCGGAACAGGGCACCTTCACCATCAGGGTCGAAGGTATGGTTCTCGGCCAGGGTGAGGGTGGCCGGAGTCCCGGTTGTGCAGTCGGTGTTGTCGATGTCCGCTACAGGACCGCTGACTGGGCTTTCGTCCTCGTTGGGCCAGTTGTCCCAGGCATCGAGGGCGGAGCCCGTTTGGGCCGGAAAAATCACCGCATGCAGCGGCATCTGACTGTTCAGACAGCCGTAGACCGTGATCTCGCTGTTGGCGGTGCTCGGATTGAAACTGTCTGAGTAACGCCCGGCTGGCAGGGCGCTTTCGGGGTCGCCGGGTGCCCGGCGTGCCAGCAGTAACAGGCTCAGATCATTGCCGGCGTTGTCGGGTACGACCGAGTTGGGCACGGCATTGTACAGGTCCTGCTCCAGCCGCTGCATGATGGACTGTGCTTCCTGTACCAGGGTGGCGCGTCGACTGCTGTCGGAGTAGGCAACGAACTGGTTGGCCACAATAGGTGCGACCACGGCGGCAATAATGCCCGTGATGACGATGACGACGATCAGCTCGATCAAGGTAAAGCCGCGTGGGTGCTGATTGGTCATGAGCAGCCCTCCCACAGGCTGCTGCGATAGCTGACCAGACGGGTATCGGCGCCCGCAGGCGCCGAGGCAATGACCTCCACGCGCAGCATGCAGTCCGGGGCGAGCCCGTCAAAGGGTGCCGAGAAGGGCTCGTCAGCATTGCTGGTAACTGTCACGCGCACATTGTAGCCGGAGAGACCAACCACAGGGTCGCCATCGGGGGCGGTCAGGCCCCCTTCATGCTGGGTCGCGTTGTAGTCGGCATAGGCACAGACATGGTCGAGGTCTGCCACTCGGCTGGACAGTGAATTCAGGTCCGTGCCCGGGCAGGGGTTAGCGCCGGCGTTCTCATCAAAGCGCGGGTCTTCGCTCGGGGCATAGAAGGGTTTGCTGCTCACCTCGTCCATGAACGATTGCGCCAGGGCCAGGCCTTGGGCGCGCAACATGGGGTCTACGTTAAGCACTGTGGTGCGACCCAGAGCCGTCAGGATGCCCACAGCTGCAATTCCCAAAACGACGATGGCGATAATCAGCTCGATCAGGGTGACGCCCTGGTGTCTAAGCCGTCTTACTCCCATCGAACGTACCCCGTGGTGTCATCCACCCTGATCATCCGCCCGGACGGCAGATGATTGTACACCCGGCTGCCGGTGCCGGGTGCCGTGAGGTCAACGGCATTGTCATAGAACAGCGCTTCTCCGCGCGGGCTGAACACGATCCGAAAGCTGGTGGAGCCATTGTCCTGCAGGTCGGCAATGCGCGTGGCATTGATGAAGCCGAGAGGTGTACTCAATGATTTGTCTGCCAGCGGCTCGGAGCAGTCGCTACTGTTCTCTATGAACGCTGCCAGCTCGTCGCCGGAAAAATCGGCCAGCACATAGCATTGCGAAGCCAGCGCATGGGCGCGCAGTCGATTCAGGCTGGATACCACCTGGCGCACATCAAACTGACTCTGGAACAGGGTGACATTGGGCAGGCGGGGAATGGCCACTGCTGCCAGTATGCTCAGCAGTATGATGACGGTGATCAGCTCGATCAGTGTAAAGCCAGTCTGTGACCGCTCAGAAGTCTGCAACTGCTGCATGGTACTGTTACTTGTGATGATTAACCCGAGCATAGCCCGGTGCAGTGACCGGCTGCAACCGGCATTCATGCCGCCGCGGGGCAGGGTTACTGGCCTGCCAGTTCGGTCTGCTCCTGATCTTGATGCTTCTGGCTGTACATGGACTGGTCGGCCACGCGCACCAGGGTATCGACATCAGTGCCGTCCCGAGGGCAACTGGCGATGCCGACGCTGGCGGACAGACAGGCTGTGTGCGGGCCCAGGTTATAGTCCTGACCCAACGCCTCACTGATCTTGTCGACCAGGCCTTGCGCTGTCTCGGGGCCGCATTCCAGGGCGATAACGGCAAATTCATCGCCGGCCAGGCGGGCGACCGTATCCGACTCTCTGACCACTTCGCGCAACCGGGCGGCAATCTGGCGCAGCAGTTCGTCCCCGGCGTGATGACCCAGAGAGTCATTGACCGCCTTGAAGCCATCCATATCCAGATAGAGCAGGCTGGCCGGTCGTTCATAGCGCAGGCTGCTGGTGATGGCCTGGCGCAGTCGGTCGTAGAAGAGAACGCGATTGGGCAGGCTGGTCAGGCTGTCGTGAGTGGCCTGCCATTGCAGTTTTTTCTGCGCCGTCTTGCGGGCTGTGATGTTCAGCACGATCAGCAGTACCTCGTCGGGTCCCAGTGGGGTGCTGCGGACTTCGAAATACTGCTCTTCTTCATTATCGTTGAGCGCCCTGTGTTCGAACGTCTGCATCTTGTCGGTATCCAGCGTCAGACGCACATACTCGAGCACTTTCCGGGCCAGGGAGCGGGGCAGCACGGCGCTGATATGACGCCCCATAAAGCGGTCGGTCGGCAGCGGCAGTTCATTGCCTTCACCCGGCTCGAAGTCCAGCACCTTGCCTCTGGCGGAGACAGTCACCAGGGTGTCCGGCAGGGCACTGACTATGGCCTGGTTGCGCTGATAGCTGGCAGCCAGGGCCCGTTCGCCCCGATGCAGCTGACTGACAGCCTGACGGCGGCGCCAGGCCAGCCAGCCGAGTGCTATGACCAGAGCCGTGCCAATCAGGGCGATCAGGGCATAGCGGTGTTGCTGCTCACGGACAAAAGCGGCCACATCCTGCTTGACCGGTGCTCTGTCCTCGCCGACAAACACCTGCAGCCCCCAGTCGGGCAGGGTGGTGTAAGCCACCTGACGGTTGATCCCATCGGGCGCCGGGTTTTCAATCAACAAGCCCGCCTCGCCAAGAGGCAGGTTGGGCCTCTCCAGCAGCGACATACGGGTACCGGGAACCACCGGCGTAAAGGGGCTGGTCATCATGATTTCGCCGCTGGAATGCACCACAACCGAGCGCACATGCTCATTGGCCGTGACATCGCCCAGCCCGCCAGCCAGAGTGGGCAGATCCAGCGCAGCAACGATCACGCCCATCAGTTCCTCTTCCGGCCCCAAAACCGGGCGACTGATGGCGACAAAGGGTGTTTCATTCTGGATGCGGGCCACCATGGGCAGAGAAATATAATGCGTATCACCGCCCGCCAAATGAGTGCGGAAATAATCCCGGTCATAGACGTTGGGGGTGTTGGGGTTGCCGTGGGTCCAGGCAATGATGTCACCCTGCAGATCGAAGTAGAGCAGCTCGGTAATATGCGGGGCTGGTTCATTCTGAGCGTGCAGCAGGGTGGTCAGTCGCTCGCGGTCCTGATCAAAGTCGGTTACAAACTGGCGCACCGAACGCAGTGTCTGGTCGGCATGTTCGAGGTGGCTGGTCAACAGCTCACTCTGCAGGCGGGCCAGCAACTCGGTGCGCTGCTCGATCTGGCTGTGGGCGAAGTCCCGGTACTGTTGAGTACTGTTGAGATAAGACCAGGTGAGATAACCAATGCCGCCCAGCCAGGCGAGAAACAGCATGGCTATGGCAGAACCGGGAGAGCGCTGCAGCGCCGCCGGATGCAGGGCCAACACGCGCGATTTCGGTGGGCTCGAGGCCTGCCGCTTGTCCTTGTTGCCCCTGCTCTGGCCCGAATTGGCTGACATCTTTACTCGGATCCGGCCTGAAAAACGACCAGTGTAAGACACTGTAAAGCAGTTTTCACGTCCTGATGGTGAATTATTGCCCGCTACGTCGCCAAACAGCGGTGGATTCTGTTATTGGTTGGAGAATGGCCATCACCGGAAGTGGTGGCCAGCCAGCGGCCTGCTACTTCGCGTCAATTGGCGAGATGCTGTTTCAGGCCGGCGGGGAGGCGCCCAGGTTCAAAGATCTCGATCCAGTAGCCATCAGGGTCCTTGATAAAGGCAATGTCATTCATCTTGCCGTCCTGCGGACGCTTGACGAAGGGCACGCCGAGCTCTTCGAAGCGGTGGCAGGCGGCATCCAGTTCCGGCACGGCAAAGCCGATGTGGCCGAATCCCTTGGGCTCGTTATTGCCATTGTGATAGGCCACATCAGGGTCGTTTTCGGTGCCCCAGTTGTGGGTCAGTTCCAGCAGGGCGGGGCGACTGAAAGTCTGTACCAGGCGTTGGTCAGCATTGTCCGACCATTGTTTCAGGTCCTTGCTGTCGATGGCCGCGAGGAAAAACAGGGTGAACTGCATGTCCGGAAAGTCCAGTTTGCGCACCAGCGTCATGCCCATGACGCGGGTGTAGAAGTCCAGTGTGCGTTCCGGGTCCTTGATGCGCAGCATGGTCTGGTTGAAGACAAAGCCCTCGGTGGCCGGGTCGCGGTTTTCGTTCAGGCCGGGGGTGGATTCAAAGTGGCGACTCATGATGGATTAAACTCCTGATTACACAACAACAGTGCCAAGACTAGCCATGGACGTGAGCGGCTGCAAATCGGCCCGGGGCATCACTCGAGGGCCTTGACCTGGTCGACAATGTGGGCCCCGATGGGAATGGCCGAGGTGGCTGCCGGCGAGGGTGCGTTGCACACATTGACGGTGCGCTTTGTGTTCATGAACAGAAAGTCATCCACCAGTCGACCATCGCTGGACACCGCCTGCGCTCGTACCCCGGCCGGGTAGGGCTGCAGGTCTGCCAGCGTCAGCCCGGGGCAGTATTTCTGTACTTCCTGCAGATAGCCCGGCTTGTAGAGGGAGTTTTTCAGTTCCCACAGGCCGGGTTTGAGATTGTCTTTCAATACTCTGAGTACACCTGGGTTGGTCAGCATGGCGGCGGTATCGCGTAGCGACAGGTCGGTCTTGCGGTAGCCTTCGCGCTTCCAGGCCAGCACGGCATTGGGGCCGACGGTGACGGAGCCGTCGATCATGCGGGTCAGGTGCACGCCCAGAAACGGCATGGCCGGGTCGGGAATGGGGTAGATCAGGTGATTGACGATGCGGTTGTGCTGCGGCGCCAGTCGATAGTACTCACCGCGGAAGGGCACGATGGTGAAGTCGGGGTTCAAACCCAGCATGCGCACCAGCCGGTCCGACATCAGCCCGGAACAGCTGACCATGCGTCGGGCCTGAAAGTCGCCCTGGTCAGTTTTGACGACGACCGCATCAGGACGCTCTTCCAGTCCGAGTACCTGGGTGTTCAGGCTGATTTCACCGCCAGCATCGGTAAACACACGGCCCATGGCTTCGGTAACCTGCGCATAGTCCACAATGCCGGAGGAGGGCACGAAGATGCCGCCGAGGCCGGTGATGTTGGGTTCCCGTTCCCGCAGCTCCTGCTGACTGACCCAGTGGCGTTCCACGCCGTTGCTGGCGGTGCGCTCCCAGAGGGCCTGCATGCGCTGCATTTCCAGTTCGCTGGTGGCGACCAGCAGCTTGCCGCATTCGTCATAGGGGATGCTGTGCTGTGCGCAGAAGGCCTTGGTGGCCTGGTTGCCTTCGAGGCAGAAGCGCGCCTTGAGGCTGCCGGGGGCGTAGTAGACGCCGGCATGGATGACGCCGCTGTTGTGGCCGGTCTGGTGCCGGGCGGGGGCGCTTTCCTTTTCGACCAGCAGCATGCGCTGGTTCGGGAAGGTCTGTTTGAGCTGCATGGCGGTCGACATGCCGAGGATGCCGCCGCCGATGATGATGACATCGTACACTGTTGGGACTCGCTGGGCTTGGTGGTCGGAATTGCCGCACCTTTCCGGGTTGTCGGACCGCCGCCAGGGTCCGGTTGGTGCCTGACAGGAAACCCCATCAGAGCCCCAAAGCACAGCCAAACCTCCGATTGTAGTGAGGGACGCAAGTCCCGACAGGGACGAAGGCCCGTATGAAGGACGCCTGCGTCGCCCCATCGCGACTCGCGTCGCTCGCTACAACAGAGTCCCTGACAGCTCGGTTGCGGCGAGTATCAGGTCCGTCCCTGGCCGCAAACGGTCTCACAGGGCATGTACCCGGCGGGCGGCTCTTGCACTGCCAATTCAGGCCTTACAAAAAAAGGGGTCATCAGACCCCTTTATGCCTTGATTCTATTGCGTGTTAAACGTCGCAATCACCACCGTCAAACTCACCCATTGCACTGGTAGTAGCAGGGCCGTTGCCGTCGCTTTCGGTGTAAATGAAGCAGAGGTCACCGTCTGCATCTTCGTCTGCAAGGAAGATGGTCAGCTCATCATCATCTACAGCTGTGTCGTAATCGGATGACAGCTGGGCTGCGGCCAGAATGCCGGTGACCGAGGCGTAGCCTTCTTCGAGGTCAATGGTCTCGCCTTCCAGAGTGACAGGTGAGCCACCTGCCAGGAATGCAGAGCGTACGATGCCTGAGGCAGACTGGACGCTACCGCGCGCGCCTTCCATCGAGGCCTCCCGCGCGCTGTCGCCAAAATCCGCAAAGCGCGGCAGAGCGAAGGCAGAGAGGATACCGAGGATGACGATAACCATGATGAGTTCGATCAGGGTGAAGCCGCGATTGCGTTTCTTCATGCTGGGTTGTTGCATACTGCTGTTCTCCAAAATGTGGTCTGTGTGCGTGGCGATTTTGAGCCCGAATGGCGGGGGTGGTACCAGGCGCACGAAATCTTGCCGTCTCTGCCTGTTCTTCTGTGTTGCGTGATCGCAAAGGCGGACGATGGCTGAATGTAAAATTACCTTAAATCGCCGAGTAAACGCAAGCCGGAAGGGCTATCGGCGTTAGATTTTTGGCACTTTTTTTGGGCGAACAACAGTTCGGACCCTTGATTCAAGCGTTTTCGGTACCATCGGGCTGATGCAATGACGGCTGGGCACCGTCGTCAGTCTTCTGACATTACAGGCCGCCGGCGCCGCCGGCGAGATCCCACATGGGCAGGAATATGCCCAGTGCCAGCATGACGACGATGCCGCCCATCATCACGATGAGTAAGGGCTCGATCGACTGTGACAGGGTCTTGAGTTCGTATTCGATTTCCTGATCATAGAAATCGGCCACATCGCGCAGCATGTCGCTGAGGTTGCCGGTTTCCTCACCGACACCAATCATCTGCAGTATCAGGGGGTTGAACATGCCGCTGGTGCGGGCGGTGGCGAGAATGCTCTCGCCACGCTCGATGCCGCTTTGCATGCTGTCGATGCGCCGGCCGATATATTCATTGCCGACGGTACGTGAGGTGATGTTCAGGGCCTGCAGCAGGGGCACCCCGGCATCCAGCATCATGGCGAAGGGGCGGGTGAAACGGCTCATGGCGATGCGTCGGAACACATGGCCGACCAGGGGCAGTCGCAGCAGCCAGCGGTCTTTCTGGTAGCGTCCCTGCGGGGTGGTTATATAGCGGCGCCAGGCGACATAGAGGGCGACCAGACCAGCCAGTATGAACAGGCCGAAGGTGGTCAGGAATTCCGAGGTACGCAGCAGAATGATGGTGAAGATGGGCAAGTCTTCACCCATGCGTTGAAAGACATTGGCGAAACTCGGGATCACCATGAAATTGATCACGACCATGGCGGCGGTAATAGCGAACACGACGAATGTCGGGTAGCGCGTGGCCTGCTTGATCTGGCGCTGGGTGTTCTTTTCCAGTTCCAGGTGATCAATCAGTTGCTTGAAGGCGGTGTCCAGTTGGCCCGTGGTTTCGCCCATGCTGATCATGGCCACGAACAGTGGGCTGAAGACGCGGGGGTGGCGGGACAGGGCGGTGGCGAGGTCGTTGCCGCCGGTGAGGGAGCGGCTGACTTCACGCAGTATATCGCACAGGCGCTTGTTCTGGCTGGCTTCGGCCAGGCCGTTGACGGCGCGCATCAGCGGTATGCCGGAGCGGGTCAGGGCATACATCTGACGGCAGAATAGAATCAGGTCGTCGCTGGTGATCTGGGGCCAGAACAGCTTGCGCCAGTCTGCTGCCTCGTTGCTGCCCCTGGGTTTGCGGTTGGTCGGCTCGATGCTGAGCGGCATGATGTCGAGGCGCTTGAGTTCGTCCGCCGCCTGGTCCATGGAACGGGCCTCAATGATGTCATTCACTGCCTGTCCATCCTGCGTGCGGCCACGGTAGGCGAAATTGGGCATCAGTGATTGTCCTCGCCCTGGCTGCTGTCGTCATCAAGGTCAAGGGGCTGCAGTGACAGCCCGCTGTCCTGGAAGTCCTGGCTGGGCAGCGGCTCGACTGGCTGATCCTGCTTCGGGTCTGCGGCCTGCTCCGACGACGGGGCGGTGGAGGCGGCCATTGAAGCATTGCGGGCGGCCTGGTGGCCGGCGGCACCGCCGTGGCGTACCTTCTGGCTGCCTGCCAGTCCGAAGTCGCGGTCTTCCAGATCGGCGGTAATACGGAACACCTCGGTCAGGTCGGTGATGCCTTCACGGGCATATTCGAGCGCGCGTTCGGTCATATTGACAAAGTAGGGGCTGCGGTTTGCGGCTTCAACAAAGCGATTGGGGTCCTGATCGCGCAGCGCAAACAGCATGTTGTCATCCAGTTCCAGCAACTCATAGACACCGATACGCCCTCTGTAGCCGGTGTTGTTGCACTGGTAGCAGCCCTGCCCGCGGAAGTACTGAACCTCCTCGTCGGGCTCATGCCCCAGATGGCTCAGCCAGATACGCTGCCGGTTGTCCGGGGTATAGGGCTGACTGCAGTTGTCACAGATGCGGCGTACCAGACGCTGGGCAACGATGGCGCGCAATGAGGACGCCACCAGATGCGGCTCTACCCCCATGTCGGCCAGGCGCATGGCACTGGATATGGCATCATTGGTGTGCAGTGTGCTGAGGACCATATGGCCGGTCAGGGCGGCGCGGACACCGACCGAGACCGTCTCCTGATCACGCATCTCGCCGACCAGGATGACATCCGGGTCCTGGCGCAGTGCCGAGCGCAGTATGCGGGCGAAATCGAGTTCGATCTTGGGGTTGACCTGCACCTGCTGGATTCTGGGCAGGCGATATTCGATCGGGTCTTCCGCCGTTATGATCTTGCGGTGTGCCTTGTTGAGCTCGGTCAGGGCGGCGTAGAGGGTGGTGGTCTTGCCGCTGCCGGTGGGGCCGGTGACCAGGATCATGCCGTGCGGGCGTTCGATCTGCAGGCGGAACCGTTCCAGCACGGACGGAGGCATGCCCAGGCCGTTCAGGCTGAGAATGCCGGCGGTCTGGTCCAGCAGGCGCATGACCACCGACTCGCCGTATTGGGTGGGCATGGTGGACAGGCGGATGTCGATGCTCTTGTCCAGAATACGGATATTGAAGCGGCCATCCTGGGGCATCCGTTTTTCCGAGATATCCAGGTTGGACATGATCTTCAGGCGCAGCACCAGGGCATTGGCGGCCCGCTTTTCTTTCATGACCTGTTCCTGCAGCATGCCATCCACACGCAGACGTACCCGCAGGGTTGTCTCGTCCGGTTCAATATGAATGTCGGAGGCACCGGCCTGCACCGCGTCTTCCAGGATGGTCTGCAGCAGCCGCACCACCGGCGCATCCTTGGTGTCGGTCTCACCGGCCAGTTGCGCCAGGTCGAAGTCGCTTTCTCGCAGCTCGGTTTCCAGCTCGCCGGCCAGGGAGGCTATTTCGCCGCTCTTGCGGTAGACCTGATCCAGTGTGGCCAGCAACTCGCTTTCGCGCACGATGGCCGGCTCAACTGTTTTGCCCAGGGTGCGGGCCACTTCGTCCTGGGCCATCAGATCCAGCGGATCCGACATGGCCAGTTGAACACTGTCTTCACGCTCGGCCAGCAGCAGGCAGCGGTAGCGCCGGGCATGGCTTTCGGGCAGCTTGTTGATCAGTTCCGAGTTGAGATTGAACCGACGCAGGTCGAGAAAGGGTATCTGCAGGTGCCCGGCAAGCACGTGCAGCATACGGTCCTCGGCAACCATGCCCATGTCCACGAGCAGGCGCCCGATTTTTTTGCCGGAGTTTTTCTGTTCACCCAATGCCAGCTTGAGCTGACCTTCGGTAATCACTTCTTTTTCTACCAGCAGATCGCCCAGGCGAATTTTCTGTTGTCTGGAGCCGGCTGCGGTGGTCTGGGTCATGGTTCGGTCTTTTCCAGGTGTTCTATGATGGTACGCAGGCGCTGTCGCGCGTACCAGGTGTACTGGTTTTCACCCCGGGTAATGCGGATGAAATAGGTATAGACCTGGCGCGCCTTTTTCCACAAGCGCAGTTCGTCCAGCGAATAGGCCAGGGCGAAATACCAGCCCTGCAGCGGATTGCGGCGGCGCAACATACGCTGCAGCAGGTCGGCAGCCTCTTTATGCCGGTTCAGTTTCTGCAGATTCCAGGCGGTCAGCCAGAGGGCTGAAGCATTGTCACTGCTGGTACCAAAGTGCTTGTCCAGTATCAGCAGGCTTTTGTCGACGCGCTTGTCCATGCTTTGCAGCCAGGCCGTCAGATAACGCATGGGCAGGCTGTCGGGCAGAATCGTCAGACCCTGGGTAATGATCTGGCGGGCTTCATCCAACTTGTCCGCTTCAATGGCGATGAAGGCGTCGGCCGTCAGTTCCTTCTCGGTTTCCGAGGTCATGCTGAAGTCTTCCAGGCGCGGCAACGGTATGGGCGAAGGAAAGGCGCCTTCTGCCATGGCGAGGCTGGCTGCCTCTTCCGGGGGCACACGCAGCAGCGGCACGCCATGGGCATCCACGGGCTGATTGGCCTGCTTGCGGCGATCCAGTACGGCACGGGCCATTGGCAGATGCTGTTCGCTGACAATGATGCGTACCAGTTCGGCATGCGACAATATGCCTTGCTGAATCAGTAAATTTCCCAGCAGCCGTTCGGGGTGCCGGCGCTGTTCTGCCAGGGCGCTCTCCAGCTGTGACCTGCTGATCAGGCGCTTGGCCAGTAATATGTCTCCCAGGCGATCATCGCGCACGCTGTTCTCCTTGTCGGCCTATCCCGACAGTTGTTCCAGGCGTTCCCTCGCATGGCGAACCAGACTGGCCGGCTGACCCTCGGCCTGGTTCAGGTAGGCTTCAAAATAACGTATGGCCTGAGCCGTATCCTGCAAGTGATCATGGCAGATCGCCAGCCAAAGATACCATTCCTGTTGAGGGTTGTCGGCACGACGGAGCAACTCTTCATAGTGACGGCGGGCATCGGCATAGGCACCTACCTTATAATCGGCGTAGGCTCTCAGTTCCAGCTCGGGTCGGTTGAACCCGGGTCGCACCGCGTAGCGCGCCGTTTCCGCGTCACCGTGACGCAGCAGCAGTCGGGCGTAGAACTGACGGACTTCAGTGTGGTCATCCTGCCGCAGCCACTCCTGAATGTACTGCAAGGCGCTCTCCTCATCGCCGCTGGCGAACTGCTGGCTGGCTGCTTCCAGCGCCTCTCGTCTGGCGGTGGCGGAAAAGGCGGCGGTTTCCGCAGGTGCGCCTTGAGTATCTGCCGTCGCGGGCTGAATGGACGAAGGCTGCACGGTGGGCGCTGCCGTGGGGGCATCCCCCTCGACTGCAGACTCTTCCGCTGCCGCGTCTGCAACGGGTGGTGTCAGTGTGGGCAGATCAGCCGTGGTGTCAGCGGGCAGGAGGTCTGAACCGGCCGCCCGGGACGAATCAACGGAGGCAATTGGAATATCGGCTGGGGTATCCGGGGCCGCAGTCGCTACAGCTGGCTCTGCAGCGTCGGTTGCCGGTTCGGGTTGTGCGTCCTCGCTGTCGGCTAGGGTCGGCTCCTCCGGCAGTGTCCGTGTACTGAACGTGGCCGGCTCCGGACTGTTCAGATGACCCATGACCTGCCAGCCTTGCCACAGGATGATGACCGCAAGTACCGCATAACCGGCGCGCATGGTGATTCTCATACCCGGCCATTGCCGTTCGGAGCGGGCGCCGGCGAGCGGGTTGAACCTGGGTTCGGACCAGTCATCGGCATGATCCCAGGGGGCTTCCTTCGGCTCGCCCGTTGGCGGCGGGATCGCGTTCTCGCGCCGCCGCAGCGCCGACGAGACCAGGTTGCTCATGACAGCCACTCCAGAACAGTCGGCGCCTGTCCGCTGAGATTGAGCCAGACCAGCAGTGCGGCCAGTACAGCCAGAGCCACCAGCCCTGCGATGGCGCGGTGGTTGCGGCGGCCAGCCGTGGCGGGTGTGTCATCGGCCGCACGATGGATGTCTTTGGGGGTGATGCGGCGATCGCCCCGGCCATAGGCCGACAGCATGGCCTTGTGACACAGGATATTCAGCATGCGGGGAACGCCCCGGCTGTGACGATAGAGTTGGCGCAGCGCCGCCGGTGAGAACAGCGGAATGCCGTTGTAGCCGGAAGCCTGCAGGCGCGCCTGCACATAGTGCCCCACATGCTCCGACGCCAG
Source organism: Natronospirillum operosum (assembly GCF_004768465.1). GTDB lineage: Bacteria > Pseudomonadota > Gammaproteobacteria > Pseudomonadales > Natronospirillaceae > Natronospirillum > Natronospirillum operosum. The sequence goes on from NZ_SRMF01000005.1 coordinate 33,141, forward strand.
AGGCTCCAGGCGGGCATGGAAGCCGATACGCTGGCGGAGTTGCCGGAAGCGATGTTCCGCCAGTACAACATCGAGCTCGGGCTGGCCGAACAGCACTATCTGCACCAACTTGCGGGTCTCTGTTTCCAGATTGGTGATCAGGCGCAGGGCTTCCAGGGTGTCCGGCGGCAGGGCCTGTGCTTCATCAATGATGATAACGGCCGTGCACTCCTGCCGGGTCTGCAGTACCAGGGCCTGCTGAATGGATTCGAACAGGTCGGCATACCGCATGCTGCCGGCGCCGGGGATATCCAGCGCCGAGGCAATGGCCCGCATCAGCCCCAGCGCGCTCAGCATGGGGTTGGGAATATAGATCGGAATAAAACGCTGGGCGCCGTCCTCCACAGTCGCATGCTGGTCGAGGTGGTGCAGCAGCTTGCGGCACAGCAGTGTCTTGCCGGTGCCGACATCACCCACCACCTTGACAAAGCCTTCATTGGACTCGATGGCGAAGCGCAGTACATCAAAGCAGGCCTGATGACTGGCCAGACTGACAAAGCGCTCCGTGTCCGGCGTCAGACTGAAGGGGGCATGGTTGAGGCCGAAAAAACCTTCGTACATGGTCAGCGGTTCAACAGACGTGTGGATGTGTTGCGTATATCTTCCTCAAAGCTGTCGGCATCTGCAATGACGGGGCGCAGCAGAATAATCAGCTCGGTGCGCTCATTGGTCGTGCGCTCCTGGCCCAGCAGGCGCCGCAGCCAGCCTCCGCCTTCTCCCGGCAGGCCACTGCGCAGGCTGGTGATGGAGTTCTGCAGCAGGCCGCCGATCACCACCACCTGGCCATTGTCGGCACGGATGACACTGTCTGTTTCACGGATGGAGGAACTGGCCACCGGCAGATTGTAGGACTCGCCCTGAATGGTGAAGGTGCGGGAAGAGGCGGTCACCTGAACCACGGACGGATGCACATGCAGAATGATCTGGTCGTCATGGGCAATCTGCGGCGTGACGTCGAGAATGATGCCGGAGAAATAGGGCTGCAGCGAGAAGTTGGGGTTGATCTGCTGCTGGCCGTCATCACTGGTGGTGGCGACCGAGCTGACGTTGACGAACTGCTCTTCACTGCCCACCTTGATCACAGCCTTCTGATTGTTGACGGTGGAAATCCGCGGGCTGGACAGCACCTCGACCTCGCCCTGGGTGCGCAGCGCGCTCAGAACAGAATTGAAATTGCGCAGATTCAGGCTCAGATTGAAGGCGCCTCCCAAATCAGGGTCATTGGAACCGGTGTTGCCGGACACACCGGCGCCAATATCCAGGCCACTGACATCACCCACATCCTGGCCCAGAATGCTCCAGTCGATACCGGACTCGAAGGTATCTGACAGGCGCACCTCAAGCACCCGTGCTTCGATGATCACCTGCTGCTGCAGCGCGATCTCGGCTTCGTACAGAAAGTCGCTGATGGCCCGCAATTCGCTTGGCGGGGCCTTGACCACGATCAGTCCTGTCTGGCGATTGATGACCAGTTGTCGGTCGCCGCCCTGACCCATCATCATGCCCAGAGTACTTTCCAGCGTGCCCCAGAAATCAGTCTCGTTGCGGGTACTCAACTGGCCCTGGCTTTCGCCGCCGCCGATCTGGCTGCCGCCAATGCCGGTCGAGGACAGGCCGCTGCGCTGGATATCCAGATAGTTGACCCGGAACATCCGCGTCTGCAACTGATCACCGCTCACCCGGTAGCCGTAGTCGGTGCGCTCGAAGGCAATGCCCAACTGGTCCTGCAGTGCCTGCATCACATCGCGGATGGTGACGTCGCGCAGGCGCAGGCTGACGGTACCACTGACACTGGAGTCAAGCAGGATATTGGTTTGTGCTACCTCGGACAGGTCGTCAAGAAACTGGGCCAGTTCTACATCGCTGGCCGCCACATCAAAGCGGTTGGTCGTCTGGGGGGCGCTGTCCAGCAGCATGGCGCCGAGTTCCGGTGGCGCGGCCGGCGCGGGTTCGCGCGCACGGGCGTCAGGCACCACTTCATCCAGCTGTGACGCCATGCGCTCAGGCGCCGACGGCGTCGAACGAGTCTCGCGCTCCGGGCCATTGCTGCCGCTGCTGGCGCAGCCTGCCAGCAGCAACGACAATACCAGCAAGGGCAGGCCGGAACGGAGCCTGAAACTCGGGGTAGCGTAACAGGACGTCATCGAGTCTCCTCAGAGGGGTTGTCTTTCTGTGGGCGGCCTGGCGCACGCAATTCGAAAGTGGCCCGATTGCGCTGCAACCTCAGGGTATGTGTTTCCCCATCGACGTCAAGGAGTACCTCAGCTTCTTCGATGGCAATGACCTCGGCTTCTCCCAGAGGGTCACCGACCGTCAGCCATTGGCCATTGATCTGGGCGCGTCGAATGCTGGCCATCCGGTAGATCTGCTGCACCTGATATTGTGCCGGATCGAAGGCGGGCTCGGCCTCCGCTGCCGGCGCGCCGGGAGTGGTCGGCAGTGCATCAATGGCCTGCTGCGATGGTGTTGGTCGCATTGGGTCCGACAGCTCTTCAGCGGTCACGAAAGCGGATGCCAGGCTGGCGGCCAGCAGGGCGGCTTGCCAGTGATGATTCCGGTGTTCAGACATCCAGCCAGCCCTCCGCATTGCTCAGCGTATAGAGGGTGAGGCGCAGCCGCCCGGTGGGGTAGCGGTCAATCTCGTAGTGCATGGCACGCCAATAGATCTGCCATTCGGAATTCTCGATGGCCTGAATATAGCGGGCTACCGCATTGAAGCTCCCGTCCAGTTCCATGGTCAGGCCATGGCGGTATACCGCGGTGCGGGTGCCGCCGTTGCGGCTGGTTTCACTGCGTTCGACCGGCAGTGTCTGCAGTCGGCGCAAAGTGAGGTCGTTCTGCTCTTCCAGCAGGCGCCGCAGTACGCGCACCATCTGCTCCGGCGTGATCAGGTTGTCGGTAACGGCAGCGATACTGCTGTCGGTACGGGCAATGTCCGACTGCAGTTGGTCGATACGGGCCTGCAGTTGATCCTGTTGCGGGTTGTCACGCTCGCGGCGCAGGTTGTCGATCTGCTGCCGCAATTGCTGCGCCTGTCGCTCCTGTTGCCGGATATAGTATCGATCATCGTCGCTGGGCTGCCAGCCGGTGAGTGTGCTGACCCCGATCTGGGCCACACCGATGATGGCTGTAATGGTGATGGCGAGCATCCAGGTTTCCCGGGGCTTCAGGCGCTCCAGTTGGCTATTCAGGCGATACAGCCAGGCACGCAGATGGAGCATCATTGCAACAGCCTCTGCAGTTCCGCTGGCAGGTCCAGCTCCAGCGGCAGGTTCAGTTCGGGGCGAGCAGACTGCTGAGGCTGCCTGGGCTCGCCCGATTCGGCCGAGCGTGTTTCCAGGACAAACCGATACTCGCCGGTGTCCGAGGTCATCCGATCCAGATCCAGAACGTCGAAACTGAGCCGGGCCGCCTCGCCTTCGCGCAGACGATCCAGGTAGCGGGGCAGCAGCTCCGCCGCCACCGCCCGGCCGCGCAGGCTGACTCTCACCTGGTCCTGCTCGGGCGGATTGTCCAGGCTGAATGCGGTCAGCCAGACGCCGTCCAGCCGCTGGGTGGACAGCGTGCGCAGGAAGGCATGATAGGAATAGGGCCGGGCACCGGTGCTGCGTTGCAGGTTGGTCAGCAACTGACGTCGTTCGGTTCGCCGCTGCTCCAGCTCACTGATCTCGGCTTCCAGGGCTTCCGTGTTCTGCAGTTGCGGATAGGCCGCTCGAAAGGCTTCCAGTTCTTCCCGGGCGCGTTCGGCATCGGCCTCCGCTGCGGCCAGGACCTGCTGGCGCTCATGGTATTGCTGCTGCTGCCACAGGGTGACCAGTACGGCCACGCAGACTGCCGCTGCCAGCAGCAGCATCAGATGGCCGGCATAGAGTCGGCGTCCGGCGGGGCGATCTGTACAGAGGTTGATCCGTTGCACTATTGGCGTCCTCCGGACCCCAGCCACTGCAAGGCCCCGCCGATGGCCAGCGCATACTGATCGTGATTCTCCAGCTCGGTTTGCGGGCCGAAGTCCAGATGATCGGACAGCGCCAGCGGGCCTGCCTGCAAGCGGAACCGGTCGCTCAGAAAGTCGAACAGGTCGTCGGGCAAGGGCTTGTCCGCCACCAGGCGAAGCTCCTGTAATGTGCCCAGACCCAGTTGAGTCTCGAAATAGTCGAAGGAGCGCTGCAGTTCCAGAGCCAGGGTATCCCGGCGCAGGGTGTCGGGCGCCTCGAGCTGGAGGTCCTGATCCGTCATGGGTTCGGCATTATCCTGTAGAAGGTCGTCCAGTGTCACCGACAGACTGCGATTCAGACAGAGTTCACCCTGATAATTGGCATCAAGAAAGGATTGTTCATGGTCCACCTTCAATATGGCTGTCGCCGGATGCTGACTGCTGTGCTGGCTGAGCGTGCGCAGGGCGGTATCGGCCACATCAATGCTGCGCAGGCGCAGGCCAGCGCGACCGAAGGCGGTTTGTACCGGCTCGGTCTGGTCGCGGCGGGTAACCACGGCAAACGCCATGCGGCTGCGCCCGCGAAAGGCTTCAGTGGGCAGCAACAGAGTATCCACGGCAGCCTCTTCCAGCGGAAAGGAGATGATGTCCTTAACGCGCCAGCGCAGGGCAGAATGAATCTCTTCCTCGGGGACCTCCGGCACATCCACCAGCATCAGTTGGTAGTGGTCGTGCGGCAATACCCAGACCCAGGGTACATTGTGCAGGCGCAGGTCGACAGCCAACTGACGCAGGTGGCCGGCAGACAGTGCCGGCTGCGGGATCTGGCGCAACTGTTCGACTCTGGGCCGGCGTCCCGGAACAACATGGGCCAGCAGCCAGTGATCGCTTCTGGCTTCACAGCCCACAATGCCCGGGTTACTACGGAATAAACGTCTCATCGGACGCTACTGCCTCCGTTTATTGCTCTGTGTGATGTCAGGCGGGCAAATGCATGACAGACTTGCGGTACAAAAATCGGTTGGATTCCCTCTCGTTGTCTGACTGTGTTCGAGATGACAAAATCTTGACCGTTAAACCATAAACACGCCGTTTTGGCAATAGGAGTCGCATCCGGGGTCATGTTCAACCTCATTCTTTACGAGCCCGAAATTCCACCGAATACGGGCAATATTATCCGACTTTGCGCCAATACGGGCTGTTCTCTCCATTTGATCGAGCCGCTGGGCTTCCGGATGGAGGACAAGGCACTGCGCCGCGCTGGTCTCGACTACCACGAGTGGGCGCAGGTCAGGGTGCACCCCAGTTACGACGCCTTTTTGACGGCCGAAGCGCCCTTGCGTATCTGGATGCTGACCACGCGGGCCGAGCATTCCCTGTTCGAGGCCGAGCTGCAACCCGGTGACTGCTTCCTGTTCGGGCCCGAAACCCGGGGCCTGCCGGATGCCGTGCTCGGCCGACAGCGCCCCGATACCTGGCGACGCCTGCCCATGCAGCCGCAGGGGCGCAGCCTGAACCTGTCTAATGCAGCGGCCGTAGTGGCTTACGAGGCCTGGCGACAGATCGGATTCACAGCCCTGCCGCGCGGCGAATAGCGGCGCGCATGAGCTGCGGCTGCCGGTTGAACCAGCGCAGGCCCAGGTTGCGCAGCAGATGCAGGTCGGCGCGCGGGCTGCCGAACAGTCGCTTCAGCCCTTCCATGGCGGCCATGGTTTCCAGGTTCTCACTCTGGCGCGCGCGCTGGTAGCGGCGCAGCAACAGAGGTTCCTCCAGAGGCAGGCCCTGGGTGGCCGCAGACTGCAGGATGTCGGCCAGCGCCGCCGCGTCGCGCAGGCCCAGGTTGGCCCCCTGACCGGCCAGCGGATGAATGCTGTGCGCCGCATCACCGACCAGTGCTGCACCGGTGTGGATGTAATGCACGGCATGGCGCTGCTGCAACGGAAAATGATGCACCCTGCCGACCAGGCCTACAGCGCCCAGTCGGTGTCCCAGACCGGCAGCCAGGCGACGGGTCTGGGTGGCTGCATCTGCCGCCAGGAAGGATGTCGCTGCCGCGTCGTCCAGCGACCAGACAATGGAGCTGGCATGTGGCATCGCCAATGGCAGGAACGCCAGTGGGCCATCGCGGTGGAAGGCCTGGCGGGCCGTCTGGCCATGGGGCAGATCATGCTCGACCGTGGCTACAATGGCGGTCTGCTGATAGCTCCAGTCGCGGGTCTGAAAACCCAGCATGGCGCGGGTCGGCGACCGGGCGCCGTCGGCGATCAGCAGCAGGCGAGTGCTTGCTTCCCGGCCATCCTCGAGCTGAATTCGCCACCGGGGCTCGGCATCACCCTGAGACGCGGGCTCGGCCTGCTCAATGGCGGCCACGCGACAGCCGCTGAGCAGTGTCAGGTCCGGCCATTGTTCCAGTGCCGTCCAGAGCCCCTGCTCGACCACCCGGTTTTCCACGATATGACCCAGTCGGTGCAGGTCGGCGCCTTGCGGGTCAAAGACCAGTTCGCCGCTGCCTTCGGCGTCCCAGACCTGCATATGGGTGTAGGGCGAAAGTCGGTCTGCAGGCAGTGTCGGCCAGACCCCCAGCCGGGTCAGCCAGTCCTGGCTGTGCGGCGACAGGGCACTGACCCGGGCACTGAAATCTTCTGCCGAGGTCACCGGTGGCAGCGCCGCCGGGTCGGGCTGACGCGGGTCGACCAGAGCCACTTGCCAGGGCGACTGGCGCAGACCCAGCGCCAGGCTGGCACCCACCATGCCGCCGCCGATAATCAGGATGTCTGTAGACACCGGTTCCGCCAGGCTCATGTCGATCTCCCTCAGTGATAGCCCATGGCGCGCTGCATCAGGCGGTGACGGACCCCAGGCAGTGCGTTGAGTGTCTGCAGGCCCAGACCGCGCAGGTGCGCAAGCGGGGACAGTTCCGGCGCAAACAGACTCACCAGGCCGTGACAGGCCGCAGCCACACGGGTCTGGTCAGGGCGCACGCTGTCTGCCCAGTGGCGCAGCAGGTCGGTGTCGCCGGGGTCGGTCACAGCGTTCAGGGCCTGACCCAGCGCAGTCAGTGAACGCAGATGCAGGTTGAAGCCCTGGCCAGCCACCGGGTGCAGGGTCAGGGCACCATTGCCAATGACGGCCAGTCGGGGCCGGAACTGTTCATGCAATGCATGTGCGCTCAGCGGATAGTGGGCGCGCGCGGAGAGGGCGGTGATACGGCCCTGATCAAAGCCGAAGCATTGTTCCAGTTGCTCGCGCCAGGTGGCGTCGGACCACTGTGCCGTCGCTTCACTGTGGTGGTGCGGCACCACCCAGACCACGGTCTGGCGGCGGCCGGCCAGGGGCAGCAGGGCGCGTGGCCCTTGCTTGCTGAACCGCTCATAGGCCCATCCTTCGGCAGCACGTTCGCGCTCGATATTGAGTGTGAATGCCACCTGTCGGTAGTCGTGCCGGTGACCCTGCAGGCCTAGCCGGTGCCCCAGGTCGGAACGGCCGCCGTCGGCCAGTATGACCAACTGTGCCGTCAGTTGGCTGTCGTCCTGCAGGTGCAGCCGAACATGGTCGGCTCTGGTTTCCAGATGGGCCACCTGCACCTGATAGCGAATCTCCGCCGCCGAGCCCTGCAGCATGCGCAACAGCGCTTGCCCCAGCAGCCGGTTGGGGGCTACTGCGCCCAGGGCGGGCTCCGCATCTTCGGCTGACAGCGACGACAGACCCCAGTAGCCCTGCTGACTGACCTCTATATGCCGGATGGGACCCAGATGCTGCTCCAACGTGCTGTCGAGGCAGCCCCAGCCTGCGAGGGTTTCGAGGCTGCGCCGGTTCAGTGCCGTACCGCGGTCGTCAAGGCCGGGCGGGCCATCATTACTGGCTGGCGGCGGTGCGGCATCCAGCAGGATGGCCTGTTCCCGCCAGTACTCGGGCAGCGCGCGCAGCATGGACAGGCCGGTCATGCCGCCACCGATAATGGCAACAGCATAGTTGGGGACGGTGGTGTCGGCAGGGGCAGGGCTCATGACCGGTAGCATAGCAACAATGCGCTATGGCGCCCATAGGAGGGGCTGCCGGACAGGCATAAAAAAGCCCCGCAAAGCGGGGCTTTTCCGGCTGTCTGTGGTACAGCAATCAGACGGAGTAGTAGAGGTCGAACTCGACCGGGTGCGTAGTCATGCGCAGCCGCTCGATTTCTTCTTCCTTCAGCTCGATATAGCCGTTGATCATGTCTTCGGAGAAGACGCCACCTTCGGTCAGGAAGGCGTGATCCGCTTTCAGAGCTTCCAGAGCCTGTTCCAGCGAGCTGGCCACGGTCGGAATTTCCAGCGCTTCTTCTGCCGGCAGATCATACAGATCCTTGTCAGCCGCTTCGCCCGGGTCGATCTTGTTCTTCACGCCGTCGAGACCGGCCATCAGCAGCGCTGCGAAGGCCAGGTAGGGGTTGGCGGTCGGATCGGGAAAGCGCGTTTCGATGCGCTTGCCTTTCGGGCTGGCCACATAGGGCACACGGATGGAGGCAGAGCGGTTGCGGGCCGAGTAGGCCAGCATGACCGGTGCTTCAAAGCCGGGTACCAGACGCTTGTAGGAGTTGGTGGACGCATTGGTAAAGGCGTTCAGGGCACGGGCGTGCTTGATGATGCCGCCAATGTAGTACAGGGCTGTCTGCGACAGGCCGGAGTACTTGTCACCGGCGAACTGGTTCACGCCGTCTTTCCAGAAAGATTGGTGAACGTGCATGCCGGAACCGTTGTCACCCACCAGCGGCTTGGGCATGAAGGTGGCTGTCTTGCCGTAGGCGTGCGCCACATTGTGCACACAGTACTTCATGATCTGTACTTCGTCAGCCTTGTTGACCAGGGTATTGAACCTGACCCCGATCTCGCACTGGCCGGCATTGCCGACTTCGTGGTGGTGCACTTCGATGTCCAGACCCATGGCTTCCATGGCATCACACATGGCAGAACGAACATCGTACAGGCTGTCGACCGGAGGTACCGGGAAGTAGCCGCCCTTGACGCGCGGACGGTGACCCATGTTGCCGCCTTCGAACTTGTCGGCTGATGCCCAGGCGCCTTCTTCGGACTCGATGGAGTAGCCGGCACCCTGCATGTTCACATGCCAGTTGACGCTGTCGAATACGAAGAACTCGGGTTCCGGACCAAAGAAGGCAGTGTCACCCAGGCCAGTCGACTTCAGATAGGCTTCAGCGCGCTTGGCGACTGAGCGCGGGTCGCGCTCGTAACCCTGCATGGTGGACGGCTCAACGATGTCGCAGCGCACGATGACGGTACTGTCTTCGGTGAACGGATCCATAACGGATGCGGAGTCATCAGGCATCAGAATCATGTCGGATTCATTGATGCCTTTCCAGCCGGCGATGGACGAACCATCGAACATCTGGCCGGTTTCGAAGAATTCTTCATCGACGCCCTTGGCTGGAATGGTCACATGCTGCTCTTTACCCTTGCTGTCGGTAAAGCGCAGGTCAATCCACTTGGCGTCATTGTCTTTGATCAGTTTCAGAGTCTTCTCTGACATAATACAGGCCTCTCGACTGTTTGGGCCCCAGGCCGGGCCATTGACGTTACACTCCTGATGCGGCTCCCGGAAGGCTGCCTGCACCACTTGTGGGCAATCAAAGCAAGCGCTGTGCCAGACCTCTGGCTGAACTCTTTTTCCGCCGTTGCCGACCGCAGTTCAGGCCCGCCGACAGGCTTCGTCAGAGACCTCGGGGGCAGTGTATATGGGGTTTTCGCAAGGCATGGTCAGGACAGTGCCCGTTTTTCTCCAGCGCCAGCTCTGGCTTGCGGTCAGGGCAGAGAAACGCTTTCCGGTGCCCCTGGCTCCCTGATATTGAACCATTATGGTGCAGCCCTGCACCATGGCAATGCACTGAATGGGTGCAAGGCCCGTTGTGGCGCTCTCAGCGGGCAGAACAGGTCGGCATGGTCAGATTTTGCAGGCTCAGGCCCAGCAGGGCGCTATGGTGCGTACGGCGGTGGGAGGGGCGATCGGCATGAGTGCACTGGTTTGGTGCGTCAGAGGTCTGAGGGGGGCGGGAGGAGATCGGGGGCGGTCGGACTTGAACGGAGCGGCGGGCCCGACCTCTGGCGAGGCCGGACCTGCACGAGTAGCAGGCTTCCTAGTGCGCGGCTTCGGCGTTGCCGCCGGTCGCCTGCTTCTCTTTCTGCTGCTTGTGCAGCGCGTCAAAGTTGACCGGGGCCAGCATGACGGGCGGGAAGCTGCCCTTGACGACCATGTTGTCGACGGTTTCGCGGGCGTAGGGGAACAGCAGGCTGGGTACATAGGCCCCCAGCATCTGATCCAGTTGCTTGTCATCGAAGCCGGCAATGGAGGCAACGCAGCCCTGCTCTACTTCGGCCAGGAAGGCTGTCTTTTCTTCCAGCTTGGCGGTCACCGTCACCCGGATCACCACTTCATAGGCGTCATCAGCCAGTTTGGTGGACTTGGTGTTCAGGTCCACCTTGATCTGCGGTTTCCACTGCTCGCGAAAAATCTGCGGAGCATTGGGTGATTCGAAGGAAGTGTTGCGCGTAAACAGGCGCTGAATACCAAATCGGGTCTTGGGTTGTTCTTCGGCCATAATAGTTCACTCCTGTGTGCGACCCAGCAGGTCGTCGAGTCGTTGTTGTCTTTCCAATTGGAACAGCTCGTCACAGCCGCCGACATGAGTGTCGCCTATCCATATCTGCGGCACGGTGCGGCTGCCTGCCTTTTTCGTCATTTCCGCTCGCAGCGCCGGGGCGTTATCGACCGGGCGCTCTTCAAAGTCCACCTGCTTGCTGAGCAGCAGTTGCTTGGCGCGCATGCAGAACGGGCAGATGCGGGTCGTGTACAGCACAACGGCAGGCGTGCCTGCCATCAGCTTTTTACCAGTGGCATGCGGCTGCTCTGCCACTCCATGACGCCGCCCTTGAGGCGATATACCGGGTCGAAACCGGCCTTGCGCAACTCGGCGCCGGAGGCACCGGCGCTGTGTCCGACCTGGCACACTACAATGACCGGCTTGCCCTTGTATTTGTCCAGTTCACCAATGCGATCTTTCAGCTTGGCGGCCGGAATGCTGATGGCGTGGGGCAGGTGGCCCTTGCTGTAGTCTTCCGGCTTGCGGACGTCGACCACGATGGCGTCCTGGGTGTTGATCAGGTTGGTCGCCTGTTGCGGCGTCAGGGCTTGCCCGCCACGCGAGGTTTCCGACAGGATGACCCAGGCCAGAAAGCCTACCCAGAGGGTGGCCAGGATCCAGTTCTGGCTGACAAAATCGATAAATTCCAGCATCTCGGGTACTCAAAGTCTCAGGCTTGCGGCGAAGAGCGGCGAGTATACACCAACAGTTCGGCGCCATCATCCCCACTGCCTCGAGTCCGGTTGATCAGGCGCCGTCTGTCGACTCGATCAGTTGGCGCCACTCGCTAGATGGCCGTAATGCTAGTAGAATGCGTGGTGGAAATCCCCCTCAAACCGATTTCATTGATGCCATACAGACAATAATGACCACGGGTGTCGGCATGGCCTGGTCAGGCCGCTGGCTGCGGATGCCCCGAGACAACTACAGAATCAGCGGGACGCTGGCAGAGACTGCCCTGCCTTGAAGTGTCCATGAATCTGGTCGGGGGAGTTGAGCTAACGCATGGGAGCAGAGGTCACTATGTCTGCACAGAAAAAAACGGTCGCCCTGATTATTCTGGACGGCTTCGGTTACAGCGAAACATCAAAGTCCAATGCCATTGAACAGGCCAATACGCCGACCTGGGATCGACTGTGGTCCGAGTATCCGCACGCTCTGGTCAAAACCTCCGGTCTGGCTGTGGGCCTGCCCGAGGGACAGATGGGCAATTCGGAAGTCGGGCACATGAATCTGGGAGCGGGGCGAATCGTCTATCAGAATTTCACCCGCATCTCCAAGGACATCGAAGACGGTCAGTTTCCGCACAATGAAGCACTGGTGAATGCGGTAGAGGCCGCCAGGGCAAAGGGTGGCAAGGTCCATATTCTGGGTCTGGCATCTCCCGGTGGTGTGCACAGTCATGAAGATCACCTGATCGCCATGATGGATGTCGCCGCCAAGCGTGGTGTCGAAGTGTGCGTGCACGCCTTCCTGGACGGTCGTGATACGCCGCCGCGCAGCGCGGAAGCCACACTCAAGCGCCTGCAGGCACACGCCGACACGCTGGGCGTGCAGGGTGTGGTGTCACTGATCGGCCGCTACTACGCCATGGACCGCGACAATCGCTGGGAACGGGTACAGCAGGCCTATGACCTGCTGACTCAGGGCAAGGCCGAGATCGTGGCTGCCGACCCGGTGGCGGGCCTGCACGCTGCGTATGAACAGGACAAGGACGACGAGTTCGTACCGGCCACCTCCATCCGCAGCGGTGATGACCCGGCGGTGATCGCCGACGGTGACAGTGTGGTGTTCATGAACTTCCGTCCGGATCGGGCGCGTGAATTGACCCGCGCCTTTGTCGACAATGCACTCGAAAGCGATCTGGATCGCAGCGTGCGTCCGCAACTGGCCGACTTCGTCACGCTGACCGAGTACGCGGCCGACATCAAGGCCTCCTGTGCCTACCCGCCTACCGCACTGAAAAACACTCTGGGCGAATACCTGGCCGACCGGGGCAAGACCCAGCTGCGTATCGCCGAAACCGAGAAATATGCGCACGTCACCTTCTTCTTCAATGGCGGGGAAGAAAAGCAGTACAAGGGCGAGGATCGCATCCTGGTGCCGTCCCCGAGGGTGGCCACCTATGATCTGCAGCCGGAGATGAGCGCGCCGGAAGTCACCGAGAAGCTTACCGCAGCCATCCGCTCCGGCAAGTATGATCTGGTGGTCTGCAACTACGCCAATGGCGACATGGTAGGCCACACCGGCAACATGGACGCGGCCATCAAGGCGGTGGAAACACTGGACTGGGCGCTGAAGGAAGTGACCGACGCCATTATCGACGTGGACGGTCAGTGCCTGATTACGGCCGACCACGGCAACGTGGAACTGATGGTTAACCCGGAAACCGGCGGCGCGGTGACTTCGCACACCGTCTTTCCGGTGCCCCTGGTCTATGTCAGCAAGGACGGCGGTGGCCGCCTGAAGGATGGCCGCCTGTGTGATCTGGCCCCGACGCTGCTGCACATGATGGGTGACGAGCAGCCGGCGGAAATGACCGGTGACAACCTGCTTGGCTGAGGCGCGAACGAGTCGGTTGCGGTGGGTGCTCGGTCGGGCCGGCCGGCACCTGTTGCTGGTGCTGCTGAGTATCGGGCTGGGTCTGCCTGTGGCGCAGGCACAGTCGGTGTCTCAGGCCGATGTTGATGCCCTGGTGGCAGAGATTGAGGCCCTGCAGCAGCGTCTGGAGCGCAACCGGGCCGAACGCAGCCGCATGGCCGAGCGCCTGGAAGCCACCGAGCGTGACATCGCCGACAATCGTCGGCGCCTGGCCAATGTGGAGGCTGAATTGGCCGCCACCGAAGCGGAGTTGGCCGATCTGCGCACCCGTGAATCCGAGCTCGAGGCGCAGCGGCAGGCGCAGGCCGATGACATCGAAACCCTGTTGGTGACGGTCTACAAGAGTCAGCAGCAGACGCCCCTGAAAGCGCTGTTGGCGCCTGATTCGCTGTCACAGGGGCAGCGCATGATGAGCTTTTACCAATACTTTAACGCTGCTCAGGTGGCAGAGTTGCGGGCCTACGAACAGACTTTGACTGAGTTGGCGCAAGTGACCGGTGATATCGAGCAGCGTCAGCAGGATCTGGAAGAACAGAACAGTCGGCTGGTGGAAGAGAACAACAGCCTGCTGCAAAGTCGCAATGAGCGTCGGCAGGTAGTGGCTCGACTGGCTGATGAAATCGCAACGCAGGAAGAAGCCGTGGCGGAAAAGGAAGCGGAACGGGCAGAATTGGAAGCACTGTTGCAGGAAGTCGAACAGGCCATAGACCAGTTCGAGTTCGGTGATGACGATATTCCGTTCGCTGATTTGCGGGGTCAGATGGGCTGGCCCGTTGAGGGGTCGGTCCGGTTACGCTATGGTCAACGCAATGAGCGTACGAATCTGGTGTCCGACGGCATGCTGGTGGCTGCGGATGCCGGCAGTCCGGTGCGGGCCATTCATTACGGGCGAGTGGTGTTTTCAGACTATCTGAAAGGCTATGGTCTGTTGATGATTATTGACCACGGAGAGGGCTATCTGAGCCTCTATGGTCGCAATGAGGTGCTGGAACGCAGCGTGGGTGACTGGGTACGCGGTGGCGACATCATTGCCCAGGTCGGCGATACCGGCGGGTTTTCGGAGCCGTCGCTGTATTTTGAGGTCCGACATCGAGGCGAGCCAACCAATCCGCAGGATTGGCTGGCGCGTTAAAGTACCAGAGTGGCGGATATGCGCCGCCGGAACAGAACCGGCAAGGCAGCCGCAGAATGGGGAGAAGTGAATGATTTTCAAGACACGTTCGGCTGTCAGCCTGCTGGCGGTTTTGCTGTTTGGGTTCGCCATTGGTGTGGGCTCGACAGTCTATGCAGAGCGGCATGTATCCGAAATCAGCAGCTCGCTGCCGGTAGAAGAAATCCGCCAGCTGGCGCAGGTGATTGATCGCATCAAGCGCGCCTATGTCGATGAAGTGGACAACGAAGACCTGATCCGTGATGCCATCAACGGCATGCTGTCAGGGCTGGATCCGCACTCTGCGTTCCTGACGCCAGAAGACTTCTCCGACCTGCAGGAGTCGACCTCCGGTCGGTTCGGCGGGCTCGGTATCGAAGTGCAGATGGAGGACGGCCTGGTGAAGGTGGTATCGCCCATTGATGACACCCCGGCCTACCATGCCGGCGTGCAGTCCGGCGATCTGATCACGCGCCTGGACGGCGAGTCGGTGCAGGGCATGACGCTGAATCAGGCGGTCGATGTCATGCGTGGTGAGCCGGGTACCGACATTACCCTGACCATCATGCGCGGTTCCGATACGCTGGAAATAACCATAGAGCGGGCCATCATTCAGGTCACCTCGATTCGCAGCCGCATGCTGGAACCCGGCTATGGCATGGTGCGCATCAGCTCCTTCCAGCAGAATACAGGCCGTGATCTGGCGCGTGAAATCGCCTCTCTGGAAGAAGAGTATGGCGGTGAGCTGCGCGGCCTGGTGCTGGATCTGCGCAACAACCCGGGCGGGCTGCTGAATGCGTCGGTGGATGTGGCCGATGTGTTCCTGTCCGATAAACTGGTGGTCTACACCGAAAGCCGTATTCCGGACAGTGCGCACCGCTATCATTCGCGCAGCTCGACAGCCTATCCCGACCTGCCCCTGATCGTGCTGGTCAACGGTGGCTCTGCCTCGGCCAGCGAGATTGTCGCCGGTGCCCTGCAGGACCATGGTCGTGCCGTTGTGATGGGTACACAGACGTTCGGCAAGGGGTCGGTACAGACGGTACTGCCGCTGGAAAATCGCAGTGCTCTGAAGCTGACCACGGCGCGCTATTTCACGCCGGCGGGGCAGAATATCCAGGCGCAGGGCATTACGCCGGATCTGGTCGTACGTCAGGGTCAGTTTGCGGTGGACGATGCACCGCTGCGGCGTGAGCGTGACCTGCGAGGTCACCTGCAGACGCTGTCGGAACGGGTTGACGAAGACCCGACGGAAGTCGAAGAGGAAGAGTTGATCAATCGTGACTTCCAGCTGTACGAGGCGCTCAACATGCTGAAAGGCTGGTCCATTCTGCAGCGCAATTGAGCTCTGCAGGCCCTGTGACTGCCATGGGCAAGAGGCTGTGTGCCGGTCTCCTGGGTGCCGTGCTGCTGGCGTTGGCACCCTGGGGCAGCGCCGAATCCGGCCCTGGTCCGCGCATGAGTATCATCATTGATGATCTCGGCAACAATCGCCGCCTCGGTGAGGCGGCCATCAACCTGCCGGGCAACCTGACGTTCTCTGTCTTGCCCGGGCTGGCCTACAGCACCCAACTGGCAGAGATGGCGCATGCGCAGGGCCGCGAGGTGATGCTGCACATGCCCATGGACAACCACAGCCGTCTGCCGCTGGGACCCATGGGCATGACCGTGGACATGAACGAGGCCGAATGGCGTGCTGTGCTGCGCGAGGCTCTGGATGACGTACCGCATGCCAGCGGACTCAACAACCATACCGGCAGCCTGCTGACCGAGCAGGAGAAGCCGATGGCCGTGGTGATGCAAGAGCTCCATGCCCGCGGCCTCTATTTCATCGACTCCCTGACCAGTCCGCGCAGTATTGCCTATGACCAGGCCCGCGTTGCCGGAGTGCCGGCGCTGCGGCGCCATATTTTTCTGGACCATGAACAGACTGACGTCTTTATTACCGAGCAGTTTGAACGGGCGCTGGCTATCATGGAGCGTCAGGGCTGGGTGATCATGATCGGGCATCCCTACCCCGAGACCATCGACTTTCTGTCCTGGGTGCTGCCGTTGCTGGAAGAGGCTGGGGTAGAGCTGGTGACGCCGAGCGAATTGATCGACACCCAGCAGCGTCTGACCCGCCGCGCCCCCTGACCCCGGGGCCGACTCTGTGCAGGAGGTGACCGCCATGGCGGATACCGGTTTCCGTTTTTCCGATACCCATTGTCACTTTGATTTCCCTGCCTTTGATGCGGACCGGCAGGCCCTGCTGGCCGAATGTCGTCGCCGTGCGGTGCACCGCATCGTGATCCCGGGAGTGTCGGCTGTCCAGTGGGCGCATCTGCCCGGGTTGCAACACGACTCGGTTCGACTGCAGTATGGCTTTGGCCTGCACCCCTGGTTTCTGGACCAGCACCGGCAGGAACACCTGCAGGAGCTGGAGCAGATGCTGCGCCACCATCGTCCGGTGGCCGTTGGCGAGATCGGCCTGCATGGCCCGGCCGGGGACATGGAGCGGCAGCTTCAACTGCTGGAAGCCCAACTGGAACTGGCGCGTTATTTCGAACTGCCGGTCATCCTGCATCAGGTCGGTGCACACAATGAACTGGTACGGGCCCTGAAGCGGGTGACACCTGAGCGCGGCGGAGTAGTGCATGCGTTCAGTGGCAGCTCGGAGATGGCGCAGGAATATCGGCGCCTGGGGCTCCATCTCGGTCTGGGCGGGGTGATTACCTATCCGCGTGCGGCCCGCACCCGGCGCGCAGTTGCGGCGCTGCCGGCTGCTGCGCTGGTGCTGGAGACGGATGGGCCGGACATGCCGCTGTGTGGTTTTCAGGGTGTGCGCAACAGCCCGTTGCAGATTCCCTCCGTGTTCAGGATGCTGTGTCAGCTAAGAGGACTGGACCACCCACAGCAATATCACGAGCTGGCGCTGGTGTTGGAGCAGAATGCGAACCGGCTATTTGGGCGGCCCTGAGGCGGACACCCGGAACGGGTCAGTAGTCCCGGCGCCAGCGCAATTCCAGGCCACCGCTGCGTCCGCCTGAACCGGTGCGGGTTTCCAGGTTCAGATTGGGGGTCAGTTCCACCTCTATGGTGCCGGCCCAGTCCCGATCTTCATTCAGATCGGTATCCACTTCCAGATAGACGCGACTGTTCAGATACCGGCCCACGCGCAGGGTCGCAGCTTCGCCCTCCTCCTCGCCGGCCTCTATCTCCAGGGTATCAAGACCCAGAGTATCCCGGGTGGCCATCAGCAGGTCGAGGCTGTCCCCGCCGCGCAGCTGGTTGATGGCATTGGCCAGTTGCAGGGCCTGCCAGGGTGTCATGTTCTGCACGGTCTTGCCGAACAGCAACTGGGCGACAATTTCGTCTTCGGGCAGCGAAGGCTCGGAACGCAGAGCCAGTTGCAGTTGTTCGGCATTGCCGGTGATGGTGGCCTCGATCATGACATCCCCGCGCTGGTGGACCGCCACGATATAGAGGTCGATGGACTCGTCAATCAGGCGTACCTGGCCTTCCTGCAACTGGAACTGACGGGCCAGCAGGTTGAAGGTGCCGGACTCTATGGTCAGGGCGCCATCGGACTGCAGTTCGGCCAGGGTGCCGCCGATCCGGAGTTCTCCGGACAGTCTGGCGTCCAGACCCATGCCGCGGATCGTGGCCACACCATCGGTGCGTATGCCGATATCAAGGGCCAGCGGTATATCGCCGTTGAGTCCGTTGCCGTTTTGTTCGTTGTGGATCTCCAACTGGGCAACCGAGGGGCCGGCCAGGCGATTGATATTGACTGTCAGGCCGATCAGTCTGAGGTCGCCGGCCAGCAGCAGGTCGGGCCAGTCTCCGGTCAGCGTCAACTGACCGGAGGCCAGGCTCTGGATGTCAGGGCGCTGCAGGAGGGCAGCCTGATCGAGATCCAGTTGCAGGTCGGAATACAGGGTGCCGTTTTCGAGGCCCAGGCTGCCGCCGACGTCGACTGTGCCGTCGCCCGCGCGCGCGCTGCCATCGACGGTGATTTCGTTCAGATTGGTCGCTGCCAGGTTCAGTTGAATCCGATCCAGCTCAGCCCCGACATCGGGAAAGCGTATGCTGCCGTCCTCCCAACTGAGGTTGCCGTCGATATCGGGGTTGCCCAGAGCGCCTGTAACGTGACCCTGGCCGCTGAAATCGCCGGCGATCTGCCACTGGTCCTGGCCCAGCCAGTACAGCGTCTCTTCGCCGCGCAGGTCAATTGACCAGAAGGCTTCTGCGGTCCATTCCTCCCAGGGCGTGTCCAGGCGCGTCAGCCAGGGCTCTCTGGGCATTTCGACACCCAGTTCCATCAGGTTGCGGCCCGGCCTGGACAGGCTGCTGGTGAGGCTTATGGCATCATCCGTTGTATACAGCTGGCTGCCGAATGCCAGCTCCAGGGTTTCCTGATCGCCCTGAGCCTCCCAGCGTGTGGACCACTCGGTGTGGGCCTGAATATCGGGGTCGTCGCCCTCACCGCTGAGGCGGAGCGCGCCGGAGCCGGTCCATGGGGTATCAATGGTCGGCCCGCCGGCGCTGGCCTGGGTGGGTGGCGCCCATTGCAGCCCGCGCCAGTCCAGTGCCAGGTCCCAGAGGTTGTCGCTGAAGCCGCCGGAGCCGGTGATTTCCAGGCCATCGCCCATACGCACATCCATCTCGGTCAGCTCTATCCGCTCCGGCTCGAGGTCGCGGCCGCTGGCCTGGGCATCGATGCGGCCGGTCAGTGCCTGCGCTGCCTGCTCGCCTTCGATTGCAAGCTGTACATCCAGGCCCCATTCAGGCCAGCGTGCATCAAGATTGGCATCACCCGAGAGATAGGCATGGAAGTCATCCGGCGCCGGCAGGAAGGTGTGCAGAGGAAAGTCGTTGAGACTGACGTCCAGCAACTCGGGCAGCCAGTCACCCTCGCGGCTGCTGCCGCTTGCGCGCAGTCGGGCTGAGCCCCAGTCCAGTCCCAGGTCATGCAGTGTCCAGATATAGGGCGCGCCGTCTGCCCACTGCAGCGTCAGATCAGAGCGCGCACTAAGAGGATCGTCCTCCCACCGACCCTGGTGGTGAGTCTGCAGCTGTATCTCGGCCTCGGTGAGATGCCCCTCCACCACCAGATCAAGGCGGTGCGTCAGGTCGGCGGCCAGCAGTTCGGGCGGCAGCTCCATCCAGGGCGACAGGTCGTCAGTGTGCAGGCGCTCTGCCCGCACCTGCCAGCGCCCCTGTTCCCAGGGTCGGCCCTGTCCTTCCAGGGTAACGAAACGGTCCTGCCAGTTGAGGTCGGCCTGCAATTGATCGGCCTGCCAGTTGAACGAGCCGGTCAGACTGCTGCCCTGATACTGGGCATTGAGCCGTGCCTGGGCGAGTACGGTGGGGTCGCCCAATCGCCCGCGCGCCGACAGCGAGGAGACAATACGACCCTCTGTCAGTTGCTCCGGCCAGTCGGGCAGGGCGACGCGGGCATCGGCAAAACTGATTTCCAGCGGCGCCACGTCAAGTTGTCCTGTCCAGTCTTGCCAGGCGGTGCCCGATTCCGGGCGCAGAGACCCGGAGGCCTGTATGCGGCTGTCTCGCCATTGCAGGCTGAAGTCTTCCAGCAGAGCCTGGTTGGCCGAGAGCAGGGGTGCATCGAGCCGGGCCTCCCAGTTGCTGCCATGCCACTGACCCCTGCCCTCAAGATGTGCCTCGCCTGTGAGGTCGACAACCGGCCCCGCCACCGACCCGGTGCCGGACAGGGTGGCCGTCAGATCCTCCGGCCAGTCCATGAAGGCATCGGCGATGGGAGCCACGGGCACGTCATTGAGCTGCCAGTCCAGGTCGAGTTGCCGGCTGTCCAGATCGTAGCTGCCCGCGCTGTCGATCTGCGCCCTGCCGGGCCCGGTATTCAGGCTGAGCGACAGCTGTTCCCAGGTCAGGTGGGGGAATATGAATTCGGCTTCGGCAGTGCCGGTCCAGGGCAGGGTACCCAGGCCGGTGTTGGTATCGAGCTGGCCGCCTGCGGTCAGGGTGCCTTGCCATTGCGGCCAGTTGATGGCGCCCTGATCGTCATGACCCTGGCCGGTCAGGGTGCCACTCAGTTCGCCGCCGGTAAACAGCGCATCCTGCCAGTAGGGTGCTGCGATGTCGCCCGCGATGCGCCCGTTGACATCAAGTGCACCCTGATGGCGTCCCAGATGCCAGTAGCCGTTCAGGTGCAGTCGACTGTCGCCCACGGTGGCTACCGCATCCACTACATCAACCGCCAGCATCTGGCCCCGCGCATCGAGCGAAATGCGTGCAGGCTGCTCGTGCCAGCGGGTGGTCAGGCCGGCCAGCAGGGTCCAGCGGCCGTCCTCGGGCCACAGCAGTTCCGCGGTCAGTATGTCCTCCGGGTCCAGCGTGTGGTCAGCCACCGCGTCCGGGAGAAAGGGTCTGACCAGACTGACCGGCAGGTTCAGAGCGCCCTCAAAGCGGGCACCTTCCGGGCCCAGATGGCCTTCCAGCCAGCTCTCCCGCTCGTCCACCTGCAGCAGTATGTCGTGCAGTGACCAGATACCCCGGTCATGCGCCACATTGCCGCTCAGCTCGATGGCGTGGCCCTGCCAGGGAAAGGCGATCTCCTGTATCTGCAGCGCCTGACCCGGCAAGTCCGCAACCAGGTTCATGCGGGCGCTGAGCGCTTCATCGGCCGGCCACTGGGTCAGCTCGTGCGCCCAGGTGCCCGGAGGCAGGGTCAGGTCACCATTGAGCAGCCAGCGCTGTCCATCGGGCGATGGCTGGGCCGCCAGGCGCAGCAGGTCCTGTTCTTCGTCTTGCCAATCGAGGCTCAGTACCGGCAGCCGGTTCAGCTCCGGCCAGGCCAGAGCCCCGTGCATTCGGCCACTGAGGGCATCACCCTGAGCGTCGACCAGGCGCAGCTCGTCGATTTCCAGATGGTCCAGCCAGATGCCGAAACCGCTCAGTTCAATGGGGTCGGGCACCTCGGTCAGCGGCGGTTCTTCACGCGGCGGGCCGGGGTCGATCTGGCGCAGGCGCTCCAGATCCACCGTGACCCGACGTGCGGTCAGTGATTCGATGGTGAACGCCAGTTCCCACTGGTTGAGCGGGTAGCGCACATTGAGGTCGTCCACGCGGATGGCGGCTTCATCCATCCCCGGCGGGAATACGCGTATGCGTTCAGCCTGCCACTCGGTCAGCGCCGGGCTGGACAGGCCGCTGATATCAATGGTCCAGTCGAGCTGTGTATGAGCAAGCAGCAGGCCCTGATGTGCAATCCAGACCCGGCCTGTGCTGGTCCCCAGAGCCAGTACCAGGACTACCGTGAGCAGGGCCGCAGTGACCAGCAGCATCAGGGCCAGCCGGCGCAGCGCCCGACCCAGTACGGTGATAATGGCCGTCCAGAGCAAGCCCATCAGAATGCCTGCCCGATACTAAAATAGAACCGCCACTCCGAGCCCCAGTCCGGCAGCGGCGACCCGACATCCACGCGCAAGGGCGCAAAGTCGGTGAAGTAGCGCAGGCCGATACCGGCACCGGCCGAGGGGTCGTCCCAGTCCGGCATGCGGCTGCGTGACAGCCAGGCCACATCCACGAAGCCCACGGTACCCCAGCGCTCACTCCAGCGGATGCGCTGTTCGACGCTCTGCAACACGCGGGTACGGCCGCCATCTGTGGGATCTATGCCTTGAAAGGGCCAGCCCCTGACACTGCCGCCACCGCCGGCATACAGACGCTCGGTGACCGACAGCTGATCCAGGTCCAGTTCATCGCCCAGGCCCATTAACGTCGAACCTTCGGTGGTAGCGGCCAGAGTCATGGAGCTGGTCTGAGCCCAATAGCCCCGCCAACTGGCGCGGACCTGACCGTAGTGCGGCTGGCCGCCGGCAAGCGAGAAGTTGGGGGTGAAGCCCACCAGCGTGCGGCTGCCCCGGCGCGGATCCAGCATGTCGTTGCGGGTATCGCGCACCACGGTGGCGGGGATGGCCAGCCATTGTTCGAAGTCAACAACACCCTCATCGGTGGTGGTCCAGGACGACCGCACATCCAGGCCCAGGTTGCCGACCCAGTTGTCGGTCAGGTTCTGTTCCAGGTTGAGGCCTTTCTGCCACAAATAGGTTCGCTGTTCGGCGAACAGAGTCCGCTCGAGGCGGGTGCTGACGGTCAGGCGCGGCCACTCGGGGCGACGCCTGGGAATGGTCAGCGCGGCGCCGACGGCCTGTGACAGAAAGTTGATCTGGGTGTCCAGCACCAGGCGTTCACCCCGGCGACTGAAGTTGCGGTGCACCCATTCGGCGTTGACCCCCGGGCCCGCATCGGTGTCATAGCCGCCACCCAGTTTGAGTGTGCGATGAAAACGCTCCTGAACCCGGTAGGTGACGGTGACCTGATTGTTTTCATCCGGCTCGGTAATGTTTTCATCAACGCGGGCGAACAGGTTGGATTCATAGAGATTCAGGCGCGCCCGGTCCAGCCGCGGGCGCTGGAAACACTCGCCGGGCTCGAGTTGAGTCAGGCGCCGGGCATAGGAGTTGCGGACCTCGTCGGTGCCTTCAATGATCACATCGGCAATGGTGACCTGGGTGCTGGGCTCCATGTAGAAGCGAAGGTCGCCCGCATTGGCTGCGCGGTCCAGCGACAGTTCATAGCGCACATTGACGCGCCGGTAGCAGGCGCTGGACTGGATCTCGCGGCGCAATCTGTTCTGCAGATCGAGAATCTCGCGGGCCACCAGCGGCTGGCCGACCTGCAGGCTGTTTTCTGCCACCAGGTCCGTTTCCAGGTCTTCCGGCCAGTCCCAGATCACCTGGCGCACGGTGAAGCGGCGGCCGGGATTGATCCGGTAGCGCAGACGACTGTAGCCCTCTTCAGGCCGCGGCTGGATATCATGGTTGTAGTAGCCGGCGGCACGCAGGTGCTCGGCCAGTATGGTCATCTCGGCACTTTGCTGCGACAGCGGTCGGTTGGCGACCTGGGTGCCCTGGCGCAGGTCACGGCGATAGTTGTCCAGCGCCTGGCGCCATTCGTTCACCAGGTCATTGGCCACCGAGGCCGTGATGTCCAGGGTGCTGTCCGTGGTGGCCTCGAAGCGGGTCTCCGCCTGGGCCGGGGTGAGCCACAGGCAAAGCGGCATCAGCAGGCAAAGCCAGCATGCAGCGCGGAACTGCTTTCCGGCACCCGTTATGTTGATATTGAAGACCTGATCCACCCGCAAGCACGAACCTGAATGTTGAGACTGCCCCTGTGCCGCTACTGTAACAGGCTGTGCGGCCTCAGAGCAGGCCCTATACAGGCTTTTTAGCGCAGTTTCAGGCCAGGGCGTCATACCGGCACTACATGTTGCGCCGGTATTCTCCGCCCACTTCGTACAGGGTGTGGCTGATCTGGCCCAGGCTGGCCACCTTGACGGTGTCCATCAGGGTTGCAAACAGGTTGCGCCGGGCGCGCGCGTCGTCGGCCAGGCGGCGCAGGGCCTCTGCGGCCTGATCCTGATGCTGATGCCGGAAGCGCTGCACCTGTTCGATCTGCTGTTTTTTCTCGGTATCGGTCGAGCGCATCAGTTCGACGGTCTGCTCTGCCTCGCTGTTGTCACCCGCCTGGTAGGTATTGACGCCGATGATGGGCAGCTCGCCACTGTGCTTCTTGTGTTCATAGACCATGGATTCGTCCTGAATCTTGCTGCGCTGATACATGGCATCCATGGCACAGAGCACGCCGCCGCGTTCGTTCAGGCGCTCGAACTCGGCATAGACGGCCTCCTCCACCAGATCGGTCAGGTAGTCGATGGCTGAGGCGCCCTGCAGCGGATTCTCGATCTGGTTCAGCCCCAGTTCCTTGTTGATGATCAGTTGGATCGCCACAGCCCGACGCACGCTGGCTTCGGTGGGCGTGGTGATGGCCTCGTCGAAGGCATTGGTGTGCAGGCTGTTGCAGTTGTCGAACAGCGCATAGAGGGCCTGCAGCGTGGTGCGGATATCGTTGAACTGGATTTCCTGCGCGTGCAGCGAGCGCCCGGAAGTCTGGATGTGGTACTTCAGCATCTGTGACCGAGCGTCGGCGCCATAGCGGTATTTCATTGCCCGTGCCCAGATGCGGCGGGCCACGCGGCCGATCACGGCATATTCCGGGTCCATGCCGTTGCTGAAGAAGAAGCTCAGGTTGGGCGCAAAGCGGTTGATGTCCATGCCGCGGGCGCGATAGTACTCGACCAGCGTAAAGCCGTTGGCCAGCGTGAACGCCAGTTGAGTGATGGGGTTCGCGCCGGCCTCGGCAATGTGGTAACCGCTGACGCTGACGCTGTAGAAGTTGCGCACGCCGTGGTTGATGAACCAGTCCTGCACATCGCCCATCAGGTGCAGGGCGAACTCGGTGGAGAAGATGCAGGTGTTCTGCGCCTGATCCTCCTTCAGAATGTCGGCCTGCACAGTGCCGCGCACCTGCTTCAGTGTCTCGGTCGAGATGCGTTGGTAGGTCTCGGCATCCACCAGTTGGTCACCGGTCACGCCGAGCAGCCCCAACCCGAGGCCGTCGTGGCCCTCCGGCAGTTCCCCCTGATAGGTCACGGGCTGGTCGCCGACCAGCCGGCGGATGGTTTTCTCGGCTTGCGGCCATTCGCCGGACGCCTTCAGATGCCTTTCCACCTGCTGGTCTATGGCAGTGTTCAGGAACATGGCCAGAATCATCGGCGCCGGGCCGTTGATGGTCATCGACACCGAGGTCGTGGGCGCACACAGATCGAAGCCCGAATACAGCTTCTTCATGTCGTCCAGAGTGGCGATGGAGACGCCGCTGTTGCCCACCTTGCCGTAGATGTCGGGGCGCTCGGCCGGGTCCTCGCCATAGAGGGTGACGGAGTCGAAAGCGGTGGACAGCCGTGCCGCCGGCTGCCCCCTCGACAGGTAGTGAAAGCGGCGGTTGGTGCGCTCCGGCGGGCCCTCGCCGGCGAACATCCGGGTCGGGTCCTCGCCGCTGCGCCGATAGGGGTAGACGCCGGCGGTGTAGGGAAAGTGGCCGGGCAGATTTTCCTGGCCGCTGAACCAGACCCGTTCGCCCCAGTCCCGGGTCTGGTTGGCGGCGACTTTCGGGATGCGGTTGCCGCTCAGTGTCTCGCGGTAGTTGTCGCCGCTGATGGTCTTGTCACGCACCTGGTACTCGAAGGTGTCGGCCTGTACCGCCTGCATGCGGTCGTCCCAGGTGCTCAGGGCCTCGCGGGCCTCGGGCTGGAGTTGGTTCAGGGCGTCATTGTAGCGCCGGGCCAGTGCCTGCTGGCCCGCGGGCAGGGCGGACGGGTCTGCCGGCTGCAGCGATTCGAGTTCGGCACCCAGCAGGTGCAGGCTTTCGAACAGGTACTGCACCTGGCGCGCCTGTTCGGCCTGCTGGCGCAGGTCATCACGGATGCCTCGTCCCTGTTCGGCAATTTCGGCCAGGTAGCGCTGCTGCTGGCCGGGAATCAGCACATGCGCCTGCGGATCACCCTCGGGCAGATCGCCCGGCCAGTCACGGCCGCTGTGTTCGGCCACCAGCCGGCAGATGCCGTTGAACACCCGGTTCACACCCGGGTCGGAGAAGTGGCTGGCAATGGTGGCATAGACGGGGATCTGTTCATCCGGGCGCTCGAAGTCCACCCGGTTGCGGCGCCACTGCTTGCGCACGTCGCGCAGGGCATCCTGGGCACCCTTGCGGTCGAACTTGTTGATGGCGATCCAGTCGGCCAGGTCGATCATGTCGATCTTTTCCAGTTGACTGGCGGCACCGTATTCGGGGGTCATGACATAGCCCGGTATGTCCACCAGATCGACAATGGTGCTGTCGGACTGGCCGATGCCAGCGGTTTCGACAAATACCAGGTCAAAGTTCTGCTGGCACAGGGTGGTGATGGCGTCACTCAGTTCTTCGCTGGTGGACAGGTGCTGGCGCCGGGTGGCCATGCTGCGGAAAAACACGTTGGGCAGGCGCAGGCAGTTCATGCGGATGCGGTCGCCGAGCAGCGCGCCACCGGTGCGCCGGCGTGTGGGGTCGACGGCCAGCACGGCAAAGCGGCGGTCAGGAAAACTGGTGGCAAAGCGCAGCACCAGTTCGTCGGTCAGGCTGGACTTGCCGGCGCCGCCGGTGCCGGCAAGCCCGATGGTGGGCACCGGGCGGTCACTGCTGGTCGGTTCTTCCAGCCCCTGTTCGATGCGTGACAGCAGGCGCGCCTTCTGCAGGTCTTCATGGGCGTCGGCGGCCAGTGTGTCCGAACGCTGGCGGCGTTTCTGTTCTATGCGTTCGACGGCATCGTCGATCATACCTGGCAGACCCAGTTTCAGGCCGTCATTGGGGTGGTAGATGCGGTCCACGCCGTAGTCTTCCAGCGCGCTGATCTCTTCGGGGGTGATGGTGCCGCCGCCACCGCCGATGACGGCGATATGGTCGGCACCGGCACTTTGCAGGCGGTCGACCAGATAGCGGAAGTATTCGTTGTGGCCACCCTGGTAGGAGCTGAGGGCGATGCCGTCGGCGTCTTCCTGCAGGGCGGCCTTGACGATGTCATCGACACTGCGGTTGTGGCCGAGGTGGATGACTTCGCAGCCGCGCGCCTGGATCAGGCGGCGCATGACGTTGATGGCGGCGTCGTGGCCGTCGAAGAGGCTGGCGGCGGTGACGATGCGCAGTGGATCACTCATGGTGCAAACCCTTGTGAGTGCCAGCAGTGCCCGAGCCAGTGTTCCGGCGCCTGTGATCAGTCCGATGGTTGCGCGAACGGCGTGAACCCGTCCCTGGGGCCTTCGACCGCAGCATCCCTGCTGCGGACGATCGCTTAACCATCGAACTGATCCGGCGCCTCCGACAGTGCTCAGGCTGGCACAGATCATTGTTAGTGTAGGCAATATGGATTCACGCTAATTGACGTTAACGTAAACGTCAATTGGTGGCGTAATGATGATTGGCGCACGCTGTAAACAAGTCTTTATAGACGGGGCCGGGGAAAGTGCCTAGTCTTTGCTCAATACAGGAATGGGCAGGGAGTACCAGCATGGTGTGGAGCAGGATATCGAGCGTGGCAGGGGCCGCAGTGCTGCTGGGGCTGGGCAGTTGTGCCTGGCTCCAGGAAACCACCTGGCAGGATCCGGAGTTTCGGGTGCTGAGTTCGCAACTGGTTGGCCTGACGCCGACCGATGCGCGTCTGGAGACGCGGTTTGAAGTCAGCAATCCCAATGCGTTCAGCATTGCGCTGGGGGCGCTGGACTATCAGTTGTCGGTCAACGACGCTGCGGTGCTGGACGGCCGGCAGGATGAGGGAGCGTCACTGGCGGCCGGTGCGGCCACCGAGGTGATGCTGCCGCTGCGGCTGGATTTTGCCGAAGCCATGGAGCTCGTTTCCGGCCTGCGTGGCCGGGAGTCTCTGGAGTACCGGGTGGATGCGGGCATGACAGTGAATATTCCGGTGGCCGGGCAGCGGCGGGTGCCAGCGTCGATCTCGGGCGAGGTGCCGATTCCCCGCCTGCCCAGTATCCGGGCCTCCAACCTGCGGCTGGATCGGCTGACACTGAGCAGCGCCGACCTGCTGCTGACTCTGGAAGTCGACAACCCCAATATTTTCGAGTTGGTGATCGATCGCTTTTCCTATGAATTTGCACTCAACAACCAGCGCGTGGCCGGCGGTGACGGGCGTCAGCGCGTGCGTCTGCAGGAGCAGGGCCGCGGTCTGATCGAGCTGCCGCTGTCGATTTCACTGACCGAGGTGGGGCGCAATCTCAGTCAGGCCCTGATCGACGGGGAGCCCCTGGACTATGGGCTGTCGTTCGAGACCGATCTGCAGACCGGTCTGCCGGAAATGGGGCGCTTTCCCTTCAGTGCGGTGGAGGAAGGGGTGGTCAACCTGCGGCGCTGAGCCGGGGTCAGTCGCCCGGGCTGTGCACGTCGTCTTCGCGCCGTGCTGCCACATAGGGGGCATGCATGGGGTCGAGATGCACCGCCAGCACCATGGGCTGACAGCAGGTCTGGCAGTCTTCGGTGTATTCCTGCTCGGGAATGGAGGGGTCCAATACCAGAGTTTGCAGGGCATCACAGTAGGGACAGTGAACCTGTGCGGTGTCGGTGTAGTGCATGTTCCGCCTCCGGAAGCCGGTACTGACTGTAGTGAAGCTAGATCGGGCCTGCGGGCAGGTCAAGTGGGACGTCGACGTTACGCCGACAAAAAAGGGGCAGCCAGGCTGCCCCAATAGTGGCGGGAGTGACGGGAATCTCCGGCCCGTTCAGCGCCGCGAGATCAGGCCTCGCGGGCGAACTGGGCTTCCTCGGTAGAGCCGGTCATGGCAGTTACGGATGACTTGCCGCCCTGAATGACGGTGGTCACATCATCGAAATAGCCGGCGCCGACTTCCTGCTGGTGCGAGGCAAAGGTGTAGCCCCGATCGGCAGCTGCAAATTCGCGTTCCTGCACCATTTCCACGTAGTGTTTTATGCCCTCGCCCTGAGCATAGTGCCAGGCCAGATCGAACATGTTGTACCACATGTTGTGAATACCGGCGAGGGTGATGAACTGGTAGCGGTAGCCCATATCCGAAAGCTCCTGCTGGAACCTGGCAATGGTGGCGTCATCCAGATTCTTCTTCCAGTTGAACGACGGCGAGCAGTTGTAGGCCAGCAGCTTGTCGGGGAACTGAGCATGAATGGCTTCGGCAAACCGGCGGGCTTCATCCAGGTCCGGGGTGGCGGTTTCGCACCAGATCAGATCGGCGTAGGGCGCATAGGCCAGACCGCGCGCAATGGCCTGCTCGATGCCGGCATTGACCCGGTAGAAGCCTTCTGCGGTGCGTTCACCCTGAATGAAGGGCTGGTCATAGGGGTCGCAGTCGGAGGTGATCAGGTCGGCTGCGTTGGCATCGGTGCGCGCCAGCACTATGGTGGGCACGCCCATCACATCGGCTGCCAGGCGGGCCGATACCAGCTTCTGCACCGCTTCCTGCGTCGGTACCAGCACCTTGCCACCCATATGGCCGCACTTCTTGACCGAAGCCAGTTGGTCTTCGAAGTGCACGCCGGCAGCGCCGTTGCTGATCATGTTCTTCATCAGTTCATAGGCGTTCAGTACGCCGCCAAAGCCCGCTTCCGCATCGGCCACAACCGGCAGGAAGTAGTCGATGGCGTCTTCTTCCTTCATCTTGCCGTCGCAGATGTTCTTCCACTGGATCTCGTCGGCGCGCTTGAAGGTGTTGTTGATGCGACGCACCACTGTGGGTACCGAGTCATAGGCATACAGCGACTGGTCCGGGTACATGGTCTCGGAGCTGTTGTTGTCTGCCGCGACCTGCCAGCCCGACAGGTAGATGGCTTCGATGCCGGCCTTGGCCTGCTGCATGGCCTGGCCGCCGGTCAGCGCGCCCATGCAGTTGACATAGCCCTTTTTGGCCTGGCCCTTGTAGACCAGATCCCACAGCTTTTCCGCACCACGGCGGGCCAGGGTGTGTTCGGTTTGCACGCTGCCGCGCAGGCGTACCACGTCGGCCGCGCTGTAGGGCCGTTCGACGCCTTTCCAGCGTGGGTTTTCGGCCCAGTCCTGTTGCAGGCGCTTGATCTCGAGTTCGCGCTGAGCGCGGGCAGTCTGGCTGGTTGAGTGTGTCATGTGGAATGCCTCGTTGTTGTTGTCGGTCAACGGTCAGTGTGATCTGCCGTCGGTTGTTGACTGGGACAGCCTCAATGGCTGCCGTCTTCGTTGTATGCTTGCCACGGTACGCTCGGCCCGCTAGTGTCGGAAATTGTCCTTTGCTATGTTCGGTATAACGCCGATGAATATTTCCCGTCACGATCTGAACCTGCTGGTCTATCTGGATGTTCTGCTGCGCGAAAAGAATGTCACGCGGGCGGCAGATCGTCTGAGTATCAGCCAGCCGGCCATGAGCAATGGCCTGAAACGCCTGCGCGAGATGTTCAAGGACCCGCTGCTGGTGCGCACGTCCAGAGGCATGGAACCGACCGCGCGGGCGCTCAGTCTGCAGCCGGTCATCCACGAAATCCTGATGCAGCTGGAATCGACGCTGCAGACGGACGAGGCGTTCTCTCCCGGTACCGAATCCCGCATCTTCCGCATCATGGCCAGCGACTATGCCGCCACCACGCTGCTGCCCGAACTGCTCAGCCGCATCCAGCAGAAGGCACCCCGCCTGATTCTGGACATCATGACGCCCAGCGATGTGGACTTTCGCGATGTGGAAGATGGCCGTATCGACATGGCGATCAACATGTTCGATGACCTGCCGCTGTCGTTCTATCAGAAGAACCTGTGGCAGGACCGGTTCTGCTGCGTGCTGCATTCCGGGCATCCGGCGGTGGAGAAGTTCGATCTGCAGAGCTATCTGACCTCGGACCATGTATGGGTCAACAAAACCGGTTACGGCGTCGGGGTGGGCATCAATCTGGCGGATGTGCAGAACATGGGCTGGGTGGACCGCAGCCTGGAGCAACTGGGCTATCGGCGCCACATCAAGCTGTTTGCGCGCGACTATCATGTGGCCATGCACATGGCCACCAGTGCCGGTCTGATTGCCACGGTGCCGGTGCGTATTGCCGAGCTGTATCGCAACTGGCCGGAACTGACTCTGCTCAAGCCGCCGTTCAAGATTCCCGAAGCCGAGCTGAAGATGGTCTGGAGCCCGCTGCTGCACCACGACCGCGCCCATATCTGGATGCGGCAACAGGTCACCGAAGCGGTGGAGAGCCTGCGGGCCAGTGGGCTGTCACCCTGAACGCAAAAGGCGCCCTGTGGGCGCCTTTTGCGTTGATCAACTGTCTGCTTTCAGTTCCAGACGGCGCCGGTGCAACACCGGCTCCGTGTAGCCGCTGGGCTGCTGGCGACCGGAGAAGACCAGCTCGCAGGCAGCCTGGAAGGCCACGGAACCGTCATGGTCGGCGGCCATGGGCTGATAATCCGGGTCGCCGGCATTCTGGGCATCCACCACAGCGGCCATGCGGCGCAGCGTCGCCATGACCTGTGCCTCGGTGCACAGGCCGTGATGCAGCCAGTTGGCGATATGTTGGCTGGAAATGCGCAGCGTGGCCCGGTCTTCCATCAGGCCGACATTGTCGATGTCCGGCACCTTGGAGCAGCCTACACCCTGATCGACCCAGCGCACCACATAGCCGAGTATGCCCTGGGCATTGTTGTCCAGTTCCTGCTGAATCTCCTCGGCACTCAGTTCGCGGTCCAGCAGCGGAATGGTCAGAATGTCGCCGAGATCGGCCCGGGGGCGCGACTGCAGTTCGTTCTGCACAGCCGCTACATTGATCTGGTGGTAGTGGGTGGCATGCAGGGTGGCGGCGGTGGGTGAGGGCACCCAGGCGCAGTTGGCACCGGCCTGCGGATGCCCGGCCTTGGTCGCCATCATCTCGGCCATTTCGTCCGGCTTGGGCCACATGCCCTTGCCGATCTGGGCATGGCCCTGCAGACCACAGGCCAGGCCGATATCCACATTCCAGTTTTCATAGGCGGTGATCCACGGCTGGCTCTTCATGTCCGCCTTGCGGGCCATGGGGCCGGCTTCCATGGAGGTGTGGATCTCGTCACCGGTGCGGTCCAGAAAGCCGGTGTTGATGAAGATGACCCGCTCCCGGGCCCGTTCGATACAGGCCTTCAGGTTGACCGTGGTACGACGTTCTTCATCCATGATGCCGATCTTCAGGGTGTTGGCCGGCAGCTCAAGCATCTGTTCGATGCGGGCGAACAGGTCCACCGCGAAGGTGACTTCATCCGGGCCGTGCATCTTGGGTTTGACGATGTACAGCGAGCCGGCACGGCTGTTGCGCAGCCGGTTCAGGCGCCTGAGGTCATGCAGCGCGGCCAGGGTGGTGACCACACCATCCAGAATGCCTTCGGGAATCTCCCGGCCCCGGTACAGCACGGCCGGGTTGGTCATCAGGTGGCCGACATTGCGCACCAGCATCAGTGAACGGCCGGGCAGGGTCAGTTCGCTGCCATCCGGCGCGGTATAGGTGCGGTCCTCATTGAGGTGCCGGGTTACCGTGCGCCCGCCCTTGCTGAACGAGGCCGTCAGGTTGCCTTTCATCAGGCCCAGCCAGTTGCGGTAGACCTCGACCTTTTCTTCCGCATCCACGGCGGCTACCGAGTCTTCGCAATCCTGAATGGTGGTCAGTGCGGATTCGAGCACGATATCCTTGACGCCGGCAGCATCGCGGGCGCCGATGGCGTCTTCGGGGTCAATCAGGATTTCTGCATGCAGGCCGTGGTGGCGCAGCAGTAAGGCTGCGGGCTGGTCGGTCGCACCCTGGTAACCGCGAAACTGCTCCGGCGCCTGCAGACCACTCTGCTCGCCATTGTCCAGGCGGATGACCAGTTGGCCATCTGCCACCTGATAAGCGGTGGCCTCGGCATGTGACCCCGAGGCCAGCGGGAAGTGGCGGTCCAGAAAGTCCCGCGCCCAGGCCACCACCCGGTCGCCGCGCACCGGGTTGTAGGTGGTGCTCTTGTCGGCGCTGTTGTCCTCGGCAATCACATCGGTGCCGTAGAGCGCGTCATAGAGGCTGCCCCAGCGCGCATTGGCCGCATTCAGGGCAAAGCGGGCGTTGCGCACCGGCACCACCAACTGAGGCCCGGCCAGGGTGGCGATCTCCGGGTCGACCTGAGTTGTGTTGACGGCGAAATCGTCGCCTTCCGGCTCCAGATAGCCGATCTCGGTGAGAAACGCCCGGTAGGTCGCGGCGTCAATGCTGCCCCGGTGCTGGCGGTGCCAGCCGTCGATCTGGCGCTGCAGATCTTCGCGCCGGGCCAGCAGTGCCTGGTTGCGGGGGACAAAGTCATTCAGCAATTGCGTCAGGTCGGACCAGAGCTGCTCCGGTTCCACGCCGGTGTCCGGAATGATCTCCTGTACCAGCAGGTCATGCAGTTGGGTGGCGATCTCGAGATCACCCTTTTGAATGCGGTCGGTCATGATGGAAACACCCCTTCTTGTTTGTGATGCAGCCTACCGGCAGCGACCGGGTTGAGGCCAATTGTCATGCCGCATACTGGCTATAAACGGGGTGAATGATATCCCGTCTGTCATCACGGATGGGCGGTGGTACACTGCGATCAAACAGCCATGAGCAGACGGGTGCATCATGTCCCGCTTCAATACGTCACCATCCCCTGACCCTGCCGCTGAAGGATCGGAGCCGCTGGAGCGCCAGATCGCCCGGCAGATGCTGGCCGGGTTCGACCACCACTACGAGCGTTTTCGCGCCATCACCGAGCAGGCCCAGACCCGTTTCGAGCAGGCGGACTGGAAGGCGGCACAGGCGGATCACAGAGCCCGCATCAACCTGTATGACGACAGCGTCAATCAGGCCGTGGCGGCCTTGCAGCAGGCGCATCCGTGCATGGATCAGGTGGATACCGAGCTCTGGCGCCGGGTCAAGAAGCAGTTCCGGCGCCTGATGATGCAGCACCAGCAGCCGGAGCTGGCCGAATCGTTCTACAACTCGGTGTTCTGCCAGCTGTTCGAGCGCCAGTACTACCACAACGAATTCATCTTTGTGGAATCCTATGCGGATGATCTGTTGGCAGTACGCGACAGTCATGCCTATACCAGCTATTACCCGCGCATGGACGGCTTCGAGGCCAATATCGACGCCATCCTGAACAGTTTTTCGCTGCAGCAGCCCTTTGCAGACCTGGGGCGGGATATCGAGCGGCTGCGCGACAGCTTCTACAAGCAGTCGGCGGTGGACATCCGACCCGAGGACAACCTGCGCATCGATATTCTCGACAAGCTGTTTCTGCGCAACAAGGCGGCCTATGTGGTCGGCCGCATCGTCAGCAAGGAGGCCACCCAGCCCTGTGTGGTGCCCCTGCTGATCAACGAGAACAATCAGGTCTATATCGATGCGCTGCTGATGGACCCCTCAGATGTCAGCATCGTGTTCGGTTTTGCGCGCAGCTATTTCATGGTGGATGCGGCCGAGCCCTCGGCCTATGTGCGTTTTCTCAGTGAAATCATGCCGCACAAGCGCAAGTCGGAACTCTACAACGCGCTGGGGCTGCACAAGCACGGCAAGACCGTGTTCTACCGGGATCTGCTGCATCACATGCAGGAGACCGCCGACCAGTTCGTGGTCGCGCCCGGGATCGAGGGCATGGTGATGGCCGTGTTCACGCTGCCGTCCTACCCCTATGTGTTCAAGATCATCAAGGACAGGTTTGCGCCCAGCAAGTACAACACCAAGGCCGGTGTGAAGGAAAAGTATCAACTGGTCAAGCAGCATGACCGCGCCGGGCGCATGGCCGACACCCTGGAATATCGGCACGTCGCCCTGCCACGGCATCGTTTCTCGCCGGCCCTGATCGACCACCTGCTGGAGGTGGCGCCGGCCGAGGTCAGCATCGAGGGCGATGACGTGATCATCGGCCACCTCTATATCGAGCGCCGCATGACTCCGCTCAACATCTATCTGGACCAGGCCACGCCGGACCAGGCCCGTGCCGCCATGCTGGACTACGGCCTGGCAATCCGGGAAATAGCCGGTACCAACCTGTTCCCCGGCGACATGCTGCACAAGAACTTCGGTGTGACCCGGGTGCATCGGGTCATCTTCTACGACTATGACGAAGTGTGCTATCTCGACGAATGCAAATTCCGCCGCATCCCCGAAGCCACCACGCCGGAACAGGAAATGGCCAGTGAGCCCTGGTACTCGGTGGGGCCCAACGACGTGTTCCCGGAAGAATTCGGGCCCTTTCTGCTGGGCGGCAACCCGGCGCGCGAAGCCTTCATGGAAGTCCATGGTGAGCTGCTGACCCCGGAGTACTGGCAGGGGCTGCAGCAGCGCCTGGCCGCCGGCCATCTGGAAGATGTTTTCCCCTATCATGAAAACAAGCGCTTCTGCGTGCAGTACGGCGGGTATCTCTAGATGCGCGACAGCGTCAGGCCCTGTTTCAGGTGAAAGACGCACAAAAAAAGCGGCCACTGCCGAAGCAGGGCCGCTAAATTTCGATTTCAGAGGTGCGCCATCCCTGGCGAAGAGCCTGATGCAGTGCGGCAAGGGCACAGCAGGCCAGACCCGTTTACCAACCGCGTGTCCTTGTGCGATCAGGCATCACGACAAGACCCAAGTTAATCTAAATGAGAATTATTTGCAACATTAAAGTTGAACTTTTTTGCTGCAGTCCTCACGCATTGTCTCTGGGGTAGGGTTTCAGCTTCCAGATGCGGTCCACATAGTCCTGAATGGATCGGTCCGAGTTGAACTTGCCCATGGTGGCCGTGTTGATGATGGCGCTGCGCGCCCAGGCCTTCCGGTCACGGTATCGGGCATCCACTTTCAACTGGGCTTCGGCATAACTGCGGAAGTCGGCCAGTACCAGGAAGGGGTCGCCGCCATCGAGCAGGCTGTGCTTGATGGAAGACAGGGCGCCTGGCTGCCCGGGGGTGAAATAGTCCGTATCCAGCCAGTCCACGACGGCCTTGAGCTCGGCATCATTGAGATAGTAGTCGTAGGGATTGTAGCCCCGGCTGTTCAGGGCCTTTACCTCGTCCACGGTCAGCCCGAAGATGAAGACATTGTCTTCTCCGGCCTCTTCGGCAATCTCGATGTTGGCGCCATCCAGAGTGCCGATGGTCAGCGCGCCGTTCAGGGCCAGCTTCATGTTGCCGGTGCCTGAGGCCTCCTTGCCGGCAGTCGAGATCTGTTCCGATACATCGGCTGCCGGAATCATCTTCTCGGCCAGGCTGACCCGGTAATTGGGCAGCATGACCACCTTCAGCTTGCCGCCGACGCGTTCATCGTTGTTGATGCGGTCTGCCACCTTGTTGATGGCAAAGATGATGTCCTTGGCCAGGCGATAGCCGGGCGCTGCCTTGGCACCGAAAATGAACACGCGCGGCACCATGTCATGGTCCGGGTTCTCCAGCAGGCGTCGGTACAGGGCCAGTATGTGCAGCAGGTTCAGGTGCTGGCGCTTGTATTCGTGCAGGCGCTTGATCTGGATGTCGAAGATGGCGCCAGGGTCCACTTCGATGCCGGTCAGGGCCTTGATGACATCGGCCAGCTCTTCCTTGTTCTCGTGCTTGATCTTCATGAACGCATTCTGGAAGCGGGCATCATCGGCCAGATCGGTCAGCTTCTGCAGCTTGTCGAGCCGTACCGGCCAGTCCTTGCTGGCATGGCGGTCAATCAGCTCGGCCAGGCGCGGATTGCAGGCCTTGAGCCACCGGCGCGGGGTGATGCCGTTGGTGACGTTGGTCAGCTTGTGCGGCCACAGGGCATGGAAGTCGGGGAAGAGGTCCGACTTCACCAGTTCGGAGTGCACCTCGGCCACCCCGTTGACCCGGTGCGAGCCGATCACCGACAGGTGTCCCATGCGAACCATGCGGCGGGCACCCTCCTCAATAATGGACAGGCGGCTCTTGACGCCATCATCACCCGGCCACTTCTGTTCCACCTCTTCGGTCAGGAAGTGGTGGTTGATCTCGTAGATGAGTTCCAGATGACGCGGCAGCACCTTCTCGAACAGATGCAGGTCCCACTTTTCCAGCGCTTCCGGCAACAGGGTGTGGTTGGTATAGGAGAACACCTGATGGCACAGCTGCCAGGCATGGTTCCAGTCCATGTCCTTGTCGTCGATCAGAATCCGCATCAGTTCGGGAATGGCCACCGCCGGGTGGGTGTCGTTGAGCTGGATGGCCACCAGCTTCGGGAACTGCGTCCAGTCATCGCCGTGTGCACGCTGGTAGCGGCGCACGATATCGGCCAGTGAGGCGGCACTGAAGAAGTACTGCTGGATCAGGCGCAGTTCCTTGCCGGCTTCTGTTTCGTCGTTCGGATACAGCACCTTGGAAATCGCCTCGGCTTCCGCCTGTTCGATCTGGGCATCCACATAGCCGCCGGCGTTGAACACATCCCAGTCGAAGAAATCGGTGGCGCGGCTTTCCCACAGGCGCAGGATATTCACATTGGCGCCGTTGTAGCCCACCACCGGGATATCCCAGGGTACGGCCTTGATATTGCGCCCCGGATGCCAGACCTTGCGCGCGCGACCGTCTTCATAGACGGTTTCCACATAGCCATACAGCTTGATCTGCTGCACCGATTCCGGACGGCAGACTTCCCAGGGGTTGCCGTATTCGCGCCAGTCGTCCGGACGTTCGATCTGGCGGCCATTGCGAAAATGCTGTTCGAACAGACCGTGTTCATAGTGGATGCCATAACCCACGGCCGGGTAGTTCAGCGTGGCCAGGGAGTCCAGAAAGCAGGCCGCCAGCCGCCCCAGGCCGCCATTGCCCAACGCCATGTCGGGTTCCTGTTCCAGTATGTCGGTCAGGTTCTGACCCAGTGCCGCCAGGGCCTTGTCGGTGGTCTCGAACAGATGCAGGTTGTGCAGGTTGTTCGACAACAGCCGGCCCATCAGAAACTCCATGGACAGATAGTTCACGGCCCTTGTGTCATAGCGGGAGTGGGTCTTCTGGGTGTCGGTAAGCCCGGCCATGACAAACTCGTTGATGGCGGCGGCGGTGGCTTCCCACCAGGCCAGCGCTGAGGCTTTTTCCGGGTAGGTGCCCTGGGTGGTGTGCAGGTGATGCAGAATCTTCTGTTGCAGCGCCTTGGATGTGGCCGGTGCCTTGCGCGAACTGGCCGAACGGGTCTGGGTTGTCATGACGGTATCCTTGAATATTCGGAGGACAATAACCTGATGGTAGTCAAACGACAGCTCCATAGAGGGTGGACGACGGTATTAAGGGGGTGGAAAATGGGGTGGAAAATTGGAAATAGGCACTGGTCCAGTTGCCGCCGGAAGTGGGTGCCGGGTGATCAGACACGCAAAATGCGTCGTATCAGGCCCGTCCCTGGGCCTGACCCTTCGGGCTCGCTGCGCTCATGCAAAATTGCTCCCGGCAATTTTGTCCCTGACAGCTCGACTGCGGCCATCCCTGGCCCGCAGACGGTCAGCTCACCCGGCACCCACTTCCGGCGGCTTCACGAACGGTACCTCGTCTGCCTGTTGTCTACCGTCGACTAATGACTTTTAACTTCCGACTTCCGAAGTCTCTGCTCGCCCAGTAGACTCTGTGCGATCAGATGAGACAGACACAGTGAGCCCGCCATGCCCCACATCGCCGATCAGTTCCCTGCCGCCTGGCGTCCTCTGGCCGAGGATTTTCTGCGCTCGGAGCAGGCGCAGCATCTGTCCGCCTTTCTGGATCAGGAGGTGGCGGCGGGGCAGACCCTGTTTCCGCCAGCAGAG
Organism: Natronospirillum operosum; assembly: GCF_004768465.1. Classification (GTDB taxonomy): domain Bacteria; phylum Pseudomonadota; class Gammaproteobacteria; order Pseudomonadales; family Natronospirillaceae; genus Natronospirillum; species Natronospirillum operosum. The sequence goes on from NZ_SRMF01000005.1 coordinate 71,662, forward strand.
CAGCGCTTTGCGGCGTTGGAGGCGGTAGCACCGGAGCAGGTGCGGGTGGTGATTCTCGGGCAGGACCCTTACCACGGTCCGGGTCAGGCCATGGGGCTGTGCTTTTCGGTGCCGCAGGGCGTGCGGGTGCCGCCGTCATTGCAGAACATCTACAAGGAACTGGCCGATGATATCGGTTTCCGGATTCCCGATCATGGAGACCTGACGCACTGGGCCGAGCAGGGCGTCCTGCTGCTCAACAGTGTGCTGTCGGTGCGGGCCGGCGATGCCGGGTCGCATGCCAACCAGGGCTGGGAGACACTGACCGACCAGTTGGTGCATGGGCTGGCGCGTGAGCGCGAGCATCTGGTGTTCATGCTCTGGGGCAGCTATGCGCAGCGCAAGGCTGCGGGTGTAGACACAGAGCGGCATCTGGTACTGAAAGCGCCGCACCCGTCGCCGTTGTCCGCCTACCGCGGTTTTATGGGCTGCGAGCACTTTTCGCAGGCCAACACCTGGTTGCATGCGACGGGGCAGCCACCCATAGACTGGCAGCTTTTTTAAGGGACCTTGACGGAAGCGGCAGCAACTTGTCACGGAAGCTGGGCGTCCAGTGGGTGATCAACTATGCCGGGAACAAGGGATAAGCAGTTCAACCCGCACAGTAACCATTCAGTCTGCCATGGTGACCTTTCGTCGCATTGGCTGTTTGCGATCAACAGCTCTGGTGAATACTGACTCCTGTCTTCAAAGTACAGGAGCGAAAGACATGCGGGTGGTACGACACACAAGTCAACTCAGCCAGGTGCGCCGAGGGTTCTGCCTGGGCGGGGTAACTCTGTTGAGCACAAGCCTGATTCTGCTCGGTTCGGCAGCCCAGGCCAGCGACGGGAAAAGGGGTTACCAGGACAAGTCAGATCACTATTCCAGTGATCGTGAACGGCGCAAATTCTATCTTGCCGGCTCTGTAGGGCTGGGCCTGTCAGGTTACGACCGAGACGGCAATGCACTGGGTGATGCAGACAATGCAGCACCCTCCGTCGCGACCATCTTCAAGTTGGGTGGGCACCTGACCGATCAGGTAGCACTCTATTGGCACCGGGAAGCGCATTGGTGGGACGACAGCGAGACCGACGAGTATATGGCACATGGCCTTAACGGTGTGGGTCTGACCAGGTATGAGAACAACAGCGCGCCGGGTTGGTACGGGGCGCTGGCACTGGGTGTGGGCAGTGTCCGATATGTCTCGGGATCCGGACTGGACACGGCCTATGGCCCCGGGCTGTCACTGGGTGGCGGCTATGAATTCAATCGTCACCTGGCCGTTGGGCTGACAACGCTGTATTCCTCCACCAGGACATCTGGCAGCGATCGTGTCGAATATGACACCGGGTCCGCAGCCCTGCAGTTGCAGTTTAGGCTCTGAAGTTGCCAGATCAAACCCAACTGATCGAGTAGGTAGTTTTTCATGATGCACCTGCCTGGTTTTCTTCAGCGACTTCTCTGTAGTGTCTGAGTTCGATGATATGGCCGGAAGGATCATCCAGATACAACGCATCGGCATACCCTCTGGCACCTGGCCAACGCCCGGGCGTTCCGCCATTTCGATCATGCGGCGCATTGCCAAAGGCAATGTCATACAGGCGGAGCTGGTGCCAGACCTTTGCAAAGTCAGGGCGCTCCAGTGCAAAGGCCAGATGAATGACATCAGAGGGTCTGTCTTCAATGAGGTCCAGTGTGAATTGATCATTGACTCTGATGACTTCAAACGGCCCGGTCTGTCCTTCATGGGAGAAACCCAGGATGTCTCGGTAAAAGACCAGTGAAGCAGCGGTGTCGAAAACCCGCAGAACGGTGTGGTCAATCGTAATCATGGCTGGCTCCTTTGGGTTCTTGCTGTAACTCAGGCCTCTGCGGCAATCAGTTCAGTGACAACGCTGTCGAGACTTTGACCACCCAGCTGCCTGGCTCGTGACTTGCCTTCGGGACCCATGGAGGTACCCTCTGCCAATACGATGTTCACCTGGTCGACCCCCATGAATTGGAAAGCCGCTTTGAGATAGGACTCCTGAAACTCCAGGTCGCTCGCCGGCCCCGTGCTGTAGACACCTCCGCGGCTGGCTACCACGACAACCAGTTTGTCTCCCGCCAAACCTTGTGGGCCAGTTTCGGTGTAACGAAACGTAATCCCGGCTCGCATGATTCTGTCGAGCCATGCTTTCAGTGTGCTGGGAACAGTGAGGTTGTACATGGGAACACCGACCAGAACGATTTCAGCAGCAAGGAATTCCTGCAACATGGACTCGGTTTCCGTTATCAGATGTTGCTGGCGTTTATCTGTCGGCTTTTGAAAACCGTTGATCAGCGCAAAAACCTCTGCTGTCAGGTGGTCCGGTGGTTGGTTAGCCAAGTCTCGGAAAGTCACCTCAATATCCTTGTTGTTGCTCGTCAGCCTCTCAACTGACTCGTTAATCAGGCTTCGCGAAATTGAATCTGAGCCGAAACTGGAATTAATACAAAGTACCTTGGTAGTCATGGACGCGCTCCTCGGGTTGGCGTTGTTGTGAAAGCCGGACAATTTGTCCAACGAGTGACTTTCAGTATATTTGCATCAATAATGATCAGTAGTGGGTAAAAATGAGCATTACTGTTCCATAAATGAAACAATTGAGGTCTGGCTGGTGACTGATCTGAATGACATGGCACTCTTCGCCCGCGTGGTTGAGCACGGAAGTTTTTCAGCAACGGCTCGCGCTCTGGGCATGCCAAAGGCCACATTGAGCCGGAGAATTGCCCGATTGGAGGATGAGCTGGAGGTTCGTTTATTGAACCGGACGACTCGTAGTCTGCATGTTACGGAGCTGGGATCGGAGTTTCTTCGTCATTGCCAGGCCGTCATATTGGCGGGAGAAGCTGGGAAGGAGATTATCCAAAGGGCAGGAGCGCAGCCAAAAGGTCGAGTGTACCTGACGGCGCCTATTGCCATTGCACAGACGATGCTGGCTCGGCTGTTGCCTGAATTCATGCTGCAGTATCCCGAGATTGACGTACATCTGGAGTCCACGAATCGCGCCATTGATATCATAGCTGAAGGCATAGATGTCGCAGTTCGTGTCAGACATGGCATTGACGACTCCTCACTGATTCTTCGGAATCTGGCCGAGAGCTCCCTGCTCACAGTTGCCAGCCCAGGCTTGTTCACGGCAAACTCGTCCGTGCTGCATCCTCAAGACCTGGTGCGTTTTCCGTCTTTGTCCATGCGGTTTGCTGATGGCAGGCCCCGATGGGAGTTCAGCAGAGCTGGTGAAGATCCAATCAATGTAAGTCACAGGCCCAGACTCGTAACGGACGACATGACAGTATTGCGAGAAGCTGCCGTGCAGGGAGTTGGTGTCGTTGCTCTTCCCGGATTTGTCTGTCGACCCTGGATTGAAAGTGGAGACTTGATCAGGGTATGCCCGGACTGGCAACACCGAGCTGGCCAGATTCATGCCGTTTACCCACACAGGAAAGGATTGTTGCCGGTGGTGCGCTGTCTGGTGGATTTTCTGGCAGAGCGCTTCCCTGTCGTGGCCAAGCAAGAGGGTGTGCGGCCGGACGGTTGATTCATCCGCTGATACTGCTGGAAGATCTGAAGCACCGTTTCCCTGTCATCAGGAACTGACGCATCGGAGGGGTTGCATATAATGCGCCAGGCCGTTAACTTAATAGTCATGACACATTGGCATACCAGACATTACGACGCTCTACGACTGCGACTATCCTGATCGCCCGCCCGGGCCTGTGCCTTTGTTCCGGCGCTCAAGAGAGCGTTTATTGTCAGCCAGGATAGTGAAACATTTCATGAAACAGTTCAGCTCTTCAGCCTTCTCAACTACGGTGCCAGCCGTGGGTGGTTTTGCGTGCCTGCTGTCCTCACTGCTACTACGACTGCGCCGCGGGTACTGAGCCGAGTGTTGGCGGTGCTCAGTAGCCCAAGGTGATTCTGGCCGCCTTGTTCCATTTGTTGACGCAGCATTGGCTGCACTGAAAGACGCAGAGAATTCGAGGAAAACAGCATGTCCGGCATTGAACAGAACGACGGTATCCGAACGGAGATCATTGGCGATGGCTCGGCGGGTACCTTTGACTACCGCAAATATCCCGCCTATCCGAAACCCAAACTGAGTGACCGCACCTGGCCTGATCAGGAAATCACCCGCGCCCCGGTATGGGCCAGTGTGGACCTGCGCGACGGCAATCAGGCACTGATCGAACCCATGACCGTGCAGCAGAAGATGGTGTTCTTCGAACTGCTGGTCGATATCGGCTTCAAGGAAATCGAGATCGGCTTTCCGGCGGCCTCGCAGATTGATTATGACTTCACCCGCCGCCTGATCGAGGAAGACCTGATTCCGCAAGATGTCACCGTGCAGGTGCTGGTGCAGGCGCGGGAAGAACTGATCGAGCGTACCTACGAGTCCCTGCAAGGTGTGCACAGGGCCATCGTGCATGTGTACAACTCGACTTCAACCGTGCAGCGGCGCGATGTGTTCCGCATGGATCAGGCCGGCATCAGGGATCTGGCCGTGCAGGGGGCCACCTGGGTGCAGGAATATGCCAAACGCTACCCGGATACCGACTGGCGCTTTCAGTACTCGCCCGAGAGCTTTACCGGCACCGAGCTGGACTATGCCATCGACGTCTGCAACGCCGTACTGGAAGTCTGGCAACCCAGACCGGAGAACCCCGTCATCATCAACCTGCCGGCCACGGTGGAGATGACCACGCCCAATGTGTTTGCCGACCAGATAGAGATTGTGCACCGCCAGTTGCATCACCGGGACGCGGTGGTGCTGAGCGTGCACACGCACAATGACCGGGGTACCGGCATTGCCGCTTCCGAGCTGGCCGTCATGGCCGGGGCGGACCGGGTCGAAGGCACCCTGCTGGGCAACGGCGAGCGTACCGGCAACATGGATATTCTCACCATGGCGATGAACCTCTATTCGCGTGGTGTGGACCCCGAGCTGGATCTGGCCGACATGGCGCGCATCCAGAAGGTCTATGAATACTGCAATCAGTTGCCGGTACACCCGCGCCACCCCTATATCGGGGAACTGGTCTACACCTCTTTCTCCGGCAGCCATCAGGACGCCATTCGCAAGTGCATGAGCGCGCGCAAACCCGGAGATCTCTGGGATGTGGCCTATATCCCGATCGATCCTACGGATCTTGGCCGCAACTATGAGGCCGTGATCCGGGTCAATTCCCAGTCCGGCAAGGGCGGCGTGGCCTGGTTGCTGGAACGGGAAACCGGCTACAACCTGCCGCGCGAACTGCAGCCGCTGTTCAGTCAGCATGTGCAGAAAGAAGCAGAACGCACCGCCAAGGAAGTTAGGGCGGACTGGATTGTGACCGCCTTCGAGCAGGAATACATGGCGCGCACACCGCTGCGGCTGGGCGACTATCGGCTGTCTTCCACCGAGGCAGGTGATGACCAGTTGTCGGCCGATGTGCATATGGACGGCCAGCAGCAGCGCTGGGTGGGCAAGGGCGACGGACCCGTGGATGCCTGGACCAGTGCGCTGGCCCAGCATGTCGGCTTTGTGGTGGAAGTGGATGATTATGCCGAGCACACCCTGGGTACGGGTTCCGATGCCAGAGCCGTGGCCTACGTCAAGCTGAAAACCGGTGAACGTACCTGGTGGGGCGTGGGTACCGGTGGCGACATTGCCCGGGCGGCCCTGGATGCGGTCAGTGCGGCGGTCAATCGGGAACTGGCCGCACGGGCGGCAGAAGCACAGGTCGCCTAGGCAGCTGGCACAAAAATGCACTAAGCTATAGGGCTTGCACGGACCGTCTGGCGGGCCGCGCAGCCCGGATACGGAACATGATGCCCAGTGGGTAAGGAGTCGCTATGAAAGTCATAACCCCGATACTGTCCTGTGGCCTGCTGACCCTGGGGCTGGCTGGCACCGCAAGCGCTGACAATGTCAGCCTGGATCCGCTGGCCGACTCGGTACTGGCCGGAGGCTGCGCTGGCTGTCACGGCACAGCGGGCGCCCTTGAAGGCCTGGTGCCTGCAATTGCCGGCCGCCCGGCCGATGAACTGGAAACCCTGTTGCTCCAGTTCAAGAACGAGGACGCACAGGCCACTGTGATGAACCGAATTGCCGCCGGCTATACGGACGACGAACTGGCTCGTCTGGCTGTCTATTTTTCGGCCCAGTAAGCGGGACCAAGGAGAACATCGATGTCTGACAAGAAGAATCCACTGGCCACCCTGTCCCGGCGCGGACTGCTGAAAGGCGTGGGCGCCGTGGGCGCACTGCCGCTGTTGAATGCCTGCGGTGCCATGGGCCAGCAGGGTGGTGGTGACGCGCGCGTGGTCGTGATTGGCGGCGGTTTTGGCGGTGCCACAGCGGCCAAGTATCTGAAGCGTGGCAACCCGAACCTGGAAGTCACTCTGGTAGAGCCCAATGAGGTGTTCTACACCTGCCCGTTCAGCAATCTGTACCTGGGCGGTCTGCGCGAGATGAATGAGATCGCGCACAACTACAACGAACTGCGTGAAGTCTACGGGGTGCAGGTCATTCACCAGACGGCGCAGGATGTTGATCCGGTGAATCACACCGTGGTGCTGGGTGACGGCACTACCCTGATCTATGACAAGCTCATCATGTCGCCCGGTATCGATTTCCGCTGGAACGAGCTGGAAGGCTACGATGAAGCTGCGCCCCAGTATGCACCGCATGCCTGGCAGGCTGGTGAGCAGACCCGGCTGCTGCGTCGTCAGCTCGAGGACATGGACGACGGCGGTGTCTTCGTTCTGGTGGCGCCTGCCAATCCTTTCCGTTGTCCGCCCGGGCCCTATGAGCGGGCCAGCATGGTCGCGCACTATTTCAGCCAGCATAAGCCCAACTCCAAGGTGCTGATTCTGGATGCCAAGGACAACTTCTCCAAGCAGGGGCTGTTCACTGCCGGCTGGAACGAATTCTACGGTGATCGCATCGAATGGGTCGGGCTGTCCAATGACGGTCGGGTGACCCGGGTTGATGCCATTCGCCGCGAGGTGGAAACCGAATTCGGTACCCTGCATCAGGCGGATGTACTGAATGTGGTGCCGCCGCAGAAGGCCGGCTTTATTGCCGAGCGTGCCGGTCTGACCGATGACAGTGGCTGGGTACCGGTGAACCCCGCGACCTTCGAGTCCACGCAGGCCGAGGATATCTTCGTGGTGGGTGATGCGACCATTGCCGCGCCGATGCCGAAATCCGGCTTCTCGGCCAGTTCGCAGGGCAAGGTGGCCGCTGCGGCCATTGTGGCTCAGGTGGCCGGTGAAACACCGCCGCCGGCGTACTTCACCAACACCTGCTACAGCCTGATCGCACCGGACTACGGCATCTCGGTGGCCGGCATCTACCGCACCACCAGTGACGGTGAGGTGGAAACCACCAGCAGTGGCCTGAGCCCGTCGGAAGCCGATGCCTCGACCCGGGCGCTGGAAGCCCAGTATGCGCGCGGCTGGTATGAAGCCATGGCCCAGGATGCCTGGGGCACCCGCTATTGATGAGCCATGTCGAAGGGGTGCTGCTGGGTGGTCTGATACTGGGGCTGCTGTTCGGTGCCATCGGGCAGCAGACCGGTTTCTGCCTGCTGCGCGGGTTGAAGAACCAGTGGGTGGCCGGTGACGGCCGCAAGCTGCGTGCCTTTGCCCTGGCCATGGCGGTGGCGCTGCTGGGCACTCAGGTGCTGGCCGTGCTGGCGCCGGTGGATCTGAGCGCCTCGGTTTATCCGCAGCGCAGCCTGTCCCTGCTGCTGCCGCTCGGTGGTGTCCTGTTCGGGTTGGGCATGGTCATGGCCAATGGCTGTGGCGCCCGTTCGCTGGTGCTGCTGGGTACCGGCAATCTGCGTTCGCTGGTGGTGCTGCTCTGTCTGGGCGTGGCCGCCTACATGACGATGTCGGGTGTGCTGGCGAATCCGCGGCTGGCTTTGGAGGGGTCGGTGCAGTTCCGGCTGCCGGCCGGGACCTGGTGGCAGTGGCTGGCCGGTCTGGGCATGAGCCCGACGCTGGCACGGTGGCTGTTTACTGTGGCGCTGGTCACGCTGTTGGCGGGCTTTGCCCTGACTCATGCCGGTTTCCGGCGTTCGGGTCGGGACCTGGCTGGCGGGCTGCTGATCGGCCTGCTCATTCCGGCCGGTTGGTGGGTCACCGGGGTACTGGGAGACGACATCTTTGATCCGGTCCGGCTGGCGTCACTGACCTTTGTGGCACCAGTGGGCGATACCCTGCAGTACCTGATGATTGCCACCGGCATCAGCCTGACCTTTCCGGTTACCGTGGTCGCCGGCATCGTGCTGGGCAGCCTGGCCATGGCCCTGCTCACCGGCGGGTTGCAGTGGCAGGGCTTCGAGTCTCCGCGCCATATTCGTCGGTCGGCTCTGGGTGGCCTGCTGATGGGAATCGGTGGTGTCATGGCGCTGGGCTGTTCCATCGGTCAGGGGCTGACCGGGTTCTCTACCCTGGCCATCAGCGCCTGGTTGGCTCTGGGCGGTATCCTGCTGGGCGCCTGGCTGGGGTTGAAGCCCTTGAAAAACTGGGCGTCGCCCTGATCTTTCCGTCAGGTGAAAGCAATCGATTTCGCCTTTGGTTCCGTATAATGGAGTCTGGTAACGATCCTCGCCGGGCCGAACTCTGATGTCGACCCGGCGAGGATCAGGCAGGCTCTGGAGAACAGTATCTATGCGCAAGTTGCAGTCTTTGTTGGCCTTGTCCCTGTTGGCGCTTCTGGCTCCTGCAGCGCTGGCAGACGGCTCGGGCTGGGAGCGGCATGCGGCAGTTGCCGAAGCAGTGGGGGAAGCGACTCCGCAACTGGGCCAGTTGCGTATGCAGATGCCCAGCGTGTCGGAAGACGGTTCGGCAGTGCCGCTGGAACTCAGCATCGATCATCCAATGTCGGCCGATGAGTACATCGAGAGTATCCGGGTCTTCGCCACCAAGAACCCCAACGCCGAAGTGGTGGATTTCTTTCTGACGCCCCAGATGGGGCGGCCTGAAGTGTCGACGCGAGTGCGTGTCAATGAATCCCAGACGCTGTATGCCGTGGCGCACAGCAGCACCGGCGAGGTCTATGTGGCCAGTGCCGACATTCGGATCACGGTGGGCGGCTGTCTGATGGCCAGTGACGATGATATCGCCGAGTTCGGTCAGCCCCGGGTGGCCATTCCCCGCTCACCCAGTGCCGGCGAGCCGGGCGAAGTGCGTACTCTGGTGACGCACCCAATGGAAACCGGTCTGCGTGAAGGACCGGATGGCGAGATTCTGCCCCGGCGGCTGCTTGACACCCTGGTGGTGGAGTATGAAGGTGATACCGTGCTGACGGTCCGCATGCACACGGCGGTGTCCGAGAACCCCTATATGCGCTTCTTCATGGCGCCAGAGGAATCAGGGCAGGCCGTTTTTCGCTGGACTGAAGAAGACAGCGGCGACACAGTGGAAGAACAGGCGACATTCAACCTGTCCTGAAGATATGCAGTGAGGTGCCGTGATGGGTACAGTCAAGGTCAGTGGGCGCGCTCATGATATGGAAGGCGTGCCGGTGCGGCGGGTCATGCCGCATCGTACCTGTCGGGCCATTGGCCCCTTTGTGTTTCTGGATCACATGGGGCCGACCGAGGTGCCGGTGCAGGTGGCGCCGCACCCGCATATCGGGCTCAGCACACTGACCTGGCTGTTCAGCGGTGAAATGCGGCATCGTGACAGCCTGGGCAATGACCAGATGGTGCGCCCCGGTGAGGTCAACTGGATGACGGCCGGACGCGGCATCGTGCACTCGGAACGCGCCGGAGACCTGTCCGCACCGCTGCACGGCCTGCAGTGCTGGGTGGCCCAGCATCGAGAAGAAGAGCAGGGCGAGTCGTCCTTCCAGCATCTGGCGTCAGCAGCGCTGCCGCGTTTCTCCAGTGAGGGGGTGGACTGGACACTGATTGTCGGCCATTGGCTGGAGCAGCGTTCACCCCTGAACATACAGTGGCCGACGTTTTTCGCCGAAGGGCGGGTGCAGGCCGCAGAGACCTGGCAGTGGCGCTATCCGAGCAGCCATGCGCTGGGGGTCTATGTGGTATCAGGGCGTCTGACGGTGGACTGGCATGATGGTGAAGCCATGACACTGGCACCGGGAGAGCTCGGAGCTTTTCCGCCTCCGGAAAGCCAGGCCGGCCCGGTGGTCTCGGCCGATGTGGGCACCCACTTTGTGGTGCTGGGCGGTGAGCCCTTGCCGGAGCCGCGTCAATTCGACTGGAACTTTGTCAGCAGTGATCCGGCACTGCTGGCGCAGGCGCGTGCGGACTGGATTGCCGAGCGCTTTCCCTCCGTCCCCGGTGACTCGGGACGCATACCACATCCGGCCGAGAAAAGTTCAGGCTGACCCGCTCGGCGACACTGTCACACAGTCAACACAGAGCTGTCATCTACTGGTCACATTGTCTCCCTATAGTCGAATTCGCAACGGGGATTTCCCCAAACTGCCTGCATTCGACTGTGGAGATATACACCATGAAAATGAACACACTACTGCTGTCCGGCATGGTTGCCGGCGTGGCTACTCTGAGCGCCAGTGCCATGGCCCAGGATGTGGACCCGAACCTGCCCGTGTATGAGCGTACCTCTGGTGTATCGGGTAACATCACCTCGATCGGTTCCGATACGCTGAATAACCTGATGACGCTGTGGGCCGAAGAGTTCAACCGCTTCTACCCGAACGTCAATGTACAGATCCAGGGTGCCGGTTCTTCTACTGCACCACCTGCGGTTACTGAAGGTACTGCGACTTTCGGTCCGATGAGCCGCGCCATGCGCGACTCCGAAATTCAGTCCTTCGAAGAGCGTCACGGCTATGAGCCCTACGCGCTGCCGGTCGCCATCGATACGCTGGCGGTTTATGTGAACCGCGACAATCCGATCGAAGGTCTGTCGCTGCCGCAGGTAGATGCCATCTTCTCTTCCACGCGTTTCAGCGATCATCCGGAAGACATCACGCGCTGGGGCCAGGTCGGCCTGGACGGCGCCTGGGTGAACCGTGACATCCCGCTGTACAGCCGTAACGCGGTTTCCGGTACCTACGGTTACTTCCGTGACGTCGCCCTGTTTGGTGGTGACTTCAAGGCTTCCATCAACGAGCAGCCCGGTTCATCATCCGTGGTTCAGGGTGTGGCCGAAACCATCAATGGTATTGGTTACTCGGGTATCGGCTACATCACCTCCGGTGTGCGCGCCATACCGCTGTCACGTGAGCACGGTGGTGAGTTCTTCGAGCCGAACGCGGACAATGCCGCTACCGGAGATTACCCGCTGGCGCGCTTCCTGTACGTCTATGTGAACAAGCACCCGAACGAGCCGCTGGAGCCGTCAGTAGCCGAGTTCGTAAGAATGCTCTACTCACAGGTTGGCCAGGAAGTTGTGGTACGCGACGGCTTCGTACCCTTGCCTGCCAGCGCTGCAGAACGCGTACTGCGCGATCTCGATCTGCTGTAAACGCCATACCCTCAGATTTTCAGGGAGCCCACGGGCTCCCTTTTTTGTGCCCGGCGACTCCAACCCTGCCTCCCAGCTTTTGTAGGCGGTGGCCCTTGGCCACGCATGCGAGAGAAGCCCCGAGACGTCGTATCGCACCGCTTGCAGAATAACCTCTGTTGTAGTGAGCGACGCGAGTCGCGATGGGTGGCGCAGCCGCCCCTTGTTCGGGGCCTCAGGCCCCGTTCGGGACTTGCGTCCCTCGCTACAGATCGAGTGCCTTCTTGAAGTTGTCGCTGATGGCGCAGCCGCCGGGAGTGGGTACTGGGTGCGCAGAGCACCGCGACAGATCTGTCATCAAACCGTCATCAAGGGTGCTTAATCTCCGGGCCATGAGTTCTCAATGCCTTGCAACCGAGTAGCCGCCATGACTGATCTGGTTCGTACCGAGGGCGACAACCTGCCCCCTGCACGCTCTCTGCTTCCTGACGCCGAAACCCGCATGCGACGCCGCAAGTGGCGCATGATTCGGGATGGCATATCTCGCTGGGGTATCACTGCCGCCGGTTTCGGGGTGGTCTTTTCCCTGACCCTGATTTTTGCCTACCTCTTCTACGAGGTCGCCCCGATTCTGCGTGGTGCCCAGGTCAGCCCCCAGATCGAATATGACATGCCCGGCCTGGCCGAAGGGGCCACGGTCAGCCATCTGGTGATGGAGCGCCACCGCACCCTGGGCACGGTTTATGCCGATGACGGCATGGTGACCTTTTTTGCAATCGAGGATGGCTCGGTCAGAGCGGCCTTCCCGACTGGATTCCCGACAGGCACACGAGCCACCTCATTCGCCGCCGCCGAGCTCACCCAGAGTATCACCGCTTACGGCCTGGACAATGGCCAGGCTCTGGTGCTGCAGCACGATTTCGAAAGCAGTTTTCCCGAAGGCACGACACGCCATATAGAACCGAGTGTTCTGCGTCCCTTTGGTGAAGATCCGATTGTTCTGGATGAACAGGCACAGCCACTGGAACTGCTGGCGGTGCAGCAGACCGACAGGGGGGCGACGCGCCTCGGTCTGGCTGGCGTGACCGCCGATCAGCGACTGCTACTGGCTATCCTGTCCACACAGGAAAACATGATGACCGGCGAAGTGACCGTGAGCAGCAACCGCTTCACGTTGCCGGACATTCCCGGTACGCCGGTCAAGTTGTTGCTGGACAAGGGCCTGCGCAATCTCTTTGTCGCCACAGATGACGGCATGCTGCATTACTACGACGTCAGCTCGCCGGCTCAGGCGCGCCTGGTCAACAGCCTGGATGTGGGCGAGGGCGAAGCCATCACCGCCATGGACTTCCTGGTCGGGTCCATTTCGGTCATTACCGGTACCGCCGACGGTCGACTGATGCAGTCCTTCGTGGTCCGGGATGCCGCCAATGAACGCACATTGCGCCCGGTTCGCACCTTTGATCAGCACTCTGGTGCCATTCGCGTCATCGCACCCGAGTATTCACGCAAGGGTTTCATTGTCGGTGACGAGACCGGCACCCTGGGCATTCATTACGGCACCTCGTCGCGCACCCTGCTCAAGAAGTCGATGTACGAGAATGCCTTCGAGAATATTGCCATCGATCCTCGGGTCCAGGCACTGCTGACCGTCGGTGAAACCGGTCGGGTACAGGTATCTACCCTGTGGAACCGGCACCCGGAGTTGTCGTTCAAGGCACTGTGGAATCGGGTCTGGTACGAAGGCCAGGCCGAGCCGGAATTCACCTGGCAGTCCTCGGCAGCGCGTGACGAGGTCGAGTCCAAGTTCAGCCTGGCGCCCCTGACTGTGGGTACCATCAAGGCTGCCTTCTACGCCATGCTCTTTGCCATGCCGCTGGGTTTGCTCGGTGCCATCTATACGGCCTACTTCATGACGCCGAAGCTGCGCGGTGCGGTAAAGCCGGTGATCGAGGTGATGGAAGCCCTGCCTACCGTCATACTGGGCTTTCTGGCCGGTCTCTGGCTGGCCCCCTTCCTCGAAAACCATCTACCGGCGGTGTTCTCCATTCTGGTGTTCATGCCGCTGTCCATGATCGGCATGGCGGCGCTGTGGAAGTTTGCTCCGGAGCTACTGAAACGACTGTTCCCGGCGGGCTGGGAGTTTGTGGTGCTGATCCCGGTCATTCTGCTGATCGGCTGGGTGGCTGTCTACACCAGCCCGTTTGTCGAAATCGCTTTCTTTGACGGCAGCATGCGTCAGTGGCTGACCGACAACAATATCACCTATGACCAGCGCAACGCGCTGGTGGTCGGGATTGCCATGGGTTTCGCCGTTATCCCGACTATCTACTCGATTGCTGAAGATGCGGTATTCAACGTGCCCAAGCACCTGACTCAGGGATCACTGGCCCTGGGTGCTACTTCCTGGCAGACCGTGGTCGGCGTGGTTCTGCCCACGGCCAGCCCGGGCATGTTTTCGGCAATCATGATCGGCATGGGCCGGGCGGTGGGTGAAACCATGATCGTGCTGATGGCCACTGGCAACAGCCCCATCATGAATTTCAACATCTTCGAGGGCATGCGCACCCTGTCGGCCAATATCGCCGTCGAGCTGCCGGAAACGGCGGTGGGCAGTTCCCACTTCCGCATTCTGTTCCTGGCGGCACTGGTGCTGTTCGTGCTGACCTTTGTTCTCAATACCGCCGCCGAAATTGTGCGGCAGCGCCTGCGTCGCAAGTACAGCAGCCTTTAAGGAGCATAACGAATCATGAAGAACTGGTTTCGTAGTGGCACCCCCTGGATCTGGCTGACGGGCGGCGCTGTGGCGCTCTGCCTGGTGATGGTGATCGGTGTCGTAGGACTGATCGCAGTGCGCGGGCTGTCTCATTTCTGGCCGGCGCCCGTGATCGCGGTGGAGATAGAGAACCTGCAGACCGGCGAAATGCGCCGAGTGCTGGGCCCCATCTCCCGCACCGAGACGGTGCCCGCGCAGGTGGCAGCCGATGCTGGCAACTATATTCCCGAAGACCGTCTGGACACGCTCGTGACCCGCTATCTGTTTCGGGTCGGTAATCGGGACCAGTTCGGGGCCGATTTCGTCTGGCACACTGATCTGGGTATGCGCGAATTCGAATATCCGGCGCAGGTTCTGGAGCTGGAACGTCGAGAGTGGGGCAACTTCTATGGCTATCCGGAAGCCCTGCTGGTGGATGGCGAAGAAGTACTCACTGCTGACCACCCGGATTTCCTGCCCGGGTTGAAGGACCTGGTCGAACGCAGTCTGGTGTTGCATGACGATATCCGCCAGATAGAACGGGGCGAGGTGGGCGAGATCAATCGTCAGATGGAGCAATTGCGGCGAGAACTGCGCCGGCTTGATCTGAACGATGTGACCGGCATGGCCCGCACCGAGGAAGAGGCCCGGGTGGCCGCCGAGCGGGCGCGGCTTGACGCGGAATACGACGAGTTGCGGGCCGACCTGGATGAGCTGTATGCCAGCACTCGCCGCGACACGCTGCGCATGCGCATGAGCGACGATCGTACCGTGTCGATTCCGCTGGCGCAGGTCGTGCGTGTGACCCAGCCCAACAACATGTCGGTACCGGCCAAGATGGTCGAATACATGGACCGCTTCTGGACCTTTGTCACCGACGAGCCCCGTGAGGCCAATACCGAAGGCGGTATCTTCCCGGCCCTGTTTGGCACCGTGACCATGGTGATAGTGATGTCCATCATGGTGACCCCGTTCGGGGTGCTGGCGGCCATCTATCTGCGCGAGTATGCCAGGCAGGGGCCTATCACGCGTGCCGTTCGTATCTCGGTCTACAATCTGGCCGGGGTGCCGTCCATTGTGTTCGGGGTGTTCGGTCTCGGCTTCTTCGTCTACTTCCTCGGCGGCAACATTGACCAGCTGTTTTTCCCCGAAGCACTGCCACGGCCGACCTTCGGTTCGCCCGGTCTGTTCTGGGCCTCGCTGACCCTGGCGCTGCTGACCCTGCCGGTAGTGATCGTCTCCACCGAGGAAGGGCTGGCGCGGATTCCCAGCACCATCCGCCAGGGCTCGCTGGCGCTGGGGGCCACCAAGTCCGAAACCCTGTGGAAGGTGGTGGTGCCGCTGTCGACCCCGGCCATGATGACCGGCCTGATTCTGGCCATTGCGCGCGCGGCCGGCGAGGTGGCGCCGCTGATGCTGGTCGGGGTGGTGAAGCTGGCGCCGTCGCTGCCGATCGACGGCAACTTCCCCTATATCCACCTCGAGCGTCAGTTCATGCACCTGGGCTTCCATATCTATGATGTCGGCTTCCAGAGCCCCAATGTCGAGGCGGCACGGCCGCTGGTCTATGCCACGGCACTGGTACTGATCCTGCTGATCATCGTACTCAACCTCACGGCCATCAGTATCCGCAACCACCTGCGGGAAAAGTACCGCAGTGAAACCGATTGACGCACCGGCAACCCGACTTTAACGAATCGAGAGTGAGAACCATGACCGATAACCGCACATACACCCCCCGTAGGGCTTTTGTGAAGGCTGAAGAGCTGAGCAAGCCGCGCGAGAAACTGAACCTGTCGCGGGAAAAAATCAAGCTCGATGTCCAGGACCTGCGCCTGCAGTACGGCAAGGATGAGGCCCTGAAGGGCATCACCCTGGGCATTCCCGAAAAGCGGGTGACCGCCTTCATCGGGCCGTCCGGCTGCGGCAAATCAACCCTGCTGCGCTGTTTCAACCGCATGAATGATCTGGTCGACATCTGCCGCATCCAGGGCAAGATCCTGATGGACAGTCAGGACATCTATGGCCCCAATGTGGACGTGGCGGAACTGCGCCGGCAGATCGGCATGGTGTTCCAGAAACCCAACCCGTTCCCGAAGTCGATCTACGAGAATGTGGCCTACGGTCTGCGCCTGCAGGGTGTGAATGATCGCCGCACGCTGGACGAGGTGGTGGAGAACAGCCTGCGCGGCGCTGCGCTCTGGGATGAGGTGAAAGACCGCCTGCAGGACAACGCCTTTGGCCTGTCCGGTGGTCAGCAGCAGAGGCTGGTGATTGCCCGCGCCATCGCCATCGAACCGGAAGTGCTGCTGCTGGATGAGCCAGCCTCGGCGCTGGACCCGATCTCGACGCTGAAAATCGAAGAACTGATCAACGATCTGAAAACCCGTTATACCATCGTGATCGTGACCCACAACATGCAGCAGGCGGCGCGCGTCTCCGACTACACCGCCTTCATGTACATGGGCGAGATGGTCGAGTACGGCGTGACCAATGACATGTTCACCAACCCGAAAGAGAAGCAGACCAACGATTACATTACGGGACGGTTTGGTTAGATGCTGTCTGGATTGAATGCAGAGAGGCCTCTTCTGGTGCAGGTCTGCCGGGGCTCCCTGGACGGGGAGCTCAAAAACAGGACGTTTTTGTGCTAGCCCCCAGGGATGGGTTTACGGCGTCCCCGGACAGGGAACCCGGCAGGCCCTCTGACATCGGAGCTGACCCGTTCGCAAATTGCGGTAACAAATGCCTGGAGAACACAATGGACGCTATGAACCTGAGTACGCACATCTCCTCCAAGTTCAACGAGGAGCTGGAACTGGTCCGCAACGAAGTCCTGGCCATGGGTGGCATGGTCGAACAGCAACTGCAGGACGCCCTGAATGCAGCGGTAGAGTCCGACTCCGAGTTGGCTCAGGCGGTGCTGTCCTCTGACGTCCGCATTAACGAGATCGAGATGCGTATTGATGAAGACTGCTTCCGCATCATCGCCAAGCGCCAGCCCACCGCCGGTGATCTGCGCCTGATGCTGGTGATCATGAAGGCCATCGGTGATCTGGAGCGCATCGGTGACGAAGCCGAGCGCATTGCCCGGGTGGCTCTGGAGTCCTTCAGCAACAAGCAGCAGAAGGACCTGCTGGGCAATGTCGACAATCTGGGGCGTCACGTCCTGTCAATGTTGCACGACACCCTGGATGCCTTTGCGCGCATGGATGTGGAAGCGGCGCTGAAAGTGCATCAGGAAGACCAGAAGATCGACCGTGAATACGAGGCGCTGATGCGTCTGCTGATGACCTACATGATGGAGGATTCGCGGTCGATTCCGAAGATCCTCAATGTCATGTGGGCAGTGCGCTCGCTGGAGCGAATCGGCGACCGTTGCCAGAATGTCTGCGAGTATGTCATGTACCTGGTCAAGGGCACGGATGTGCGCCATACCGAGTACGACGAGATGGAAGAAAAGGTGCGCGGCGACGGGGAGTAACGCCCTGCGGTTTTTGGATGCCGCCGTGGTCTTGATCAGCGCAAGTCGGACCGTCGCGCCACGTTCGGGATCTTAGCTCAAGCCGCCTTTGGCGGGGTGCACTGACCGCAGACACGCAAAATACGTCATCCCTGACAGCTCGAGCACGGCCATCCCTGGCCGTGCACGGTCTGCGGTCCAGTGCACCTCCACCCGGCGGCCGTGCCTGCAGTGACTTCGTTTAAAACGCACCTTGGGACACTCAAAAGCGATCGGCCACGGGGTGGCCTCCTACGGGGTGTGGCACCGGAAGAGTCGCCTGCCGGGTGCATGCGCTGTGAGACCGTCTGCGCACATGGATGTGCGCAGTCGAGCTGTCATGGACGACGTTTTTTGCGTGTCTCACAGGGCATGCACCCGAGCCCGGCGACGGTCCGACTGGCGCTGATCAAGACCACGGCGGCCCAGGCATCAATCGAACCCTGGCTACGGCCCGACTGGCGCGGCAGGGTGCTGAAGCCAACCTTGCCGGATGACATTCACGTGACGGACTGTCACATTAGTGTCATCAAGCTGCGCTTCAATAAGAGTAGTTGTCAGCGAGGACAGACTCATGTCGGACCGAACCATACTGGTTGTGGATGATGAACAACCCATCCGCGAGATGATTGCCACAGCGCTCGAAATGGCCGGCTACGTCGCGCTCGAAGCCGCGGACGCACGCAGCGCCCACAGCCTGATTGTGGACCAGAAACCGGACCTCATCCTGCTGGACTGGATGCTGCCCAACACCAGCGGTATTGAACTGGCCCGGCGGCTGAAAAAAGACGAACTGACCGCCGAAATTCCCATCATCATGCTCACCGCCAAGGGCGAAGAAGACCACAAGGTACAGGGTCTGGAGGCGGGTGCGGATGACTACATCACCAAACCGTTCTCACCGCGCGAACTGGTCGCGCGCCTCAAGGCCGTGCTGCGCCGTACCACGCCGGTCGGGGTCGAGCAGCCGCTGGAAATCCGCGGCCTGCGTCTGGACCCGGCCAGCCACCGCGTGACCGCCAACGGCAAGGGCATGAACATGGGCCCCACCGAGTTCCGCCTGCTGCAGTTTTTCATGACTCACCTGGAGCGCGCCTACACGCGATCCCAGTTGCTGGACCAGGTTTGGGGCGGTAATGTCTATGTCGACGAGCGTACTGTGGATGTCCATATCCGGCGCCTGCGCAAGGCCCTGGGCGAAGAACACAGCCGCATGATCCAGACGGTCCGCGGAACGGGCTATCGCTTTTCGGAGCAGGTTGAAAACCTGAATGCTGAATGATCGCCGCCAACGCCTGTACGGGCGCCTGGCTCTTTTCTATGCCGCAGTAGCCAGTCTCGGCTATTTTACAGAGCTCTTCTGGCCGCTGCTGACCGGGGTGCTGACGCTGCATCTGTTCTGGTATCTGGTGCAGATGCACTGGCTGATTGACTGGCTGCGGGAATTCGATACCACCGAACCCCATCATGCCCATGGTGCCTGGGCCGATGTGCTCGATTATCTGTGGAGCTTCCGGCGCCGTCAGCGCACCGAGGTGCGCCGGCTGGAAAAGGCCCTGCAGCGGGTGCAGACCTCGGTGGAAAGCCTGTCGGATGGCCTGGTCATCATTACCCGCCAGGGCGAGTTGCAGTGGTGGAACGAAGCCGCCGAGCAGATGCTGGGTTTCCGCGATGGTGATGTGGGCCAGGCGCTGACCAACCTGGTACGCGACCCGCACTTTGTATCCTGGTTCCAGCGCAACCGTCGCCATGGCCAGTACGAGATGCGTCACCCCCGTACCGAGCGTGTGCTGCAGTTCACCAACAATCGACATGCCGCTGGCAACCGCCTGTTGCTGGTACGTGATATCACCCGCCTGCGCCAGCTGGAGCAGATGCGCCAGGACTTCGTCGCCAATGCCTCGCACGAGCTGCGCACACCGCTGACGGTGCTGCAGGGCTATCTGGAAGGTTTCTCCGACAACCGGGACAGTCTTCCTCCGCGTACCCATCGTGCCATTGACCAGATGCAGGGTCAGACTCGCCGCATGGTCAATCTGGTCAATGATCTGATGCTGCTGACCCGACTGGATACGGTCGATGATGCGGGTGATCAGACAGCCATTGATGTCGCTGCGCTGCTGAACGGTATCGTGGAGGACGCCCGCGAGCTTTCGGGCGAGCAGCAGCATAGGATTACTGTGGAAGCGCAGACCGCGGTGCAGCTGTGGGGCAATGGGAGCGAGCTGCGATCAGCCTTCTCGAATCTGGTGTTCAACGCCGTGCACTACACCCCGGAGCAGGGTCGTATCCATCTGCGCTGGTATGAAGACAACGCAGGCGTTTATCTGGCCGTCGAGGACAGTGGTATCGGCATCGAGACGGCCCACATACCCAGGCTGACCGAGCGCTTCTACCGGGTGGACCCGGGCCGCTCTTCTGCCACTGGCGGCACTGGTCTGGGTCTGGCTATCGTCAAGCATGCGCTGGCCCGACATGATGCGCGGCTGGATATTCAGAGCACCCCGGGCACAGGCAGTACCTTTACCTGCTGCTTCCCGCGTGCGCGTATTGCCAGGGCGCCCGCGCGCACTGCCTCCGCCTGAATCTCTCGCGGGTGTCCGTGTTTACTCGGACAGGACATCAGGACGATGATCAGACCGGAGCCGTACGTAGAGTACGCGACGGACCTTGCATACCAGTTCGCCCTGCGGGTCCCGCACATAGGCCACAAATTCGGGGAAGTGCTTGTCACCATTGGCGGTGGCGGCTCGAATCTCGTGCAGATCAGTGTCCTCGATACGAAACTCGGCCGTCAGTTTGCCCTTGCCGGGGGCGATATAGTCGATATCGGCAAACTTGTCCCAGATCAGGTAGCGGTCCCAGCCCAGGCAGCCAAACAGCAGCAGGGCGAACATGGGGTCTGTCAGCGAGAAGAGACTGCCGCCATACTGGGTGTTGTTCACATTGCGGGTCCAGGGGCGCCATTTCAGTTCGACCCGCGCATAGCGAAAGTCCTGGCTCAGTTCGGCAATGCGAATACCGCAGAAGAAAAACGGCGGCCACAGGTTCATGATCCAGCGGAACAGAAAGGCGTGGCGGAAGAACAGGTTTTTCATGCGGTCGGGCCTCGGGCGTCTATGCTGACTATGGGGCCGCATTATAGTGATTGTCGACACCAACAGTCAGTGCCAGCAGCATTGGCAGTGATCAGTCGTGAAACTGGGTCATCAATGTGACCTTTTGAACCGACCGTCGGGTCGGAGATGGCAGACTGAACTGCCTGCGGGCCTGAGCCGTAGGTTGACGGTAGCAAGCAAGAGTTTCGGAAGGATGACCATGAACACGCAACGAACAACAGGACTGTTGGGACCATTGATGGCACCCCCGCAACTGCCGGCGCGGACAGGGCGCATTCCTGCCGTTGACCTGGCTCGCGGCATTGCCGTTGCACTGATGATTCTGAGCCATGGTGTGATAGGTCTGCTGGAGTTTGATGATCTGTCAGCGTGGGGCCAGATACCGGTGCAGTTGATTACCAAGTTTGCCTCCTCGACTTTCATCATGGTCTTCGGCATCGCCCTGGCCGTGGCCTTCATGCCGCGTGTGGGCACTGCCGACTGGCCCAGGCTGAGACTCAAGCTGTGGATCAACGCACTGATTGTCTTCTTCTGGTACAAGGTGCTGACCGTTGCCGAAATGCTGTACCTGTCGCAGCCTGCGGACATCGTCGACACCCTGCTGTATCGCAACTTTCCATCCTTTGTGGAGATCCTCGGTTTCTATGCCATCGCCCTGCTGTGGGTGCCTCTGCTGCTGCCACTTTGGGTGCGGTTGCCGTTGATTGTGCGCCTGCTCAGTCCGGTCGCGCTGGCCGGTCTGCACATGTGGGCGGCCGCCAACTGGAGTTTTGGCGATAATCAGCAGTTGCGGGCCATCTTCGTGGAAGACCCGGATTATTACACCTGGGGACAATTTGCGCGTGGGCCCCTGATTCTGCTGGGCCTGCTGATAGGCGAGGCCCTGCTGCATCACCGCGAAACCCTGATGAGGCGGTGGCGTCTGGCCAGCGGGCTGCTGGTGATCTCGGCCCTGCTGTTTATCGCCTTTGTGGTGCAGGCCGGTTCCGATCTGGCGGCTGATATCGAAGCCGTGGCCCGCAATCAGGGCAAGCACCCGCCGGAACTGTTCTTTATGCTGTTTTCCATGGGCGGCGCCTTTCTGATTCTGGGGCTCAGCATCGGTGGCGGCAAGCTGCTGTCAAAAGTGCTGCTGCCGTTCACGATTATCGGGTCGAATGCCCTGCAGGCCTTTATTTTTCACATTGTTGTCATTTTTATCGGCTTCCGTTACTTGCTGGGCTACTGGCAGGATGTAGAGTACGAGTTCGCATTAATGCTGACCCTCGGCCTGATTGTGGCGACGGCCATCTGGATCAGGCTGGTCGGGTGGATTCAGCAACATCGCTAGGAGGATGCATGACCAACCCCCTGCAACCATTGGTCGGGGTATTGACATTGGCCCTGCTGGCGCCGTTGCCGGCGCTGGCTCTGGACTGGGTCGATCGTCTGGAATCGAGGCTCGAGGTCGTGGACACCGAGTTTTCCGGTGATCTCAGCGTATATGTGGCACACACCGGGTCCGGTGAATCCGTGTCCCTGCGCGGGCATGAGCACTGGTACCTGGCCTCCACCATCAAGGTGCCGGTAGCCATAGAGCTGCTGGCACAGGTCGATGCCGGCGAGCGCTCACTGGATGACCAGGTTGCGCTTGAAGGTCGGGACTATGTGGACGGTGCCGGGCAGACCAACTGGCATGATGTGGGTACCGAGTTCACTCTGGAGCACCTGCTGCAGGAAATGCTGGTTGTCAGTGACAATGCCGCCAGCGATATGGTTATACGTACCGTGGGAATCGATAATGTGAATACCCGCATGGAGGCCCTGGGCCTGGATTTCGTGGGCCCCATTACCTCCCTGGCCGATGTGCGGCGGCGGGTCTATGGCGAATTTCATGATGGCGCCGCCAGTCTGGACGGACCCGGTTTTTTCAGTATCCGGCAGGCGAACAATCCGGATGGGCGCGTAGATGTGCTGGCAGAAGTTCTGGGCGTGAGCCGCAGTGAATTCAGCCAGCCGGATCTGGACAGCGCCTTTGATGCCTACTATCAGACCCCCTACAACTCCGGCACCCTGAGTGCGATGGGCCAGATGATGGCCCGGCTGGTTGAAGGCGAGTTGCTCAGTGCGGACAGCACCGATTATCTGCTGGACCTGCTGCAGACGATAGAAACCGGCGACAATCGCTTGCGGGCCACCTTGCCGGATGACGCGCGCTTTGCCCACAAGACCGGCACCCAGCATCGTCGTGCCTGTGACATCGGTGCGGTGCTGGCGGAAAATGACCGCTCGGCCGTGGTGGTGGCGGTCTGTACACGAGGCCCGCGCAGTACGGCCGAGGCCGAGCGGGCCATGCGCGCTGTGGGTGAGGCGGTAACGGAGTCCGGGGTGCTCGACAGGCTCTAGTGTCCTGTGTGACTAGCCTGCCTGCATCACCACAATCACGCTGAGCAGAATCAGTGCCATGCCGGCCCATTCCCGGCGCTGTATTCGTTCGCGGAACACCCGCAGCGTGATCAGCAGCACGAGAAAGAACTCGACCTGACCCAGTGTTTTCACCAGCGCCGGGTTCTGCAGGCTCATGGCCGTGAACCAGCCCACCGAGCCGATGGCACTGGTCAGGCCGATAAACAGTCCAGGCCGCCAGTGCTGACGAATATCGCGCCAGACCCGGGGCTCGCGCCACGTCATCCAGAGCACCATCAGCGGGATCTGCATCAGTATCATGCTGCACAGCACCACGGCAGCGGCATGGATCGGCGGCAGGTCGAACAGACGGCTGCTGTGATGAATGGCCAGGGCATTGACCGCAAACAGCAGGCCTGACAGCAGACCGAGCAGCGTCGCCGGGGACAGCCAGTTGCGGATATGCACTCGCGCGGGCCAGCTCAGGCAAATAATGCCGGCCATACCAATCAGCACTGCCGTCCAGCCCATGAAGGTCAGAGACAGGCCGAAGAAGAGCGCGCCGAACACTGCTGCCAGCAGGGTTTCGGTTTTGGCCAGGGTGGTGCCGACCGCGAAGTTGTGCCAGCGGAACACGCTGATCAGGGCCCAGGTAGCGATAATCTGGAAGATACCGCCGGCCAGTATCCAGGCCCACACCACGGGCGACGCCTGTTGCACCAGCGCGAAATCCACACCCAGCCAGTACAGATAGAGAGCAACAAACGGCAGCCCAAACAGGTAGCGCACAAAGGTAACGCCGAGAGCGGACATCTGCCCGGACAGCTGCTTCTGTGCCGCCACCCGGATAGCCTGCATGCAGGCCGCCATCAACGTGAAAGCAATCCAGCCCATGGTTCTGTCCGCCCGCCTGTTTCAGACCCTGAAAGTGCAGTATGCCGAGGGCAAAAACATAGCTCCAGGGAATAATTTTTATACCGGTAATAACCAATTGGAATGCAATGGGGCGTTGTTCGGGTGTTGCACTGACGTACAGGCGGGGTAAAGTCAAACCTGCCACCGGACAATATAAAGACAACTATCATGACTACCGGTCAACTTTCGAACTGGCTTTCCTTCGCAAGGACTCGCCACTGGCTGGGCCGCCGCCCCCGATTGCGTCTGCCCACTCAGGTCATACTGCTGGTCGCTTCTCTGGTCGCCATTGTGCTGCTGGCGCAGGCGATCTACCTGAACAACCGCATGGCGGAAGCCATCAGTGAACAGATCGGTCTGCGCGGCCTGGGTGTTGCCCAGACTGTAGCCAATATGCCGGCTGTACTGGAGGCCTTTGATCACCCCGATCCACCCAGCATCCTGCAGCCGCTGACGCAGGACATTCAGCAGGAAGTGGGCTCCAAGTACGTGGTGATAGGCAACCATGAGGGCATCCGCTATTCGCACCCCCGCCCGGAACGTATCGGACTGCCCATGGTCGGAGGAGACAATGATCAGGCACTGGTCCACGGTGAGGCCTATGTGTCCCAGGCCACGGGCTCGCTGGGCGAGGCCATACGCGGCAAGACAGCCATCTTCGATCATGATGGCAATATCATAGGCGTGGTCTCGGTCGGCTTCATGATGGAAACCATCGAGTATGATGTGGCGCGCTACCTGCGCAGCAACTGGATACCGGTGCTGCTGGCGGTGATCATCGGTGTTATCGGGTCGCTGTGGATTGCCCGTCATATCAAGCGCGAGATATTCGGCCTGGAGCCACATCAGATTGCCCAGTTGTTCACCGAGAAAGAGGCTATTCTGCAGTCCATCCACGAAGGTGTGATCGCAGTCAACCAGGAGGGCCACGTCACCATGCTCAATCAGACGGCGCGCCGGGTACTGGGTCTGACCAGTGAAGCCAAGGTGCTGAATCGTCCGGTGACCGAGATCATACCCAACTCCCGACTGGCGACAGTGCTGTCGGCCGGTCGGGGCGATTTTGACCAGGAGGCGGTGATCCGTGGGCGGCCCTACGTGGTGAACCGAGTGCCCATCATCAACGACGGGCAGGTGGATGGGGCCGTGGCCACGTTCAGAGACCAGCAGGAACTGATGGAGCTGTCGCGTGAACTCAACGAAGTCAGCGCCAATGTCGACAGCCTGCGCATTCAGGCGCACGAGTTCTCCAACCGTCTCTATACGATTTCCGGGTTGCTGCAACTGGGTCAGCATCAGGAGGCGCTGGACCTGATCCAGCAGGAAAGCCGGCTGGCACAGGATCAGGTGGCCTATGTGATGGCGCATGTCAGCGACTCCGTGGTTGGCGGCATGCTGCTCAGCAAGATGGCGCTGGCCAACCAGCAGCAGATTGATCTCGATATCGAGGCTGAATGCTCCCTGCAACTGGGGCTCAACCCGGAAGGCCGGGAAGCCCTGCTCAAGGTGGTGGGCAACCTGCTCGACAATGCCTTTGATGCGGTCGGCAGCGAGCCGGGCGAACGACGGGTACGGCTGTTCTTTACCGATATGGGAGAGCAGGTGCTGTTCGAGGTGGAAGACAGCGGCGGTGGTGTGGATCCCGAGCTGATGGATGCCATCATGCAGAAAGGCTTTACCACCAAGCGCGGGCAGCATCAGGGGCTTGGTCTGGCCCTTGTGCGTGAGATCTGTACCCGCCGCGGTGGTGAACTCTATCTGGAAGAGGGTGACCTGGGCGGCGCCTGCTTCGTGGCGACACTGAGCAAGCAACAGATCAGTCAGGACAGCACAACAGACGGAGACAGAGCATGACCCAGCAGTATGGTGTTCTGATCATAGAAGATGATTTCCGGGTGGCGGATATCAACCGTCAGTTCATTGAGCAATCGGAAGGCTTTGTGGTCAGAGGGCTGGCCAAGACGCGCGCCGAGGCGGTAGACATTCTGGAGGCATCCGCGCAGCAGATCGATCTGATACTGCTTGATGCCTACATTCCGGACGTGCAGGGCATGGACCTGATGTGGGAGTTGCGTCGGCGCTGGCGCCACCTTGATATTGTCATGATCACGGCCGCCAAGGAGGTGGAGACCATACAGGAAGCGATGCGCGGCGGGGTGTTCGACTACCTGATCAAACCGACCGAAGGCGAGCGCATGCGGCAGATGCTGTTGCGCTTCCGCAGTGCCCGGGAAGCCCTGTCCGGGCGCAGTGAGATGGATCAGGAGTCGCTCGATGAAGCACTGCATCGAGGCCGGCAGGCGGAGTCCGTGCACACGGACCGTCTGCCCAAGGGGATTGATCGTCTGACTCTGGACAATGTTCGCCAGGCGCTGGAAAGCCTGTCCGCCAGTGTCACTGCGGTCGAGGTGGGCAGCGCGATTGGCGTCAGCCGCTCCACAGCGCGCCGATACCTGGAGTTCCTGGTGTCCGAGCAGGAGGTTACCGCTGAGCTGGGTTATGGAGAGGTCGGACGTCCAGAGCGACGTTACCGAAGGATTGGGCCTGCATGAACAAAATGAACAGAATCATTTTTATGTGACTATTGTCCCTTTTGTGCACAATATTGTCGCACGCCTGTCATGCCTCCTAGACTGAGACCGCTGAACCCATCGGCACAACCGATAACTATACCCATGGGTTTCTGGAGACAGTGCGCCATCCGGTGACTGTCTGAAAAGTCTGACAACAACAATTCCGAGAGGCTGATATGCAAGCTGTAATCAATACTGCAGGCAAATCCCTGCGCGCCGGGCTGCTGACGGTGGCCTGTGCTCTGCTGGCCGCATCCCCCCTGGCTCTGGCTGACGGCCATGGCGACTGGCCGGAGCGTGATATCGACTTCATCATTCCCTTTGGTGCCGGTGGCGGCAGCGATGCCTGGGCCCGCACCATCGGTTCCGGCGCACGTGATCATTTTGGTGTGAACTGGAACCTGCAGAACCGACCGGGCGCAGGCGCGACCCTGGGCTGGGAATATCTGCTGGACCAGCCAGCCGACGGCTACACTGTCTACCTGGGCAGCCCGACGCCGGTACTGACAGCGCTGATGGATGATGACCCACTGGTTGATCCCAATGAACTGAAAGTGGCGGGCTATATTTCAGCATTCCGGTCCCTGATAGTGGCCCAGAATGATGGTCCGATGAGTGACTGGGAGAGCCTGGTTGAACATGCCAGCGAGAGCCCCGTGATCATCGCCGGTACCAGCGCCCTGCTGGTCGGTGCAGCCAATGTCTTCGAGCAGGCCGGCATCGAGGCGATCTATGTGCCTTACAGCTCCACCGGTGAAGCCACCAGCGATTTCCTGGGTGGCCACGTTGATCTGCTTGCTGCTACGGCCTCTACAGCTCTGGGCATCGCCCCGGAAAATGGCACCGTGGTGCTGAACAGCAGTGATATTGCGCTGGCGGATGATGTCGACGAGCAACTGGGAGGCAACATACCGGAAGCTGCCGATTACGGCTTTGACGGCATGCGCTTCCCGCGGCCGATCGGCTTCCACCCGGATACGCCCGATGAAATTGTGGCCGAGTTCTCCGAGCGTCTGGAATCGCTGCTGACCGAGGACGAGAGTGTTCCGGCCATGCTGAACCGCATGGGCGAAGAGGTGATCTTCATGGGTTACCCGGAAGCCAATGAGGACTTTGCCCTGCTGGTCGACCGCATGCGTGGCGCTCTGGACCTGCTGGACTGATAGAGCACCAGCCCAACACGGCAGCAGGGTGTCACAGCAGGCATCCTGCTGCCGGCTTTCAATGGATTCACCTGCGGGAGGTCAGCCGTTATGTCGGCAGGTCGGAATGTAGCGCACTGGTTGCGCACCAATCAGGGGGTTGGAGTGCTGATCGCCATTGCCGCCGCCCTACTGTTTTACTATCTCTGGCAGCAGGACTGGTACCACCGGGTGCAGCGTGACCGTTTCAGCCTCGGGTTTTTCCCCGGCCTGGGCGTGGTTGCCATCTTTGTCTGCGCTGTAGCGATCACTGTGGATCAATGGCGCAAGGAGGTGGCCGCGGACATGGCGACCGTGGGTTGGCTTGACCTGGGCTGGGCGCTGCTGTTTTCCGGTGCCGGTTACATCCTGTTCCAGATGATGGAACTGCTCGGGTTGCCGCTGGCCGCGACGATATTCCTGTTTTTGTTGATGACCCTGCTCGGGGTGCGGCCCTGGTATCTGGCTGCCGGCATTGGAGTCGGGGTAGCCATTATTGTTTTTGTGCTGTTCAGCGTGCTGGGCATACGACTCCCGGGCGGCTTCTTTCCGCTGCTGGGCATTTAGTAAGAGTTCCCGGATTGTCCCGGGGATGAATCCTTCTGGAGTAGAAGCATGTTTCAACCGGAAGCTTTGCTTGAATCCCTGCATCTGGTATTCACCCTGAATACCATGATGTGGCTGGCCATTGGTGTTTTCGTCGGGGTCGGTCTGGGGGCCATACCTGGCCTCACTACTTCTACCGGGGTGGCGCTGATGCTGCCCCTGACGTTCACACTCAACATTGCGGGTGCGCTGGGCCTGGTTATCGGCCTGTACAAGGGTGCGCTCTTCGGAGGCTCGATCTCGGCCATCAGTTTTGCCACACCGGGTGCACCCGACTCGGCGGCAACGGTGTTCGACGGCTACAAGATGACCCAGAAGGGCAAGGGCCGGAAAGCGCTGCTGACGTCTCTGTATTCCTCGGTTACCGCCGATTCGCTGTCTGATGTTGTGGTCATACTGATTGCGCCGGCCATGGCGCTGGCAGCACTGCAGTTCGGACCTTCGGAACGCACCTGGCTGATGTTTCTCGCCATCGCGCTGTTGGGCGCCCTGTCCGGGCGCCATGTGGCCAAGGGCATGATGGCTGCGGCCATCGGGCTGTTTATTGGCACCATCGGCAGTGACCCCATTGCCGGGGCGGCGCGCAACACCTTTGGTCAAGGCTGGTTACGCGACGGTGTCGGCCTGGTGCCGCTGATCATCGGCATTTTCGCCATGAGCCGGATGATCGAGCAGGGCATCGAGATCACCCAGGAATCCAAACTGGGCAAGAAGGTCAAGGGTCAGATGGCGGACCTGTTCGGCAAGGATCAGGAAGGCCTGACGTTCCGCGAGTACCTGAGCAACTGGCGTGAAATGGGTATTGGTCTGGGCATCGGTACCTTTGTCGGCATGCTGCCGGGCCTGGGGGCGACCGTGGCCTCCTTCCTGTCCTATGGCGTCGCCAAACGCTTTCTGCCGCACAAGAAGATCGGCACCGGGGTGATGGCGGGGGTGGCGGCGGCCGAGTCGGGCAACAATGCCACGGCGGGCCCGACTCTGGTGCCGTTGCTGGCCTTCGGCATCCCCGGCAGTGCCACCGCGGCCCTGATCGGTGGTGCCTTGTTGTTGCAGGGCATTACGCCCAGCCCGCGCATGTTCGAGCTGCATGCTGATGTTGTCTACGCCCTGTTCATCATTCTGATATTGGCCAATGTATTCAATCTGGTCATTGGGCGCGGGTTCGCCTTCTTCTACGCCAAGTTGGGCGCTGTGCCCAAACCGATTCTGGTGCCCACCATCATGGTGCTGGCCATCATTGGGAGTTACGGGGCGTCGGGCAATCCCTACGACGTGGGCGTCATGCTGTTTTTCGGTGTGTTCGGGTTTGCCATGCGCAAGTTCGGGGTACCGGAAGCACCGCTGGTGATCACCTTCCTGATCGCACCCATGCTGGAAGAGAACCTGCGCCGCGCCATTCTGATCAGCGGTGGCGACTGGGTGCCGGGGCTGTTCAACAGTCCGCTCAGCCTGACCCTGATGGCGCTGGCCGTTGCCGTGCTGATTCTGTCCTATCGCATGAAGTTCTCTGAAAAACTGGATGACATGCAACATCAGGAGATGGAGGAGACAGCTGAAGAGGACAGTGCGAAAAAGTCGCAATGAGTCGTGATGAATAGAGCCACGCCCGGGGAGAGGCTGATTCATGGCATGAAGGCTGCTCTCGGCAGCCTGGTCGTCGCTGCCCTGGGGGTGGGCATATTCACCCTGCTGGGTATCCCTCTGCCGTGGCTGCTGGGCAGTCTTACAGCCACCATGCTGGCCAGCATGGTGGGCTGGGGATTCCGATTGCCACTGGTGTTCCGGCGGACCGCCATGGTGATTCTGGGTCTCTATGCCGGCAGTGCACTGGACCGCGAACTGTTGTCCGGTCTGCTGGAGTGGCCCCTGACCATGACGGCCATGCTGGTCCTGGTGATACTGTCCACCTGGGCGGCCAGTGAGTATCTGCAGCGCCGGGCAGGCTTCGATCGCGCCACCGCCCTGATGGCGGCCGTGCCCGGTGCCCAGTCTGTAGTGCTGGTCAGTTGCAGCCGGCTTGGCGCCGACGAGCGACAGGTGCTGCTCGGTCAGATCACCCGGGTGATCACCGTGATCTACGGTGTTCCCCTGTTGCTGATCACGCTGGGGCCCTGGCTCGATATCGATATTGCTGACAGTGAACGCGCAATGGGCGCGAGCTGGCCTGCCTTCAATGCCACACACTGGGCCATGACGGTCGGCTTCGCCGTGATTGGCTACCTGCTGGCGCGCCTGCTCAGGTTGCCGCAACCCCTGCTGCTGGGCCCCCTGTTCGGCGTTGCCGCGCTGCAGATGGCACAGTTGCCGGCGACAGAGATGCCGGAACAGTCTCTGCTGGCAGCGCAATTCCTGTTGGGCGCATCAATAGGTTCCCATTTCAGCCACATCGGCTGGCGTCAGGCACTGGGGATTCTTGGCCATGGCTTTGTGGCCATGCTGATTACGCTGACTCTGGCGCTGCTGATGACCGGCCTGCTGGTCATGGTCACCGACTTTGATCCGGCAGCACTGTTTCTGGCTTTTGCGCCGGGCGGACTGCCGGAGATCATGCTTCTGGCGATGGCGCTGGACATCGACCCGGCTTTTGTCGTGTTTCATCACCTGTTCCGGTTCGTCGCCATCGCCCTCTGTTTGCCGTGGGTGGTGACACGCCTGGCCGGCCGGCAGTAGCCGGTTTAGGCGGCTACTGCCGGCAAACAGACCTGAGCTCAGGTCAGACGCTCCCTGGCGCTGCTTTCGGCCTGACGTTCGGCGACCGCCTGCTGTACTTCGCGCCGCCGGGCCCAGATGCGCAACTGACCGACGATGCCGGAGGGAAAGAAGTAGACGCTGGCGACAAACAGCAGGCCGAACCAGAGCAGCCAGTGCGAGGGTTCGATCAGAGACCCGACAAAACCGCCGACATTGACGGCCTCGCTGAGGGCGCCCAGCACGTCCTGCAGATAGTTCTGTGCCACCACAAACACCACGGCACCGATGATGGCGCCATACAGCGTGCCCATGCCGCCGAGTACACACATCAGCAAGATGAAGATCATCAGCTCGAAATTGAGTGTGTTCTCCGGGTTCACATAGCGATTGAACAGCGCGAAGAGGGCCCCGGCAAAGGTGGTCAAAAGGGCGGACAGAATGACCACGGCGGTGCGATAGAGCACGGTCCGGTAACCCAACGCCTGAGCGCGGAACTCGTTCTCGCGGATGGCCTGCAGAACCCGGCCGAAGGGCGAATTTACCAGACGCAGCAGGAACAGGAAGATCACCCCGGCGAACAGGAACAGCGCATAGTACATCAGGGTGCGGCCGGTGAAACGGACGGTAAAGAACGCATCACGGAAACCGTCCACCAGATTCCATGGTTGGGTGAAGAGCACACCCAGAAAACCGAACAGATCAAACCCGGTGACGCTGTCCAGTGGGCGAAACGCCGGGCCCAGTTCTCGCGGCACCCTTACCCGCAGGCCGTCTTCACCCCCGGTGATGTGATACATCTGTGTCACCACACTGAGAAAGGCAAAGGCCACGGCCAGCGTCACCAGGGCGAAGAAGATCGCCTTGACGCGCAGCGACAGCAGGCCCAGCAACAAGGCCAGGGCCGCGCTGAGCAGCAGTGCGCCCAGGATGCCGATAAAGATGGCGCCGAAGCCGGAACCGAAGTGGCCGATGCCCAGAGCTACACCGTAGGCACCAATGCCGAAGAACATGGTGTGGGCAAAGGACACGATATGGGTATAGCCCAGCATCAGGTCATAGGCCGCGACCACAATGATGAACACACAGATCATGCCCAGAGTGGCAAAGGCGCGGGTACCCGGAAACAGGAACGGACCCAGGGCCAGTGCGATCAGAATGGCGATCAGCGCCACCGACAGCACGCGGCTGCGGGGCAGGTCGCCGGACAGTATGGATTGCAGCATGATGTCCTCTCCTTAAACCTTGATCACCGGAATCAGGCCCTGCGGGCGCCACATCAGCACACCCACCATCAGGCCCACGGTGGCGACGGCCGCCAGCCGGGGTTCGATATAACCGATATAGAGGTTGATCAGGCCGACCAGCAGGGCGCCATAGAAACAGCCGCGGATGGAGCCCAGGCCGCCCAGAATGATGATGACGATGACGGAAATCATCAGTTCTTCACCCATGTGCGCCGTGATGATCTCCCGATACATGCCCCACATGGCGCCACCAAGGCCGGCCAGCGCCGAGCCGGCGATAAACACCCCGAGGAACAGCAAGCCGATGCGATAGCCCTGGATCTCGACCATTTCGCGGTTTTCCACCCCGGCACGCACGAGAATGCCGAGACGCGTGCGATCGATCACCCAGAGCATCAGGCCATAGACGGTCAGACCCAGTAGCAGCGCGACCATGCGGAATTTCTCCATCACCAGGCCGCCAATCAATGGCACCCAGTCCTCGATGACAAAGGCACCACGCAGGGCACCGGGTCGGGGTACCGGAATTTCATTGGCGCCCCAGGTCACTTCAATCAACTGAATCAGCACGATGGAGCCACCGACCGTGACCAGAATCTGTTTCAAATGGTCGCCGTACACCGGCTTGATCACGATCACTTCAAACAGCCAGCCGACCACACCGGCCACTGCCATGGCGGCGAACAGCGCCGGCAGGATGGCCAGCAGATTCCAGCCCAGCGAGGGCGACACCGTATAGACCCCCAGGGCCCCGGTCAGCATGACCGCGCCGACAAAGGCGCCCAGTGATATGAAGGCCCCGTGCGCCAGATTGAGCACACTCATCAGGCCGAAGGTCAGTGTCATCCCGGAAGCCATCAGAAACAGCATGGTCCCCATGGCCATGCCGCTGATGGTCAGCACGAACCAGGTGGCCGGGTCCATGGCCAGAAAGGCCAGAAAAAGCATCAGCCCGAGCAGCACCAGATGCGGCTTGTCGGACTGCAGTTTCAGCAGCCGGTCGCGCCACAGCGCCCATGGACCGACTGAGGGGTTGGCTTGCGACATGATCGAAGCTCCTTATTGATGTGCGCCCAGGCCAAGGCCCAGCAGGTCCTGCTGGAGTGTCGAGTCCTGCGCCAGTTCGGCCATGGTGCCGCTGTGCACCACCTGGCCATCATTCATCACCGCCACGGTCTGACCGAGACGGCGGGAAAAGCTGAAATTCTGCTCCACCAGCAGAATGGAGACCTCACGGGCCTTGAGTTCTTCGAACGCGGTCGCGAGATCATCGATGATGGCGGGCGCCAGGCCCTTGGTGGGTTCATCTACCAGCAGCAGATCTCTTGGTTCGACCATGGCGCGCGCTATGGCCAGCATCTGCTTCTGGCCGCCGGACAGGTTGCCGGCCGGACGGTCCCAGAATTTTTTCAGTGGCGGAAACAGATCGAACAGCCAGTCCAGCCGAGACTGATCCAGTGGTCCGTGCGTGCCGGCCAGTACCAGGTTTTCACGCACCGTCAACTGGCCGAAAATACCCATGTTCTCGGGTACGAAGGCAATGCCAGCGCGCGCGATGCGGGACGTGGACCAACTGGTGATCTCCTTGCCGTTGAATGTGACCGAACCGCGCGGAACTTTCGTCAGGCCCATGATGGTACGCAGCGTGGTGCTCTTGCCGGCGCCGTTGCGGCCAAGCAACACCGTCAGTTCCCCACGCGGCACCTGCAGCTCTATGCCGTGCAGAATATGGTACTGGTCAATGTCGGCATGGACGCCAGTCAGGGTGAGTATGGGCTCACTCATGCGGAGGCCTCCTCGGTCGGGGCATCGGCGCTGGTGCCCAGATAGGCCTCCTGCACCACCGGCGACGCGATGATTTCAGCCGGCTCACCGTCGGCAACAAGCTGGCCGTGATGCAGCACCACAATGCGATCCGAGAGGGAGCGCACCACATCCATCTTGTGTTCCACCAGCAGAATCAGCTTGTCGTCCTGTTTCTTGAGGTTGGCAATCAGGTCCAGAATTACTGGTACCTCATCCACGCTCATGCCGGCGGTGGGTTCATCAAACATGAATACGTGCGGCTCCAGTGCCATCAGCAGGGCGACTTCGAGCTTGCGCTGGTCACCATGCGGCAGATAGGAGACTGGTGTGTCGGCCCGGTGGCCCAGGCGCACGAAATCCAGGTAGTGGCGGGCTCGGTCTTCTATGTCCCGGCGCAGACTGGCGCGCTGCCAGAAAACATGGCCAATGCGGTAGCGTGAGGCGACCGCCAGACGCACATTTTCCAGTGCGCTGAGATTGGGAAACAGATTGGTCAACTGAAAGGCACGGCCCAATCCCTTGTCGGTTCTGGCTTCGGTCGAGAGGTTGGAAATGTCCTCACCCGCCAGCAGAACCTGACCGCTGCTGGGCGTCAGTTGGCCCGAAATCAGATTGAACCAGGTGGTCTTGCCGGCCCCGTTGGGCCCGATAATGGTCGTCAGCGTGCCGGCCTGAAAGGCGCAGCTCACTTCATCGACGGCCACATGGCCCCCGAACTGTATGGTCAGGGACCGGGTTTCAAGTACGGCTTGTTGGTCTGCCATGATGTGCTCCTGCCCGATACTGCGGGGTCTGCCACAACTGTGGTCAGACCCCGATACGAAATGGACGAACCGGATTACTGGTTCAGAATCGGAATATCCATGTCTTCCAGGTCGATCACACCGCGCAAGTGCGGCACACCGGCGGTCACCGTGCGATCGGAGAACCAGTCGGAGCGCTCTTCCACCACATTCTCGAAGTGATACATGGCCTGCAGTGCCTGATGGTCTTCCGCCCGGATATGCATGCGACCCTTGGGTGTCTCGAAGTCCAGTCCGCGCAGTGCGTCGATCAGGTCTTCCACATCGGTAGAGCCCCCAGACTTCTCGATGGCGGCTGTAATGGCCATGGCCTGAGCGAACCCCTGAGCGGTAAAGAAGTCGGGTGCTTCGTTGTGCTGCTCGAAGTGCTGTTCCACGAACCAGTCGTTTACCTCGTTGTCGGGCAGTTCATAGTAGTAGAAGGTCGCACCCTGCATACCGGGGAAGTCGGCATAGTTCACCAGGGCCGGCAGGATGTTCCCGCCGCTGGTCAGCTGAATGCCATAGCGTTCCGGCTGCAGATCCTGAATGCGGCCCAGCGGATTGGCGGCACCGGCCCAGATGGAGAAGATGTACTTGCCTTCCTCGCAGCCTTCACGACCTTCGAGTGAGTTGAACAGGCGCTGAGCGGCGGCGGTAAAGTCCGTCGCATCGGTGGGCAGATACTCTTCATGCACGATCTCGCCGCCTTCAGCCTCCATGGCCTGCCTGTAGGCGGCAACGCCGTCACGGCCGAAGGCATAATCCTGGGCAATGGTGGAAACACAGACGCCCGGCTGGCCAATGGCCACCGCGTTGGAGATGGCATCCTGCGATGAATTGCGGCCGACGCGGAAAATGTAGCGATTCCATTCGGCGCCGGTGATGGCATCAGCGACACCCTCCGGCATCATGATGCGCTCGTATTCCTCAGCGATGGGCAGCATGGCCAGAGCCACACCGGAAGCCACTGTACCGACGACGATGTGCGCATCATCCTCGGCATAGGCCTCTTCTGCCAGGGCGCGGGCCCGGGCGGGATCATTCTGGGTGTCCTTGCGCAGCAGTTCCAGGTCTCGCCCCTGAATCTGCATGGTGCCGTCGGTGGCGTATTCGAAACCGAGACGCAACCCGACATTGAGTTGTTCTCCATAGGCGGCCAGCGGGCCGGAAAACTGGGATACATGGGCAACGCGAATGCTGTCGGCCTGGGCAGAAAGGCCCAGTGTCAGTGCGGCGCTGCCGGCGGCGAATGCAGTGAGAAGCCTCTTCATGGTGGTGCTCCTTGTCGTGTTGTCTATTTGTTGTTGTCACGGGTTGGCAACCGGCCTGTCATCTTGTCTTTGTTGGCTTGACAGAGTCGGTACAGCGCCATAACCTATATGAATAATGATTCATGTTTCATAAAAATACAACCACGGGAATCATTTTTTATGACTGCCAATGAACAAGGCGCCGGGGAAACAGCGATCCAGGGGCCACGCAAACCCAAGACCGCCCGCGGCAAAAAAACACGGGCCAAGATCCTGCGCGCTGCCGAGGAGTGCTTCGGCACTCTGGGTTACCACCAGGCCGGCATTACCGACATCACGCGTTATGCCGGAGTCGCACTGGGCTCCTTCTATTCGTATTTTTCCGGCAAGGAGGATGCGATGCGCGAGCTGGTGCGGGAGATGGGGTACAACCTGCGGGCGCACCTGGCGCAGAATGTTGCTGGCGCCACTGATCGGGTGGATGCCGAGGTGCGCGGGCTGCGGGCTTTCCTTGAATACATACGTGACCACCCGTGGATGTACCGGATTCTGCAGGAAGTCCAATTCGTGGATGAGGCGGTCTACCGGGAATACTACGATACCTTCAGTGAGCATTATGCGCGGCTGTTGAGCGAAGCCACCCAGGCCGGCGAACTGCGCCCCGGCAACAACCAGGTGCGCAATTGGGCACTGATGGGTATGGGTCATTTTCTGGGTATGCGCTTTGCGCTCTGGGAGCAGGATGTACCCATGGATGAAATCATAAAGACCATGGATGACCTGTTGCGCCATGGTTTGGCCAGGTCCGATCAGTGAGCACCGGTCTGGCAGACAAGGGGCTGGTGCACAGCGAGTTGCAGGACGACACGCTGCGTCTGACGCTGAATCGTC
This sequence comes from Natronospirillum operosum, assembly GCF_004768465.1. GTDB lineage: Bacteria > Pseudomonadota > Gammaproteobacteria > Pseudomonadales > Natronospirillaceae > Natronospirillum > Natronospirillum operosum. The sequence goes on from NZ_SRMF01000005.1 coordinate 108,838, forward strand.
CGCAGCGCCACAATGCACTGGTGCCGGAGCTGCTCAAGGCGCTCAATCAGCACCTGCAGGAGGCACAGCGGCTGCAGCCCCGCTGTCTGGTGCTGGCGGCGGGCGGTCGCTCTTTTTCGACCGGCGGCGATGTGCAGGCGTTTTACGAGGTGCCACGAGCTCAGCGACCTGCTTATGCGCGCGCCCTGGTGGGCGACCTGCATGAAGCCATGCTGCGCCTGGTTCAGTTGCCCTGTCCGGTCATCGCCCGGGTGCAGGGTATGGTCACCGGCGGCAGTTGTGGTCTGCTGCTGGCTTCTGACCTGGTGGCCATGCATCAGGATGCCCACTGGGCGCCCTGGTATACGGTAGTCGGTTTTACCCCGGATGGCGGCTGGTCGACCCTGATGGCCGACTGCATCGGACGCCACCGCACCCTGGCCGTGCACCTGCTCAACCGGCCCATTACGGCGGAAAAAGCAGTGAGCTGGGGGCTGGCAGATGCTGCGCTGTCGAGTACAGAGGCGCTGGACCAGACCCTTGCCGACTGGACAGCGCAACTGGCCTCGCGCTCGGGCACCGCCATGCAGACGACGCTGAAGCGCCTGCGTCCGTCGGCTGACCAGGTCCGGGCAGCACTCGACATTGAGCTTGAAGACTTCGTCGCCCAGATTGGCACGGCAGAAGCCGAACGCAGAATGCAGAGCTTTCTGGGTAAAACCTCCCCTCACATCGACGAGGCAGACTATGGAGCAGTTTGATCTGACGGCGCACCGGGCGCGCATCGCGCCGGAGGCCACTGCATTGGAGGATCTGGCCAGCGGCCGGGTCTACAGTTACGGCGCGCTGAATGAGCAAGCGGCCCGTGTGGCTGCGGCGGCGCTCGAGCATTGGGGTTTGCAGCCGGGTGACCGGCTGGCGTATCTGGGCCACAGCAGGGCCGAATTTTTTGCCCTGCTGTTCGGTTGCGCCAAGGCAGGGCTGATACTGGTGCCGCTGAACTGGCGCCTGGCGGTGCCGGAACTCGAAGGGTTGCTGGAAGACGCTCGGCCGGGGGCGCTACTCTATACCGCCGATTTTGCCGAGCCCGTCCGGACGCTGCAGCCGCAGTTTGCCGATATGGTTGCCGTGGCGATGGACTCCGAGCAAACGAGTGGCGGCGCGATACGGCCGCGCCGCTATGCGGCGGATCTGGAAGCTGTAACGCCGGATCTGCAGCCGCATACGCCGCGCGATCCGGACACACCCTGGTATCTGCTCTACACATCGGGTACGACCGGGCGCCCCAAAGGCGTGGTCCAGACTTTTCGCATGATGCTGGCCAACTTCTACAGCATTGGCCTGAGTATCGAGGTTCGTCAGTCCGATGTGCTGCTGAATGTCCTGCCCATGTTCCATACGGCAGGCATCAATCTGTATTCCACCTGTGTGCTGCTGGTCGGCGGCACTGTGCTGGTGGCGCCGGGCTTTGATCCGGAGCAGGCGCTGCGGGTGCTGGAAGAACGTGCCACGCTCTTTTTCGGTGTGCCCGCCGTATATCAGGCGCTGCTGGATCAGCCGAATCTGGATGGCCAGCGCCTGCAACGGGTCCGTTCCTGGGGCTGCGGCGGTGCCCCCCTCGCATTGCCGGTGGCGGAGCGGTTTGTCGAGATGGGTATCCGGGTGCGTACCGGCTACGGCATGACAGAAACCGGGCCTGGGGTCTTCCTGCTGGAAGAGTCTCAGGTGCTGGATCGTCTCGGCTCGGTTGGTCGTCCACTCCTGTTGGCCGAGGTGCGAGTCGTGAATGCAGCAGGCGAGGATTTGCCGGCCGAAGAGCCGGGAGAACTCTGGATTCGCGGACCGGGGGTGACGCCCGGTTACTGGCAGCAGCCGGAGGTGACCCGGCAGGCCATCAGCGAAGAGGGCTGGCTGCGCACCGGAGATGTCGCCTGCTATGACGCCGAAGGCTATTACCGCATTGTGGACCGCTGGAAGGACATGTTCATTTCTGGCGGTGAAAACATCTATCCGGCCGAAGTGGAGCGGGTGCTGGAAACCCATGACGCGGTCAGCGAAGTGGCTGTGGTCGGCGTGCCGGACGAGCGCTGGGGCGAAGTGGGACGAGCCTTCATCGTGCTGGCGAACACCCGGCCCGCACCGCAAAAGGCGGCCCTGCAGGCCTGGTGCCGGGAGCGTCTGGCCGGCTACAAGGTGCCGCAGCATATCGACTATGTGGACGCGCTGCCGCGCAATGCCCTGGGCAAGATCACCAAACAGGAGTTGCGCCGATGACCTCTGTCGACCGAGCTGACCCGATTGTAGAGCAGTTTGAACTGTCGCAGTCCGATTTTGATGCCTTTGCTGACCTGAGCGGCGATGCCAATCCCATTCACATCGATCCGGACTTTGCGGCAGACACGGTTTTCGGCGCCACGGTGTCTCACGGGATGCTGCTGTTCAGCCGGCTGCGTGGCGCGCTGGAGCGTCATTATCCCGGCTGCCGGTTGATTGGCCAGGAATTGGTATTCCGCCACCCGGCCTATGCGGACAGCCCGCTGCGGCTGGTGCTGACGCCGCGCGCCGTCCCTCCCGGCGAGCCGCTGCTGACTCTGGGTGCAGAGATCATCCGGGATGATGGCCAGCCTTGCCTTGAAGGCGACTGCCGTCTGGTTCGTCAGCGTCTTGCCAGCCCGGTGCAGACTGGCGAGGAGGTCAGATCATGAATACTCAGTCTGCCAGCCTGTTTGATCGGCTGTCGCTGGAGCAGGCAGCGCATCTGCAGCGCACCTTTACCCCTGAGCAGGTAACCCAGTGGTGTCGACTGGCCGGCGTGGAGCGCTGGCCGGATCAGGTGCCCGAGCCACTGATAGCCGGACTGTTTTCCTGCCTGCTGGGCATGGAACTGCCAGGCCCGGGGACCATGTACCTGAAACAGCGTCTGGATTATGTGCAACCCGCCCGCTTGGGTGAACCACTGACTGCCAGCGTGACCATTACCCAGTTGCGACCGGACAAGGCTCTGGTCGATCTGGACACCCTTTGTACCGGGGCCACGGGACAGATCATCTGTCGCGGTCAGGCGCTGGTGCTGTACCGACGTTGAAGGGAAAGCAGGGAACAGAATCATGACAGCACTCAATGCCCAGTTGGAAGACTGGTTGGAGCGCCTCAATCGTCTGGTAGCGCAGCAACGGGCCCAGGGCTCCACACCTACCGCCGTCAACGCACGCGAGGGTCTGGCCAACATGACGGCGACGCTGGTGACCGCGAGGCCGACCTTGCCCAGAGTCGTTGATGCACTGGTAGACGGTGGGCGTTATCCGGTGCCGGTGCGGATCTATGACCCCGCGCCCGAGCAGGACAAGGCCGTCTGTCTCTATATCCATGGCGGAGGGCACACGGCCGGCGGGATTACGGTCTATGACCCCATCTGCCGCAAACTGGCCGTGGCCAGTCAGCGTCTCGTTGTGTCTGTGGAGTACCGCCTGGCGCCGGAGTGTCCGTATCCTCAGGGTCTGCAGGACTGTGTGGATGTGGTGCGTCATCTGTGGCCCACCCTGGATGACAAGGGCTTTTGGTATCAGCCTGAACTGGCGGTGGCGGGAGACTCCGGGGGCGGCGCTCTGACGGCGACACTCTGTGCCGAGTTGCAGCATGAAGAGGAGGCTCTTGTTCAGCAGCAGATACTGATCTACCCGAATCTGGACTACACCCTGTCATATCCGTCGATCCACGAGCTGGCGAGTGGTTACCTGCTGGAGCGGGAACGTATCCGCTGGTACTACGATCAGTATTTCCAGAAAGGAGAAGATCGGGCGGCGGCCTCACCATTGTACATGCCGATCACACCAGGGTTACCCGAAACCCTGATTATCACGGCAGGGTTCTGCCCGCTGAAAGACGAAGCCATTGCCTACCGGGATGCCTTGCAAAAGGAAGGTGTGCGCTGTACGCACAGACATTTCCCGACTTTGCTGCATGCCTTTCTCAACATGGAAGACCTGGTGGAGGCTGATTGTGCGGAAGCCTACCGGACGATGGCGGCCTTCATGCGGCGCAGAGCAGACTGACGGTCCCTTAGAGCAGGCCGAACGGTTGCTGTGTCGTGATGCTGGCGAGCAGCAGGCTGCATCCCAGTGTCAGTAGCACCAGTCCGCCAATGCCGGTCAGGCCAATGCCGAACCCGGAGAGCACCCGGTCGTTGAAGTTGAGGAAGCGGTTGGCAGCAGAGCGAGCGGTGACGGCCAGAGTGGCCAGGATGGATACCGTCAGCGCTGTGCCCAGTGACATGGCGATCACGCCCAGTACGCCGGCCCACCAGAGCCCCAGCAGGTTGGCTACCACCAGCACCAGCACCGCGCCTGTGCAGGGTCGGGCACCGATGGAGAGCACCAGCCCCAGGTTCTGGAAGGCCGAATTGCCGGCGATCTGGTCCGGCGCGACGTGGTGCTGCTTACCACAGGTGGGGCAGGCTTCTCCGGGCGCATGTGTGTGCGCTGCCAGCACGCTGCCGCCCTGTGTCCGGGCATTGTCAGTCGACAGCGTACTGAATTGCATGGTCAGGCTTGCATTCGGCTCGGCATGTCGCTGTGCTGCTGCGCGGTGCGCTCGGTGCTCGCGATAGGTTGACCACAGCGGTGTGCCGGCTCGCCACAGCAGAATCAGGCCCAGGGCGGCGATGAGGGCAAAGCTGAGCCGCTCGATGACCTGGATGCTGGACACTGCCTCCCGGGCCAGCATACCGAGGCCGAACACGACCACCAGCACCAGTACGATGGCGGTCAGACCCTGCATCAGGGCGGCGGCAACCGACAGCAGGATGCCGCGTTTCAAGTCGGTAGGCTGGGTCAGCATATAGGTGGTGATGACCGCTTTGCCGTGGCCCGGGCCTGCGGCATGAAATACACCGTAGAGAAAACTCAGCGTGATCAGCGCCCAGACCTGAGCCCAGGCCCGGTTGTTGTCGAGGTCCTCCATGCTGCGAGAGAGGGCCCGGTGCAGCGTACGTTGCTGCTGCATGATCCAGAAGGTGAACTGCTGGAGGGGCGACGGCAGGGCACGCGAGGCAGACTGACTGGTTTCGATGGGCTGTGCGATCGGTTGTTCCGGCAGGGGTTCGACTAGAGGAGCAGACTCGCCATCTCCTGTGCCCGGGTCCGAAGTCAGCCCGGGCAGGTTGGCGCTGGCCAGCCCGGCCATCAGGCTGAGCATCAGGCAGCTCATGACAAGAAGTGTTCGTTTCAGTCGCATTGGATAAACACCGTCTCCGCAAAGTGTTGTCCGAGGTCGGGGTCTTCAGGCACGCCCTCTTCATCAACTTCCACCGCCCGCTGTAACTGCTCGGTTGTAGGCTCGGGTTTTTCTATTTCATAGCGGCACTGACTGCCGCCGGTATTCAACAGGATGCCGTCTGTTTCTGCATGCAGCATCTCGATATAGTAGGTCGGCTCATAGACCCGATAGCTGAATCCATGGCGCTGCAGTTGCTCTGCTGTCACGGGTTCGGCCAGTGGCAGGACAAAATGAAACTCGACCCGGCTGGCTTCAGGCTGGAGGTCAAACTCGTCAACGTCCGCCAGCGACAAGCGGTCCCCGTTGGCTCGAACCCGGGTGTAGAACTCATGACGGCTCAGGTTGGTGATGATGTCGTCCAGCAAACGCGCCTTGCCTTCGGCGCCGCCACGGTCCATCTCCTCGATCAGCACCACACTGTAGAAGGTGTCAAAACGCCAGCGTTGCTCGAAAGCCACCAGATTACCACTGCTGTCAAACTGCGGCGCCATGTAGATATCCACCGAGACATGCGGGTGTGCCCATACCACCATGGGCAACCAGGCTAGAGCCAGCAGCAGGCCCGACCGTAACAGCGTTCTGAGGGTGAAATTGGATCGAATCATCTTGCGTTGAGACTACCTGTAAGCAGCGGGCGTCATTAGATCATTTATCTGGCTGACGCCCAAGAGGCCTTGCAGTAAAGTTTACGCCTGTGGAACCGTTAAACAAGGCGTTTTGCGCCGCTCAGTGATCAGTGTGAGACCTGGGTGACGGTGGTGGTTCCGGCTGCCAGCCGGGTGGTCGAATCAGGTGATTGAGGCGGTGCGACCAGGTCTTGCCCGGTGCCGTGGCATCCGCCAGCATATCGCGCCATTCGTGAAAGGTCAGCGTGATGGGGTTGTGGGTCCGTACCGGTTTGGTGATGCCGTAGTGGCAGGGTTCCTGCTCGGACTCCGGTTCGAAGGTGCCGAACAGGCGGTCCCAGATGATCAGGATACCGGCGTAATTGCGGTCGATATAGCGCGGATTGCTGGCATGGTGGACCCGATGATGCGAGGGCGTGTTGAGCACGGCTTCCAGTGGCCCCAGGCGCCCGACCGCCTGGGTGTGCACGAAGAACTGATAGGCCAGATTCAGCAGCACCACGGTAATGATGGTGTCCGGCGTGAAGCCGACTATGGCCAGGGGAATCCAGAATACCCACATGCCGGCCAGCGGGTACATCAGGCTCTGGCGAAAGGCGGTGGACAGATTGAGCCGCTCCGAGGAATGGTGCACCACGTGCGCGGCCCACATCCAGCGGATCTGGTGACTGAACCGGTGGAACCAGTAGTAGAGAAAATCCTGCAGTACGAAGGCCAGCAGCAGTGACCACCAGGCAAAGGGCAGCTCGAACAGTCGCCAGTCAAAGAAAAACTGGTACACGCTCAGAATGAAGGCCGCTGCAGCCAGTTCGCCCACCTGGTGCAGAAAGGCCAGAGTCGCATTGGAAGCTGTGTCGGCCAGGCTGTAGCGGGCAGAACCCTGATCGGGCCTGCGGCGCAGATACAGAAACTCCCAGCCGATGAAAGCCAGGAAGATCGGCGCCAGTGCCAGCAGTATGAAATGCGGATCAAAGGGTGTCATGAGCGCGCCCGTAATTGACTGAAGTGACACAGCCCTGCAGCGACTGGTCAGTACCCGATTATTCAGCCAGACTGACCTCTCTGCAAGTAACAACATTGACAGCGAACGACGAGGGTCTGTTATGAAACAGTGGCAGCAACTGCAAGCGGAAGACGGCCATGAGTTCGATCTCTATGTCAGCACCCCGGCCGGCGGCGCAGACGCGGCCGGCAAGGGCGTGATTGTGGTGGTGCAGGAGATTTTCGGCGTCAACAGCCATATTCGTTCGGTTTGTGACCGTCTGGCCGAAGCGGGCTACCTGGCGGTCGCGCCGGCGCTGTTCGACCGCTACGGGAAGGGCTACGAGGCCGGCTATTCACCCACGGAAGTCGAACAGAGCCGCGCCTTCCTGCAGGACTTCGATTTCGACGCCGCCTGTCGGGATATCGGGGCCGCAGTCGGCGCCTTTGCGGAGCGGGGGCCGGTCAGTGTGGTCGGCTTCTGTCTGGGGGGCTCACTGGCCTGGCTGATGGCGGCGCGCGATGACCGCCTGGCCGCCAGTGTCGGCTACTATGGCGGGCGCATTCCGGATTTCGTCGCGGAGACACCACAGTGTCCGACCCTGCTGCACTTCGGTGAGCAGGATCAGGGCATCCCGCTGGCGGGTGTGGAAAGCGTGCGCCGCCGACATCCCGAGGTGCCGGTCCATCTCTATCAGGCCGGGCACGGGTTCAACTGTGATCAGCGCGGCTCCTATCATGCACAGAGTGCACAGCTGGCCTGGCAGCGCACGCTGGATTTCATCGCCGCGCAGTCATGAACCGGTGTGAACCGGCCAACGTTCTGTCTACGTACCCCTGAGTTCAATGCCTGACGGGAGGACATCATGAGCCAAGGTGATCAATGGCTTCGTCATGCTGCCGGCGCGGCGGTCCTGACGAGCCTGCTGCTGGCGGGCTGTGCTGCAACGCCTGACGTGGCGGTGGACTATGCCGACATACCGGCCAGCGAATTCGAAATCGACTTTATCGTCGAAGATCTGGACCATGCCTGGGGCATGGCCATTCTGCCTGCACCCTATGCGGACTGGGCCCTGGTGACCGAACGGCCCGGCAGGTTGTCACTGGTGCATCTGGATACCGGCGAGCAGCGTGCGGTGGCCGGCACCCCGGAGGTGGTGGCCGAAGAGCAGGGCGGTCTGCTGGATGTGCTGGTCTGGGACGAGCCGGACAGCGAGCGGCTCTGGGTCTATCTGACCTGGTCCGGTGCCAACCCGGACCAGCCGGAACAATCGGCTACCCATACCGGGCGCGCCCAGCTGGATCCGGATGCCCCGGCCCTGCACGACCTCGAAGTGCTGAATGTGGCCACGCCCTGGGATACCGAAACCGCACACTATGGCTCGCGTATGGTGGTGGGAGCCGACGATCATCTATACATCAGCCAGGGTGATCGCCGTCAGCGCGATGAAGCGCAGGATCTGAGCAGCCACTGGGGCAAGACATTGCGTCTGCGCATGGACGGCAGCATTCCGGATGACAACCCCTTCGTGGATGATCTGGACGCCCTGGATGCCATCTACACCTATGGCCACCGCAATGTGCAGGCCATGGCGGTGGAACCGGTGACCGGCCTGATCTGGCAGGGCGAACACGGGGAACGCAACGGTGACGAGATCAATGTCATCGATCAGCCGGGTGGCAACTACGGCTGGCCCATCGCCACCTATGGGCGTGACTATGTCTTTCGCACCCCGATAGGGGACACGCCGCCGGATCGAGACGACACTGTGAACCCGATCTATTTCTGGACGGCCGACAACTATGACGATGATGTGGAAGGCTTTCCGCCTTCGGGCATGGCGTTCTATCAGGGCTCGGCCTTTGCAGACTGGCAGGGGCAACTGCTGATGGGCAGCCTGTGGCATCAGTATCTGGGCCGCTTTGAACGGGATGATCGCGCGATCCGCTTCGAGCATCGCATGCTGCGCGATCAGGGCTGGCGGGTGCGTGATGTGAATGTGCATCCCGCCACCGGATACATCTATCTGCTGATAGACGCCGAGGACGCACCCCTGGTGCGGGTGCGCCCTCGGCGCTGATTCGACCGGTGCGGGCTGGCCGCGTCAGGTCAGTCCGCGCAGCGCAGTACCCGGGCCTCCCAGGGCCGCAGGGTGGACGGTTGGCCGTTGTCATCCAGGTTGCCCAGCAGCCGTTCGGCGGCTTCCAGATCCACCTTGCAGGCGCTGATGTCCGCTGGCTCATCGCTCAGGTTGGTCAGCACCAGATAGCGGTCGTCGGTACCGGTGCGCGTATAGGCATAGACCTGATCATGAGTTGGCAGCTCGAGATCATAGTGACCATGGACCAGGGAACTGTGTTCTGCCCGCAGCCGGATCAGTTGCTGATAGAAGGCGAATACCGAGTTCGGGTCGCGCCGCTGCTGTTCCGCGTTCAGCCATTCGGTGTTCGGGTTCACCGCCAGCCAGGGCGTGCCTGAGGTAAAGCCGCCATTGGGGCTGCTGTCCCACTGCATGGGCGTGCGGGCGTTGTCGCGCGCACTGTTGCGGATCTGCTCCAGAATGTCCGCTTCGGTCCAGCCGTTGGCCATTTCTTCCGCCGCCAGGTTGCGTACTGCCACATCGTCGAACTGGTCCAGACGCTCGAACGGGAAGTTGGTCATGCCCAGTTCCTGCCCCTGATAGATAAAGGGCGTGCCCTGCATCAGAAAGTACATGGTGGCGATGGCCGTGGCGCTTTCCCGCCAGTACTGCTCCGCATTGCCCCAGGTGGAGACCACGCGGGCGATATCGTGATTTTCCACGAACAATGCATTCCAGCCCTGTCCTTCCAGCCCCTTCTGCCAGCGGGTCAGCGTGTCGCGCAGTGCCGGCAGGTTCAGGGCAGCATCGACATCCGAACCCCACAGCTTGATCTGCTCGAACTGAAACAGCATGTTGAACTTGTGCTGTTCCGGCGCCACCCAGTTGGGTGCATCGTCGACCGAGACGCCGGCGGCTTCGCCCACCGTCATGATGTCGTAGTGGGCAAAGGTATTGGCTCCGAGGTCGGCAATATAGGGCTGGATGCCTTCCACGTTGCGGTGCATGGGCGTGGCATTGACCACTTCCAGCCCCTTGGGGTTGGGCATGTCGGGAAAGCCCTGCTCCTTGCGAATATGGGTGATGGCATCAATGCGGAAACCGTCCACGCCCTTGTCCAGCCACCAGCGAATCATGGTGTAGAGTGCTTCTCGGACGTCCTGGTTTTCCCAGTTCAGGTCCGGCTGCTTGCTGGAAAACAGATGCAGGCAATACTGGTCCCTGTCTTCGTAGTAGCGCCAGGCCGAGCCACTGAAGATGCTCTCCCAGTTGTTGGGCGGGCCGCCGGCCTTGCCGTCGCGCCAGATGTACCAGTCGCTCTTCGGGTTGTCCCGGGACTGGCGGGATTCCTGAAACCAGGCGTGCTCGTCACTGGTGTGGTTGAGCACCAGATCGAGCAGGATGCGGATACCGCGAGCATGGGCTTCTGCCAGCAGGCGGTCGAAGTCGGCCATGGTGCCGAACTCGGCCATGATGGCCTGATAGTCGCTGACGTCATAGCCGTTGTCGTCGTTGGGTGAGCGGAATATGGGGCTCAGCCAGATAACGTTGATGCCCAGTTCCTTCAGGTAATCCAGCTTTTCGATAATGCCCGGCAGGTCACCGATGCCGTCCCCGTTGCTGTCGTTGAAACTGAGGGGATACACCTGGTACACCACGGCGTCTTTCCACCAGGGTTGGGTCATGACTGTCACCTGTGTTCTGAAATTGAAAAATTGCGAAGCTGAGCAGTTGCGAAGCCGAATGCGCTGGCGCCGAACCCGGCTTGGGTAAGCGCTTGCAGTCGAGGGCCTATGCTAGTGAGGCATGGCACGGAGAGAAAATACTTTTTTCACCGAGTGATATAGATAGAATCTATGTCGAAAGTCGAAAGTCGAAAGTCGAAAGTCGAAAGTCGAAAGTCGAAAGTCGAAAGTCGAAAGTCGAAAGTCGAAACCAGAGAGCATCGAGGCAGACCTTGGAAAAATCACTGCGCCAGTTTCTGGCCGTGGCGGAGCTGAAGAGCATCAGCCAGGCGGCCCAGAGGCTGTTCATCAGCCAGCCCACGCTGACTCACAACATGAAGAAGCTGGAAGCCTCGCTCGGGGTCGATCTTTTTGTGCGCACGGCACGGGGCGTGAGGCTGACGCCCTATGGCGACAAGTTGCTGGAGCAGGCCCGCATAATGCAGCGGGTGCATGACAATGCCATGGAAGAGCTGACCCGGCTGAAAGAGCGGCGAGAGCGCGGCATACGCATGGGCGTCGGCATGGCCTGGTGGCATCTGTTCTTTCGCGATCTGCTGCGCCAGTATCGGGCGGATCACCCGGAGGCTCCCGTGCACATCGAACTGGGCAACCACCTGCGCTCCATGGATCAGTTGCTGGCCGGTGATATCGACCTGTTCATGGGGCATCAGATTGTCGGCCTGCATGCCAGCGGCGGCGCCGAGTTCCAGCCCCTCTTTATGTGCTTTGACAGTGCCTGGGTGCGTGCCGGCCATCCACTGCTGCAGCAACCGCACTGTACCCCCGAAGACCTGCTGGCCTTCCCGCATCTGGACATTACCCCGGATGAAACGCGGTATCGGGAAGTGGTGCAGGACCTGGAACAGAAGGAGGCCCAGCGCAGCGCCTATCACCTGCGCGAGCGGGTAGTCTGGTCCTCCAGCTCCATGAGCGCCGGGCTGGATATCCTGCGCGCAAGCGACGCCGTCATGGTCTACACCTCGTCCATGGCACCGTATTTCCGTGCCCAGGGTCTGGAGGAACTGCCCATCGACCTGCCGCAGCCGTTCACGGTCGGTATCTACTGCCTGCAGGAACGCCTGGATGAACCTTCGGTGGACCATCTGATTCGGCTGGTGCGGCATTGGTTGTCCGGTCTGGATCTGGCTTGGCATCGGCTGCAGCCGTTGCCGGATGTCAGCGTTGATTCAGGGGAAGCGTTGACTGTCGAGCAATCAGGTGGGGCTCAAGAGTGATTGTCCTGAGTGGGCTATCCGGGTTTTTGATGCGGTCCAATAGTAAATCCACAGCGTTTGCACCCAAACGTTCCTTGGGCTGCTCAATTGTGCTGAGTGATGGCACCAGATAACTGCTGAGTTCGATATTGTCGTAACCGATCAGGGACATGTCATCAGGTACTCGCAAACCGGCTTCCTGCAGTGCCTTGAGGGCACCGGCTGCCATCATGTCGTTCCCGGCAATGATCGCCGTCGGGCGCTGCTTTGCCTTGAGGATTGTCTGCGCACCGCGATAACCACCAGCCAACTCAAAATCGCCCTCGGCAACCCAGTCTTTCCGAAGCTCAACCCCGGCTTCCTGCAGGGCGTCACAAAACCCTGAGTAGCGTTCATCTGCGGTTCTCTTGCCGCTGGGGCCTCGAAGTACGCCGATGGCCTGGTGGCCGAGGTCCAGGAGATGTCGCGCCGCGAGGTAACCACCGCGCCGGCCCTCTTCCTGAATCAGGTCGACATTCAGATTGGTGATACCCCAGTCGGCGACAACCACAGGCATGACAAGGTCATCCTTGCTCAGGTGAAGCGCTGGGTTGACCTGGGTGCACATCAGTATGGTGCCATCGACCTGGCGCTCCCGCAAAACCTCCAGCGCCTCTTTCAGTCTTTCGGAATTGCCTCGGGTGTTGGCAATAATCAGGCTGTAACCCAGTTCGTAGCAGCGTTGCTCCACAGCTTGCAGCACTTCTGCATAAAAGGGATTGGTACTGGTGGTGACCACCATGCCCAGAGTAAGCGTTCTGCTGGCTTTCAGGCTTCGGGCGACGCCTGACGGCTTATAGCGCAGTTCTGCGGCGGCAGACTCGACTCGAGCCTTGGTCTCCGGTTTCACTGGCCTTTTGTTGTTAAGTACATTGCTGACAGTACAGGTGGAAACGCCTGCGCGTTGCGCCACTTCTTTGATGGTGGGCATAGTGTGCTATTGCTCCAGGAACTTCTTTATATCAGGTGCCCTCGGAATGGCTGGCTGTGCACCAGCCACTGTTACGGCAAGTGCTGCTGCCGCCTGAGCATATCGAATAGCATTCTTGATTGATGTCCCCTGTGCCAGTTGGCTGACGAGAGCTCCGTTGAAGGTGTCGCCTGCGCCTGTAGTGTCCACAGCTGTCACCGTTTTTCCTGGTATCAATACGCCATCTTCATGCTGCTGGCTTAACCAGACGCCACGCGCGCCCAGCGTGACCAGCACCGTTGGTACGCCAGCCTGGTGTATAATCTCGCACGCCGCTGCCAGACTTGTTTCGTCAGACACCGGGATACCGGTAAGCGCTTCCAACTCGGTCTCGTTGGGTGTGAGTATGTCCACATCAGTCAGCATGCTGAGCTCAAAATCACGCATGGGTGCCGGGTTGAGTATCACCTGCCCTCCACTGATCTTGACCTGCCGAATGGCCGCCAGGTTGAGCGCATGAGGTACTTCGTGCTGCACCAGAAGCCAAGAGGTGCGCGCCAGCACGCCCGCCTGTTCGCTGGTCAGTGCCTGGAACTGGCCATTGGCATTGGGCACGATCGTGATGCAGTTTTCACCTTCAGCATTGACTTGAATTAGTGCCACGCCTGTTCTTTCTCCGGATAACTCCAGCACGTGATCAGTGTTTATGCCATCATCCGAGAGCGCTTGAACAAGCGCTCTGCCACCTGCATCCTGCCCAATGGCTGCAAGGAAGTGTACAGGGAGCAGAGCATCACAGGAAACTGATGCGGGCAAGGCTCGTGCGGTGGCGAGGGCCTGGTTGGCCCCCTTGCCACCATGAAATACCTCATAGTGCGTGCCTGTCAGCGTTTCACCCGGTTCGGGAAAATGAGGCACCCTGACGACATGATCCAGGTTCACACTGCCCAGAATTGTAATGCCCCTTGGCATGCTCAGTTCTCCCTCTCCGGTTTCTCTCTGTGGTTGCTGCATTAATCCGCAGTAATGACCTGCAGTGGGACGGGGATGTTGCCTTCAACGGTCTCTCCGTTCAGGTAACGTACAGCAGTTTCAACCGCCACAGCGCCAATTTCATAGGGTTGCTGGGCGACCGTTGCAGCCATGCGACCGGCTTCCACGGCGGCAATCCCGTCGTCCGTACCGTCAAAGCCGACGACCAGGATATTGGGCTGGTTGGAGGCTGCAATGGCACGCAATGCGCCCAGCGCCATTTCGTCGTTCTGCGCAAATACCGCGTCAATGTTGCGATTACCGGTCAGCAGGTTCTCCATGACATTCAGGCCTTCCGTGCGATCAAAGTTGGCCGGCTGTGATGCCAGGACTTCAAAACCGTGAGCTTCAATGGCCTGAGCAAAACCTTCACCACGCTCACGTGCTGCTGATGTGCCGGGAATGCCTTCCAACTGGATGACCCGTGCATTGGCGCCTACCTGCTGGGCAATAAAGTCGCCCGCCATACGGCCGCCCAGCACATTATCCGAGGCGACATGGGAAATATAGTTTCCAGCACTGGCGCCTCGGTCTACGGTAAATACCGGCACATCGCGGTTGTTGGCCAGACGCACGGCGTTGACCACGGAGTCCGAATCGGTGGGGTTGATGAGCAGCGCGTCAATATTGCGCTGCAACAGATCTTCCACATTGGACAGTTCGCGCGCCGGGTCGTTCTGGGCATCCACAATGCGCAGATCATAACCCAGTTCATTGGCCTTATCAGCGGCGCCGTCGCGCAGGGTCACAAAGAATGGATTGTTCAGGGTGGAGACGGATATGGCGAGGGTGCCTTCTGCAACGGCGCTTCCTGTCAATCCGGCCAGGGCAATGGTTGCCACCAATAGCTGCTTCATTGTTTTCATTGTCGTTACCTCACATGGGCTGCTTGTTATTGTGACGGACCAGGCCGTCTTTGGGTTGAGTTACTGCTTGCTTCTGGTATCCACGAGCACCGCCAGCAAAATGACCGAAGCTTTCACGATCATCTGGAAATAGGACGATACATCCAGAAGGTTGAGAGCGTTGTTCAGCACACCTATGATCAGTGCGCCGATGAGTGTGCCGGAGATGAATCCCCGACCTCCCGCAAGACTGGTGCCTCCGATCACGACCGCCGCAATGGCATCGAGTTCATACATGGTGCCGGCGGTGGGCTGCGCGGAGGACAAACGGCTGGTGACTATGATGGCCGCCAGAGCTGACATCAGACCGCTGATGGCGTAGACGCTGATCTTGACCAGATTGACATTGATGCCGGACAGGCGAGCGGCCGCTTCGTTACCGCCCACGGCGTAGATGTATCGCCCGAGTCGAGTATGGTTGAGCAGATACCAGCCGCCCAGAAAGGAGACCGCCATCAACCAGACCGGCACGGGAATGCCCAGCACATAGCCGGTGCCGAACCAGGAGAAGGCTTCTGCGGCGGGCCCGAAACCCATGGATACCGGTCGGCCATCGGTAAATACCAGGGTGACCCCGCGCAGCAAGGTCATGGCTACCAGGGTTGCGATAAAGGCCTGGACCTTGCCCAGGGCAATCACGGTACCGGTAATGCCGCCCAGCACAGCGCCGGCAGTCAACACCAGAATAAACGACAGCGCCACGTTGATATCCAGACCAATGAGTGTGGCAGCAATGGCGCCAGTGAGTGCCAGTACCGAGCCGACGCTCAAGTCAATGCCGGCGGTGATGATGACCATGGTCATACCCACCGCGATGATGGCGTTGATTGAGGTTTGGCGCAGGATATTGAGCAGGTTGTTCATCGTGAAGAACTCGGCATTCAGTATCGAGATCACCAGGACCAGCGCCAGCAACCCCAGAAGTGCCTTCTGAGCCAGCAGGAGGTCCTTTATTTTGCTGCCGGAGAAATAATGGATAAGGGCGTTCATAGTGTTACCTCTGATAAATCTGACCCTACGGCGTGGGTAAGCAGTTTTTCTTGTGTGGCATTGGCTCTGGATTCTTCCGCTACAATGCGTCCCTCGTGCATGACCAGTATCCGGTCGCTCATGCCAAGGACTTCGGGCATGTCGGAGGACACCAGAATGATGGCGAGTCCCTGTTGCTTCAGAGTATTGATGAGCTGATAGATCTCTTTCTTGGCGCCGACGTCGACACCGCGTGTGGGCTCATCCAGAATCAGTATGCGCGGCTGCGTCATCAGACCCTTGGCAATGGTCACTTTCTGCTGGTTGCCGCCGGACAGGTTGAGCATCAGTTGGGTCTGACGAGGTGTCTTGATCCGAAAGGCATCGATGTACTCTGCAACCTTGAGTGCTTCCTGACTGTGCCTGATCTGCCAGCCGGATGAGAGCTCACGCAGACTGGCCAGGGTCATGTTGTGTCGTACTGACAAACCCATGACAAGGCCGTCACCTTTGCGGTCTTCAGAGATGTAGGCAATGCCGGCTCTGAGCGCGTCGCGTGGGTTTCTCAGTCGCAACGGCACGCCCTGAACACTGACCCTGCCTGCTGTGACCTTGACCGCCCCGCTGATGGCCCGCATGACTTCCGTGCGTCCGGCACCAATGAGACCGGAAATACCCAGGATTTCATTGCTGCGGCAGTTGAAGGAAACGTCTTCAAATCCGGGGCCGGACAGGTTGTCCACCGACAGCACCGGCTCGCCTGGTGATACCTCGACATGCGGGTACTGATGTTCCAGTTTGCGCCCCACCATGCGTTCGATCAGAACATCTTCGTTGACTTCGGATACCTTGAATTCGTCGATAAACCGGCCGTCCCGCAGGACAGAGGCCCGGTCACAGACCAGAAATACCTCAGCCAGCCGGTGAGATATGTAGACGATGCCGCAGCCGTTGGCTCGAAGTTCTTGTATGACTCTGAACAGCGCCTTTGTTTCGGGCTCCGTCAACGCATCGGTCGGCTCATCCATGACGATGACGCGGGCATCGAATGACAAGGCTTTGGCAATCTCCACCATCTGCTGGTCACCGATGCCGAGTTCCCCGACACGTTGTCGCGGACTGTGGCGGACACCCAAGCGGGTCAACAGCGCCCCGGCCTGTTTGTAGAGTTGCTGCCACCGAATTTTGCCCAGGGCATTGGTGGGTTCCCGACCCAGGAAGATATTCTCGGCAATGGTCAGCTCGGGCAGCAGATTGAGCTCCTGGTGAATAATCGCGATACCCGCCTCCTGGGAGGCTCTGGGACTGGAAAACCAGGTCTGCTGTCCGTCATATCGAAGGGTGCCCGAATCAGCGGCGTATACCCCTGTGAGTACTTTCATCAGGGTTGATTTGCCCGCCCCGTTTTCGCCCAGCAGTGCCATGACCTCGCCTGGGTATACATTCAGGGACACGTCATCCAGGGCGCGCACACCGGGGAATGACTTGCTGACATGTTGCATCGAGAGAACAGGCTCAGTCATTGCCGACTCCTAAAAGGCCACGCCCGAAATTAATACAATGTTGGCAAAGGGAGTGACTTCCCCGGTGCGGATGACCGCTTTGGACCGACGGGTTCTCTCCTTGAATTGACCATGGGACACATAGTTCCGGGTTACCGCTTGGCCGGATTGTTCGGACAGGGCGTCCAGCCGTGCGCACAGTGCAGCATGGAAGTCCGGACTCTGGTCCTTGAGCTCCTCGGCCAGCAGCACGCCTTCAATCGTCAGTTCTGACAGCACGGCGTCCAGAACATCCAGTAGCCCCGGAAGGCCCGGTATGACCGCCAAATCGATACGGCTCACAGCATCCGGAACTGGAAGGCCGGCATCGCCCAGCGTCAGTTCATCCATATGCCCCTGGCGGGCAATAACACGTGAAAGCTCACTGTTGAGCAGTTTTTGATATTTCATAGCCACTTCTTGTATGTTGTTTTTTTAAAAGTTAATCGATTAACTTGTGGCTGTCAAATGGTTTGGTTTCTTGCGTGTCTGCCTGACACACAAAAGCCCGAGGGCGCCTGTTGAAGCGCGCTCGGGCTCATGGCTATGCAGGTGGTGCAGGCCAGTTCGTGGTCGACTGTGGCACAGGCTCCTGCCAGATCACCCCGCAAGCGGTGACCCCTGTTCAGTTGACGGATATCGTATAGCGCTGCGGCAATCCGTTGGGCGACTGAACTTCAAGCGTGCAGGAGCCGGGATCGTCACCATAATTGATCACAACCGGCCAGGGGCCAAACAAGGCGCCGGGCCGTTCCGGGACTTCACTGTCCAGTGCTGTAGCGCTGGCATCAGTACAGTTGATGGACAGATCGGACCCGGCCGGTGGGACATTGCCGTTCTGATCCACCATCTGATAGATCACAGTGTCGCTGACGCTCACATCAGTGGGTTCAGGATCAAGCCGCAAGTCCGAACCGCTGGCAACCAACACAATATTGTTGAATACCACTGCCCGTTCGTCGCAATGCCCGTGCTCCAGGGCATCCTCCGTGCAGCCAATTCCCTTGTAGTGGGCACCGGGGTCTGCAGGCGTATAGTCACCGGTACCACTGAGGTCCCAAAAGAAGTCGCCCGGGTCAAACTGGCCGGTGCCCTCGGTGTCAACAAAGGGTTCGCCCTGAGGCTCATAGCTCTCACCCAGATCAAACCGGCTGTTGCCATTGGTATCCACAAAGGCGTCGTTGCCATTGGTGCGGGCCAGAATGTCCACTCGGCCATCTCCCCTGGGGTGAGCCGAACGCCATTCTATGGTGCATGCGCCGTTGTCCGTGGTGCATACCGGGTCGACCAGGCCCGTACTGGCGAGGAAATTGACCTGGGTGCCGTCGGCGACCGGGTTGCGATGGATGTCGCCAAGGTGCACCGTAACCTGTACCGGGATACCGTTGTAGTCATAGCCTTCCGGGTTGAACACATCGGCAGACAAACTCATGCCATCGGTAACCGGTGCTGCCGTATGCATGCTCACAGGCTGTGTTGTTGCGACATGGACATCCTGTTCGATAACGTTGCCGTTGCTGTCGAGCAGGTCCATGGAGACTTCGACCTGGGTGGTGCCCTGGACGGTGCCGGAGCGCAGAATGGTGCTGGCGCTGCCGTCGCTTCCGGTCGTAGCGCTATCGCGCGTCAATTCCGGACCGCCCGTGCTGTCCGTGATGGCAAAGGAAACGTCATGCCCGGCCACGGGGTTCAGATCGTTGTCCAGTACCTGCACGGCCAGACGTGTGGTTTCCGGAATCTGACCCGTACCGTAACCGCGCAATGCGATCTGGTTCGGTGCCGGGTCCATGACCAATACAAACCCGACCCCGTAATCAAGTTCTACCAGGTCGCCATTGTTGTCATTCCCGCCGTTGCCGCCGCCTCCGTCTCCATTGCCGTTATCGCTGTTTCCTCCGGATTCGGTTGAGGGGTTGCAAGCGGCGAGGGCGGTGACTGCAAGCAATACAAGCAGGTGTGAGAGCAATGGCTTATGCGTACAAGGGGACATAACTGACTCCTGTCGTGGTCCAAAATCCATTTTTTGGGAAGATTAAACGAGAATGATTGCGCTTGGCACCCGCAGAGCGCCTGCATGAACGCGAAAGTGGGTGCCAATGTTTTAAAATTTGACCCAGTGCTCAATTCAGGGGATGTCATCAGATATTGGCTTGTCGCGAGTGATCATCAAGAGCCAGGCGATCAGCCTGCTGTTCTCCCGAGTCAGGATCACAGGGAAGCGGCCAGCCGGGTATCGATATCACTTCGACAGTGTTTTAATCTGCGTGTATCCGAGCGACCGGGATTGCGCGGGAGTTTGGAGATTGACCCCAATACACAGGTAGACCGATGACAGCTGCGCTGCACAACTGGAACTGGATTCGGGCGTTTCTGTCGGTAGCTGAACATGGATCCCTGTCGGCGGCGGCCGGTGCTCTGGGTCTGTCGCAGCCGGCGCTCAGCCGCCAGATTCAGCAACTGGAAACACAGACCGGGTTGCATCTGTTCAGTCGTTCCACCACCGGCCTGGAGTTGACACCGGAGGGCACTCGGCTTGTAGCTGCCGCTCGAGCCATGGGTGATGCGGCTGACCAGTTTCAGCGCCATCTGACGGGGCAGTCACCAGTACTGGAAGGCGATGTGCGGATCAGCACCAGTGAACTGATTGGGCACTATTTGCTGCCATCGGCAATGGTCGCCT
This sequence comes from Natronospirillum operosum, assembly GCF_004768465.1. Classification (GTDB taxonomy): domain Bacteria; phylum Pseudomonadota; class Gammaproteobacteria; order Pseudomonadales; family Natronospirillaceae; genus Natronospirillum; species Natronospirillum operosum. The sequence continues at coordinate 128,796 of NZ_SRMF01000005.1, forward strand.
TTCAGCGGCAATGGCCCGGCGTTCGGGTGGACACAGTGCTGACTGATCGCATCAGCAGCCTGAACAAGGGTGAGGCCGATCTGGCACTGCGTATGGTTGAACCCCGGCAACCGGACCTGGTGGTCAGACGACTGGGAAAGATTCCGCTCGGTTTCTATGCGTCACAGGCCTATGTGGACGAGCATGGTCTTCCCTGCTCGGCAGACGAACTGAACCAGCATCGACTCATCGGGCCGGATCAGGACCCCACTTACGAGCGTCTTGCGAAAGAGCAGGGGCTTGCCATAGAGCGCTCTGATTTCAGTTTGCGCAGCGACAGCCTGCTGATGCAGGTTGCTTACACCCGGGCCGGAGGAGGGATCGGAGTTCTGCACCAGCCTCTGGCTGCGCACTGGCCTGATCTTGTGCCAGTGCTGACTGATATAAGGCTACCGATGCTCGACCTGTGGCTGGTCTGTCACGGGGATGTACGCTACAACCATCGAGTCCGGACCCTGCAGCAGTTTTTGATCCAGTGGTTTGAGGCCGATCCCTATGGGCAGGCCCGATTGTGAATGCGCAAGCTGATGCCTTGTATCATGAGTTGTACCACAGGTCGGCGAGCGCTCGGCGAGGTGTTTTGTCCACCGGGTCGGCGTAACCCATACGGTAGAGCATCTGCACCGTGGTGTTCTCTCCGAAGCCGAATTGGCTATGGAGGCGCGCCTGCAAGGATGCCATGTCGGGGTATTCCTGCAGAATCTGACTGTGGGGATGGATGGCGATGCCCAGACGTGTTGCAGCCAGATTGAGGCGCTGATAATGGCGGCCCAGGAGCACCTGATCCCGGCGGGTGTTGCCTGTTGTGCTCAGAGCGCCGAACAAGGGCGCCGAAGCCGCGATTTCGTAATGCTGATCGACCGGAAACTGCGCCCAGCTGGAATCGGAGTCTCTGGCGGATTCCCGGGAATACAGCCGCTCCACCAGCCAGCGGCGCAAACCGGTAATGCCATTGTTGCCATAGCTGAAGCCGTCTCGATAGCGCTCCACTTCCTCTTCGTTGAAGCGGAACAGGCGCCAGGTTTCCAGATGTCGGTCATGGTCGCTGACTTCCACCGCCATGGCCTGACCGATCAATTCCGTCATCGCTTCCCGCTCGGTGTCCGTATCAAACCAGTGCCAGTGTAAGGCGAAATCGGGCTCCGGCCCCCGAGCCAATGGATAGTTTGCCAGAGTCCGCAGGCTGGAGCGTTCGGTTGCTCTCACCGGCTCGTCTGTATAGGGCCGTTTGTTGGTCTGACGATCCAGGATGGCATCAAACAGCGGATCGCTGATGTCGATGTCAGAAGGGCGAAGGTGAACATGGGCGACGGGCAGGTCTTCCAGTGTCGAGTTGTTGTATTCGCCTTCCGGAAACAGCGATATGTCGGCGACATACCCCAGAGCCCCGGCCGCGATACTGACATTTTCCAGAAAGGTACCCTGCCCGATGTGTATCTGTCGGTGCACGGGATCCGTTTCCGGCAGCAGCCGCTCCGGGTCGACAAAAAGACTGAATTGCCGGGGCGCTTCCAGACGGATCAGCCACGGCTGAATATTGTGCGGGTTGGCGGCCAGCAGTCCGTACGACAACGTCTGCAGCCGAATATCCGTTGTGTCTGGATTTGGACCCTGCCAGGGAGCCAGAGCTGATTCGGGTGTGCTCGAACAGCCCGTCAGCAGACTGGGCATCATGATGACGCCAGCGCCGCCGGCCCCCATGATCTTGAGAAAATCGCGTCGTTGCATGGTGGACACTCCTGATCAAAAGTTCATGCCCAGACCGAAGCGGAAAGCGTCGTCGGCACTGACGTCCAGGCTCCAGTCCAGAGTTGATGGAAAAGATGAGTTCGTGCGGTTTTCCAGCCGAGCAAGCGCCCGCTCTGCGGGTGTCGGTATGAGCAGGCTGGCGATACCCGATGCCAGGGAGAACACCCCGGAATACAGCGCGGTGCTGGAACCGGTGTCGTCCAGCAGCAAATAATACGAGGCCACACCGAGGTTGACCGTCCCGGCTGCCAGACGTCGGGCGCGGTTCTGATTTGCAAGCTGAAACAAAGCATCTGCGGACCTCTGTTCACGCTCAGCCGGGTCATCCAGCCTAGCTGCTCGGTCCCTGGCGCGCTCGGTTCGAGAGGGGTAGTGGTGCAACACGAGTCCGGCGCCGCCTGCAAGCGCACCGCCAGCCGCCGCGATCAGGGCGTAGTCGTTTTCTCCATGGGCGTACAGCCCGACGCTGGCTATGGCGAGTGCCCCCGATCCCAGCCCCAGCAGTTGGCTCTGGGTACGCCTTTCCTGGTAGGCAGCGGCGGACAGTTCTTCCAGTGTGCCCCAGGCTGTGGCTGGAAACTCGGTGGCTTCGACATGGGCTGACGCGAGCAGCACTGTCAGAAGCATGGCAATAGGCAACAGATGCCGCGAAGAAGGGTTGGTCATGGGCTATTCCACTCACTCACATATCAGTGAGCAGATTATTCAGGGAACAAACTGTTATGAGAATGGCATTAATTCTTTAATGGATATGCAAAATTCTATAACCAGGCTCGTCTCTGCAGACGGGAGGTTCTGCGGCCAAGGGCCCAAATGCTGAAAAGCAGCAGTTGCTACCGTGAGGCATGCTGTTGCCGGCCCGGCTCCCAGTGCGATTGAAATACGCCCACTGATCATGGAGAAGCCCGCGTACAGGAATGCGGATCCTATGGAAAAGACAACACCGCGCAGGACGTTGCTCGAGTTGACCTGCGAACAGTCAACTTCTCTTATACCTCGCTTGCCACCAGAATATGAGTTGCCCAGATTGGGGGCCATGATCGTGGCAGTTTTTCGCAGCAGAAGGTCAAAGGGTTCGGCCGCTGTGGATGCGATTTCTGACCAAATGATTGAGACCTTGCTGCGCCAGACTGCTGCTGTGTCTCCTGGAGTCAGAACCAGAGGGGCAGAGTATGGGCCTCAGACGAACGCTGTCTCTTTGAAACTTGAATACTTCGAGAAATCAACCAGCCAGTCAGCCAGAAGCGGGTAGTCATTTCCCCATTGCAATGTAGGCAGTCGAAAGTCGATATAACCCAATGCAACGGCCGTAATGATCTGACCCAGGTTAATGTCGGATTTCATAACATCGCTGTCCACCCTGCCCTCCAGCCTCTGAAGGCATCGGACGATGGCATTCCGCCTGCGGATGCCGAGGACCGTACTGTCACTGTCTTGTCCAAAGTGCTTCCGATTGATAACAGTTGTGAAGGCAGCATCGGTAAGGCCCTGGCTCAGACCACAAAGAGCAAGCACATCGGCAAAGTCAGGGTTGCGAAGCAAGCTGCGGGCCGACGAGAGCCCATCCAGATACGCGGCTATAAGAAGGGATTCTGAGATAGACTCCCCCTCATTCGTTACCAGGACAGGGATCTTTCCATTCGGATTGGCGGTGAGCAATGCCTCGTCATCCGCCCAGGGATCTACCCAGTGGAGGTCCAAATCCTGTTCAAGCTGTTTTTCGATGGCACAGATGCGGGCGACTCTTGCGTACGGCGATGTTTGGTTCAGATAGAGTTTCATATCAATTTTTCTCCATCAGGGTGGTTTTTCGGAATGGCAGGTATCGGACTGACAGCAGAAGGCATCCGCTCATCAGGAGAACGGCTCCAATCATGAATAAGGGTTCGTAAGTGCCCAACATGGCGTATACCGATGACAGGGTGTATCCGCCGGTTGCCTGAGACGCGGCGAACAGGGTGGTCGCCACACCCCACATCTTCTTGTGGCCAGCAGGCCCGAGAATTTCAGCGAGCCGCCCTGCAGTGAGCGCTACAATTCCCGGAATCATGGCCCCGACGACCAGCGATGAAATCGTGATGCTGACCATGGATACTGATATCGTCGGCAATGCGGTTGCTATCGTTTTTGCCAGAAAGCCTGACAGCAGGGCCGCGTGCCACCCGAGCTTCCTGGCAGCTCGGCCCGCAATGAAAGGGCCGAGCACAGCACCTATGCCGAGTACAGCCCATTGGTAACTTGCCATGCTCTGCCCCATGCCGACCTCACGAGCAAGATAGTCCACCCAGAACACCGTATGGGGGACGAACCCGATTCCGTCCAGTGCGTAAGCGGCCAGGACTATGCCGACACTCCACTTCTGCGCTGCGGTAATGCCAACTGCCCCATTACCCGACTGCGGAGCAGGCGGTAATGGCTTCAGTCCAACAAGGGCTCGATCACCGATGAAACCTGCAATGGCAGCAAGCATGCCGAGCCCTGCCCAAGCAAAGGTCAGCCCCCAGTTCAGCAACAGCGGAATCACCGTGGCAGACAGAAAGGCGCCCATTCCAATACCGGTAAAAACCATCGCACCGGTAACCGGTCGTTGTGACTCTGGTGTATTGGACAGTGCCAGCGATGGAGCCACGACCATCAGGGTGGCACCGGCAAAGCCGGCCAGAAACCGCCAGATGAAGAACCACATGAACCCGGCCGGGCTTAGACAAAGCAAGAAACTCAGCGCCACCGCGACATACGCCACGCCCAGCACATGACGGGGTTTGTATCGTTCGGAAAGGGGGTGTGCTGCAATGGCGCCACCGAGATAACCAAGCAGATTTGCAGCACCCAGGTATGCAGCTTCAGTAGCTGTAAACCAGTTGGCTTCCACAAGAGCTGGAATGATTGGCGTGTAAGCAAACCGGGCCAGGCCTATCCCCACAAAAGTAGCCATGGCTCCGGCCAGCAATGCAGAGACATTGAGTCTGTTTGCTATCATGCCGATACACTCCTGTGGGTTTCATCCATACCAGCGGTCAAGGTACGCACCCTGCTGATTCATTTGAAGTGATTTGAAATGATGGCTAGTATCACAATTGTAGATATCAGCCACTGAGAAGAGCGCCAGATGCAACTGAAGTCGTTGAGAATATTTCGAGAGGTGGCCCGTACCGGTAGCTTTGTAGCAGCGGCTGAATTGCTACACACAGTCCAGTCCAACGTCACCGCACATATCAAGAAGCTCGAAGAAGAGCTGGATGCCAAGCTGATAGAACGCCACGGCGCTGTTCGACTCACCAGTGCGGGGCAAGCCTTGATTCAGTATTCGGAAAGCATTCTGTCCGCTCACGACGAAGCACTTTCACTGTTCAGGAAAAACGCCTCGCCTCGGGGGCGCCTTCGAATTGGTGCCATGGAAACCACAACGGCTTTGAGGCTCCCGCCCATCCTCGCGAAGTTCCACAAAGCGCACCCTGAGGTCGATATAGAGCTTCACACAGGGCCGACGGCGGATCTGATCAAGGGGATGATGGCAGGACAGCATGACTGCATCTTTGTCGCCGGAAAGGTGAATCATCCACGCCTTCATCAATTCAGAGCGTTCGACGAACAGTTGGTGCTTGTCTCTGGAAGGCACATGGACAAGATGCCTGCGCCCCAGGAATTGCAAACGGCGACGTTTCTTGCCTTTCGCCAGGGCTGCAGCTATCGCCAGCGAATTGAACTGCTGCTGGCGACCCATGGCGTCCATGCAACCCGAATATTCGATTTTGGCACTCTGGATGCGATGCTGGGCTGTGTTGCGGCTGGAATGGGATATGCGATACTGCCGAGCATGACGGTTGAGGCCCACAGGCACCGTTTCGAGGTGCATAGCTACCCGTTGCCTGAGGAGATCGGGCAAGTAACCACTTACTACGCCGTACCTGAAATGGATACCTGGACACCGGCAATGACTGCGTTTGCGGACGTGCTGCGAAGAGCGACTGATGCGCAAGTCTTCACATAGAAAGCGGGTTTGTGCCGGCTGACAGCGCACCAATGATCTTGCAGTCCCTGACTTCTCCCCCCTTGCACTGGTGTACGACAGAGCGCAGTTCGCGGGCCAGCAGTTCGAGGGCCTGGATGCGTTGTTCAATGTCCTCCAAATGGTGCCGTGCAATGCGGTTCACCGGCTCGCAGTCCGAGTGGGGCATCTGATCGACCATGGTCAACAGTTCACGTATGGTCTGCAGGCTCAGGCCCAGTTCGCGCCCGCGCCGTATGAACCGCAGGCGCTGTATATCCTGCTGGCTGTAATAGCGATAACCGTTGTCCGAGCGCGCCGGTGCAGGCAGCAGTTGCAGTTTCTCGTAATGGCGGATGGACTCGGCGGAGCAGCCGCTGATGCGAGCGGCGGCGCCGATGCGATGAGAGGAAGACATGGCTTGACCCTGTAACGATTGCAGGGTTTAGCCTAGCAGAATTCATCCAGGGAGGAGAACCCCATGACGATTCTGCAGAGTACACTGGAACTGGCGCTGACTGCGGCGCCCTGGCTGCTGATCGGCTTGATGCTGGCCGGGCTGATCAAGGCCTGGGTGCCGATGACATTCATTCATCGCTGGGTTGGCGGCAATGGGCTGCTGAGCATTGCACGTGGCGCCGTACTGGGCGCACCGCTGCCGCTGTGTTCCTGTGGCGCCATCCCGACGGCCTTTGCGCTGCACCGCAACGGCGCCGGGCGCGGCCCCATGACGGCTTTTCTGGTCGGTGCGCCGGGCGTGGGTGTGGACTCGATGGCCATGACCTATGCGTTGCTGGGGCCCTTCATGACGGCTGCCCGGGTGCTGGGTGCTCTGGTCACCGCCCTGGCCACCGGGCTGCTGGTCACGCTGAGCCGGGCGTCGTCGCAGCACCAGGAGCCGAGTCGGACAAGCTGCAGTAATGCCTGCGATGACAGCTGCGATGGACAGCCCGATGCTGCCCCCGAAACCCAGTCAGAGAACTGGGGCCAGGGCTCCATGGCCCGGCTGCGCGGTGGCTTGCGCTATGCCTTTCGGGACATTCTGGATGACATCATGCCCTGGGTGGTCGGCGGGCTGGTGCTGGCCGGCGCCATGACGGCACTGGTGCCCGAGGCCTGGCTGGCCACCCTCGGTGACAGCCTGTGGTCCATGCTGTTGCTGGCGCTGGTCGGCGTGCCACTGTATATCTGTGCTGCTGCAGCAACTCCTATCGCCGCCGGCCTGTTGCTTGCCGGTGTCTCGCCCGGGGCGGCGCTGGTGTTCATGCTGGCCGGTCCGGTGACCAGCATGGCGACCCTGGGCGCACTGCGGCAGGAACTGGGTAACTCTGCCCTGACGCTGTACCTGATCGGGGTGGTCGGCACCGTGGTCGCAGTCGGTCTGGTGACCGACTGGTGGCTTGAACACAGTGGTATCGTCGTGCTGGCGCAACTGGGCACAGTGCGCGAGCTGGTGCCGGTGGTTCTGGAGTGGGCTGCTCTGGTGATATTGGCCGGCCTGGCGACGCTGCGGTGGTGGCCGGGAGGGAGGTCTCTGCGATTGATCTGAATCAATGGCCCTGATGACCAGGCATGCTAGGTTGGTAATCGGTCATATTCAGTTCCCGGGGAGCTGTTCAGTACCTCGGTGGCACCAGGAGATGTTGCATGTTTACCGACCTGCCAAAATACGTGTTCTTCACCGGCAAAGGTGGTGTGGGCAAGACCTCTCTGGCCTGCGCCACTGCAGTCAGCCTGGTGGAGCAGGGCAGCCGCGTGCTGCTGGTCAGCACGGACCCGGCGTCCAATATCGGGCAGGTGTTCGAGACGACGCTGGGCAATGAGGTGCGGGCCATCAAGACAGTACCCGGGCTGGATGCCATCGAAGTGGACCCGGAAGCCGCAGCCCAGGCCTATCGTGATCGCATTCTCACGCCGCTGGCCGCAACTGCCAGCGAGGATGAAATACGCAGCGCCACCGAGCAGCTGTCCGGTGCCTGTACTACCGAGATAGCGGCGTTCGATGAATTCACTTCCCTGCTGACCGATCCGGATCTGGTCGACCAGTATGACCACGTCATCTTTGACACGGCGCCCACCGGCCACACCATACGCCTGCTGAAACTGCCTGGCGCCTGGTCCGGTTTTCTGTCCACGGGCAAGGGTGATGCGTCCTGTCTGGGGCCGCTGGCCGGGCTGGACAAGCAGAAGGCGCGGTACGCCGAGGCGGTGGAGCGCCTGTCCGATGGTGAGGAAACCCGGTTGATCCTGGTGGCTCGGCCGCGCACGTCGGCTCTCAAAGAGGTAGCCCGCACCTCGGAAGAATTGGCAGCGATCGGTCTGCGCAACCAGCAACTGGCCATCAATGGCGTCATGCCGGCCATGGAAATGGAAGGAAACGATGCACTGGCGCAGGCCCTGTATGACAAGGACCAGGCCGCACTGGCCGAGATGCCGAAGGTCATTCGTCAACTGCCGCGCGAGGACTTTCCGCTGCGCCCGGAAAATCTCGTCGGCCTGGACGCCCTCAAGCGCTTTGCCCGCAACGAACCGGCACCGACAGGTCAGGCTTCAGACAGCCCTGCAGACGTCGATTACCCGGATCTGAGCACTCTGGTCGATGATGTGGAGCCCCGAGACAAGGGCCTCTTGATGTTCATGGGCAAGGGCGGCGTGGGTAAAACCACCATGGCCGCCGCGTTTGCCGCCGAGCTGGCCCGGTGGGGCCGCAAGGTGCTGCTGACCACCACCGACCCGGCGGCCCATCTGAGTGAAACGCTCGGCGATGCGCTGGCGAATCTGACTGTCAGCCGCATTGACCCGGCGGTGGAGATCGAGCGCTATAAGGACGAGGTGATGCAGCGCAAGGGCAAACACTTGGACGCCGAAGGGCTGGCCATGCTGGAAGAAGACCTGCGCTCGCCCTGTACCGAGGAAATCGCCGTGTTTCAGGCGTTCTCCCGGGTCATTCGGGAAAGCAGCAAGCACTTTGTGGTCATGGATACCGCTCCCACCGGGCATACCCTGCTGTTGCTGGATACCACCGGCTCCTATCATCAGGACATGCTGCGCCACAGCGGCAACGACAAATCTGTGCGCATGGTAACGCCAATGATGCGCCTGCAGGATCCGGATGCCACCCAGGTCATGATTGTCACCCTGGCTGAAACCACACCCATTCTGGAAGCCGAAAAACTGCAGCAGGACCTGCGCCGGGCCGGCATCGAGCCCTGGGCCTGGATCATTAACGCCAGCCTGGCCGCCGCCGACACCCAGCATCCATTGCTGGCGCAACGGGCCCGAGCCGAGCATCCGCAGATCGACAAGGTCGCCTCCGGACTGGCCGCGCGCTATGCCGTGGTGCCCATGCAGGCGGAGGACCCGACCGGGGCCGACCGTTTGCTGTCTCTGGTGAATGTGCAGGGTTGAATCACATCTGGCGCGTGAGGAGTCCTGTTTTCGTGCCAATGGAAGGGATGCTGGACCTGCCTTGGGTCCGCTTGCGGAGCGCCAAGGGTTTCCGTATATTATTCGTCAGTTGGAGCAAGAAGATCACCATCCCCATGAACGGCAGTTTGGCTTTTCAGTATGTGCAGCGATTTATTCACCCCCGGCAGTGTGACGGCGCGGGTGGATGATGATGTGCGCATCATGATAAGCGGAAAACCCCCGGGCCTGCTCCCGGGGGTTTTTTGTTTGTGCGGTTGAAAGTGTGTGCTGGATAGCACACATCGACTGCGCTCGATTTTCCGCCAAAAGTTACTATTTGGAGAAATCGAATCATGGCCAATCTATTGTCAGCCGATGCGCTGTCGCGTTCCCTGTCCCTGCCTGATCTGACCGACCCCGCAAACGGGCCGCATGCATTGCAGCTGTTGCTGCAGAATATCCGACGTGCCCTGGCGAGCCAGTGGCGCTGTCAGCAGCAGATCGTGCGTACCAGTCCGGTTGTATCTGTCGAGAACAACTATGACCGGCTGGGCTATCCGCCCGGCGGTGCCGCCAGAGAAGCGCGCTATACCCGTTATGTGACCCCGCGCTACATTCTTCGCACGCAAACCTCTGCGGCGATTCCGGATCTGCTGGCTGGTCTGAACATTGATCCGCCGCAAGATCTGCTGTTGTTGTTGCCCGGATTGGTGTATCGGCGCGACAGCATCGACCGGCTCCATTGCGGAGAACCTCACCAGCTGGACCTGTGGCGAGTTGTGAGCAATGCGACTGGCCAGACCATGGCCCTGAGTGACCTCATGGAGATGATCAGCATCATCATGCAAGTGGCGCTGCCCGGGATGCGCTGGCGTACTGTCGAGTCACCACACCCCTATACGGAGCAGGGGGTGCAGATTGACGCTCTGTGGCACGACCAGTGGGTGGAAGTCGGGGAGTGTGGACTGGCGTCAACCCAGGTGCTGCGACAGGCCGGGCTCTCCGATCACAGCGGTCTTGCCATGGGTCTTGGTCTGGACCGGTTGCTCATGCTGCGCAAGAACATCCCGGATATCCGGCTTCTGCGCAGCCAGGACCCGCGAGTGTTGAAGCAGATGAATGATCTGGAACCCTATGTGCCGGTGTCCTCGATGCCGGCCGTTCAGCGTGATCTTTCGATCTGCGTGGCTTCTGAAATGGATGAGGAAACCCTGGGGGACCGCGTGCGTGGTCAACAGCAGTGTGCGGAGTACATCGAGGAAATCAGCGTCAAGGCTGAAACCCCCTACGCTGACTTGCCAGCCTCGGCGCGCCGTCGCATGGGTATGAAGCCGCAACAGAAAAACGTGCTGCTTCGGGTAACGTTGCGGCATATGGACCGTACGCTGACCGATCAGCAAGCCAACGAGATACGTAACGACATCTATCGGTTGCTGCACCAAGGTGACAGGCACGAACTGGCGCACAATGGCTAGGTGGACGTGACGCACCACCGCCTCCGGCGGCTGACTCTGCGTGTCAGACAGCCGCCGGAGCTATTTGTGGCAGCGGTTTTCAATCAACCCGACTTTCAGGTCGCTGGCGGACTGGGTCTCCAGCTTCGACAGCCACCTGAGCAGGGTCGCCCTGGATTGCTGCAGCGTCTCAATGTTCTCGTCTATACGCGCCACCTGCTGGTGCAGATGCGCGATCAGGGTGGGGCACTGTGGATCGGGGTCGCGCAAAAAGGGTATGGCCGGTCGAATTTCTTTCAGGGTGAAACCGACCGACTTGGCCAGCCGGATAAACTTCAATTCTTCGAGCACCTGTGGCGTGTAGGCACGATAGCCATTGTCCTGCCTGGCAGGGGGCGTGATCAGTCCTTCCTTCTCGTAATAACGCAGAGTTTCCTTGTTGATGCCGGCAGTTCTGGCCACTTGAGCCGCTTTCATGAATGGAAACCTCATAATTGTCGTCGGGTCTTGACTCTGTAGCATACTCCATACTTTAGACTCTGCCCATATTGCCAACACCGAGGTGTCCAATGACGGTTCAGGGACAGGATTTCACTTTCGAGGCAACCGATGGCTATCCGCTGGCGGGCTGCCACTACCGGGCAAGCGAGGCCAAAGGCGTTATTCTGATTGCGAGTGCGACTGGGGTACCGCAGGGTTTCTATCGCCGTTTTGCCGAGTACGCCACGACCCAGGATTTTTCCGCTGTGACTTTCGACTACAGAGGGATTGGCCGGTCTGCACCCAGGAGCCTGAAAGGCTTCGAAATGGATTTTCGGGATTGGGCGCGCAAGGACCTGAGCGCCCTGGTTGATTGGCTGCAGAATGAAAGCACGCCTCTGTATCTGGTCGGGCACTCCTACGGCGGCCATGCGCTGGGGCTGATTGACAACCATCACGCTATCCGCGCGGCCTGCTTCCTGGGTACCGGTGCGGGCTGGCATGGCTGGATGCCGAGGCTGGAGAGCCTCCGCGTCCGCTTCATGTGGCACGGCATGGCGCCGTTGCTGACCGGGCTGAAGGGCTACCTGGCCTGGAGCAGGCTGGGCATGGGGGAAGACCTGCCGCTTGGGGTCTATCAGCAATGGAAGCGCTGGTGCGGGTTCCCGCACTATTTCTTTGATGATCCCGAGTATACGGAGGTAAACGACCAGTTCTCAGCCGTGAAAACACCCATTCAGGCGATCAATGCCGTGGACGACAAGTGGGCCATGCCCCGGTCGCGGGATGCCTTCATGCAATTCTATGCCGCAAGCGTCGTTGACAGTGTGGATCTTGTGCCACAGGACATCGGGCTGAGGGAAATCGGCCATATGGGCTATTTTCGATCTCGAGCACAGAGCCTGTGGCCCGGCATAATTGCTTACTTCAAAAAGCACGGGTGAGTTGAACAGGCTCCGCCTGCAAGAACTTATGCACGGCTGCTACCGACTCGCTCGGTCAACAGCGCGATACCCTGACCACCGCCGATACAGGCGGCCGCTATGCCATAGCGCGCTCCGGTCTTTGCCAGCCCGCGCACCAGCGTACCGACGAGTCTTGCCCCGGTTGCACCCAGTGGATGCCCCAGTGCCAGTGCTCCGCCATGCATATTGAGCCGTGCGTCCTCTATGCCGAGTTGCTGTTGTGCGTACAGTGGGACCACACTGAAGGCTTCGTTGATTTCCCACAGGTCAATGTCGGCCACGGTCAGATTGGTTTGCTTCAGCAGCCGCTCCACCGCCGGCACGACCCCCTGACCCATGAGTTCCGGCTGGGTGCCCCGATCGACAGAGGCCAGAATGCGGGCCAGCGGCCTGACACCGGTTTGTGCAACTGCGGTTTCGGACATCAGCATGGCCAGAGAAGCACCGCTGGTCAGTGGTGAGCTGTTGCCGGCGGTAATGGCGCCGCCCTCGCTGAAGGCAGGCTTCAACTGAGCCAGTGAGGTCATGTCGGTGTCGGGTCGGATGGCCGCATCCTGATCGAAGGCGTGACCGTCGCTGACAGTCACCGGTTCTATCTCGCCAGCCAGAAAACCCTGCTGCTGGGCCTGGTGCGCGCGGGCATGCGAGCGGCAGGCAAATTCATCCATCTGCGTGCGGGCGATACCGGATTTTGCGGCCAGCCGCTCGGCGGTCAGGCCCATATTCAGCACCACATCCATTTCGTAAGATTTTCCGGTGTGCTCGGGCAATACGGGCACCCCGAGGGTACCCTCCTTGAACAGGGCCGGTCCCATGGGAACGCGCGTCATTTGTTCGTAGCCGCCGGCGAGAGCAATGTCGGCGGCGCCGCAGCCGATACTCATCATGCCGAAGCGCAGCGCCGCCAGACTGGAGCCGCATTGCTGATCGATCATGCGGCTGGCCGCCTGATCACCCAGGCGGCTCTGCAGCAGCGGATAGCGTCCGCCGAAGCTCCATTGCTCCTTGACCGGCAGCGCACAGCCCAGGCTCAGGTCATCCACCTGATCCGGTGCCACCCCGGTGGCGTCCAGGCTGCAGTCGATCAGGTGCGCCAGCAGACGATCAGCCGGCCAGTCGGCCAGCGCATCCACATGCGTCTTCTTCGGGTGCGCCCGGCTGAACGCAGTGCGGCGATAATGCGTCAGGTAAACAGGTTTCATAACGGCTCCAACTGGCCCCAGCGGCTGATGAACAGGGCATAGGCCTTCAGGGTGTGGCGGATGGATTCGATATTGACGCACTCGTCGACGCCATGAATATTCTTCGCCACCGGCCCGTAGCAGGTGCCGCCGGTTCGGTTGTAGAAATGAAAGGCGCGCAGATCGGTGGTGCAGGTGGACCAGTAAGGCTCGGGGTCCGCCCCGGTCAGACTGCGATGGCATTGCGCCAGCAGGTCGATCCCCGGATTGCCCAGATCCACCAGGTGCCCCTCCGAGCGGAAGCCGTGAAAGCGCAGACGGGGTTTCTCCTCCGCGAAGGCCGGATCCTTCTGGCAGGCCATCTCGATGCAGTCACTGACCCGCTGCATGATCTCGTTGGCTGTCATGCCGGGCGGGAACCCGATGCGCCCCTCCATTTCAGCGAAAGCCGGCACGCTGGAGGGCCAGTTGCCACCCTTGATGGTGCCGATGCTCAGGTTGAAGGGGTGGTCTACCTCCAGATAGGGGCCGGTGCGGTGCCGTTCATTCAGTTCGGACTCCAGGTCCTGCAGCCAGGGCAGCAGTCGCTGCAACTGCTCGATGGCATTGACGCCAGTGCCGGCCGCCTGCACATGCACCGGCTTGCCGCGTATGCCGATCTTGAACCAGAGCACGCCCACCTGGCCCGAGTAGAGCGCCGGGCCGAAGGGTTCGGGAATGAGCACGAAGTCGCCGCCATATCCCTGATGCAGGCAGGCCAGGGCACCATTGCCCGAGCATTCTTCTTCCACCACGGTCTGCAGTGTCAGCGGCGAGATGATCCGGTAGCCGGCGTGGCGGATGGCATGCACGGCGTAGATCATGGCGGCGACGCCGCCCTGCATGTCACCGGCACCGCGTCCGTACAGCCAGCTATCGCTCTGCCAGGGCTGATTGGGCGGGCGCGTCCACATGTCGAAGGGGTCGGCACTGACCACATCAAGATGGCCATTGAAGACCAGGGTTTTCCCCGGTGCCCCCGGATTCAGCTGCGTGACCAGGTTGTACTTGTTCTCGTGGTCCCAGGGTACCGGGGTGTAGAGCTCGTGCTGGCTGAGCGTCTCTTTCTGCATGCCGACCCGGGTGACGGGCAGCCCGAGGGCATTCAACTGGTCCTCTACCCGGTGCAGCACCCCCTGTTCCTGCCCCAGAATCGAGTACTCTTTCACCATGTCTTGCAGAAATGAGAGCGCGTCCGGGAACACCGCATCCGCGCTGGCGAGCAAGGCGCTTTCATGTTCATGCAGTGTCATGAGGGCCCTCCCCGGTGGCAAAGTTCAGTTCGGCTTCTGTCTTTTCCTGCAGTTCCGCGTCACTGATGTCGACCAGCTTTTCCCGCACCACCAGGCCATCACCGGTGACGTCGATTACGGCCAGGTCGGTAATGATGCGGCTGACACAGGCCTTGGCCGTCAGCGGCAGGCGGCAGGTATGAAGAATCTTGGGCTTGCCGTACTTGTCGGTGTGATTGGTCAGCACGACGATGCGCCGAGTTTTCTGGGCCAGTTCCATGGCGCCGCCGATACCGGGTGAAAACTTGCCCGGAATCTTCCAGTTGGCCAGGTTGCCCGCCGAGTCGACTTCAAAGGCGCCGATCATGGTCAGGTCCAGGCGTGCGCGGCGAATGATGGCGAAGGAGACAGCGCTGTCGAACAGGCTGGCGCCCTGGCCAAGCGAGACATAGGCCCCGGCGGCGTCGATCAGGAAGGGGTCCATGGCCTCCGGTGCGGCCTGTTTCCAGGCGCCGAGAATGCCGTTTTCCGAATGGATCTGAACGTCAAAATCATCCGGCAGGTAGTGCATGATCCGGGACGGCAGGCCGATACCCAGGTTGACGATGCTGCCCGGCGTGATTTCATTCACCGCCCGGCTCAGGATGCGTTCAGCGACGGACATGATGATCGATAATCCCGTAGTCTGAGGTGAGTTGTGCCAGCGAGACCACGCTGTCGACAAAGGCCCCCGGGGTATGGATATGTTCCGGTCGGAAATGACCCGGTGCAGCCAGGCTGGGGGTTTCCACAATGACGTGATCGGCGGCCATGGCCATCAGCGGGCTGAAATTGATCGCCGAGCCCCGGTAGACCAGATTGCCCAGCCAATCGGCCTCGGCGGCATGGAGCAGGGCAAAGTCCGCGCTCAGCGCCATCTCGACCTTGTAGGTCTGGCCCTGCCAGTCCAGCAGGTCTTCAGGCCGGGTGATTTCCGAGTCCAGGCCGATATCGGTCAGGAAGCCGAAGCTGCCGGCACCGGCGGTGCGAATTTTCTCGGCAAGTATGCCCTGCGGGTGAAACTCAATGTCGAGCTGGCCCTGATTCATCAAGTCGATGGCCCGTTTGTTGAGCCCGATATGGGTGGTGATCAGTCGGCTGACCTGGCCGTTCTCGATCAGCTTGCTGATGCCGTGGCCTGCTTCGTTGGCGTCGTTCTTGATCAGGGTCAGGCCGGTTTGTCCCTGGCGGAGCAGTTCATGGATCAGGCTGAAGGGTGTGCCGGGGTTGCCAAACCCGCCAATCATAACCCGGGCGCCGGACGGAATGGCAGCGATGGCCTGTTCAATGGTTTGATTCTTCTTCATGATTCAGGATCCCTCCCCGGACACCAGTTGCTCGAAGGCGTCCAGGCTCTGGTCCAGCAATGCAATGATGTCGTCGATGTCGGATGCGGTGACCGTCAGGGGCGGGGTGATCAGCACATGGTCGCCCTTGATGCCATTCAGTGAGCGGCGCGGGTAGATCAGCAGACCACGTTCCCTGGCCAGGCGGGTGAGTTTCTCGAACGCATTGAACTCGGCCGGAAAGGGCGTCTTGCTGGTCTTGTCCTGTACTAGCTCCACGCCCTGCAGCAGACCCAGGCCGCGTACATCACCGATGCAGCTGTATTTTTCCGCCAGTTGATCCAGGTGGCTGCGCAGGTAAGTCCCCATTTCAACGGCGTTGCCGAGCAACTGCTCGGTGTCGATGACCTTGATCACGGCCAAGCCAGTGGCACAGGCCAGCGGGTTGCCCGCATACGTATGGCCATGCATGAAGCCGCCGCTGCTATTGACGACATCAACCAGTTCCTCTCGTGCCATCATGGCGGCCACGGGGTAGTAACCGGAGCCGAGGCCCTTGGCCAGGGCCAGGATATCGGGTGCTATGCCGAAATGCTGATAGGCAAACCAGGTCCCGGTGCGACCCATGCCGGTCAGCACTTCATCCATGATCAGCAGGCACCCGTAGCGGTCACAGAGACTGCGCAGACCCTCCATGTACTCTTGGGTGACCATGCGGCCACCGGTGCTGGCGCCGCCGACCGGTTCCAGCGCAATGGCTGCAATGGTCTCCGGGCCGGCTTCCAGTATCGCGGCTTCGGTCTCTTCCAGCACGGCGGTGATGTGGGCTTCGACGCTGTCCTCTTCATGGCGGTAAAGATCAGGGGAGGGCACCTTGATGGAACCGAGAGTGATCTGTCGGTAAGGGGCTTCCAGGGGTTCGTATCCGGTCAGACCCAGGGCGCCGAGGGTGCTGCCGTGGTAGGACGGGCTCAGTGAGACAAAACGACTGCGTTCGGGCTGCCCCTGAGCCACAAAGTACTGGCAGGCCAGCTTCATGGCGCTCTCCACAGCTTCCGAACCGCTGCCGACAAAGAAGACCTTCTCCAGATCGCCCGCCGACAGGTCCACCAGTCGATTGGCCAGATCCAGCGCCACCTGACTTTCGAACTGGGTCCGATAGCTGAAGGCAACCCAGTCGAGCTGGTCGATCATGGCCTGCTTCACGGCGGGATGGTTGTGTCCGACATTGCAGGTGATGGCGCCGGAGCAGCCATCAATATAGCGGCGGCCTTCGGTATCCCAGAGATAAATGCCTTCGGCGTGACTGACCAGGGGCATATTGCCTCCGGTCAGATAGAAAAGTGCGTTGTCGGACATGTGTGAACTGTCCTCGGTCTGAAAGATGATTTTCTGATCGTTTCAGCATTATAGGAACAGCAAAAAAATAATTTCAACGCATAATGTTTTTTCATTATTTGATGATATAAAGTCATATATCAGGATATGCAATGACCGGATATTCAGCATCATGAGCGACATCAACCTCAACTCGTTGAAATCTCTACTCATTTTCAAGACGCTCTACGAGACGGGCACAGCCACCCGTACCGCCAGGGATCTGGGCATTACCCAGTCCGGGGTCAGTCGGTCCCTGGCGCAGTTGGAAGAAAATATCGGCATACCGCTGTTTATGCGGCACAAAAAGCGGCTGATTGCCCTGCCGGAAGCGGAAGAGCTCTATGGTGAGATTCTTGGTCTGCTGAGCAACCTGGACAACATGAAACACAGCATTGTGGCCCTGCGCGAGTTCGGTGCTTCACGATTGCGTATAGCCTCGGCCCCGGCGCTGGGTTTTGCCTATGTCCCGGCGACTATCGCGGGCATCCTGAAAGACAATCCGAAGTACAGCATCTATCTGGATATCATGCCAAGTCCGGATGTCGTGCGTGGTGTAGAGGCCGGGCATTTTGATGTGGGCTTTGTCACGCTGCCGGTGTCCAGTCACAGCCTGATCGTGGATGAATTGCTGACCACAGAGGCCGTCTGTCTGGTCCCGCCCAATCACAGTCTGGCCAGCGCCAGGGTGATCGCAGCTGAAGATCTGAGTGGACAGCATCTGGTGATTCCCAGCCAGCCCAACCTGGCGGCGGACCAGTTGCTGCTGCACCTGTCGGAGAAAAATATCCGCATTGCAGGGAAGACTGAAGCCAATATTGCGGCGGTGTATTCACTGGTCGCCAATGGCGTGGGCATTACTCTGATCAATCCAATTACGGCCTATGATCATCGAACTGCCGGTGACAACCCGTTGATCAAGCCTTTCCGGCCTGCTTTCCATTATCGCTTTGGCCTGGTTTACAAACAGAAGTGGGCGGACAATCGCCTGGTTGGGCTGCTGAAGGAAATGATGCCGGAGTTGCCTGACCATCTGGTGGCCACACGGATGTGAGATGAGCCAGAACGCACCGGGGCAGCAGACGCGCTGGCAGACCGGCCAGGTCCCGGGACCCGGCCGGCTGCGTGATGACGGGTATCAGATGGCGCCGAGTTTATCGGTGGCAGTCTTGAGACGGGTTTCAACGGTGTCGCGCTCGCGGCCCCTGGGGAAGTCGTCCAGGTAGTTCTGGGCCATCTCCTTGATGTCCTCCAGCGCACTCAGGCGCTCGGCCGCCCCTTCGGCTTTCTCGTAATTGGCCCATACACTCTCGATGCGGCCGAAGAAATCCGTGGCCTGGGCGTGACTGATCTCGTCCTGCCAGTGTTGATGCAGGTCCAGCACCTTCTGCGGTGCATTGGGCTGGCGCGCCATCATGCCGAGAGTGTATTCGGCGCTGACCGGGCTGTGATCCGTGCCGGGGCCATAGAGTTTTTCCAGAATGGCAGCCGGTTCGGACAGTGCCACGCCGTAGACCGCATTGGTGTGCCAGCCCAGATTGACCAGAATGACCCGGTCGGTTTCGGTAGGCTGATTCAGGGTGATTTCATACTTGTCGTCGTCCAGCTTGTCGACGCTGAACTGTGCTTCGGCATTCATGCCCAGCGTTTCCACGTGCCGTGTATCGACCCGGGTCCATTCGGCGATGAAATGCTCCGACTGCAGCAGCAGCTTGACCGGCTGCTCGATGTCCTCGATCACCGGCAGGGTGAACAGACGCGTGGAAAAATCGAAATCCAGATGTTCCAGACCGTCGATCTGAATCAGTGGCTTGTAACCGTTGGTGGTTTTGATGAGTGCGGTTGCGTTGCTCATGGTCTCTCCTTGTGGTGTGGTCCCTGTTTGCGGGGTGGCGACACAGAGTGAGTGTCGCCGGTTTGAATTCATTGTTGCGTCTGGCGCGCCAGGTGTGCCGTCCTTGCCGGGCCGAAGCGTGCGAAATGCAGCTCTGCCGGGGTCAGCGGAATCAGCGCCGGGGCAAGAGTGTCGTCGGAGTCGGTGTTTTCCAGGCCGTCTGTGGGCAGGTAGAAACCCTGCTCCCCGGACTGCACAAACAGACCGTCATTCTGCACGGCCCGAACTCTGGGCTGAGACAGCATATTGCCGTCCGGGGTGAGTGGCCGAATCCAGGGCGTCATCTCGCCACTGGTCTCGATGCGCCGCAGGTAGCCCTCGGACCAGGCAAACCACTGCGGGAGCTCGCCGTACCGATAATTGAAATCGCACAGCAGGCCGTGCTCGGTCGCACCGTGGGTGCCGGCGGGTGCGGCCATGCCCTGACGCAGCAGCCAGGGCAGGGCTTCGCCGGTGCCTTCAAAGTCCAGGTCCCGGAGCGGGTGCACACCGACATCGCGTGCTCTCAGGAACCGCTTGCCATGCATGTCATTGGGCCAGAATACGTGCAGGCGAATCGCGGACGGGTTCGACTGACTGCCCGTGGCCACGGGTCGATAGGGCAGGAGGCCAATGCCAATGTCGTTGCGCAGCAGCGGCGGTGTCGCCCCCAGTTGAAGGCGCGGCGGGTGGTCCAGCGGGCTGATTTCCGTGCTGAAACTCTGGCCAATCGGATTGATCGAGTGGTAGCCGTGATACCAGATCTTTTGGCCCTGTCGGCGTTCGCGACCATGGGTATACAGCATCAGGCTGAAGCCTGGTCCTTCCTGCAGGTGTCCGTTGAACAGATGACCGGGCAGGTCGAAGTTGTGAAATATTCTGCCCTCGCTGGCCTTGAGACCGCGCAACTCGGTGCGCCCGTTGCAGCGGAAGACCAGAAAGATCTTGTTGGTCAGGCTGGAAAACTGGACGGCCCGCACGGCACTGTCGGTTTCAACCTGCATCTCGAATTCGGTGGACTGCCGCGGAATGTCCAGCCCGTGAATGCGGCCCAGTCGCTGCACCAGGATGCACTGGTCAGGGGCGGTGAAGAAATAGTGCTCCAGTGGGCCGCTTCTCGGGTCCAGCTCGAGCTGCCAGACGCTGATCGTCTCGCCTTCGTCCCCCAGCGACACAAAGTGCAGCCTGAGCCCGGTCGGGTCCACGATCAGACGATACGGCCAGTCTTCCTGTTTGAGGTCTATCTCCTGCATGCCACTGCCTTGAATTCAGCTGTCATCAGTTGCGCTCGCATCCATGTGCTCTAGATTGTCCTCGTCCGACTCAGCTTCTTCGTCCGGTGTCGGCTCGTAGAAGATCATGCTGCGACGGACACTGCGCGCGACTTCGGCCTGCTGCTCACTGTCCAGACGGGCCAGCTCCCGGTCAAACAGCCGGGTGTGGTTCTGTTCGGCCTGGCTCAGCAGGTCGCGCCAGAAATACACGATGATGCCGGCCCTTGGCTCCGGTGTGCGCACCAGAAACCGGATCAGGGGTTGCAGGCCATCACTGGCATTCAGCCGCAGGAAGCGTACCGGGTGCTGGTACTGCTCCACCCGGGGCTCGTCCGGAATAACCCTGGTACCGTCCGTTCCAAGCAATGCCCAGTAGCCCTGACAGAACACTTCCCAGTCTTCCTCACTGCCGGTCCATTGCGACTTCAGCCGGTACAGGTCAATGCCCGGCATGGGCCAGACCCGGGCCGGCAGTTGCAGACCCCCGGCGGCCAGCCAGTCTCTGATCTGGCGGGCGAACAGGTCCGTGGCCAGGGGCACCAGGGTTTCTGCGTGGTCGGACCAGGCGGGTGCGGTCAGGTCCACGTCCTGCCAGAACAGGCAGAACAGACTGGCCAGTCGGTCCGGCAGCCAGTCGTCTTCAAGTTTGCCTTCCAGCGTCTGCCAGGCATGACCCAGAGCCAGCATGTCCTCCGCGGCCGGCTTGGTGGACTGCCGCATCTGGAACAATGCAAAGGCCTGCACGCTGTGCCTCGGGACCACAGCGCCCGGGCCGTTGCCGAGCAGGTGGCCGGCATCCAGTAACTGGGCGCGCAGCCAGCGCTGTTTGGCCCGGTCCGACAGGACTTCGAGCAGCGGCCACTGGGTATAGCGGACTTTCCAGTCACCCCAGCGATCCCATTGCTTGCCGTCACTGCGTTCTTCTTCCGGCTGAGGGTCGGGCCGGCGCCGACAGTGATCACGCCAGCCGCTGCGCAGCACGTCGAATACGCGTGATTCAAAATGCGGTACGCGCGGGCCAAGTGATTTCACATAGTCCTGCACCTGGCCGGACACACTGCTGCGGTCGTGGCTGAAGCGCTGAATGTAATCCAGGCTGACCTGCACCAGCGACAGGTTGATGATGCGCTGCTCCTGCAGCATGGGCAGTACGGCCTGAGTAATGGGTGCAAACCGGGGATGCATCAGGGACATCTTGCAGTAACGCACCACATCCAGCGCCCGCAGCCCCTGCTGCTGGTAGCCGGCGGTCAGCCAGTCGGCGGCCTGGCTGAAATCGCAGCGCCGCAGGGCCAGGTTGATGAACAGGCAGCGTACCCGGGGCTGATCTTCCGCTCGGGCCTGATCCAGCAGGCGGATATCCAGCGCTATCCAGGCCAGCCGAGGCAGTTCGGACTGCAGCTCGGGGCACAAATGATGGTGCGTCAGGATGAAATCTGTCAGTCCCGGAATGCCCGGTACTATTTCGGTGCGCTCCAGCAGGCGGACCGCTGCCGGCATCAGGGTGGCCGGGTCCACTTCCCTGCGCAGTTGGTGCCACAGGGGGATCAGCGGCGCACTGGCCGGCAGCTCGCTGAAGGCCCGCGCCTTGCTGGCCGCGTCGGGCTGCTCGGCCAGGTGATGCTCTGCCCATTGTTTCGGCGTGCGGGTAAACAGCTCAGTCATGCTGCAGACCTCCCTGTGCCGGTGCCGGTTCTGCGGCCTCCGGTATAGTTAGGCCCATGCGCTCGCTCCAGATGGGCTGGGCCTGCAGAAATTCTGCATGCGCCTGCAGGCTCTGCGGATGGAGCAGTTGCGACTGGCGGTCCTGCAGGGCCTGAACAAGACCGGCTTCGCCGCCCCAGGCGCGCTCCAGGACTTCCCGCAACAACAGGGGATCGGCCTTGCTGATCAGCCCGGGGCGTTCGAATACGCTCCAGAGCAGGTCGCGCACCGGGGTCAGGGCCCCGAGACGCAGCCAGGACAGACGCTGATTCACCGGGCCGGCAGACAAGGCAATCTCCAGCAGTTCGTTCAGGACCCAGCGGCAGGCCCAGGTGGGCAGATGGCCCTGGCCGGCCAGACAGGTCATGATGTCGACGGTATTGATCATGGGCAGATCCAGCCCCGGCTTGCCGTTGACCCCGGGTCGGGTCAGCAGTCTTTCCAGTATGTCAGCCCGAAGCCTGGGCCGACCGGGTGTATACACATGGATCTCGGGCACCACGGCCTGCAGGTTGTGGCTGCCTTCATCCAGGCGTCGCACCATCAGATCCCAGTCCGGTCGATGTCTGTCCGGTTGGTAACCCCGGTGCAGACGAGCCTGTTCTGCCAGATAACCGGGCGGATTGAGATCGGGCAGCATCGGGTCTCGTGGTACCACGGAAGGCAATTGTCGAACCTGGGTATCGATATCCTCGAGGGCGCTGGGTGAGAGGTAATGCAGGCGCCCCATATGCAGCAGATAGCTAGCCCGGGTATGGCGATCCATGGTGCGATGCACATGCGGCAGGCCGGCCAGCAGCAGGCTGTGGTTGTGTGCTGCCAGTGGCAGCCGGTTCAGATACTGGAAGAGCAGCTCGCGCAGGGCGTCATCTTCGGTGGCCAGCAGACTGGGTATATGGGCCCGGAATGCGCTGACTGCCGGGCGGCTTTCGTCGCTCTTCTGCGGGTGCAGCAGGGCCGGACACCGGGTCAGCAGCGACAGCAGGTCTGCCTGGTGTTCTGCGCTCTCGGCTACCTCGAAGGCCACCCAGAGGCCATCAACCAGAGCATCCGTATAGGGTACGGCGGGTTGCAGCAGATTTATGGCATGGTGCCAGGCCTCGGGCTCCAGGCCCCACTGCAGGCTGGCAGTCAGAAGCTGCAGTACCAGTTCATCTGCCGCCGCGATACTGTCGCGGTCGTTCAGTGCCGGCTCGGGCTGCTGCAGA
Organism: Natronospirillum operosum; assembly: GCF_004768465.1. Classification (GTDB taxonomy): domain Bacteria; phylum Pseudomonadota; class Gammaproteobacteria; order Pseudomonadales; family Natronospirillaceae; genus Natronospirillum; species Natronospirillum operosum. The sequence goes on from NZ_SRMF01000005.1 coordinate 152,092, forward strand.
CTCAAATGCAGAATATGGCGATTGAGTGTCTGCACCGCAGTCAGTTCATGCCCGTTCACCACAGTCTGCAGTGGCGCCCAGGGGCCCGCCAGCAGGCTGGCCAGTCTGGGCCGGGTCAGGCGATAGCCGGCGGGTTTCTGGTCAGCCACTGACTGCTTCCTCCACGTCCTCGGGGGTATAGGCTTCCCAGGGCAGGCGCACCCAGGGGGAGTCCGGATGCGTCAGCAGGGTGGTCAGATGACTGCGGTAGCGCTGAATGCTTTCGGCGTTGAAGCGCTGGCTGCGGAAGTACTGGGCCCCAATGGCATAGGACATACCGAACTCGGCCCAACTGTTGAACGCCCGGGCGATGCGGTTGCCATTCTCGGTCAGCAGCTTCCAGGCGTCGTCTTCGTCGATGTAACCGACCTGGCAGGCGCTGCGCACTACCCAGGCGCAGCGGCCCAGATGCCAGGCCAGGTCACCGGCGGGCATGCTGCAACCGTATTGCTCGACCATGGTCAGCAGATTCTTGAGGCTGTCAGGCCAGTCACCCTGATGCAGCACCTGATATTCATCACTGCTGTAAGGGTGCCAGCCCTGCATGGCCTGCCAGAGTGGCGGCGCCTGGTGCAGAAATTCCACCGTTTCGGCCAGGGTCTTGGCGTCGGTAACGTCCCAGTCCTGATCCAGGCAGCGTTTGGTGTCGGCACGATCTTCCGGTGTGTCCTCGTCCCGCAGCGGGAACAGCATGTCATGCCGCTGGGCGTTCAGCACCGTCAGCATGGCGGAAGGGGCGAGCAGCCAGAGTTGCGTGTCACTGAGCTTGTCGGAGTTCAGATAGGGGGTCATCCGTTCGTTCATGACAGGGCTCCTTTCGGTGACTCGGTGATCAGGCTGCGCGACTCTTCGACAAAGTCCTCGAATTCGCCCGGGTAGTAGGCCGCATATTCCAGACACAGCCGGTGATAGTGCTCACCGCGTTCCGGGTTATCGAGTGCCATGTGGGCCTTGCCCATTTCACAGCACACCACCAGATGGAAGGGCCCCAGGGTGCGGACTTCCTCCAGGTAGGCATTGCCGGCGCGGATCACCAGTTCGCTGTTGCCGGCCATCCGGGCCGCGTCGAGATATACCCCCAGAAAGCTCTCTGCCCAGTCGGCAAAGGCTTCGGTATCCTTGCCGAACTGGCGGCGTCGGGCTTCCAGAGCGTGCATCTGCCAATGATGGGCCTGTTCGACATCGCCCAGATACAGCAAGGCATCGCCCAGCAATTCACTCTGATTCAGCGTGGACTGTGCATCCGGAGCGGACTCCAGCGCTTCTGTGGTGGGGGCCAGCAACAGGTCCACCACATCCTGGTACAGCCCGAGGGCCAGGTTGCACCTGCCCTTGAGCCGGCGGTACCTGGCCAGCCAGTCCGGGTGCAATTCTGCAGCGTCGAGCTCGCCCAGCAGCATCAGGGCCTGGGCTGGCCTGTTGATCAGGTCATGAATCTCGGCCGTGCAGAGCTGGCAGAACTGGCCCTCCCGGTGCTGGAAGAAATCGTCCGGCCTGGGCCAGCGCTCAAACAGATCCATGGTCCCCTGAACACTTTCCAGGATGTCGGTCCGCTCCGGGTCGTGCCGTTGTTCCATCGACAGTTCGGCCAGTGCATTGACCATCGCGAGCAGATAGCCGCGCATATCGGCCAGGGTGGTGCGGGACATGGCCTGGGTTTCGATCAGCAACTGGTAATACCAGTAGGCTGCAAAGTGCTCGCCCTTGCGCACGTAGGTCAGGGCCATCAGACGCAGTGTGGGCAGGTGGGTGGCTGCCAACTGCCGACAGGAGTCCAGCCGCTCCAGTGCGGTATCGTATTCCTGGAGGTTGAAGCGACACTGGGCCGCCCGAAACAGGCAGTCGAAATAGTCGGCTTCCACTGTCAGCGCCTTGTCGAAGTGATCGACCGCCTTGTTGTGGTTGCCCTTGAGCTGCTGCTGCATGCCGAGGTGATAATTGATCAGGAAGCTGTCGGGAAACTCCAGATAACACTCGAACAGCTTCTTGTGGCGCTCGGCCAGATCTTGCAGTGTCCAGCCGTAGTGCAGGTATTCACGCCACAGGGCCAGCCTGACGGTGGGGTTCTTTGCGGTATCCAGCGCTTGCAGCATCAGGGCTTCGTCGGGCTGCTCCAGATTGACCCGGGCCTGCTGGGCCTGCAGTGCCCACTGCAGCGCCTGCACATCAGGCTCCTCGGCCAGGGCCGCCGGTATCTGCAGCGGCCGATTGAAACTGTTCAGGTCCAGCAGTCTCTGCAGCAGGTCACAGGCGTCTTCAAGCGAGCCTGAGCGGGCCAGGCGCTGCTGGCGCTGTTCCAGTTCCCGCGCCTGACAGACGGCCAGCCAGGTGTCGCACTCGAGATTCAGGGGTTCCCAGCTCTGCAACTGCTGCAGCACCAGTGTGGCCTGCTCGAATTTGTCGCTCGCCAGCAGGGCCCGCCCCAGCCAGAGCAGTGAGCGTCTGTAGTCGGGAGCCTGCACCAGCGCCTCAATGGCGGTAGCACGCGCCACCTCGGGCGGCTGGGTGTGGAAGTCGAAACCGGCGCGCAGAAACCAGAGTTGGCCGTCCTGCGGGAAAAAATGCAGCGCCATTTGGGCGATCTGAGAGAATGCCGCGCGGCCCTGTTCCGCCCCTGCGGGTATGCAGCCATGGAACATCAGCTTGAGGGTGCGTTGCCAGAACAGCAGCGGCTTGTGTTCATGGGGCACCTGATTGATCAGGGCATCAAAGGCTTGCTGCTGCTCTCCCTGCTGCAGGGCCTGACCGGATTGCTGGACCAGTGCCATCAGGGTATCGAACTGCTGCGTGGTCACGTCAAGCGGGCGCAGCAATGTCAATGCGGTTTCGATGCTGGGCACGCCCCGCATCAGCAGCGCCTGGAAGAAATTGCCCTGGGGCCAGTCTTGCAGCGCCTGCTGCCAGTGTTCGGAGGCAAAAAAGGCTTCGCACGGGAGCCGGTCACGAATGAGGCGCAACACGTTCAGGGGCAGGAAGTGGCGCTGTTGCAGGCTCTCCATGACGGCGCCGCACCAGGCTTCGGGTGCGGCTTCTGCCGCCGCAGGGTCGACGGCGGACAGCATTGAATTCCACAGCACCGGGTCGAAACGCGCAGGCAGATGGTCATGCAGCTTGATAAAGCGGGCCGACAGCTCGGCCGGCGTCAGACAGGGGTTGGATATCTGCTGTGCCAGGTCGGGGTCGATGTCCTCCGAGCTGGTCGTTGTGGCTTCCAGCGGTGGCGGCGTGTCGGCACTGCGAAGGCGATCCAGCAGTGAGAGAGCCTGCGGCAGATCATTCTGCCAGTCGAGTTCTGCCAGTTGGTGGCGGGTCTCGGCTAAGGTGGCAGCCCGGTCGGGTGATTCGGGTTTGGCAATCATATACAGTCCTTGATATTCGGCAAATGTCCCTGTCATTGCGCCGGCTAGGGTAGCCGCCTTTTGGTAGGGTGAAAAGGATTACATGGCGTTGAATTGAACTGTGTCACAGTCCGCGCCAGAGGGTGTCTTCAGGAGGGTCGTCTGTGGTTCAAATAGTGGGAAAACTGCCGAATACGCAGGAATTATCAAGTCGGCATTCGTTACCTTTAGGCTGGAGGTCAGCATATGAATCGACGCACAACCCTGAACAGCTATCGTGAGCGCATTCAGCGTGTGGTGGACTATTTGTGGGAAAACCCGGAGCGTGAGTGTACCGCCATGGAATTGGCCGACATTGCGCACTTCTCCCACTGGCATTTTCACCGCATCTACCACGAACTGGCGGGTGAGACGGTCTATCAGACGGTCAGGCGTGTGCGCCTGCATCGTGCCGCCACCCGCCTGCTGCGTACCGACGACAGCATGGAACAGATCGCAGCCAGCGCTCACTATGGCAGTGTGGAAGCCTTTACCCGGGCGTTCGGCGTTGCCTATGGCGTGACGCCGGCCCGGTTCAGGGCTGAGCGGCGCCGGGCCTCCCGACCCAACCAACCATTGCCGCAGAAGAAGGAATACCCCATGGACTACAAAGTGGAAGTGATTGATCTGCCCCGGCTCACACTGGGGACCATAGCGCATCAGGGCGACTACAATGGCATCGGCCAGGTGTTCGACAAACTCTTTGTCGTGGCCCAGACGCACCAACTGATAACGCCGGATACCCGCGCCTTCGGTATCTTCTATGATGACCCCTATACGGTGGAGGAGAGCAACCTGCGTTCGGAAGCGGGCATTACGGTGACCGAGGCCCAGGCCCGGGATGCCGGTCTGACTGTGCGGGAAATCGGCGGTGGCCCGCATGCGGTATTGACCCATGTGGGGTCCTATGCCGAGCTGGACAAACCCTATCAGTGGCTATACGGCGAGTGGCTGCCCACCTCCGGCCATGAAGCCGCCGACAGCGCCCCGTTCGAGGAATACCCCAATGACCCCAGGGAGACCCCGGCCTCGGAATTGATCACCAGGGTCTATCTGCCACTGCAGGGTTAGCCGGGGTGGGGTGGCCACCCCGGCGGCCTATCCGGTTTCAGCCACCGGGTCGCCGTGGCGTGAGAGCTTGTGTGCCATGTCGATGCCGAGAATGTTCTGCATGGCATTTTTCAGATTGGGGTGTTTGAGGTACAGGCGCTCCAGATCTTCCCGTTGCCAGACCAGATACTGTACCGGCTCGGTCGCCACGACATCGGCACTGGTCGGGTTGCCGGTGGCAAAGCTCATTTCGCCAATGAAGTCACCGGGCCCGACGTTGGCCCGGAAAACCCCGTGCTTTCTGACCTCAGCCCGGCCCTGATGGATCAGCATCAGTTGCCCCAGGCGCACGCCGTGCTCGATCAGACGGTCTCCCGGCTGTGCTTCCGCCCACTGGGCTGGTTTGAGTACGCGCAGCATCTCGCGCGGGGTCAGGGTGCGAAAAGTCGAGATATGCAGCTGTTGCTCCGCCTCGGTCATGCGGATGGGCCGCCGTTCCAGCAGCAGTACCGTCAGGTTCACGGTGTTGATCACGATGAACGCCACCTGCCAGCCCATGGCCGAATACAGCGGTTCGGACTGGGCGAAGAAATAGGGCAGGGTCAGACTTGCAGCCAATATGGTGATGGCACGCAGCCAGGCCATGTCCCGAACCACATAAGCCACACAGAACAGCAGATTCGCAACAAAAAACAGACCAAGATAGAACATGATTACAACCTTCTGACCCGCACCGAGCGTCCCTTGATCTTGTCCTGGCTCAGCTTGGCCAGCGCCTGTTTGGCGCTGGCGCGCTGCACCGCAACAAAGGCAGCCTGGTCAAAGAGGGCGATCTTGCCGACGGCCTTGCCGTCAATGCCGCCGTCTCCGGTCAGGGCGCCGAGAATATCGCCCGGGCGGATTTTCTGCTTGCGGCCGGCATCAAGCTGCAGGGTTACCATGGGCGGCTTGGGAATGACGCCCGGCTTCACCTCGGGTACCGTTCGCGGCTCAATAGGTGTGCCGAGATAGGTCTCCAGATCCGCCAGCCGCAGGCGTTCCTTGTCACTGAACAGGGTGCAGGCCTTGCCTGCCTGGTCGGCGCGGCCGGTGCGGCCAATGCGGTGCAGGTGGACTTCAGTATCAAGCGCCATATGGTAGTTGATGACCAGATCCAGTGCCTCGATGTCGATACCGCGGGCGGCCACATCGGTGGCAACCAGAACCGATACACTGCGATTGGCAAAGCGCACCAGCACCTGATCACGCTGTTTCTGCTCCAGATCGCCGTTCAGCGCCACAGCACTGAACCCGGCTGCCTTCAGGGCATCCGCAACGTCACCGGTGGCTTCCCTGGTACGGCAGAACACAAGGGCACTCTCCGGCAGCTCGGCATGCAGCAGTTTCAGCAGGGCCTGCTGTCTGTCGTCTTCATTGGCTACCCAGTAGAAAGCCTGTTCAATGCGCGGCGCGGTCTCTGTCGCGGCAACTCTGGCCATGACCGGCTGCTGCATGACGCGCTGGGCCAGTTGTTCAATGTGTTTCGGGTAAGTGGCACTGAACAGCAGCGTCTGCCGCTGGGCGGGCACATGCTCCAGAATGGCTTCCAGCGAAGGCTGAAAGCCCATGTCCAGCATGCGGTCGGCTTCATCCAGTACCAGCAGGCGCAGATGACCGAGATCGAGCTTGCCCTTGCGCACATGCTCCTCGACCCGTCCCGGTGTGCCCACAATGATGTGCGCGCCATGCTCCAGTGAACCGACCTGGGGGCCGAACGGCATGCCGCCACAAAGGGTCAGCACCTTGACGTTGTGCTGGGTGCGCGCCAGAGTGCGCAGGCTCTTGGTGACCTGATCGGCCAGTTCACGGGTCGGGCACAGTACCAGGGCCTGCACGCGCCAGAAAGACACATCCAGCCGGTTCAGTATGCCCAGCCCGAAGGCGGCCGTCTTGCCGGACCCGGTTTTACCCTGACCAATCACGTCCTTGCCGGCCAGCACCGGAGGCAGGCTGAGTGCCTGAATGGGCGTCATCCGGTGGTAGCCGAGGCTCTCCAGATTCTGCAGCAGTTCGGGCTTGAGGGGTAATTGGGTGAAGTCGGTCGAGGTCAAGAAGGGAACTCCGATTAGTGGTGGCTGCAGGCAGTTGGATATTGACGCTGGTCAGCCCATTCCTTGCCAAAAACGCAGGCTACATTATTCTACATTGGACAGATAGCAGGCCGAGACCCCAATCTGGCCGATGACGATGGAGTCTGGTGCCGTTGAGGTACAGAATTCCTCCCGGAGAAGAACCGTGGAAAGCAACAACAAAGACACCCTGATCAAACTGGCCGAGCGGCTGCCAAAAGCCGAACTGCACCTGCACATAGAAGGCACTCTGGAGCCGGAGCTGATGTTTGCGCTGGCCCGGCGCAACGGCGTACCTCTGCCCTATGACGATGTCGAGGCGGTGCGCGCTGCCTATCAGTTCAGCAACCTGCAGGAGTTTCTGGACCTCTATTATCAGGGCATGTCTGTGCTGCAGACCGAGCAGGATTACTACGACCTCACCATGGCCTACCTGCAGCGGGTGGCGGCCGATAATGTGGTTCATACCGAAATCATGTTCGACCCGCAGGCGCATCTGGAACGCGGCATTGCCTTCGACACCCTGTTTTCCGGTATCGAGCGGGCTCTGCAGGACGGCGAACAGCAACTGGGCATCAGCTACCGCCTGATCATGTCGTTTCTGCGCCATCTGTCGGAAGAGAGTGCCTTTGAAGCACTGAAAACTGCCGAGCCCTGGCTGCACCGGATAGATGCCGTTGGCCTGGATTCGGGCGAACAGGGCAATCCGCCGGACAGGTTCGAGCGCGTGTTTGCCCGCTGCCGGGAACTGGGCCTGAAACTTACCGCCCATGCCGGCGAAGAAGGCCCGCCGGACTATGTCTGGCAAGCCATCAAGGGGCTGCAGGTGGAGCGCATTGACCACGGCAACCGCGCACTGGAAGACGCTGAACTGGTCAAGGCCCTGGCCGACCGGCAATTCACGCTCACCGTCTGCCCCCTGTCGAACCTCAAACTGTGTGTCGTGAATGACCTGAAAGAGCATCCCATGCTCACCATGCTGGAGAGCGGTCTCAATGCCACCGTCAACTCCGATGACCCGGCCTATTTTGGCGGCTACGTGAATGACAACTATCGGGCCCTGATCGAGCACCTGCCGATAACACGGGAGCAGCTCCATACCCTGGTCCGAAACGGCTTTGCCGGGTCATGGTTGTCTGACCGGGAAAAACAACATCACCTGGCCGTGCTCGACAGCATGTTCAATGGGCGGGGCTAAGCCCGACGCATTCGTCCTTTCCTTTACGGAACCTGACCGGCCTGAGATGATCAGAAGCTGGAACCGCACCGGAGTACAGGCTTATGAGTCCGCAGCGCCAGAAACTGACGTTCGAGAATGCACAGGGGCAGGCCCTTTCCGGGTTGCTGGAGCTGCCCGCCGGGCCGGTTCTGGGTTATGCGCTCTTTGCCCACTGCTTTACCTGCGGCAAGGATATTCGATCGGCCTCGCGTATTGCCCGCACTCTGGCCGGGCAGGGCATTGCCACCCTGCGTTTCGACTTTACCGGGCTCGGCAGCAGTGACGGCGACTTCGCCAATACCAACTTCTCCTCCAATGTGGAGGATCTGGTCGCGGCGGCAGACTACCTCAAGGCCCATCATGAGGCACCGACGATGCTGATCGGCCACAGTCTGGGCGGCGCTGCCGTGCTGGCGGCGGCGGCACAGGTGCCCTCGGCAAAAGCCGTGATCACAATAGGCGCTCCCTCGGAACCGGGCCATGTGGCGCACCTGTTCGACGGCGCCCGGGAAGAGATCGAACAGGAAGGCGAGGCCAACGTCAGTCTTGCCGGTCGGCCGTTTCGTATCCGCAGGCAGTTTCTGGAAGACATCGAGGCCCACAACCTGGCCCGGCATATTCGCAACCTGCGCCGCCCACTGCTGATCTTCCATGCGCCCATGGACCAGACGGTATCAATCGACGAAGCCGCTGTGATCTATCAGCACGCCATGCATCCCAAGAGTTTCGTGTCGCTGGATGATGCCGACCACCTGGTGACCCGGGATGCGGATGCCGCCTACATTGCCGATACGCTGGCCGCCTGGGTGAAGCGCTACCTGGAAGTGGACAGCACCCCCGGCGACAGGCCGGTCGTGCAGCAGGGGCATGTGCTGGTGACCGAACAGGACGAGGCCTTCACCCGCCATGTCTATGCCGACGAGCATCACTGGCTGGCCGATGAACCCACCGCCATGGGCGGCAAAAATCTGGGGCCGGACCCCTACGAGCATCTGCTGGCCGCGCTCGGCACCTGCACTTCCATGACCATCCGCATGTATGCCAATCGCAAGCAGTGGCCGGTGGAAGATATTCAGGTATCCCTGACCCACGATCGTGAGCACTGTGCCGACTGCGAAGCCTCCGGCCTGCCCACGGACAGCCAGGGCAGAATAGACGTGATTCGGCGCACGGTGCAGATCAACGCCCCGAAACTGAATGAGGAGCAACACCAGCGCCTGCTGGAAATCGCTGACCGTTGCCCGGTGCACAAGACGCTGACCAACACCATCCGCATCGAGACCAACGTCGGCGCCTGACCGACTGCTCGGTGATCGGCATCATGCTGCACCCGAGAACATCCGATGCACCACTCAGGTGGTGAATCGGGCGACCATTTGGTCCAGCGTGGATGCCAGCTGATTGATGCCGGTACCCGCTTTCAGAGACTGTTTGGCGCCATCGGATGCCTGTTCGGACAGGTCTCGGATGTCAGTCAGATTCTGGTCGATTTCCCGAGTGACCTGGGCCTGCTGTTCTGTCGCACTGGCTACCGATTCGTTGCGCTCACTGGTGCTGGCGGCAAGTTCAGAGATCTCCAATAATGCCGCTTTCGCCTGTTGCGCGACGGACATGGCGTTATCTGATTCCTGCACGCTTGAATTGATGGCTTGAATGACATCGTCAGAGCTGCTCTGGGCGGCGGCAATCAGTGTTTCAACCTGCTGGAGGGATTGTTCGGTTCGATGTGCCAGCGACCTGACTTCATCCGACACCACGGCAAAGCCTCTTCCTGATTCGCCGGCGCGGGCTGCCTCAATAGCGGCATTCAGGGCAAGCAGGTTGGTTTGCCCCGAAATATCTCGAATGACATCAAGGACAGTGGATACTTCCTCCACTCGACTGACCAGATTGTCTGCGTCTCTTGATGCGGTGGAGATCTTTTCGGCGACGGCACCGATGGCCTGTGCCGACTGCTCCACATGTTGGGCCCCGGTGGTGGACAGGCGCTCGGATCGAGCGCTTTCCGTTGCCGTTTCAGCGGCAAGGGCCGCGACATTCGAAACCGCCGTTGACAGCTCGTTCATGGCAGTGGCGGCCTGGGCTATTTTCTCGTTCTGCTCTTCGATGGTTGCGGTTGAATCGGTATTCACACCAGTGAGCTCGCCGGCAGTGTGGCTGAGTTGGTTGGAGGACGTCTTTATCTGGTTCAGAATATCTCTGAGGTTCGACTGCATTTCACCCAGGCCATTGCAGACATCACCCAGTTCATCGTGCCGAACGACCTGAATGGTCTGGTCGAGTTTACCGACACTGATATCCTGCAAAGCGGTCTTGATGTGACCCAGTGGTCTGTTGATGATGCGGGTGAGATAGGTGCTGATGCCGATGGCAAGCAGCAAGGCCATCCCCAGAGTCATGGTCAGTCCAATGATCAGTGAATCGAAGCGTTTGGCTGCCTGGGTGCGCTGGCTCGACGCGAATGCCATCCGCGCCTGTATGAGCTCTGAGGTCAACTCGTTGAGTGTTGCAAACATGCCCTGAATGGGGTCCTGAATGTAATTGGATGCGGTAATCAGGTCACGGTTCAGTATCAGTCTGGTCGCTTCCTGCACGCCATCGGTCAGGTAAACGTCCATTGCACTGCCGATCTCATCAGCCGTTGCTCGTTCACCTGGTGACAGATCGAGCTGACTGATGGTTTCCCAGTGCCCTGATATAGCGGTATTGCGATTTTCCATTCGTTCACGCCGTGCATTGACCTGTTCTTCGGTAAACCGGGTTCGCGGATCCAGAGTCTGGGCTTCAAGCAATTCGATATAACTTTCCTGAATGAGGCTGGAAAAGGTTGCCATTTCAGCCAGCCCGACGACGGACTGACTGTACATGGTTTCGAGGTCGTTGTTACTCATACCCTTGCCCAGAGCACCAACGACACCAATGACGATCATCAAAAGAGATACGACTGAGAATGCGATGTATAAAATGGCCTTGATGCTCATTGTTTTCATTGTGTGCACCTGATGAATTTGTTGTCCGGGCGTTAGTCGTTATATCGTTTAATCATCTCCAACAGAGGAATGGGCTTCAGTTTGGAGGCCTGTCCCGCACTGCCGAAAGCTTCGAACCTGGCTTCACAGACGGATTGCATCGCCTGAATGCTGGCCTTGAGATACTGGCGTGGGTCGAAGGCACTGGGGTTTTCGGCCAGGGATTGTCTGATCGCGGCCGTACTGGCCAGACGAAGGTCCGTATCGACGTTGACCTTACGCACCCCGTGGCGGATGCCCTTGACGATGTCCTCAACCGGCACGCCATAGGTTTCTGGGATCTCGCCGCCAAACTGGTTGATCAATGCCACCAGTTCGGCGGGTACGGAGGACGAACCGTGCATGACCAGGTGGGTATCGGGCAGCTTCTGATGAATTTCCTGAATACGGCCCATGGCCAGTGTCTCGCCCGTGGGTGGCTGCGAGAACTTGTAGGCGCCATGGCTGGTGCCGATCGCCACCGCCAGGGCATCCACCTGGGTGGCATCTACAAAGGCGACCGCTTCATCCACGTCGGTCAGCAACTGCTCCCTGCTGAGACTGTCGTGATCCTGTTCCAGCGAGCCGAGACAGCCGAGCTCACCTTCTACAGAAACACCGCAGGCATGGGCCGCGCGTGTCGCTTCGGCAGTGACGCGAACGTTGTACTCGAAGTCCGCAGGTGTTTTGCCGTCCTCCAGCAGTGAGCCGTCCATCATGACGGAACTGAATCCGGATTGAATGGACCGCAGGCAGACGGCGACACTCGCCCCGTGATCCTGATGCAGACAGATCGGAATGGTGGGGAATTCCGCACTGGCAGCTTCCACCATCTTTTGCAGGAAATTGGGCCCGGCATAACGGCGGGCACCTGCTGATGCCTGCAGTATCACCGGTGAATCCATGCGCCTGGCCGCCTGCATGATGGCCCGCACCTGCTCCAGATTGTTGATGTTGAACGCTGGCATGCCATAGCTGTTCTCAGCGGCATGATCCAGCAGCTGTCTGAGTGTGATTAGCGCCATAATGTCTTAGTCCACTCTGTGCTCGAACTGTTCTCAAGGTATGATCAAATGATCATTCATAGATCAGATGTTAGTTATCACAGGTGCTTAAGTCAATGCCTGAGTCGGAGTGCCTGACTGGCGCTGGGTATCTGTTGATCAGCCCCTGACAAAATGAATATCGCGGCATTGTGCGCTATGCTGTGGCTCGAAATCACGGCTGAGATGAGTCCTCATGAACGACCCCATAAACGATCCTGAAATTGCGCTGATGACCGAGATTGCCAGCCTGTACTACGTGGAGGGAGAGACTCAGGAGGTGATTGCGAAGAAGCTGCACATTTCCAGGATCAAGGTTGGGCGGCTGCTGAAGAAGGCGCATTCCGCAGGCATTGTCGATGTTCGAGTCAGGCACCATCCCTCTGTGAGCGGTGATATTGAATCGAGCCTGGTGAAAAAATTCGGCATAAAGAGAGCCTTGATCGCCCCTGATTTCTCGGATGCTCAAAGTCAGCGTCACGCGGTGGCAGGGTTGGTAGCCGATTACCTGACGCGACGTCTGACCGATAACAAGATTGTGGCAGTGGGCATGGGGCGCAATGTGGGCGCTGTCGCTGACAACGTGTTTTCGCAGCACACCTGCAAAGCCTCATTTGTCTCGGCAATCGGAGGCTCGCTGCGGGCGGGTGAGTACATGAACCCCGACCATATCTGTCGTCGCCTGGCTGCCAAGTTTGGCGGGGAAAGTGAAACCCTTTATGCGCCGGCGCTGGTACAGGATCAGGTGCTGCGAGAAGCCCTGCAGGAAAACCCCACGGTCAAACAGACCCTGGATCGGGCGCGCCGGGCTGACCTGGCTCTGGTCGGTGTCGGAGACATGAGTGAAGACAGCAATATGGTGCGCATGGGCTGGTTTTCGCCGCAGGAAATTGCCGAAGCCCGCCTGGCCGGGACGGTGGGTGATGTGATGGGTTATGACTTCATCGACATACATGGCCGGGAGTCTCAGGCGGCCATGCGAGGGCGCGTCATCGGGCTGGATATCCATGACCTGAGGCGAATTCCGGATGTGGTGGCCATCGCCAGCGAGAATACCAAGGCGTCCGGCATCCTGGGCGCTCTGAGAACGGGTGTTATTGATACGTTGGCAACCAGTACCACCAACGCGATGACAGTGCTGAGCCTGGCGGATGCCACTCAGGGCCCGGGCGAGAACTCGAACTGAACAGGCCTGTGGCAGCCCGCCATAATCTCCCTCTTCTCTCTGGCACGCAATGTGTCTTCTGTGCTGTAACCGCCTTGATCATACGGCTCGAATGTCCTTGTTCATCGTCGACCTGAGGGGTGTCTGCCTGTCAGGCGGTTCATTCTGGATGAACAGTTGATCAGCGGGTGTATATTTGTTGTTTGTGGTGCTACAATTGTTCAGTGTTCGCTCATATGATCGAACAGTTCACCGGCTACATGTGGAGAAGACAATGAACACCAAGCCAACAATCGCGATTGGATGTGATGACGCTGCTGTCGAGATGAAAGAGCAATTGAAGAGCCATTTAACAGGCAGTGGCTTTGAGGTAACTGATTTTGGTGTGCAGGCAGGTGAGAGTGCCCTGTATCCCGATGTGGCCCATGTGCTGGCGACATCGGTAAAAGAAAAGAAACAACAGTTCGGCGTGCTGTGCTGCGGCACCGGTATCGGCATGGCGATGACCGCGAACAAGGTACCTGGTATTCGCGCTGCTCAGGCGCATGACAACTACTCGGCCGAACGGGCACGCAAGAGCAACGATGCGCAGATCATAACCCTGGGAGCTCGGGTGATTGGCATCGAACTGGCGAAAAGTATAGTGGATTCGTTTTTGGCGTCGGACTTTGACAGCCAGAGGTCCGGAGACAAGGTCGAGAGAATTCGCCACTATGAGTCACTGGAACACGGCAAGGCGTGAAGCAGGCGCTGAATCTCAACGGTAGGGCTATGAAGAAGTATCCGGTGGTAGCCCCGATTCGGGGAGCATCAGGTCCAGATTGCTGGTTGGTCCATGGGGGTCATGAACGCTTTGGCGTTGAACGGAAGTGAGGGCGGGTTGCCCTGTACAAGGGTCGCTCCGCCGCTTCGTTCCTGTTTTTCCTGGTGTCTTTCGGGTCACAGTTCTCTCGCGCAACGCTGGAGGATGTCAATGTAGCCTGCGGCCTGCCATGCGGATCGACCAATGAACAGACCGTCGATATGTGTTTCCCGGATCAGGTCGGTGGCATTGTCCGGATTGACGCTGCCGCCATAGAGGCAGGGAACAGGGACTGCCGTGATCTCCTGGGCAAGGGCGCCAATGAACTGATGTTTCTCGTTGGCGTATTGCGGTGTAGCGGGCTTGCCGTGCTCCCCTATGGCCCAGACCGGCTCATAGGCAAACAGGATGGGCGCCTTCATCTGAGTGGCGTCAAGCAGTGACAACGCGCCGCGCACCTGTTGTTCCAGCACCTGATCTGCTCGTCCGGCGTCCTTTTCCTGCTCTGTTTCGCCGACACAGATCAACGGGATCAGGCCGTGGCGAATAGCGGCTTCGGTCTTCCTGCCAATGGCTTCGTCTGTTTCTCCAAAATGTGTGCGCCGTTCCGAGTGCCCGAGCTCTACCATGTCGAGTTGACAGTCCGTGAGCATGGTGGGGGAGATCTCCCCGGTCCAGGCGCCGTGCTCTGCCCAGTGCATGTTTTGCGCACCCACTCGAACCCTGGTTGATTGCAGAGCCGCCTTGACTTGTCTGGCCGAGGTAAATGGGGGAATCACGAACGGGACCAGTCTGTCGTCAACGGGTGCGCTCTTGAGTTGTTCTGTATAGCTAAGTGCCTCCGTGAGGGTCTTGTTCATCTTCCAGCTGGTGCCGATCCAGTATTGTTTCGTCATTGTGTTGGTCCTCGGTGAAATGGAGTCGTACGCCTTCCTGACGGAGGTTCCGGACAGTTTCTGTCGGTAATTGGGGGCTCACAATCACCCCGTCAAACTCGCTCAGATGCGAGAAAACATGCAGGGCGGTTTTGCCGAACTTTTGGTGGTCAACCATCAGATAGGCCTTGCTGGCGGACTCGATCATCTGTCGCTTGACGGCGAGAATTTCCTGGTCCTGGTGATAGGCTGTGGCGTTTGTGATGGCCGACGTTGAAAGCAACGCAATGTCTGCTCTGAGCGTTGAGAGTGCGTTATGAGTCAGTACACCAAAGAAGCCGTTGAACTTCTTGGCATAGCTGCCCCCCAGCGTGATCAATGTAATACCGGGCCTGCCTGACAGCTGTTTTACTATTTCCAGATTGTTCGTGATAACAGTCAGTGGTGTTTTCTTCAGGAGGTAGGGGATGATGGCCAGCGACGTTGAACCATCGTCAATCATCACACTGGTTCCCGGCTCAATGAACTGCGCTGCTTTTTCTGCGATCTCTCTCTTTTCCTCGGTTGCGATTCGAACACGGTAGCGGAAGTCGCTCTCGAACTGGCCGCTGGCTTCGATGGTCGCGCCTCCACGAACCTTTCTCAGCAAACCTTCATCCTCCAGGAAATCAAGATCTCTGTGGATGGTCATTTTCGAGACGGCAAAGGTGTCAGCAAGTTCATCTACAGCTGCTGAACCGTTCTCAATCAGGAATTCAACGATGTCGTCACGGCGGTCTTCGGGTCTCATGGTTCAGCTCCTGTGGCTCAGCTCCTGTGGCTCAGCTCCTGTGGCTCAGCGCGCCCTCAGTTTATAACATTAAATTTATCAAAAGTAACATAAAAATGTTATTTAAGGGATTTTCATGTTAATATTAATTCAGGTCGAGCTTTAACTATAACGGAGAACAGACGATGACCGAATTGATTGATGCCATCGACACCGCGATGAAAGAGCCCACCTTGTTTGAACTGGCGAACTGTATACGCAGCCTGTCTTTTGATGCCGTCGAGCAAGCCAATTCAGGACACCCCGGTGCCCCCATGGGCCTGGCAGATGCTGCAACGGTGCTGTGGACCAGGCATCTGAAGTTTGACCCCAAACAGCCGGATTGGCCGGATCGTGACCGTTTTGTGTTATCCAATGGCCATGCCTCCATGTTGCAGTATGCCTTGCTGCACCTGACCGGTTTCGAGTCAATGCCATTGACCGAATTGCAGAATTTCCGTCAGTGGGGGTCTGTGACTCCGGGTCATCCCGAGTTCGGACATACGCCCGGGGTCGACATAACAACGGGCCCTTTGGGTCAGGGGCTGGCCGGTGCTGTAGGCATGGCCATCGCCGAAAGCTCGTTGAGAGCAAGGTTCGGCGAGGACTTGGTGGATCACCGTACCTGGGTCATCTGTGGTGATGGTTGCCTGATGGAAGGTGTGAGCCAGGAGGCAATATCACTGGCCGGACACCTGAAACTCGACAAGCTGACCGTACTCTATGACGACAATGGCATCTCGATCGATGGGTCTACCGATCTGGCGTTCACGGAAGACGTCGCCGGCAGATTCGTCGCTGCAGGCTGGCATGTCATCCAGTGCGATGGGCATGATCATCAGGCCATCGACGACGCACTTAAGGTGGCCAGGCAGCAAACTGATCGACCCACGCTGATCGCACTGCGCACTGTGATCGGGTTCGGCTCACCGAACAAGTCCGGAACAGCGTCTTCGCACGGCGCGCCGCTGGGCACCGAAGAGCGTGAACTGACGCGACAGTCACTCAATTGGACCCGCAGCGCATTTGACATTCCTGAGGCACTGCTCGACCAGTGGCGACAGTATGGCGGGCGTGGCATCGGCGCGCGCCAGGACTGGGAATCCAGAGTTGCAGCGTCCGATCCTGCGGTTCGGGCTGAGTTTGAACGTCGCATGGCAGGGCGCCTCCCTGAACCATTGACCGCTGCGGTCGCCAGGGCCCGACAGGAGTTGGTTGCCAACCCGGTCAAGGTGGCGACCCGGAAGGCAAGCCAGCAGGCGCTGGATATTCTGGCCGAGCATTGCCCGGAGCTTATTGGGGGGTCTGCCGACCTCTCCGGTTCGAATCTCACTCGCGTCAAGGCGCTGGGGCAGGACTACACCAGTGCGCACCCGGAAGGCCGCTATATCTCGTATGGTGTACGGGAGTTTGGCATGGCGGCCATGATGAATGGCATGGCCGTTCATCGTGGTCTGATTCCGTACGGCGGGACCTTTCTGGTGTTTTCGGATTACGCCCGCAATGCCATTCGGCTGTCCGCCCTGATGAACGTGGGCGTGGTCTACGTCATGACCCATGACAGCATCGGTCTGGGCGAAGACGGACCTACGCACCAGCCGGTTGAGCATCTGGCGAGTTTTCGGGCCATGCCGGGTGTGACGGTGCTCAGGCCAGCCGATGCGGTCGAGACACTGGAGGCCTGGGAGGTCGCGCTGCAGAGTCGTCAGACACCGACCTTGCTGGCCCTGTCCCGGCAGGGTGTGCCGCAACTGCGGTTGCGGGATACGGGGGAGAACCTGACTGCCCGGGGCGGATACATCATCCGTGAATTCGGGGCCAGGCGTGATCTGACCCTGCTGGCAACCGGCACGGAGGTATCCCTGGCGGTGGGCGCTGCCCATCGGCTGCACGAACAGGGTGTGAATGTGGCGGTAGTTTCAATGCCGTCCTGGGAGCTGTTTGAACAGAATCCAGCGGGCTATCGGCACGGTGTGCTGGGTGATGCACCACGCATTGCCATTGAGGCGGCCAGCACATTCGGCTGGACGCGCTATGTAGCCAGCGAAGAGAACGTCATCGGCATGACAACCTTTGGTGCCTCGGCACCGGCGGAGACGCTGTATGAGCAGATGGGCATCACTGAAGAGGCCATCATTGAGCGGGCCAATACTCTGTTGCAGAGCAGTGTGTCATGAGTTCCCTGCTGAAGATGCCGAATGACCGCGAGATCAGCGGCACGGATGTCTGTACTCATCTCGCGGCCGGACTTTCCGAGAGTTCCCGGAATACTGCGCTCATCGAGCTGATTGATGCCATCACCCAGGCGGCAATCCCGTTGGGCAGGCGCCTGGCTCTGGGGCATCTGCCGGGTAATCCGGCAGACGTTGTCGGGGTGAATGACAGCGGCGATCGACAAAAGGCTCTGGACTTCGGAGCCCATCAGCATCTGCTCTCTGCGGTTTCCGCCTGTTCTGTCAGGTCAGTACTGTCCGAAGAGGCCGAGGAGGTGATTGCCATCTCGGCACAGGGGGAGTTCGATCTGGCTATAGACCCCATTGATGGGTCGGGCAGTATCGGCATCGGCGCTCCGCTGGGGCTGCTGTTTGCCATATTCCCGGCGGGGGAGTCTTTCTTGCGTTCAGGCCGGGACACGGTGGCGGCGGGTTACATCTCCTTCGGCCATTCGACCGACCTGGGTGTCAGCGTTGGACGGGGACTGTCCCTGGCCACGCTGGATATGTACAGCAATCGCTTCCGCGTGACCAGGGAGTCAGTCACCTTGCCCAGACAAACCACCATGGTGGCATACAATGCATCCAATATTCGGCACCTGCCGATCGGACTGCAGCAATATCTGGGGGATTTGATTGCGGGCTCCGAGGGGCCCGCCGGCAAGAACTACAATATGCGTTGGCTGGCAGCCGCTGTCGGCGAGCTGCACCGAATCGTGCTTCAGGGCGGTATCTTCATGTATCCCGGTGACTCGCGCCCGGGCTTTGAAAACGGCCACTTGCGGCTGATCTATGAGGCGTTTCCCATTGCCTGGTTGATTGAGCAAGCCGGTGGATTGGCAACCGATGGTCTTGGTTCAATCCTTGATAAAGTGCCGGCAAGTCTGCATGAGAAAACGCCCTTGCTGTTCGGCTCTGCAGAAGAAATTCAGCGCATCAAAGGCTACTTCTTGGACGCACCATCGGCAGGAAACCGCAACAGATAACGCCACAGGATATACGCTACCAGACACAAGGACGCGAACAGCCAGATTTCCGAGCCGAAAACCAGTTCTATGGCTACCCAGACAAGCGCCGTGCCGAGCAGGGTCAGTCGGCGCCAGAGTGGCTTGAAAAACCGAATTTCAGACTCTTTCATCGCTAGTGCCCTGGCGCGACCATCACTTGCACGCCGCGCGCCCGGAGATCCTGGATGGCATCCTCGTCAGTCTGGCGGTCGGTGATGATGATGTCGAAATCGGATAGCGGGGCCAGATGATGCAAGGCCCGTTTTTGGAATTTGCTGTGATCTGCCAGCAGCACCCGTCTGGTTGCGGCCCGAAACATGGCCTGTTTGGTTTCTACCATTTCCGGATATTGATGATAGGCCACTCCGTCCACAATCGCGGATGTTGAGATCATCAGTGTATCGGCATGCAGGCCCTTGATTTCATTGATGGTCATATGACCCAGAAAGGCGTTGCACCAATTGTGGTATCGGCCACCCAGACCAATCAGGTTGATATGATCCATTTCACGCAGTGCATTCATCAAGGTGATGGAATTGGAGATGATAGTCAGAGATAGTCTGTGATGCAGGAAAGGCACCATTTGCAGCACGGTGGTCGAGTCATCAAGAAACACCGTCTCGCCGGGCTCCAGCAAGTCCGAGGCCATTTTGGCAATTTGCTTCTTTTCTCCACTGTGCTGTTTGACGCGATAGGCATCACTGGACTCTGTCAGGCTGGTCGGCGTTACCGTGGCTATGCCCCTGTCCTTGCGCAACAGGCCGCGGTGTTCCAGTTCGTCCAGGTCACGGTGGGCGGTCATCAGGCTGATGCTGAATTGCTCTGCTATCTCCTCGATTCGCACACTGCCAGCGGCTATAACAGCTTCTGCAATTTGCTGTCGCCGCGTCAGTTGTCGCATTTGGCGAGTGTCTTTTAGAGTGGCTTCTTTGAAAAGCTGTTCCAGAGCTGTGTCCACGGCCGGTCGTATACCTCTGATATTTCTGCTAATTGTATCATTCTATTGATATAACACATCAACAGGCCTGTTACGAAACTCTGCCTCTTTCTGGACCAGTGGTCGAACAATCAGCCGCATTGCCAACGCTCAATCCGGTTTTTTGCTGATGCCTGGTGCCCATCGGAAAAAAGGGGGCAGCAGGCTGCCCCCAAGGCTGACACATTACCCTTCGAAAACGAACGGCCCCGTCATCTGGTCGACATTCTCCGGAGTGATCAGAATGCAATCAAACAGTTGCTTTTCTTCGTCAGCACCGGTTTCGCCGGTTCTGATAAAACGGTCGGCCTGGATGACTGCTTCCCGAGCAAAAACAGCGACTGGCTGCAGTACGGAATACGCCATTTCGCCGGCCTTGATGGATTCAATCGCATCAGGGTTGCCGTCAAAGCCACCAACGATCACGTCGTTGAAGCGTCCCGCTTCTTTCAGTGCAGAGATCGCACCCAGTGCCATCTCGTCGTTGCCAGAGATAACACCCGCAATATCCGGGTTGGCCTGCATCAGGTTCTGCATACGGTTGTAACCTTGCGTGCGGTCCCAGTTGGCAACCTCAGAACCGACCTGGTTCAGGTCCGGATACTGGTTGATCACAGTGGTGTAACCGTTCGAGCGCGTCTGCGCATTGTTGTCTGAAGGTGCACCGAACATCTCGACATAGTTGCCGCCATCACCCATCAGTTCTACCCAGTGTGCTGCCCCCAGGGCCGCGCCCTGAGCGTTGTTGGATACCAGCTGTGCCTCTGCCAGACCGGTTTCGTTGATCTCTGCATTGACCAGCAAGACCGGAATGCCTGCGTCAACGGCACGACGAACAGCACCGATCGAACCATCGGCATTGGCCGGGTCCAGAATGATGGCAGCCGCATTGTTGGTGATCGCTGTATCGATGAGACGGCTCTCTTCGTTGGTATCACCACGGTGAGCACTGACGTTGGCACGGTAGCCCAGCTCTTCAGCAGTTTCACGGGCCACCTCGCCCTCGGTGTGCCAGTAGGGGTTGGAAGGGTCGTTCACGATGATGGTCATCAGACCCTGGCTTTGCGCCGAGACGAAACCGGACACCCCCATTGCGGCTGTAGCCAGCCCGATCACGGTCAGTCGCTTGATTGTATGTAACATGAGTACTCTCCAGTGTTGTTTTTAGGTTTTCACCGATAATGATCGGCTTGGGTCCTGCGTGGCGGACTATTTGGAAGAGCCCTGCCGTAGAGCAGAATCGTTTTTGCTCACCGGCGATTTGTCGTCGCCCGTTGCAATTTTCTTTTTGGTTTTGGGTTGGTAGTTGATGCTGTTCAGCATCACGGCCAGGATGATCACGGCGCCGGTAAATACCGTTTGCCAGTAGGATGAGACGCCAATGATGACCAGCCCGCTGCCCAGAAACCCGATCACGAAGGCGCCCAGCAAGGTACCCTGAACATTGCCCTTGCCACCGGAGAGGGCAGCACCGCCGACCACGACGGCCGCAATGGCAGTCAACTCATAGGTATTGCCGGCGGTCGGACCTGCAGAGGTCAGCTGAGAGGCGAGCACGAGACCGGACAGGGCAGCACATATGCCAGACATGACATAGACGCTGACCGTGGTATGTTTGACCGGCACGCCGGACAACTCGGCGGCTTTGGCATTCCCTCCGGTCGCGTAGATCCATCTGCCCAGCGGGGTCCGCGTCAGCAGCAAGGCGATGGCAATGGCAACGGCAAGCAGTATCAGAACACCGATCGGTATCCCCATGATGCGGTTGAAGCCCAGCCAGTCAAAACCGGTATTGCCCAGTTCCGGGCGTCCGCCCAGTCGGTTGTAGGTCAGGCCATTGGTCATCAGCAAGGCGATACCGCGGGCGACATACAGCATGCCCAGCGTGGCGACAAAGGCGGGTACTTTGAAATAGGCGACCAGGGTGCCATTGATGGCACCCATGAAGGCGCCCAGGGCACAGGTCAGCACTACGACCACCCAGACGGAAGGGAATAGAGTCAGGCCCAGAAACTCGAGTGATACGCCCTGCAGCAGGAAGCCGGCAAAAACCCCGGAGAGCCCCAGTACGGAACCTACCGAGAGGTCGATACCACCGGTCAGAATGACCAGCAGCATGCCCAGGGAAATCAGCCCGAAAATGGACACCTGAGAAGACATGGTCAGGAAATTGCTCACCGTGAGGTAGTAGGGTGAGAGTATCGAGAACACCGCAATGATGGCGATCAAAGCGAAAAACGCTCTTCCTTCCAGCAAAACCTTGGCCGCCAGCGGCGCCAGGTTTGTCGTTTGTAAACTCGGCCAACGGGATTGAGTTGTTGTGGACATGATCTTGGGCTCCAGTTTTTATTCTGCAAGGACGGCTTCGCCGGAAGCAGCCATTATTTCGTCTTTGCTGATATCGGGTTTAAACTCGGCGGCAATTCGGCCCCGGCTCATGACGATGATGCGGTGTGCAACGCTGAAACACTCGGTGACTTCCGAGGTCGAGTAGACAACCCCGAGTCCCTGCTGAGCGCCTTCCGACAGCAGCTTGAATACTTCTGACTTGGCGCCGATATCGATGCCTCGACTTGGCTCGTCCAGCAGCAGCACCTTGGGTGCTGTGGCCAGCATTTTTCCGATCACCACTTTTTGCTGGTTGCCGCCGGAGAGAGAACCGATGCTGGCTCGGCTGTCATTGGTCTTGATGTGAACATTGCGAATGGCCGAACTGACGACCTCGGATTCCAGTTGCCTTGAAGTCATCAGACCTTTCACAAAGGAAGCAATGCTGGCCAGAGAAAGGTTTCCGCCAATCGACATGGTTTGTACCAGACCGTCGCGCTGACGATCTTCCGGAACTAGCGCCAGGCCCAGGTCGATTCTCTGCGCGATGCTCAGCTTCAGCACGCTCTGGCCGTTGAGCAGGATATCCCCGCTGGCCGGCTCGTTGCGTCCGGCTATGGTCTCGAGCAGCTCTGTTCGTCCGGCCCCCATCAGGCCATAAATACAGACAATTTCGCCGGCACGGACACTGAGGTTCAGTTTGTCGACCAGCACTTTGCCGCCGTCATCGACCACACGAAGGTCGTTCACCGAGAGGGCGGGGGCACCAAAGTTGTAGCCGGATGGCGGGGCGCCCAGGTCAAAGTTGTCGCCCACCATGTGGCGTACAATCCAGGGCAAATCGATTTCATCTCGTTTGGCATATGCGGTCATGGTGCCGTCACGCAACACAACGGCGTGGTCCGTGACCTCCAGCGCTTCCTCGAGGTGGTGCGAAATGTACACGATGGAGACGCCGCGCTTTTTCAGGTCCCGGATGACCTTGAACAGAACTTCCACCTCACTGGCACTCAGGGCCGAGGTGGGTTCATCCATGATCAGGATGCGCGAATTGATCTGCAGTGCGCGGGCAATTTCAACGATCTGCTGCTGGCCCAGCTTCAGATTGGCAACCGGCGTCAGCGGGTCGATATCCTCTTCAAGTTCCTGCATCAACTCGGCGGTGATGCGCCGCTCGGTGGCGTAATCCACGCCACTGGCGCAGAGGAGTTCGCGACCCAGAAAGATGTTGTCTCTGACGCTCAGATTGGGGGCCAGGCTGAGCTCCTGATGGATGATCGAAATGCCGTATGCTGCGGCGTCGGAAGGTGTCCGAAAGGTTACCTTCTTGCCGTCAACCAGGATGTCACCCGAGCTGGGGATGACGATGCCCGCCAGAACCTTCATCAATGTCGACTTGCCGGCGCCATTTTCGCCAAACAGCGTGGTCACTTCGCCCTTGTGGACGTCAAAGTTGACCCCTTTCAGGGCATGTACGTTGCCGTAAGACTTGGCCACGTTTCTGGCGGAAAGGACCGCATTGCTATCGCCTTGCGGTTTGTCGCTCTGGGGTGTTGTCGTTGTCATTGCACTGTCACCCTTGCCGGTGTTACCAGCCAGTTGCTGGGGTTGATCAACGTAAATGCACCAGAGACTGTAATCAGGCGGCCTTCCAGTTGATCTCGGTCAATCGGGTCCAGGGTGTCGGCTTTCATGGCGTCGTTCAGCGCTCTGCCGGCATTCTGATATTCGATCTGGTTGGTGAATTGCTGGAACCTGATTGTTCCGGTGACGTCGCGCAATTCGGTGCCATTGATGGCAGGTCCCAACTGAAGGCGGATGGTGAGATCTTCCGGCGCCTGGTCCACTGACACCTCTACGATGCCGCTCTGGCCCTCGACAATCCGGCCGGTAAAGGTCACCGGAAAGATCGGGTAGGCCCCGGCCTGGGTTCCGTGCTGCGCAATCGCCGCATCACGATCGTTTTCCAGGGTCTGAGCGAGCAACTGCACACCAACGGCGTTTTCCTCGATCCACTCCTGGACAACGGGGAATTCTGTCGCGCCGAACTGCTCGGGAGAAAAGGACGCTTCAGCGAGATCCAACTGGGACCCGGTCCTGACCACGGTCGTATCCAGGGCCATGGCAACAATCAGCGCAGCCACCAGGACGAAGATGGCCAGCGACCGACGTGACAGATTGCTATACCGCTTTGCGGCAACGTCTTGATGTGAACTCATTCCTCGTAACCTTTCTTATTGATTGTTTTCCAGCGCGGTAAATCATTCAGCCATGTTGTGCTTGTTGGGTGTGTTGATTGCGACCCAGTCAGCATCATGACGGGCTGTTTCATGTGCCCGCACTTTATTTAACATAAAAATGTTATAATTATGATAGATTTGTTGTCAACAGTTCCGCTTTCGGTTCTGTGGAGCCATTTACAGTCCAGGAAGCATGAGAAAGGCTCGAATACCGTGCTGTCTGCTGGGCCAAAGAGCTGAATCGAGAGTGTTTCATTTTGTTATCCCAAGTGATTTTTATAGTTAACATTGACATAACATAGCACAGGTGAAATAATTTTCAACAGCTGAGAAAAATTTCAAAACGAGCAAAGTGACAATGACAAAATCAGAATCAATCAGCTCCGTTGAGGAAGCTCTCGTCGTTCGGGCGGCCTGGCTGCATTTCATTTCCGGGCTCACGCAGTCGGAGGTTGCGGAGCGTTTGCACGTCTCACGAGCAAAGGCCCACCGCCTCATTGCTTCCGCCATGAAGGCGGGCTATGTCCGTGTCAGCGTTGAAGGGAAGGTGGCCAATTGCATTCGGCATGAAGAGCAGCTTTGTGCTCGACATCAACTGACTTACTGCGATGTGGTCCCGGATCTGGCAGAGACCGGCATGCCGCTCAAGGCGCTGGGCTATGGCGGGGCTCGTTTTCTGCAGCATCAGCTCGAAAGCCAATCCGCTTCGATGATTGGCATTGGCCACGGCAGGTCACTGATGGCTGCGGTCAATGAACTGCCTCTGGTCGATACCGGGGACATTCAGTTCATGTCCTTGCTGGGCGGGCTGACACGGCGTTTTACTGCCAACCCGCATGATGTGATTCACCGGCTGGCCGAGCAAACCGGTGCCGAGGCTTACGTATTACCCGTGCCGTTCCTGGCAAATTCCGTGGAAGACAAGAAGGTGCTGCTTTCACAGCACGGTGTTGCGGAAGTGTTTGATTTGATGGCGCACATGGATGTCGCACTGGTCGGCATCGGCTCGGTGGACAGTGAGGCCCAACTGGTGGCGTCTCGCATGTTGAAGGATGAGGAACTCAACGGCGTGCGTGATGCCGGTGCTGCCGGTGAACTGTTGGGTCATTTCTTCGATGAGCAGGGCAATCCGGTGGAATCCCCCTTTACCGAGCGCATCATTGCCCCCTCTCTAGAGAGCTTGCGCCGTCACAACATAGTGGCGCTGGCGGGTGGGTCAGAAAAGGTTGATTCCATCAAGGCCATTCTGAACAGCGGTGTCCTGTCAGGATTGATTACGGATGAGCAGACCGCAGCCAGGCTGATAGAAAGCTGATTGGATGCCTGCCGGGTCGCAATGACACCGGCTGCGCCAGTCAGGTCGGAACACAGAATAAGAGGTACGGGAAATGGCGGGGAGTCAGGATCTTTTGATCGGCATCGACGCAGGCACGTCGGTTGTCAAAGCTGTTGCGTTCACCCTGAAGGGTGAACAGGTGGCCTGTTGCGCAATTCAGAATCGCTATGAACTTGGGGCAGATGGTGCAGCAACTCAATCGCTGCGTACAACCTGGTCCGAATGTGTCGAGGCATTGTGTGCACTGGGTGTTGAAGTGCCGGGCCTCAAACAACGCACGGCAGCCATTGCAGTGACCGGTCAGGGTGATGGCACCTGGCTGGTTGGGCGGGACAATGCGCCGGTCAGCGATGCCTGGATCTGGCTGGATGCGCGTGCCGCGCCGACGGTGGACCGAATTCGCGCCAGCGCCGGCGAGAGACGCCGCTTCGAAAAGACGGGCACCGGGCTGAATACGTGCCAGCAGGGCGCGCAACTGGCCCATATCGCAGAACACTACCCGAGTCTGCTGTCGGAAGCGGAAGTCGCGCTGCATTGCAAGGACTGGCTGTATCTTTGCCTGACCGGCGTCCGTGCCACCGACCCTTCCGAAGCCTGTTTCACCTTTGGTGATTTCCGCACACGCGAGTATGACACGGACGTTCTGAATGCCCTGGGCCTGCAGGATCATCGTCATCTGTTGCCCGATATTAATGAAGGTACAGAAATTACCCACCCGTTGTCAGAAGAGGCCGCGCGGTCCACCGGGCTGCTGACCGGGACCCCGGTTGTACTCGGCTATGTCGACATGGTGATGACCGGCCTTGGTGCCGGGGTGTACACGGGAAGCACTGATTCAGCCTGTTCCATCATCGGGTCTACCGGCGTCCACATGCGTCCCGTGGCTGCAGAGTCAGTGTCGCTGAATGATGCGTGTACCGGATATATCATGACTCTGCCGGTACCCGGCATGGTCACACAGATGCAGTCCAATATGGCAGCAACGCTGAATGTCGACTGGCTTTTGGGGTTGGCGGCAGAGTTGATTTGCGACGGTGGGACACCGGTCGGAACAAGTGATCTATTGGACCGCATTGACGGCTGGTTGCACAACAGTTCCAGAAGTCGGCTGATTTACCATCCTTACATTTCCGAGGCTGGTGAGCGTGGGCCATTCATTGATGCCAACGCGCGCGCGAGTTTCATTGGGTTGAATACGAGCCACGGCTTCGCTGATCTGTTGCGCGCTGTTGTTGATGGCCTGGGAATGGCGACCAGGGACTGCTACGCCGCCATCGGAAATATGCCAAAAGAAATTCGTTTGAGTGGAGGAGCAGCTCGTTCATCAGCCATTCAATCAGTCATTGCCTCATCCGTCGGCGCCGGTGTGCGAGTTTCAGATCGAGAAGAAGCTGGGGCAGCCGGCGCGGCCATGATGGCAGCTGTCGCCGTCGGTGTGTATGCAGATATGGATGCTTGTATCAGGGAATGGGTATCACCCCTGCTGGGCGATATTCACCAGCCGAATGCGGAGGACACACAACCCTACGCTCGATTGTACGACGTATATCGAGAGTCTCGAGAGGCACTGGCGCCGGTATGGTCGAAGCTGCCCACCTCAACATGATAACGCTGCCGCATCGAGACGGCACCCATACTGACAGGATAGCTCGCAAGGAGTTACCGAGGAGCGCAAGATGAACAATCAGAAACATATAGACTTGCTGGTCGTTGGCGGCGGCGTCAACGGTGCGGGTATCGCACGGGATGCTGCCGGGCGCGGCTTGTCGGTACTGCTGTGCGAAAAGGAGGATCTTGCCGAGGGCACGTCTTCACGCTCCGGCAAGCTGGTGCATGGTGGGCTGCGATATCTGGAGTACTACGAGTTCCGGTTGGTTCGCGAAGCCTTGATCGAGCGGGAAGTGCTGCTGAATTCCGCCAGCCACATTATCTGGCCCATGCGATTCGTGTTGCCCCATAGCCCCAATGATCGACCGGCGTGGCTGGTTCGCCTGGGACTGTTTCTCTATGACCATCTGGGGGGCCGAAAAAAATTGCCGGGCACTCGGACACTCAACCTGCATCGTGATCCGGAAGGCTCTGCTCTGGAAGATCAATACAAACTCGGCTTTGAATATTCCGATTGCTGGGTAGATGACGCCCGCCTGGTCACCCTGAACGCGGTCTCTGCTGCCGAGAAGGGTGCACAGATTTGCACGCGCACAGAGTTTGTCGGCGCAAAACGGGAAAACGGTGCGTGGTCCGTGGAATTGAAAGATGTGCGAACCGGTGCCATCAGAACGGTCAGGGCAATTGCTCTGTGCAACGCTGCGGGGCCTTGGGTCAACAAGGTTGTTGGCACCATGAAGGATACGAGTAGCCGCAGAAACGTGCGACTGGTCAAGGGCAGCCACATCATTGTGCCGAAATTCTGGGAGGGCCAGCAGGCTTATCTCGTGCAGAACGATGACAAGCGGGTGATCTTTATCAACCCCTACGAGGGTGACAAGGCGCTGATCGGAACCACCGATATCCCCTATGAAGGCAAACCTGAAACGGTGTCGGCGGATGAAAGCGAAATCGAGTATCTGCTGGCCGCCGTCAACCGGTACTTCAAGGAAAAGCTGCAGCGCACGGATGTGCTGGAAACCTTTTCCGGCGTGCGTGCTTTGTTCGATGACGGGAACGGCAACCCCTCTGCGGTGACACGGGATTATGAGTTTGATCTGGATGACGAGGGCGGCGTGCCCCTGCTGAATGTCTATGGCGGCAAGATCACAACGTTCCGGAAACTGTCAGAGCATGCCCTGCAGAAACTGGCACCCTACTTCCCCAGACTGGGGCAAGCCTGGACACGTGATGAGCCGTTACCCGGCGGTGAAATTGAAAATGCAGATTTCACTCGTTTCATTGACCGACTGCGACAACGTTACCCCTGGATGCCACGGAATCTGCTGCTGCACTACAGCAGACTCTACGGGGCGCGAACACCGAATCTTGTCGGCACAGCCAAAAACCTCAAGGATCTGGGCAAGCACTTCGGCAACGACCTGTATGCAGCAGAAGCGAAGTACCTGGTCGAAAAAGAATGGGCACAGACAACAGCAGATATTCTATACCGTCGAACCAAACATGGCCTTCATCTGTCAGAGGCGCAAAAGGCAGCCTTTGGCACATGGTTTGAAAAAACTTATGCGGGTTCCAGGTCCGTCGAAACCGTCAACCTTTAACGGGACAGGAGTGATCGACAATGGCACTGACACTTGGTTTGAATACCAATCCACTGGTGAACCGGTTCGCTGAACCAGATGACCTGATCGACACGGTGGCCCGGGACCTGCGTATTCGCGATATCCAGCTGACCCATGAATTCATCAATCCGTCCTGGCCGGCGGCGGTGACTCGTCGACTGACCAGACAGATGGGTCGCGCCCTGCAGCGAACGGGCGTCAGGGTAACCTCCGGCATGACGGGCCCCTATGGTCGATTGAATCACTTTGGTCACCCGGATACAGACGTCAGGCGCTACTACGTTGACTGGTTCAAGACTTTTGCTGATATCACCGCAGATCTGGGCGGTGAGGCGACCGGGACTCAGTTCGCAATATTTACCTTTCGGGACTTCGACGATCCGGACAAAAGAGAAGCCCTGATCGACGAAGTGATCGAATGTTGGGGTGCTGTTGCCGAGCACGCCAAGGCTGCCGGCCTGAAGTATCTGTTCTGGGAACCTATGTCTGTGGGTCGAGAGTTCGGGCACACCATTGAGTCCTGCCTGGAGCTGCAGAAGCGGATCGATGCAGCAGGATTGGCAATACCACTATATGCCATGGCAGACATCGATCACGGTGATGTCAGTTCCAGCAACCCGGATGATACGGACCCCTATGCCTGGGCACGGGCCGTACCACCGATTTCTCCCATCATTCATATCAAGCAGAGCTCGATGGACAAGAGTGGTCACCGCCCGTTCACGGCGGAGCACAATGAGTCGGGGCTGATACAGCCTGAACCCTTGCTCAGGGCGCTGTCCGAAGGTGGTGCAGACAACAACCAGATCTGTCTGGAGCTGTCCTTCAAGGAGCGCGAGCCCAATGACCGTGCTGTGGTGCCGGCGATTGCCGAGAGCGTCGCATTCTGGGCACCTCACCTGGATACTGGCGCAGCTGATCTGAAGGTCTGAACGGGTGAGAGCGGGCACAAGTGCCCGCTCACGCAGGAATCTCATCGAGTTCATCCTCCAGCTCCTGCACCAGCGGGTCCAGGCGGACGACCGAGGGCGCTACGGCTTCAGACTCGGGCACCAGCGTCTTGGCCAGTTTTTCCAGCCCTGACGCCACCGGAATGGCCAGGCAGGCCAGCAGTGTCAGCACGACCACCGACAGAATAAACAGGACAGGCAACCCGGCCAGTGCATCAAACAGCGCCCCCACTGCGGGGTCGGCACTGAAGGCCACGGCCGAGTCGCTGAGCAGGCCGACACCAATCAGCATGAAAGCGAAAGCGAGCAGTGCCTGCCCGATACCCCGGGCGCGATTGTTCTCCATGAACAGAAACAGGAAACCGCCAAGCGCCAGAAAGGCACCTGTGAACTCCCTCAGGTTGAGTGACACCAGCGACACCGCCGACAAAGGATTTGGAGCGGGTTTTGCTAAAGTCCTGCAGCCCGTCCAGCAGGTCACCGCCAAACACTCGGGCAAAGCCCTCCCGCAGGAACCGAAGCCCGAACAGTACGAGCAAAAGCCCGGCAACAAGATTGATGAATTCCATGGCGACTTCCTTTCTCTGAGACAACACATTGGCACGGCAACCCCGGCCACAACAGACAGTAGATTCGGGGTGGGTTACAGTTTATGTGGTGAGAAAATCCGGAATCACGGGCATGGCTAATCCGCCTTTCCAGGTTGTGCATGAAGCAGCCATAAACCACGCATGATCAATCAGACCCTGACAGGGCCTTCACTGAACGAAGGGATGTTGCTGGCGGCGCTTAACCCGGACCTCGGGGTAAGCACAGCCGGAGAAATCGATTTGTTCCGGAGGGTGTTTACCGCGAGATCCGTCCAGTCGCCTTGCGGCGATCTGCAGTCTGATACCAACTGCTGGTTTCCAAGACAAAACTCCTCTTGCTTTGATGGTGGCGGAGTATAGGCAGGCAGGTTCTTATGTCAATATCTAATTAAAAAGGGGTTGACTTCATGAAATCATCTCACTACTGTTCCGCTCGAATTCACAACTAGGGAGAGCAACAGCTGATGGACGACCCCAGTAGTCGATCATCCAAGCGTGGGACTGACGGTAAGGTCGATACCCAGGCTCTGACTCTCTCCTGACCCCCGGCGCAGATTCCTGTCGCCAATACCGGGTCAGGCTGACCAGCCAAGCCCGGATATCCTCCTGAAAACCCACCCGTACTGACACCAGACCACTCGGCTTGCGAGGGCTTGGCGCGCCATTGTGCCATGTCCAATAGCTTTGAGGTTCTGTTGTGTTCGGCCGGTGTCTGTCGATCCTGCGCAAATTTGCCTTCACAGGTCCTGCCTGGTGATGTGCTGTACCCGGTCGGGTGACAGCTCACGCAGGTCTGTGTTCAGGAAATAAATAGAAATCATTCTGATAATTGGAGTGGTTAGGATTAGTTTCAGGAGAATACAATGAACACCATTACTGCAAACACCGTCTCAACGGCCTCAAATGCCCAAAGCAATCCGGTTCTGCGCCATCACCCGGTCAGCGAAGTGATGCGCAAGACCTTCCTCAATGTGGATGCGACCATGACTGCCGAGCAGGCATTGGAGCTGGTCCGCAAGTCGGACCTGAACCATGACGCGACCTCAGTGCTGTTCGTCTCCTCAGAGCGCAGCAACAACTACCGCGGTTTTGTGCGTCTGAGCGCGCTGTTGCGTGCCACCGCCGACACCGCGATCGGTGCCCTGGTCGAGGCAGAAAGCCCGCAGGTCAAGCAGGATGTCCACTACGAGGTGGCGGCGCGTGAGCTGCACCGCACGGATATTCCGATGCTGCCGGTGACTGATGACGAGAACCGTCTGGTTGGTGTACTGACCTTCGATGACGCCATGGATGTACTGGAGCAGGAAGCTTCCGAAGACATGTACTGGAAGGCCGGTGTCGGTGACCTGACGCACCAGAAGGACGCCGTACGCAGCGAGAAGCTGACCTCCGGCAGCATTGGTTACCCGGTCAAGGTGCGCCTGATGTTCCTGATGGTGACCCTAGCCGGTGGCATGATGGTCGGTGGTGTGATCGATCACTTCGAAGGCGTGCTGGAAGCCCTGGTCGCACTGGCCATCTTCATTCCGCTGGTCATGGACATGGGCGGCAATGTGGGCACCCAGTCCACCACCATCTTCGCACGTGGTCTGGCGCTGGGGCACATCGATCTGAACCGGTTCTTCCGTGTACACGTTTGGCGTGAACTGAAGGTCGGTCTGACCATGGGCGTATTGCTGGCTGTCCTCGGCGGCACCATCGCCTACTTCTGGCAGGGAGCACCCAACGGCATTCCGATGCTGGGTGTCGTGGTCGGGCTGTCCCTGATGTTCTCGGTGACCACAGCCAGCCTGCTCGGCTTCCTGATCCCCTGGATTCTGCTGAAGCTGGGTGTGGACCATGCGCCGGGTGCTGACCCCTTCATCACCACCATCAAGGACTTCAGCGGCCTGGCCGTCTACTTCCTGACTGCGGCCTGGTTGCTGGGCATCTCCGGCTGAAGCCGAAGCTGTGCGCTGCCTCCCCGGAGGCAGCGCTTTTTTGGCTTCGGATCCAGGCATTTGGGTACAAGGTGGCAGATACACTGCCCAGTGATACACTGATCCACATGGCCCCGATACTACTTCAGCATTGGCAGTTTACTGCCGGGCGCCCTGTCCAGGCACCGGTACTGCCCGACGGCTGCCGCGACCTTATAGTCAGAGTGGACAGCCGAGGTGAGCCGCATTGGTTTGTCTCGGATCTGGCAAACTCCGCTCAGTCGGTGAGTTGCCAGGCCGGGCAGGTCTTTATGGGTTTTCGGTTGCACCCGGCGGCACAGTTTTCCGAAACGGAGTTGCTGGCCGCCTTTCGTCAGTGTGATGCGGGCGAGAGCAAAACCAGACAGATTGCGCGTCTGGAAGCACTTGTTCGTCTGGACACCAACCTGGCAGAAGCGCTGGACGCACTGGCCAGTGCCCAGCGTAAAGTGGATGTTTTAAGACAAGTGGGTGTCAGTGAGCGCACACTGGAAAGAGTGATCAAAAGAGCAACCGGCAAGAATCCGCTATTCTGGAAAAATCTGGCCCGTGCTCGTCGCACTGCTCGCCAACTCAACGGCCAGCAGCCATTTGCAGAGTTGGCAGCCGACAGCGGCTACGCCGATCAGGCGCACATGATACGCGAGTTCAGAAAATGGTTCGGTGTAACCCCCGGTCAGTTCATGGGGAACACCGAACTCACCGCCCTGGTCCAGGCATCAGGTTATGAGTAATGCCTGAACCACGGCACGGGTATCGCTACATGGCTACCGCTGTACACAATTCCACCAGAAAACCATCCGGATCACGCACATAGGCGGTGGTTTGCCCCCAGGGCATATCCTCGGGCTCCTGCACCAGGGTAGCCCCAGCCGCAACCGCTTTTTTCAGCGCCGCCGGAACGTCCTCGGTGACAAAAGCGATTTCAAAGCAGGGGGAGTCCGCTATCGGCGCCGAAGGGTTCTTGCCCAGTTCGGCAAGCAATTTGCGCGTCGAGAAAGCAAGCGCAGTTGTGCCCGTATCCAGCTCGCCGAAGTCTCCGCTCTCGTGTAAAAACCGCCGCTTGAGGCCGAAGGCCGCCTCGTAAAAGGCCAGCGTGTGCCGCACGTCTTCCACATACAAAATAGTATAACCAAGCAACATAAAAGACCCTCCAGGGTTTCGAGAAAGTGGGCATGGTAAGCGCCTGGAGGCATCGCGTATTGAAAAAAACCGGCAGGGTGTAGGGCACGACCATAACCAGTCCGCCTCAAGCCTGAGCTTTATGGGAGAGGTGCGGTGATGCTGTAAAGGAACCCGCTCTGGCAGAAAAGCAGCATCAAAAAAACCCGGACGGTTTCACTTTTGGATAGACTTAAAACGGGGGGTAGGGTTAAGCAACGGACATTACCAGGAATCAGTTGGATTAAACCCTGAGGGCAGATCACCGAGTCGCTATTTCAATTCATAACGCAAGTTGTGTTGCGTGAGTTGCTTGCAACCTACGCTGGGGTTCTTATGTTCTGGTTACCACCAAGGCTTCCGGTCTGCTGTAATCCCCATCCCATCCCATCCCATCCCATCCCGATTATCGCCGCGTAGCAGATCAGCGACAAACCAGATGAAAGCAGCGGTCCGGTCCAGTATGGTTTACGGGTTACAATCACTAGTCCGTGATGTGACGAATCCATATTTAACACAGCTTCTACTACACCCATGTCGTCAAGGGCGGGCCCAAGGCTTTTGAAGCCGATGAGGATGCCTGATTTTCTGGATTCATTTGGCGTTATCTTATGCTCTTGTTCAAGGACCTCACCACAGCTAACCTGACACCTCAGACCCGACAACTGGACAATGGTCGAATCGTCTGCCTGTCCGGCGCATCTGGCTCAGGCAAGAGCCTGCTTTTGCGAGCGCTGGCAGATCTGGATGCCCATGAAGGGGAGGTGTTTCTTGATGTCACTCTACAATCCGCTACGCCGGCACATCTCTGGCGCCAATGGGTCAGGCTGGTTCCAGCCGAAAGTCAGTGGTGGTCAGACTCTGTCCGTGATCATTTCGCCGAGTCGCCGGACCCTGCCGATCTGAACGCACTGCTGCTGCCGGATACGGCACTGGAGTGGCCAGTGAGCCGCCTGTCATCCGGTGAGAAGCAACGCCTGGCATTGCTGCGTGCCATCAGCACTGCTCCCAGGGCCTTGTTGCTGGATGAACCCACCGCCAATCTGGACCAGACGGCACGACTTGCCGTCGAAGACTGGCTTATCATGAAAATCCGCGCTAATGACTGGCCAACACTCTGGGTCGCACACGATGAAGACCAGATCCAGCGCGTCGCCGATCAACACTGGCAACTTGAGAGCGGCCAACTGATCGAGTTGGAGCCCGCCTGATATGGATTTGATCGAAATCTCCTATTTTGACCTGGGGCTGGCCGGCCTGCTGGTGATCCTGCTGGCAGCGGTTTCCTGGTGGGCCAGGTTGGGCATTGGTCACCGCTTGTTGATCGCCGCTGCGCGCACCATTATCCAGTTGTCGCTGATTGCGCTGGTTCTGGAGGCTCTGTTCGCCGCAGACGGGTTTTTCTGGATCGCCTTGATGGCTACCGTCATGGTGCTCATTGCTGGTCGTGAGGTGGCCAGCCGCCAGGAACGACGGTTTATCCGGGGCCAATCATTCGCCATTGGCACATTGTCCATATTCTTGTCCGGTTTTAGCGTGACGGTGTTCGCGCTGCTGGTGATTATCGGCCCAGACCCCTGGTATTCGCCACAATACGCCATTCCACTGTTGGGCATGATGTTGGGCAATACCATGACCGGAGTCGCTGTCAGTCTGGACCGACTGACGCAATCGGCTTGGGACCATCGCGCCGTTATCGAAAATCGCCTGATGCTCGGCGAGACTTGGCAGAGCGCCATTGGCCATCTTCGGCGCGACGCCATGCGCAGCGGCATGATCCCGACCATCAATGCCATGGCCACGGCCGGTATCGTCAGCCTGCCCGGCATGATGACCGGTCAGATACTCTCAGGTACGACACCGGCTTTGGCAGTGCGCTATCAGATCCTGATCATGCTGGCCATTGCAGTGGGCACGGGGTTCGGGACGATGGCCGGTGTTCTGATTGCCAGTCGGAACTTGTTTGACGGGCGGCAGCGTTTGCGTCTGGACCGTTTGCAGACGCCCAATGGAAGCAAATGGTAGCCCGAACTGCGTTTGTTGGCCTTGAATGGCACTCGCCAACACTGGATGGAATATTGGGTTCCATATATGTCGCAACTAGAAGTTTCGAATTTTAGCTAAATCGGACTCCTGCGAAATAGCTGAAACGCAGCTATGGTGTGGTCTATCGATAGTATTGCTTCGCGGGTGAGTGCTTTATTTTCTGAACTGGCGGACATCTTTACAAAGATTGCGACCATAAAGTGTCCGCCCATTGCGCTCATAACTTGTCCGCCTTGGTCTGAGTTTTATCGCGAGTCTCGGTGAGCCTCCAAAACACGCTGTTAAGGCGGTAAAGCAGCTTCAAGAGAAGCCGGATTTTCCAACTCTAGCTGGACCTAAAGCAGGGTTGGGGTCAATGGGTGTCTAACTACTCACCACCGGCCGGTCCTTGAGTAGCGGCGGTGAGCGCGGGGAGCACGCGCTTCTCTAACGTCACTTCGACCCATTCGGAAAGTTCGGGTATGTTGCGCAGTTGCACCGTGCGCAGCGCGATAGTCAAACGATGCAGAAGTGGCAGAGACCCGGTTTCGATCGCGGCTTCCACCCACTCGTCTACATGTTTCCACGGGCGCGACAATAGATCGGCCATTGCTTGTGTCGCTGCCTCGATGGGGCCTTGATCGTGGCAAAGGACGCGACCGCGATCGCCGAGGTCGTGTACAAGATGGCTCAGCCCCTCTTCGTTTGCGCGCAGCAAGGGGAAAGGACACTGGCCGATGTTCAGCAGGATCATAGCGTCCATGCGTTGGCTGTCGTCGCCAACCCTTGCTATGGGAAGCCTGGCCAGTTGTCCAAGGATCATCCAGGCAGCCGTGTTGCCAAGCATGCCCAGGCGCTCCTCTCCGAGATCGATAGTTTCGCCTATGACGTAGCCATGGCGATTGGATAACCAAGCCTTTTCGCCTTTGAGGTTCAAATGAATCAAACGGCCGTCTGACCCTTGTATCGCCAACAGGGCGTTTTCTATGGGCTCCTCCATGGGCTCGATGGCGAGAAGGCCGTCGATGATTACTGAACTGAATCCACCCGTTTTCTCCGCCATGCTGCGAATAGCCTGCGCACCGATCAAGTCCCCGAGATAGACAGCGTCCAAGCGGTAGCCAAGCCAAGTGCCAGCTTCCTGCGGGTCCACTGCGGCGCGACGCACGAGTTCGTCACCTGCGGCATCGGCAAGCTCTGAAAGGAAGGCGGCAGGAATGGTCGGCACGACGATGTCTTCGCCGCCTGCGTGACGGTAGGTGCGCACGGCACCCTTCGATCTAAGTTCGGCTACCGCATTGCGGGCTTCGTCGGAAAGTGCATCTTGTCTCACGACGAACCCATTGGCCGCTGCCAGAGCCAGTTCGGCAGAATGGGCGCCTTCATCGGCAAGGGCGCAACGCGCAAGCACACGATAGCCGCGCAGCAGGTCCGCCTGATTGGCGTAGTTCTGGCGCGCCGCATCCACAAGTTCCAAGCCAAGTGTCGGCGGAAGGAGCAGCGCGCTTTTCGGGTCCTGGTGCCGTGGGTTACGGGCGGCATCGTCGTAAATCGTGCGAAGTACCCACGGGGCACGGTAGTCGTCTGCGTACTCGGCGCCCTGCTGAAAGTGAACCTCGTGATTGGCGAGAGTGCGCTGCGCACCTTGAAACTCTTCCAGCTTCAAGGGGCCGACCTCGATGATCTTTGCGCGGTCTCCCACCGCCGTCTGCGTGCGACAGTTTGTAGCCTTGACCAGCCGTTCCGCGCGATCGGTGGTCAGGATGACATTGAGCTTATTACCAGTCCGCAGGTTCGCCAGTTCCTCTAGGTCGGCCGCCATTGGCGTGCCTGGCTCTACGTCGTCAATGGCGAGCAGAAGTGCCGGCCCCGCAGGCCCGGTAGACATCCGCCGCAGCCACTGGCGGGCGTCGTTAGCGGTGAGATTCCATTCAAGCTCGATGGCGAACAAGTTGGCCAGCGATTGAAACAGTCCCGGCCCTGAGCCTCGCAACATCAGGACAGCCAAGTCTTCACTTTCCCGAGTGCGCAAGGCGAATTCGCGCAGACAACTGCTCTTTCCGCTCTGTGCTGCACCTTCGACGATTGTGAAGGTGGTCCCTACCAGCACCGATTTGATCGCGGTTAAGGTACTTAGACGAGTGAACAGCAGAAGCTTGGCGAAAGCACGATCGGACTGGCCGGGTGGGTCAGTCATCTCGGCCAGGAGCCTTGCCGTTGCTGATCGCACGATGGGAACCCAGACTCCAGTTTCCCGACCCATCAAAGCTTCGGTAGCCCACCGCATATCCGCCGCTGCCAACTTGGCGGCATTGGCGAGCAGACAGGATACCGCATTCGCAGCGTCTTGCTCGCCGGACCAAAATTGCCCTGTGTTGGCGTCGTAGATGCGGGTATCGCACCCATTCGTGACAACAACAAGAGGTGGTCGTGGCGTCAACTGGTTAGCGTAGCTTTGCGCTTGCTCATAGTCTGCATGAGTAAGCTCTAGATCCTCGCGCTTGAGCTCCACCACGGCGAGCGGTCGCCCGTCATGAAAGATGATTACATCCGCGCGCCCGCTTTTCTCCCACTGAGCGGCGCTGTCAAATTCATGTGTTTCATGGCCAAGGCGTACGGTGAAGCGCCGCTGTTCGACCAACTGCTCGCGGGGAATGTTAGGGAAGGCGGTGGACAGTGCCGCTCCTAACCGGCTTTCCAACTCGGCCTCGGTACGGACGGGCGAAGAGGCCGGCTGCGCTTTTTGGTTTTGTTTTGTGCTAGACATTGCGACGAGTCCTCAGTTCCAATCTCGCAACGACTTGACCGCAGCATCAACTTTTTTCAGCAGTGAGCGCAGCGGTGGACAGTCGGGATGGTGCTCCTTCAAGAGCTCCGTTGCGTGCGCCAAACTCTGCACATGACGCTCACGGTCGGCTTCGGGAAGCGCCCTCGAAAACGTTGAGCCGGACTCATGGTAGTACAAATCGAAGAACTGCTCATTTGGAAGTTCGTCATGGTTGTACTCAAGCTGCGCCCAGTCGTCGAGTTCACTGCGAATCGCATTGACGCGATTGTATACACCCTTACGGTGATAGGTGTCCTTTAGCACCGACTTTAGTAGACGGCCGACTTGCGCGTGGGCTTCAATCGGCATCCTGCCCTTCGGGCGGCGCTGGGGACCGACGAAGGCCTGAACATAGCCCAACGAATTTCGCTGACCATCTTGCTTACGAGGACTCTTCGGCTTGTCTTTTTCAGCAGCGGCCTTGGCAATGGTGCCAGGACTCACGAAGAACGGTTGCATCGGTGCGGATTCTCCATCCCACGCGGATTCGACAATCGGCGAGGGCAGATTGTCCAGTGCAGCCGCGATAGGATCCAGAGGTATGCCATTCGTCTTGTCCGAGATCAGGTAAAGACGGGAACCAATATCGGGCGCGTACATGCCCGCCCACTCAGTCTTTACGATGGCGAAGCCATGCTCGTACGCCCAGATCTCGCGCTCCTGCGCCCTGTCTTCAACGGCCTTCTCATACGGCTCGTCAGCAAAAAGATAGCGCTTTGTATGACGGTCGTACCAAATGCTGTAGTGATCCTGTCCAGGGACTGCATTGCTCGACCGTCCGCCTGGAAAGGGCCTGCTTCGACTTTTGGAAGGACGTAACTTTGTTGCATCCATAAAATACATTACGCGAGCGGCAGCACAGACTGACCTCCGTGCTGCCGACTTTGAACTTTGCAGATGCTCGCGCACTAGGTGGTCCGGTCCTTCTGTGCGAAAGCTCGCCAGTGTAATGTGATTCTGCAGCTGGGTTGGAGTAATGAGATCATTCCAAGGATCAGACAGCCAGATAGTCAGCGTCTCGCGCCCGACACCACCGTTGCGATCTTTCCAGTAGGCAGTCAGAAAGATACATTGACCAAGAGGGGAACGCTCTACATTGGGAGAGGAGCGCAGCACATTGCGAGCATGACGGAAGTTATGGAATCCTGATGCCTGCGCTGCGGCATCCAAAGCTTTCGTGTACTGCAAACCTCGTTTGGTCTTAAGCGATTTGGCGAGGCGTTTGAGGCCTTCAACTGTGGACGGCTGAATAGTTTGACTAGACATGACAAGTTCTCCCGGTTCGAGGCGAAACGTCACCCGTCTGCCGCTTCTCGAACCTGAACATGGCATGTACAGGAAGAGAGGGTATTTCACGGGCAGTGCTGTCAACAGCTTTGCTATGACGGGTGGCAGGCTCCTGCCCGGAACCTTTCTGACATTATTTCACAAAGACGGTAGCCTTGGCGAGATCGAATTAGCATAGTAGTTTCGCCACACTCGGCACGCATTAGTATATTGGTTTGCAGTATTTGCATAGGGAGCCTCGCAAGACAAAGCGATTCGGAACAGACACCAAGAGTAAGGGAGCCCGGGAACCAGACTTGGGCGTCATTCAATAACGAAAAGCTAGGATGCTGGATGCCCCAACCTACTAGGTGGTAGATAACTGAGGAATTCTTTGTGTCATCAATGTTGGACAGATTTAATGAGCTCTCCTCTCACCTGAACGCCTTGCTGAACCAAAACCCAGCTGCGGCAGTCAAACAGGCTCGCGAGATCAATCTCAACACAAATGAACGATACAACCTGATGGCACTGCGCGCCGCCACCTTGGTAGATGGCGGCGCGTTAACTCAACAGCAGGATGCTGTGGAAGAGGGAGTTGCGCTGTTTCGTGAGCTTCACGCCAAATTCCCAAATGCTCACATTATATACAACCTCGCCAACGGACTGGTTGCCACGACTGGACACCCACCCCGAAACGCAAATTGGTTAAGCCATCAAGAAGAAACCAGGAAGCCTCGTGCAGAAGCACGAAGACACTTCTGGAAAGTCGCTCAGGATGCGGATGCCGATTCAGCACTGCGAACACAAGCTTGGACGAACCTCGCCAACCAGTTTAGCAACAGCTATCGCCTAGGAGAGGCTCAAGATGGATGGTTAGCTGCTCTAGAAATTGATCCAGAGAACGGAGTTGCTGCAAGTTCCGCAGCCCGCAACCTACTTTGGCTTTATGAGTTCGGTGAATGCTCAGAACTTACGCGCATCGAGGCGATGATGCTAGCCAAGATTGCGAATCGGCATAGAGATCGAATCATTCAATATGCTGGCGCACAGGCTGCAGACCAGATCGCAGCGTTCGCATGCGAATTGGGGGATCCGCCACCGCGATCTGCACATCAGGATCCGTTTATAAGTTGGGTCGAGCGTGAACGACTAACCCTCGCGCCAGTCGTAGAGCTCGTTGATCCAGCCTTGGGAAAACTGGACTGGCTGATGCTTCCAGGGGTACTGGAAAAAGAGTCAGGAGCGTCAGGGAGACCCCCTCCTGTGTTTGCCATGTTCAATATGCTAAAGGGCGACTTTATTCTAGCTCGTGACTTGTTGTGGCGTGCTAACGATGACAGCGCATGGCCCAGGACGGGGCGATTTGGAGACACACTTGATTATGCTTCATATGGTCCAGATTCATCCGCGCTCATCTTGGCGCACCGGACGGCTCTCGACCTGCTCGACAAGATCGGTGTTGTTGCAAATCACTACTTCGAGTTAGAACTGCAACCAGACAAGGTCTACTTTGGAAGAATGTGGAGAGGAGAGCTCAACAAAACGACTGGAGTACGCAAACTAAATGATAAAGTGGTGCAGGCGATTACCGAAGGCGCCAGAGCCCTATACGGCCTTGTGGAGCTAGCTGAGGACTATGAGAATAGCACTGGAATTCTGCGTTCTCAGAAGGACCTTCGGAATGCGGGAACGCACCGATTTGTGGTGCTGCATGATTTCGGGGACCCAGAACAAACCAGACAGACACCAGAAATTGAACGCCATCTGCGTGAGCCGTTTATTCGGGAGACATTGCGCGCTTTGCGTGTTGCCCGATCGGCTATCCAAATGCTTGCGCTTTCAATTTCCCAGCGCGAAAAAGTCATGCTTCAACGGACTGCCGGCCATGCTGGATCTATTGTCCTTCCCGATCATGACTGGATCCGAGGACACGATGACTGAACCTAGATTGATCCATTACATTAATATTGGATGCTCGGTTAACTGACACCTTCGTTACAACAGCGCATTGGGTTCAACCGAAAGCGCTGTGAGCAGTCAAGCAAGGGATACCCACTCCTGTGATGTGGGCGATGCAAACACTGACAGTCATAGGTGGCGCTGAGTTCAATTGATAGCTGGGGCTCTGTTGTCAACGAAATGAGTTGTATTCTCCCCGTGACAGGACTCCGCGCCGGCGCTTGAGATGTCAGTCCGCATTCGAATCCATCGAAGAGTCCTGCCCCGAACTGAAACCGCTCGACACAACAATAGCTCGTTCTAGATTCGCTATGGCAGGTCAATCATGGTTGACAGATCTTAGATTTTTCCTAATGCTGAGCTTATATTCCAGCTCAAGGGATGGACGCTGAATGCCCATGACAAGTCGCTGTTCTTCCTGCCTATTTACCTTAGCAATGGTAGTACCCGCTGCGATAACAGGGTGTGCGGAGGTCACTAGGAAAATCCTATGCCATTGGGGTGCGGGTAGCCTTACGGACACAGCACTTATCTTCGCCAATGTCGAGTTGAGGCTCAACTGATGATCGTAGCCGACAATGAGACAGCGGTCGACCTCCTGTATTACGAGGCGATCGCAAAGACCGTAGTCCGGCTGGTTAGCCAGAAGTCAGAAGAACCTCTTAGCGTCGGCGTGCATGGTGACTGGGGTGCTGGTAAATCCAGCATCCTCATGATGGTGGAGGAGACGTTTAGCAACCAGGAACGTGTACTCTGCGTGCGGTTTAACGGTTGGCTATTCCAAGGTTTCGAGGATGCTAAGACGGTCCTGATTGAAACGATCGTAAAGGAACTGCGCGGCAAGCGCCCCAATTCACAGAAGGTGGCTGAGCAGGCAAAAAAGGTATTGAGACGGGTCGACTGGATGAAAGTTACACGGAGAGCCGGAGCGTATGGCTTGACGCTAGCGACAGGAATCCCGCACCCGGAGACGATAAAGGAACTGGGCTCAGCAGCACGAGACTTCGTTGGCAAGTCCGCAGAGGAAGTATCGTCGGAGGCCGTCGCTGCCCTCGTCAAGGGTTCCGGCGAATTTCTGCGCGAAGTCTCAGTGGACAATGCTCCTGAGCAGATGCAAGCATTTCGGGCCGAATTCGCTGAACTCTTGACGAACGCAGAAATTGATCACTTAGTTGTCCTTGTCGATGACCTCGATAGGTGTCTACCTGACACTGCAATTGATACATTGGAAGCGATCAGGCTCTTCCTTTTCGTCCCGCGAGCGTCCTTTGTTATCGCAGCTGACGAAGGGATGATCGAATATGCTGTACGGCAACATTTTCCGGACCTGCCCGTGGCCACAGGACCGGCTACCTATGCCCGAAACTACCTAGAGAAACTTATCCAGGTGCCCTTCAGGCTGCCCTCGCTTGGATATGCCGAGACGCGGATCTATGTGACTCTGCTCTTGGTGCTGAACGACTATGGCGAAAGGTCAGACGAATTCCAGAAGCTAACCGAACTGGCGCGCGAGTTATTGCGGCGCCCATGGAAGGGTCCAGGTATAGACCGGAAGGCGGTCGAGAAGCTCTTAGGCGGTGTCCCTGTCGAGGTAGAGCGGGCGATGGAGTTAGCTGGCCGAATTGCGCCGATTCTGGCTGACGGCGCACGAGGCAACCCAAGGCAGATAAAGCGCTTCATCAATACGATGATGCTACGCTTGGCCATCGCAGAAGAGCGCGGCTTCCGAGATGAGCTGAACATCACGGTACTAGCCAAGGTTATGCTTGCAGAGCGCTTTGCCCCGGAACTCTACGACGCAATGGCACGCGGCTCAGCGAACACTGGTAAGTCGAAGGATCTGGCAGCGCTTGAAGCAGTGGTTTCTGCACAGCCAGACGAGGATTCTCTTCCCGATTGGCCGAACCTGGAATGGGCAAAGCAATGGGCCTCCATCGATCCGCCTCTTGCGGAGCACGATCTAAGACCGTACGTCTTCGTAACCCGGGATCGGCGAAGCGTGTTCGGCGCGATTACATCTCTTGGAGAGCTAGACGAGCTAGTTGAGAAGCTTCAGGGCTCGCCTCTGCAGGTAAAGCAAGCTGCGGCGGAAGTCACTCGCCTACGGTCCATAGAGGCCGAACAAGTCTTCGATGCCTTGCGCGCAAAGGTTCGTGACTCAGAAGACTTGACCCAAGAGCCTGCAGGCGTAAAGGGCTTAGCCGAGATTGCTAATCAGCACCCTTTCCTGAAGCGGCCGCTTCTCTCTTTCATTCAAGATCTTCCGGTCTCCAAACTCGGTCCGTGGGTAGTTAGTGGTTGGGCGTCAGTGTTTAGTGAAGCTCAAGTTAAGTCGGACTATTCGAAGACGCTAAAGGAGTGGGCCGGCCAGAATGACAACAAACAGCTTAAGGCAGCGGCGACTGCAGCAATAAAACTAATCGGCAAACGGGCACAATCCTGATGGGAACTTCAGGAACATTCGGTGGGTCAAAAAATGGGCTTGTTCCAAGCTGGGTCAATGAACCAGCATCGCCGCCAGCTACAGAACCCTCGAACGCTGAACAGGACCCCACAAATAGCAACGACGAGAATGATCGGTCGAACCAGAGTAGAGATACGCCGACGCAAACATATCCTCCAATCCCGGCTGTTCCGGCTGGTTCAGGCCTCAGCGGTGCGCGCGGGAACATGACGAGGGGGGCGCGAACATCCGATGGACGAGCGCTGCGGCGAGGTGCAAGCAAATATGTTCGTGCAAACGGCGGCGGAAGGGCAACATCAAGGCGAATGCCCAACCCCCGCGCTGTGGCCAGCGGAGTAGCCAACCTTGCACGGGTTTTCGCAAGCCAAGGACCAAAAGAAGCACTA
This sequence comes from Natronospirillum operosum, assembly GCF_004768465.1. Classification (GTDB taxonomy): domain Bacteria; phylum Pseudomonadota; class Gammaproteobacteria; order Pseudomonadales; family Natronospirillaceae; genus Natronospirillum; species Natronospirillum operosum. Next base: position 196,505 of record NZ_SRMF01000005.1, read on the forward strand.
AGGCGGTTCAACCTTGAAAGTATGGCGGGTGCTCCCGCTGAGGATGTGTTCGTAGCGTTGACGGATATGTTGTGCCCTGCGGGCGGAAGCATAGACGAGTCTCTCGCGAGAGACGCGATGCTTGAGACGGTCGCCGACCTCGCAGCCTCTGGCGTTGGCAATTTCGATCAACTCTCTGCGGACGACCTGCGCGAATTGTTTGTCGGGGTGGTCAGCCGCTCTATCGAGGGTAAAATCCTGAATGAGGTTGGAACCAACGCTATTTCGGCCCCTTCAAATATTGCCGGAGTAGAACGCGCCCAGGCTATGCTGCATGACTTTGTTGAAGGTTGTGTGCGTGACGAGTTCGACGCTCGCGGAGCCGATTTTAGTGATCTTGATGTGGAAGTTATAGGTGGCTTTGTCGACGATCTCTATAGCGCCGCACTCGATTTGGTCGAGGCTTTAGGAGACGCCGGATGAGAAGGTTTAGTTTTATTGGCCGACTCGGCCCCCACGACAATTGTAGAGTCGAGACCATACAGCCCGACGCTGATGTATACGAAATTGACTTTTTAGATGACGACCAGAACATGGGCTTCGGCATCGGTCAAGCACTGAGCCAACTGGCATCATTTGGACTGCAACCTTCCGAGAATGGTATCGATCTTGTAGTTCTCGCCGCGCTTGTCAACGCTGGCGATACAAGAGTCTCACGAAAATTGAACGCACAGGACGGTTGGACAAGGGAGATCGACCTGTACGTCCCCGTGTCTGACCCTTCAAGCTGGACCGCGAACACGAAATCAATAGAAGCGATGCTGCGCTTCCTCACTGGCGATCGGTGGCGAGTTTTCTTCCGTGACCGACCGAGCAAGACTATGACCCTCTCTATGGCTCCACAGATCTTTGCAATCGATGGGCTGACTAAAGTAAGCCTACTGTCCGGTGGTTTGGACAGTCTTGTCGGAGCAGTCGACCTTCTTAGCAGCGGTGAGCACTTCCCAATGTTAATCAGCCATTATTGGGACAGTGAGACTGCGAATGCCCAAGCCTACATCCTTGACCGATTGAAAAACCGGTTCGGCAAAGAATCCTTCAAAAGCGTACGGGTGCGGCTCGGTTTCGACAAACATCATTTAACCACCGGGGAGAAGGAAAATACGCAACGGGGTAGGTCCTTTCTATTTTACTCGCTCGCAACGCTATCCGCGTCAGCGATCAATGGACAAACCAACGTCGACATTCCTGAGAACGGCCTAATCGCGCTCAACGTACCTCTTGATCCATTACGTTTTGGAGCACTGAGCACGCGGACTGCACATCCGCATTTTATCGCGAGCATGCAAGAACTTATCGATTCTCTAGACCTTAAGGTCAGATTGAACAATCCATATCGGCACAAGACGAAAGGAGAAATGGTAGCGAACTGTGCAGACAAGACTTTCTTAGAGGGTATAGTGGCGAACTCAATGTCCTGCTCGTCACCTGCGAAGGCGCGCTACAAGAAGCTTTCCCCACGGCACTGCGGCTATTGTGTCCCGTGCTTGATCCGCAGAGCTTCATTAAAGGCTGGCCTCGATGGAGACGATGAGACGCTCTACATGGTTGAGGATCTGACAGGACATGTACTGGCCTCCGATCTGCCTGAAGGTGAACACGTCCGGTCTTTCCAACTGATGGCAAAGAGGATCAGGGCGAATCCAAGCCTGGCGAAAATCCTGATTCACAAGCCCGGACCACTTAATGGCGAGCTAGATGCCATACCAGGGTATGCCGACGTGTTTCGACGCGGTGTCCTTGAAGTCGCCGATCTCCTGAAGGGAGTTCGGGCACAGCCAGGAGCCTGAAGGTGCGGCCCGACTACGTTGATTTTCATACGCATCTTGATCTCTATCCCGATCTAGCACAAGCGATCGCGGCTTGTGAGCGAAAGCGCGTTGCAACCCTAGCGGTTACGACCACACCAAAGGCGTTTGAGAGGAACATTGAACTATCCACGGATAGCGACTTCGTTAGGGTTGGGCTTGGCCTACATCCTCAGCTCGTCGCCGATCGGCACATGGAGATCGACTTGTTCGAAAAGCTTTTACCGCGGACACGTTACGTAGGAGAAATTGGTCTGGATCGCGGCCCCGCTCACTACCGATCTTTTGATCTGCAAAAGTTGGTCTTTGGGAGGATTCTTCGAGCTTGTGCGAAGCAAGGTGATAATATCCTAAGCCTTCATAGTGTCAGGGCAACAAAGCCGGTCCTGGATATGCTAGATGAACATCTGCCACCAAATAGAGGGTGCGTTGTTTTGCATTGGTTCACCGGCAGTAAGGCAGATGTGCGTCGGGCTGTTGATCGCGGCTGCTATTTCTCAGTGAACGAGAGCATGCTTGCTTCCGCTCCTGGCGCGCGTGTAATGCGCGAAATACCAATTAACCGAGTGTTGACCGAGACGGACGGGCCATTCATCACTCGAGCTGGAAATCCAATCGACCCTGGTGATGTGGAGCGAGCCATCGAAATGATTGCCTCTTCAGTAGGCTCGTCATTCGAGGACCTTCGCACACAGATCCTCTCAAATCTCAATAGGCTTGTGCAACGCAGTTAGACGGGGTAATCCAAGCCGGCAAAAAATGGGGGGATTCCCACAGCAGTGGGCCAACAAGTTCGAAACTTCTACTTTCAATGCCTTCACGAGCAACTTGAGGGCACCACTGTGGAACAACTTATGCAGTGGATTGTGCCCAAACTCTGGTTGTGACACAGCGTGCAAGTTAGACTTGGGCATGGCGTATCAGTCCGCTGATGGTTCTGATCATGGTGGAGATCAACCAACAGGATACGCCACCTCTTCAGCCTGGTTCCATTCAACAGAAATTACCATAACTCTATGAGCCGACAACCTGCACTGGATAAACTGTTTCACACTCTCGCCCCGGATTGGGTGAGAGTTCGACATGTAGCATTGAACGAAAACCTACCAACTTTGGAAGATAGGCTGAGTTATTCAGTCAAAATGAAATCCAGGATTGCTCTGGAGGGTTTGGGGAACCTGCACCCGCCCACTGGTCGATTGAATTCTGCTCACAAAGAAGCACTAGAAGAGTTAAAAAAATGGGTTACAGAAGAGACATACGAATCTGTTATCCCACTGGACCATATTCGAGGGTGTAGTGCCTCGGAGTCATTTTCCAGCAGGTTCCTGACATCAGAGTCAACCCCAGACACAATGGTAGAGTGGGGCGAAATTGCTCTTCCATTCTTGAGGGATCTCCGAGGCCTTTCGGATTATGATGCTTTGAAGGTAGCTATGGCGCATGTCCAAGAACATCTGGGTGGGTGTGGGGTTATCGATGAATGGTCAGGTCGTTGGTGGATCCGCAACAATGGCGGAAGTCATCACTTGGCAGCAGCATGCTATCTTTCGAAGAAATTAGGATTGCACGAATCCGTTGACGGGTTGACGTGTACAAGGTACACCTTGAACCAGAGGGCATTGAGCAATGCCGAAGACTTGTGCTCGATTGCGATAATGCCGGTTCTTAGTACTAACAATTCGCAAAAAGATGTTTTTTCACGCTCTAGTTTTCTGAGCTATGATACCTTATGCCGAGAGCTTGGATTATCGGTAGCGAGCGTGACACTTGGAGCCTACGATTCGGTCGAGGGAGGACGTCGTTATCTACTACTACTCATAGACCGAAAAGCGAGTCAGGCGCAGAAGGGAGTTCGATTGCTGGAAGAAGGCCGCCAAAATCATAAAATGTGGTCGCTAGACTTTATTGCTTCTCAATACTTTAATAGGCATCCGGATTTTGTTGAGGAATCATCGGTCAGTGCCCCATACATTCCACGATAAGGATGTACAGTAGCAGTCTGACGAGGTGGCCCCCCAACTCTGCTAAGACCTTCATCACCGAGATACCTTGGCACAACGTCTCAGATAGCAATCTTGTTGGGGATTCCCGTCCAAACTGGCTATCAGCCTCGAGTAGGCTATGATGATTTTCTGACGAAAATGAACTGGCTTCCCAATGAGCGATTCAAATCTATCTGAAATAACACTTTACGAGGTAAAGAAAAGCAAGGTGGCGCGTATCCGCTTAGCGCGAAAAGGGATCACGGGTGATATGGCAAAAGAGATTGTGAACCAAGTTGATCGCGATCTCATGTGTCGGGTACTGGGAGTGGATCCCAGTACCCTAGCTCGCTATGTAAAACGTAAAAGGCTGACAACCGCAGTTTCAGAAACGATGTTGGACTTACTGACTACGGTGGAACTGGCGCAATCCATTTGGGAGGAGAGGCGAGGTGCCTTGCAGCGGATGGAAGAACCCATAGTGGCCTTAGGAAACGAATCACCTATCGACTTAATGGATACGTTTGAAGGCAGGCGATGGGTGCGTGAGATCCTACATAAGATTGAGGTTGGGGATTTTTCCTGAATGCATGCTGCCTCGCCATACTAAGCGTGGCTGCAATAGACTACCGCTGAGGCATGTACAAGAGATGGTAAGTGCTCCATTAACCACATCTAACAACCCGTGATCCGCTCGGCTACCGTTGGCAGAAAATGTTCAACGGAGATCACCATGACCGAATCCACACTGACCCACAAGCAGTCCTATTTTCTCGAGCGACTGCAGGAAGCCGAGCACTCCGGGCTCACCATTGTCCAACTGGCCGAGCAAGAGAATGTCTCGACGGCATTGCTGTACAACTATCGCCACGTGCTGCGCCGTAAAGGATATCTGGAGCCGGCACGCCGCAAATCGTAAGCGATCCACTAACCCCGTCTGATCATCTTGCTGTCGGCTCGATATTCCACGGCAGCAGCGCGTCGATTTCTGCATCCGTTTCAGCCAGTGGCAGTTGCTCAAAAACCTGTTTCAGGTAGTGATACGGCTCCAGACCATTCGCTTTGGCGGTCTCCATGATGGAGTACCAGGTCGCACTCGCTTTGGCACCGTGGGTGGTGTCCGAGAACAGCCAGTTTTTACGCCCGACCACGAACGGGCGGATGGCATTCTCGGCCCCATTGTTGTCGATCGGCAGGTGACCATTGCTCAGGTATTGCGTCAGCCCCTGCCAGCGCTCCAGAGTGTAATGGATGGCTTTGCCCAGTTGGCTTTTCGGCGTCACCGTGGACTGCTTCTTGTCCAGATTGGCTTTGAGCTTTTCCAGGATCGGAGTCGCCTTTTGTACTCGCACTGCCTGTCTCTCGGCAGCGGTGAGCCCTTTGATCTGTTTTTCGATGGCGTACAGCTTACCGATCTCGTTCAGGATGGCGGTGATCGCCGGGCTTTTCTTGCCCTTGGGCAAGGCCTTTTCGGCTTCCACGAACTTGCGCCGTGCATGCGCCCAGCATTGAGCATGTTGCAGGCCTTGCCTGGCTGCCACCTTGTCATAGCCGGCATAGCCATCGGTCATGAGGGCGCCGTCATAGTCACTCAGCAGCGACTCGGCCACCGAGCCGGCTCGACTGGGACTGTAGTGATACAGCGTCACGTCGGGACTTCGCCCCTGTTCATCCGGAGGCTATAGTCCTCTGCGCACCCACATATAGGACTGACTGCTGGCAGCTTTATCCGGTTCCTTGTTGACCTGTAATCGGGTCTCGTCGATCAGGATCACCGGTGAGGTTCTCATGGCTGCCTCGAACCGCTCGATCAGCGGCTGTACCCGCTCACTGGCCTGGATATGCCATCGAGCCAGGGTGTTGCGCGGGATGTCGATGTCGTGGCGAGCCAGGATGGCGGACTGGCGGGCCAGTGGCAGGCTGTCCTGGAACTTGCTGGTCAGGGTGTAGGCCAGCAGCCCTGCACCGGCATTGCTCTTGGGCAGGATGGCCGGTGGTTTCTCGGCCGTCTGTACGCCCTGTTCTTCACAGCAGGGACAGGCGTACTGATGACGCACATGGCGTTCGACATAGAGCTTGGCCGGGATGAACTCGAGCCGCTCGCTGGTCTCGGCATCAATGCGCTGTTTGGTTTCACCACAGGCGCAGACTTTGTCAGCTTCCGGGATGTCGTGTTCGATCACCTCACGTGGCAGGTGCTCCGGCAACGGTTTGCGGCCCGCCGGGTTCTGCTTGGTGCGGGTGTAAGTGATCTCTTCGGTTGCAGGCGCATCCTGCTGCTCGGTCTGAGCCTCCTGTTCCAACGCATCGAGCTCTTCGGCTTCGTTGAACAGATCCCCGGTCGGGTCATCGGTCTGTTTTTCCGAGCGCCGCCCGTACTGCTGAGTGGCCAACAGGCGCAGTTGCTCCTGCATCGCCAACAGGCGTTGAACCAACTGGTCTTTGGGCATGGAGGCCAGGGTCTGGGTGTCGAACAGCTTCATGGCGCCCAGACTACCAGAAGGCCCGTCAATCCGGGCTCATAACAGTTTTAAAGTGCAGTGCAGAGTGCGGCTGCAGGCGTTCGATATCGATCCCGTCCAGCAACCAGCTCAGCTGTTCGGGGCTGATCTGGCCAAGACGCCTGGGCCACTTGAAGCGCTGTTTTTCCAGGCGCTTGTACCAGAGCACGAAGCCGTTGCGCTCCCAGTACAACAGCTTCACCTTGTCACGCTGACGGTTGCAGAACACGAACAGCGCCGGCTGGAAGGGAGATAGGGTCATCTCCAGCTCCACGATGGCCGCCAGGCCATCAATGCTCTTGCGCATATCACACGGCTCGCGATACACATACACCTGTGACACCGGCCAGTTGCGGATCCTCATGCTGACAACGCAGCCAGTGCCAGAGACAGCTGATGGGCCGGAACGCTCATCCAGACCGGCTGTCCATTGGCCAACTGAGTCTTGAGCTCAATGAACGCCGCCGGGTCAGTCTGCGGTGACGAAGTCACGGCCACGGGTTCAAAACCAGAACGGGCCTTGCCCGAAGAGGACGATTTGCGGCGTGTCGGCTCCAGATATCCTTTACGGCGCAGCACGTGGCGATAGTTGTACAGCAATGCCGTCGAGACATTCTCTTGCTCGGCCAGTTGGACAATGGTGAGCCCGGAGTGCTCGGCTTCCTGCAGTCGCTCGAGAAAATAGGACTGCTTGTGGGTCAGTGTGGATTCGGTCATGGTGATCTCCGTTGAACATTTTCTGCCAACGGTAGCCGAGCGGATCACGGGTTGTTAGATGTGGTTAATGGAGCACTTACCAAGAAGCAACACTATCACTGAAAGCACAGTTCATAAGGACCTGAAAATTCCGAGAGAGAATGCGGCTGCCTTGGTGGAATTCAGAAATGCTCTAGTGCATAAAGGATGTAGTTATTTTGATGCAATCAAAATTGCATGGCATAAGATCAAATCTAATCACAAAAAGGTAAACCCTAAAATATTATCCACAGTGATCGAGGGGAAGGTGGATCCTGCGTATTTTGCACTGGCAGTTTTTGATTTGCTCTTGTCCGACTTAGCAAGGAGAAGCGGAATTCCGATAGATTGGGTGCGACGATCATCTTGTTTGAGTTTCTTGCATGCCGATGGTGGTGCCGTTGGTAGTGATTGAAGTTCTCGGTAAGATCGCCGGCTACCCCATTTAATGCCAAGCCTGAAAACGAGGTGGATTACCCATCAGCCTGCGCTTAGCCCAGTCAGACACACCTTTTTTGTTTGTGGAACACTTCTGTTGGATTGTTCCACACAAGTCGCAACACGAAACCTCAGCTCTTTGCTAGTCCCAAGATCTTGATAGTGGGCTGAAACTTAGCAATGGTGCAGGGTTTGGTTGGTTTCGGCTCATGAGGCAACTTGTAGAGCACTGAACAGGCGGACATCTTTACAAAGATTGCGACCATAAAGTGTCCGAAACGGACAAGTTATGCGCGCAACAACAGATGCGGGGGAAATCTAGAGAGGGATGGTGGGCCTTGCTGGACTTGAACCAGCGACCAATCGATTATGAGTCGACTGCTCTAACCAACTGAGCTAAAGGCCCCCTGACTGGGTGTTGGACTGCCTGGCTTGGATGTGCCCTCGCCAAGGGGCAGCATTATAGCGGAGGGTGTGCTGCTTTCAATAGCACGGTTTAGCCTGGAAGGCTTCTTTGCAGGCGGCGGCGCTTGGCTGCGCATGCGTGAGCAAGGCTCACAGCCTACAAATAAGCCACCCTGTAGGCGGCGGCGCTTGGCCGCGCATGCGTGAGCAAGGCTCACAGCCTACAAATAAGCCACCCTGTAGGCGGCGGCGCTT
>NZ_SRMF01000005.1:204767-262984 GCF_004768465.1 Natronospirillum operosum
CTTGGCCGCGCATGCGTGAGCAAGGCTCACAGCCTACAAGTGAGCCCTTGCCTACTGCTCGTCGATAAAGGTTCGCAGGTGGTCGGAGCGGCTGGGGTGGCGCAGTTTGCGCAACGCCTTGGCTTCGATCTGGCGGATTCGCTCGCGGGTGACGTCGAACTGCTTGCCGACTTCTTCCAGCGTGTGGTCGGTATTCATGTCGATACCGAAGCGCATGCGCAGCACCTTGGCTTCGCGTGCTGTGAGGCCGCCCAGTACGTCCCGGGTGGCTTCTTCCAGGCTCTTGTCATTGGCGCTGTCAGACGGTGATTCCATGGTGCTGTCTTCGATGAAGTCGCCCAGGTTGGAGTCTTCGTCGTCGCCGATGGGCGTTTCGAGCGAAATCGGCTCCTTGGCGATTTTCAGCACCTTGCGGATCTTGTCTTCCGGCATTTCCATGCGCTCGGCCAGTTCTTCCGGTGTGGCTTCACGGCCCATCTCCTGCAGCATCTGCCGCGAGATGCGGTTCAGCTTGTTGATGGTTTCGATCATGTGCACCGGAATACGGATGGTGCGTGCCTGGTCGGCGATCGAGCGGGTAATGGCCTGCCGAATCCACCAGGTGGCGTAGGTGGAGAACTTGTAGCCGCGCCGGTACTCGAACTTGTCGACGGCCTTCATCAGGCCGATGTTGCCTTCCTGAATCAGGTCGAGGAACTGCAGACCCCGGTTGGTGTACTTCTTGGCGATGGAGATGACCAGGCGCAGGTTGGCCTCGACCATTTCCTTCTTGGCGCGCCGGGCACGGGCTTCACCAATGGAGATGCGGCGGTGAATGTCCTTGATCTCAGAGAGATTCAGGCCGGTCAGTTTCTCCAGGTTGCGCAGCTTGCGCTGGGCCCGCTTCAGTTCGATTTCGTGTTCGAACAGGCGCTTGCCATAGGTCTTGTCATCAAACAGCTTTTCCAGCCACTCGGGGTTGGTCTCGTTGCCCTGGAAGCTCTTGATGAAGTCGCGCCGCGGCATGCCGACCTGCTGGGTGCAGATGCGCATGATGTTGCGCTCCTGAGTGCGCACGATATGCACGGCATTGCGTACGTTCTGCAGCAGCAGATCGTATTGGCGGTTGGCCAGCTTGAAGGGAGAGAACAGTTCGCCCAGTTCGTTCAGGGCCTTGTTCGCTTCCTTGGTCTCGCGGCCGTGCTTGTCGATGATCTTCTGGGCACGATCGAACGCTTCCCGCAGCGCCTCGAAGCGCTGGCGGGCCAGTTCGGGGTCGACACCGCCGTCGGCCGGATCATCTTCTTCATCCAGGTCGTCGTTGTCGCTGTCGTCGTCCTTGGCCGGAGTCACTGTCGGCGTGGGCGCAGCAGTCGGGGTCTGGTCTGTGTCCGGGTCCAGAAAGCTGCTGAGAATGTCGGTCAGCCGGCCTTCTTCTTCCTGGCTGGCGTCCCAGGCTTCGAGTACATGCTCGATGTTGCCGGGGAAGTGAGCCAGGGCGGACATCACTTCGCGCAGGCCTTCTTCAATGCGCTTGGCAATGACGATTTCGCCTTCACGGGTCAGCAGCTCGACGGTGCCCATTTCACGCATGTACATGCGCACCGGGTCGGTGGTGCGCCCGGTGTCGGACTCCACGGCCACCAGGGCCGCTGCGGCCTCCTCGGAGGCGTCTTCGTCAGCAGGGCTGGCATCGTCGGACATGAACAGGGTGTCGCCTTCATCTGGCGCTACTTCGACAACGCTGATGCCGATGTCGTTGATCATGCGGATGATGTCTTCAACCTGCTCCGGGCTGGCAATTTCTTCCGGCAGGTGGTCATTCACCTCGGAATAGGTCAGATAGCCCTGTTCCTTGCCCTTGGAAATCAGTTTCTTGAGGCGCGACTGTTGTTGCTGAGATTGTTCAGCCATCCAAATACCTGTCTTCTGTCATGTGCTCGGGGGTTGAGTCCACCAATCGGTGCCGCGACCGGCGCCCGGAAAAAGGCGCAATAGTATAGCTGAACCGGCCGTGACATTTCTACTGCCAATCACGGGCGGCTGATTTGTGCGCAGGTCGCCGGAATCATTCGAATGTGGGGCTCAGCTTGCTCTTTTTCAACAGGGTCAGGTAACGTTCTTTCTGTACCCCGGTCATATTCTTGCGATCGGTCAGCCAAAGCTGCCGCAATTGTTCGTATTCTTCCCGTTCCGTGGGTTCATGCGTCAGGTCGCGCAGCAGTGCTCGCAGGATGTCCTTGTGATGCTTACCCGGGCTGTTCTGCCGGGTCAGGATGGCAAAGTACTCCGTGCGCGACAGGCCACGCAGCAGATCTTCAAAACCGTGCGGGGCCAGCAGGTCCATGGCTTCGTAGCGATTGGCTGCAGCTCTGGATTGTAACAAGGTTAGCATACTTTTCACCCACGCGATGTGATCCCCGTCCTTGAATTGACGTTCGCCCAGGTCAATATCTTCCGCCAGTTGCGGCCAGCAGAGCATCAGCGCCATGGCTTTCTGCCACGGCGGCGGCTGGCGGGTCTGGTTCAGATCCCGGGAAGAGGGCAGCCGCTGGTTTTCATTCAGGGTGTCCAGCACCGGTGGGCCATCCTGAAGCCAGTCCGGCGGCGGCCCGGGGTCGGCATGTTCCATCAGGTCCGGTGGCGGGGGCACGGGGGCGGCCTCCTGCGCCACCGGCGGTGTGGCCGGGCGCTGGGTGGTCTTGGGGTCGGGCGCTTCGGCCAGACGCTGGCGGATCAGCTCGGGCGGCAGGCCGGCCAGGTCGGCCAGACGCTGCATGATCAGCGATACCAGCATACCCTGCGGCGGCAGTTGCTTGAGCTGGGGCACGGCAATATGCACCAGGCGTGCACGGCCGTCCATGGTCTCCATGTCGACCTGCTCCTGCCAGTGTTGCAGCAGGAATTCGCTCAGTGTAGGTGCGCGGGACAGCCGCTCTTCGAAGGCTTCCAGCCCTTCCTGCCGGATCAGGGTGTCCGGGTCTTCACCCTGTGGCAAAAACAGGAAACGCAGCGTGCGGCCGTCCCCGGCTTCGCTGAGCGCGGTATCCAGTGCTCGTACGGCGGCCTTGCGGCCGGCATCGTCACCGTCGAAACAGAAGATGACTTCATTGGCCAGGCGGAACAGCTTGTCGAGGTGGTCGGCACTGGTGGCGGTGCCCAGGGTGGCCACCCCATAGGGCAGGCCGAACTGGTGCAGGGCGATAACATCCATATAGCCTTCGACCACCAGAAACCGCTCCGGCTGGCGCTGCGCCTGCAGGGCTTCATAGAGGCCGTACAGTTCGCGGCTCTTGTGGAAGATGGTGGTTTCGGGTGAGTTCAGGTACTTGGGCTTGTCATCACCCATGACGCGGCCGCCAAAGGCAATCACCCGGCCGCGGATGTCCCGAATGGGAAACATGATGCGATCACGGAAGCGGTCGTAGGTCTTGCCGTCTTCCTTGGCGATCACCATGCCGGAATCGACCAGGCGCTGCAGCTGGGCGCGGTCATTGTCGGCCTGCTGGTTGCGCAACAGGTTGTCCCAGCCCGGCGGTGCGAAACCGATCCCGAACTGCTGGGCGACCTGGCCACTCAGGCCGCGGTCCTTGAGGTAGCGTACGGCATTGTCGCCGCCGGCATGTTCGCGCAACTGGCGGCGATAGAAGTCGGCGGCGTGTTCCAGCACACCATAGAGGGTTTTCTGCTGCTGGCGCTTGCGGTCGGCCTCGGGGTTGTGTTCACGCGGTACTTCCATGCCGGCCATGCGAGCCAGTTCTTCCACTGCCTCGGGGAAATGCATGCGGTCATGTTCCAGCAGGAACTTCAGGGCGTTGCCGGAGGCGCCACAGCCGAAGCAGTGGTAGAACTGCTTGCTCTGCACCACATTGAAGGAGGGGGTTTTTTCATTGTGAAAAGGGCACAGCCCGAGATGGCTCTTGCCGGCTTTCTTGAGTTTTACCCGCGAGGAAATGACGTCCACGATATCGACGCGATCAAGCACATCGTCAATGAAGGATTGTGGAATCAGACCGGCCATGGTTGGGTATTCCTGCCTGAGCGCCGTGTTCAACAGTGAAAACTCTGCCCCGTGCAGATCAGTATAGCGAGTCTGTCAACGGCGTCAGCAGGCTGTGCCGTATATCGGAGGTCAGAGTGCAAGAAAAGTCGGGTGCAGCGTCAAGCGTCAGCCCAGTCGGGCCTTGACCTGCTGGCTGACCTGGCCCATGTCGGCACGACCCTGGACCTGGGGTTTCAGTACGCCCATGACCTTGCCCATGTCCGCCATGCTGGCGGCTCCGGTAGCGGCAAGGGCGCTGTCGATCAATTCGTTGAGTTCCGATTCACTCAGGGCGGCGGGAAGGAATTGGGCAATCACCTCCAGTTCAGCTTTCTCTGTGTCGGCGAGATCCTGCCGACCGGCAGCTTCGAACTGTTCGAAAGAGTCCCGGCGCTGTTTCTGCATCTTGTCCAGCACAGCCAGTACCCGGGCATCATCCAGTTCGATGCGCTCATCCACTTCCACCCGTTTGATGTCGGCCAGTATCATGCGCAGTACACCCAGGCGTGCCTTGTCTTTGGCACGCATGGCGTCCTTCATGGCAGTCTGCAACTGTTCTTTCAGTGCCATGGGCTCTGGTCTCCGATCATTCGGTGAAATACGGAAATAGCACAAGGGCTGCGCCGCACACAGCCCCGCTGCTCATACCAACGGAAGTCCAATCAATTCAACGTCATCTGCCAACGGAACAGGCAGGTGCACGGGAATGTCCAGTGATCGGATCAGTAGTTGCGTTGCAGGCGCTTCTGTTCGCGCTGCAGTTTTTTCGCATGGCGCTTCACTGCCGCAGCAGCCTTGCGCTTACGAGCCCAGGTCGGCTTTTCATAGAATTCACGGCGACGTACGTCTGCCAGAATACCGGCCTTTTCACAGGAACGCTTGAAACGACGCAGTGCTACGTCGAACGGCTCGTTGTCTTTCACTTTAACCTGAGGCATCTAATCCCCTTCAATTTCCGTTGTGTATGTTGGTGTCGAAATGGCCCCTGGCGGGCCAACCCCTGGGCTGCAGCGGTGACAGGTCAGACACCGCCCAGATTCGGGATGCGCGATTTTACGCCTGCCCATGGGGAAAGTCAAAGCGCCGTGGGGCTCAGTGCTTCAGTTATTGCCGCGCCAGCGATAGGCGACCAGGCCCAGCCATTCGTGCAGGGCCTGGCTGCTCTGGTGCAGGTAGTAGGCTCTGGGCACCCAGTTGGTCAGCCGGCCTGCCGATGGCACCGAGAGATGCTCCACTGGCGCCGGTATCACGGCCACGCCGGCCTGCTCGAAAGCATAGACGGCACGGGGCATGTGGTGCGCCTGCGTGACCAGCAGCACCGGTGACAGGTCGTGCTGCTGAAGCAGGGCGGCGGTAAAGCGTGCGTTCTCCCAGGTATTGCGGCTGTCGGGTTCCAGCAGCAACTGGTCCAGATCATAGACCTGGCGCAGATTGCGCGCCATCAGCTCGGCCTCGGGCGCCTGGTCGGCAGTGCCCAGACCACCGGACAACACCAGCGGCAGACCAAGCTGGCGCTGCCAGCGCACGCCCTCGTGCAGGCGGCGCAGAGTAGGGTTGCTGATCGTATCCAGGCCGTCCCATTCGGGCGCAGCATGCAGGCGCCCGCCGCCCAGAACCACAATGGCCTGCGCCTGCGCGGCTGATTCTACCGTGGGGACCGGGTGGATGTGCAGAAAACGGTGCAGCGTCCAGGCGCCGGAGGGCAGGGCCAGCCAGAGCAGGCTCAATGTCGCCAGGGCACAGAGCAGCCAGCCGCTGCGCCGCCATTTCAGGCCGACCAGAAGCAGGGCCAGACCCAGAAGCAACAGGTTGGCCCCGGGCGGGAGCAGCCAGAATTTCCATGCACTCAACATCGGTTCGCACTTCCTTTATGTAAAAGCGGGGCCGGGTGGCAGCTGCCGCTGCCGCTTATAGTGCCGACTCTGCCGCTGCTCGGGTAGCCTTGGCCTGTTCTGCCCAGTATCATCCGCAGGCCATGATACCAAAACGGGCAGCACCGAGGTCGCCAATGCGTGTACTGGGAATAGAATCCTCCTGTGATGAGACCGGCGTGGCGGTGTATGACACCGAACGCGGGCTGCTTTCGCATGCCCTGTTCAGCCAGGTCAAGCTGCACGCCGAATATGGCGGCGTGGTGCCGGAGCTGGCTTCGCGCGACCATGTGCGGCGCCTGCTGCCGCTGGTTGATCAGGTACTGGCCGAGGCCGGCCTGAGCCGGCAGGATGTCGACGGGGTGGCCTATACGACCGGTCCCGGGCTGCTGGGTGCTCTGATGGTGGGCGCCATGGCGGGGCGCAGTCTGGCGCTGGCCTGGGGCGTGCCGGCAGTGGCCGTGCATCATATGGAAGGGCATCTGCTGGCGCCCATGCTGGAAGCCGAACCGCCCGCGTTTCCCTTTGTGGCGCTGCTGGTGTCCGGCGGGCATACGCAGCTGATCAAGGTCGAGGCGCTGGGGCGCTATGAGCTGCTGGGCGAATCACTCGATGACGCCGCCGGCGAAGCCTTCGACAAGACGGCCAAGCTGCTCGGCCTGCCGTATCCGGGTGGTCCCGAGCTGGCCCGGCTGGCCGAACAGGGCGTGCCGGAGCGGTTCGTGTTCACGGCCCCCATGATTGACCGCCCCGGCATGGATTTTTCCTTCAGTGGGCTGAAAACCGCCGTCCGCCAGGCGGTGGCCAGGTTGCCGACCCCGCTGTCCGAGCAGGACAGGGCCGATGTGGCCCTCGGCTTTCAGACGGCCGTGGTGCGGGCGCTGGAGGTCAAGTGCCGGCGGGCCCTGCAGGCCACCGGCCATCGTACGCTGGTGGTGGCTGGCGGCGTCAGTGCCAACACCGCCCTGCGGGCAGCACTGGACCGCATGGCCGCGAAAGAGCGGGGGCGGGTGTACTATCCCGACCTGCGCTTCTGTACCGACAATGGTGCCATGATTGCCTATGCCGGTGCCCAGCGGCTGCTTGCCGGGGAGCAGGTCGACAGTGCCGTGACCCTGCATGCGCGCTGGCCATTGACTGATCTGCAGCCGCCCGGACAGAGTGCAGGGCAGGCCGCATGAGTGAGATGACCCCCGGGCATGACAGCCGCGACCGCATTGTCATCCGCAATCTGCAGGTGCCGACCCTGATCGGGGTCTACGATTTCGAGCGCGAAGCCCTGCAGACGCTGCGCATGGATTTGACGCTGTACACGGATATCAGGGCTGCCGGGCGGTCGGATGACCTCGCCGATACCCTGAACTATGCCGCCATCGCCGAAGCCGTGGTCGCCTTTGGTGCCGAGGCCCGGTATGAGTTGCTGGAAGCCTTTGCCGAGGCGCTGTGTGCAGAGCTGTTGGTCCGCTTCACGGCGGACCGACTGGATATGGTGCTGTACAAGGATGGTTGCATTCCCGGTGCCCGGGGTGCCGAGCTGCATCTGACCCGCCACCGGGGTGGTCAGGCCGATGATCGGACAGAGAACTGAGTGAGTTCGCCATGAGCAGTCATTCGAGCCAGGCACCGCGGTCTGTAGCCAAGCCCTCGACAGCCGTCGAGGTGTTGCTGGGTCTGGGCTCCAACATCCGGCGGGATTACCACCTGCAGGCCGGCCTGGCGGCGCTGCGCGCCGAGTTCGGGACCGTCGAGTGTTCACCCTTCTATGAGAGTGCAGCTGTCGGCTTTGCCGGCAGTCCCTTCTACAATGGTGTGGCCGCCATTCGGACCGAGCTGTCCGTTGACGAGCTGAACCGCTGGCTCAAGGCGCTGGAAGACGGCTTTGGCCGCGACCGCAGCCAGCCCAAATTCTCCAGCCGCAATCTGGATGTGGACATCCTGACCTGTGGCGACCTGCACGGCTGGATAGAGGGGGTGCAACTGCCGCGCTCGGAAGTGTTCCGCCACGCCTTCGTGCTGAAGCCGCTGGCCGACCTGCGCCCGCAGGGCCAGGTGCCCGGTGAACAGCGGACCTGGGGCGAATTGTGGGCGCAGATCGGCGACAGCCTGCAGCCCCTGCATCCTGTCGAGCTGGCACCCCTGGCCAGTTCCCTGCCGCTGGGCTGAGCGCCGTCCTGCTGCTTTTCTTCCATTGGCTGTTGTTCTAGTCTGCCTGCAGGCGCGGCGCTGCAGCCGCACATCTTCAGAGCAAGCCCGCATCGATGGAGGCCCCATGGTCCAACCCGAAACTGTTGCTGCTGATACGGCAGCCCGCGAACACGGCCGCTGGTGGCGTGAAGGCATTGTGTATCAGATCTATCCCCGCAGTTTTCTCGACACCAATGGCGATGGCATTGGCGACCTGCGCGGCATCATAAACAAGCTGGATTATCTGCAGGCACTGGGCATCACCATTGTCTGGCTGAACCCCATCTACGCCTCGCCCAATGATGACAATGGCTATGACATCAGCGACTACGAGTCCATCATGGCTGAGTTCGGCACCATGGCGGATTTCGAGGAATTGCTGCACGGCCTGCACGAGCGTGGCATCCGCTTGATCATGGATCTGGTGGTCAACCACAGTTCCGACGAGCACGCCTGGTTTGTCGAGTCGCGGCGCAGTCGGGACAACCCGCACCGCGACTTCTATATCTGGCGCGACGGCGTGGACACACCTGCCGGCGAACAGCCGCCGAACAACTGGCGCTCGTTTTTCTCCGGCTCGACCTGGGAAAAGGATGCTGCGACCGGGCAGTACTACCTGCATCTGTTTTCGCGCAAGCAGCCGGATCTGAATTGGGAGCACCCGCCGGTGCGCGAGGCCGTGTACGACATGATGAACCGCTGGTTCGACATGGGCATCGACGGCTTTCGCATGGATGTCATCAATCTGCTGTCCAAGGTACCGGGGTTGCCCTCGGTGCCTGACACACCCCCAGGCGAGCTGGCCTGGGGTGGCCGCTACTTCGTCAACGGCCCCCGGCTGCACGAGTTCCTGCAGGAAATGCATCAGCGCACCCTGGCCGGCCGGGATGTGATGACAGTGGGTGAATGCGTGGCCGTCGATGTGGCCGAGGGCCGCAAGCTGGTTGGGCAGGACCGGGGTGAACTGGACATGATTTTCCAGATGGAACACATGGATCTCGACAGCGGGCCGCTGGGCAAGTGGGATATCAAACAGCCGTGGTCGCGCGCGGAGCTCAAATCCATCCTGGGGCGCTGGATTCAGGGTCTGCACGGTGATGGTTGGAACTCCCAGTTCTGGACCAATCACGACCAACCGCGCACGGTGTCCCGCTTCGGCAATGACAGCCCCGAGTGGCGCGAGAAATCAGCCCTGGCGCTGGCCGCACTGCCACTGACCCTGCCCGGCACACCCTATATCTATCAGGGTGACGAGATCGGCATGACCAATGTCGCCTTCCCCATTGAAGACTACCGTGATCTGGAAACACTCAATTGGTATCGGGAAGAGGTGGCGCGCGGTCGCGATCCGGCTGCGCTGATGCCGGCCATTCACTTCAAGAGCCGGGACAATGCCCGTACCCCCATGCAGTGGGACGACTCGGCGCAGGCGGGCTTCACCTCGGGCACGCCCTGGCTGCGGATCAATCCGGACTATGCGCAGATCAATGTGGCAGAAGCCATGGCGCGGCCCGGTTCGGTCTGGCACGGGTTCAGGGAACTGATCGAACTGCGCAAGGCCAACCCGGGGCTGGCCTATGCCGAACTGACCTGGCTGTGGCCGGAGCATGAGGCGCTGGTGGTCTTTCGGAGTCGGCATCAGCAGCAGAACTGGCTGATCGCGCTGAACCTGCATAATGAGCCGCAGACCCTGCCCACCGAGCTGCCACCGGTCGAGCTCTGGCTCTGGTCCAATGAGCCGCTGCCGAGCGGCCCTGTGCAGTCGCTGGCGCCCTGGCAGGCGTTGGTCGGGCAACTGCCGACGGCGTCAGCCGGTTGAAAAGCGACCGTCAGTGCGGTCGCATGACTGGTCTGCACGGCTGGCACTGTTATACTCGGTCGCCATTGACGGGCAACCGGGGACGAAGGTGTGCTGACAAAATGGTTTCTGCACGGCCTGCTGGCTGTGGTGGTATTGGTGTTGCTGACGCTGGGCGGACTGTGGTGGTGGTCTGTCCAGCCTGCGGATATCCGTCTGACGGAAGCGGAATCCAGACAACTGACGCTCGACAACGGCATGGAAGTCGAGGTGGTCTCGGACCCGGATGCGCCGGCGGCCAGTCTGGACTGGCGCTGGCTGTCGGGCACGGTGGAAGACCCGCAGGATTGGCCGGCCAGGCATCAGCTGTTCAGCCGGGTGCTGTTCTACGGCGAGAGTGACTCCGGTTACCGCCACCTGGAAACCCGGGCTCTGCGCGATCCGCTGGGTGCGGTCAGTACCCGAGTTGACCGCACGCATACTCATATCCAGTACCAGACCAGTCCCAGCGCTTTTGCCGAAGAGGTCGACTATGTCGCGCGGCTGCTGCGTTCCCCGACCTTGCCGCTGGAAGGCATTGCCTATGAGCGGGGCCAACTGACCGGCCTGGACGCCGCCTATGACTTCATGAGTCCGGGAGAGGTCGCCCGGGTATCGGCCCTGTTGCAGCAGGGACTGCCCGACCTGCCGCCGCTGCAGCATGACATGGCAGGCTGGGAAGGCATGAGCAATGAAGCCGTCGCGCGTGAGCTGGCCCGCTACGCAGATGACCGGCTGACGGCCCCCCTGATGCAGATCACACTGCGTGCGCCCATGCCGCTGTCCGAGCTGGAGGCGTTGGCCCGGGAGACCTTTGGCCGTTTGCGTGACCAGGCCGCAGAGCCGTCTGCAGAGTCCTTGCCGGAAGGCCCGGTGGCGGGCTTGCCCGATGCCCGTACCGAGCCGGTGAGTGTGAATCGGGAACTGCACCCGCAGGCACCTGATCTGCGTCTGCTGTATCCCTGGCGGCTGGGCTCCGAACAGCTGGACAGTGCCGACCGCCTGGTCAACTGGTTCAACCAGCCTTACGAGGAAGGCATCACTCGGCAACTGCAGAATGCCGGCATCATCGAAGGCCTGCAGGCACGTTTCAATGATGATTTCCTGATTCTGGATATCGACCTGGCCTCCAACGATGCAGCTGACCTCAATCGTCTGCACAGTACCCTGGCCAGCTTTCTGGCACAGCTGCTCAATCATCCGGCGGCGCCCACCCGGATTACACGTATTGCCGGTGAAGAGCGCGTTGCCGAAGCACTGACGCTGTACGATCTGGATCTGGACCCGACGCTGCTGCTGCAACTGGATCTGCGCGGCAATGCGGCTGCCTCTGCCGGTACGCTGCCAGAACCGGATCTGACGCAGGCCCTGACTCTGCAATTGCCGCGCTCGGAGCCCGAGCGCAGCGATGATCTGCCCGGGGTGGACCCGAACGAATATGAACTGCTGGGCTGGCAGCCGGGCCTGCTGCTGGATGAAGAGGGTGCCACCGTCTGGCATTATGAAGACAACCGATTCGGCACCACGCTGGCCTCTGCGCATGTGCGTGTGCACTACCCGATTGGCCCTGATCAGCGGGAGCAGGAACGCTGGCGCCGCTGGGCCTATCGCCACGGCCCCGGCTGGAGCAACCAGATTATCTGGACCGATCATCATGCCCGCACACCGGCGCAGGGGCTGCGCGTTGAAGTTGACGACCAGGGCGTGACCTGGCACTACACCGACCGCTGGCCGGAAGTAGAACCCTGGCTCTATGACCTGATTCAGCAGTTGGAAGGCCTGGCGGTTGAATTGCCGGAGGCCATGCCCGAAGTGCGGCAACCTGATCGCCTGATGCGGGAGCGGGCCGGATTGCTGCCGGTACCGCAGCCCGAAGACCTGGGCCGACTGCGCAACACCGTATTGCTGAGTGGTCGTATTCCGCGCGAGGATGCCGGGCGGTTCGCCGAATGGCTGGAAACCCAGCGGCCTGCCGAGCATATGGCCGAAGTGCCACCGCGCCCGGATACACTGTGGCGCCTGGATACCGGTCATCGGGTGGCCGAGCTGAGCCTGAACGGCGGCCGCTCCCAGGTCAGCCGGGTGCTGCAGGTGCCGGAATACAACATGCGTCAGCGCACGCTGGCCGACTGGACCTTCCCGTGGTTGGAAGAAACCCTGACCATGGCCGTGCGCGGTGAGGAGTTCGGCGGCGAGCTCAATATGGCACTGCGGGCACCGCTGGGCTATACCGGTCTGGATATCGAACTGTCGAGTCAGACTCAGGACCCGGCGCGCCTGGGGCTCTATCTGGAAACATTCTGGGTGCAACTGGCCTTGGCTGCCGAGGGCTTGTCGTCGGAACGTTTCCGCGCCAGTACCCAGCGCCGCGCCGACCTGCTGCGTGATGCCGCATCAACGCTGCCGGCGCTGGCGGCCTATCACTGGGACGACATCACTGCTGGCCGGCCACATTTCAATGGCCGTCTGCAGCAGGCGCGCACCCTCGAAGGCACCAATATGGACGGCTGGCAGTTCTTTGTACGCCAGTGGCTGTTCGATACCAATGCGCGCCAGTTGACGGTGTATGAAATTGGTGCTGACTGGGCTGATGACTACAGTTCAGCCCGGCAGATGCCTGCCGGGGCCCGTGAGTGGTAAACCACGGGTCGGCAGACTGCGCCTGGGCTGATTGTGCGTGGGTACAGGCGTGATAGGGCGATAGGAGGGTAGGAGGTCGGCTCAGACCTCCTCTTCATCGTCCTGATTGATACGCAGCGGCAGGGTCAGATAGACACTGATCTGATCGTTCAGTTCCGCAGAGACACGGACCTCGCCACCCAGCAGTTCCGCGTAGCGCTTGAGCAGCAACATGCCCAGGCCCGGGCCCAGATAGCGCCCGTCCTCACTGCTGTGCAACTGGAAGTGGGTGAACCACTGGTTGGCATCCATGTCATTCAGCGTGAAGTCGAAGGCGGTGAAGGTGAACTGGACAACGTCGTCCAGTTCAGCATGCAGGTAGCTGATCATGCCGGCCTGCATGGGCTTGCCCTGAGACAGCGGGGACATGGTGGCCAGCCCCACTTCCACGGCGCGCAGAAACACACGACGGTCCGTGCGCGCGCTGATGTCTGCATCTTCATGTTGCAGTGACACCGTTTCCGGCAGGCGGTTCTCTTCATGCAGTCGTGCCACCAGAGCCTGCAATTCATGGTCTACCACAAAGTGGTCTTCATGCAGGCTGTCGTGTCTGACTTCGACTTCCAGCAACTCCACCAGGTCATTGCAGATCACATGCAGAAAGCTGAGCTGTGACTTCACCACCGGGTCGATGCGGGTCTTGCTGACTTTCTGGCTGGCAGTGCCGGCGATTTTTTCGAACTGCTGAGCCAGTTGCAGAATGGCACGGTTCTGATCGGTCTGCCGGTGCTGCAATGATCGGCGCTGGCGTGTGACGTGCCCCAGCTCCAGATTCAGGCGCTCCTGCTCCAGATGGGCTTCCTGCAACCGACGGTTCTGGTTGCCCTGCTCACGCAGCAGCTGTGAGGTGACAGATGGGTTGGGAACAGTGGGACTAAGTGGGACTTGTCGGGAGCATGTGGGCTGAGCCCAGTGTTCATGCGGCATTGCTGGAGCTGGAACCGAGCAGCGGTAAAAATTGTCGCGTCGCATGAATATTCAGAATATCGTCAATACGACGCGAGACTTGGGACACATTTGTAAGCGGTGTTTAACGGCTCATTATAGAGTCGTAAAGGCGCTGCAGGTGGTCGTCGCTGAGTTTGGTCAGGCTGCTGATCTGCAGGCCTAGCCGTTGCTTGACCTCATGATACACGTCACCCTTGCTGAGGCCTAGTTGCTTGGATCGTGCCCATATGGCTGTGTACAGCTCTTTGCGGCTATGATCGACTCTAGCCCCTGCAGCACTAGCATCTCGGCGCTTAATGGCTTTCATTTGTTTGAGCCAGGCCAGTGCGTCATCACCCAGGTGGGTGGGTATCGCCCGGTAGGTTTCTACGTCATACCGATCACGCACGACTCGGTGCCACTTCGGGAAAAGCTTGGCGGGCGGGACCCCTGTGGCCGCCTCCTCGGCCCTCACCAGGTCATCCAGTGTCCGCTGAATGTCGCGCGCCTGTTTGGGCGTGATGTGCTCAGGGCCAGGTGTGAAATTCACACTGACCCTTTTGGGAGCGTGGTGATGTATATCGCCCTGGTGAAATTGGGCATTGCCGCCCACGTTAAAGCTGTTGCCACTCATGCTGTTGCTACTGCCGCCTATGTTTGGGCGGTCGGGCTCAGCTGATTTCTTCTTCCTGATGTTCTCACCAAACATCTGCGTGACGTTGTTTTTGATCTTTTTGTGGTCCTTGTCGTCAGTCATACTACCTCACTAAGCTGCTGTTTTTATTAGCCTTATTACCTTTTTGGCGTCCGGTTGGGCGCCGGTTTCGTTGTACATCTCATAGATCGCCAGGATCAGGTCTGCCTTTTTTGAGGCTGGCGTAATTTCCAGATCCAGCATTTCCATGGCCTCCTCGATTGCCTCTATCACAACCCTCATAAGGGTTTCGTCAAAGCCTGCGCTCCCTAGATCCTTCAGATACATAGGGCCATGTCCCGTCAGCACCCAGTTAGCGTTTATGCCTTGTTCTACTAAGCCAGCAATGACTTGACTGCCTGGCACGCGACTACCCCCCTCATACTGTTGCCAAGAGCGAAACTTGCTGCCCACCGCTTCAGCCATACTCTTTTGAGTGTAATCGAGCGCCTTTCTTACACTCTTTAGCCGACTGCCAATTAGCTCATCCATGCGCAACACCTCTGTCGCACTTATGCCGCACTTTCGCAACACCACTGTTATCGGCGCAACACCTAGGGCAACTCTTTGATTTCATTGACATTATTTGAATAGCACTCCAATGAGTACAAAATTTAAGGTGTTGCGCGTCTAAAGAGTGTTGTTATGCTCTCAATTGAGTGCTAATGTCTAAACCCATGACTATATTAGACAGCACCACCAAAGCCCTATTACGTGACCCCGCCAAGCGACGGGCGTGGGTCGTTTATCAAGTGGCCATACAGGGCACCTCACTGGCTGCCGTGGCCCGGGAAAAGGGCCTGGCGCGCCAGACTCTGTACCGGGCGTTCGACATCCCTTACCCCCGCATGGAGAAGATCATGGCGGACGCCGTTGGCCTTACGCCGCAGCAGCTTTTCCCTGAGCGGTATACGAAAGACGGCCTGCCCGCCCGCCGCATGGGCCGCCCTAAAAAGTCTGCTACCAAGAAACCAAAGGATACCACCCCTTACCACCAGCGCAATGTCGATAACGGGGAGCGGATTTAGACATGCGCCGCCGGGATCCTTTAACCGATGACATGTTCCTGATACCGACGCCGGTGGCGCCGGTACCGGCCAGCATGGATTACCGCGCCGAAGTCGCCCACCTGGTGAGTGCCGTCATTAAGGATTCGGGCGTGGACCGGTATGAACTGGCTGCCCGCATGAGCCGCCTGACCGGACAAGAGGTGTCCAAGTACATGGTGGATGCCTGGTCGAGCGAAAGCCGCGAGGCATACAACATGCCGTTTCATCAAGCCGCTGTGCTGGAGAGTGCGTGCGAAACCCTGGCGCTGACCACCTGGTTGGCCGAGAAGCGCGGCGCCCGTCTGCTGGTGGGCAAAGACACGCTCACCAATGAGCTGGGCAAGCTGGAACGGGTAAAGGAAGACGCGGCCAAAAAAATCCGCGAACTGAAGCGAATAATGGGAGAGATGGAATGACAACAATCATAAGCGAGCGCCAGTGCTGGATAGATAGCCAGTACCTTGAAGGCATGCCTGAACGGCTGCGCGCCCGCAGCGATCGGCCCTACATGATGCTGGAAGTGGATACCGGCACCGACCTCACGCTGGAACTGGCCTATGGCAGCGCCGGCGGCACCGGGTACGACCACGATTTTTTGAACATGGCGAACACCCATATCTGGTACTTCTCCCGCAAAGGCCGGCACGTTGCGCGGCGTGTTGCGCGTGAGCTGGCCGGTCTGGGGTTTGCGTTTTTATACCCTGGCGACGGCCCCGACATTTTCATCTTGAGCGCCCGTTCGCATCTCATCATTGACGCCGGTTATCGGTGGCAGGAGGAGTGCGCATGAGTCGGGTGGTGACACGAAAGCGCATAGCGCAGGCTCTGGCCAAGAACCCATCGACCATCACTCGACGCGCTGATAAAGAGAGGTGGCCATTCGAGGAGGTGTCAACGAATGGCGGCCTGCAGCGCCACTACCCAGTGGACTCACTGCCCAAGCCCGTGCGCGAAGCGCTTGCCGAGCTGTCGGCCCGCGAGGCGGCGCAGGAAGCTCTGAACCGGGGCGCTGCCGAGATGGCCCCTGCAGAGGTATCAGGTGGCAACGCTGCCGCCCATGCCCGCCGCCTGGCGGCGGAGCGTGAGGAAAAACAACGGGCCGTCCAGGCGGCCAAACAGGAGGGCCTGAAGCGCTTCTCAGCCCTGCCGTCCGACAGTCCGAAACGCCTGCGCGCCAAGGCCCGTGAAACCGTATTGATGGCCCTGTGGGACTACCAGAGACGACGCCAGTTGCCGCTGCGCCCGGCACTCAAACAATTCGCCGAGCTGGCCAACGCCGGCGAGATCAATCTGCCGGAATCGGTCTGGGACTGGATGCCCACTTACGGCGGTGGTCGCGGCCTGCACGTGGGCAGCCTGAAGCGCTGGCACTACGACTACAAAGACGAAGGCTTGTGGGGGCTGGTGGATGGCCATGGCACACGCAAAGGCCAATTCAAAGTGCTGCAGGTCGAGGGTCTGGCCAAGGTCATTCACGACATGATGCTGGCCAATCCGCACACCACGCCGACGCAAATCAAGAAATACCTGGAGGCCGATCACCCGGACAAAAACACGGTCTCCGTCAAGGCCATTGAGCGCTACATGAAGCACTGGCAGGAAGAGAATGCTCAGTACTTCATGTACGAGACCAACCCCGATGCCTGGAAGAACAATTACATGGCGGCGGTCGGCTCGCAGCATGAGGATGTGAAGCGGCTGAACCAGCGCTGGGAGCTGGATTCCACGCCGGGCGACCTGATGCTGAAAGACGGCCGTCACAGCGTGATAGCGGTGATCGACATGTACACACGCAGGCTCAAGCCGCTGGTCTCCAAAACCTCGACCGCCACGGCGGTGTGCCAGGTGTTCCGCCGGGCGCTGTTGGACTGGGGTGTTCCTGAAGCCATCGTCACCGACAACGGCGCGGACTACGTGTCACACCAGTTCAAGAGCGTGGTGCGCAGCCTGGACATTGATCAGCGGCTGTGCCTGCCCTTTGCGTCTGAGCAGAAGGGCACCATTGAGCGTGCCTTGAAGACCATGAGCCACAGTATTGTGGAAATGCTGCCCGGCTACATCGGCCACAGCGTGGCTGATCGCAAGGTGATTGAGGGCCGCAAAAGCTTCGCCCAGCGCATCATGTCGAAGGATGAGGTGGTGGAAGTGAGCCTGACGTCCGAAGAGTTCCAGAAGCTGCTGGACGACTGGGCCGACTATGCGTATGGCCGGGACCCGCACAGTG
This sequence comes from Natronospirillum operosum, assembly GCF_004768465.1. GTDB lineage: Bacteria > Pseudomonadota > Gammaproteobacteria > Pseudomonadales > Natronospirillaceae > Natronospirillum > Natronospirillum operosum. The sequence continues at coordinate 222,254 of NZ_SRMF01000005.1, forward strand.
GCCTGGACGGCCGCAGCCCCTTTGAGGTGGCCGCCGCCTGGAAAGAGCCGGTCAACAAGATACACGATGAGCGCGCCCTGGACCTGCTGCTGGAAGAGATTGGCGGCTGGCGCACGATCACCAAAAAAGGCATCCGTTTTGAGAACCACCAGTACGACGCCCCGGAGCTGTTTGAGCACGTGGGTAAGCAGGCTGAGCTGAAGCGTGATGAGCAGGACATTGGCCGTCTGACGGCCTACGTGGACGGCGAGTTTGTGGCGGTGGTCGAGTGCGCCGAGCTGCTGGGGATCTCTCGCAAGGACCGGGCCCGAGCTGCCCAGCAGTTCCAGAAAGAATTCCTGAAGTCGCAGCGTGAAGATTTCGGCCAGTTCCGCAAGAGCGTGAACAAGAACATTGGTGCGGTGGTGATGGATGCCCGGCGCAAAGAGGCGGAGAACGTCTCCATGATGCCGCATGCGGGTGTGAGCTACACCACCGACGGGCTTGAGCAGGCTGGCAAGGCCGCCCGCGCGCGCCGTACCGGAGCGCCTCAGGTTGATGCGCAGCAGCAAATGACGCCCGAGCAAAAAGCGAAATTCAAGGCGCAGTTTGAGGCCGAGAAAAACAAGCCCAAAGCGCCCGTAACGGCGATTGAATCGAATCGAGATAAGTATGAGCGGTGGGTGCGCCTGGACCGGCAGATTGCGGCGGGCCATGTGCCTTCAGACGCGGAGGCCCGGTTCCACAAGCACTTTCCCCAGTCTTCAGCCTACAAGTCCCAGAAAACGTTTTATGCGGACTTTAACCTGCAAGTAAAGGACGCCTAACCGGCGTTTAAAGAAGTGCGCCCGTGTATCGGCACGGGCGCGATGATGTCAATCCGATGGAGTACTGACATGACAACGCAACAAAGTTTGACGCAAAACCTCAACCCGGTCAATCCACACAGCGGCCTGACCACCGCCCCGTTGCAGAACGTGGGGCTGTGCAACGAAGCCCTGGAGCGTGCCCTGGATCGACCGGCGCACCTGCCCGGCCTGGTTGCATTCTATGGGCCGTCCGGCTGGGGCAAGTCCACCGCCGCCGCCTACTGTGCCAACCGGCACCGGGCCTACTACGTGGAGTGTAAAAGCTCCTGGACCAAGAAGGCCTTGTTGCTGGCCATCATCACCGAGATGGGCATTGCCCCCGCCAAGACGCTGTACGAGATGGCGGACCAGATCAGCGAGCAGCTGGTGCTGAGCCAACGGCCGCTGATCATTGATGAGATGGATCACATCGTCAGCAAGAAGGCGGTCGAAGTGGTGCGCGACATCTACGAAGGCAGCAACGCCGCCATTCTGCTGATTGGTGAAGAGATGCTGCCGGCCAAGCTGCGCGAGTGGGAACGGTTCCACAACCGCATGCTCTCCTGGGTGCCGGCACAGCCGTGCAACCTGGACGACGCTCAGGCACTGGCGCAGATGTATTGCTCAGAGGTGGCGATAGCGGATGATCTGATGTCCCGCATCTCTGATGTATCGAGAGGGGCTGCCCGTCGGATCTGCGTCAATCTGGAATCGGTACGCCAGGCGGCATTGTCTGACGGGCTGGACTTCATTGATTTGGCCACCTGGGGTGACCGTCCACTCTACAGCGGCGAAGCGCCGAAGCGGAGGGTGTGATATGCGCAAGCTGCCACTGGGCCGCAAAGCGGCACACCTCACCGCCGACAAGAAACGCCCGCAGGGCCGCCAGGTGATGTGGGAGGCCATTCGGGCCATACGCACCTTCACCATTCAGGATCTGGAGATAAAGACAAACATCACCCAGGGCACCTTGCGCACCTACGTCATGGGTCTGCAGCGCGCCGGGTATCTGGACCGCCAGGAGCCGGAGCGCAAAAACAACCGGTACGGACCCGTGCGCTGGACTTTGATTAATGATGTGGGCGTAGAAGCGCCCCGGGTTACCCGGGACGGCCGTCACGTTACCCAGGGCCGGGGTCGTGAACAGCTCTGGCGCACCATGCGCATCATTGGGCAGTTCACCTTTCACGAGCTGGCCGTTCAGGCCAGCACTGAGGAACTGGTGGTGGCGCCGGGTGAGGCGAACTTCTACTGCCAGTACTTGCACCGCGCCGGGTATCTGGTCTGCATGGAAAAGGGTGGCCCCAACAAGGCCGCCCGGTACCGCTTACTCAAGACCCGTTACACAGGCCCGCAAGCCCCACAGATTCAACGGGTACGCCAGGTGTGGGACCCGAACACCGAGCAGGTGGTATGGACACCGGAGGGCCAGACCGATGAGTGATTGGATGGAAGTACTGCGTGAGGAATGCAAACACACCAGCCAGAACCGCATGGCGCAACGCTTGGGGGTGTCGTCGTCCATGGTGAGCCAGGCACTGAAAGGGGTTTACCCCGGCGACCTGAGCAAGCTGCAGCGCCGCGTGGAGGGCGAGCTGATGGGGTCGTCGGTTAACTGTCCGGTGTTGGGTGAGATCTCGACCCGCGAATGCCTTGATTGTCAGCGCCGACCGTTTGCCGCAACCAACGCACAGCGTGTGCGTCTTTATCGGGCCTGCCGTAGTGGATGCCCCAATAGTCAGTTAGAGAGGTTGAATGATGTCAATTGATAAGCCCCAGGTTGTCCAGCAGATGTGTGATCGGACCACCACCATATCGGTACGCACAGACACGCGCTTACTGCCGGACCTTCCTATCACGGTGGAAACCCATACGGAATACGATGAGCGGTTGGGTGCTACCCCAGACTGGACACGGGTGGCGTTGAGTTTGGGGGATGCTCGTGCGCTTCAGCATGCCCTGCTGACAGCTATAAATGAGGCCGAGAAAAACGGCTCGGGAGGTGCGGTATGAACACACACAGCGACGAACACATTGAATACTGGGGTGAGGTTTTCATCAAAGAGCGCTTGTACCGCCGTCGCGGTCTGCCGTTCGGCGTGTTCATCTCAGACCCTGATGCCTATCTGAAGCAAGACGCCGAGGCCGGTGATGAGGTGCTGCCGTTCATGACGGCCCAGAAGGCCACCGCCGAAAGCCTGGCAGAGGCTGAGCGCGACGATCAGGAGCTGCTGCAGGAAGACGCTGAGGTCGAGATCGCGCATCTGCCGCGCCGCAATGGCTATGTGGTGGAGCAGATGCGCCACCGCCGGTACCCGCGCCGCACGGCTGGCAACTTCTGGTTGCGCCAGAAGCGGAAAGTGGGAGGTGTGCACCATGGCTGAGGCAGTATTGCAGTTGCTGGCCAAGCGCAAACAGGCCAGCCCCTTTGACGTTTGTGAAGCGCTGGACCTGGCGCCCCGCGTGGCGGTTGATCGCCTGTTCACCCTGGAGCGCATGGGGTGGGTTAGCTACACCGTTGACGACCAGTTACGGATCCAGTTTCACGTGATTGAGACGCAAGGCACATGCGATTGCTGCGGCCTGTACGACCACCACCGGGTGGCTGGCCTGTGCGTCCCGTGCCTGGACAAAAGCTCAGGCCTGGACCGCACCCCTGCGGTTCCGGCCGTGGCCACCACACTTAAACAACCTGAGGTTGAATGTCATGACTGAACAACACACCCACGACCAGATCCCCGCCGGTTATCTTATGAACGCCTCCGGCCACCTGGTGCCTGAAAGCCAGGTGCGTGAGCAGGACAAGCTGCGCGACCAGATCGCCCGTGATCTGGTGGAGGAAGCGTTGAAGCTGAACAGCCGGCTCGGTGAGTTCAAGCGCCGGGCACTGGATGAGATTGCGGACCTGGTGTCGATCAGTGCCGAGCGGTACGACGTGAAGATGGGCGGCCGCAAGGGCAATGTGAGCATTGCCACCTACAACGGCGAGTACATGGTGAAGCGCAGTTATGCCGAGCTGATCGGATTTACCGAAGAGCTGGAGACCGCTAAAGAGTTGGTGAACCAGTGCATTATGCGCTGGAGCGAAGGTGCTAACGACAACATCCGCGCCCTGGTCGACCGCGCGTTTCGCACCGACGCCAGAGGGCAGATGAAGACCACGGCGATTTTAGAGCTGCTGCGGCTGGAGATTGACGACGACGAATGGCAGCGGGCGATGGAGGCGCTGAAGGATTCGATCCAGTCACAGGGCACGGCGGTGTATGTGCGCATCTATCGGCGTGACAGCAAAACCAACAAGTATCTGCCGGTACCGCTTGACCTGGCGGCGGTGTAAGGAGGTGAGCATGCAGAACCCATTCATGGATCAGAGCGGCCATGGCGCCGTGGATGTCGAGTCTCGCCTGGACCTTGTGAAGCGTTTCGACGTGGATCAGCTGCGGGCGGCCCTTGCGGTACCGCACCTGCAGAAGTCGGTGGTTAACCGCATACACAGTCGGCTGAATAAGCTGCGTAAGGAGGCCGCTCATGGATAAGTGGAAGCAACTGGAGGAGAAGCTGCAGGGCGTCTCATCGGGTGCCGACGTGCTTGCTGACGGGTATACCGTCAACCTGCGCAAGCGGCTGTACAAAGAACGCCTGGTGATTGAGGTTGGCGTAGAGGGAGAAGTAAAGCGCGAGTGGTGGGAGGTCGATGCCGACCGCAAACCAAAGCACCCCGAGGGGCGTTTCTGGCGACCCGTGAAAACCCGCGCCTACTCGCTCAAGGACTACAAGAAGATCAAGAGTGCATTCGGCAAACGGAAGGCGGACCAAATGACTGCACTGAAGGTGGTGGCCTTAATGCCCTGGTGGAACAGCCCGCGCACACTGATCGCTCACCTGAAGCGTGAGTTCCCGGACCTTGAGCTGACAGAGGAGTCTGCCCAATGACAGCCCAAGCCGACAAGCGCCGCCGCGAACTCGCCCAAATCCACCTGGCCGCCAAGCAACTGGGCATGGACGAAGACACCTACCGGGGCATGCTCGAGCGTGTTGCCGGCGTCCGCTCTGCGGCCCTGCTGACGGTGGCTGGCCGCCAGCAGGTGCTGGACCATTTGCGCAGTGCCGGCTTCAAGGCCAAGCCTCGCAAGCGAGTGGCGCAACACCCAGGCACGCCACACAACCTCAGCCGAGTTGAGCAGCTGCAAAAAATTGAGGCGCAACTGGCCGAGATGAAATTGTCCTGGGCTTATGCCGATGCGATCGCAAAACGCCAGGCCGGTGTCGAGAAGGTGGCATGGGTGCGTCAGCCCAAACACCTGAGCGCCATCATTGCTGCGCTGCACGTTGAGCAAGAGAAGCGCGCGCTGCTGAGTGAAGTGGATGACAGCCTGCGGCAACTGGGCCTGAACCGTGAAGACTTTGCGGCCATGAACACTCAACTGGGCAAAGGCTGGGAGCGCAACCGGCGCACCCTGCGCCAGGTGTGCAGCCACCTGTCTGAGCAGATCACCCAGCGAGCCCTGCAGGAGCACTGATCATGAACGCCTACCAAAGCCTCAGCGCCGACAACCTGCCAGAAAGCCTGGCCGAGATTGTTGATGCCATTGGCCTGGAGTCGGCCCTCAAGCTGGTGGAAGCTTTGCCGGGCGTGCGTGTGTATGTGCCACAACAAATGCCAGCTGATCACCAGCTGGTGACCATACTGGGCCAGGAGGCAGCAATGTTATTAGCGGAACACTTTGGCGGCGAGGCGTTGAACGTCGCCCGTTGCCTGCATGCCCTGCGCGGCGTGCGCAATACGGAGATCTGGCAGGCGCGCCATCTGGGCGCCGCGCGCCTGGCGTTGCGGTTCGGGCTGACAGAGCGCCAGGTGTACAGTATTCTGGCGCAGGTCCACGCCAATCAGGATCAGATGGATCTGTTTTCAACCGACACCACCGAAAGTGAGGTATAGCGACCATGCACCCCAATCAGAAAAACCGCCACGACCTGTTGGTGATGTTTTATGACCGACTGCAAGCAGAGTGCCGGCCAGGCAATTACCGAGCGGGCTGGATTGCTGAGAACGATCTGCGTAGCGCGTTTGCCGGAGACATCGACTTTCACCTGGTGGCATTGCAGAAGCTCGGCCAGATTGAGCGCAGCGGTTATCAGTTTTCCATTACCGGCAAAGGCATTCTGGCCGTAGAGGCCGAGGCTGGCCAATAAGCCGGTTTGTTATTCTCCCCCGGTCGCGCTAATCTGTGCGCGAACCTGGCTCGGTTATCAGTCTGCCGGCACCCGTTGAGCCAACCGGGCCGGCCACCCACCTAAGCCTCTGCTGAAGCCCTTCAGCTTATTTTGACCCCCTCGCCCCGCTACCGTCAGGGGCATGAAGACACTACTGAAATACCTCACCCTTGTTGTTGCAAATCCTTTCCTGCTGCTGGCCGGTGCGTTGGCGGTTCCCATCACCTGGGCGGCGTTTCCGGATGCTCTGCCTGCGGTGGCGCTGGGCGTGTTCGTCTGGACGATTATTGTGGCTGTGGGCTACTGGTGCGTTAGTCACATCGACCAGATGCGCGCCTGGCCGTGGCTACTGTCGGGCGTCGTGTTTGCCGGCATCGTCGCCTGGCTGGCCCCGCATCAGATTGGCGTGCTCGTGTGGTCACTCAGCAAGTTGGGCCTGGGGGCGTACCTGGGCTACTGGATCGACCGCAGTGTGTTTCACTACGCCCGGCCGGGCATGCTCTTCGACATCGCCAATTCACTAGCCCGCCAAGATCAGACGCAAGGCGCGCAAGCCATGCGCCACCAGGCCAGCCTTGCCACACTCCGGCGCGTCGGCATCATGGCCGCTGCCATTCTGGCACTGGGCCTGGGGGTCTAGCGTGATGATCCGCATGGTTTGGTCTGTGCTGGTATTGCTGCTGGTGAGTTGTGCCCCGGTCAACGCCGAGCCGATCCCGTCCGCTGCCAAGGGTCATCAGCGCGAGCTGACCCGTCTGGCGCAACAGGAGTTCGGCCTGAATGCGCCGGTGGCTTTGTTCGCGGCACAGATCCACCAGGAGTCCACCTGGCGGCCTGACGCCCGCAGCCCCTTTGCCAATGGTCTGGCCCAGTTCACCCCCGACACTGCCGAGTGGATCGCCCAGGCGTACCCGTCTCTGGGCCGTGCCGCGCCGTTCAGTCCGGCGTGGTCGCTGCGCGCCATGCTGGTCTATAACCGCCACATTAAACAGCGCATAAACCCCGTTTACGACGCCGCTATACCCGCTTGTGATCACTGGGCCATGACCCTGTCTGGTTACAACGGCGGCCCCGGCTGGGTGTCCCGTGACCGTCGCCTGGCTACGGAGGCGGGCGACAACCCCGACCGCTGGTTTGACCATGTGGAGCACCACACCGCGCGCGCTGATTGGGCGCGCACGGAAAACCGTCATTACCCACGGCGCATTCTGCTGGAGCTTGAACCCACCTACCGACGTGCCGGCTGGCATGGGGGTGCCGTATGCCCGTGAGACTGTTGGGTGGCGCCCTGGTGAAGTGGTTGGGTGGCGGCACCATTGTCGCCGTTGTGCTGGGGGGCGTGGGCTTCCTGTATCACGGGTACCAGACCAACCGCCTTGAGCGCGCCGTCACTGAGGCCGAGGCCACGGTGCTGCTGCATCGCTCTGAGGCGGTCGACCTGCGCAGCCGGGTGAGTGACCTGCAGCGCGACCTTGGCCAGTGGCAAGCGGCCGCCGACGAATCCCAAGCCCGTGCTGAGGCACTGCGCGAAGAGCTGCAGGCCAGCCGTGACACGGTGCGAAACATGAATGCCAGGCTCGCCGCCGGAGAGCGCGCCTACCGGGCACTCAATGAGCGCATCCGAGCCGCGCCGGCTGAGGCCGATGGGCCGGTGGCGCCGGTGCTGCGCGATACGCTGGAGGCTCTGCCATGAAGGCACTGGCCCTGGCGTTGGTCGCCGTGGTGCTGACAGGGTGCGGGACCATGCCCGGACCCGAACCAACACCGCCACCGCCCGCACAACCGCTGGTGTTCTGTGTGGTGCCGGCGGGCCTGCTGGTGGCACCGGAAGCCCCTGACCGGCCGCAAGGCGACTACAGCCAGCGCGATGTGGCGCGGTACCTGTCAGACCTGCATGCGTGGGGCAGCGAGGGCTGGCAGCGCATTGACGCAATAGACGAATGGAGTGAGCACTGTGTTCAACGAAGCGGACTACGAACGGGCACAGGCCCTGCAGCAGAGAGAGATTGACACGGCGGTGGCCCGGCACCGTGCCGACCACAACCAGGTCGGAGAAGGCGAGAGCCATTGTCTGGACTGTGGGGATGAGATCCCCGAGAAACGACGGCTGTCTGTGCGCGCTGAGCTGTGCCTGGACTGCCAGACAAGACTGGAAAAGCGCAATCGGATGAGGAAGTGAATGGACACGGTAGATGCAAACACGGCGCGGCTGATTTGGGACGTCACGCAAACCATCATTATGGCGATCATCGCCATCTATGTGTGGTGGACCACCCGAACCCGCGCCACCACGTCGGCTATTCAGAAAGTGGATGAGCGGGTGACGGAAGTGCAGTCACACGTGGACCGGGTGGAGAGCGCGGTGAGTAACCGGCCAGGGCACGACGATCTGGAAAAGCTCCGCAACGAAGTGTCCAGCACGAACCGGCACCTGGCTCAGGTGTCGGCGGAGTTGCAGGCCACGACCCAGCTATTGGGCCGCCTGCATGAATACCTATTATCAGAGAAGGGGCAACGATGAGTTACCAGGATTTTGAGACCGACGGCCGGCGCCTGGGAATATTGCGTATTCTCTCGCGCCGCAACCTGTTCACCACCAACGAGTACTCGCTGACCGATGAGCTGCAGCAGGCCTATGGCCACCATGTGAGCCGTGACCGCCTGCAGGGCGATCTGGCCTGGCTGGAAGAGCAAGGCCTGGTGATTACTCAGCAGCCGCGCGCCGGCTGGCTGGCCACGCTGACATCGCGCGGCAACGACGTCGCCAGCGGTGCCGCCCAGGTGCCCGGTGTGGCCCGCCCGCGCCCCGGAGTACTCTGACATGCCCAAGCGCTCAAAGGTGTACGACCTGCCACCGGAGGTCCGCGATGAGCTGAACAAGCAGCTCGTGGGCACCGGCTTTCAGGGTTACGACGGCCTGGCCAACTGGCTGAGCGATCAGGGCTTTCAGGTGTCGCGTTCTGCCGTGCATCGCTACGGCAAGGACCTGCAGGAAGAGTTCGAGATGGCTATGGGCGACGTGCGCAAAACGACCGAGATGGCCAAGGCGTGGGCGGATTCTGATGAAGACACTCAGGGTGCACTCATGGGCGCGACCGCCCAGATGGTTCAAGAGAACCTAATGCGCATCACCATGGCGCTGCGCAAGTCTGAGGATGAGCCAGAGAAAGCCGCCAAGCACATGGCCACGGTCAGTCATGCCCTCGCTGACCTGGGGCGCATGTCCCTGGGCCAGAAGAAGTGGGCGCGCGAGGTGCGCAAAGAAGTGGCCACCGAGGCCGCCAACAAGGCCGCCGAGTTCGCCAAGAAGGGCGGCATGTCCAAGGCCCTGGTGAGCAACCTGCGCAAAGAGCTGTTGGGGATTGCTGAATGACGACCGTCGATACCGTATTGCCCGCCACCCACAGCACCGACGGACCCCCGCCGGTGCTGTTGCCTTACCAGCAGCTGTGGGTCGCCGACGACAGCCAGCTCAAGGTGAGTGAGAAGTCACGGCGTACCGGCCTCACCTGGGCCGAAGCGGCGGACGATGTGCTGATTGCCGGCGCGGCCAAAGAGGCCGGCGGCATGAACGTCTATTACATTGGCTACAACCAGGACATGGCGATTGAATACGTGGAGGCCGTGGCCATGTGGGCGCGGGTGTTCAACCACGCGGCGTCTGCCGTGGATGAGGGCCTGTGGGACGACGGTGAAGACGGTGACAAGCACATCAAAACCTTCACGGTGCGGTTCCCCGAGAGCGGTCACAGAGTAGTCGCGCTGTCCAGTCGTCCGGCGAACTTGCGCGGCAAGCAAGGCGTGGTGGTCATAGACGAGGCGGCGTTCCATGACAAGCTGGGCGAGCTGCTCAAAGCCGCGCTGGCCCTGTTGATCTGGGGTGGCAAGGTGCGGGTGATCAGTACCCACAACGGCGATCAAAACCCCTTTAACCAGCTCATAAATGATTTGCGCGCCGGCCGCCGCAAAGGCTCGGTGCAGCGCATTGAGTTCAAAGAGGCGATCAGCCAGGGCCTGTACCAGCGGGTGTGTCTGCGCCTGGGTATTGAGTGGACGGCTGAGGCCGAGGCGGAGTGGATGGAAAACGTCTACAGCTTCTACGGCGACGACGCCCAGGAAGAGCTGGACGTGGTACCTGCCGAGGGCTCCGGCAACTGGCTGCCACGGGCGCTGATCGAAGCCCGCACGGCCACCATCCCCGTGCTGCGCCTGAAGAAAGACGACGGCTTCAAGCACTGGCACCAGGCGGCACGCCGCGCCGAGATTCACGACTGGTGTGAAGCGCACCTGAAGCCATTGCTGGTCCAGTTGCCTGACAACCTGTGGATGGCCCTGGGTGAAGACTTTGGGCGCAGCGTCGACCTCACGGTGCTGGTGCCATTGATCATCAGCCAGGACCTGGTGCGCCGCACCCCCTTTGTGGTGGAGTTGGCCAACATTCCCTTTCAGCAGCAGGAACAAGTCCTGTTTTACATTTGCGATCGCTTTCCGCGTTTCCAGGCGGCCAAGCTGGACGGCACCGGCAACGGCGCGTACCTGGCGGAGGTGACCGCGCAGCGTTACGGCTCGCATCGGGTCGAGGAAGTGAAGCTGTCCGAGGGCTGGTACCGGGAGCATATGCCCCCGCTCAAGGCCGCGTTTGAAGACGGCACCATTGAGATTCCGGCTGACAGCTTCATTGTCGATGACCTGCGCGCGGTGACCGTGGTGAATGGCGTGGCCATGGTGCCGCGCAACAGTCGCCAGGACGGTCGCCACGGGGATGCCGCTGTGGCCTACGCGTTGGCCTACGCCGCCAGCCGCCAGGACCCGGCCCCCATTGAATACACCGCTGTGCCGAAAGCGGCCAGCCGCTGGGACGCACACGAAGACGACGCGTCTGAATTTTCGATACCGGAGAAAGGTGCATGGTAGACCAAAGCAACACCGGCCTGGTGGATCATCGGGGCCGACCCATCCGCCGCGCCACGCTGGCCAAAGAGCCACAGACCGCCAACGTCGGTCACCTGGCGCGAGAGTTTGGCGACCACCCCAGCCGGGGCCTGACGCCCGCCAAGCTGTCGCGCATTCTCAACGACGCCGAGCGCGGCGACCTGACTGCCCAGGCGCGCCTGGGTGAGGACATGGAAGAGAAGGACGCCCACCTGTTCGCCGAGCTGTCCAAGCGCCGTGGTCAGCTGCTGGGGCTGGACTGGGACCTGCAGCCGCCGGTGGATGCCACCCCGGCGGAGCAGAAAGACACCGCCCGCATCGAGGCCATCATTCGTGACCTGGACTGGGAGGACATCATCAACGACGCGGCGGCGGCGATCCTGCACGGCTACAGTTGCCAGGAGATTGTGTGGGACCGCTCCGGTGGCGAGTGGCGGCCCCAGGCCGTGGAGTACCGCCAGCCCGACTGGTTCATGATGCAGCCCGAAGGCCGCAACGAGCTGCTGCTGCGCACCCTGGACGGCCTGGGTGAGCCGCTGCGCCCCTGGGGCTGGATAGTGCACGAGCACAAGGCCAAGAGTGGGTACCTGGCGCGTGGTGGCCTGGCGCGCATTCTGGCCTGGCCGTACCTGTTCCGGAACTATTCGGCGCGCGACTTCGCCGAGTTCCTGGAGATCCACGGCCTGCCCATGCGCATTGGTAAATACCCGGCGGGTGCCAACGACACCGAGAAGGCCACCCTCATGAAGGCCGTGGTGGGCATCGGCCACGCCGCTGCCGGGGTGATTCCCCAAGGCATGGATATTGATTTTGAAGAGGCCGCGAAGGGGTCCAGCGATCCCTTCATGGCGATGATGCACTGGGCCGAGCAGTCGATGTCGAAAGCCATTTTGGGCGGCACCCTGACCAGCCAGACCAGTGAGTCGGGTGGCGGTGCGTACGCCCTGGGCGAAGTCCACAACGAAGTGCGCCACGACATTGCCCGCAGTGACGCCCGCCAGATTGCCCGTACCCTGAGCCGCCACCTGGTGGAGCCGCTGGTGCGGTTGAACACCACCATGCAGCGCCTGCCGCAGTTTCAGTTTGACACCGGCCAGGCGGAAGACATGGGCCGCTATTCAGAGGCCCTGCCCAAGCTGGTGACGGTGATGGACATTCCCGCCCGCTGGGCGCACGACAAGCTGCGCATCCCCATGCCAGAGGGCGATGAGCCGCTGCTGCGGGTGCCCGAGAAAGCGCCCAGCCCCAGCCCCTGGGGGCAGGCCCGCGCCAACCTGCCAGCGCACACGGCCGCCCTGACCACGCAGCCCCTGGACGACCCCGACGATCTGCCGGCGCAGTGGGCCGAGCGCCTGCAGACCGAAGGTGCCGATGCTATGGCGGGTCTGATGGAGCCCGTGCGGCAGTTGCTGCAGTCGGTCAGTTCGCTGGAAGAGTTTCGGGATCGGCTGGTCGACCTGTACGACGACATGCCCGAAGAGCAGCTGGCCCGCATCATCCACCTGGCCACCAGCGCCGCCGAGCTGGCAGGCCGTGATCAGATCCAGGAGGAAGGCTGATGGCGGTCAAGTACGGCAGTCTGCCATTCGAGGAGGCCATCACCTTTTTGCGCAACAAGGTGTCGATACCCACCGAGCGCTGGACCGACGTCTGGCGCGATCAGCATGATGTGGGGTTCATGGTTGCCGGCGCGACCAAAGCGGACCTGATCAATGACTTATTCCAGGCTGTTGATAAGGCGGCATCACAAGGCACCACACTGGAGACCTTCCGTCAGGACTTTGATGAGACGGTGGCCACCTACGGCTGGGAGTACAACGGCTCGCGCAACTGGCGGACCCGCGTGATCTATGAGACGAACCTGCGCACCGCGCAACAGGCGGGGCGTCATGCCCAGCTGACGGATCCAGATGTGCAGGCCCGTCGACCCTATTGGCAGTACCGTCACGGCGGCAGCGCCGACCCGCGCCCCGAACACCTGGCGTGGGACGGCATGGTGCGCCCTGCGGATGACCCAATATGGGACTTAATTTCTCCACCTAACGACTGGGGCTGCAGCTGCAAGGTCATGGCCTTGTCTGAGGCCGACCTGGAGAGCATGGGAATTACCGTCAGTAAGCCGCTGGTCCTGGAGACCTATAAGCACGTAAACAAAGCCACCGGTGAAGTCACGCAGGTGCCGGTGGGCGTGGGGCCCGGCTGGGACTACGCGCCGGGTCGCAGTGTAGCGGCGCGCACGCGCGACCACGTGGCGAAAAAGGCCAGGCGTTTGCCGGACGCGCTGGCCCGGCGCCTGATGACGTCGGTCAGTCGGGCGGCCGATCGGGACCCCGGCCCCGCACCAGGTGATCGCTGATGGCGGGCGTACACATCCAGGTGGACACCCGCGAGGTGTCGCAAGCCCTGGAACGCCTGGTGCGCTTTGGTCGCCGCCCCGATGCGGCGCTGAAAGACGTGGGCGAATACATGCAGCGCTCGGTGGACGATCGCTTTATCAGCCAGACCGACCCCGACGGCCAGGCCTGGGCCCCGAACACGGCGGCCACGCTGTTGCGCAAGCGCAACCCCAAGGTGCTGCATGAAAGCACGATCCTGCGCGGCTCCATCCATTACCAGGTGAGCGGTGGTGAGCTGCGCCAGGGTACGCCCATGATCTACGGTGCGGTGCAGCAGCTCGGTGCCGGCAAGGGCGACTTCGGCAAGACCAGTAAGGGCGGCCCGATACCCTGGGGCGACATCCCGGCCCGGCGGTTCCTGGGCTTCTCTACTGGCGACCGGGGTGAGATACTCAGGCTGCTGGAAGAGCACGGCACTGGCGCGTGGTCTGGGCGGTAGTCCGACAGCCGATACGCTGGCTCGATAACGCATCAATAATGGCGTATATTGGCCTCACTGGCCGGCCGGTTTGTCAGTGACCTGTCTAGCCAGTGGCAAACATCGCCGTTAAACAGGTGTTAAACAGGCTAGCGCAAGCGCAACGCTTTTGCGTGACCCAACGCACCGCCAGAGCCTAGATCGTCTCTGAGGGCTTCTCAGAGGCCCGTCACAAAAACCCCCTTTGCGCCACCCCTCTCTATGCTGAAGCCCTTCAGCTTCATCGCCCGTGTGGGACGGCCCATAGTGGCCCCATGAAAAAGACAACCCGATTCCAAATTGCCGCGCTAGCGGCCCGCATTCGATCTGCCGGCACCGAGGTTCAACTCATGCCGGCAGGCTGGTTTGAGGCCCGTGATGGCCGCGACGGTGGCCGCTGGTACCTGGACGCCGCGCTGGCCAACCAGGTGATTGCGTTGGCCACCGCCCGCCAGACCCCCTTTGTGATTGACTACGAACACCAGACCCTGCACGCCGACACCAGCGGCCAGCCGGCCCCGGCGGCGGGCTGGTTCACTCGCTTGGAGTGGCGCGAGGGCGACGGCCTGTACGCCACCGATGTGCAGTGGACCGCCAAGGCGTCGGCGTACATCAGCAACGATGAGTACCGATACCTGTCCCCCGTGTTTGCGTTTAACCCCGAGAACGGTGCGGTGCAGGAACTATTCATGGCGGCGGTGACCAACAACCCCGCCATTGATGGCATTGCCGACCTGGCAGCTGCCCGCTTCAACCTCAACTCTGATCAACCCCCCAATGAGGAGACCACACCCGTGGATGAAAAAACCCTGAAACTGCTGGGGCTGTCGAAAGACGCCACCGAGGCAGAGATCAGCGCGGCCGTGGCGGCGCTGAAAGCAAAGACCGATGGCGCAGCGGTGCTGAACGCCAAAACGCTGGAAGCCCTGGGACTGAAGGAAGACACCGACCCCGAGGCGGTGAACACAGCGGTCACTGCACTGGCAGCGGCGCGCACCGAGCACGCGGCACCGGGCGAACCGGACCCGACGAAGTTCGTGCCCATTGCCGCCGTGCAGGACCTGCAGGGCCAGATTGCCGCGCTGCGCGCTGACCACACCGGCAAGGAAGTGGATAGCCTGGTGGCGGAAGGCCTGGCCGACGGTCGCCTGACGAAGGGCCTGGAGTCCTGGGCGCGCGACCTGGGCAAAAAGGACGTGGCCGCGCTGCGGTCGTTTTTGGGTTCGGCCCAGCCCATTGCGGCGCTGTCGGGCACCCAGACCAACGGCCGCGAGATGCCGGACACCAACACCAAGCTCACCCCGTCGGAGATGGCGGTGTGCAAGGCCACGGGCGTCTCGCACGCACAATTTCTGAAAGCTAAAGAGGCTCAGCAAGCATCATGATTATCACTCCTGACATTCTCACTGCGTTGATGACCACCTTTCGGGCGGACTTCGACGAAGGCACGGCGATGGCCGACCCCGCCTGGAACAAGGTAGCCACTCTGGTGCGCAGTTCCAGCAAGTCCAACACCTACGGCTGGCTCGGCCAGTTCCCCGGTTTTCGGGAGTGGGTAGGCGATCGCCAGGTCAACGACATGGCCGCGCACGGCTATCAGATCACCAACAAGCTGTGGGAGTCCACCGTGGGCGTGCAGCGCACGGACATCGAAGACGATGAGCTGGGCATCTACTCGCCGCTGTTCCGTGAAGCGGGGCGGGCGTCGGCAGTGCATCCGGACGAGCTGGTGTTTGCGCTGATCAAGTCTGGCCACACCGAGCTGTGCTACGACGGTCAGAACTTCTTTGACGACGAACACCCGGTGTACCCGAAAGTCGATGGCACCGGTACACCGGATCTGGTGAGCAACCAGGACATTCCGGCCACCGACCCCGGCACCGCCTGGTACCTGCTGGACACCAGCCGCGCCTTGAAGCCGTTCATCTTCCAGGAGCGCACTCCGCATAACTTCCAGGCACTGACGGATGAGACCGACCAGAACGTGTTCATCCGCGATGAGTACCTGTACGGCGTGCGGGCGCGCAGCAACGTCGGTTTCGGTTTCTGGCAGATGGCCTACAAGAGCCAGCAGCCATTGAACGCCGCGAACTACGCCGCCGCTCGCCAGGCCATGTCCAGCCAGAAGGCCGACGGTGGCCGTCCACTGGCGGTGAAGCCCACCATGCTGGTGGTACCGCCGTCCCTGCGCAGTCAGGCCGACGAAGTACTGAAGGCCGAGCGCCTGGCCAACGGGGCGACCAACACCCTGGCCAACACGGCAGAGCTGCTCGAAACCCCCTGGATCATGTAAGGACGGACTAGATGGCGACCACTAAGAAGCGTCAGACGGGCGGCACCAAAGCCGCCGCGTCTGCCCAGAAAAAAGCGGAAGCGGCCAACACCGCGACCGACCCGAAGACGCCCGATCCGGAGTCGAAGGCTGCGGACGCCACTGCTGCGGTGGCTACGGATACCACCCCGGCGAGCGAAAAGCCTGAAGGTGAAGGCGGCCAGGATCAGCCGAACACCCACAGCCCGGACCCGGCCGCAACGGACGCGGCCACCACGGATGGCTCTGACAAGACGGCTGATGCGTCGGATGCAGACGGCGAGGCCAAGGCCAAGGCGGACGCTGAAGCGGTTTTTGCCCAGGCTGAGGCTGACGCCAAGGCCAGGGCCAAGGTCCAGGCAGAAGCCGACGCCGCCGCAAAAGCGGAGGAGGAAGCAGAAGCCAAAGCGAAGGCGAAAGCCAAGGCCGAGGCGGGCACGATCGCCGTGCGTGTCCGCACCAAAGCCGAACGCCACTTTCGTGCCGGCATTGAAGTGACCCGCGCCGAGCGGGACGTGGAAGTGACGCCAGCGCAGCTGGCGAAGCTGGAAGCTGATCCGCACGTGATGGTGAAAGCGCTGTGAGTTACGCCGAGCTGGAAGACTTGCAGGCGCGGTTCGGTGACGCGGAGCTGGTCCAGTTAACGGACGTGACGGGGAGTGGTGAGATCGACATCGCCCCGATCGAGCGCGCCCTGGACGACGCCACCGCCGAGATCGACGGTTACCTGTCTGCCCGGTACCAGTTGCCGCTGGCGTCGGTGCCGGTGGTGCTGGTGCGGCTGTGTGCGGACATGGCGCGCTACTACCTGCACGACGATCACGCCCCGGACCAGATCACTGAGCGTCACAAGGCGGCGGTGCAGACGCTGCAGCGCATCAGCAAGGGCGAAGTCTCTCTGGGCATGGACGCCGCTGGCGAATCACCACAAACCGCTGACGGTGCCGAGATGGTGTCAGGCGGTCGGGTCTGGGCCCGTGAAGACAGCAAGGGGTACATCTGATGCCGGGCGACCTGTACAGCTTTGAACCGGTACAGGATGCCATTCTGGCAGCGGCCAAGGCCGCGTTGCCAGGGCTGGTGATGTGTGAGCCCTACGCGGGGCAATTTGGCCAGGACGGCCCGAGCCGGGGGCGCATGGCCACGCCGGGTTTTTTTCTGGCGGCACTGGATGCGCCACCGGCTACTGAGCAGCCAGGGGAAGGCCGGATTGCGTTTGAGGTGCGGTGGGCAGCGTATTGCCTGTCGCGCAACGCCGGCGGGGCTGCCGACCGGGGCCGGGACGCCATGGCCCTGGCCACCCAGTGGGCGGTGCAGGTTCAGGATGCCCAGTGGGGCATGGCGCCCCAGGTGGAGCAGGCCGCCATTGAAGGCGTGCAAAACCTCTACAGCGCCGAGCTGGACAACAAGGGCTTTGGTCTGTGGGCCGTGACCTGGCGTCAGGTCATCAACCTGGGCGGCAGCATCTGGGCTGGCGACGATGTGACACCCACCGAGGTGTGGATAGGTCAGGACGGCGAAGCCTTTCCGGACGACTACGACGAACAAGACACGTAACGACCCTTTAAACCGAGGTTAATGGACGATGAAACAGCAAGAGCAACAGTACACAGTCAAAGCGCCCTTCCCTTGGCCGGGTCGTGCGTTGCGCAAGGGTGACGTGGTGACAATGCACCCACGCCAGGCGAAATACTTAACCGGCACCCACCTGGAGGTCACCGCACAGCGGACGGCCAGCAAGAAGGCCAGTGCCAAGAAAACGGAGGTGAAGAACGATGCCTGATTTTCTGCATGGGGTCGAAATAGTTGAAATGGAGGGCGGGCCGCGCACGATTGCGTTGTCGGCGTCTTCCGTGGTGGGCGTGGTGGGTACTGCGCCGGAGGCCGATGAGGCAGCGTTCCCGCTGAACGAACCGGTGCTGGTTGCCGGCAGCCGTACCAAGGCCGCTCAGTTGGGTACCGAAGGCACTTTGCCTGACGCCCTGGAAGACATTCTCAGTGTCACCGGTGCGCTGGTGGTGGTGGTGCGTGTTCAGGAAGGCCTGGACGACGCCGAGACCCGCAGCAATGTGATTGGTGGTGTGGACGCGGAGACCGACCAGTACCAGGGCATTACGGCCTTGCTGGCGGCCAAGTCGCAACTGGGCGTGACGCCGCGCATTCTGATTGCCACCGGTTTTACGCATCAGCGTGATGACGATCCCGAGAATCCGGGGCAGTTCCTGGCCAACCCCGTGGCCGCTGAGTTGATCAGTGCCGCCGGTCGCCTGCGCGGCATTGTGGTGATTGATGGCCCGAACACCACCGATGCGGATGCGTTGGCGGCGCGGTCGGACTTCTCCAGCCGGCGCGGGTTCTTTCATGACCCGTGGTACCGGGTGTGGGATACCGAGCTGAACATGGCCGTGACGCGCCCCAGCTCGGCCCGCCTGGCGGGTGTGATTGCCTGGAATGACAACAACCGCGGTTGGTGGACTTCGCCCTCTAACCAGGCGGTGCCGGGCATTGTCGGCCTGTCACGGGACATCGACTTCACCATGGGTGACCCCAATTGCCGGGCCAACCGGCTGAATGCCGATGAGATCGCCACCACGATTCAGGAAGACGGGTACCGCCTGTGGGGCAACCGCACCACCTCTGACGACCCGAAGTGGGCGTTTCTGGCGCATGTGCGCACGGCGGACATCATCAATGACTCCATTGTGACGGCGCACCGCTGGGCGGTCGACCGCAACATCACCAAGACGTACCTGGAAGACGTGGTGGGTGGCGTGCAGACGTTCATCAACCGCCAGGTGGCGCTGGGTCGGATTGCGGGCGGCACGTGCTGGGCTGACCCGGACCTGAATTCGCCAGAAGACGTGGCGGCGGGCCGTGCGGTGTTTGACTTCGACTTCTCACCCTTTGGTGTGGCTGAGCGCCTGACGTTCCGCAGCGCCATGGTGAACGATTACCTTGAGGAGATCCTCTGATGAAAGACGTAATGCGTAACGTCGCGGCCTTTGTTGATGGCCGCAACCACGCGGGAGACTTCAACAAGGTCACCCTGCCGGAGATCTCGGTACAGACCGAAGAGTTCCGCGCCGGCGGCATGGACGCCCCCACCGAGATGGACATGGGCATGGCCGCCATGCGGGTCACGCTGGAAGGCGAGACGGTGCCGGTGGCGGTGAAGAAACTCATGGGCCGCCCCGACATTCCGCTGACCCTGCGCGGCGCACTGATCGCCAGCGACGGCGAAGTGCGCGGCGCGACGGCTGAGCTGACGGGCCGGTTCATCACTGATAACGGTGGCGATTGGCAGCCGGGCTCCAAGGCCACCAGCACGCTGACCTTTGCCGCCAACACCTACGTGTTGCGCGTGGGAGGTGAGGAGATCTACGAGATCGACGTGGAGCGCATGGTGCGCAAAGTCGGCGGCGTGGATCAGCTGGCCAGCATTCGCGATGCCCTGGGCATCTAACGCACAACCTGAGGAGTGACGAACGGTGAAAATTGAAAACGGCCTGGCCGTCATCGAAAAACGCGACGACGTGGACATTGAAGAGCTGAAGGACGGACTGGCGGATCGGGTGGAGCTGGAGCTTCTGGCCCCGAAAGAGATCGGTGGCGAGATGCGGGACACCCTGGTGTTTGAAGAGCCCACCGGCGACCACATTGACCTGATGTTCAAGGCGGGCAGCCAGAAAGCCCAGGGCGAGGTGAGCTGGCGCATCATGGGTGACTGTGTGGGGCTGTCGGCAGCGGAAGTCAGAACGCTGGGGGGGCGGGACATTGCGCGCCTGACGGCGGTGCTCAGCTATTTTTTGCCCGATGTCCGAGCTGGTCGGATGTAAAGGAGATGGTCGCTGACATCGCCTTCATTTTTCACTGGCAGCCGGACTGGCTGCTGGGGCGCGGCGTCAGCGAATTGATGGACTGGCACGAGAAGGCAACGACTCGGCATCAGCAGGTTAATGGGGGGCAGTCAGAGTGAGTGCAGGCGGCAACATGGCATTGTCGGTATTGCTGCGGGTCAGGGATCAATTCTCTGGCCCGTTGCGCAATATCCAGACACGTCTGGGGGCGTTCCAGCGTCAGGCCCAGGTGATGGGCCGACGCATGGGCTTTGACCGCCTGACGGGCTCGCTGGCGTTGGCGGGACGGGCCAGCGGTGAGTTGTACCGCGCCACCGGCCGACTGGCCAGACGCCTGGCGTTTGTGGGTGCTTTGGGCGCGGCGTCGCTGGCTGGCATTGCGTTCACCACCGCCAGCTCTGGCGATGAGATGGCCAAATTTTCCGACCAGGTGGGCATGAGTGCCGACCAGTTGCAGCGCTGGCAGTACGCCGCCGAACGTAACGGGGTGTCGAACTTTAACAGCTCGCTCGAAAGCTTTGTGCGCCGCCTGGGCGATGCCCGCAACGGCCAGGGTGAGCTGTTCTCTCGCCTGCAGGACACGCAGCCGCAGCTGCTGCGCCAGTTGATGGCCACCAATGACACCAGCGAAGCGTTGCGCATTTACATGCGGGCCCTGGAGGGTACGGACGACGCCCTGGAACGCAACCAATTGGCGGCCGCCGCGTTCAGTCGCAGCGGCATGGACATGTCGCGTCTGGTGCGTGACGGCGGTGAGGCGCTGGATGGCCTGATGGACCAGGCGCACCGCTTTGGCCACTTCTTCAGCGGCGAGGGGCTGGCAGCCTCTGAGGCCTTTGCCGACGGCCTGACCAATATGCGCAGCTCTCTGTTTGGCGTGCGCAATATTGTGGGCAGCGCGCTTTTGCCGGTGTTCACCGAGCTTATGGGGCAGTTGACCGAGCTGGTGATTGAGCATCAACCCGCCATTCAGGCCTGGGCGGAAGGGTTTGCGGCGGACCTGCCGGGGCATATTGAGATGCTGAAGGGCGAGGTGTTGTCTCTGGTGGATACGCTGACGCCGCTGGTGATGAAAGGCATGGAGCTGGTGGAGCAATTTGGCGTGGTGAATTCTGTGGTGCTGGGGCTGGGCGCGGTACTGGCCGGGCCGGTGGCGCTGCCGCTGTCCATGTTTGTGCTCTCTCTGCTGAATGTCGGTTTTGCCGTCACCAACATTGGCGTGAAGTTGATCGGCCTGGCGGTGCGCGAGATTCCCATGATCATCGGGGCCCTGAAAATGCTGGGCATGGCCATCATCGCCAATCCGATCGGGGCGCTGATCACGGCCATTGCTATTGGTGCGGCGCTGATCATTGCCAACTGGGAGACGGTTGGGCCCTGGTTCAAAGAGATGTGGGAGCGGTTCGCGGGCTATGTGTCGGGCGCCTGGGGTCAGTTGGTTGAGTTTCTGGGTTGGGATCCACTGGCCGTGCTGCGCCAGACCTGGGGCGCCATGGTGGACTATGTGAGCGACGTCACCGGGGCCGTGGTGCGGCTGGTGTCCGGCGACTGGTCGGCATTGATTGACCTGTTCAAGCTCTCACCCCTGGGCATGGTGATGGAAGCGTTTGGCGAGGTCACCGACTGGCTGGCCGACATCGACTGGTCAGGCCACGGCCGCGCCTTGATAGCGACCCTGGTGCAGGGCATCAAGGACATGGCCAGCGGCCCGGCGGATGCCCTGCGCGGCGTACTGTCCAGTGCCCGCGACCTGCTGCCGTTCAGTGACGCCAAAACCGGCCCCTTCTCAAGTCTCACCGCCTCTGGCCAGGCCATTCCGAACACGCTGGCCACGGGCATGGCGCGCGGACAGGACGGCTTTCTGTCGGCTTTCCGTGATCTGGCCGGGCTGGGGCTGGATGCGTTTAGCCGCGATTCCGGTGCCGACACCGTCACCCTGCCAGAGCCCCTGCTGGGCCGAGGCGGGCAGGCCGCTGCCTCCGGTGGCATCACCGTTCACCGTGTGGACTTTCGGCCCAACATCACCGTGCGGGTGGGCAACGATGCCCAGGCGCGGGACGTGGCGGACGAGCTGGAGGCGATGCTGGAGCGTCTGGGCCGGCGCGATATGTGGTCATCCATCAAAACCGTAGGGGATCTGTAGTGGTCGATATCGTCAGCGGTTTGCGCAACATCAGCCGCGCCCGTGAGGGCCTGGAAGCGGTACGCGACCAGGTAAAGAACCGCGACCGCGTGATGATGATGCTGGGGCCTTACATGCTCAGCGTGGGCACGGCCTCACCGCAGCAAATTGACCGCAAGGCGAGCTTCGCCTGGCCCGCTCAGGAGCGGATCGGCAAGCGGCCGTTGTTGCAATTCACCGGCCGAGGCCAGGAGCTGATTCACATTGATGGCGTGATCTACCCCGAATACAAGGGCGGCCTACGGCAGATGCAGGCTCTGCGCGAGATGGCCGGCAGCGGCCGCCGCTGGCTGCTGGTGGATGGCCTGGGCGTGGTTTATGGCCTGTACGCCATTCTGGAAGTCGATGAAGTCGGCTCTGCCTACACCAAATTCGGTTCGCCCAAGCGCATCGAGTTTCAACTGCAACTGGAATACGCGGGAGACAGCGACTGATGACCATGACCAAGCAAGAGCATGATGAGCTGCGTGAGCAGGTGTTGGCGGACGTTTCACTGGCTGTGGTGCTGAGCAAGCTGCACACCCACGGCAGTATCGTTCTTCCAGAGGCTGGTGATTACGAGATGGCCCAGCGGGCTTTGAGCTGGCTGGCGGAAGCGGGCTATGTCGAGGAGCTGCACGACGGCACCATCCAGCTGACCGCCGACGGCCGTGCGTTGTTGGCGACCCCGCTGTCAAAGGCGGGGCCGACGGGTGACGCCCTGGTGCGCATGCTCGAACAGCGCGGCAATCAGCTGCTGCACATTCAGCCGTTGCTGCGCCAGGCGCTGAACTGGAGGGCTGCATGAGCCAGCAATACCGCGCCGCCGACGGCGAAACCGTGGACCAGATCTGTCGCCAGTATTACGGCTACAGCAACGGCTCAGTAGAGGCGGTGTATGAGGCGAATCGGGGGCTGGCGGATCATGGCCCGTTTTTACCGGCGGGCCTGGTGATTACGTTGCCGGAGTTGGGAGAGATTGAGCAGAAAGTGGAGGTTGCGAAGCCGATATGGAATTAGTCCCACTGCCGCAGATCGACACAGTCAAACTCATGGACTTCGCCATTGCGGGTGTCGGTGATTCGGACCGTTTCGTAAAGGCCTCTCCAGACGGTTGGTGCTGCGGCGCAAAAGCCGTGCGCCCTGTCTCTGGGTCGCTCATTGGTCGGATAGCGCTCTTCCCACTCGCCGTCTACAAAGGCCTCGACTTTATAAGGCTGGCCGGTGGTTTCGGTGAGCGAAGCGCAGGCGGTGAGGGCGAGCAGGGACAACAGTACAAACAAGCGAATCATGGGGTCTCTCAATGAAAATGCATGAACCAGTGTTCAAGATAGAAGGGGAAAACCCGGAAGTCACGAAATTCGTAAAAAATCACCTGCGCGAAGCGCGCCTG
Source organism: Natronospirillum operosum (assembly GCF_004768465.1). Classification (GTDB taxonomy): domain Bacteria; phylum Pseudomonadota; class Gammaproteobacteria; order Pseudomonadales; family Natronospirillaceae; genus Natronospirillum; species Natronospirillum operosum. Next base: position 245,802 of record NZ_SRMF01000005.1, read on the forward strand.
GAGGATCAGAGCGGCGTGCACGCGGACGCGCTGGAGATTGAGCTGGCCATGCCCGAGGAGGCGCCCTGGCCAGATGACGGCACGACATTGAGTTGCCGGCTTGGTTACTCAGACATTCACCAGGATCGCAAACGCTTCGCCGTCGACCAAATCGCCCACATGGGCCCGCCCAGTCACCTGCTGATCAGCGCCACCACGGCGGCGTTCAACAGCGCCACCCGCGCCCCGAAAGAGCGCAGCTTCAACAATCAGACCTTTGGCGAGATCCTGGACACGGTGGTGAGCGAGCACGGCTATGAGGCCCAATTTGTGCCAGCGTCCCTGGGCAATGTGTACATCGCCCATATTGACCAGACGGGCCAGAGTGACCTGCAGTTCATTCACGACCTGGCCGAGACCTACGGCGCCATGTTCAAGCCCGTGGATGGCCGTTGGGTGGTGGTGAGTTATGAGGCCGACCTGACGCCCAAACTGGTGATTCGCCCCAGCGATGTGACGACCTACCGCACCCACCACATGGCCCGCCGGGTGTACCGCAGCGTGCGGGCGTTTTACCAGGACTACGGTCTGGCCAGCCGGGTACCGGTGACCGTGGGCAGTGGCGAGCCCGAGCACCTGCTGCCCCAGGTGTTTGTGGACGAAGACACCGCCCTGGCCAAAGCCCGCGCCGCCCTGGTGGAAAGCCGCCGGGGAGCGCGCGAAGGCACCCTGCACATGCCCGGCCGCCCTGACCTGTCCAGCCAGGACGTGATAACGCTCGAGGGATTCGGCGGCCGCACCGATGGCGACTGGCGCATCACCAGCAACATCCACACCCAGAACAAACGCGGCTACACCAGCCGCATTGAACTGGAGGGTGTTTGATGCGGGGTACTGACCGAAAAACAGGCAAGGCCATTGAGGGACTGGAGTACTTACGGCAGCGGATCGATGACGTGTTGACCACTCCGATCGGCACCCTGTTATTGCGCCCCGAGTACGGCAGCGGACTGTTTGAGTTGGTGGATGATCCCGTGGATGAGCGTTTTCGGGTTGAGGTGACCTCTGCGGTGGCCAATGCGCTGAATGAACACATTGAAGACTTTCGCCTGGAGGGTGTTCGGCTGGCTGAAATGACCCCGACTGGCCCTGTGTTCGACCTGGTAGGTGTCTACCTGCCCGATGGTCGGCGAGTAACTTTGGAGCGTGTATGAGTGGTGAAACTGAGTTCACAACGGTCGACCTGAGCCGGCTACCAGCGCCGCAGGTGATTGAGGAGCTGTCGGTTGAGGCGATCTTCCAGGAGCAGCTGGCCGACTACCTGGCGCAGGACGCTGGATTGTCGGAACCCGACCCCAGTGACCCGGCCTATAAACAGCTTTTAACGACCAGTTACAGAGAGTTTCTGGTGCGCCAGCGTGTCAACGAAGCCGCGCGCGGCGTGATGCTGGCCCATGCAAAAGAGTCTGATTTGGAGCAGCTGGGGGCATTCTATGACGTGGAGCGCCTGATGACTGATCCTGGTGACCCTGACGCCAACCCCCCGGTTGCCCCCAGCTATGAGTCTGACGAAGAGCTGTTGCGCCGGATCCAGGCAGCCATGCACGGGTTTTCCATCGCGGGCCCTGAGCGAGCTTACATATTCCACGGCCTGAGCGCTGACGGCGATGTGTTGGACATCTCAGCGGACTCGCCTGAGTTTGCCTATGCCGAACTGGATCCAGAGTTGCAGAGCCAGCTGCCGCCAAACGTGATTGTACTGGAGGTTGTTCACGCCGCCGGGCTGCAGGATCCGCTGCCGGGTGATGTGGCCCTGCGCGTGCTGTCGCGCATCGGTGACGGTACCGCGTCGCCTGGACTGGTCGATGCGGTCGAGAGCGCACTGACATCCGAGGCGATTCGGCCGCTCACCGATCGTGTGCGAGCACAGGGGGCGGATATCGTTCACTACGAGATCGAGGCTGAGCTGTTCACTTACTCCGGCGCGGGCGCTGAGGTCGCCTTACAGGAGGCTATCAGCAACACCGAGGCCTTCGTGGATGAGATGAAGCGGCTGGGCCGGGACATCTACCGGAGCGCCATTACCGCAGAGCTGCATGTGCCCGGCGTTGAGCGAGTGAACCTCATCAGCCCGGCGGCAGACATTGTGTTGAGCCGCAGTCAGGCAGCGCACTGCTTGGGCGTGGTTGTGCATGACGGGGTCGCGAATGGGTAAAAAGACGTTGCTGCCAGCAAACACCACCCTGCATCAGAGGGCTATGGAGCAGGCCGCCAAGCGGATCAGCGATGTGCCGGTGCCTATTAGAGATGTCTGGTCACCTGACAGCTGTCCGGTCGAGCTGTTGCCCTGGCTGGCCTGGGCGTTGTCCCTGGATACCTGGAGCGATACCTGGCCAGAAGCGGTACAGCGCAACCAGATCCGCCAGGCGGTGCGCATCCATCGGCGTAAGGGAACCAGTCAGTCAGTGCGTGAGGTTGTGTCTTCCTTTGGCGCTGGGCTCGCGCTCCAGGAGTGGTGGCAGAAGGACCCGATCGGCGTGCCCTACACCTTCGACATCATTTTGACGGTGGGTGCGGGCGTACCGGCAACAGCGAAGTACCAGGAAGATATTATTGACGAAGTGCGCCGCACTCGCCCCAGGCGGTCACGGTTCACCTTCATTGCTGGCGTTTCGGCCGAGGGGTCGATGGGCCTTCTCGGCGTGCTCAGAGTGGCGGTGTTTCATCGTCTCCAGCTGCAGGAAGCGCCCTCAACAGGTGGCTTGGGCTTTCAGGGCGTAGCCCGACCCGCCACCTTTATCCGAATCAGCACAACAGAGGCATAACCGAACATGGGACTCAAGATCACGATTACAGACGCAGGGCGAGCCGAGGTCATCAATGCGACCAATACCGGTACTGCGCCTGTTGAGATTACCGAGGTAGCGTTGGGGTCGGGTGGCTATGAGCCGAATCCGGAGCAGGTCACGCTGCAGAACGAACAGACGCGCCTGAGCACGATCGCGGGCGAGGTGGTCTCATCGGACACCATTCATGTCACGGTGAAAGATGAGAGCAGTGATGCCTATGATGTCCAGGAGTTCGGGCTCTACACCGAGCACGGCACGCTGTTCGCGGTCTACTCTGACCCGGAGGGCCCGTTCATGCAGAAGGCGTCAGCCTCCAGCTTGCTGTTATCGGTCGATGTCATCCTGGGCACGCTTAATGCGACCAACCTGACCTTCGGCGATACCTCATTCAGCAACCCGCCCGCCAGCGAGACCTTGGCTGGCGTTCTGCGCTTGGCCACCGAAGAGGCGGTCCTGTCGGGCTCGGGCTCAGTAGAGGCCGTGACACCAGCCACGCTCAACGCCCGCACGGCTACCACCGAACGCACTGGCTTGGCCCAGTTGGCGACTGACGAGCAGGCGCTAGCCGGCACCGGGGCGGGCCGCGCTCTGCAGGGGCCGCAAGGCAAGGCAGTGGCGCAGCAGGAAGTGGCCGCCAAGGTCGATATCGGCAGCCACAAAATCATTGTCGTTAATGGGGTTATGGCCCTGGAGGAAATCACCTGATGTATCAGATACCCAACCAACTGAATACGCGGGCAGACCATGACCGCGTCCACAACCTGGCCAAAGCCGGTGCGTGCCGCTGCGACCAGGCACTCGGTCACTTCAAAGGCCTGTTGAATGGTCACTACCAGATGCAGTTTGACCGCGTGCTGGGTGAGTCCGAGCCTGCCGATGGTGATGAGCCGGATTACCGTGTACTCACTGCTGAAGACGAATCAACCGGTGAGTCGGTGCGTGAGCAATACAAGCGCGTTGAGCGCACCGAGTCCAGAATGACGCGGCTCGGTTACACGGTAGCGGAGCTGACCGACATCATCACTGAGCTGGAGGAGATTGATAATGGGTAACAAGCTAGTCATTCCAGCCATGGCCGCTGGCTTTGTATCGCTCATGGGGCGAATCGCCGTCACCTCGGCACCGGGCCCCGGTCTGGACTTGCCCGAGGGCCAGGTCAATATCGGCGGTAACGGCAAGGGGTATCTGCTCGAAGCCCAATCTGGGTGGTCACCGCTCGATGTTGCGAGTAATGACGGCACCGTCAGCGGTGGTCTGAACCTGGGTGATGACGTCTACATCTATGCCGTGCAGCATGAATCCGGTATCGCCCAGTGGATCGCCAGCCAGAACAGCACTTATCCGGACGGCTACACGGCTGACAATAGCCGTAAGATTGGCGGCTTTCATGTGGGCCTTTATCGGCCAATCGAAGAGGCCTATAACGCCAGTTACAACGCATTTCATGCGGTGCTCCCTAATAGCTGCTGGGACCTCCAACACCGTCCGACATGTGACCCGACCGGTATGGTCGAAGTCATTGAGGGCGCACTGTGGGCTGATGTTTACCTGGCGTCAGAAGGGCCGGGTGCGTGGCCGAACACAGTGCCCGTATCGCAGCACAGCGCTACGCCGCTGACAGGTACTGAGGGTTACAGTAGGTTGGACTACGCCCGCCTGGCCCGCAACGCCGGCAAGCGCCTGCCTGATTATCAGGAGTTCATGGTGTTGGCGTACGGGGTGCCCCAGGGTGCGACAGGAGCGAGCGCACGGCAGGATACAGGTGACCACAGCGGGTACGGCTTCAATGCCGTGAGTTGCATGAACGTCGACCAGCCTGCCGGCAACGTGTATCAGCTGTCCAATATGTACTACGACCGGGACTCCACGGGTGATGCGTGGTACGACGACCTGAATCAAGGCAAAGACTCTGCTTTTGATCACGGGCAGTGGAGAGGCGGCCAGCTCAGGGTGGCCCTGTTTGGCGGTAACTGGACGGTCGCGTCCGAGGCTGGTTCCCGGTGCGTGCATTTGGTCAGCACTCCGTGGGATGTGTCTAGCCCTGTGGGCGTCCGGGCCGTCTGCGATTCTCTGTAATCGGTCATCTGATTTTCTGTTTTTTAGGAGGTAGCCACACGCATGAACGCACCGGCGCAGGGAATACAAAGCCATCCCTTCGTGCTTCGTCAGAAGCTCGAAGACTTTTGCCACTGGTTCTTTCCCGTGGTCGATCGGTTCCCGAAAAAAGAGCGCTGGGCGTTGTGCACGCAAATAAAGAACTGCCTGTATCGGCTGGTGCGCCGGACGATTCAGCTGCAGAAGTCAAAGAACAAGGTGGGGCATATTTTCGAGGTCGACATCGACCTGGAAATGCTGCGCTACCTCATTCGCCAGGCACACACCAGCCGCTACCTGAGCAGTAACCGGCTCCGGCATGCGAGTGTTCTGGTGGGAGAAATCGGGAAGATACTGGGCGGCATGCTCAGAAAATGCGGGGTGCAGCCGTAGGCGGTAACTGGACGAACGCGTCCGAGGCTGGTTCCCGGTGCGTGAATTTGAACAACAATCCGTGGAATGTGAATAGCAATGTGGGCTTCCGGGCCGTCTGCGACCCCTTAGGGCGCAACCAGACGATGAGCGACTACGGTCTCCATCGCAGCGATCCACAACAGGAATCGGGGCTGCAATCCATCTCAGGGACGGGAAAAGATAAACAGGCGGTCACGGCCAGTAGGCAATGGCTGAACGTGGTGACCGCCGACCTTTGGAGAATTCATGAGGCGACAAAAAGACATCTGGCTAGAGATTTCATCGTGGGAAAACCTGCTGGTGGCATGGCAGAGCGCCCGCAAAGGCAAGCGATTCAAGCGCGACGTGCTGTCGTTTCATCAGCACTGGGAAGAGCATTTGATTGATATACAGAACCGTCTGATATGGGGCATGTGGGAGCCGACGCCGTTTGCCTCATTTGTGATCTATGAGCCGAAACAGCGCGTCATCGAGGCGCCCCGGTTCGGTGATCGGGTGGTTCACCACGCGCTGCACCAGGTAGTAGAGCCGTTCTTTGAGCGTCGATTCATAGACGACTCTTATGCCTGCCGACGCGGCAAAGGCACACACGCGGCGGTGGCAAGCGTCCAGAGGCACCTGAGGCGCGCCCAGCAGAACTGGGGCCAAGTGTACGTGCTCCAGGCGGACATCAAGGGATATTTCCACCATATCCAACATGATCGCCTGATGCGCCAGATTGGCCGCGTGATCGGAGACAAGAAGGTGCTGCACCTCTGGAGCAAGATCATCCGGTACAACGGCTACAACGGTGTAGGGCTGCCCATTGGCTCGCTCACCAGCCAGCTTGGTGCCAACATCTATCTGGACGCCCTAGACCACCACTGCAAGGACGACCTGGGCATTAAGCACTACGCGCGGTACATGGATGACTGGGTGATACTGGGCCAGAGTAAGGAAGAGCTACACTCACTGAAAGATCACTTGAAATACTGGCTGTATCGAGAGCTGGGCCTGAGCCTCAGCAAGTGGTCCATCTATCCGGCCAGCCAGGGCGTCGATTTTTCCGGGTACCGCACCTGGGCAACGCACATCAAGCCGAGAAAGCGCAACATCAAAAACGCCAGGCGTCGACTGAAAGGGTTGGCGTCTGGCTATGCCGCAGGGAGGGTGGGCGCTGTTGAGCTGCGGGCGTCTCTCGCGTCGTACGTGGGGTACACGAAGTACTGTGAAAGCAGAACCACCGTAGACGGCTTAATAAATGATGTTCATGAGAGGTTGAAGCATGCGTGAATCTGAGGTGAGAAGACTCATAACCAACCTGATTCGCCTCGGTACCATTGCCGAGGTCGATGGCGCACGCGCACGGGTGCAGACAGGTGCAAACCTGACTCCCTGGTGCGCCTGGCTCACGCAACGCGCCGGGGATGACAGTACCTGGTGGGCGCCGTCAGTGGGTGAACAAGTGATCCTGTTATCGCCCGGCGGCGACCTGGCTCAGGCGGTGATCCTGCCTGCCCTTTACCAGGACGAATTCCCGGCCCCTGAGTCTGACCCGGCCGTTCGCCGGACCCAGTACCGTGACGGCACCTACATCGAGCACAACACCGACACCCGCCAGATGACCATAGCACCTGCGGGTGACTTGGCCATCCACGTTGCTGGCCACTGCACCCTGAGCACAACAGGCGACGTCGATGTGCTGGCCGAGGGCAACGGCACTCTGGCGGCCGCCGGTAACGTCGAGGTCGAAGCGGGTGCGATCCTGAACCTCAAAGGCACCATAGTGAACCTCAACTGATGAAACTGAACGAATACACAGCCTGGGTCGCAGTGGCCATAGCGCACTGGGAGCCGATCATTGACCAGGTGCTGGACGATGTCGCCGCGCAGTCCTGGAGCCCGGAATATGACCCTGCAGCTGACAAAGCCTCGCTGAAACAGCAGCTGGCCGACTACTTGGCCGCCTTTGAAACCCCGCTGCTGACATACCGGGACGACAACACTCGTCGCGGCCCGTTCATTGATGTGCTGATGAGCCAGGTGTTCTACATCAACGTGGCCGTAGCGCAACCGTCACCGCTGGAACCGGTGGCCGTGCCCAGCCTGATACCAGGTGAAGACATCCGGCTGCTGTTTGCCTGGTGGGGGCAGGACTTGCCCGACTTCACCGGGTTCTTTGAAGTGCTGTACGACGGCAGCCCAACCATGCCGGTCTATGACGCCACTTCAGAACCGCCCAAAACCAGCGTCGACGGCACGTTCTCGCTCGGTTCAACCGCTGCCTATCAGGCGGCGATCGACGGGCTGAGCGGCTATGTAGATCAGGACCTACAGAACATGGAAGCGTTGCCTCTGCAGGTCCAGGCCAACACCCGCAACCGCGTGGCCTATGGCATCTTTGCCGGTGCCGATGCCGTCATTGAACCCAACCCAGTCAGCTCGAAACAGTACCTCCTGCAGGAAATGCACGTGCAAGACGTTCTGGATGAGTTCGGCTGGACAATCAGAGGCCTGGAACTGTGAGCAGACCGGTAGCGCGTGTAAATGACATCACGGTGGGGATCTGCTGCGCGCACAGCAACCCGTCATGCATCCCCATGTCCGGCTTGATCGCCCAGGGAGCGCCAACGGTGAACGCCGAGGGGCTGCCGGTGGCGCGCATGAATGACACGATCATTGGCGCCTGTGGCCACACGGGAATCGTTGCGAGTGGGGCGCCCACCAGGCTCGCCGAGGGGCTGCCAGTGGCGCGGGTAGGGGATTCTCACGCGGGGAGTTTTACCGGGAGTGTTGGTGGTGGATCGCCTACGGTTTTATTGGACTGATAATGCGTGCGTATACGTCGCTTAAAGCGGTAATATCAATGTCTACATTCTGCTGGCGCAGCGTCTCAATGCATTCGTCGCGCTACAGCAGCAGCATGACCCGCTGGCTGTTGTAGAGCAGGAATGAAACGCCGATCAGCATGCTCAGGGCACCGGACAGGACCAGCAGGGTACCGGGCCACAGGGGCACCTCATTGACGGCGAGCATCCAGGCACCAAAGGACAGCGGCAGGGCTGCTGCCATCATGAACAGAATGACCTGCACACCCGGGCGGTGTTCAGAACGACTCATATGCTACTCCCATGACTTGTGGTGCCGTCCGCATTCAATGATTGAACTGTAGACACAGGCTGACCGACAACAGAATCAGGCAAGGGCCTTGGCCTCTATCTTTTGCGCCCACTCTGCGGGGCCGCTGATATGGACCGAATCCCCCTGACTGTCGACAGCAACGGTCACTGGCATGTCCTCTACGGTAAACTCGTAGATGGCTTCCATGCCCAGATCTTCGAAGGCCAGACAGCGTGACGACTTGATCGCCTTCGACACCAGGTAGGCTGCGCCACCCACGGCCATCAGATAGACCGCGCCGTGTTTTCGTATGGCTTCACGGGCCACCGGGCCACGCTCTGCCTTGCCGATCATACCCAGCAATCCGGTTTCTGCCAGTACAGTGTCGGTGAATTTGTCCATTCGGGTGGCGGTGGTGGGCCCGGCCGGGCCTACCACTTCTTCCCGCACCGGGTCGACCGGCCCGACGTAATAGATGAAGCGGTTGCGCAGATCCACCGGCAGGGCTTCACCCTTGCCCAGCATGTCTACCATCCGCTTGTGGGCGGCATCACGGCCGGTCAGCATTTTGCCCGACAGCAGCAGGGTGTCGCCTGGCTTCCAACTGCGCACGTCTTCCGGGGTCACCGTATCAAGGTTGACGCGACGTGCGCCCGGGCCTGCCTCCCAGGTGATGTCCGGCCAGTCTTCCAGTTTTGGCGGGGTCAGTTCTGCGGGTCCGCTGCCGTCGAGCACAAAGTGCGTGTGACGGGTGGCCGCACAGTTCGGAATAATGGCCACCGGCTTGTTGGCCGCATGGGTCGGATAGTCTCTGACCTTCACATCCAGCACCGTGGTCAGGCCGCCCAGGCCCTGGGCGCCAATGCCGAGCTTGTTGACCCGCTCATACAGCTCCAGCCGCAGCTCCTCGGCGCGGTTGCTGGCGCCTCTGGCCTGCAGATCCTGAATATCGATCGGGTCGAGCAGAGATTCCTTGGCCAGCTGCACGGCTTTTTCTGCCGTGCCGCCGATGCCGATGCCGAGCATGCCGGGCGGGCACCAGCCAGCGCCCATCTTCGGCACCTGCTCCAGCACCCAGTCTGCCACCGAGTCTGACGGGTTCAACATGGCCAGCTTGGATTTGGCTTCACTGCCGCCGCCCTTGGCTGCCACATGTACTTCGACGGTGTCACCGGGCACAACGCGGGTATGGATAACAGCCGGGGTGTTGTCGCGGGTGTTTTTGCGCGCGCCGTCAGGGTCATCCAGAATGGACGCGCGCAGCACGTTGTCCGGGTGCAGGTAGGCGCGCCGTACGCCTTCATTGACCATGTCCTCGACGCCCATGGTGGCATCGGCCCACTGCACATTCATGCCAATGCTGAGGAAAACGGTAACGATGCCGGTATCCTGGCATATGGGGCGGCGACCCTGCGCGCACATGCGGCTGTTGATCAGTATCTGGGCCATGGCGTCCTTGGCCGCAGGTGACTCCTCCTTCTCATAAGCCGCATTGACGGCCTGAATGAAATCGACGGGATGGTAATAGGAGATGAATTGCAGGGCGTCTGCAACGCTGTCGATGAGGTCAGCCTCGCGGATTGTGGTCATTCGGTACTCCTGAGTCGTGATCTGCTGAAATCCGCTCCGTAGTGTACAACATTTTTTGTTGCTGGCTGAGAAACGCTTCCACTTCATCCAGTACCGGGTTCTGCGGCTGCTCGGCGCGCAACTCCCGGCAGCGTGCAGTCGCCTGCTCCAGCGTCAGCGCGCAACCGACCTCGGGCCGGGTCAGGGCGGCCCTGAGGTAACGCTGCCAGTCGGCCTGGCGCTCAGGGGGCAGTGGTTGACCGCTCTCGCGCTCATAGTGGCGGGCGATAAAGCGCCGCCAGACGGTCTGCAGGCGCTGGTCCGAAGGCTCTTCCATCTGTAGCCACTGGCTGGCTGGTGTGCCATGGAACTGCCGACAGGCGGTCTGGTCCCGGTCTGATATGAACCCCTGATACAGAGCCTGTTCGGCGTCCATGGGCTGTGCTTCGCGCGCCATGGCCTCCTGCAGTTGGGGCAGCAGCGCTTTCATGTCCGGCAGGCGGGTCGCATGGTATTCCATCCGGGCGCGGTCCAGCCCCAGGCGCGTGGCCACCTCGTCAGTAAAGAGGCTGATCGGGCCCACCATGGGGCACTTGTTGGCGTGTATCGACTTGATGCCCAGGCGGGGCGTGTCACCCAGTGTCTCCGCCGGGCTGAACAGGCGGTGGCGGATGTCGGTGGCGCTGAGTCCGGCCAGTTCTGCCGGGTCAGACTGCAGGTCAAAGCAGATGATTTCATTGCGATTGGCGGGGTGAAAGCACAGGGGGACCAGTACGCTCAGGCAGCCGTGGCTGGCCGGCAGCATGCCTGACACATGCACGAAAGGTTGCTGCTGCAATACCGGCACCTGACTTTTGACAAAGGCCTTGTCGCGGCATTGCAGGGCCCAGTCGAAAAGCTTGGGCTGGCGCGTGCGTATCAGGCGGGCCAGGGCAATGGTGGCCTCGACATCCGACAACGCATCGTGGGCCTTGTCGTGCTGCAGGCCATTGGCCGCACTCAGTGTTTCCAGACGAAAGCTGGGCGCGCCGTCCTCCCGGCTGGGCCAGTTGATGCCCTCAGGGCGCAGGGCATAGGCCAGCCGGGCCACATCCAATATATCCCAGCGGCTATTGCCGTCGCGCCACTCGCGGTCATACACTGGCAGCAGATTGCGAAAAAACAGGAAACGGCAGACTTCATCATCAAAGCGGATGGAGTTGTAGCCGGCACTGCAGGTTCTGGGCTGACTCATTGCACTCAGAATCCGCCGCGCAAACTCCGGTTCGGGCAAACCTTCCGCCGCGCAGTGTTGAGGGGTGAGACCGGTGATCAGGCAGGCATCGGGACTGGGCACCAGTTCCGGCGTCGGCTGGCATAGCCAGTTGATCGGATCACCTATCGGGTTCAGGTCCAGATCGGTACGGATGGCCGCAAACTGGGCCGGCCGATCCTGCCGGGGTCGGGCACCGAAGGTTTCGAGGTCGTACCAGAGGAATGAAGGCGGGTGATTGGCCATGCTGAATCCATGATTGCGCGAGAGTCAGGGTAGCAGGCACACTAACCTGTCGGTCCTGCAGTGTAAATACAGGGGAAATAGTGTGCTGGGTAAACTGTTCAAACGTTCCGGGCTGACCCGGGCAGAAGATGTTCAGGCGTTGTCCAGAGAACAGGACAGTGAGACGCTAAGGGCCCTGGTGCTGGACGCAGAGGTTGATCCGCCGCTGCGCGTCACAGCACTGCAGCATCTGCAGGATGCCACGGTGGCTGCCGAATGCTGGCAGGCAACCGAGCTGCCGGCAGCGCTGCGTGGCGCCGCCCTGGAGCTGCTGCGGGCGCGACTTGAGCAGGACATTTCCTTTCTGGACACATTGAGCGACTGGTCACCGGTGGCACGCTACGGTCTGCTGCATGATGCCTGGTCGGAGGGCTGTGCGGACTGGCTGGCGTGGCAGGACGAACAGACCTGCCTGGAACTGGCGCAACAGGCGCACCGGCCGCAGGCACGCCATCAGGCGGCCGAACATATTGCTTCCGTCGACGCCCTGCAGGCGCTGCAACGGCAGGCCAAGGGCCATGACAAGGTCATGTATCGGCTGGCCAAGACCCGGCTGCAGAATTTGCGCGCCGTGGCTGAACAGCAGGCTGCCCGCGACCAGGCTCTGGAACAGGTGCGCCAGGGGCTGCAGAAACTGGTGCAGACCACCTATGACCCCTTGCTGGAAGGCAAGTTGAATCACCTCTTGCACAAGCTGGACGATATTCAGCCCAGCCCCGAGGAACAATCCGCGATCGAGCCGCTGGCGAACCAGGTGCGCCAAAGGCTGGAACAGGTGCGGGCCGAACGTGCGCCAGCACAGCAGGCCAGCGAACCGGAACCGCCGGCTACTCCGGAAACAGTTGCATCTCCTCCCTCTGTGGAGGCAACTGCAGACCCGGAAGCGGGTGAACCTGCTGCTCAGGAGGAACCGGCCGTCACCCCAGACCAGACCACTGCAGCGCCCGGTAACGCAGACGAAGATACCTCGACAGAGGACCCGGCCCGGGCCGAAGAGCGCCGTCATGTCGGTGCCGTGCGCAGCCTGCTGCGGCGGGGGCGGGGCGCCGTGCGCGGCGGCCATTTGCGTCAGGCACGGGGTATCTGGCGCAGCATCGAGGAGCACCTGAACGCACTGTCTGACGGCCACGCCGGGTTGCGCGAAGAAACCGTCGTCTTTCATGCCGAGCTGCAGAAACTGGCCGACTGGCAGTCGTTTGCGGTCGAACCCAAGATGGAACAGCTGATTGCGCATATGCGGCAGTTGTGTGAGCGCCACATGCACCCGCAGGACAAGGCGGACGCGGTGCAGGCACTGCAGAAAGAGTGGCGTCAGTTGTCGCGCGGCAGCGGCGGGCAGCATCAGGACCTATGGGATCAGTTCCATGACCTGGCCGAGCAGGCCTATGCGCCCTGCAAGGAGTATTTCGCCGAGCAGGCCGAGTTGCAGGTGGTGAATGCCAGCAAGCGGCGGGAACTGATTGACCAGTTGCACCAGTATTATGAAACCAATGACTGGCATAACCCCGACTGGACCGAAGTGGAAAAGGTGCTGCGCCTGGCGGCACGGGATTGGCGCCATTTCAGCCCGGTCAAACCGAAGGATCATCGGGCCACCGAGAAAGACTACAGCGCCATCGTGCAGCGCATTCGGGACCAGTTGAACAAGGAATACGATCGCAACCGGCAGGAACGCCAGCGCATCATAGAGGCGGCAAAGGCGTTGCGCGAGGAAGACAATATCCGCACGGCAACAGAGCAGCTCAAGGTGCTGCAGCAGGAGTGGAAGCAGAGCGGACGTACTCACCGCAAGGATGATCAGCGCCTGTGGCATGACTTTCGGGCCGTCTGTGATGACCTGTTTGCGCGCCGGGATGAACAGACGCAGGCGTTCAAGGCCGAGCTGGAGCACAACCTGAGCACAGCGCTGGCAGTGATCGAGCGTATTGAGCAGGCTGCAGACACCACGGACACTGCCGCCCTGAAAGCGGCACTGGCGGAACTGCCATCCTGGGAGGCCGAATTCGAGGCCTGCGGTGTACTGCCCAAGGCCCGGGTGGAAGAGACCCGGCAACGCTTCAGGGAGGCTGTTCGCACCCTGCGTTCAGCCCGAGATCAGCAGCGCCATGCCCGTGAGCGTCAAACCTGGGAGGCGTTGTTCGAACGCCTCCATGAGCTGGCCCGACTTGAATCTGCCATGCACGAAGGCCGTTTTGACGCGGATCAGAAAGCCGCCGTGGCGCAAGCCTGGGCTGATACCGCGAACCTGCCGTCTGTAGTCAGCCAGTTGAGCCAACGCCTGCAATCGGCCCTGCAGGCTTTCGAACAACAACAGGCGCCGCAACACACAGAAGCAGACCTGTCGGCACACCAACGCAGCATAGTGCTGCTGGAAGTGCTGGCTGATATAGAGTCTCCGCAGGCGGACCGTTCTCTGCGCATGGAAGTGCAGGTGCAGAGACTGGCTGACAACATGGGCCAGAAACCGGATCGGCAGGATATGGAGCAGGCTCTGGTGGCATGGGCTGGTCGGCCTGCCTTGCTGGCTGAGACCGAATATGAGCCCCTGCATGAACGTGCGAAAGTGGCTTGCCTGCGTTATTTTTCCAAGGTAGATCAATAAGTTATTGACAGAGCATGGGGTGCTGGATAGAATGCGCGCCAAGTTGATGCGGGGTGGAGCAGTCTGGTAGCTCGTCGGGCTCATAACCCGAAGGTCGTAGGTTCAAATCCTGCCCCCGCTACCAAATTTCGAGAGGCAGATCAGGTAAGACTGATCTGCCTTTTTTGTTGGGCGAGAAAGCGGGCCTGGAAGCTCGTCGGGCTCAGCTTTCCATCGGCGCAGCCGCTGAAGGTCGTAGCCGGAGCGCCGGCCGGATCAAATCCTGCCCCCGCTACCAAATTAAAAGAACCCGGTTGGTTAATTCCAACCGGGTTTTTTCATGTGTGGCTGGTTTAGTGTGTCTTACCCATTGATCCGGCAATGAGCCTGGTAAAGGGCTCGATGTTCTGGTGGACGCTGGCTTGCTCGAGTGCAGCCATGTAGGCACTGCGCTGCTCCAGAGTGATGACGGTCCAAGGGTGTCCGCCAGATGCCAGCATGGCATTCATCAAAAACCGGCCTATACGTCCGTTCCCGTCCATAAATGGGTGTATGTAAACAAAGATGAAATGGCCAAGAACTGCACGAACGCGTGCTTCCTCTTCTTCGGCAAGCAACTCGAAAAAGCTGGGCATCGCATCCCTGAGGGCTGCTGCGTTGGGCGGGGTATGCATGGAGTGGCGAATATAAACGGGTTGGTTTCGATACCCTGCCAGTTCGCCTGGCTGCATGATACCGGCCGTCACACTGGGAGCGAACAACTCGCGATACCAGGTGTTCAGGTCAGTTTCGGCAACTCGGCCGGCGTTGCCGCCGGATAATATTCTGCGAATACTCTTCTTCACCTCTTCATGTGCGAGCCAATAACCGCGTGCTGCCAGTGCATTGTAGTGTTCTGCATCACCTTGATTTGTACCCGGGTTCCAGTCGCCGGTGCGCACACGATCAATGAGATCGGGGCTGACGCGATACCCTTCAATTGAAAGCGAGTGGTAGGCATCAGTCACGTAGATGTCTGCAACCTGTTTGAGATAGGCCTCAGGTTCAAGGGGGTGTGCGGGCGGCGGTGGAAAATGTTCGATCACCACAGGGCGCATTGCATTCCACATTAAACGGATGCGATTGACACAGGGTGATTGTTCTCGCCCTGAAAACAAGACCGGGCTTGAGGCTGTGAAAGGGTCAGCCTCCGAAACGTTATAGCCTGCAGATTTCATCGTCCCTGCTATTTGGTCTGCGATTGTGCCTTTGCCAATATTCCGAAATGCGCCCGCCAGACGACCTGCAACCTTGCTATGCCCCCCGGACAGGAGTTTGCGCAGTATGTCGGAGGCGTCAGAAACCATGGAAAGCGCAGCGCGCATCTCGATAGGATTTGACACAAATTGCGCCTCGGAACAAGCGATCAGTGAGGCCGACAGGGTCATGATTCGCAGTCCGCCCATGATCTCCATGTCCTGTTTGTCCGGTAGTTCAAGACGCACATCAAATATCGATGTGTTGTGAAGCAGGGGCGTTGGCTTGTTTCCGCCTTTCGGTGATCGGACAAGGAGTTGTGTCGGTACACCTCGGGATTCAGTATGAATATTGATCGACTGCTCCGGGCTTAAACACCACTGATCTCCAAAACGCTCTTCAAGATAGTCCGCGCTGAAACTCCAGAAAGAGGCATACCACGCAGTGCTTTCGCCTTCGGGTTCGTCTGGCCGTGCCGAGATATACCAGCCCTTCATGACTTCCTTGATAAACCCGTTGCGCAGCAAGCGTTCCCGGTGTGTTCGTGTCAGGTGTCTGGCGCGGATGGCAACCCGGTTCTGATCTTGAAGCGCTTTCAGGGCTGCCAGAGAGTCTGCGAGCTTGTCTGAGGGTGTTGCCATCCTGTGACCTTTATAGGCTATTGTGCAGTCTGTTATTTAGGTTATTTTGTTTTCTCATTTTTAGGTTATTACGTCAAATTGTTTTTAGGTTATGGTGTTGTCGATGGGTAGATAACGACTGCGAACCAACCCTTGACTTAAACCAATGTTTAACTTCTATGGTGATTCCGTCATCAACTGCTTCATCTGAACATAACAGGAGAACATCATGTCCAAGAACATGGGGTCAGACAGCCGTTCGGTTCCGCATGCGCCCGATATAGAAGCCTACTTCAGCCGTATCGGCTATTCAGGTCCGCGCAGGGCCATACTGGACACGCTGCAGGAACTGCAATTCAGGCATCTGTGCACCATACCGTTTGAAAATCTCTCGCCCTTTCTCGGCCACCCCGTCAGGCTCGACATGCCGGCGCTGGAAGCAAAGATTCTGCACAGCCGGCGCGGAGGCTATTGTTTCGAGCAGAACATGCTGGTCCTGCAGGTGTTGCAAGCACTGGGTTTCAGTGTCCGCGGTCTGGCCGCGCGTGTTCTTTGGGGCCAGCCGGAAGGTACACTGACGCCGCGTACCCATATGCTGCTGTGTGTCGAACTCGATGGCAAAAGCTGGCTGGTTGATGTCGGGTTCGGAGGGCAGACCCATACCGCGCCCCTGTTGCTGGAGCCGGGCCTCGTCCAGACAACCCCGCACGAGCGGTACCGAGTGCTGCACCATGGCGGATATTTCCATCTGCAGGCTGAAGTTCTCGGCCAATGGCGTTCGCTCTACTGTTTTGATCTGTCTGACCAGCACGACGTGGACTATGAGCTGGCGAATTATTACGTCGCCACAAAACCGGATTCGCATTTCGTAACCGGGCTGGTCGCCGCGCGTGCCCGGCCCGGCGGGCGCTGCGCACTGTCAGGCAACAGGTTGACCAGGCATTACCTCGACCGGCCAAGCGAAGAGCGCGTGCTGGAAACCCCGGATGAACTCATGGATACGCTCGAAACCGTGTTCGATATCGCAATCCCTGATCGGGCTGAACTGAAGGCAGTGATCGCCCGCAAGGGCATTATTCCGGGCTTCCGCTGACCCGCGCAGCCCGCAAGCGGGTTGGGTGATCGTTGTGTCAACACCAACTTAGATTGTCCGCTTTTTGCCAACTAGGAATGTCCGGTCATTGGCAACTTCGTTTGTCCGGTTT
>NZ_SRMF01000006.1 GCF_004768465.1 Natronospirillum operosum
GCTGATGTTTTTGTGACCCAGGACCTGACAACATGTCCGGTCCCGGCGTCTCAACACCCACAAGCGCCCACACGAATATCCTGATAGGTTGTTAAAGAACTGCGGAGGGCGCTGGGCCGCTCCGTTTAGCGTGGCGCGCATTCTACACTGAAGCGCCGCGCTGTCAACTGATTCCGGCAGAAAATTTCTCAGTGTTTTCAGACACTTACAGGGCCTCTACCGCACCCCTCATTTCCGCCTTGCCAGTCGCCCTGCAGCGGTGTGTCCGTCACAGGGAGCGCGAATTATAGAGACATTCGGGTGGGAGTCAATGGCGGATTCGGAAAAAGTCGAAAGTTGGGAGTTGAAAGCGAAAAGTTGAAAGTTGTGAGTCGACAGCAGACGGTCGACAGCGGACAGCGGGGCTGCCGGGGTACCTGGCCACGCAGGCGTGAACAAGACTCACAGCCCGGGGAAGAGCCTCTGCTGTAGCGCGGGACGCAAGTGCCGATAATGAGGCGCAGGCCGAATTTGTAGCGAGCGACACGAGTCGCGATGGCGGCGCCAGCCGCCTTTACGTGGGGGCCTGCGTCCCCATCGGGACTTGCGTCCCTCGCCACGGGGACTGGGCGGCACTGGCACCAACCCAAACATGGCGACTAGAATGTGGCAGCATCAATCGGGACTTGCGTCCCTCGCCACAGGGACTGGGCGGCACTGGTACCAACCCAAACATGGCGACTAGAATGTGGCAGCATCAATCGGGACTTGTGTCCCTCGCTACAATGGCGCCGTCCTGTCGGGGCTGGCAGGGCCTCTTCCTCACAGGGGATGTGCCCGGGCGTGTCGGTTCAGGAAACTCGCCTGCGAGCGCTGCGGAGCCACCAGTGGAGCCGCAGGCCCAGCAGCAGAACCAGCACCAGGGTATGGATCACGGCCCCGATCTCGAAGCTCTTGACCTGCCATAGCTGATGGATCACGGCCAGAATGGCCGCCGGGTAAACCAGATAGTGTAGTTGCTGCCAGCGTTTCTTCAGCAGCCGCATGGCTGCCTGGGTCGACGTCAGTACCAGTGGCAGCAGCAACAGAGCGGCCAGAGCGCCGAGCAGAATATAGGGCCGCTCGACCACCTCGTGCCAGAACTCGGCCAGGTCACGACCCAGAATCAGGGTATAGAAGACCAGAATGTGGGTCAGCACATAGACGAAGGCCCACAGCCCGACCGCCCGGCGGTATCTGACCCAGCGCAGTCGGAACAGCCGCTGCAGGGGTGTCAACGCCAGACTGGCCAGCAGCAGGTTGATGGCCCAGAAACCGGACTTGTCGGCCAGCACGGCACCCGGGTCGGTGCTGATAACCGTGAACTGGCCCTGAGCGGTGAGCACTGTCTGCCACCCCCAGTACAGCAGCGGCAGCGCGCACAGCACGTGAACCAGAGGCCGCCGCAGCGGCTGTGGCAGGGAGATTTGCACCGACATCAGATATAGCGGTGACGGGTCAGGTCCATGCCCTCGTAAAGATGGGCCACTTCTTCATAGCCGTTGAACATGCGCGTCGGTATGCGATTGGCCTGCAGACCGGTCGACGGCAGGCGGCGTTCGGTTGCCTGACTCCAGCGCGGATGGTCCACATTCGGGTTCACATTGGCGTAGAAGCCGTACTCTCTGGGCTGCATCACTGCCCAACTGTTGGCTGGCTGTTCGCTGACAAATTCGATTTTCACGATGGCCTTTATGCTCTTGAAGCCATATTTCCACGGCACCACCAGCCGCATCGGCGCCCCGTTCTGGTTGGGCAGTGCTTCACCGTACATGCCCACCGCCATCAGTGTCAGCGGATGCATGGCCTCGTCCATCCGCAGCCCTTCGACATAGGGATAATCCATGGCCGGGAACCAGGCGCGCTGATTGGGGTATTGATCCGGGTCGTACAGCGTTTCGAAGCGCACATACTTCGCGTCACTGGTCGGTTCCATGCGTTCGATCAGGCTGGCGAGCGGAAAACCCAGCCAGGGGATAACCATGGACCAGGCCTCTACGCAGCGCAGTCGGTAAATGCGCTCTTCCAGATCCTTGGGCTGCACAATGTCTTCCAGCGCATAGGTACCGGGGTTGCGACAGTGCCCGCCAATTTCCACCGACCAGGGGTCGGTCCGGAAGTCGCCGGATCGATTCACCGGGTCGGACTTGCCGGTTCCGAACTCGAAATAATTGTTGTAGGTCGAGGCATCCTCGAACGGGGTGATCCGTTCATCGGTTGCCATGGTGGTATCGAAACCGGCGCCGATCTTTTGCTGCATCCAGTCTGCAGGGGTGGCCAGAGCATCCCGCCCCAGAGTCAGCGCCCCCAGCATGGCAGCACCACCCGCCATGAATTCTCTGCGTCGCAGGTAGATATGTTTGGGTGTTACATCATTTTCAGTCAGTCGGTCAGCCATGGAACCCTCCAGCCCAGCAAAGGCCTTATCCCTAGTTGTACGACTGTTGACCCATTCAGATCAATCTTTATCCGCCTCCGGTTCGCCTTGACTGCGTCTTTTCATACGGCGCCAGACTTCCATTACCGGACCCGACGCCGCGTAGGCGATGAACAACAGCAGCAGGACAATGGGCGGATCCACCGCAACCACGACAAAAGCCAGAATCACCAGCAAGACAGCCGTGAAGGGAATGCTGCCGCGCAGACCGAAATCCTTGAAGCTGTAGTAGCGTATATTGCTGACCATCAGGCAGCCCAGACCGGGCACCAGCACGACCATCAGCCAGGCCAGGTCATTGCCCTCGAAGCCCATATCGTTGAAAGCCCAGATGGTGCCGGCCACCATGGCCGCCGCCGCCGGGCTGGCCAGACCAATAAAGTATTTCTTGTCGACACTGCCCAGTTGCACATTGAACCGGGCCAGGCGCAGCGCCGCCGCCGCCGTGTACACGAAGGCGGCGCCCCAGCCCACCTGATCCAGACTCTCCAGTGACCATAGAAAGGCCACCAGCGCCGGCGCCAGACCGAAGGCAATCAGGTCCGACATGGAGTCATAGTTAGCTCCGAACTCGCTCTGGGTATGCGTCAAACGAGCCACCCGGCCATCCAGGCCATCAAACACCATGGCCACAAAGATACCTACGGCCGCATTGCTGAAGTTGCCGTTGATGGCGGCAATAATGGCGTAGAAACCCGCAAAAAGAGCCGTTGTGGTCAGCAGATTGGGGACCAGATAGACCGTGCGCCGCCGCTTGCGCGCTTCCGGCGTCATGGCCACATTGTCCGGCGTGGGGTCATTATTCTGGTTTTCGGGTTCAGCCATGCTTTGCTTTCTCTTCTTCGTCGTCCACCAGGTCGGGGCAGCATTGCCAGAATGCCTGGATGATAGGGTCCTGCAGGCGGCGGCGCAGCGCACAGAGGCCGATCAGGAACGGATCCAGCGCCGGTTCTGCAGGCAGTATCTCTACCTTGTCGCGCATCGGGCTGTGGGTCAGTACCAGCTCCGGCACCACCCCGACACCCAGCCCCAGCGCCACCATGGATACGATGGCTTCGTGACCGCCCACCTGAGCATATACGTTGGGACGCAGGTTACGCGCTGCAAACCAGCGGTACAAGCGCTGGCGGGCCAGACCATACTCCGGCACCACGAAGGGCACCTGGTCCCAGACAGGCTGATCACCCGCCAGTTGCTGCGCCACGGGCGATTGTATCACCGGGCCGATAAAGCACAGCGGCGATTCGGCAAAGGTACCGAACACCACCTTCCCCGGCAGGCTGTCGGGGCGGGGCGCAATCGCCACATCAGCCTCATCGGCCATGACCTTGTCGATGGCATGCGCTGCATCACCCGTGTCCACTACTACATCCACCCCGGGATGACGATGGCGAAACACCTGCAGCAGATCGATCAACAGGCCATAGCTGGCGGTGACCGAACAGTACAGCCTGATTTCGCCGCGCAGGGTGCGTGGAGTCTGGCCCAGACTGGTCTGCAGGCTGTCCCACTCCCGCAACATGCGCTCGGCATGCTCGCGCGCACTGCGTCCGGCCCCGGTCAGACGCACGGTGCGGTTGTCACGCTCGAACAGCACAACACCCAGCTCATCTTCCAGCCGCGAAATCATACGACTGAGTGTAGAAGGGCTAACATGCAGGCGGTCGCTGGCCCTGCCAAAATGCAGAACCTGAGCCAAAACAAGAAAGGCGCGCAGTGTGCGGATGTCCATTTTGGCATGGTACCAGATTCAGCCTTACACTGGCCGACTTCGCCAACGGAAAGCGGTTTTTACAAATGGAAATAGTCGGACACTGTCGCTGTCCAAAAAACAGGCATACACTTGTCGCAAACAGTGTCATTAATGACCTTAACTGTCGCAGGCAGACAAATAGCCGCCGTTTTCTGGCGCTACTGTTCCTGATACCCACAACAGACATGCGGGAATAGAGAGGGCTGACACCATGACCGAGACCGACCGTAACCGCCCTGCAACAGCGCCAGGTCAGGAATCAGCGGCTGGCGAGACACCACGCACGTTCAGCGTCGGCTTCCTGCTGATCAACAACTTTACCCTGTTCGCCCTCGCCTCCTCCATCGAGCCTCTGCGCATGGCCAATCAGTTGTCCGGGCGAGAGCTGTACAGCTGGCAACTGTTGTCTGCGGACGGCCAGCCCGTCAGCGCCAGCGATGGCATATCCATCGGCGCCGATGCTTCGCTGTCCGAGCCCTGCACCTTCGATCTGGTGATCGTGGTCGGCGGCGTCAACATCACCCGCAGCTTCAATCAGAAAGAGCTCGCCTGGCTACGCGCCATGGGTCGGCGCAAGGTTACTCTGGGCGCAGTCTGCACCGGCAGCTATGTGCTGGCCATGGCCGGTGTGCTGGATGGCTACTCCTGCAGTGCGCACTGGGAGTGCCTGGCCGCCCTGCAGGAGCAATTTCCCAAGGTGAACTGCAGCTCCCAGCTGTACACCATTGATCGCGACCGCATTACCTGTACCGGCGGTGGCGCGCCGCTCGACATGATGCTGACGGTCGTGACCCGGCACCACGGCACAACACTGACCAGCGGGATCTGCGACATGTTTGTCTACGACCGGGTACGCGCAGACACAGAGCAGCAGCGCGTGCCGCTGCGCCGACTGCTGACGTCGGAGCAACCCAAGCTGGCAGAAATCACCGAATTGATGGAAAACAATATCGAGGAGCCGATAGAACTGGACGAACTGGCCCAGTTTGTCGGTATTTCCCGACGCAAGCTGGAACGGCTCTTTCTCAAGCACCTGGGTTGCACCCCCTCGCGCTATTACCTGAAACTGCGCCTGGACCGGGCCCGGCAGTTGCTGAAGCAGACTACCCGTTCCATCATCGAGATCTCCTCCATGTGCGGCTTCGTCTCACCGCCCCACTTCAGCCGCTGCTATCGCAAGTACACCGGCCGTTCACCCAAGGAAGAGCGGGCTGCAGTCTGGGCCATGCGGGAAGTCCAGGCCAGCGGCGAGGGGCTGGACATCAACTTCCTGAGCCCCAGCCGCGCCAGCAAGGCTTTGCAGGCAGCACAGGCCGAACCCAGCTACGGTGCGGTCAACTTCACGGCCATGCCACTCAGCGGTGGTCGCAAATCGAGCGGCCCCTCGTCCACCCAGCACTGACAGGCAAACGGCCGGGCCGCTCGGGCCCGGCCTGCCGATAATGGACCTGCGCCTGTCGTTTCCAGTGAATTTCTCCCCGACCCTGCTGCCTATACTCGAAATCATTGCGCCTGATTACCCTGAATTACAGAACAACGCGGAGAATCCAACATGGCTGAGTTCCCCAAAAGTGCAGATGTGGTCATTGTCGGCCTCGGTGGTATTGTCGGCGCCTCGGTCGCCCATCACCTGGTAGAACGCGGATGGCGCAACATTGTGGGGCTCGACAAATCGGGTATTCCAACCGACATTGGCTCGACCGCGCATGCCTCAGATTTCTGCTACATGACGTCTCACGACCAGCTGTCCTGCTGGGCCACGCTCTACAGTGCCGACTTCTTCGAAAAAATGGGCCACTACGAGCGCATTGGCGGCCTTGAAGTCGCCCGTGTCGACGACGACGGGCGGATGGAGGAACTGAAGCGCAAGGTCGCCTCGGGCAAGGCCTTTGGCACCAATGTCAGCCTCATCAGTGCCGCCGAGGCCAAGGCCAAGTTCCCGCTGCTGGAAGAAGACATGATCCAGGGCGCCCTGTGGGACCCGGATGCCGGCCTGGTGGTGCCGCGTTCCCAGACCGTGGCCGGCGAGCTGATCGATCAGGCCCGCGACAGCGGCGCGCTGACTGCCTTCGCCAACACCCCCGCCACCCGGCTGGATATTCAGGACGGCCGCATCTGCGGCGTGGAAACACATCGGGGCTATATCGCGGCCAAACATGTGGTGGTCTGTGCCGGCCTCTGGGGACGCCTGATTGCCAACATGGCAGAAGAAGATCTGCCTGTCATGCCGGTGGACCACCCGCTGATGTTCTTCGGACCCTATGACGAATTTGCCGGCACCGGCAAGGACATCGGCTACCCGCTGCTGCGCGATCAGGGCAACTCTGCCTACATGCGGGATACCGGCGACCCGAAAACCTCTGAAGGCGGTCAGATCGAGTGGGGCTACTACGAGGAGAAGGACCCGCGCCTGGTGCACCCGCGCGATCTGCAGGAAAAGGAACAGGCCCGCCTGTCACCCTCGCAGCGGGATCTGGAGATGGAGCAGATCATCGAACCGCTCGAACGGGCCATGGAACTGACGCCCATTCTGGGTGAGCTGGGCTATGACGAGAAACGCTCCTTCAACGGCCTGCTGCAGGTCACCTCGGACAATGGCCCCTCGATCGGCGAGTCCGTCAAGGCGCGCGGGCTCTGGTATGCGGTCTCCGTCTGGGTCAAGGACGGGCCCGGCGTGGGCAAACTGGTGGCCGACTGGATGACTGACGGCCGTACCCATATCGACCATCATAGCATCGATGTGGCCCGCTTCTACGAGTTCCAGAAAACCGAACACTATATTGCCGAGCGGTGCTACGAATCCGCCTTCAAGATCTACAACCCGGCCGTGCACAACCGCGAGCCCTACACCCATGCCCGCAGTCTGCGGCGCAGCCCCTTCTGGCCACGGGAAGAGGCGCTGGGCGCACACTTCATGGAACTGGGCGGCTGGGAGCGTGCACACGGCTACGCCAGTAACGAGAAACTGCTGGACAAGTACGCCGACCGAGTACCGGAGCGCCAGAACGAATGGGACAACCGCCATTTCTGGCGCGTCTCCAATGCCGAGCATCTGGCGCTGTCTGACGATGTGGGCATGATCAATCTGTCGCATTTTGCCGTCTATGATGTGCTGGGCAATGATGCCGAAGCCCTGCTGGAATATCTCAGTGTGGCCAAGGTGGGTGGTGACACCCCCATCGGAAAAGGGGTTTATACGCACTTTCTGGACAGCGCCGGTGGTGTGCGCTCCGACCTGACCATCATCCGACTGGGCCCATGCCACTATCGGATGATCGACGGCGCCGATGCCGGCAACCGGGACCATGTCTGGATGCAGCGTATGGCCGAGGACCGGGGTCTGGACAGCGTCTGGATTCAGGACCTGACCGACCACTGGGCCTGCCTGGGCGTCTGGGGACCCAATGCCCGGACCACGCTGCAAAAGGTCGCCGATCAGCCGGACGCCTGGTCAAACGAGAACTTCCCGTTTGCGCACTGGAAAACGCTCACGCTCAAGGGCATTCCGGTCTCTGCTTTCCGCATCTCCTATGTCGGCGAACAGGGCTGGGAGCTGCATGTGCCCTTCAGCTATGGCCTGGCCCTGTGGGACCTGATTCACGATCTGGGTGTCACCCCGGTCGGGGTGGAAACCTATGCCAACAGCCGGCGGCTGGAAAAGAGCCTGCGCCTGCAGAATGCCGACCTGCTGACCGAATACAACCTGTATGAAGTCGGGCTGGCCCGACCCAAGGTCAAAGCGGCAGACTTCCACGGCAAGGCCGCCTATCTGGCCCAGCGCGAACGCAGCGAGCAGCCGGCCTATCTGTGCACCATGACCATGCTGGAGAACACGGATGCACAGGGTGTGGCGCGCTATCCGGTCGGCACCTGCCCGATCATGGACCCGGCCAGTGGCGAGGTACTGGTGGACGAACTGGGGCGGCGCTCCTATACCACCAGCTTTGCCTATGGCCCCAGTGTCGGCAAGAACATCTGCCTGGGGTACATCCCGGTCAGTCATGCGCGGGAGGGACAGGAACTGCTGATCGAGTACTTCCACGAACAGTATCGGGTGCGCATCGAAGGCGTGGGCTACAAGCCGCTGTACGATCCGGAGAACGAGAAGCCGCGGTCGTGATCACGCTCCCAGTGGCGGCTGACTTCTCCGGAGGTTGTGCCGCCTGATGGCGGGGTACACTGACTCCTGTGTGCCAGTCGGACCGTCGCCACGCTCGGGTACATGCCTGTGAGACACGCAAAAAACGTCATCCCTGACGGCTCGGTTGCGGCCGTCCCTGGCCGCAAACGGTCTCACAGTGCATGCACCCGGCAGGCGACTCCTGTCGTGCCTCCCCAAATCAGGGGCCCTGCGGCCCCATCGCGCACGGGACCGAAACGTCGGACCGGCTCTCCCACGGTACGATTGGTGCCTGAATGTCGTGGGAGGCCAGCACCTGGCCGATGGCGGCGTCAGCCGCCCATTGAAAGTAGCCTGCGATGGTGCGGCCGCCGGGCGGCAATTGGCAGTTGGTGTGACGCCTTCCGGGTCAAACTAGCACCAACGGCCACCTACCCCTCCCCGAGCAGAGCCTGGCGATACCAGTCGATAAAGTTGATCACCCCGAACTCGTGGGTTTCCGAGTAGGGCCCCGGCGCATAGCTCAGGGAGTTGATGCCCCGCTGGTTCTGTTCCGCCAGCTCCTTGTCCTGCCGGTTGGTGGCGTGCCAGACGTGGGTCAGGCGATCAACATCCACCTCGGCGTCCTTGTGCACCAGCCACTTGGTGGTCACCAGCGTCTTCTGCGCCGACACCGGCAGTACCCGAAACACAATCACATGATCGCTCTGCATATGGTTCCAGGAATTGGGCAGGTGCAGAATGCGCATCGACCCCAGTTCCCGGCTTTTAATGCGACCCAGCAGTCGGCTGCTGGCAGTCTTGCCATCCATGGTCATCACCTGAGTACCCGATTTGAGCGGCATCCGCACAATCCGGTTGCGCAGGCCGAACTTGATCTGCCGGTGTGGTATACCCTCGGCATCCCACTGCCGCGCCTGTCGTTCATAGTCTGCAACAAACTCCGGAGTCGCCCTGGGGTCATTGGTGTCGTCCCATTCCAGCAGCGTGCGCAGTAGCTCCGGGTGTGAGCCCGCGCAGTGATAGCACTCGCGGTTGTTCTCCACCACCAGCTTCCAGTTGGCCTGCTCCTCGATCGTGCTTTCTGCTGCAACCCGGGTGTTCTCCATGTCATAGGGCGCCATGTATTCATCCAGCGTCGACAGGAATTCATCAATGGGTGGCGGCTCATCCGGCGTCAGGCTGACAAAGATGAAGCCGCCGGCCTGCCGGCAATGGACCTTGCGCAGCGCAAATGCCTGCGGATCAAAGTGCTCGCCCATGGCCGTTCCGGTATACAGCAGATTGCCCTTCAGGTTGTAGGTCCACTGATGATACGGACAGGTCAGGTTGGCCACCTTGCCCTTGGGCTGGGTGCAGATCCGTGACCCGCGATGCCGACATACATTGTGAAAGGCCTCGATGCCGCCATCGCCATCGCGCACGATCAGTACCGGGTTCTGTCCGACTTCCACGGTCAGATAATCGCCACGTGACGGTATTTCCGCAGTCATGCCGACAAACAGCCACTCGTGCTGAAAAATGGTCTCCATATCCAGACGGAAAAACGAGGGGTCATTGTAGAAAGGCTGTGGCAGTGACCATCCACGCGGATGGTCGGCCAGCATCTCCATGGCTGCGGAACGCGCCTGCTCCGCCGTGGCATAGTTCAGGTTCAGCAGATCCAGTTCCGACATGGCAGTGCACCCTCATCAAGGTAGTTTGATCGTGAAGGGCATCCCGTGATGCCCGAACGCGCCTATTGTGGTCGCACTCAGGTCACCAGAGTTGCCTGCACGCGACAGGGTCCGGTGCTGTTTTTACCAGCCGGGGCCGCATCATGACTGGCCTGCAGCAGAGTGGTTCAGACAAACAAGCCGCTGTCGTTTTCAGTACCACTCGGGCGCTTCAGTTGAGGAACAATGCGCTCTGAGAAAATCGTTCCACTGTTTGACTACCCGGAGCTCTGTACCCATGACCACCCTGCTTTCCGAGCCTGCGACTACGCTTTACAGCCACGAACTCAACACCCGGGTCTGGTCCAACGGCCGCCATCAGGTAAGGTGCGTGCGTATCATCCACGAAACGCATGATGTCAAAACCTTTTGTTTCAATGCCGAGCAGGCGGTCATGTTCTTTTTCAAGCCGGGTCAGTTCGTCACTCTGGAACTGGAGATCGACGGCGAACAGGTTATGCGTTCCTATACCATTTCCAGCTCACCCTCGGTGCCGTACAGCTTTTCCATCACCATCAAGCGCATTCCCGGTGGCCGCGTGTCCAACTGGCTGCATGATCACCTCAAAGTGCATGACGAGGTGGTCGTCCACGGACCGACCGGCCTGTTCAACTGCATTGACCATACGGCGGACAAGGTGCTGTTTCTGTCCGGCGGCGTGGGCATCACGCCGGTGATGTCCATGGCGCGCTGGCTGTTTGATACCAATGCCGAGGTCGATGTGGCCTTTGTGCACAGTGCACGCACCCCGGCCGACCTGATTTTCCAGCGCGAGCTGGAGCACATGAGCTCGCGGGTGGATGAGTTTGTGCTGCACCTGATCTGCGAGCGGGTGGAGCCCGGACAGGCCTGGCCCGGTTATCGCGGGTTTCTGGATCAGACCCGGCTGGAGATGATGGTGCCAGACTACATGGAGCGCCTGGTTTTCTGCTGCGGGCCCGAGCCCTACATGCGGGCGGTGCGCAATCTCCTGCAATCGAACGGCTTCGACATGGACTTCTATCACCAGGAATCCTTCAATGCGACGCCCGTGGAAGCCAGCCAGGAGGCGCTGGAGCATTCGGAACTGGCAGAACGCGAAGCCGAGATCGCGCAGGAGGCGACGCAGTTCAGCGTGACCTGCAGCGAGTCAGAGGTCAGCGCTGAGGCCCTGCCCGGTGAGACCGTGCATGCGGCCGCAGCACGTGCGGGCATTCCCATACCCAAGGCCTGTGGCGTCGGCATATGCGGCACCTGCAGGGTTCTGAAAACCTCGGGAGAGGTGGACATGCAGCACAATGGCGGCATCACGGATGAGGATGTCGCAGCGGGTTATATTCTGTCCTGCTGCAGCGTACCGCGCTCGGATGTGGCGGTGGCGGTCTGAGCGTTGCAGGCGAGGCAGTTCGACGGTATCTACAAAGGCTGGGAGGCACAGTTGGAGTCGCCTGCCGGGTGCATGCCCTGTGAGACCGTTTGCGGCCAGGGACGGCCGCAACCGAGCTGGCATGGATGCCGTTTTTTGCGTGTCTCACAGGGCATGTACCCGAGCGTGGCGACGGTCCGAATGGGTAACCCCTAACGCTGATACTCGCTGGCGGCATCCTCAACCCAGCGCCAGATATAGTCGGCAAAGCTGCGTCGGGCCAGTATCTCCCAGTCATTCTGCCCGAGGCGTCGCACCACGGCCTGGGTCTTGCCGAACACAGTGGCCACCACCTTACCGACCGGAAAATGGGCGTCGTGGACATCATAGGGTATCGATTTCTTCAGCACCTGCACGGCCTGCGGGCCGGACAGCTGGATCCGGGTCATGCCACCGGTATTGTTGGCCAGGGCAAAATGCCCGCTGTAGCGCTCGCGCAATTGCACCTCCAGAGCATAGGCCTGATCCGGCGGACACAGCACCCACCACTCGTCAGGCGACAGCCACAGCAGGCTGACCTCCTGCGCCATGACAAAACTCAGCGTCTTTGCCAGCGGGCACCCGAAAGTCGCCTTTACGGCCTCGGCAAACGCCTTGTCGGCAGCATTGCCACGCAATACCAGCAGTCCGGTCAGGTCATGCTCCCGGTAGTGCAGCTGGCCAGCACCGCCCGCGCGGGCAGTATGGTGCAGCGGTGTCCGGGGTGTCAGCGGCTCGCCCTGCTGCGGAATCTGATCAATGACCGCTACGCTATCTGGCACTTCAGACATTCTGGCGCTCTCCTTTCGGGTCCAGGAAAATGGTGCTGCAGATTTCCGCTTCAACCACGCGGCCATCCTCCAGTGGATAATAAACCGTATCGCCCATGCGCTCATGCCCGCCCTTGATAAAGCCCAGCGCAATGCTGCGCCCCAGGAAGGCACTGTAATAGCTGGACGTCACATGCCCCAGCATGGCCATGGGCTTGGGCTGGCTGGGGTCGGCGACCGCATGCGCCCCCTCGGGCAGCACAATGTTCGGGTCTTTCGTTTTCAGCCCGACAAACTGCTTGCGGTTGGGTCGCACACAGTCTTCACGCTTCATGCCGCGCCGCCCGATAAAGCTGAACGGCTTGTTCTCGCCCACAGCCCAGCCCATGCCCAGATCATAGGGATGCACAGAGCCGTCAGTATCCTGACCGGCAATGATGAAGCCTTTCTCGGCACGCAGAATATGCATGGTTTCCGTGCCGTACGGAGTCAGATTGTACTTCTCGCCGTGCTCGAACAGACGCTCCCAGATGTACAACCCATAGTGGGCCGGCACATTGATTTCATACTGCAGTTCGCCGGTGAACGAGATCCGGAATACCCGGCAGGGCACGCCGCAGATGGTACCCTGGCGCCAGTCCATGAAGCGGAAGGCCTCGCCATCCAGATCAATGTCCTCGATCAATTCTGCCAGCAACTTGCGGCTGTTGGGGCCCGCAACCCCCATGGTCGCCCAGTGGTCGGTTACCGAGTTGAAGTAGACCTCAAGCTCGGGCCATTCGGTTTGATGATAGAGTTCCAGCCATTCCAATACGTGCGCCGCACCGCCGGTGGTGGTGGTCATCAGAAAGTGGTTTGCACCCAGGCACGATGTCACCCCGTCATCGAACACCATGCCGTCCTCGCCACACATCAGGCCGTAGCGACACTTGCCTGGCGCCAGCTTGGCCCAGGCATTGCTGTAGACGCGGCCGATGAACTCCCGCGCATCCTTGCCCTGGATATCAATCTTGCCCAGCGTGGACGCATCCAGAATGCCGACACTTTCGCGGGTAGCCAGGCATTCCCGATTGAGGGCTTCCTGCATGCTCTCGCCCGGTTTCGGATAGTACCAGGGGCGTTTCCACTGGCCGACATTCTCGAATTCGGCGCCGTGCTGCTCATGCCAGGGCTGCATGGCGGTATAGCGTTTCGGCTCGAACAGTTCCCGGCAGTGGCGCCCGGCAATGGCGCCGAAGGTGACCGGTGTATAGTTGGGCCGGAAAACGGTCGTACCTGTTTCGGGAATGGTCTGCCCCAGTGACCGGGCAGCAATCGCCATACCATTGATATTGCCCAGCTTGCCCTGGTCGGTACCGAAGCCCATAGCGGTATAGCGCTTCACATGCTCTATCGATTCGAAACCTTCGCGGGTGGCCAGTTCGATGCCGGCCGCCGTCACATCATTCTGATAATCGACAAACTGTTTGGGGGCACGACTGTTGGGCTTCGGGTGCGGCACGGCAAACAGCGCCATGGGGGGTGTCTCTGCCAGCTCGGACACTGTCGGCACAGGCACGTCAGCACCGGAGAACCCTGCTTCGGTGGCGGCTTTCAGGCCAGCCGAAACGCCCTCTTTCAGGCAATCCGCCAGACTGTAGCTGCCGGCCACGGCGCCGGCTGTCAGCATCTGTTCACGCGACTCACCGGGCACAAAACCGATGATGTCGTCACGCCACTGCGGGCGCGCGCCGGTATGGCAGGACAGATGCACCGCCGGGCTCCAGCCGCCCGAAGTCGCCACCGTGTCACAGGTCAGCCACTGCAGGCTGCCGGTCGCCTGCGTACCGTCTTCATTCAGTGGCACGATGGCGGCTGCCTTGACCCGCTTGCTGCCACGCACGTCGCTTACCGCAGCACCCGTGATCAGACGCAGACCGCGCTCGCGGGCCTCCTCCTGCCAGGCGCCCTGCGGGTTGGCCCGACTGTCGACCAGCGCAACCACCTCATGGCCGGCATCCTGCCAGTCGAAGGCCGCCCGATAGCCGTAATCATTGGCCGTTGACACGACCAGACTGCGTCCCGGGGCAACCGCATAGCGGCGCAGGTAGGTCGACAGGGCCGCAGCGACAAAACAACCCGGCACATCATTGTTGCCATACACCAGAGGCCGCTCATGCGCGCCCGTCGCCAGGACCACCCAGCGCGCCCTTACCCTGTGCAGACGCTGGCGGGTCATGCCCTCGGGCGCTCGATCACCAAGGTGGTCGGCACGACGCTCATGAATGGTCAGAAAGTTGTGGTCATGATATCCATTGACGGTCGAGCGCGGCAGCAACAGGACGTTCTCGCGGTCTGCCAGTTCGTTGACCACCCGGGTCACCCATACCGAGGCCGCCTCGCCGTCGATCTGGGCGGCACTGTCGAGCAGCGAGCCGCCCGGTTCTTCCTGCTCATCGGCCAGCATGACCCGGGCGCCGGCTCTGGCCGCCGCCAGGGCCGCGCCCAGACCGGCCGGACCGCCCCCCACCACCAGCACGTCGGCATGCTGATTGATATGATCATACTGGTCGGCATCCGGGGCGCGCGGCGAGCGGCCCAGCCCGGCAGCACGCCGAATATGCTTCTCGTAAAACATCCACAGCGACTGCGGATACATGAAGGTCTTGTAGTAGAACCCGGGCGGCATGAAGCGCCCGAACCAGCGTCCGACAAAGCCCATGGCATCAAGATTGACGCTCGGCCAGCCATTGGTCGGCTGGGCCTCCAGGCCGTCATAGACCGCTTGCTGCGTCGCCCGTACATTGGGTATCTGGGTCGCTTCAGTGGCACCCAACTGCAATACCGCATTGGGCTCATCAGCGCCGGCCGCCATGATCCCGCGCGGCCGGCTGTACTTGAAGCTCCGCCCGACCACGTCGACACCATTGGCCAGCAGGGCCGAAGCCAGCGTATCACCCTGATACCCCTGATAGCTTTTGCCGTCAAAGCGGAAAGTCAGTGGCTTGCTGCGATCAATACGACCGCCAGCCTGAAGACGGTTGATCTGCGTCATGCTGTTATCGCCTTAGAGGGTTGCTCGCCAATCTTGTAGGTCTCGTAGATCCGGTAGCTCTGGGTATCACGCGTCACATTGAAGAATTTCCGGCAGCCGGCCGCATGCACCCACAGTTCATGATGCACGCCACGCGGATTCTTGCGGAAGAACAGGTAGTCACCCCACTCTTCATCGGTGCAGTTGTCCGGGTCTTCCGGCCGTGCGAGATGGGCTTCACCCTTGGGATGAAATTCCTCTTCCTCGCGATACTCTTCGCAGTGCGGACAGTAGATATGGAACATTCACGACTCTCCTAGTGCGCAACCCCGGCTGCGCCATGTTCGTCAATCAGCGCGCCGTCATGGAAACGGAACATGGAAAACGGCTTCGCCAGCTCACTGGCTTCACCGCGCGCCAGCATTTCCGCAAAGACATGGCCGGAGCCCGGTGTGGCCTTGAAGCCCCCCGTACCCCAGCCACAGTTGAAGAACAGATTCTCGACCGGCGTGGCTGAAATGATCGGGCAGGCGTCCGGGCAGGTATCGACAATGCCGCCCCACTGCCGGTTCATGCGTACCCGGCTGAAGATCGGGAACATCTCGACAATGGCCTGTACCGTATGCTCGATGGTGGGGTAGGAGCCGCGCTGTCCGTAACCGTTGTAGCCGTCAATCCCGGCACCGATGACCAGGTCGCCCTTGTCGGACTGGGAAATATAGCCATGCACCTGGTTGGACATGACAACGGTATCCAGCACCGGCTTGATGGGTTCCGAGACCAGCGCCTGCAGCGGGTGCGACTCGATAGGCAGCCGGAAACCGGCCATCTGCGCCAGCACACCCGAGTTGCCGGCCACCACACAGCCGACCTTGCCCGCCTTGATGGTGCCATGCTGGCGGGTTTCCACACCGGTCACGGTGCCGTCCTCTATCAGCAGATCAGTGACTTCACACTGCTGCAGCATGTCCACGCCCAGGGCATCAGCCGCCCGGGCATAGCCCCAGGCCACGGCATCGTGCCGGGCCACGCCGGCGCGCGGCTGCCAGGACGAACCGAGCACCGGATAACGGGCATTGGGCGAGCAGTCCATGATGGGTACCAGGTCCTGCACCTGCTGCGTATCAAGTACTTCGCTGTCAATACCGTTCAGACGGTTGGCGCTGACCCGACGCTGAATATCACGCATGTCCTGCAACGTATGCCCCAGATTGAGCACGCCGCGCTGGGAAAACATGACATTGTAATTCAGTTCCTGCGACAGGCCTTCCCAGAGTTTGAGCGCATGCTCATAGAGATGGGCCGATTCATCCCACAGATAGTTGGAACGCACTATGGTGGTATTGCGGCCGGTATTGCCGCCGCCCAGATAGCCTTTCTCCAGCACGGCCACATTGGTAATGCCATGGACCTTCGCCAGATAGTAGGCGGTCGCCAGACCATGCCCGCCACCGCCAACAATTATGACGTCGTAGTGCGGTTTGGGTTTCGGGTTGCGCCACACGCGCTGCCAGTTTTCATGGTGGTTCAGGGCGTGTTTGAACAGCCCGAATCCGGAGTATTTCTGCATGCTGGACCCTCTTCCTAGTCGCGTCACCGATGGTAATCTGCAGGCTGGCCAACCATATGCTCGGTGACGACAGTGCGGGGTTGATTTGCGACATACCGTACAATGGCGCGGCAATGCTGAAAAGCGGCGCTCAGGAGGATTCCGTTTTTCGGGCCGCCTGCAGGGAACGCACCGCCTCCATTGCCACCGGATCCAGCCCTTCACCGCCCTGCTCCAGATGGGCGATGATGTCCTGCTTCATGGGCTTGGCCCAGAATTTTCGCACGTGGTTCAGCACCACCTCGGCCGACGCATTGTCATCGCCGTTGCAGGGGTTGTTGCGCGCAATCTGGTTGATCATCTTGATCAGTTGTTCGAGTCGGCCATGGCTCATGAAGAGGTTCCTCCGGCGGCAGCATGATAGACAACCTGACGCCCGGGCCGGGCAAAGGCAAGCAGGTTGAGATGGTTGCGCGCCGCCGTCTGAATGGCCAGTTGCGTGGCCCCGGATACCGCCACCAGGCTCGGCAAACCGGCCCGCACACACTTGTAGGCCAGTTCATAGCTGGCCCGGCTGGAGACCAGCACAAAGCCGTCCAGGTCCCGCTGCGGACCGTCATCGCCCTGCATCAGGGCGCCGATCAGCTTGTCGAGCGCGTTGTGACGCCCCACATCTTCGCGGCTGAGCACGATATCACCGGCAGCGCTGCACCAGGCGGCAGCATGGCAGGCTCCGGTTTGCTGCTGTATACGCTGGCGAGCCGGCAGGTTGTGCAGCGCCTGTTCCACAGCAGCCGCTGCCGGCAAACCACGGGGCACCAACTGTGACAGAGGCTGCATCACTGCCTGCAGCGAATCTTTGCCACAGAGACCGCAACCGGTGGGGCCCGCCATGTGCCGGTGCTGCCGTTTCAGGCGATCCAGCCGGGCACCGT
Source organism: Natronospirillum operosum (assembly GCF_004768465.1). Taxonomy (GTDB): domain Bacteria; phylum Pseudomonadota; class Gammaproteobacteria; order Pseudomonadales; family Natronospirillaceae; genus Natronospirillum; species Natronospirillum operosum. Next base: position 17,695 of record NZ_SRMF01000006.1, read on the forward strand.
GAATATGCAAGTCCAACGTAAAACCGTTGTCGACATCGCCACTGACATCAATGGCGAAGATATCCGCCACCCCGTCCACAATGCCTTCACTGAGGCTGAAACCCCGGGCCAGGTCTTCCAGATCCAGCGGCGTGGCCATCATGACGGCATGGCTGATACCGTTGTAGGACAGTGCCACCGGGCACTCCTCGGCCACCTCGTCCTGCAGCACCTGCTCGCGCTCGCCAAGGCGCTCGCGAGCGGCAACGGACTGCAGGCCGCTCTGTGGCCGCCCCGCCTCGTCGGCAGGGCGCCGGCCTGCCTGGGTCAGGGCAGCGAACTCAGGCATCGCTGGCCTGTTCCAGATACTGCCACTGCCGGCGACCGAAGGTCTGATGGCGCTGCTGCCAGCTTGAAGGCTCGGTGACCTTCTCCACCTGCACCGCTGTCACCTTGTACTCGGGGCAGTTGGTTGCCCAGTCCGAGTTGTCGGTGGTGATCACATTGGCCCCGCTGCCGGGATGGTGGAAGGTGGTATAGATCACGCCCGGCTGCATGCGCTCGCTGATGCGGGCCCGCAGCACCGTATCACCGGCGCGGCTGGTGATGCCGACCCAGTCGCCGGCGCTGATGCCGCGTTCCTCGGCATCATGAGGGTGCAGTTCCAGCACATCCTCGTCATGCCAGACCTGGTTGTCGGTACGGCGGGTCTGGGCACCGACATTGTACTGGCTGAGAATGCGGCCCGTGGTCAGCAGCAGCGGGAAGCGCCGGTTGGTGCGCTCTTCCGTCTCCACAAACTCGGTCAGACCAAAACGCCCCAGCCCGATCGGGAAGCTGTCTTCGTGCATGGTCGGCGTACCGTCCGGATGCGCCTCGTTGCACGGCCACTGAATGCTTCCCAGCCGCTCGAGCTTGTCGTAACTGACGCCGGTAAAGGTGGGTGCCAGCTGTGCGATTTCGTCCATGATCTCGGACGGGTGACTGTAGTGCATCGGATACCCGAGGGCATTGGCCAGGTCCTGAGTCACCTCCCAGTCTTCCTTGCCGGCCACGGGGGCCATCACCTTGCGCACGCGGTTGATACGGCGCTCGGCATTGGTAAAGGTGCCGTTCTTTTCCAGGAAGGTGGAACCCGGCAGCAGCACATGGGCAAACTTGGCGGTCTCGTTGAGGAAGATATCCTGCACGATCAGGCATTCCAGAGAGGTGAGCGCCTGCTCCACATGCTGGGTGTTGGGGTCCGATTGGGCAATGTCCTCGCCCTGCACATAGAGCGCCTTGAAACTGCCGTCAATGGCGGCGTCGAACATGTTGGGAATGCGCAGGCCCGGCTCCGGGTCGATATCAACCCCCCAGGCTGCACTGAAGCGCGCCCGCACTTCCGGCACACCCACATGCTGATAGCCTGGCAGTTCGTGCGGGAAGGAGCCCATGTCACAGGAGCCCTGCACATTGTTCTGGCCGCGCAGCGGGTTCACGCCCACGCCCTCGCGACCGATATTGCCGGTGGCCATGGCCAGATTGGCAATGCCGATCACCATGGTGGAGCCCTGGCTGTGCTCGGTCACACCCAGGCCATAGTAGATGGCACCGTTGCCGGCCTCGCCATACAGGCGTGCGGCCTGACGAATGCTGTCGGCGGGCACACCGGTGATGGTTTCCATGTGTTCGGGCGAGTTCTTTTCCAGCAGGATGAACTCGCGCCACTGCCGATAGGCCTCCGGATCACAGCGGCGGCTGACAAAGTCTTCGTCTTCCAACCCTTCGCTGACCACCACATGGGCCATGGCATTGATCAGGGCCACATTGGTGCCCGGGCGCAGCGGCAGGTGAATGCCTTCGCCCATATGCGGTGTTTTCAGCAGATCGATATGGCGCGGATCGGCCACAATCAGGCTGGCACCCTGGCGCAGGCGCTTGCGCAGCCGGGAGGCAAACACCGGGTGGGCATCGGTCGGGTTGGCACCGATGACCACGATCACATCGGATTTCATGACCGAATCAAAGGTCTGGGTACCGGCGGATTCACCCAGGGTGGTTTTCAGGCCATAGCCGGTCGGTGAATGGCAGACCCGGGCACAGGTGTCGGTATTGTTGTTGCCGAAGGCAGCCCGCACCAGCTTCTGCACCAGATAGGTTTCTTCGTTGGTGCAGCGCGAAGAGGTAATGCCACCCACACTGTCGCGACCGTGCCGGGTCTGAATGTCCCTGATGCGATCGGCAGTGAACTGGATGGCCTCCTCCCAACTGACGGCGCGCCAGGGCAGGTCGATACTGTCGCGGATCATGGGTTCGCGCAGACGGTCCTTGTGGGTGGCATAGCCGAAGGCGAAACGCCCCTTCACGCAGCTGTGGCCATGGTTGGCATCACCGCCTTTCCAGGGGGTCATCCGCACCAGCTTATCGCCCTTCATTTCGGCCTCGAACGAACAGCCCACGCCACAGTAGGCACAGGTGGTGACCACGCTGTGGTCAGGCTGGCCCTCGTCGATGATGCTCTTTTCCATCAGCGTCGAAGTCGGGCAGGCCTGCACGCAGGCACCGCAGGAGACGCATTCCGAATCCATGAAGGGCTCGTCCTGCCCGGCCGCCACCTTGGAATCAAAGCCGCGACCGTCGATGGTCAGCGCAAAGGTGCCCTGCACTTCTTCACAGGCCCTGACACAGCGCGAACAGACAATGCACTTGCTGGGATCGAAACTGAAATAGGGGTTGGAGTGGTCCTTTTCCGCCTGCAGATGATTCTCGCCGCTGAAGCCGTAGCGCACCTCGCGCAGGCCCACGGCGCCGGCCATGTCCTGCAGTTCGCAGTCACCGTTGGCCGGGCAGGTCAGGCAGTCCAAGGGGTGGTCGGAAATATACAGCTCCATGACATTGCGGCGCAGCTTCGCCAGAGCTGCGTTCTGCGTGGTCACGGCCATGCCTTCGGCCACCGGTGTGGTGCAGGAGGCCGGCATGCCGCGCCGCCCGTCGATCTGCACCGCACAGAGGCGACAGGAGCCGAAGGCCTCGAGGTTGTCGCTGGCACAGAGCTTGGGAATATTGATACCGGCCAGAGCAGCCGCGCGCAGTACCGAGGTGCCCTCGGGCACGGTGACAGCCACACCGTCAATATCGAGACTGACCTGCACGTCCGAGTCGACAGCGGGTGTACCGTAATCCCGGGTCCAGTCAATCGCGCTGCCGGCGCCGGTGTGTTCGGTTTTCGGGTCAAAGTAGTTCAACATAACGTATACCCCCTGGCGCCCTTTCAGGCGGCGCCTGCGGATGATTCAGGAGTGACCCCGAAGGCGTCCGGAAAGTGCTCGACGGCACTGCGGACCGGATTCGGCGTCATGCCCCCCATGGCGCAAAGTGACCCAAACTCCATCGTATCACAGAGTTCTGCCAGCAGGTCCAGTTGGGCGGCTCGGTTGTCGTCGGCAATGATGCGGTCGATCACCTCGACGCCGCGCACGGAACCGATGCGACAGGGCGTGCACTTGCCACAGGACTCGACCATGCAGAATTCCATCGCAAAGCGGGCCTGCTGGGCCATATCGACCGTATCATCAAATACCACGACGCCGCCGTGCCCGAGCACGGCTCCCGCCTCGGCAAAAGCCTCATAATCCAGTGATGTATCCCATTGCGCTGCGGGCAGATAGGCACCCAGCGGGCCGCCGACCTGAATGGCCTGCATGGGCCTGCCACTGCGGGTGCCGCCACCAAAGTCCTCTACCAGCTCACGCAGGGTCGGCCCGAAGGCCAGTTCCACCAGTCCCCCGCGCTCGATATTGCCCGCCAGTTGGAACGGCATGGTGCCCAGCGAACGGCCCTGACCATGGTTGGCGTAGGCCTGCCCGCCCTGATCGATGATCCAGGGCACTGCAGCCAGCGTCAGCACATTGTTGACCACGGTCGGCTGGCCAAAAGCTCCTTTCAGGGCCGGCAGCGGTGGTTTGGCCCGCACCATGCCGCGCTTGCCTTCCAGGCTGTCCAGCAGCGAGGTTTCCTCGCCACAGATGTAGGCGCCGGCGCCCAGTCTGACTTCCAACTGAAAGTCGCGCCCCGAGCCCTGCATATCGGCGCCGAGCCAGCCGGCCTGCTCGGCACGCGTGATGGCTTCCTGCAGCACCTGATGCGCCAGCGGATACTCCGAGCGCAGGTAGATGAAACCATAGTCGGCTCCCACCGCCAGACCGGCAATGATCATGCCTTCAATCAGCATGTAGGGGTCGGCTTCCATGACCAGGCGGTCGGCAAAGGTGCCGGAGTCACCCTCATCGGCATTGCACACTATGAACTTGCGCCCGCTCTGGGGATTGCCCGGGTTGTCTGCCGGGGCGTCCAGCACCGTCTGCCATTTGATGCCGGCCGGAAAGGCGGCACCTCCGCGTCCACGCAGGCCCGAGGCCTTGACTTCATCCACCAGCGCCTGCGGCGTCATGGACAGTGCCTTTTTCAGCCCAACAAAGCCGCCGTGGGTGCGATAGTCCTCGATTGATAGCGGGTCCGTCACCCCGGCACGGGCAAAGGTGAGCCGCTGCTGGCGGCGCAGCCAGGGGATGTCATCAACGGGGCCCAGGTACAGCGGGTGCTCCGTGGTGCCTGCAAGCAACCCTGCGGCCAGCAGATCCGGCAGTTGCTCGGGCGTAACCGGCCCATAGGCCAGCCGGCCCTGCTCGGTCTCGACTTCCAGCAGCGGCTCCAGCCAGAAGGCACCACGCGAGCCGTTGCGGACCAGGCGACAGTCCGGACTGTGCATGGCCAGATGCCGGCCCAACTGCTGTGCAATGGCCTCTGCGCCCAGTGAACAGGCCGTGGTGTCACGGGGGACATAGACGGTGTGCACTTCAGCCATGGTCGACCTCCCGGCTGACAGCCAACAGCCCCTGTATATTAACCGGCTCATGCTGAGCCCGTTCGATCAGTGCCTGCAGGGATGCCGCGCTGACCCGACCATGAACTGTATCGTCGAGACGCACAGAGGGACCGGTGGCACAATTGCCCAGACAGTACACAGGCTCCAGGGTAAACCGCCCGTCTGCCGTGGTCTGATGCCAGTCCACCTGCAGCAGGTCGCGGGCGGCCTGCTCCAGCGCCCTGCCATCCTGCGCCTGGCAGGCCTCGGCACGGCAGATCTGCAGTCGATGCTGACCGCCAGGGGTGGTGTGGAAATCCGGGTAGAAGCTGACCACCCCATGCACCTCGGCGCGGGTCAGCGTCAGCGCCTCGGCAATCAGGCCTATGGCCGCATCGGGAATATGCCCTTCACTGTGCTGGACACCGTGCAGAATGGGCAGCAGGGGCCCGGGACGCGCCCTGTAAGTGTCGACGAGGTGCCCTATGGTCGCGCGCAACCGGTCATGGCCGCTGCCTGCTGCTGATGGCGCCCCTGAGGTCGGTTCGGTCATGATGTCTGACTGCCTGCAGTTGTCGTTATACTTGTGGTGACTTGCCCACACAGAACACTAGCTTAAAGTGGCCGTCGGTGCATCATGAGTCACTGTACGACAGGCCACTGTCTGGAAGCGACAGTGGACAGTCCAATCGACGCACCTGGCTGCCGACGCTAATATGAGCGGGCGTTCTGAAAGGAGTCAACTGATGACCTACCACCCCAGCCTGCTGCTGGCTGTGTTCGGCAATCTGCAGGCACGCTGGCGTTCACTGCTGGTGCTGCACCTGTTCTTCGCCGGCCTTGGGGTGGCGGCCTTCCTGCCACTGAGCACCTGGATGGCCACCCGCCTGCTGAGTGTCACCGGCGCTTCGGCTGTCAGCAATGACGACCTGCTGACCTTCGCCTTCATGCCCGGCGCCTGGCTGCTGGCCCTGTGCGCCGGCAGTCTGGCACTGACCCTGGTATTCGTGCAGTCGGCAGGCATTCTGATGTCACTGGAGGTCCATGGCCGCAATCGCTATCAGGCTGCCACCTCGGCGTTGCTGTCGGTACTGCAGCGGCTGCCGTCCATACTGGCGCTGGCGTGCCTGCAGGTGGGTGCCCACCTGCTGATTGCACTGCCTTTCCTGTTGCTGATCGGCGGGCTCGGCTGGTTCCTGCTGGCCGACTACGACCCCTACTATCTGGTCAACGAGTGGCCGCCGGCCATGCAACTGTTCACGGCCGGGGCCGGTGTGCTGCTGCTCGGCATGATCATGGGCAATGGCGCGCTCTACCTGCGCTGGGTACTGGCCCTGCCCGCCCTGCTGTTCGAACAGGTCACGCCCTGGGCCGCTCTGGGTCGCAGCCAGAGACTGACCCGCGGCTATCGCAGTCGCATTGCGCTGCTGATTCTGGCCAGCGCCCTGATCACGCTGGCCATGCCACCCCTGTTTTCGCTGCTCTACCGGCAGGGCGTAGCGCTGACACTGGACTGGATTCCCACCGTGCAGGGCCTGGTTATCAGCTACATGCTGCTGGTCATTCTGGGCTATCTGGTGCTGGTCGCTGTGCTCACCTTCATCGGGGTTTCGTTCAACAGCCTGCTGATCCGGCAGCTTTATCTGCGGGCCTGTGGCCTGCGTCGTACTCATGCGCCCAGGCCGGCCAGCCGGCTCAGCGGCTGGCTAAGCTGGGGCGCGGAGGCCGCCGTCCTGCTGCTGGCACTGGCGCAGGCCGGCTGGATTCTGCATGGCTTTTTGCATCTGGAAGACGAGGTCACCATCACGGCTCACCGGGGCAGCTCCATCAATGCGCCGGAAAATACCCTGGCGGCCATCGAACTGGCCATACAGGAAGGCGCCGACTATGTGGAGATCGATGTGCGGCAGACCGCAGACGGCGCCCTGGTCCTGCTGCATGACCGCGACCTGCGACGGCTGGGCGGCGGCAGCCGACCCATCTGGCAACTGACGCTGGAGGAAGTGCGGGCGATCGACGCCGGCAGCTGGCACGACCCGGCTTTCGCCGCTGAACGCATACCGACTCTGGAAGAGGTCATCCACACCGTGCGCGGCCGCGCGCAGCTGTATCTGGAAATCAAGCCCAGTGCACAGACACCGGATCTCGCTGCGGATGTGATCAACCTGCTGCAGGCCGAGAACATGCTGGACCAGACGCTGCTGGCCGGCCTCAGCCGCACCACCCTGGCCTCCATTGCCGACCTGGCTCCGGACTCCCGACGCGCCCTGTTCGTGCATTCGGTTGTCGGCACACCCGACTACAGTGGCCTGCATGCAGTGGGCAAGCGCGCGGCCATTGTCGATCGGGGTGCGGTCTCCCGGGCCCGTCGGGGCGGTTATCAACTGCATGTGTGGACCGTCAACGACCGCGATCAGATGTCACGCTTTATCGACCTTGGAGTGGACAGCATCATTACCGACCGACCGGATGTACTGGCCGATTTGCTGGCCGAGCGTGCGGCCTTGTCCGATGCAGAACTACTGCTGCTCAAGCTGGCCAACTGGCTGCGCTGAAAGAAGAGTGCCGTCAGCCTTTGCGAACTGTTGAACATACGGCATCAATCAAGTGAGAGTAGTTCGTATTGACCCTTTGCACCCAGCAACTATACTGCCCGCCGTTATCAGCAGAACAGGACACCTCCAGTGGACTCCAGTAGTTGCAGGCGATCAAACGCCAGACAACAGGATGCAGTTCGCGCGCAGGTTGACCGATAAAGCAGACTCTCTTCTTCGACGCCCAGCGTCTTCCGCTTTAACGACTCACCTGCCGCCGACTGCCAAGCATCAGCGGAAGGTGAGCCGATCATCACCGGGAACAGGTTCAAGCCAAAACGCCTTGGCAGGCATTTTGTTTTTGAGCCATGCCCAACTGTTCTGCACTGACTACTGTGTCTGTGCGGTGCAGGGCGACAACGAATTGGCCCCTTCCTGAATCATAATGGCCACTCTGCTCTGCAGAGGGCCGGAATGCACAAGGAATATCATCATGAGCAATACCGAACACGACAACACACCCGTACAGCATGTGCTGAATGACCTCATTGCCCAGGAATTGTGGGAAGAAGTGCCGGCGCAACTCGACGAAATGCATGTGCAGGACATCGCTACGGTTCTGGATGATCAGGACAACGATACTGCCGTGCGGATTCTCAAGTTGCTGGCAGAGGAGCGCCAGCTTGAAGTCTTCTCCTATCTAAAAGAGGAAAACCAGTACGCTGTGCTGGATGCGATGGACAATGCCATCAGCCGCAAGCTGCTGCAGAGCCTGTCTTCGGATGACCTGACCAGACTGCTCGAAGCACTGAAGCCGGAACAGTCGGAGCCGCTGCTCAAGCTGCTGACTTCGAAAGAGGTCAAGGCGGCGCTGAAGATTCTGGGCTACCCGGAGCAGAGTGCCGGACGTCTGATGAACACCGAGTTTGTCACCATCCGGCCTGACTGGACGGTGCGCGAAGTCTTGCAGCATGTGCGCAGTCAGGACAGCTCCGAGGAAACCATCAACACCCTGTACATTACCGATGAACAGGGCCACCTGCTGGGTACGGCAGGCATCAAGCGCATGGTGCTGTCCGACCCGGACACCCCGGTGGAAACCATGATCTCGAGCCCGCTGGTCAGTGTGCAGGCCAGCGATGACCGGGAAGAAGCGGTGCACCAGATTCAGCACTACGACATCAATGCACTGCCGGTGCTGAGCAAGCAAGGCATCCTGCTGGGTGTGGTGACTGTCGATGACGTCATGGACGTGATCGAGGAAGAAGCCACGGAAGACTTCCACAAGATGGGCGGTACCAGCACGCTCAACCTCAGCCTGCGTGATGCGCGGCCGTCGCTCCTGTATCGCAAGCGTGTCGGCTGGCTGGTGCTGCTGGTGTTCATGAACATCTTCGGCGGGGCGGGTATCGCCTACTTCGAGGAGACCATCGAGGCGGTGATTGCGCTGGTCTTCTTCCTGCCGCTGATTGTGGACTCCGGCGGTAACGCCGGTTCGCAGTCTGCCACGCTGATGGTACGTGCTCTGGCCACCGGTGATGTCAGGTCGAAAGACTGGCTGCGCCTCTGGGGCAAGGAGCTGGGCGTGGCGATTGCGCTGGGCATTACCATGGGCCTCGCGGTCTGGGGCCTGGGTATCTGGCGCGGCGGCCCGGAAGTGGGCCTGGTGGTCGCGATGGCGATGGTCTGTGTAGTGACCTTCGGCAGCATGGTGGGCATGGTCCTGCCGTTCGTGCTGGCCCGCATGAAGTTCGACCCGGCCACAGCGAGTGCGCCGCTGATCACGTCCATCGCGGATATCTGCGGTATTCTGATCTACTTCTCGATCGCCACTGCCGTGCTGACGATCTGATCGCACTGCAATCTGAAAAGGGCGCCTGCGGGCGCCCTTTTTGTTGGCCAACGTTTTAACAAAATCGGATAGCGCCGGTTGCGACGGAGGGCAGGAGACTCCCCGGGGACCGCTGTGAATACATCCCTGTACGCTACGGTTCGGCCGTCCCTGGCCTCAACGTTCCCCGGGGAGCCTCCTGCCCTCCTGCTCGCACCTGCCGAGGCAACATCCGACAAACATTCACCCTATTGTTTCGGCAGACTGGTGAGATCGTCAGGGTTCGAAGGTTGAAGCCGTCCGGAAGCGGCCGCAGGAGCCTCGTGCTGGGTGCAGGCACTGTGAGACCGTCTGCGGCCAGGGATGGCCGCAGTCGAGCTGTCATGGATGACGTTTTTGCGTGTCCCACAGACCTGCACCCAGCGGAGGCCACACCTCTACAAGCGTTGCCAAAGCGCACTCAGTTCCTGCTCCCAGCGCGCCTGCCGGTCTGGTTTCTGGTGCTTCGGCTTGCGCGCGCGGTCCTGGGCCAGTCGTGTTTCGAGCTCGTCGATGCGCGCCAGCAGCGTCTCGTCATCCAGAGCATCAATGCTTTCCCGGATTGACTGAGTTTCGCCGGGCTGAGCCGACACCGTCGATTCCAGAGACTGATAGAAGCCCTCCGGCCCGGTCACTTCCTGCAGCCGGCCTGCGTTGATCCACCACCAGCGTGTCGCCACCGCTTCCATGAAATGCTGATCGTGGCTGGTCATCAACACCGTTATGTCACTGTTCACCAGCGCTTCGATCAGTTCGGCCCGGCCGTCGAGATCAATGTGATTGGTCGGTTCATCCAGCACCAGCACATTGGGCCGCTGCAGCCGAAACAGCGCGAATACCAGGCGGGCCTTTTCACCGCCGCTGAGCTGTTCGACCGGCTCATCAAAGCGCTCATAAGGCACGCCACTGTGCAACAGGGTCTGGCGGATGGCGTCGTCAGGGCCCGCCACCTGTTCGCGCAGCCAGTCGAAGCGACCCAGACCCCGGTTCAGTTCGGCCAATTGCTGTTCGTAGTAGCCCAACGTCACGCGCGGGTTCCAGCGAATGGGGCCATCCTCATGGTTCAGCGCGTCAATGATGCGCTGCAGAGTTGTAGATTTGCCGACCCCGTTGATGCCCAGCAAGGCCACTCGATCACCCGGGCGCAGGTTCAGGAACTCGCACTGCACCAGCGTTCGGCCTGTGGCGGGCACGGTAACGGTCAGGTCCTCCAGCACCAGCACCTGACGGGCGGTCAGCCCGGTTTCCGGTAACGCCAGAGAGAGCCCGCTGCCCTGACTGACAAAGGTGTAGTCGGCCCTGAGCCTGTCCGCCCGTTTGGCCATGGTTTTCGCCTTGCGCGACAGATCCTCGTTGTCGAAGGTATGGCCCCAGTGCGCCAGGCGTTTGGCAGAGGCCTCGATGCGGGCGACTTCCTTTTCTTCCTCGGCGCGGCGCGCTGCGGCCTGCTCATCGGCGTGGGCCAGCGCTGCTCGGGCACGGTCGAACGGCAGCTCGAAGCGGTACACCGTCCGGTCCCGCAGGATCCAGGTCTGACGACACACGGCATTGAGCAAATGCCGGTCGTGCGAGACCAGCACCCAGGGTTGATGCAACTGGGTCAGCCAGCGGCGCAATCGGGTCAGGCTGAGGATGTCCATGTGGTTGCCCGGTTCATCCAGCAGCAGAACATCCGGGTCAACCAGGATCGCCCGTGCCATCAGCAGCAGGTTTTGCTGGCCGCCGCTGAGTTCGGCCACCGGGATGTCGAATTGGCTGATTTCGAAGCCCAGCTTGTGCAACTCGGCTTCGGCCCGGTAGGCCTCCAGCTCACGTCGGGCTTCGGGCAGGGCCAGCTCGGCAGCTTCCCGCAAGGTACGCGCCAGCAGGGCTTCGGGGACAAACTGGTCCACCATGGCCACGACAACGTTGCGTTGGCTGCGGCGTTCGCCGTCATCCGGTGCCAGTTCACCCTGCAACAGTTTCAACAGGGAAGACTTGCCGGAACCATTGTGTCCGACCAGACCGATGCGGTCGCCGAGGTTCAGATGCAGGGTCAGATCGACAAACAGGGGGTGTGCACCCAGGTTCAGGGAAACCTGGGCGAGAGATAGCAATGCACTCATGTCAACGTCCTTCAGACTCTATATATCAGGTCCGGACGCCGAAGGAGGTGAGGCGTATAGGGGTCAGCTCAGTCGACGTCCACTCAGTGGCGGGAGGACGTCAGGCCTGCTTCCGAGGGGCACTGTGCAAAACCGAGACGGCACAAGCACAACATGTAGGGGCTCCTCTGTTGGGGTGAATGGAAGTTGCCAGCCTACCCGAAGCCGGGCTGCCTGGAAAGTGTCCCTTGTTGTTGGAGTGGAGACGGAGGGCAGCAGACTGTCCGAGGACCGCTGTGAATACATCCCTGTACGCTACGGTTCGCCCATCCATGGGCTCAACGTTCCCCGGACAGTCTGCTGCCCTCCTGCTCGCACCTGCCGAGGCGACATCCGACAAGCATCCATCCTAGTTGTTTCGGCAGACTGGTGAGGTCGTCAGGGTTCGAAGATTGAAGCCGTCCGGAAGCGCCCACAGGAGTGGCGGGCTGGGTGCAGGCACTGTGAGACCGTCCGCAGCCAGGGACGGCCGCGGTCGAGCTGTCATGGATGACGTTTTTGCGTGTCTCACAGGCCTGTACCCAGCGGACGCTTAAATGGAACAACCCCTACATCTGCCGAAAGCGGTCGGCAAAGCGGCGGCTGACCGGCTGGGGCTGTTTCAGCCCCTTGATATGGACCCTGAGACCACCGGTGAGGTCGCGCCGCACGCGTTCGATGGCCGGTACGCGTACGATGGCGCTGCGATGCACCCGCCAGAATGCATCCGGGTCCAGCTCTTCTTCCAGCTGTTTCAGTGACTTGCGGATCAGGTACTCACCATCTGCCGTCACCACAGTGGTGTACTTGTCCTCCGCCCGAAACACCAGTACGGACTCGACCGCGATCACATGGATATCCTCGCCCTGCTGAGCATTGATCCACTTCAGCCAGTCGCCCCGCTCCCGACTGACCCAGCGCTTGAGATCACCCAGGTCAGCCACCACCGGTTCCGGCCTGTGCAGCCGATTCTGCAGGCGGTCAATGGCCTGATGCAGGCGTGCTTCATCGACCGGTTTGAGCATGTAGTCGACCGCCTCACGCTCGAAGGCCTGCACCGCATAGTCGTCATAGGCCGTGAGAAACACGATATGACTGGCCTTTGTCAGACCATCTTTCTGCAGTTGTTCCGCCACTTCTATACCGGTCAGCCCCGGCATCCTGATATCCAGAAAAATGGCCTGGGGGCGGATCGAACGCGCCATTTCCAGCGCCTCCTCACCATTGGCCGCAGTGAGCACCTGGTCAATCTCGGGCCACAGGTCCTCCAGCAATTGCTGCAAATGAAAGCGCAGCATGGGCTCGTCATCGGCAATCAGCACGCGCAGTTCAGTCATTGTTTCCCGTTTCCCCGGTCGTTTGCTCGGCCAGTGTCTGTGGTAGCACCAGCGTCAGATGCAATCCGCCCTGCTCGCCGGGCCGCATGGTCAACTCTGCAGAGTCCCCGTACAGACTCTGCAGACGCTGTTTCAGATTGCTCAGCCCCACGCCTTCCCCCTGCGTCTGGGCCAGCGCATCCAACCCCAGGCCGGTATCGATCACTTCCAGTTGCCACCATCCAGCTTGCGCATCCAAAGTGGCGGCCCGTACCTGAATGTGCCCCCCTTCCCGCTTGGGCTCGATACCATGGCGGATGGCATTCTCCACCAGTGGCTGCAGCAGGAGCGGCGGCAAGGGCAGCGCGTACATGGCCTCCGGTACCGCCAACTCATAGCTCAGTCGTTCACCCATGCGGATGGACTGGATTTCCAGATAGCTGCGGGCAATGGTCAGTTCGTCTCCCAGCGTGGTCGTATCCGACCTGACCCGATTCAGGTTGGCGCGCAGCATGGTGGTCAGAGCCTGAATCATCGCCTTGGCTTTCTCGGGCTCTGGGCCGATCATTGCCTGCACATTGGCCAGGGTATTGAACAGGAAATGGGGCTCCATCTGGCTCTGCAACACCTTCAACTGGCTGAGCGTCAGTGCCCGCTCACGCTCCGCCTGCAACCGTCTCTGCTCGCTGACTTCGGCGCGCAGCAACTGCAGTCGATAAAGCGAATAGAAGAACAGCAGGCCGAGACAGCCGAAGAAAAGGCCCACGCCAACATTCGACAGAATGGCATCCGGCTGCGCAACAAAATCTGACAGCTTGCCCATGAAGTACAGCATCAGCATCAGGTTCAGCATGCCAAGGACAACCCCGCTGACGAGTCCAAGCAGGTTGACTACCAGATCCGGCCAATCCGGGCGCAGTGTGGTGATCAGCATGATGCTGAGCACAATGCTGATGCCATACCCCTGCGACACCCAGAGATTCACCAGATAACCATTGTCATTCAGCATCTGTGTCACCACCGCGATCGCTGCGCACAACAGGACTGTGATGGCCAGCGTGCGCCCCCAGCGCATCACGTCAACCTGGTTACAACTTCCCGAGTGCATACCGGCTCTCCTGCCTGATTCTGATAGCTGTGCTGTAATGTAACGCAGAGTGCCACAGCCCCCGGGCCTTTGCGACAGGCGGTCTTCTGGCGGACCGAGTGGCGTCCACGCAGGACAAGTGGCCCAAACCATTATCCCGGATTTTGCAACAAACTATTTCAAACAATTCATTTTATCAAACATCTGTTCAACGATAGAATGGCCGCACTTCTATCCAAACCCTGATGCAATTTCATCTCCAACAGGATCCGCAAACATGTCACAGAACTATTTCAACACCCTGAATCTGCGCCAGCAGCTCGACCAGCTTGGCCGCTGCCGATTCATGGACCGCGATGAATTCGAAAACGAGTGTGAATACCTGAAAGGCAAGAAGGTCGTGATCGTCGGCTGTGGTGCCCAGGGCCTGAACCAGGGCCTGAACATGCGCGACTCCGGGCTGGACGTGTCCTATGCCCTGCGCCAGGCCGCCATTGACGAGAAGCGTCAGTCCTGGAAAAACGCCAGCGAGAACGGCTTTGTCGTGGATGCCTATGAAAAGTTGATCCCGCAGGCGGATCTGGTGGTCAACCTGACCCCGGACAAGCAGCACTCCAGTGTGGTTGAAGCCATCATGCCGATGATGAAAAAGGGCGCGGCGCTGGGTTATTCCCATGGTTTCAACATTGTCGAAGTGGGCCAGAAGATCCGCGATGACATCACCGTGGTCATGGTGGCCCCCAAGTGCCCGGGTACCGAGGTGCGCGAAGAGTACAAGCGCGGCTTTGGTGTACCGACGCTGATCGCGGTGCACCCGGAGAACGACCCCCAGGGCGACGGACTGGAAATCGCCAAGGCCTGGGCTGCGGCTACCGGCGGCCACCGTGCCGGTGTACTGGAAAGTTCCTTCGTGGCCGAGGTGAAATCCGACCTGATGGGCGAGCAGACCATCCTGTGCGGCATGCTGCAGGCCGGCTCCATCCTGTGCTATGACAAGATGGTGGCCGAAGGCACCGACCCGGCCTACGCCGGCAAGCTGGTGCAGTATGGCTGGGAAATCATCACCGAGGCCCTGAAGCTGGGCGGCATTACCCACATGATGGACCGCCTGAGCAACCCGGCCAAGATCCGCGCCCATGAGTTGTCGGAAGAACTGAAAGCCCTGCTGACGCCGCTGTTCCAGAAGCATCAGGACGACATCATCAGCGGCGAATTTTCCCGTGGCATGATGGCCGACTGGGCCAATGATGACGCGGACCTGCTGCGCTGGCGTGAAGAGACCGGCCAGACGGCCTTCGAGAACGCCCCTGAGTACAAAGGTGAACTGAGCGAGCAGGAATACTTCGATCACGGCATTCTGATGATCGCCATGGTCAAGGCAGGCGTCGAGCTGGCGTTCGAAACCATGGTGGTTTCCGGCATCATCGAAGAGTCCGCCTATTATGAATCACTGCACGAGCTGCCGCTGATCGCCAACACCATTGCCCGCAAGCGCCTGTACGAGATGAACGTGGTCATCTCCGATACGGCGGAATACGGCAACTACCTGTTTGCCAATGCGGCCGTGCCACTGCTGCAGAAAGAGTTCATGCCGAAGGTGAGTGCTGACGTCATCGGTCGCGGCCTGGACGTGCAGGACAATGCTGCCGACAACCTGCGTCTGATCGAGGTCAATGAAGCCATCCGCAACCATGACATCGAGTGGATCGGTGCCGAACTGCGGGGCTACATGACCGACATGAAACGCATCGTGGGCGCCTGATCCAGGGCGCTCTCGCAGCAAGCTGACAGTCTCGTTTTCCTCTGGGTGCTCCGTGCGGGCACCAATTCAAGCGGCGCCTGCTCCTAATTAACCAGACAGGACACTGGGCGCCGCCTTTTTTAACACTGTATGGAACCGCTTACACGCTGTTCAAAGACTGCAGGAACAGACGTGCCTCCATCAGTGCCTGCTGCTGGAGCTCTCCCATACGCGCCCGCGCCAGACCCAGTTGCTCCAGCGCCCGACCGGAAATACGATCTATCGGATGGCGTTCCAGATAGCGCGCCACCCGCAGCCAGGCTCCGAGCCGACCGCGGTTTTCCAACAGCGCATGATTGAGCAATTCATCAAGCGGCAGATGCTGCAGCAGTTCCTGCATCGGGCGGTCAAAAAAGGCATCCAGGCAGCTCAGCAGGCCCACGGTGAAGGCTGCATTTTCCATTGCCGGTCGCGTCTCACGAGCCAGTTGCTGACACATGTAGGCATTGAACAGAGTCATTTCCTGCAGCGCCTTGCCACGATCACTGTGCGCATCCAGCAACAGCAGCGTCACCCAGCTGCGCAGCCGGTTGATGCCAAGCATGGCAATGGCCTGCTGCAGGGAGCGAATGGCCCGCTGTCGACGGTACAGCGCCGAATTGACCAGGCGCAGCAGTTTCACCGACAGCGACGGGTCACGCTGAATCACCGCCACCACGTCGCGAATATTGACCTCGGACTGATACAGCGTGCTCAGCAGGTCCAGCACCACGGTCCTGTCCGTGCCCAGCGGGCGTCCACTGACAATTCTGGGGCGACTGAAAAAGTACCCCTGGAACATCTCAAAGCCCAGTTCGCGGCACCGGTTGTATTCTTCCAGCGTCTCGACTTTCTCGGCCAGCAACTGGACGTTGTAGGGCTCCAGCTCATCGACCACGGAAGCCAGCACATCAAGCGGCGAATGCAGGAGGTCAACCTTGACGATATCGACCAGATCAAGCAGTTCAGACGGATACTTGCGGGTACCGTAGTCATCGATGGCGATGGTGTAGCCGCGCCGCCGCAGGTCCCTGAGTTTGTCGAACAGACGCGCCGTGAGCGGAATGTCTTCCAGCAACTCGATCACCAGATGCTTTTTGGCAAAGTCCGGGACCACGGACAGCATGTCTAGAGTGAAATTGACGAAGGCGCGCTTGCCGGAAACAACAGACAGCAGATCAACCTCGGTCAGCGCATTGATCAGCACCCGTGCCGAGGCTGAAGACCCATCATCAAAGGACGCGGTATTACCCCCGACAGAGCCCCGAAACAGCAACTCGTAACCGACAATACGCAGGTCGAGGTCAAAAATAGGCTGGCGGGCAAACAGAGGCACCTGTGCCTGCGCCACCGACAAAGAGTCCTTTTGGGCACTTGAATCCATGTCCATAACTCCTGCTGGCATGGCTGATATTGATGCGTCTGCCGTTCCTGACGCTATATACAATACCCGGTTGCAGGCCCTGCCCGCAATCGTACCCTGTGCTCTGTCGGCCGGCGCGCGTGCAATCTGCCTTACACAGGCCGCATGCTTGCCCTGAAATCAAAGGCTCAGGGTCTTCTCGCCGCGGGAAATCCCGGAGACCCCGGAACGCACGACCTCCAGCACCGAGGCCTGCGCCAGCGCGCCAAGAAATGCATCCAGCTTGTCACTGTTGCCAGCCACCTGAATGGTGTAGGTGTTGGGTGTGACATCGATCACCTGACCACGGAAAATATCGGCCGTGCGCTTCACTTCTTCGCGCTGCGCGCCGGCAGCCCGAACCTTCACCAGCAGCAGTTCACGCTCCACATGCACGCCTTCGGACAGATCGATCAGCTTGACCACTTCGATCAGCTTGTGCAGTTGCTTGGTGATTTGCTCGATCACCTGATCGGAGGCCTGCGTGACCAGCGTCATGCGCGACAGCGTGGCATCCTCTGTGGGCGCCACGGTCAGCGAATCAATGTTGTAGCCACGCTGTGCGAACAGACCCACCACGCGTGCCAGGGCTCCGGACTCGTTTTCCATCAGGACCGAAATGATACGTCGCGTGGTCATCAGGTTCTCTCCGTCTTGCTCAGGAACATGTCACACATGGCACCACCGGCCACCTGCATGGGGTAAACGTGCTCTTTGGGGTCGACCAGCACATCGAGGAAGACCAGCCGGTCCTTCATGGCAAAGGCTTCTTTCAGCGCCGGTTCCAGGTCCGATGGCTTCTCGATGCGCATGCCGACATGGCCATAGGCCTCGGCCAGGCGCACGAAGTCGGGCAGCGAGTCCATGTAGGAGTTCGAGTAGCGGGATTCATAGTTCATGTCCTGCCACTGCTTCACCATGCCGAGATAGCCGTTGTTCAGGTTCAGAATCTTCACCGGCAGGTTGTACTGCTTGCAGGTGGACAGTTCCTGAATATTCATCTGAATCGAGCCTTCACCGGTGACGCAGACCACATCCTCGTCCGGGTAGCTCAGGGCCACCCCCATGGCCGCCGGCAGCCCGAAGCCCATGGTGCCCAGGCCGCCGGAGTTGATCCAGCGATTGGGCTTGTTGAAGCGGTAGTACTGGGCCGCGTACATCTGGTGCTGGCCCACATCGCTGGTGACAAAGGCATTGCCGCCGGTTGCCCGCCACATGGCTTCGATCACGAATTGCGGCTTCATCATCTGGCTGTCATCGGTGTTGTACCGCCCGCCATGACGACCGCGCCACTCGTTGATCTGACTCCACCAGAGGCGCAGGGCTTCCTGATCCACCTCCAGTTTGCTTTCGTCGATGGCCTTCAGCATCTCTTTCAGTACGGACTTGACCGGCCCGACGATGGGAATATCGGCCCGTACCGTCTTCGAGATCGAAGTCGGGTCGATATCGATATGGATAATCTTGGCATGGGGGCAGAACTTGGTGGTGTTGTTGGTCACCCGATCGTCAAAACGCGCCCCGATGGCAATGATGACATCGGCATTGTGCATGGCCATGTTGGCTTCATAGGTACCGTGCATGCCCAGCATGCCGATAAACTGGTCGTCGCCGCCCGGGTAGGCCCCAAGGCCCATCAGGGTGTTGGTGACCGGGTGCCCCAGCTTCTGCACCAGTTGGGTCAGCAGATCGGAAGCGCCGCCCAGAATGACCCCGCCACCACTGTAGATCATGGGCCGCTTGGCCTGCAGCAACAGGTTGACCGCCTTGCGGATCTGCCCGGCATGGCCCTTGGCAACCGGATTGTAGGACCGCATGCGCACCTCTTTCGGGTACACATAGGGAAACCGTTCATTGGGCATTGTCATGTCTTTCGGGATATCCAGCACCACCGGACCCGGCCGGCCGCTGCTGGCGATATAAAAGGCCTTTTTCACCATGGCCGGAATATCGGCCGGATTGCGCACGGACATGTTGTGCTTCACGATCGGGCGCGAAATACCCATCATGTCGGTTTCCTGAAAGGCATCGTCGCCGATCAGGTGGCTCATGACCTGGCCGGTAATCACCACCATGGGAATGGAATCCATGTAGGCGGTCGCAATACCGGTGATGGCATTGGTGGCACCCGGGCCACTGGTGACCAGCACCACGCCGGGCTTGCCGGTGGCACGCGCATAGGCATCAGCCATGTGAGTGGCGGCCTGTTCGTGGCGGACCAGAATATGCTGGACGGCATCCTGATTGTGCAGGGCGTCATAGATATGGAGCACAGCCCCACCCGGGTAGCCGTACAGGTATTTGACCCCTTCGTCTTTCAGGGCCCGCATCAGCATTTGTCCGCCGGACAGCATGGGGGGCTTTTCTTTGGGCTTGCTTTCAGTCTGTTCTTTGATTTCGGTCATGTCCGTGTCTCGCTCTGCCGGGCGCGCGGGCAGGCGTGTGCCGCGCCAGATTACTGGGAGACTGACAAGCAATACGCAAGGCGTGTGCTGGATAAAGCACACAGACGACAACGGTCAGGAAAGGATAAGGCAGGGCGCGGAGCGCTGCGGACTATCCTGTGCCAGCTATTTCGCGATAACAAAAAAGCTCACCGGACCAAGCGTCGCCCCTCGACCCGGGCACCTGTCAGAGGCCAGTGGCCACCGTAGCCGTGATCACGCACCGATACCTTGTGGGTACCAGTGAGAACACGTCGTTACGGCACCATGCTGACCGATGACGCCTGCCATAAGGCCGAAGCAGTCGAAACTTGCACAGTCACCGACGACCGATACAGTCGCCGATAACCGCTATTGTCGCCGCCTGCGGCGCAATGTCAACCGTTCGTCTGGCATCAAGCGCAGCAAGCGGGCATACTGCCAGCTTTAACACTGAGTAAAGTCGGGATTTCGGCAGTATGGCGCGTGCCTCCAAACGGGACCACATCATCGAACGGGCAACCGATCTGTTTCTGCAGCAGGGTTTCAAGGGTACGTCCATTGATCTGGTAGTCACCACCTGTGGCGTGTCCAAACCGACGGTGTACAAGCACTTTCCCGACAAGACCATACTGATGAACGCGGTGATGACCCACTGGCTGCGCGACCCGGTGCCGGAGCCGCCCGAGACTGGCGGTCTGGGTGCTCTCTGGCAGCATCTGCGGCGCTACTGGTGGGCGCCCGACCACATGGCCATGTATCGGCTTGTGATCAGCGAAGGCTGGCGCTTTCCCGCTGCCGCAGAAGCCTTCTGGAGCGACTTCGATCAAGCCTGGTGGCAGGCCGTGGAAACCTGGCGCAGCATCCAGCCAGGCATCGAAGCCGCTGGTTTCGAACTGCGCCTGCAGGCAGAACTCTGGCGGCGTCTGACCGCCCAATAGGTCCGAACCGATGTCCTGCTAGATAGTACCCTCTGCCCGCAGACGGTCGAGGGCCTCGGCCGACAACCCCAGCAATTCACCCAGTACAGCGTCGGTCTGCTGCCCCAGTTGCGGCGGCCCCAGCTCGGCATTCAGTGGCGCGCCGTCAAAGCGCACTGGATTACCGACCAGTTGCGCACTGTGCCCCGCTTCCGGTGGCCCCAGCGGACGCTCGATCAGCAGACCACGATGCAGCACCTGAGGGTCGGCAAACACCCGGTCCATGGTATTGATGGGCCCGCAGGGCACGCCGGCCG
Organism: Natronospirillum operosum; assembly: GCF_004768465.1. Taxonomy (GTDB): domain Bacteria; phylum Pseudomonadota; class Gammaproteobacteria; order Pseudomonadales; family Natronospirillaceae; genus Natronospirillum; species Natronospirillum operosum. The sequence continues at coordinate 38,292 of NZ_SRMF01000006.1, forward strand.
TTTCCAGCCGCTGCACCCAGGCATCCGTGGGGCGCTGCTGGAATACCGGCGCCAGCAACGCAATGAGTTCCCGCCGGTGACTGACCCGGGCGGCATTGGTCCGAAAACGGTCGTCTGCGGCCCATTCCGGGTGGTCGATGTGCTCGCACAGACGCGCAAACTGGTCGTCATTGCCCACGGTCAGGATCATGTGGCCGTCGGCTGTCGCAAAGGCCTGGTAGGGCACGATATTGGGATGGGCATTGCCCATGCGCCCGGGCACCTCACCCGAGGTCAGATAGTTCTGCGCCTGGTTGGCCAGCACGCCGACCTGCACATCCAGCAGGCTGAGGTCGATATGCGCGCCCTGCCCGGTACGCTCACGCTGCCACAGGGCCGCCAGCACCGCATTGGCCGCGTACATACCGGTAAAGATATCGGTCAGCGCCACGCCCACCTTGAGCGGCCCGCCACCGGGCTCTTCATCTGGCTGGCCGGTCAGACTCATCAGCCCGCCCATGCCCTGAATCAGAAAGTCGTACCCGGCGCGTTGGGCATAGGGGCCATCCTGACCGAAACCGGTGATGGAGCAATAGATCAGCTCCGGTCGCTCCCGGCGCAGGCTTTCATGGTCCAGACTGTACTTCTTCAGCCCGCCGACCTTGAAGTTTTCCAGCACCACATCGCAGTGCTGTGCCAGGTCCCGGACCAGTTGCTGGCCTTCGGGACGGGTGATGTCAATGGTGACCGACTGTTTGCCCCGGTTGGCGGCCAGAAAATAGGCCGCATCACGAGTCTCTTCGTGCCAGGGTGGCCCCCAGCCGCGAGTGTCATCACCGCGGCCCGGGCGTTCGATCTTGATCACCTCGGCACCCATGTCGGCCATCCACTGGGACGCCCAGGGGCCGGCCAGGATGCGCGACAGATCCAGAATACGCACGCCATGCAATGGTTTCTGTGGGGACATAAAACCGCCTCCTGCAGGCCTTTCAGCCAAAGGCCTGGATGCCGGTCTGGGCCCGGCCGAGAATCAGCGCATGAATATCATGCGTGCCTTCGTAGGTGTTGACCGTTTCCAGGTTCACCATGTGGCGCATCACGCCATACTCTTCGGAGATGCCGTTACCGCCGTGCATGTCGCGCGCGACCCGGGCAATATCCAGCGCCTTGCCACAGTTGTTGCGCTTGATCAGCGACACCATTTCCGGCGCCCAGTCACCGCTGTCCATCAGCCGGCCCACCTGCAGGGCAGCCTGCAGCCCCAGGGTGATCTCGGTCTGCATGTTGGCCAGTTTCAGTTGTACCAGTTGGGTCGCAGCCAGCGGCCGGCCGAACTGCTTGCGGTCCAGGGTGTACTGCCGCGCCGCATGCCAGCAGTACTCGGCCGCGCCCATGGTGCCCCAGGCGATGCCATAACGGGCCTTGTTCAGGCAACCGAAGGGGCCGGCCAGACCGGCGGCATCCGGTAACAGGTTCCCTGCCGGCACAAAGGCTTCATCCAGCACGATTTCACCGGTGATGGAGGCGCGCAGCGACAGCTTGCCCTTGATCTGCGGGGTACTGAACCCTTCGGTGCCACGCTCGACGATAAAGCCCTTGATCTTGCCGTCATGCGCCTCGGATTTGGCCCACACCACGGCAATATCGGCGATGGGGCTGTTGGTGATCCAGGTCTTGGCGCCGGTCAGCCTGTAACCGCCGTCAACCTTCTTGGCCCGGGTTTCCATGGAGCCGGGGTCAGAGCCGTGATTGGGCTCAGTCAGGCCAAAGCAGCCGATCATCTCGCCGGTGGCCAGCTGCGGCAGATACTGCTGTTTCTGCTCCTCTGTGCCATAGGCTTCAATCGGGTACATGACGAGAGAAGACTGCACGCTCATGGCCGAACGGTAGCCGGAATCGACCCGCTCCACTTCACGCGCAATCAGGCCGTAGGCCACATGGCCCACACCAGAGCCACCATACTGTTCGGCCACCGTCGGGCCCAGCAGCCCCAGTTCGCCCATGGCCGTCATGATGTTGCGATCAAAGTGTTCTTCGCGCGCGGCGTCCGTCACGATCGGCTGCAGGCGTTCCTGACAGTAGGCACGGGCGGAGTCACGAATCATGCGTTCTTCGTCAGTCAGTTGCTGCTCCAGCAGCAGGGCGTCATCCCATTGAAAGCGGCTCATCTTGGTTCTCCGAATGTGTTGTTGTACCTACTGTTTTACGACTTTTTATAAAAATGTCTACATTTTTGTCAACTATGGACTGTAAATCAGACGCCCGGACTGTTCATCCAGGTTGCCGCCCGCTGCCTTCGAACCAATGGGACACTCACAAAAAACCCCGACCGGGCAGCCCGGTCGGGGTTTCAAGGTCGGTTCGAACTGTGTTTACTGAGCGCTGAACACCAGGCGCCCATCCTGTGCGTCCACATGCACGGTGTTGCCGGGGCTGAACTCGCCCTTCAGCAGTGACGTGGCCAGCGGGTTTTCCAGTTCGCGCTGGATGGTCCGTTTCAGCGGCCGGGCTCCGTAGACCGGGTCATAACCGGCCTCACAGAGCAGCTCCAGCGCACCTTCGGTGATGGTCAGACCCAGTTCCTGGTCGGCCAGGCGCTGTCGCAGCAGATTGAGCTGAATATCAGCAATGCCGCGAATCTGGTCTGCCTGCAGCGGATGGAAGACCACCAGCTCATCCACCCGGTTGATGAACTCGGGTCGGAAGTGCTCGCCGACCACCGTCATGACGGCGGTCTTCATGGCGTCGTAGTTTTCCTCCCCGGCCAGGCGCTGAATCTGGTCACTGCCCAGGTTGGAGGTCATGACAATCACGGTGTTGCGGAAATCGACCGTGCGTCCCTGACCATCGGTCAGGCGGCCGTCATCCAGCACCTGCAGCAGGATATTGAACACGTCCGGGTGCGCTTTCTCGACCTCATCCAGCAATATCACGCTGTAGGGCTTGCGCCGCACAGCCTCGGTCAGATAACCGCCTTCCTCGTAACCGACATAGCCCGGAGGCGCCCCGACCAGACGGGCCACGGAGTGCTTCTCCATGAACTCGGACATGTCGATGCGGACCATGGCCTCCTGGGTATCGAACAGGAACTCGGCCAGTGCCTTGCACAACTCGGTCTTGCCGACCCCGGTCGGCCCCAGGAACAGGAAGGAACCGTTGGGTCGATGCGGGTCGGCCAGGCCGGAACGCGAACGGCGTACCGCATTGGATACCGACACCACCGCCTCGTGCTGGCCGATGACCTTGGCATGCAGGGCTTCCTCCATGCGCACCAGCTTGTCGCGCTCGCCTTCCAGCATTTTCTCCACCGGGATACCGGTCCAGCGCGATACCACCTTGGCGATGGATTCTTCCGTCACCCGGTTGTGCAGCAGTTTCATGTCCATCATTTCGGCCTGACTGGCCATGTCCAGCTGCCGCTCCAGTTGCGGAATCAGGCCATACTGCAGTTCGGACATCCTGGCCAGGTCACCCTTGCGGCGGGCCGCCTCGATCTGCTTGCGGGCTTCCTCCAACTGCTCCTTGATGCGTTGGGTACCCTGCAGGGCCGCTTTCTCGGTATTCCAGATCTCTTCCAGATCGGCGTACTCGCGCTCGACTTTCTCCAGTGTCTTGTTCAGTTCTTCCAGCCGCTTTTTGGTCGCCGCATCGGTTTCCTTTTTCAGTGCCTCGGCTTCGATCTTGAGCTGGATGCGCCGCCGATCCAGCCGGTCCATGGATTCCGGCTTGGAGTCGATCTCCATGCGAATGCGGCTGGCCGCTTCGTCCATCAGGTCGATGGCCTTGTCCGGCAGCTGGCGGTCCGTGATGTAGCGCTGTGACAGGGTCACGGCAGCGATCAGGGCCGAGTCGGTGATTTCCACCCCATGGTGTACTTCGTAGGGTTCCTTCAGCCCGCGCAGGATGGCAATGGTGTCTTCAGTGCCGGGCTCGGAGACCAGCACCTTCTGGAAGCGCCGCTCCAGCGCGCCGTCCTTCTCGATGTGCTGCCGGTACTCGTCCAGCGTGGTGGCCCCGACACAGTGCAGTTCACCGCGCGCCAGCGCCGGCTTCAGCATGTTGCCCGCATCCATGGCACCTTCGCCCTTGCCGGCGCCAACCATGGTGTGCAGCTCGTCGATAAAGAGGATGATCTGGCCTTCCTGCTTCGACAGTTCCTTCAGCACGGCCTTCAGCCGCTCCTCGAACTCACCGCGATACTTGGCCCCGGCCAGCAGTGCGCCCAGATCCAGCGACAGCACCTGCTTGCGCTTCAGGCCTTCCGGCACCTCGCCGTCGACAATGCGCTGCGCCAGCCCCTCGACAATGGCGGTCTTGCCCACACCGGGCTCGCCGATCAATACGGGGTTGTTCTTGCGTCGGCGCTGCAACACCTGAATGGTGCGACGAATCTCGTCGTCGCGGCCTATCACCGGATCCAGCTTACCCTGATGGGCCCGTTCGGTCAGGTTGATGGTGTACTTGTCCAGTGCCTGCCGCTGATCTTCGGCGCCCTGGCTGTCGACCTTCTCGCCGCCCCGGACATCGTCGATGGCACGGTTCAGTGCCTCTTCGGTCAGCCCGGCATCACGCACGATCTTGCCGATGTGGCCCTTGTCCTGCGTCATGGCCAGCAGCACCATCTCGCTGGAGATGTACTGGTCACCGCGTTTCTGGGTCAGTTTGTCGGCCATGTTCATGACCCGACCCAGTTCCGGTGCCATGCCGAGTTCACCATCGTGGTCGGGCTGGCGGGCCAGTTCATCCAGCCGCTGATCCAGCGCCTGGCGCAGGGTTTGTGGTTCCGCACCGGCGCGCTGCAACAACGGGATCACACCCGAGCCCTGCTGGTCCAGCATGGCCAGCAGCAGGTGCGCCGGGTCGATCTGATTGTGATCACGGCCCAGCGCCAGCGACTGCGCATCGGACAGTGCGAGCTGCAGCTTGCTGGTTAGTTGATCGATTCTCATCTGAGTGACTCTCCCCTCTATTCCGTTCAGGCGGCCTGTGCACACCTGTTGTCAGTTACCGGAATAGATGGGGGGGTGGCTGATTGTTTTCAATACAACCGACGCAGAATGCTGATGCAGATCAAGGATGACGCCAGATCAGAGTGGCCATGCGACCGGTGCTGGGGTCGCGGCGATAGGAGAAGAAACGATCCGTGTCACTGAGCGTACAGAAGTCGCCCCCGGCAATTCGGTTCACACCGACCCGCTGCAGGCGCTGGCGGGCCAGATGATAGATGTCAGCCAGCCAGCGATCACCTGTGCCGGCACGAAAAGCCTGCGCAGCATCGGCATCCTGTGCCATGAACGCCGCCCGCACCTCCGGGCCGACTTCAAAGCGCTGCGGACCAATGGCCGGTCCCAACCAGGCTAACAACTGCTCCGGCGCGGCGGTGAAGGTCTGCACCAGGTTTTCCAGCACGCCGTCACAGAGGCCGCGCCAGCCGGCATGCGCCACCCCGATTTCGGTACCGTCGGCGTTGGTCAGCACCACCGGCAGGCAGTCAGCGGTCAGCACACATAGCGGCACCCCGATGCAGTCGGTGTAGGCCGCATCGGCGGCGGCTGCGGGCCGCTGCTCGGGTTGCCGGATGCAGGCCACCTCGGTGCCATGCACCTGTTGCAGCCATACGGGGTCGCGGGGCAACTCCAGCATGCGGCGAACCTGATCCCGGTTGGCCGTCACCCGCTCCGGGTCATCGCCCACATGCTGGCCCATATTGAGGCTGGCCCAGGGGGCTGTACTGTGGCCGCCACGACGAGTCGTCACGGCCACGCCTACCCCGGCAGGTTGATCCGGCCAATCCGGCAACAGTATCTCGGGCGCCACGGTCTGATCTGCCTCAGTAGCTGTCATCAGGGGTCTCCTCGGCCATCACCGCCAGCAGTGCCTGTATGTCCGCCGGCAGATCGATTTCCCACGCCATCCACTCGCCGGTGGACGGGTGCGCCAGGCCCAGCGCCTTGGCATGCAGTGCCTGACGCGGGAACCCGGCCAGCGCCTCGCGCAGGCGGTCGGGACAATTGCGGGGCTGCGAAAACTGACCGCCATAGACCGGATCACCCACGAGCGGGTAGTGAATATGATCCATATGTACCCGAATCTGGTGCGTACGCCCGCTTTCCAGTTTCAGGCGCACATGGGTGTGATGGGCAAACTTTTGCAGTACCCGATAGTGCGTGGTCGCTTCCCGCCCACCCGGCCGCACGGCCATACGGGTACGCTGCGTGGGATGCCGGCCGATGGGTTCATTCACCACGCCGCCGCCAGTCATCACGCCCTTGCAGATGGCTTCGTATTCGCGGTCGATATCCCGTGCCTGCAGGTCACGCACCAGCCGGGTGTGCGCCTCGACGGTGCGCGCCACCACCATCAGCCCGGTGGTATCCTTGTCCAGTCGGTGCACGATGCCGGCCCGCGGCACGGTGGCCATATCCGGGTCATAATGCAGCAGACCATTGAGCAGGGTTCCGTTCGGGTTGCCGGCACCCGGGTGCACCGTGAGCCCGGCCGGCTTGTTGATCACGATAATCTGGTCGTCGGCGTAATGAATCGGAAAATCCACTGGCTCCGGCGTCCATTCGGTGAATACTTCCAACTCCGCTTCCAGATGCAGCCATTCACCGCCAATGACCCGCTCTCTGGGCTTGACGGTACGCTCATCCAGGCTGAGCTGGCCGCCTTTCAGCCAGTTCTGCAGACGCGAGCGGGAGTACTCGGGGAATAATTGGGCCGCGGCCTGATCCACGCGCAGCCCACCCATTTCCAACGGGATCTGGGCATCAAGTTCTATCAGTTCATGCATGGGTGTCCGGGCCTGAATATGATTTAATGGGCGCCATTGTATTTGATCCGACCGTTTAGGGAAAAAGATGTTCGCGAGAGTGCCTTCAGTCGTACCTACCCTGTTTGCCTTGCTGGTACTGGTCATGCTGACCGCATGTGGCCAGCAGACCCGCATCACCACCGAGGGTGACAGCTATGCCCGGGCTCAGCAATTTCTGGAAGAAGGCCGGTATGATGCCGCCATCGACCAGCTTGAAGCCATGGAAAACCGCTTTCCGTTCGGCGCCTATGCCACCCAGGTGCAACTGGATCTGATCTACGCTCACTATGAACGCCGCAATTATGAGCGGGCCATGCGCCGGTCCAATCGGTTTATCCGCCTGCAGCCGGCCCACCCGCGCGTGGACTATGTCTACTACATGCGCGGCCTGATCAGCTTCGGCATGGCCGAGCGCACAGCCAGCCTGCTGTCCACACGCAACCCGGTGGACCGTGATGTCAGTGGCTATGACGACACCTTCATGCTGCTGGAAGAGTTTCTGGACCGCTTCCCCGACAGCGACTACCGGGATGATGCCAAGGGCGTCATGCAGGTGGCCCGTTCGCGCATGGCGGAGCACAGTTTCAATGTGGCGCTCTACTACTATCAGGTGGACCGTACCGAATCCGCCCTGACCCGCCTCAACAAACTGCTGGCCGAGTTCCCGGGTGAGTCCGTGCAGGACGATGCGCTGGCCCTGAAGGCCCGCACGCACGAAAAACGCGGCGACACCGAGGCCGCAGAGCGGACCTTGGAACTGTTGCGCAGCGAATTCCCGGACAGCGCTTTCCTGCGCGATGAAGAACTGGACGCCGACTTCCGCTTCCGGCGCCCCTGGTACTTCTGGCTGACTCTGGGCCTGGTGGGCTGAACCCGACCTGCCGTGCCGGCCGCCATCCCCTGGCGGTCGGCAAATGGACAATCTGCCTGAGCGCGTTATAATCTGCCGCTTCCACCCCAACGTAATTCCAACTGGTCGGCCACAGCTGTTTGCATCTAAGCTGGCTGATCTCAATGACAGGTGGCGCTGGTAGCCTGTCACTTCCGGGAGCATTCGGCATGATGTGGAACGAACGCTACGCCATGGAAGACTACGCTTACGGCAAGGAGCCCAACGAATTCCTGCGCAGGACTTCAGATGACATCCTGCCCGGCGACGTGCTGTGCCTGGGCGAAGGTGAAGGCCGCAATGCAGTCTTTCTGGCCCAGCTTGGCTTTGATGTCACGGCGGTTGACCTGTCCGAAGTAGGCCTGGCCAAGGCTCAGCGCCTGGCCACCGAGCGCGGTGTCAGTATTCATACCATTCTGGCCGATCTGGCCGACTTTGCCATTGAGCCCGGCCGCTGGGGCGCCATTGTTCTCATCTTCTGCCACCTGCCCCCCGAAATACGCGAGCCTCTGCATCGCAGGGTGGTGGCTGGTCTGCGCCCGGGCGGCACTCTGGTCTATGAAGGTTATCACCCCGACCAGATCGACAAGGCCACCGGCGGCCCGAGCAACCCGGCATTGCTGCCCGATCTCGAACAACTGCGGGATGATTTCACCGGGCTCAACCTGCAATGCATGCAGGAAATGGAGCGCCCCGTTCATGAAGGCATCTATCATCAGGGTGACAGTGCCGTGGTGCAGATACTGGGCTTCAAGCCAGCCTGAGCCGCCGGTTCAGCGCAGCCTCGCATTTGCCCCACACATCCCCTATAGTGCAGCGAACACCCGTAGCAGCCGTACAAGGTAGTCCCCGTTGGAGTCAGTACCGTTCCCCTGTTTACAGCGCAGCCGATCAGGCTCGTCCAGATCGCTTTTCCTGCTCACCCTGGCCCTGCTGGCGTTGCTCACTGCCTGCTCCGGCCGCAGCGGCGACAGCACCGTGGACCGCGCACAGATGGAAAACACCGTGCAGCTCCAACTGGACCTGCTCCTGTCTTCGGTCGCCCCCGTAGGCGGCCAGGCGCTGCCTGATGACACCCTGCAAACCTTCTATGCCGAGCGGAACTACCAGCCGCTCTGGCTGCAGAACCATGACGCCCAAAGCCGCCTGCTGGATCAACTGCAGCGGGCCGGTGAACACGGCCTGAACCCGGCTGACTATTTTGTCGACGCCCTGCGTGGCTATCGACGGCTGGAGCGCCCCTCGGCTCTGCAGCAGGCCGAACTGGACGTACTGGCCACCATGGCCCTGCAGGCCTACGCCCACGACCTCAGCAGCGGGCGCTATGACCCGTCATCCATAGACCCCAACTGGCAGATCGACATTCCCAACGGCGAGTGGAAGACACTGCTGGAACTCGACTCCGCCTCTGCCATGGTGGACGCCCTGCCCGACCTGGCGCCCCAGCATCCGCATTACCAGGCCCTGCAGCGCTGGTATGCCTACTATCAGGAACTCGATCAGCGCAACGCCGAAGTGCGCATACCGCGCGGAGAGCTGCTGTTGCGTGGCTCGCGCGAACCCAGAGTGGCCCTGCTGCGCGAACGACTGCAGCAACTGGGTGACCTGCGCGGACCGGCCCGCGGGGTCGACCCCAACCTGTTCGACGGCGTGCTGGAAGATGCCGTGCGCAGCTTTCAGGCCCGCCATGGCTTGAGTGTCGACGGTCGGGCCGGCAGCCAGACGCTCGCCGCCATGAATGTACCCGTGGCCGAACGCGCACAGCAGATTCGCCTGAACATGGAGCGCTGGCGCTGGTTGCCGGCAGAGTTGGAAGAGGACCGCATCTGGGTCGACCTGACGGCCTATGAAGTGCACATGCACCTGCATGGCGAGCATCACAGCATGCGCGCGGTGATCGGCATGCCGGAGCGTATGACGCGGGTATTCCGCGGCGAGATGACCTATATGGAAATCAACCCGACCTGGCGGGTGCCCCAGCGCATTGCACGCGAGATGCTGCTGCCACAGATTCAGAACGATGCCAACTATCTGCGCCGCAACAACTACCGGGTATTCAGCGGCTGGCACTCCGGTGCCGAAGAGATTGACCCCGATTCAGTCAACTGGGCCGCCATGACGCCGGAGAACCTGGTCTACCGCTTTGAACAGATGCCGGACCCCGGCAATGCGATGGGCCAGTACAAGTTCATGTTCCCCAACCGTAACGCCATTTACCTGCACGACACCCCGGTGCAACGCTACTTTGACCAGCCCGACCGCGCCCGCAGCGCCGGCTGTGTACGCCTGCACGACCCCTCCTTCTTTGCCGACCTGCTGGTACGGGACGACCCCTCCGCGCGCGACCGCCTGAACCTGGCGCGTCGAGTCGATGACCCGACCGTGGTATCACTGCGCGACCCGGTGCCCATCTACCTGGTCTACTTCACCGTCATGCTGGACCCCCAGGGCCTGCCCGAGTTCAGAGAAGACATCTACGAGCGCGACCCGCTGATGCGCGAGGCCATGATCTACCGCAACCTGAGTCTCTGAGTAGCGGTTGTCTGTCATACCAGACAAGCGGAAAGCACATTGACCGCCAATAGGTGCTGGAGCTTGCAGCTTCATAGATGCGTTGTCCTTTCTGTTTGACCCTACCCCACTCTTCTCAGTTCCAGTGACTTTTCGGTATAGTCTGCTTTGAGTAGCAGCTACAGCAGATACATTTGATGGAAAAAACTAGCTGGTATGCGATCCCGGCCAAGATCCTTTTTTCTCGTGTTTTTCGGGAGCTGGATCTACTGCGTAGTTGCCTATGGCTTCCTTTTGGGGCTCGGCCTAGGTTGGCTGCCGTCATACTTTGCAGCTGTGATTGCTGCTTTCCTTTGGCCCTTGATCTGGGGCGCAGTCGTTTTCGTGACATACCTGCTTTTTGGCCCCGTGTAGCGCTTTCTTTGCTCACTTGGAAGCCCTCGAGGGAAAGTGGCAACGCCATCTCAACGCCGAGAGGTGGAAAAGAATGTCGTTGAGGCTGCTCGCTCCAGTATTCGGCTGGCCTCTCAGATTTTCGGTATCAGTGAGACCTGCTACCGCTATCAGGCGATAGCATAGTCACGATAACGCCTTGATTGCCGACTGGTTGGTGCGATTGACCCACAACCAGCGCAGTTGGGGCTTTGGCCTAGGCTTCCTGTATCTGCGCAATGTGAAGGGGCACTCCCCTGGAACCATAAGCGGGTGTATCGGATATACCGTGAACTGGCTGAACCTCCGCATCAAGCGGAAGAAGCGCCTGATACGTGAAAAGCCGGAGCCCTTGGCAGTACCAACCGCGCTGAACGACTGCTGGTCGATGGACTTCATGCATGATCAGTTGGCAGAGCGTACCGGTTGTTCAACGTGATCGACGATTACAACCGATAAGGCCTGGTAATCGATGCGGACTTCTCATTACCGGCAAAGCGCGTGATACGCTCTCTCATCCAGTTGATCCCGGCCCAAGGCCATTAGATGCGACAACGGCCCGGAGTACGTCAGTGGCAGACTGATCAGTTGGGCGAAGCAGAACGGCATTGAACTGCAGTACATTCAACCTGGCAAGCCACAGCAGACTGCCTACATCGAACGCTATAACCGGACGGTACGCTATGACTGGCTGAGCCATTATCTGTTCGACTCGATCGCTGAAGTACAGGACTTTGCCACCCGCTGGCTCTGGACATACAACCACGAGCGACCGAACATGGCACTGGGCGGCATCACACCGAAACAGAAGGTGGCTATGGCTGCCTGACCGAGTCTACTTATCACTCGGTTAATAATGAGAGGATTACCCTAGCTGATGCTTTAGCGTTGAGCCTGCAGGAATTTGTTCATTGGTTTCTCCGATTCTCAGGCATAAAAACCCGCTCAGATATTCCTAGCGGGCCTTTGAAAATAGGTTTATTCAACCTTAGCGTTTCCAATTCTCTCGATCAAAAGCTTTCCTGACAATTTTGAATGTCTTAACCAAAATTCTCCTTGCAAGGCCTCGAGCTGAGCATATGTTTCTTCAATGTGCTCCTTTAATGCATCAAAATCAGGGTCGGAATGAGAAAAATCATGTAGGCGATCAAACGATTCCCGCACAGCAATGGCAAATTTCTTATCCGCAGACGTCAAATCTGCCAATACTTCATCAAGTTTCGTACCCATACGATCACTCCCATTTTGAACGAGATCGAAGGATAAACTCTTCAGTCCGAATTGTCAGCAGACGCACATTCTGTGCGACACCTATCAACCTTCCTCCAACGCTTGTTTTTGAAGCTTCTTGACGTCTACATTGAGCTCATTGTCACCCGCCTTGAGCTTCACTGACCGCGAAGATCCTAAGATGGCTGATGCAAGTTGGTCAGCAGCGTTAGCATTGCTGCTCCCGGAATTTCCAGCTTTCGATTCGAACAAGCCAGCAGTAATTTGTTCAATCAATCTCTCCGGCATTACCTTATCGCCCAACGCGGTCCATTCTAAGGCACTTTCAACAGCCCAGTTAGCTCGCTCAATATCCAACTCAAACTGCTTGATTTTGAACTCTGCTTCCGCATGCCTTTGGAGCCAGTCGTTCTCCCACCGAAGCCAGTAAAATATTAAACCAATAAGTGCGAATGAAAGTGAAGCAAAGTACAAGTATCCATAGATACTGGAATCACCTCCTGCGATATCCCAAAATATGACCACAAAGGCCATAATAAAACTTAGTAAAACTAAAGATGAGGCTACAGCAACCCGGACAGGCCAGCGCATCTGACGTGTTCCATGTGTAAGATTGAATTCCTTCTGTCGATCCGAGATTGTTTCAATTAATTGTTTTCGGTTTTCCCTTCGAGCATGGGTGTTTGAACGATCATCGAGCTGCTTCTCCCGTTTTTCCAGCTCCTGAAATTTACCTTTCAGCTCTTCATGTAGCTCTTTATGTCGATCCTGATATTGAGTCTCTAAGTCATCAGTACGAGCTCTATAATCTGACTCCATTTCAAGCCGTTCATCTCTGATCTTTTCCAGCATGTCTGCGTTAAGAGACTCCAAGCGTTCCAGAACTGCCTCATGACTGGCGAGAACGTTGGATGCCTGGCGAGTGCTTGTTGTCAGTCGTGTTAGATCTGAGCTGGCATACAGTTGGTCAGCGATTATATCCATCGCCTGTGCTAACTGATCTTCCTCTAGTTGTTCTTGGTTCGATCTGTCGTTTCTGCTGACGATCATTTGATCAATGAATGCAGCAGTTTCTGGCTCACCTCCACCTCTTTGAAAGTCAAATGTAATGTCTGCTATCTTTAATCTAATTCGATTAATTCGATACTTCCTAGCAATAGCAAACTCATCTAATTCATCTTCCCAGTTTTCAGGATCAATACTTGTAGCAGATATACCGTGATTGTGTATATTTAGCTGATGGAATCCAACTTCTCCGGTGATTTTCTTAAAACAAGTGATGAGTTTCTTGTCATCAGATTTGACGAAATTAAGCTTAACTAGTTGCACCATGCTAGGCCTCCTTCTTTACAAGAAGCCAGTCTGCACCATTCGGTGCAGGCTAATCCAGCATTTGTCCTTTTTCTGTCGGCTTAAAGGGAGGATTGTCGCTCAAAGTATTAAGCAGTCACCTCTCCAAAGTCCGAGCGGCCCTGAACGTTGAAGTTGATCTGCTTCTCGGTCAGGGAGTACGCACCGACATCAATCGGGTGGTTCGATACCACCACAGGGCCGTGATCAATTGACTGCCTACTCCCTGTGGATACAGCTTCAGGGCTAGGTAGGCTCTTAAGCTGATTGCGTTCTGGCCCGAATCGTCAGGACAATGAAGGTAGGTGAAGCTGCGCGACCAGTTCTGTATCTTGCCAGGCAAGTACTGCTTACCGTTGGCACCCCATAGCCGTCTTGTCATGTCGTGCATGATGAGGGAGCCCTGCAGGCTGCAGCTGGATATAAAGCGAACAGTTTCAACTGCTGAGCGTTGAGCCAATCAACTGTTGATAATCAGTGATGGATTGGTGCTGCAGCTGATCGGGTTCTTTTGAGTATGGTACCAGTGGCCGGAATCGACGGTCCGACGCTTCGGTCGGCACGGGGGAGTGCCGGTTCGAATTTGGAGCCAACAAAAAACCCGACCAGGGTGAGCTGATCGGGTTCTTTTGAGTATGGTACCAGTGGCCGGAATCGACGGTCCGACGCTTCGGCCGGCACGGGGGAGTGCCGGTTCGAACGGTACAAAAAAGCCCGAGATGATTTTTCACCTCGGGCTATCTCGAATGCTGGTACCAGTGGCCGGACTCGAACCGGCACGGGTGTTACCCCGGCGGATTTTGAATCCGCTGCGTCTACCAATTTCGCCACACTGGCATTTCCAGCGCGCATTCTACTAGAACCGGCGGACTGCGCAACCGTTTCTGCAGGGCCGGAAGGCCCGAATCACGCCTGATAGCTGCAATATTGATTGGATATTGACTCGTCCGGCGCATTGACTTTCGGGCAAGCCTGACCAAATAATAGCCAGCCCGTCCCGATTTGGCAGAGCCATGAAGTCAATGCACTGCGCTATCGGTCCGGAGAACAGGCGTCTGACTTGTGTTCAGCATCTGAGAGGTGGACTTCTCCAGAGACACAGGCGCTTGCCCAGGGAGTCAAGGTAGTCGGGTAAATTCTACATGAGAAGCAGAAAGAGCAACTCTGCAGGAACGCAGTCAGACAATGACACCGAGTCTGAACGCAAGGGGCTGGCGGGCCGTCTGGATGATCATGATGCCCTGACCGTCAGGGCTATAATCGAGTCGGGCATCCAGTCCCTCTATCAACCTGTGGTGGATGTCGCACGGGCCGAAATCCTGGGCTACGAATGCCTGTCACGTGGGCCTGACGGCCATGAGCTTGAGCCTCCCTTGCAGCTGTTCTCCGAAGCCAGGGATCATGGCCTGCTGCCCAGTCTGGAAACATCCTGCCGTGGCCTGGCCGTCGAACGTTTTGTGGAACGTCAGTTCGAAGGCAAGCTGTTTCTGAACTGCGATCCGCATGCTTTTCTGCATCCCGAGTATCCCCGCGGCTATACACTGGCCAGACTCCAGGCCGCCAACCTCGACCCCGAGCAGGTGGTCATCGAGTTGACAGCTCATCATTTTCGCGAAGATTTCGGGGCCCTGCGGGAAGCCATGCAGCACTATCGCCGGCTCGGCATGCAGACCGCCATTCCGGATCTGGGCACCGGCTACAACGGGCTTCGCCTCTGGTCGGAACTGCACCCCGACTTCGTCAAGCTGGACCCGCACTTCGCGCAGAATATTCACAAGAGCCACACCAAGCAGAGCTTTGTCCGGGCGCTGGTACAACTCTGTGACGAGTTGCGTACCCGCCTGGTCCTGACCGGGATAGAAACGGCTGCCGAGGCCGAATTGCTGCAGGAGCTGGGAGTACACCTGATGCAGGGGTTCTATTTCGCCCATCCGAAGGCAGGCCCTGCAAGTGCCGACTTTCAGCTACCGGGGGCCGGGCCAAGACGCCGTATCCAGGATTTTCAGCAGGCCATTGATCTGGCGCACTGGGTCGAACCCGCAGCGCCCAACACCCAACTGGGCAGCCTCTGGCGCCGTTTTGAAAACGAGCCACAGTGTCAGGCCATTCCGGTGGTGGATGCGGGAAAAGCGCTGGGCTTCATAGAGCGGGCCCGAGTCTATGAACTGTTCGCCAAGCCCTATGGTCGAGCCCTGTTTTCGCAGAAAACTGCCCGCCATTTCGTCGCGCCGGAATCACTGCTGGTGGATCAGCATACGCTGCTGTCCGATTTGAGCCGCATGATCACTGCCGAGCCGGACCTGCAGTTGCGCCAGCATTTCATTGTGCTGGACTGCAACAACCGGTATCTGGGAGTAGGCCAGGCCCGAGACCTGCTACGCCGCATGACCGAACATCGCCTGCGCGTGGCCAGACATGCCAACCCGCTGACCCACCTGCCGGGCAATGTGCCCACCAATGAACATCTGGAAGACCTGATCAACAGGCAGCGCAGTTTCAGTATTGCCTATCTGGATCTGGATGCCTTCAAGCCCTTCAATGATACCTGGGGCTATCACACCGGCGATCAGGTGATACTGCTGGTGGCGCAGTTGTTGCGGGAGCGGCTGCGCAGCCGCCAGCATTTTATCGGCCACATTGGCGGGGATGATTTTGTGGTCATCTCCACCCATCACGAGCCGGAGCCGCAGTTGCGCCTGCTGCAACAGACCTTCGTCGAGCGCATCAGGCACCTGATGACCAGCTCCGGCCTGCCGGACGGCGATTATCAGGCAACCGACCGTCAGGGCGAGTACCGGCACTACAGTCTGCCCCGCGTCTCCATCGGCATCGTGCATGTCGACGGCACAGAGGGCCCGCAGAGCATGGATGAACTCGTGCCGGCCCTGACCCGGGCCAAGCATGAGTCCAAACGTCTGTGCGGCCAGGGTCTCTACCGGTCACACTGGCATCCGACCAGACCACAGCCTAGTGCGGACGAATAACCAGCACCGAGACTCTGGACCGCTCCACCACCCGCGCGGCCACCGAACCGAGCAGAACCCGCTCCATGGCATTGTGGGAGTGGCTGGGAATGACGATCAGATCAGCCCCGATGCGCTCGGATTCATCCAGAATCCGCTTGTAGGGTGTGCCATCCACCACCTTCAGTTTGACCTTGAGGTCATCCGGCACGGCGTCCTGCACAATCTGGCGCAACTGCTGGTAAACATCATCCCGGATCTTTTCCATCTCGGCCTTGGGGAAATAGCCCGCCACCCAGGGTGAGCCGAAACCCGGCAATACAGTCATGACCTGCAGCTCACTCTGATGCTGCTGACTCAGACCAACCGCAGCCTCCAGGGCCCGGTCGGTCTGCGCCTTCTCGGCCGTTATGGCTATGGGTACCAGTATTTTCCTGAACATGGTTTAGCCCCCCTGCTGGGCTGGATCAGCCGTCAACTGCTCGCGCTTGCGCCGACCCAGCTGTAAAAGAGCAATCAGACCCAGCAGCAACAACGCCGGGATCCACATCAGTTCCGCTGGCGGCCGCTCGGCATCCAGCTCGACATATTCAATACGCCAGCCAAGGTCCAGGCCCTTCTGCCGGGCCACGGAACCGAACTGAACGGTGTTCAGCACCAGGTCCGAGCCATCCTGACTGACATTGGCCAGCCCCAGATTGGCCAGCCGCTCGGTGCCGGTATCCGCCTGTTCGCCCAGCGGCAGCAGCATATAGGTCTCATAGTCGTCACCGGTCATGGTCATGCCGCTGACCCGCATACGCAGCTCGTGGCCTGCGGGCAGATCTTCGATCACCTCGGCGACATTGGCGCCGTCATAGCGATCCAGCGGCGGATGGACCATGTCCCACCAGAAACCGGGCCGGAACAGTGTGAAGGCAATCAGCAACAGCGCTACGGTTTCCCATATACGGGTTCTGGTCAGCCAGAAGCCCTGGGTCGCCGCCGCAAAAATGAGCATGGCCGTCAAGGCCGTGGTCACCACCATCATCAGGTGCCAGATGCTCTCGATGTCGATCAGCAGCAGGCTGGTGTTGAAGATGAACATGAACGGCAATATCGCCGTGCGGATATCGTAGGCAAAGCCCTGAACACCGGTCATGATCGGGTCCGCTCGGGACACGGCAGCGGCAGCATAGGCCGCCAGCCCTACCGGCGGTGTGTCGTCCGCCAGAATGCCGAAATAGAACACGAACAGGTGAGCCGCAATCAGGGGCACAATCAGGCCGTTCTGGGCGCCCAGCGACACGATCACCGGAGCCATCAGCGTGGATACCACGATGTAATTGGCCGTGGTCGGCAGGCCCATGCCCAGGATCAGGCTCATCACCGCCGTGAACAGCAGCATCAGGAACAGATTGCCGCCGGACAGGAATTCGACGAAGTCGGTCATGACCAGACCGATGCCGGTCAGCGTCACCGTGCCGACGACAATACCGGCCGCCGCTGTTGCCACACCGATACCGATCATGTTGCGCGAGCCGTTGATCAGGCCGTGGTAGAGGTCATTCATGCCCTCCCAGAGGCGGGCGGGCACATCACCACTGCGCCGGAACAGCGCCTTCAGGGGCCGTTGCGTCAGCACGATAAAGATCATGAACATGGTGGCCCAGAACACGGACAGGCCGGGAGAGCGGCGCTCAACAGCCAGGAACCAGACCAGCATGACGACGGGCAGAATGTAGTACAGCCCGGATTTGACGGTGGGCCCGACTTCGGGCAACTCCGTTATTTCCACGTCCGGGTTGTCCATGATCAGGTCAGGGAAGCGGCAGGCATACCAGATCAGTCCTATATAGGCCGCCAGTACCAGAGTCATGATCAGCGGTGTGGCAGCAGGCCCCATCAGCACCCGTATCCAGCCAATACCGTAATAGACCGCCAGGGTAATGATCGAGAGGCCGATAAACACCGTCAGGAAGCTGATCAGCGACCGCAGCAGGGTGGTCGGCTGGCGCCGCGGGATGCCTTTCATGTTGGCCTTGACGGCTTCCAGGTGCACCATGTAGATCAGGGCAACGTAGGAAATCAGCGCCGGCAGAATGGCATGCGTGATGACTTCGATATAGGAAATACCCACATACTCGATCATCAGGAAGGCGGCCGCACCCATGATGGGCGGTGTCAACTGACCATTGGTGGACGAAGCCACCTCGACTGCACCCGCCTTGGTGCCGGAAAAGCCCACCCGCTTCATCAGCGGTATGGTAAAGGTACCCGTGGTCACCACGTTGGCGATCGACGACCCGGAAATGATACCGGTGGCGCCGGAGGCGACCACGGCCGCCTTGGCCGGACCGCCCCGCATGTGGCCCAGCAGCGAGAAGGCCACCTGAATGAAATAGTTGCCCGCGCCGGCCCGGTCCAGCAATGACCCGAACAGTACGAACAGAAATACAAAGCTGGCCGAGACCCCGATGGCGACACCAAAGACACCCTCGGTGGTCAGCCACTGGTGCGACATTATACGGCGGAAGCTGCGCCCGCTGTGCTGGATGACTTCCGGAAAATAGGGGCCGAAATAGGTGTAGATCAGAAATACGGCGACCACGATCACCAGGGGTTTGCCCAAGGCTCTGCGCGTGGCTTCCAGCAGCAGCACCATGCCGACAGCAGCGAAGATCAGGTCCATGGTCAGGGGGCGGCCAGGCCGCACGGCCAGCGCCTCGTAATTGACCACCAGATACATTGCGGAAGCACTTGCCGCCAGAGCGAAGACCCAGTCGTACCAGGGCACACGATCCTGCGCGGCCCGCTTCATGGCAGGGAATGTCATGAACGCGAGAAAGATGGCAAATGCCAGGTGGATTGGTCGCATCATGGTGGTGGACAGCAGCGAGAATGGCGAGGCATTCCAGAGCTGAAACAATGCCCAGGCCAGGGCCACCGCTATAATAATCTTGCCGGTGATGCCACCCGGCATGCGCGCGCCGCTTTCTTTCTGCAGCAACTCCCTGATGCGGGTGTTGTCCGTTTCATCAATGGAAATATTGCTGCCAGCGGTCTTGGAATTATCCGTCATGAAAATATGCCTTTTGTGGAACCTGTCACCAAAAAATGCCGGACCGCTGTCAAGGCGGC
This sequence comes from Natronospirillum operosum, assembly GCF_004768465.1. Taxonomy (GTDB): domain Bacteria; phylum Pseudomonadota; class Gammaproteobacteria; order Pseudomonadales; family Natronospirillaceae; genus Natronospirillum; species Natronospirillum operosum. The sequence goes on from NZ_SRMF01000006.1 coordinate 57,580, forward strand.
CCGGCATCTCCTATCCCTGCTGAAGAGGACATGCCCTCTTCGTTTGCTGGGGGCAGGTGTGCCTGTTTACATCAGGCCCGCTTCACGGAAGTAACGCTCGGCACCCGGGTGCAGCGGTGCAGACAGACCTTCGGTAACCATGCTCTCACGCTCCAGCACCTGCAAGGCAGGGTGCAGTTCGCGGAAGCTTTCCAGGTTCTCGAACACGGCCTTGGTCACTTCATAAACCACGTCATCCGGGGTATCGGCTGAAGCCACGAAGGTGGCCGCCACACCGAAGGTGCTGACGTCTTCGTCATTGCCTCGATACATGCCACCCGGTACAGTCGCACGCGCATAGTAGGGGAACTCGGACAGCAGGCCGTCCACGGCATCACCGGTCACGTCAATCAGGCGGCTCTCACAGGCTGTGGTGGCTTCTTCGATGGCACCACTGGGGTGACCCACTACATAGATGATGGCGTCCACCTGGTTGTCGCACAAGGCAGCAGACATCTGCGAAGCCACCAGATCAGAAGCCTGCGAGTAGATGCCGAAATCCTTGCCCTGATATTCCAGCAGCTGCGTCAGCGTCGCACGCTGACCGGAGCCCGGGTTACCCACGTTGACGCGCATGCCTTCCAGCTCGTCAAAATGGCTGACACCGGCGTCGTTACGTGCAACTACGGTGAAGGGCTCCGGGTGCAGGGCAAAAACGGCCCGCAGGTCCTCATAAGCATCATCTTCAAACTGGACGATGCCATTGATGGCGTTGTACTGGACGTCACTCTGGACGATACCGAAGTCCAGCTCACCGTCACGAATGGTGTTGATGTTGAACACCGAACCGCCGGTGCTTTCCACACCACAGCGTATACCATGCTCGGAACGATTGGCATTGACCAAACGACAGATGGCACCGCCCGCAGGATAATAGACACCGGTAACGCCACCCGTACCAATGCTGATGAATTCGTTGGCGGCGGCGCTGGAAGCCACGCCCATGGAAACCGCCAGCCCGACGGTAGCCAGCCCGGCTGTGATGGATTTCTTAAGGTGTTTCATGTGTCGCTCCATTTACAATTGTAATTCTGAATTATTGGTTTTTCTCTGTCAGTTCCATTTCACAATGGACTAAGCTTGCAACCAGTGTACCGAGGTTGCAATGCTGCCTCTAGCATAATACGAAACTGGGCTTTGGCAAGGAAGAAGACCATGACTCCGGAACTGACTCTGGCTCCGCATCTGCGCAGCCTTCCCCACTCGGAAACTCTGCGCATCAACGAGCGCTGTGAACGGCTGGCGCTGCACCGGCCAGTGGTGCGCTTTGGCTTTGGCCAATCGCCCTTCCCGGTGCCGGACCGACTGCAACGCGCACTGGCGGAACATGCGCATGAAAAGGCCTATGCGCCTGTCCAGGGGCTGGCCGAACTGCGCACCGCTGTGGCCGACTTCCATCGCCGGGAGGATAGCGTCGACTGGCACGCCGATCGTGTGCTGATCGGCCCCGGCAGCAAGCTGCTGATCTACGCGGCATTGGCGGCCTTTCGGGAAGCCCATGTGTTCCTGACCAGCCCCAGTTGGGTGTCCTATGCACCACAGGCTCAGCTTGCCGGGCATCAGGTCACTCGCCTGGCCAGCCGAGCTGAAAACCAGTGGCGACTGCAACCGGAGGATCTGGCCGCAGCCTGCCGCACAGTGTCGACCGCCCTGCCCCGCATCCTGATTCTGAACTTCCCCAACAATCCGGCCGGCAGCAGCTACGAAGAGGCGCACCTGCAGGCGCTGGCCGAGGTGGCCCGGCAACACGAAGTGCTGGTGATCAGTGACGAGATCTATGGCCGTCTGCATCACCAGGGTGCTCACAGCTCCTTTGCCGAATACTATCCGGAAGGCACGCTGGTAACCGGCGGCCTGTCCAAGTGGTGTGGTGCCGGCGGCTGGCGGCTGGGCATACTGCATATTCCCGAGGCTCTTGAGGCCACGCTCAAGCCAATCCTGCTCGGTGTGGCTTCCGAAACCTGGTCCTGTGTCTCGACCCCCATCCAGCGGGCAGCTGTTGCGGCCTATTCCGGCCACCCTGAGATCGAACAATTTGTTGCACGCCAGCGCACCGTGCTGGGCCATATAGGTCGTGCCGCTACCGAGCGTCTCAACAACATGGAAGTCCGCACTGCATTCCCGGAAGGAGGCTTCTATCTGTTCCCGGATTTTGAACTCTGGCGACCGGCGCTGGCGGCCCGAGGTATCCGGACCGCTGCGGAGTTGTGCGAACACCTGTTGGCGGAGGCCGGAGTAGCCCTGCTGCCCGGCAGCGCCTTCGGCATGCCGGCGGACCAACTGACGACGCGTCTTTCCTACGTGAACATAGATGGAGCAGCGGCGCTCGACGCCAGCACAGACCTTGACACCATTGCCGAGCCGGTGCTGCAGGGCATCGAGCTGATCCATGGATGGTTGCGACCGAAAGTCTGACTTTCAGAGGCCTTGCACCAAATAAGCCTGTAAATAATTCTGGACGCCCCTTTTTGGTTCAATGCCACCGAAACCGATTTGTCGGTAGGACAATTTGCTCTATAGTCACGGGGCGTTCTGCACTCGTAAAGTGAGTGTCAGCAAGGGCTGCCGGTTCTTTCGGCACAGACAGGGCATCACAATAACAACAGTTGGCCTGTCTATTGCTTTTCCGACGCCAGCAGACTGACGTAGGACTGCGCAAGAAAATCAATAACGAGCATTGGAGCAACACATGAAAAAACTCGCTACCGTAGCCGCCAGCATTGCTGCGGCACTCACTTTCTCGGCGGCTGCTCAGGCAGCTACTCTGGATGATGTCCAGAGCCGTGACACGCTGCGCTGTGGCGTCAGCGACGGTCTGCCGGGCTTCTCCGTTACCGATTCTGACGGCAACTGGGTAGGCCTGGATGTCGACACCTGTAAAGCCGTTGCCGCTGCCGTTCTGGGCGACGCGGACAAGGTCGAGTTTGTATCGCTGACTGCTGTCGAGCGTTTCACTGCTCTGCAGTCGGGTGAAGTCGACATGCTGTCGCGCAACACCACCTGGACCACTACCCGTGATGCCTCTCTGGGTATCAACTTCACCGGCACCAACTACTATGATGGTCAGGGCTTCCTGATCAACACTGACCTGGGCGTCACCAGTGCTACCGAACTGGATGGTGCGGCCGTCTGTGTAGCCTCCGGTACCACCACCGAACTCAACCTGGCCGACTACTTCGAAGCCCAGGGCATGAGCTTCGAGCCGGTGCTTTATGATACCTCCGACCAGACCGTGGCCGGTTTCGAAGCAGGCCGCTGTGACGTTCTGACTTCCGACACCTCCCAGCTGGCCGCTCTGCGCATTCAGCTGAGCGATCCGGAAGGCGCCATGATCCTGCCCGAAATCATCTCCAAGGAGCCGCTCGGACCGGCTGTGCGTCAGGGTGACGACCAGTGGTTCAACATTGTGAAGTGGGCCCTGTTCCTGCAGGTCAACGCTGAAGAGTATGGTGTGAGCAGCAGCAATGTCGATGACATGCTGGAATCTGACGATCCGAACGTCAGCCGTATCGTCGGCACGTCCGGTGATCTGGGTTCACTGCTGGGTCTGCCTTCTGACTGGGGTTACCAGATCATCAGCCAGGTCGGCAACTATGCCGAGATGTTCGAGCGCAATGTCGGCCCCGACACTCCGCTGGAACTGGAGCGTGGCACCAATGCTCTGTGGACTGATGGCGGCATCATGTATGCACCGCCGGTACGCTGATCAGCCCGTCTGATTCAGTGTAGGTCCGGTACCCCGGGAAACCGGGGTACCATTCTGACAGCAGGGTACTGCGGTGCCCTGCTGTTGGTCGTATCTAGGGAGCGATCTTCTCTGTCATGAAACACAACCTGAATTCCACTCAACGCAGTTGGTTCAATATCAACGACCCCAGAGTGCGCAGCGTGATCTATCAGATCCTGATCATTCTCGGCGTCATCTGGGCCGTTATGACCATAGCAGGCAATGTTGTTGCCAACCTTGAGGCCCGCGGTATTGCCACCGGCTTCCGCTTTCTCGGCGAACGCGCCGGGTTTGGTGTCTCCCAGGCACTGATTGAATACTCTTCGAATTCCACCTATGGCCGCGTCTTCTTTGTCGGCCTGCTGAATACCCTGCTGGTCTCCGCCATGGGTATTGTCGCCGCCACCTTTCTCGGTCTCTTTGTGGGCCTTGGCCGGCTGACACCCAACTGGCTGGTACGCAAGATCTGCATGGTCTATATCGAGATCTTCCGCAATATCCCGGTACTGCTGCAGATATTCTTCTGGTACTACGTGGTCCTGCAGACGCTGCCACGTCCGAATCAGAGCATCGCCCTGCTCGGTGACCTGGTCTTCATCAATGTCCGGGGAGCCTATGCGCCGAGACCGATACTGGAAAGCGGTATCGGTATCCTGACCACCATGCTGATACTGGCCGTCGTCGCGGTCATTGCCCTCACCATATGGGCTCGTCGTCGCAAGCGCGATACCGGTGAAGAGTTTCCGGTACTCTGGACCTCATTGGGCATTCTGGTCGGCACCATGACTGTCGGCTACATCGCCACCGGTCAGCCACTGGTGTTTGAAATCCCCGAGCTGCGGGGCTTCAGCTTTGATGGCGGCATGCGTCTGCGTCCGGAACTGCTGGCGCTCTGGCTGGCACTGACCATCTACACCAGCACCTTCATTGCCGAGATCATCCGCTCCGGCATCCAGTCGGTTTCACACGGTCAGACCGAGGCCTGTCGGGCCCTGTCGCTGTCCGAACGCCAACGCATGAAGCTGGTGGTACTGCCGCAGGCACTGCGGGTCATAGTGCCGCCACTGACCAGCCAGTACCTGAACCTGACCAAGAACTCATCGCTGGCGGTGGCCATCGGCTACCCGGACCTGGTGTCGGTATTCCAGGGGACGGCCCTCAACCAGACCGGACAGGCCATAGAAATCGTCGGCATGACGATGGCGGTCTATCTGCTGATCAGCCTGCTGGTTTCCGCCTTCATGAACTGGTTCAACAAGCGCGTCGCGCTGGTGGAGCGATAACATGCCTTTTACTCCGACACCTGCGCGTCCGGCCCCGATCTCCCAGATGGGTGTCATCGGCTGGCTGCGCAAGAATCTGTTTTCCAATATTCCCAATACGCTGCTGAGCCTGGTGGCGCTGTATGTCGTCTGGCAGGTCCTGTCGTCCGTCATCAGTTGGGCTTTCATCAATGCCGACTGGGTTGGCAGCAGCCGGGCAGACTGCACCAGCGACGGGGCCTGCTGGGTCTTCGTCAGCGTACGCCTCAACCAGTTCATCTACGGTTTCTACCCGGCTGAGGCACGCTGGCGACCCAACCTGGCCTTTGCCCTGCTGGTCGGCTTTCTGATCTGGCTGGCTGTGCCGCGCATTCCCTACAAGAAGCTGGGCGGCATTCTGGCGCTGACGGCATTTCCGGTGGCGGCCTACTTCCTGCTCTATGGCGGTGCCTTTGGCCTGCCGGTTGTGCCGACCAGCCGCTGGGGCGGTCTGCTGCTGACCATCGTACTGGCCGTGATCGGCATCGTGCTGGCCATGCCCATCGGCATTGCGCTGGCCCTGGGCCGACGCAGCAACATGCCGGCCGTGCGTCTGGTCTGTACCATCTTTATCGAGTTCTGGCGCGGTGTACCACTGATCACCATTCTGTTCATGGCATCCGTCATGCTGCCGCTGTTCTTTGCCGAAGGGGTATCGATTGACCGCCTGATCAGGGCGCTGATCGGTATCACGCTGTTCCAGTCAGCCTATATGGCGGAAGTGGTGCGCGGCGGCCTGCAGGCGCTGGGCAAGGGGCAGTACGAAGCCGCCGACGCCCTCGGGTTGTCCTACTGGCAGAAGATGAACCTGATCATTCTGCCGCAGGCACTGAAGATCATGATCCCCGGCATCGTGAACACTACCATTTCCCTGTGGAAGGACACCAGTCTGGTGGTCATCATCGGTCTGCTCGAGGTGCTGGGTCAGGTACGCCAGGCACTGGCCGACCCCAACTGGCTGGGCTTCCCGGCCGAAGGCTATATCTTTGCAGCCCTGACCTTCTGGGTTTTCTGTTTCAGCATGTCGCGGTTCAGCCAGTATCTGGAAAGACGCCTCGACACCGGCCACAAGAATTAACGGAGCGACAGTCATGACAACCAATGAAAAAACGGAGTACAACGGCCCGGCCATCGAAATCAAGGGCATGAACAAGTGGTACGGTGACTTTCACGTTCTGAAGGACATCAATCTGGAAGTCGCCCGGGGCGAGCGCATCGTCATCTGTGGCCCTTCGGGTTCCGGCAAATCGACCCTGATTCGCTGCATCAACCGGCTGGAAGAGCACCAGGAAGGTGACATCATTGTCGACGGCATGCCCCTGATCAACGACCTCAAGAAGATCAATGCGATCCGCAAGGAAGTCGGCATGGTGTTCCAGCATTTCAATCTGTTTCCGCATCTGACTGTGCTGGAGAACTGCTCACTGGCGCCCATCTGGGTCAAGAAGATGCCCAAGAAGGAAGCCGAAGCCATTGGCATGAAGTTTCTGGAGCGGGTCAAGATTCCGGAGCAGGCCCACAAGTATCCGGGTCAGCTGTCCGGCGGCCAGCAGCAGCGCGTGGCCATCGCCCGCAGCCTGTGCATGAGTCCGCGCATCATGCTGTTCGATGAGCCCACCTCGGCCCTGGACCCGGAAATGATCTCCGAAGTGCTGGATGTCATGGTCGAACTGGCGCAGGAGGGCATGACCATGCTCTGCGTCACGCACGAAATGGGCTTTGCCAAGAAGGTCGCCGACCGTGTCATCTTCATGGATGGCGGCGAGATCGTCGAACAGAACGAGCCCAACGAGTTCTTCAACAACCCGCAGGAAGAACGGACCCGACTCTTCCTGAGTCAGATCCTGGGCCATTGAGCCCCGGCTCCTGCCACCAATACTGACCGCGTCTCTGTACAAGGGCCCTGCACAAGGGTCCTGCACAGAAAAAGGCGCGGTCAGTCTTCAACCTGCCACTGCCCCGCACCGTCCTTTAGTTCCGTCGCAACCTGCTGCAACCGCTGGCAATCTTCCGCATTGGCCTGCGCCTTTGCTTCCAGCTGCGAAGCGGCTGAGAATGAAGCGGCCATCTGCTCGGCCAGGTCCGTCGTGACCTGCCGCTGGTCATCCGACCCCTGCACAATGTCCTGGCTGGCATCCACAATCACATGCAGTGAAGCACTGATACTGTCCAGGGCCTGTTGAGCTGTTTCCGCGACCGAAGTCAGTTCATTGGAACGCCCAAAGGTAGTCTGCATCTCGGCCTGGGCCTCGGTGGCTCTCTGCCCGAGGCCTTCCACAATGGCATGAATCTCACCGGTCGCGTCCGTCGAACGTTGCGCCAACTGGCGAACTTCATCGGCTACCACCGAAAAGCCCCGACCATGTTCGCCGGCTCGGGCCGCCTCGATGGCTGCATTCAGGGCCAGCAGGTTCGTCTGGTCGGCTATCTGGGTGATCACATCCAGCACCTGCTGAATCTGCTCGAATTCGCTGGCCAGGCTCTCCACCGTCTGTGTCGTTTTCTGCACCCCGGTAGCCATACTCTGAACGCCGCCGATCACCTGCTGGATGGTGGTACTGCTGTCGCTGATGGTGCGGTCCGCCTCCCCGGTCAGGTCCACCGCCACCTGGGCTTTCTCATGCACTCTGTCTGCACTGTTCACCAGGCGCTCGATCATGCGCCGCACATTCTGATTGCGGGCGCCTTCCTCCCTCAGCATGGCCAGCGTCTGGTCCGAACCGGCACTGAGAGAATGGGCGGCTTCATCAACCGTGGCCGATGAGGCACGAATCACACTGACGGAAGCGGCAATGCTGTCCAGCAGACCATTCAGCGCCAGGGAGATCTGGCCGATCTCGTCACGCCCGGTGACCGGTGTGCGCCGCGTCAGATCATGCTGGGTCTGAATATCGGTAATGCTCTGCTGCAGTCGGGATACCGGCCGACTCAGGGAGCGCGCCAACCAGAGAGCTGCCAGCCCGGCCAGCACCAGTATGGCCAGGGTTACCAGAGCGGCAGAAGTCAGAATCTGATTACGCAGATCCTGTCCCGCTATCAGGGCTTCACCGGCTTCAAGCTCGGTCAGCAGTACCCAGTCCGCACCACCGACGGCAAGAGGCTGGAAGCTCCCCAGCACCTGCCGGTCAAGGGGGTTGATGTAGCGCCCGACACCCCCCTGACCCGCCAGTGCCTGTTCAATGCCACTGCTGCTCAGCCGAACCCGACCAGCCGCAGATTCGCTGACACGCATGGCTTCTGCCTGATCGTCAGACAAATCCGGCAACTGTGCCATAAACCCTTCAGGATCCCGCTCAAACTCCCGTTTCCCGGTTATCAGCAAGCCGGTTGGGTCGACCAGATAGGAGTCACCGGTTTCGCCCAAACCAAGCTCGGCACGTGCGCCCTGATTCGACAAGGTGGCATGCAGCTGGGCCGAGGACACTCGGGCAACAAAAACACCATACAGCTCAGCCTCTCCATCCGAGAGATCATACATCGGCATGGCCATGAAGGCGGTGAATTCGCCCAGCGCCGGCGCATACGCACTGAAAGGGGTCAAAATCGGGCTGTCTTCGGGCCCCAGTTCCAGAGCCTGTTCGTAAGCCGTCTGCAGGCCGGTACCCTGCAACCAGGGGTCCTCGACACTGGCTGCAAACTCCGGCAACTTGCGTGCACTGTAGAAGACATCCCCGGCCGGGCTGATGATGTAGGCATCGGCAAAGTTGTAGTATGTCATCAGTTCCCGCACCAGCGGATGCAGGCTCCGATGCGCAATGCTGTAACGAGTGCGGTCCTCGACGTTGGTCAGACTCAGCTTTTCATCCCAGTCTCCGGGCGAGTCCACCAGGTAGTAGTACTTGAGCACGCTATGCGGCCAGCTTCGACTGGCCACCAGACTGCTCGCATCGAAGTCCGCTCCCGGCATCTGCATGGTCAGAGCACTGCCGAACCCGGAGTCCCAGTAATCACGCAGTGCCGCTCGAACTTCCTCCTCCTCATCCGCCAGCGCATTGACCACCGCATTGAGCTGATAGCCGTTAAAGGCAGAGATCATATTGGCCGTCGACTGCCTGACCTGGGCATTGCGGGTAAAGCCAACAACCTGCTGTTGCAGGTTCTGCAGATAGTCCTGCAGGCGCCGCTGCTGGGCTTCGCTGATCAGCTCGATGCGCAGATCCGCCTGCTCTGAAAGCAGGGCCTGCCCGGCCCTGAGGCTCACTGAACTGATCAGCACACTGGCTGTTACTGCTGCCAGCAATGACAGCCCCAACACTACCAATAACAACTTATGTTTCAGATTCATTGTATAGAGGACCATCATAGTCAATGACCGGAGGCACTCTGTGCAGACAGAATGCCTCCATTACCCGCCCGATCAGGCAAGTATCATGCCGCTATGCTGACGACTCTCTGTGACGTCGGTATGACTGACATGATGAAATGCCGGGCAGGCTGTCCTCTCGACATCGGCAGCCGAGGCCGAACCTTTATGACAACGATGTGCGGTTCCAGTCATCCAGTCCCAGCAGACGTCGCCCCAATGGGCTCAGTTCTGCGCGCGCATACCGATGCTGTTCCCAGCCGCGCGGGTCGCCTGGAAAGGCATAGCCTTCGGGGGCCACTCGATCACGCCAGGAGCGGATGCGCCATTCCCGCACCACCTCGTTGTCCTCCTCTGCCGGCACCATGGCGATGTACTGCGCCAGCCGCACCTGATCCGACCGGTTGGGCTTGATGCCGTGCGCCAGCAGACTGTTGAAAATCAGCAGATCACCGGCCTGCATGGGCACGAACTCGACCGGATAGCCGCAGTCGGCCCCGGGTGAAAACGGGTCGCGATCTGCCGGCTGGCGGGCACGCCACTCGTCAAAGTGGTGGAACAGCTGCGGCACACACTGAAAACCGCCGGTATCCGGCGTGGTATCGGACAGCGCCAGCACGCCCTGTACATTGACTGGCAGCGGGTCCAGCGTGGTGTTGGCATCCCAGTGGATGAAGCCGTCGAAATCCCGCCCCGAACGATTGGGCGGGTTCAGGTTGGCGCGGTCTATGGTGACCCAGAGGTCTTCCCGGTCCCATATGTCGACAAAGGCGTCATACACTTTCTTGGTCTGGCGGTTGTCCCACAGCACCTGATGGTTGTAGCACTCCACCATGCCGCTGTTGTTCAGTTCCTGCATGGCATGGTCGCGCAACTGGGGGCGGTACCAGCTGTCCGGGTCATCCGGTGACATCTCCTGAAATTCCCACAACAGGGCGCGGGTTCGTTCGATCTGCTCCGGTGCAATGGCCTGCCGCACCACCACATAGCCGTAGTTCTGCCAGAACGCCCAGTCCGCCTCCGACAGCACGCGCAGCGGGCGCGTCTTGCGAATATCCGCCAGCGGCGTGCTGAACGTATTGGAAACACTGTTGTTGCCGGGCTGGCCCTCACCAAAACCATAGCGATTCTTGACCGTCTGCATGCCTTGTGTCCTCTTGTTGTGGGAATGCATACCCTGATGGTACCGATGGGCGGGCGCTCAGGTGGTGGTAATGAGTCGAATACTGATGAAATTCGCTCATTCCATGCGTGCAGTCTGCGTCAATGCTATGATCATCTGCAGCCCCCATCCCGGAAGCGATCAGCGATCAATGAAAGCCCAGTTCGAAACCGTTCACCACAGCCCCGACACCTCGTGGCGCTTCTTTCTGCGTGAACTGGATGAGCTGCCCTTTGAATGGCACTACCACCCGGAATACGAGCTGACTCTGACCGTCAACAGCAGCGGTGAACGTTATGTGGGCGATCACATCGCGACCTATCAGAGCGGCGATCTGGTGCTGCTGGGCCCCAACCTGCCCCACAGCTGGGCCTCCCGTCGCCGCGACGATGAGCGTCAGCCGCACCGGGTCTACGTGCTCTGGTTCCGTCAGGACCTGATGGACCGCCTGACCGGCTCCTTCCCCGAGTTTGCCAACTGGCAGTCACTGTTGTGGCAGTGTCGCCGCGGGCTGGCCTGGTCCGCTGCCGTGACCCACGGCCTCGAGCCCCTGTTTCGGCAGTTGCCGGAGGCCACGCCGGAACAGCGGCTGATCGTGCTGCTCGACATCCTGCGCCGCCTGCATCAGGAGCACGCCGAACCCCTGGCTTCTGCGGCCTTTGACAGCCAGACCCGCCCCGGCACCGAGCAGCGTCAGCTCAGTGCCCTGCTGGACACCCTGCACCAGCAATTCCGGGAACCGCTGACCACGGAGATGCTGGCTCGCCAGCACTTCATGAGTGTCAGTACCCTGAACCGCTTCTTTCGCCGGCAGATGAATCAGAGCCCGCATCAGTATCTGACCCAGGTCCGTCTGGGCCATGCCTGCGCCCAACTGATCAGCACCGACCGCCCGGTAGCCGTAATCGCCGAAGCCAGCGGCTTTGGCAACCTGTCCAACTTCAACCGGCACTTCCGGCTGCACAAGGGCATGACCCCGCGCGTCTTCCGCGCTTCCTTCCAGACGCGCAAGCCGCCACCCGGATTCAGCAGTAAACTGGCCTCAGCTCTTGCCGACGATCTGACAGTCCGTTAGTTTGCTTGCATTCATACACAGCAGGAATCCCAAGGATGACAGCACAGCCTCTTCCCGACGGCCTCAGCGTTACACCGCTCGGTCATGACCTCGATGCCGATATTCAGGCCCATCTGGACCAGCAGACCAAACCGCCGGGCTCACTGGGTCAACTGGAAACCATTGCCGCCCAGGTCGCTCGCGTGCAGGGCACGCTGCATCCGGTCTCAGCTCCGGTCTGGCATGGCGTCTTTGCTGCCGACCACGGCATCTGCAGTGAGCAGGTCAGCCCCTTTCCCAGCTCGGTTACCGCCCAGATGGTGCACAACTTTCTGCAGGGTGGCGCCGCCATCAATGTGTTCTGCCGGGAAGAGCAGGTGCAGTTGCACATCATTGATGCCGGTGTCGATGCCGACCTGCCCGAACATCCCCAGTTGCTGCATCGTTCGGCCGGCCGCGGCACGCGGGCCTTCAATCGCGAAGCGGCCATGAGCGCCGAGCAACTGCAGCATTGCCTCAGCGCGGGCGCAGAGGTGATTGACCAGCAGGCGGCAGATGCCCGCGTGATCAGCCTGGGGGACATGGGCATCGGCAACACCACCACCAGTGCCGCCGTCCTGAGCGCCATCCTGCAACAACCACCTGCTTCTCTGGTGGGTGCCGGCACCGGGGCTTCCACAGCCATGCAGCAACAGAAGGTCCGCGTGATCGAACAGGCCATGGAACGACATGGCGCCGAGCTGACCACACCGCTCGGTTGTCTGCGTTGTGTGGGCGGTTTCGAGATCGCCATGATGACAGGTGCCTTTTTGCGCGCCGCCGCACAACGCAAGCTGGTGCTGGTCGATGGCTTTATCGCCACCGCGGCCTGGTCCGTCGCCGCAGCTCTGCAGCCGGCCATTCGCGACTACACCCTGTTCGCCCACTGCAGTGACGAACGGGGCCATGCGCACGCCCTGGAGGCCCTGCAGGCAACACCGCTGCTGCACCTGGGCATGCGCCTGGGTGAAGGCACCGGTGCCCTCGCCGCTGCGCCCCTGGTGCGTCTGGCTGTCGCCCTGTTCAATGACATGGCGACCTTCGCCAGCGCCGGTGTTGACAACCGGGAACCCGAGGCCGGCACCGATGGCTGAACAGGGCACTCCGGCCGGACTTCTGCGGCGAGAATGGCAGGCGTTCTGGCTGGCCGTGGGGTTCCTGACCCGCGTGCCAATGCCGTTGCGGATCGACTATAGCCCGCAATTGATGAACCAGTGCAGCCTGTACTTTCCGCTGGTCGGTCTGTTGCTGGGCGCTCTCTATGCCGGTCTGTACAGTCTGTTCATACTGCTGTGGACACCGCTGGTCGCGGTGCTGCTGGTACTCGCCATGCATCTCTGGCTGACCGGCGCCTTTCATGAAGACGGTCTTGCCGACAGCGTGGATGCACTGGGTGGTGGTGCAGACCGGGAAGCTCGGCTCACCATCATGAAAGACAGCAGCATTGGTACCTATGGCAGTGTGGCGCTGCTTATGGCACTGGCGCTGAAGGCCGCCCTGCTGGTGGGCCTGGAGCAGGTCTGGCTGGCTCTGCTGGTCGTGCCCTGTGTCAGCCGGCTGACGCCCCTGTTGCTGATGCGCCTGCTGCCCTATGTCACCCGCACCGAGCAGACCAAAACCAGCCCCGTGGCAGAAAGCTTCAGCGGGCGTCGCCTGGCACTGGCAACGCTGGGTGTCATGCTGGTTGCTCTGGTCTCCGGCACCGGCTTTGTCAGCCTGATTGCAGTCAGCCTGATCACCCTGTACTGGGGCTGGACTCTGAAACGACAACTGGGCGGCTACACCGGGGATGCGCTGGGGGCCAGCGTGGTGCTGACCGAACTGCTGTGGCTGCTGGCTCTGGCCGCACCCGGCCTGGGGCTGTAGGCATGCGCCTGTGCCTGGTGCGACACGGACCGCCGGCGCACACCGATTGCTGTTATGGCTGGCATGATATCCCGCTGGCCGAATCACCACAGAGCACGGCAGAATCAGTTGCCCGCCGATTGCCCGCCTGGGCCCTGCAGCCGGATACGCCGCTACTGACCAGCCCCTCGGTGCGCTGTGCCGATCTCGCCCGGGCGCTGAGTAAAGGCCGGTCTGTGCAGCCGGACGCGCGCCTGCGCGAAGTCCATTTCGGCGCCTGGGAGGGTCAGCGCTGGGACGAGATTCCGCGCGCCGCACTGGATAGCTGGGCCAAAGACCCGTTCGGTTTCAGTTTCCCGGGCGGCGAGTCGGTACCCGACTTTATTGCCCGTTGCCAGTCCATGCTGGCTGAGCTGCCCCCGCAGGCCCTGCTAGTAACCCATGCTGGCGTGATCCGCGCCTTCATGCACCTGCACCACGGGGTGCCACTGGCGGAGGCCTATGCCCGTCCCATACCCTACGCCGCAGTTCAGATGCTGGTTACAGACACCGACTGAAGCGTCGGTGATGCTGTTCTTTGATCGACCGACCGCACTGCGCGCGGATTGCGCAGGTCGGTGATGGTACCCGCTGCCAGCTCTCCGGCCAGGCCTACAGTTTCATGCAGAGTCGGGTGGGCATGGACGGTCAGTGCCAGATCTTCCGCACAGGCACCGAATTCGATGGCCAGGCTGAGCTCCCCCAGCAGTTCACCGGCATGGGCACCCGCCAGACCCGCCCCCAGAACCTGATCGGTTTCCGGGTCCAGAATCAGCTTGGTGCGGCCGCCACTGACCCCGCTGGACACCGCCCGACCGCTGGCAGCCCAGGGAAAAACCGCCGTGCGTATCGGGCGGCCCGCAGCGAGAGCTGCCTTCTCTGTCAACCCGACCCAGGCGATCTCCGGCTGCGTGTAGGCAATGGAAGGTATGGCGCGGGCATCAAAGGTACGGCGCAAGCCGGCGGCGTTCTCGGCTGCCACATGGCCTTCATGGCTGGCCTTGTGCGCCAGCATGGGCCCTGCCACCAGGTCTCCAATGGCGAATATATGGGCCTGCGCCGTGCGCCCATGGGCATCGACCGGAATAAAGCCACGCTCTGTAACCGTCACTCCGGCCGCTTCGGCCTGAATCAGGTCCCCATTGGGTCGGCGTCCGACCGCCACCAGGACGGCATCCACCTCCAGCGCAAAGGCATCACCCTGTTGCGGCTGCAGCGCCACCCTGAGCTGCTCGGAGTCGGCCTGCACCGCCGTGACCTGCGTGCTCAGATGCCACTGCATGCGCTCCCTGTTGGCCCGCTGCCAGACCCCGACCAGATCAGCATCGGCCTCCGGCACCAGTTGCGCCGCAGCCTCGACTATGGTCACACGACTGCCGAGCGCCGCATAGATGGTGGCCATTTCCAGACCAATGATGCCGCCGCCAATCACCAGCAGATGCGGGGGCACCTGATGCAGGGCCAGTGCCTCGGTACTGTCCCAGATACGCGGATCCGCGGGCAGAAAAGGCAGCCTGACCGGGCGCGATCCGGCGGCGACAATGGCCTGGTCAAAGCGGAGTGTTCTGTTGCCCTCCCGGGTGCTCACGGCCAGCTCATGGCTGCCCGTAAACTGTGCTTCGCCGGTGAGCACTTCGACTTTGCGTTGCTGAGCCAACTGCCCCACCCCGCCCGACATGCGCTGTACTGCGCTGTCACGCCAATGGCGGACAGCCTTCAGGTCCGGGGCACTGTCCTCTATTGCCAGGCCGAAATCGGCAGCCTCCTCGGCGCCCGCCAGCGTCTCCGCCACATGCAGCAGCGCCTTGGTAGGAATACAACCGGTGTTCACACAAACGCCGCCCAGTTGGGCCGAACGGTCTATCAGAGTCACCTGCAGCCCCAGATCCGCCGCCCGAAAAGCGGCTGCGTAACCGCCTGGACCAGCACCCAGTACCACCAGTTCACGGGTTTCCATTGTTGCCGTCCTCTTCCGCTATTGCCGCTATTACCGCTCTTGAATGACTACTTCTGTTGTCTACCTAGTGATAGATAGATCAAACTTTAGTGACAAGCTCGCGACCTGTCAATAGACTACCTACCGATAGATAACCCACTGATCCACAACGACAGTACAGGCAGTTCATGAGTGATACACGAGAACAGCTGATCGACCTGGCAGAACAGGCCATTGCCGAGCGGGGCTATGCCTCCTTCAGTTTCCGGGAACTGGCCAGTGAAATGGGCATCAAGAGTGCCAGCGTGCACTACCACTTTCCCACCAAGACCGACCTCGGACTGGCCGTGACCGAACGCTATCTGGATCGCTTCACCCAGGCGCTGGCCCTGATTGACGAGCGCAACCCCTCGCCAGCCGGCCGCGTGCGCGCCTATGTACAGATGTACCGTGAAGAGGCGGAGAGCTCGGAGCGCATGACCATCTGCATCATGCTGTCGGCAGAACGCGCTGTATTGCCCGATGCCATGTGTGCCCACCTGGCCCGCTTCTATCGTCTGAACCTGGACTGGCTGTGCGGCGTGGTCGCGCAGACGGGCGTACGAGCAGACTCCACCAAGGCCAGAAACCGCGCCTCACAGGTGCTGGCTCTGTTGCAGGGGGCCCTGCTGAGTGCTAAAACTCTGAATGAGATGGCCATGTTCGATGCCGCCACCCTGGCCATCGAACCTCTCGTTTTCCGCTAGAGGACCGGAACCATGACACGCAGCATTCAGGACTGGCTCGACGCCTACAGCGTCAGCCACCAGAACCCGACCAACAAGAAGATCCACTGGGTCTGTGTGCCCGGCATTTTCTGGAGCATCATGGGTCTGCTGTGGGTGATTCCGAAGCCTGCCTTCATGGCCGCCCTGCCCTGGCTGAACTGGGCCACTCTGAGCCTGGTCGTGATCGTGGGCTTCTATGTGCGGCTGTCCTGGCCGCTGACACTCGGCATGGCGGCGTTTACGCTGCTGTGCCTGCTGAGCCTGGCCGGCCTGCAGAGCCTGATCGGGGTAACCGGGGTACTGATCACCAGCGTCGCGGTCTTCATCATACTGTGGATTGGCCAGTTCATCGGGCACCATATCGAAGGCCAGAAGCCTTCGTTTTTCGAGGACATTCAGTTCTTGATGATCGGCCCGGCCTGGGTGATGGCCTTCATCTTCGATCGCCTGCACTGGCGCTACTGATTCTCGGCCTCAAAAGACCTCTCCGAGCACCAGATTTCACCCATTTGGGTGATGCTCCCTGCCGCCCAACGCTCTAGTTTGGACTGAGGCTCTGCGCCCGCCGCCGAGCCTGGCCAACAGTACCCAGGGAGAACACATCCATGAACCGAATCCAGCTCTCAGCGCTTGCCGCCGGTATCGCTATCGCCTCCGTGGCGCTCACTGCCTGCAATGACAGCAGTTCATCCGATGACGATGACAACGGGGACGACAACCTCTCGATATCCAACAAGATCATCTTGCCAGCACCCAGCTCGGTCGACGGACCCGATGATGTGGTCGGCGTCTATGATCTGTCCGAAAAGACTGCGGATGGCGGCATTGATGAGATTCTGGCCATCATCGCAACATCGGAAGAACCCGGGGTGGATCTCACCTATCAGGAGTTCGAATATGGGCCTGGTGGCGAGAACTGCTATGAGGAGGAAGACGAGTACAACGTCAACCATGTAGAAGACAACTCGTTCGAAATTGTTGTTGAAGGCGATGACAATATCGGTCTCGAGCTCTTTTTCGCCGATAATCTCCTCAACATCGAGTTTGATGACGAGGACGAGACCTTCGAATCCGGGCCTCGCGGGCCGCTGGTTCAGGTCAGCCCTACCGACATCACCGGCCATCTGTGCGACTGATCTTGCACGGGTCGACATTCAGGATTCCGGAAAACCCCAATGGCCAGGGAAGGCCACTTCTTCGCCGGCGTGAGGGCGCACCAGATCACCCCCCAGAACCAGGGTCTTGATCAGCTCCGCCTGACGCCGGCAGCCGGTTTTCTGCTGCACTGACTTGAGCTGGGAGCGTACCGTATGCACTGAGACATGCAACGCCTCTGCCGCTTCGCGCAGGTCCAGCCCCTTGAGCAACTGCTCGGTAAGCCTGGCTTCTGCCGGGGTCAGCCCGTACTGTCTGTTCAGGGTTGCACAATCGACTCCTACCGGGCGCTGCGGATCCACGAAGAACAGGGCCACGCCGCCCTCATCCACAATGACCTGTGTGCCAACCCGGCGCTGCTGGGCGACCGCCAGCAGATGGCTGCCATTGCCATCCAGCGGCAGTTTCAGCTCGCCCTCTCCTGCAGCGACAAAGTCCCAGAACGCGCTTCGGTCTTGCACCCGCGGCGTATTGAAGCGGATTCTTGAACTGCTGACACTGAATCCGAAGCGCCGCTCATGCATCAGCGTCCGAGCTGCGGCATTGGCCCATTGCAGATAACCATCAGACGCCACGAAAGCAATGCCGATTGGGAAGTGGTCAAGCGCCTTCAGGGTGCGATCCAGTGCCGCCGTCATCTGACCCAGCATGCGTTGCAAGCGCACTGCCTGCTGAACATGAGGGATCAGATCATGCAGAGCCCTGCGATCAGATTCGAAGAAACCACCGGTTTCGCGGCTTCTGTGCACACCGAGATGCAGAGCCTGATCGCCCTGCACCATCAACAAGCTGCCCATGGCATAGAACCGGTTCTGCGGACCGAAAAAGTACCGATGGTGGTCTGTTTGCGCATAGTCCTCGTCGGTCAGGAAATCTTGGCTGCGCAGGGCGTGACCCACCGGATTGCTGAGCAACGCGTTGCGAAAGGGGTCCTTGACGACATACTGCGGGTAGAGATCTTTCGTGAAGCCATGCGAATGGGAGAGGTGGACCACGGGCTTATCAAGCCCAACCAGCCTCAGGCTGACTGAACCCACATTCAGATACTGCGCCAGTGTGGCCAGAACATCCGGCCAGGCATCAGCTTCGATGGCACTGTCATACAGCTTCAGCAGCAGCTGCCCTGCCAGACCGCTATCAGAGTTCGGCCCGTTCATTCAACACGCTCACGAACTCGAAAACCCGACTTGCAAAGACGTCAGGCGCCTCCAGCTGCGGCCAGTGCCCCTGTCCTTCCAGTATGTCCAGACGGGCCTGTGGACCACAATCACTGAACACTTCACGCACATAGTCCCCGCTGATCAGTGGGTCTTCTGTGCCATGAAGATAGAGGCAGGGCATGCCCGAATCGACCAGTATGCGGCGCCCATCCGCTACGCGGCCAGCCTGCAGGCTGGCGGCCAGGCAGGTTCTTGCCTGCGGATCGGTGCGGTCATAGATGTCCAGCAACGTCGCTACCTGCGCGCGCGGTACGCCGCGCATCAGGTCATCTGCGGCTTCGCTGCGCACCCTGTCCTCCATGGTGGCGCTGAACAGAGCCGCTGCGGCCTCTGCCGGCAAAAAAGCACGCCCCAGATTATCCACGCCGGTCGGCGGACTGCCGGTCAGGATGATACCGTGCACACCCTGCAGATACGGCAAGGCCTCCAGAATGACATGACCGCCGAGGCTGTGCCCCAGCAGACAAACCTCGGGCAGTTGCAGGTGTGCCAGCAGCGACCTCAGCACGGCGGCATAGCCGGGTACCGAATAAGTGGCCTCCGGGTCTGCCGCCGGTGGCGAAAGCCCGTGCCCGGGCAGATCCAGCATGATGACAGGCCAGTCAAGCCAGGGTTCCCGCGCCAGAGGCATCAGCGTAGTGGCATCCTGCGAGTTGCCATGCAGACACAGCAAGGGCGTTCGGGTGGCTGGTGAAACATCCTTGCTCCGCGCAAGGTCATCCCGAGCCGCCTGGTTGAAATGAACAACGACTCGCGTGTTGTTCGCCAGTGTGACCATTTCATGGTCAAAAGCTTGCACCAGTGAGACTCCCTAATGCTTCCCGAGCAGCAGATGTTTGACTGCGCCTTGAGCATTGTTCAGTTATTCGTCAAGAATAACCAAGAAACAGACATCTTGCGAATCCCGTGGTTCAGCGGAACACCGGCGCCGCCCGATCGATGATGGCGGCACAGTCCACTCCCACTGGCAGGTTGCCGTAGTTCAGTGCAATACCGGGCTTCAGCCGGCTCTGACAGAAGGCATCTGCCACCACCTTGTTCGAGCCGCGCAGCAGCAGTGAGGCCTGCATGGCCAGCGCCAGATGCTCGGTCAGAGTGCGGGCGCGATAAGCCAGGTTATCGGTCTCTTCCAGTTCTTCCTGCAGACTGATCAGGAAATCATCGAACAGCGGATGCGCACCGACCGCCAGACTGACATCGGCCATGAAGGCCTCCAGCGCGTCCGGTTCCTTGTCCATGCTGCGCAATACATCCAGACACTGGATATTGCCGCTGCCCTCCCAGATGGCGTTCACCGGCGATTCCCTAAACAGGCGCGGCATGATGCAGTCCTCCATCAGGCCACTGCCGCCAATGCATTCCATGGCTTCATAGGCGTGCTGCGGGGTGCGTTTGCAGATCCAGTACTTGCCGATGGCGGTACCGATGCGGATCAGCCGCTGTTCATTCTCGTCATCCGCGTTGTCCAGCGCCTGCGCCATGCGCAGCGTGTAGGCCAGTGCGGCCTCGCTTTCCAGGGCCAGGTCAGCCAGCACGTTCTGCATCAGCGGCTGCTCACTCAGGGCTGCACCAAAGGCCTGCCGATGCCGGCAGTGATGAACGGCCTGTGCCGTGGCCTGTCGCATGCCGCCGCTGGAGCCGATCATGCAGTCGTAGCGTGTCAGCGCCACCATCTCGATGATGGTACGCACGCCGCGTCCTGGCTCGCCGATCAGCCAGGCCAGGGCGCCGCGCAGCTCAGTTTCGCTGGAGGCATTGGCCACATTGCCCATCTTGTTCTTCAGGCGCTGAATCTGCAGCGGGTTCTTGCTGCCATCCGGGCGCCAGCGCGGCAGCAGAAAGCACGACAGCCCCTCCGGTGCCTGCGCCAGCACCAGAAAACCATCACTCATGGGGGCCGAGACGAAATACTTGTGACCGACCAGTTCATAGCTTTTCAAAGCGCCTTCGGTGTCCAGCGGATAGGCCACCGTGGCATTGGCCCTGACATCCGAGCCGCCCTGCTTTTCGGTCATGGCCATGCCCAGCGTCAGTGCCTGCTTTTCGGTATAGGGTACATTACGACCGTCATAGGCCTGTGCAAACACCTTGGGTAACCACTCATCAGCGATGGCCTTGTTCTGACGCAGGGTCGGCATGGCGGCAAAGGTCATGGTGACCGGGCAGCCATGCGCTGCTTCGACCTGGGTATGCAGATAGTATTGCAGTGCTCTTTTGACATGCGCGCCCGGCCCGGGGTCGGTCCAGGGGGAGCTGTGCAGGCCGTGCTCAAGCGCGGCCTGCATCAGTTGATGATAGGCCGGATGAAAGCGGATTTCATCGACCCGATGACCGTAGCGATCATGGGTATGAAGTTCGGGCTTCTGCGCATTGGCCTGAAAGCCCAGCTCGATCATGGCCGCCGACCCCGTCAGCGCACCATAGTCGATCAGGGTCTGTTCGTGACGACCGGCGCCAAAGCGAGCGGCCATTTCCTGTGCGGCCCGGTCACAGAGAAAGGCATTGTAGTCCTCCAGCGCCGGGGGCTGGTTTTCCACGGTATGGGTCTGCGCCATGGCGCGCTCGGCCTGGGGATACTGGGTTGCACTCATGCCAAACCTCGAATTTGCTCTGGGGTTCATCTGACTCCGTTGTAGAACAGCTATCGGCGCGACGCAAGCACCGCCCCGTCAGCGTTAACGCAAGGGCACAAATCCGTTGTGGCCAATGCCGTCAGATCAGGCTTTACGAGCACCAATATTCCCCTATATAGTATGCCTGTCTCTGGTTCAGCCCTATATATGGTATAGCGGGTGCTAAGCGGGAATCCGGTGAAAATCCGGAACTGACGCGCAGCGGTGAGGGGGAACGAGGGTGACAAACAGGCACTGCGATGCAGGAAATATCGTGGGAAGCCGTCACCCAAGGCGGTGTCACAATGACACCAGGCCCCCAAGTCCGAAGACCGGCCAGAGCAGCAAGAACCGTCCTTCGCGTTCAAGGGACCGGTGCAATCGCCTCTGGCCGACAACCTGCCAAGTTGTCGTTCCTGCAGGCTGTTCTCCGGTGCTGCGCGAAGCCAACACGCGCCAGGGAGAACAGAATGAGTACACAGCTCCATGCCGATACGGCACCCCCCGTCACCACACACCCGCTTGCCGAACGCTATAGCGTTATCAAGCGCAACAACGAGCAGTCCCCCTTTGAACCGGACAAGATACGGGTCGCGGTCACCCAGGCCTTTATCGCCACCGAGGGTGAGCACGGCCAGCAGAGCAACCGCATTCGGGAGCAGGTTCAACGCGTCGTGGACGCCGTGATTGCCGTCATCCAACGCCGCCTGCCCAGCGGCGGCGCGGTGCATATCGAAGACATACAGGACCAGGTGGAACTGAGCCTGATGCGCCTGGGCGAACACGCCGTGGCCCGCGCCTATGTGCTGTATCGGGCCGAGCACGCCCAGCAGCGTGCGGCCGGATCCGAGCAGACACCTTTCACGCCGCTGCTGGTTACGGTATCCGAGGGCGGCAGCGAGCGCCAGGTGCCGCTGGACCTGTCCTGGTTTCGCGGCCTGATTCGTGAGGCCTGCGCCAACCTGGCCGGTGTCGACCCGGAAGGGATTGAGCGTGAGGCGCTGAAAAACCTGTATCAGGGCGTGCAGCAACAGGACATTGTGCCGGCCGTGATCATGACCGCCCGCGCCTGCGTGGAAAAGGAACCGGCCTACAGCACGGTCTGTGCCCGCCTGCTGCTGGAGCAGCTGCGTGCCGAAGCACTGACATTTCTTGATATCGCCGAACGGGCCAGTGCCGGTGACATGAGGTCCCTCTATGCCCGGGTACTGCCCGCCTTCATCCACAAGGGCATCGAGCTCGAACTGCTGGATGAGCGGCTGGCCGACTTCGACCTGAAACGTCTGGGTCAGGCCCTGCAGGCCGAGCGTGATCTGCAATTCCAGTTTCTGGGGCTGCAGACGCTGTACGACCGCTACTTCATTCATGCCGGTCAGGTTCGCTTTGAACTGCCACAGGTGTTCTTCATGCGCATCGCCATGGGGCTGGCTCTCAACGAAGACGATCGTGAAGCCCGCGCCATCGAATTCTACGAGGTGCTGTCGAAGTTCGACTATATGGCGTCCACACCGACGCTGTTCAACGCCGGCACCCGACGCCCGCAGCTCAGCTCCTGCTATCTGACCACGGTACCGGATGATCTGGACGGCATCTACAGCGCTATCCGCGACAACGCCCTGCTCAGCAAATGGGCCGGCGGCCTGGGTAATGACTGGAGCCGAGTGCGTGCCTTGGGTGCCCACATCAAGGGCACCAATGGCCAGAGCCAGGGCATCGTGCCCTTCCTCAAGGTGGTCAACGACACCGCCGTGGCGGTCAATCAGGGCGGCAAACGGAAGGGCGCTGTCTGTGCCTATCTGGAAACCTGGCATCTGGATGTGGAAGAGTTTCTGGAGCTGCGCAAGAACACCGGCGATGATCGTCGCCGCGCGCATGACATGAACACCGCCCACTGGGTGCCGGATCTGTTCATGCAGCGGGTATTCGAAGACGCCGACTGGACCCTGTTCTCGCCCAGTGACGTGCCGGACCTGCACGACCTCACCGGCAGTGCCTTCCAGGCCCGCTACGAAGCCTACGAACGCATGACGGAAAGCGGCGAACTGACGCTGTTCAAGCGCGTATCCGCCAAACAGCTCTGGCGCCGCATGCTGAGCATGCTGTTCGAGACCGGCCACCCCTGGATCACCTTCAAGGATGCCTGCAACCTGCGGTCGCCGCAGCAGCATGCCGGCGTGGTGCACAGTTCCAACCTCTGTACCGAAATCACCCTGAACACCAGTGACGACGAAATCGCTGTCTGCAACCTGGGTTCGGTCAATCTGGTGCAGCATCTGACCGCGCAGGGCCAGCTCGATACCGAGAAGCTGCGTACCACTGTGCGCACAGCGGTACGCATGCTCGACAACGTCATCGACATCAACTACTACGCCGTGCCGCAGGCACGCAACAGCAACCAGCGCCACCGACCGGTCGGTCTGGGCCTGATGGGTTTTCAGGATGCACTCTACAAGGCTGGCATTTCCTATGCGTCCGAGGCTGGCGTCGATTTCGCCGACCAGACCATGGAGCAGATCAGCTACTTTGCACTGGAGGCTTCCAGCGATCTGGCCGCCGAACGTGGCCACTATCAGAGCTACCCTGGTTCGCTGTGGGATCAGGGCATTCTGCCCATTGATTCCATCCGCAATCTGGCTGCCGAGCGGGGTGCACAGTACCTGCAGCAGGACACCCAGGCGCGTCTCGACTGGGCGCCGCTGCGCGACAGGATCAGCCGCCAGGGCATGCGCAACTCCAATGTGATGGCGATTGCGCCCACCGCGACCATTGCCAACATCATCGGGGTGTCCGCATCCATCGAACCGACCTATCAGAACCTCTATGTGAAATCGAACCTGTCTGGGGAATTCACCGTGATCAACCCCTGGCTGGTGCAGGCACTGAAGGCGGAAGGCGTCTGGGACGATGTGATGGTCAATGATCTGAAGTATTTCAACGGCAGTGTGCAGCAGATCGATCGGGTGCCGGATGCACTCAAGGCCCGCTTCGCCACCAGTTTCGAGCTGTCGCCGAAGTGGCTGGTGGAGTCTGCGAGCCGGCGGCAGAAGTGGCTGGATCAGGCGCAGTCGCTGAACCTCTATATTGCCGAGGCGGACGGCAACAAGCTGGATGTGACCTATCGCATGGCCTGGTTGCTGGGTCTGAAGACCACCTACTACCTGCGTGCCTTGGGCGCCTCCGGAGCAGAAAAGTCGACCGTGGCGCAGGGGGAGCTGAATGCGGTGCAGTCCGGCGGCCCGGCGCCGGTGCCACAGGCCTGTTCGATTGACGACCCGGATTGTGAGGCTTGCCAGTAACCTGGCTTTGTGCCGGCTCTGTGCTTTGGTTACCGGCCCGGGGTTGGGTAGGCCTGTGCGAGGGCGTCTGCGGGAGGGATCCCGCAGCCGAGCCTACAGGGATGTATTCACGGCGTCCCTCGCACAGGCCTACCCCACCCCGAACCTCTGACCAGCGCCAACTGCAGGATCAGGGTGGACTACAACGGTTACACCATATGCATACAGAATAGGCAGACAACTACTAATCGCAGCAGTCAGAACATGTCGTCCTGATTGCGACATCAAAGAATTTAACGCGGCTCCTCTGGCTGTAGATGGTTGGAGGACAGGCCTGAGTGAGGGGAGCCTCTGGGGTGGGCGTCTGCGGGAGGGACCCCGCAGCCGAGCCCCCATGGATGGGTTTACGGCGTCCCACCCCAGAGGCTCCCCTCACTCAGGCCGGCAAGCAGCCACAGAGAAGAACGGAGACAGATATGTTGGATTGGAATGCACTGGAAGACGATACAGCGGTTGCAGACAAGCCGCAGCCAGAACAACCGGCGCCTGAGGTCACGACACAGGCGAGTGACGTCAACCAGCAGGTGCAGGCCGAGCTGGAGCGGCTGGATGTAGCCGCCGGTCTGGAGGAACTGGACATGAATGCCGGCCGGGTCGAGGTGGACGACAAGCGCATGATCAACTGCCGCGCCGACCTCAACCAGTTGGTGCCGTTCAAGTACGAATGGGCCTGGCAGAAATATCTGGCCGGCTGTGCCAATCACTGGATGCCGCAGGAAATCAACATGAGCGCGGACATCCAGCTGTGGAAAAGCGACTCGGGGCTGACCGATGACGAGCGGCTGATCGTCAAACGCAGCCTGGGGTTTTTCTCCACCGCCGACAGCCTGGTAGCCAACAACCTGGTACTGGCCATCTACCGGCTGATCACCAACCCCGAATGTCGCCAGTATCTGCTGCGCCAGTCGTTCGAGGAGGCCATTCACACGCACGCCTACCAATACTGCATCGAATCTCTGGGCATGGATGAAGGCGAAATATTCAACATGTACCGGGAAGTGCCGAGTGTAGCCAAAAAAGCCGCCTGGGGTCTGAAGTACACCCAGACGCTGGGCGACCCGAGCTTTCAGACCGGCACACCCGAAAACGACCGGGAACTGCTGCGCAACCTGATCGCCTTCTACTGTGTACTGGAAGGCCTCTTCTTCTATTGTGGCTTTGCACAGATTCTGAGCATGGGGCGGCGCAACAAGCTGACCGGGGTCGCCGAGCAGTTCCAGTACATCCTGCGTGATGAAAGCATGCATGTGAATTTCGGCATTGATGTGATCAATCAGATCAAGGTTGAAAACCCGCATCTGTGGGACCACGCCATGCAGCAGGAAGCCACCCGCATGATCATGGAAGGCTATGAACTGGAAGCCGCTTATGCGCGGGACACCATGCCGCGTGGTGTGCTGGGCATGAATGCCGAGCAGATGAGCGAATACCTGCGCTTCATCAGCAACCGGCGGCTGCAGCAGCTCGGACTCAGCGAAGCCTACCCTGGCGCCGGCAACCCCTTCCCCTGGATGGCGGAGATCATGGACCTGAAGAAGGAGAAAAATTTCTTCGAGACCCGGGTCACCGAATACCAGGTGGGCGGGGCTCTGTCATGGGACTGAGTGTGGCCGGCACCGCCGCCCAGGTCAGCCCCTGCATCGGCATCTGCAGTGTGACGGTCGGCGATACAGTCTGCCGAGGGTGCTTTCGCACCCTCGACGACATCGCCTGCTGGGGTCAGCTTGACGACACCAAGCGCCAGCGCCGCCTGCTGCAGCGCCAGCAGATGATTGAACAGACCTTTCATGAGCATTTCCAACTGCTGGACGCACAGCGGTTGTTCAGTCAGTGGGCGCGCTATATCCGCACGCCGCCCGAGCCGGCCTTTGCCGCCGAAGCCTGGCTGCACCTGCTGCAAAAGGGTGCGCACAAGATACAGGACCCGCAAGCCTATGGCGTTCGGGTGTTACCCCTTGCACAAAACCAGAGCCTGCGCCAGATCTGGCGCACCTGGCGGCAGCAACTGATGGAGGAACTCGGTTGAAGGCGGCTCAGCCGCTGAGCCGCTGCGCAAACTCGACAAAGCCGGCTACAAGGTTATCCAGTCTTTGCGCCAGATCATCATCGGTGACCTGGCCCTGTTCGTCGATCTTCTTGTTGGCCTGACCAACCGCCAGTTGCGGGCCATAGACATGCATGCCGAGGTTGGCCATCTGCGCACGCAGGTGTGGCAGTGCGCGCAGGCCACCATTGGCACCGGGTGAGGACCCGATCAGCAGCACCGGTTTGCCGCGAAACACCTTGATCCCGGGCTGGTCACTGGCCGTGCGGCTCATCCAGTCCAGGGTGTTTTTCAACAGCGGCGGGAACAGGCCATTGTACTCCGGGCTGACCACCACCAGAGCGCGCGCATCATCCATGCGCCGATTCAGTTCGATGATCGGCGCCGGAACGCCCTCGTTCTGTTCGATATCGCCGTCGTACAGCGGCGCGGTGAGATCTCCGGCCTGTACAACGTCGACAGCCACCTGCTGATCCTGCAGGCGCGCGACCGTGGCCGCCAGTACGCGGCCACTGATGGCCCCGGTACGGCGGCTGCCGGGCAATACAAGTATGGGTTTGGATGTGGTCATGACAGACTCCCTGCGTTCCGTTTGTGGTCCAGTGTACGCAGTTTGTGTCCTGTATGGCCAATTGGAAAGCGGGGTCTTTGCACTACCTGTTCAGCACGACGCAACACGCCCCACTGGCCGGGCCAGCGGGGCGTCGGTCTTAGCGTGCGTCCTGCAGAGCTTCTGCGGACACTTCACGGAACCAGTCATAGGTGCTGGTGGCACCGGAAATGCCATCGACTGCTTCCGGGTCGCCGGTCTCAATCAACTGGCGCACATAGGCCGGGAAGGCCGAGAACTGGCTGACGCCACTGTCCACCGCATTGCGCCAGCGCTGCGCATAGCCGTAGTCGGTGCGCTTGCTAAGATTGACGTTGCCGTCCTCGTCGCGCCCGATCTCGTCGTAGTGAACGCTGAAGATATAGCCATCACGCACGGTAATCTCGATCAGCGCCAACTGGCCACGCGCATTGGGCTCGGTCTCGGCATAGTAGGTACCATCCCGATAACCACCCAGCGCTTCAGGCATGGCGGGCGCAGCACGCTCGACTACCTCAGCATCCGCCAGCGCCAGCTCGAGTGCGGCCGTGAAGCTGTCAAAGGCCGAGGTAGCCCCGCTGATGGCATCCACGCCCTGCGGACCACCGGCCCGAATCAGCTGCTCCACATAGCCGGGAAAGGCCGACAGCTGCGACACGTCCGTGGGTCTGTTGTTGCGCCAGTTGGCGGCATAGCCATAGTCCTGCAGCTTGCTGCCGGTCACGTTGCCGGCATCATCACGCTGCACTTCATCATAGTGAGCGCCCACAATGCGGCCATCCTTGATAGTCAGTTCCACCAGCGCAATCCAGCCCCGGCTGTCCGGTTCCAGCTCGGCATAGTAGGACCCATCCGCCCATTGGGCGACACCGGAGGCTGACGGTGCTGCCGCAGCCCGGGCCGGGGCAGCCGGCTGACGCTGCGGCGCCGGGGTTGCTTCCGGCTCGGCCAGATCAGCCGCCGTCAGGCCCGAGCCTTCCAGCACGCCGATCCGGTAGCGGGCCAGCATGGCCGCAGCCGTGGCGCTGTGGCCCCGACCATTGCCGATGGCTTCCCAGGCCTCGGTAGACTCCTGACCACACCAGTCGGCAATCACGTGTTCCGGTGTCGGGTGATTGGGGATATAGCTGGTGATGTCATACACACGACCGTCAATGGCTTTCCAGCAGCTGTCGGTGGAATCATGTTCGGCCAGTTCGGCCAGCGAAATCTCCCGCAGATCATCATCCCCGGCAGGAGAATCAGTCAGCGCATTGACGCCGAGCAGTGTGAGTACGCTGGCCACGAAGGCCACGAACAGGGTGTAGGCGATCTTGTTCATAGGAAATCAAAAACCTCGCTGTGAATACGTGAGCTCGGCACTCCAGCTCGGACAAAAATCTGCTTGAGATGATCGATCATCGCCGGCGGGCCGCACATGTAGATCTCGCGCTCGGCAAAGTCAGGGCAGTGGCGCCGCAGGAAGTCTTCGCTCATCGGGCCTTCGTCCCGGAAATAGTGTGGAGTCACAGTCAGGCGCTCATGGTGCTCACCGATGTCCATGAGTTCATCCAGGTAGTAGGCCCGCACATGGTCGCGCCCCAGATAGAACAAATGCGCATTGGCGTCTTCCCGCCCGGCCTGCCCCGGCAGTTCATCAGCTTCACGCAGATGGCGGGCACCGCCGACAAAGGGCGTGACACCGATACCACCGGCCAGCCAGAGCTGATCACGCTCCGGGTACAGCCGTTCATAGAAGTCGCCGTAGGGGCCTTCAATATAGGCCGTGGTGCCGGGCGTGACGGTCTGCAGCGCATGGCTGGCATCCCCCAGATCCTTGATGCCGATACGCAGTATGGCGTCTTCCGGGCTGGAGGCGATGGTGTACGGATGCTCCTCGCCCTTGCCGGCTGACAGATTGGGGTCCATCGGCGTCAGGTAGACAAACTGACCGGCCTCATAGGGCATGGTTTTGCCCCTGGGCTTGAGTTGCACTTCCACCACATCACGCACCAGCTTCTCGACCCCGACCACTTCATACTCGTAGCGGCCGAGATGCGGTGACAGGCCTTTGCGCCAGACCATGGCGCCGATGGCGAGTACCGCCAGCACAACCCAGATCCAGAATTCTCCGGCCAGCGGAAACACGTGGGCCAGCGCCAGCAGTGTGGTCGGGATGGCCAGCAGGTGGAGCGTTTTCCAGCGCTGGTAATGCGGCCGCCCAAAGAACTGGAAAGTCGGCCCCAGGAACACCACCATCAGCAGCAAGGCACCCCAGCCGGACCACACCGGCCAGTTCTCGAACGGCGGGAACAGCGTAATGATGGCCGCCGACAGATCCGCCGGCACAGCGGCGAACCCCAGCACCACGGCGTGCGCCATGATCAGGATAAAGGCGCCGAAGCCAGCCAGGCGGTGCACCAGCCAGATCTGAGGCAGGCCGCCAAAGAAGCGGTCCAGCCCCGGCAGGCGGATGCTCAGCGTAGCCGCAAGGAGCAACAGAGCCATGGCCAGAATGCCGGTGGCGAGCGCGAACACCCGCAACGAACTGGCCGCCCCACCATCCCAGAGCTGCAACATCCGGGGCAGAGCCAGCAAAAGTGGTAGCAGGCAGAGCAATAACAGGAGCCCGTATCCGGGCTTCAACCAGGCGCGCATGACGTTATCCTTGTTTGACGCGAAACGATACCCCCATTGTGGTAGGTATTTGGCTCAGGTCAATAAATGACGGTGGTGGGGTTGATCTGGGTCAATTTCCCCAGAGGGTCGACAGTTGACGGAAGACAGTCGACAGTACAGCAGTGCCCCTGTCGACCCTGCACTGTCTTCTGTCGACTGTTGATCAGCACAGAAACTTCTGCAAAAACGGCGGTATCACGGGCCGGCGCAGCCACATCAGCACCACCAGCAGCGTGAACAGCACTACAGCGCCGAGCGAGTAGGCCAGCGGATCGTGAATCAGGTGCGTCAGCAGCGCTCCGAGCATCAGAAAGCTGAGCCCGAGCGCGGCGAGGCCGACCAGAGGCTTGATCAGCAGCACCAGGCCGGCAATCAGTTCACCAATGCCCAGGGTAATGCGAAACCAGTCCGGCAGGCCGAAGCGTTCGAAGGCCTCGACCATGCCCTCGGCCCCGGAGGCTGTCAGCCAGCCCGACCACACGTAGACGGCCGCCAGCAGCACCGTCAGATTCCAGGTCACAATCTCTTTCAGTGTATGGGCGCGTCGTTGTGCGGTCATGGTTTTCTCCTGTCTGGTGGCTACCTCAGGTCAGGCAACACGGCACGAATGGCGGGCAGGATGTCCCGGCCCAGTTGCATGGAGCGCATTTCGGACCAGCCGTAGAGTTCATCCGGCAGGTCGTCGTTGTCCTTGAATGGCATCTCCAGAGTATAGGCCAGGCACTCGAAGTGGTTACCGACCCAGGTGCAGCCCAGCGTCAGGTTGGCCTGCCCCGGCGCATCCTTCGGATAGCCGTGCGTGGTCTGGAACTCCGGCGTGGCCTGCAGGAAGGCAGATTCAAACCGGGACTGCAAGCCAGCAATATGATCATTGTAGGTCGGCACGCCCTGGGTGCCGGCCAGGAAGTTGTACGGAATGGCCTCGTCGCCGTGGATATCCAGAAACAGGTCGACACCGGTGGCTTTCATCTTCGCGCGCACATGGAAGACTTCCGGGCTCTTTTCAAGCGAGGGCTCGGCCCACTCCCGGTTCAGGTTGACGCCGGCGGCATTGGTCCGCAGGTGGCCGCGCACACTGCCATCCGGGTTCATGTTCGGCACCACATAGAAGACGGCATCATCCAGCAGGGTGCGGCTCAGGCCATCGTCGGTGTCCAGCAGCCGTTCCAGCAGACCCTCCACAAACCATTCCGCCATGGATTCCCCCGGGTGCTGACGGGCGGTGATCCAGATGCGGCGGCGAGCCGACTCTTCGTCACCAATCACCAGCAGGCTGAGGTCGCGGCCATCCAGCGTCGGGCCCAGATCTTCCACCCGGCACAGATGAGACTGCTGGGCTTCCTGAATCAGATCCTGATGCTGCTCGTAGCTGTAGGGCACATAGTAGGCAAAGTACACCACCTCATGTTCCAGCACATGGTCGATAATCAGCTCGCCGTTCTCGTAGCGCGTATCGACCCGGAACCAGGTTTCACGGTCATAGGTGGCGCAGGCGCGGTAGTTGTCCCAGCCCTTCGGGTAGGCTGCACCGGCGGCATTCAGAATACGCAGCCGATGCGCCACGCCCGGCGAGCCCGTCAGCCGGAAATGAAACCACTGGTAGAAGTCCGACTGATGGTCGGGGCGGATATTCAGTTGGATATCGGCCGGATCATCCGCCCGGACCACCTCGATATTGCCACTGTCAAAAGCGGTGGAAATGCGCATCTACTCTAACTCCTTGCAAATCATTGCGTCGAACCCTGCATCCCAGAGTCCAGTGTAGTCGATTGGCACCCATGACTCGATTTTACCGACCAAATTCGCTATGGTTCTGCCTTCTTCACAGGCAGTGACCACAGCGATCATCATGACCCAACAGACCGTTCTTACCGGCATCACCACCACCGGCATTCCGCATCTGGGCAACTATGCCGGGGCCATTCGCCCGGCCATCGAATCCAGTCTGCGCGACAGCGCCAAAAGCAGCTACTTCTTCATGGCCGACTATCATGCCCTGATCAAGTGTCAGGAACCAGAGCGGGTACGTGAAAGCACACTGGCCATTGCGGCAACCTGGCTTGCCTCCGGCCTGGATACCGATCGGGTCACCTTCTATCGCCAGTCGGACATTCCCGAAGTCACCGAGCTGAGCTGGATTCTGACCTGTGTCGCCGCCAAAGGCCTGATGAACCGGGCGCATGCCTACAAGGCCGCCGTGCAGGACAACGTGGAAAACGAAGCGGCAGACCCGGACAAGGGCATCACCATGGGGCTGTTCAGCTACCCCATTCTGATGGCCGCCGACATCCTGCTGTTCAATGCCACCCATGTACCGGTCGGTAAGGATCAGATTCAGCATCTGGAGATGACGCGGGATATCGGCCAGCGCTTCAATCACCTGTTCGGTGAGACCTTCACGCTGCCGGAAGCCGTGGTCGACGAAAACGGCATGGTGCTGAAGGGGCTGGACGGCCGCAAGATGTCGAAGAGTTACAACAACACCATTCCATTGTTCGAAGGCGAGAAGAAGTTCCGCAAGCTGATCAACAAGATCGTGACCAATTCACTGGAGCCGGGCGAACCCAAAGACCCGGACAACTGCACCCTGTTCAGCATCTACGCGGCCTTTGCCGATGCCGAAGCAGTGGCCGCCATGCGCCGTCAGTACGAGGAAGGCATCGGCTGGGGCGAAGCCAAGAAGCAGGTGTTCGAGCATCTGAACGAACTGCTGAAGGACAAGCGGGAAGCCTACAACGAGCTGATCAGCGACCCGGCCGAAATCGACCGCATTCTGAAAAAGGGTGCCGAGCGCGCACGCGAATATGCCGTGCCATTGATGGCCGACGTGCGCAAGAAAGTAGGCATTGGCCCGCTGGCGGGTGGTCTGTAACGCTGGGCGTGTAGTGAGGGACGCAAGTCCCGATGAGCGTGGCACCTGTCGTGCATGACCTGTAGTGAGGGACGCAAGTCCCGATATAACAAAGCGGCTTACGCCGCCATCGCGACTCGCGTCGCTCACTACAACGGATGTGCCGCCGAACCCTGTCGCGACTCGCGTCGCTCGCTACAAGTATTGTGCTTCAGGCCGTCAGACGCCCTGACTGGAAGTCCTGAATGGCCTGTTCGATTTCTTCCACCGTGTTCATCACGAACGGGCCATACTGCACCACCGGCTCGTTGAGCGGCTGACCGCCCACCAGCAGGCAGCCTGAGCCGCCTTTGGCTTCGAGCGCCACGGCTTCACCCGCACTCAGAATGGCCACTTCACCGGCACGAATCACCTGCTTGCCGACTGTAATGTCACCCTTGTAGGCATAGACAAAGGCCGTGTGGTTCTCCGGCAGGCTGTTGCGGAAAACGCCATCCTCTTCCCAGCGTATATCGAAGAAGCGCGGCTGCGTAGCCACGCCGCTGACCGGGCCGACCTTGCCGTTCAACTCACCGGCCAACACGCGTACCACACCGGCGTCGAAGTCGGTTTCGGGTACGTCTTCAGCCGGAATGTCCTGATAACGCGGGTCGGTCATCTTGTCCTTCGCCGGCAGATTGACCCAGAGCTGGAAGCCCCACAGCATGCCGTTTTCCTGCTGCGGCATCTCTTCGTGAATAATGCCCCGCCCGGCCGTCATCCACTGAATCGAACCTGGCCCGAGGTAGCCTTCGCTGCCCATGTGGTCACGGTGGCGCACACTGCCCTCGATCAGGTAGGTCACTGTTTCAAAGCCCCGATGCGGGTGGCTGGGAAAACCGGCGATATAGTCGTTGGGGTCGTCCGACTTGAATTCGTCCAGCATCAGAAAAGGGTCAACCCGCTGCAGATAGGGGCTGCCGATAATGCGTGACAGGCTGACACCGGCCCCATCCTGGGTGGGCATGCCCTTGGCCAGGCGGCTGACAGTACGTTCGCTCATGGTGACTACACCTCCTCGGTTGGCCGGGAAACCCGTCCCCGACATTCAATTCAACAATTGCCACAGTACGGATGTGCTGTCCGCTTGCATAACGAAATTAACTGGCAGATGATTTCAAAAAGACTGAATAAACGGAGATTCCGTGGCCCACAACCCCATAACCGTCGAGCTGATTCGCACCCTGGATGCCATTGATCGTCACGGCAGCTTCGCGGCAGCAGCGGAACATCTGCACAAGGTACCCTCGGCCCTGACCTATACGCTGCAGAAGTGCGAGCGGGATCTGGAGATAAAGCTGTTCGACCGCAGCGGCCATCGGGCGGAATGGACCGAAGCCGCCCGACACATTCTAAGCGAGGGCAGACGCATCCTGGTGGCCATGGAGAATCTGGGCCACAGCGCCCAGCGCCTGGCGCAGGGCTGGACCACACAGTACGTAGTGGCACTGGACCATCTGCTCGACTTCGAACAGATAGTGCCGCTGCTGACCCGGGCCCACGAGGACATTCCCTGGGTGCCGGTGCATGTGCGTCAGGGCACCCTGTCCGGCACCTGGGAACTGCTGCTGGAGCACGAGGCAGACCTGGTCGTCGCCCCACTGCATTCCAAACCGGACGCCGGCAACATCGAGACCCGGCCCATCGGCACCATCCGCATGGTACTGGCGGTGGCGCGTGACCACCCGCTGGCGGCAGTCGACCGCCCCCTGACCGAAGACGACCTGCTGCCCTACCCCGTGGTCACCAATCAGGACACCGCGCGCCAGATCACCCCGCTGACCGCCGGTCTGCGCCAGCGGCGACAGCAGTTGCTGGTACCGGATATGAGTACCAAGATCCTGGCCCAGAAGCGTGGCCTGGGCATCGGCTTTCTGCCCATGCACCGCATCCAGCAGGAGGTGTTGGGCGGCGACCTGATACTGAAATCACTGGCCAGCAATGACCAGGAACGGGAGATGACGCTGGTGGCGGGTTGGCGGCAGGGCGACAGCGACAAGACACACCACTGGATGCTGGAGCATCTGGAGTTGTTGTCAATCAATTAAGCAGCCACCTGGAATCGGCCAGGGGCTGGCCTCCCACAGCATCAGTAACCTGCAGTAGGAGCTCGCCCCGCGAGCGAATCGGCCAGGGGCTGGCCTCCCACGGCACCAGGAACCAGCGATAAATCAAATCAACCCGGTCAGGCGCAGCACAAACAACCCCAGGGTGGTGCTGAACAGCGAGAACAGGGTGGTGATGACGATGATCTCGGCCGCCAGGTTGCCCCACTGGGTCATGGCTCGCGCCATGACGAAGCTGGCGGCAGCGGTTGGGGCAGCCATCATCAGGTAGAGAATACCCAGTTGCTCGCCCCGGAAACCGAGCCAGACCCCACCCAGCGCGGCCAGCGCAGGCAGCAGCACCAGCTTGAACAGGGTTGCCCAGAGCACCAGCAGGCGGTTGCCCTTGAGGCTGCGCCAGCGCAGGCTGGCACCGATACAGAGCAGTGCGATAGGCAGCGTGAGGTCGGCCAGACCCTGCAAGGTGTTGTCGGCGAGATCCGGCATGGGCAGGCCGCTCAGCGACCAGGCCACGCCAGCCACCACACCGATCATCAGCGGGTTGCGTGCCATCTGCGACAGCATTCTGAGCGGTGCCACACCCTGCCCCTGCCCCAGTTGCAGCACCACCACAGAGGCCATGTTGTACAGAAAGGTCAGTACGGCCAGATACAGTGACGCCAGCGGAATGGCCGAGGCCCCGAAAGCATTAACCACCATGGCCAACCCGACGATGCCCAT
The DNA here is from genome assembly GCF_004768465.1 of Natronospirillum operosum. Classification (GTDB taxonomy): domain Bacteria; phylum Pseudomonadota; class Gammaproteobacteria; order Pseudomonadales; family Natronospirillaceae; genus Natronospirillum; species Natronospirillum operosum. Next base: position 93,081 of record NZ_SRMF01000006.1, read on the forward strand.
GTTGCCGCGAAACGCGCCCTGAATGAACACGCCCCGGCTGGTGATGTCCCGCGTCAGTTGCGGCGTCAGAAACCACAGCAGCACAATGCTGCCCAGCGTAAACAACACCGCATAGGTGATCAGATCACCCTGCCACACCTCGGTCAGTGGTGCCCGGGCAATGTTCAGAAACAACAGTGTGGGCAGACACCAGGTAAACACCAGATAGTTGCCGTCGGCAATGAAGTCATCGCTGATGCGTTTGGTGCGGCGCAACAGCAGGCCAGCGATCAGCCAGATCAGAATTGGCAGTGTGGTGGAGAGCGAGAACAGGAGGTTGTCGAAGATACTCACGGTGTGGGGTCGGGGTTCCTTTCGGGGAATGGGCTGGCGTGGCGGCATTATACATCCAGTCGGCCACGCCTTACAGGGCAGCCCCGGGTTTGTAGCGCGGGGCGCAAGCAATTATCGGGACTTGCGTCCCTCGCTACAGGTAATTCATCGGGACTTGCGTCCCTCGCTACAGGTAATTCATCGGGACTTGCGTCCCTCGCTACTAGAGCAAAAACTCGATAGGCAGGAGGGTGTAGAGCCCGATGCGAAAGCGTTGCCACCAACTGCTGTCCGGATCATAGTTGGCGATGGCAGTGGCCTCGGAGCCCGGGCTGTCGACGTCAGGTTCTTCCACCCAGAGCTTGTCGCCGTTCTCTTCCAGCACCACTCTCCAGGCCAGGCGGTTTTTCATCGGCTCCATCCAGTCGAGAATTTGCGCGGCAAGCTCGGGGCTCTCTATCAACAGGCCGATTTCAGTGTTGTGCTCGAACGACCGGGGGTCCATGTTCACCGAACCAATAAACACGCGCTCCCGGTCAAACACCCAGACTTTGGCATGCAGGGTCACCTGTTCGGTCAGCACCGACTGCCAGGGTTCGTCGTTGGCATCTTCATACAGCGACCAGGGCGTGGGCTGCACTTCCCACAGGCGTATTCCGGCCTCCAGCAACTCCCGGCGGTACGGCGCATAACCACTGTGCACAATGGGCATGTTGTTGGCGGCCAGTGAGTTGGTCAGCAAGTCAATCTCAATGCCACGGTCAATCAGATCCAGAAGAATATCGGTGCCTTCCTCGCCGGGCACAAAATAGGGTGTGACAAACAGTGCCTCGTGCTGTGTTGGAGTGATCTCGGACAGCAGGCGTGGCATCAGATGGCCGGTGATGTCACCGGCCGGGCGCAGGATCTTGCCGGGGTCATCCACATAGAGTGTTGCCGGCGCCCAGATGAAATCACCATCATCCCATTGCCAGGAGGTTCTTTGCTCCGGCAGCCCGCTGGCAAACTCCTCGCGAATAGTATTCAGGGAGGTGCCATAGCGACCCAGGCTCACCCGGGATGCCTCACTGGCCAGTTGATGATTCCAGTACAGATCGAAGGCACCGGAAATATCCCGGGTAACCGACCCCAGCGTCAGTACATCCAGATCAAGGAAGATGCGTTCGGGTGAAGCCTCATAATAGGCATCCCCGGTGTTGCGGCCGCCGATTATGCCTACCTGGTTGTCGGCCACGAAGGCCTTGTTGTGCATCCGTCGATGCACACGGGCGAAATGGGTCAGGTAGTTCAGGCGCCAGGCCGGGCGCAACGGGAAGGGGTTGAAAATGCGCACTTCGATATTGTCATGGGTGGCCAGCGAGGCCAGCCATGCCGAGGGGTAATCATTGCCCCAGTCGTCCACCAGCAGGCGCACCTGCACACCGCGATCAGCCGCCTCCAGCAGGTGGGCGAGCAAGACCCGGGAACTGGTCTGATCCAGCAGCTCGAAGGCCTGCACATCCAGCGAGTACTCGGCCTTGCGGGCCAGAGTCAGACGGGCTTCCAGTGCGTCCGGACCTTCCTTCAACAGCAGGAAACCGCTTTCAGCCGGCCCTGAGGCCAGTACCCTGTCTTCGCCATACACTTCAATCAAACGCTGAGTCAGGCAAGAGGCTTCGGTTTCCGTGGGTGCAAACTCGATCGGGCGACTGCCCACATCCGGCAGCGCGGTGCAGGCAGTCAGCAGAGCCAGTACAGCACCTGTAACCGCGACTCTGCAACTGTCATTCAGGAAGCGGGGAACACGGAACCTGCTGAGGGAATAACCGGCGCACCGAAACAAAGCCAGCAATGAAAAAGGCATCCTCATGATCGGACCGTCTGCTTCCTGCAACACAAAAGAGGCAGTATATCCTGTTGAACAACACACTGTCGGCATCAGAGCAGTGACTCAATTGGCAAAAATGTATAAAGACTGATGCTGAAACGGCGCCACCAGCTGCTTTCGGGGTCGTAGTTGGCGATGGCGGTTGCTTCGGCACCCGGGCCTTCCAGGTCCAGGTCCGGCATGCGCAGCCAGGCCTTGTCGCCGCTCTCGTCCAGTTCCACCCGCCAGGCCAGGTGGTTCTTGAGCGGTTCGATCCAGTCCAGGATCTGGCTGGCCAGCTCCGGACTGTCGATCAGCACGCCGATTTCGGTATTGTGCTGCATCGAGCGCGGGTCCATGTTCAGGGAACCGATGAAAACCCGTTCCCGGTCCATTACCCAGACCTTGGCATGCAGCGTCACCCGGTCTGCCATGGCCGAACGCCAGGGGATGGCAGTACTGCCGCTTTCATAGCGGGTCCAGGGGGTGGGCTGTACCTCCCACAGCCGCACGCCATGCGCCAGCAGTTCCCGTCGATAGGGTGCATAGCCGCTGTGTGCTATCGGCACATTGTTGGCAGCCAGAGAGTTGGTCAACAGGTCAATACGCAGGCCGGCACGCGTGGCTGCCGTCAACACATCGGTACCATCCTGCCCCGGCACGAAATAGGGCGTCACAAAGAGCACCTCGTTACGGGTTGCTGCCAGCTCCGGCATCATCTGCGGCATCAGATGCCCGGTATCGTCGCGCGAAGAGCGCAGCAACTTGCCGGGGTCATCCACATAGACCCGCGCCGGCGCCCAGACCACGGGCTTGTCCTCCCAGCGCCAGTCTGCAACTGTGGCCTGGTACGCCTCCACCTGCGGCAGCAAGTCGGCCTGAATGCGCGCCAGCGAGGAACGTGTGCGCCCCTGACTCACCTGCACTGCGTCCACCGCCAACTGGTGATTCCAGTACGCATCGAACGCCTCCGACAGCGCCTGTGATGCCGGACCCAGCGTCAGTACATCCAGATCCAGAAACAGGTGCTCGGCTTCCGCTTCGAAATAGATGTCACCCAGGTTACGACCGCCGATGATGCCGACGCGGTTGTCCACCACAAAAACCTTGTTGTGCATGCGGCGGTGCACACTGGCAAAGCGGGTCAGATAGTTCAGGCCACGGCTGAAGCGCATGGGATAGGGATTGAAAATACGAATATCAAAGTTGTCATGGCTGGCCAGTGTGGCCAGCCAGGCACTGGGAAACTCATTGTCAAAATCGTCGGTAAGCAGCCGCACGGCCACGCCACGCTCGGCGGCAGCCAGCAGATGCGCCAGTATCAGATGTGTGCTCGGCTCATCCTTGAACTGGTAGGTCTGAATCACGATGGAGTGCTCGGCCTGCTGAATCAGCGCCAGCCGGGCCGCCAGGGCTTCGGGTCCGCCCTTTAGCAGCAGAAAGCCGCTTTCCGCAGCATCCGCTTGCAGAATGCGCTCGGCGCCGAACGCATCCAGCAACGACTGGGTCAGTGCCGCCTCGTCAGTATCTTCGGGCGTCCATTGCAGCGACCGGCTGCCCACTTCCGGCAGGGAGACGCAGCCACTCAGCAACACGGCAACAAATATCGCCAGGAGCCCGTGCCACAGAGGCAAGACCCGGCGCAAACGCAATATCGGGTTCGGCGGCCCGATATCCGGCAGAACCATGAGCATCCATTCCTGTCAAAACCCCAAAGAGGTCGGCATTTTAGTCAGGAGTAGCCCCGCAACGACAGAGCGCTTTGTCACAAGATGCAAAAAAGACCTGACGGTGATTTTCCGACAGGCACAAAAAAGCCGGCTTGCGCCGGCTTTTTAAGCAGTATCTGACTTAAGTCAGATTAGAAGCTGTATTTAGCGAACATTTCAACTTCGTTCTTCACGCCACCGTCAAAGTAGTCGTCACCCTGGTTGGTGTACTCGGCACCAAATACAACGCCAGAGTCAAAGGTGTAATCACCACCCAGAACCAGTTTCAGGTCAGCGTCTTGGTTTTCGTTGTAACCGCTGTCAGTGAAGCCTTCCAGACCATAGTTGACTTCTGCGAATGCACCGTAAGGGCCTTCAGCATAAGACAGCTTGGCGAAGACAAAGCCAGCATCGATTTCAGCTGCCAGAGCCTCATAACCGCCTTCTACGGTGAACGGAGCGAATTCAGCTACCGCGCCACCACGAACCAGCAGAGTATCGCTGTCGCTTTCCAGCGCGTCACGGTCGGTCAGCAGCAGGAATACAGACAGCTCGTCAGTAGCCTGAACGTCAGCCTTGACTGCGAAGACACCGCGATCGTCATCACCAGCACCAGCAGTAGTTACTACATCGTTGGAAATCTGACGATAAACCGCTGTCAGGGTAACCATGTCGACCGGAGTTGCAACGGTACCCAGACCGAAGGTGAACTCGGCGTCCTGCATGCCATCAGGAGCATCCAGAGCCTCACGGTACTGGACGTCAGCCCAGACTTCTGCTACATCGAGATCCTGGTTCAGGGCAGCGGCGAAACCGAAAGGATGTCCAGCATTACCTTCGGCCTGAACGCGCAGACCCAGGTCATCAACGCTGTAACGGAAAGCCGCGTCAACACCAATGCGTGTTTCGTCGTCTTCACCGAACATTTCGTTTTCGTCAGTCAGGTCTTCATACAGGCCAGCTGTATCAGTGATACGACCGATCTGACCAAAAGAGAACGGACCTTCGTCAACACGCAGGTTGTCTACCCAGATGCCGGCTTCGCCTTCGACCAATTCAATGCCGTTGTGCTCTTCATCTTCATCGACACCAGCGATGATGTCACCGCTGAACGGGCCATTGGATACAGACCAGGTCGCAGTAAAGTTGTACCAGTCGTCGTCGGCAGAATGGTAGCCCGGAAGACCGTGCATCCGACGCTCGTTTTCAAAGTCCAGCGTGGTGTTCACTTTCAGATCGGCACTGAAGTCGACATCAAATGTGGTGTCTGCAGCGGCCTGACCGGCAATGGCCAGAGCCAGAGCAGATACAGCAAAACCAGAAGCAAGTTTAATGGATTTCATTCAAGATTCCCCTTTTTTTTTCATGAAGCTGATCCGACAGAACCAGACTCCTTTGGTTGGCGGTTGCAGCAACCACCGATTCTTATCGTTATTCAGTTTGCAGCAGCCATATTACACGGCCATTACAAAATTGAAACCCCTGATCGCAACCCTGCGAAACCGTGCCGTTCCATTGTCAATGGCACGTCAGGCGCCTGAACGTGATGCTATCTCACCAGAGAATTTTTTGATGGTCAACGGTTTTTTCGGCTGAATTTGGCTTTTTAAGGCCCATTTCATGGGCCTCCTGGCGGTTTTTTGTTCAATTCGCGGATTAAATGGCGGAAGAAAGCCAGTACAGGCTCATGTAAACGCTTGCTTATCGGCTTTATTGAGCGCTCACAGGCCGCGAATATCCACTCTTGAAGTCATTTCTCAACAGTTATTCAAATACCGAGTACATCCCGCATGGTGTAAAGGTCGGCCGGCCTGCTGTGCAGCCAGCGTGCTGCGCGCAGTGCACCCCGGGCAAACGTCATGCGGCTGCTGGCCTTGTGGCCAATTTCGATGCGCTCGCCATCGGCCGCATAGATGACCGTGTGATCTCCCACCACATCACCGCCACGCAGGGTCGCAAAGCCGATGGTCTCCTGTCGGCGCGGGCCTTCGGCGCCTTCACGGCCGTAGACAGCGCACTCTTGCAGGTTGCGTTCCAGGCCTCGGGCGGCAGCTTCGCCCAGGGCCAGCGCCGTGCCTGAGGGTGCATCGACCTTGTGCCGATGATGCATCTCGACGATTTCGACGTCGTAGTCATCGCCCAGGATGCGCGCGGCCTGCTCGACCAGTTGGGTGAGCACGGTAACGCCGACTGACATGTTGGGCGCGAAAACAAGGGGTATATGTGATGCGGCCTCGGTCACGGCGGCTTTCTGCGCCTCGGACAAGCCGGTGGTGCCGATCACCAGGCCAAAACCCTTGTCGCGGCAGATCCGCAGGTGGGTTTCGGTGGCGGCTGGCAGGGTGAAGTCAATCACTATGTCGATATCAGTCAGCGCCTCGAGGCTGTCGAGCAGCAGGATGCCGGTTTCGCCCAGGCCACACAGGTGCCCGATATCCTGCCCGAGCAGGGGGCTGTCAGGGCGGTCGGTGGCGCCGGCCAGGGTGAGGTCTTCGGCCTGGTGCACCAACTGTACCAGGGTGCGTCCCATGCGGCCGGTGGCGCCGGTTATCGCAACTCTAACCATCTGAATATTCCTGAAATTCGGTGGCTATCAAGTAGACAGTTGACAGTGCACAGTAAGAAAGCGGAGGAGCACTGCCTACTACTGTCGACTGTCATCTGTCGACTACCTATCTACATGTCTTCGAAGAACTTTTTCACGCCGTCAAACCAGGAGTTTTTGCGCGGCGAGTTGCTGCTGTTCTTGCGGTCCAGGGTGGCCTGGAATTCGCGCAGCAGTTCTTTCTGCTTTTCGTTCAGCTTGACCGGGGTTTCGACCACGACCCGGCACATCAGGTCGCCCCTGGGGCCGCCGCGTACCGGGGTGACGCCCTTGCCACGCAGGCGGAACAGCTTGCCGCTCTGGGTTTCTACCGGAATCTTGAGCTTGACCCGGCCATCCAGGGTGGGCACTTCGAGCTCGCCACCAAGCGCCGCATCCACAAAGGAGATCGGCACTTCGCAATACAGGTTGCTGCCATCGCGCTGGAACAGCGAGTGCTCCTTGACGATGACCTGTACATAAAGATCGCCCGCCGGGCCGCCCTTGGCGCCGGCTTCGCCTTCGCCGCTGAGACGAATGCGATCGCCGGTATCGACACCGGCCGGAATCTTCACATTGAGGGTGCGGGTTTCTTCCTTCACGCCACGGCCACGGCAGTCCATGCAGGGGTCTTCAATCACCTGGCCGCTGCCGCCACAGGCGTGGCAGGTCTGCTGTACAGCAAAGAAACCCTGCTGCATGCGTACCGTGCCGGTGCCATGACAGACACCACAGGTCTTGGGGCTGGTGCCGGGCTTGGCACCGGTGCCGTCACAGGTGCCACAGCCGACCAGGGTCGGTACGCGGATGGTCTTTTCGACTCCGCGTACGGCTTCTTCCAGGGTCAGTTCCAGGTTGTAGCGCAGATCGGACCCGCGGCGGGCGGAAGATCGACGGCCACCGCCGCCGGCAGCACCAAAGATGTCACCAAACACGTCGCCAAAGATATCGCTGAAGCTGCTGTGCCCAGCGCCACCGCCAAAGCCACCGGCTTGGCCGTCAACCCCGGCATGTCCAAACTGATCATAGGCCTGGCGTTTTTCCGCGTCCGCCAGTACTTCATAGGCTTCGCTGGCTTCCTTGAACTTGGCCTCGGCTTCCGGGTTATCCTGGTTGCGGTCCGGGTGGAACTTCATCGCCAGCCGACGGTAGGCTTTCTTGATGTCCTTTTCGTCGGCGCTGCGATCCACGCCCAGGATTTCGTAGTAGTCGCGTTTGGACATAATTGAATCTGGCTTCTTTGGCTTCAGTTGACAGTCAAAAGTCGACAGTCGACAGCGGCCCGAGATAGTTGCTCCCTGGCTGCGCTGTCTACTGTCGACTGTCTACTTGAATCCGCATGGTATCTGCGGGCATCGAACGCCTCCCGGCGAACCATACCCGCACATCCTTTGGATTACTTCCGGTCTTCGTCCTTCACTTCCTCGAACTCGGCGTCGACTGCATCGTCGGCGCTGCTGTCGCCGGCCTGCTCGGCGTCGGCTTCACCGCCGGCGGCTCCGGCAGCCTGTTCGGAGTACAGTTTCTGCGCCAGTGAAGCCGAGGCTTCGGTGAGGGCGTTGGTCTTGGCCTCGATGGCTTCCTTGTCGCCTTCTTTCAGCGCTGCTTCCAGCTCTTCAATGGCTTTCTCGATGGCTTGTTTCTCGTCCTCGGTGGCCTTGTCACCGGCTTCTTCCAGCGTCTTGCGGGTCGCGTGAATCATGCCATCGGCCGTGTTGCGCGCCTGCACCAGTTCCTCGAACTTGCGGTCCTCCTCGGCATGCGCTTCGGCGTCCTTCTCCATCTGGGCGATTTCTTCATCGCTCAGACCGGAAGAGGCCTTGATGACAATGGACTGCTCCTTGCCGGTGCCCTTGTCCTTCGCGGACACGTTCAGAATGCCGTTGGCATCGATGTCGAACGCCACCTCGATCTGCGGCACACCACGCGGTGCCGGCGGAATGTCCGCCAGGTCAAAGCGGCCCAGCGACTTGTTCTGTGCCGCCTGCTTGCGTTCGCCCTGTACCACGTGGATGGTCACGGCGGTCTGGTTGTCATCCGCGGTGGAGAAGACCTGGGTCTTCTTGGTCGGAATGGTGGTGTTTTTCTCGATCAGCGAAGTCATCACGCCACCCATGGTTTCGATACCCAGGGTCAGCGGGGTGACGTCGAGCAGCAGGACGTCCTTCACGTCACCGGACAGTACCGCACCCTGCAGGGCAGCGCCCATGGCCACGGCTTCGTCCGGGTTGACGTCCTTGCGCGGCTCCTTGCCGAAGAACTCTTTCACCTTGGTCTGTACCAGCGGCATGCGGGTCTGGCCACCGACCAGAATCACTTCGTCGATGTCGTCCAGGTCCACATCGGCATCCTTGATGGCGATACGGCAAGGTTCGATGGAGCGGTCGACCAGCTCTTCCACCAGGGATTCCAGCTTGGCCCGGGTCACCTTGACGTTCAGGTGCTTGGGACCATTCTGGTCCGCCGTGATGTAGGGCAGGTTGACGTCAGTCTGCTGGGCGGAAGACAGCTCGACCTTGGCTTTCTCAGCGGCTTCTTTCAGGCGCTGCATAGCCAGGGAATCACCCTGCAGGTCAATGCCGCTGTCCTTCTTGAACTGTTCGGCCAGGTAATTGATCAGTTTGAGGTCGAAATCCTCACCACCGAGGAAGGTGTCACCATTGGTGGACAATACTTCCACCTGGGTTTCGCCATCCACGTCGGCAATCTCGATAATGGAGATATCGAAGGTACCGCCACCCAGGTCATACACGGCCACGGTACGGTCGCCGGACTTCTTGTCCAGACCATAGGCCAGGGCGGCCGCAGTCGGCTCGTTGATGATGCGCTTTACTTCCAGGCCGGCGATGCGACCGGCATCCTTGGTGGCCTGGCGCTGGCTGTCGTTGAAGTAGGCCGGTACGGTGATGACTGCCTCGGTGACTTTCTCGCCCAGGTAGTCTTCAGCGGTCTTCTTCATCTTTTTCAGCACTTCGGCGGAAATCTGCGGCGGTGCCTTCTTGTCGCCCTTCACTTCCACCCAGGCGTCACCATTGTCTGCTTCGACAATCTTGTAGGGCACCATCTTGATGTCTTTCTGCACCACGTCGTCCTTGAAGCGACGACCGATCAGGCGCTTGACCGCATAGACGGTGTTGTGCGGGTTGGTGACCGCCTGCCTCTTGGCCGGCTGACCGACCAACACTTCGTTGTCGTCTGTATAGGCGACGATGGACGGGGTGGTGCGATCACCCTCTGCGTTTTCCAGTACCCGGGTCTTGTCTCCGTCCAGAATGGCCAGACAGGAATTGGTCGTACCCAGATCGATACCGATAATCTTGCCCATGCTTAGCGCTCCTCAGTATTCGGTTGTCTTTAGCCGGTATATGGGTGCCGGCTGCTTGATTTCAAGTTGTTGACGTTGCAGCGGTTCAGGCTGTTTCGTCGATATTCGGTTTGGCATCGGCGCCACCCTTGGACACCATCACCATGGCCGGACGCACCACCCGCCCGTGCAGGCGGTAGCCTTTCTGGATCACGGCGATGACGGTATTGGCCGGCACTTCCTCGTTTTCCACCATGGACATGGCCTGGTGTTCCTGCGGGTTGAACGGCTGCCCGCTGGGGTCAATCGCCTCTACCTCTATCTTGCTCAGGGTGTCGGCGAACGACTTGTCGGTCAGCTCGATGCCTTCCAGGATGGCCCGCACGGCGGCGTCTTCGACACCGGTTCCGGCTTCCAGCGCACGCTCCAGGTTGTCCTTGACCGGCAGCAGTTCCTTGATCAGTTTCTCCTGCCCGTACTTGTGCGCAGCCTCCACATCCTTTTCCGCCCGCCGCCGAATGTTCTGTGCTTCGGCTTCCGAACGCAGCAGAGCTTCCTTCAGGCGGTCCACTTCTTCCCGACTGGCCTGCAGCTCCGCCACCAGTTCTTCCAGACTGACGTCCTCACTGGTGGTTTCAGCTTCCGGCTCCGGGCTGCCCTCGGTGTCCGGGGTCTCCGCCGCCTGTGGCGCTTCCGCAGCCTCCTCTGGGGCCTGTGCAGAGTCGTTGGTCTGCTCTTCGGTCTGTCTGGACTGATCTGCCGACATCTGTGCTGTCTCCTCGCAATTTCCAGCGATACCTGTTGGTTGCTCTCAATGTGGGGCGCATCCGGACAACTTCAACCCCTGGCGCCACGTCTTGTGATACCCACTGTGGCGGAATCTCTTGACCTCACTTCATTTTACTGTATGTTGATACAGTAGTTTCCTGGCCGCTAGAGGGAGCCTCCGCCCATGCTGTGTTACCTCAACATCCGCAACTTCATTATTGCCCGTGCCGTCGAACTGGATGTGCGCGCAGGCCTGACCGTGCTGTCCGGCGAAACCGGTGCCGGCAAGTCCATCGTGCTGGACGCCCTGATGCTGCTGGCCGGTGGGCGGGCGGATTCCAGCCAGGTGCGCCACGGTGAAGACAAGGCCGACCTGAGCGCCACCTTCATGATTCGGCCCGATTCCCCGGCCGGTCGCTGGCTGCGCGAACAGGAGCTGTGGCAGGAAGGCGAATGCGTGGTGCGCCGCGTGCTCACGGCCGATGGCCGTTCGCGGGCCTTTATCAACGCCACCTCGGTACCGGTGGCCAAACTGCGTGAACTGGGCGACCTGGTGCTGCGCATTCATGCCCAGCATGAACACCAGCGGCTGATGAAACCGGACCAGCACCTGGCCATACTGGATGCCTATGCACAGCCTGGCGACAGCCTCACCCAGGTGGCCAAACTGTACCGGGAATGGCGGGAAGTGCGCCAGCGCCACAAGAACCTGCAGATGCGCCTGGAGCAGGATTCGGCCGAACAGAAGCTGATGGCCTATCAACTGGAAGAACTCAACGCGCTCGACCTGCAAGCCGATGAACTGGCCAGCCTGGAACAGGAACAGAAAAGCCTGAGCCATGCGGAAGCGCTGCTGCAGTCGGCCAGCGAGGCCAGTCAGATTCTGAATGCCGAGAACAGCGAGCAGGACCTGCTCAGCCTGTTGCGCCGCGCCACCCTGGTGCTGGAACCCCATGCGGAGCTGAACGAAACCCTGAGCAATGCGCTGTCACTGTTGCACGAAGCACAGGTACAGCTGGACGAAGCCCATTCCGACCTGCTGCATTTCGCTGAAGATTTTCAATGGGACCCGGAGCGTCTGGCCGCTGTCGAAAAGCGCCTGAGCCATATCTATGAAGTGGCCCGCAAGCACCACTGCGCGCCGGAAGCCCTGTTCGAACTGCAGGCCTCGCTGAGCGAACAACTGGGCGACCTGGATGCCGACGAGTCGACCGTGGAAGAGCTGGCTCAGCGCGAAATGGAACTGGCCCAGGCCTATCAACAGGCAGCAGAGGCACTGTCCAAACAGCGCCAGGCCGCCGGCGCCGAGCTGGCCGAAGCCCTGGCCCAGCAACTGCATCGGCTGAACATGCCGCATGCACAGGTGGTGTGCCGGGTCATCCCGCAGGTGGAGAAAGCCTCTGCGCAGGGTATTGATGATGTGGAACTGTGTCTTTCGGCCAACCCGGGGCAACCGGTACAGCCACTGCACAAAGCAGCTTCCGGCGGCGAACTGTCACGGATAGCGCTGGCCATTCAGGTGGTGGCCCAGCAGACCCAGCAGGCGCCGACGCTGTTCTTTGACGAAGTGGATGTGGGTATCAGCGGTGCCACGGCCGAGGAAGTGGGCCGTCTGATCCGCCAGTTGAGTGACCAGAGCCAGATTCTCTGTATCACCCATCTGCCGCAGGTGGCCTCGTTCGGCCATCAGCACTGGCTGGTGGAGAAGCGCGTGGCCGGTCAGGAAACGCTGTCCGAGATTCGCAACCTGGACCCGGATGACCGCACCCATGAAGTGGCGCGGCTGATTTCAGGTACTCGGGTGACCGATACCACCCTGGCGCATGCGAGGGATCTGCTGGCCGCGCCGATGATGCACTGATGATTGGTCGACAGATGACAGTCGACCGTTGACAGTAGCGAGGCACGCAAGTGCCGAAAAACACGCAGCCAACAAATTTGAAGAAGGCCCTGTGTATCGCGACTGGCGTCGCTCGCTACGGGTTGGACGGCGTTATTTCTTGCTTTTGGGTCTGACGTACAGCACCAGGCTGTGATCCACCAGCTCATAGCCGTGCTCTTCGGCAATCTGCTGCTGACGCTGCTCGATCACGTTGTCGACGAATTCGATCACGGTGCCATCATCCACTGACACCATGTGGTCATGGTGTTCGCCGTCATCGAGTTCGAACAGGGCGTGCCCGCCATCAAAGTTGTGGCGCACCACCAGCCCGGCGGCTTCAAACTGGGTCAGCACCCGGTAAACGGTCGCCAGGCCGATTTCTTCCCCCGCTTCAATGAGTTGCCGGTATACGTCTTCAGCACTCATGTGCCGGGGTTCGGCATGCTCCAGCATTTCAAGAATCTTCAGCCGTGGCAGCGTGACCTTCAGACCTGCTTTTTTCAGCTCGGCATTACTCACCGGCGGTTCCTCCCGTATCTGATGACTGCTGCGAAGCAGTCTTCGCCTGACGCTCAGTGGCCGGGCGTCTGTCGGCTTTGGCGGCCCTATTGACGCGGGCCTGCTTGGGGTCGATCAACAAGGGACGGTATATCTCGATCCGCTGCCCTTCTTCCACCGGAGTCTGCTCCGGCTGAGGCACTTTCCTGCCAAAAATCCCCAGCGGCGCATTGGCCACATCCAGCTCGGGAAACTCCTCACCAATATGGCTGCGCGCTACCGCTTCTCTCAGTGTAGTTCCTGCAGCCACAGTCAGCGCTATAATGCGCTGTTTCTCCGGCGTTGCACAGGCCACTTCAATATGCAGTTCAGCCATAGATCTGTCGAGCCCGTTGTGCAAAACGATCCACCAGACGATCTGCCATTTTACCGACAACAGGCTCCAGGATCATCCGCAGCCCGAAGCCCTTTACCTCGAAGTCCAGTTGAAAGCAAACTTCGCTACCAGTTTCTCCTGCTACAAAATGCCACTCACCATGCAGGTGCCGGAACGGTCCGCGAACCAGTTCCATACTCATCCAGCCTGGCGGACGCAATTGATTGCGGGTGGCAAAGGTTTCCCGCACGGGTCCCTTGTGCACTTCCAGCTCGGCCGCAATGGCGTCGGCTGACTCATCCAGTATACGCACATCCGAGATCTCCGGCAGGAACTCGGGATAAGACCTGATGTCGTGCACCAGGGCATACATTTGTTCCGGCGAGTACGGCACATGGGCCCGCCGTTCAATCTTCATGATGACTCCCAATCCCAATGGCGGTAACGGTACACCGCCCAACCCAGTGTCAGCAGGACACCCAAGAACACCAGTTGCAACAGGGCAGGCACGGCCCAGGCGGCCTGCACCTGAATGACCAGCACCGCCAGCAGGGCGAGCGTTGTAACAAATCTGAGATGGAAGTGCCACAGAGGGAATCGGTGCTCGGCCTTCGGTTTGAGTTCTTCAATCACCTGATGGGCTGGCAGAATCCAGCCGGTATAGATCACCATCAGCAGACAGACCATGGGAATAATCAGGTTGGTGGGTACATGCGCAAACCAGTCCAGCAGTGTAGCGCCGTAAAAGCGGATCTCGCGCCATTCATGCAGCGATTGAATAACCACAAAGCCAAGCACCCAGACCGCTGCCGTGGCCACGGCAGCCGCCCCATAGCGCGGCCACCGATAACGCTCGTGCAGCCACATGACAGCATGCTTGACCAGAAACAGAGCCGTCGACAGGCCACTGAGCAGCACGACCGCAAACAGCACCAGCAGCCAGGCCGTGCCGTTCTGCTCACCCGCCAGGCTCTGGGGCAGTTCCACAAAGATGAAGGCCAGCGCATCGGTAGAGGGCGTAATCTGGACAAAACCCAGCACCACGGCGGCAAACACCAGGCCCCACAGCAGATCCACCAGAATGACCCAGAGTGCCGTGCCGCCAATGGAAAAGTTCGTGTCCATATGGGCGCCCAGGACCAGGCTGATGCCGAGCCCCAGACCCAGGCTGTAGAAAGACAATGCCACCGCCCGCACCCAGATATCGATCTGCCACAGGCTGGCCTCGGCAACAAAGAGGCGATCAACACCGATCGCCCAGAAGCCCTGCCCCATGGCCCAGAATGCCAATGCGGCCACCAGCAACAGCAAGAGGCCGCCCATAACCGCAACCGGCAACTGCACACCCCACTGGGAGGGCAGAGCCACGGCCAGCAGGATCAGCAGACAAATCAGTGTATGCAGCGCCACCATGCGCCCGGACCGGGTCAGCAGTTCGGTCAGACTGAAGCGCAGACCGGATTCGGTAGTGGGCAGCTGGCCGGAACCTGCGCGCCACATGTAATCAATCGCCCAGCCGGAGAAAGCCAGAAAGTAGGCGGCCACTATCAGGGCGGTGACCACCATGACCACACCCAGATAGCGCCAGCGCTGGGATACAAAGGCTTCCGCCGACAGGTGTGCCAGGCTGTGAGGTGCGCTGTGGCGCCCGCGCCGGCCGATCAGCAGCTCAGTCATGATCACCGGCACCGCAATCAGCACATGGGCCACCAGATACGCCACCACAAACACCCCGCCACCGCCGCTGACGGCCATGGGAAAGCTGAATACATTACTGAGACTGATGACGGCCCCGCTCAGCGCGAGGGCGAACAACCAGCGATGTCGCCAGAAATTATGCTGGACCAGAGAGACCATGGGAAACCCGTAGCAATATAGAGCGCAGGCACTATAATGGCGCGCTATGTCAAAACACAAGACGCCATCGAACACCATAGCGCAGAACAAAAAGGCGCTGCACGACTATCATATTATAGAAACCTTCGAAGCGGGTATTGCTCTCTCTGGCTGGGAGGTGAAGTCGTTGCGAGCCGGCAAGTGCCAACTGCGGGATTCCTATGTCATTTTCAAGGACAATGAAGCCTGGCTGCTGGGCGCTCTGATCACACCGCTGCTCTCTGCCTCCACGCACGTCAGGACCGATGACGTGGCGCGGCGCAAGCTGCTGCTGAAGCGACGCGAGATTGACAAACTGGCTGGCCAGTCCGAGCAGACCGGCTACACCGTGGTGGCGTTGTCCATGTTCTGGAAGCGGCACCTGGTGAAGGTTAAAATTGCGCTGGTCAAGGGCAAGCAGTCGCATGACAAGCGCGAGACCATGAAGAACCGCGACTGGGATCGCCAGAAGCAGCGGATCATGAAGCAGCATAATCGCTAGACGAGTTGTGAGTTGTGAGTTGTGAGTAAAGTTTGCGCCATCTGATCCAGGCAGCAAGTGGATAGCCCTTGCTTTTGGCGCGATCGGGTCCATAATAGTAGCTGAGTTTTGGGGACGTTCCGGATTCGACGCGGATTACGAAGCTCAAGGCGCATGTCGTGATGGCAACCAATCACGTAAATCCAAAGTTGCACAAAGATAATCGCAAACGACGATACTTTTGGCGGCGAAGTCCGCCTGGCAGCTTAATAATATAGCAGCCACTCGGAATTAGTTGAGCCTGAGCGGCTTTTTCCGAGTCAAATATCAGGATCGCAGTGAAGGTTGTCTGGGCCGGATCTGTTAAACAAACATTCCAGGCCAGCCAGCACGTCAGCCTGCCCTTCGGCGGATGTGCGGTTAAAAAAATGAAGGTGCTAAGCATGTAGTGCCGAGAGTAGAGGATTCGCGGACGCGGGTTCGACTCCCGCCGTCTCCACCAATACCGAAGCCCCGGGCTTAACAACCTCGGGGCTTTTTTGTGCTCGAAGCACAATGCAATGCCTCAAAACACCCGCAAGTAGAGCACCCTCTCCCTGTATCACGACTATTTTTCGTTGCCGACCGTAAACCGCGCGTGATACTATTTTTTAAATAACAAGTCAAAAATATTTTGCGCCCAAAATGCCAACTGGTAGCGAAAAATGAAAGGAAGTTTGTAGATCCCAGGGGAGTCGCTTTTCAATGAGTTGGCGTGGAACAGGACGATTTTCCCTGCCGGTGCGGCTTCTCGCCTACAGTCAGCTTGGCCTCTGGATGTGGTTGCCGCTTCATGCGTATGGACAGTCCGCTCTGGACCCTTTGCCTGACATGATACAGCCCGGAGGAATGCGCCCTGACGCCACTATTCGCGTCCCTCCCGAATCAGCAGACAGTGTGCTGGAAATACCGCCTGTCGTTGAGCGGCCGTTGTCAGCAGAGGAAGGCGAGCGCATTGTCGTCGAGCGGTTTGAGCTGGTGGGCATCAGGGACCTGCCTCAATATGACATTTCTCGCGCTGAAATAGAAGAACTGGTGGAAGAAGCGCGCCTGGAGAGGCCTGAGGGCTTCACCATCGGTCAATTGGAAGCGGTTACAGACCGCATTACCAACTACTACCGTGCGCGCGGGCTCATACTGGCCAATGCCATCTTGCCAGTGCAGTCGGTCACGGATGGAGTCGTGGAATTGCAGGTGATTGAAGGACGACTGGGCAGAATTCTGACCGAGGGCAATGAGATCTACTCTCAGGGTACCCTGACGCGTCCGTTTTCTCATTTGCTTGGCGAACCCGTTCATCAGCAGGAGGTCGAATCGTCATTGCTGGTACTGACAGACTTCCCCGGACTGGTGGCCTTCGGCATGTTCCAACCAGGGCAGCGGGTCGGCGAGACAGATCTGCTGGTCCGGGTGCCCAACGAGGACCGCTTCAACATTACGGTACGCACGGACAATCACGGCTCTGACACCACCGGGTTGTGGCGCGGACGCGCCACTGCCGAATGGAACAATGTTACCGGGAATGCAGACCAGCTTGGCCTGACGCTGCAGCACACGATCATGCCTGCCAACAGCTTCTTTGCCTCGCTGGACTATCAAGTCATTATCAATCGCTATTGGCGGGCCAGTGCCTATGCGCGCCGGAACAGTTTCACTGTCGGCGGCGACTTCGAAGTACTGGAGATCGCCGGTACGTCCCATCAATTCGGCGTTGCTGGTGAATACATCTGGCTGCGCAGCCGCGAGCGCAACCTGTCCACACGCCTGGAGCTCGGCTCGCGACATGCGGAGACGGAGCGACTCGGCAGCCAGACCAACGAAGACAGACTCACAGTGCTGACTCTGGGCATCAACTATGACTCGGTAGACACGCGCTTTGGCGGGCTGAATTACGCCGGGCTGGAGGTCTCCAAGGGGTTCAACGATATTCTGTGGGCCATGGGTGATGCCGACAGCGCGGAGAGCCTGTCCCCCGACCAGCGACCCAGTCGCCTTGGTGGCAGCGGCGACTACGCAGAGGGCGGTTTTCTGAAACTGCTGACGTTTTACTCCCGCCTGCAGAACGTGACCTCCAATTCTTCCTTGCTGGCACGCACAGAGTTTCAGTATTCACCCGACCTGCTGGTGCCGATGGAACAGTATGCTGTCGGCGGCCCCGATCATGTGCGCGGTTTCCAGTCGTCCTATGCCTTGTACGACACTGGTGGTCTGGCCTCTCTGGAATACATTGTGCAGGCGCCATTCCTGGGGGACCAGCAGGCCTTTGGCGGTTGGCGCTGGGGAGAGCTGCTGCAAGTCTCCGTGTTTTACGACCATGCAACCGGCATGAAAAACGACCCTCTGATCAGTGAAGTGGATGGCTGGTTTCAGATGTCCAGTGTGGGTGCCGGTCTGCGGTTCGGCATTCCGGACCAGCTGACTTCCAGGTTGCAGTTGGCTGTACCGTTAATCGACGAGAGTGAACAGGATGATGAGGACACACCCAAGGTGTGGTTCGACCTTGCCTGGCATTTCTGACCTTTCCAGGTTGGTGCCGATAATCCTGGCCACTGCAACGCTGGCCTCGGGAGCATCGCCCGTGCTCGCAGGTCCGACAGGCGGACAGGTCACCGGCGGCGACGGCAACATACAGCGACCCGATGATCAGACCACCAATGTTCATCAGCACACTGACAAGCTCGTGGTCGAGTGGCAAAGCTTCAACCTCACCCCCGAGGAGATCGTCAACTTTCTTCAACCCGGCAGCAACTCGATCGTTCTGAACCAGATACTGGACGGGGACATGAGCGTCATACGCGGCCAGATCAACGCCAACGGGCATGTCATTCTGTCCAATGCCAATGGCCTCTATTTCGGCAATACCGCACAACTCAGCGTCGGGTCCCTGATTGCATCCGGACACCACCTTTCGACCGAGGACTTTCTGGACGGCAATCTGAATTTCGAGCGCCAGGAGGGCACCAGTGGGCGGGTGATCAATCGCGGCACCATCAATGCTGCGACCGGAGGCAGCGTCACCCTGCTGGGCAGCCAGGTTGAAAACACGGGCCAGATCATCGCCCATGCAGGTCGCATCAACATGGTGGTCGGTGAACGCATTGCACTGGATTTTGATGGCGATGGGCTGATGCGGTTCGCGGTTGATGAAGCCTTACTGTCCAACGCCGATGGCCATGAAAGCGCCATACTGAACCAGGGCGAGTTGCAGGCCAATGGCGGCGTGATCGCCATGGAAGGCCGGGTAGCGCAGGACATTTTCTCCCAGGTGGTCAACAACGAGGGGGTTGTGCGGGCCGGGCGTATAGACAACAACGGTGGCGAAATCCGTCTGGTCGGCAGCGGCGGCAGCACCAGCTCGGTGGTGAACACCGGCCAAATCGATGCTTCCGCTCAGGATGCCCAGAGCGATGGCGGCCAGATCACCCTGCACGCCGAAGATTCAACCCTGCTGGTGCAGGACAGCAGCGAGATCCGGGCCGACTCCGCAGCGCAACAGGGCGGCCAGGTGCATCTGCTGGGCGACCGCATAGCGCTGACAGGAGACACCCTGGTGGATGCCAGTGGCTGGCTGGGTGGCGGTGAGATCCTTGTCGGCGGTGACCTGCAGGGGCAGAATCCGGACATCCAGAATGCGCAGAAAGTCGTGGTGACCTCGCAGGTAAATCTGCATGCCGACGCCATCCACAACGGCGACGGCGGGCGCATCATTGCCTGGGCTGACGACTGGACGCGATTCTCCGGCCGCCTGTCGGCCCGTGGCGGCGCCGAGGGCGGTGATGGCGGCTTTGCGGAAGTCTCCGGCAAGCAGCAACTGGCGTACTCCGGCTTTGCCGACCTGAGTGCACCGCATGGGCAGATAGGCACCCTGCTGCTGGACCCGGAGAACATCCATATCGTCCAGGGCACGGGTGACGATGACACAGAACTGACAGGTAATGATGAGGTTCTGTTTGAAGATGAGAATGGTGACACTTTTGAAATCGGCGCGGACACCATCAGCAACCAGACCGCCAATGTGCTGTTGCAGGCCACTCAGGACATTATTCAGGCTTCGGATGCTGCCATCAACATCACCGAGCAGGGCATCGGGATCACCCTGCAGGCCGGACGCGACATTGAGCTCCTCGCGGGCATCACCACCAACGGTGGTCATATTACCCTTGAGGCAGATTCGGCTGACCAACCTGGCGGCACAGACGGAACAGGCACCGTCACCATTACCGACACCTCGACCGGATTAAACAGCAACGGTGGCGACATCACCCTGTCAGGGGCCGAGCTGGACATCACTCAGGCCATTGAGGCGGGTGCGGGCAACGTCAGCATGACGGCGACTGACGTTATCCAGCTTGGCGCCAATATCTCCTCAACCGGCAACCAAACTTACACCGGTGCTGTGACCCTGACCGACAGCGTTATCCTGACTGCCACCGACAGCACTATTCTGTTTGAAAGCACCGTTGACGGCGCCGAGTCACTCACTCTGGCTGCCGGACCCGGCGCAGTAACATTCGAAGGTGAAGTAGGTGGCAATACCGCTCTCGACAGCCTCAGCATCACCGCAGGCAGCATAGAGCTTGAACAGGATGTCACCACCGCAGGTAACCAGGACTACAATGGTGCCGTCACGCTGACAGGAAACCGCACACTCGAAGGCAACACCCTCATCTTCTCCGATACGGTAACCGGAGACGACAACAATCTGACCATCACCGGTGACCTGGACCTGCAAGGCGCCTTGACCAATGTGGCCAATCTTGAAGTAACCGATAATGCGACGCTCGCGGCAGACGTCGCCACAACCGGCAACCAAACCTACAGCGGTGCGGTGACTCTGACTGACAGCATTACCCTGACCACCACCGACAGCAACATCCTGTTTGGAGGCAGCATTGATGGAGCCACTGCTGGTGATGAGTCTCTGACTCTGGACGTCGGCGACGGCACGGTAGCCTTCAGCGGTGAAGTCGGTGGCGACACTGAACTCGACAGCCTCGACATCACAGCAGACAGCATTCAACTCCAGAACGACGTAACAACGGACGGTGACCAAGCCTACCACGGTGCTGTGGACCTCACAGGTGCCCTCACTCTGACAGGCTCTACCCTGACTTTCACAGATACGGTTACCGGAGACGATAACAACCTGACCATCGTCGGCGATCTGGATCTGCAGGGAGCCCTGACCGATGTGTCCAACCTGAGCGTGTCGGGCACTTCAACTCTGAGTGCCGACATCACCACTTCAGGCACTCAGACCTATAACAGCGCCATAACTCTGACCGACAGCATCACCCTGACCACCACCGACAGCAATATCGACTTTGGCTCCACAATTGATGGCGCGCACGGGCTGACACTGGCTGCCGGAACCGGCACGGTGACCCTGGAAGGCGAAGTGGGTGCTGGCACCGCACTCGACAGCCTGGAGATCACCGCCGGCAGTATCGAGCTTGAACAGGATGTCACCACTGCGGGTAACCAGGACTACAATGGCGCCGTCACGCTGACAGGAAACCGCACACTCGAAGGCAACACCCTCATCTTCTCCGATACGGTAACCGGAGACGACAACAATCTGACCATCACCGGTGACCTGGACCTGCAAGGCGCCTTGACCGATGTGGCTGATCTGGAAGTCACCGGCAGTTCAACTCTGGGCGCCGATGTCACCACAACAGGCAGCCAAACCTATACCGGCTCCATCACCCTGACCGATAGCGTTACTCTGACCGCCGACAACAGCGATATTACCTTGCAGTCTTCTCTGGACGGTAGCGGCAACAGCCTTGGCATCAACGTTGGCGCGGGTAATATCGAGTTCCAGGCGATCAACGACCTGCAGGATCTGGAGGTCACTGCAGATCTTATTCAACTGGGGCAAGACATCACCGCTGCCGGTGACCAGACCTACAACGGCGCGGTGAGCCTCACCGGGAACCTTACCCTGACCGGCAACACTGTTGCCTTCTCGGAGACGGTGACCGGCAACGACAATGACCTGACTATCGCCGCTGATCTGGACCTGCAAGGCGCCATGACTGATGTGGCTGATCTGGAAGTCACAGGCAGTTCAACTCTGGGGGCAGACGTCACCACAACCGGCAACCAGACCTACACCGGCGCCGTCACACTGGAGGACGGGGACCGCCAGCTTGCAGGGGCTGAAATCACCTTCTCCGATACTGTAACCGGCAGCGGAGACAACCTGACCATCACTGGTGATCTGGATCTGCAGGGAGACATGACCAGTGTGGCCAATCTGGAGGTAAGCGGTGCCTCAACCCTCGGCGCAGACATAACCACCTCCGGCAACCAGACCTACAGCGGTGCGGTCACCCTGGATGATGACATCATCACCCTGAGCTCCAATAACGGCAACATTACTTTTGACAGTGACATCACGGGTAATGACAACAGCCTGGAACTCGACGCCAGCAATGGCAACATCGACTTCCAGGCGATCAATGGTCTTCAGGATCTGGAGATCACCGCCGCCCAAATTGAGCTTGGGCAAGATATCACCACCTCAGGTAGCCAGACCTATAACGGGGCGGTGACCCTGACCAACAGCATTACCCTGACCACCACCGACAGCAATATCCTGTTTGGAGGCAGCATTGATGGGACCACTGCTGGTGATGAGTCACTGACCCTGGCAGCCGGAACCGGCACGGTGACTCTGGAAGGCGAAGTGGGTGCTGACACCGCACTCGACAGCCTCGAGATCACGGCAGGCAGCATTGGGCTTGAACAGGATGTCACCACCGCAGGTAACCAGGACTACAATGGTGCCGTCACGCTGACGGGAAACCGCACACTCGAAGGCAACACCCTCACTTTCCTGGATACCGTGACCGGTGACGGCAGCAACCTGGCAGTCACCGGCAGTCTTGAGCTTCACGATGCCACCAGTAACATCGGCGACCTGACCATCACTGGCGACCTGAACCTGCAGGGCGCCATGACCGACGTGGCCGATCTGGAAGTCACCGGCGCCTCGACCCTGGGCGCCAATGTCACCACAACCGGCAACCAGACCTACAGCGGTGCGGTCTCACTGGATGATGACACCATCATCCTGAGCTCCAATAACGGCAACATTACTTTTGACAACGACATCACAGGTAATGACAACAGTCTGGAACTCGACGCCAGCAATGGCAACATCGAGTTTCAGGCGATCAACGGCCTTCAGGATCTGGAGCTCACTGCCAACCTTATTCAGCTCGGGCAGGACATCACCACCTCGGGCAACCAGACCTACAACAGCGCCGTATCCCTGACCAACAGCATTACCCTGACCGGCGACACTGTTGCCTTCTCGGACACGGTGACCGGCAACGACAATGACCTGACTGTCGCCGGCGATCTGGATCTGCAGGGTGAAATGACCGGTGTGGCAGAACTGGAAGTCACCGGCAGTTCAACTCTGGGCGCAGATGTCACCACGACAGGCACTCAGACCTATAACGGCGCCGTCACACTGGCTGGCCAGCGCGAACTTGCAGGTACCCTGCTCAACTTCGGCGATCTGCTGACCGGTGACGGCAGTAATCTTGCGGTCACCGGCAACCTTGAACTTCATGATGCCACCAGCAATATCGGCGACCTGACCATCACCGGGAATCTGGATCTGCAGGGCGCCATCACCGATGTGGCCAATCTGGAAGTCACCGGCACTTCGACACTGGGCGCCGATGTCACCACAACAGGCAGCCAAACCTACAGCGGCGCAGTAACTCTGACCGAGAGTGTCACGCTGACTGCCACCGACAGCAATATTCTGTTCGAGGACAGCATTGATGGGACCAACGCCGGTGATGAGTCACTGACCCTGGCAGCCGGAACCGGCACGGTGACTTTTGAAGGCGAAGTGGGTGGTGACACCGAACTCGACAGCCTCGAGATCACCGCAGGCAGTATCGAGCTTGAACAGGATGTCACCACCTCGGGTAACCAGAATTACAATGGCGCCGTCACGCTGACAGGAAACCGCACACTCGACGGCACCACCCTCACCTTCTTCGATACGGTCACCAGCAATGACAGTGACCTGACCATCGCCGGTGACCTGAACCTGCAGGGCGCCATGACCAATGTGGCTGATCTGGAAGTCACAGGCAGTTCAACCCTGGGTGCAGACGTCACTACAACAGGCACCCAGACCTACACCGGCACCGTCACGCTGGAGAACGGGAACCGCCAGCTTGCAGGGGCTGAAATCACCTTCTCCGATGCCGTAACCGGTAGCGGAGATAGCCTGACCATCACTGGTAATCTGGATCTGCAGGGTGCCATGAGCAGCGTGGCTGATCTGGAAGTCACCGGCAGTTCAACTCTGGGCGCAGATGTCACCACGACAAGCACCCAGACCTACACCGGAGCTGTGACTCTGACTGACAGCGTTGCGCTGACTGCCACCGACAGCAACATCCTGTTTGAAAACACCGTTGACGGCGCCGAGTCACTGACTCTGACTGCCGGAACCGGCACGGTGACTTTTGAAGGCGAAGTGGGTGCTGACACCGCACTCGACAGCCTCGAGATCACCGCAGGCAGTATCGAGCTTGAACAGAATGTCACCACCGCAGGTAACCAGGACTACAATGGTGCCGCCACGCTGACAGGAAACCGCACACTCGAAGGCAACACCCTCACCTTCTTCAATACGGTCACCAGCAATGACAGTGACCTGACCATCACCGGGAATCTGGACCTGCAGGGCGCCATCACCGATGTGGCCAATCTGGAAGTCACCGGCGCCTCGACCCTGGGCGCCAATATCACTACTACAGGCAGCCAGACCTACAGCGGTGCGGTCTCACTGGATGATGACACCATCACCCTGAGCTCCAATAACGGCAACATTACTTTTGACAACGACATCACAGGTAATGACAACAGTCTGGAACTCGACGCCAGCAATGGCAACATCGAGTTTCAGGCGATCAACGGCCTTCAGGATCTGGAGCTCACTGCCAACCTTATTCAGCTCGGGCAGGACATCACCACCTCGGGCAACCAGACCTACAACAGTGCCGTATCCCTGACCAACAGCATAACCCTGACCGGCAACACAGTCGCCTTCTCGGACACGGTGGCCGGCAACAACAATGACCTGACTGTCGCCGGCGATCTGGATCTGCAGGGTGAAATGACAGATGTGGCTGATCTGGAAGTCACCGACAGCTCAACTCTGGGCGCAGACGTCAATACAACCGGCAACCAGACCTACGGCGGCACCGTCACGCTGGCTGGCCAGCGCGAACTTGCAGGTACCCTGCTCAACTTCGGCGATCTGCTGACCGGTGACGGCAGCAACCTGACAGTCACCGGCGCTCTTGAGCTCCATGATACCACCAGCAATATCGGCGACCTGACCATCGCCGGCGACCTGAATCTGCAGGGCGCCATCACCGATGTGACCAATCTGGAAGTCACCGGCACTTCGACCCTGGGTGCAGATGTCACCACTACCGGCAACCAGACCTACACCGGCGCCGTCACGCTGGCGAATGGAGACCGCCAGCTTGCAGGGACTGAAATCACCTTCTCGGACACGGTGACCGGAGACGACAGCGATCTGACCATCGCCGGCATTCTGGATCTACAGGGCAACATGACCGCTGTCGCTGATCTGGAAGTCACCGGCAGTTCAACCCTGGGCGCAGACGTCACCACAGCCGGCAACCAGACCTACGGCGGCGCCGTCACGCTAGCAAACGGGGACCGCCAGCTTGCAGGGACTGAAATCACCTTCTCCGATGCCGTAGCCGGTAGCGGAGATAACCTGACCATCACTGGTAATCTGGACCTTCAGGGCACCATGATCAGCGTGGCGGATCTGGAAGTCGCCGGCACCTCAACCCTGAGTGCGGACGTCACCACAACCGGCAACCAGACCTACACCGGCGCCATAACTCTGACCGACAGCATCACCCTGATCACCACCGATAGCGATATCGAGTTTGGCTCCACCATTGATGGCGCCCACGAACTGACCCTGACTGCCGGAACCGGCACAGTGACAATCGGAGGCGACGCGGGCGGCGATACCGCACTCGACAGCCTCGACATCACTGCAGGCAGCATCGAGCTTGAGCAAGATGTCACCACCTCGGGCAACCAGACCTACAACGGTGCCGTGACTTTGACAGGAAGCCGTACGCTTGAAGGCACACTCCTCCACTTCGGCAACCTGCTGACAGGTGACGGCAGCAATCTTGCTGTCACTGGCAACCTTGAGCTGCATGATGCCACCAGCAATATCGGCGACCTGACCGTCAACGGCAATCTGGATCTGCAGGGCGCCATCACCGATGTGGCCAATCTGGAAATCATCGGCAGTTCAAACCTGGGCGCAGACGTCACTACAACAGGCACCCAGGCCTACACCGGCGCCGTCACCCTGACCGACAACATCACCCTGACCACCACCAATAGCGATATCGAGTTTGGCTCCACCATTGATGGCGCCCACGAACTGACCCTGACTGCCGGAACGGGCACGGTAACACTCGACGGTGAAGCAGGCGGTGATACCGCACTGGCCAGCCTGGAAATCAGCGCCGGCGATATTCAGCTTGGGCAAAATATCACCACCTCAGGCACCCAGACTTACAACGACGCCGTCACCCTGACCGACAGCGTTGTTCTGACGACCACCAACAGTGACATTACCTTCCTGTCACCCCTGACCGGTGGCGGCAACAGCCTTGGGCTGAACGTCGGCAGTGGCAACATCGGCTTCCAGGAGTTCAATGGCCTGCAGGATCTGGAGATCACCGCTGACCAAATTGAGCTTGGGGAAGACATCATCACTGGGGGTAACCAGACCTACAACAGTGCTGTCACCCTGACCGACAGCATTACCCTGACCGGCACCACTATTGCCTTCTCAGAGACGGTGGCCGGAGACGGTAACAATCTGACCATCGAGGGTAACCTGGATCTGCAAAGCGCCATGACCAATGTAGCCGACCTCGACGTATCAGGCACTTCGGTCCTGGGCGCAGACGTCACCACAACCGGCAACCAGACCTATAACGGCGCCGTCACGCTGGCGAACGGGCATCGCCAGCTTGAAGGGTCTGAAATCACCTTCTCGGATACGGTCAATGGCAACGGCAATGGCCTGACCATCGACGGCGACCTGAACCTGCAGGGCGCCATAAGCGGCGTAGCCGACCTCCAGGTCAACGGTGCCTCAGCCCTGGCCGCAGACGTCACCACATCTGGCAGCCAGACTTATAACGGAACCATAGAGCTCAACAACAGCATCAACCTGACCTCTACCACCAGCGACATTGACCTGCAGTCCGCCCTGAACGGCAACAACAACAGCTTGACACTCAACGCCAACAACGGTTCTGTCGAGTTTGGAGAGGTCAATGACCTCGACAACCTGACCATCGACGCGGGCACCATCGAGTTCGGCAACGACGAAATCAGCACGACCGGCAACCAGAGTTACACCGGTGCGGTGAACCTGACCAATAACATCACCCTGACTACAGCCAACAGCAATATCACATTCGTCGGAGCCGTGGACGGTGAATACTCACTAACCCTGGACACCGGCAGCGGTGATATCGATACGAGCGACGCTGTGGTCGGCGGCGACACCCCACTGGAAGACCTGACTATTACAGAGGCCGAGAATGCCGCCTTCGGAGCTATCAATCTTGATGGAGACTTCATACAGGTCAAAGGAACCGGCACCACAATACTGAGCGAGGCCATTGACGCAGCCAACATCAACCTGACGGTCAGCAGCCTGACACTGGATGGAATAAGTCTGGATACCAGCTCATTAGACGGTGAATCAGACGGCAACATTACGCTGAATGTGGATGAACTGCTAACTGTCGGCGGAGGCACCACAATCAATGCCGGGACAGGCACCGTAGAGCTCGCCCCTTCGACAGCGGGCAATACCATATACATTTGCCGAGGCGCCTGCGCTAGCACCGGATTCCATACTCGCTACGATTTGGGTGATCTTTCCATTACCGCAGACACAATCCGGTTCGGCAATACCGACCACGAGGGCGAGATCACCCTGGATGGCATCAGTTTCGACTACGAACTACAGGTTCTAAACGAAAACGGAATAGTTGTGACCGGTGATCTGGACGGCACCAATGGCGGAGCTCTGGTACTGGACCCCGGATCGGGCATTACCAGACTGGACGGCGGGTCGATCAGAACCCAGTTCGATCAGACCTATGAATCCGAAGTCAGGTTGAGCGGAGACTTTGTACTGGAAACCTACGAGGGTGACATCACCTTTACTGGGCTGTTGGGCAGTATCGGTAGTGGCACGGACCCCGTCTACGATCTCACCCTGAACACAGACTTCAACGACGACGGCACCGCAGGCAACATCTTTTTCCAGGGTGTCATTGAACGCCTGAACGACCTGACCATTGAGACAGCGAACAATGTTGACCTGGCCGGCACTGTCGACATTGCCGGTGCCTTTGATCTGGAAAACGCCACCGGCAAATTATCTCTGGTCAATGGGCTAAACCTGACAGCTGCGAACATCTACCTGAATGCACTGGAAATAGACTTTGAAAATGGAGACCCCATTAAACTGATCACGGAGGACAACAACGGTGATATTGATCTGATTACCGACAACCTGACTATCGGTGGCGAACTGGAACTGAATGCCGGCACAGGCAACATCACTCTGGCGACCCAAAGCACCAACTCGAGCCTGGGCCTGTGCAGCGGCGCATCCTGCGCTGGCACAGGCACCTACGATGCCCTGTATAACATCGGCGCCGGTTTCTCATTCAACACTGACGCCAATTTCCAGGTAGGTCAGGCTGGCCACACAGGTGATATTACCCTGTACGGGTTTGACGCCGATTATGATCTGTCACTGGCCAACACCGGTAACGGTAAAATCACACTTGCCGGCGCGTTCTCCAGTACCCATAGCCTAACTCTCAGCTCCGGCAGCGGCGGCATCGAAATCAATGACGCCATCAACCTGCAAGATGGTGACCTGAGTCTGAC
The DNA here is from genome assembly GCF_004768465.1 of Natronospirillum operosum. Taxonomy (GTDB): domain Bacteria; phylum Pseudomonadota; class Gammaproteobacteria; order Pseudomonadales; family Natronospirillaceae; genus Natronospirillum; species Natronospirillum operosum. Next base: position 121,787 of record NZ_SRMF01000006.1, read on the forward strand.
TGCGCATGAGGGCAATGGCACCATTGATCTGGGTTCTGATATTCAGACCGGTACCGGCAACCAAACCTACAATGGCGCCATAACACTGACCGACAGCGTTAGCCTGACCACCGCTGACGGCAACATCACCTTTGAGTCCAGCATCGACGGGGGCCATGCCCTGAGTGTCAATGCCGGTGCAGGTGATGTCGACTTCCAGGGCATGGTTGGCGACGACACCGAACTGGCAAGCCTGGACGTTACCGCTGCAAACATTGCGTTCTCCGATATCAGCACCAACGGCGATCTGACACTCAGCTCGGCGAACAATCTGGACTTTGCAACCGACACCGAACTGACCGCAGGTGACCAGCTTACGCTGGCGATCAATCAGGCCGGAAACCCAGTTGGTGTCACACTCGATCTCAACGACCTGATATTGAACAGCAACGACATCCTGCTGCAGGGCGGTGGCTCTGACAGCCTGCAGGGGCATGAGGATGTCAGCAACAGCTGGCTTATCAGTGGTTCAACCGACGGCCGCATCGACAACAATCACCTCAACAACGGCGCCGACTTCACCGGTTTCTCGGAAGTGCTGGGTGGCGATCAGGGTGATGATTTCGAGATTACCGGTACCTACAACGGCGATATCACCGGCGGTGCGGGTGATGACGAAATCAGACGGGTTGGCAATGGCCAGATCAACGGCCAGATTGACGGTGGCGGTGGCACCAACACCTATGATGTGTCGGGCACCAGCAACCCGGTCACCCTGACATGGGGCCAGGGGTTCACCAACATCCAGACTCTGATAGGGGATGGCGATATACTGCGCGGCAGTGCGACACAGGCGACCGACTGGAACCTCACAGACACCGACGGGGGCGAGCTCAGTGCCGGTGGCAACAGTGCAAGCTTCGAGGGGTTCACTCGCCTGATCAGCGGCTCCGGTGGCGCCAACACCTTCGAGTCCAATGGTCAGTACAATGGCACCATAGAACTGCGCGGCGGCGACAACAACTGGCACTTCACGCCCGGCCAGCGCCTGACCCGCGGCCAGGTGGTGGGCAACGGCACCCTGTTCATCGCCCAGCGCGACGACGGCAGTGCCGGCACCGTTCGCCTCAACAACGATGATCTGTACCTGCCGGTGCTGACTGGCTTCAATGGCAACCTGTTTATCGGCGGCAAGGTCAATCCTGGCACTCTGCCACTGGACGGCGGCTTCAACTCCATTGAGGTCAATGCCAATCGATTGGTGGTAGACAATGCGGTACAGACCGGCGGCAACCTGGTACTGCTGGGGTCGGAAATCGATCTGACCGGGGCGCCCATCACCAGCGGCGGCCAGGTGAGCTTTGTATCTGTCGGCAGTTTCTGCAACATCTGCGGCAACCTGACCGGTTCCGGCAACCTGCGGGTAGGTCAGGAGACCCAGGTGCAGGCCCAGGGTGGCCAGGTGATTGCGGCCGGCGGTATCACCCAGTCTGACAATCTGGTGCTGAATTTCAATGGCGGCGATTTCGAGCTGGCCGTCAGCCAGGGACAACGCGAGACCTCGCAACCCAATGCGCTGTCCAATGTGCGTGGTATCAATCTGCGGTCCTCTACCCAGGCTTTCATCAACCGCCTCGGTCTTGAACTGGTGAGCGTGTCGGTGAACTTCGCCAATCCGGCCGCGTCTGTGCTCGGTGTGCAGGCAGTGGAAGTGATCGATCTGGCGTTGTTTGAAGAAGATCTGACCCTGTTTGGCCAACTGGGAGAGGGCGTGGCCCTGGCTTTCGCCCAATGCGAAGAGGTTGAGGGCTGTACACCCGATGTCACAGACGAGGAGCTGGTGGCCTCCATTGATGAACTGCAGGAGCGCATCGACCAACTGGAGCAGGAACTGGTCGTTACCAGCGACCCGGATCGCCGCCAGCAACTGGAGACCCTGCTGGCAGACTTCCGCTCGCAGCAGGCCGAGTTCATGGCCTATCGTGAGGATCTGCAGGCGTTCACCGGCTTCGAGGAACTGTTGGACGAAGAGTTCGACACCATCGAGGAAATCGATATGGAAGCGGTGGAGCGTGAACTCGAAGCCATCGAAACCATCTATACCCGAGTGCGTTTTCTGGAGAACCTGCAGTACAACTCGGAGCGGCGTGCCCAATTCTCGGAAAGCACAGGTCTCGACTTGAGTGAAGACCGACTGAACGCGATTATAGAAAGCACGCTGGAGTCGGCAGCACGTGCCGAGGCTCGTCTGGAACGGTTGCTGGATGGTGAGTAGTATTAGAGTGGCTTACACCCTGCTATTGTTACTGGCATCGCCGCTTTTCGCTGAAGAGCACGAGGAGCCAGTACAGGCTGGCCTGGAAGCCGAACTGCAGCTACTGGAAGACGTGCAGGCCGGCCTGGCTCTGGCCGTGGCCGCCTGTGGCGAGGAGCCGCACTGTGTGACGGCTCTGGATGAAAAGGAAATGCAGCACTTGCAGGAAGATCTGGATGCACTGCTGGCAGGTTCGGACCTGTCTGCGGACCATCCATTGTTCGAACGTTATCAGGCGCTGGTCGAGAACCACCAGAACCTGCAGCAGACCATTGCCCGGGTCAATGCCGACATTGACCGCGATGCCCTGGAGGGCGTCTGGGCGGATCAGTTTGTTATTGACGAAATAGTGGTCGGGCCACGAGTACCCTATCCCAATGAGGATGTACCACTGAGCCGGTTCGAAGACCTCAACCAACCCCTGCCGATACAGTAGGGACAAGAACTCAGGAACCCAATCGATGTTTACCCAGTCCAAAAAACTCGCCATTTTATTCGCCGACATTGTCGGCAGTACGCGGCTATACGACTCTCTGGGTGACGAGCGTGCGCGGGAGGTTGTGTCCGTCACCCTTGACCTGCTGGCCGATTCGGTAGCCCGTTATGAAGGCACCGTCATCAAGGTCATTGGGGATGAGATCATGTGCACCTTCAACGACGCCGTCGCCGCCACCAAGGCTGCCTGCGACATGCAGGAAACCATGGAAGAAGCGATAGCGGACGGCGTCACTGAAGTGCCGGTTACCATCCGTGTGGGCTACCACTTCGGCCCCTGTATTCAGGAAGATGGCGATGTGCATGGTGATGCCGTCAACGTAGCCGCTCGCATGGCCTCCCAGGCCAAGTCACGACAGATCATCACCACCGCGGAGACGGTGAAACATTTACCTGCTGTCCTGCAGGACAGCTCCCGTCTGGTGGACTATGCCGCCATCAAGGGCAAGGGCGAAATGGAGATCGCCGAAATCATCTGGCAGGAAGAGGATGTCACCCACATGCAGGTCGACCTGGCCTCTGTCACCGGCAGTGGGGCCAGCACCACGCAGTTGCAGTTGGCCTACCGGGATGTGCACGTCGTACTCAACCAGGACCGGGAAGCGGCCGTACTCGGACGCAGCGCAACCTGCGACATCCCGGTGGCAGAAGCGCTGGCGTCTCGGCAACACATCAGAATCGAATTGCGGCGCGACAAGTTCGTGCTGATTGACCAAAGCACCAATGGTACCTATGTACAGCACAGCGACGGCACACAGGCCTTTGTGCGGCGTGACGAGCTGGTACTGACCGGCAGTGGGATCATCAGCCTGGGACAGGCCATGGACAACAATCCGCAGGAACTGATTCGGTTCACAGTTGAAAACTGACGCCGGCTGGGGGTAACGAACAATGCCAGACCAAAATACCAACACACCCGCAGAGATCGCTGCTTCCAGCGGCCAGACCGACCGCGGTCTGGTGCGCCGAGTCAACGAAGACGCCTTTCTGGACCTGCCGCAGAAAGGGCTCTGGGTGGTGGCCGACGGCATGGGCGGGCACGATGCCGGCGATGTCGCCAGCCGCATGATTGTGGAAACCCTGCGCTCCACACCTCTGGAGGGGACGCTTGCCACCCGAATGGACCGCATTGAAGACGCCGTTGAACAGGTCAACCAACGGCTGTTGAGCCGCAGTTACAACGAAGAGGGCAAGAAGCACATTATCGGCAGCACCATCGCCGTGCTGGTGGCTGAAAGTCGCTATCTGGGGGCTGTGCTGTGGGCCGGCGACAGCCGGGTATACCGCTTGCGCAGCAACACCCTGGTGCAGCTTTCCACCGACCACTCACAGGTTCAGAGCTATGTGCGTCAGGGCATCATCTCGCAGGAACAGGCCAGGACGCATCCCGAACGCAATATCATCACGCGGGCGGTGGGCAGCCAGGAAGACCTGTATCTGGAAGCGGATGTCTGTGAATTCAGCAGCGGAGACCGTTACCTGCTGTGCAGTGACGGGTTGACACGGCATCTGGAAGACGAAGAAATCAGCCGTTTACTGGCCGAGGGGACACCACAGGCAGCGTGCAGGACACTGATTGACCTGACGCTGGAGCGTGGTGCCAAGGACAACGTGACCGTTGTCGTCGTGGAGATCAATTAGAGCGAGAGCTGTCATGGTAACGCCAAAGCGCTTGCTGCAGGATCTGGTCGCCAATGACCTGGCGCTGCCAGAACTGCTGTCCATGTTGCCCAGCCTGCTGCGGCAGGGAGCCTTCAGCGTGCAGCAACTGGAAGCCGCGCTCGATGAAGCGGTGGCGCAGCATTGGCTGGATCAGACTCTGGCCGGGCGGATCAGAGAGCAGTTGCCCGAGTGGGAGCAAGCGCTGCAGGACGACGAGGCTGCGTCGGAGCTGGATGAAGACGACGCAATTACTGTCGTTGCAACACCCCGCGAAGCAGAACCGGTGGAGTCGGAAGACGATGATCAACTGACCGTCATGGCTTACCCGGAAGCCCCGCCCAATGCGGATCTGCCTGACGACGATCAGCTCACTGTCATAGCCGACCCCAACGGCCCACCGGGTAACGATGTGCCGGATGACGATCAGCTCACTGTCATTGCCGACCCCAGCGGCCCGCCAGGCAACGATGTGCCGGATGACGATCAGCTCACTGTCATTGCCGACCCCAACGGCCCACCGGGTGACGATGTCCCGGATGACGATCAGCTCACTGTCATTGCCGACCCCAGCGGCCCGCCAGGCAACGATGTGCCGGATGACGACCAGATGACGGTCATTGCCAGCCCCGGTAGCTCGGAAGACGACGAGCGCACGGTGATCAACACCGTGGGCCCCGGCGCCACTCAGACCAGTCAGTCGCAGGTACCGTACACCACGCAGCAGGGGTCAACCACCACCTCGACGCAGCAGACTTCCCAGCGCTCCTGGGATCTGCCCGGCGCCACCAACCCGCAGCTGCAAAAGCTCGGTCCGGGCTCCATCATCAAGGAACGCTTCATTCTGGACAAGGTGCTGGGTGCCGGCGGCATGGGCAAGGTGTTCCAGGCCCGCGACCTGCTGAAAGTCGAAGCCAACGACAGCAACCCCTATGTGGCCATGAAGGTGCTGACCGAAGACTTCAAGGCGCACCCGCAGGCCTTTATTGCGCTGCAGCGCGAGGCCAGTCGGCAACAGAAGCTGGCCCACCCCAACATTGCGACGGTGTACGACTTCGACCGCATCGGCATGACGGGCACCCAGGTCTTCATCACCATGGAACTGCTGGTGGGCAAACCACTGGACAGCTTCATTCGCAAGGTCGTGCGCCCGCGTGGTGGCTTGCCGTTCGATGAAGCCTTTCCGATCATTCAGCAACTGGGCGCCTCCCTGTCCTATGCGCACCATCGCAACATCGTGCACTCGGACTTCAAGCCGGGCAACGCCTTCCTGTGTGAAGACGGCACCGTAAAGACTCTGGATTTCGGTATAGCCCGTGCCGTCAATGCCGGCGTCGCGGACAACAAGGACGATGACAACAGCACGGGCAGCAACAGTGACAACACCGATGATTTCGATGCCGGTTCACTGGGCGCGCTGACGCCTGCCTATGCATCGCTGGAGATGCTGCAGGGCAAGGACCCATCAACTCAGGACGACCTGTACGCCCTGGCCTGTGTGGCCTACGAACTGCTCACCGGCTACCACCCCTTCAGCAAGAAATCAGCGGCCAAGGCGCAGGAAGCCAATCTGGTGCCCGGCCCGATCAAGGGGCTGAAAAAGCGTCAGATGCGGGGCCTGCTGCGCGGCCTGGCGTTCGAGAAAGACAAGCGCACAGCCTCGGTCGAAGAGTTTCTGGAAGAGCTGGAAGGCAAGGCCACCTGGTACAAGAATCCCTGGGTACTGGGGTCGGCCTTCAGTGTGATGCTGGCCATCGTGTCCTACAACCCGGTGCTGAACTATCTGGACGAACGTCGCATTCAGGCGCTGATTGAAGATGTCATGACGGCCGATCCCGTGGTGCTGGAAGACACCATAAGCCTGTTGCCGGAGCTGGACGTCAATGCGCAGAACCGCATCACCGACAGCGGCCGCGACATCTTTCACAACTATTTCCGCAGTCTGGTGGATCAGGCCGTCAACCTTGAAGCCGAACGCCATGACTTCGATCAGGCCGTCATCGAACTGGAACGCATGGAGCGGCTGTATCCGGATTCGGTCGCCCTGAGTACACAGCAGAACCATGTGGAGCTGCAGCGCAACCGCTACCTGCACCAGTTGAGCCAGCAACTGAACCAGGCCCTGGCCAACGAATGGCTGCTGCCTGCGGACGACAATGCAGAACACAGTATCAGCGATGTGCTGGCGCGCGTGGCGGCCGTGTCTCCTCAGCACAGCCTGCTCGAAGACCCGCGGGTGCCGGATCTCTATGCCACCGTCGCCCAGGAAGCCATGAACCTGGGTGATCTGGATGTGGCCGAGCAATACCTTGAAGTGGGCATGCGGCACATGCCGGACGACATTGACCTGATCAACACCCGTGATCGCCTGCAACTGGCCCGCGAACGCCAGCAGCGGGAGGCTCGTGTCGCAGAACTGCAGCAGCACTTCGGAGAGCAGGACACGGAGCCGACGAGCTGGCAGCAGTTCGTGGCGCAGCGCGATGCCATTCTGGAGCTGTCCCGGCTGGCACCGGGAGACAGCGCCCTGCAGGTGCTGGCCGGCATGGCCGAACCCCTGATTGATGCAGAGTTCAACTCGGCAACCGAGTTGACACCGGCGCAGCAGGATCTGTTGCTGGCCTTGAACCTGTCGCACAGCGCCCTGGCCAGGGATGACGCCATCGCCATGATGGAACAACGCCTGCGGGAACTGCTGCAGGATCCCGAACTGAACAACACCTGGGAGGCCGAGGTATACGGACTGCTGCAGTACCTGCGCTCAGGGCGCAGCGAGGATGACCCCGTAATCGGGCAGGCCAGAGAACAGCTGGCAGATATCTATCTGGAGTACATCGAAGAACTGGAGGAGGCGAGTCGCTTCAGCATGGCTGAGGCAGTACTGGACCGGATAAACCGCTTTGCCCTGAATGAGCCCGCGCTGGAAACGGCTCAGAGCCGTATCGAAGAAGAGTACAACGAGTTCCGCGTCGAGCGCGAAGCGGCGGCTCAGGAAGCACGCATACAGGGCATGCAGAGTGACCTTCTGGTGCAGGCCGAAGCACGCGAAGTCGATGCGGCCGAACGGACGCTCAGTGAGCTGCGTCAGTACCTGGACAATCAGGACCCCTTCCTGACCATCACCGCCGCCGATGCCATGGCCGAAGCTTATCTGGATCTGACCGAAGAACAGGGCCGCGAGGGCGCCTACAGGGACGCTGTGCAGTTGGCCGACCGCGGACTGGATATCGCCCCCGACAACCTGTTGCTGCAGAATGTTCGTGAACGGTATCTGGTGGAGGCCAATATCGAAGAGCTGAACAGCCTGTTTGCGGATTCGGACCACTTCGACACCCCGGCCGCAGAGGTCATGATTGACGAGATTCGCACCTTTGCACCCGCGCGCTACCCCGATCTGGAACGCCGCTACACCATGATGCTGATCGAACGCATCATGGCCCTGGCCGAAGCCGATCGCGAGCAGGCAGAAAGTCTGGCCAGTCGCGCCAGCATTCTGTTCCCCGGCAGCACACAGCTGTCGCAACTGCGCGCCGAACTGGCGCCACCGCCCTGGGCCGAGGGGCGTACCGCACGCGTGGCGCTGTCGACCGGGCGCCTGTCGGAAGCGCGTAACATTCTGGAAGCCTCGCAGGCACAGTTGCCGGATCATCCCGAGGTGCTGGATTTCGAGAAGGACCTGACGGCCCGGATCGAGGCGGCGGAAGCACAGTTTGCGCAGTTCCAGACCAGCCTTGAAGCCGAGGAGTTCGAACAGGCGCGGGCCCAGCTCTCCGAGGCCAGGCAGATGTGGACCGACAACCAGGACTATCGCAGTGCCATTTCGACACTCAGCGAGCGCATGGCCGAGCAACGCTGGCAGGGGCGGATATTGCAACGCGACGTGGATATCCGCACCCTGCGTGACCAGTCACAGATGACCGGCGCCGATATCTCGGCCCAGGCCTGGAATCCCATAGAAAGCACACGGCCGTGCACGGAGGATCTGGCGGGTTATGGTCGTCGTGCCCGGGCGATCTGTTTTGACCTGCTGCATGACCAGGTACGCGGACCCCTGATGGTGGTCATCCCGGGCGATGATGGCACCAGCTTTGCTGTCAGCAAGTATGAGATCTCCAACGAGGACTACAACAAGTACTGCTTCCTCAGTGGCCAGTGCCCGGTCGATGATTCGCTGGACAGAAATCTGCCCCGCACGGACCTGACGCTCGAGCAGATCACCGAGTAAGCCGAGTGGGTCTCTGAACGCACGGGGAATACCTACCGTCTACCAATGTTAGAAGAATGGTATTATGCTGCTTATGCAGCAGGACAACAGCCGCCCAGAGATTACAATTGCCGGGTGAGACTGGGTGGTCAGATACTCAAGGGTGACCAGATCAACCGTGTTTCAACCGGGCATCAGAACGGCTGGGGTCTGCAGAATTTCATCGGCAACGCACAGGAGCTGGTCTTCGATGGCGACAACCTGCTGGCCGTTGGCGGCTCCTATCAGGACCCCCATGCCGACTGTGGGCTGGACTTCAGCCGCCCGCACTCCGGAGCTGCTGACAGCACCACGGGCTTTCGCCTGCTGCTGGAAGAGGTTGAGGCCCCTGCCCTGCAGACAGTCAGTCAATAACACAGACTTTTCAGCGTAGAGAACAATAACAGTGCAAACCAACCTGAAAACATTGTCACGTCAGTACGCCAACGGCACCCTCAGCAAGGAGGAGTATCGACGCGCCCGCATGGATCTGCTGGAATCGGTGCAGGAGAAGGATCAGACACAACCGCAGGCCACAGTGCCGATTTCAACCTCCGATGAGTCCGATACACAGAACGGTGACCGCGACGACTAGGCCCCGCACCCGCACAGCAGGGCTGAATCAGTCCGCAACAGGCGCCCTGTAGTGGTAGGTCGCATCCAGGCGGCTGCTCAGATACTCGGCACAGGTAATGGGTGAATAGCGCGCCGGCTCCCGGCTGATGTCTCTGGGGTCCACCACCGAATCCGGTGCCGGCTCCAGAAAGAAGGCGATCGCATAGCGCTCCTGTGCCGGCGGCCGCACCCGGTGCGGGGTCGACACATAGATATCGTTACTCCAGCGCATCAGACAGTCCCCGATATTGCAGATAAAGGCATCCGGCACACAGGGGGCTTCGATCCAGCGCCCCTGTCGGTCCGCCACCTCCAGCCCGGGCACCTCATCCGTGGCCAGCAGCGTGATGTTGCCATAATCGGTATGCGCTCCGGCCCCACCGTCTTCGCGGTCGATATAACCGGCACTGGCGGGATAGCGCAGCATGCGCAGGGTGGCGATCGGCTGCGCCAGATGCGGCGCGAAAAAGGTCTCCGGCAGACCCAGATCCAGACTGAAACCTTCATGCAGCAGGCGCCCCAGCGCCAGGCATTGTTCAAAGTAGTCCAGCACCTGCTGGCGCCAGCCGGGTATCGACGGCCAGAAATTGACACCGCGGAACGGCTTGCCGGCCCTCACCTCGGGGTCATCTGCGGGCAGGTCAATACCGACATTGAAGGCCTCTTTCATGTCTGCTCCCGCCTCCGGGTTCAGCTTCTCATCCGCCATGGCCACATAACCCCGGTTATGCGGCGACAGGCGGATGGACAGGGCCTCTTTCTGTGCCTGCGGCAGATCGAACAATGCCTTGCTGGCCGCAAAGGCCGTATCGCGGGCGCTGGCCGGTATGCCGTGATCAACCACATAGAAGAAGCCCACCTCGCGGCAGGCCCGCCCCAGTTCCTGTGCCGTCTGCAGGCGAGTCTCCGAATCAGGGCTGCGCAGCCCGGCTACGGATATTATGGGTAAGGCAGTCATGGTGTTCAGTTCCTCTGCTTCTTGCTTGATCAATGTTGACGCAGACGCAGGGCCTGCGCCCGGTCGGCCAGCCCCACCGCCAGGATGCCACCGGCGATCAGCAGAAAGCCGATCAGGTCGGCGCCACTGGGCTGCTCACCCAGAATGAGTGCGGCTGCAACCAGACCCACAGCCGGCACCGCCGCCGAACTGAGCGACATGCTCACCGCCGGCAGGGATCGTATGGCCCCCACCTGGGCTGCCACACAAAGCCCGGAAGCCACGGCACCGCTGAACAATATGTTCCACCCAAAGGCCGGCTCCCAGCGGATGTCCGCTGGTGTTTCGAACACCAGCGACAGGGGTATCAGTACCACCACCGAAGCCAGCAACTGCCATGGAATCAGACCCAGTACACTGCCCTGCCAGGCATGCCGACGCACATGGACCAGACCTGCGGTCCAGATCAGGGTGGCGCCCAGAATCAGTGCCCCGCCCAACAACGCCCCCGACTCATCCCAGGCCACCGACAGCGGGTTGAAGATGGTCAAAAGGCCAGTCAGACCCAGGCCCGTACCCACTGCCCTGGGCAGCGTGAACCGCTCGCCGAGGAACAACGCTGCCGCCGGCACCACCCAGATGGGCGAGGTGTAGGCCAGAATGGCCGCCCGACCCGAGGGCAGATACTGCATGCCGATGGTCACCAGGGTAATAAAGCACATGTTCTGCAACAGCCCTACCGACAGCACCACCGGCAGGTCTTCGCGGTGCGGCCAGCGCAATATGCCCATGGCGCCGGCAATCAGGAACATGGTTACCATACCCAGCACCATGCGCAGCGTGGTGTAGAGCATGGGCGGGCTGTAATCCAGCCCGATCTTCAGCACCGGAAAGTTGATGCCCCAGGCCAGTGCGGTAAACACCAACAGCCAGTAACCCTGCTGCCAGTTGTAGACCACAGGTACCGGCACCACGGTCTCGGTTCTGTTCGAGGCCATCAGTGCTCGACCTTGAGTGCGCTCTCATGCCAGTTGCGCAGCACCCGGTCGGACAGCCACACCATCAGCGCGAACAGTACGATACCGGTCAGCGCAATCAGCAACAGGGCCGCAAACATGCGCGGTATGCGCAGGGTGAAGCCGGATTGCAGGATCAGATAGGCCAGCCCGGCCCGCGCACCCCCGGTGCCGGCCACAAACTCGGCCACCACGGCGCCAATCAGCGCCAGCCCCGAACTGATGCGCAGGCCGCCGAAAAAGTACGGCAAGGCACTGGGAATGCGCAGGCGGATCAGTTCCTGCCAGCGACTGGTGCGGTACATGCGAAACAGGCTCAGCAGGTTGGGGTCGACACTGCGCAGACCGAGGGTGGTGTTAGAAATCACCGGGAAGATAGCAATGATCACGGCACAGATGGTCAGCGCCCAGGTGGTGTCATCCACCCAGATGATGATCAGCGGCGCAATGGCCACCACCGGCGTCACCTGCATCAGTACCGCATAGGGAAACAGGCTGATCTCGATCCACCTGCTCTGGATGAACACCAGCGAAATCAGCACCCCCAGCACCACCGAAATGGCGAAGGCCAGCAGCGTGATCTGGACCGTGATCATCAGGCTTCTGAACAGCGTCGGCCAGTCGGCGAACAGGGAGGCGCCAATGGCACTGGGCCCGGGCAGGATGTAGCGCGGCATGTCGAGCGCTATCACCATGATTTCCCAGAACAGCAGAAACAGGACACCCACGCCGAGCGGGGCCGCTATCTGGACAAAGCGTTCACTCTTGATCAATGGCTGTTTCATATCGAGGCCTCCTCGCCCAGGGCGCTGGCGCGTTCCAGAGCTTGTGATACCTGACGGCAATAGCCGGCGAACTCGGTTGATACGCGGAAGTCCGGCAGGCGCGGATAGGGCTGGTCAATGGTGATTTCATCAACAATGCGGCCCGGTCGTGCGGCCATGACTACCACCCGGTTGGACAGATACACCGCCTCGTAGACGCTGTGGGTCACGAACACCACCGTCCAGTTGCGGGCCTGCCAGAGTGCCAGCACATCATCATTCAGCTTGTTGCGGGTCATCTCGTCCAGCGCCCCGAACGGCTCATCCATCAGCAGCAGATTGGGCTGGGTGGTCAGGGCCCGGGCGATGGAAGCCCGCATCTGCATGCCCCCGGACAGTTCGCGCGGGAAAGCATGCTGAAACTGACTCAAGCCAACCATCGAGAGTGCCTCATCAATGGACTTTTCAACGTCATCTGGTCGACTGGAGTGGTCCAGATCCAGCGGCAGGCGGACATTCTTGCGCACCCTGGCCCAAGGCATCAGGGTGGCGTTCTGGAACACGAAAGCCAGCTTGCGGCCGGTATCGCCCACCACGTCATAGCCCTGCTCCCACCAGCGCATCTGGCCGGCAGAGACATCGCCCAGCCCGGCCATGATCCGCAACAGGGTACTCTTGCCGCAGCCGGAAGGCCCGAGCAGACTGACGAACTCGCCCTCCCGCACCGTCATGTCGGCCCCTTTCAAAGCCACTGTGCCATTGGCGTAGACCTTGTCCACGCCCTCGACCTGCAGCACCGGCCTTCGGTTGACCGACGGCTTCTCGGCACCGGTCTGGGCCCCGGGCGTGGGCTTGGGCGGTACTGATTTCAGTTTGCTCTGCATCATCGTTGTGCTCTCGCTCGTGCATCGGGCACCCCGTTTCAGGCGCGCCTCCGCGCCGCACCAGAGCAACCCTGGTGCGGCGCCGTCCCCAGGAAAAGCAATGCCTCAGGGCATTACCGGCGGATCAGGCAGGAATTCCAGGGTGTAGGCCTTGCTCAGGTCCACATCCGCAGAGATCAGCCCGGCTTCGACCATGAAGTCGTAAGTGGCCTGCCAGCGCTCTTCGGTCATGACACCAATGCCCATCTCAGCGGCATCACCACCGACTACCAGGCCATACTCGGCCATCTGCGCCAGACCGAATTCGATCTGCTCGTCAGTCATTTCCGGATTGTCCTGCTGAATCAGCGCATTGCCTGGCGCCGGGTCCTGCAGATAGCTGGCCCAGCCTTCCATGCTGGCCTGTACGAAGCGGCGCACCACATCAGGGTTTTCGTCGATCAGGCGCTGCGTGGTTTCGATGGTGGTGGCATAGGCCGGGTAGCCATAGTCGGCGAACAGGAAGATGTTGGGCTCCACGCCACCCTGCATCATGGCGAACGGCTCCGACGAGATGTAGCCCTGCTGCACGATGTTCTCGTTGTTCAGGAACGGTGCCACACTGAAGGTGTAGGGCCGGATATCATCATCGGTAAAGCCGAACTCCGCCTTCAGCCAGGGCCAGAATGTGGAGTGCGCCGATGTGGCCACATAGATGGGCAGGTCTTCGGCCTGCATCTGCTCAAACGACTCCACCCAGGGGTGAGCCAGCAGCGCCTGCGGGTCGCCCTGCATGGATGCCGCCACGGTCACCGCCGGCAGATCTTCCGCCACGGCATTGATGTTGCCGATCGGGTAGCCCATGTTGAAGTCGATACGACCCGCCAGCAGCAACTGCATGCCATTGACCTGTGGACCGCCCATTTCAATGCTGACATCCAGCCCATAATCCTCGTAGATGCCGGTGGCGAGGGCCTGATAGAAGCCGCCGTGTTCGGCCTGTGCATACCAGCTGGTGCCGAAGGTGACCTGATCGAGGTCCTGTGCCCACGCCGACACGGCAAGCAGAGTGCCCGACAGGGCCAGACAGGCGCGCTGGCCTGCCCATTTTGCAATCGTCATCTGAAATCTCCCGGTTACGTCTCGTATAATTCGTTCAACCAACCTGACCAGTTAGTCAACACGGAATTTGCAACTGCTGTGCCACAAGGAAAATGTCGAACAAAAACAGGGGCTTGAATCCATATGCACTCCAAATGGCGCCCTGCAGACGCACAAGGATGTGACAGCCATGGGGCCTCATGCACTGATATGACACAAAACGGGACACCCTGAGCCCGATGTGCCCTCGATGAAGAAAGTCTGATCGCTGGCAGCCTCTATTTCTGACCACTCAGTCAGTATTAGTCGTGGAATCGAAACCCGATGGCACAGAACGTGAATGCTGATTGCCGAGAATCATTGCCTGAAGAGCCGACTCATGAAGGAACAAACCCTGCTGCTGAAGAATGCCGACCTGATTGCCACCATGGATGATCAGGCGCGCGAGCTCACCGGCTACTCGGTGCTGGTGCGGGGCAACACCATTGCCGGCCTTTATCCGGAAGGTGAGATACCGGAGCCGGTCGACGAGATCATCGACCTGAGCGGGCATGTACTGATCCCCGGCCTGATCAATACCCACCACCATATGTTCCAGACCCTGACCCGGGCCCTGCCGGCGGCGCAGGACGCCGAACTGTTCGACTGGCTCAGTGCCCTGTTTCCGGTCTGGCAGCACATCACACCGGCCATGCAGCGTGCTGCCACGCGCACAGCCTGTGCCGAACTGATGCTTTCGGGTTGCACCACGGCCGCCGACCACGCCTACCTCTATGTCAATGGTGTTGCCGTGGAAGACAGCCTGCAGGCCGCCAGCGAGATGGGCATTCGGTTTCATCATGTGCGCGGCGCCATCAGCCTGGGCGCCAGCCAGGGTGGCCTGCCGCCGGACAACGTGGTCGAGCAGGACGAAGACGCCATACTGCGCGACATGCAGCGCGCCATAGAACGGCACAACGACCCCGGCCCGGACGCCATGGTGCGCATTGCCCTGGGACCCAGCTCACCCTTTACCGTCAGCACCGATCTGATGCGCGAAGCCGCGGCTCTGGCCCGGGCGCACGGAGCGGGGCTGCATACGCACACCGCCGAAAATCAGAAGGATCTGGATTTCAGTCAGGCCCGCTATGGCATGACCCCGACCCAGTACACGGAAACGGTAGGCTGGGTCGGCCCCGATGTCTGGCACGCCCATTGTGTGCATCTGGATCAGCCCGGCATCGAGCTGTTTGCGCGCACCGGCACCGGGGTGGCGCACTGCCCCTGCTCCAACATGCGCCTGGCCTCGGGCATTGCCCCCATTCGCGCCATGCTGGATGCCGGGGTTGCGGTCGGTATCGGCGTCGATGGCAGCGCCTCCAACGACAGCGGCAACCTGCTGGCGGAGACCCGTCAGGCCATGCTGTCGGCGCGCGTGCGCCATCAGCAACCGGGGGCCATGTCGGCCCGCGAAGCCCTGCGGCTGGCCACCCGTGGCGGTGCCGAGGTGCTGGGCCGGGCCGACCGACTGGGGCGCATTCAGGCCGGGTACTGTGCTGACATGGTGGCCTTTCGGATGGATGAACTGGCGCTGGCCGGGGCGCAGTCCGACCTGCTGGCGGCCCTGGTTTTCTGTACGCCATCCCGGGTCGCCTGGAGTATGATCAATGGACGGCAAGTGATTCGAGGCGGCCAGTTGCTGACGCAGTCGCTGCCCGACATCATTCATCAGCACAACGAGCAGGCTCGGGCTCTGGTGGATGGGCCCTGACAGCAGATGCTATAGTTCGACCATATGGTCAATAATTTGCATGGTCAGAACAACAGACAAAAAAGCAGAAGCAGGCTGATACAACCTGCTTCATATACAGGCGAAACGACAACGACAGCGGCTACGGAGCCTCCAGTGATCAGTTTCTATCTGAATGGACAGCCTTACCATCTGGACAATCTTGACCCAAACCTGAGCATCCTGAACTGGCTGCGCACCAATATGCGGCTGACCGGCACCAAGGAAGGCTGCGCGTCGGGCGACTGCGGGGCCTGCACCGTGGCCATCGGCAGCCCGCACCCTGATGGCACCCTGCACTACACCACGACCAACAGCTGCATCAGCCTGATCGGCAGTCTCCACGGCAAGCACCTGATTACCGTCGATGCTCTGCAGCAACAGCCGCCGCACCCCGTACAGAGTGCCATGATCGAAGAGCACGGGGCCCAGTGCGGCTTCTGCACGCCCGGCTTCATCATGTCGCTGTTTGCCCTGCATCAGAACCAGCAGGGGCAGCCCGCCAGCGAAAAGGACCTGCTGGAAACGCTGTCGGGCAACCTGTGTCGCTGTACGGGTTATCGCCCCATTCTGGATGCCGGCCGCAAGGCCATGGTGGAAACCTGGACCCCAGGCGCCGCTGACCCGAAAACCCAGGAGTCGGCCCACCCCCTGCAGGCACCGGACATGGCCGGGAAGCTCACGGCGCTGGCCAACCAGCCGGCGTCCATCGAAGCGGACTCAGGGGCCTGGTATCAGGTGCCGACAGACCTGAATGCGCTGCGCGACCTGCGCCGACAGTGGCCCGAGTCGCGCCTGATTGCCGGCAGCACCGACCTGGCACTGGACATCACGCAACAGCTGAAAACACTGCCGCAACTGATCAGTGTCGAGCGTATACCGGAGTTGCTGGCCATTGAGGACAGCGCAGACAGCCTGACCATTGGCGCCGCAGCCACCTATGAAAGCTTCCGCCCGGCCCTGTCCAGGCTGTGGCCGGCTTTCGACCCCATGCTGAGCCGTTTGGGCTCGCGCCAGATCCGCTACCGGGGCACGCTGGGTGGCAATATCGGCAATGCATCCCCCATTGCCGACATGCCGCCGCCACTGATAGCGCTGGGCGCCACCCTGTTGCTGGACGGCCCCGAAGGTGAGCGCTCACTGCCGCTGGAAGAGTTCTTCCTCGACTACAAGGTCACCGACCTGCAGCCGGGTGAATTCATTCGTTCGGTCAGCCTGCTGCGGCCCGGCCCAAATGAGCATCTGT
This sequence comes from Natronospirillum operosum, assembly GCF_004768465.1. Taxonomy (GTDB): domain Bacteria; phylum Pseudomonadota; class Gammaproteobacteria; order Pseudomonadales; family Natronospirillaceae; genus Natronospirillum; species Natronospirillum operosum. Next base: position 138,787 of record NZ_SRMF01000006.1, read on the forward strand.
TCATCTACAAGGTCTCCAAGCGGCTGGATGATGACATTTCTGCCGTGCTCGGCGCCTTCTGGCTCAGGCTCGAACAGGGTGCGGTCACCCGGTGTCGACTGGCCTGGGGTGGCATGGCGGCAACGCCTGTGCGCTCACCCGCGGCCGAACAGGCGCTGACCGGCAAGCCGTGGAATGAAGCCACAATCAAGACTGCCGGTGCTGCGCTGGCCGGTGACTTCAAACCCATGAGCGACGCCCGGGCATCCGCCGACTATCGCCGTCAGGTCGCCGCCAATCTGCTGCGTCGGGCCTGGCTGAGCACCCAGACACCGGCACAGCCCGTCACGGTGACCGACTATGCGTAGACTCCCCGTCAACTCCCCGGCCCCGAACCAGTCCGCCCGCCATCTGGCCGGCGCTTCGGTGGCGCATGACAGCGCCTGGAAACATGTCAGCGGCCAGGCTCGCTATATTGACGACATGCCAGAGCCCGAGGGCCTGCTGCATGCTGCGGTCGGCCACAGTGCACAGGCGCATGCCCGCATCCTGTCCATGGATTTGGAGGCGGTGCGCTCTGCCCCGGGTGTCGTGGCCGTGGTCACCGCCGACGATGTACCCGGTCACATCGACATAGGCCCGGTATTCCCCGGTGACTCGGTGCTCGCCAGTGGCCTGGTCGAACATGTCGGTCAGCCCATCTTTGCGGTCGCCGCCACCAGCCATGAAGCGGCGCGCAAGGCTGCACGGCTGGCCAGGGTCGAATACGAACCCCTGCCCGCCCGGATCACCATCGAGCAGGCGCTGGCCGCACAGCTGTTTGTGCGGCCGAGCAAGACGCACCTGCGCGGCGACCCGGATGCGGTGCTGGGCCAGTCCGAGTACCGACTGCAGGGCAGCCACCATATAGGCGGGCAGGAACACTTCTATCTGGAAGGCCAGGCCTGTCTGGTCGAGCCGACGGAAGACCAGGGGGCCTTTGTGCACACCTCCAGCCAGCATCCCAGTGAAGTGCAGAAGCTGGTGGCCGAGGTGCTGGGTCTGCCCATCCATGAAGTGCAGGCCGAGGTGCGCCGTATGGGCGGTGGCTTCGGTGGCAAGGAAACCCAGGCCGCCCCGCTGGCCTGCGTGGCGGCGCTGCTGGTGCGCGCCACCGGACGCCCGGTGAAATACCGCCTGGCCCGTGCCGATGACATGATTCAGACCGGCAAACGCCATGACTTCCTGAACCAGTGGGACGTCAGTTTCAACGCCGCTGGCGAGATCACGGCGGCGGACATCAGCGTGTCCGGGCGCTGCGGCCACTCACCGGACCTGTCCGATGCCATTGTCGACCGCGCCATGTTCCATGTCGACAATGCCTATTTTCTGCCGGCAGCCCGGGTGACCGGCCACCGGTGCAAGACGCACACGGTCTCGAACACGGCGTTTCGCGGCTTCGGTGGCCCCCAGGGCATGATGGTCAGCGAACAGGTGATGGAGGATATCGCGCGCCAGTTGGGCAAGGACCCGCTCGATATCCGCAAGGCCAACCTCTACCGGCCGGGTCGGGATACGACCCAGTATGGCCAGACCATCGAACAGCATATTCTGCCGGACCTGATCGAGCAGTTGGAGAAGACATCGGATTATCGCCAGCGCCGGCAGGCCATCCGCCGCTTCAATGCCGGCAGCCCGGTGCTGAAAAAGGGCCTGGCGCTGACGCCGGTCAAGTTCGGCATTTCCTTCACCGCCAAACACCTGAACCAGGCCGGTGCCCTGGTGCATATCTATACCGACGGCAGCATCCATGTGAATCATGGCGGTACCGAAATGGGCCAGGGGCTCTATATCAAGGTCGCCCAGGTGGTCGCTACCGCCTTTCAGGTGGACCTGTCTCGGGTCAAGGTGTCCGCCACGCGCACTGACAAGGTGCCCAACACCTCGCCGACGGCGGCCTCTTCCGGCTCCGATCTCAACGGTATGGCGGCCCTGGATGCCTGCGAGAAAATCCTCAGCGGGCTGGTCGCCTTTGGTGCCGAGCACTGGAAAGTCCCAGCAGAAGACATTCATTTCGCCGACAATCAGGTCCATCTGGGCGACACAGCGGTCGACTTTGCCGACTTTGTGCAGGCGGCCTACATGCACCGGGTGTCCCTGTCATCCTCCGGTTTTTATGCCACCCCACGCATTCATTTCGACCATGAGCGGGGTCAGGGGCATCCGTTTCTCTACTATGCCAACGGAGCGGCCTGCTCGGAAGTGATTGTGGATACACTGACCGGTGAATATCGGGTGCTGCGTACCGACATCCTGCATGATGTCGGACGCTCGCTGAATCCGGAAATCGACCGCGGACAGATCGAAGGCGGTTTCATTCAGGGCATGGGTTGGCTGACCATGGAAGAACTGGTCTATTCTGATCAGGGGCAACTGATGACGACGGGTCCGGCGACCTACAAGATTCCGGCCGTATCCGATACGCCGCCAGACTTCCGGGTCGACCTGCTGGCCGACAGCCCCAATCGCGAGGCCACGGTGTTCCACTCCAAGGCGGTGGGTGAACCGCCGCTGATGCTGGGGATTTCTGTCTGGTGTGCGCTGCGCGATGCCGCAGCCAGCATCACCGACTATCGCTACAGCCCGCCGCTGAATGCCCCGGCCACACCAGAGGAGGTTCTGCGGGCCGTCACTGCCAGCGAACTCTGGCTGGCCAGTGCAATGGAGGTGGCCGATGAATAGCCCGCAAACCTGGTATCAGGCCGTCGCCGCATGTGAACAGCGCGGTGAACCCTATGTGCTGGTTACGGTATTGGGCGTGACTGGCTCCGTGCCGCGCGAGCCGGCCAGCAAGATGGTGGTCACCGGCGACCAGGCCTGGGACACCATTGGCGGCGGCCATCTGGAATTCAAGATCATCGAGCAGGCCCGTCAGCAACTCAGCCAGCAACAGTATCGGGCCGAGGTGGCCCATTTTCCGCTGGGCGCCAGCCTGGGCCAGTGCTGTGGCGGCAGTGTGTCGGTGTTGCTGGAAGGCCAGCCCGGCAGTGCGCATCATCTGGTGGTTTTCGGCGCGGGCCATGTTGCGCGAGCCCTGATGACCATTGCCGGCGAGCTGCCCTGGCGCATTACCTGGGTGGATGAACGGGCTGAACAATTTCCCGAAAAGATACCGGCCAATGTGCACCGCCACCATACCGACGACCCGGTCGGCGATGCTCCGGCCCTGTGCGCTGATGCGCAGGTATTGATTCTGACCCACAACCACCAGCTCGACTATGAACTCTGCCGCACCCTGCTGCGCGCCGACCATACGGTCGGCATCGGCCTGATCGGCTCGGCCACCAAGGCGGAGCGCTTTCGCAAACGCCTGGCCCATCGTGGGCATTCGGAAGCCGCCATTGCGCATATCCGCTGCCCGGTGGGACGCAGCGATGTGCCGGGCAAGCGCCCCATGGAAGTGGCCGTATCCATTGTGGCTGAGCTGCTGGGGCTGATGACCACCGACGCACCAGCCAGGCCGCGACGTGGCCTGCCCTGGTCCGAACTGCGCGGCCTGCTGCAGGAGCCAACCACGTCCGCAACCAGCCCGACACCCCAGAGCGGAGACCAGGACCAGCGATGACTTCCCGACCCACGGATACCGACACCACAAAGGCATCGACGATACAGGCCCTGAACGCGCTGCCGGAGAGCGAACTGCGTACACAACTGCGCGCCTGCTGCGCCGCCAACACCTGGGTCGAAGGCATGCTTGCCGCCCGGCCCTATGCCGATCTGGCTGACCTGCACCGCCAGGCCGAGAACCTGTGGCCCAGCCTCAGCGAGGCCGACTGGCTGGAAGCCTTCGATGCGCACCCACAGATCGGGGACATCAACAGCCTGAAGGCAAAGTATGCCGACACCCAGGCCACGGCCGGGCATGAACAGGCCGGCGCCAGCGGCGCCAGTGACGACGTTCTGCAGCGTCTGAAGACACAGAACGAGGCTTATGTGGCCCGTTTCGGCTTCATCTTCATTGTCTGCGCCACCGGCAAGTCGGCCACCGAAATGCTGGAGCTGCTGGAAGCACGACTGCCCAACACCCGCGCGCAGGAAATCGACAATGCGGCCCGGGAGCAGGCACAAATCACCCATCTGCGACTGGAGAAACTGCTGTGAGCGAACGAAGCCCGATCACCACCCACATACTGGACCTGGGCACGGGCAACCCGGCGGCCGGGGTTGCCGTCAGCCTGACTCGGGTTGCCGACACCGGCGAGCAGCACATAGCCAAGGGTCAGACCGATGCCGACGGCCGCCTGAGCCAATGGTTCCAGGGCCCGCTGCAACCCGGCACCTACCGCATACAGTTTGCCACCGGCGACTGGTATCAGGCCCAGGGCAAGACGGCCTTCCACCCTCGGGTAACCATTGATTTTGCGGTCGTTGATACCGAGCGCCATTATCATGTGCCGCTGCTGGTCAATCAGTACGGCTACTCGACCTACCGAGGCAGTTGATGACGGCAGCTCACCAAGACCGGGTGTTTCCGGCGCGCTGTACTGCTCATCGCGGCCCGTTGCTGCACTGCCTGGCTGACCCGGGCATGGCCGCAGAACCGGAACCCGGCAGCACGCAATGGCTGGAAGACGGCATGCTGATCGTTGATGGCGCCCGCATCGTGGCCTGTGGTCCTGCGGCCAACCTGCTGCCCCGGCTGCATCCGGACACGCGCGTGCTGCACTGGCCCGAACGACTGCTGGTACCCGGTTTTATCGACACCCATGTGCATATGCCGCAGTTGGAAATCATGGCCAGCTATGGGTCGCAACTGCTGGACTGGCTGAACACCTACACCTTTCCCGCCGAAGCCCGCTTCGATGACCCGGACTGGGCGCTGGCCCAGGCCAACCTGTTCACCGATCTGCTGCTGGCCCATGGCACCACGTCAGCCCTGGTGTTCTGCACCACCCATGCGCAATCCGCTGCGGCGACTTTCCACGCCGCTGAACAGCGCGGTATGGCCGTCGCCGCCGGCAAGTGCATGATGGACCGCAACGCCCCCGAGGACCTGCTGGACACCGCGCAGAGCAGCTATGACGACAGCCTCGCGCTGCTGCAGCGCTGGCATGGCCGTGGGCGGTTGCGCTATGCGATCACGCCGCGCTTTGCCCCCACGTCCACCGCAGCGCAGCTGACCAAGGTCGCCCAACTGGCCGCCGAGCATCCGGATGTGCTGGTGCAGACGCACTGGGCCGAAAGCCGCAGCGAGATCGAGTGGGTGCGCAGCCTGTTCCCAGAGCGCGCCGACTATCTGGATGTCTACCAGCACCATGGGCTGCTGGGGCCAGGTACCGTGCTGGCTCATGGCGTCCATATCGATGACCATGACCGCGACCGGCTGGTGGAAACCGGCACCCGCATCGCCCACTGCCCCACATCCAATACCTTTCTGGGCAGTGGTCTGTTTGATCTGCAGGCCGCCAAACGATGCGGTGTGACTCTGGGTCTGGCCACGGATGTCGGCGGCGGCACCAGTCTGTCGATGCTGGCCACCATGGCCGAGGCCTACAAGGTGAGCCAGTTGCGCGGCCAGCCGCTGACGCCCTGGCAGGCGTTCTATCTGGCCACGCTCGGCAATGCCGAGGTATTGCACCAGCAACAGGACACCGGCAGCCTGACCGTCGGCAAGATGGCCGATTTTGTGGTGCTGGACCCTGCCAGCAGCCCCATACTCAGATTGAAACAGCAGCGCGCCCAGAGCATCGACGAGCAGCTGTTCAACCTGATGATGCTGGGTGATGACCGGGCCGTGGCTGCGACCTATGTGGCCGGTCAGTGCCGCTATCGCAGGCCCGACACCGGCTCCGGGCCAGGACCCAGTGGCTACTTCATGGCCGCATAGTTGGCCTGGATACGCTGCTGCAGAAAATCCGCTGCCGTAATGGGCGGATACTTGCCTCCCGGCCCCTGAATGGACACCGTCTTGTTGGCCTGGCAGAAGAACGCCATGCTGTAGCGGGAGCCAGCGTACTCGCCCGGCTTGGGCATGCGCACCCGGTGCAGCGTCGACTTGAGCTGATCATCACTCCAGCGCGTCAGCATGTCGCCGATGTTGCAGGTAATCAGGCCGTCTTCCGGGATGACGCTGGCCCATTCACGCTCGGCACCGGCAGGCGCTTTGCCTGGGCTGACCTGCAGGCCACCCTGGCCGGTACGCTGAAAGACCATGGTCAGGCAGTCAAAGTCGGTATGGGCACTGGCGCGCCAGAGACCATCGTTGTAGTCCTTGTCCTCCGGCAGCGGCAAATAATGCAGCAGTCGCAACGTACTCTGGTAGTCCGGTTGGGCGCGGTCATGAGCCTGCGCAAAGAAGTCACGCGGGAACCCCAGTCGCTCGGCAAAACAGGACAGTACATCCATACCCAGACGCCAGGCGCGATATTCGAAATCCAGAATCTGGCGCTGAAACTCGGGCACCTGCGCCTGGTTTGGCCACAACCCGGCCATGTGCGGCAGTGTGATCTGGTAGGACTCTTTCTGATCCACCGTGCCGGTGGAGGGCCGCACCTGGGACATGAACTCCCAGCCCGCATTCAGACCCTTCTGCAACGGAAACCGGGCCTTTTCCTCTTCCGCCAGCGCAAAAAAGGCTTCTGCCTGCGCAAAGGCTTCTCTGATCACGGCAGTATCAATGCCGTGGTGGGTCAACTGGAAAAAGCCGACTTCGGTCGCGGCCTGCCAGAGCTGCTCGGTGATGGCGGCCCGCCGGGCTTCAAAGTCGGAGCAGTCGATCAGCGGTATGGGCTTGTCCACTTCGCGCCCCATGGCGCCAAAGGTGGTTTCCGCCCGCAGTTCTTCCAGTTCGTATTCAGGTACCTGTGTCATGATTCGGTCCTCTGTGACAGTCATTGAGCGCCTGCCCTGCCCTGACAACCTTCAGTACCCGCAGGCCATAGCCACAGCCTCCGGGCGCTGCCCACAGGATGGCAGGCCGGATAGACGGCTGAGCAATGACCCGGAGCGCGGGCATGCCACGCTCCTGACTGCTTCTACATCAGCACCACGCCGGATACCGGCATGTTTTCACCCATTGCAGAAGCAGACTTTGTGCCAGCCTGTGGCGAAACCGGCCCGGGTCAGGCGCCCCGCCTGGTTCCGGTCCATGCGGTCAGGCTGATTCGGGCCCGCGTGCCTCACGACTGAACCATGGCGGTGCCAACAACCCTGACAATGCACTGATAGAGGTCATATGCAGGGCTTCAGCATGGTTTCCGCTGCCCGCAACAAACATGAACAACTGGTCAGGAATAGCCATCGAGCGGCTCGCACTCGCAGTCCACGGGGGCGCCTGTTGTGGAAGGATAATTGCATCGGTCAGGTTAATTGAAACGGCGTATGGAAACACAGGAGCCATCACATTGAACTATCTGATCAAGGGCGCACGCGCCGTTTTCAGCGGGCAGAACCCCGACGCTACCGATATTCGGCTGTCCAATGGCCGCATCACTGAGCTGGGCCGGGGCCTGACCGCCAGCACTGACAAGAATGAAACGCTCATCAACGCCAGCGGCTGCGTGATCTGGCCGGGGCTGGTGAACACACACCACCATCTTGCGCAGTCGATCATGAAGGGCGTGCCAGCCGGCCTCAATGCCGGGCTCGGGGACTGGCTGAGCGCCGTCCCCTACCGCTTCTGGCCCCGACTGACGCCGGAACTGATGTACCATGCTGCCCGTCTGGGCCTGTTCGAACTGCTGCGCTCCGGCACCACCACCTGTGCCGACCACCACTATCTGTATCACAGCACCACCAGCCCCGAGCTGGAAGACGCCGTCTGGCAGGCCGCCGATGAACTGGGCATACGCCTGGTCCTGTGTCGCGGCAGTGCCACGGTACAGGGCAGCCACCGGGGCATGATTGATCACGGCATCCAGCCGGAGAGCCTGGAGCAGGTGCTCCAGCGCATGGAGCGCACGCACAGTCAGCAGCACCAGCCCGGGCCGGACGCCATGAAGAAGCTGGTGGTGGCACCCACCAGCCTGATTCATTCCAGTACCGCCGAAGACCTGCAACTGGTGGCCACCTGGGCCCGGGAGCGCGGCCTGAAGCTGCATTCTCACCTGCTGGAAGTGGCCTTCGACGAGATGCAGGCGCAGGCGCGCCACGGGCTCAGTGCGATCGACTACGCCGAGTCCTGCGGCTGGCTGGGTGAAGATGTCTGGTTTGCCCATCTGGTGCACAGTGACCGCCGGGCTATCGAGGCACTGGCCCGCACCGGCACCGGCATCGCCCACTGCCCGACCTCCAACTGCCGGCTGGGCAGCGGCGTGGCACCGGTCACCGAGATGGCCGCCGCCGGGGTACCGATTTCGCTGGCCGTCGATGGCTCGGCCTCGGCCGAGTCCGGCTCCATGTTGCAGGAACTGAACCTGACCTGGCTGCTGCACCGGGCCCTGCACGGCCCCGAGGCCACGACACTGGATCAGGTGCTGCACTGGGGCAGCTGCGGCGGGGCCGAGATACTTGGGCTGACCGACACCGGGGCGCTGGAAACCGGGCTGTGTGCCGACCTGGTGCTGTTCGATATTGACCAGGCACGCTTTGCCGGTGTGCACGAGCCGGTGCTGGCGCCGCTGATGTGCGGTGAGCCGGCCACAGTCAAATACAGCTTTGTGGCCGGGCGACCTGTGGTCAGCAACGGACAAGTGGCGGGGCTGGACAGCGAGGAACTGACACGCAATGTACAGCAGGCAGTCGCCAGCCTGCTGTCATGATGGTCAGGAAAACACCGGGGGTCAGTTCATCAGTTCGGCAAAGACAGCCTCGATATTGAAGTCATCGGAGTCGGTTTCACTGGTGCGCAGCGAGTTCTCGACATGCTGCAGATGGGCCAGCAACAGATCACGGGCACGCTCCGGATCTCCGGCTTCTATGGCCAGCACAATTTCGAGATGCTCGTCATCCTTGCAGGCTGACGCATTGGGAGAGTCATACAGATAGATGATCAGGCTGGACAGGGCGGCCAGCCGACGCACGATATCAAAGTAGATGCTGTTGCCGGACAATTCGGCCAGCAACAGATGGAAGTCGCCTGTCAACTGGGTCAGCAACTGATGGTCGCCGGCCTGGCGCGCCTGCGCCTCACGTTCCAGGTGCTGCTTCAGCTTGAACAGCTCGGTATTGCCCCGCGTATCCGCCAGCTCGGTGACCACGGCCGATTCAACAGCTCGGCGGGCGGCGAATACCTCTGCGGTATCGCGCGCCGTGGGTTCGGTGACATAGGCCCCGCGGTTGACCCGCAGCGTGATGATGCGATCCTGCGACAGGCGCAGAAACACTTCGCGCAAGCGGGTACGGCTGACCCCGAACACCTTCGACAGGCGCTCCTCGGACAGCTTCGTACCCGGTGGCAGCTTGCGCCGCACAATCGCCTCCAGCACCAGATCGTAGATGCTCTGATTGTCCAGGTTACTGGTTCGACTCATGGGCTCGGGGGTCCTCCTTCAGTCCGGGCCGATAACAGCTTACCATCCGCAGTTGCGAACTGTCCGCACCCGGCTCCGCCGGTGCAACAGCGCTGGGCCTCGGGATGCTCTGGCGACATTCGGGCCCCGCCTTGTAGCAGCGTGGCGCGAATGCACAGGCTTCCAGACGTCGGGTCAGGCGCGGCGGAGCGCCGGGGATGGCCGTCAGTCTGGCTGCCCGGTCCATGCCCGGGTGCACGGTCGCTGCCAGCAGCCCCTGTGTATAAGGATGCTGTGGCGTACTCAGGACCTCGTTGACCGGGCCTTCCTCGATGATGCGTCCGGCGTACATCACTGCCACCCGGTCAGCCACCTCTATCGCCACACCGACATCATGGGTGACGATGATCATACTCATACCCAGTTCGGTTTGCAGCTCTCGCAACAGCTTGAGCACCTGGATCTGTACCGTGGCATCCAGCGCTGTGGTCGGCTCGTCGGCCAGCAGCAGATCGGGCTGGCAGGACAGTGCCAGCGCAATCATGGCGCGCTGTCGCATGCCGCCGCTCATTTCATGCGGGTAGGCATCCAGACGACTGGCAGCAGAGGGAATACGCACCATCTCCAGCATTTCCAATGCCCGCGCCCGGGCCCTGGCCCGCGCGCAGCCGGTATGTCGGCGCACCGTTTCGGTAATCTGCTGGCCAATGGTAAAGACCGGATCAAAGGCCAACATGGGCTCCTGAAATATCATGGCGACGCGCTTGCCGCGCAGGGCGGACAGGCGGCGCTGAGACATAGCCACCACATCGTCGCCGGTGATCTCGATCTGGCCGCTGAGGGTGGTCTTGTGGGGCGGATGCAGCCGCATCAGCGATTTCAGGGTCACACTCTTTCCACAGCCTGATTCGCCCAGCAGTGCCAGGGTTTCGCCGGTATTCAGGGCGAAATTGACGTCGGACACGGCATACACCGGCCCATCCTCCGATTTGAATGTCACGCTGAGATCGGCCACCCGCAGCACGGAGGACATGGCTTCGACGCTGTCGGCGGCTGCGCTCTGACTGTTCGACGCGGTCATGCCACAGCCTCCTCTGGCAAGGTACTGGTCAGCGGGATCATGGTCAGATGCCGGCTGTGGCCGGACTGCGGCGCCACCATGTGACAGGCGCTCTCCTGCTCCGGTCTTACCCGCACCGGTACCGGCTCCCGCTCCGCGCAAATTGGTTCGGCAAAGGGGCAACGGGGATGAAAGCGACACCCGGCGGGCGGATCTATCGGGTTGGGCGGATCACCCTCAAGCACCGTATGGGCCTTGCGACTGTTCGGTGTCTGGGCCGGCACCGCATCCAGCAGCGCCCGCGTGTAGGGATGCGCCGGCTGTTCATAGATCTGCGCCACCGGGCCGAACTCGACTACCTGCCCCAGATACATCACCACCACATGGTCACTGATGTACTGCACCACGTTCAGGTCATGCGATATGAACAGATAGGTCAGCTCAAAATCCCGTTTGAGATCCGAGAGCAGGTTCAGCACCTGTGCCTGCACGGATTTGTCGAGGGCCGACACTGCTTCGTCCAGCACCATGATCTCCGGCTTCATGGCCAGAGCACGCGCAATATTGACGCGCTGACGCTGGCCGCCCGACAGTTCATGCGGGTAGCGACGAATGAAGCTGTCCGGGTTCAGGCCCACCTGATCCAGCAGATCGCGCGCCAGTTGCCGTGACTCCGAGCGTGACTGGCCCTGTATGCGCGGCCCGAAGGCAATGCTGTCCTCTATGGTCAGGCGCGGGTTGAGTGAGGCGTAGGAGTCCTGAAACACCATCTGCATGCGTTGCCGCAATTCCGACACCGGCTTCAGACCACCCACATTGCCGTACTCTCGGCCGTGCAGACGTATGCGGCCCGCATCCGGCTCGATCAGGTGCATCAGCAGACGCGCCGTGGTGGACTTGCCGCATCCGGATTCACCCACCACACCCAGCGTCTGCCCGCGGGCGACATGAAAGCTGACCCCGTCGACAGCCCGGACCACCCGGTCCGGCTTGCCCAGCAGGGTTTTCCTGGTGACAAAATGTTTTTTCAGATCCAGCACTTCCAGCGCAGGTGGCAGCATGGGGTCACCTCTTGATATCCATGGCGCTGCGGAGCCCGTCCGACAGCAGATTGAAGCACAGCGAAGTCAGAAAGATCATGGCGCCGGGCAATACCGACACCCAGGGCTGTACATAAAGAGACTGGCGCAGAGTATTGAGCATCAGGCCCCACTCTGCCGCGGGCGGCCTGACCCCGAGCCCCAGAAAGCTGAGGCCGGCGGCCAGAATCATGCACACCGACACCAGGCTGGTGGCATAGATGAACACCGGACCCAGCACATTGCCCAGGATGTGCACTCTGATGATGGTCAGTGCACCGGCCCCGGAGGCGCGCGCGGCTTCGACAAAATCCAGATGCCGCACCGCTGTCGTGACCCCCTCCGCGACCCGGGCAATGGGCGGAATGAAGACCAATGTCAGCGACACCATGGCGTTGACAAAACCAGCACCCAGGGCGCCGGAGATGGCAATGGCCAGCAGCACGGCCGGAAAGGCAAAGAAGACATCCGTGGTGCGCATGATCAGGCTGTTGGCCCAGCCACCGACAAAGCCGGCGGTCACACCCATGGCGGTGCCGATAAAGAATGCGATCAGCACCGGCATGATGCCCATCACCAGGCTGTAGCGGCCGCCGTACATCAACCGGGTCAGCATGTCCCGCCCCTGGCCATCGGTACCCAGCCAGTGGCCCGGGGTGCCGATACCTGCCAGCCGGTTGAGCATCGATCCCTGTGACGGGTTGTACGGTGTCAGCCAGGGCGCCAGCACGGCCAGCAGGATCAATGTCAACAGCACCAGCGCACAGGCCATCGATACCGGGTCGCGCAGCAGGCGGTGCAATACCGTCGCCCAGTAGCCGCGAGAACGCGCAATGTCCCTGGCCTGTTCGGCATATTCCTCGACTCGGGACTGCAGCCCCTGAGGGCCCAAACTCTGGTCCATGATCATCCTCTCCGAATACGGGGGTCGGCAAAGCTTTGCAGCAGGTCGACCAGCAGGTTGAGGCCGACAAAGAACATGGCCAGCACCAGAATCACCCCCTGCAGTAATGGAATGTCACGCTGGAAGATGGCGGTATTGAGCAGATAGCCGGTACCCGGCCAGGAGAACACGGTCTCCACCAGAATGGAGCCTCCCAGCAGGTAGCCGAACTGCAGTCCCATGACCGCCATGATGGTCGGCGCGGCGTTCTTGCCGACATGGAGGGCGATACGGGCGCTGCCCATGCCCTTGGCCCGCAGTGCCATGACAAATTCCGAATGCAGAATTTCAGCAACAGCGGCGCGCACCGTGCGCGTCACAATACCCATGGGTATGAATGACATGGTAACGGCCGGCAGCACCAGATAGCGCAGGCTGTCCCAGTTCCAGCCCCAGTTGGCGGACCCACCCGAGGCCGCCCCCATGGAAGGCAGCCAGTCCAGATAGACCGAAAACACCACCACCAGCAACAGGCCCAGCCAGTAGTGCGGAATCGACACCCCGGTAATGGCAATGGCCGTAGCCACGCGGTCGATCGGGCCACCGATATGCACAGCGGCCACCACACCCAGCAGGATGCCGATGCCGAAACCCAGCACGGCCGCCGCGCTGGCCAACAACAGCGTATTGCCCAGGGCGCGCTGAATATCGATCAGCACCGGTCGACCCGTGGCTACCGAAACGCCGAGGTCACCCTGCACAGCACGCCCCAACCAGGAGCCGAACTGCACCACCAGGGGGCGATCCATGCCATAGGCCCGGGTTATGGCGGCAACGACTTCCTGCGGCGCATCCGGGGGTATGACCGCAGTCAGCGGGTCGCCCGGTGCCAGATGCACCAGCGAGAAACACACCGCCGCGACGGCCAGTGCAATGGGAATGACGTACAGCAGGCGTCTGAACACAAATGACAGCATGGGGCGCTCCTTGCGGACCACAAGGGACCCCGGTTCCAGTCGAACCGGGGTCGGGTCCTGTTACCGAGGTCAGTCAGCCATATGGACCGGGGTCAGGTCCTGGAACCAGCTCTGAGCCTGCACAAAACCTGCCACTCCAGGCGCCATCGCGCGCGGGCCTGTGTCGTGACCCACGAAGAGGTAGGGTGCGTCCTCCACAATGGCTTCATGCAGCTGCCGATAAACGCTCAGGTTCTCCTCCGCATCGAAGGTTTCCCGCAGGTCAGCAATCAGCGCATCCACTTCCGAGTTGCTGTAGTAGCCCCAGTTCAGTGAATTGGGCGGCGCACTGTTGGTGTCCAGGAAGCGGATGATGGCCGCAAACGGATCATGGGTGGCGAAGGTGATATTGGTCGCATGGGCACCCCGTGATCCGGAATGCTCGGCACCCTGTCGCCAGTTGTCGAACAGGCTTTCCCAGACCAGCACTTCGAACTCCACCTCGATACCCACCTGACTCAGTTGCTGCTGGATCAGTTCGTTCATTTCCTGCGGCTGCATCTGGCCGGAACCGGAGGTGGAGATCAGAATGGTGGCCTCGACCGGGTTGTCAGGGCCGAAACCCGACTCGGCGAGCAATGCCATCGCCTGCTCGGGATCATATTCGATGGTGAAATCCGGGTTGCCGAAGGCCGGGTCTCCGGGCAGCAGCAGGCCCTGTGCCGGTACCATGTTGCCTGCCAGCAGAACCTGAATTTCTTCCCGGTTTACCGCCAGGTTGGCCGCATGGCGAACATTGCGATCCAGCCAGGGCGAGTCTTCCAGAAAGCTGAACTGCCAGGGCCACAGATGCGGATAGCCGTTGCTGGTGATCTGGAAGCCGCGACTTTCCAGCATGGGCAGGGTGTCGGCCGGCGGGTTTTCGATCCAGTCCACCTGGCCGGACAACAGCGCGTTGGCGCGTGTGGTCGCTTCCGGGATGGGCACCAGCACTATGCGCTCGGCCTGTGCCATCCGGCTTTCATCCCAGTAATTCGCATTGGGCACCAGCACCGCCTGTTCTCGCGGCTCCAGGCTGCTCAGCCTGAAAGGACCGGTGCCGGACGGATCCTGTTCGAAGGCCCCCCAGTCACGACCCAGCGCTTCCCAGTGCGCCGGGCTGGAGAAGAACATGAACGGCAACTGATTGATCAGCATGCTGTCCGGTGTTTTGGTAGTGATCTCGACGGTGTACTCGTCAACCTTGCGAATGCTCTCGTAGGCGGGCAGGCGAGCGACGACCTGAGCGGCCTGGCGGGCATCGAACTGAGGTGACGCCTCATCAAATACCTTATCGAAGTTGAACACCACGGCATCGGCGTTGAAAGGTGACCCATCGTGAAACTCGACACCTTGGCGCAGATTGAAGGTCCAGACCCTGGGGTCTTCTTCACTGACGCTCCAGGACTCGGCCAGTTGCGGTACCAGAGGTGCTGGCTGGTCGGCCTGCGAAAGGTCCCAACTGACCAGAGCATCATAGAGTGTCATGCCGGTGAAGCGGACACCTTCGAAGCCCGAGTTGGGCGCCCCGGATGTCAGCGGAATATCGGATGCCGTCATGCCGATGCGGATGGTACCGCCATTGGCGGTGGCCGCCAGCGGCATCATCAGTATCAACAGACCGGCAGCGACCAGCCTGAGAAACGGTGGCGTACGTACAGAATCGGATTCTGCAACAGCAGCCCCCGAATGGTGGGATGAGCTACGCATCATTGTTCTCCTTGCGTTGTGGTGAGGGACGGACAGGGTCAAACAGCAACCGAGCCTTGACAGCAAGTAGCACCATTTATGCCAACAATATTTAATTAAATTGTATTCAATACCTTAGCGTCAATTCTTCACATAAAATGCGAATCCATACTCCGAGAGTCGGACAAAAAGGATCATAGCGTGACAATGGAGCACAATGCTGGCGCATTTTTGATCAAAATTGCGCCATTTTCGTGCACTGCATATTCAAGATAGACAAAAATTCAGGATGACAATTCATACAATATTGTTCACTATTGTATTCAATTATTTATCTTTATTGCTCAGGTGTGCCGTGAAAATCAACATCATCAATCCCAATACTTCTGCCAACATGACTCGGCAAATCAAGCAGGCGGCACAGCAATGGGCCCAGACCACCACCGATATTCGCTGTGTTTCACCCGACGCCGGCACGCCTTCGGTGGAAACCTGCCAGGATGAGGCCATTGCTGCCATTGGCGTCATGGAACAGATTCGGGCGGGAGATCATGCGGGTGCAGATGCCCATATTGTGGCCTGTTTCGGTGACCCCGGGCTGGATGCCGCGCGTGAGCTGGCCTCGGTACCGGTACTGGGCATTGCACAGGCGGCCTTCCAGACCGCGCAGATGCTGGCCAGCCGCTTTGCCGTCATCACGACCGTACCCAAGGCCACCACCTTCACCCGGCATCTGCTGCGCAAATATGGTGCCGATGCACAGTGTGCGGGTGTCTGGGCGGTAAATATGCCGGTACTGGCGCTGGAGGAGGATACTGAACACACCTTTCAGACCCTGCGCACTCAGGCCCTGATCTGTATCGACAAGGAGGACGTGGACGCTGTGGTACTGGGCTGTGCCGGCATGACCGATCTGGCCGACCGGCTGGCGCAGGACCTGGGTATACCGGTCATCGATGGAGTCAGTGTGGCTGTCGGCATGGCAGAAATGCTGGTGCAGCGCCGCCTGCGCACCAGCACGCGAGGCATTTACGCACCCGTCGCGCCCAAGCCCTACTCGGGCTGGTCTGCGCCGCTGGCCGGATGATGCTGTTGCCAGTGGCGGGCAATATCAATGCGGCGGGTGACCCAGACGCGGTCCTGCTGTTCGATATGATCGAGAAACCGCTGTAACGCCCTGAACCGGCCGGGTCGACCGATCAGGCGACAATGCATACCAATGGACAGCATTCTGGGGCGTTCCGCCCCTTCGGCATAGAGCACATCAAAGGCATCGGTCAGATAGCGCAGAAACTGGTCACCGCTGTTGAACCCCTGCGGTGATGCAAACCGCATGTCGTTGGTATCCAGTGTATAAGGCACCACCAGATGTTGCCGCGTGCGGTTCTGACTGTCGGTGACCGGAAGCCACAATGGCAGGTCATCGCCATAGTAGTCCGAGTCGTACAGACACTGGCTTTCCTCCACCACCAGGCGGCGTGTGTTGGGGCTGTCCCGGCCGGTATACCAGCCCAGCGGGGGTTCTCCGGTCAGGCGTTCCATCAGGGCCAGCGCCTCGCGCATATGGGCCCGCTCTTCGGCTTCCGGCATGTCCTGATAGTGAATCCAGCGCAGCCCGTGGCAGGCGATTTCGTGCTGGTAATGCTGGAACGCGGCCACTGCCTCGGGGTTGCGCTGCAGCGCCATGGCCACCCCGAACACGGTCAGCGGCAACTGGCGGCGTTCGAACTCGCGCAATATGCGCCACAGCCCGGCACGGGACCCGTACTCGTACATGGACTCCATGCTCATGTGGCGGTCCGGGTAGGCACTGGCGCCCACTATCTCGGACAGGAAGGTCTCGGAGTGGCTGTCACCGTGCAGCACACAGTTCTCGGCCCCTTCCTCGTAATTCAGTACGAACTGGACGGCAATCCGCGCTCGCCCGGGCCAGTTGGCTTCGGGCTCATGGCCGGCATAGCCGATCAGGTCACGCGGGTAGGTCGGGGTATAGGCCATGGCAACCTCTCACAGTCCTGCGCGCAACAGCGCCTTTATCACGTTCACGGCCGCCGTCACATCATCAGCAGTCACGCTTTCAGCCGGGTTGTGGCTGATACCGCCGGCACAGCGCAGAAACAACATGCCCACCGGCAGGATCTCGGCCATGGCCATGGCATCATGCCCGGCACCGCTGGGCAGCCGGAAGTCGGGCTGCCCGGCCTGTGTCAGCAGACGGGCCAGGCGGTCCTGCAGACCGGCATCGCAGGGCACTGCCCCGGCCTGATGCAGCGCTTCCTGCGTCAGTTCGAGACCGCGCCGCTGCAGCATGGGCGCCACTTCGGCCAGCCAGTCCGCCAGCACCTGATCACGCCGCCGGTCATCCTCACTGCGGATATCCAGCGACAGGACCACCCGCCCGGGGATCACATTGACGGCCCCCGGCTGCACATCCAGTTGCCCGAAGGTGGCCACGACGCCCTGGTCTCGGGCTCGCTGTTCCATGGCTACCATGATTTCGGCGGCACCTATCAGGGCATCCCGGCGCAATGTCATGGGCACGGTACCGGCATGACCGGCCTGGCCGGTGATCGTCAGCCGCAGACGCCGCGCACCATTGATGGAGGTGACCACCCCCATGGGCAGCCCCTGATCTTCCAGCACGGGCCCCTGCTCGATATGAAATTCTATGTAGGCAGCCAGGTCGGCCGGATCACGCGCCGCTTCGTGCATGCGCTCCGGGTCCAGCCCAAAGGCCACCAGTGCCTCGCCCAGCGAGACTCCTTCGGCATCACGGATATCGTGCCATGCCGGGTCCCAGCGCCCGGTGACGGCGCGGCTGCCCAGCAGTGTGGTGCCAAAGCGGGTGCCTTCTTCATCCGCAAAACCGACTATCTCGACCGGCACGGCGGGCTGTTCGCCGGCTGCATGCAGCTCCTGCAACGCCATCAGGGGCACCAGCACGCCCAGCATGCCATCGTAGCGGCCGGCGTCACGCACGGTATCCAGATGCGAACCCATGACCAGCGCCGGGCCGGGCTGCCGACCCTCGCAACGACCCCAGAGGTTGCCGGCGGCATCCTCCCAGGTCGCCATGTCCAGTTGGCGCATCCAGGCCGCGACCTGATCATTGGCCGCCCGATGCTCGGCACTGAGATAGGTGCGACACAGGTAGTCCGGGCTGTCACTGCAACGGGCCAGTTGATCGGCCCAGTCCAGTACACGCTGGCCCGATGTCAGATCGGAATGCTCAATGCTCATTGTACTGCGCCCTCCTCTGCCCGTTGATAAATCGCGTATGCCGCATCCACACCGCCGCCCTGAGGGCAGGCGTGGCCCTGGCGACGCAATACCTGCTCCAGCGCCGCCAGCGTCATCAGCACACAGTCCTGGCGGGCGTTGTAGCCCATGGTACCGATGCGCCAGATCTTGCCTTTCAGCGGGCCGAAGGAACTGCCGATTTCGATGCCCCAGTCCTGCAGCAGCGCCGCCCGCACGGCTTCACCGTCGAGGGCCTCGGGAATACGGACGCCGACAATGTTGTTCATGCGTGTGGACTGGTCGCCATAGAGCGCCAGCCCCAGGCCTTCAACGCCGGCGGCCATGGCATTGCCATGCAGCCGGTGGCGGCTGACTGCGGCGGCCAGGCCTTCCTCGACCGCAATACGCCCGGCTTCATAGGCCGCATACAGCATGGTGCTGGCTTCGGTGTGGTGGTTGAGTCGACGCTCACCCCAGTAGTCCATGATCATCGGCAGGTCGAAATAGTTCGAGCCGATGCGCGGGCCCGCTTGCGGCTGGTCCTGTGTATCGCGGATGCCGGCCTCGACATGGCGCCGCCTGTTGACCCGCTCGACAAAAGCCGGGCTGAGTGTGATCGGCGCCACCCCGGGCGGCCCGGCCAGGCATTTCTGCAGGCCACAGGTTACGGCGTCAAGCTGCCACTCGCCGGTGGGCAGCGTATTGCCCACAATGGATGCGGTCGCATCACACACCAGCAGGGCGTCATGCTGGTGGCAGAGGTCACCCCAGCCGGCCAGCGGCTGCAGCATGGTGGTCGAGGTGTCACCCTGCACCGTGGCCACCAGACTCGGGCGTACGGTTTTCAGGGCGGTTTCGAGTTGTTCCAGGGTGCAGACCTGCCCCCAGGGGATATCGATCGTATGCACCTCGGCGCCGGCGCGCTCGGCAATTTCGGTCAGCAGATGACCGAAACGCCCCATCACCGGCACCAGTACCCGCTCCCCGGGCTCAATGGCCGAGATCACTACGGCCTCGATACCGGCACGGGCAGTACCGTCAATCAGCAGGGTCTGCGCATAGTCACACTCGAACACGGCCCGATAGACGGCCATGGTCTGGTTCATGTAGCGGGTCATCACCGGATCGAACTGGCCCACCAGGGGCGCTGCCATGGCCCGGTGAATGCGCGGGTCGGCGTTGATCGGGCCCGGCCCCATCAGCAGGCGGGCCGGCGGGTCCAGCGGCGGAAACGAGTGCGACGATGACGACATGCAGTTCAATCCTCTCTGTTCAGGGTCGGGCGGGTGCCTGGTCGGCCTGACCGGAGCGCGCCGGCGGTTCCAGGCCACAGCCACGCAATATAATGGTGCTGACACAGTCACCGATGTGGTCGATGTCCTGTGCCTCGTACTCGCCCCGGTTCATGACGGTCAGCACCTGGGTTTCGAAATCGGCGTAGTGCTGGGTTGTGGCCCAGATCATGAATATCAGTTGCACCGGGTCGACCGGGTGCATGCGGCCCTCGGCGATCCACTGCTCAATGACGGTGGCTCGATCCCGCACCCAGTTGCGCAGGTACTGGCGCAGATAGTCCTTGTGGTGCGGCGCACCCTGAATGATCTCCATGGCGAAAATCCGCGACGCGCGCGGGTTGAGCACGCTCTGCTCGATCTTGGCGCGGATGAAATGATCCAGCACTTCGGCCGGGTCATCCTCTGCCGTGGCCCGGTTGAAGACATCATTCCAACTGCGCGTAATGCGCCCCAGCACAGCAGTGTACAGGTTCACCTTGTTGGAGAAATAGTACACCACATTGGCCTTGGGTAGCCCAGCCCGGTCGGCCACGTTCTGAATGGTGGTGCCCTTGAAACCGTGCAGGCCGAACTCTTCTTCGGCGGCCTGCAGGATGCGTTGCTGATTGTCTTTCCGAGTCTGCTGTCTCTTGTTCACACTGGGCTCATCTGGTCAGAATGCCGGGCCAATATAACCGCATGGTCAGACTTTGCAATGCTCTCAGCCGGTCGGGCACGAACCCGCCTCAGGCAACACCGCCGGAGCCGCGATTGGCCCAGCCGGTAAAACGCTTCTCGGTCAGTGCGAACAGCTCGTACATGCCGACACCCATGGCCCCGATAACGATCAGCCCGGCAAAGACCAGCGCCATATCCATGGAGGAACTGGCCGCCATCATCAGATAGCCAATGCCCAGATTGGACGCCACCGTCTCCGAGATCACCGAGCCCACGAAAGCCAGTGTGATGGCCACCTTCAGCGAGGCGAAAAAATACGGCATGGTGCGCGGCAGACCCACCTTGCGCAGAATATCCAGCTTGGAGGCGCCCATGGAGCGCAGCACATCCTCCAGTTCGGGTTCCAGCGTCGACAGCCCGGTGGCCACATTGACCAATACCGGAAAGAACGAAATCAGAAAGGCCGTCAGGATGGCCGGCACCGTGCCGATACCAAACCATACCACCAGCACCGGCACGAAGGCGACCTTGGGAATGCTGTTGAAGCCCACCATCATGGGATAGAGCGCCCGATACACCAGCGGCGAGGACCCTACGGCCATACCCACCAGCAAACCGAAGGCTACCGCAATGGCAAAGCCGACGAGCGTGGTATAGAGCGTCTGCAGCGCATGCATGGAAATGATTTCCCAGCGGGCGATACCGGCTTCCAGCACCGCCGTCGGCGCCGGAAACAGAAATTGCGGCACCTGCAGGGCTCTGCAGATGAACTCCCAGAACACCAGCAGTACGATCATCAGCAGCCAGGAGGCATGCTTGACCAGAAATTTCTTGCGCTTGCTGATGGCCATTTCAGTGCCCTCTTTCCCTGCGGCCTGTCAGGCCGGTTTTGTTATCGAACTGTGTATTTGCCAGCCGTGCCGGCAGCTCAGCTTTCCCGGATGCGCCCGATATGCTCGCGCAGTTCATGCACATCACGCGCAAAGTCGTCGGTATAGGTCCATTCCAGCTTGCGCGGCCGGGCCTGTTCAATGGCCTTGCGTGCCACCAGTTGCCCCGGTCCCTTGCTCAGCACATAGACGGTATCGGCCAGAAAGGTGGCCTCACGCAGATCATGGGTAACCAGAATCACCGTGAAGGGTTCTTCCTGCCACAGCTCCTGCAGCATGATCCACAGCTCTTCTTTGGTGAAGGCATCCAGCGCCCCGAAGGGCTCATCCAGCATCAGCAGCTTGGGCTTATGGATCAGGGCCCGGCAAATGGAAGCGCGCTGCTGCATGCCCCCGGACAGTTCCCAGGGAAATTTGTCCTCGTTGCCGGCCAGCCCGACCCGCGCCAGCAGGTCGCGACAGCGGGCCTCGAACGCCTTGCGCTGGCGTCGCATCTGACTGCGATAGGGCTGGACGATTTCCAGCGGCAACATCACATTATCGAGCGTGGTGCGCCAGGGCAGCAGGTTGGACGCCTGAAAGGCCATGCCGATGCATTTCTGCGGCCCGGCGACCTGACGCCCGCCGACATAGACATAGCCCTCGGTCGGCTCGGTCAGACCGGACACCAGCTTCATCAGCGTCGACTTGCCACAGCCGGAGGGCCCAACCACGGCAATGAACTCGTTCTCGGCCACTGACAGACTGATGTCCTGGATGGCCAGCGGGCCACCCTCATCATAGGCCAGGCTGACCTGTTCAAACCTCACCTGCTCCATTGCGTGCTCCTTGATAGGCGGTCTGCTTGCAGGTGTCGGCCCTTCAGAGGGCAGGCACTTCCCGACTGGCCCGCTCGGGCAGCATATCCATATTGAACAGCTCGGCGGCCACCGGCGTCATGCTCAGGCCAAAGGAAGACACCGCTTCATCAATGGCTGTTTCCAGGCGCTCCATGGTGACCGAACCCAGGCCATCACGGCGCGTATCGTCAGTGATCACGACCGACTCGAGGGCCAGGTTGAGCCGGCGCAGTTCCAGCTCTTCGTCAATCAGGCCATCGCGCTGCTTCACATAGGTAATGGCCGTGGCCGGATCCTCGATGGTTTCCACCAGCGCCCGGTTGAAGGCCCGATTGAAGGCGGCGACTGCATCCGGGTTGTCCCGCATCATGCCGTTGCTGGCGATGATGGCATTGCCGTACAGGGGCACACCGAAGTCGGCATACAGCATGACGGTCACGTCATCCATATCCATGCCACGTGCTTCCAGATTGAGCAGGCTGGTAAAGTAGAAGCCGGTGATGCCGTCCAGGCGACCCTGTGCCATCAGCGTTTCCCGAATGGCCGGGTCAACACTTTCCCAACTGACCGCATCCACCTCGAGGCCGTTGGCGGCAGCAAACGAAGGCCAGGCCTTGCGACCGCCATCAAAGACGGGCGAACCCAGTGTCTTGCCCACCAGGTCCGCGGGTGTCTCTATGCCGGAAGATTTTGCGGCGAATACGGCTGCAGGGATGCTGTTGTACACCATGTAGACAGCCTGCAGACTGTCGTCCGGGTTGGCCGCTACATGCTCGACCAGGGCGTTGAAATCGGCAAAGCCCATGTCATAGGCGCCGGTTGCCACACGGGTAACTGCCCCGGCAGAGCCGTTGCCCGAATCGATGGAGACGCGCAGGCCTTCTTCTTCGAAATAACCCCGCTCCAGCGCCATCAGGAAGGGCGCCGAGGGCCCTTCTATGCGCCAGTCCAGGGTGAAATTGATGTTCGTCATGCCCTGTGCCAGCGCAGCAGGCACAGTCAGGGCGATAGTCAGGGCAGCCGCAGCCAGCGGACGCAGTGCCCGCAGCGGCGTTGAGAGTGATGCTGAAAGCCGTCCCGAGTACAGTGACAGTGATGAGGCAGTGAACATGATTATTCTCCTTGCAGCCAGAGGGCTACGGTTCCATTCGATTGGACCTGCTTCGCGTCATCCCGTATAAAACGGTATCTGACCTCGGCAGCCTGGTGTCCTGTGTGGCTAATTCGTTGGCTGGCAGAAGGTCAACGAATTAGCCACACAGGACACTCGAACGTAGCAACAGCCATGCCATACTGCTGCATCTCCCTGCTACACTTAAACAGATGGTCAGGATTGACACTGAAACACCGGAGAAGCCCCTTTTGGGCGCACCAAAAGAAGCCATGCGCACATTAATTGCACAATTCTGGTGCCGTTATTGACCCGAAAAACCACCAGATCAATCCATTTGGCGGCATGTGCAAGTTTGTGCGGTCCTGCTTCAGGTTTCCGTGATTTTTCGTCCAGCAGCCACCGGCAATGGCCTGTTATTTGCCTTCCTGACCAGTTGTTTATCTTTTACTATCAGTGCACCCCGGTGCCCGAGACGCGATCAGGAGAGAACGCCTCATGACAACTGCCTACCTGCTCAACTGGCTGGAACTGTTTTTCCGCTGGTTCCATGTGATCGCTGGCGTGGCCTGGATAGGCGCTTCCTTCTATTTCATCTGGCTGGACAACAACCTGGAAGAGCCGCCACAGGAGAAAAAGGATCGGGGCATCAAGGGGGATCTGTGGGCCATTCACGGTGGCGGCTACTATGAAGTGGCCAAGTATCGTCTGAACCCACCCCGGCAGCCCGAGAAGCTGCACTGGTTCAAGTGGGAAGCCTATACCACCTGGCTGACCGGCATGGTGCTGATGGTGCTGATCTATTATGTCGGGGCTCAGTCCTATCTGGTGGACAGCCAGAACTTTCCCCTGAGCACTGTGCAGGCGGTCAGCCTGTCGCTGGGCTCCCTGCTGATCGGGCTGGTGGTCTATGAGGCCCTGATACGCTCTCCCCTGCGCCAGGACGGACGGCTGTTCGGGGCGGTTCTGTTTGTTCTGCTGACTCTCTATGCCTGGGCCATGACCTCGGTATTCTCCGGCCGCGGTGCCTACATTCAGGTTGGCGCGCTGATTGGCACCATCATGGCCGGCAATGTGCTGCTGGGCATCATTCCCGCCCAGCGCGACCTGGTGCGGGCGGTCAATGCCGGCACCGAGCCGGACCCCGAACCCGCCCTGCTGGCCAAACTGAGGTCCACCCACAACAACTATTTCACGCTG
This sequence comes from Natronospirillum operosum, assembly GCF_004768465.1. Taxonomy (GTDB): domain Bacteria; phylum Pseudomonadota; class Gammaproteobacteria; order Pseudomonadales; family Natronospirillaceae; genus Natronospirillum; species Natronospirillum operosum. Next base: position 163,132 of record NZ_SRMF01000006.1, read on the forward strand.
CCGATCATCTTCATCATGATCAGCAATCACTACCCCATGACCTATGGCCACGAACTGAACTGGCTGGTGCTGGCCCTGGTGTGCGGCATCAGCGCCTTTGCCCGCCACTTTTTCAACCTGCGCCATCAGGGCAAGACCCAGGTCTGGATCCTGGTGGTCGCACTGGCCGGCCTGGCGGCTGTGGCCTGGTGGATGGCGCCGCAAACGGCAGCCACAGGCACGGCGCAGGAGGACTCTGCAGAACTGATCAGTGAGTCGGCAATGGATGACCTGGTGGAGTTGCATTGCGCCGCCTGCCATGCGGCCTCACCCAGCAGCTCGATGTTCAGCAGTGCGCCGGGTGGGCTGATCTATACCAGTGGCGAGGACACACTGAGCACCGCAGACCGGGTCATCACCTCGCTGCGCACCCAGTACATGCCGCTGGGCAACCCGACCAACATGACCGCTGAAGAACGGGATGCGGTGATCCAGTGGATCGAGCACAATCGCTGAACTGACAGCCGTCCATTTCACTGCCCAGGGGGAAACATCATGGAATTACTGGATCAACACAGCCTGGCCTGGCTGCTCGGCCTGGTCGCCGCACTGGCGGTGACCGGTATTGTCGCCGGGTTGCTGGCCGGGCTGCTCGGTGTGGGCGGCGGCATTGTGATCGTGCCGGTGCTCTACCATCTGTTCACACTGCTGGGGGTGGACGAAGCGGTCAAGATGCACGTCGCGGTCGGCACCTCGCTGGCCACCATCGTGCCCACCTCATTGTTGTCGGCGCGCAGCCATGCCGCAAAAGGCAATCTGGACCAGGACCTGCTGCGCAGCCTGATACCGGCGCTGTTTGCGGGTGTGGTGCTGGGCGCCCTGATCAGCGGTTTTGTGCCCGGGCTGGTGCTGTCGCTGGTGTTCGGCGTTATCGGCCTGCTGGTGGCCGCCAACATGGCGCTGCGCACCCGGCCGTCGACGCTGGCTCCGGCCCTGCCCGGCGGTCTGGCCCGCCATGGCATCGGTACCACCATTGGCACCTTTTCCACCCTGATGGGCATTGGTGGTGGCACGCTCAGCGTGCCCATTTTCAGCGCCTTCAATGTGCCCATGCATCGGGCCGTGGGTACGGCCGCTGCCATCGGTATCGTGATCAGCATTCCCGGTGCCATCGGGTTTCTGATCAACGGTCTGGGCGTACCCGACCGACCGCCGCTGACGCTGGGCTACATCAACCTGATCGGCTTTGCGCTGATTGTGCCCATGACCCTGTGGATGGCCCCGGTGGGCGCCCGCATCGCCCATGCGCTCAATGCGCGCCTGCTCAAGCAGGCGTTTGCCGTTTTCCTGACCATCACTGCACTGCGCATGCTTTACAGCGTGCTGGCCTGAGGAGAAGACCATGAATCAGACCCCTCGCTCATTGCGCGGCGGCTGTGTCGCCCCGCATCATCTGGCCGCACAGACCGGTCGCGATGTGCTGCAGGAGGGCGGCAACGCCATAGAGGCCATGGTGGCCATGGCCGCCACCATCGCCGTGGTCTACCCGCACATGAACAGCCTGGGTGGTGACGGTTTCTGGCTGATCAAGCCGCCGGGGCGCGACCCCATCGCCATTGAAGCCTGCGGGCCGGCCGGCGCAGCTGCCAGCATGGACTGGTATCGCGAGCGCGGTCTGGGCCAGATCCCCAGCCGCGGCCCGGCGGCCGCGCTTACAGTGGCCGGCACGGTCCAGGGCTGGGCGCAGGCGCTGAATATCGCCGCTGGCCAGGGCGCGCGCCTGCCGCTGGAGCGCCTGCTGTTGCCAGCGGCCGAACTGGCGCGCTCCGGTATTGCCGTGACCCGCAGCCAGGCCGAACTGACACGCAGCAAGCTGCAGGAACTCAAAGCAGCACCCGGCTTCGCCGCCACCTATCTGCAAGCAGGCAAGCCGCCCGCCGAGGGCGACCTGCTCCGGCAGCCCGAACTGGCCGACACCATTGAGCAGTTGGCACGCGCCGGGCTGGATGACTTCTATCGCGGTGACCTGGCACAGCAACTGGCGCAGGGTCTGCAGGCAGCGGGCAGTCCGCTGACGGCGGCTGATCTGGCCGCCTATCAGGCGGTAGTCGGTGCGCCGCTGGCACTGCGCCTGCAGGCCGGCACCCTGTACAACCTGAAGCCGCCCACGCAGGGACTGGCGTCACTGATGATTCTCGGCCTGTTCGAGCGCCTGCAGGTCACCGAAGGCGAATCTCTTGCCCATGTCCATGGCCTGATCGAAGCCACCAAGCAGGCTTTTATGGTGCGCGACCGGATCTGCCTGGATCCGGCCTGGACTGCGGAAGACCCGGCGCATTATCTGCAGCCTTCTGTATTGGACGACCTGAGCCGCCGCATCGACCGCGAGCAGGCCCTGCCCTGGCCGCAACCGGCAGCCCCGGGCGATACTGTCTGGATGGGCTGTATCGATGCCGACGGCACGGCGGTCAGTTTCATCCAGAGTATCTACTGGGAATTCGGTTCCGGCGTCACCCTGCCGGGCACCGGCCTGCTGTGGCAGAACCGGGGGCTGAGTTTCAGTCTGGACCCGATGCACCGGAATGCACTGCAGCCCGGCCGCAAGCCATTTCATACGCTGAATCCGGCCATGGCGGTGCTGTCAGATGGTCGCGTCATGCCCTACGGCACCATGGGTGGTGAAGGCCAGCCGCAAACGCAGGCGGCCCTGTTCAGCCGTTATGCATTGTTCGGACAGCCGCTGCAACAGGCTGTCACGGCGCCGCGCTGGCTGCTGGGACGCACCTGGGGCGACGACAGCACACAGCTCAAGCTTGAAAACCGCTTCCCGCCTGAGCTGATCGACCGGCTTGCCGCCGCCGGCCATGCCCCCGTGGTGCTGGACACCGGCTTCAGCGATCAGATGGGCCATGCCGGTGCCCTGGTACGCCACCCCAGCGGGCTGGTGGAAGGCGCCGCCGACCCGCGCAGCGACGGCGCGGCGGCTATGCTCTGACCTGACTGGCCTGACAATGCAAAGGAAAAGGATCTGACATGACGCTCGACTCCGGATTTCTCGACTTTGACCCGACCGAGGTTCTGCCCACCGGCACCGGTCCGCTGGACGGACTGACCTTTGCCGTCAAGGATGTCATCGATGTCGCCGGCCATGTCACCGGGCTGGGCAACCCGACCTGGCGCCAGACGCACGGCCCGGCGCCAGCCCATGCACAGGCTGTCAGCACCCTGCTGGCAGCCGGCGCTCGCCTGATCGGCAGGACCCATACCGATGAACTGGCCTACAGCCTGGCAGGCCAGAATGCCCACTATGGCACGCCGCCCAACCCGGCGCTGCCGGGCGCCATCCCCGGCGGGTCGTCCAGTGGCTCGGCATCCGTGGTGGCCGCCAAGCGCGTCGACTTTGCGCTGGGCACGGACACCGGGGGCTCCATACGCATACCGGCCAGCTATTGCGGCCTGTATGGGCTGCGACCGACACACGGTGTTACCCCAATGCAGGGCGTGGCTAACCTGGCACCGAGCTTCGATACCCTGGGCTGGTTTGCGCGTGCGCCGGACCTGCTGCGTTCGGTAGGACAATTGCTGCTGCCTTCCACGCCAGCGCCAACACTGAGGCGAGTCAGGCTGTTGTCAGAGGCGCTGGATCTGGTCAGCCCCGAGCTGGCCCAAGACACCCGGCAGGCCTGCGCAGAGACCGGCCTTGCCACACAGCCACCCGCAATGCTGGGCGATCTGACGCCGTTTTTCGAGGCCTTCAGGCCCCTGCAGGCCCATGAAGCCTGGCAGTGCTTTGGCGCCTGGATCGAGGCGCATCAACCCGAGTTCGGTCCCGGCGTCCGGGAGCGTTTTGCCATGGCCGCCACCATCGACCCGGCCACAGCGGAGCGTGCCCGTCAGGCCGGTCTGGCGCTGCGCCGACAGGTGCTGGACATACTTGGTGATGATGGTGTGCTCTGTCTGCCGACCGCTGCCGGGGCCGCTCCGCGTGCAGACGCATCACCGGAGGAAGTCGAAAGGGTGCGCAGTCGAACCCTGCGCCTGACCGCCGTGGCCGGTGTGGCCGGATGTCCGCAGGTTACGCTGCCGTGGCTCAGAGACGCTCGTGGCCCGGTCGGTTTTTCCCTGATCGGGCCACCCGGCAGCGACCTGGCCCTGCTGGAACTGACCGTAAACATCGCTAGCTGAACAGCGGGTCATCGCCCCGATTGCGTACATAGGGGTCGTCCTCCGCCGGCTCCAGTTCCTGGAACCGGGTCTGCAACAGGCTCAGCAGTTCGTGCGAGGCCGGGGGCACATGCTCCAGTTGCAGACCAATGGCATACTGACCCGTACCCGGGTTGGGCTCGCACCAGCGCACCACCGCCTCGAATTCCGCCTGTCCGGCGCCCATGGCGTTCTGTGGCAGGTCCACCTGCAGCGTCAGACGACTGTCCGGCGCCAGCGGATCATTGGCGAACAGCAGCATGCCTTCCGGATTGGCGTTGACCAGTTGTCCGACGAAATCCCGCTCCTGCCCGGCCACCCGGGCCCGCAGCCGGTAAATAAAGCGCGTTCGCTTGTGTTTGCGCTGATACATCAGGACCCAACCTCCTTCAAGTCAGAAGCCACTGAACCAGTTGCACCATTCTGTTCCTCTGTCTTGCGCAGTACCAGCAGTGTCATGTCGTCATTCTGCTCATGCTGGTAATTCTGGATAGAACGCTGAATGCGGTCCGCCAGTTCGGTCGGCGCACTGATCGCATGCTTGAGAAATATGTGCTCCAGTTGCTGCTGGCCGAACAGGGCACCGTTCTTGTCCGTGGCCTCGGTCAGGCCGTCCGTGAACAGCATGACCACATCACCGGTCTTGATCGGAATGTGCACCGGCAAATGGAACCCTTCCAGGCTGTCAATGATGCCCAGCCAGGTACCGGTCGTCGGCACCACCTCCAGACTGCGGCTGGCAGAGCGATACAGCAGGATGTCCTGGTGATGACCGGCCACTTCCATGCTGTCCGCACCCAGCTTGAGGATGGACAGCGTCATGTAGTGGTCCGAGCCCATACGGCAGACGTTGGCGCGCAGGGCCCCGTTGATGGTTTCCAGCGCTTTCACCGGACTGCAATCCGGATCGGCCTTGAGCACCGTCTGCAGGCTGGTCTGCACCATCATCATGATCAGCCCCGCGCTGAGGCCGTGGCCGGCAACATCACCGATGGCGACATAGCGCGCCCCGGACCTGGTTTCGACCACCTCGTAGTAGTCACCCCCGACTTCCAGTGCCGGCTGCATGCTGGCGGCAATGTCATAACCTGGCAAATCCAGATTCTTGGGCAGCAGTGACATCTGGATATCCTTGGCCAGCTCCATTTCGCCCCACAGCGAGTCGCGGGCCTGCTTGAGTTCCACCATGAGGTTGAACTCGTTGGCGATCAGCCGGTGGCGCAGTTCGCTGATGGCCACCGCAATGATGCCTGCACTGACCAGAAAGAACAGGTTGTTGGCCAGCAACGCGGGGTCATACGGCTGGCTATAGTAGAGATTGAAGCCCAGATACATGGCCACGATCACCGCTGCATTGACCGCCGTATGCTTGCCGCGCCAGGGCAGCACCAGGCTGACCCCGATGATGACCAGGATCAGTCCGGCATAATAGCCATGGTCAAACCCGCCAAGGGCGACGGTCATCAGCGCGATGACCGACCCGACCTGCATGGAGGCAAAGTAACCATGCAGATAGGACAGCCGCCCCGGCGGGGTATTGCGTATGATCAGATACTGTCCGAGCGCCAGCGCTGTCGACACGGCCCGGTAGGCCGCAAACTGGGGTATCAGTGCCGCCGGCAGCATGATGATGTCGAGCAGGAAAAACAGCGGCACCAGACCGAATACCAGGGCTGTTACCGTGCGCAGCCACTTGTGCACCAGATCGGTCTGGTATAACTGGAAGTTGTTCCGACTGACCGCTTCGGACACTTCGGACTGAATTTGATGTCGTTTCAAGCTCAAGGGTCCGCCTTTCTTATTCTTAGCAACATCTGAACGCCCGTTTCATCATAGTCTATCCAGGCCTTGAGGCCTTCCAGAGATGACGCGAGATCCAGAAACTCCTGTTCAGTACGGTAGTACAGTGGCCAGTCCATCCAGTAGTCCATGTAAAGCCGAGTCGGGTTGTCGACATGGAAGTTCCCGATCACCATTTCGCCACCGGGCAACAGCAGTGCATACAGTTTCCTGAGCACGGCCTCCGCCACCGGCGGAGTCAGATAGTCGAACAGGCCCATGGAATAGATGAAATGGAAATCGCCCCAGCGCGCACGCAAAACCCGGGTCGCCAGCAGCGTGCGCACGGACTCTTGAATCAGGTCCACAGACAGGGGTTGCCCGAAGCGCGCCTCCAGTGACTGAATCTGCACGGTCGCTTCCGTGAGCGCCTGCTGATCCTGATCCAGCAGGGAACAATGGAAACGCTGGCAGTCCTCGGCGCTCAGAAACAGATCATTGAGCTCCATGGCCGGGCCACAGGCAACGGACAGGGTCTTCAGGCGTTCGGTGGCCGGCAGGGCCAGCCGATCCGCCAGTTGGCGTGCCAGCCGCGGCACCAGTTGCCGCCGGTTGCGCACCGCCTGTGCCGCTGCCGCGTCGACTGGATGGAAGTGCATCAGCTTGCCGAAGGTGCTGCCCCCTTCATGCTGATGGCGATAACACATCTGCATCATTTCCGAGTCGCCGATATAGCCTCTGGGCTTGAGGTTCGTGCGGGCCAGGAAGGGTGATGTCAGCAACGCACCCCAGATCTGCTTGCGCAGATAGTAACCATGATGACCATGCTGTTCACCACTGAAATCGGCGGTGAGTTCCGGCAGCTGGCAGATATAGGCATCCAGGCTGGCGGTCATCTGCGGTCCCAGATGTTCGATAATGCCCTGCTGCAGGGCTTCCGCAACCGCCGGCGGTTCATGCCGGTATTCTTCATCCAGACGATCAAAGAGGTTGCGATAGACGCTGAGGTCATAGGACAGGTCCGCCACATGATCGCGAAAGGCCGCATCGAGGTTGCGTCGGTAACCCAGTACCAGGGGCACATTGCGCGCCGCCTGATCCAGGCAGTCAAAGCGCTGGCTGAACAGCAGTTTCTCGAAATCAACGATGCCTTCCAACGCCACCAGCCGCAGTGCCGTACCGTCCAGCGATGGATCGATAAGCAGACGGCAATGCCCGGTACTGACCTCGTCCCCGGGCAGGGCCAGCGTCAGGGCATCATAATCCCCGGGAGTCAGTGCACTGTCGTCTATTGCCGTAACAGCCGCCGAATACTTGGAGGCATGACGCACCCACACCGGGATGGCTTGCGCCCCGGCGCGCAACTGCCCCTGCAGGGCAGCGGTTTCTTCCACTGCGGTCACGTCATCTGACCGGAATTCACCTGCCGTTTTCATCGCCATCACCATTGAGTGCAATCCGACCATCCGGAGTCTGGAATATAGTCAGTGCAGAGAATGAAGTTTCCTGCCACTTCTCCCGGCTGTTGTAGCGTACCAGCAACGCTGTGGTGCCGATGCGAGCCTTCTCCAGCACCTTGATCACCGGCGCGAAGGAGGACGAGTTCATATAGGTGACTGACCGGAAATCCACTACCAGCTTCTGTCCCTGCTCCTGGGCCCGCCCCAACTGTTCCATGAAGATGGGCAGCAGGGTATCCATGGCATCCCGAATAATGCTCTTGCCGGACAGGTGCAGCGTGAGCACCTTGGCATCGTCCTGCATGTGTATTTTCAACGTACCGTCATTGAACACTTCTTTCAGATCTGCCATATCAGACGCCCTCGCTGGTTTCGGGTACACACATGGATGGGCTCAGACTGGCCACCGCAGACACGCTGAGCCGGTCGTCCTCGAGAATGAAATCAAGGTCTGCCCGGCCTTCGTAGGCAATACGGACCAGCCCCAGACAACTCTTGCCATCGGACAGGGGCTCGCGGGCTATCTGGCGCACGCGCTCGAGAAAGGCCTGGTAGGGATCCTGTATGCCGCGAATCCACTGCAGTGTGCGGTCCAGATTCTTCAGACTGGGCAACTGCGCCGCATCGACATAGTTGTCAACCTGAATGCGAATCGAGCGCCGTGTCACCTTGACCGAGACTTCGATGGGCTTGTTGCCGCGCCCATACTTGATGCCGTTTTCCATCAACTCGGACAGCACCATGGTGTAGGTATCCACGCCACTGGACGCCAGCAACGTCTGGGCCAGAAACTCCCGGGCCTGGTTGTTGATGCGATCTATTTCCCGCCAATCGGGTTCGATCGTGAAGGTGATGCTATCGCTCATGGTCAACCACCCCGAATCTGCTGTTACCGCGAAAATCGGCCCTGCGACTGAGCGCCGGGACCGCTTCGGCCGCCTGGGGGCGGCCATATAGATAGCCTTGTATCAACCGACAGCCGGCGCCATTCATGAAGTCCAACTGGGACTGGTTTTCAATCCCCTCTGCCACCACTTCCAGTCCGATGCTGGTGGCCATGGTCATGATGGCGGACACAATGGCACTGGTGATATCACTGCCGGGAATGTCATCCATGAAGCTCTTGTCGATCTTGATGCGGTCCACCGGCAGGTGCCGGAGATAGGCCAGTGAGGCATACTTGGTACCAAAGTCATCAATGGACACCCGAATACCCATGGCCCGCAAGCGGGTGAGGCTGTCGATAACCGACTCCCGGCCTTCCACCCAGATCGCCTCGCTCAGTTCCAGATCAAGCCGTTCTGCGGGGAACCCTGTCTGCTCCAGAACCCGTTCGACGGTCTCCAGAAACCCCTTGTCGTGCAACTGATGGGCTGACACATTGATACTGAGCAAACCCACCTCCAGCCCCTCGGCCAGCCAGGCTGCCCCCTGTGTGCAGGCCTGCCGCAATATCTGTTCCCCCAGGCGCTTGATCAGCCCCGACTCTTCGGCCAGCGGGATGAACTGGCCCGGCATGATCAGGCCGTCGGTCGGCGACTGCCAGCGGGCCAGCACTTCCAGGCCGGCCAGGGTACCGTACTCGGTATCGAATATGCCCTGGTAGTAGGGCAGAATCTCGCCCTGTTCCAGAGCGCGCCGCAACCGGGTCTGCCAGGCCAGACGATCACCCGCCATTTCGTGGGTCTGTATGCCGACCAAACGATAACTGTTCTTGCCTTCATTCTTGGCCTGATACATGACACTGTCGAGCAGGCGCATCAACTGATCACTGGTCTGCCCCTTCCGGTGTTCGCTGACACCTATACTGGCAGTCAGGAAAATCTCATGGTCCTGCATCATGACAGGGGCAGACACCGCCTGCAGAATCTTGTCGGCGATCATCTCTGCGTCCTGCAGGCTGCCCAGATGGCGTAGCAGGACGAGAAACTCGTCCCCGCCCATGCGGGCGACGGTATCACTGGCCCGAACACTGGCGGCAATACGCTGACTGATCAGCTCCAGCATCTGATCGCCGGCAATGTGGCCCAGGTGGTCGTTGACCAGCTTGAAGCCATCCAGGTCAACCAGCATGACGGCAATACATTCGGCCGACCGCTCAGCTGACAGAATGGCCTGACTCAACCGGTCGTGAAACAGCCGTCGATTGGGCAGGCCCGTCAGCATGTCAAAGTGAGCCATCTGTAGCAGTTGCTCTTCAGCCCGTTTCTGCAGGGTAATATCGGTCAATACAGCCGTATAATGTGTCACCTGCCCGCTTTCATCCTTGATGACCGAAATGGACAGCGACTCGGCATAACGCGCTCCATCCTTGCGCAGGCTCCAGAGTTCACCCTGCCAGGACTCTTTCTGCGCGAGACTCGCCTGCAGTTCATTCAGAAACTCGGCACTCTGCCGGGCCGGGTCGGCAAAGGCCGCAGTCTCACCCAGCACCTCTCCCGGGCCATATCCCGTGATCTCGGAGTAAGCCGGGTTGGCATCGATCACGCGCATATCGGCATCCATGATCAGGATGCCCTCGGTGGTGGATTCGAACACCTTGGCATTCAGTGCCACCTTCTGCTCGATCTGCTTCTGCACCGAAACATCCATGCCGAAGACATAAATCTGCTTGTGCGGTACGGCGGGGAAGAAGAGGAGTGAAATACTGACCATGCCGACCGAAAGCTGATCTTCCATGGTCTCCCCAGAGCCCGCAGCTGCAAGCGCCAGGCTCAGCCAGGGTTCGGGAATGGGCTGTCCGATGCTGGCCTGCCAATGATCCATGACCAGCCAACTGCCGGCATTGGCATCCAGCAACCGTCCATCAAATGACAGCACAAGTACGGGGCAGGGGTTATCCTGTGCCAGCGTTACCAGGGTGTCGAGCGTCTCACCCTGTTTCGGTATACCCTTGTACTGCGCTGCCATTGTTGATCTCACGGTCAGTAAATGAACACTACCGCTTGCCTTAACAGGCAAGATCTGCGGCTGAAGACCGATATTCATGATACTTTTATTCGGCCCGCTCTATTAGAAAAGTAGCAGATACTTTGAACAGTGTCCCAATATTTTTGTAAGCGCCTGCGGACATCCAAATAGCGCTGCCCTGCGTAGGCACCCGGCTTGAACGGGCACCGCAGACCCTTGACACCCGGGAAGGAGCACAAGACATGCGTCGGACAGTCGTTGTTCTACTGCTGCTGAACCTGCTGTTTGTGGCCGTAGCCTGGCCGCAGGCCTGGGGCGGGCGCCTGCCGCTGTTTGCCGCCGAAGCCCTGCTGCTGACCGGCCTGTTCCTGCTGCTGCCAGCCGGAGCCTGGCGGGCAGTACCGGCCTATCTGATCGGCGTGCTCTATGTCGTCGCCGCACTGATCGCGGGATTCGACATTCTGGTCCGCACCAGTCTGGGCCGAGCCCTGAATCTCTATCTGGATTTTCCCCTGCTGCGTTCGGCCTATGACCTCTCTCTGACCAATCTGGGAGTGGTCGCGACCGTCCTGATTGCGCTGGGCGGTGCCCTGGCCATCAGCGGTCTGACCTTCATGCTGGGGCGCCTGCTTGCCGGGCTGCACGCCCGCTCCGGCACGGCCAGATGGGCCGGCAGCGGCCTGTTGGCCCTCGGCCTGATCGCGGCGGGTGCGGCCGACGCCGGCCGCGGACCGGTGGCCGCCGAAGGCATCAGCACCCTGCATGATCAGTGGCGACAAGCGCAACAGACCCGGCAGGAACAGCGGGAATTTGCCCGCACGCTGGCCACGGAAGCGGCCCGGGCCGAGCCAACTGCTCTGCCCGGTCTCGCCGGACGTGATGTGTATCTGGTGTTTGTCGAATCCTACGGCATGGAGGCCATTGTTGACCCCGAGTATGCACCCGCCATTCGGAGCCTCCTGGCTGCCATCGAGCAGCAACTCGACGGTACCGGTATGCAGGCGCTGACCGGTCGCCTGATCGCACCCATTCAGGGTGGCCAGTCCTGGCTCGCGCACGGCACCCTGCTTAGCGGCGAGTGGCTGCCCAATCAGGTGTTGTATGAAACCATGCTGGACAGCAGCAAACCGACCCTGGTAACCGATTTCAGCGCCACCGGCCATCAGACCCATGCCGTAATGCCGGCCAATACACGGGACTGGCCGGTAGCCGACCAGTACGGCTTTGACGGCATTCACGATGCCAGAACCATGGGCTATGCAGGGCCCGCCATGAACTTTTTCACCATGCCGGACCAGTACACACTCAGTTGGCTGTACCACGGGCTGCGCCAGGAAGCAGAAGGCCCGCTGTTTGCGGAAGTGGCCCTGATCAGCAGCCATGCCCCCTGGGTACCCGTGATTCCCATTGTGGACTGGGATCAGGTGGACGATGGCCAACTGTTTCATCAGCATGCAAACAGCCATCCCTCTCCGGACGAGGTCTTCCAGGACAATGCCCAAGTGCGTGAGTACTATCTGGATTCGATCGAATACAGCCTGCAGGTGGTGGCGGACTATGCCGAACGGTACCTGCCCGAGGACGCCCTGCTGATTGCCATCGGGGACCATGAGGCACCACCCATAGTGACCAGCACCGAGGTCAATCGCGCTGTGCCGGTGCATCTGATCAGCCAGGATGAGGACTTGCTGGACGCGTGGGTACACTGGCTGCAGGCCGACGCCTTTGCACAGACTCTGGTCGATGGTTTCTGGCCGGGCACCGAGCAGGCGCCCGCGGCGCCCGGCATGGATGCTTTCCGCCAGTCACTGCACAGAGTCTACGGCGATTCAGACTGACCTTGCTGTCGATACAGCCAGATCACATCGGTAAGGAAAGAAACCGTCAGCAGCACCAGCGCCACGGCCAGCGCCGACACACTGGCCCAGGCAGGCAACCAGGGCGGCATGCAAGCCAGCAGCGTCGCCACCTGCCAGACACAGACAAACTGACGCCGAAAGCTGGGTGGCAGAGATTGGTTCAGCCAGCACCAGCGCCAGCCCGCCAGCACAAAGGCATAGCGCATCAGGCCCAGCGCCAGCACCCAGATACCGGCTCGCTCCAGCACCACCAGCAGCAGCGCCAGCCCCATGATGAAGGCCGCATCGACCTCCATGTCGAAGCGGGCACCATAGGCAGACACTGAGCCAGTGCGCCGTGCCACCCAACCGTCCAGACCATCCAGACTCAGCGCCAGCAGGCTCAGTCCGGCCAGCGCCCAGGCCTGCTGCGCAGCCCAGACCGGGAAAGGCAACGCTGACAAGACCAGGATCATCAGCAATGCGCGCACCAGCGTGACCCGGTTGGCGGGCCCCAGACTGAGCCAGCTCAAGCCACACCAATGGCGCCATTCACCGCCACTGCGGGCGGCTTCCTGTGCGCCAGGCCAGGTCTGCCAGACCAGTGTCGCCAGCAGCGCGTACAACACCAGCACCACCGCCAGATAGCGCTGGTCGGCACCGGTAGCAACCGCAAACGGTGCTGCCAGCAGCAGCACCAGAAGGCCGCCGCCCAGCAGCTCCATGCCCGGGTGCCGTCGCAGAACCGAAGTTTCCAGAGCCTGTAGCAAAGCGGTCATGGCATTAACCTGGAGCAGAAGGTGTATGAGCAATACGAGTCATGCCCGTCGGCAGATTGCTGCCCCTGTCGTTGTCGGGCCAGCCAGTGCTAGACTCTCATTCTAGACCATGCTGGCCGCCCCGACTGGAGATTCGAAACCATGCAGGCTGAGCAACTGGACATTCGTGAGCACCTGCGGCGGCATCCGCCCTTCAGCCTGCTGTCCGACGACTGGCTGAATACGCTGGCGAGCCGGGTCGAGGTGGCCTATTTCCGTGCCGGCAGTACGATTCTTCAGGCTGGCGATCCCATCGAAGATCTGCACTATATCCGCAGTGGCGGTGTCGAAATCTACCGCCACGAAGGGGAGCTCTACAACCGGCTCGGCGAGGGCGAGATATTCGGCCAGTTGGGTCTGTTGATGAAAGGCATGGTCCGCTTCCCGGCGCGGGCGCTGGAAGACACCCTGATCTACTTTATTCCGGGCGATCTGTTTCGGGCCCTGTTTGACCAGGTGGGGTCCTTTGCCACCTTTGTCGAAATAGAGGACCGCACCCGCCTGCGCCAGGCCACAGCCAACGAGGGCAGTCGCAACGAACTGATGACCACCCGCGTGGGCCGACTGATCACCCGCGCACCGGTTACTGTATCCGAGCGCGCCGATATTCGCACCGCGGCCGCCATCATGACCGAGCAGAATGTGTCCTCGGTGCTGGTGGTACCGGAGTCGGGAGACGAAGGCGACCCCCGCACCACCGGCGGCGCCATGGCCGGCATCATCACCGACCGCGACCTGCGCCGGCGTGTGGTCGCGCAGGGCCTGCCGTACGATACGCCGGTCAGGGACATCATGTCGTCGGATGTGGTCACGGTGCAGGACGATCAGTACCTGTTCGAGGCCCTGCTGATCATGTTGCGCGAAAACGTGCATCACCTGCCGGTAATGCACCGGCTGAAACCGATCGGTCTGATCGACCTGTCGGACATCATCAGCCACGAAACGCAGAACAGCCTGTTCGTGGTGCGCAATATCTTCCATCAGCAGAGTGTCGAAGCCCTGCAGGCTCTGGTACCGGAGGTCAAGGCGTCCTTTGTGCGCATGGTCAACGAAGACGCCAATTCCCACATGGTCGGCAGCGCCATGGCCACCATAGGCCGCAGTTTCAAGCAGCATCTGCTGCAGTTGGGAGAACAGAAGCTCGGCCCGCCCCCCGTGCCCTATTGCTTCCTGGCCCTGGGCTCCATGGCCCGCGATGAGCAGTACCTGCGCACCGATCAGGACAACGCTCTGGTACTGGATGACAGCTTTGTACCGGCCGAGCACGATGCCTACTTCGAAGCCCTGGCCCACTTTGTATGCGACGGCCTGGCTACCGTCGGCTACACCTATTGCAAGGGTGACATCATGGCCACCAATCCGACCTGGCGCCAGCCCCTGCATGTGTGGCAGCACTACTTCACCGACTGGATTCGCCGACCCAGTGCCCAGTCCCTGCTCAACAGCTCCATATTTTTCGATCTGGACGGCGTACACGGCGACACCCATATGGCTGACCAGTTGCAGGCCCTGATCGCCGACGAAGCCAGCAAGACTCCCGGCTTTCTCGGCTGCCTGGCCCGCAATGCACAGAACCGCACACCGCCGCTCGGTTTCTTCAAGGATTTCGTGGTGGAAAAAAGCGGCCGCCATCGCAACTCCATCAACCTCAAGCGCCGGGGCACCGCCCCGCTGGTGGACGTCATTCGCGTGCATGCACTGGCCAGTGGCTCGCGCGCGCAGAATTCATTTCGCCGCCTGGAAGATACCGTGGCGGCCGGTTTTCTGACCGCCCAGGCCGCCAGTGACCTGCGTGATGCCCTGGAGTTCATCTCGCTGGTGCGAATACGCCATCAGGCCCGGGACATCGAAGCCGGACGCGAGCCCGTCAACAACATTGATCCGGAGCAGCTGTCCAGTTTCGAACGCCGCAACCTCAAGGATGCCTTTCAGGTACTGAGCAATGCGCAGCGCTTTCTCAAGTTCCGCTATCGCCCCCAGAGCACGCGCTGACCATGTTCCGGCCAGCACACCAACAGGTCGAAGTACCGGACTGGTCCCAGCGCCTGACGACACTGGCCGACCAGGCACAGTCCCCTGATCTGCAGGCTTTCTACAGTGCCGGCGCCGTGGCGCCGGACACGCCTCTGGAGCAGGTACCATTCACGGCGCTGGACCTTGAAACCACCGGCATCGACCCGGAACAGAACAGCATACTGAGCATCGGCCTGGTCCCCTTTTCACTGGCACGCATACGCTGGGGTGAAAGCCGGCAGTGGCTGGTGCAGCCGGAAACAACGCTGTCGGCCGAATCGGTACAGATCCACCAGATCACGCATGCCGATCTGGCCGCCGCGCCGCCCATGAGCCAGGTGCTGCCTGAACTCTTGACGACGCTGCGCGGTCAGGTTGTGGTGGTGCATTATCGGGCCATCGAACGACTGTTCCTGTACCACGCGGCGCAGCGCTGCTATGGCGCCGGACTGGAATTCCCGGTCGTCGATACCATGGAACTCGAGGCACGCGTTTACCGCAAGCGTGTACCCGGCTTCATGAGCCGGTTTCTGGGGCACCAGCCCAAATCCATCCGCCTGGCCGATGCCCGCAGTCGTTTCAATCTGCCGTTCTATCCGCCGCATCATGCTACCGTGGATGCTCTGGCTTCGGCGGAACTGCTGCAGGCTCAGGTGGCGTGGCGCTTTTCACCGCAGACGCCGATCCGCGATCTCTGGCGCTGAGGCCGGGCTGCCCTCAGGCAAGCGGTCAGGCCTGATTTCCGTGCCAGTCTGATCTAAGCTGAAACCGGCCAACGTATCTGCAATGAGCAGACCGGCGTGACCAGGAATTCACAGACCAGGGCGAGGTATTATGACTGCCACCACAGCACAGGCGTTCTGGGTTGAAGAGCCCGGCCGGGGCGCCCTGCGTACAGAGACGCTGGCGCCACCCGACACGGATCAGGTGCGGGTGCGGGCGCTGCATTCGGGTATCAGCCGCGGCACCGAAGCGCTGGTATTCAATGGCCAGGTGCCGCCTTCGGAATACCAACGGATGCGCGCACCCTTTCAACAGGGTGACTTTCCCGGCCCGGTCAAATACGGCTACGCCAGTGTCGGCCTGGTGGAAGCCGGGCCCAAGAGCCTGCTGGGTCAGACCGTGTTCTGTCTGCATCCGCATCAGAGCCACTATGTGGTGCCCGCCACTGCCGTTCTGCCGCTGCCGAAAGCGGTGCCGGCAGCACGGGCAGTGCTGGCCGCCAATATGGAGACCGCCGTCAACGGCCTGTGGGATGCCGGCCCTCGCATCGGCGACCGGATCTCCATCATCGGGGGTGGCGTGGTCGGGTTGCTGCTCGGCTGGCTGAGCGCGCGCCTGCCCGGTACCGAAGTCGAACTGATAGACATCAACCCCGAACGCGCCGAATTGGCCACGCACCTGGGGTGCCGGTTTGCGACGCCTGACCAGGCCCGGACCAAACGCGACCTGGTCTTTCATGTCAGCGGCGCTCCGGCCGGTCTCACCACAGCTCTGGGACTGGCCGGCCAGGAAGCCCGAGTAATCGAAATGAGTTGGTATGGCCGGCAGGCAGTCAGCGTGCCGCTGGGCGAAGCCTTCCACGCGCGCCGCCTGCAGCTGATTTCCAGCCAGGTAGGACAGGTGGCGCCCCGGCAGCGGCCACGCTGGACGCACTCCGAGCGTCTGGCTCTGGCCCTGACACTGCTGGTCGCGCCCGAACTGGATGCCCTGATCAACGAACACAGTGCTTTCGAAGACCTGCCCGCCACCCTGCAGCGCCTTAGCCGGCACCCCGGTTCGGCGCTCTGTCACCGTATCGACTACTGAGGAGATTCCATGTACGCACTGACCGTCCGCGACCATCTGATGATTGCCCACAGTTTCAAGGGCGATATCTTCGGCCCGGCGCAGAATCTGCACGGCGCCACCTATGTGGTGGACATGACCTTCATGCGGCCCGACCTCGACGACGATGATCTGATTGTCGACATCGGCCTGGCCAGCACGGTACTGAAGGAGCTGCTGGCGCCGCTGAATTTCCAGAATCTGGATGAACTGCCAGAGTTCAAGGGCCGCAATACGACCACCGAATTCATGGCCCGCACCTTGTTCGAGCGTATGCGCGAGGCCATCGCCGCCGGCCGACTGGGCCCCACAGGCAAGGGCCTGAGCGACCTCAGAGTCACGCTGGGAGAATCCCATATCGCCTGGGCCAGCTACGAGGGTCCTCTGCATGGCTGAGACGGCCATTCCGGCGCTGCATTGGCTGGTACCCGGCGACCCGGACCAGTGGACCGGCGGCCACCTGTACAACCAGCGCATGCGCCGGGCCCTGGCCGAGCGCGGCATTGCGGTGCCGTTACAGAGTCTGGATGGCCGCTTCCCGGCCGGCGACACCGCTGCCGCCCGCAGCGCTCGGGCTGCATTAACCACGCTGGAAGATGGCAGCATCGTCATTGTGGACGGTCTGGCCTATGCGGCACTGCCCGAAGTCTGGGCCGAGGAGGCACAGCGCCTGCGCCTGCTGGTGCTGGAGCACCTGCCGCTGGCCGCCGAGACCGGCCTGGCCCGTGCCACTGCGGCCGCCTGGCACCGCCGCGAGACCGAGGCCCTGCGCTACGCCAGCGGTGTCATCACCACCAGCCCCTACTGTGCCCGGCTGATGACCGAGTACGGAGTGCCGGTGCAGCGCATTCAGGTTGCCGAGCCGGGTACAGACCCGGCACCAGCCGACATGCCCGTAGACCAGCAACCCGGTGGCCGCCTGCAACTGCTCTGTGTCGGCAACCTGATACCCCGCAAGGGCCAGGACATATTGCTGGATGCGCTGGCACAGCTGCAGCATCTGTCCTGGCACTGCACGCTGGTCGGCAGTGCCGATCTGGCACCGGACTATGCGCGACACCTGCAGGGCCAGCTCCAGTCGCATGGGCTGCAGCATCGAGTCGCCCTGACCGGGGCCCTGCCGCCGGAGCATCTGACCGACTGGTATGCACGGGCGGACCTGTTGGTGCTGCCGTCGCATTTCGAAACCTATGGCATGGTAATCACCGAAGCCGTGCGGCACGGTGTGCCGGTGCTGACCACAACAGGGGGCGCCCTGCCTGACACCCTGCCCGTTGGCGCAGGCACCACGGTGCCGCCCGGCGATGTAATGGCATTGCAAACAACCCTGGCCGAGCTGTTGTCGAAGCCCGAGCCCTATCAGACTCTGCGGGCGGGCGCGCGTCTTCAGGCGGCGCGCCTGGCCGACTGGCCGCAGGCAGCCGAACGTTTTGTGCACGCGGTCGAACACCTGCTGGCACAGCCGTCGCTGGCGCCGGCCCCATCACAGCCCACGAACCTGCAATGAAGACTGCCATGACCGACACCCGCCCCGGCGCCATCCGCGACCACTTTGACACCGACTGGCTGACCCTGCGCGAACCTGTGGATCACGCCGCCCGGGCCATGACGCTCAGTCAGCAACTGGCAGCCTGGCTGGAGCAGACCGACCGCTCAGGACCACTGCAGCTGGTTGACCTGGGCTGCGGTCGCGGTTCCAATCTGCGCTATCTGGCCCCCTTGCTGCCCGGCCCGCAGAGCTGGTCGCTGGTCGACCACGACGAGCGCTTGCTCAGCGACGCGGCGCGGCTGAGTATCGGCAGCCGCGACCGCGATCATGGCCCGGTGCATTTCAACACCATCGAGGCCGACCTGCGTGACCCGGGCACCTGGCAGCACCTGCTCAACACGGACACCGGCGTGGTCACCGCTTCGGCACTGATCGATCTGGTCGCCGCACCCTGGCTGGACCAGTTGGTGCGCGGCCTGCAACACCGTCAGGCCGCGCTGCTGGTCACCCTGAGCTACAACGGCGAATTCGCCTTCAGTCAGCCCCATCCGCTGGATGCAGAGGTGCGCCAGGCCTTCAACGAACACCAGCAGGCCAGTGGTCCATTCGGAGCCGGCCTGGGCCCGAAGGCAACCGAAGCCCTGCAGACCCGACTGCAGGCTGCAGGCTATCGCGTCAGCACGGCCCCCAGCCCCTGGACGGTACCACCACAGCACGCGGCTTTGCAGCGCGGTCTGGTTCTGGGCTGGCAGGACGCGGCCAGCGAACAGCGACCGCAGCGGGCCAAGGCCTTTGCCGATTGGGCACAGCAGCACCTGCAACAGGCCGGCAGCCCGGAGTGCACGCTGCAGGTGGGTCATACCGATCTGCTGGCGCTGCCCCCCGAACCACAATGATGACCGTCGCCGTGCGCTGGCAACCCCTGCTGAAATGGCTGGTGGCTATCGGTCTGCTGGTTCTGGTCCTGCTGTGGATTGACCCCGAGGCCCTGCTGGCCCAGTTCGCCACACTGCACCCCGGCTGGCTTGGTCTGGCCTTGCTGGTGGGTGCACTGCAGATCGTACTGTCGGCCGGACGCTGGTGGTATACCGCCCGCCAGCTCGGATTGCGGCTGTCATTCCGCCGCGCCGTGGCCGACTATTTTCTGTCCACCCTGGTCAATCAGGTTGTGCCCGGCGGTGTCATGGGGGATGTAGCCCGAGGTCTGCGCCATGGCGTCCGTCTGTCGACCTCCGGACGTCAGTATGGCGCCGCCATCCGTGCCGTCATGCTCGAGCGGCTGTCCGGGCAACTGGTGTTGCTGCCATTGCTGGCAGTCCTGTTGCTGGCCACCGTCAGCGGGCGTCAGGTCGCCGACACCCTGCTGCAGATGGCGGGGGAGCAACTGCCGATTCTGGGTGCCCTGCTGATACTGGTGCTGGCGATGGCCGCCGCCCTGAAACGGCTGCGCCTGCCGGCATTGAAGCGCCTGGGTACCGTCTTGCGTGAGGATGCCGGCCGTGCACTGCTGCGCTGGCCGGTGGTGGTCTGGCAGGGGCTGTCATCACTTGCCGTGGTGGGCAGCTACCTGCTGCTGTTTCTGCTCTGTGCCCGGGCCCTTGGGGTCAGTACCCCGGCGCTGACCCTGCTGCCGCTGATTCCACTGGTCCTGCTGGGCATGCTGGTGCCATTCACGGTATCAGGCTGGGGAGTACGGGAGGGCGTGGCGGCACTGCTCTGGCCGCTGGCGGGCCTGCCTGCCGCCGAAGGCGTGGCGCTGTCCATGCTGTATGGGGTGCTGATCCTGCTGTCCAGTCTGCCGGGCTTGCTGACCGTGCTGGGCGAGACCCTGGCTCAGTCGAAGGAAAGATCGAACAGCGTATCCGGGCCCAGCTCGAAGCGCCGAAAATCCGGGCGCAGTGCATCGTCCAGTTGATCCAGCGGTGCCAGGGTAAAGGCGGGCCGCCCCGAGCCGAGGATGACTGGCGCTACGATCAGGTGCAGGCGGTCGAGTTGCCCGGCTTCGAGAAAGCGGGACACCGTCAGCCCGCCGCCTTCGACCAGAATCCGGTGCAAACCCAGTCCCTGCAGCGCGGCGATCAGATCTGCCTCGGCACCGGCCTGGTCATTGCCCATTGGCAGGACCAGTTCTTTTACCCTGCCCTCCTGCTCTGTTGGCTCTGTGCCCGTGGCATGCACCACCCGCACCGTGGGTGCCGCCGCATCGGTGAACAGCCCCAGCGAATCCGGCAGGCATCGACTGCGGTCCAGTACCACCCGCACCGGGTTGGACCCGGGCACTGCACGCACAGTCAGCTGCGGATCATCCGCCTGTGCGGTGCCGGCGCCGACAATGACCGCATCAACCAGTGCCCGCAGCCGATGCAAGTGGGTGATACCGGCGGTATCATTGATGTACCGCGACTCACCGCTCGAGGTGGCAATGCGGCCATCCAGACTCTGCCCGAGCTGGCCCATCACCCAGGCCGTGCCCGGCGCTCTGCACAGCGGCAGATACAGATCCAGCAACTGTTCCGCCTCCGCGCTGAGCCGGGATCTGGCCTCGGCTGCCAGCGTCCAGATACCGTCTGGGCCGGGCTTCAGGTTCGGATCACTGTTGCCGGCCACGATACCCAGCAGCATCTGCCAGGCGGTCTCGACACTGATCGACGCCGTATTGAAGGTAGACACCATCTTTATCTATCGTCCTTCGTCTGCTGTACACCGCATAGTGCACGCGTATGATTGCAGGGTATCATTCCGGCTCGGCTCTGGTCAGTGGGTTTGCTAGTGTCCTGGGCCATTCCGATTCATCGGGAAACCGCAAAGGACCTTCAGGTTCAGGTATACTGGCGCCCATTATTGATACAGAAGGAAACTCCGCCGCATGATCTTATTGCGACGCCTGGTTCGGTTTGTCATTTTCGCAGTGCTGGTAGTACTGGGCCTGCTGCTGACGCTGGGACTCTGGCTGCCCCGTCGTCTCGGCATCTCCAGCATGGACACCACCCTGAAGGTGGCGGCCTGGTGGTATCGTCGGCTGCTCGGCACCATGAACGCCCATGTGCATGTCGTCGGCAGCATCGAGCCACGGAAGGGCATGTGGATCTGTAACCATATTTCATGGCTGGACATTGTGGTCATAGGCAGCCAGGCACCTGTCCACTTCGTTTCCAAGGCCGAAGTGCGGCGCTGGCCGGTGATCGGTTTTCTGGCCGCACAGGCCGGCACCCTGTTCATCCGTCGCGGTGGTGGTGAGTCCAGCCAGTTGGCACAGGCCATGTCCGAGCGCATGCGCGAGGGCCATGGGGTCATCTTTTTCCCCGAGGGCACAACCGGGCCGGGTCATTATCTGCGCCGTTTCCACCCGCGCCTGTTCTCGACCGCCATAGCGCTCGAGCAACCCGTCATTCCGCTGGCGATACGCTACGACCACGAGCCGCAACCGCATCCGTCCGTGCCCTATACGGACGGGCAGACTCTGCTGGGCAATCTCTGGCAGTTGCTGGGAGAAAAGAGGCTGGACATCACGCTGTTCGCCCCGGAACCGATTACCAGAATCGGTTCACAGCGCCGGGAACTGGCGGAGTACAGCCGCGAGGTGATCAGGGAGAGTCTGGGCTTGGAAGCACCTGCGCTGCCCCCCGAGTCGGTTCAGTCAAGACGGAAAGCCAGCAGCTGAGCCAAAGCGCGCTGCACGCGCTGGCTCAGAGGACGCGCTTCAAGGTCTGGTCGACCATCTGAATGGCGCGTTCGGTGGGGAAGTCCGAATTCTGGATCTTGAAGAGTAGCCCGTTGACCAGACCCAGATAGCCCTCTGCACGCAGAGGGTCACCCCCCAGCGCCTCCTCAATAAGAGCCTCGACCTGCCGATACCGATAATGGCGGAATAGCGATTGCTGGCCCCAGTGGCCCGGCAGAAACAGCAGGGACATCTGACTGCGCCGTTCCAGCCAGAACCGTGCATAGGCCATAAGGATAGCCTGCGGCTCCGAGCTGCTCAGGCGCACTCGGTCCAATGCTTCGATCAGTTCGCCCAGCGGTACTTCTACCAGTGCATCAAGGATGTCCTCCTTGTTGGTAAAGTAGTAGTAGATGGACGGGGGGGCACAGGGTATCAGGCTGGCGATTTTCCGTATGGATACGCCCCGGGCCCCGTGCTCCTGCAACAAGTGGGAGGCGGTTTCCAGAATCTGTTGCCGCGAGATCCTTGCTCGACGCCTCTCCGGGCCAGATTGATTCATAGTTGTTGTCATCCGCTTACATTCAGGGAATGGCTCAGTGGCGTGTCATTGTACAGACTATATTACACCGACCACTGTAAAAATATGGGGAGAACAGTGTTCTAATTCGCAAAATAGTGTGATTTTTTTGCCAGATTTGTGACTGCAACCCTTTTGATCAGCGTCAGAGACCCGATTATCTCTGGAGAGGGCTACGGAAGCTTTGCTAGAATCGACCTGTAACAAGCAAGTAAAGGAACTCTGATGGCCCGTATATTGGTGGTTGAAGACTCTCCCAGTACGCTGGAGACGTTTCGCAAGGCCCTGGAAAATGCAGGTCATTCGGTCCTGAAAGCAGTAGACGGCAACGAGGCCATCAATGTCGCCCGGGCAGAGCAGCCTGATGTGATCCTTATGGACATCGTGATGCCGGAGATGAATGGTTTTCAGGCGACGCGCCGACTGACCAGCGATGTGGAAACATCGCATATACCGGTGGTCATGGTCACCACCAAGGACCAGGAGACAGACCGCGTCTGGGGCAAGCGGCAGGGTGCCGTGGGTTATCTCACCAAGCCGGTTTCGTCGGTCCTGAAGTATCCGCTTTCTCACGCAACCATCATTTCTTGACGCTCCAGCATCAACCGGATTGGGCGGATA
>NZ_SRMF01000007.1:0-48302 GCF_004768465.1 Natronospirillum operosum
TCTACCGTCTACCGTCTACCGTCTACCGTCTACCGTCTACCGTCTACCGTCTACCGTCTACCGTCTACCGTCTACCGGTCAAAGCCTCCGCTCCAGCACCCTCTCCAACTCTTCATCAGTCACCACAATCGGATTGGTCTTCATGCTGCCCCCACGTGCGTTGGCGCAGATGCGGGCGAAGTCGTCCCTGGTGACGCCATATGCGCTCAGTCGCGGTATCTGCAGGCGCTCGGTCCAGCTGTTCAGGGTGTCGACCAGTGCGGTCAGGGCTGCGGGGTCGGTCAGGCTGGCATCGCCGGTCAGCAGGCGGCCGACTTCGGCGTAGCGGGGCAGGGCCTGTGAATCCGGGGCGCGGGCCTGCAGTGCACTGATATTGACCGCGCTGGCTGCGGCGACCAGGGTGCCGCAGACCACGCCGTGCGGAATGGGAAAGAAGGCACCCAGAGGTGAAGCCAGCCCGTGCACGGAGCCCAGGCCGGCCTGGGCCAGGGTGACGCCCGACAGCCAGGCCGCATACAGCATATGGCCGTAACCGGCGGCGGACTCGGGGTGGCCGGGTTCCCAGGCCGGCCAGAAACCGGCGCGGAATGATTGCAGGCCCGACCAGGCCAGGGCATCGGTGAAGGGGCTGGCGTTGGCGGAGACGTAGGACTCCAGCAATTGGGTAAAGGCATCCATGCCATTGGCGGCGATCTGGCTTTTGGGGCAGCTGGCCAGCAGATCCGGGTCCAGCAGGGCCAGTGCCGGCACCAGTTGGTCGTCGCGGAAGGATTTCTTGAAGCCGTTCGCGCCGGGCTGGCTCAATACCGCATTTTTGGTGGCTTCACTGCCGGTGCCGGCCGTGGTGGGCACGGCGATCATGGGCACGGCCGGGCCGGTGTAGGGCTGGCCGCGGCCGACGCCTTCGAGGTGGTCCATGACCGAGGTTCCGGTGCGCAACAGGCCGGCAATGGCCTTGGCCGCATCCAGCGGGCTGCCACCGCCGATGCCCACTACAACGTCGATCGACTGCGCACGGTAGTGGTCCACGATGCTGTCCACGCGCTCGGGAGAAGGCTCGCCCCGAATGGTTTCATGGTGCCATTCGACGCCCTGCGCCTGCAGCGCCCCGGTGAGCGGCGACCAGTGCTCTGACTCGACAAAGGAGCGGCCGCCGGTAATCAGCAATGCCGTCTGGCCGAAGCGCCGGATCTCGGCAGGCAACTGACCGATACGGCCCGGCCCGAAACTGACGGCAGGCAGACGGGCTACCTCGAAGGCCGTCAGAGCGGCGGCCGGGGTGTCGGATTTGAAAAGTCTGGGTATCGCCATGAAAACTGTTCCTCAAGTTGCATTCTGGCCCTGCCGCTATAACATAGAGCAGGATAATAATAATCGACATCCGGCTCGAACGGATGCCCGCATTCGATTGCGCCTCACACGGGACCACAAACACCGTCTTTTAATGCCGGTGGAGGTCCGCTATGTCTGTATTGAACCGAATAAGTTTCCGCTTTAACGCCGTGACGGGCGCCGTAGTCATCATCATGCTCACGGTGTTCGCCTGGAACAACTACCGTACGAATGAAACCGCGCTCTCCGGCCAGCTTGAACGGCAGGTGGATGCCGTGGTATTTCGCCTGCAGCAGAGCATCCCGCCTGCGATCTGGAACTTCTCGCCCAGTCAGGCCCTGCTGATTGTCGATTCGGAAGTGGCGGCTGATGTGATCAGCGCCATCTTCGTTTTCGATGATCAGGGCGCCCTGATCGTGGGTATGGAGACGGATGCCGAGGGAGAGATCGTGGATGCCGACCCTGCCGCCTATGAAGCCCGAAATGGCCGGGATGTCGAGCTGCACTGGGGGGAGGCTCTGGTCGGCCGCGCGCTGATCTATCAGGATGCTTCGGCGGTCCAGCAGGCGCTGCGGGATTCCCTGCTGCAGGTAACCCTGCAGAACATTCTGCTGGTACTGATTCTGCTGGGCGCCCTGTTCGGGCTGCTCAATCAGCTGGTCAGCCGACCCATACGCAGCCTGAATGCGGCCCTGACCGAGATCGCTGACGGTGATGGTGACCTGACCCGGCAGATTGCGGTACGACGTCAGGATGAAGTTGGCGGCCTGGCGACCGACTTCAACCGCTTTATCGACAAGATCAGAGGCCTGGTGTCCCGCGTGATCGACTCGGTCGCGGACATGGACAAGGCCATAGCGAGTTCGGCCGAGACGACTCGACGCACCCGTGAGGGTGCGCTGCGCCAGCAACAGGAAACGGACCAGGTGGCGGCAGCCACGCAGGAAATGGCGCGTACGGCAGAAGAGGTGGCCCGCAGTTCCGAAGCGGCGTCGGCCGCCGCACGCGAAGCGGACGAGCAGGGGCGGCGGGCACAGCAGATCGTGCACAGCGCCATTGGAGCCATTGTGGCGCTGGCCGATGATATCGAACAGAACGCCAGGGTGGTGAACTCGCTGGAGGAAGATGTCGAAGCCATTACCACGGTACTGGATGTGATTCGGGGTATTGCCGAGCAGACCAATCTGCTGGCCCTCAACGCTGCTATCGAGGCGGCGCGGGCCGGGGAGCAGGGACGCGGTTTTGCTGTTGTGGCCGATGAAGTCCGCACCCTGGCCAGTCGCACCCAGAGCAGCACGGAAGAGATTCACGCCATGATCGAACGCCTGGAAACCGGCGCCCGCAACGCAGTGCAGGCCATGACCAGCAGCCGCGAACGTGGCGTGACCACGGTAGAGCAGGCACGTGAAGCCGAGGCATCGCTGGATGGGGTTGCCGAGGCGGTGACCCGCATCAATGACATGAATACGCAGATTGCCAGTGCGGTGACCGAGCAAACCAGTGTGGCCAACGAGATCAGCAGCAGTCTGGCCCGCATTGTCGAGATCGCCGAACAGGCGGCCCGGGATTCGGCGGCGGCGGAACAGGGCAGTGAGCAACTGGAGAGCCTGGCCCGTGATCTGCGCAACCTGGTGGCCAGCTTCCAAGTCTGAGGCGGTTGGCGGATGATCCGGTTGGGCAGCCAGTGGCCGGACGAAAAAAGGCCGCCGTTGAGGGGCGGCCAAACGGGACACTACAAACACAGGTTGTAGCATCGGACAGTCAGAGAAACGCATAACCTGACCATCCGATTCGGGTTCAGGCGGGGCGGATGAATTCATCCGCCCGCACCTGTTCGGGGTCGGATGTATCAGCGGGTGCCCGCAGCCATCCATTCTTCCATCAGTTCATCGTAGGGCACGGTCACGCCCTGTGGCTTCTCGTTGTCGAGACGCGGCTTGGGTGCACCCGGCTGGCTCAGCCAGTACTCGGGATCCCGCTCCTCGTTCAGACGTGGCGCATAGGACTCGAACACATCAGCCCGGGCCAGACGACCCATGATGTCATCCATGGCGTTGGCCAGGTTGTCCAGGCCTTCCTGCGGCGTGACTTCGCGGCTCATGACCGGAGCCAGGTTCTGCCACCACAGCGGTGCCATACGCGGATAGTCCGGTACATTGGTACCGGTCGGTGTCCACCAGCTCTCGTTGGGGCTGCGGTAGAACTCGACCAGGCCACCCAGACGCGGTGCCATTTCGGTCATCTGATCGGAGAAGATGTCAGACTCGCGGATCGGCGTCAGACCATGCATCAGCTTTTCCAGTGAACCGGTCTTGGCCACGGTGAACTGGCCAAACAGCCAGGCTGCCGTACGACGGTCTTCCGGCGTGGAATCGAAGAAGGTCCAGGAACCCACGTCCTGATAACCGACTTTCATGCCTTCTTCCCAGTAGGGGCCAGTCGGCGAGGGAGCCATGCGCCACAGCGGCATGCCATCTTCGTCAACCACGGCCACGCCGTCCTCGATCATGTCGGCGGTGAACGCTGTGTACCAGAAGATCTGCTGGGCAATGGAACCCTGCGCCGGTACCGGGCCAGCTTCACCGAAGGTCATGCCGGCGGCCTCGGGCGGAGCATAATCATGCAGCCAGTCGACAGCCTTGGTCATGGCGTACACGGATGCAGGCGCATTGGTACCGCCGCCGCGCGTGATGCTGGCACCCACCGGACGGGCATCTTCATCGACCCGAATACCCCAGTCGTCGACGGGGTTGCCGAACGGAATGCCCGGGCTGCCCATGCCGGCCATGGAGAGCCAGGAGTCATGGAAGCGCCAGCCCAGTGACGGGTCTCGACGACCGTAATCCATGTGGCCATAGATGCGCTCGCCATTCATCTCACCCACATGTTCGGTGAAGAACTCGGCGATGTCTTCATAGGCAGACCAGTTGGTCGGCACGCCCAGAGGATAGCCGTAGATGTCTTCGAACTGGGCCATCAGATCCGGATCGGTGAACCAGTCATAGCGGAACCAGTACAGGTTCGCGAACTGCTGTGACGGCAGCTGGTATATGCTGCCATCGGGTCCGGTGGTATATTGAATGCCGATGAAGTCTTCCAGATCGAGCGTTGGCAGCGTGAAGCCCGCCCACTCGTTCTCCATGGCTTCGGACAGGTTGATGGTAGTGCCATAACGGATGTGCGTACCAATGGCGTCAGAGTCGTTGATGTAGCCGTCGTAGATATTACGACCGGACTGCATCTGGGTTTGCATGGTGTCGACCAGATCGCCTTCTCCAATGATGTTGTGGGTAACGCGAATACCCGTCAACTCTTCGAAGGCAGGTGCCATGACGTCACGCTCGAACTCGTGAACGGCCAGGCCTTCAGCCACGGTCCGGATTTCCATGCCGCGGAACGGTTCGGCGGCTTCAGCGAACCAGAGCAACTCCTCGATCTGTTCTTCCCGGGACAGCGTGGAGTTCTGGAAGACTTCATCAACCAGTCTTTCAGCAATGGCACGGGCGTCATGGGAGCTGGCCGTCAGAGTGCCGGAGGCCATTATCAGGCTGCTCGCCAACACGGACAGGCACAGTGTCTTGTTATTTTTCATGTTTACCTCGTTGCTTGCACGAATAGTCATCCCTGACGTTCAGTGAGTCCTTTCCATTTGGACTTAGCCCCAGCGCATCAGAATCACCATCCAGAGGATGGAGATGCCCAGAGCAAACCAAAGACTGATGTCTGTGAAGCCGACTATAGCCAGGTGGATATAGGCCGACGTCAGCAGACCAATAAAGAGCCGGTCGCCGCGGGTGGTGGCAATGGGCAGAAACCCCTTGCGCTCCACCGTGGGCGAGATCAACTGCCAGACCGTCATGCCGGCCAGAATGCTGGCGATGGTGCTGAAGAATATGGCGGTCGGTAAGGTCCATACCATCCATTGCATAGTGCTGCCCTCCTGTTCAGGTACGGCCCAGGGCAAAGCCCTTGGCGATATGGTTGCGGACGAAATAGACCACCAGAATGCCGGGCACTATGGTCAGCACCCCGGCGGCGGCCAGAGTGGACCAGTCCACACCCGAGGCGGTGGAGGTCCGGGTCATGATGGCCCCGATAGGCTGGGCATTGGTCGCGGTCAGCGTCCGTGCCAGCAACAGCTCGACCCAGGAGAACATGAACAGGAAGAACAGGGTCACGCCGATACCCGAGCGGATCATCGGTATGAAGATCTTGATAAAGAAGGCCGGGAAGCTGTAGCCGTCTATATAGGCGGTTTCATCCACCTCCTTCGGCACACTGCTCATGAAGCCTTCCAGAATCCACACCGCGAGCGGAATGTTGAACAGGCAGTGCGCCAGAGCCACGGCAATATGCGTGTCAAACAGCCCGACCGTGTAATACAACTGAAAGTAGGGCAGCAGGAAGACCGCCGGCGGTGCCATCAGGTTGGTCAGCAGCCAGAAGAACAGATGCTTGTCGCCGATGAACTTGAAGCGGCTGAACGCATAGGCCGCGGGCAGCGCCACCAGAATGCTGATGGTCATGTTCATGGCCACATAGGTCAGCGAGTTCACATAGCCCATGTACCAGGACGGGTCGGTCAGGATCTTGATGTAGCTGTCGAATGTCAGCGCCTGTGGCCACAGGGAGAACACGCTCAGGATCTCCCGGTTGGACTTCAGCGACATGTTGATCAGCCAGTAGATCGGCAGCAGCGTGAACAGCAGGTAGATCGACAGCAGGAACCGATTGCGCCCCACGGACTCGCCCTTCTGCCGGCTGACGGCCCGTGTCAGGCCGCTGCTGCTGGTAACTTCGGGGGCCTCGGACCGAGCCTGGGTATTGGTAATCGTGGACTGGCTCATCTCAGGCACCCCCTGCATTGTTTTCAGCTTTGTCTTTCTGCATGTTCATGATGGTGACGTAGAACACATAGCTCACGGCGAGAATGATCAGGAAATAGATGATCGAGAACGCGGCGGACGGCCCCAGGTCCTGCTGGCCGATGGCCATGGTGGCCAGGGTCTGGCTCAGGAAGGTGGTCGAACTGCCCGGCCCGCCGCCGGTCAGTACAAAAGGTTCGGCGTAGATCATGAACGAATGCATGAAGCGCAGCAGCACCCCGATCACCAGTACATTGGTCAGCTTGGGCAACTGGATATAGCGGAATACCGCCCATTTGGAGGCCCGATCAATACGCGCCGCCTGATAGTAGGCTTCCGGAATGGCGCGCAGGCCGCTGTAGCAGAGCAGCGCGATCAGCGGCGTCCAGTGCCAGACATCCATGATGATGATGGTGACCCAGGCATCGGTGGCATTGCGGGTAATGTTGTACGGGTAACCCAACTGCCGGATACCGTAGCCCATCAGGCCGATATCACCCCGGGTAAATATCTGCCACATGCTGCCCACCACGTTCCACGGTACCAGCAGGGGCAGGGTGATCAGGATCAGCACGGCAGAGGCCTGCCAGCCTTTCTTCGGCATCAGCAGCGCAATGGCGATACCCAGCGGTACCTGAATGGCCAGAATCGTGAACGAGAACGCGAACTGGCGCATCAGCGCACTTTGCAGACGCGAGTCGTTCAGCGTCTGGACAAACCACTCGGAGCCGACGAAGAAGGCCGAACGGCCCAGAATATCCTGTACCGAATAGTTGACCACGGTCATCAGCGGAATGATGGCGGAGAAGGCCACCAGCACCAGCATGGGCAGGACGAGGAACCAGGCCTTGTTGTTTTCGACTTTATTCATCATCCACCTCCACGCGGAACTCGTCGATGTAGACATTCAGCCACTGCTCGGGAAAGCTGATATAGGCCTTTTTCTGCGGGATACGCTGATCTTCGTGCAGGCGGGCCTTCATCAGGGCATCACCAAACCAGAAGGTCATGATGCGGTAGGTGCCGAGGTCTTCCATGTCCTTGACCCTGACCTCGAAGGCCTCACTGTTGCGGTCATCCCAGACATGGATGAACTCCGGACGAATGCCGAGGCGGATGTTGTCGGAACTGGAAGCTCGGGCTGCGGCCAGACGCTTTTCACTGACCGGAATGGTGATGTCGCCGTAGCGCAGGCCCTGATCCGTCACCTCGATATCGAGGAAATTCATGCCCGGACTGCCGATGAAGAAGCCGACAAAGGTGTGTGCCGGTTTCTCGAACAGTTCGCGCGGGGTGCCGAACTGGACGATCTGGCCCTCGTACATGACGGCGATCTTCTCGGCGAAGGTGGACGCTTCCAGTTGATCGTGCGTCACATAGATCATGGTGATGTTGAACTGCTCGTGGATTTGCTTGAGCTTGCGCCGCAGCTTCCATTTGAGCTGGGGATCGATCACCGTCAGCGGCTCGTCGAACAGGATGGCGGAGACATCATCCCGCACCAGGCCGCGGCCCATGGACACCTTCTGCTTTTCGTCGGCACTCAGGTTCTTGGCCTTGCGCTTGAGCAGCGGCGTCAGTTCCAGAATGTCGGCCACCTCGTGCACCCGGGGCTTGACCAGGTGTTCCGGGGTCTTGATGTTGCGCAGCGGGAAGGCGAGGTTGTCGAATACCGTCATGGTGTCGTAGATCACCGGAAACTGGAAAACCTGCGCAATGTTGCGTTCCTGCGGTGACAGCTCGTTCACGATGCGGGTGTCGAAAATGACCTCACCGTGCGAGGGCTCCAGCAGCCCCGAAATGATGTTCAGCATGGTGGACTTGCCGCAGCCGGACGGGCCGAGCAGGGCATAGGCCCCCCCCTGATGCCAGACATGCTCCATTTCGCGAATGGCATAGTCCTCCGGGGACTGCGGGTCTTTTTCGTAGGTGTGCGCCAGTGAGCGCAAACGAATCTCGGCCATGTTCAGAATCCTCCCAGACGTGACGGCACATGCACGACCGACCCGGCCATGTCGAAGGCATAGATCTTGTGGGTCGGGAAATAGATCTTGATCTCTTCATCAACGCTGTACTCGTGCACCCCGGACAGGTGCAGCACCAGCTGGAAGTGATCGTTGCGCACATGCAGGAAGGTTTCCGAACCGCTGATTTCGGCCAGATCCACATTGACCGGTAGCTCCAGATCGTCATCGGCATGCGGTACCAGACCGATATGGGAAGCACGCACGCCGAACTTGTAGCGCCCCGGCTCCAGGCTGCGCAGATCCGCATTGAGTTTGAAATGCACGGTTTCATCAAAGGTCACTTCGGTATCGGTGACCAGCCCAGGTACCACATTGATGGGCGGCTCGGAGAACATTTCCGCCGTCAGGATGTCGTTGGGGCGGTGATAGACTTCGGGTGTGCGGCCGTACTGCAGCAGCCGGCCCTCATGCAGAACCGCCGTATGCCCGCCCAGTGCCAGTGCTTCATTGGGCTCGGTGGTGGCATAGACCGCAATGCAGTTCTTGGTCCTGAACAGTTCGCGCAGTTCCTCGCGGAATTCCTCGCGCAGCTTGTAATCCAGGTTGACCAGAGGCTCGTCGAACAGGATCAGATCGGCATCCTTGACCAGGGCCCGGGCCATGGCCGTGCGCTGCTGCTGGCCACCGGACAGCTCCAGCGGATGACGGTGCAGCAGGTGCTCGATATGCAACATGGCGGCGGTTTCACGCACCCGTTCGTCGATGACCTTGCGCGGCAGCTTGGCCAGACGCAGGGGTGAAGCGATGTTTTCGTAGACGGTCAGGGCCGGATAATTGATGAACTGCTGGTAGACCATGGACAGGTTGCGCTGGCGTACCGGCGTGCCCGTGACATCGACCCCATTCATGATCACCCGCCCGGAACTGGGTCGCTCGAGACCTGCCATCAGACGCATCAGGGTGGTCTTGCCGGCCAGGGTTCGCCCCAGCAGCACATTGAAGGAGCCGGGCTCCAGCGTCAGATCGATATCGCGAATCCAGTCCTGGCCGTCAACAGACTTGCTGACATTTTCGAGAATCAGAGACATTGTGTGTACTCGCGTTCTAGTTTTTATGGGTCGCCGCTGTCCACTCATGACAGTCGGCGCTGCGGTATCTATTCAATTTCGGTGCCATCATTGTGGTTTTCGAAGCGAAATCAGGTTAACTGTATGATTTGCAAGGATAAAAAGAGTATTTGGGTGAAACGGAGGCGAACAATTAGAACAAAAACGAATGTGCGAATATGTTCATAAGGTGTTCATTCTGAACAGTCAAAAGTGTTCACGGCACTGTTCATGCGACTGTTCATGCCTCATTGTCGGCAATTGACTTCTGTGAACAGTTGGCCAGAATAGGCTGTCTGGGCGGCCTGTAACCCGGCAAGCGGAATGGGCAGAGTCGCCGGGGAGAGTGCACAGTGACGCTGGACAATAACAACAATCCGGCCGAAAACACCGAAAATAGCGTGACGGAAACCGAAACGCATCAGGAAATCATCGAGAAGTCCTGGTATCGGTGTGAATCCTATGGGTTATCGCATGGTACCCAGCCGGATTTCGGCGACATTCGGGAAGGCGAGGTCTCGGCTCTGGTCGATCGGCACCAGAATCTGGTGCATACGACAGAGAACGAGGTGCTGCCCTATTACGAGAATATTCTCTCCAATTCCTCCTGCCTGATTGTGCTGGCGGACAATACCGGCCACGTATTGAACACCTGGGGGGCCAGCCGTTTTCGCGGGCGTGGTCATCACGGCCTGGTGCCCGGTCACCAGTGGCAGGAAATGGGCGTCGGCACCAATGCCATTGGCACCGCCCTGGCCACGGGTCAGCCGGTTCAGGTCAGTCGGGATGAACATTTTCTGC
Organism: Natronospirillum operosum; assembly: GCF_004768465.1. Lineage (GTDB taxonomy): Bacteria > Pseudomonadota > Gammaproteobacteria > Pseudomonadales > Natronospirillaceae > Natronospirillum > Natronospirillum operosum. The sequence continues at coordinate 10,072 of NZ_SRMF01000007.1, forward strand.
GCGCAAACCGCTACATGGTGGGTGCGGCCTCGCCGATCTACGACACCCAGAAGGAAATGATCGGGGTGCTCGACATCTCCTCCGATGCCTATCTGCCGCAGGATCACACCCTGGGCATGGTCAAGCTGATGTCGCTCAGCGTCGAGAACCAGCTGATCTATGCGGCCTTTCAGCAGGACCACTACGTGCTGACCTTCAGCACCAACATCAGCGGTCTGGACAGTCACTGGGCCGGCATGCTGGTGCTGGATGACCGGGGCATCGTGGTGTCGGCCAATCGTCGGGCCTGGGTGCTGCTGGCGCACGATCTGGCGCTGATGAACATCGAGAACATCTTTGGCTGCAGTTTCCGGGAACTCAGCCAGCAGCCGCCCAATGTGCCGCTGACTCTGCGCGTATTCGAGCGCTATCGGATGTGGGTCCGGGTGCAGCCGCCACTGGCGCCGCCGCTGAAGATTCCCGACTTTCGGGTGCAGGAGCAGACTGTGGCCGCCCAGCCCACCATGCAGCCGGATCGCAGCAGCGCCCGGGCGGCCGATATTCCGCCCGATGTGGTGCCGTTCGACCGCCTGGAGCATGGTGACAAGCAGGTGCGACTGATACTGACGCAGGCCCGCAAGATTATCGAGAAGGATATCCCCATCCTGATTCGCGGTGAAACCGGGGCCGGCAAGGAAATTCTGGTGCGCTCGCTGCACTACCACAGCAGCCGCAAGCGGAGCACGCTGGTGGCCGTCAACTGCGCTTCCATTCCGACCGAACTGGTGGAGTCGGAGCTGTTCGGCTACGAGAAGGGCGCCTTTACCGGGGCCAGTGCCAAGGGCTCCATCGGCCTGATACGGCGAGCGCATGGAGGCACCCTGTTTCTCGACGAGATCGGCGAGATGCCGCTGCATGTGCAGGCGCGTCTGCTGCGGGTCCTGCAGGAACGGGTGGTGGTGCCGCTGGGCTCCAGTGAAACCTTCCCGGTGGACATTCGTCTGGTCTCGGCCACCAACCGGGACCTGAAGGCGGAAGTCGATCAGGGGCAGTTTCGTGAGGATCTGTATTACCGCATATCCGGGCTGAATATCGAGTTGCCGGCGCTGCGCAACCGGGCCGACAAGGGCCGTCTTATCCACTACGTCTATGAACGCCTGCAGGCCGAGTCCGGCGAGCCTCTGCCCATGAGCCAGACCGTGCACGACCTGTTGCTGCGGCACCCCTGGCCGGGCAATATGCGACAACTGGTGAATGTGCTCAAGATTGCGCATGCGATGGCGGATGGCCAGCAGCTGCAGCCCGATGACCTGCCGGCCGATTTCTACGATGACATGACCCGCCGGTCCGCCGGCCCGGTGTCGGCAGCAACGCCGACTGCTGCGCCGGCGGTGGACACTACAGACGATCTGGCCACTACCATACTCAATCTCTACACGCAGACGGGCGGCAATGTCAGCCGCACCGCGCGCCTGGCCGGAGTCAGCCGCAATACGGTCTACAAGTATGTGCGGCGCCAGCGCGACTGACTGGCATCAGGCCGGGGCCTGTATGCGCCGCACGGCGTCATCCCAGCCGCGCAGCAGGCGATCGCGCAACGCTTCATCGATCCTGGGTTGATAGACCGGGCCCTCGCCGCACAGGGCTGCTGCTGTGTGCAGGTTGTCGAACCAGCCCAGTTGCAGACCGCACAGCATGGCCGTGCCGCGGGCGGTAATGGCGGCCGTGTCGCCGGTAATCACCTTGATGCCGGTCAGGTCCGACAGGCTTTGCAGAAACCATTGCTGCGTCAGGTCACCGCCATCCACATGCAGGCAGGCCACATGGATGTTGTCGTAGCGCATGGCTTTCAGCATGTCTTCGGTCTGATAGGCCACACTGCGCAGGGCCGCTGCCACCAGGTGTCGGATACGGGTGTCCCGGGTCAGTCCGAATACGGCACCGCGTACATGCTGTTCCCAGTAGGGTGCGCCCAGGCCGGTAAAGGCCGGCACCATGATCTCTGTCTGCTCGAGCGGCACGGTTTCGGCCAGGGCGGCCAGGTGGTGACGGTCCGTGACCAGATTCAGATCCTCTTCCAGCCAGTCCACCACCGAGCCGGCGGTGACGACACTGCCCTCCAGTGCATAGCAGGTTTCGCCCGGCAACTGGTAGGCCAGCGTGGTCAGCAGTCGGTTCTGACTGAACACCGGGCGCGCACCGCTGTTGACCAGCGCAAAGCAGCCGCGCCCATAGGTGGCCTTGACGTCGCCGTCGCTGATACAGCCGTGACCCAGCAGCGAAGCCTGCTGGTCACCGATCATGCTCAGCACGGGGATGCGGGTCCCCAGCCACTGCGGGTCAACAAGGCCGAAGGCGCTGGCGCTGTTGTGCAACTGGGGTAACAGGCTCGGCGCCAGGTCAAAGAAATCCAGCAGCTCGGTGTCCCATTGCTGGCGCGTCAGATTGTAGAGCAGGGTACGTGAGGCATTGGTGGCATCGGTAGCGTGGACCTGCCCTGCGGTCAGCCGCCACAGCAGGAAGCTGTCGATGGTGCCGAAACGCAGCCGCCCCTGGCGCGCCCGGGTCTGCAGCTCGGGGTGATGTCGGAACAGCCAGTGCAGCTTGCCTGCGGAAAACTGAGGGTCCAGCAACAGGCCGGTGCGGGCGCGGATGTCTTCTTCATGGCCAGCCTGACGCCATTCGTTGCACTGGGTTTCCGTGCGGCGATCCTGCCAGGTCAGCGCCGGGTGCACGGCTTGCCCGGTATCGGCATCCCAGAGCACGGTCGTTTCGCGCTGGTTGGTGATGCCCAGCCCCGCAATGCGTTCGACGCCCAGCCCCGACTCGGTGACGACACGCTGCATGACCGTCAGTACGGCCTGCCACAGGGTGTCCGGGTCCTGCTCCCAGCGTTCTCCGGGCAGATGCTCGGGGGCACAGGCCACTGACACCGAGTGCAGTGGTCTGAGCTGGGGGTTGATCAGGGTGGCCCGGGTATTGGTGGTCCCCTGATCGATGATGAGACAGTGATCTTGCATGACTGTTTTTACGCAATAATGTTCGTTTGTGTTCGTATAAACTCGTTATAGCCCGTGAAACGAAAAAAATCAATTGCCCCGACAGTCACCTGCTGACAGACAGCACTTGGTCCAGCGGGTCAGTCTGCTATGCTGAGTGCTCTGTTCAAACAGAGCTGCACGGCTGGGGAGAAGTACAATGTGGGGCGCACTTGATGGAGCCATCCTGCTGGTGGCGGGCGGCTGGACCTGGCTGTTTGCGTTCGGCAAGATCCGCTTTACAAGGGACCCGGAGCGGATGCTGGCGTTTCGTCGGCGTTACGGGGTAACGCTGTCCATTCTGGGCATACTCCTGATGCTGTTCGGCCTGGTACGGCTGGCCCTGTTTGTGCTCGCCGGGGCTGAGCCGGCCTGATTCGGGACCGGTATACCCGGCTTATTGAAGATTTGGACCACAGGGGGAGGGGCCGCCAGCGTGCGTAACCCGGGAAGCAAGCGAGAGATCTTTGGCTGGGCGATGTACGACGTGGCCAATCAGGCGTATACGACGGTCGTGATCTCCTTTATCTACAGTGCTTTCTTTGTCAGCTACATCGTGCCCGAAGACAGCCGCCTGCAGGACACCTACTGGTCCATTGCGCTGATCGGCTCCATGCTGATGGCCATGGTGCTGTCGCCCATAGTGGGGCAGCGCATCGACCAGGGCGCCAGCAAGAAGCGGCTGCTGGCCTGGTCGACTGCGTTCTGCGTGCTGTTTACCTGCTGTCTCTGGTTTGTCGCTCCGGGCTATGTCTGGCTGGGGGTTGCGCTGCTGCTGGTGTCAAATACCGCGTGGATGCTGGGCGAAGCCATCATCTCCTCCTTCCTGCCCGACCTGTCGAGTCGGCGCAACATGGGGGTGATCTCCGGACTGGGCTGGGGTCTGGGTTATCTGGGCGGCCTGATCAGCATGGTGCTGGTATCGATTCTGATTGTGCGGGCAGACCCGGCCGAGGACCTGGCGGCCTACATCAGCCAGAACCAGTGGAGCATGGTGGCCATCTCGCTCTATTTCGTATTGTTTGCGATCCCCACCTTTGTGCTGGTGCGCGATCGGCGGCAGCCGATTGACCCGCATGTGGCGCAGAGAGCCTGGCTGCAAAGCCTCAATCTGCGCAAGGTGGCGCGCGAGCAGCCGGCCCTGATGCGCTTCTTTCTGGCCTTCCTGTTCTATACGGCCGGGGTGCAGACCGTCATCAAGTTCATTGGTATCTATACCTCGGCCGAGCTTGGCATGTCGGCCGGGGATCTGATCAATGTGTTTCTGGCCACCCAGATCAGCGCGCTGTGCGGGGCCATCGGTTTCGGTTTTCTGGACCGCGCCATCGGCGCCCGCCCGACCCTGCTGCTGACCATCGGGCTCTGGATCCTGGCCATCGGCTCCATGTATGGCCTGCAGACGCTGGCGGACTGGTTCAATGCCGATCCGACCAACGTATTCATTGTGGTGGCGCTGATGGCCGGTACCGGCATCGGGTCGATTCAGGCCTCTAGCCGCTCTCTGGTGGGGCAGCTTACCCCCAATGCCCGCGCGGGCTCGGCCTTCGGGCTGTGGGGCATGTTCATGCGCTCGGCTGCCATTCTGGCTGCCATGTTCGGTGTGGTGGCGGATATCTTCAGCCGCCAGAATGCGCTGCTGATGGTGATAGGCTTCTTTATCATCGGTGGCCTGTTGCTGTTGCGTGTACCCCTGCGGGAGGCGCTGGCTGAACGCTATGCGGAAGATGAGCGTCGGGAAGCCGCCGCCGATGACGCCGAGCAGGTCCGTTCCTGATGCGGTTACGTACTGTAAAGCAATTAGGCAGGCGTGCCGGGCGGTGTCTACAGTGCAGGGAGCGCACGCCAGCAGCGCTGCCTCCCGTTCACGAAATCAGGTGTGGTCCCGAGTTATGACTGAAGCCAACTTTACCCGCGACCCGACCATCATCAAGTCGGTGCCGCATGTGGACATCTGTGCGTGTCAGGTACCACTGCCGTTCGAGTTTTCCATGGCGTTTCAGCCCATCTGGGACCACCAGCTGCAACGAGTCTTTGCCTATGAAGCCCTGGTCCGCGGTCCGGCAGGCGAAGGCTCCGGCACGGTATTGTCGCAGGTCACACCCAAATCCAAGTACGCCTTTGATCAGGCCTGTCGGGTCACGGCCATTCGATTCGCCACCGAACTGGGCCTGCCACACGACTGCTACCTCAGCATCAACTTCCTGCCCAATGCCATCTACGACCCGGAAACCTGTATTCGGGCCACGCTGGAAGCGGCGCGGCAGTTCGGTTTTCCGCACAACCGCATCATGTTCGAAATGACCGAGCATGAAAGCATGGATGATACCTCGCATTTCAAGGCCATCATCGAGGCCTATCAGCGGCTGGGGTTTACCACTGCCATAGACGATTTCGGTCAGGGCTTTTCCGGTCTGCATCTGCTGTCCAACTTCCAGCCCAATATCATCAAGATCGATATGGGGCTGGTGCAGGGGATCGCCACGGACCGGGTCAGGCAGGCCATTGTGGAGGGCATAGTGGTCATGGCAGAGCGGCTGGGGATAGAGCTGGTGGCCGAAGGGATCGAGCAGGTCGCTGACCTGAACATGCTGCTGAAGCTGGGCATTCGTTATCATCAGGGCTATCTGCTGGCACGCCCGGGTTTCGAAATGCTGCCGCCACTGACCGCAGACATGCTGCATCGTCTGAGCTGACAAAAAAATGCCCCGAACCGCGCGGGTCGGGGCACAAGTGCGATTGGAGTACTCCGAAATCGCAGGTGCTACACTACCATGAAAACAGGGAACCCCGCTGTGAGGGCCCCTTTTACTTCACAGTCAGGAGGACTGTACCTTGGCCACGGCGCTCTGCCAGCGTTGATAGAGCCGTTCGCGGTCGGCCTGCCGAATGGATGGTGAGTACTTCTCCTCCACCCGCCAGACCTTGTTCAAATCCTGAATGCTGTCAAAGTGTCCCTGATGCAAGGCCGCCAGCAAGGCGGCCCCCTGGGCCGTGGTTTCAGCCGTATTGCTGGTCACCGTGGACACCCCGGTCAGATCGGCCAGGGTCTGCAGGAACCAGCGGTTGCGAACCATGCCACCGTCGACCCGCAGTGATTTGACTTCAATGCCGTCCTGCACCATGGCCTGCAGCAGGTCCTCGGTCTGGAAAGCCACGCTGCGAATAGCGGCAGCCACCATCTGGGCGACGCCGGTATCCCGTGTCATACCGAAGATGGCAGCCCGGGCATCTGGGTCCCAGTAGGGGGCACCCAGACCGGTGAAGGCGGGTACCATGATCTCCGACTGGTCGTGACGTATCGACTGAGCCAGTTCCTCGGTATCATCCGCCTTGTCGATGATGCCCAGGCCGTCGCGCAGCCACTGAATGATGGCGCCGGCCATGAAGATGCTGCCTTCCAGCGCATAGGTGGTTTCACCCTTGAGCCGGTAGCCGACCGTGGTCAGCAGACGATGCTGACTGGTAATGGCCTCGGTGCCGGTGTTGACCACTGCAAAGCAGCCGGTGCCGTAGGTGCTCTTCAGCATGCCGGGCTCGAAACAGGCCTGGCCGACCAGGGCGGCCTGCTGATCACCGATCATGCTGCACACCGGGATATCGGCGCCGAGCCATTCGGCCGCACAGATGCCGAAATCGGCGGCGCTGTCCTTCACTTCGGGCAGCATGCTGGCCGGCACGCCCAGTTCGCGCATCATGGTGGTGGACCAGCGCTGGTTGTGAATATCGAACAGCAGGGTACGCGAGGCGTTGGTGGCATCGGTGGCATGCACCTCACCCTTGGTCATGCGCCACAGCAGAAAGGTATCGACCGTGCCGAACAGCAGGTCGCCCTGTTCGGCCTTCTGGCGCGCGCCAGCAACGTTGTCCAGAATCCACTTGACCTTGGTGCCGGAAAAGTAGGGGTCCAGCAGCAGGCCGGTTTTCTGCTGGCAGGTGTCCTCCAGCCCGTCATTGTGCAGCTGCCGGCAGATGTCGGCGGTGCGACGGTCTTGCCAGACAATGGCGTTGTACACCGGCTGGCCGGTATGCCGGTCCCACACCAGGGTGGTTTCACGCTGGTTGGTGATACCGATGGTGCTGACCTGATCGGCATCCACATTGTTCTTGGACAGTACCGTCCGGCAACTGCGCAGAACTGTATCCCATATGTCTTCCGGGTCGTGCTCCACCCAGCCATTGCGCGGAAAGTGCTGTCTGAACTCTTCCTGGGCCGTGCTGACCACAGTCATGTCAAGGGTATAGAGGATGGCACGACTGGACGTGGTGCCCTGGTCGATTGCAAGCAGATACTGTGTCATCACTTAGCCTTACCGATGTTCTAAATTATTCGTTTTTGTTCCACTCTGAGTCTTTATAACGGCAGTCACCCGGAAAGGCAACCTCGAATTCGTGATCGGTCAGCACTGGCACCCGACGGTGGTCAGTGTTACCGCTTTCAGCCATAATGGGCAGTGCGCTTCAGGCGCGGCGGTACAATCAGACAGAATGGTCCAGCAAGAGGGAAAAGGGAGTCATGAGTCAGGCCCTGCGCCAGAACCGTATCCATCAACTGGTCAAACAGAAAGGCTATCTGACTATTGATGAACTGGTCGCACATTTTTCGGTGACCCCGCAGACCATTCGGCGCGATCTCAATCAGATGGCGGACCAGGGGTTGATAGAACGCCATCATGGGGGTGCCGGCCTGGCCTCCAGCGTGGAAAATACCGCCTATCAGACGCGCAAGATTCAGCACCTGGCCGAAAAGAAGCGCATTGCCGAGCAGGTCGCGCGCCATATTCCCGACCACTCGTCGCTGTTCATCAATATCGGTACCACCAACGAAACCATCGCGCAGGCCCTGCTGGACCACCGCGGACTGAAAGTGGTCACCAACAATCTCCATGTGGCCGCCATGCTCAGTGCCCGGCCGGACTTTACCGTCATCATAGCTGGCGGCGAAGTGCGCAGCCGTGATGGCGGTATAGTGGGCGAGGCGACGCGGGACTTCGTGCATCAGTTCAAACTGGACTACGGCATCATCGGCATCAGCGGCATCGACGAAGACGGCACCCTGCTGGATTTCGACTATCAGGAAGTTCGCATCGCCCAGGCCATCATGGAAAACTCGCGCTATGTCTATCTGGCGGCGGACCACTCGAAGTACGGCCGCAATGCCATGGTTCGGCTGGGCAACCTGACCCAGTGTTCTGCCTTCTTTACCGATGCCCGGCCCGCTCAGGCGCTGACTGAACGGCTGCACCAGCACCAGGTCGACCTGCACGTCTGCTGATCCTTTCCTCCCTGTCGGTCCCGGGGCTCACAACAGCCAGATAATCCGAGCCTCTGCAGGCTCGGATCGGGGCGATTTTTATTGCGCTCATGTTCGAATATGATTATATTGCTTTGAAACGAATATAAATGATCATTCATCCCTTTCGTCTCCACGCAGACGGGTTGGTTGACAGGCAACAGGCTGGAAGGAAGATGACGCAAACGACATATGACCTGCTGGTAATTGGCGGCGGCATCAACGGCGCCGGTGTAGCCGCCGATGCGGCGGGCAGAGGGCTTTCGGTAGCCCTGGTGGAGGCCGATGACCTGGCCAGTGCCACCTCCTCCTGGAGTTCGAAGCTGATTCACGGCGGGTTGCGTTATCTGGAGCACTATGAATTCCGGCTGGTTCGAGAGGCGTTGGGAGAAAGGGAGGTGCTGTTGAAAGTTGCGCCCCATCTGGTGACCCCGCTGCGCTTTCGCATGCCGCACCACAAGGGTCTGCGTCCGGCCTGGATGATTCGCATCGGTCTGTTCATGTACGATCATCTGAGCAAGCGCACGACCATAGAGGGCTCGAAAAGTATTCGTTTCGATCCGGCGGGGCCGATTCGACCGGAATACGTGCGCGGCTTCGAATACAGTGACTGCCGGGCTGATGATGCCCGGCTGGTGGTCATGAACGCCAAGCTGGCAGAGCACAAGGGTGCCGAGGTGCTGACCCGCCATACGGTCACCCGGGCGCGCCGCGAGCAGGGGCTGTGGACCGTCACCATACAGCCGGAAAACGGCAACATGTTCACCGTGCAGGCCCGCTCGCTGGTCAATGCCGGCGGCCCCTGGGTGCGCAAGGTGCTCGACAGTTTCGATAATGTGCGCATCGACAAGACCGTCCGTCTGGTCAAGGGCAGCCATATCGTGGTGCCCCGCATCCACGACGAGGAGCAGGCCTACATTCTGCAGAACAGTGACGGCCGCATCGTGTTTGTGCTGCCCTATCTGGAAGACTACTCGCTGATCGGCACCACGGATGTGGACTACAGCGGAGATCCCCGGACACCGGAAATCGACGACGACGAAATCAACTACCTGATTGCGATCACCAAAGACTATTTCCGCTGCGACCTGACGCCCGGGGATATTGTCTGGACCTACTCCGGCGTGCGCCCGCTGATGCAGGGTGAGCGCGAAGATGACGAAGATGCCTCCAGGGTCACGCGGGACTATCACTTCGAAGTGGAAGACGAGCACGGTAAGGCACCGTTGCTGTCGATCTTTGGCGGCAAACTGACCACCTACCGCAAACTGTCCCAGGCGGCGGTATCGGCGCTGAAACCCTGGTTTCCCGGCATGTCCGAACCCTGGACCGACCAGGCCGTGCTGCCCGGGGGCGAAAACATGACGCACCCGCAGCCTTATGCGGAGGAGCTGTGCCGGCGCTACCCCTTCCTGACGCCGAAAACGGCACGGCGGCTGGCCTTCAGCTATGGCCGGCGGGCGGAGCTGTGGCTGGACGATGCGCAGCAGGAAGCCGATCTCGGGGAACGCTTCGGTGCGCTCTATGCCGCCGAAGTGACCTACCTGATGGAAGAAGAGTGGGCGCAGACCGTGGAGGATGTCATCTGGCGGCGCACCAAGGCCGGTATCGACATGAGCCGTCAGGACCGGGAGCGTCTGGTCACTTTCATGGCCGCACAGTCAGGGGCCGGCAGCGAACGCGGTCCGGCCAGCCGCTTGGCCAGCGCCTGATTACTGGTGTCCTGTCTGGTTGATTTGACACTGCTCTGAGCCACTGAGCACTCTGAGAGCAAGCAGAGAGTTGCCGAATTAACCAGACAGGGCACTACTGTGGCTTGCGGTCTATGAGGCGGCTGCTGAAGTTGATGCCGGCGCTGAGCCGGCTGTAATCGGTGACTGCGCTGTCCAGATGGCTGATCTGGGCAAACAGATCCACTGCCGTGCGGGAGCTCCACTGGAAGCGCGAGTTCAGGGTCAGGGTATAGGCCTGGCCGGTGGTGCGATACAACCACCAGAGGTCGTCCAGATCATCACGCAGCCCCTCGTCCGGTATTTTTTCTTCGGCGTCGATACCGCCCGGGTCGTACCCGCGTGCACTGAAGAACTGACCACTCACCACACTGCCATGGAGGTACAGGCCCCGCCAGCCCCGCAGCCCGGCCAGACGCCTTTCATAGCCCAGTTGCGCATCCAGACCCCAGCGTGCATTCCGCATGACGCGTTCGGGGGCCACGCTGAAGTGTCCAAGCACCCCCGTTTCCAGGTTCACCCGATCGGTCAGCCGCTGATGACGGCTCAATCGGCTGTCAAAGCTGACGCGATGGCGCTGACTGTTGACCACCCACTGGGGAACACCGCTCAGGGACAACTGATACCAGGGCGCACTGTATCCGGGGGACGGCTGCCAGTACCGGGTGAAGCCCAGTTCCGCACTCAGGCTGCTCAGGCTGGGGGTAGACTCGATGTACTCCACATCCAGTGCGCGTTCGAGCGAATAGCCGGTGCTCCGACTCTGCTCGAAGAATTCGCTGTCGAACAGGCTGGCACTCAGTGTGACCGCCGGGCGATCAAGCGTGGTTTTGCGGCTGAGCATGGGGTTGTCGTCCAGACCGACACCCAACTGGTAGTCGAGTGCCGAGGCAGGCCCTGCCAGAGCGGTCGTCAGGACAACGAGGCTGTTGCGAACGAGATTGGTAGGGGTCATCGGGGGTCTCCCTGTGCCCATCGTCAGTATAGTGTATAGTAAGCGGATGTCCGGTGCACAGGAGACCGCTCATGGACAACCGCCGCCAGTTTCTGCAGCGCTCGCTGCAGCTCAGCCTCTGGTCGATTCTGGCCGGTGCCGGCACCACGGCCCTGTTGGGCAGCCGGGCCCAGGCACAACTGCTGGGACGCGTACCGGACGGGTTGCCCCCGGGTCAGTCTGTCTATGAACTGCAGGGCGAGGTCATGGTGGACGGTCAGCGGGCGGACATGACCACGCTGATTACGCCTGACAGCCTGATCCGTACCGGCAGCAACAGCTACATCATCTTTGTGGTGGGCCGCGACGCCTACATTCTGCGCGAAAACTCCGAACTGCAACTGGAAAGCGAAGGTCTGCTGGCCACAGGTCTGCGGCTGCTGACCGGCAAGGTGCTCAGTGTATTTGGCGAGCGCGAACCCGAGGCCCGCCTGCAGATGAACACCGGCATCGCCACCATCGGTATTCGCGGCACCGGTCTGTATGCCGAAGCCCATGACGACCGAAGCTATGTCTGCACCTGCTACGGGCTGACCGAGCTGGCGGCCGCAGCGCACCCGGAGCAGACGGAGCGGGTGGCGGCGCGCTACCATGAATCCCGTTATGTGCTGCGCGAGCCCGAGAACGGTCAGTTGATCGTCCAGGCACCCTTTATCAATCATACCGATGAAGAACTGGCTCTGATCGAATCACTGGTCGGAAGGCAGCCTCCGTTCAACCTGATGCGGCAGGACTATCAGGGGCCGCGGCGGCGCTACTGATGGCGCGCCTGATCCGCTATCTTGGCAGTCTGCTCATACTGGTGCTGCTGCTCGGCCATTCGCTGGGCAGTTGGTCGCTGGCTCCGCTCACGACGCTTGAGCGGCTGCTGCAGGATCTGCAACTGCAGTCCCGCCAGGCCGAGTCGGTCGACCCCAGGGTGGTGATCGTGGACATCGATGAGCCCTCGCTCGGCGAGCTGGGTCAGTGGCCCTGGCCCAGAACCGTGCTGGCAGACCTGGTGGATCAGCTCTTCGACCACTACGACATTCGGGCTCTGGGCCTGGATATGGTATTCCCCGAGCCAGAGCAGCAGGCGGTCTGGCAGCAACTGAACCGACTGGCAGAAGAAGGTGAGTTGCCGGACACCCTGTTGCCGCTGCTGGCCCGGGCTCTGGACGGTGATCAGCGCCTTGCCGAGGCCCTGCGGGGCCGCCCGGTGGTGGGCGGTTTCCTCTTTCAGCAGCACAACCCTGCGCAGCTCAATGCACTGCCGGCGCCGCTGCCCGTGGAGCCGGACCGACTGCGGCTGCCGACCCCGGTCGGTTACAGCGCCAATGTGCCTGTACTGCACGAGGCCATGCCGGTGCAGGGCTTTTTCGACAATCCGGCACTGGACAGCGACGGCGTCTATCGCAGTGCCACCCTGCTGCAACAGGCTGGGGACGGAGTGCATGCGGCACTGGCCGTGCGTCTGCTGCAGCTTGGTCTGGGTGACCTGCCACTGGCGCTGGGGGTATCCGAGCGCGGGGAAGAGCAGTTGGTGACGCGCCTGCAGATCGGCAGCCTCTTGGTGCCGCTCGGGGACAGCGGGCAGGCCAGAGTGCCCTATCAGGGGCCGCGCGGACAGGTGCCCTATGTGTCTGCGGCCGACATTCTGGCTGGCCGGGCAGACCCCGGCGTGCTGCAGAATCGAATGGTTCTGCTGGGCACCAGCGCCCCCGGACTGCTCGATATCCGTACTACACCGGTCGATGCATTGATGCCGGGGGTTGAGGTGCATGCCCAGTTGATGATCGGCATCCTGGACCAGCGGGTGCCCCGTCTGCCGGACTGGGCACTGGGCGCCGAAATACTGCTGATGCTGGCCCTGGCAGGCCTGCTGGTCTGGATCCACAGCAGATTGCAGCCGCTGCCTGCAGTGCTTCTGATAATGGGCGCCGGGGCCGGGCTGCTGGCGGCCCACAGTGTGCTGTGGCGACAGGGTCTGATTCTGCCGGTGGCGGCCCTGCTGGCGCTGCTGGTGGCACTCTATGTCTATTTCACCACCTGGAGCCTGCTGGTGGAAAACCGCTCACGGCGTCAGCTCACACGGACATTCGGGCGCTATGTACCGCAGGAACTGGTCGCAGAGCTGGCCCGGCAGCCCAGCCTGGCCACCACGCGCGGCGAGCAGCGTGACATGACGGTGCTGTTCTCCGATGTCTGCGGCTTTACCCCCATTGCCGAACAACTGGATGCGGAAACACTGACCCGGTTGATGAACCGGTTGCTGACGCCGGTCACAGCGGACATTCATCGCCATCGTGGCACCATCGACAAGTACATGGGTGATGCGGTGATGGCATTCTGGGGTGCGCCGCTGCCGGATGCCGATCACGCCAACCGGGCTGTGGCCGCAGCGCTGGCCATGTGTCGCAGTGTACAGTGGCTGTCGGCCGAACTGGCACATGAAGGCCTGCCGGAACTGCGCCTGGGCATCGGCATCAGCACCGGACGCATGTCGGTGGGCAATATGGGGTCGGATTTTCGCATGGCCTATACGGTGATGGGCGATCCGGTCAATCTGGGGGCCAGACTGGAAGCCCTGACCCGTCAGTATGACGTCGACATACTGGTCAGTGAGGATACTGCGCGGGCGGCGACCGATTTCGAATTTCGTGCCGTCGATGAGACCCGGGTCAAGGGCAAGGCAGCGCCGGTGCGGGTCTATACACCGGTCGTGCCGAAAGACCCGCAGGCATAAAAAAGGGGCTGGACCCTGACGGGTCAGCCCCAAAAGACACCACACATCAGGTTTCAGATCCGGTCCCCGCTTGCAAGATCGAAAAATACAGCCTTGTCCATATTGATCATGAAGGTCATGGTGTCCCCCGGGGCACCGGCCCTGGCCGGATGCACACGGCAGTTGACCTCCTGATCGTTCATGCGGATCAGCGTCAGGGTGTCGGCGCCGGTGGGTTCGGTCACGATGATTTCCGCGTCCACATTGGCCAGGGTCGAGGCCTGTTCCTGCTGGGGCACCACATCGGTGATCTGTTCCGGTCGAATACCCAGAACCACTTCCTGGCCCACGCGTTCGCGCACGCCCTTTTCCTGTTGCGGGATCGGCAGATGGAAATCCTTGCCGTCCACCGACATGGCAATGGTGGCGTCGCCCTGATGATCAACCACCTGACAGCGAATGAAGTTCATTGACGGCGAGCCCATGAAACCGGCCACAAACTGGTTGGCCGGGTTGTCATAGACTTCCTGCGGCGTACCGAACTGCTGAATATGGCCTTCCTTCATCACGGCAATGCGGTTGGCCAGCGTCATGGCCTCGATCTGGTCGTGGGTGACATAGACGATGGTGGTGCCCAGACGCTGATGCAGTTTCTTGATCTCGGTCCGCATCTCGACCCGCAGTTTCGCATCCAGGTTGGACAGCGGCTCGTCGAACAGGAAGATCTTGGGGTCCCGCGCCAGGGCCCGACCCATGGCTACCCGCTGGCGCTGACCACCGGACAACTGGCTGGGCTTGCGCTTCAGCAGGTCGCGGATCTGCAGCAGGTCGGCGACGCGGCCTACTGTCTCTTCTATTTCTTCCTTGGGCAGCTTGCGGATTTCCAGACCGAAGGCAATGTTCTTCCACACATTCATGTTCGGATACAGGGCGTAGGACTGGAACACCATGGCGATGTCACGGTCCTTGGGCATGGACTGGGTCACGTCTTCATCGTCGATAATGACGCGGCCGGTGGTCACCTGCTCCAGCCCTGCAATACAGTTCATCAGGGTGGATTTGCCGCAACCCGAAGGGCCGACCAGAATGATGAATTCGCCATCGGCGATATCCATGTCGATGCCTTTCAGGATGTGAGTCTCCCCGAAGGACTTGTGTACGTTGTCGATGTAGAGATTAGCCATTGTGTTGAATCCTCTATCCCTTGACCGAGCCTGCCGTGAGGCCGCGGACGAAATACTTACCGGCGATGACATAGACCGCCAGAGTGGGCAATGCTGCGATGATGGCACCCGCCATATCGACGTTATAACGCACCTCACCGGTGGAACTGTTGACCATGTTGTTGAGGCCGACCGTCACCGGTTGTGACTGCGGTGACGAGAAGGCGACCCCGAACAGGAAGTCGTTCCAGATCTGGGTGAACTGCCAGATCACGGCGACCACGGTAATGGGCGTCGACAGCGGCAGAATGATGCGCCAGAAAATGCGCCAGAACCCGGCGCCGTCAAGTTGTGCAGCCTTCACCAGTTCGCCCGGCAGGCTGACGTAGTAGTTGCGATAGAACAGCGTGGTAAAGGCCACCCCGTAAACCACATGCGTCAGTACCAGGCCGGGTATGGTGCCGCTCAGGCCTATCTTGCCGAGCACGGTGGCCTGCGGCAGCAGAATGGCCTGGAAGGGCAGGAAGCAGCCGAACAGCAGCAGGGCGAAGAAGATATTGGAGCCCTTGAAGCGCCAGAAACTCAGTACATAGCCGTTTACCGCCCCCAGAATGACCGAGATGGTCACGGCAGGAATGGTGATCAGCAGTGAATTGATAAAGTAGGGGCGCAACCCCAACTGGCGCCGGGCGCCGATCTGGACTTCACTCCAGGCCATGCGCCAGGCCTCGAAGCTGAAGCTCGACGGCAGGTCGATCAGGTGGCCGAATCGGATATCGTTCATGTCCCGAAACGAGGTGCTGATCATGATCACCAGCGGAATCAGGTAGTAGATGGCCACGATGATCAGGATGGCGTACAGCACGGCACGCCCGGTGATCTCCGAGTAGCGGCGATTGGAATGCTTAACGGTCATCTTTCTTCACCCTCAGTTCGGAATACAGATAGGGAATCAGAATGGCCATCACGCCCATCAGCATGATGACGGCGGATGCCGCACCCACGCCCATCTGGCCGCGCGTGAACGAGAACTGATACATGAAGATGGCCGGCAGGTCCGAGCTGTAGCCGGGGCCGCCGCCGGTCAGGGCCAGCGCCAGATCAAACGACTTGATCGCAATATGGGCCAGCATGATGATGGCGCTGAAAAACACCGGCCGCAGGCTTGGTATGATGATGCGCGTATACACCGTGATGCGGGAGGCGCCATCAATCTGCGCGGCCTTGATGATGCTGTCATCAACTCCCCGCAGGCCGGCCAGGAACAGGGCCATGACGAAACCTGATGACTGCCAGACAGCAGCAATCACCACGGTGTAGATCGACATGTCCGAACTGACCAGCCAGTCGAATCTGAAATTCTCGAAGCCCAGCTCGCGGCCGAACCTCTGAATGCCTACCGATGGGTTCAGCAGCCACTTCCAGACCGTACCGGTCACGATGAAGGACAGTGCCATCGGGTAAAGATAAACGGTGCGCAGAAAGCCTTCGGCGCGGATTTTCTGGTCCAGCAATATGGCCAGCAACAGGCCTATGGCGAGGCAGATGACTACAAAGAGTACGCCATAGATGCCGAGATTGGTCAGAGCCACCATCCAGCGTTCATTGCCGAACAGACGCTGATAATTCTGCCAGCCGATAAACTCGTAGCGGGGCAGGATGCGGGACGTGGAGAACGACAGGACCACTGTCCAGATCATAAAGCCGTAGATGAAGACTACAGCAATCAGCATCGTGGGAGAGACCACCAGGCGCGGAATCTGTTCGGCAAGGCGGTCGCCCAGGGAGGGCTTGTGGACCTTGCGTACGGCGCGGGTGGGCTCAGACAGGGGAGGTGACTGAGTCATAGTGAATTCCAACAGTGTCTTGAGTCTGCAGTGCGATAAATCAGCGGCTCAGCGAGCCCGCAGGCGCCGCTGAACCGCTGGTGGGACAGCCTGTTACCGGGCTGCGCGGACAGCCGCCGCCAGACGGTTGACTGCCTGGTCTTCAGTCATGCTGGTGCTGTTGAAGTAGGCGGTCACTACGTCATAGATGGCGCCCTGGATGGACGACGTGGTGGACATGCCGTGCGCCATGGACGGTACCAGGCCTTCACCGGACTGCGAAGTCGCCAGGAAGGTCTCCATGGAGGCCTGGGCACACTCATCGAAGGTGCTCATGTCGTGGTCCAGACGAACCGGGATAGAGCCCTTGTTCTGGTTGAAGGTTTCCTGGAAGTCGCTGGACAGAACCAGGCGTGCCATGGTCTGTTGCGCTTCACGGTTGGCTTCAGTGCGCTGTTCGAACATGGCCAGCGAGTCCACGTTGTGGGTGAATGTACCTTCTGTACCCGGGAAGGCGACACAGAGGTAGTCTTCACCGGCGGTCAGGCCAGCGGCAGTGAACTCACCCTTGGCCCAGTCGCCCATGAACTGCATGCCGGCTTCGCCACGGATGACCATGGAGGTGGCCTGATCCCAGTCGCGGCCCGGTGCGCCCTGGTCCAGATACTCGGTTACACGACGCAGGTGGGTAAAGGCTTCACGCATGGCATCGCTGGTCAGAGCATCTTCGTCATGGTCGACAAAGGCGCGCGAGTACAGCTCGGGGCCACCGGTCGCCAGCACCAGAGATTCGAAGATGGTCGCGTCCTGCCAGGCCTGACCGCCGTGAGCGATGGCGGTATAGCCCGCTTCCTGCAACTGGTCAGCGGTTTCCCACAGCTCGTCCAGTGTGGTCGGTACGGAGGCACCGGCACTTGCCAATACTTCCGGGTTGATCCACATCCAGTTCACCCGGTGTACGTTGACCGGTACAGCCACATATTCACCGTTGTACTTCATGACGCTGGCCACTTCTTCGGGCAGGAAGTCATCCCAGCCATTGGCTGCAGCCACGTCGTCCAGGCTGGCCAGGAAGCCCAGATCACCCCATTCCTGAATTTCCAGGCCCTTGATCTGGGCCGATGCGGGCGGGTTGCCGGAAACGGCGCGCGCGCGCAGTACGGTCATGGCGTTTTCACCGGCACCCCCGGCAACGGAGAAGTCGGTCCAGGTGTGGCCTTCTTCTTCCACCATGTCACGCAGTACCGCGATGGCAGCGGCTTCGCCACCGGAAGTCCACCAGTGCAGTACTTCTACTTCACCGGCCATGGAGCCGCTGGCCAGGGTGCCGGCAATGGCCGCACCCAGCAGTGTTTTTTGGAATTTCATTGTTCGATCCTCAGCATCATTTGTTGTTGTCATATGCAGCAGAGGCCCGTGTCGGTGCACTCTGCCCGGGCTGTTGCCCGTCACGTTCGGTGACGTGTCGAGCCGAATCTATGCTCTGTGGCCGGGTAATTCACGTAAGCAAGCGCAACCAAGTGTAACGGGTACACGGTGGCGCTGGTTCGGCAGTGCCTGTTTACGGGCCCTGCAGGGTCGGCTGATCGGCCCAATGTAACAGCCCTGTTACATTGGGTTGTCTGTGTAACACTGTCGGGCCATCATTCATGCGGCAGGATAATCTGCACCTCAAGCCCACGACCCATGGCGTTGCGCAGCCTGATATCGCCGCCGTGGCTGTGCACAATGTTGCGCGCTATCGTCATGCCCAGCCCGGTACCGCCGGTGTGGCGGCTGCGGGAGCTCTCCAGGCGTACGAACGGATCAAAGATGTGCTCCAGCTCCGATTCCGGCACCCCGGGGCCGTTGTCCACAATGGTGATGTGCACGGCCTCCGCCGAATTGTTGACCGACACCCAGGCTTCACTGCCGTAGAACACCGCATTGTGTATCAGGTTGGACAGGCAGCGCTTGAGCGCCACCGCCTTGCCGGCATAGGTGATGTCCTGCGGCATCTGCAATTCCACCGTGCGGCCGAGTACCGCCACCTCTTCCTGGATGGCTTCCAGCATGGGGCGCAGCCGCAATCGGGTGACCGGCTCGTGGATGTCGGTGCCCCGCGCCAGCTCCAGGGCGCCCTGCACCAGATGTTCCAGTTCATTGAGATCGCGGTTCAGACGCTCTCGCACCTCGGTATCTTCCAGCAGCTCGGCGCGCAGGCGCAGGCGGGTGATGGGGGTCTTCAGGTCATGCGAAATGGCGGAGAACAGCAGATCCCGGTCGTTGATAAAGGTCAGGATGCGGCGCTGCATCACGTTGAAGGCACGCGCCGTCTGCCGTACTTCAAAGGTGCCCGTTTCGGGTATGGGGTTCTGATGAATATCCCGCCCCAGGGCCATGGCGGCGTTGGACAGGGTGCGCATGGGGCGGGTCAGCCAGCGTACGATGAACCAGCTGCACACCATCAGAATGGCGCCCAGTATCAGCGTGAATATGACCAGGTCCATGGTGAACAGTGAAATGCCCTCGGCCACATAGGGGTCGGGCAGCATCAGGCTGGCCAGATAGAGCCAGTCACCGTTCTGCATCTGCATCTGCGCCACCAGCACCGGGGCCGGCGGGTTCATGATCAGGTTGTTCTGCACCCAGCGTGAGGGCAGGTCGGAGAACAGCACGCCGGTATTGAACACGCGCAGCGTGTTGGGGTAGGCAAAATCAACCTCGATATCACCCACCCGCTGGCCCAGTCGCTCGCGGAAGGTGGCGCGGTAGGTGTCGATCAGGCGTTGTTTCAGCGGGTTGTCACGGATGCTTTCGTAATCCACGTAGTCCGTATTCACGCTGAGAAAGAAACGACTGCCCCCCAGGTTGCGCTGCTGATCAATGATGATGTGCTGGAACTCGCGCGGCAGGCTTTCGAAATAGGTGACGGTGGAGGCCATGGAAATGGCCAGATCCTGCACGCTGGCAATGGCATCAGCTTCCTTGCCGCTCTGGATGTACTGCATCCAGACCAGGGTCGCAATCAGAAAGGAACTGAATACTGCGGTGACGATGACCAGCAGCAGGCGGCCAAACAGCGACGACAGCGCCGACCGCAGGCGCTGCTGTACCCGGAACAGGGGCTTCATCCTGCGGCCTCGACATCGGTGGTCAGGATATAACCCTGGCCGCGCACGGTGCGGATCAGCTGCGGTGAACGACCGTCGTCATTCAGCTTGTGGCGCAGGCGGCTGATCTGCACATCGATGCTGCGATCATAGGGGCTGAGCTCACGCCCCTTGAGGCGCTGAAACAGGGACTCGCGGCTGATGATCTCGCCGGGATGCTGCAGAAATATCTGCAACAGATCATAGTCGGCACCATTGAGGGCAATCACCTCGCCGCGGTCGTGCCGCAGTTGCCGCTTCTGCACATCAAGCGTCCAGACCCCGAAACTCAGTTGCTCCGCCCGGGGCGGTGCATTCTGCTGACGGTCTTCCAGGCGCCGCATGACGGCCTTGATGCGAGCCAGCAGTTCACGCGGGTTGAACGGCTTGGTCATGTAGTCGTCGGCGCCGAGTTCCAGGCCGATAATGCGGTCGGTCTCGTCCGAGCCTGCGGTCAGCATGATGATGGGAATGTCCGAATGGGCGCGCAGCTTCTTGCACAGGGTGAAGCCGTCGTCGCCGGGCATCATGATGTCGAGCACGATCAGATCGATCTCGTTCCGGTCCAGGCGCGCCATCATCTGCTCCCCGTTGTGGGCCGACGACACGCGGAACTGGTTGCGGGTCAGATAGGCATCCAGCAACTGGGTGATTTCCCGGTCGTCATCAACGACCAGAATGTGAGTCTGGGTGGTGCGGGTATCCATCATCATGGTTTTTATTGTCAAATGAGCCGCTACACTATAGAACAACAGCCCTCATTGTCCCAACTTCCGGCGCCTATCGCTATGGCAGCAGAGACACCCCAGCCCAGCACGGATCTGGAACTGGACATCCAGACCATCAATCTGCTGCGCCAGCGCTTTCTGGAAGTGCAGGCGGGCAGGCTGGCGCGCGTGCGTCACGGGCTGCAGCATCAGCAGCAGATCTGCGTCAACCTGCTGCCGCTGCTGCTGCATATCAGTGATTCTACCCTGCCCGGATTCAATGCCGAGGATACGCCGGCCGGCATCAGCGGTTACAGTCCCGACCCGCAGACCCTGAAGTTGGCGCGCCAGTACAGCCGGCAGTTTTCCGGCCATGCGCCGCCGCGACACTTGGCGCCGGATATCGTGGCGCTGTTCTTCATGGGCAGCTCGGGCAGCATTGCCCAGTCGGTGCGCAGTGATCTGGATCTGTGGGTCTGCTATCGCAGCCATATCACCGACGCGGCACTGGCCCAGTTGCAGGACAAGTGCGAGCGCATCGAGGCCTGGGCCAGACGCTACAACCTGGAGTTGCACCTGTTCCTGATGAATGCCGACAGCTTCCGGGGCGGTGAGCGGGAAACCCTGAACGGGGAGTACTGCGGCAGTTCGCAGCACTACCTGCTGCTGGATGAATTCTATCGCACCGGTATCCATCTGGCCGGCGCCACACCCGCTTGGTGGTATGTGCCGCCGCATCTGGAACATCGCTACGACGAGGTGGTGGCCGAGCTGTACCGGTCCGGCAAGGTGCAGGAGCACAGCGTGGTCGACTTCGGCCGCATCGACCATATGCCGCTGGGTGAATTTCTGGGTGCCGCCATGTGGCAGCTCTACAAGGGTATCGACTCGCCCTGGAAGTCGCTGCTCAAACTGCTGCTGCTGGAATGCTATCTGCACGACGAACAGAAAAGTCGTGGCATGCTGTGCCAGGAGTTCAAGCAGCACATTTATGAAGACGAACCGGTGCTGGACGTCCTCGACCCCTACATCATGATGTACCGGCGGCTCGAGCTCTATCTGGAAGAAAAGGGCCAGCCGGCCCGGCTGGAGCTGGTGCGTCAGTGTCTGTATCAGAAAATCGGCATAGCGCTCAGTCGACCACTCAGCCGCGGCCGCACCACCTGGCGCCGTGAACTGCTGACCAACCTGGTGCGTGAGTGGGACTGGAGCGGCGGCGAGCTGGCGCTGCTCGACCAGCGCGACAACTGGGGCATCGAACAGGCGCTGGCCGAACGCCAGTCCATCATGCGCGAATTCACCCAGAGCTACCGCAACATGTCCCGCTTTGCGCAGGAACTGGGCGGGCAGGCCGTCATGACACGCGCCGACATGCTGGTGCTGGGGCGCAAACTGCACGCCTCCTTTGACCGCAAGCCGGGCAAGATCGACATCATCAACGAGGACACCGCGCCCAACCTCAGCCAGGAAAAAATCACCCTGCACCAGCTGGCCACCCGGGAACAGGGGCAGTACCTCTGGGCCGCCTATGTGGACCTGCCGACGACCCGCCTGGACAAGTATCCGCCACCGCTGAAACAGGCCCGGGGCTTTATCGAGGTGTTGCTCTGGTGCCATCTCAACGGGCTGCTGACCGGGCACCTGCATGTGCCGGTCTATACCCAGCGCTCGCACCTGATCGATTTTGAAGTCAAGGAGCTGATGTCCACCTTCCGGCAGTCCCTGCCGCACCCGATGCCGTCGGCCCCGCAGCAGGCCTTCCGCAAGCCGTCGCGCATCGAAAAGATCATGCTGTACGTCAATGTGGGGGTGGACCCCATGTCGTCGCTGTCGCGGCGCGGGTTGCAGAAGATATCCAGTCGGATCGATTCGCTGGACTACAGTGCGCTGGGGGAAAATCTGGTTCGCACTCTGGATATGGTTTCGGTCAGCAACTGGCATGAAGTGGTCTGTACCCGCTACAGCACGAACGACGCCCTGGTGCAGATGCTGCAGGCGCTGTTCACGCGGCTGCACCGTCAGCCCGAGGCGCCGGTGCCCGAGATCGAAGTGCACTGCTTCTGCCCCAGCCGCGCCACGGCCACAGCGCAGCGGGTACAGGAGTTGCTGCACGACATGCTGGATATCTATTGCCGACAGCCGGAAGCCGAGGATTGCCGGTACCTGATGCGTATCGAGCAGACCTATTACCTGTGCCAGTTCAGCGAAGGTCGCTTCTATGCCGAGGCCGGTGACGGGCTGCGTCAGCTGTACCCCATGCTGGCGCGCGAACAGCGCCGGTTCAGCCCGCTGGTGCTGGATCGCAACGCCATGCACCGCAACCCGGCGCTGCGGCTGATCCTGGAAATGGCCAAGCCCGGCCAGATCATGGTCTGCTTCCAGGCCGACAGCCGACACATTGCCTACTGGGTGACCGATGAAATGGGCTCAATGTTCCATGCCAGGGTGCCCAACCACGGCGTGAGCAACCTGCTCAATCATCTCTATCGTTTCCTGCGCAATGTCGAACTGCAGCAGATGACCGCCGGCGGCAACGAGATTGACCTGGACCTGATTCTGTCCCGCCGGCGCATCCACTTTTTTCAGCTCAAGCGACCTACCGTCAAGCGGCCACCGCAGTTGCTGCACTGGCCCGGTGCCGAAGACGATGAGCTGGACGCTATCCGCCTGCAGGTCATGCTGCATCGCAGCCTGAAGGAAGAGCTGCACTACCAGATCTATGTGGGCCAGGAAGAATTCAGCTCGCTGGTGCTGGGCCCGGACCTGTTCCCGCAGGTAGTGGAGCGCATCATGGAATTGCGCGCAGACAATGCCCGCTACCCCTGCTATATCAGCGACCTGCGTTTTTCGGAGGAACTGCTGGCCGGTTTCTTCGATGGCAATGCGCAAACCGTGCACTACCTGCAATACAAGCAGCGCCTGGAACGGCGCCTCAACCACTATCTCAACCCGCCCGCACCGGAACCGGACTCAGAAGCCGGCACCCGTCCCGACAACTGATCGCGCTACCATGCTTCATCAGGCCGAACAGTCGGCTATACTGGCCAGAGTCATGCCTCGAAGGATGGGAACCATGAGCGGAGACACACTGGATTTCGGTTTTCGGACCTGGCTGGCCATTGGTGCCGGCGGTTTGGCCAGCTTCATGCTGGGTGCACTGTGGTACATGTTGCTGTTCAGCAAACCCTGGGTTGCAGCGACCGGACGCAACCCGGAGGAGTTTGGCGAAGGGCCCGGCCCCATCATGTTGCTGACGCTGGCCGGCGCCATAATCTCGACCGCAGTGCTGGCGGTGGTGTATCAGTGGAGTGGCGGCGGCAGCGTGCTGCACGGCATGGGTATCGGCGCTCTGCTCGGGGTCGGGG
The DNA here is from genome assembly GCF_004768465.1 of Natronospirillum operosum. GTDB lineage: Bacteria > Pseudomonadota > Gammaproteobacteria > Pseudomonadales > Natronospirillaceae > Natronospirillum > Natronospirillum operosum. Next base: position 33,999 of record NZ_SRMF01000007.1, read on the forward strand.
TCGCCGCTGTCGAAACCCTGAAAAAGGCCGTCTACAACTATGATGAGCGCACCCGGCCCTGGCCGCTGTTTGCTGTTGATGCGGGCTATGCGGTGGCCGGTTTGGTGCTGGCCGGGGCAGTCTACGCCCTGATTGCCTAGCGCGGGTGCATCTGCAGTGACTGCCCCGGCTCCCCAGGCACCCGTGTACTCATGGAAAACGCGCCCCCTGAACCCGCAGGTGGCCCGGTACGTTGCCTGGTACTGGTGTGTACGCACTGCCGGTCATGGGCAGACTTCGTGCGCGAACCCGTTGCTGACCCCTTCACCCTACGCCCATTGTGTCCTTGCACCGCCGGACCAGCCCTTTGCCTATGAATGCAATGGCAAACTGGTCTCCGGGCAGGGGTCGCACTGTCTGCTGCCGAGCCCGTTACCGGTGACCCTGCGGGATGAAGCAGACTTTGTCAGAGTCGGCATCACTTTCAAGGCCGGAGCGCACTGGGCTCTGTTCGGCGACTCGTCTCGGGCTGCAAGAGTGCCGGTGGTCATCGAGATGGCGCTGCTGCAAGCACTGGATGTGGACGCTCTGCTGGCCGACAGCGACTGGCCCCAAAAGATTGCCGAGCATCTGGATCGCAGCCTGATGCCCTGGCTGGAGCGGCCCCGGCGCCACCACTATCTGAGTATCGTCCTGGGAGCCGTCGACCTGATTGGCGAAACGTTCGGAGCAGTGGACAAGTCGCAGGTGTCAGCCCGACTGAACTGCTCGGTCAGAACGCTGGAGCGCGCCATGCTGAAGGTGCTCGGTATTACCTTCCGGCAATACCGGAGCATGATCAGAATGCAGGGCCTGGTCGAACACATGCAGTTGCAGCAGCAGGCCTGTAACTGGACCGATATGGCCTTTCAGTTCGGCTTCAGTGATCAGCCGCACATGATTCGCCGCATGCGCGGATTTGTCGGTTGCACCCCGACGGACTATCAGGTGCGCCGGCATCTGGTAGAGGATGTCTACGGCCATTTCTCAGACCGCTGAACTGTCGCGTTGGTTCAATACCCGGCCCCGGACACTCGATACAGTGTGGCCCTCATCACAACAGCGACAGCAAAGGGGTCGACATGATCAGAGCTTTCACGGAAACCGATATGGACGCCGTGCTGCGCATCTGGCTGGATGCATCCATCATCGCGCATGATTTCATCGACAGCAGTTACTGGACGTCAAAGGTCGAGGACATGCGTACCCTCTATATTCCGGCCGCACAGACCCAGGTGTATGACGATGGACAGATCAGAGGGTTCTTCTGTCTGCACGAGCAGAGCCTGGCGGCGCTGTTCGTGGCCCCGGAGGATCAGGGCCGGGGGATAGGCCGGCAGCTGATCCACAGAGCCATCGAGCTGGCGCCGAACCTGGATCTGACGGTGTACCGGGAAAACCGGAAAACGATCCGCTTCTACGAACAGTGCGGGTTCAGCGTGCAGCATGAGGTGATGGACGCGGAAACCGGGCAACCGGAGCTGTTCATGGTGTTGAGCGCTGGTGCGTCCGGGCGCTGAATTCAGTATACTGGCGCTGTATTCTGAATCCGCGACCGGAGCACCCCATGCGTTGCCGCCTGACTGCTTTATTGTGGGTCACCCTGATGCTGGCGGCCTGCGGTTACAAGACGGATCTGACCCTGCCTGAAGAAGAGGCCCGAGCCACGCCTGTCATTCCCGTCACTGAAGCCCGGATGAAGTCCTGATTGATGATCCCTTTTCTGCATGAGAACAACCGCCTGTTTGCCGAGCAGGTGCCGGTGGATACACTGGCCGAGCAATTCGGTACACCGCTCTATGTCTATTCCCGCGCCGCCCTGATTCACCAGTACCAACGCTATCAGGCCGCCGTGTCCGAGCAGGACCTGGTCTGCTACGCGGTCAAGGCCAACGCCAATCTGGCTGTTCTGCGTACCCTGGCCGCCCAGGGCGCCGGTTTTGACATCGTCTCCGTGGGCGAGCTGGAACGCGTGCTGGAAGCCGGCGGCGACCCGGAGCGCATCGTGTTCAGCGGCGTCGGCAAGCAGCCGGCCGAGATGGCACGGGCGCTGGAAGTCGGCATTCACTGTTTCAATGTCGAATCGCTGAGCGAACTGGAGCATCTGCAGGCCGTGGCCGCAGAGCGCGACCAGGTGGCGCGTGTGTCACTGCGGGTGAACCCGGATGTGGACGCCCGCACGCACCCCTATATTTCCACCGGCCTGAAGGCCAACAAGTTCGGGGTACCGATTGACGATGCCGAGGCCTTCTATCAGCGGGCCCGGGCGCTGTCGCATATCGAACCGATCGGGGTGGACTGTCATATCGGCTCTCAGCTGACCGACATCGAACCCTTGCTGGAAGCGCTGGGCAGCCTGCTGGCGCTGGTGCGCCGTCTGCGCGCCGACGGCATTGAACTGCAGCATGTCGATATGGGCGGCGGCCTCGGCGTCAGCTACGAAGAGGGCGAAGCAGCGCCGGATATCGAGAGCTACATTGCGGCCGTCAAGGCCGAACTGGACAGCGAAGGGCTGCATCTGGTGCTGGAGCCGGGCCGCTCCATCGTGGCCGATGCCGGGCTGTTTCTGACCCGGGTCACCCTGCTCAAGACCGGCGAGGAAAAGAACTTCGCCGTGGTGGACGGCGCCATGAATGACCTGCTGCGTCCGTCTCTGTACGGGGCCTGGCAACGAGTGCTGCCGGTACAGCCGCGCCCCGGCCAGCCGACCACCTGGGATGTGGTCGGCCCGGTCTGCGAAACCGGGGATTTCCTGGCCCGGGACCGCGAACTGGTATTGGCTGAAGGCGACCTGGTGGCCATAATGCAGGCAGGCGCCTATGGCTTTGCCATGGCCTCCAACTACAACACCCGTCCGCGAGCGGCCGAAGTCATGGTGGACGGTGAGCAGGCGATGCTGATTCGCCGGCGCGAGACGCTGGATGATCTGCTTGCCGCCGAACGGGACCTTTGAGCATGCGCATTCGCTTCAGCAAGATGCATGGTCTGGGCAACGACTTCATGGTGATCGATGGCGTTACCCAGGACATCACGCTTACCCGCGAACAGGTGCGGGCCTGGGGTGATCGTCATTTCGGGGTCGGCTTCGACCAGTTGCTGCTGGTGCAGCCGCCGGAGTCTCCGGACGTGGCCTTCCGCTACCGCATCTACAATGCCGATGGTGACGAGGTTGAACAGTGTGGCAACGGCGCACGCTGCTTTGCGGCCTTTGTACGGCGCCAGGGGCTGACCGCCAACAGTGTGATACCGGTGCAGACCAGCGGCGGCCGGCTTGAGCTGACGGTACTGGCCGACGGCCAGGTGCGGGTGAACATGGGTGTGCCCCGGCTGGCGCTGGACGAGGTGCCCTTTCGCGCCTCGGCGCCCGGTCAGGCCGGCAGGCAGACTGTGGCCCTGGCGGGCGGGCGCACGGTCACCCTGACCCCGGTCTCCATGGGCAATCCGCATGGCGTGCTGCTGGTGGACGAACCGCCTTCGGACGAGTTGCTGGCAGACCTCGGGCCGCAACTGGAACAGCACGAGGCCTTTCCGGCCCGGGCCAATATCGGTTTTCTGCAGGTGCTGGATGCAAGCAGTGGGCGCCTGCGTGTTTACGAGCGTGGTGTCGGTGAAACACTGGCCTGCGGCAGCGGTGCCTGTGCCGCTCTGGTGGCGGCTCGACTGCACGGGGTCATGGGGGCAACGGTGACATTGCACCTGAACGGGGGTGATATCGGTCTGAGTTGGGCCGGCGCGGGTGAGCCGGTATACATGACAGGGCCAGCCACCTTCGTATACGATGGAGAGATCAATCAGGAAGCGTGATCATGAGCAAAGCCGATGCGAGGCTTCGGGAACCCGGCCAGGAGCCGTTGAATGCCGAAGCAGTAGAAGCCTATCTGGACCAGCATCCCGAGTTCTTTGCAGGGCGGGAAGCCTTGCTGGGCAAGCTGACTATTCCCCATCCAAGCGGGCAGGCGATATCCCTGCTCGAAAAACAGAATGACCTGCTGCGCCGCGAGGCCGGCAACCTGCGCGAACGCCTGCATCACCTGATCGCCACCGCGCGCGACAATGACCATCTGTTCATGCGCCTGCGCGCGCAGATACTGCACCTGCTCGATGCGCGCGACTGGCCCGGTGTGCTGCAGGCTCTGAGCCAGGGCCTGACCCGCCATTTCGATGTCGATCGGGTACAGATGCTGGTGCTGGACGAGCGGCTGCATGTGTCCGGCTCCATCAGTCACCTGACGACGCAGGCTGCTGTAAAGGCCGCCTGGCCGGCCGTGGTCGACGAACATCACTGCTGGTGCGGCGCCATCGAGCCGGATCTGGCCAGCCGCATGCTGGGCAATGACGCTCAGGCTGCCGGGTCGGTGGCCGTGGCGCCGGTGCTGGCGCAGGATCGATTGGTCGCAGTAATGGTGCTGATAGCCGAAGACCCGGCGTATTTCCGCTCCAGTATGGATACACTCTTTCTCAATCACGTGGCGGAAGTCACCAGTCGTCTGACCCGCTCCGTGCTGTCCTGAATTCCGACGACCGCTGCAGGAGCCTTGTCCCATGCTGGATGTAACCACCGCCCGGCGCGTGCTTGACCACGCGCTGGCTCAGGGCGCCGACTTTGCCGACCTGTTTGTCGAGCGTCAGCAACGCCAGAGCCTCCGTACCCTGCTGGACCAGGTCGAAGACGTTCAGTCCGGTCTGGAATTCGGCATCGGTATCCGCCTGGTCTATGGCCATCAGGTCCTGTATGGCTACACCAACCAGACCGGGGCCGATGTGCTGTGCGATATCGTGGGTACCCTGGCCGCCCGGGACCGGCGCGACCCGGTCACCACCGCCACCGCGCTTGATTTCCGCCAGCCCGATGACCGCCATCCCACCCGCGTGCCGCTCAGTGTGGATACCGCGCTGGCGGAGAAAATCGACTTTCTGCGCCGCGCCGACCAGGCCGCGCGCGCCGAGCAGGCGGCCATTACCCGCACCATCGGCAATATTCTGCAGCGTGAACAGCAGATCGAGGTATTCAACTCCGAAGGCCTGCATACCCGGGATGTCCGCCACTACTGCCGCGTTGCGCTGACTGCAGTCGCCACCGACGGCCAGGAACAGGCCACTGGCAGCGACAATATCGGCGGCCTGCTGGGCTGGGAAGTGCACAGTCAGCGCGATCCTGCAGCGCTGGGTGCAGAGGCGGCCCGTCAGGCCGGGGTGAATCTGGGTGCCAAACCCTGTCCGTCCGGGCGCATGCCGGTGGTCATCGGCAACGGCTTTGGCGGCGTGATCTTCCACGAGGCCTGTGGCCACCTGCTGGAAACCACGGCGGTCGCCAAGCAGGCGTCGGTGTTCCATGACCAGATGGGCGAGATGATTGCCTCGCCGGTGGTCAGCGCCGTTGATGACGGCACCATCGACAATGCCTGGGGCTCGCTCAATATCGATGATGAAGGCATGCCGACCCAGCGCACCCAACTGATCAAGGACGGCCGCCTGACCAGCTTCATGGTGGACCGCCTGGGCAGTCAGCAGACCGGTTTTGCGCGCACCGGCTCCGGACGTCGGGAGAGCTACCGGTTCGCGCCGGCTTCCCGCATGCGCAATACCTTTATCGAAGCCGGCAAGGACGACTTCAACGACATGATCGCTTCCATGGATCGCGGTATCTATGCGGCCAGCATGGGCGGCGGCTCCGTGCAGCCGGGCACCGGTGAATTCAACTTCGCGGTGACCGAGGGCTATTATGTGGAAAACGGCAAGATCCAGTATCCGGTCAAGGCCGCAACCCTGATCAGCACCGGCCCGGCCGTACTGAAGGAAATCAGCATGGTGGGGCCTGATCTCGACCTGGCCTGTGGCATGTGCGGTTCGGTCAGCGGTGCCATTCCGACCACGGTGGGCCAGCCGGCACTGAAAGTGGACGACATCCTGGTGGGGGGCAATGCCTGATGACAACCACCGACAGCATGATCAGCCAGGTACTGGAACGCGTGCAGCAGGCCGGCGCCGAGGGCGACCTGATCATTGACGAAGGCCGCTCGCTGGGGCTGAAAGCCCGCCAGGGCAAGCTGGAAGAACAGGCCGTCAGCGAGACCCGCATTATGGGCCTGCGGGTCATTCAGGACCAGCGGGTGGGCATTGCCTTCAGTGAGGCCACTGACGAGACCGCCCTGAGCTGGCTGGTGGAGCAGGCCCTGCTCAATGCCCGTTTCAATCAGATGGAGGCGCACGAGCGCATCCCGGATCTGCAGACCGAGCTCGCCTCCGACGACGCCCTGCTGTGCCCGCACAGTACAATGAGCACCGAAGCCCGTATCGAGCTGCTGCTGTCACTGGAGCAGCAACTGAGCAGCCTGGAGGGCATTCGCAATGTGCCCTACAACGGCCTCAGTGAGCGGCTGTCCAGTCGCCAGGTGGCGTCCACCAGCGGCCTGCGGGCGCGCAGCCGGCAGCGCATGAACTTCCTCTATGCCTATGCTCTGGCTGCCCGTGGCGAGATCACCGCCATGGCGGGCTGGGGCCAGGCGGCGCGCCTGGGCGAGCAGTTGCAGGCCGAGCCCATTATCGAGCGTTCGCATCAGGAGGCCATGGCTCTGCTGGAAGGCAAGCCGGTAGCCAGCGGGCACTATGATGTCTGTTTTGACCCTGATGCGCAGAAAGACCTGTTCAGCGCCTTCAGTCTGGCCTTGTCCGGCAAGGCCGCCTGTGACGGCATCAACCCCTGGCGTGACCGCATTGGCGAGCCCGTGGCCGTCCCCGGCCTGACGCTGCTGGACCGGCCGCTGAACACGGACGGCTTCGGCTATGCCCTGTTTGATGCCGAGGGTACCGCCTGTGCCGAGACGCCCATTGTGGTCGGCGGCCAGTTGCAGACCCTGCTGCACAATACGGCCACGGCGCACGAACTGGGTGCGGTCTCCACCGGCCACGCCGTGCGCGGGCCGCGTTCGGCCCTGGGCGTGGGCAGCCACCAGTTGATGGTCGAGCCCGGTGCTGCCTCAAGGGCCGAGCTGGAGGGTGGCGAGTATCTGCTGCTGACGCAGTTGCAGGGCACGCATTCGGGCGCCAATGCGCTCTCGGGTGATTTCAGTTTCGGGGCCAGCGGTTATCTGTGTCGGGACGGTGAGAAAGTGCAACCGGTGCGTGGCATCACCGTGGCCGGCAACTTCTACCAGATGCTGCAGCACATCAGCGCCATTGGCGATACTGCCTATTGGGACTGGAGCCGCTCCACCCGCATGCCGACGCTGCGCTTTGCGGATGTGGCCATCTCCGGTTGAATTTGCAGGCATCGGTCCTGCCAGCCCGCGACCCGCTGCGGGCTGTGAGCCTTGCTCACGCATTTGAACCTGGGCGCCCATGGCCCTAACGCTGACAATGCGCACAGTAAACGGTACTGCGCCCACTCAGCCGAATTTCCTTCAATGGCCGGCCACAGCTGAGGCAGGGCTGCCCCCTGCGGCCGTAGACCTTCAGATCGATGCTGAAATAACCGGACTCCCCGGTGGCGCTGACATAGTCGCGCAGCGTGGTGCCGCCCTGGGCGATGGCCCGCGTCAGCACGTCCTTGATATGCGTGACCAGCCGTTCGCAGCGGACCCGACTGATGCGGTTGGCCGCCCGTCTGGGGTGTATGCCGGTTTCGAACAGCGCCTCGTTGGCGTAGATATTCCCCACGCCGACCACCAGGCTGGCATCCATCAGCGCACTCTTGATGGGGCCGCGCCGGCTCTGCAGGGCCTGATGCAGATAGTCACCATTGAATGATTCGCTCAGCGGCTCCGGGCCCAGCACCGTGATCAGCGGGTGAGTGGTCCAGTCCGGTACATAGAGCATGGCCCCGAAGCGGCGCGGATCACGGTAGCGGATCAGCGTGCCGCCCTCGAACAGCCAGTCGCTGTGGTCGTGTTTTTCCGGCCGGGCCTGCAGATCCGGCAGCACCCTGAACTGGCCGCTCATGCCCAGGTGGGCGATGATCTGACCCTGCTCCAGATGCAGAATCATGTACTTGGAGCGCCGCGTCAGGGCCTCGACACGCTGGCCTGCCACCTGCTCCGGCCACGCCGGGTCGATGGGCCAGCGCAAACGGGGTTCACGCACCGTCCAGCGCTCCAGGCGCTTGCCTTCGACATGCGGGGCAATACCCCGGCAGGTGGTTTCGACTTCGGGCAGTTCGGGCATAGGTATCCGCTGTATTGCGCGCATAAAAAACCCGGCACGACCGGCCGGGTTTTTTGACTTGCACAGACGAGCCGCGAGCAGCTTACTTGATCTTGGCTTCCTTGAAGATCACATGCTTGCGTACCACCGGATCAAACTTTTTCATTTCCAGTTTGTCGGGTGTGGTCCGCTTGTTCTTGTCTGTGGTGTAGAAGTAACCGGTACCGGCAGAGGATACCATACGAATCTTCTCACGCATGTTGTGTGCTCCTTAAACCTTGATGCCGCGCTTGCGCAGGTCGCCCAGCACATCGCTGATGCCGCGCTTGTCGATGATACGCATGCCCTTGGCGGAGACACGCAGTTTTACAAAACGGTTTTCTTCCGGCACCCAGAAACGGTGGGTGTGAATGTTGGGCAGAAAACGACGCTTGGTCTTGCGATTGGAGTGGGACACATTGTTCCCGGTCACCGGACGCTTGCCGGTCACTATGCAAACCTTGGACATATCAATTGCCTCCGACGTTGGCTCGTCTGATTATCGCGGGGCTGGTGCGGGGCCCCTCAAAAAAGAGTGCGCTTTATATCAGAGTTGGCACTTCAGATCAACTGGAGTTGTGGCCTCGCGGCGTCGCTCGTTACAGCAGAAACTCTTCTGCAGGCTGTGCAACCCGACGTTTCGGGGGCTTGCTTACGCATGCGTGGCCAAGGGCCACAGCCTACAAGGGCTGGGAGGCACGGTTGGAGTCGCCAGCTGGGTATATGTCCTGTGAGACCGTTTGCGGCCAGGGATGGCCGCAACCGAGCTGTCAGGGATGACGTTTTTTGCGTGTCTCACAGGGCATATACCCGAGCATGGCGACGGGAAAGGGAAGGTGGTGTCCTACAACCACCCCCGCTCGGCAAACGACACCGTACACCCCGTCCCGACGACAATATGATCCAGCAACCGGATGTCCACCAAGTCCAGCGCCTGCTGCAGCCGCTCGGTGATCAGCCGGTCACTCTGACTGGGCTCGGCCACGCCACTGGGGTGGTTGTGGCTGATGATCAGAGCAGCGGCATTGTGCGACAGCGCCAGCTTGACCACTTCACGCGGATGCACCGGCGCACTGTCTATGGTGCCCTCGAAGATGGGCTCGAACGCCAGCAGTCGATGCTGATTGTCCAGAAACAGCGCCGCGAAGCACTCACGCTGCCGGTGCTGCAACTGGGATTGCAGGTAGGCCTTCACGCGCTGCGGCTGGGTGAACACCGGCGCGTCGTGCAGTTCCTGCTGCAGATAGCGGCGCGACATCTCCAGTACCGCACTCAACTGGGCATACTTGGCTTGGCCCAGCCCCGGGCTGCGGCAGAAGGCCGCCAGCGGGAGCTGGAGAATACGCCCCAGCGAGCCGTGTTGCTGAATCAACTGCCGCGCCAGATCCACCGCGCTCAGGCCGGGCAGACCGGTACGCAGAAAGATGGCCAGCAGCTCGGCATCGGACAGTGCGCTTGCACCGAGAGAGAGCAATTTTTCCCGCGGGCGGTCGCCTTCAGGCCAGCATTTGATCGACATTTCGCGTATCCTTTACGCACAAGCGGAACGCGCATTGAAGCCAATTATGGTACGGCGGTACAAGATCAGTACTCAGGTATAGTTTGCCTGTGCCGCAGCATCAGCGCAGAACCGGGTGGAACTGTTGGCGCACAGCAGGGTCCTGTTACCGACAGCCCTGCATCCAGGGCAATTCGGAGCCGAACAGAGAGTCGAGACGATGAGTTTGCAAGGGCAGCATATTCTGCTGGGCATCAGCGGCGGTATCGCCGCCTACAAGAGTGCCGAACTGGCGCGCCTGCTGATCAAGGCCGGTGCCGAGGTCCAGGTGGTCATGACACCAGGGGCGCAGGCCTTTATTGCGCCCCTGACCTTTCAGGCCCTGACCGGGCGCCCGGTACGCACGGATCTGCTCGATGAGCAGGCCGAGCAGGGCATGGGGCATATCGAACTGGCCCGCTGGGCCGACCGCGTGCTGCTGGCGCCGGCGACGGCGAACCTGCTGGCTCGCGTGCGCGCCGGCATGGCAGATGATCTGCTGACCACGGTCATTCTGGCCACACCGGCGCCGCTGGCCATAGCGCCGGCGATGAATCAGCAGATGTGGGCCAATGTGGCTACCCAGGCCAATGTGCAGGCCCTGACCGAACTCTATGACCCGCTCTGGATCGGGCCCGACAGCGGCGACCAGGCCTGTGGCGATGTCGGCGCCGGCCGCATGAGCGAGCCGGCAGCTATTGTGAACACCCTGCTGCAGACAGACAGTCAGACCAGCGACTGGGCCGGTCGTCGGGTGGTGATCACCGCCGGCCCCACGCGCGAGGCCATCGACCCGGTGCGCTACCTGACCAATCATTCCTCCGGGCGCATGGGCTATGCGCTGGCGCAAGCCGCTGCCCGCCGCGGGGCCGAAGTGGTGCTGATCAGCGGTCCGGTCAGCCTGCCCACACCGGCCGGCGTACGTCGAGTGGATGTGACCTCGGCCGAGGAGATGTGGGCGGCGGCCCGGACTGAAGCGGCCGGTGCCGACCTCTTTGTGGGGGCGGCCGCGGTGGCGGACTATCGGGTCGACAGTGTGGCTGAGCAGAAACAGAAGAAGCAGGGCCGGGACGGCCAGTGGCAACTGACTCTGGTGGAGAACCCCGACATCATTCAGGGCGTCGCGGCCATGGATCAGCGGCCCGCCCGCGTGGTCGGGTTCGCCGCCGAGACCCGGGATGTCGAAACCTATGCCCGCGACAAGCTGGCGCGCAAGAAGCTGGACTGGATCGTGGCCAATGATGTCAGCCGGTCCGATATCGGTTTCAACAGCACGGACAACGAAGTCATGGTGTTCGGGCGCGACAACCAGCGCTATGATATGGGACGACAGCCGAAGTCAGTACTTGCTGACGCTCTGCTGGACCTGTTCGCCAGGGCGGACTGAATCAACGAATTGAAGGATCGACAACAATGCTGCACCGCCTGCAGATCAAGCTGCTGGACGAGCGTCTGGGCCACAGTATCCCCTTGCCCGACTACGCCACAGCGGGCTCCGCCGGACTCGACCTGCGCGCCTGTGTACCCGCGGCCCTGACCCTGCAACCGGGCCAGGCCGAACTGATTCCCACCGGCCTGGCCATCTGGGTACGTGACCCCGGTTACGCCGCCATGCTGCTGCCGCGCTCCGGGCTGGGCCACAAGCACGGCATCGTGCTGGGCAATCTGGTGGGCCTGATCGACTCCGACTATCAGGGCCAGTTGATGGTGTCCTGCTGGAACCGGAGCGACCAGGCCTTCACCATCGAAGTGGGCGAGCGCATTGCGCAAATGGTCGTGGTACCGGTCAGCCAGCCGGAATTTGAGATCGTCGACACCTTTACCCAGTCTGACCGGGGCGACGGCGGTTTCGGACATACAGGCCGTCACTGACGGCTTTCAATCATGCAGTGAATACAGGATTCAACCGATCCATGCCTCTCAGTCGACAGGATGCTCTCACCTTTGCCAGTGTACTCAGTGAAGCGCTGCCCTATATCCAGCGCTTTGCCGGCAAGATTCTGGTCATCAAGTATGGCGGCAACGCCATGGTGGATGAAAAGCTGCAGGCCAGCTTCGCCCGTGACATGGTGCTGCTGAAAACCGTCGGTATTCATCCGGTGGTGGTGCATGGCGGTGGCCCCCAGATCGGTGATCTGCTCGGCAGGCTCAACATCAAGTCCGAATTCGTCGACGGCATGCGGGTGACCTCCGGCGAAACCATGGATGTGGTCGAAATGGTGCTGGGTGGTCTGGTCAACAAGCAGATCGTCAATCTTATCAATCAGAATGGCGGTCGGGCCGTGGGTGTGACCGGGAAGGATGGCCAGTCCATCCGGGCGCGCAAGCTGCATGTGCGCAAGAAAACCAAGGAGCTGGACGAGCCGGAAATCATCGACATTGGTCATGTCGGTGAAGTGGAACATATCGACACCCGGCTGATTCACCTGATGCTCGACAGTGACCTGATTCCGGTGGTGGCACCCATTGGTGTGGGTGCCGACGGGGCCAGCTACAATATCAATGCCGATCTGGTGGCCGGCAAACTGGCTGAAAGCCTGCAGGCCGAGAAGCTGGTGCTGCTGACCAATATCGAAGGTCTGAAGAACAAGGCCGGCGAGGTGCTGACCGGGCTGTCCGTGTCCGAAGTGGATGCGCTGATCGCGGACGGTACCATTCACGGCGGCATGTTGCCGAAAATACGCTGTGCACTTGATGCGGCACGCAATGGCGTACAGAGTGTGCATATCATTGATGGTCGGGTGGCTCATGCCACCCTGCTGGAAGTCTTCTCGGATGTTGGGGTGGGCACCCTGATTACCGCCCAGACGGAGTTGGTCTGATGAAATCCATGTCACGCAAGCAACAGATCCTGCAGGCGCTGGCCGAAATGCTGGAAGAGGGTGCCGGGCACAAGATCACCACGGCGCGGCTGGCCGAGCGGGTCGGTGTCTCGGAAGCGGCGCTGTACCGGCACTTTCCCAGCAAGGCGCGGATGTTCGAAGGCCTGATCGAGTTCATCGAGGAAACCATCTTCACCCGTATCAACCGGATTCTGGATGAAGAAGAGCGCGCCCTGGCGCGGACCCAGGCGGTGCTCTATCTGCTGCTGGCCTTTGCCGAGCGCAACCCCGGCATGTGTCGCATCCTGGCCGGGGATGCCCTGGCCGGCGAGGTGGACCGGCTGCGTGACCGGGTGGCCCAGTTCTTCGAACGGGTCGACCTGCAGTTGAAGCACATCATTCGCGAATCCGGGTTGCTGGAAGACATGACCACGCCCATGGAGCCTGCGGTGGCCTCCAATCTGCTGCTGGCCGTGGTGGAAGGGCGCATCGCGCAGTTCGTGCGCAGCCACTTCAACCGCAAACCGACTGACCACTGGGATGATCAGTGGGAGGTTCTGGCCAGCGGGATTTTCGGTGTGGCACCAGTTGCGCAAACCGAAACAGGCTGACTGCTTGGGCTATACTGAGTTCAGACGTGACCCCGAACAGCATTTGCAACAAACAGCAGGAACAGAGCACAGAATTATGTATCAGGTATTTGTCGACGGACAGGAAGGCACCACCGGGTTGCAAATCAAGGAGCGTCTGGAGCGCCACCCGGAAGTGACGCTGCTGGAAATCGACCCGGCCCGGCGCAAGGATCGTGATGAACGCCAGCGCCTGCTCAACGAAGCCGATGTGGCTTTTCTGTGCCTGCCTGACGCGGCTGCCCGTGAATCCGCAGGGCTGTGCACCTCCGGCAGCACCCGCCTGATCGATGCCAGCACCGCCCACCGGGTAGACCCGGATTGGGCCTATGGGCTGCCGGAACTGAGCCCGGTGCAGCGTGCTGCCATTGCCAGCTCGAAACGCGTGGCCAATCCGGGGTGCCATGCCACCGGCTTCAATCTGCTGGTGCGGCCTCTGGTCGATGCCGGTGTGCTGCCCGCCGGCACGGCGCTGAGCTGTCAGTCGCTGACCGGTTACAGCGGCGGCGGCAAGGGGCTGATCGAGCGCTATGAGCAGGCCGACGAGGCTACCCGCCAGCGCCTGCAGGGCCCGAGCCACTATGCGCTGAGTCTGGCCCACAAGCATCTGCCCGAGATGCAGGCCCTGACCGGTCTGACCGCACCACCGGTGTTCACACCCCTGGTCGGCCCCTACTACAAGGGCATGGTGGTCACCGTACCATTGCATGCCTGGCAGCTGGCCTCGGTGCGCACGGCCCAGGCCCTGCATGCCGAACTGGCCAACTACTATGCCGGCAGCCGCTTTGTGACGGTGCAGCCCTTCTCCGCAGACGGCCAGGTCGATGGCGGCTTCCTCGACCCGCAGGGCGCCAATGACACCAACGAGAACCAGATCTTTGTGTTCGGTGACGACGAGCGCATCCTGCTGCTGTCGCGCCTCGACAACCTCGGCAAGGGCGCTTCCGGCGCCGCCGTGCAGAACATGAATATCATGCTCGGGTTGCCGGAAGAGCTGGGGTTGTAGGAGCGCACACCCCGTGCGCGATTCGGCCCCGCCAGGGGCCTCCGACAGGCTACAGATGACAGTGGGTTTTAGTCGACAGTAGACAGTGGGTTTTAGTCGACAGTAGACAGTGGG
>NZ_SRMF01000007.1:48398-179504 GCF_004768465.1 Natronospirillum operosum
TGGGTTTTAGTCGACAGATGACGGTCGACAGTAGACAGTGGGTTTTAGTCGACAGATGACGGTCGACAGTAGACAGTGGGTTTTAGTCGACAGATGACGGTCGACAGTAGACAGTGAGGGTTTGACAACCCTTGGAGGTCGTTTAACGATTCTACCGTCTACCGTCTACCGTCTACCGTCTACCGTCTACCGTCTACCGTCTACCGTCTACCGTCTACCGTCTACCGTGCACTGTCTACTAAAAGACTGAACCCCCCGTTTAAACTTCCTGACTATCATCACCCCGGCCACGGGCACTACACTTGAGTCCAGATGTTCATTTGGAGAGTGCCCCATGTCTGCCCCGGATCGTATGCCCACCTATTTTATCTCCCATGGCGGAGGCCCCTGGCCCTGGATGAAGGATCAGTTGGGTGACGCCTATGCGCCGCTGGAGCATTTTCTGCGTGCGTTGCCGGAGCAGTTGCCGGCGCGGCCGAGAGCGCTGCTGGTGATTACCGGCCACTGGGAGACGCCGGATCTGCGGGTCAGCAGTGGTGAGCGCCCGGGCATGATCTACGATTACTACAACTTCCCGCCGCACACCTACGAGATAGAGTACCCGGCTGCGGGCGACCCCGAACTGGCCGAGCTGATCAGTCAGCGTCTGCAGGCGGCGGGCATCACCGTTCGCCAGGACCCGGCGCGCGGTTTCGATCATGGCACCTTTGTGCCGCTGGCGGTGAGCTGGCCCGAGGCCGATGTGCCGGTGGTCATGCTGTCCATGCTGGACCATCGTGACCCGGCGCAGCATATCGCCATAGGCCGGGCTCTGGCCTCGCTGCGTGATGAAGGCGTGCTGATCATCGGCAGCGGTCTCAGCTACCACAACCTGCGGCTGATGAACGCAGCCGGCGCCGAACCGTCACGCCAGTTCGACAACTGGTTGCAGCAGACTCTGACAGGCGCCATCGGCACCGAACGCTCACAGGCACTGACGCAATGGGAAGCCGCTCCGGCAGCCCGTATCGCTCATGCTGAAGAGGACCACCTGGTGCCGCTCTTTGTCGTCGCCGGCGCCGCCGAAAATGACCCGGCGGAATGTGTCCATCATGAAGAGGGCGCCTTTGGACACATCACCGTATCCAGCTTTCGGTTTGGGTAAGAAGTCGCCAGAGGACAGAGAGAGTACCCTGTGCATTGACTGGTCACTCTCCTGAGTCCTGGGCGGCGAGAAGGTCAACCAGGCTTTTTACTGTTTCGTCAAAGGGTTCGTCCCAGTGAGCAGAGAAGTGTTTGAACAAGAACTTGATCAGGCGAGCCTTCGCGGCCGGGCTCAACCGAATACTTCTTGAGTCCAGTTCCTCAAAGGCGGCTCTGGAGACTGCCTCGACAAGCTCCAGATCCCTCGGGCTGGCTTCTTGCCTGTATCCCACAGATAACCCGTCCGGGCTCCCCTCTCCTGTCGCCAGCCATTCCAGTGGCACCTTGCTGACGCGCGCAATGCCAACCAGCTTGCTTCGAGACGGGTCTGAGCGTCCGGCCTTCCACTTTCGTAGTACAGAGCTCGAGACGCCAATCTGTTTTGCTACAATTGTAGCGCCCCCAGCACGATTAATCGCCAGGGCAAGACGGTCCCCAAATGTGTTGAGGTTGTCGGGTTGAGCTTCTGCCTCCTTGTCTTCCGAGGTTTGACGCGTCATGTAGTCACCTGTGATTTGTTGATCTAACTGGATCAAATCCAATATCATCACGAATGGATCGTTTTTCTTGTTGATCGATACATATATGATTGACACGACACATATGTATCGTTACTGTTCGAGTATGGGCACAACAAAACTCGACAGGGACGGTAAGCACATGCCTCAACGAAATACTCTCCAAAAGCCACTGCAACATGAATGGATTCATCATGGTGGTCTGCGCCTGGCGTTGGCGAGCGCCGGCAGGAGTGCCATACCTTGGTTGAGAACCAGTCTGATCTGATTGCGCGCTTTGATCATGCACTGCCCGCTGCTGATCTTGAAGCAGCATGGCCGGTAGCAGGACGAACATCACGTTTTACATTGACCAACCCCAATCGTAGTAGAGTACATCATACATTACATGATCAAAGTGGCCTTGTTTCGCTCCTTGAGTCTCCGTATCCAGATTCTGTTGGTTTTGGCATTGCCCATGACAGGTATGCTGTGGCTGGGTATGACAAATTTTCTCAGCCAGTGGCAACTGTACAACGAAATGCGCCAGATTGACCGCCTGGTCCGTTATGCCATCCACGGCGGGGAACTGGTTCATCAACTACAGCGAGAGCGCGGGGCATCCGCGCTGGTGCTGAGTGGTGGCAACAGCAGTGATCGGGACGCTCTGATCGCACAGCGCCGGTTAACCGATAGTGCGGAGCAGGATCTGGATGAACTTCTGGACGGTCTGGATGCGGCCAGTATTCATTCTGATTTCGGGCGTCTGATCCGGCAGGAGCAACAACAGCGTGAAGGCTTGCATGGCATACGCACCGCGATTGATAACGGCCAACTCAGCCTGTCCAACAGTACCGCATGGTATTCGGACATTATTGACCACCTGCTGCACAACATTATTTTTATCTCCACCGTGACCTCCGATCCGGAGACAGTACTGCAGTTGCGGGCCTACATTGATTACCTTGAAGCCAAGGAACGGGCCGGACTGGAGCGTGCCAACGGTGCAGCTGGTCTGACTGCGGGTCGATTTGATGCAGAGCAACATCAGGCGTTCCAGCGCCTTGTGGCAGAGCAGAACCTCTATCTCTCACTGGCCATAGGGAGCCTGTCGCCGGAGCTTTCGGAGTTTCATCAGCGCACCCTGCGGGACGCTGATAACGATGAAGTGGTGCGCATCCGCCAGTTGATCCTCGACGGCGGGCTGAGTGGCGAACTGGAGCGCGTTGAGCCCAATCATTGGTTCAGCGTGACCACCGCTCGTATTGACCGGATGAAGCAGGTCGAGGATCAGATTGCGACGGCTATAATTGCCCGGGCCGATGAACTGAGGCAGGAGGCGCGGAACGCCCTGATCCTTCATTCGTCGTTGGGATTCGCTGTCTTGTTGCTGACCGTCGGACTTGCCCTGCTGCTGATTCGTGGCATTGTCACCGCGCTGGCCGCTGTGGCCCGGCAGGCAGAGCAACTTGCCGCCGGAGATCTGACCGGCAGGCTCGAAGCCGGCGGGCAGAACGAGATTGGGCAACTCCAGAACGCAATGATACGTATGACCGATACTCTGTCGCAAACCCTGCATGAAATTTCCAGCGCCGCCGACTCTCTGGCAACCGCTTCCGAGCAGGCTTCTGCCGTTACACTTCAGACCAGCCAGGGCGTGCATCAACAGCAACAGGAGGTTGACCAGGTGTCCACCGCGACACAGGAGATGGCTTCTTCGGTCAAGGCTGTCGCGGAAAATACCAGTAGCGCGGCGGAGCAGTCACAGTTGCTGGACAGCAGTGCGCAGGCCAGCCTGGACGAGCTGAATAACGCTGTGACATTGATCAACGGCCTGACCGAACAGGCCACACAGACGTCCGACGCGGTCGGGCGGCTGCAGGAGCAGTGTCAGTCCATTCGCACTGTGCTTGATGTGATCCGAAACATCGCCGAGCAGACCAATCTGCTGGCGCTGAATGCCGCCATTGAAGCGGCAAGGGCCGGTGAGCATGGGCGCGGATTCGCCGTTGTAGCCGATGAGGTGCGCACCCTGGCGCAACGGACGCAAGGCTCGACCGGCGATATTCAGACCATGATTGAGCGTTTGCAGCAGGAGTCGGATCAGGCAGTTAATTATATGCAGCTCAGCCTGGAGCAGTCGCAACAGGGCGCGGAGACCATTCAGCATGCGTCTGAACGTGTGAACCAGATTGTGCAGGGGGTTGTCGCTATCCGCGACATGAATACCCAGATCGCGACGGCAGCTGAACAGCAAAGCCTGGTGGTGGAAGAGGTCAATCAGAACATTGTGCGCATCAGTGATGTCGCCACACAGACCAGCGCCGGGGCAGAGGAAACAGCCGCCACCAGTCAGGAACTGGCGAAGCTGGCGGAAACCCTGCAACAGCAGGTCCGACAATTCAAACTGTCCTGACCTGTCGATGCGGTTGCCGGACTTCACGCCTGACGAAACAGCGCTGTCTGGTGTGACGGGTCGGCTTTCATCCAGGCCAGCAGGCCGAGAGTTGCCAGCCCCAGCGAGACGAAGGCGACCCCTTTCACCAAGTAGAGCCAGATGCTGACCACATCGACAGCGATCCACAGTACCCAGCCTTCGGTTTGGCTAACGTCAAGCCGTTCTGATCAAGCAGGCCGTGACAAGGCGCCTCTCCGCTATTACTCAACCGTGGGTGTGATGTAATATTCACCTCGGATACGTGCCGGGCGCCACCGTCCTGAGGGTTGTTGGTTAACGCCGGTCATAGCGTGATCATTAAGTAATGGGGTATTAATGGGTCAGTATCACGGCGACTCCGGCACGACCAGCGGTATTGGCGCAGTATCGAATGAGGTGCCAGCCGGCAGAGATGCCTGGCGATGGTTGCTTCTGGGTGGGCTGATACTGACGCTGTTTTATGTTGTGATTCCCTACGGTCGCCTGGCCAGCGCGGTTTACGTGGTCACCACTGCGCTGGCGGCGATCGCCGTTATCCTTGCCGTGAAACGCCGGCTGCAGCTGTTTCGTCCGGCGGCGTGGCGCCTGATTGCGAGCGCGCTGGCGCTGGCCGCGTGCGGTCATGCGGTCTGGTACTGGCTGGATCTGCGTGGTCTGGAACCCTTCCCATCGCTTGCCGATGCATTCTATCTCGCTGTCTATCCGCTGTTCATGGCCGCTCTGTGGATGCTGGGGCAAGGCAGTGGACGGGATGAAGGTGCGCTAAGCGATGCACTGATTGTCGGTATCGCGGCGGCCGTTCCGGGTTGGGCGCTGTTGATTGCGCCGTACCTGGAGGACCCCAACCTGACTCTGGTGCAGCTGCTTGTGGCCACGGCGTATCCGGTTGCGGATCTGATTATGTTGCCGCTGGCCCTGAGGCTGGTTTTTCTGCATCGAGGCAGAGTTGCAGCCCACCTTTTCCTGCTTTGGGGCATGTTGGCCTATATGGCCGCTGACTTGTTGTACGCTCATGGAAATTCGGCGGGCTGGTATGGGCCTGGTGGCCTGACCGACGGTCTGTGGCTGGTAGCCTATGTGCTGATTGTGGCTGCGATATGGCATCCGTCGGCGGCGTCCGAGCTGCGCTCCCATGTTTCCATAGCCGAATTGTCGGGACGACGACTTGTCGTTCTTGGGGCGGCGTCCATGCTGGCGCCGTCAGTGATTCTTGTCACCGCCGGTGTCGATGTAGAGGTGGTCCGTGTCGCCGCCATCGGTTCGATACTGCTGTTCCTGCTGGTCATGCACCGCATGGCAGGATTGATGCGAAAGACCCATCGCCAGGCCGATGAACTGGCAAAGCTGTCGCGCACTGACCCATTGACCGGTGCTGCCAACCGCAGGCAACTGGACGTCGAACTGGAACGGGAAATGTCCCGCGCCCGGCGCTCCGGCCTGCCCCTGACACTGGCTTTCATCGACCTGGATCACTTCAAACGCTATAACGACACCCATGGGCACAATGCAGGGGATGCCCTGTTGGAAACATTGGTGGATGGATGGCGCCCAGTCCTGCGCGACCTGGATTTGCTGGCTCGTATCGGCGGCGAAGAGTTTGTCGTGGTGATGCCCGATACGGACGTTGATGAAGCCCGGCGTGTGGTGGAGCGAATGCGGCAACGGATTCCTCAGCAGCAGACCTGTTCAGCCGGTATCGCCGATTACAGAGCCGGCGATACGGCAGAGATGCTCCTGGCCCGGGCCGATCGTGCCATGTACGCGGCAAAGCATAACGGCCGGAACCAGGTTGCCCTCGCTGAAAAGGAAAGCCCGCACTAGCTCACATACTCGCTGGTCAATCTGTGCGAGGGCCTGCCGGCTTTCAGCCAGGCCAGCAGCCCGAGTGTAGCCAGCCCCAGCAGGACCACATACAGCAGCGAGACAAAGGCGACTCCCTTGACGAAGTAGAGCCAGATGCTGACCACATCGACAGCGATCCACAGCACCCAGCTCTCGGTGCGCTTGCGCGCCATCAACCACATGGCCACCAGGCTGGTGACGGTGGTCGCGGCGTCGATCAGCGGGAAGGCTGCCGCTTCCGGAAACAGCGTCGGCGCCCATTCATGCACCCGGGTCATGACAAGGCCGAGCGCCGCCGAGAGCACGACGATAACGCCCAGCCACTTCAGCAGCGTGGGCACCGGGCTGAAACCGACACCTTCCACCCTGCCTGCCTGAATGCCGGACTGTGCCCAGTACCACCAGCCGTAGGTGCAGGCGGCCAGATAGACCATCTGTTCGGCAGCGGCCGAATACAGCCGAATCTGATAGAACAGCACCATGAACAGCAGCACACTGACGATGCCCACGGGCCAGGTCAGCACATGGCGCTTTGCTACCAGATAGACCGATGCCAGATACAGCACGGTGCCGAAAAACTCGATATAACTCAGCGGGTAACCAAGCACGGTGACCAGAATCATTTCCACACTGAATAAATTGCTCATGCCACCACGTTCTCCTTGGGTTGGGGCGGGTTCCTGTACTTGCGAAAGTGTCTCAGTATTTCGGCAACCTGGGCGGCACGCGCTTCCACGGTGCCCTGCAGCAGGGTGAAGGGGATCTCGCGCTGCTTCAGGTCGGCAATGATCTGCTGCTGAAAGGCCCGGCGCTGCATGTCTCCGGAGCGGTCCCATGTGTCCTCGTAGGGTATATCCGCAGCGCAGACAAGGGTCAGGTCGTAACGCGTTGCCGCCTGGTCTGCCAGGGCGGCCAACTGCGGCGGTATGGCGCCGTGGTAGTGGCGGGCGAACTGTGCGGTGGTGAGCGCATTGGTGTCGGTGAACAGGTAGTGGTCTGCCTGCAGCAACAGGGCCTCTTCCCGTGCCAGATGCCCCTCGGCGATGTCCACCAGTTGTTCCGCGCTCAGGCGGCGGTTGATCTGATGCTGTGCCCAGTACTCGCGGCCGTATTCCGGCATCCACAGGGTATGGAACTGCTGCGCCAGTCGCTCGCAAAGCGTGGTCTTGCCGGTGCTCGGCGCACCCAGAACGGCCACCTTGGTGATCAGGTCCCGATAGACCAGGGGATCGAGATAATCACGATACCTGAAAGGGTGTGGTCGGATGCGGCTCGCCGAAATGGGCACCTTGATCCGCGTTGGGTCGACCTGGCGGTCCACGGCGCCGAGCGCCCGGCTGATGTGGTCGCCATAGGGCTCGCTGGAATAGAAATGGGTGATGCCGGAGATGCCCAGCGTGTCGATGATATAGCGCTCATGGGCCCGCATGATGTCGTCGGTGTAACCGACCTGTGTCGGGCCCTCCCACGCCTCGATTACCTGCAAGGCAGGGTAGAGTTCACGGAGCCAGCGCGCACGCACGGGGAGAGGAATGTCGGTGACGTCCGGGGCATCGTAGATCAGCACGACCACCTCGTCCATTTCCGCGAGGGCCGTTTCGATCACCAGTTGATGGCCACGATGGAAGGGCGCGTATTTGCCCAGCGCCAGCCCTCGTCTGATCTTGCGGTCCGCTTCGAGTCGCGTCTTCACGCCCGATGCCATGGGCCACTCCCTGTGCCTGTTCTGTAGTAGCTGCCCGCCCTCGGGGGCGGAACCACGACAGTATCTGGACACACGCAGAAGGCGTCAAGCGGCTACAGGCTCTGGATGTGAACCAGCGCTCACTGTGCCGAGTGCGATTGTACACTCAGACAGCAGCAAGCGCTGGGTATCCTGTTGCCCTAGGCCTTCTGCACCGCCTCAGCCTGCTGACCCTGCCCCTGACTCATCAGCTCGAAATGGTGCATGGTCATGTCTGGCTCCATGCAGGCCATCAGGCGGGGCCCGCTGGGGAAGTCGGAAAAATGCGCATTGGCTTTTTCGAAATCCGCCATGGATTCCCACACAATGTGGTGACACAGCAGGCAGGGGTCTTCTGTCGAGCGGTAGGTGCGGTGCTCGCGCATGCGGCCAAATTTGGCGGCTTCCTGTGGTACCTTCCTGGCCAGCTCAAGACCTTCATCAGCGCAGTCGGGCTTGGTGCGGAACAGGACGATTTCAGTGACGTGCATGGCAGTAGAACCTCGTGTTGTTGAATGGAGCTCTACTATGACGCAGACCACTGACAGCACTGTGTCAGTGCCGTTTTCAGGAAGCTGCGGTTCCTGCCTCTTTCTGTGAGATCGAACGCAAATAAGCCGCCAGAGTGACGCCGGGTGGCAGCGGTGGCGCATCTTCTGCGGCTTGCAGGGCTTCAATGCGATCCAGACGGAAGTCGCGGTAGTCGTGGCGCTGGTGGCACCAGGCCCCCAGCGTCCACTTGCTGCCCCAGAAGGACAGGTTCAGTGGGTGCACCATACGTTCGGTCAGTTGCTGCTGCCCGTCTCTGTAGTTGATCTGCAGGGCAGTGCCCTGGCGAATGGCGTCTTTCACCGAGTCCCAGTAGCCCGCCTCCACTGTGCGCTCGAACATTACCGGGGAAATCACATTCTCGAACAGCAGATCCAGCGCTGGCCCTCTGGCGGTGGCTTCCATCTTGTGCAAGAGGCTGGCTGCCGCCTCGGACATCCTGGCGCCGGTCCATGAGCGCACCAGCTTCACGCCGGTAACCAGAGCATCGAACTCCTCCTGGGTGACGGCCAGTGGTGGCAGTTCAAAGCCATCGAGTAACCGATAGCCCTGTCCGTCATCGTAGTAGACCGGAATGCCTGCCGCCGACAGATCGTCAATGTAACGATAGATGGTGCGCACCGACAGGCCCATCTCTTCGGCCAGGGTGCGGGCAAACAAGGGCTGTCGGCTGCGGATCAGGTTGGTCATCTGAAACAGCCGATCTGATTTTCTCATGCAGGTCTCTCTTGCTGTGGCCTCCGGCCATCATAGCCTGCCACCGAACAGCAGGAATATCACTACCAGCAAAAGAACCATGGTAACGATGAGCCCCAACTGATTCGATACAGGGCAGAACTGGGCGGCCCTTGGTCTGGTCAGGTGTCATTGACCAGACGCTTGCCCAAACCCACGACATGGTCATCGCCATAACCCAGAGCAGCATAGAACTCGATTACCCCAACATTGGTGGCTCTGACCTGAAGATTGATCTTGGGGCATCCACGTTTTTTCAACAGTCTCTCTGCTGTCTCCATCAACTGCCGTGCGTAACCATTGCGCTGATGCATTGGGCTCACCGCCAGATAGTTGATCCAGCCCCGATGCCCCTCATAACCCGCCATGACAGTGGCCACCACTTCGCCATTGATTTCTCCGATCAGAAACAACTCCGGATCGACCCGCAGCTTGCGGTTGATGTCCTCGTCCGGGTCATTCTGTGGGACGGTCAGGCCGGTACCCTGCCACAGCGTAATGACGGCTGATCTGTCTGCTTCCTGAAAGGGTCGGATATTCATGTTGTCGGATGGGATCCTGAACAAGTGGCTGCAAGGTAGGTGGGCCTATCGTAATGCCTGGCGAATGGCTTCTTCAACAGGCACATAATCACCGTCTGCCTTGCCTTCGAGCTGAAATGGCATCTGCAGGTAGAGCGGCGGCTGGGCCATGAATCTGGGTCCAGTACCCCGGTTGAGTTGTGCCGCGTGAACGAGAAAGGGATGACACAGAAATACGGTACCTGCCGGGCCCGTTGCCAGAGTTTCCTTGTACCCCTCTGTAGTGCCGAGATCAAAGGATTCAAGGCCTGCCTCTCCAGCGGGGGCCAGGATGCGTGCGACCTCCTGGTGGGAGCCGACCCGGATGCGTGTTGGTGCGTCCAGCGGGCCGACATCGGAAAACAGGAACAGCATCAGCAATGCCCGGTCGCGGGAGAAGATATTGATGCGCCAACTGGAGAAGTCATTGGGATCGGCATCAGGTCCCGCGAAGCTCGCATCGACATGCCAGCCAGTATCGCCGGTGTCTTCATCGGCAGGGAAGCGCACGGGAAAGGTACCCAGACTGTAGCGTGGCTCCCAGCGACCTGGGCCGACCAGTTGGTCGAAGGCAGTGTGCAGCGCCGGAGTGTTTGCGGCCGCCACAAAGGGTTCCTGATCGTAATCCCACAGCCAGACCACGGGCGCCTTCCAGGTGGCGGGGTCATTCGGATCACAGCCGGTATCGGCCCACAGAATGTCTCGACACTGCCTGGCCAGATCCGGAGCAAAGGCATTCTCCAGCTTGATGAAGCCATCCGTTACAAACTGCCTGATTTGCGCTTCTGTCAGCATATGAGGCCTCTTCATTGTGCTGTTGCAGTAATCCTCGGCAGCTTGACTGACTCTGGCGGGCGGCAATTGTAAAAAATGGACATCCTGAGGTCCCGCGTCGCCTGTGCTGTCACAGCCCGGAATTGTTCAAAGGCTTCGCTATCTCGTTCTACTTCGACAGCCGCAGCCGCAACGGCTTGGTGTTCTCTCGTTGAATAATACCCTTCGCTTCAAGGTCCAGTTGCGTCCCCTTGAGCCACCATCCGGCCTTGGCCCCATCGGGGAACAGCGATTGCGGCAACAAAGGGAGCAGTTGAGCCTTGGCTTCGGCGACAGTCAGCCCCGGTGAGGTGCTGGGCAACACGGACAGCAGCGCTTCCTTCATGGCCATATACTTGGCGCGATCCACACGCTGCACGCGACCCGGAGAATTGGGGTTTTCAACTTCAATCTTGTCAGTGTCACCGGACATCGAGATCTCCTTCAATAAAGTCCAGCCTGGGTGTTCGAAAACGCATCGCCGCCCAGGCCAGCAGAAGTTTGGCAAAAAACGAAAAGTTATGGGTATTGGGGTTGGGAACATCGTCCGGGAGGGCAACACCTTCCGGTCGACTGCGGGCCATGGTTCTGAGCTCCAGGGTGGGCAGGGTTTCCGCTGGCCAGAGACCTCCGTACAGACTGAGCCAATGACCCTGGGTAAACTCCAGAAACACAGGGGTATTGCAACAGCCAGCCACGACACGACGTGTTTTCGAATCCTTCGACAACCGGTGTTCACGCAGCAGGTGCTGCCCCCTGTTCCACCGAATCCTGTCTTTTCTGTACAGCACAAACCGGGTGGCCCCTTTGTCATCTACCAGTGGCGGTGCGTCAGGCAGAGACTGCAAATCAGCCCCCGCGCTCTGGCAGTCGGCACAGAGACACTCCGTACTGACAATGGGCTTGCCCTGAAGCACCAGAGCCACCTGCTCACAATTGCAGGTCAGTTCTTTCTCGACCATAAACCCCTCTCTTGATCCGGACACGGGAAACCGCGAATGGTGCCCCTTCTGTAATGGTCGAGTGAGATACCTTCGATTAGACAGTCGCCAGTGTTTCCTGATACGGATCAAAAACCATGAGCTGATTCTGGCCCTGTGCTGTGGTCAGAATAGCAGCGTTGTAATATGGTCGTTCGAGACTGACTGAAGTTCTGGCTGCCCGGTCAGGCCGCAGTGGTTATGGTGAGTTCCATGAACACACTGTTGGGATCTTCCCTGTAGTCCGCAAAGGGCGGGCAGTACTGAAAGCCGAATTTCTCGTAGAGCCGGCGCGCGGGTTTGAAAAACTCCATGGAGCCCGTCTCGAGGCTGAGCTTGTGATAACCGCGCTGTTCGGCTTCCTGCAGGATATGGGTCAGGAGTTTCGAGGCCAGGCCGCTGCCTCTGAGTGAGGATGAGATCCGCATCGATTTGATTTCCGCATGGGTGGGTGTGAGCTCCTTCAGGGCCCCACACCCGACCAGATCGCTATCAACCCAGGCCGTCCAGAAGGTGACATCAGGCTTTTTCAGCCCATCCAGGTCCAGAGCATGGGTGCTCTCGGGCGGGGAGGTTGCCCTCATGTCGGTGAGGTGTTCGTCCAGAAATGCCGCTATTCTGGGGTCTGACAGATCATCGATTCTGATTTCCATTATTTCCTTTCCTTGCAGTGCCTGACAGATGACGGATCGTCCGCCTTGGAAGGCTGATAATACGACCCCAGTGCCAATAATTATGCTCAGGTTTAGATTGAATTTCCAATGATGGACGTCATGGCGACAGTCAGCGCCGGACTCGTGCCTGGTCGGATGTGCGTGTCGCGCGGTCAGGCAATAATCAGTTGGCCGCCGAATCCTATAAGTAATGCACCGAATACTCCGCGCTGCAAACGCTGCATTATCGGGTATCTGGTTAGCCATTGTCTGAGCAATGAAGCAGTGATGGCATAAAACGTATCAAACAGAATGCCAACACCAACAACAAGCAATCCGAGGATCAGGAATTGCAGCAGAATGTCGCTTCGTCCTGTGTCCAGGAACTGGGGCAGCAGGACAGAACAGAAGAGCAACGATTTGGGGTTCAGCAGGTTGGTCAGCAGACCGCGCTTGCAGGCCGCTTTCAGGTCTGCCGAGGGAATGGGGGGCAGGGTCGAGTCTACGGCAGCGAGATCTGGACCCGAGCGCAGGACCTGAATGCCCAGCCAGATCAGGTAGCCGGCGCCAGCCAGCCGGACGATATCCAGGGCCCAGGGGCTTGCGGCGAAGATGGCGGCAAGCCCGGTCGCCGCCAGCAGAACATGGGCACCCCGTGCCATGGCCAGCCCCGCTGCAGTGGCCAATGCCGGCAGGCGCCCGTTGGCGACACCGGTTTGCAACACCAGGATCATGTCCGGCCCCGGCAACAGGTAGATCATGACCAGTGAGCCGACAAATAACCACAACTCCACGACGCAGTCTCCAATGTTTGATTATTCCTGCGTCAGTTTATGGGGTGTCCTCCAGACATGTCCTTGCGTAGTTGACCAACAATTGGGTTAATATTGGCACACTGTGCCTTTATTTTTACTGTTGCTTTATATTTATGCCAAAAAGAACTCTGGACAACCTTGATCGACGGATTTTGGCCGCGTTGCAGCGCGATGCCCGCCTGACGAATGTTCAGCTTGCCGAAGAGGTGGGACTATCGCCTTCGCCCTGCCTGCGTCGAGTGCGCAGACTGGAAGCCGCAGGGATCATTCGTGGTTACCATGCCGAGTTGGGCCGCAGTGAGACAGGGTTTGGTCTCACCGTTTTTGTAGGCATCAAGGTGGAGCGGCATCACGAGGAGCAGGCGAGTGCTTTTCGGAAAGCCGTTCAGGCCCTGCCGGAGGTGATCTCCGCCCATCTGGTATCAGGGGAGGCCGACTTCCTGCTCCAGGTCGTGGTACCTGACCTGGCTGCCTATGAGTCGTTTCTGACCGAGACATTGCTGAGGCTGCCCTGGGTAAGTGATATACGCAGCAACTTTGCCATCCAGACGGTCAAGCCGGCCGGCCCATTACCGTTGCAGCAGCTGCCGCGAGAGGAGGATACCTGAACGGCAGAGCCGCCCGGACAGATGAGGCCCAGAAGGCGTCAGGGGGGCATTGCACCCCCTGAACCATGCCGGCAAAGGCCGTTAGCGCTTGTAGCGCGCCCGGCGCTCCTGAAGTGCCTTGAGCGCATCCACTTGCAGTGGCAGGCCCAGGGCCCACTGGATGTCGCTGCGCCGGTGCCCCATGTCCTCGAGCATATGGTCGTCATAGGCCAGCAAGGGCTGGAAGCGCTGCCGGAACTGGCGCCGCCGCCGGTAGCGCCACCACCAGAGCTCAAGTGCATGGATAAGCCCAAGCGGCGGCGTGGCTGGCATATAGAGCGCCAGTCGGGTTGGCGGGGTTGGCGCGTTGTCGTCTTGCGACGCTTCATGCTGCAAGGGTTGGTACTGGTTCATATTGCACCTCCGTTGGCCGCCGCAGGTAGGGCGGCTGCGGCAACTCACTGTTTTTGCTGTTTGTGAATGGAGGGTCGCGACCTCTGTGTGACAGCATGGCTGAGCTCTATTGATCAAACAAACGAAAAGAACTACAGTTTCAGTTAAGAAAAATTGAAAGATTCGAGCATGACAGAGATGCCTTCACTCACCGGCCACCGCGCCTTGCCCCTGCTGGACAGCGATGTGCTGCGGACCTTCGTGACCATTGCCGAGAGCGGCAGCTTCACCCGCGCCGCCCAGCAGGTCTTTCGTACGCCGTCGGCGCTGAGCATGCAGATCAAGCGTCTGGAAGAGACCCTGGGCCAGACGCTGTTCATCCGCGAAGCCCGGCAGGTGCGGCTGACCCCGGAAGGGGAGGTGTTGCTGGGTTATGGCAGGCGCCTGCTCAAGCTCAACGAGGAGGCGGTAACGCAGTTTCTGGCTCCGTCACTGGAAGGGCGGGTGAGCCTGGGCACCACCGACGATGTGGGCACGCGCATTTTGCCCGGCGTATTGGCCCGGTTCGCCCGTTCGCATCCGGCCGTGCATGTGGATGTGGTAGTGGGCAACAGCGCCACCATGTTGCAGCGTCTGGACGCCGGCGAACTGGACCTGATTCTGATCACGGCCGGCAACCCGGGTCAGGAGTCACGCGGCGAGATCGTGCACAGCGAGCCGCTGGTATGGGTCGGGCGGGAAGGGGGTGTGGCCGTGCAGCGCTCACCCCTGCCGGTGGCGCTGGCGCATCAGGGTTGCGCCTGGCGGAGCATGGCGCTGGATGCTCTGGACAATGCCGGCATCGCTTACCGCATTGCCTACACCTGTGAGCACTCCGCCGGGCAGGAGGCGGCCATGCTCGCCGACCTGGTGGTGTCACCCTACCCGCGCAGTCTGATTCGTGCGCCATTGCGGCGTATCGAGCAAGATCAGCTGCCACCCCTGGGTGACTACCAGATAGCACTGGTCAAGCGCAGTGACCTCAGCGAGACCGGTGACGCCCTGTCGGGCTATGTGGTGGATGCCTTTGGTGAGCGCCACCACTGACGGATGTCCTCACCGTTGCGCTATTGTATCGCTTTCTGAAAGACGCCGGGTGTAACCCCCATCATCCGGCGAAACCAGCGAGTGAGGTGCGCCTGATCTGCAAATCCTGTCAACATCGCCACTTCACTCAGGGGTCTGTTGTCCCGGATGAGACTCGTGGCGAGCCGCACACGGGCCTGACGTTGATAGGCGTGCGGTGTCATGCCCGTGGACTTCTCGAAAGCGCGATAGAACCTGAAGGGAGGCAAGCCCGCAGCGCCCGCCATTTCCGTCAGGCTGAGATGTTTGTCCAGGCTTTCATCAATAAACCTTCTGGCCATATCGATGGCACGACTCTCTGAGCCAACGACGTCGTCTGTTCGGCCATTTTTCACATAGCGCTCAAACAGTCTTGTTGTGAATGCCAGGTATTGCTCTTCACGGTCTGCCTGTGGCCCGTCAAACTGTGAACAGCGGTGGACGCCATAGAACAATGACGAAAGTTCCCGGTCATTGATGATGGGTCCCATAAAATCCAGAGAACTTTCTGTTCCTTCCGTACCGACAAGAGACCTCAGGTGAGCTGTATCGACATACAATGTGCGCAGGTTCCATCCTGCACTGTCTACAGGCCAGCCAGCATGGGGTTCGTCCGCTTCAATTGCATAGAGGTCACCCTGGCGCGCGGTAAAGGTCTGGCCGCGCATCTTGATACGAATGGCACCTCGAGTAATCAACGACAAGCACGCGGTATCATGTGTATGAATATCATAAGAGAAGTTGGAAAAATGACCGCTGAGCAACTCAGCCTTCAGGTCGCGGGCGCGCCAAAACGAAATTGCGTTGTGTTCTCTTCTCTGCTGCATGAATAGGCACCATTTAGCTCATTGGCTTGAGATGCAAAGTGTCTCCTGGTCAGTCTAGCGTGTTTACATCGAAATTCTCGGTGTGGGTCAAACCAGCACTCCGATACCGCGCAAAGCGAAACGCTGTCGAAAGCACTGATCATCCTCGTGTACCCACAACCTGTCTTGAACGCTATTGCAAAGCCCTTGCCTGCAGGCAGATGTGCCTTGCCACCTGGATGCAACAGCGTTCAAGACAGGTCACGGCGCAGAAGAGATCATCACTGACATGGCTACTGCTTTTTGTGGAGGGATCAAATGACAGATACTTTTCGTGACCGGGCACCCATACCAGAACGTTGCGTTATCGTGGTCGATGATGAACTGGCGGCGGGACAGGCAGCCAACGCGGCAGCGGTAATCGCACTGACGGTAGGACAAAGGCACCCCGGCCTGGTTGGTGCTCCGTTGATCGATGCCTCCAATCATGAACACCCGGGGTTGATCCCGATCGGCATTGCGGTGCTGGCCGCTGGGCAGGATGATCTGGTTGAAATTCGCCACAAGGGCATTATCGCCAACTGCGATATCGTTGACTTCCCCATACAGGGGCAACAGACCAAGGATTATGCGGCGTTTCGGGACGCGGTGGCGCAGGTTGAAACTCGGGATCTGCGCTATGCCGGTATTGCCCTTGTAGGTGACAGCAAGCCGATCAGGAAAACTGTCGCCAAGTGCAGGCTGTTCAAATAGAGGTATAGCAGACCCCGTTAGCTCACCATTCGGGAGAGCCTGTAGCTCTCCCCGTCCTCTGCGATGATCCGGACGGAGCCAGCGGCGGCCAACGTCATAAGTTCTTCCAGCGACACCCTGGCAGACGACAGATCTACCGTTCGCTGCGGCAGGTCATGGGTGTCGATGGGTTGGCGTTTGTGAGGTTCGGCAATGATTTCCTTGTTGGAAATGTCGACCTGTCCGGCCATCAGCAAACGCATGTCCTGAATCAGATGGGCAGCCAACTGGTCATCGGAAATATCATCGCCGGGAATATCGAGGCGAAAATCCTGTGCAGAGAGACTGCCCCCATTGGTGAAGTGGACTGTGAAGTCAAATTTGACTCGCTTGTCGGCCATGCGTGCCTCCTTGGGTTCTGTTCACGGGTCTGATACCAATGACTGCTGTTACCCGTCTGACGCAGCCTCTGCTCCGGCCGGGCGATAGCGGATCTGAACGACACCGGACGGGAAGGTTGTCGTGGCAACAAGTTCCAGCGGGACGGTAACCAGTTCGTCAAAGATTCTGGGGCCGGTTGACCACAGGCAGGGGTTTACTGCGAACCTGAATTCGTCGACGAGCCCCTGGGCGACAAGGTTGCGAGCCAGTTCACCGGCTCCTGTTACCACCAGGTTGCCTTGATGCTTTGCCTTGAGATTGCCAATGCTGGCCGCCAGGTCGCCTTCAAGGAGGGTGGCGTTCCAGGTCAGCGGGTCGTTCAGTGTATTGGACGCGACGTACTTCTGCATGCTGTTCATGCGGTGCGCGTACGCCTCGTAGCCTGGAACAGAGGCCAGTTGCGGCCACACTGCAGCCAGGCCTTCGTAGGTCTTGCGCCCGATCACCATCGCATCGGCTGCCTCCCACATCTCAAGTGATGCCTGAACCCATCCCGGATCCATGGTCAGCCACCCATTTGGGGTGGGTTCGGGTGCCTCAAATGCGCCATTGACGGTGACGGACGCGACAAAAATCAATTGCCCCATGATTGGACCTCCAGTTGAAATAATAGTGCCGGTAAGTCGCATGGTTGTCGAATGAGGATAATCGATTTCGACACCGAACTAGTATCGGCGACCGATATCACTCAGATCATCCCGATAATGCGCCATCACGGAGCGCTCGGATTGCCCGTCTATTCCGGAGCGATCCAGCCCGATATCACGCAGTTGTCGGTCTGACAGACTGGAGACGTCTGGTTGCGTCAGTTGCTTGCGAAGATAATGCACCAAGCTGATCCAGAGGCGGGACAGCAGCTTGAAAGCGTCAGGCTTTCCAGAACGGTTTAGTTGCTTCACGCAGCAGGTCTCCTGTAGTCAGGCCCGTATCCTGTTCGGTGCGGGCTATATCCATTTCCTGCAGCTCCGTGCGCAAACGTGAACGAATGTTGTGGCGCCGGTGCCATTCCCTGATAGTGGCTCTGACACACCCTGTAAAAGACTCGGCGGCAGAGGTGGTGTTCTGTTTGGTGACCATGGTGACGCTCCTGTCATCCGGTGTGGATAGGAGCTGTTATGCTAGTTCCTGGTCAGTTGGCAAAACAGATTCAGAAAATGGCAATTATTGCGGTACAGATGGCTGTCACTGGCCGACTGTTATGGTCATAATGTGCTCAACTGTGCCGGTTCATCAGCCGGGTGCACTGTTAACCTGTGCTGTCAGAACTGGCATAACAGATTGAATGAGCGCTAATCGAGGCATTACAGATTGATATGACAGTGACCGAGTCAGTGCTCTATGAGGGCCTTGCCGAGCGGGTACAACAGCAAATTCAGCAGGGGCTGTTTCAGCCCGGTGAACGCCTGCCGTCTGTACGCAAGCTGGCCGAGCGTGAATCGGTCAGCGTGTCGACCGTGCTCGCCGCCTATGAACGGCTGGAACGTCTGCGGCTGATCGAGGCGCGCCCCAAGTCGGGTTATTTTGTGCTGCACCAGGCGCGTGAACAGCTCTCGGAGCCGTCCATCTGCAGCCCGCCGGCGCGGCCGGTACCGGCGCATATCAGCCCGCTGATGATGGATCTGATCGATACCCGCAAACGTGGTCGCCTTAATTTCAGCACCGCCATGCCGGCTCAGGACACGAACATTGGCAGAACACTGAGACGCACCTTCGCCCGCCTGTCCCGGGAGGGCAAATTCCTGCACAACGGCGGCTACGGGGCACTGGATGGTGCAGAACCCCTGCGCAGGCAGATTGCGCTGCGGTCGCTGGATGCCGGGCTGACGGTGTCTGCCGATGATATCATTGTGACAGTGGGTTGCCAGAATGCCATCTCGCTGGCGCTCAGGGTGGCCACCAGACCCGGCGATGTGGTGGCCGTGGAGTCGCCCTGCTATCTGGGCTTCCTGCAGATGATAGAGGCCTATGGCCTGAAGGCCATAGAGATACCGTCGCACCCTTCGGATGGCCTCAGTCTGGAAGCGCTGCAGCTGGCGCTGGAGCAGTGGCCGATCAGGACCCTGATCAGCGTGCCCAGTTTCTCCAATCCGCTGGGCAGTTGCATGCCCACGGCCAAGCGGCGTGCTCTGGTCGACCTGCTGGGAAAATATGATCTGACCATGATCGAGGACGACATCTACGGCGAAATGTCATTCTTTACCGGCCAGCGGCCCACGGCGGTAAAGGCCTTTGATCGTGATGGCCGCGTCATGCTCTGCTCGTCGCTGTCCAAGTCCATTGATCCGCAACTGCGGGTGGGCTGGATCATGCCCGGACGGCACTACAACGAAGTGCTGCACCAGAAGTACATCACCACCCTGTCATTGCCGGAGCTGCCACAGCTGGCAGCCGCCGAACTGATGGCGGGGGGCCAGTATGACCGCCACCTGCGCCATTGCCGTGAACTTTACTGCAGTCGGCTGGCAGAGCTGACCGACCTGGTGGCAGAACACTTTCCCCCGGAAACGAAGGCCGCCCGCCCCCAGGGTGGCATCGGCCTGTGGCTGGAACTGCCGCGCCATGTGGACGCCACCCGACTTTACTACCGGGCCCGCGAGCATGACTTTGCCTTCTCGCCGGGGGAGCTCTTTGCCGTCGACAACCGCTACCAGCACTGTCTGCGCATCATCTTTGCCCAGCCCTGGACCGACGAACGCAAACAGGCCATTGCCCAGCTCGGTGCCTGGGTGAAGGAAGCCATTGCCGTGCCACCGGTGAGCCAGCGGCTGCCTTCGGAGGTGTCGTGATGGCTGCAGCCGGAACACACCAGGCCATAAGCCACTGTACCGGGTTGCCGGGCGTGCAGGCGTTGACGCTGAGGTCTGATCACAGCTTTCCGCGCCACTCCCATGACCAGTATGGCGTGGGTTACATTGTTCGCGGCGCGCAGCGGTCATGGAGTGGTCGTGGCCAGGTGGAGGCCGTCGCCGGGGATCTGATTACCGTCAACCCGGGTGAAATGCATGATGGCAGTGCGCTGACGGACGGTGGTCGACAATGGCACATGATCTATCTGGACCCGGACCGGTTTCCGGCTCAGTTGGCGCAGGAGGGCGCCTGTACCGAGGCAGAGCTGACCCGGCCGGTTTTCCGCCACGCTGCGTTGGCAGGGCAGTTTCGGGCGGCTTTCCGCGCCCTGGCGAACCCGGCATGTTCAACTGAAAGCAGGGAGGAGCAACTGGTGTTGCTGGTCTGCAGCCTGTTTGCGGAACTGGGCGCGCAGCCTGCCAGGCGGGGCTGTGCGGCCCCCAACCTGAAGCCGGTGCTGGAATACCTGCATGATGCACCGGAGATGTCTGTATCGCTGGGGGATCTGGCTCGCCAGGCAGATCTCAGCCGTTTTCAGCTGATCCGGGCGTTCAAGGCACAACTGGGCATTACGCCGCATGCCTATCTGTCCCAGTTGCGCGTCAATCAGGCCCGGCGTCTGATCAGCCAGGGCCTGCCAATCGCCGAGGCCGCCCTTGCCGCAGGCTTTTCGGACCAGAGCCATCTGAACCGGGTGTTCAGGAACCAGTTCGGTATCACCCCGGGCCGCTGGCAGCGCGCTGCCACGGCCTGAGCGGCGCGCAATATCGTCCAATATTTCCCCGTGATGTCAGAGCATTCTGATCGGATCCAATTGCAAGGAGCCGATCATGTCTGCAGATTTTCTGGTGACGTCTCTGATCATCATCGCCACGCCGGGTACCGGCTCGCTCTACACGGTCGCTATCGGACTGGCGCAGGGACGTCTGGCCAGCTTCCATGCCGCACTCGGCTGTACCCTGGGTCTGCTGGTTCATATGGCGGTGGCCATTTCGGGGGCGGCGACTGTTTTTCATACCAGCCCGCAGGCGTTTTCAGCGCTGGCGCTGCTGGGTGCAGCCTATATGCTGTATATGGCGGCCTCGATGCTGCGCAGCAACGGCCTGATGCCCGCAAACGGCCAGGCACCCGAGCGTCACGGCAGCCAGATCATTCGGCATGCCATTGTGATCAATCTGCTCAACCCCAAACTGTCGGTCTTCTTCCTGGCCTTTCTGCCGGCCTTTGTAACCGCTGCCGATGGCCCGGTGACGCTGCAGCTTATAGGGCTGAGCCTGTGGTTCATGGGGCTGACACTGCTTGTGTTTGCCCTCTATGGCTGGTTTGCGGCCCTGTTCAGCTCGGCCCTGATGCGTCGTCCCAGAGTACAGTTGGGCATGCGTCTGGGTTTTGCAGGCGCCTTTGTGGTGATTGCCGTTCAACTGGCAGCCAGTGCGTTGTCCTGAGCGCTTTCGGGCTATAGCTCCAGGCGACGCAGGAGTGTGGCGACGAGCTCTTCGGGTGGCGCCGAGACATCAAAGAGCTCGCCCAGCTCGCCGCCTGTGGCCTGCGACAGGATCTCCCGCTCTTCCGCGACCGTCTGCAGCTCGAACTCCGTCTCGTCGATGGCCCGTACACCCTGGCGCCGCTCGATCCGCGCCAGGTTTTCTGCCCTGGGCAGGGTCAGGAGAAAGCAGCGCATATCGGCATCGGCGTCGACGTCCAGCAGCCGGGTACGCAGGTCGGCGAGTGCCTCGGGGGTGCACCACAGGTGATTGATCACAAAGTGGCGATAGCCAAAGCGCCGATGGTGCGCGACCAGCAGTGCGATTGTCGCATGCAAGTACTCTGTTTCATCGGCTGGGGGTGGGTTGGCGGCGACGAGATGGTCGCCATCCAGCATCACGCAGCTGTCGATGCTTTCCGAGAGCGCTTCGGCGAGCGTCGATTTGCCGATGCCGAGCGGGCCATTGAAGACAATGATCATGTGCAGTGAGTCCTTGTTGTTCACTTGTCCCGAGGGTTGGAATTGTTCTCTCTTTTTCTGTTTTTTGGCAAGCCCCGCAGCCCGTTTTTCAGGTAACCACCGGGCGAGTGCCCGGTGAACTCCCGAAAGCTGCGATTGAAATGGCTCTGATCCGCGTAACCCGCTTGCAGTGCAAGGTCCGTCAGGTCCTCTGCACCGCCGTGCTGAAGCTGCTGGAAAGATTGCTGGAACTGGCAGAGCCGCCTGAACCGGTTGGGGCTCAACCCGACATAGGTATTGAACAGTCGTTGCAGTCGGCGATCACTCACTGCGCAGAGGTCCTTTATTTCGCGCAGGGTGTCCTGCTCGGGGTGAGTCAGGATCATGTCGACGGCCTGACGGATGATCTCGCACAGCTCCCGGTTGCGGTGAATGCGCCGCAGCAGATAGCCCTCGACCAGTTCGCACAGGCCGGCTGCCGCGGCATCCGGTTTTGCTGCCAGGGCGCTCAGCGCAGCAGTCAACTGGTCGGCGGCGTCTGAATCGACTTCCGACAGCGAAACAGGTCCCTGCATCAGTCGGTCCACCGGCACCCCGAACACGGGAGCCGCCATGAATGGACGAAAGAAAACCGCAGCAAGCAGGCATTCGTTGCCATGAAGCTCGAAATCGCGAGGTGACAGGGTTTGGCTCTGCAGCCAGAACCGGCAACTGCCCCCTGCCTCACCCAGACAGACAAAGGCCGAAACCCCGGCCGGCAGCACCGGCCAGCCGGGCTCGCCTGACGACCGGTAGTGCCAGGTCAGCAGGGTGCTCAGGTAGGCCGCAGTACCCGAGCCTGGACGATGATAGCCATGGTCCATCTGTTATCCCCAGGCGTTCGCCTTTCGTCTGCGGTCGGCCAATACTCCGCCAAGCCACACGGATGGATAGATCAAGAGCATCAGCGTGACGGGAAACCACAGGGGCGCCCGGTCAATCATGACGCTCATGCCGATCAGAGTGATCAGCATTCCGATGGTACCCAGAATCAGGCAATGCAGCATGGGTTTTTGCCGTGCGATCAGCGCTGTCAGATACGCGCCTGCTACCATGAACAGAGTACGGTAAAACAGCGCCACAACTATCATCCAGGTGACATGCAGCCCTTGGTCCGGCGGCGGGAACACGCCTGTACTTTCCAGCAGGATATCAATCAATGTGGCCGGTATCGCAGTCACCAACAGCCCGCCCACGACTGCACCAATCGAACGAGAAACTGTGCGTATCATGAACAAGCTCCTACGCCGATCGCGGTCGATAACACAGGCGAAGCATCCCGTGTTCAAAGCGGTGCGTTTCGGTCAGCTCCATCCATTGCGGTGCGTCAAACAGACGATGGCCCTCCCCGAGAACGCACGGGCACAGGCGAACCTGTATTTCATCGACCAGGCCGGCATTCAACAGACGCTGGGCTACCGATACACTGCCCCATACAAGGATCGACGCGCCGGTGCCTTGCTTCAGCTCACTAGCTGCCGCAACGGGGTCGGCGACCAATGTGGCTGCAGGAAAACTGCCCCAGGGGGCCCGTTCCAGCCTGTTGGAGACCACGACCTTTTGCAGTGCATTCAGCTTTTCTGCGAATCTGGCCTCCGCGCCGCCAGCATGGGGCCAGTACGCCTCGAGCAGCTTGTAGGTTTTGGCGCCGAGCAACAAGGTGTCCACCGAGTCGAGCGAAGCTTCGGCATCTTCGATGTAGGTGCGATCACCAAGGGCCGCGTACTCGGCAATAAACCCGACACCGCCTTCCTTGTCGGCGATGTACCCATCCAGAGACATATAGTGCTGCAGAATCAGTTTACGCATAGCCCTTCCCCGCTCTGATCAGTTGTTCGATGTTGATTTTCTTCATCTCCATCAGCGCTTCGGAGGCTTTCTGTGCAGTATCATGGTCACTGAGAATTTCCGGCAGGATGGAGGGCAGAATCTGCCAGGCAACCCCGAAGCGGTCCCGTAGCCAGCCGCACATCTGTTCCTGGCCCCCGGTGCTCAGGGTTCGCCAGTACCGATCGATTTCTTCCTGGGTTTCGCAGTAGACCGTCAGTGAAACGCCTTCATCAAAGTCGAACGTTTTGGGGCCGGGCAGTTCCATCAGCAGGCATTGCTGTCCCTTTCGCTCGAGAGCGGCGTAGCGCTGTGCACCGTTGCTGTCACCCGGCCTGATCCGGGGAAACAGGCAGGCGTAAAGCTCCAGTGCCTCGTCCATCCGGTCACGCTGGTCACCACCGAAGTGCAGCACCGGCACTATGCGTTGCGCTTCTCGGGCACTGGCATCAACAAGGAGATACCAGGCCACGCCCCAGCGATCCTGAACCCAGACGCTGTCCTGGGGCCAGAAGACGTCCGCGCGCTCGGACAGGACTTGTCCCCCGGCTGCCAGGCCCGCTGTCAGCCTTTGCTGTTCTTCCTCGTCGCTGCAGACATAGCGAAAACTGATGGACGGGTTGGGGCTGTACTGCGGCCCGCCGTTCAGGCTCACAAAGGGCTGGCCGGCAATCTCGAAATCCACGGCCACCGGGGTGGCCGCGACAATACGCGCGTCTGGAAACAGGTCGCAGTAGAAACGGGCGGCGTCTTCACCATCGCCGTCAAACCAGAGACAGGGCGTGATGGGTTTGGTTTCTGCGTTGTCGTTCATGCTGATCTCCTCTCGCGATGACTTCCCCGCCGAATTTACTCCAGTGCATTGCGCAACTATTGAACAAAAACGACGCCAGGGGAACAGGCGAGAGTGCTTCCTTCACTGCATGCGTGCGGCTAGCGCCAAATATCGATATCCCTCAGGTCATCTCTGTGATGGGGCATTATGGAGGGGTCGGACAGCCCGTCGACCCC
This sequence comes from Natronospirillum operosum, assembly GCF_004768465.1. GTDB lineage: Bacteria > Pseudomonadota > Gammaproteobacteria > Pseudomonadales > Natronospirillaceae > Natronospirillum > Natronospirillum operosum. The sequence continues at coordinate 72,917 of NZ_SRMF01000007.1, forward strand.
GGCGCGATCCAGCCCGATATCGCGCAACAACCTGTCTGAAAGCCCTGAGACGTCTGGCCGCCTCTGCCGGTTGCGACGGTAACGAACCAGGCTGACCCACAAACGGCGCAGCAGGGTGGAGGCGTCAGGCTTTCCAGAATGGCTTGGTCGCTTCATGACGCAGCTCCCCGGTTGGCAAACCCACATCCTGTTCGGTGCGGGCGATATCCATTTCCTGCAGTTCCGTGCGCAACCGTGAACGGATATTGTGGCGCCGTTGCCACTCCCTGAAAGTCGCCCTGACGCGCTCAGGGAAGGGCACTGCAGCTTTGGATGGGTGGTCAGAGCAATAGCGTAGGTTGTTCATAACGTAACCTCATGAAATATGAATTGAGGCAGGCCTGCAATTGCTATTAAACTGCTCTGTAGTGGTACTATCCATCAGTCTTTAATGAAGGCGGCGTTCAGAAAACATGAACATAAAGCTGGATAAACTGCGCTCGTTCGTGCTCGTGGCCGACGAGGGCAACCTGACGCGGGCTGCCCGGCGGCGCCACACCACGCCCTCGGCTGTCAGCGAACACCTGCGGCAACTCGAAGGCCAGTTCGGCCTGCCCCTGTTTGATCGGTCCAGCCGGGGCATGGAGCTCACACCCGAAGGCCGCAAGCTGCTGCCCTCGGCCCGTCAGGCCCTGATGCAGATCGCGGAGCTGGACGAGATTGCCCGCACACTGCGCTGTGAAGCGCCGACGACGCTGGTGCTGGGGCTGAATGCGCCACCGGAATATCTGAAAGTCGACCAGCTGCTGCGTCAGGCGGCGCAGGAACTGCCCGAGGCGCAGCTGGAGCTGATTACCAGCAATTCCTATCTGATTGTCGACCAGGTGCGCGAGGGCAAGATGGATCTGGGCTTCATGTACGGTGATCCGAAGCATGACGTCCTGAAAGCCATGCGGCTGATGGATGTCGAGTTCTGCGTGGTCGGCCCGCCCGACAGCGAGCTGAGTGCCCTGCCGTCCGATCCGGAAGAGCGCCGGTCACTGCCCTGGATCTGGGCCTCCGACAAGTGCCCGATATCGCACATGATGCCCGACATCATCGGTTTTGAGCGCGAGCAGACCCGGGTGGTGTCCACTTCAGAAGACGAGCATGTCACCCTGTCCATGATCAGGGCAGGCCTGGGTTATGGCGTGGTGGAGAAGGAGATGGCACAGCACTGGGCGGACCGGGGCAGTGTGCGTATCCTGGCTGGGCCACCGACCACAACCAACCTCAACCTGGTGGTGCGTCGGGATCAGGCAGAGCGCAAGCCAATAACCGCCGTTGTCGAAATGATCAGCCGGCTCTGGCAGGACAGCACTACCCTGGCGGCAGAGGTGGAAGCTGTCGATTGAAGGGCAACTTGTCAGGGTTGACCACCGAGTAGATGCGGAGCACCCGGCCGCCCTCCGTTTCGAGCACCGTCACTGAGCGAACTTCGCCGTCCACCCAGAGTATTGCGCCCGGCTGACCATTGACCGGCACCAGAGTGACATGCCAGCGCCCGCGCCAACTGCGCGCCAGGCCCATGGCCATTCGCGTTGCGGCTCTGATTCCATGCACCGGCTGACTCGCTGCCTGGGCCTTGCCGCCACCGTCCGCGACCCAGCACACCTCCTCGGCCATCAGGCGGGCAAAGGCTTCGCTGTCCTCGCTCATCATGGCATCGATAAAGCGGGTAACGACCTGGCGCTGCTGGTCGGCGTCAACGCGATAGCGCGGCCGTTCATCGCGCAGCCGGGCCCGGGCTCGGCTCACCAGTTGGCGGCTGGCGGCGGCGGTCTTGTTCAGGATGCCGGCAATATCTTCATGGCTGTAGTCGAACACTTCACGCAGCAGAAAAGCCGCACGCTCTTCTGCACTCAACGCTTCCAGGGTGACCAGAAAGGCCATGGACAGATCCGATGCCAGGGTCATCGTGGCCTCGGCATCCTGTTCTGTCTCATCCAGAAGCGGCTCGGGCAACCAGGGCCCCTTGTAGGTTTCGCGGTGACGCTTCAACTCGCGCTGTCGATCAATGCCCAGGCGGGTGACCACGGTGACCAGCCAGGCCTCCGGATCACTCAACCCGGCGGTATCGACAGCCCGCCACTTGAGCCACGCCTCCTGTACGACATCTTCTGCCTCCACGCGGCTGCCCAGCAGTCGATAGGCCAGGCCGAACAGGCGGGTGCGGGTGGCCTGATAGGTATCGATGGTGCTCATGAGTTTGCTGTTCACGAAGTCGGTCCATTGCATCTTTGCAGCACAGACGTTTGAGCGCCAGAAAATGTGACAGGACGCGGAGGGAAGACGTCTTGTCACATATCGATAGCGCCACACGTCCTGGTCAGGCCAATACCGGCAAAATACCGATTCAAGGAGCATTCCATCATGACTGTACGTCTGGACTATTTAAAGCACGCCGCCCCCGAACCGCTCACCGCCCTGTCCGGGCTGAGTGGCTATGTGCACCACAGCGGGCTGGACCCGCAACTGATGCAGCTGGTACAGCTGCGCGCTTCACAGTTGAATGGCTGCGCCTACTGTGTGGAGATGCACACGCTGGACCTTGAGGCATTGGAAGAAAAGCCGGCACGCCTGTATCTGCTCCCGGTGTGGCGGGAGGCCGATGTGTATACCGAGGCCGAGCGTGCGGCGCTGGCCTGGGCCGAGGCGCTGACGCAGCTGCATGTCGGCCAGGACCTGGATGCGGATTATCAGGCCCTGACGCAACACTACTCACCCCAGACCATCCTGCAGCTAACCTTTGCCATTGTGGCCATCAACGGCTGGAACCGCTTGAGCGTGGCTTTTGGGCGAGATACCGGCACCTATCAGCCGGGTGATCTGGATGGTTTTCTGGCTCAGGCACTGGCCAGGCTGCGTGCGTAAAGTGCCGCGCCTGGCACTGGATGGCATGTTCAGACTCCCGGGTCAACCCCCGTCATCTCGATGGAAAAATCCCACAAACGCTTTGCCTTCTCCAGGTCTTTGCTTGCGGGGCTTGAATCTACCTGCTGTGCAGGGCCGGCTCCTTCACTTCGTCTCCCAGGGCCAAAGTATTGCCCTCCCTCAACGTCTTTTGCCGTGGCAGCGAGGAGTGTAGGCCAGGCTCCCTGTGCTGATGAGTTCATAAATGGTTTGAGTAGCGGTACAACCAGTTGGAGCAGTATCCCTATGAAACCGTCCACGTAGCGGTAGAGTTCGGTAGAGGCCATGCCGGGATGACAGGCAACGGCCATGACAGAGACGTTTTTCTGGCGCAGCCGGCGGTCAAGTTCATAGGTAAAGAGCAGGTTGGCAAGCTTGCTGGCATAGTAACGCCTCCGTGGGTGGTAGTCCTTTTCTGCCTTGATGTCGTCCAGGAACAGCTCACCCTTACCCAGTTTGTGACCGATACTGGAGACCGTCACAATTCGGCTGTTCGGCGTTGCCAGGAGCTTCGGCAGCAGATGCCCGGTGAGGGCAAAGTGCGCGAGGTGGTTGACGCCAAACTGAGACTCGAAGCCATCCTGGGTAATTGCCTTTGGATTCCACATGATCCCGGCATTGTTGACAAGAACATCGAGCTTCGGTTCCTGAGAAACGACCGCTGCCGCTGTGCTCACACTTGAGAGATCAGACAGGTCCAACATAACCAGCTTGGTATCAGCGTCTGGATAGGTCGCGAGGATATTGGCTATCGCTGCTTCCCCCTTCTCTGCGTTGCGGCACCCGAGCAACACTCGTGCTCCTTTCCCGGCCAGCTCTTTTGCTGCTTCGAATCCGATGCCAGTATTGGCGCCCGTTATGAAGACTGTCTTGCCGTCCTGGTTGGGCACATCGGCTGCTGTGAAGTTGTTGATCATGGGTGCTCCCAAGTGAGAAGACATGGCTTGATGTAAAATTCACATGAACAAGGTGATGCCGGCACCTGTCAGCCGGGTGACCTTGATGGTTCAGGCGCTGGCCAAACTGCGCTCCTGAGGCATCAGTGACTGCCACCAGCGCGTACCGGTCACCAGTTGACGCATATTCAGAATGTCACCCGGCACGGGCGTCGCCAGCCGAACATTCCTTTCGTCAGCCACCCGGGCGACTCGTTCAAGGGGCTCATACCAGGCATGGAAGGCCAGATCAAAGGTGCCGTTGTGGATGGGCATCATGGTATGCCCCTGCAGATCGATGTTCGCCTGCACACTCTGTTCCGGCGTCATGTGAATCTCGGGCCAGTCCCGGTCGTAGGCGCCGGTTTCGATCATGGTCAGATCAAAGGGGCCATAACGCCGGCCGATCTGTCCGAAGCCATGGAAATAACCGGAGTCACCACTGAAAAACAGGCTTTCATCGGGTGTCTTGATGACCCAGGAGCCCCACAGGCTGCTGTTGCCATCGTTCAGGCCGCGGCCGGAGAAGTGGCGCGCCGGGGTGAAGGCGATCAGTCCCTGGCCGACATTGAGTTCCTGCCACCAGTCAAATGACAGAATGTCTGTTGGACGAACACCCCAATCGATCAGGTTCTTTTCTACACCCAGAGGGACCAGAAATTGCCGGGTCTTGCCCTTGAGTTGGCGGATCGTGGCCTTGTCGAGATGATCATAGTGGTTGTGCGAAATCAGCACCTTGTCAATCGGCGGCAGGTCAGCGACAGTGATCGGCGGGCGATGAAAACGCTTGGGGCCAATGAATGAGAAGGGTGAAGCCCGTTTTGACAACACCGGGTCCAGCAACCAGAACTCGCCATAGACCTTCAGCAACACCGAAGAGTGCCCCAGCCTGATCACAAACAGGCTGTCATTGGGCAGTTGCCGCAGTTGCTCCTGGTCAAGGTCCCGCACGGGCAGTGCTTCATCCGGGGAGGCATCCACCTTGCGTTCCATGATAAAGCGCTTCAGCAGACCGAAGAAGGTTGCGGAGGTGCCCAGTGGCATTGCTTCTTCATTGCGGAATCGACCGTTGCGGAAGTTTTTCCGCATCGGCTCATTGCGTACGACCATTTGGTTGTGCATGGAAGACCCTCCCATAGTCAGGACAAAACCCAGAAACATAATTCAGAGTATCCTGTTCATTTAGAATTCAACAAATAAACTACACCGTGCAGTTTACATGTTGATAATGAAAAGTAAACCGCCCAGTGTATATTTCATCGCAAGGGTTTATACTGGGACCCGAGTGCAGAGGTAGCCATGAAACTTTCAGAACAGAAACGCCTGAGTATCCTGCGGGCAGCAGAACGGCTGTTTTGCAGACACGGGGTCGAAAAGACCAGCATGGACCAGGTGGCAGACCAGGCCAGGGTCTCCAAACGTACCGTTTACAACCACTTTGACACCAAGGAAACGCTGTTCCACACCATTCTGCAGCAAATGCAGCAGCCCCTGGCTGAAGAGCAGGAAGTGGTGTTTGACCCGCAACAGGATATTGAGGTTCAACTGCGCAGTATCGCCGAGCAGGAGGCCCGACTGCTCTCCTCCGAGCAGGTTCTGAGCCTGGCTCGGGTTGCCTTCATGCACATGCTGCAGCGCCCGGAGCTCGCCCAGCAGTTCAACTCCGGCAAGCTTGGTTGCATGGTCTATCTGGACCGGTTTCTGCAGCAGGCGGTGGCCGCCGGTGTGCTGGACATCGAAGACATCGACCTGGCCGCCCGGCAGTTTGTCGCCCTGCTCAAATCCTTTATCTTCTACCCGCAGCTGTACGGCCTTGAGGCGCCGGACATGGCCCGGCAGCAGTACGTGATACAGCAGTCTGTCGACATGTTTCTCGCCCGATACCGCGCTCGCTGAGTCCGCAATGGCCGGCGCTTTACCGCGCCTTGCGTTCGGAGTACCGGTCCGTCAGCGTATCGACATGGGGGCGCATCAGCAGGGTGGTGCGCACCAGCCCCGCAGTCGGATTCCTGTGGGCAAAACGCTGATCAAGAGCGGGCAGATGGTCGGGGTCAGCGAGTGTGCGCAGGCGCATAGTCATTCCTCGTCAGATATTGAAGCAGAGACAGGGCGCCCAGCGCCACCAGGCTGAGCGCGGCGGAAACAGCCAGAGCGCCGCTGCCGAGCCGTTCGATCAGCAGGGCGAACAGAAACGGGGAGAACGCCTGGCCGAAACGGGCCGGCGCCATCAGCCAGCCCTGGCGTCGGCCATAACCCTGGGGACCAAAAATGGCCAGCGGCAGCGTCCCCTTGGCGATGGTCAGAATGCCGTTGCCGGCGCCGTGCAGCAGAGTGAACAGGGCGGCCACCGGGGCGCCGAAGGTCAGTACGGCCACAGCGCCCAGCGGGTGGGCAGCGCAGGCCAGGCGCGCAGAAAACAGCGGATGGAAGCGCCGCAACAGGGAGAACTCCAGCAGTCGGGCGGCCACCTGGGCTGGCCCGACCAATGCTGCCAGCCCAATGGCGGCGGTGGCGGTCAGGCCCACTTCCTGTAACAGTCGCGGCAGGTGCGCCGCCATGGCGGTGCTGAGAACCCAGGTAATGGTGAACACCAGTGCCAACAGGAACATCGTAAGGCGTGGCGCGACCTGGTGAGGCGGCTGTTGCTCGGGGCGACTCTGGTCGGCCTGAACCGTTCTGGGCAGCAACAGGCGGTTGAGCGGCAGGCCTATCAACAGATGCGCCGCACTCCAGACAAGACAGGCCACCCGCCAGCCGAACTCGGCATCCATCCAGCCGGTCAGCGGCCAGCACACGGTGCTGGCAAACCCTGCGACCAGGGTTATGCCTGTAATGGGGCCGCGCGCCTGGCGCCCATACAGGCCAGTCAGGGTGGAAAAGGCCGCTTCGTAGAGGCCTACCGCCATGCCGACACCAATGATCGCCCAGGCGACCCAGAGCATGACCGGCCCCTGAGCCAGACCGAGAACCAGCAGGCCGATGGCGAACAGCAGGCTGGAGGTTGCGAGCAACCCCCTGCCGCCGTGCAGATCGATCCGATGGCCGGCGGCAGGGCCGAGAAGGGCTGTAATGATCAGGGCGAGAGAGAAAGCGCCAAAGACACTACCGGTTGATACACCAAGATCCCGTGCCATGGGCACCGCCAGAATGGCCGGCAGGTAATAGGTGGAGCCCCAGGCCAGGGTTTGTGTCAGGCCCAGAGTAATGGTCACCTGGCGTTGCGCGCTCATGGGCGACATCTCCAGGGCAGGCCTCTTGCGTCAATGCGTTGACCACCTAGGCATCGATCATCGATGTATGTGGTCATAAAATATATAGTCACAAAAAAAGCCATGCTGTATCCCTCTCTTCAGCGGCGCTCAGCGGCTGATTTGCTGGCAACAATGCAGTCGGTAGCTTCCAGCCAGGCGTCCACCGCCACCTTGAACGCCTCCCGGCCCTTGTCCGTCAGTGCATACACCTTGCGTGACCGGCCCTGAACCACCTCGCTGGTGGCGCTCAGATAGCCGCCCGCCTCGAACTCGTTGAGCATGGGGTACACGGTGCCCTCCGACGGGCTGCAGCAGCCGCTGGTGCTCTTTTCGACCGCCTGCACCACCTCATAACCGTGCATGGGCTTGCGGTGCAGCACGCTGAGCACAAAGAACTTGGACAACGACATCTTTATGGTGCCGCGCCAATACTTCGGGTCACTGTAGTCCGGCACCTGGCGGTTACCGGCACGGGCTGATCGGGTTGCTGCGTTCATGAGGTTGAACTCTATGCCTTGGTGTTCGAGGTGTCAAGCAGGCAGACAACTCTGGTATGCGAAATTGCGGGGCTGGTGTTCTAGGCGGTAGAGGTGATCGGCGATCGGCGATCAGCTCTTGTGCAAATAGTGGGATATTCTGTCCGTGCCCAATTGATCCAGCGTGATCTGGCCAAATCGTTGCAGCATCAATGCCTCGGCCTCATCCATGACGTCCTTCAGGGCGGCATTGACGGCCTGCTCAATCACGCAGTGGCTGTGCTCGTCGGTCAGGCCGATGGTGAAAACACTGCCCTCGCCAAGCGCATGGTGGATATCCAGCAGTGTGATGTCGGCGAGAGGCTGCGCCAGTTGCCAGCCGCCATGGTGCCCCCTGGCTGAAGTGACATAACCCGCCTTGCGTAAAAGTGCCATGGTACGGCGCACCACCACGGGGTTGGTGGATATCATCCCTGCCATCTCTTCGGACGTGACCGGCCGGTCAATGGCCGCCATATGCACCAGTATGTGCAGCACCCGGGACAGTCTGCTGTCTTTTCTCATGGTTCACCTGTATCAACCTGCGCAGCTTATCATGACACTGTTCGGGTTACATGTGTTGCCTCCTTTCGCGCTATCATGTAACAATAAAAGTTACTTTGTTGCTCTGTGGGTCTGGTCGCCCACCGTGCGTTCATGGTCAACCTGTGAGAGGCGTTCCAATGACAACCGATTCTCCCGTGATCGAGCATTTCTCTGGCACTGCTGGTGCTTATGACGAAAAAAACCGGCCCCTGTCGAGCATTGCCGATACCCTGCACTTCCTGACCGCCCTTGTTCTGCAGCGTGCGCCTGCCCGCGCTCGTGTGCTGTGTGTGGGCGTTGGAACCGGTGCTGAAGTACTGTCACTGGCGCAGTCATTCCCGGAATGGACCTTTGTCGGCGTCGATCCCGCCCGGGGCATGCTCGAGGTCTGTGGCGACAGGCTTGAGCAGGCCGGCGTGCGGGAGCGCTGCGAACTGATTCAGGGCTATGTTCAGGACGTACCCGAAGACGAAAGCTTCGACATCGTCTTGAACATTCTGGTGGCGCATTTTGTGAAGCGTGAAGACCGCCCCGCTTTCTATCAGGCCATGTGGCAGCGCTTGCGCGCCAACGGCTTCCTGGTCAGCGCAGAAATCAGCTACGACCTGAGCGCCGATGCCTTTCCCCTGATGCTGAAAAACTGGGAAACCGTGCAATCCTTGATGGGTGCCAGCGCCGAATCACTGGACAATCTTCCCGTGGTGCTGCGCGAACAGCTTGCGGTTATCTCGCCAGCAGAAACGGCAGCGCTGCTTGAACAATGTGGCATCGATATGCCTGTGTGGTTCTTTCAGGCGTTCATGATCAGCGGTTGGTACAGCATAAAAGCGGGCTGAGCGTAACCTCGTTTCATCGGCATTTCCGCGCAATCACCACCCTGACCCCGATTCAGTACCAGAAACAGCTTCGCCTGCAGGTGGCGCGCTCAATGCTGATGGGCGCCAGCAAAAACGTCACAGCCGTGGGCTATGCTGTTGGCTACGACAGCCCCTCGCAATTCAGCCGGGAATACAAAAGGCTGTTTGGCTACCCACCGGGTGAAGATGGGAAGCGCCTGGCAAAAATTCTGTCTACGGTTTCACACTTTGAACAAGACTGAACCTGGGGATAGTGTTCCCGACCCGTTGATGCACTAGCCTGACTCTGAACTTCGCAGATTACCAAGGACAGAGTCATGCAAAGGACGGTAGGGGCATGGGTGTTGTCTTCGATCTTTTTTGTTGTTGGGTCGGGGGTCGCAAAGGCATCGGAATGTACGCTCAATTTCACCTCGCCGGATGATGGCACGGTGGTCAGTAGCCCGAGCGTCACTATATTCGGCCAGGGTGGGGCCAGCGCTGATCTGGGCAACACTGGGAGATGAGCGCCCCGAGCGATAGTATCTTTATGAACTGGACGACTTCCCCCACCACCTCACCGGTGTCATTGACGACCGTGCCATCGCCACCGAACATCACGACGGCGCGGACCGAGTTTCTGTCAGCTACCCCGAAGACAATACCACCATCGTGCGGTACTACCGCGATACCCAGGCCGACCAATACCGAGAAGAGCACCTTGCTTACGAGCAGTTCCGGGCGCGTATCGCCTGACGCGACCGGATATCAATCAGACGCCTGGGATTGGGCTACTAAGCCTCCGGCCTCTCAGCCAGCACAATGAGAAAGTAGTAAATGGATAAGAAGTTACTTGTTGATAAATGGATTGAACTCCAGTCTTTGTCGCGAGACTCAGCTGAGGCAAATAACCTTATGTGGGCAGCAGAGGAATTTTTTGCTCTTACTGATACCGACCCCCAAGAGTGCTGGGATGTCATCCTTGAAGTAGTAAACAAGACTGACAACGAATGGGTTTTGATAAACTTGGCGGCAGGCCCGTTGGAGGATCTGTTGGCGTTGCATCCCAAAGAATCCATCGTCTGGCTCGAAAGGGAGGTTCCAAAGAACCCCAGACTGAAAAGCATTCTGTCGGGAGTATGGAAAAACCTGATCCCGGATGATGTATGGGAACGGGTTCAAACGCTGTAATTGATCGAGATATTTATACAGAAAGCCCCGGTTATCCTGTTGTTGGGCGTTCAGTGCACGCTCGAGGGATCAGTCGTATGCCAGGAAATACGGTTGCATCTGTGTTATAAGGTGTATCTTGGGAAGAGTTTAATAACAATCTGATATATATGGTTTATTTCATGTTTTATTCCTTATTTCTACTGCCCCGGGTGCATTTCATTTTAAGAAACATTACTTTCGGGGCTTGCAGAAAATGGGTTGTTTTTCCAAGCGTCGATAGCAACGTGAATGAGTGGGGAGGTCATCGAACAATGAATAACTATTGGGGACAGAAAACCACTGAATTATTAGTCGCCGATTCACGGTAAAATCCGACCATCATATAGAGTTGGTGCATATATGGGAATAGAAGTTATTGGGTGGTAAATAATATTATGTACATGAGTAACTTTCGCGACATGCCAGTCCCATTAAAGTTAATCTGCGGAATGAGCTTATCTATTCCAGTTCTAACTGCCCTGACAATAGTCTCAGGAGGATTGGGGGTGGTTGGCGACTCCCCAGAAGAAGGTTATGGGTTTGCCAGTAACTATATAGAATTAGTGCTGGTATTTTTGCTTACCATCCCCATTTCAGTGTGCGCTTTTTTTATGCTAAAGAGAAGCTCTCGCTCTAGAGCTTGGTACGCAGTTGGCTGGGTGCTTTTTGTACTCTCGACCGGAGTGTTTGAATCAAATCGAGAAAATATCGATTTGTTCTTAATAGGATCCTTGTTTAATTTATTGATTGGTGCAGTTGTAGTTGGGTACTTGTTTTTCGGGCGCCAGGCCAAATGCTATTTCCAGGGCGGCTCAGGCTAGTTTTGGTGAAGTGGATAAATTGCCGGGGCGCAGATCCAATGACTGTAATTGACAGGCTGCGAAAGGCATTTGAGCGCCGCGTTCGCCCTTCCAGAGTTCACAGTGAACAAGTCAATAGACAGGAAATGATATCTGTAGAATATTTCCTGGAAGGGCCTTGTGAGGGCAAGGTCGACAATGCGCTTTTAACAGAGCTTTAGAAGTTCGTTCGACACAGGCTTTAGTGGCATTGAATGAAGCATGGCAACGGGAGGAGGTACGGAAAGTAGAAACGATGACTGATAAGTATCCAAACGAGATAATGGCCTCGATTGCGCCATGGTAGTTGAAATATGAGCTATGAATATTACGTCGGCGAATTGAATGGCTATTTGAAAGCGCTTGGCCGAGTCTGCGGACCGAGACACTCTTTTGGTGTTAAAGCAGAACGACAGGGCGGCAGGTCAATCAGTGAGTTCGTTCAGCATATTTTGGCCGAACGAAACAAGTATCATTCAGAGGTGTATGTCGGCCAGGAAGTCATAAATAGAGATCAACTGTTTGATAGAATTGAATCGATGCTATTCGGCGGGCACATGAGAAACATAAAACCGAACAAAACACTAGGGATGACTACGCCACTGTATTTATTGAGGACATAAATGAATATTTCGGATTAATATCTACCTCCATTAATCAAGAGGGTGTTTTCCATCCATTATTGAACAGCACTGTATTTGGGATTGAGGTATTGAATGAAGAGTATGAGTCGTCATTTTATTTTGCTTTGGGCATCGAAGACTTGTATATATTTGTTTATTTTTGCAAGCGACGATGACTAATATTTTGATTAGGGAATGTCTGAATTAATCGCCACTCGCGATAAGATCCGACCATCGTCCATAAATGTAGATGTTGAATTTATAAAACGGATCTCGCAGAGCCGTTGTGCACATATATAAACTAATCTCGCTTGACCTGAACTTCCTGATACTTCATTAAAGCGAGAGAAATCATGAACAACATTAACATTACCATTATCGGACTCGGTGCCATGGGCACCGCAGTGGCGAAAGCCTTTCTGGAAAAGGACTTCACCGTAACGGTCTGGAGTCGCTCACCGCAGAAAGCGCAGCCTCTGGTGGCCCAAGGTGCGCGCCACGCCGAAGTGATCGACGAGGCTTTGGAAGCCAGTCCACTGCTGCTGATATCGGTGCTCGACTATCCCGCTGTGGACGACATATTTCGCCCCATGAGCAAGGGGCGTCTGGCCGGCAAGACAGTGGTCAACCTCACCAACGGTACACCCGAGGAAGCACGGAAAATGGCAGCGTGGGCAGACGCTCAGGGCGCTGACTATATTGATGGCGGTATCATGGTTACGCCGGAACTGATCGGCCAGCCCGAGGCCTTTGTGCTGTACAGCGGTGCCGAGGACTCGTTTCGCGCCGTTGAGTCGACACTCTCCATTCTGGGCAACCCGGCCTATGTGGGTGAAGATCCGGCTTTTGCACCCCTGTATGACTTGAGCCTGCTCAGCGCCATGTTCGGGATGTTTGGCGGCTATCTGCATGCCGCCGCACTGCTGCGCTCGGAGAAGATCCCCGTGTTTGAGGGGGTGCCCATGATCATGGCCTTGCTCAAGGCCATGATCGAACTCTTTCCCGAAATCGCCCGCGAGATCGACAACCGGGAATACCCCACGCCCAGTTCGAACAACGCCATGATGGCTACGGCGTTGCGCAAGGTGCTGGACGGGAGCCGGGAACAGGGCGTGCGCGGTGCCCTGATGGAGCCTGTCTGGCAGCTGTTCCACCAGGGCACGCAGAGCGGGCAGGGAGAGCGTGATATCTCGGCCCTGGTGCCTCTGCTGTTCGCGGCTCACTCGGAGGGCTGATCACCCAACTGCTGGATGATCAGGTCTGCAACCACACGCACCGATGGCAGTTGACCGCGTCGGTGCGGCATCAGCAATGTGGAGGTGATCTTGCCGGCGGTCCAGTCCGGCAACACCCGAGTGAGATGTCCGGCGGTGACTGCCTGGCTGCAAAGGCGGCTCGGCAGGCAGGTGATGCCCAGTCCGGCCTTGGCTGCCTCCAGCAGGGGGGTGGTTTCGTTGGCGTAATAGCGGGCGGGCAGGGTAACGGTTTGTGTCTCTCGCCCGCTGTTGCTCAGTGTCCACCCGGTATCGCCTGGCGCCGGGAACAGCCCTTCGGCGTTCTCCAGGTCCGATGGCTGCCGGATGGAGCCCAGTTGGGCCAGGTAGGCTGCCGAAGCGACCAGCCAGAACGGGTCGGTACAAAGCCGGCGCTGTACCAGGCCGGAATCTGGCAGGGGGTTCATGTGATCCCTGATAGCGATATCAATGCCCTCCTGCACGATATCCACGAAGCCGTCCGTGATATGCAACGCAACCCGAATTTTCGGATAGGCGGCAGCCACTTCCGGCAACAGTGGCGCCAGAAAATGCTGCGCCGTGGGAATGGAGGCGGTCACTCGAACGGTTCCACTGGGCTCGGCCAGCCGGCCAAAGACAACATTTTCAGCTGCCTCTGCCTCAATCAGCATGGCGGAGGCGTGCCGGTAAAGCGACTGCCCCAGCTCGGTCACGGTAAAACTGCGCGAGGTTCGGTGAATCAGGCGCACTCCGGCTTGCTGCTCGAGCTCCTTTATCCGTTTGCTCAGCGTTGACTTGGGCACACCCAGCTTGCGGCTTGCGGCGGTGAACCCTCCGTGGTCCACCACTTGCACGAATACTTCCAGGTCATTGAGGTTCAGTGTACTCATGGGGTCCTTGAATTCAGTGTGTTTGCTGCTTTGCGGGCAGGTTGGTGCACAGATCCAGGCGACAATGCGGCGGGCTCCTTGAGCACATCAATGACCGCTCGCAAGGCAGCGGGCATATGGCGGTTCCTGGGAAAGTACAGATAGAGGCCCGGCCAGTCGGGGTTCCACTTTTCCAGCAGGACCACCAGTTCCTTTGACGCGATCTCGTCGTGCATCAGCGGTTCCGCAAAGTGCGCGATGCCCAGCCCGTTCCTGACCGCCCTCATCATCACGCCCGGGTTGTTTGTGGTCAGTGTGCCTTTGACATCAACGACCAGGCGTTCCTCCTGTTGACGGAACTCCCACTCATAGCGACGGCCGCTTTGAAAGCGGAAACCGATGCAATTGTGCCCCAACAGATCGGTGGGTGTCCTGGGTAAACCGCGGCGGGCTATGTAATCGGCTGATGCAACAGTGACAAAGCGGAAATTCTGCACCATGGGTATGGCCACCATATCCTGCGGTATCGCATCCCTGAGCCTGACCCCCAGATCAAAACCCTCGGCCACGATGTCGAGCAGGCGGTTGTCCACGATCAACTCGATCTCTATGTCGGGGTACCGCTGCTGAAACTCGAGATCCAGTTTGTCGAGCAGGATGGGTGCGGCCACTTCGTTCACGCTGATTCTTACCCGGCCGCGAGGCTGTTTGTCATCGGCATCCAGGTTTTCCACCGCATGATTGAGGTCGCTCAATATCACATTGACCTGGCCAAAGAGGGCATGACCAGATTGGGTCAGCGAGACACTGCGTGTTGTGCGGTTGAACAGCCGCGTCTTCAGCCGGTCCTCAAAGGTGCGTATCAGATGGCTGAGCGTGGATGGCGTCAGGTTCAGCTCTGCCGCTGCCTTCTTGAAACTCAGCTGGGTGGCAACCTTCTGGAAGGCCAGCAACTCGTTCATGGGTGGCAGCGACATTAGTGGCTCCTGTCGAATAACGTATAAGGATTATAGCTATTTTACTCATAATCGTTAGCGCTGATACTCGAAATGCAGGTGAACCGTCATTACGACTTCACGCAATCGAGAGAGAAGCAGGACCATGAGCAAGAAAATATTTCTGGTGACCGGTGGCAACAAGGGCATCGGCAAGGCCATCACCACCCAGTTGGCGCAGGCCGGCCACACCGTTTACCTGGGTGCACGCAAGGTTGAGGAGGGCATGAAGGCGGCAGAAGAACTCAAGGCGATCGGAGATGTGCGCTTTGTGCAGCTCGACCTGACCGACCTGGGCTCACAGGCGGCAGCGGCCGAGCAGATACAGTCACAAAGCGGGCATCTGGATGGGCTGATCAACAACGCCGGCATCATTGCCGACTATGGCATGGCGTCCGGTGTGCGTCTGGAAAACCTGAGAACAACCTTTGAAACCAATTATTTTGGCACCATCATGGTGACCCAGCACATGCTGCCACTGTTGCGTGCCGGCAGCAGCAAGGTGATCGTCAATGTCTCCACTGGCCTGGGTTCCATTACCCAGCACGGTGATCCATCCTGGCCCTTTCACGGTGTTACACCGCTGGCCTACAACTCGTCCAAAGCGGCTTTGAACATGTTTACGGTGCTGCTGGCGAAGGAACTGAGAGACGAAGGTTTCAGGGTGAACGCCGTCAGCCCCGGCTGGATCGCCACTGACCTCGGTGGCGACAGCGCGCCCGGCACACCTGAAGAAGGTGCGCAAATCGCCGTGAAGTGCGCGCTTGAAGGGCCCGATGGCGCAACCGGTCTGTTTCTGACTACCGGTGGTGTTATTCCCTGGTAGTGAGGTGTAAACAAGAACGACGACTGGCCCGCTGGGCGAATGCCCAGCGGCTGCTCTGTGCCTGTATCAGAGAGCGAACTCGGCTTTGGGCATTAGTTGCATGATTCGCTGCTCCGCAGCGGCCAGGCTTTCCGCCTTGGTGTCTTCACTGATCGCCAGACCTTCTGCATGAATAAACTCTATATCGGTGATGCCAATGAACCCGAGAATCTCTCGGAGGAAATTGGTCTGGGCGTGATCCTCACCGTATACACCGCCGCGGGTGATGAAGATGTAGGCCTTTTTGCCCTTGATCAGGCCTTCGGGACCATCCGCAGAATAGCGGAAGGTGACGTCGGCGCGTGCAATATGGTCGAAATAGGTGTGCAACACCGACGGAACCTGGAAATTGTACATCGGTACCCCAAGGACGATCACGTCGGCATGGTTCAATTCCTCAATCAATGCATCCGACTGCGCGACCACTTCACGCTGTACCTCCGTCATCTCGGACGGGTTGGTTGCGAAGGCCTGGAATCGAGGCAGATCAAGATGTGGAATCGGGTTTTCGGCCAGATTTCGATTAACCACTGTTCCCTCAGGGTTCAGTTCCTGCCAGTTTTTCACGAAGTGGTCGATAAGGGCGGACGACTGTCCATGCTCATTGAACAGACTGCTTTGGATCTTTAGTAAGGTGCTCATGCTATAGCCTCTAGGCAAGGTGATCATTGACTGGGGCATTTCAGCATTGATTCAGTTGACAGATAAGTGTAAATATTAGCTTCAAACTATCACTTGAGTAGATATATGAGCGCCAAACCTGCCACTACACCGCATATCACTCTGGAGCAATGGCGCACTCTGGTCGCCGTGGTCGACGAAGGGGGTTATGCACAGGCGGCTGAGGCACTGCACAAGAGCCAATCCTCAATCACCTATGCTGTGCAGCGGCTGGAACATGTGCTGAATGTGAAGGTCTTCTCCATTGAAGGTAGAAAAGCGATTCTGACCCCGGTGGGGCGAATGCTGTACCAGCGTGCACGCCAGTTGCTTGAGGATTCATTCAGCATGGAGCGAGCGGCGGGCAAGGCCTCGTCGGGTTGGGAAAGCGAGATTTCCCTTGCGGTGGAGGTGCTGTTTCCCACCTGGTTGCTGCTTGAATGCCTCAACCGGTTTGGTGAAGTCAGCCCGCAAACCCGGATCAACCTGCACGAAACCATCCTTGATGGCGGTACGGAGTTGTTGCAGCAAGGCCGGGTCGATCTGGCGATTCTGCCGACGATTCCGGCCGGCTATAACGGCAATGTCCTGCGACGTGCCGTGCGGTTCATTCCCGTTGCCCACCCCAGCCACCCCCTGCATCAGTTGCAACGGGAGCTGTCCCTGCGTGATCTGCGCAAACACCGGCATATTGTGGTGCGTGACAACTCTGTCAGCCGCAACGACAAAACGTACACATTGGAGGTGGGGCAGGGTTGGACCGTGACCAATATGGCGACCTTGATTGGTGCGGTATCCCGTGGCTTCGGTTTCGCCTGGCTGGCGGAGGACAAGATTCTCCATGAACTGGATGCAGGTGTTCTCAAGATATTGCCGCTCTGTGACGGCCACGAAAGATTTGCAGACCTCTATCTGATCTTGCCTGATTCCGAAGCAGTCGGGCCGGGCGTTGCCCGTCTCACACAAATCATCAACGAAAGAACCGAAGTCGCCTGCATTGCCCATGGAGCAAGTGCAGGTTTCCGCTGAGCCAACCGATCGCCTGAAGCGAGGTTCTGCTGTTCAATAAAGAGAATTCTTCAGGCGCTGGGGCAGCTCCTGATCGTACTGCTCGCCGTCGATTTCCGATTGACTCAGCGCTTCAAGAATCGCTCCCGTACTGGGCAGACTCTTGCGATCAACTTGCCGGGCTGGGTCCCATAGTCCGGCTCTCAAAACAGCGCGAGCGCACTGAAAGTAGACGGACTCCACATGCACCACAAGCACGGTTTTCGGCAACTTCTCGGCAACGGCAAAACGACCGAGCAGTTCCGGGTCGGTGGTAATCCGTGCGTGCCCCATGACGCGCAGAGCTTCCCCGACGCCGGGTACAAGAAATATCAGCGCCACCCGAGGATCGGTGACGATATTGCGCAGTGTATCGATGCGATTGTTGCCTCGCCGATCGGGCAGCAACAGGGTTTTATCGTCCTTTACCTCGACAAATCCTGGTTGATCGCCTCGGGGCGATACGTCCAGGCCGCCAGGGCCACTCGACGCCAAAACCATAAAGGGCGAGGCCGCAATGAAAGCCTGATAGTGCGGATGGATGTAGTCAACTTCCTTGCGCAGTGAAGCGACTGCGGGGGTGCCGTAGAGTGCTTCCAGCGCCGCTGAATCCGTTATCTGGAAAGGATCTTCATTCATGGCTTCTATGGACTGTTCCCTGTTGCCCCCAACCATAGCATCCGGAAGCAGCCAAATCATCCAGCGGGGTTCGGGAGATTCGTGCTGGCGGAGGCAATCTGGAGTGTCTGGGCAACAGAAACGCGCGACCATCACTGCATACATCTTGCGTAATGACCATTGGTCACTTAATATGACCACTGGTCATTAACTGGAATGTCATGATGGATACCCGTACCCTTCCCTGGGCAGTCGTTACCGGTGCATCGAGCGGTCTCGGAGAGGCTCTGGCACGCGACCTTGCGGCACGTCAGCACAATATCGTTCTTACCGCACGCACGGTGGACGCAATGGAGCGCCTGGCAGGCGAACTGCGTGAACTCCATGGCGTTGCGGTGCATGTGGAGTCACTTGATCTGTCGGTACCAGGCAGCGCCAATACCTTGTGCGAGCGCCTGGACAAGGCGGGCATTCAGCCTGACGTGTTAGTCAATAACGCGGCCTTCGGCATCGCCGGGCCGTTTATCGATCACGATGACGACCGGCTGCGCGCCATGCTGCAACTCGATATTGTCAGTGTGACGGAGCTGACTTTGTTGCTTGGTCGGCGCATGGCACAGCGCGGACACGGCAGGATACTCTTCGTCGGCAGTCTCGCTGCGTTTCAGCCCGCCCCGGCCCTGGCCGCCTATGGCGCGGCGAAGGCCTATCTCCTGTCATTTGCCGAAGCGTTGCATATTGAACTGGCGCCGACGGTCAGTGTCACCATCCTCTCGCCGGGCCTGATGGACACCGGGTTCAACACAGCCTCGGGCTATAGCACCCCGGCCAACCTCAGGCGTACGATTCTGCCGCCCGCGAAAGTGGCACAGATCGGGCTCAATGCCTTGTTCGAAGGTCGCTCCGGGGTTGTTGCCGGTCGGATCAACAAGATAATGGCGTTCAGTAGCCGCTTGTTGTCACGGCATTTTTCCGCTAAAACAACCTATCGAATGGGTCAAGAGCATACAAAAGCGACCAATGGCTAAACGCGCCTATGGACATGACGACAAGCAGGAGAGGCGCGAGGTGATACTGAACGCCGCTGCCGATCTCTTTGGAGACGGTGTCGGCGAACTGCCGTCAGCCGCCGCAATCGCCAAAGGCGCAGGCCTCGCCAAGGGCACCCTGTACCTTTATTTCAGCACCAAGGAGACCATCTTCTCGGCGCTGCTGCTCAAGGGCTGGGGCAGGGTCGCCGCTCTTACCGAAGAGATTTTCGCGTCCTCCCTTGCTCCGGCAGCCAAGGTCGATACCTTCCTTTCTACCTATGTCTCCTATCTCGACCAACACCGTGACTTGTTGCGGCTCGACGCGCAGAGGTCGGCACTGGAACGTAACCTGGAAATGGATACCCTGATCGCGTCCAAGAAAGAGTTTGTCGAACAACTGATTCGAGCCGGAGGGCTGATAGAAGCTTCTCTTGATCTCCAGAGTGGCCAGGGTGTTCAACTATTACTGCGAACTCATGCTTTGACCTGTGGGTTATGGCAATCCTTCAACCCGGATACGAAGATACCTGCCTCACCCGAGTTTGCGCTACTCCAACTGGACTTCACGGAAGAGCTGTCCCAGGCGCTCGCTGAATACTGGCGCGGTGCCCTGATGGTTCAGCGTGAATAGTCAGCCGTTTGCGCCAAAGGATACCTTCAGGAACTGCCGCAAACTCACCGATCGGCAGAAAGTGTCAGGCTTTTCTGCTGCTCCAGCACACGAAGCCGTTCGGTCAGCACCTGGCTGATGGAGGTATAGGCACTGCTGCCCAAGGCAAGACGCAAAGGTGGCTGTTCCGCATCTGCCGCTGCGATCATGGCATCGACTGTCCTGGCAAGGTCACTCTTGATGGTAAAGGTGCCGGACGAAAAATCGCCGGAGGTAAACACCCGTCGGACCTCACCGACAGAAGTATCTTCATAGCAGGCCAGGGGCTGAGCGAGGTCCAGACCCACAGCGAAGTTGGTTTCCGTCGGGCCCGGCTCCATGATCAGGCAGTCGATTCCGAATGCTGCAACTTCCTGGGCGATGGACTCGATAAAGCCCTCGATGCTCCACTTGGTTGCATGATAGAGGCTGAAGCCCGGATACGCGGTTTGTCCGCCCTCCGACGATATCTGAACGATGCGGCCACCCTGTTGCGCCCGAAAATAAGGCAAAGCGGCACGAACAAGCTGAATGGAGCCAGTAAGGTTGGTGGCGATCTGACGCTCAATCTGCGTATCACTGAGTTCTTCCGCCGCGCCAAAGAGGCCATAACCCGCATTGTTTACCAGCACATCGATGCGACCGAGATCAGCAAAGGCGGCATTGACCACCTCGTGCACCTGCTTTGTATCGGTGACATCAAGCAGCCCAATCCAGAGACGATCGCCGTATTGCGCCTTCAGATCATCAAGACTGCCGTGCTTGCGTAATGTCGCAGCAACGGTGTCACCACGTGCCAGCAGTTTCTCGGTCAGCAATCTACCCAGGCCTGTTGAGGTGCCTGTAATAAACCATGTCTTTTTCATCTTCAGTCTCCTGTTAAAGGGTATTGCAAAGCAGCAGGTCATTGTAGGCGAGCCAGACATATGCAACTATCCGTTTAATATTGGATTGCCAGATGTAAATTTCACATGAATAAGAAGCCGGATCTGAATGTGCTTGCTGCTTTTGCGGCCATTGCGGCCCATGGCAGTTTTCGCAAGGCCGCAGATGAGTTGGGTATGCCGCCATCCACGCTGAGCCACATGATGCGCACATTGGAAGCACAACTGAGTGCACGGCTATTCAACCGAACCACCCGAAGTGTTGCCTTAACGGATGTCGGAGCCAGGTTACTGAGCCGTATTCGCCCACTGCTGCGTGACTTTGATACCGCATTCGAGGAGATTGAAATACAGCAGAACCGGCTGAGCGGCACGGTTCGAATCAATTCAAATGAACCTGCCGCCCGCATGTTGCTGCACCAGGTTGTTCCGGTTTTTCACCAACGGTTTCCGGATATTGAGGTCGATCTTGTTACCGAAGGCCAACTGGTGGATATCGTGGCAGGGGGCTTTGATGCGGGCATCCGTTTGGGTGAAGACGTACCTCAGGACATGATTGCGGTGCGCTTCGGCCCGCAGATCCGCTTTCTGGCCGTTGCGTCACCCGCTTATCTGGCGGCAAATCCGCCGCCACAAAGTCCTGATGACTTGCAAAAGCACCGCTGTATCCGTCATCGTCTGCCCAGTGGCAAACTCTATCGCTGGGAATTTGCAAAGGACAGGGAGGAAGTTACAGTCGAGGTGCATGGCAGCATCACCCTCGACCATTTGAACCTGATGGCCGACGCCGCAGCGGCCGGCATGGGTATCGCCTACCTCCCCGATCTGGTTGCCGGGCCTTATCTGCAACAAGGCAAGCTGGTGCCGGTATTGGCGGACTGGTGCCCAACGGGACCGGGGCTTTGCATCTATTACCCTGGTCACCGGCATGTACCGGCGCCATTGCGTGCGTTTATTGATGTGCTCAAGGCAGTGGATATTCCCGCTTCACAATAGACTCTGCAGTGATGTCACTGAATGACGACTTTGTCACGCGGCAGAGCTCAAGCTTTCCCCGGCCGCGACAATGGAGTCGAGCGCGGGACGGGGGGTCCATCCAAGCAGCCGGTGCGCTTTGTCCGAACTGAGCTCTGTGGTTCGCCCCAATTCGGGAACCATACCCGCAACCTGTGGGTTGAAGACGCCAATCAGCTTGAACAGCCAATCCGGCAGGCGACGAACCGAGACTTTCGAGGCCTGAGCACCGAAGGTCTCCTTGAGGATCCTTGCTATATCCAGGAACCACAGGAAGTCGCCGCTGGCGATGAAGCGTTGTCCCGCAGCCTCTGGCGCCACCATTGCCCGGATGTGAAGGTCAACAAGGTCACGGATATCAACAATGCCCAAACCTATATTGGGCAGCGCAGGCATTTTCCCTCTCAGCATGTTCGCAATCAGGCCCACGGAGTCGGAATACAGGCCAGCCAGGGCTGGCCCTTGAATGAAGCCTGGCAGAATGGTGACCAGTTCAAGGTCGATATCAGGCCTCCCGACGAAAGCCCATGCGTCCAGCTCGGCCAGTGTCTTGGCGCGCATGTAGTCGCCGACAGCAGGCTGGTCGAGGTCAGTCCAGGAAGACTCGTCGATAGGCTGGCCCGGCGGAATGGAACCCGGCGTCGGGCGGCTTGCGGCAAGACCGGAGGAGGTCAGCACCACACGCCTGACGCCTGCCACAGCACTGGCCTTGAGCACCCGCATCGTGCCGTCCCGCGCGGCGGAGATGAGGTCCTTGCCCGACATGGGTGATGCCTGATGCAAAACATAGTCGACACCTTCGAGCGCATCCGCCCATCCGTCGTCTTTGAGGAGGTCAGCGCTGTAGAGCTTCAGGCGAGCAAGTCCGCTGGTGTATTGCGCCAGGCGTGTCCGTAACTCAGCCTCACTGTTCATGGATCGCACCGTGGCACGCACTCTATGGCCGTTTTCGAGCAGTCGGATGATGGTCCAACCCGCCAGATAGCCAGTCCCGCCGGTGACCAGGACGGTCGCCGGATCGGCTGTACTCATAGCGCTTAAAGCGTCTTCAGGTGCCATCTCTGTGATCTCCGGCCAGGTTTCACTTTATTGGTCTCCATTGGAGACTTTAGTATATTAAGGAGACCGCTCTGCAAATCAAGAAGGCACTTTAATGAGACTAGGGAACATCGATATCCCCAGAGACACCTGTCAACTGGTCGGCAACATTCTTGGGCGGGTGGGTGACAAGTGGTCCGTGCTAATCATCGTGCTACTGCGCGAGCGTCCGATGCGTTATTCTGAACTCGAGCGGCAGATTGAAACTGTTTCGAAGAAGATGCTGACACGTACCTTGCGCAATCTGGAACGCGACGGCTTCGTCAGCCGCACGGTCACACCGTCCATTCCACCGCGCGTCGATTACCAGCTAAACGATCTGGGCCGCGAGGTCATGGTGCCACTGGATGAACTGGCGCGCTGGGCGCTCAGTAACAAGGACAGGGTTGTCGAGGCACGGTTGCGCTACGATGCGACGCAAGATGAAAAAGAGTAGCGTTGGGCAAAAGAGTTGCCTTTCAACTGGTGTCCTGTCTGGTTAATTCGACACTCCTCTGCGATCCTTGGCCTGTGTTGACCTCCCTTGCTGTGGGTCCACCACACCGGCTGGATCGCCGCTGACCGGTTTTGACGGCCAGGTCGACAAGGCCTGGTCGGCAATTGCCCTTAGCGTCTCGTGGCTGAAGCCCGCTTTGGCTTGCACCGCCATACCGTGGGTCATGGTCATCACGAAGGCCGCCAGGGTTGCACAGTCAGCGTCTTCGGGCAGGTCGCCTTCTTCCTTTGCCCGCTCGAGGCGCTTGCGCAACGATGACTCGCCGGCCCTACGTGCGGCAATAAGAGTACGTCGCACCGGCTCGGCATCGTCGGAGCCTGCCAGAACTCCGTGTGTACCCAGGCACCCCTTGCAGTCCGGATACCGGGTATGCAGTTCGGCGGCACTGTAGAGAATATGGGCGGCCACTTCTCGCGAGGTCGGCAGCTTCAGGGCTTCCGGAAAGAAATTCAGATGACGTTCATAGTAGCGCTTCAGGGCTTGCCGGAATAAGGCTTCCTTGTTGCCGAAGGCCGAATACAGCGCCGGGCGCTCGACGCCCGCAGCCTGCGTCAGGTCGGTATAGGAGGCACCCTCGTAGCCCTTGTGCCAGAACACACACAGCACCGAATCCAGTACCTCGTCCACATCAAACTCGCGGCGACGTCCCATCACTTGACCTCAGATTTTTCATAACGATCGATATTAAAACCCTTGACAGCGTTTGTCCAATAACATAATAATCATTATGGTAATGATCGTTATGAAAAAGCGATCTCAACGAGGGTTCATTCAAGATCAAAGAGGTTTTCATGCAAACGGTATTGAAAGGCAAGGTTGCGCTCGTCACTGGTGGCTCACGTGGGCTGGGTGCAGTCATTGCAGAAACACTGGCGGAGCAGGGGGCTGACGTGGCCATCAGCTATGTCTCGTCGGCCGACAAGGCCAATGTCGTCGTCGAGAAACTCAGGGAGAAGGGCGTTCGTGCCATCGCGATTCAAAGCGATCAGGCCGACCTCGCTGCCGCCAGGCCTCTGATCGAGGCGGTTACCAGCCACTTCGGCAAGCTCGACATCCTCGTCAACAATGCGGCGATTGCCGTGCAGGGCAAGCTGGTTGATGACCCCGAGCTCGACACAGTCAATCTCGACCGGCAGTGGCAAATCAATGTCATGGGCGCCGTGGCGACGACTCGTGCGGCAGCGCCGGTGCTGTCAGACGGCGGTCGGATCATCTTTGTTGGCTCCCTTTTGGGCAGCCACGTCCCATTCCCGGGCGCTGCCGATTACGCGGGAACCAAGGCGGCAATTGCCGGGTATGCGCGGGGCGTCGCCCGCGATCTGGGTGGCCGCAATATCACGGTCAATGTTGTTCAGCCCGGCATCATGCCAACTGATATGGGTGCAGAAGTGTTGGGCGAAGGCGTTGCCGACGGAATCCTGCCCGACGTGATCCTGGATATGCACCCCATTCGCCGGATCGCGACGCTGGAGGAAGTGTCGGCCACCGTGAGCTTCCTGGCAGGACCGAATGCAGGCTACATCACCGGCGGTGCAATCAACCTGGCCGGTGGTTTCGCCATATGATCACTGCAGGCAGACCCGCAAGCGCAAGCAGCATCAACACTGAGGAGAAACGAAACATGACCACTATCGGCATTATCGGCGCCGGCGAGGTTGGCAGCCAGGTCGCCCGTGCGGCGATCGCGAGCGGCTACGAGGTTGTGATTGCCAATTCCCGTGGCCCTGAGACATTGGCTGATCTTATAGAGGAACTGGGCCCTTCCGCGCGCGCGGCCACAGCAGCGGGCGCTGCCACCGCAGGCGATTTCGTTGTGGTGGCCGTGCCGCTGAAACTCGACAATGACATGCCGGTGGCGGAACTGGCTGGCAAGGTCGTGCTGGACACCAACAACTACATGGCCTGGCGTGATGGCCACTTCCCCATGATCGAATCGGGCGAGAAAACCATCCACCAACTGCGCCAGGAGCAATTGCCCGACTCGAAGGTGGTTCAGGCATTCACTCACATCAAGGCACCGCGTCTTCTCATATCAGCCAGACCGGCTGGTACACCAGACCGCCATGCGATGTCGGTGTCCAGCAACTACCCGGAAGCTGTGGCGGTGGCGACACGACTGTACGATGATATTGGATTCGACACCGTCGACAACAGCCCACTCAGAGAGTCCTGGCGCTGCGGCCCCGGTCAACCGGCATGGAACGCACACGCGCACCAGACCAAAGCCGAGCTGGCTGTCAATCTGGCCAGCGCGCAGCGCAATGCGCTGGCCTGACGCTCAATACTGCTCTGGTGTCCAGGCCCACTCTCCTTTAATTGGTTTGTGGGCCGCCGGTCAGCGTGATGCAGTTGTCACTTACTTGGTGTCGATCTGCCCCAGCGCGCTTGCACGATCTTTCAGTGCCTCCTGTGCTTCCTGCCAGGCAGTGTCGACCGGGTTCAGGGCGGACATCAAATACGCCCAAGTCAGCCGTTGCACTGCCGCCAGAGTATCCGGTTTCTCATCGTCACCGGTTTCCCTGGCGTCATAACCGGGGATTCCCCCCAAACTGTGCTTGGCACCCTGCAAGGTCAACATCTGCTGTATGCCAGGAGCATCATGAAACGCATCGGTGTACCAGTCTGCACCTCTGACCGTCATGTAAGGGTTGACGTCCGCACTGCCCACAACAGACAAAGTGGGCGTAATCAGGAGGGTGTAATCCGGATTCAACTCGGTGAAATGCTCGCGGGCAAATTCACTCAAACTGTCCCCACCATTGCCCGGGGCTGCCAACAGCACCCCTGCCTTGATGCGCGGTTCAAACACACTGACGTCAACATCATCCCGGCGTTTGCTATCGGTTAGATGTGCCCCCAGCAACATGGCCGCTGTTTGCCCACCCATGGAGTGCCCCACCACAGCGATGGATTCCTTGTCCAGCCGGCCCTTGAGCAGCGGCAGACTGGCTTCCATTTCTTCAAGCTGATCCAGTATCAGCTTCATCTCTTCCACTCGGGTTCGCCAGAACAAGGGTGCGCCGGGCAAATCATGGGGATAGCCTGCCACCTTGGAATTTGCGTGCGTTGGTTGAATCACCACAAATCCGTGCTCGGCATAGAAGTTAACCAGGGGGCCATAGCCGTCCTTGGATGGAAGATACAGAGACGGGCCATCACCATGTGAAAACAGAATGACTGGCAGGTTGGCACCCTCAACCGGTGCGGTAATGCGAAGTTCCAATGGTTGTGGCCGGTCATTGGAGTGCAGTCGTACGGGTGCAATGGAAACAGTCTGTACTGCTTCATTCACGGGCAGGTAACGGGCAAGTTCGATTAAACGGTTCATGTTTGAGCTCTCCTGTTAAGACGAGCTGCAGAATAGAAAACCGGGCTTTCAGGATAAATCTTAAAGATCTAAACTCATTGTTATGAAAACCAATAACAATTGAGAAGATTGATCGGCCATGGACAAGATGCAGACCTACCGAGTGTTCTCGACCGTGGCGGAACAGCTCAGCTTCACCAAAGCCGCAGAATTGCTGAACCTGCCCCGGGCAACAGTTTCAACCACTGTACGAAGCCTTGAAACGCGCCTGGGTGTGCAACTGCTTAACCGCACGACCCGCAGTGTCTCACTAACCATTGAAGGCGAGCTATTCCTGGAGCAGTGCCTGAAAGTACTGAACGATGTGGATGAACTGGAAGGCATTTTCCGGCGCTCCGGACAGCTGCTCAGTGGTCGAATACGAATCGACATGCCGGTGAATTTTGCGAAGGAAATGGTCCTGCCTTACCTGCGCGAGTTTCGTGCGCAATACCCGGAGATCCTGATTGATCTGAGTTCCACGGATGACTTCATAGATGTTGCGAGCGAAAGCGTGGATCTCGTGATTCGCAGCGGGGCCTACGCCCAGGGCAACTTTACGGTCAAGAAACTGATGGATGTGCGCATGGGGAACTATGTCAGTACCCGTTATAGCGAGCAGTTCGGCATCCCCTCTTCATTGGCAGAACTCCGACATCATGCTCTGGTGTCTTATGCCAGGCGGCTCAGCAACCCGGAAGTGGATTTTGTCTATGAACAGGCTGGCAAGGTATACAAGACCAGGGTCATGAGCAGCATCAATGTGAACAATACAGTGACCTATACAGACGCCTGCCTGGGTGGACTGGGCATTGCTCAACTGCCGACGAAGGCGGTTCAGAAATACATAAACTCGGGTGAGCTGATTGAAATACTGCCGGACTATCGCATGCCGGACGGACGGATAGACCTGATTTATCTGCGCAACAAACAGCTCTCCGGGCGCGTACTGGCATTTATTGAGTGGCTTGAAGCCACGCTAAGTCATCCGAGTTAAGCAAGCCTGGAGAATCCCGCAGTTCCGTCTTGCAGGCGCTCCTGCAAGGGCCCTGCCACAGCATCCAGAAACTGCCGCACGCGCGGTGACAGCAGACGGCTGTGGGGAAACACAAACTGCACGGGCAAAGCAGGGGCGCTGTATTCGGTCAATATCGGTACCAGGGTGCCACGCTCCAGATCCTGCTGTGCCTGATAGCCCAGCACCCGGCAGATGCCCAGGCCGTCGCGGGCGGCGGCAAGCCCGGTATCGATCTGATTGGCACTCACCACGGGGTTGATGCGCTGCTCCCAGACCTTGCCCTCTACCTGAAACTGCCAGACTTCGCCGGAAGGTGAAAAGCACACCGTGGGCCAGTCTGACAGCTGCTCGGGATGCGTAGGCTGCCCGCGTTGTTCGATCAACGCCGGGCTGGCGCAAAGTACATAAGGCGTGCTGCCAATGGTACGCGCCACCAGCGAGGAATCGGCCAGGTGGCCAATACGCAGGGCCAGATCAAAGCCTTCCTCAATCACATCCACGACCCGGTCGAGCAGCGTCAGCTCTGCACTCATGGTGGGGTTCTGCTTCAGCCACTGGTTCAGCAGCGGTGCCAGGTGCAGGCGACCGAACATCACCGGGGCAGTAATCGACAGCTTGCCGGCCGGGTCGGCACGTCGACTGTCGAGCTGGAACTCGGCGGCCTGAACATCCAGCAGAATACGGCGGCAATTCTGCAGATATTCACTGCCTTCATCGGTGAGCGCGATACGACGCGTGCTGCGGTTGAGCAGACGCACACCCAGGTGTTGTTCCAGGTTGGCGAGGGTGCGCACGATGGCGGCCGGAGATCGGTCCAGCTTCTCGGCAGCGGCAGACAGGCTGCCCTGATCCACAATGGCGACAAAGGTACTCATGGCCTTGAGCTTGTCCATCGGCGGGTTCCGCTGCAGCCTGAAAGGAAGGATTTGTGCAAAAAACTGAATAACACTGACAGCTTGGCGGCATTTATCGCATCCGTCAAACGGCGTCTAATGGCACCGCAATGTCGCATCTTCGGAATCAGCAATGAAGCAACCTCAGCCTATTCGTCAGTTTGATCATGTCGGTATTCGGGTCAGTGACCGCCAGCAGGCCGTGGCCTTTTATGAACAGCTCGGGTTTCGGGAGGTTCGTAGCTTCGAGAAATACGAAGCCAATGAAATGGAAACATCTGACGGTGTACGCATCAATCTGATCTTCAACGCCACCCGTCTGCCCCATGGCCGGAATGTGCTGCTGGATGAGCCGATCAAGCTGCCCGGTGTGACACACCCGGCATTTGTGGTCGATGACCTCTATGCCCTGAAAGACTGGCTTGATGAAGCCGGTATCGCCATTACCGAGGGCATTCATCGCCTGGGCCCGCGTCGAATCACCCTGTTCATTCGTGACCCGGACAGGAATGTCCTGGAATTCAACCAACTGGTGGCTGAACCCGCGTCTGCAAGTACATCCCCCGAATCCATAACCCGATAAGGCACCTGTCATGAAACTGTACGATCTGGAACTGTCCGGCAACTGCTACAAGGTCCGTCTGTTTGCCGCCCTGGTGGGTATCGAACTGGAACTGGAACCTGTGGATATCCCAGGCGGCGCGCACAAGCGACCCCCGCTCATTGATCTCAACCCCTGGGGCGAACTGCCGGTGCTGGTTGATGGTGATGTCGTGCTGCGCGACTCGCAGGCGATTCTGGTGTATCTGGCGCGACGCTATGGCGGCAACCAGTGGTGGCCGGATGGCGCCGCGCAGCAAGGCGAGGTGATGCAATGGCTGTCGACCGCTGCCAACGAGATTCACAACGGCCCCAATACTGCCCGCCTGGTGGAGAAGTTCGGCTACCCGTTGAACAAGGCGCGGGCACTGGAAGTCAGCGCCCAGCTCTTGCCGTTGATCGAACAACACCTGAGCCGACACGATTGGCTGGCGCTCGGTCGCCCGACCATCGCCGAGTGCGCCGTGTTCCCATACCTGGCGGTGGGCTGGGAAGGCGGCGTGACGCTCAATGATTACCCGGCCATTCAGGCCTGGATCGAACGCACCAAGGCGCTGCCGGGGTTCGTCGGCATGCCCGGGGTCAGGTAAGTTCGATGTCCTGGCCTTCGTCATTGCGCACATGCCGGAGAGAAACGGCAGCCAGCACGGACACACCGAGAATGCCGACTCCGCCAACGGCGGCGGTCGTATTCAGTCCTTGAAGAAAGGCCGCTCTGGCTGCATCCAGCGTGCCGGCAGGCAACTCTCCGGCTATGGTGGTGGCTGCCCAAAGGCTATCGCTGAGAGCGCTGGTCAATTCGGTGCCGAGCTGTGGAGTCTGAGCCAGAATATCCGTCACCTGAACGCGGTACAGTAGTGTAGCCAGACTACCTAACAGTGCGACTCCCAGTGCTACTCCCATCTCCTGTGCCATTTCCGACATGGCTGAAGCGGAGCCGGCGCGTTCCGGTGGGGCGGCTCCGACTACCAGGTCGGTGCCCAGGGCTGCGATGCAACCCAGGCCCAAGTAGACCAACGAAAAGCCCGCCACTGCCTGAATGAGTTCAGAGGGAAAAATACACAGATTGCTGATCCCCAGCCGCGCCAAAAACAGGTAGCCGCCAACGGATATCAACAGAGCTCCAGCGGTCACAAAGCCGGGGCGAATACGCCGCGCAATCAGTGGTGCTGCGATGCCTGCAATAACCATCATCAATGCCGGTGGCCCCATCCACAGGCCCGCTACCAACGGCGACAATGTCGCCACCAGTTGCAGGTATTGCGTTACCAGCAACATGACCCCGGAGACACCCACCAGCCCCGTGAGCAACACGACCAGTGCTGCCGTGAAAGTGCGGCTGGCGAACAAGCGCATATCCAGCAAGGGGCTGGCCAATTGCTGCTGGCGGCGCACAAACCACAGGGTGCACATGGCTCCAAGCATGATCGCCAGCAGTGGACCCGCAGCCAGGCCTGCCTTGGCGATTTCCTTGATGCCATAGATGATGGGCAGGATCGCTGCCAGTGACAGCAACACACTGAACAGATCGAGTGGGCCTGCGTCTGTAGAACGGTATTCCGGCAACAGTTGCGGGGCCAAAATCAGCAGCAGGATAATCACCGGTACCGCCGCCAGAAATGCCGCTCCCCACCAAAAACTCGCCAAGAGCACACCACCCACCAATGGCCCGGCTGCCATGCCCAGGGCAAACATCGTTGCCCAGACTCCAATCGCCAAACCGCGCTGGCGGGGATTGGTGAACAGGTTGCTGATCAGCGCCAGGGTGGATGGCATCAGCGTTGCGCCGGCGATGCCGAGGGCCGCTCGGGCGGCGATCAACATCTCCGCGCTGGGTGCAAAAGCGGCCAGTACCGAAGCCGCCCCAAACGCCGTGGCGCCGATCATCAGCAAACGGCGGCGCCCAATACGGTCCCCCAGCGTACCCATGGTGATCAGAAAACCCGCTATCAAAAAGCCGTAAATATCCATCACCCACAATGCCTGGGTGCTGCTGAGTTGCAGATCGGTAGCAATGGCAGGCAGTGCCAGATACAGCAAGGTCACATCCAGGCCGAGCAGGAATGTGGGCAATGCCAGCACCGCCAGGCCAGCCCACTCCCGGAGACCGGCGTCGGTGATTGTATGGGTGGGTGATAAGGATAGTTGTTCTGATGTCATGTCATCTCCTGATATCAAGCGCTCCGGGAGCGGGAAATGACCGCATTGTGAGACTGATTTTATAGGGTTACAATATAGCCAATTATCCTATTACTAGTGGTAACAGGCCGTTCTCCAGGCGGCAAACCAAGGACACTCCATGGCTGAGCGTACTCTGGCTCGCACTCGCAGCGAGCTGACCGATTTCCTGCTGCATCACCGCCACAAGCTGACCCCGGCGGATGTGGGTCTGCCTGTGACCGGACGCCGCCGCACACCTGGCCTGCGACGGGAGGAGGTGGCCACGCTCGCTGGCGTCGGACTGACCTGGTACACCTGGTTCGAGCAGGGGCGTGATATCAGTGTGTCGGAAGATTTCCTGCTCAACATCTCGCGGGCACTGAAACTGGATGACGCCGAGTGCTGTCACCTGTTCCTGCTGGCCCACCGTCGGCCACCGCCGCCTGAGGGTTATCAGTGGCAGGAAATCCCGCCTCGGGTTCAGATTTTGATGGATGACCTGGCCGCGCGTCCGGCCTATGTCATCAATATGCGCTGGGATGTGATTGCCTGGAATGCGGCCGCGGATGCATTGTTTGACTTCAATTCACGCAACCAGGAAGGCCGCAATCTGTTGCGGATGCTGTTCGCCGACCCCGAACTTCGCCGCCGCCTGCCGGTCTGGCGCGAAGAAGCCCCCAAGGTGCTCACCCAGTTTCGCTGTGATCTGGCCATGGCGCCGGACGACCCCGCGCTGGTCAGTTTGGTCGACGAACTGAAGAGTGTCTCGCCGGATTTTAAGCGCTGGTGGAGTATGCCGGCACAGGGCAGCTATATGCAGGGCATATGCAACATGTTGGATACCAGTGGTCAGCCGCAGCAGTTTGAGCATCAGGTGCTAACGGTGGATGAACACCGGCATCTGTGGATGGTGGTGTACTTTGCAGCCGAAGGTGAGCCCAAAAGCCCAGGCGCTGAGTAATGCTGGTCCCGGCATGGGGGTTAACAGCGGCCACTTTTTTGTATGGACTGTCGAAATCACTCTGTCCGGTGCGACTACCCGACAGACATTCTGCTTAAATGAGGTACACCATGACTCTTGTACGCGTCGAGAGCTTTTCGATCTCGCTGGACGGCTACGGCGCCGGCCCCAATCAAAGCCTGGACCACCCACTGGGCGAAGGCGGGCCGGATCTGCATCAGTGGGCGCTGCCTACCCGCACCTTCCAGCGGGCGGTCTTCGGGAAGGATGGTGGTACAACCGGCGTTGATGAAACATTCGCCGCCCGTGGGTTTACCAATATTGGTGCCTGGGTGATGGGGCGCAACATGTTCGGGCCCATTCGCGGCCCCTGGCCTGATTTCAACTGGCGAGGCTGGTGGGGTGACAACCCGCCCTACCACGTGCCGGTGTTTGTTCTGACCCACCACGAGCGCCCGCCACTGGAGATGGAAGGCGGCACCGTCTTCCACTTTGTCACCGGTGGTATCCAGGAAGCCATCGAGCGGGCGCGCGCCGCCGCCAAGGGCGAGGATGTGCGCATCGGCGGTGGTGCCGATACCATTCGCCAGGCCCTCAGCGCTGGCCTTGTGGACGAAATGCACATTGCCATCTCTCCGGTGATACTGGGCCAGGGCGAGCCGTTGTTCGAAGGGATTGACCTGAAAGCACTGGGTTATCAGTGTGTTGAGCACGTCGGTACCGAGCACGCGACTCATATCGTACTCAAGCGGCAGGAGGGGTGATGACGAATTCAGACAGAGTCGATAGTGCATCCAGATACATCGTGGCATCCCCAACAGCCGTATATCGGGCCTTCTCGGAGCCGAGCGCCATTGTGCAGTGGATGGCCCCTGCCGGCATGACCGGCACCATGCTTGCGTTTGATTTTCGTGAAGGCGGCTCCTACCGAATGCGATTGACCTACAGCGAACCGGGGCAGGGCAAAACCACGGCTGATGCCGATGAGTTTTCTGCCCAGTGGGTGCGCCTTGTTGATGGGGAATGCATTGAACAAGCCATCGCCTTCGATAGCAGTGACCCTCAGTTCGCGGGCGTGATGCGCATGATCTGGACCTTTCAGCCGGGAACGGACGGTACGCTGGTCACCGTCCGCTGCGAAAATGTGCCGGCGGGCATCCGACCGGAAGATCATGAAGTCGGGCTGAATTCCACGCTGGCCAACCTGGCGGCTTTTCTGGAGTCAGAATAGCGGCCAGGCGAATCAAGGGAGGCAGAGTCATCGACCACGACCCTCCCGAAAGCGTGCGAGGTCAATGTTTGTCGCCAACAAGAAGCACATCCTGCTTTACATCAAATACGATCTCCAATTAATATCCGTCCAGATGGTTATTAATTGGAGCGTAGATTGTGGCTCGAACACGCAGTATTGATCAGGAAAGCATTCTGGATGCGGCTGAAGCAGTCGTCGCCCGCGATGGTGCCACCCGCCTGACCCTGGAAGCAGTAGCCGCCCAGGCTGGCGTCAGTAAGGCATCAGTGCTCTACGACTACAAAAACAAGCAGGCTTTGATTGCCGCTGTCGTTCGTCGCGCCACCGCCCGGGACAACGCCTTCAATCAAAGTCGAATCGAGGCTCTGGGGTCGGTCGACAGCCCAACCATACGGGGACGCATCGACGCCGCCAGCCAGCCCTTTCCGGAAGAGTTTGGCGCCGTTGCACTGCAGTTGTGCGCCGCTCTTGCCCAGGATCAGACGCTGCGCGGCATTATCCAAACCAATCAACAACAAACCCTGGCGTCGGTGCTCGACACCGCCAAAAACCCACGCGGCGCACGCCTCGCCTATCTGGCGCTGGAAGGTTTAAAGCTGCTGGAATCCCTGGATTACCTGCATTGGCCGGACGATGTCCGGCGCAGCATCCTCGACGACATCAACTGGCTGGTGGACTCTCAGCCCGGCACCCCAACCGACAACCTTCATACACCTCTGGTTTGAGAATCGATAAATGACAGCAACTTCC
Organism: Natronospirillum operosum; assembly: GCF_004768465.1. GTDB lineage: Bacteria > Pseudomonadota > Gammaproteobacteria > Pseudomonadales > Natronospirillaceae > Natronospirillum > Natronospirillum operosum. The sequence goes on from NZ_SRMF01000007.1 coordinate 107,046, forward strand.
TACTTTCTAACCGGTGGCAGTGGCTACATCGGCCGTAACCTTATCCGTTCTCTGACTGCTCAGGGCCACCGAGTAGTCGCTTTAGCCCGCAGTGATGATTCCGCTGCTCGCATCGAGGCCCTGGGTGCTCAGGTGTTTCGTGGTGATTTGCTCGCAGACAACCTGGCCGATGGTATGGCCGGCTGTCAGGTGGTGATCCACGCCGCCGCCGATACCGATCACAACAACCAGTCCAGATCCCAGTATCAAACCAATGTTGATGGCACCCTCAATGTACTGAACAGCGCTCGCCGGGCGGGCATCAAAAAAGCGCTCTATATCAGTACCGAATCAGTGTTGCTCGATGGCCAACCCTTACACCAGGTCAGTGAAGACCACCCCCTGCCCAGGCGAGCCATTGGTGAATACAGCCGCAGCAAAGCCGCCGCAGAAAAAATCGCCCTGAACTGTGCCGACGATGACTTCACGGTGGTGGTGGTGCGGCCGCGCTTTGTCTGGGGGCGTGATGACACCACAGCCTTGCCGCAATTGGTTGACGCCGCGAAATCCGGTCAACTGGCCTGGATTGACGGTGGCCATTACCTCACCTCCACCACGCATATTCTTAATCTCTGTGCCGGTATCAGCTCAGCTCTGGAACACGGCAAGAACGGTGAAGTCTATTTTATAACCGACGCCGAGCCGGTTGAGTTCCGTCAGTTTGCCACAGAGTTGCTGGCGACTCAGGGCATGACCGCGCCGGATAAAAGTGTGCCCTTGTGGTTATTGAAAATACTGGCCTGGGGTGGCGATATGATCAGCCGCCTCAGCGGTGGCCGCTTGCGCGGCCCGGTCACCCGCCAATCCCTGGCCACGTCCGCTGTGGAAGTCACGATCGATATCAGCAAGGCGAAGGCCGAGCTCAATTATCAACCGGTTGTCAGTCGGGCCGAGGGTTTGGCCGAGCTTGAACACCATTCCTGGTGAATATTGTGCTGCTGCTCCAACCCTCGGCCCGGTAGCCACTGACCGAGGGTGACCCCCGGCCTTCCAGATTCACAGAGTCGGACCGCCGGGGTCAAAGGTCAGGGCCTGTTTGTGTGCTTTTGTATGGCATGAATAATCACCGGCCAATCTCCCGGATGCAGCTCATGCCCCGTCCCTTCCAGTGTCAGCAATTCCGAATCTTGAATTGCTGCCTTCAGCGCCAGACCGTGGGCATAGGGCAATGCCGGGTCTTCGGTGCCATGGATGATCAATGTCGGCACGATAACCTCGTCCAGTCTTTTCAGGATCTCATCGTCACCGCCCAGCGTGGTGTGATTGAAGGTGGTTAGCACGTTGGGCGTGCGGTCAAAACTGGCTCGGGCGATATTGCGAATGAGTTCATCGTCAAATGGGTGGGCCGTGCCCGCGTTGATTCGCCATGCGCCGACCTGGTATTCCACCACGGCATCTCTGTCTGACCAGTCCAGCGTTTGCGCCTGTTGGTGATACTCGAGTATGGCCGGATCAAAAGGGGGAAGGGTGGGGTCGGTTTCATCAATGCGCTCCGATGCAATCAGCGTCAGGCTTTTTACCCGGTGTGGGTATTTGAGCGCGACAAGTCGGGACAGCAGCCCGCCCAGAGACATCCCCACCAGATGGGCGCTTTCAAGGTCATAACCATTCAACACGCGAACAATATCATCGGCCAGGTCTTCAACCGAATAGGGCGCCTGGCCCGGCGCATAGCTGGTTGACTGGCCGGTATCCCGGTGGTCGTAGCGGATCACGTAGCGATCCGCTGCGGCCAGGTCGTTACAGAAGTCATCAGGCCACCATACCGCCGATGACATGGCGCCCATGACCAGAATGATCGGATCATGGGAGGGGTCGCCGAAGGCTTCAGTATGGATTGAGATTTCGTTATCGGTAATGACTTTGCTTTTCATATTGCCTCCGGGCTATTTGCTTTGAGCCAATCGATCAATACCCGATCAAAATCCTCCGGCTCTTCCAGCGGCGGCGTATGACCGCTGCGTTCAAACAGGTGAAAGGTCAGGTTCGCTTGCGCTTTCCGCGCTTCGGTCCACAGCGTGTGCGGGACGGCGTAGTCATATTCGCCCATGACTACCAGTATGGGCGCGGCGAGTTGTCCGGGGTTCCACTGTAGTTCGTAGCCATCGGCAAAGAAATCGCGAAACACTTCAATGATGTCCATATCAAGGGGCACCCCCTGCCATAGCGCCAACGCATCGTGGCTTGCGTCGTACCAGTACCTTGGCCCGTCAGCCACATACCGGGCCACATAGGCCTGTTCGCGTGTTGTCTGGTCTGTTATCTCTGCCTGCCGTTGCCGAAGTGTTGTTTTTCTCTCGTCAGAAGCATGGACTTCCCAGTATAGCTGCGCAGCTTTCCTGATGGCGTGCACATCCACCGGTGGCGATCCAATCAGGACAATATGGGTGACTCGCTCGGGGCGTCTTTTTGCGTATTCCAGTGCAAGATTTCCATGATGGGAATGCCCTATCAGTACAACTCGATCCAGACCAAGATGTGCCCGAACTCGTTCAATGTCATCCAGGTAGGTGTCCAGAGACAGCCTGTCCGGGTCGAGCGAGTTATCTACTTCCGCAAAGTGCCGGACATCCATGAATATCAGGCGCAGACTTTTGCGCAGCTGGCGCGAGAATACCCTTGGGTAGTAGATAGCTGAGCCGATTACCAGTGCTGGCAGGCCAGACCCTTCACAGCGATAGCGAAGAACCGCTCCATCTACATTAATAGCCCCACCGGTAATGAGCCTTTGTGTCATGGATCTCCTGTGCGAACGCTGTATGTAGTGTGGGCGGAGTTTCGCTCAACATATGTTGAGAATATCGTGCTTGTTCAGTTCAGTCAACGGCTGTAGAGTGAATGCCATGAGCGAATCTGACGATCAATATCTATCCCGAAAGGAACGCCGCGAACGCACAAGAAGCGCTATTCTGGCCACCGCCAAGATGTTGTTCGCCGAGCACGGCTATGAGGGGACGACCATCCGCGCTGTGGCGAGGGAGGTGGGGGTCGATCCGGCGCTGGTAATGCAGCACTTCGGGAGCAAAGACAGGCTCTTCGCCGCTGCCGCGCTCTCCACGGTGGATACGGACTCACTGGTGCAGGCCGAGCAGGGCGATCTTGCACAGATGGCATTGGAGCATATATTCGCTGACTTCGAAGACCCTGAGCGTCGTGCCGGTGCTGTAGCGCTGCTTCGAAGTTGTTTGACCCATTCGGTGGCCAGGCAAGTACTGCGTGATGAGGTAATGGGGAAGACTCAGGCGCAGGTGGCCCGAACGATCGGCGGTGAGGACGCCGCCCTGAGAGCTGCAGTACTCAACGCCTCTACACTCGGGTTGACCATCGCCCGCTATCTGCTGGAAGACCCTGTGCTGGCGGGTGCCAGCCAGGGCGACATTGAGCGGGTCATGCTGCCAGCGCTACAGGCAATTGCAAGGGAAGAGGGGCAGGTTTAAGGCTCGGCTGTTTGAAGGGATCTGCGAGCGCTTGAGTGAGGAGGCCAAGTTGGCCATTGAGACGGATTAGCTGGCCAACACGACAGTCTGGCCACGCTCAGCCTGACCTGATCTTAGGGAACCTTGAGTTCGGCAGTGGATCTCCGGGCTGGAGTCCCTTCATGCTCTGCGGCAGATAGCCCTCCATGTTTTCATCGTCAGCATAGCTCTCTATATGGCCTGGGGCATAACGGGCCCCTGCATCGGTGTATACCGTTGCCAGAGAGTATCTGGGCTGCCCGGTCTGGTTGGTGCCAGCCATGTGTACCGTTCGCGCGTGATGAAACGTACAGTCACCGGCGCGCAGCGGTGGGGTAACCCGCGTGGACCAATTCAGGTCGGGCCAGATTTGCAGCGGCTTCATCATCATGTCTTCCCAACTGGCCTCGGGAGGCGCATCCTCCGAGGATGCCATACCTGCAGACACCAGGCGGTGAGAGCCCGCAAGAAACGTCATACATCCCTTTTCGACCGGCACATCCACCAGAGCCACCCACACAGTCAGGGTATTGGGCGCATCCTCAAGAGGAAATGCAAAGTCATCAATATGCATGGGTGTGTCGGTGGCGCCCTGCTGCCGTTTTAGCAGCAGTTCAGACTTGAACAAGCGCAGAGCGTTGCCTGCCAATGCTTCCGCAATGGCTGTAATGCGCGGATGCAGCACCAACCGTCGCATGACGTCACTGCGCAGCTCGACATCGGCTACCCAGTCCATGACATTGCCTCCGGCTTCATCCCAACTGACCATTTGCTCCCGTTCGAACATGGCCTGTGCTTCCGCCAGGTAACCCCTTACCTCGTCAGCGTTGAGCATGCCCGGAACATGCAGGAATCCGTCTCTCCGATAGTGACCGATCATCTCATCAGACAGAATGCCAGCCACTTTTTCGCTGCTACTGTGGATAGTCATCAGCACTTTCCTCCCTATATACAGGCACAGGTAGCTTAACTGAACAGGTTGACCTGCACTTGTAAAAAATGGACGGCCTGAGGCATTGTGCGCGCCTGTTTTGCGGTCACACTTCAGGCTGACTGACCACCATCCACAGGTGATGATCAGGGTCGCTGAACGAGCCGGTATAGCCCCAGGGCTGATCAGCCGGTGCAGAGACCACATGCCCGCCGGCCTGCTCCGCCCGCGCTATCAGTTCATCCACCTCGGCTCTGGATTCAGTGGTGATCCCCAGCACGCACTCACTGGCTCCAGGCGGTGCCGGTTCATGGTTGCCAATGATCCAACCAAAGCCAACTGTGGGTACGAGCATTATGTGCAGCCCCGGATTTACCCGAAACTGCAGTGGTTCGGGCAACCCATCCCGTCCGAGTTCTCCCAGTGGCTCCAGATTCAGTCCCCGGTAGAAACTGAACGCAGTTTTTCGGTCTGCTATTGGCAAACTGAGTACAATCGGCTTGTCGTTCATCATATAACCCTCTTTCTGTACGTGATTGTTGGGACTCCAGATCAGGAGCTCACCGCAGCCCGGTGCAGATGCTCCGCCAGCACTTCAGGGATCGTAAGCATGGGCCAGTGTCCCCCATCGATTGTGATGAAGTTCCATGCCGGTGCTTCTCGCAAGGCATCGAAGCGAGTTCTTCCCAGCCCCATTCACCCATCCAGGCGCCAGGTACGAGTACATAGTTCATGTGGTTGCAGACCTCCGTCGAGCAGATAACTATTTGCGAATTTGTCAGGTGATAGTCGAGTGAGAAAACTCGGATTCGACAATCGCGGGTATTGAAACTGAAGGTCTTTTGCGGGGGAGGAATTCAGTGCCGGAACAGGACACCAGGTGCAGGCTGACAGCGACAGCCTGCACCAGAGAGACAACAGATTGGGCGTGTTGAGCATTTACCGTTGCTTGATTACCGCCAGTCAGGGAACAGAGGTTCTCCCTGTTCCAGCAAGGACTTCAGACTGGAGAGGATGGCCGGCCAGCCCACGCTGATGCCCTGCAGCACCTTGCTGCCAGGCTCGAACTGGTCGTGAACCAGTTTCAGGCGAACCTTGCCCATGAACTCGTCAATCTCGAAGGTGACGCGTGACGGCGGCTCGGGGTTGTCGAGATCGACCTTGTCGCCTTCATAGCCGGGCATTTCATCATCGGTTGCCGGGTCAAAGGTATAGGACAGTCGTTTTGGTGGGTTGGCTTCCAGCACCTTGCCGGCCCAGTCCAGCGAACCATCATCCTGCAGATGCTTCACTTCCGAGCCTTCCTGCCAGTCCGAGGTGATGCTGCGGCCGCCCCAGTACTGGCGGGTGAACTCACCGTTGGTCAGCGCCTGCCAGACCTTCTCTGGGGTGGTATCGATATAGGTGACATAGACAAATTCCGGTTTTTTCATTTTTTTGATCCTCGTTCTGATTGTTCGTCGGGTTGTTCTTCCAGCGCTCTGGTGAGCGTTTCCAGCGCTTGCAGGCGGTCACGCTCGAACTTGCCGATCCAGCGTTCGTGGATTTGCTGAATCGGTACCGGGTTCAGGTAGTGCAGTTTCTCCCGGCCCTGCCACATGACCACGACCAGATTGGCCGCCTCCAGCAGCGCAATGTGCTTGGTAACCCCCTGGCGGCTGATGCTCATGCGTTCGCACAGGTCGCCCAGCGTCTGGCCGTTGTGCGCGTGCAAACGATCAAGCAGCTCGCGTCGGTGAGGGTCGGCCAAAGCCTTGAAAACAGCATTCATATCGTCAGTCATGGGGACATTATGCAACTAAATGGTTGCATGTCAAGGTATGGATGAAACCAGAGTGAGTTCCCGATCAGAATTGATTTACTGGGCTTTACGGCCTGGGGTCATCCGGGCTGCTTCGAGCACTGGTACAGCAAGTGAGTGGCCTTGGCGCCATCCCGGACACGCAGTTTTTCCAGATGCACCGAGCCTGGCGTGATGTTGTCGAACAGGCGGGTGCCGCCGCCAAGAAGAACCGGAGCCACATGCAGGTGCAGTTCGTCCAGCAACCCCTCGGCAAGGTACTGCCGAATGGTCTCAGCGCCACCCATCACACCGACGTCTCGCCCGGCAGCAGCCTCCTGAGCCTGCTCCAAAGCCGCTCTCAGGTCTGACACGAAGGTGAAGGTGGTGCCGCCGTCCTTGGAGATTGTCTGCGTGGGCCTGTGGGTCAGAACAAAACAGGGCTTGTGGATAGGCGGGGTTTCACCCCATTCCTCGATGGAAATATCAAAGGTGTTGCGCCCCATGATCACAGCGCCTTCCCGGGCCGAGGACTCTTCAAGCACCTCGGCGTCCACTGAATCATATGCAGAGGCGAAATCGGCATTGTCGTCATTGACGTCATCTCCATACCAGATCAAATGCTCACCCCCTTTGCCAAGGGGGTCACTCTTGCTGATATGTTCACCTGCGACAAATCCGTCCAGGCTGATGTCTATGTCTGCAAACACCTTGGCGGTATGAGTAGCCATCCTGTAGTTCCTCCTGATTGTACTTGGCTGTTTGTCGGGCCAGACACTTTAGTGTTCTGCTCTGGTCCCGTCGTATCAATGATTCGGACCATATGGTCTACAAGGTGACAGACGATGCGCTCTATATTATTGCCCACCTTCGTTACCATTGCTGAAGGTTACTCTAGCACCACACCAGCCCCTTATAAGGCGCCTCCTTCAGCGCCTCCAGCCGGGAGGCAAGGCTGCCGCTGTGCAGTTCCAGTTGATGCCCGTCCGGGTCAAGCAGGTATATGGAGTCGCCCTCGCTGGTGTTCTGCTTCCATTCGGTGACACCGGCTTCCCCGAGTCGTTCACGCAGTATGGGCAACTGGTCGTCGCTGACACTGAAGGCGGCATGGGTGTAGTCCCCGGCCGGCCGTGGTTCTCCCAGACTCAGGCACAGCCAGCAATCTCCTGCTGTCAGGTAGGCACCGCTGTCCCAACAGACATGCAGTCGCAGGCCGAGCAGGTCGGTATAGAACCCGATGGATCGGTTCAGGTTGCTGACGGTGAAGGTCAGGTGGTTGATGCCGGTGATCATGATGAATTACCCCCAATCCAATTCGTCTCCAACGGGAAGCGTATCAGACCTTGTCGGGACGCACCGCAATCTTGCCCAAAAACGGTAGCACAGGGGATCAGGGGTTGCGGCACGACTATACTGTAGCACTGGTGATTCAATGTCGGGTGTACACCATGAAAACCGGTTCCTGTCTCTGCGGCGCAGTCGCCTATGAAGTGCACGGCCCGTTGCGTGCGTCTATTGCCTGCCACTGCAATATCTGCCGCCGGCTGACCGGCCATTACTGGTCGGCCACTCAGGCGCTGACCCGTGATATTCACCTGCGGGAAGACCGTGGCCTGAAGTGGTTCGACTCCTCCGACATTGCCCGGCGAGCGTTCTGCCAGCACTGTGGCTCCAACCTCTTCTACCGCGAGCATGGCAGTGACTATACCTCCATCGGCACAGGCACACTGGACAAACCCACCGGCCTGCAGACCGAAAAACACATCTGCCTCGACGAAAAGGGCGACTATTACGAGGTTGTCGGGGCCGGGGAGACGACTGGCCGTGACAACAAATAGGCCTCCCGAGACAAACTGTCAGCATCGGTCGCACTATTATCCGAACGTCAGGGCTAGAAACGTGCATTCGGAATCAGCAGGACCTTGCCGGTGCTTTTGCCCTGTTCGAGATGATGGTGGGCGGCCCTTCCCTCTGACAGTTTGAATCTGGTTGGAGGTCTTGCCTTGATCTGTCCCCTTTCCAGTCGACTGAACAGTTCCCGCGCGCGCGATAGCCGCTCGTCTCTGGAGTTCAGGTGATTCCACAGTTCACCCACGCCAAGCCGGATACCGCGTGTCATGAGATCCTTGATATCGAAATCCGAGGGGTATCCACCAGCAGTGCCGTAGGTGATCAGATGGCCCTTGTCCCGAGTGGCCGCAAGAGACTGTGTCAGTGTAGAGCCGACACTGTCGAAGGCAGCATCCACACCCCGGCCTTCAGTAAGAGACAGGACCTCCGATACCCAGTCATGATCCAGCAGCACGACGTGATCGGCCCCGGCGTTGCTGACAATATCTGCTTTCTCCGGGCTTCTGGTCAGGCCTATCACCCGGGCCCCATGCAACTTGCAGTACTGAACCAGAAGCTGGCCGGCGCCGCCGGCCGCCGCGTGCACCAGTATGGTATCGCCAGGCTGAACGGGGTGGGTGTCCATGCTGAGGTATTGGGCTGTCAGCCCCTGCAACAGCACAGTGGCAGCCAGCTCCATATCGACCTCCTTGCCCAGTGGTATCAACTTCGTCTCGGGAACGGCCACATACTCGGCATTGGCAAAGGGGGCGTCCGCGAAGCCTACGCGGTCTCCGACGGAGAACCCGGAAGCCCTGGCGTGGACAACGACGCCGGCACCTTCATAGCCGTTGATGAAGGGAGCCTTGCCTTGAATGGCGACGGCACCTGTTCGTCGGTGGATATCGGCGTAGTTGAGCCCGATGGCATGCATCTGGACCAGTACTTCTCCGTCGTTGACGTCGGGAACCGGAACCGAGCGGTACTCCAGCACGTCAGCGGCTCCGAAATCGGAAAACGTGAGTGCCTTCATGGTTTGTTCGCGCATCATTCTCTCCAGAGTGAGGCTTCTGCATCACGGTTTGTGGACTGTTGGTTAACACGTCGCCATCCTAATTGGCTGACACTGGATATATAATTGGCCGGATTTGATAAATTAAGTTTCCAAATTGGAAACCAGCTGTGATGACAAACTCTTCGCAGCGCTCGAGAATAGGCCGGAGCTTCGACTGATGAGTGATGATTTGCGAACCTTCTGCGCGGTAGCAGAAGCTGAAGGTTTTTCGGCAGCGGCAAACCGGCTGGGAATCGGCAAGGCTGCGGTCAGCAAGGCAATCAAAAGGCTGGAAACCCAGTTGGAGACCCAACTGTTTCATCGCAGCACACGCCGTATCAGTCTGACCGAGGCCGGAGAAGCCTACTATCACCATGCCCGGCTCGCCATCCAGCAACTCGATGCCGCCGCCGATGCCGTTTACAGCCTCGGGCAGGAGCCGCGCGGTAGAATCAAGCTGACGGCTCCGATGTCCATCGGGCTGGCACAGATCACACCGATAGTCGCTGAGTTCCTGGCGCAGTTCCCCGGGCTGTCCATCGACCTGCACCTTGACGATGATCGGGTTGACCTGATTGGCGGCGGGTTTGATCTGGCGATTCGGGTCGGCTCTCTTCCCGACTCCGACATGATGGCCCGGCAGCTTGGCTTCCTTGATTCTGTACTGGTGGCGTCGCCGGAGTATCTGGCTCGCCGGGGCTGGCCGTCCGGTCCGTCATGCCTGGCAGATCATGAATGCCTTGTGTACAGCAACGAGCGGTACGCCGAAGAGTGGGTATTTCAACGCCATGGAGCCACTCAGGCCGTAGACATAACCCCCCGCTTTCGGGTCAACAGTGCCATTGCGCTGCACCGGGCTGCCGTCCTTGGCGGTGGCATAGCCCGGTTACCCAGGTACCTTGCGCGCGAATCGCTGCAAACCGACAGCCTGGTTCTGCTGCTTGCCGACTACAGGCTTGAGGCTCAGCCGCTGCATGTGGTCTATCCCGAACGACACTTCATTCCAGCAAAGGTCAGAGTGCTTGTGAACTTTATTCAGGACAAACTGGCTATCGGTTCACCGCAATAATTCAGGCTCCCGGCTCACGCGGTATTCGCCTGCAATAGTTCGCTGTTTTCTTCGGGCGCAGTCTCGGCCTCCAGCAACATGACGTTGCGCGCGTACAGAACCAGCCCGGTGAGGCCGAGGATCAGCAGCACGGCCACCCCGTAGACCAAACGGGTGGCCATGGCGAAGGCGTCCTGAGCAGCCAGCTCCAGAGACTGCCCGGTTGCAGGGTCCAGCGTCTGGGCAATGGCGATGGCACGCCCGACACTTTGTGTCGCCTGCGCGGCCAGCTCGGTCGGCACTTCGGTGGGCATGGCAAAGCCGATGCTGGTCTGATAGACCAGAATGGCCAGACTGCCACCTATGGCGAGCCCGGTGGTGGCACCGAGGCTGCCGGAGACTTCCTGAACACCCGCCGCCGAACCGGTCTTGTACACCGGTACGCTGTTCATGACCAGGCTGGCACTGATGGCGAAAATCGGCCCGCTGCCCAAGGCCATGATCGATTCGCCGACAATGACTACCGGCAGTGCCGTTTCGGGGGCCAGGAATGTGCCCATCAGCACGATCAGCGTTCCGACTACCACGGAAGAGGCGCCCAGCACGATGGCAAAGGCAGGCCGCATCCATTTCAGCAGGTTGGGCGCAAACGCCGTCGCGCCGACCTGGATGCTGGCCGGAATCGCCAGCAGCATACCGGCCTGCAGCGGCGAGAGGCCAATTACAGTTTGCAGGTACTGGGCAATCTGCATGTAGCAGGAAGCTGCCGCCACAAGAAACAGGAACAGTACGGACAGGGAAACGCAGAAACCGAACCTCCTGAACAGCGTTACATCAAAGAGTGGATCGGTCAGCTGCAGTTGCCGACGGACAAACAGCGTGCCGGTAACGAGGCCAATGCCAGCCATTGTCGCATAGAACCAGTGTATGCCCTGAGCCGCCATCTCCTGAAGGCCGTAGACCAGGGTTGCGATCGCCATCAGTGAGAGGCCAACGCTCTTCATGTCGACCTTGCTGGAGCCCTTGCCTTGAACCGCAGGCAGCAGGGGCAGCGAGATAGCCACAAAGAGAGTGACCGGCACATTGGCCAGAAATACCGCGCCCCACGAGAAATGCTCAAGCAGGAAACCACCAAATGGCGGGCCGAATGCGGTGCCGCCGGAAAACGCCGCCATGAACATGGCAATGGCCGTGGCAAACTCGCGCGGCGTGGGGAAGGCATGGCGCAGCAGTACCATGGTTGCAGGTCCGACGGTGACTGCGGCGATGCCGATCAGCCCGCGGGCGAAGATCAGAGTTTCGGGGTTGGGCGAATAGGCCGCGATCAACGAGAAGGTGCCGTAGGCCGCCATGCCGATCATCAGCAAACGACGCGCGCCAAGTCGGTCCGAGAAGGCGCCGGCGGTCAGCACCAGCCCGGCGCTCAGCAGATCCCCGATGTGGAGCGTCCAGAGTTGCTGTGTTGCGCTGGGCGCGAGATCTGCCGCAATCGAAGGCAGTGCCAGGAAGAGCACAGATATGTCAATCGCGGTCATGAAGACCGGGACCAACAGGATGGCGAGAACCAGCCATTTGCGTGTTGGGTTCATGTTAGAGTCCCTGCGTATTGTTCGAGTTCGCAGGCAGCCTAATTGTTGAAGTTAACTTTAATTCAAGCGTTGAGTGCTGCTTTTTTTGTAAAGATCACAGAAGCCCGCAGCATCAAGTCGGAAAAGGAGGCTGTAGATTGAACTTCGAAACCTGGACGCTCTTTGTGGGTGCCGTCATTCTGCTGATGAGCACACCCGGGCCAAGCCACCTGCTCATCCTGTCGAACAGCCTGTCCTCGGGTTTCCGCAGATCACTGATGACGGCGGCAGGCGACCTGACGGCCAATTTGATTCAGATGATCGTGGCCACGGCCGGCCTGGCATTTCTGATTCAGACCAATGAAGAACTGATCACCATCATCAAATGGGTCGGCGTGACCTACCTGATCATCATGGGGGTCATGGCGCTGCTGCGGCCCAAACCATTGCGTGTTCAGGCTGACAGCGATGCACCGCTCCGCAGCAAATCCTCCCTGTTCCTGCAGGGGTTCATTGTCTCCGCCGTGAATCCGAAGGCCGTCATCTTCTTTGCCGCGCTGTTTCCGCAGTTCCTAACCAGTTCCAGCCCTGTTTTGCCGCAGTTTGCGGCCCTGAGCGCCACCTATTTGATACTTGATGGACTCTTTCTGACGGCCTATGCCTTCCTGGCCTCAAAGCTGGCGCAATGGCTGGCAACAGACAACGCCATACTCAAGCGCGCTCCCGGAGCATTGCTTATAGCTGTTGCCCTGGCTCTGGCTGTGCGGACGGTCTAGCGCATTGGCCGCCGGATTCCAGCCGAAATCAATCGACTGCGGTGGCCTCGATCTCGAACATGAGTCCGGGCATGGCCAGCCGCGTGACGCCGAGTAGCGTCATCGGAGGCGCCGCCTGAACGGGCCCGAAGCGGGCGCCGAAGATATCCAGATGCTTCATGGCTTCGTCCACATCCGTGGTATAGATGCCGAGCCGCGTGATGTTGGTGAGGCCCATGTCGGCAGCGTTCAGCACAGCTTCCAGATTGTCGAGCGCGAGGGTGATCTGGTTCCGCATGTCTTGCAGATGTTGCGGGCTGCCTTCGGCATCGACGGAGGTCTGACCGGCACAGGTCAGCTGACGGCTGGCGCCCTCGATGATTTCGGCCTGGTTGTAGCCTAGGTTCAGTGACCATGACCAGGGATTCACGGGTGTTCTGTTCATGGGTTATCTCCTGTTGATTCTTGCACCCGGATCAGTTCCGAGCCTTCATGAACGGTGCATGACCGTGGAATCAACTGTGACACCGGGTACTGACAACCCTGTGTCAGGAGGTTTTACCGCCCCAATGCGCGGACAGCCTCGCCGAGTAGCTCTGCAGTGCCGCTCGGATGGCATCGCCATGAATGATGTCGACCTCGTCGATGTATTGCAGCAGCCAGCGCGCCATGTATTCCGGAACCGGGGTCAGAAACCGCATCCTGACGCCATCCTGCTGCCGCTCTTCATCGACAAAGCCGAACAGGTAGCGTTGCTCTTCCACAAACCGTGCCGCTCTGGGCGAGAACAGGACCTCCGTTTCCAGCAGTTCCTCCCGCCCGGGCTGCTCATTGAGATATTGCTGCAGAGTCAGGCGGCTGTGGCGGGCAAACTGCTCGGGCTGTGGGGCAAAGGACAGAATGCGGTCGAGTCGAAAGTCCCGATAGCCCTCGCGCAGCCGACACCAGGCAATAAGATGCCAGTGCCAGCTGTAGTAGAAGAGCCCTATGGGTTCGATCTGTCGTGTGGTCTGCTGCTGACTGCTCAGAGCGAGATAATCGATCTCAACCACCTGCCGACGCACCAGCGCACTGCGGCAATCACGCAACCAGCGATCGCTACCGGATGGCACACCTTCGCTGCCTGTTGAGGGCTCGGTTTGATCGTGTTGATTCAGCTCATCCAGCGGGAAGTGACTGCCGGTCGGAAATACTTCGATGTCGGCATCAAGTGAGCTCAGGTAATCCTTGTCGGAGCGGTCAATCACTGCCCGCACCTTGTTCAGTGCCTGCCTGAAATCCTGTAGTGAGTGGGCATCAAGGCCCGACACCAGCAGCCTCTCTCCGAGCAACAGTGCAGCGGTTTCATCCAGGGTAAAACTGACCGGAGGCAGGCGGTAGGACTTCTCGAGAAAGTAGCCGACCCCCGCCTCTGCGCCTATGGGAACGCCCGCATTTTCCAGCGTCCTGATGTCGCGGTAGATGGTGCGTTCGGAAACAGCAAAGTGTTCGGACAGGAAGCGCGCGGTGACAACCGATCGTGTCTGCAGCAACAATAACAGTGAGGTGACGCGATCAAATCGGTTCATCGTCGAGTTATAACATCAAACGGACGGTTGCCGTTTCTTGATTCTGCTCAGCGCGACCGGAGTGACCCGAATATAGCTGGCAATATCCTTGTCCGCCAGGCGGGCAGACAGCGCCCCGCGCTCTTCAATGAAGCGTCTGTAGCGCTCTTCGGCGGACAGCAACAGCAGTTCCTTCTCGCGGGTTTCCTTGCGAAACCCGTAGATTTCGAATGAACGCCTGAGCACCTTTTGCCAGGTGGGATGAGTCTCTGCCAGAGCGAGCAGAACCTGATAGGGCAGCTGCTCAACAGCAGCATCGCATGCCGCACAGGCAGAGAAACTGGTTCTGCCACCTGGCTCGAGCGCCGTCAGGCTGGCAAAGAATCTGCCTTCCTCTGCGAATGCCTTGATCCACTCCTTCCCATCAGCGGTCTCGTAGACCAGCTTGATGATGCCCTGGTGCACGAAGTAGACATACGGGTGCTGATCATCCGCCCTGAACAGGCGGTCACCGGTGCGCAGGCGCTTTACCCGAATCGCGGATTCGACCCGATGCCAGTCAGGCAAGGCGCCGGAACCCAGTTGCTCCAGTACGGTTTTGGCCATCAGAGTGGTTGCAATCACTGTCATGGAAATTAACCCGGGTTAACGACACGGCTCTGGTCGGGCGGCACACTCGCAAGAAAATGTGAATCTTTCGAGAGGTGCCAATGCAAACAATACTGCTACCGCCGGTCGTTTTCCTGTTGACCATCGTGGTGATGATTCTGCTCAATCAATATATACCCGTCGTGCGTTTCTGGGAAACTCACATCTGCTGGATAGGGGTGCCAATGATCGTCCTTGGCCTGATCATCGCCCAATGGCATGTGCGTCTGTTCAAGAAACTCGGAACCAACGTGAACACCTTCAAGGACCCCGACATCCTGACCACCGACGGGCTTTTCCGCTATTCGCGCAACCCCGTGTATTTGGGCTTCCTCATTGCCCTTGCCGGCGTCGGGATAGTGCTGGGTTCGGCCACGCCCTTCCTCGCATGGGCAGGGTTCGGCCTGCTCACGAACTATTGGTATATCCCCTTCGAGGAACGGGCCATGCTGCGGAAATTCGGTGCGGACTACGTCGATTACAAGCGCAGGGTCCGCCGCTGGCTCTGAACCCATAGGGTGCCAGGAGCGTCTGGCACCCTTTGTCCATTGATGGGTCTGGTTGGTGATACGGAGCCACATTGCCCCTGTTCAACTGAGCAGAGTCACCGCATTTTTGTTCAATACTTTGCCTTGGCGCAATTGCAAACTCCAGCAAAAGCCAGCCAGCAAAGCGAACAACCATGACAATTTCGTTGATTCTGCCCATGACAGCATTCGCCCTTGCGGCATCCATCTCGCCAGGTCCGGTGAACCTGGTCTGCCTGAGCAGTGGTACCCGCTATCCCCTTGCCAGGGGGTTGATCTTCGTCACCGGGGCCACCTTGGGCTTCATCGTGCTGTTTGTGGCCATCGGCCTGGGGCTCTACTCGGTGCTGGCGGTGGTGCCGGCATTCAATACGCTCTTGCGCTGGGCCGGCATACTATTCTTGCTCTATCTCAGTGTGCAGCTGTTCCGGGATGACGGGCAACTGCCGGATGGCCAGAACAGCAACGCCCCGGGTTTCATGACCGGGGCCATCATGCAGTGGCTCAACCCCAAGGCCTGGCTGGCGTCGGCTTCCGGTATAGCGGCCTACACCAGTGGCAACGACCTGCAGCAGATTCTCTTTTTTGCCGCGCTGTATCTGCCTGTGTGCTGGCTGTCGCTCGCCTGCTGGGTATACGCCGGCGCCTTCCTGCGGCGATACGTGCACCGTCCCGCAGTATTGGTCACCATCAACCGGGTGCTGGCCCTGCTACTGGTCGCCAGCTGTGTATACCTGCTGATTGAGTGAAGACTGCCGGTACTGGTTCGGCGTGGCGGCCACCAGCCGCTTGAAGGTGCGCTGAAAATGCGGCTGATCGGCAAAACCGGCATTCAGCGCCGCTTCGGCAATGGGCTTGCCGCGTTTCAGTTCGAGCTGCCCGAGCTGCACCCGACAGTTGATCAGGTACGCATGTGGCGTCAGGCCAAAATGCTGCTTGAACGCACGGATCAGATGGCCGGGGCTGTAACCGGAGCGTTCGCACAGGGCTTCCAGAGACACCTCTTCTGCCGCATGGTCCCGCAGGTAGTGGGCCAGTGACTGCAGGCTTGCGGATGCCCGGGGAAGCGAGGCGGCCGGCTTGTCGGCCAGTTCGCACATCAGGCTGGAGAGGTATTCAACCAGGGCTGTTTGCTTGTCCAGCAGGGCCCGCCCGGGGTCCGTCAGGCAGGCGGTCATGCGGCGATAGCCTGCATACCATTCCGGGTCCGTGATCATGGCGGTCTGGATATCCTGCCAGCAGCGCTGGTCCAGCAGGCCGGCCTCATGACGCAACTGCGCCAGCCAATCGGTGTCGACATACAGCATCAGGTAGGCCCAGGGCTGGTTGTCGACAGGGTTGCAGGCATGAACCCAGTGCGGGTTCATCATCACCAGGGTGCCGGCGCTGACTGGGAATCGGTCATCCCGGTACAGAAAGGTGCAGTTGCCCTCGGTGACCGCCCCCAGAGACCACTGGGTATGGCTGTGCAGCGCATAGCAGACCTTGCGCCCGTCCTCGACCTTGCGCAGCTCCACATAGGGCATGCGGGCGTCGCGCCAGAACAGGGGTTGGGTTGCATTGTTCATGATCGACTGGTGTCCTGTGTGGCTGTTTCAAGAGGCTGGAGTGTCCTGGCTGAACGTATTCAACCAGTTGTCGCCAATACGCTGCCAGATCGAACTGACATACATCTTTTCAGAGACCTGCGGTTGGCCATCCTGCAGGCGTGACCATACCGCAAGATAGGAAAACAGGACCAGGTCGTCGCGCATAACAGTCAGGCGCGGGGTTCTGAGCTCGTAGGCAGCCACGGTCGGGCCCTCGCTCAACTGACCGCAATGCTCCTGTCTGGTGGCAAATCCGCTTGGGTAAACCCCCAGAAAATGGTCGGCCAGCAGCGCCGCGTCGAGCTCGGCATTCCCGGTCCGCAACGCCTCCCATACACGAGTTTCCAGCGCCATGATTTCTTCGATTTCTACAGTGATTGTTCCACCATCCCTTTGATCTTATGTGCCTTTTCAAAATGATCGAGCTCGTGGGTCTGAATCCACCAGGTGGCCGCCTCCATCAGCAGTTCCGGGTCATCATTCCTGTTGGCAAAGAAGGCATAGAAGGAGACATTTACTGAATCACCCTTGGTGGCGATCTTCTTGTTACAGGTCTCGATCATCCTTGCTCTCAGTTCGCTTCGCATGTGCGGGTTCATTCCTTTTGGTCAACGGGTCAGAAATACTGCTTGGCGAAGGTTTTACAGGGCTCCAGCTGCCACGTGTGCCAGCGCACAGACCCCTTCGGCCTGAAAAAGACACTCTATCATCGCGTTAACCCTAAACAGCAAGAGGTAATGACATGAAAAACGTGATGAAGCTTGTTCTGGGCATGGCCGTTTCCCTGCCAGTGGCGCTGGTAGCGGCCAATGAAACCCCTACCGGTACCGGTATAGGGCCTTCTACCGGTGATCGTGAGTTCTCGATATCCGGTACCGGCAGTAATGATGCCAGCTTTGACGAGGGCACCTTTGGTATTGTGGCTGAACATGGCTGGTATCTCCAACCGAACATGCTCTGGGGGGTTCGCCAGAGCGTCAACTATGCCAGTATCGAAGGCGAGAGCCTGACCGATGACTACTGGAATGGTGCAACCAGCGCCTATCTTGACTATCAGTTTGGTGCCGAAAAAGTGCGTCCTTTTGTCGGCGGCAACCTCGGCCTGAACTACGGTGATAGCAGTGACGACAGCCTCTTCTCTGGTCTGGAAGGCGGTTTGAAATTCTATGCGCTGCCCAGCACCTTCGTGCAGACTCGTGCGGAGTATCAGTGGTTCTTCAATTCTGCTGATGACATCGGGTCGTCCTTCAGTGATGGCTCGTTCGAGTATACATTGGGTGTCGGCTTCAACTACTAGGCGTCTCACGCACGCAAGCCGTTTCTTCGGCTTGCGTGCTGTCTTCAACGCATCCAGCCATGAAACCGTCCCACCCACGCCAGCAGTTGCTCTGGCTTGCGTGCTTTTTTCCACTCCCCGGCAGCAAACTTGTTGGCTTCGCTGAGGGTGGGGTAGGTGTGGATGGTGCCGAGTATCTTGTTCATGCCGATGCCGTGTTTCATGGCACTCACATATTCGGTGAGCAGGTCGCCAGCATGGGTACCGACTATGGTGGCACCGATGACCTTGTCCTTGCCGGGCATGGTGAGCACCTTGACCCAACCCTGGGCATCGCCGTCGGCAATGGCGCGGTCCAGGTCGTCGATGCCGTAGCGGGTGACTTCGTAGTCGATGTTCTGGGCCTTTGCTTCGGCTTCGCTCAGGCCGACCCGGGCCACTTCCGGGTCGGTGAACGTGGCCCAGGGGATGACACGGTAGTCGACGCGGAATTTCTTCAGCTTGCCGAACAGGGCATTCACGGCGGCAAACCAGGCCATGTGGGCGGCCGTATGGGTGAACTGGTAGGGGCCGGCCACATCGCCCACGGCATGGATGTTGGGGAAGTTGGTGCGCAGGTAGGCGTCCACGGCGACGGTGCCCCGCGCGCTGATCTCGACGCCGAGTTCCTCCAGCCCATAGCCGGTCACATTGGCCTGGCGGCCCACGGCGACCAGAATCCGGTCGAACGGTATGCGCTTTTCGCCGCCATCGGCCTCGCAGATCAGTTCCGCCTGGCCGTTGCTGACCACCACCTCGGTGGCCTTGTGCTGGGTGAGCACTTCGATGCCTTCCTGCGTGAATACATTCTGGACATGCGCTGACACCTCGGTGTCTTCGCGCGGCAGGATGCGTTCACCCATTTCCACCTGTGTCACCTGGCTGCCGAGGCGGGCAAAGGCCTGGGTCAGCTCGCTGCCGATGGGCCCGCCGCCCAGCACCACCAGGCGCTTGGGCTGTTCCTTCAGGTCCCAGAGGTTGTCGGAGGTCAGGTAGTCGACCTGATCCAGCCCCTTGATGGGCGGCACCAAGGGTCGCGCGCCAGTGGCCAGAATGATGTTTCTGGTGGTCAGGGTCTGGCCGTTGACCTCCACTTCCCAGGGCGAGCGGATAAAGGCCTCTCCCTTGATCACGTTGACGCCCAGACCGGTGTAGCGCTCGACGGAATCATGCGGTTCGATGGTCTTGATGGCCTGGTGAACATGGTTCATGACGGCACCGAAATCCACCTCGGGTTCCACGGCCTTGAGGCCGAAGCGGTCGGCGTGGCGCATCTCCTTTGCCACCTTGCCGGCGCGAATCAGCGCCTTGCTGGGCACGCAGCCGGTGTTCAGGCAGTCGCCGCCCATGGCGTTCTTTTCGATCAGGGTGACTTTCGCCTTCACGGTTGCAGCGATGTAAGCACTGACCAACCCGCCGGAGCCGGCGCCGATCACGATCAGGTTGTTGTCGAAGTGGCGCGGCCTGGTGAAGCCTTTGTAGACCTTGCGTGCCTGCATGAAATCCACCGTTTTCTTGGCTATAAGCGGGAAAATACCCAGCAGCGCAAAGGACAGTAACAGCTGGGGTGAACCAATGTCGCCGACTGTCTCGATGGCAGCGATCTGGGTGCCGGCATTCACATAGACGGCTGTGCCCGCCAGCATGCCCACCTGGCTGACCCAGTAGAAGGTCCAGGTCTTCATCTTGGTCAGACCCATCAGCAAATTGATGATGAAGAACGGGAAGATGGGCACCAGGCGCAATGTGAACAGGTAGAAGGGGCCGTCCTTGTTGACGCCGGCGTTGATGGCTTCGAATTGTTTGCGGAATCGGGCCTCGATGCTGTCTCTGAGAATGAAGCGGCTGACCAGAAAGGCCAGGGTGGCGCCGATGGAGCTGGCGAAAGATACAATCAGCAGGCCCAGTGGCAGACCGAATATGGCCCCGCCGGCCAGTGTCATGATGGTGGCACCAGGCAGCGACAGCGCTGCGACTGCGACATAGACAACGAAGTAGAAGCTGATGGTCAGCAACTGGTTGTTCTGATAGAAGGTCTGAAAACTGGTCTGCTGCTGTTGCAGAAAATCCAGGTTGAAATACTGGCCCAGGCCAAGCAACCAGTAGGCAGCGAACAGTGCCACAATGACAGCCAGCAACAGCAGTTTGGTTTTCATGCAGTATCCCTTGTAGGTCCGGTCAGACAATGTAGTTACCGGCTGATTGGAAGGGTATTACAGCAGAAAGTTCCGAGCAGATGTCATCAATGCTGTTCAGACCCCAAATTCGGCCCGGTACGCTTCCACTGCAGGCAGGTGCTGCTTCAGGTCCGGACTGCGGGCCAGGTAGTCCATCAGGTTGTCGAGTGTGATGATCGCTACCACGGGCACGGCGTACTCGGCCTGAATCTCCTGAATGGCTGAATGCTTGCCCTGGCCGCGTTCCTGCCGGTCCAGTGCCACGCTGACACCACACAGGCTGGCCTGCGGATGCGACTCCAGAATGGTCATGACTTCGCGAATGGCAGTACCGGCGGTGATCACATCATCGATGATCAGGGTGCGCCCCTGCAGGTCGGCGCCGACCAGGTTGCCGCCTTCGCCGTGGTCCTTCTTCTCCTTGCGGTTGAAGACATAGGGCAGGTCGATGCCATGGTTGCGGTACAGGGCAACGGCGGTGGCACTGGCCAGCGGGATGCCCTTGTAGGCCGGGCCGAACAGCAGCTCCGGGTTGATCTCGGAGCGCACCAGAGCATCGGCGTAGCAGTCACCCAGGCGCGCCAGGTCGGCGCCGGTGCGAAACAGGCCGGCATTGAAGAAATAGGGGCTGGTGCGGCCGGACTTTAGCGTAAATTCACCGAATTTCAGCACGCCTCGGTTCAGGGCCAGTTCGATGAAATTGCGCTGGTAATCATGCATGTTGAGGTCCCGGGGATTGAAAATGAGGAATTGCGCCGCATTATAGCGGTCTCAAGCGAGTTTTTCCGCCCCAAGTGCTGTGACAATTGCACCACCGCACCTTACAATACGGGGCAGGGTCAGCTCGGCTTCACTCCGGGCTTCCCGACAGCGGTAGCGGGCCGCCCGGTCCGTCGGAACAGGAACGTCGACAGACGTGAATATCACGTCTCTGGGAAGGTTATGAAGATCGTTACTATCAACGTTAATGGCCTGATCAATGCAGCCGATCGCGGTTTTCTGCATTGGTTGGAGCACTCTGATGTTGATGTGGTCTGTATTCAGGACCTTCGTATCAAGGAGAAGGATATTCCCGAAAGCCTGCTGGAAGTGCCCGGCTATTTCGGCTTCTTCTTTGATGCCGATGACCCGGAAATGGGCGGCGTGGGCATCTACACCCGCGAAATGCCCAAGGCGATCATTCGTGGCCTGGGTGTACCCCAGGTTGATATGGAAGGTCGTTTCCTGCAGGCCGACTTTGACCGGTTCAGTGTCTGTTCGGTGCTGTTTCCGCGCGCCACGGATGAAGACGAACAGGAACTCAAGTTCCAGTTCATGGATGCCTTCGGCAACCATCTGAAGAAAACCCGGCGCAAGCGGCGGGAATTCATCTTTGCCGGTACCTTCCACATTGCCCATCGCACCATTGATCTGGGCAACTGGCAGGAATATCAGCGCACCTCTGGCTTTCTGCCCGAAGAACGCGCCTGGATGGATCAGATGCTGGGCCCCATGGGCTATATCGATGCGTTCCGTCTGATCAATCGCAAGGATCGCCAGCACACCTGGTGGCCCTATGACGAGGCACAGCGCAATGGCCAGCGGCTGGACTACCAGATTCTGACGCCGAACCTGGCCGACTATGTCTTTGATGCGCGTATCATTACCGAGCCGAGAATATCGCCGCACTGCATGGTCGAAGTCGAGTACGATTTTGATTGAAAATCGCCATCTGCTCTTCCAGAATAGCGCGCCCTGATACCCCCTGACGAGTGGAGGCCCCCGTCATGGACAAGCTGCGTCTGCATGGCTTCAACAACCTGACCAAATCGCTCAGCTTCAACATCTACGACATCAGCTACGCGAAGACGGAACAGCATCGTCAGGAATACATCGCCTATATCGATGAGCTGTACAACGCTGATCGTCTGACCGATATCCTGACCCAGGTGACCGACATCATCGGCGCCAATGTGCTGAATATTGCGCGCCAGGACTATGAACCGGAAGGCGCCAGTGTGACCATCCTGATCGCCGAACATCCGGTGGCCCCCGAACCTGAGGAGCTGTCCACCGGCCCCGGGCCGCTGCCGGAATCCGTGGTGGGGCACCTCGACAAGAGCCATATCACGGTGCATACCTACCCGGAAAGCCACCCCGACAACGGCATCAGCACCTTTCGCGCTGACATCGATGTTTCTACCTGTGGCGTGATTTCACCGCTGAAGGCGCTGAATTTCCTGATTCATTCGTTTGATTCGGATGTGGTCATCATGGACTACCGCGTGCGCGGCTTTACCCGCATGGAAGACGGGCAGAAGATCTACATCGACCACGAGATCAACTCGATCCAGAACTACATCGATGAAGGCACCAAGGACCAGTACGAAATGATCGACGTGAACGTCTATCAGGAGCACATCTTCCACACCAAGATGATGCTCAAGCAGATGGAACTGGAACACTATCTGTTCGGGGCCGGCACCGACGAGTTCGGTGCGGCAGAACTGGAAGACATCCAGTATCGGCTCAGCAAGGAAATGCAGGAGATCTTCTACTCCCGCAACATGATGCCCAGCAAACCGGTCTCGAAGAAGTAGCGCCAGCGGCGGTCAGTCCACCGTCTTCATGATCTCTCCGACCAGGTCGTGCATGGTGATCAGGCCCGACAGGTCGTTGTTGTTGCATACCAGCACCCGCTTGACCCCGTAATCGGTCATCAGGCGGGCCACATAGCGCACATCCAGATCCTCGCCCACACTCAGTACCGGCTTGGTATAGACGTCATAGACGTTGATCAGGTCAATGTCTCCGCTCTCTGCAGAGATGGTTTTCACGATGGTCGAATAGGTGATCATGCCGTAGGCGTCGTTGGCATGACGCTTGTCGACCACCAGGCATTTGATGCCGTTTTTCTTCATCAGGCTGATGGCCTGGCGCAGGGTCGCGGTGCAGGAAATGGTAACGACATCGCGCACCATGATTTCTTTGGCAAGCATGAGTAGTGTCCTGTTCAGAGTTCGTCTTTGATCTGTTCTTCAAACTGGGCGACCTGGTTGAGGTCGATGCCCCCAATGTGGTCGATGGCCGAGGTGAAAACCACACCCTTGGAGGTGCCGTCCTCGGTCAGCAGAGCCTGCAATCGTTTCAGTACCCGCAGCGACAGCCGGCGCTCCAGTACCGCCAGCAACACACTCTGGCTGCCTTCATAGGTCAGGCCGAAAAACGACTTGCGCTCCTCTGTGCCGATGCCACGACCGGAGATCAGCGTCATGCCGCAGGCACCCTCCTCCTTGGCAGTGTCGATGGCCCGGTCTTCCAGGTCGTCGGGTACAATGGCAACCAGCGCGGAAAATTTCATGTTGAGGGTCTCCTCAGTTTGGCCAGGGCATCCACGCCGATGGCGTAGAGCATGACGGTTACAATAGGGAATATGGACGCAAACGCAATCAGGCCGAAGCCATCGATCAGCACACTGCGGCCATCAATCTGCGAGGCCAGGCCAATGCCCAGCGCCGTCACCAGTGGCACGGTCACTTCCGAGGTGGTCACCCCGCCCAGATCAAAGGCCAGCGCCACAATGTACTTGGGTGACAGAATCAGCAGCACGATCACCAGCAGATAGCCGCCCATGATGTAGTGGTGAATCGAATCGCCACTGATGATGCGGTGCACGCCTATGGTGATGCCGATGGCCACGCCGAGTGCCACAATCAGGCGGATCACCGAGCCTTTCAGTCTCCCCGGTGCGGCTTCTTCCGCCTGCTTGCCGACGGCGATCAGCGCCGGTTCGGCCATGGTGGTGGCGAAACCGATACAGAACGCGAACAGATAGACGAAGAACCAGTTGTCCCGTTGAATCAGCTGTTCGGCCATGCTCTCGCCAATCGGGAACAGGCCCATCTTGAGCCCGACCACAAAAGCATAGAGCCCGAAGATAACCATGCCGAAGCCGACGATCAGCTTGCGTGGTCGGTTCAGAGGCCGCCGCAGCACCAGGTACTGGAAGAACAGAATAACCAGCAGAATCGGCAATACGTCGCGCAGCATGGTGGCCAGGTCGAGCAGCATCTGTACCAGCGGATGCAGTGCCTCGATGCCATTGTCAGCCAGCTGTACCGATTCGGTTTCGCCGACCGAATACACCACGATGCCATAAAGCTGCACACTGATCATGGGCACCATCACGGCCAGTGCCACCAGACCGAAACCATCAATCAGCGGATTGCGGCCGCGTATCGAGGTGGCCAGGCCGATGCCGATGGCGGCAATCAGCGGCACGGTGACAATGTTGGTGGTTACACCGCCCGAATCATAGGCCAGCCCGACGATTTCCTCGGGCGCAAACCAGGTGACCATGACCACGGTCACATAGCCGGCAATCAGGTACCAGTGGATGGGGTGGCCCAGGATGATGCGCAGCACACCGAGTGCCATTACAGCACCGACAGACAGTGCCACCACCAAACGCAAGGTCAATGCATTCACCCGGCCGTCGCTGATCAGTGCGGCCTGGTCGGCAACGGCGATCAGGGCCGGCTCGGCAATCACGGCAGAAAAACCGATGGCAAAGCCGAACCCCATCAGTATGAACACCGACCCCTGACGCGCAAACTGGTTGGCCAGGCTCTTGCCGATCGGGAAAACCCCCAGCTCCAGCCCCTGCAGAAACAGCGCCACACCCACGGCCACAATCAGCAGACCGAGTGCCATGCTCAGCAGGTTGTCGGGCACCTGCTGCAGAATGAAGGCCTGAAAGACAGCCACGACAACAATGATGGGCAGCAGGTTGCGCCCAGCGTGCAGAAAGGCGTGCCAGAGTTCGCGCAGGGTGCTCAGGATGGCGTCAGAATCTCCGTTGTTGTCTTGCTAGATCTGCAGTGGCGATTGCAGCAGGGTCGCACCCAGATCCAGGCGGACCGGGTCGCCCGGCCCTTCGACGATCACACCGCTGTCTTCCAGGCGGATATCCTTCAGTGGTACCTGAGCCTGATCCCGCAGTTGGTAGACCAGCCGCACAATGGAGGGCTTGCGCTGTTCGTTGTGGCGCATCACCAGACCGATATAGCCGTTGCTGAGCCGCACCGGCGCCCCCGGTGGGTACAGGCCCTGGACCATGATGGTCCGCTTGACCAGAGTGCTGTCCAGTTGCTCGGGCGCACTGAGCGCTCTCTTGTAGGCAATGGCAGGGTGATAGTACACATCTTCCCGATACTGATGTGATGCGGTATCGATTACATCCAGTACGGCTGCCAGCTTGCCCATGGGGTCCAGCTCTTCACCACTGGCGCCAGCGGGCAGGCCACTGCCGTCCAGACGTTCCCAGCACTGGCTGACAATGGTGGCTGCCACGTTGGGGGCGTCGTTATTGGCCATCAGTGAACGGGCCAGGTCATTGATCTGCCTTCTCAGTTCGTGGCGTTTGTCGGCGCTGACTTCGACCCCGGTTTCCTTCTCGCCGTCCGGCAGCAGGGCTCGGGGTACGTCATGGCACAGACCTGCGAAGATCAGATCCCGGATCTGATCAGCCTCCATGCCCTTGTCCAGATGCCGGGCCTGATCGGCCAGCAGCAGCGCAAAGCCGACCGGGTGCTCAAAGAGAAAGTCTGTGGTGCTGCGAATATGGGAATGCAGCAGCACGGCCTGACGATCCTGCTGCAACGCGGTGGCCAGTTGCTGGGCAGCATCCTGCAATTCGTCTATGGGCAGGCCCTGCTGCAACCGAACGCTGCCGATCAATGATTTGACAGCCGTCACACCGGTATTGAGCAGGCCACGCACATCCAGTTTCTCGGGCTCGGCGGTCTGGCGTCGGCGCTGACGTGCTTCGCGCGCCCGCTTTTCTTCCTCTGCCCGTGGTTTGATGCGGCCGGCCTGGCCGTTGCTGCCATCCAGGGCGGCAATATCGTCATCCTGTTCCGGCGGCAGAAACAGCGGTGGGATACCCTCTACCGCACCGCCGTGTTTGCTGAAGTTGATGAAGTCACGCTGCAGGTCGGTGACCACACGCGAGATTTCACGCTCCTTGTGTGTGTCCAGTTGTTCGAACTGACAGCCGCACTTGGTAAAGCCGCCTTTCTTGTTGTAGCCGACAAAACGCAGTTCTGCCTTCAATACCAGCGAGGTGGCATTGGGAAAATAGAGCTTGATGGGAATGGCGGTGGTATGAGCTTTCAGGACTTCTTCATGGTCACCCGGTACCTGCACCTGACAGCCCTCGGCCGACATGTCGCGCAACAGGCCGCTGACCACACGCCGGTTGATATCGAGCATGCGCACCGGAATCTCCAGTGAGTGACGGACCTGAGCGCGGAATGAAGCCCGCCGCTGCAGGTAGTAGATTTCCGGCGGGAAGGTGACGCGGTAGACCACGTCATCTCCGTTTTTCATGGCCTTGACCTTCAGGCCCTTGGCGCGGATCTGGCAGCCATCATGGTAGGTCTCCAGAGTCAGCAGCCCGCCTTCCTGCATGAGGCGATTGTCCTGCTTGGGCATTACTTCATCGAGCACCAGAAAACGGCGCCTTGGGTCGATGTCGACCACGTAAGAGGTCATGGCACGCGAAACACCCGGAAAACGCAGGGTCACCGGTGACAGCTTGTCTTTGACGCGCATGAACAGTCGGTTGATCTCGCCCGGCGAATGTATGAATTCGCCTTCAACGTCGTTGCTCTCGCGGTCGTCGGTTTGTCCCTCCACGGCGTCCTCTACCTCACTTCATCGCTTGCGCTGTCTGGACTGTGACATTGTTAACGGCCAGATCGGCGCAAACTGTACGTCGGGCCCGGTCGGCACGGGTCAGGATTCACGCAGTTTGCGGCGAACATCCATCAGAATACGGCCATAGTGATTGTGTCCACGCTGGTCACGCCCTCGGCCCCAGAAATAATCGTACTGCGACATTTCCCGAATGGGCTTGTCCCCGGTATCCAGCAGGGCGGTCGTGAAATCACCATACTGCTGCAACTGGATATAAAGCGCCCGGGTCATCATCACCAGCCGGACCTGCTTCCAGTCTGGCCGCGGTCGTTTGAGCCAGCCCCGGCCAATCTTGCGCGCGGCCTTGGCATCCGGCGCCTGCAATATGTCCTGAAAGCGGGGGCGTCCGGGATACTTCATGGCCTGATAATAGTGTTCGGCCGTAGGCCATTCGTACCCGTCCAGCTCAAAAGGCCGAGACCCGGTGCAGCCCAGAGGATCTTCCGGGTCCAGTCGCCAGACCTGAACAAAGGTATGTTCGGGTTCCGGTGATTCGAACAGTGGCATACTGCAGTTCACATTATGGCTTTATTCAGCGTACGAGTGTACCCCGAGCGGCCGCCCGGGGCGAGTGTTTCAGGATTTGGGATGGCTGACCGACCAGGCGCCGGGGTGGCGCCTTTGACGTCAGTGCAGCGGGCATTTACTCGCCGGGGAAGAAGTCGAGGTCTTCCAGGTTTCCGGTGACGGCAGTCGCCACATTGCCCAGGTGGGAGGCCACGCGCTTGTAGTGTCGGGCCAGCAGCGAGTAGGCCACCGCTTCGTGGAACTCGACCGGTTCGTCTTCATTGAGCAGGGATACCACCAGCTTGTCGCACTGGTGGCGCACATCCAGCACCCGGTGAATGACGGCACGGGCTCTGTCTTCGTCGGAGTCCTTGGTGGCCTGGCTGAGCTCCCCGAACATGTCGTAGATCTCGTCCGAGATGGCATCCAGAGGTTCCTGATAGCGCGCCACATGGAAGCCCTGCGTATAAAAGGTGCCGACCTCGAATACGTTCTTGCAGTAATCGCCGATGCGCTCCGCATCCTTGGCCACGCTCATCAGCGCCAGGCCGATGGCGACATCATGGCCCGGGTTGACGGTCAGATGGCGCATGACCTTGCGGCGGATGGACCGCTCCAGATCATTGATGGCACGATCGCGGTCGTACAGGGGTTGCTTGACCTCTTCCACCGGCACGGTGCTGAACAGCACGGCGTTGGCCCGGTCAAACATCCAGGCTCCGTGCTCGAGCATCTGAGTCAGGTCCTCGAACGCGCGATCCAGCGTGTTCTCGGAAGTCAGTGCACTGTAGAGTTGTCGAAACATGAAGAAAACCTCAATTTGAGTCTGCGCTCACTACAGACGAATCAGCATTTCAGTAATGGTAATACCCAGCAGCGGAATAACAACGAATACACCGAGCAGGAAGCCGAACGCATAGACGGCCTTGCGTGCTGCCAGCTTGCCGTACCAGGTGGCGATCCGCATGGGCAGCTTGCGCAGCGGCCACCAGATGGCAGTACCGGTCAGGTTGAAGATGACATGAAACAGAGCCACCGTCATGGCCGCAGCAATGGGGTTGGCGGTAGCGGCCAGAATACTGGTCACGGTGGTGCCCAGATTGGCCCCCATCATGAACGGCAGCACCCGGCGAATGCGCACTATGCCTGCACCGGCCAGCGGTACCATCAGGCTGCTGGTAATGGTGCTGGACTGCACCAGCACGGTGGACACCACGCCGATCACATAGGACCGCAGGTCGGTCTTGAAGAAGTAGGTTCTGAACAGCCCATCCATGTGCCGCAGCAGCGCACCGCGCAGGTTCTTCACCATCATGACCAGGGAGATGAACATCAGCAGCAGACCGAGACCGGCCACCAGCAAACCGGCGGCGGCAGTTGTCGGCATCAGCCAGGCGCCCAGGTTGTCAAAACCGTAGACCAGCGGGCGGGTAATGACCCTGATCGGGCTGTCCGGCCGCGCGACTTCTTCCAGGCCAATGACATTGGCCAGGCTGGCTGCCAGTTGTGAAAAAATGCCGCGCCCGGACTCGTGCAGGGCGCCGGTAATCAGCTCGATCGGGAACACCACAAACACGGTGAGTATATTGAACAGGTCGTGCAGCAGGGCGGCGGTAAAGGAGCGGCGGAAATTGCGTTTGATGCGGATGTTGGCCAAAGCCACGATCACGCCCGTCACTGCGGTGCCGATGTTGGCCCCCATGATGGCGAAGACGGCCGTACCCAGCGTCATTTCACCCGTGGCCACCAGGGTCACAATCAGCGCCGAGGTAAAGGAGGAGCTCTGCACGATCATGGTGACGAACACGCCCGCCATCAGTGCGATGAAGGGGTTCTGCCCGTAGGCAAACAGCCGTTCCAGAAAGTCGCTTTCGCCGCCGAAAGTGCCGAGACCCGAGCCCAGAATGTTCAGGGCCGCCAGGAACAGATACAGACAGAGCCCGGCGTAGATGCCACGCATCCAGGCTGGGGTTTCCCGGCTACGTTGGCGGCGGATCAGGGCGAACTTTCCAGATTGCGTTCGCGAGGGTTCAACAGACATCTAATTCCTGCCCTGTGACTGGGAAGCGCGGTCAAAAAGTTGCGGTATGATGACACTAATGTGACAACGCGGCTACCCTAGCGCCCCTGTGTGACAGTTTTGTGACAGGCTGTCATATCAGTGAATATTCAGGCGGTCACAGAGCTGCAGATTGATCTCTGCCTGGTTCATGGAATAGAAGTGCAGACCGGGCGCACCATTGCTCAGGAGGTCCTCGCACAGGCGTGATACCACATCCAGTCCGAAGGCCCGAATGCTGTCGGCATCGTCGGCGTAGGCTTCCAGTTGCCTGCGCATCCAGCGCGGTATTTCGGCCCCGCACGAATCGCTGAAGCGGGCCAGTTTGCTGTAGTTGGTGATCGGCATGATGCCCGGCACAATCGGAATATTGCAGCCCAGCGCCCGTACCTTCTCGACAAAGTGGAAGTAGGCTTCTGCATTGTAGAAATACTGGGTGATGGCCGAGTCCGCACCCTGTTCGGCCTTGTGCACGAAATTGCGGATGTCGGCATCCAGGCTGGCGGCCTGCGGATGCATCTCCGGGTAGGCAGCCACCTCCAGATGGAAGGCATCGCCATAGTGCTCGCGAATGAACGCGACCAGGTCGCTGGCATAGCGGAAATCACCGCCGGTGGAGCCCCCCATGCCGGAGGGCAGATCACCGCGCAGAGTGACGATGCGCTTGACGCCGTGCGCCTTGTAGCGCTGCAGCAGGTAGTGCAGCGTGTCCGCAGTGGAACCGATGCAGCTCAGGTGCGGCGCCGTGGGAATGCCCTTGGCATGCAGGCCCAGCACGGTGTTGATGGTCCGCTCCTGCGTCGAGCCGCCGGCACCATAGGTGACGGAGAAGAACTCCGGATGGCGCTCGCTGAGGGCGTCATGGACCTTGTCCAGCTTCGCCAGCCCTTCTTCCGTCTTGGGCGGGAAAAACTCGAAGCTGATGGGGGTTTTCGGGTTCACGGATATAGGTTCCTTGCGTTCAGTGGCTGCTTTCGCGGGTCAACAGTTAACAGTCGACAGTCGACAGTTGACTGCTGCCCGTCCGATGCCTTCGCAGCCGGGATCAGTATTTGTAGTCAGCCGGTTTGAACGGCCCTTCCACCGGCACGTTGATGTACTGGGCCTGCTCCGGTGTCAGCCGGGTGATGACGCCGCCAAAGCCGCGTACCATCTCCGCCGCGACTTCCTCGTCCAGCTTCTTCGGCAGCACCTTCACGTACAGGTTGTCCGACTTCTGGTCGGCCGGCAGGTCGGCAAACTTCTGCTCGAACAGGTACATCTGGGCCAGCACCTGGTTGGCAAAGGAGCCATCCATGATGCGGCTCGGGTGACCCGTCGCATTGCCCAGATTCACCAGCCGGCCCTCGGCCAGCAGAATCAGGAAGTCGTTCTTGTCGTCGCTGCGGTAGATCTTGTGCACCTGCGGCTTGATCTCTTCCCAGCGCCAGTTGTCGCGCATGAATCTGGTATCGATCTCGTTGTCGAAGTGACCGATATTGCACACCACCGCAGTGGGCTTCAGTGCCGCCAGCATGTGCCGGTCACACACATTGGTGTTGCCGGTGGTGGTCACCAGCAGATCTGTATTGCCCAGCACCTCGGTGTTGATGCTGTTGGCCGTGCCATCACTGATGCCGTTGCGGTAGGGAGATACCACCTCGAAGCCGTCCATGCAGGCCTGCATGGCACAGATCGGGTCCACCTCGGTGATCTTGACGATCATGCCTTCCTGCCGCAGCGAGGCTGCCGAGCCCTTGCCCACATCGCCATAACCGATCACCAGTGCCTTCTTGCCCGCCAGCAGGTGGTCGGTGCCGCGCTTGATGGCGTCATTCAGCGAGTGACGGCAACCGTACTTGTTGTCGTTCTTCGACTTGGTGACCGCGTCGTTGACATTGATGGCCGGTACTTTCAGCTCGCCCTTGTTCAGCATGTCCAGCAGACGATGCACACCTGTGGTGGTTTCCTCGGAGATGCCGTGAATCTGGTCCAGCAGCTCGGGGAACTTGCTGTGCACCATCTCGGTCAGGTCACCGCCGTCATCAAGAATCAGGTTGGCGTCCCAGAGGCCCTGGCTGCCCTTGTGATCACGGATGGTCTGCTCAATGCACCACAGGAACTCCTCCTCCGTCTCGCCCTTCCAGGCGAACACCGGGATGCCGGCGGCCGCAATGGCGGCGGCGGCGTGATCCTGCGTCGAGAAGATATTGCACGACGACCAGCGCACTTCGGCGCCCAGATCCACCAGGGTCTCGATCAGCACGGCGGTCTGGATGGTCATGTGAATGCAGCCCATGATGCGCGCGCCTTTCAGCGGCTGCTCGGCACGGTATTTTTCGCGCAGCGCCATCAGTGCCGGCATTTCGGTTT
Source organism: Natronospirillum operosum (assembly GCF_004768465.1). Lineage (GTDB taxonomy): Bacteria > Pseudomonadota > Gammaproteobacteria > Pseudomonadales > Natronospirillaceae > Natronospirillum > Natronospirillum operosum. Next base: position 138,965 of record NZ_SRMF01000007.1, read on the forward strand.
CGGCGATATCGATTTCCGCCCGGCCGTAGTCGGCCAGCGAGATGTCGGCGACCTTGTAGTCGTCGAACTGTTGAGTCTGTGCTGCTGTGGTCATGGTGTTCTACCTTTCATGTATTCGTGAATGTGTCGGGGCCAGGTGTTGTGCCTCATCTGTAGGCTGCGGCCCCAGATCGTGCCTCATTTGTAGGCTGTGGCCCTTGGCCACGCATGCGTGAGCAAGGCTCACAGCCTACAGACGACGCCATATTCTTGTGGCTGCTTTCTTGATGCGTGAGCAAGGCTCACAGCCTACAGCCCCGCCGCGGCGCGCAGCGCCTCGGCCTTGTCTGTCTTTTCCCAGGTAAACTCGGGCAGTTCGCGGCCGAAGTGGCCGTAGGCTGCCGTCTTGCGATAGATCGGTCGGCGCAGATCCAGCATGGCAATGATGCCGCCCGGGCGCAGGTCGAAGTGATCGCGCACAATGGTGGCGATGGTGTCTTCGCTCACCTTGTGGGTGCCGAAGGTGTTGATCGAAATGGAGGTCGGCTCGGCCACACCAATGGCATAGGAGATCTGAATCTCGCACTTGTCGGCCAGGCCGGCCGCGACAATGTTCTTGGCCACATAGCGGCCCGCATAGGCGGCCGAGCGGTCGACCTTGGACGGGTCCTTGCCGGAGAACGCGCCGCCGCCGTGGCGGGCCATACCCCCATAGGTATCGACAATGATCTTGCGTCCGGTCAGGCCGCAGTCACCCACCGGCCCGCCGATAATGAACTGCCCGGTCGGGTTGATGTGGTACAGCGTGTCCTTGTGCAGCCACTCCGCCGGCAGTACCGGCTTCAGGATTTCCTCCATCACGGCTTCACGCAGTTCCGCCTGGCTAATGTCCGGGTCATGCTGGGTCGACAGCACCACGGCATCGACCGCCACCGGCTTGCCGTTTTCGTAGCGCAGCGTGACCTGGCTCTTGGCATCCGGACGCAGCCATTTCAGGGTGCCGTTCTTGCGCAGCTCGGCCTGCTTCTGCACCAGTCGGTGCGAGTAGGTCAGGGCGGCCGGCATCAGCACCTCGGTCTCATTGGTGGCATAGCCGAACATCAGACCCTGGTCACCGGCACCCAGCTCCTTCCGGGATTCGTCGTTCTCGTCCACGCCCATGGCAATGTCGGACGACTGCTTGCCGATCGCGTTCAGCACCGCACAGCTGGCGCCGTCGAAACCGAGATCGGAATCGTCGTAGCCGATGTCCAGAATGACGTCGCGCACGATGTCTTCCAGATCAACATAGGTCGAGGTGCGGACTTCGCCGGCAATAACGGCCATGCCGGTCTTGACCAGGGTTTCCACCGCGACACGGGCCTGGGGGTCATCCTTGATGATGGCATCCAGAATGGCGTCGCTGATCTGATCGGCCATCTTGTCGGGATGGCCCTCGGATACGGATTCGGAGGTAAAAAGGGTGTACTCGCTCATTGCACGCTATCCTTCTGCTTGCTCATTCGGAAGCCTGCCGGCGTGTTTGCGCCACAGCAGGCATTGAACCTGAAAACCATTACGCAGCGCCGTCACACTGTGGCGCTCCAGTGAGAGCCCGGCCTCGGTGGCCCAGGCGTCCAGTTCGGCCTGATCAAAACCCAGCCACTGGTCACCGCAGTGTTCGCGCGCCCAGCCCTGTTCATGTCGACACAGATCAGTCACCAGCAGGTAGCCACCGGACCGCAGCGCGGCACCGGCGCGGCGCAATTCTTCCCCCGGGGTCGGAATGTGGTGCAGCACCATGTTGTAGACCAGCAGGTCGGGGGCCTGGGAATACGTCGTCAGCCACTGTTGCAGATCCCCGTGCAGAAAATGAATCCGCGCGTCGTTCTGATAGCGAGCCCGGGCCTGCTCCAGCAGTTCGGCGGAAATATCGACTGCATCCACACGCTCGAAGCGCTGGCTCAGCGCAGCCAGAAACTCGCCCAGCCCCGGCCCGACCTCCAGTGCGTGCCCGCTGCCGGTATCGACTTCATCCAGCAACGCCAGTGCCTGCTCCGCATATTGCGGATACTCGGCAATCAGATCCTGACGCTCGCGGAAATCGGTGGCATGACGGGCGAAGAAGGCCCGTGCCTGCTCCTGCCGTTCGGCCTCGATGCTCTGCTGCCGGGTCGCCAGATCATCCGGCAGCGACCATTGATCCAGGGTGGCAAACACGGTCTGCACCCAGGGTTCCGGTGCCGGCTGGCGCTGATAGAAGATGGAATTGCCTTCCCGCCGCTGGGTTACCAGGCCGGCGCGCGACAGTATTTTGAGGTGGTGACTCAGGCGCGACTGCTGAATATCCAGCAACTGGCTGAGCTCGAGCACACCGTATGACTGCTGGCGCAGCGCCCGAAGAATCAGCAGGCGCAGCGGGTCGGCCGTGGCCTTGAGGTGCTGCGCCCAGCTGTCATAGGGGGAGGCGTTGGAGGAGGAAATTACCGTCATGGGCCACAGTCTAGTCACCGACCGGGCAGAGTCAAGAACTATATCAAAAAACTTTGATATAGATTACATGACGGATTTTCAGGCCGTTCCCCTCATCCGGGTTCCGCCTGAAAATCATGCGGAGGCAGCCGATCCTGCGCCCAGCTTTCCACCATCAACTGTCTGACCCGTTCGATCTCCGTGTCAGGCACGGCCTCGGTATGCAGCTGCCAGTCGGTGACGTCATAGTGGAAGATGTACAGGCGGGACACGAACTCGTGGATAGGCAGCGAGCTTTCGCCATGCTGTTCACCATGGCCCTCGGTGGAGACAACGACATCATTGCCCCAGTCCTGGCCGCTGTCATTGTTCGGATTGAAGAAATACACCCGCATGATGTCTTCCTGATCCAGCGCCACGCGCAGAATGGTGATGGCATGCCAGCCGACAAAGCGGGCCGAGCTGTCGGTCACGGCCACACCGGCAGGCTGCGGATGCACAACCGGGGTATTGCTGTTGTACATGGGGTTGTAGAGCGCATAGAAGGTGCGGATGAAGGTTTCCGGCTCATGCAACTGCCCGGTCGGTATGTCCACGGCAATGGCAAAGCCCCGGTTAACCCACCAGCCGTGGAATTCGGGGTTGATCCAGCGGTGCGGGTCTTCCGGCCGCTCGGCCACGCGGTTGCCCATGGCGGCGTAGATCCGGTCCAGGTGTGGCACCAGCACCGTGGACAGCGGGTCCAGATCAAAGGCCAGCGGGTTGACCATGCCGAGTGAGAGCTCGGCCGAGTTGAGGCTTTCACCCTCGAACTCCATGACCACGCGATTGTCACGCGAGGCCCAGCGGGCGAGTTGCAGCAGGAAGTCCGGATCGGTGTAGGACCACATGGACAGCGCCCGGGTGGACTGACAGGCCGGGTTGTTGCCCTGGCCCAGGCCCAGCGGCTGGCCCAGCACACTGATGATGCCGGCCATGAACAGCTGCGCCGGATCAATGGCATCACCAAAGGTCATGGTCAGTTGATAGCGCACCTCGGTATGCAGCGGCGTGTTCATCTGTCGCCACAGCGCTGCCGCAATACTGGAGCGATACAGCAGGCCCCGTTCCAGCAGGCAGGACAGGCCATAGAGCGTCTGCGCCGTGGGCAGGTGGATGCAGTACTCGGTCAGCGTCTGCACCAGGTCCTGGTAGCACAGGTAGCAGTCACGCCCGGTGCTGCTCAGCCCCAGCGCGCGGGAGAACAGGTCGCGGTCGTTGAACGGCAGAATATGACGGATGAAGGCGGCGTGATAGGGCGATACCAGGCCGGAGTCGTGCATGGCCCGGGCAAACCCAAGGGCTTCGGCATCCAGGGCCAGTGCATCCATGGCCGCCACGCGTTCCAGATAGGCGTCCACGCCCGGGTCTTCCCGGCAGCCCTGGGTGGGGCCATAAAGGGCGCTGACCAGACCCTCGGCACCGCGGGCGGTAGCCCCGATCTGAATGCCCGGGCCGAACAGGCAGGCCGCAATGCGGTCGATCATGGTGCGCACGCTGGTGATCTGAATCGGGCGCTGACGCAGCAGGCGATGCACTTCTTCGACCACATGCTCGAGGATGTTCTCCAGCCCGATATGGTGGGCGATGAAATCCAGTTGCTGGCGCACCAGCTGCTGTATTTCGGGCTGGGCATTGCGCTGGCTTTCGTCAAGCTCAAGATTGAATACATAATGCAGGTTGAAGGCCAGCACCTGCGTCAGAAAATGCTCGGCCTGCTCGGCCGACACCTGTGGATGAAAATACTGGCCGGTACTGATGGCCAGCATCCGCAGTTCACTCAGGCATTCGATCACGACCAGCGTCAGGTCGTCGCTGGCAAAGGTCGACGGCACCAGGCGGGCCTGCAGCAGTTCCGGTGTTTCCCAGTCACTGCCCTCGAACAGTCCGGACTGGTCGATTTTTTCCGCACGCTGATACAGCCCCTCCATGCCGCCATCCTGTTGCAGAATGCGCCGACACAGGTCGAGCGCGCGGGGCAGAGAGTTGACCCGGGCAAAACTGCTGGCGCGCGTCATCTTGTCCAGCAACTGGTCCAGATTGGCCAGCAGGCGCTCCATGTCAGGCCTTGTTGCAGGCGTGTTCGATTCAGTCATGCAGTGCATCTCGGTCTGCCAATGCTCTCGACCTTACCTGAACACCGCAGGTCAGTCACCTGCCAGCCCGCGTCCCGGGGCGACCGTATCGGGTAAAGTCCCAACAGGGCAGCCCCTGGCTGCTATACTGCCTGCGCTAATGCAACAATCGCGTGCAAGGCAATACCTGCGCTGTACGTGGATGGAGGCTCTTTTGAAAGACAAGAATCCCGACAAGGGTTATGTGGCACTGCTGGGCTGGGCCCCGGGCGCCATCGAAGCCATGGACGATTTCGATCGTCGCTATGTGGTGGTCGCGCCGCCCTGGGCCGAAGACTACAGCAAGAAACATGACATTCCCTATCTGCCCTGGGATTTTGAGCGTCTGAACGACCGCTCGATGGAAATTGCGCAGACTCTGAAAGACATGGGTGTTGACGTCGCCATACCGCTGTTCGAAGAAACCGTCGAGTGGGCGGGTGCGATCAACTCGGTGTTGCTGGACAACCCCAGACTGTTTGGTCAGTCGATTCTGTTCCGCGACAAGGCCCTGATGAAGCGCCGGGCCCAGTTGGGTGGCATACGGGTTGGCATCTTCGAGGAAGCGCATGACCGCGAAGACGTCATCCGTTTTCTGAAGCGGGTCAACCAGACCCTGCTCAAGCTGGACGGGGACCCGAACGACCCCATCCACCTGAAGGCCTTCGACAAGGCAGGCTGCCTCGGTCACCGGGTGATCAGAACCCCGGACGAAGTCGATACCATCCCGGACGATGAATTCCCGGTGCTGATGGAAAGCCACCTGGATGGCTGGGAATTTGCCGTCGAGGCCTGGATATGGGACGGCAAGATACAGTTCCTGAATATTTCCGAGTACGTCACCCTGGGTTATTCGGTATTCGTACCGGCCACCCCGGAACTGGAAAAATACCGCCCGGCCATCACGGCGCAGATCGAACGGCTGATCAAGACCTTTGATATCCAGTTCGGTTTTGTGCACCCGGAATACTTCGTGACCAGCGATGGCGAGATGTACTTCGGTGAAGTAGCCTACCGGCCGCCGGGCTTCAAGGTGTTCGAACTGCTCGAGCGGGCCTATGGCTTCAACGCCTATCAGGGCATGGTCCTGATGTTCGACCCCAGGACCACGCAGGAAGAAATCGACAACTTCTTCCCCGAAGCCGTGAAGGATGCCAAGGGCGTCGCCGGCTGCTTCGGCGTGTACCCGCGGCGCCGGGTTGTCAGCACGCTGGAAATGCCAGCGGAAACGGAAAATCACCCATACTTTGATTTCCACGAGCTGGCGCCGCCCAGAGAGGAAACCGTCACCAAGCGGACGGCCTTCGGCACGCACTGGGGGTTGATCTACTTCTTCGGTGAAGATACCTACACCATGCGGGACCTGCTGAAGGCGCAGGAAGAGCTCGACTTCTACGTCTGAGACTCTTCTTGTCGGGACTTGCGTCCCTCGCTACGATTATCGGGACTTGCGTCCCTCGCTACGATTATCGGGACTTGCGTCCCTCGCTACGTGGCTCGAATACCTGTAGCGAGGGACGCAAGTCCCGATATATCGAGGCCGAAAAACCTGCCCCATCGCGACCTGCGTCACTCACAACACCACTTTTGCTACAGCTTCACCGACAACCCATCCGCCAGCGCCCGGCGATACGCCACCAGACTCGGCAACAGCCCCAGCACCAGTGCCAGCCCCAGAATGAGGCCACCATAGGCCAGCGTGTCGGCATTCCAGATATTGGTACCGATAAACAGCCCGTACTCCGAAATCAGCCAGGGCTGCGCCAGTTGCAGACTGCCCCAGAGCACCAGGCTGCCCAGCAGCAGGCCGCCGAGCGTGATCAGCAACACCTCCATCTGAATCAGTATCACCAGGGTCCAGGGCGATGCCCCGAGCGCCCGCAGTATGGCCATCTCGCGCTGACGTTCACGCATGGAAGCCAGCAGGCTGGTGGTCATGCCGACCAGGGTGGCGATCAGCACCAGAAAGGCGATCAACAGCAATACGTTTTCTATCATGCCGATCATCTGCCACAGTTCCGACAGTGCCACCCCGGGCATCACGGCCTGCAGCGGTTCGCTGCGATAGTTGTTGACCACGCGCTGCAGGGCAAAGGTCTGCACCGGCGAGCGCACGCCGACAAAGGCCGCCGTCAGTTCATTGGGCTGCAGGCGTGACATGTCCATCTCGAGCACGTCTTCCTGATCCGGCGTCAGGCGCGGATCAGGCATGCCGGATTCCCAGCCCAGATGAATGGCTTCCCAGGCCTCCAGGCTGATATGCAGGGACTGATCAACCGGTGTACCGGTGGGCGCCAGAATACCCGTCACCGTGAAGGGCATATCGCCATGATCGACGAAACTGACCGCGCCCATGCCGTGGGCAATCACCAGCTCGGTGCCGAGCTCATAGCCAAGCGCCTGCGCGACTTCCCAGCCCAGTACCACATCAAAGAGTTCGTCGAACTCGCGGCCTTCGGCAAAGGCCAGATTCTGGCGCCGGCCATACTGGAAGTGCTCGAAATAGTCTTGATTGGTGCCGATCACCCGGTAGCCCCGGTGGCTGTCACCCAGAGTAATGGGAATGGTCCAGGCCACGGCGCTGTGGTTGGCAATGTCCTGATAGGACTCCCAGGTGATGTTGTTGGTCGGGTTGCCGATGCGGAACACCGAGTACAGCAGCAGGTTGATCGAACCGGAGCGCGCACCCACGATCAGGTCGGTGCCGGAAATGGTCTGCGAGAAGCTGTTCTTGGCTTCCTTGCGGATATGATCAATACCGAACAGCAGGGCCACGCTGATGATCAGCGTGATCAGTGTCAGTACCACTGTTCCGCGCCGGTTCCACAGGCTGTGGCGAGCAAGATTCAAATGCATGCGGCTACCTCCCCCTGCAGATCCCGTATATCGAGTTGGTCATCAAAATGGTGCTGCAGGGCCTTGTCATGGCTGACAAACACAATGGTGCTGCCGCGTTCGGTGGCTGCCTGCATCAGCAACTGCAGAAAGTCATCGCGATGGTCGGAATCGAGCGCCGAGGTGGGTTCGTCCGCAATCAGCAACTCCGGCCGGTTGATCAGCGCCCGCGCCACGGCGACGCGCTGTTGCTGGCCGACACTGAGCGCATGCGACGAGCGGTGCCAGAGGTCTTCTTCCAGCCCCAGGGCGCCGAATATCTCGGCGAATTCGTCCTGTGGCGTATGGCGGTACCCCGCCAGCTGACGTGCCAGACGCACGTTGTCCGTCACCGAGAGGTAGGGAATCAGATTGAACTGCTGAAAGATGATGCCGATATGCCGGGCCCGAAAACGGTCCCGCTTGCGGCCTGACAGATCATGCAGTGGTGTATCCAATATCTGCACGGCACCGGCCTGCGGCACATTGATGCCGGTCAGCAGGTTCAGCAGCGTGGTCTTGCCCGAACCGGAAGGCCCGTAGAGGAACACGCGGCGCCCGCGCGGAACGATGAATTCCGGAATGCTGAGCACCGGAGGCAGATTGCGCTGCCAGCGGAAGCAGACATCTGTCAGTTCAATTGCGTTCTGGTTGTCGGTCATGCACGGATTGCCTGTATTCAACAAAGTGCCTCATTTGTAGGAGCGCCCCGCGCGCGATGGCGCGATGGGCGACCCCGCCGCCTCAAAATCGGCCAGGGGCTGGCCTCCTACCGCAGGAGCGCGCCGCGCGCGCGATTGACCCCCACCGTGGGAGCGCGCCCCGCGCGCGATGGGCGGCGTCAGCCGCCCCTGTAGATCCGAGAGAAGTCTGACAGTTCAATCCCTCAATGCAATCAGAACTGGACTGAACGACTGCCCGGCTGAGTGCGCGCAGCGCCCTGCTGGCCATTGACGATCCACTGTACGTCCACGCTTTCAAAGCCGGGGAAGTTGTCGAACGCAGTCACTTCCAGGCCGTTCAGCGCGCCGATGTTGTCGCAGTGGAAGCGATATTCCAGGTTGAACTCGGTGTGCACGCTGCGTTCACCATGATCATCGCTGCTGTGGTCATCGTGGCCGTGATCGTCGTGGCCATGATCGTCGTGCCCGTGGTCATCGTGGCCATGATCGTCGTGGCCGTGGTCATCGTGGCCATGATCGTCGTGGCCGTGGTCGTCATGCCCGTGGTCATCGTGGCCGTGGTCGTCATGTCCGTGGTCATCGTGGCCATGATCGTCGTGACCGTGCTCGTGATAGTGCACTTCAAACTCTTCGCCACGCATTTCGGCCAGTTGCTCGGACACCAGGTCCACATCATCCAGCGAGCAGTTCGCTGCAGAGGCCAGCTGGAATACGTACTCCGCTGCCAGCAGCTTCTCTTCGGCTTCCAGCAGCAGCGCCTCGTCCGCCTCATGGCGCGCGAAGTGCTCGAAGCCGACTACGTTGTAGGACGGGCTTTGCAGCAGCACGTCAACATGGTCGTGATCCACCGCCACCAGCAACTGGGCGGCACCATGCACGTGCGCACCCAGTTGGCGTACATCGTCATGACCATGGTCATCGTGGCCATGGTCGTCATGCCCGTGATCATCATGGCCGTGGTCGTCATGTCCATGGTCATGTGATACGGCGATGGGGGCGACCAGCAGGCTGGCGGCCAGCAGGGCAGTGGTCAGGGTGTTCAGCTTGAATACAGGTTTTTTCATGGGTTGCTCCCGAAGTTTGTTGAGTATTCAGATGTAAGGTTCAGCATTGATCGATGGTCAGCAGCAGACGGGCCTGACCGGCAATGGGTTGCGGTGAGCGATGAATCATGCCGCAGCCTCCCAACTGGGGAAGGGGTCTTCAAGGTGCAGCCACTGCTCAACACCGGCGGCCAGTTCATCGTTGGTCAGCAGGCAGGCATCCAGTTGGCGGCGGGTCTCTGCCTTGTCGAGGTTCTGGCCGATAAACACCAGCTCCTGGCGCATGTCGCCGAACGGCTCCTGCCATTTTTCCCGAATGAAGGCCTGGGCCTCGGGGTCCTGCGGCCAGTTTTCCGGCGGAATGGCTTTCCAGAACATGCCGGCAAAGCCGTAGCGGGCGATGCCGCCAGCCTGGCTCCACTGGCCGGCCAGTTGCGGCCGCGTGGCGAGCCAGAAATAGCCCTTGGAACGGATCAGCCTGCCGGTTGGCCATTCCTGATGCAGAAACTCGAAAAACCGCTGGGGATGGAAAGGGCGGCGCGCCTGATAGGTGAAGCTGCTGATGCCGTACTCTTCGGTTTCGGGCACGTGCTCGCCGCGCATTTCCTTCAGCCAGCCGGGGGCCAGTTGGGCCTTGCCGAAGTCAAAGCGCCCGGTGTTCAGAATGCGGTCAAGGGCGACCTGGCCCTGCTGGATGGGGACGATTTCGGCATCCGGGTTGAGGCTGTGCAGCACGCCCTTTACCCGTTCGAGCTGTTCGGGGCTGGCCAGATCCGTTTTGCTGATCAGCAGCACATCGCAGAACTCGATCTGGTCCACCAGCAGGTCGGCCACATTGCGTTCGTCATCTTCGCCCAGGGTTTCCCCGGCTTCTGCCAGGCTGCGGGCCGTCTCGTATTCTTCCAGAAAGTTGCACGCGTCAACCACGGTGACCATGGTGTCCAGGCGCGCAAAGTCGCCCAGGCTCTGGCCGTCTTCATCGGCAAAGGTGAAGGTTTCGGCCACCGGCAGGGGCTCGGAAATACCCGTGGATTCGATCACCAGATAATCGAACCGGCCCGCTTCTGCCAGTGCCCGCACCTCGATCAGCAGATCTTCACGCAGGGTGCAGCAGATGCAGCCGTTGCTCATTTCCACCAGCTTTTCTTCTGACCGGTTGAAGCTGATTTCGTTCTGCACCTGAGCCGCATCAATATTGATTTCGCTCATGTCATTGACAATGACAGCGACCTTGAGCCCGTCGCGGTTCTGCAGAATATGATTCAGCACAGTGGTCTTGCCGGCACCCAGAAAGCCGGACAGTACAGTCACGGGAAGCTTGTGTTGTGTCATGATGGTTTCCATTGCTGATCGGTACGGATCAAGGGTCGGGTATCGACCTTCTAGTCTGAACAATATGTTATAACATTACAAGTTCGAGAGAAAAGAATCAGGAGTGGAAGAGCGCAGAAAGGAAAGTGGCAAGAAAGAGCAGGGCGCTATCGGACGCCCCGCTCAGGGGAAAATCAGAAGCTGTAGTCCACCCCGACATTCAACTGGGAGAAGGTGCCCCAACCACCCAGAGACGTGTTCCAGCGTACGTTGGCCGCAAACTCCTCCGAGAAATAGTAGCGTGTGCCTACCTGCAGACCGGATGAGATGCCGCTGCCCCACGAACCGCTGATGTTGTCATCGCCATAGCTCCAGTTGTTGTAACCCAGAACCAGACCGCCATAGGGCTGCAGTTCGCTGTCACCGTTGTCGTAATGCAGGTTGGCCTGAGCCCCGATGAAGGTGTGGCTCAGAGAATAGTTCAGGCCACCGGAATAGTCGGTATAGGTGCCCTGGGCACCCACAGCGAAATTGAAATCGGAAAACAGGTCATCAATCAGGCCGCGCTCATAGGCAGCACCAAAGGTGAGTGCATTGTTCAGGGTGGTGAAGCCGAAGCCTACCGTGCCTCCAACGACGTTGTCGCCTTCGCTCAGGGTGTAGGCGGACACAGGCGCACTGAGAGCTGCCAGTGCGATGGCGGCGGGAAGCAGAGTCTTTTTCATTGTTGATTCATCCTTTCCGGTTGGGTGTGTACTTCCATGGTCCGGTATCCTGAACCGGGACCAATGGCTTGAATCCACCGCTACCGTGACATACCACCACTTACAAAGGACTTACAGGAAAGCAGAGAAAAAGCAGGAAAATCGAAATCAACTGGGCGGGTCGACCCGCCAGCCGGTAGACGCATTGATGCGGAACCAGCCGGCAATGGAGTAGCGCTGGCGCTGGGCCGGCAGCACTTCGTGCCAGAAGCGTTCGCTTTCGAACACCACCAGGGTGCCGGCCGTCGGTGGCAGATCAAACAGCGCCTGCTCCGGTTGCTCCGGGTCGTAGAACCGCAGGGCGCCGCCGTCTGCGGGCTGCCAGTCGAAATTCAGATACAGCACCGTCGACAGGCGCCGATTGGTACGGCCCTGAAAGGCATCGATATGCTTCTTGTAGAAGGCCCCTTCCGGGTACACCGCCAGATGGGCTTCATAATCGAACAGGCCCATGAACAGGGCGCGGTTGATGGCCAGGCGCAGTTCCGCCATGGGCGCCAGAAAGCGCTGTTCAACGGCCTCCGTGCCCTGCAGCCAGTGAATCTGGTCCTGGCGCACAAAGCGGTTGGTCTGATAATCCTGCCCGCGGCCAATGCCAGCCCGCTGCAGTGCCTGTTGCGCTTGCAAGGCCTGGCTGTGTTGCAGCAGGGCGAGCACATCGGCTGTCGGCAGGAATTCATGGCACACGGCATAGCCCTGGCTGGCCAGTGCATCGACAATGGCGGCATAGGGTTCATCCGGCGGCGGTGGGCCGGTCCGGCGAGTGCCGAGTTCGAGCGACGACGCCTGGGCCATCACGAGGTGTCCTGTATAGAGGCTGAGCGCATTGTATGCTTTTCCCGGCCCGCGTCATGATGTGCAAGCGTAAGGTTTATGTCATAGCGCGGCTGGGGTTCCTGCGGCAGGTGCTCTATAATCTGCGGCTTGTCGTCGATAATCGCCAAAGTCGTGAATGATGTGCTGCGGCAACCCGAACGGAGCCAACACAGAGTCCCGCCCCATGACCCAGACCCAGCTCAGCGTCAACCTCAACAAGATCGCCCTGATCCGCAATTCCAGAGGCCACGGCTTTCCCGATGTCAGGGAATTTGCCGCCCTGGCACTTGATCAGGGTGCGGTCGGGGTCACCATCCACCCGCGACCCGATCAGCGCCATGCACGCTATGAGGACATCGCGGACCTGAGGGTGCTGGTCAACAGCTATACCGACAAGGAACTCAATGTGGAAGGCTACCCCACCGACATTCTGGTGGACCATGTGATCACCCAGCGCCCGCACCAGTTCACGCTGGTACCGGATGAACCGGACCAGATCACCTCGGACCACGGCTGGGATCTCAAGCGCCATGGCGACTGGGTGCGGCCCGTGATCGAGCGCTGCCAGCAGTCGGGCATCCGCACCAGCCTGTTTGTCGACCCCGACCCCGAGCAGGTACGCCGTGCTGCCGATACCGGCACCGACCGCATCGAACTCTATACCGAAGACTATGCGGAAGCCTGGAAGCATGGCGACCACAAGGCCGTGCTGGCGAAGTACATGGAATGCGCCGACCTGGCGCGGGAACTGGGCCTGACCGTCAACGCCGGCCACGACCTGGACCTGCAGAACCTGGCCGACTTCGCCGCCGCCGGTAACGTGGCGGAAGTCTCCATCGGCCATGCCCTGACCGTGGAAGCCCTGCGCTACGGCTTCGCCGAAACCGTGCGGCGGTATGTCACCATTCTCGCCCGGTAGCCTAAGGCACTCGGTGCCTCAGTTGTAGGCGGTGCGGTCCGACGTTTCGGGCTTGCTCACGCATTCGAACCCAGGCACCCATGCGTGGCCGAGGGCCACAGCCCACAAATGGGTCGCCTTCAAATCAAAAAAAACGCCAACTGCTGCATGAACCGCCCCGGCAACAGCGTAAAGGCCCCGGCAATCAACAATGCCCAGCAGACCGTCACCATGTTGCTGATGTGCACCTTCAGATTGCCCTTGCGAATGGCCAGAATGCCCTGGGTTACCGAGAAGACGGTCACGGCCGACAGGATATGGATCGGTCCCAGGCCCAACGGCCAACCCATGGCCGCGCCAAAGCCATCACGTAGCCAGAAGCTGGAAACGGCAATGAAAACCAGCATGACCGACCAGATCCGCCCCATCCAGCGATGCACCTGTGTACCCTTGGGCCCGATCAGCATCCAGGCGGTCAGCAGGCTGGCAACCAGCGCTACACCCGAATGCGCGAGCATGACGATGCCGCCGATCTGATTGAACTCGTAGGTCAGCATGATCTGCAGCTGCCGCACCAGCAGAAAGGCCGCCAATACCACCCCAGCCCAGAGGATGACCCTGAGGGCGGCGTTCAATTGATAGGGCTGCGGGCGTATCGGGGAAGATGCATCAGTGCTCACGATCGACTCTCCGGCTTGGTCTGAACATGAGCGCAGTATCGGGCCAAGTCAGTTGTCGCAGAACGGCTTGAGACGAATGGCAGCCTGCAGCGACAAACGGTCATGACAGGCCGTGACCGGCCTGCACTGGTGCTGGCCTGGATTTTCGGTGCCGTGCTTCTGTAGCTCAATACCTGTAGCGAGCGACGCAAGTCGCGATAGAGGGGCCTCCGGCCCCAATCGGCACTCGCGTGCCTCGCTACAAACACCTTCGACTGCCATTTAACCCTGCTTGTGAAATGATATAACATAACGCCTTTTCAATCCCGGACCCGAAACCAATGCCCGCACGACCCCTGTCCATGCTGCCTCGCCAGACCCTGCTGCTCGGCCTGCTGTTCTTCGTCTCCGGCGCCGCAGCGCTGATCTATCAGGTGGTCTGGGTACGGGAACTCGGCCTGCTGTTCGGCGCCACGGCACAGGCCGCAGCGCTGGCCATCGCCATCTTCTTTGCCGGTATTGCGGCCGGCGGCTGGTTCTTCGCCCGGCTGGCACGCCGCACCCGGGCGCCGCTGCGCTGGTTCGGCTTGCTGGAACTGGGCGTGGCGGTCACAGCGCTCGGTCATTTCGTGGTGGTCGATGCCTATTTCCAGATCTACCCGGTGCTGTATGAGTGGGTGGGCGCCCAGCCCATACTGGAAACCTTGCTCAAGGCCCTGGTGGCGGCCACGCTGCTGTTCCCGACCGCCTTTCTGATGGGCGGCACCCTGCCCATGATGGGGCAGCACCTGATCCGCTCGCGCGACTCACTGGGCACCGGCGGTTCCGGCCTCTATGCCGTCAACACGGCCGGTGGTGCCTCCGGTGCGCTGGCTGCCGGTTTCCTGCTGCCGCTGGTGTTCGGCTTCAACGGCACCTATCTGCTGGCCGTCGGGCTGGACTCGACGGTCGGCCTGCTGGCCCTGTTGCTGGCGCGCGGGCAGTCGCTGCCGGTGGATCATGCCGCCAAGCCAGAGCCGGTGCGCGCCAGCCGCTTTCCGCTGTCGGTGCGCGCCGTGGCGCTGCTCTCCGGTTTTGTCACCCTGGCCGTGGAAATCATCTGGACCCGGCTGTTTTCGCAGGTACTGCAGAACTCCGTCTACACCTATGCGCTGGTGCTGACCACCTTTCTGGCCGCGCTGGCGCTGGGCTCGCTGCTGGCCAACGGGCTCAACCGTCAGCGCTTGCTGGCCCCGCAGGCGGTGCTGATCGGTCTGCTGCTGGTCTCGGCGCTGATTCTGATCTTCATGCCGGCTGCCTTCATGGCGCTGACCAATGGCCTGGGCTATCTCGGGCAGGACCGGGACTTCGCCGGCTATGTGCTGGAAGTCGCCCGCGTGGCCGCGCTGTCCATGCTGCTGCCGGGGATGATTCTGGGCGCCGTGTTGCCCTATCAGTTGCGCCTGTTGCAGTCCCATTCGTCTACACCAGGCGAAGCGCTGGGCCGGCTGATCGCCTGGAACACGGTCGGAGCCATCGTGGGTTCCTTGATGGCCGGTTTCGTCATCCTGCCGCTGCTCGGCGCCTGGCGCGGGCTCTGGTGGCTGGCCGCCGTCTACCTGCTGCTGGCCCTGGGGCTCTGGTGGGCCCAGCCGCGCTGGGGGCAGATTACCGCCCGGCTGGCCGGTGCCGCGGGCGCGCTTGCGCTGCTGGTGCTGACTCCCGGTTTCGGCAGCATTCATTTGCAGGAATCGCGCGGTGACCAGTTGCTGGCGCTGCACGAAGGCAGCTCGGCCCATGTGGCCGTGGTGGAGCGCAACGGCTCGCGCTCCATTCGCGTCAACAACTACTACACCCTGGGCAGTTCCGGCGCCCTGATTCCGGAGCGCAACCAGACCCTGATTCCGCTGCTGCAGCACCCGGACCCGCAGTCGCTGTTTTTCCTCGGCATGGGCACCGGCATTTCCGCCGGCGCCAGCCTGTACACGGACCCGGAGCGTGTCACCGTCTGCGAGATTCTGCCCGATGTGGTGCGCGTGGCCAAAGAGCACTTCCAGCCCTGGACCAACGGCCTGTTCAGCGATGAGCGCGTCACCATTCATGCCGAAGACGGCCGCCACTGTCTGGCCCGCACCAGCGAGACCTATGACGCCATCATTTCCGACCTGTTCACGCCCTGGAAGGCGGGCACCGGCAACCTCTACACCCGCGACCACTATGAACTGGCCGCCCGCCGCCTGAACCCGGGTGGCCTCTATGCGCAGTGGATACCGCTGTATCAGGTCTCGCGCACCGAGCTGGACACCATCGCCAACACCATGGCCGAAGTGTTCCCGCAACTGACGGTATGGCGCGGGGATCTGTTTGCCGAACGCTCCATCATCGCGCTGGTGGGGCACAAGGAGCCGCAACCGCTGGACCCGCAGGTGCTGATCAATCAGATGCGCCGCCTGAACCCGGACCCGGACGTCTCCGATGACCAACGGCTGACCACAGCCCTGCATCTGTATGCCGGCAATATCGGCAACGGCCTGGTGGCCAGCGCCCCGGTGAATACCGACAACCAGCCGGTCATCGAATATCAGGCCCCGCGCACCCACCGTGCCGTGATCAGCGGCACGGCGAGCTGGGTGACCGGCGCCGAGCGCGACCGCTTCTATGAGGACCTGCTGCAGCACACCCCGCCGGCCAGTGACCCGGTGCTGGCGCACCTGACCGACGCACAGAAGAGCCTGGTACAGGCCGGCGCACTGCTCACGCGCTATCGCGGCCAGTTCGCCCGCAGCGAAAACGCGGATGCCTTCATCACCCGAGCCCGTTACCGCGAACAGATACCACCCCCACTGCGCGAACCCGCCACCCCAGCCGAGCAGTTGCCAAACCGGTAGGCCGTGGCCCTTGGCCACGCACCGGGCCGACAGGCCCACTCAGGTTGGCTATAAATCTGCAGGCTCTGGCCGGGTACATGCTTGTGAGACCGTCTGCGCACAGGGATGTGCGCAGCCGAGCTGTCATGGATGACGTATTTTGCGTGTCTCACAAGCATGTACCCGGGCAAAGCCTTGCTTTTGGGCGCGTCAAGGGGACGATGCCAGCAAATTCCGCTATCCTCCCTCCACAACTAAAGGAACCCCCAACCCCATGGCCAACACCGCCACCATCCGCAAGGCCCGCCTGCATATTGCCGACATGGACCGGCAGTACTACCAGAGCCATGCGCTGACCCTGGCCCAGCACCCCTCCGAAACCGACGACCGCCTGGCCGTCCGCCTGCTGGCGTTCGTTTTCAATGCCTCGGAACAGCTCTCCTTCAGCGCCGACCTGAGCAGCGACGACCACGCCCCGGAACTGGCCGAACGCACGCTCACCGGCGAAATCACCACCTGGATAGCCTTCGGCACCCCGGATGAAAAATGGCTGCGCAAGGCCGCCAACCGCGCCGAAAAAGTCATCCTCTATACTTATGGCGACCGGTCAGTGAGCGTCTGGTGGAAACAGCAGGAGCACGC
Organism: Natronospirillum operosum; assembly: GCF_004768465.1. GTDB lineage: Bacteria > Pseudomonadota > Gammaproteobacteria > Pseudomonadales > Natronospirillaceae > Natronospirillum > Natronospirillum operosum. Next base: position 156,084 of record NZ_SRMF01000007.1, read on the forward strand.
CCTGCAACGCTACCGTAACCTCAGCGTCCAGCAACTGATGGATGAACAGATCGCCGCTGTTGCCGCCCAGGTTGCACGCTCCATGGACTGGCAATGCAACATCAGCGATGGCGAACTGATGCTGACCAGCGGCGACACAACCGTGACGGTGGCGCCGGTCACGCTCAAGACCTGAGCAACAACAGAGGCTGGCCTGATGGAATCGTCCCAATCCATATTGATAGTAGGCTTCGACTCCGCCTGGACGGCAAAGAATCGCGGCGCTTTGGTCGGTGCACTCTGGCGACCTGGCGGTACTCTGATGGCCTTGGATAAGCCCACTGCCGCGAACTTTGACGAAGCCCTGAAATGTATTCAGGAATGGCAACAGACATCTGCACCGGATCAGACGCTGATCATGATCGATCAGCCAACCATTGTGCCCAATGAGTCTGGCCAGCGACCAGTTGAAAACATAGTCAGCTCTGTGATCAGTCGTCGGTATGGCGGAATGCAGCCCGCGAACCGCAGCAAAGCCGAGATGTTTGGTGACCAGGCACCGATATGGACATTCCTTGAGGCCCTGGGAGGTGCCAGTGACCCACTGGGTGCAGAAGACAGCATAGCAATCTTTGAGGTTTATCCGACTTTGGCGCTAGTGGCGCTGAACTGGATCAGACCGGACGAAAAAGGCCGCAGCACAGGGCGATTCCCCAAGTACAACCCGGCCAACCACGCAAAATTCAAATCCGAAGACTGGGTCTATCTCTGCCAGAACGTGGCCGCAGAGCTGAGGTCGTTCGGATCAGGCATGGAAATTCTGGCCCAACATCTGGATGCATTGGCCATGAAGGAGAAGCCGAGAAAGGCGGATCAGGACGATCTGGATGCCTGCCTCTGTCTGATCATCGGGTGTCTCTACCTTGCCGGGGAAGCCTTGATGATTGGCCGCCCGGAGTCGGGTTTCATTGTTACCCCCTACAATGACCTTCTGGTTCAGGAGCTGATGCAGCGTTTGAACGTGATCGGCCTGCAGGAAAGCGACTGGCTGCATGTTCTGGATCAGAATCGACAATTTGATAGCAAGACTGAACCTGAGGTTATTGCAACCCATCTGGGCGAACAGCATAGTCGTTACCAAGGTATCGAAGAGTCTGAGGAGCCAGCTGTGACTACTGCAAAAGACAGGGTTCATAAAGTGGTATCGGAACAGCCAGATGATGCCAGCTATGAAGACATTGTTCGGGCTCTGGCGTTCGAGAAGATGGTTGAAAGAGGCCTCGCTGATGCCCGTGCAGGGAGAGTTGTCAGCCATGAAGAATTGCGGAAAAAAGTCCGATCATGGCGTCGGTAGGCTGGACAGAAGAAGCAGAACACTGGCTCAGCAGCATCTACGATTACATCATGGCAGACAACCCGGCAGCAGCGGAACGTGTCATCATGGGTATTATGGATGCTGCGGACAGAGCTGCTGATTTTCCTGAGGCGGGCTATCTGTATCGACGAGATGGCGACTTCGAAATCAGAATAGCTCTGTATGGGCACTACCGTATTACATACGCCATTCAGGAAGGGGTAGGTATTCTCGTGCTAGGCGTCTTCCATGGTGCATTAGATCTGGACCGATATCTGCACATCGACTTCCCCTGACCAACACAAGTTCATCGACAACACCCTCAAGAGCGCAGAGGCGATCAAGAATGAGTGACAGAAATCTTGGCCAGGAGATCCTCGATGGCATTGAGGAGATCAAGCAGTACAAAAAGGGCAGGCTGAACCTGCGTACCCGGGAGCTCTCCGAGCCTTCCTCGCCACAGGTCATCAGGCGAAAGCTTCAAATGTCGCAGACCGTCTTCGCCGGGCTGATGGGTGTCAGCGTGCGCACGCTGCAGGACTGGGAGCAGGGCCGCCGTGAGCCACAGGGGCCAGCTATCGCGCTGCTACGCATTGCCGAGCAATACCGGGAAGTCTTCGACCAGCTGAGCTAGCCCGCTCTCACACTACCGCTGCCACCGCGTCTCCCGCCACGGCGCTGCACCCGGCCGCGCAACGCGCCGCAGCCGCAGCCAGCGCCTCACAGACGGCGGCAGGCCGCCCATCGCCAACACCACACCAACTCCCGCCAGCGCCATGCCGCCCAGTTCCACCATGCTTGGCCAGTCGCCGAACATCAGCCCGGCCCAGACCAGAGTCACCGGCGGGGTCAGATAGATCAGTGTCGAGGTACGCGTCACACCCATGCGGCGCAGGCTGGCCACAAAGAACCCGTAGCCCCCGAAGCTGGAGAGCACAATAAGCCAGCCCAGGGCCAGAAAGTCAGCCCGGGTGAACTCCGGTGCCGCCAACCCGCCCGGCTCCAGCCAGGACGCCGCCAGCATGAACACCACCGTTGCGGCGAGCAACTGCATCATCAGCGCCGCCGGAATCGGCAATGCCGTGGACCAGCGGGCAGAGAGCACACTGCCCGTGGTCACCGACAGCACGGAGAACACGGGCAGCGCATAGGCCCACAGCGGCACCGTACCGTTGCTGACCTGCAGATCCCCCAGTACACAGAAGGCCACGCCAACAGTGGCAATCGCCATGCCCCACCAGCCGCGCCGTGACAGATGCTCGTTGAGCCAGCGCCCGGCCACTGCTGCCGCCACCAGCGGTTGCAGCGCCGCGATCAGCGCAGTCAGCCCGGCGCTCACACCCAGCTCCAGAGCCAGCATGACCCCGAGCAGAAAACCGCCCATGGTGAAAAAGCCCACCACCATCTCGCGCCACAGGTGCAGACGGGGCAGCGGCTTGCGCACCAGCAAGAACACCAGCACCGCCATTACCACCGCAGCCGCCAGAAACCGCCACGCAAACAGCGACAGGGCCGGCAGCGTCGCCTGGGTAGCCAGTACCCCGCCCACAAACCCCGAGCTCCAGCAAAGCACGAAACCGACCCCGATCAGAGCCGTCCACACGCTGACTGTCTGTGCCTGAGTGAGTTGCATTGGTGTACCCGCAAATTGATGGTGATTGATCAATGGGGTTGATTATCGGGCGCAGCAAGCATTAAATAAATCGAGTTATACTCTATTGATGGTTTAATATGATTAAACATGCAGCCCCCGCCCTGGACCTGCAATTGCTGCGCACCTTCCAGTCCGTGGCCCAGCTCGGATCACTGGCGGCGGCAGCCGAACAGCAGCACCGGACTCTCGGCGCCATCAGCCTGCAGATCAAGCGCCTGGAAGAACGGCTGGACACTCGGTTGCTCGAGCGCGGCCCAAGGGGCGTGCGGCTGACCGCCTCCGGTGAGTCCCTGCTGCAGGCCTCGCGTGAACTGCTGCGTCAGCACGATACATTGATGGATCGCTTCACCGGTCGCGGGCTGGCCGGCCGGGTGCGGCTGGGCGTGCCCGAGGACTACGCCAGCGAACTGATGACCGGCATCCTGCCGCTGTTTCTGGAACGCCACCCGGGCGTGCAATTGGAAGTGGTTACCGGCACCAGCGGGCACCTGGCGCGGGAGATCGAGAAAGGACGGCTCACACTCTCCGTGCTGCTGGACCGTCCGCATCCGCTGCCCGGCGGCGTGCCGCTGTGGGAGACCACGCCCGTCTGGGCCGCCGCGCGCATCAGCTCACTCGAAGACCGGGAGAGCCTGCCGCTGGCCCTGCATGAAACCGACTGCCCCTACCGACAACTGGCCATCGAAGCGCTGGAAGAAGCCGACATGAACTGGCATGTGGTGTTTACCAGCACCAGCATCAATGCCATTGAAGACGCCGTCGCCGCCGGCCTCGCCATCGGCGTGATCGACCAGGAACGCCTCAAGCCCACCATGCGCGAATTGACCGCAGAAGACGGCCTGCCACCCCTGAAACCCGGCCAGGCCGGACTGCACCGCGCCGCCCGCATCGAACCCGCCGCCCGCGACGCCGCAGACGCCCTCGCCAACCTGCTGACCGAACAGTTGACCGACAGAGGCCCCTGGCGGCATGGTGGGTAACCAATGCCCGTCATGCTACATTCAACCCCATCGTACATTTTACCTGGGAGCCCAAAATCATGCTGTGGACCGTCTATCTTTCCGGAGAGATACACACCGACTGGCGCGAACAGATCCAGAACGCCGCCATGGACGCCAACCTGCCGGTGGAGTTCCTCTCGCCCAATACCCACCATGAATCCAGCGATGCCGCCGGCGACGTGCTGGGCAAGCCGGAAGACAACTTCTGGCGCGACCATCAATCCGCCAAGGTCAACGCCATCCGAACCCAGACCTTCATCGAACAGTGCGACATCGCCGTCATCCGCTTCGGCGACAAGTACAAGCAGTGGAACGCCGCCTTCGATGCTGGCTACTGCGCCGCGCTCGGCACCCCCTACATCACCCTGCACGACGAAGACATCGTGCACCCGCTGAAAGAAGTGGATGCAGCCGCCATGGCCTGGGCCAGGACACCGGCGCAGGTGGTGGAGGTGTTGAGGTATGTGATGCAGGTTTAGTGAAATGTCCATTTGAGGGTTGCGGAACCGTTTGTTCGTGACGTTACAGGTACTTTGACCGTAGGGTGTCGCCTAAGGCCTAAACAGTATTGGCGTGGGGAAGGCTGTTAATGGCAAGTTGCAAAAACTGAACCTTGGGCTAGGATGGGTAATGAACGGATCAAAGCTCTCGTACAAACCTATAAGGACTTGGTCAACTAAATCAAACCAAATCACCCAAGTGAAAGCGTGGCAAAGAGGGGGGCCGGCTTTTTGCTGCTGACTCCTGCAGTAGGCGCAATTTCTAGGGGGTAGTGAAGAAAGAAGTAAGTTGCCTTTTGTGAATTTTGTAGGGCTATAGTTGGTTTCTTAAGAATCCCTAGTTATGACAAACGACAATAATTTAGTTCAGTTTTTACGCCACTATGGACCAATCCCAGCGGCGGACAACATGTATGATGAGTTGATCCAGTCCGAGATAGAGCACCACGGAATTGATCCTGCAATCCACATTACTCCCGCGAGACTAAAGGAAGTTCAAGAAAACTTTGAATTAGAACATCCTCGGAACGTCATCCTTACAGGGACAGCCGGCGATGGTAAGACGTTTCATTGTCGGCAAATTTGGACCGCGTTCAGTGGCGATGTGAAGCTTTGGGAGGAAGGCAAAAAAACGGTTTCCTTGCCTCTGCCCGCCTCAGGAAAAACCTTAGTCATCGTCAAGGATCTAAGTGAACTCACACATAGCGAGAAAGTCGGAATACTGGACGATCTAGCAGTTTCGTTGAGAGATCAAAATAGTGACATTATCTACCTTGTAGCCGCCAATGATGGCCAGCTACTCGCTAGTTGGCGTGATAGGGCAGAGTCCCAGGGAAGCAAAGAGCAAAACACATTTAAGACTGTCGAGGACATGCTCGTTGAGGATCGAGCAACAGACGAGACACTCAACTTATTGCTTTACAACCTAAGTCGACTTGACGCGTCAGAGCATTTTCAAGAGCTCATCGAGCAGATAGTTGAGCACCCACTATGGTCAAATTGTAATGGCTGTGAACTTTTTGAAAGCGATGGCACAACCACTTGCCCGATACGTATAAATCGGGAGCGGATGCGTACTAACGGTGACGGCATAGTTTTTCGAAAACGGTTGGGAGAGCTGATGCAGCTTGCGCGAGCCAACCGCATGCACATACCGATACGGGATTTGTTGCTTCTCGGAGTTAATATTCTTTTGGGGGACAGACAACATGGAAGAACTTTATTGACCTGTCGTACTGCGAAGAATCGTGCGGAAAAGGAAGACTATCGGTTAACAAATCCCTACGCGAATGTGTTCGGAATGAATATTCCTGAGCATCAAAGACAACAGTATCAAGTGTTCAATGTACTTGAAGCATTTGGCATTGGCCGAGAAACAGATAATAAATTTGACAATTTGCTAATTTACGGTTCTTACAGCGATTCAAAGTTATACTTAGATTTCGTATCCAAGGATGCATATTACGGAGCAGCAGCATATGAACGATATTTGCGTGATTACCTAGAGGGAGAAAGAGAGAATATTGAAGAGTTTATGCGTGCACTTTCGAGGCAAAGGCAACGACTCTTTTTCTCCATTCCTGAAAATGATGCACTTGATCCTTGGCGTTTAACAGTTTACCGAGCTTCCGGTGAGTTCCTTGAATTTGTAGACGCACTAAAGCATGAAAGAGATCTATCACGGGTATCAGAGGCGCTTGTTCGAGGTCTTAACCGAACCTTTTGTGGCATGATGATTGATGACGGAACGAAGTTGTATGTAGCTTCTTCTGGAGGAGATGGACGTGGCAGGATTGCTTCTATCCTAAACTATGATCTCCCTACAACGAGACATAGAAGAGATCCGTACCTAAAATTCGCGCTAGGAGGAGACGGGACGACACCTTGTATGCAAGTTGTAGACCCTGCTAGTGACAGTAATAGCGTCGTTGATAGTCTGACCCTTCAACTTACTCATTTCGAATATCTTATTCGCGTAGCAGGTGGCAGTTTACCCGCAAGTTTCTCACGTCAATGTAATGAAGATTTCCTGGATTTCAAGCTAAGGCTTATTACGAGGCTTGATGACCTGATTGGTGAGGAGCCATCTAAAGGTGAAGTTAACTTGCAAGCTCTTACGGTAGATGAGCATGGCCGAGCGCATCACGATAATGTAAGAATAAAGGTGGGTTCATGAATGGACGTCTTGAGGCTCCTGCAAAATACAAAAACGATGTCAATGTTTGGGTTGACGAAGCAATATGGGGGCACCGCTTTTACAATGACCAGACTCCCTGGCTTGTGTTTCTAGAGTTCCTGGCAATATTTCAATCTAGAAACTCGGAAGGGAAGGCTCTCGACGAAAGCTTTAGTGACGACTCGCACGAGACCTTCACTTACTACGTACCTCGTCTCATCCCCCTCCGGCAATTGATCTTTAACAACCCTCATATCCGGTTCGTTGAAGACAATTATCAAACTGACTCGGAACGATGGCGTGTGTGGCTAAGGAATTTTTCTACGGATGATGATTTTGGTTATCTCAAAGACCGTTTTGGGTCTTTTTCACGCCTTTCCCGGGTGATTGAGCTTTTTCAGACAACCTCAATTGAACCGCATCGGCAGCGAAGGTGGACATCCCGCTTCCTATTTCCTTATGGCCCCAACTGCCTTTATGCGGATTTACCAGCGAATCCGGGAGCAAGTCCTGATAGGAGATTTTTTGCAAGAAGCGGTGAGCTGCTCTACTTGATGCTTAACCGCAGTGGCCGAGGCGTAGATCTAGCAAATATGATTTCGGAGAAACTACTGCGGCATGACGAAACCTGGAATCGCGTAGTACGTGCACTGCTGCCGGAAGGTCACAAGTTCGAATCAAATCTCGTATCGAGCACGATCGGATATCTCCCTTTTTCTCAGCGGCCTGAGTATGAAGATCTAGCAAGCACTTGGATCGACCTGCTTAATCTAGATTTATCCGGTGAAGCCTTGCTGGACCCACTAATGCGTCTATCAGCATTGCACATGCTTCTCTACATGCTGAAAAGGGCTAATGAAGAAGTGGGCGATAGCAGTGAGCCAAAGTTCGTACTAGAAGTCGCATCGCCCCGAAAGACAACTCTGTTTGAACTTTCAAAAGAAAATTTCGCAGCGAACCGGATGTTGTCTACACGCGCAGTCCGAGCATACATAGAAGCCTCCAAAGAAGACAGTCGTTGGCAAGAAGCGCTGCAAAAAAGAGTCCCAGCTGACGCTGTAAGAGAGTATCTAGCTGAGCGGTACGAGTGGCGCCCGGCAGATGGCATGCCTTCTGGTGATCCAGATACGATTTTTGAAGCTCTGAGAGAGTACGCGGAAAGTCGTCACCAACAGCACGTAGGTAAGGTGCATATGGAATGGGCAAAGCAGGTTGGGTTGGCAGTATCGCGTCGCGGTGCCGGTACCTGGTACTCCCCTGATGATTCTCTACTCAAGGCTTTAGTGATGTGTGTCGTGGATGAGGGACGTGAGGACTATCACCGGTTTCTAGCCAAGCTCTATGACCGTTTCCGGTTGGTCATAGGGCCAAACGAGGCTGAAAAAGCGTTTGGCACACTGCCAACTGACCAAAAAGCCTTTATGCAGAATACTCAACGCCTAGAGCAACGTTTAAGAACCCTTGGATTGCTGCGTCGGCTATCTGACGATTGTGCCTATGTCGAGAACCCTTTTAGGAGCAGTAATAAATGACAAGGAACGAACTTATAGCAGCGGTCGCTCTTGATTTTGTAAAGGCTCATTTGAGCCAGGAAGCTGGCGGTTCAATGCGATTCTGCATGCTGGGTCTAGATCCGTCGCTAGTTCGCTCTATCGCGAAGGCAGTACTGGGGGACGCGGAGACGTCGTCTACTGTCTTAGTAAAAATATCTAGTTTGTTCGACTCTGAAGATGATCTTCCGCCAAATGTGAAAAGCGATCAATCGATAACACATTGGCGTCATTGTAGGCTGCCGGATGACCGCCGAGCAGTACTTTTTGCTGCGTCGCAGCAAGAACTTCAGAGGAACGATAAAAGCGTCGAGAAAGTAACTAAAATCGAGGCTGACACCCTGAGAGATCGTTATGACGCATGGGTCGACCTGGTCGGATTAACCTCGGTCCACCTGGACGTCGTCAAACGAGAGCATTTATTGACCGCACTCAAGGCTGCAAATCAATCGCATGCAGCACGAACGATTGAAACCTTTGCCGACTTTGTTATTTCTATTGCCGAAGGAATAATTTCTACAGGTTTGCCTATTCAGAAAGCCATTGATAATGCTCTCCCTACACTCAGACTTCCTAGGTTTTCGGGGCATTTTGATCGCATACCTGAGAAAAAGAGAAAGCATGTTGGTGAATGGACAAAAACATTCAAGGGCCTCCATAACAAGGTTCGTCCACTGCTTGTACAAGAGACAGAAAAAGGCGAGCCGATTCCTCGCGAACGACTGCGTACTAACTTTGAAGAGATCTATGATCGCCTAGACGCGTCAGAGAAACATGCAATTGAGGCCTTTCTTGATGCCGATTTGCGAATCGATGACTGGTCTGAAGCGCAGAAAGGCTTAGTCAATCTGGATTGGAGGTCTATTTCTGATCTATTCGAAGGGGTTACAAAAAGCTCATCGCAGCCTCTGGGCGATGAAACGATTAAGTTCTTCGATGATGAATATGATGATCTTCTAGAAGACGAAGAGCGTGAACTATTAGCGGGCACGTTCCCAAAGGAGCCTTCAAGTGACTTGCAGGAATTTTTTGAAACCCATCGAGAGCATTTGGCCCGAGATAAAAAAATTTCTAGCAAGTGGGAGCGTTATGTCTATCGCAACCCACAATCCTATCAAGATTTCTTGATAGGATTGCTCGAAACGTTAGACAGTCTGCGTCGTAGAGTTACTGATGATGAGCTGAAAGAAAAAAAACTGACGGTTCGGATTCCAAACAGTCGAGAGAAGAGTTTTTGGAGAGGTAAAAATCCCAAAATCGCAAGATATTTCGCATTTCGATACAGAGGTCTGCAGGAAGCTCTAGGGCCCAACGTAGAACTAGATTTTGGGAAGCTGATGGAGTTCTATTTCCCGCTGACGGATGCCGGTCTTGCTAAGACCACTTCCAGTTCTAAAGAAGCTCGGTCTATTAAGTTTGAGGCAGTTCTTGATCCTGAAGGAGCAAAGGCAAAGCTCGTTTTTCACTGGGAAATGCCCGTTGACGCTATCGCTACAGCGTTACCAGATGACTTGCTGAGTATTTCAAACGAAGGTGAAGAGTTTGCTTTGTTGCCAACAGCAGATATTGCCAGACAATCGGTAAGCGCAAAGGGAAGCATACAACGCATAGCACTGAATGATTTAAATACAATTAGAGATGTCATTAACACAAACAGTGGAAAGCTGGTTGCGCCGAACAGCACTAGTGGCGATAAAAGTGTCGACTTCCTATCTGAACTAAAATCACTATCTAGCGTGCTAGGTACGGCAGGAGTAAATACCCTTGGAGATCGCTTCGCCTCATTCCGTTCTGCCTATTCTGCTGCGATTCGCGATTGGGCTACGATTGGTGGGTCCGGTATTGGTTCAGCTACTTTCGTAAAACAAGTTGAAGCCTACGAGGAATTGCTAGCTTCTCTGCTATGCCACGCAAGCAATGATCGGGCGCGTGAAGGGCTTTGGCAGAATATTCTTAGATTAGGCGTGGCGAATGTGGGTTCCGGAAGTCCCGCAGCCATAATCACTCCTTGGCATCCAATGCGCCTAGCTGAAATTAGCATTAAAACAAAGCAGGCAGCGAAAGTTATTAATGATGTTCTAGTAGCACAAGAAGACGACATCTTTCGGGCGGACCTATTGTTCTCTCAGATACAGTTCGAGCTGCACGCGAACTATTATCCAGAAGTATGCATTGGCTTTGATCGAGACCAGCCGACACTGCTCTCTGCGGCCGATACCTCATATGACTATACGCTCGCTGAGCCGCCCTTTCGAAAGTCTCGACAGGGAAGGGAGGATGCTCTTGATGTTGACCCTGGAGTGGCTGCTAAAGCCTTCAGCAATGTCGGTGAGCAGTATCTAAAGCTGCTACCACATGGGCGTAGCAATTTCTCTGTAGTCCTATACAACGCAGAATCTAAAGCCTTACCTAGTGCTTTGGCGTCCGAGCTTTCAAGTAAGGTCGAGCAAGAGAATGAACTCCAATGCGACTTGTTGCTCACCCATTCAGAGCCCAAACGAATTAGACGAATTTATGAGCAACAGAATGTTACTGTAAACGACGAATCTGGTTCAGTCATGGCCAGTGAGGCAGCTAGAAATTTTCTGTCAAGGCTGCGCGTAGGCTTCCTTGATGCAGCAAAGATCCCTGATGACGATACTAATCGAGCTGCCGATTTAGTGGCACTTCAAGATGTTGTTGCCCGGAATGCACAGCTTGTCTGGAAAAAGGCGCCGGGTAATAGAAATCCGGAGATCATGACTCATGTGCCAGCACGTTGGTCTCGAAGACGTCCTATTGGTCTAGCTGATACTTCAACTTCAGTGTACTTGGCTTGTCCAGTTCAGCCCAAATCCGGCCAAAATTACCTCAACCTCATTAACGGCTACCTCAGCGGCGACAATGCGCTACCCGGTGATGTTATTCCTGCCCGAGAAGTGAACTTCCGCGATGGAGATATTGGCAATATATTTACTCAAACCCATAAAATCGGGGAGTGGGTGGTTAACTTCGATGAGTTAGTTGATCGCCGGCTCCTCAACAACAATGGCGTTAGCGTTATTCGCCACATCCGAGACCGGCAAGTAGATAGAAACATTGTTGTGTCCACTACATCTAAGCCCAGACTGCTCAGGGTTTTGCTCAAGGAGCGATTGGAGAGGCTCGATCCGGCAATTGTGGGTGCTGATGAATCCGTCGTTGACCAACTGATTGATCAAGCAAATACGCTTTCCGGCCAAGTCGTGATGCGTGCGGCGCGGTATGGCCATTATGCGAATGAACTGCTTGGCATAGTGCTGTCTATGGAGGAGATTCAAAGCGGTCTCGAGAATTCAAAACTGCCAATAGGCTGGTATTTTCTTGATGATTTCGCGTCCTGGTTTGGGCAGCGCGAAGAGCAAATTGCCGATATTATGGCGATAGCCCCTCGTATCGTAGAAGGGAAACCTGTTTTGAAAGTAGCGATTTCAGAAGCCAAGTTTGTTACTTCAACTGGATACAGAGCACAGGCAAAAAAATCAGCAAAACAACTCGAAGAGACTGTTGCGCGGCTGGGGCGAGCACTCGACTCTAATCATAAGCGCATTGATCGGGACATCTGGCTCAATCGTATTGGTGACTTCATGATTGAAGGGATGGAACCTTTTGATGCTGCACTGATGAACGGTTGGGACCTGCACAAATGGTCAGATGAGGTTAGGCAGGACAATATACCAATACAGCTCGCTGGCTTTTCTCATGTGTTTGTACACGACAGTGATGAATACGTTGACGGAGGTGATGCCACACCTATTAAAGGTATGCCGCATTGCGTACAACAAGTTTTTGACAAGCCCAGTGTTGCAAAGCTATTTCGATCATTTGCTGAAAAGAATAAGGCGTCTGGAGAACCTCAAAAAGATAGAAATGACACTTGGAGCAAAGCACTGCTTTCTACGGGCGAAGAATCGAGTTCCCTTCAAACTCAGACCAACGCCGAGAGCTCTGTCCAGTCAGAAACCCCGACATCCGAACGTAATGAGTTGGCAGATACTAATGAACCATTGAGACAGGAGGAAGAGGCGGAAGCTGTAAGCCCCGCCTCCGTTGAAAAAAGCGCATTATCGTTGAATGAAGCCATGGAAAAATCCGCTGACTCTGCTATTCCGGGTGAGTTGTTGAAAATGTGGCCGTCGCAGCAACTTGCGGAATGGGTGAATCAAGGCTCTGTTTCAGAGGAAGAAGACGAAGACACCAGAGTATGGCTAGATTCAACAGTCAAAGCTCTGCAGAAGGCGTTGCGTGGGTATGATATGACTGCAGAGCTGTTAGGCGCTAGGCTCACACCTAATGCAGCTCTAGTACGTTTCAGGGGCTCAGACGATCTTACAATCCCCAAGGTCGAGAAAAAGCGTCAGGAATTACTTACCTCCCATGCCGTTGATGTAATCAATGTAATGGCTGCCCCGATGGAGGTTGTCATTATGGTCAAACGGCCAAATCGAGCCATACTGCGGTTGCAGGATCTTTGGCGAAGACGCCAACTCCCTTCAACTGCACCAGAATCGAACACTAGTTTGCTATTAGGTGCCAAAGAATCTGATGGGGAGATTTTGTACCTAAACGTCGGCAGTGAGTTTGGAGGGCACCAAGCGCACGGACCTCATACACTGATTGCTGGTGAAACTGGTAGCGGCAAAGGCGTCCTAGTGCAGTCGTTGCTGTTGGATATCTGCGCAACAAACTCTCCAGAAAAAGCACGAATTCGGATGATTGATCCTAAAGCTGGCATTGATTTCCCCTGGTTGCGCAATATGCCCCATCTGGATGGGGATCTTATTACTGAGAAAGACGCTGCCATTCAGGCCCTGGAAGAACTAGTCGCAGAAATGGAGCGCAGAAATCGGCTTCTTGCAGAAGCAGGTGTTACGAAACTGGATAACTACAACCGCAAAGTACCCGCCTCAGAGCAACTGCCAAGAATTTGGTTGTTCCACGATGAGTTAGCAGACTGGATGATGATAAATGATTACCGGGACGCCGTGGACCTGAACGCAAGCCGACTCGGGGTAAAGGCACGCGCGGCGGGCATTAACCTTGTACTCATCACCCAGAGACCCGACAAAGACGCACTGCCGATGCAACTCCGTGCTAATTTAACGAACCGGCTAGTGTTAAAGGTAGCAGACAAAAAGAACTCAATGCTGGTACTTGATGAGCCTGGCGCTGAGAGGTTGCTCGGGCGTGGGCATCTTGCTGCTAAATTGTCTGGTGAAGGGAGTGTCATTCTCGCTCAGGTACCTTTTGCATCCGAAGAGGAAATTGCAAGATTGGCAAAAATAATTGGCGAAATTTGGTAGGGCACTATATTGAAGTGAGAGGTAGTAAGGTGAAAGAATGCCAAATCTGTAGCGAGCTACGTTCCCTTCCCGAGCATCTATATGAGATGGCAGAGTATTGTACTTACCTAGATAATAAAACTGAATATTCTATTTCAGATAACAAGCGCGAAGTTCGCACGCAGGTCATTGGAAACTGGCTTAAACTTGCTAGTAATTTGGAAAGTGTAAATATTAACGCATGGAAACACGTAGGAAATGATGCGTTTTGGTGTGGGGCTGCTGCGGACCAATATGACTCGGACTCTAGAATATTTACAAAGTATTCTACGGGATTGACTCGGTTTATTTATATTAGTTATGCTCTTGAAGAGACGTACAGGTTTGTATCTCCTAGGTACAATGAAGTAGCAAAGAAAGCTGCCTTTAATGCGACAAGAAAGATAAAGAAAAGTAGCGTTCAGTCTGCATTATTGTGCGATCAGTTTAGAGCTAGCGAGCTTCCAAGAAACTTTCAGCACATCGTAGATAACTTTCTACATTTCTTCGATCAATACTACAAATATTATCAACCAGGTATGAGTGGACTGGAAGAGGTTTCTCCGAATAGCACTAGCTATGGCCTCCATATAATTAGGAACTTAAGGAATCAGATGGCTCATGGGGTTTTTCCTATAATGAACGAATACATAGACCCTTATGACTCGCCTATGATACCGATACTGATAAACTTGCTGCATCATGCAAGTCGAGTCTCTGTATTATATATGCAAGCTTTGATAGGTAATTTCTCATCAGATTTTCAATCTTATGACTATCGTGCTATCGAAGATGCTTACGGAAAGCCGTTTGACTTTTTTTTAGAAAACTGCAATAAAGATTACGCACTTTCACTCCATTTCAAAGGGCACTTTAGCTTTAAAGGATGGTTGGAGTGTGAGGGGTGGCCATCTGTGTAGGTTCAATTTTCTGTTATATATAGACCTTGACTGTAAATATTTCTGATGGTCATCACAATACCTGCCTTTTTTGTATTGCCTTTAAATTACTTTGTTGGGCAGTTCAATAGTCGAACTACCCGTCTCACGGCGATATCGCTCTAACAACACAGGATCTGAATATTTGGAGGTGTTTAGCATGTATAGTAGTATTTCGCGTAGGGTTACTTTGTGAGCGTTAGATATTGTTCCTGTATTGTCGTCCCACATTAATCCATTATAGGGTGGCCCAGAAATATTTCTTGGTAGCCTAGAGGCTAAGCTTACTGCTTCCGAGATAGTGTAACTTTGGGTAAGTGTCGAAATTATTTTTGAGAATATCTCTAACCCTATCGGGCGAAATAGTGCGCTACCACCATGAGGACCTCTATAATGTGATACTACTTTATGGGTTTCTTCTGTGCGGAAAAATTCATCGAGTTCCGTGAAGTTCCTCCTGAACTGATCAAAAATAGTCTTTGCATACTCAAAATAGAGATCCAAGCCTTCATCGTCAGGCCTTGTTCTTTGCAACTCGGCTTTCGATTTTTTTAATTTATGTTTTGAGCTAGTGAAAAATATAGTTAATGTGTCGTACAAATTCCCTATCGTTGTTAAGCTTTTGGTGTTTGATGTTGGCATATTGTTAGATGCTACAAAAGCAATACGATCCCCGGAAAAAATCGGCGTTTGTTCAATTAACCTTCGTACACATATCGCCATTACGTCATCTTCGTCCAGAGCAATTATGTCACCTTTCGACACTGGCCTAGCGGTTTTATTAAGCGTTGTGAACAATCTCCTAGTCCTTTCTAGACCGTGTCGGGTCTCTTTGTGGGCCACAAAAATTACGGATATCTCATCGTAAGGATCTTGATCAATACCATCCTTAATTAACTTTTTAATGCCTGACAGCCGGTGTTGACCATCTAGCGCAAATAGATTTTCGTCGCCTCTGAAGGTTAAAAAACCTATTGATGAAATGGTTTCTTCGTCGAGCCCAGTCAGGCCATCGCCATCTTTTTTTCGCACATCAGATAATGCATGCCAATTCGGCTCTCCACCGTATGTCGCGACCACCAAGGAGTTAAAAAACCTATCATTTTGTGTTTTTATGTAATTGGCTATTTGGTCGCTACGTCCCTTCTTAAGTTGCCTTTGGATCATCTCAGAGAGATTTCTATTCGAGTGTATTTCTTCGGCGAACCTTACACGCTTAGCAATCTCATCTAATCCAACAAGGCATGTGTAATATACCCAGTCACCCATGACGCCGCGAAGCGCAGGAAGTGTTATTCCTTTTAATTTTTTTGATGAACTCATCGATATGCCCTTCTTTTTCTCTTTATATCGGCTTCCAGGTCTCCTTCAGAAAAAGTGGGTAATAGAGCACTATTTAATTCTTTTTCTATTTCCTGAAGCTCGTCTGAAGTTACGTCGCTAGAAATTGGGGCATAATAAAACCTTAACACGCTGTGCCAATTGCCGATCATTCTCGCAATTCTGGCTCTTTTGTACACTTTCCTTTCGTTGAGGTAATCTTTATAACGCTCTCGCAATGATCTGCTAGAATTTCTACCTGCAATTCCGATGTAGAGAATATATCCGTGAGGAGGGAGAATTTCATTATCGTAACAAATTGCAAATGCATAAATGCCTCGTTGGTCGTCAGGCACCTGTTCTATGTCATCGGATCCATATTTTATTGAGCTCCAAGAGAGGTTGGAAATTGAATATTCTTCACCTGTCAGCTTGTCAGGGTTCAGGACCACCGAAATCGTGTATTTTGCGATATCATTGGCAGCTTCATTGGCGAAGTCCTCAAGTGCGGCCATTCTCAAGATAACACCTCGTTGACCATGGTGTATGATTTTCCCTTACTTCCTGATTCTATATTAATAATGAGCTCCTATTTGTGGCAAGCAAGACATCCTTTAGCTTTACCATAGAGATCATCAATATCCAAAGGTTCACTGTCTGATCGTAATGGATTTTGTTGAAGATTCTTCTTTTGTCTTAGTAGTCGCTGTTCGTGATCGTCTTTTATTTGTTGTATACGGTCAGGCTTTGATAGCTCTTCTAATGACTCGCCTTGACTCCAGGTAAAAGGGGATCCCTGCTCAACCGCGCTTTTCTCGTAGGCTTTAGCTTCCTCAAAGGCATCTGGGTGGCGATCCATCAATCGGACCCACTCGATTTTCTGTTGGTAGAAGCAGAATGTACAGCCACTTCGAGTACGCCATTCGTAGTACTTTGGGAGCCCTAGGCCAGCGCCTTCTAATATATCCAAGACACCAGCTTTATCGATGCCCACGTCTTTGAAAGGCAATTTAATTATCAGATTGTCATCTTTTGATGAGTAGCCTTCTCGATATTCTTCATCGCCACGAATTGCAACATAACTATAGATCGTCATTCCATCGTTGAGCATAGGTCGAACCCATTGCTCAAAGGGCCTTAACTTTAATTGCCGTGTACACCAACGGGTCTGTGCAGAAGGCAGGAAGTCGTTGTACTGTTTTAACCAGAAATCGAAGTCACGGTCTGGGTTCAGTTTATGTATTGTTTTCCCTAAGAACCCTTCTAGTCTACCCAAGTATTCGTAGACTTCCGGTAGCTCCTTTCCTGTATCGGTGAAAAAGTATTCGATATCGATGTCAGGATGGTGCTGCCGCATATACACAGCGAGCGCAGCACTGTCTCTACCACCGGATAAACCCAGTACATGTTTTTCCTTATCGGCCATAGGGTCACGCAACCTCATCATCTTCTGTTTTAGGAATTTTTGCCTGGGATGTTTGCATATAACGCGTACTCATCTCGGCTAGCGCTGCGAGTACAATATTCCTATCTTTAGGCTCTTCCGTGCCAAGTACTGTGGATACACGTTCAATAATGTTATCTATGGCTTCTCTGTCTGAGTCTGCGACTTCAAATTCTTCTAGTAGCGGAGTAGGCCTACCTTCCCTTCCAATAACAACAGCCATAGCGTGTCTTTTCTCTGGACGCCCTTTGATCCTTGTGAAGGTTTCAGCTTTGAGGAACTTTTGTGCCATGTCAGCGAGCTCTATAGAGGCCCGATCCATGTCAGGATCAACCCAGTCTCTTGGAGGTTTGTTCGCGGCAAGGCTGGCTATAGATTCAAAACTCTTGTCACTACCTTCGAACGTTGCGAGTCGCCCGACAAATGCATCTAGGCGAAAATCGCCAGCCAGCTCCTTCACATTTTCTGCCCGCTCGCGCAACTCCAGTAGAGATTGGCTCGAGAGGTTCGGAACCTGGAGCTCGGCAAGTAACATGTCTCGAAGCCTATGAGCCATGGCTGGATAGGCTTGTACCAATTCTTGTAGTCCTTCTTTAACTACGGATACGATATTGTGGACATCAGTCTGATCAATAATATCTGTATTCTTTGGGTCTACTAACGCAGGTATGTCGTCGAAAAGGAACTTGTTCGGATCACTTGCACGTTTAAACATATCACGCACTTGTATAGCCCTCGCTGAAAGGCGCATCGTGCGTTTCGTCCAATTTGGAAGCTGTTCATAGATAGACACTAATCCGCGAGCTACATCAATTGGGGCAAGATGGGTCAGTTCATTCTTCTCGTCTAGGTTCCGCACTACATCGGCCATTTCAGAAAGCAACTTGCGCGAAACCTTGTCGAGATCCATCCAGCGCAACTCGATTGTCTGAGGGTCTTTCGCCAAATATTCAACATCGATGTCATCGAAACGAGCTCGGAATATGCCTTGCCTGTATACCGCAAGATTGTCTTTTTGAGTTAAAATAAAAGCGACTGATAGCACCGGCATTAGGCCTTTCTTTATCCCATAGGGTTTCTTCGCCCATACTTTTTCGTAGAGCTCCAACATAGAGACTGAACGATTGCTGTTCGATTTAATGTGGTCAGTCGCTGCATTCCATGCGGGATAGAGCCTATATTCGTCACTATCGTCCCCAGTGGGTGCCACAAATCGCCAACCGTCTTCCGTCTTCCTATGAAGCCCGGAGGCCCCCAAAATTGATGCGTAAAGCCCGCCCTCTGCTGGAAATCCCTCGATGCCTAAACGAGGTTCCGCTTCCTTTCTTACCATGCGATTCAAGAGCGCATTCTGTCCCGCAATAGCACTGCCGGACGGTTTATGGCGGTTCAGAAGCTCATTGTGGAGTCTAGGGCATTGGTTGAATCGTGAATCGGCGAGATCTGATGCTAGGCTGTTCAGGTCAGATAGCCGATATTGTTTAGGGGAGTGGTGCTTGCGATACCATTTGGCTCCATCAATGGATTTGGTAAGTTCAGTTTCCAGAAGTGCCTGTAAATCCCCTAGCCTTGCTGCTACTTCGCGCCGCGCTACCGGATCACCAGCTAATTCTGGATGATCATTGTTAACCTTATCCAGGGCAAGCAATTCGCGCGCGAGCATGACAATTGAGGTTGCCTGAGGTGAATAGCCAACCACGATGTCCCACTGCTCGCTCAATTTGGCAGCCTCCCGACATAGGGTTTTGATCTGCCCTTTCTCTTCGCCCTTAGTAGGGACAACAAGGAGGAACTCGCCAATCACGGCCTCTTTTGGCTTAAAGCGTTTTGCAACATCAATAACATCTTTGGCTGGTGTGATGTTTACATCAAACCATCTCATGGCCCCTGTGTCGTGATAGTGTCGTTTCGCAAGAATAGGCTGCAAGCCCGCCAAATACTTAAGAGCCTCCATGTCCGGCTCATCAATATCTTCCAAAGCTGAGCTGACAGCTTGATCAATATTGAAGTCGCTACCTGCATAAATCGCATGAGCATCTTGGAACTTTTTGAAGATAGTTAGCGACCATTGATCAAGAGTTGAAAGAGCGCTCCTAAGAGATTCATCGCTAGTGCTCAGAAAGCAAGTATGTAGTAGCTCAAAGTTTGGCACTAGGCCAGATCGTTCCTTGAACAGATCAATGACCGCTATTGTTTTCAGTAGTCGTACAAGAAGCTCATCACCCCCCAGGCCTTCACATCTGTCTAGGGCTTCAGCGGCCATTGCCCAGCGATGACCATCCGGGGAAGCTATAATCGAGGGCTCAAGGTTGGACCTCAGATAATCCCATAGTTTATCTGGCGTATAGAGACTATTGTCGTCAGCCACGCGAAGGAAGTCTTGAAATCCATGAGGCTCTGATGAGTTGAGAAAACCAAAGATGCTTCGTTGATTCTGCCCAAATCTTCGTCGAGAAATGGGGCCCAAAAGGCAAGCGACCGCAGGATGTAGAGGCCAACACTTAACTAACATTTTCGCTAAGCGCTCAGCATCCTCCAGACGATCTTTTCGAGCAACTCTTGCAACGGTCCTTGCCTGGTTCTTAATCTGCGGTTCTGCGTCCGCACTTTCGATCGCACGAGAGATTAGGTCAATCTGCTCCTCACCAATTGTGTTCACCGGTAAATCAACGAAGCGTCCCTGGATTTTGGCCCACTCATTTCGCATTTCATGTGAAAGTCGATGCGCATATTCATCGAACGCCTGATGTAATACACCTATGAAGAGCAGTCGCCCGTTACTTCTAGATGCGGCCTCAGCTATCTGTTGGAAAATATAAACATCCGACTCGTTCTGAGTTGCAGCCTCCAAAAACTTGCCCATTTCGTCCACAAACAAGACGAAACCGCCATGACGTTCAGTGTCTCTGTTAGCAATACTTACTAAGCTGCTTACAACGTCCTCTTCGGTCCACTTTGCTTTATGACGTGGAGGTGAATAGCCCGCATTCTCTAAAGCTTCACCCAAAATATCGACGGGATTACCCCTCCGCCCAACAACGGGTAGCGTCCGCCATCCATTTGAACCAGCCGGGAAAACCTCTCGCATCCTTTTCGTAAGTGGGCTCCCGAAAACACGTTCCGCTTCGCTCTTTAATTCCGGATCACCGCTAAGCAATGCACTTAAGGCAACTGCTAAGCTTGATTTTCCGCTACCGTATGGCCCTGTCCAAGTAAATGCGCACTGTCCAGTCTCGGACGCATGTCGAGCCATTGCCATAAGTACGTCGGCAGAAGATTGTGGGCAAATGAATCCATCGAGGGCGCTTTTACTCCCCAAGTCGGAGTCGATTCGTATGGACTTCTGGAAGCGTCGGGAAATGCTAACTTGATCAACTAATGACACTATGCGGCCTCACTTTCATCGGAGCTTTCGTAGTCCTTCCGAATAAAATCAATTGCACCATCGAAATCAAAGTCTGGGTGACGAATGACCTGCTTCAGGCCTGCAGTCTCTGACCAACGAAGAGAATGGGCGGTAGCCTGCTCGATCTTGAGTAGCCGATCAGCAACGTCATTTTCATCGAGCAAAAATACCCTTCCCGGGGAACCTGGTTCATGGGCAATAGCTTCAAATGAAAGTGTCGAGGATGTAGGGGAGAACTGTTGCCAGAACTCTAGAAGAGCGTAAACAAAGGTGCCGTCACCTAGGGTGGTTTTCTGGCCACGAACAAACCGATACTCATCTCGTCTTGATACGCGTTTAATTAAACCAAGTTCCGTGAGCGGGCTCTCAAGAGAATCGTCCTGTCCGGCTTTAGCGCCTGATGACTGAGCTGTATAAGTACGGATAAAGCAGCCAACATCATTTTTTATTGTTGTTTCAGCCGCAGCTGGCCAATCGCGCTTTAGTCTGTGGATGAATTTGTCACGCTCAAAAGTAACGGCCGAATAGTGACTAAAGGCCCAATACCATGTTGTCTTTTTCTTCCACTCTGTTGCCAGCTTCCAATGAATTAGCCACAGCGAGTTCGGGTTCTCCAGAAAGGGGTCAACTCCGTCATGTCCAAACAGCAGTTGGCCTACCGGTGTTGTCTTAACTTGATTGGTACCCGAGGGTTCTTCAATAATGCCTGCGACTGTCGCCCAATGACGCATAGAAGCAACCATGTTCTTGCCAACACCAAAACTGGCAATGGCATCGTCTCCCCAACATAGAGACTTATTTTCGGTTTCGTGCTCTGTTTGAGATACTCGGTCAAAGCATTTCTTTAACCAACCGTACCGCAGTGGGAAGGTCTCATGTCCAGAGAATTGCGGTCTGTAGCCCGGTTGGTAAAGCAGTCCGCGTGCCATGCCCTTGATCTCCTGTCCTGGATGGTCCATCCAGATGACTCTAATATGGCCTCGTGTTATGGTCAATGCCAATCTGGAGGCTATCTCCAGCTTGCTCCCCCCGAAGGCAGCCGCATGGTCAAGAAAAGCATCTCCGGCAAGGGTTACTCAATGAGAAACAAAGATTTGATATATTTTGACTATCAAGCAACAACTCCCGTTTCTGATGAAGTTCTTAGGAGGATGCAGCCATATTTTGCTGAATCTTTTGCCAACCCGCACTCTTCGGACCATGCGCTTGGGTGGCACTCAGCAACTGTTGTTGAGCGCTCAGCTCAGCAAATAGCAAGCTTCATCGGTGCGGACGGCGATGAAATAATCTTTACTTCCGGTGCCACAGAATCCAATAACCTTGCCATACTTGGCCTTGCTAAACGAGCGGCTCGAATGAATTCCCCTCGAAAGCGGCTTCTCTGTAGTGCCATCGAGCACAAATGTGTTCTCTCAGCTGGACGAGCCCTCGAAGATCAATACGGCTTTACGTTGGACCTCATTCCTGTTGATCAGAATGGATTGATTGTTCCTTCTGAGCTTGATCGGTTACTTGGGGAGGATGTGCTACTTGTCTCTATCATGGCAGTCAACAACGAAGTGGGCTCGATACAAGATATTACTAGACTATCTGAGGCTATAAGAGGGTGCGGAGCGGTATTTCACTGCGATGCTGCTCAAGCTCCCATAGCCATTCCTCTGGAAAGCCTTGCAGCGCAGGTAGATATGCTCAGTTTGTCTGGCCATAAAATGTATGGCCCAAAGGGAATTGGGTGTCTGTATATTTGCCGTGATCTCCAGGATCAAATCGAACCTTTAATATATGGTGGCGGACAGCAAAATGGGATTCGCTCTGGCACCTTGCCAACGCCCTTGTGCGTGGGCTTTGGTGCCGCTGCTGAATATATGAGTTCGCCCATGGCGTCAGAAAAACGTGCAGAGCTCCGTGCTCGAAGGGACAGGTTTGTTGATATGCTAGTGGATCTTCCATGGTCCGGTGAGCTATACGGGGGAGGTCTAGAGAATCGTCACCCCGGCAACATATCTTTCGGCTTTAAGGGCTTCGATGCACAAGATGTTCTTGGGGCGTTGCAACCAAATTTGGCCGCATCCACCGGTTCAGCCTGTACGTCCGGTATAGCTGAACCATCCCATGTACTGAAAGCTATTGGGTTGTCTACTGAGCAAGCTGAATCCGCGATTCGATTCAGCATTGGCTTTGAAACTTCGGATAGTGCAATCGATCACGCAGTTGAGCTTTTAGACCAGGCTTTAAAGAGGCTTTCGAGCGTGCAGCGTTAATACTCACTTCCCTTTGACCTCCATGGTAAGTGCGTATCCAGGCGGGCAGTTCACCGGCGCGGCTGGATCGGGAGACCCTCTCCAGGTTCGGCAGTTTTTATGTGCCGCGCTTTCTGTGGGACTGCATGAGTCGATACGCCTGCTGGCTGGAGCCTGCCATCGTCAACGAGTGGGCCGAGCTGATGCAGGGCTATGAGGTGCGCTATGACCACAGCGTCTACTGGCAGGCCCTGCAATGGCATGAAGATCGGCGCGATACGAGTCTCATCCGCGACCTGGTAAATGACCGGCTTGGCAACCGGCAGCCGGTGCATTGTGTCTGGAGCAACACCGCGCTCAAGCCCGAGAAGTACGCCGTCGATCATTGCTTCCCCTGGTCGCGGTGGAGCAACAATGATCTTTGGAACCTGCTGCCCAGCACGGTGTCAACACCAACTTAGATTGTCCGCTTTTTGCCAACTAGGAATGTCCGGTCATTGGCAACTTCGTTTGTCCGGTT
>NZ_SRMF01000008.1 GCF_004768465.1 Natronospirillum operosum
TGATCCACAGTCGCCCAACTGGCATAGCCCCAGGGCCGTTGCTCTTCATCCAGAAAAACGTGGCACTGGCCTGATTGGAGTGCAGGAAGAACGCGATGGGTCCGCTGGGCAACTGTCCTCTGACAGGCCTCACCATGGACTATGGACATTTCGGCAACGACACCCAAAGTGGTCCATAGTGTCAGTGGCTCGCCCTGCTTGTGTTGAATGGGCGGTAACGGTGTCTGAATGCTGCTCTGCATGAACCTCCCTCCCTGACGATGGCTCTACCTCTGTAGAGATGATTTCCTGATGCTATCGGGAAGTCGACCGAATGTTTATGGCATAACCTGACGAAAATCAGGGTCTGGAACGTCAGGTTATGTATGGGCGCCGTGCGTGGGCAAGGCCCACGGCCTACAAGACGGAGGCTCCGGCGGCTGTTGGAGCCAGCGTGTGGATGCGTGGGCAAGGCCCACGGCCTACAGAACGGAGGCATCGGCGGCTGTTGGAGCCAGTCGCCTGGATGCGTGGGCAAAGCCCACAGCCTACAGAACGGAGGCATCGGCGGCTGTTGGAGCCAGTCGCCTGGATGCGTGGGCAAGGCCCACGGCCTACAGCAGGTCTTTCAGGCGGTGGTACAGCATGCCCAGCGCCAGCAGGGGTGAGCGGAAGCGGCGGCCGCCGGGGAAGGTGATGTGGGGTATGCGGTTGAAGATGTCGATGCGTCGGCTTTCCTGGCTGATGGCTTCGGCCAGTACACGGGCGGCCATGTGGGTGGCGTTGAGGCCGTGGCCGGAATAGGCCTGGGCGTGGTAGATGCCGTCGGGCAATCGGCCGACCTGCGGCATGCGGTTGGCGCCGATGCCGATCATGCCGCCCCAGGCGTAGTCCAGTTTGACGTCGGCCAGTTCCGGGAACACGCGTTTGATGTTGGGGCGCAGGGCGGCGCGGATGTCCTTCGGGTCGCGCCCGGAATAGGTACAGAGGCCGCCGAACAGCAGGCGGTTGTCGGGTGTGAGGCGGTAGTAGTCGAGATCGATGCGCTGGTCGCAGACGGCATGGCCGCCGGGCAGCAGGCGCTGGGCGACGTCGTCGGGCAGGGGTTCGGTGGTGACCACATAGCTGCCGGCAGGCAGCACCTTGCCTTCCAGCACGGGGTGCAGGCCCTGCACATAGGCGTTGCCGCACAGCACCAGGGTGTCGGCCTGGACGCTGCCGCCCGGGGTGTGAACCCGGTAACCGCCATCCGGCTGTCGCTCGACGCGCTCCACCGGGGACTGCTCGAACAGGCGCACGCCCAGTTCGGCCGCGGCGCGGGCTTCGCCGAGCAGCAGGTTCAGCGGGTGCAGGTGGCCGCAGCCCATGTCGATCATGCCGCCGCAGTAGCGGCTGGAGCCGACGACTTCATGCAGACGCTCCGACGGCACCAGTTCGACGTGATGCGGGTAGCCCTGCTCTTCCAGCCAGGCTTTTTCCTCGGCAAAGGCTCTCATGTGGGCCGGTTTGTTGGCCAGGTCGCAGTAGCCCATGCGCAGGTCGCAGTCGATGTCATAGCGCGCAATGCGTGCGCGTACCAGTTCGACGGATTCGAAGCCCATGGCGTCGATTGCGGCCACACCCTCGTCGCCGATGACCTTGCGAAACTGCGTGGTACCATGGCCGATGCCGCGCAGCAACTGACCGCCGTTGCGGCCGGAGGCGCCCCAGCCGATGCGGCGGGCTTCGAGCAATACGACGTCGAAACCGCGCTCGGCCAGTTCCAGGGCGGTATTGACGCCGGAGAAGCCACCCCCCACCACACAGACTCGGGCCTGTACCGGGCCTGACAGCGTCGGATTCTGTGGTATTTCATGCGCGGTAGCGACATAGTAGGAGGGCGCATGCGCCTCGCTGTGTGTCTGCGGATTCAGTAGTGCAACCATATTTGTAGTTTATTTCATTCAAGTGTTTTATATAATTGACACATCATAACCGATAAGCCCAAAAAGGGCAGCCAAACCCAGCAAGGAGGACCTCGACTTGGATGTGGGCCCACGACTCAAACAGATACGCAAGCAGTACGGTCTGTCACAACGGGAGCTGGCCAAGCGCGCCGGCGTCACCAACAGCACCATCTCTATGATCGAGAAAAGCAGCGTGAGCCCCAGTGTCAGTTCGTTGAAGAAGGTACTGTCCGGGATACCCATGTCGCTGGTCGAATTCTTCGATGCAGAAGAAAAGCAGAACCATCCGCAGGTAGTCTATCGGCCTGCCGAGCGTCTGGATCTGACTGTGTCCGGCGATGTGCAGATGGAACTGATCGGCAAGGCCTTTGGTCAGCGTGCCATTGCCTTCATGGTGGAGACCTATGAGCCGGGCACCGATACCGGCGACGAGCCCTACGAGCACCAGGGCGAGGAGTGCGGCATGGTGCTGGAGGGCCAGTTGGAGCTCACCGTGGACGACAGCGTCTACCATCTGGAGGTGGGCGACGGCTACTACTTCGAGTCAACACGCCCTCACCGTTTTCGCAACCCGCATGCGGAGCGCTGCGTGATCGTGTCGGCGACCACGCCGGCCAATTTCTAGGCCGGGTCGGCACCTGCGTGCCGCGCTACCGGCTATTCCATTTCGCGCTGATAGGCCAGTTGCTGCCTGCGGTTGCGGATGTCGATGCGCCGGGTCACATACCAGCTGGTAAACGCGATCAGCGAAATCACCAGTATGATCATGGTGGCCAGCGCGTTGATCTTGGGCGACACCCCGAGCCTGACGGACGAGAACACCTCGATCGGCAGGGTGGTGGCCCCCGGTCCGGTCACGAAGGACGCAATCACCACATCATCCAGCGACAGCGTGAACGACAGCAGCCAGGCCGACAGCAGGGCCGGCCAGATGATGGGCAGCGTCACCTGAAAGAAGGTGGATACCGGGGTTGCCCCCAGGTCCTGTGCCGCTTCTTCGAGGCTTTCATCCAGTTCCCGCAGGCGGGATGAGATCACCACCGTCGAATAGGCCACACAGAAGGTGGTGTGGGCAATGAAGACGGTATTGAGCCCCCTCCCCTGTGGCCAGCCAATGGCCTGCTGCAGCGACACGAACAGCATCAGCAGCGAGACACCGATAATGACATCCGGCATCACCAGCGGTGCGGTCACCATGCCGGACAGCAGACCACGGCCCCGAAACCGCTTCATGCGGATGATGGCGATGGAGGCCAGCAGGCCCAGTAACATGGCCGCCGTGGCGGAAAAGAAGGCCACGCGCAGCGAGCGCCCGAGCGCTGCCATCAGTTGCCGGTCGCGCAGCACTTCGCCATACCAATGGGTGGAGAACCCGGCCCAGACCTGCACATTGCGCCCGGCATTGAACGAATAGATGATCAGGATGACCATGGGCAGGTAGAGGAACAGGATTCCGAACCAGAACATGCAACGAGTGAACGTCAGCGATTTCATCGGCGCCCCTCCAGTTCCTTCTGCTGCACCCGCATGAAGATCATGATGGGTATCAGCAGGATCAGTATCATCACCAGCGCCAGTGCAGCAGCCAGGGGCCAGTCGCGGTTGTTGAAGAACTCCTGCCACAGCACCTTGCCGATCATCAGCGTGCGGCGGCCACCCAGCAGTTCCGGAATCACGTACTCGCCGACGACCGGTATGAACACCAGCATGGAGCCGGCAATCAGGCCGTTTTTCGACAACGGCAGGGTAATGCGGAAAAAGCTGATGATCTTGCGTGCACCCAGGTCACTGGCCGCTTCCAGCAGGGTATTGTCGTGCTTCACCAGGTTGGCGTAGAGCGGCAGTATCATGAACGGCAGGTAGGCATAGACCACCCCGACGTAGACGGCAAAGTTGGTGTTCAACATCTGTATGGGGCCATCCGTGATCCCCATGCCGACCAGGGCCTGGTTGATCAGCCCGCGGTTGCTCAGCAGGCCCATCCAGGCATAGACCCGAATCAGAAAGGAGGTCCAGCTCGGCAGCAGAATCAGCAGCAGCAGCGTGGGCTGAGTATGCGCCGGGGCCCGAGCGATGGTATAGGCCACCGGGTAGCCGATCAGAATGCACAGCAGGGTGCTGAAAAAGGCAATCTGGATGCTCTGCCAGTAGGCGCGGAAATAGGTGTCGTCCGCCACCAGCCACTGGTAGCTGGCAAAGCTGATCTCGATGGTCAGGCGATCCGCAGCCCATTGAAACAGGGCGCTGAAGGGCGGAATGGAGAGCTGTGCTTCCGCCACCGAAATGCGCGCCACAATGATGAAGGGCAGCAGAAAGAACAGCAGCATCCACAGGTAGGGGCTGCTGATCACCCCCCAGCGTGCGCCGGGGATACGGGACAGGTCTATTCGTCGCATGGGCTCCCCCTCAGTCGCGCAGCACCACGCCGGCATCGGATTCCCAGCACACCCAGACCCGGTCTTCCCAGGTCGGCCGCGGCGAGCGCCGCTCGCGGTTGGCCAGTACGGTCTGTACCACCCGCCCGCTGTCCAGCTTCACATGGTAGACACTGTGACCACCCAGATAGGCAATGTCGTTGACGGTGCCGGCTGCCCAGTTGTAGTCGCCCTCGGGCTGTTCGGTACAGAGAATGGTCTTCTCCGGGCGCAGGGCAAACAGCATGTCGCGCTGGTCGATACCCGAACTGACGCCGTGGCCGATGTAGATGGGCACCGGCAGTTCCGGGCTGCGCAGTATCATGTGGTCTTCTTCATCGGCCTGGATTTCGGCCGGGATGATGTTCACCGAACCGATGAATTCGGCCACCATGCGATTGGTCGGGCTTTCATACACATCGACCGGGGTCCCGACCTGCTCGATGCGACCTTCATCCATGATGGCCAGTCGGTCGGCCATGGTCATGGCCTCTTCCTGGTCGTGGGTGACCATCACACAGGTCACACCGACACTTTCCAGGATGTCGACCACTTCCAGTTGCATGCGGGTACGCAGTTTCTTGTCCAGGGCGCCCATGGGTTCATCCAGCAGCAGCATCTTGGGCTGCTTGGCCAGACTGCGCGCCAGCGCCACACGCTGCCGCTGGCCACCGGAAAGCTGGTGCGGCTTGCGGCGGGCAAACTTCTTCATCTGCACCATATCCAGCATGCGGCCGACCCGGTCCTTGATTTCCGCTCTGGGCAGGCGGTCCTGGCGCAGGCCGAAGGCCAGGTTCTGTTCCACCGTCATGTGCGGGAACAGGGCATAGGACTGGAACATCATGTTGATGGGGCGCTTGTAGGGGGGCATGCCGGTCAGGTCCTGACCGTCGAGGCGGATGCGGCCCGCCGTCGGCAACTCGAACCCTGCCAGTATCCGCAACAGGGTCGACTTACCGGAGCCCGAGGCCCCGAGCAGGGCGAAGATTTCGCCACTGTATATCTGCAGATTGACCGAATCGACGGCATAGGTGCCGTCAAATTCCTTGCTGACCTGCTCGATACTGAGCAGGGGCTTTTTCTTCACGCGCTCCCGCGCACGCACATCCGAAGCGGTAGTCTCGGTCGCTGCGTTCATGACCGGCTCTCCATTGGATCCAAGCTTGAAGAATCGAAGCCGGCCCCGAGGGGCCAGCCTCTTCTGGACAGTATCGCCGCAGCGATCAGTTGGCAGTACGCACTGCGTTCCAGGCGCGGGTGACCACGCGCTCGACTGCGGGTGGTCTGACGTCCATGGTGAACAGATTGGTGCCTTCCTCGGGGAATACGCCCGGATCGTTCAGCAGGTCTTCATCCAGGAATTCACGCGCGGCCAGGTTCGGGTTGCCGTACCAGACGTAGTTGCTGATGTCGGCACTGACCTCTGGGTCCAGAATGTAGTTGATGAAGGCGTGAGCATTTTCCGGGTTGGGGGCATCCACCGGGATGACCATGAAATCTGCCCAGGCAATGGTGCCTTCGGAGGGGATGTAGTAGTTCACATCGAAATCGCGTCCCGCTTCTTCGGCGCGCCATTTGGCCATGAAGACATCACCGGACCAGCCGACGGCCACACAGATTTCACCATTGGCCAGGTCGGAGATGTAGCGCGAACTGTGCAGATAGGTCAGATGCGGTGCCACCTGCACCAGCAGATCACGGGCTTCGTTGATTTCCGCCGTATCATGCGAGTTGTGATCGTACCCCAGGTAGTTCAGGGCCAGCGGAATCATCTCGTCACCGCTGTCCAGAAACGAAATACCGCATTCAGCCAGTTGTGAGGCGTATTGCGGATCAAACACCAGGTCCCAACTGCCTATCGGCGCGTCTTCACCCAGAATCTCTTCAACCATCTGCGCGTTATAGCCTATACCTGTGGTGCCCCACTGGTAGGGTACAGAGTACTCCTGGTTCGGATCATAGGTTTGCAGTGACTCGAGCAGGGCCGAGTCCAGGTTCTCGTAGTTGGGCAACAGAGACTTGTCGAGGCGCTGATAGGCGCCCGCCTGAATCTGCCGCGCCATGTTGCTGCCCGTTGGCACCACCACGTCGTAGCCCGAGCTGCCGGCCAGTACCACGGCTTCCAGCACTTCGTTCGAATCGTAGACGTCATAGGACACGCGAATGCCGGTACGCTGCTCGAAGTTGGAAATGGTGTCTTCGGCCACATAATCGGACCAGTTGTAGACATTGACCTGGCCCTGCGCCAGTGCCATACCGCTGGCAGTCGCCAGTGCGACGCCGAGCAAGGACAGTTTCAGAGTTGTATGCATGCTTCAGTTCCCCTGTTTAGGTCGTGAGTGTGCCGGCACAGCGCCAGCGACGCCGGAGTCCAGTTTATCTGTTTGGATTCAATTGGGCCCAGGCGCGATCCAGTGCACTCTTTGTTGTTTTGATTATCTCGTCCATTTGCTGATCGTTCAGGATCAGAGGCGGAGAGAACAGCAGGGTATCCCCCGTTGCGCGCAACACCAGCCCCTCTTCCAGCGCCAGATCGCGGCACAAGGCCCCGGTCTGTCCCACCTGAGGAAAGCGCTCGCGCGTCTCCCTGTTTCTGACCAGCTCCACCGCACCCAGCAGGCCGACAGCACGGACCTCACCCACCATGGGGTGATCAGCCAGTTGCTGCAGACACTGCCGGAACCGGGGGCCGGCATGCTCCCGTACCCGCGTGACGATTCCCTCGGCACGCAGAATACGCAGGTTTTCCAGAGCCACGGCCGCACTGACCGGATGCCCCGAATAGGTAAAGCCATGATTGAAGTCACCGGCTTTTTCCGCCAGCACGGTGGCAAAATCATCGGCCATGATGACCCCGCCAATGGGGGCATAGCCGGATGAAAGACCCTTGGCAATGGGCATCAGGTCCGGCTGCAGATCATAGTAATCCGAACCGAACCATTCGCCGGTGCGTCCAAAACCACAGATGACCTCATCCACGACCAGAAGAATATTATATTTGCGTACGATGCGCTGTATTTCCGGCCAATAAGTGGCCGGCGGAATGATGACCCCGCCGGCGCCCTGAATCGGCTCGGCGATAAAGGCCGCCACCTTCTCCGGGCCCACGGCCAGAATCCGCTCTTCCAGGGCCCGGGCAGCCTGCAGACCGAACTCTTCGGGACTCAGGTCACCGCCTTCGTCGAACCAGTAGGGCTGCTGTATATGCTCTATCCCCGGAATGGGCAGCCCGCCCTGACGATGCATGGGGGCCATGCCACCCAGACTGGCGCCGGCCACGGTAGAACCATGGTAGGCATTGTGACGGGCGATGATCACCTGCCGTTCGGGCTGCTCCTGCAACTGCCAGTACAGCCGCACCATGCGGTAGACACTGTCATTGGCTTCGCTGCCGGAATTGGTAAAGAACACGCGGTTCATATGCGCCGGCGCCAACTCGGCGATGGCAGCCGCGAGTTCGGCTACCGGCGGGGTGACCGTCTTGAAGAAGAGGTTGTAGTAGGGCAGCTCCTGCATCTGCCGCGCCGCCACTGCGGCCAGCTCAGGCCTGCCATAACCGATATTGACGCACCACAGTCCGGCAAAGGCATCCAGAAAGCGGTTGCCGTCACTGTCCCAGATGCAGGCGCCTTCGGCGCGGGTAATGACGCGGGCGCCTTCACGTTGCAGCGCGGCATTGTCGACAAAGGGCTGAAACAGATGCTCCCGCGCCTGTTGTTGCCACTGAGCTGTCCCGGTCATTACGGCCTCCGCTCACACCGAGGAGAGCAGGAATTCCCGCTCCCAGGAACTGATGACCCGCTTGAACCCCTCGTACTCGGCCCAGCGGGTGGCGATAAAGCCATCCACAAACACCGGTCCGAGAATTTCGCGCAGTTCTTCACACCCTTCCATGGCATCCAGTGCCGCTTCCAGATTGAACGGCATGTCCGGGTCGGCTTCGGTGCCCAGCCGTTCGGATACCGGCTTGCGCGGGGTCAGCCCCTGCGTCATGCCGAGGTACCCGCAGGCCAGATTGGTGGCCATGGCCA
This sequence comes from Natronospirillum operosum, assembly GCF_004768465.1. Taxonomy (GTDB): domain Bacteria; phylum Pseudomonadota; class Gammaproteobacteria; order Pseudomonadales; family Natronospirillaceae; genus Natronospirillum; species Natronospirillum operosum. The sequence goes on from NZ_SRMF01000008.1 coordinate 8,371, forward strand.
GGTAGGGGTTGGTGTCGGAGCCGGGCAGCCGGTTCTCCACTCGCCGTGCTTCCGGTTCGGAATTGGGTATACGCAGGCCCACGGTGCGGTTGTCTTCGGCCCATTCGATGTTGACCGGAGAGTTCCCCGCCTCCCCGGGCAGGTAGCGCCGGTAGCTGTTCACATTGGGGGCAAACAGCGGCATGGCTCTGGGGATATAGGTCTGCATGCCGGCAATGAAGTTGAGAAACAGCGTCGACATGGTGCCGTTCTCATTGGAAAACAGATTACGCCCGGTTTTGGCATCAAGCAGGCTCTGGTGGATATGCATCGAGCTGCCCGGCTCATTGGTGATGGGCTTGGCCATGAAGGTGGCGGAAATATTGTGCTTCAGCGCCGCCTCACGCACCGTGCGCTTGAATACGAACACCTGATCGGCCAGCTTGAGCGGGTCTCCGTGACGGAAGTTGAACTCCATCTGCGCCACCCCTTCTTCGTGGATCAGGGTGTCGATATCCAGATTCTGGGCTTCGCTCCAGTCATAGATATCCTCTATGATGGGGTCGTATTCGTTGGCGGCATCAATGCTGAAGGATTGGCGACCGCTTTCGGCACGGCCCGAGCGCCCGATGGGGGGGACCAGGGGGAGGTCCGGGTCGGTGCAGCGCTGGGTCAGGTAGAACTCCACTTCCGGCGCCACGATGGGCTGCCAGCCTTTCTCCTTGTACAGCGCCAGTACGCGCTTGAGCACGTTGCGCGGTGAGAGCTCGATGGCATTGCCCATGCTGTCGTAGCAGTCGTGAATGATCTGGGCCGTCGGTTCATGCGCCCAGGGCACCATGAACACCGCATCTTCATCCGGCCGGAGCCGCATGTCGATATCGGCCGGGTCCAGAATGTTGTAGTAGGTCTCGTCGTCCGGGTAGTCACCGGTGGCGGTCTGCAGCAGCACACTTTCGGGCAGCCGGATGCCCTTTTCGGCAATGAACTTGTCGGTGGGCATGATCTTGCCCCGGGCGATGCCGGTCTGATCCGGCGTGATGCATTCTATTTCCGTAATATGGTTGTCGTGCAACCACTGTGTCAGCTTCTTCATGGGGTCACCGTTGGTTGGCGGCGGCGACTTCGCGGCAGGCGTCACCAAAGGCCGTAAACAGAGCTTTATTCTGCGGATGTTCCAGAACCTGCCATTCCGGGTGCCACTGGACGCCCACCGCAAAGCGGCGGGCGCCTTCGACACTGAAGGCTTCGACCAACCCATCCTCGGCCCGGGCTTCAACCTGCAACCCTGATGCCAACCGATCAACGCCCTGTGTATGCACGGAATTGACCGTGATGTTTTCAACGCCGGTGACCCGGGCCAGCACGCCCCCGGGTACCAGACTGACATCATGCGCCGGTCCGTACTGGACGGCCAGCGGCTGTGACTTGTCCTCCCGATGCTCCTGATAGCGCCCGGTCAGATGCAGATTCTGGTGCAGACTGCCCCCAAAAGCGACATTCATCTCCTGCATGCCGCGACAGACACCCAACAGCGGCTTTCCGGCATCGACGGTGGCGCGGATCAGATCCAGGCTCAGTGCATCGCGGGCTTCGTCATGCTGGGTATCGGGAATTTCATCTGTCTGTGCAAAATGGCGGGGGTGCACATTGGAGTAGGCGCCGGTCAGGAAGACACCGTCGAGACGCTGCAGCCATTCCTGCAGATGCACTCTGTCCGCCATCAGTGGCAGCAGCACCGGGACCACATCTGCGGCATCAGTAAGTGCCCGCAGGTACTTCTCACCGGTGGCAAAGAAGCGGTGGGGTTCGATCTCCTTGAGATCAGTCACCACGCCCACCAGGGGCCTTTGCGGCGCTGACTGATGCGCCATATCCTCACCTGATTTCATGCTATCTTTCATGGGGAATGTTTGTTTTTTCACACGTTATCATAAAAAATAATTAACACAAGTGTTCAAAATAAAGAGCCCCTCCATTATATTGAACACGCCGAGCGTACGATATTGAGGGGCCCGGAAAACTTCGGAATCCGGTGCTGAACACCGATGCAAGACACTCGCAGACTGCCCACTGGCAGCAGGAGGCTATCAGTATGACGGAAAACCTGCTGTTCAATCAGGCTTTCATTCACAACGCCTGGTATGACGCGCCCCATGACCGGACCTTTGCCGTTACCGACCCGGCCACCGGCGATACCCTGGCTGATGTGACCGACTGTACACCGGAAGATGCCGCCGAAGCCATTGATTCCGCTGCCCGTGCCTACCGGCACTGGCGCCATACCACGGCGGCCGAACGGGCTCAGTTGCTCGAACGCTGGCATGACCTCATCATGGAGCACCGCGAGCCTCTGGCGCGGCTGATGACGCAGGAATGTGGCAAGCCGCTGGCGGAATCCCTGGGGGAAGTCGGCTATGGCGCTTCCTTTATCAAATGGTTTGCCGCCGAAGGCCGCCGTGCCTATGGCGAGGTGATCCCGACGCCCAACAACGATCGCCGCATTCTCACGCTGCGCCAGCCGGTCGGGGTCTGCACGGCCATCACGCCGTGGAATTTCCCGCTCGCCATGATCACCCGCAAGTGTGCCCCGGCGCTGGCTGCCGGCTGCACCATGGTGCTCAAGCCTGCCGAAGCGACCCCGCTGACCGCACTCGCGCTGGCCGAACTGGGCCGGAGAGCCGGGCTGCCTGACGGTGTGTTCAATGTGGTTACCGCAGCCCGGGGCGATGCCGTCGGCAAGGTGCTGACCACCCATCCGGCGGTGCGCAAGGTGTCCTTCACCGGCTCCACGGCGGTGGGCAAGATTCTGCTCAAGCAGGCCGCCGACAGCGTGAAGAAAGTGTCACTGGAACTGGGCGGCAATGCGCCGTTCCTGGTCTTTGACGACGCCGACCTGGACGCTGCTGTGGCCGGCGCCATGGCCGCCAAGTATCGCAATACCGGGCAGACCTGTGTCTGTACCAACCGCTTTCTGGTGCAGGCCGGCATCTATGATGCCTTTGCCGAACGGCTGGCCAAGGCCACGGCAGAACTGACCGTCGGCGCCGGCCTGGAAGACGGCATCAAGCAGGGCCCGCTGATCAACGAAGCCGCCCTGGACAAGGTCGAAAGCCTGGTCGCCGATGCCCGCCGGCAGGGCGCCCGTGTACTGACCGGCGGCGCGCGCCACAAACTCGGCGGCAATTTCTACCAGCCGACTGTGCTCGCCGACACCACACCGTCCATGCGCCTGGCGCAGGAAGAAATCTTCGGCCCGGTGTCGGCCCTGTACCGTTTCGACACCGATGCCGAGGGTGTACAGCTGGCCAATGACACGCCCTATGGACTGGCAGCCTATTTCTACAGCCGCGACATGAACCGCATATGGCGGGTCAGCGAGGCGCTCGAATACGGCATGGTCGGCATCAATGAGGGCATCATCTCCACCGAGATCGCCCCCTTTGGCGGCGTGAAGGAGTCCGGCCTTGGCCGCGAAGGCTCACGCCACGGCCTGGATGAATACACCGAACTCAAATACCTGTGCATGGGCGGGCTGAACCCGGACCCGCTCTGAGGACTGCAAGATGTCGACCGAACTGAAGGAGTTTCTGAACGCCCACCCGGACGTGCAGACCATTGAACTGCTGACCACAGACCTGAACGGTATGGTGCGCGGCAAGCGCGTCGAACGGGAAGCCATTCGCAAGGTCTACAAGGACGGCTTTTCGCTGCCGGCTTCTGTCTATGCGGTGGACGCCACCGGCACCACGGTAGAGGCCTCCGGCCTGGGTATGGACACCGGCGATGCCGATCGCATCTGTCGGCCGGTGCCGGGCACACTGACCCTGGTGCCCTGGCTGGAAGGCCGGGCCCAGGCTCTGGTCACCATGTTCGAAACCGATGGCGTGACGCCTTTTCCGGCCGACCCCAGGCAGGTGCTGCAGCGCGTGCTGGGACAGTTCCAGACTCTGGGCTACGCACCCGTGGTCGCGGTCGAACTGGAATTCTATCTGGTCGACCGTGAGCGCGACGCCTGGGGCCGCCTGCAGCCCCCGGTTTCACCCACCACGGGTCGGCGCATGAACTCCACCCAGGTCTATTCCATGGATGATCTGGACGACTACGACGCCTTCATTCAGGAAGCGCTGCGCATGGCCCGCGAGCAGAACCTGCCGGCCGATGGCGTCATTGCCGAATATGCACCCGGCCAGTTCGAGGTCAACCTGCACCACTGCAAGGACCCCATGATGGCGGCCGATCATGCCATCATGCTCAAGCGCATCATTCGTCATGCCGCCCGCGAGTTCGGTCTCGAAGCCACCTTCATGGCCAAGCCCTATATCGACCAGGCCGGTTCGGGCACCCATATCCACCTGAGTATGCTGGACGATCAGGGACAGAATATTTTCACTGCCGAAGACCCGGAACAGCACACCCCCCTGCGTCATGCCATCGGCGGGTTGCTGAAGACGGCCGACCAGTCACAGGCCCTGCTGTTTCCAACCATCAACAGTTACCGCCGTCTGAGCTCCGAGATCTATGCCCCCAACAGCAAGACCTGGGGCTATGACAACCGCACCGTGGCCATGCGTATCCCCTCCGGCGATGCGGCAGCTTATCGGGTCGAGCATCGTCTGGCCGGGGCTGATGCCAACCCCTACCTGGCGGTAGCAGCTGTCCTGGCCGGCGTTCAGTACGGGCTGACGCACAAGGCCGACCCGGGCCCGGCGGTGGTGGGCAATGCCTACGAGCAGGATCATGAAAACCTGGCCGACAACCCGCGGGACGCCCTGCGCGCCTTTGAAAAAAGCGCCTGGGTACAGGAAACCTTTGGCACCGCGTTCACCTCGGTCTATGCTGCCTGCAAGTGGGGAGAGACTCGACTGTTCGAACAGCAGGTCACTCCCATGGAACTGGATCTGCTGCTGCCCTACGTCTGACAGGAGCCCTGCACATCATGACCCGTATTACCGTCGCCGCCACCCAGATGCCCTGCGGCTGGGACGTCAATGCCAATATCGAGGCCGCCGAGGCGCTGGTGCGCCAGGCCAGTGCGCAGGGCGCGCAGATCATACTGCTGCAGGAGTTGTTCGAGCGCCGCTATTTCTGTCAGCATCAGGACTACGACCATCTGGCCCATGCCACAGCGCTGGAAGACAACCCGGCCGTGCAGCATTTTCAGGCCGTTGCCCATGAGCTCAAGGTGGTGCTGCCGATCAGCTTCTATGAACGGGACAACAACGCCTACTACAACAGCATTGCCATCATCGATGCCGACGGCAGCGTACTGGGCCTCTATCGCAAGGCGCATATCCCTGATGGCCCGGGCTACTCGGAAAAGTTCTACTTCACGCCCGGCGACACCGGGTTCAAGGTCTGGGATACCGCCTACGCCCGCATCGGCGTCGGCATCTGCTGGGATCAGTGGTTCCCGGAAACCGCCCGCGCCATGGCCCTGATGGGTGCCGAGCTGCTGTTCTTCCCCACGGCTATCGGCAGTGAACCCCAGGACCCGACCCTGGATTCCCGACCCCACTGGCTGAACACCCAGTGCGGCCATGCCGCCGCCAATGTGATGCCGCTGATCGCCAGCAACAGGGTCGGCACCGAAGCCATAGACGGTACCGCGATCACCTTCTACGGCAACAGCTTTATCGCCGATGAAACCGGCACCCGGGTGGGCGAACTCGACACGCAGGAAACCGGTGTCGTCACCCACAGCTTTGATTTGGCCGCCTTGCGCACCAAGCGCCACGCCTGGGGCGTGTTCCGCGACCGCCGACCCGAACTCTATGGCGCCCTGCTGACCAAGGACGGCCATACGGCGGCTCAGTCATGAGCACAGCCCATAACCCGCCGCCAAAGGGTTTCCGCATGCCCGCCGAATGGGCCCCGCAGTCAGCGGTCTGGATGCTGTGGCCGGAACGGCCGGACAACTGGCGCCTGGGCGCCAAGCCGGCGCAGGGGGCCTTCGTGGCGGTGGCCCGGGCCATCAGCTGCTTTACTCCGGTAACTCTGGGGGTCTCCGCCGGCCAGTACCGGCATGCCCGCAGCTGCTTCGGAGCCGACCCGGCTATCCGGGTAGTGGAACTGAGCAGCAACGATGCCTGGATGCGCGACGTCGGGCCGACCTTCGTACAGCATCAGCAGAGCGGCGAGCTGCGCGGCATAGACTGGCAGTTCAACGCCTGGGGTGGCCTGCACAGCGGGCTCTATTTCCCCTGGGACAGGGATAACGAGATCGCTGACAAGGTGTTGTCGATGACCCGCACACCGGCCCATCGTGCCGACTTTGTGCTCGAAGGCGGCGCCATCCATGTGGACGGCGAAGGCACCGTGCTGACCACCGAGGAATGCCTGCTGCACCCGAACCGCAATCCGCACCTGTCACGACAAGACATCGAGCAGCGCCTGTGCGCCTGGCTGGGAGCCGAGAAGGTGCTGTGGATACCGGAGGGTATTTTTGAAGACGAAACGGACGGCCATGTCGACAACATGGCCTGCTTTATCCGCCCCGGCGAAATCGCCCTGGCCTGGACCGATGACGAGAACGACCCACAGCATGCCCGGTCTCAGGCGGCCTTGGCCGCTCTTGAGAGCCAGACTGACGCACGTGGGCGCTCACTCACCGTGCACAGGCTGCCTCTGCCGGGGCCGCTGTACATGACCGCCGAAGAAGCCGCCGGCATTGACCCGGACAGCAGCGGCATGTCACGCGCCGCCGGCGACCGGCTGGCCGCCAGCTATATCAACTTTCTGATCACCAATGGCGGCATCATCATGCCCGCCTTCGATGACCCCATGGACGACATCGCCCGGCAATGCCTGCAGGACTGGCTGCCGGACTACGAGATCGTCACCGTACCCGGCCGGGAGATCCTCCTGGGCGGCGGCAACATTCACTGCATCACGCAACAGCAGCCCCGCTGAGCAGGGTCGGCTTCACCCGGCCCATACGCCCGTTATATACCACTGCCCGTCCCGTCTGTACCCAATGTTGCCCTATAGAATAGATACTATCTATTTACTATAGAAATAATATTGATTTGATTGATGTATATGGTCTGCCTAGGATCAAAAACAGACACAAGAACAAGAAATCCGCACGCGTTTCTCCTTTGTGGAGTGTGTTGCATTCAAAACATCTTGAGAGGCACAGCATGACTGATCTGAAACTCCTTATTGGCGGCCAATCTGCTTTGGGCACGAAGAAGAAAACATTCACCCGGGCTAATCCTCTGTCCGAAAAAATGGTCACGACTGCCGTGGCGGCCAATGGAGAGGACGCCAAAAGTGCCGTGTTGGCAGCAGACAAGGCGTTTGCCAACTGGTCGAAAACAGGCCCCAGTCAGCGCCGGGCCGTGTTGCTGAAAGCGGCCGAACTGATGGAAGCCCGCCAGGGTGATTTCATTGAACGCATGGTGGCGGAAACCGGCGCTACGCCAGCCTGGTCCGGCTTCAACTGCATGGTGGCCGCCGGCATGCTGCGTGAGGCGGCGTCGCTGACCACACAGGTTCAAGGCAGCGTGATTCCCTCGGATGTGCCCGACAACATGGCCATGGGTGTGCGGGTTCCCTGCGGTGTGGTGCTGGGCATCGCACCTTGGAATGCACCGGTCATCCTGGGTACTCGCGCCATCGCCACGCCTCTGGCGTGCGGCAATACCGTGATTCTCAAGGCCTCCGAGCAGTGCCCGGCAACACATCACCTGATCGCTGAAGTGCTCCATGACGCCGGGCTGAACAACGGCGAGGTCAACTGCATTACCAACGCCCCGGATGACGCCGCCGAAGTGGTCAACTCACTCATCGAGGCCCCGGCGGTCCGTCGCGTCAATTTCACCGGTTCCACCGGTATTGGCAAATTGATTGCGCAGAAAGCCGCCGAGCACCTGAAGCCGGCGCTGCTGGAACTGGGTGGCAAGGCGCCGTTGCTGGTGCTGGATGATGCCAACCTGGACGATGCGGTGGCGGCCACTGCCTTCGGCGCCTTCTTCCATCAGGGCCAGATCTGCATGTCCACTGAGCGGGTGATTGTGGACGAGAAAGTAGCCGACGAATTTGTGGAGAAGCTTACCGCCAAGGTGAAGACCCTGAAAGCGGGTGATCCAACGGACGAATCCAACCACCTGGGTACCCTGATCAGCCGAGAATCCGGCGAGAAGCAGAACGCTCTGGTCAAGGATGCTACCCGCCTGGGGGCCCGTGTCACCACCGGGGGTGAGGCCGACGGCGTCATCATGCAGCCCACCGTGGTAGACGGCGTAACGGAAAGAATGCGCCTGTACACCGAAGAGTCGTTCGGACCCCTGCTGACAGTGATCCGCGCCAGGAGCGACGAAGATGCGCTGCGCCTGGCCAATGACACCGAATACGGGCTGTCGGCCGCCGTGTTCAGCCAAGACATTGCGCGGGCCATGAAGGTGAGTCAGCAGATCCAGTCAGGCATCTGTCACATCAACGCTCCCACGGTACACGACGAACCCCAGATGCCCTTTGGCGGTGTGAAAGCCAGTGGTTATGGCCGTTTTGGCGGACGTGCCGGCATCGAGGAATTTACCGAGCTGCGCTGGATGACAATACAGATGGGGCCGCGCCATTATCCGATTTGATCGGTTTAACACGGACATTGATACGGTGCTGAGCGCCCATCAATGGCCGCACGACAAACGTAAAACAACAACGAAAAGGTGACTACCATGCCCTTCAAGCCCAACAAACTGTGTTTATCCCTTGCCGTCGGGGCGCTGACCCTGACCTGTGCCGCTGCCAATGCCCAGGCTGACTTGCGCTTTGCCAGCTGGTTGCCCGACAGTCATCCCCTGTCCACTGGCGGCTTTGAAGCCTGGATGGAATCCATCACCGAGGCCACAGACGGGTCGGTGACCTTTACGCTGTACCCCGCACAGCAACTGGGTGCGGCGGAAGATCACCATGATATGGCACGTGACGGAATCTCGGACATTTCCTTTACCAACCTCAGCTACACCACGGGTCGTTTCCCCATTTCCGGGGCCGCTGAAATTCCGTTTGTGGTCTCCGACCCCATCGCCGCCTCCGGTGTCTACCACGACTGGTACCAGGAGCAAGGCGCTCATGAGGTGACCGGAGCCAAGGTGTGCATGCTGTTCCTGCAACCCACGGGGGCCATCCACATGAGTGGTGAGCGTGTTGTCATGCCGGAGGATCTGTCCGGCCTGAACATGCGGCCACCCAATGGCATTGTGGGCACCATGTTCAACAGCCTGGGGGCCAGTAACGTTCAGGTGTCCGCGCCCGAGTCCCGTGAGGCCATTGCCCGTGGTGTGGCCGATGGCATCGGCTTCCCCTGGGATAGCCTGAATACCTTCGGTATCAATGATGTGGTGGATTACCACCTGGATGTGCCTCTGTACGTCAATGTGTTCGGCCTGATCATGAATCAGAACACCTATGACAGCCTGTCTCCTGAAGACCAGGCTGTTATGGACGAGCATTGCAGCGCTGAATGGTCCAGCCGGTTGATCGGCGACTGGAACGCGGCGGGCGCCGAAGCACGTCAGGGCTTCATCGATAACCCGGACCACGAAGTCTACACGCCCGACGACTCCGAAGTGTCTGCCTGGGTGGATGCCGCCAGCGAACTCCAGGCTTCCTGGGCTGAGGATGTACGCGCCAACGGCGGTGATCCTGATGCCCTTTGGGAAGATCTGACGGATCGTCTGCGGGCAGTTGATGCCCTGTACGGCGACTAACTGACGTCCGCCGGACCAGCCAGCTTCGCCTGGCTGGCCTCACTTCCAATGAGGCACTTTCAATCATGTCATTCACAAAGTTGCTCAACGGGTTTGCAACCTGGGTAGAGCGCATCGCCAGTGTCTTTCTGGCAGCAGTAACCTCGCTGGTATTTGTGTCTGCAGCAGCCCGCTATCTGTGGGGCGCACCCATTCTTGATGCCCATGCGTTTGCCAGCCTGATGTTGGGCGTGGCGCTGCTGTGGGGATTGTCCAGCGCCTCCTGGCGCGACGAACACATATCGGTAGACCTGCTGTATATGGGTTTCCCGCCGGCGATGAAACGCATTGTGGATATTCTGGGCCAGATGCTGATTCTGATTTTTGTCGGTCTGTTCTGCTGGATGCTGCTCAAGCATGTGGGTTCCGTGCGTGATGCCGGTCAGGTGACGGTGGACACCCGCACTGCGGTCTGGCCGTTCTACTTAATGGCCTGGCTGGGTGTTGCCGCCGCTGTGATGCTCATCGTGGCCCGTTTGTGGCTGCTGGTGTTCAATCCGGCCGGCTTGCCAGCCAAGAAAAGCATTGCCGATGAAGCCGCTGAAAACGCTGGAGAACCAAACTGATGGAACGTGATCTCATTGCGATTCTGGGCTTTATCGTCCTGTTTACCATGATCTTTTTGCGGGTGCCCGTGGGTATTGCCATGGGGCTGGTAGGGCTCGGTGGTTTTGCAGCCGTGGTCAGTGTCGACCCGGCCCTGGCGACTCTGGCCTCTTCGCCCATACGCACGGTCACCAATTACAACCTGAGCCTGATTCCCATGTTCATTCTCATGGGCGTGTTCGCTACCGCCACTGGCATGAGCCGGGAACTGTTCCGCGTGGGCCAGGCCTGGCTGGGGCGCTTCAAGGGTGGTATGGCCATGTCGACCCTGGCCGCCTGTGGGGGCTTTGCCGCCATCTGCGGGTCATCCGTGGCAACAGCCGCCACCATGACCAAGGTGGCCCTGCCCGAGATGCAACGCCAAGGTTACAGCAACAGTGTGGCATCTGGCGTTATTGCCTCCGGCGGCACCTTGGGGATTCTGATTCCGCCGTCCGTGGTGCTGGTGCTCTACGGGTTTCTCACCGAACAGGACATCGGCAAGCTGCTGGTGGCGGGGATTATCCCTGGCATTCTGGCCATTGGGGTGCAGATTGCCGTGATTCGCATCATCGCCTGGCGCAGGCCCGACTCCATGCCCCAGGGCGAACGCACGGACTGGCGTGAAAAGTTCAACTCCCTGCGCGGTGTGTGGGCGGTCATCCTGCTGTTCATGGCCGTGGTGGGTGGTATCTATCTGGGGGTAGTCACCCCCGTGGAAGCGGCCGCTCTGGGTGCCGTCTGTACCTTCATCATTGGCGTGGTACGTGGCCGCCTGGACTTCCCTACTACGGTGAAATGCCTGATCGAGGCGCTTAGAACCTCAGTGAGCATTTTCATGATCCTGGTTGGCGCCATGCTGTTCAGCTACTTCCTGGCGGTCACGCAGACCCCGCAGGCGCTTACCAGTTGGCTGGTGTCTCTGCCCATTGGGGACTACGGCGTCCTGCTGCTGATTCTGGCCGCGTTCATCATCATGGGCTGTGTGCTGGATCCCATGGCCATGATCATTCTCATGGTGCCCATCGTCTTCCCCGTGGTCCAGAGCCTGGGCTTTGACCCCATCTGGTTCGGCATCCTGGTCGTGGTGGCGGTGGAAATGGGCATGATCACCCCGCCCATAGGCATCAACTGCTTCATCATCCGGTCCGTGGCACCCAATGTGACCCTGGGCCAGGTCTACAAGGGCGTATTGCCCTTTGTCATGTCCGATTTTGTTCGCCTCGGCCTGCTGCTGCTCTTCCCGTGGCTGGTGCTGGTGTTACCCAACAGTATGTAATGGTGGTATGAATTATGACCGACACTTCGATTCGCGCATTTACCTATGAGTTGCTGAGAAAATACGGCATGACCACGATGTTCGGTAACCCCGGCTCCAACGAACTGCCGTTTCTGAAAAACTTTCCCAGTGACTTCCGTTACATTCTGGGCCTGCAGGAAGGCGTGGTCATGGGCATGGCCGACGGTTATGCTCTGGCCTCCGGGCAGCCAACCCTGGTGAACCTGCATGCCGCTGCCGGCACGGGCAACGCCATGGGGGCGCTGACCAATGCCTATTACTCCCAGAGCCCCCTGGTGGTCACCGCCGGCCAGCAGGCGCGGAACCTGATGGGGGTGGAAGCCATGCTCACCAATGTGGACGCCGCGCAACTGCCTCTGCCGCTGGTAAAGTGGAGCTTTGAACCGGCCGAGGCCTCCGACGTACCCAGAGCCATGAGTCAGGCCATTCACGAAGCGACGCTGCCAACACCGGGGCCAACCTATCTTTCCATTCCCTATAGTGACTGGGACGAGGAAACCGATGCCAATATGGACCATCTGTTGCAGCGGACCGTGGAGGTGGGCGCCGGACCGCACCCGGATCAGCTCAAAGACTGGGCCGATGTGCTGGCGCAGGCAGATAACCCGCTGCTGGTCCTGGGGCCGGAAGTGGACGCACAGCGCGCCAACAGCGATGCCGTGGAGCTGGCCAATGCTCTGGGCGCGCCGGTCTGGGTGGCACCGTCGGAGTCCCGCTGCCCCTTCCCCACCAATCATCCCGCTTTCCGCGGCGTGCTGCCGATTTCCATTCGGGAAATCCATGAGCATCTGGAAGGTCACGATGTCATCCTGGTGGCGGGGGCGCCGGTATTCCGCTATCACAAGAACCTCCCGGGTGATTACCTGCCCGCCGGTGCCCGTGTGCTGCACATCACCGGCGACCCGAGACAGGCGGCCCGGGCACCCTTTGGCGAAGCCCTGGTCACCAGTGTGAAACAGGGGCTGGCGGGCCTGGTGGACGCCCTGAATCTCTCCGGGCGTGCGCTGCCCGAGCCCGTGCCTCAGACCGAGCTGTCGCCGGATCCGCCCGGCGCCATGCATCCGGAAAACCTCTTCCATCTGTTGAACCGGCTAGCGCCGGACAATGTGTCCTATGTGAAAGAAGCCACGGCCACCAAGGAGGCCTTCTGGTCGCAAATCCACATGACCCAGCCCAACAGCTATTTCTTCCCGGCGGCTGGCGGTCTGGGCTTTGGCCTGCCCGCGGCCGTGGGCGTGCAACTGGCCATGCCCGAGCGACGTGTGGTGGCTGCCATCGGTGACGGATCCGCCAACTATGGCATCACCGCCCTTTGGTCAGCGGCCCAATACCAGGTGCCGGTGATATTCGTGATTCTCAAGAACGGTACCTATGGCGCGTTGCGCGGGTTTGCGTCCCTGCTGGGGGCCGAAGACTCACCCGGTCTGGATGTGCCCGATCTGGACTTCTGTGCCATCGCCAAAGGCTATGGTGTAGAAGCCGGTGCGGCCCACAACGCCGAGACTTTCGAGTATCTGTTCCAGCAGGCTATGGCGCAGAACAACCGACCCTTCCTGATCGAGGTGAGTACCACCTTTTAACGGGCCGCCCCAGAGTCAGTGGGCTTGTCGATCTGACCGAACAGGCGGGATACCAGCACCTCCGGCTCCGGTATGTTCATGGACCGTACCGCTTCCAGTACCGCCTGACAGAACCAGTGCTGGGCTGGAGAGCGGTTGGCGTGGATATGCCAGTAGAGGGACACATGGAAGTCGGGCACCTGAAAGGGCAATGATCGCACGGCCAGATCATGGCCGGCGGCAAACTGGTTGGCGATCTGGATGGGCAGGACGCTCATGAACCCACTGGTCATCAACAGGCTGGGCAGTATGGAAAAGTGCGGCACTTCCAGTGCCACTTTCCGTTGCACATTCATCTGGTGAAGGATGTCTTCGACCAGGCTGTGCCCGGACGCCCCGGACACGACCACCTGCTTGCGCTGTGAGAAGGTCTCCAGCGTCATGGGACCCTCTTCGAAGGTATCCGCGCGTGCCATGCAGACGTAGCGGTCACGGGCAATGGGCTGACGTTCCAGGCTGCGCAGTTCGATGGGACGACTGCAAATTACTGCATTCACCTGACCCGCCGTGAGCCACTCCGGCACGTCCTCGATCTGCAACGGTACGACCTCCAGCTCCAGGTCAGGTGCTGCACTTTGCAAGTGATTCAGAATGGTCGGCAGAAACACCATCTCACCCAGATCCGTCAGCGCCAGACGAAAGCGCATATTGCACTGCGCCGGGTCAAAATGATGCCGGCTGTTCAGGTGGGTCTCCAGCGTCTGCAGCGCCGCTTTCAGATCTGGATAGATCTGATGCGCCGTCATGGTGGGCGTCATGGCCTGGTGGCGTCGCACGAACAGCCGATCATCCAACTGGTCGCGCAAGCGCGACAAAGCATAGCTTACAGACGGCTGGGTCACATTCAGACGCCGGGCACACTGCGTCACGCTGCCGGTCTCATACAGCACAACGAACACCCGAATAAGGTTCAGATCTGGCAATGACATGGCGCGGCCTTTTGTTTTGTTTATTGTCACACCACACAGGCAGTTCGGGCAATGGGATGAGGAGCGCAGCCACACCAGAACAGATATTTCGGATATAGCCAGCCGCATGCGGGCTTTCTGACACCCACAAAAAAGCGGCCCGCAGGCCGCTTTTCAGAGGTGTCGAACGGTTCGACCTTACTTCTTGTACTTCCGGATCTGGGACAGCACCCGCAGCTGCGCCATGGCTTCTGCCAGGCGCGCCGCTGCCATCTCGTAGTCGGTGTCGTCGGGGCTGCCTTCGAGCAGCGCCTTCTTGGCCTGTTCGCGGGCCTTTTCGATGGCCGCTTCATCCAGCTCTTCACCACGCGTGATGGTATCAGCCAGCACGGTAATGGTATCGGGCTGGACTTCCAGGAAGCCACCGGACACGTACATGACCTCTTCTGTGCCACCCTGACGCACGATCTTGATCGGCCCGGCGTCAATGGTGGTCAGCAGCGGTGCGTGATTGGGCAGAATGCCGATCTCGCCCTGCGCAGCAGGGGCGACCAGCAGTTCCACCAGCCCGGAGAAGATCTCACCTTCGGCACTGACGATGTCGCAATGTACGCTCATTGCCATGATTGTCTCCTGGTGAGTGGTTTACTTCTTCTCACTGCTCTCGTAGGCCTCGATCACTTCCTGAATAGTACCCTTCATGTAGAAGTACTGCTCGGAAATGTGGTCGTACTCGCCCTTCAGAATACCCTGGAAGCCGGCAATAGTGTCTTTCAGTGACACATAGACACCCGGCGACCCGGTGAAGACCTCGGCCACGTGGAACGGCTGTGACAGGAAGCGCTGGATCTTGCGTGCCCGGGCGACAATCTGCTTGTCTTCGTCGGACAGTTCGTCCATACCCAGAATGGCAATGATGTCCTTCAGCTCGTTATAGCGCTGCAGCACCTGCTGGGTGTCACGGGCCACTTCATAGTGCTCCTGACCGATGACCAGCGGGTCCAACTGACGAGACGTCGAGTCGAGCGGGTCAACCGCCGGGTAGATACCCAGGGCGGCGATATCCCGGCTCAGTACCACGGTCGCATCCAGGTGGGCGAAGGTGGTCGCCGGCGACGGGTCGGTCAAGTCATCCGCCGGCACATAGACGGCCTGCACGGAGGTGATGGATCCCTTCTTGGTGGAAGTGATCCGCTCCTGCAGTTGACCCATCTCTTCGGCCAGCGTCGGCTGATAACCTACTGCGGAAGGCATACGACCCAGCAGTGCCGATACCTCGGTACCCGCCAGCGTATAACGATAGATGTTGTCGACAAAGAACAGGACGTCACGACCTTCGTCACGGAACTTTTCCGCCATGGTCAGGCCGGTCAGCGCCACACGCAGACGGTTGCCCGGCGGCTCGTTCATCTGGCCGTAAACCATCGCCACCTTGGATTCGGGCAGGTTCTCGAGCTGGATAACACCGGCTTCGGACATCTCGTGATAGAAGTCGTTACCTTCCCGAGTCCGCTCGCCCACACCCGCGAACACGGACAGACCGCTGTGCTCCCGCGCGATGTTGTTGATCAGCTCGAGCATGTTGACCGTCTTGCCCACACCGGCACCGCCGAACAGGCCGACTTTACCACCCTTGGCAAACGGGCAGATCAGGTCGATAACCTTGATACCGGTTTCCAGCAGTTCCTGGCTCTGCGACTGCTCGGCATAGCTGGGTGCATTCTGGTGAATGGACATGCGTTCCTGTTCACCGATCGGACCTCTTTCGTCGATCGGATCACCCAGCACGTCCATGATGCGGCCCAGAGTTGCAGTGCCGACCGGCACCATGATGGGCTCATTGGTGTTGTCCACAGCCAGGCCGCGGGTCAGGCCCTCGGAAGCACCCATGGCGATAGCCCGGACCACGCCGTCACCCAACTGCTGCTGAACTTCCAGCGTCAGGCCTTTTTCGGCCACTTTCAACGCGTCATACACCTTGGGTACGGAGTCGCGTGGAAATTCCACGTCGATGACAGCGCCGATGATCTGTACGATCTTTCCGCTACTCATTGCTATTTCCTCTCAATCCTGAATTCATCAGACCGCAGCCGCGCCGCTCACGATTTCCCCGAGCTCCTGGGTAATGGCTGCCTGGCGGGCCTTGTTGTAGACCAGCTCCAGCTCTTCCATCAGGTTACCGGCATTGTCGGTGGCGTTCTTCATGGCCATCATGCGCGCAGACTGCTCGCAGGCCAGGTTCTCAACCACTGCCTGGTACACCAGGGCCTCGATATAACGATCAAACATCTTGTCCAGCAGCTCGCGTGCATCGGGCTCATAGATGTAGTCCCACACATTGCTGCGTTTGGTACTGTCGTCGCCCGGCACCAGCGGCAGCAACTGCTCCACCCTGGGCACCTGCACCATGGTGTTGACGAACTCGTTGCCGACCAGGTAGATACGGTCAATTTCGCCTGCCGCATACTTGTCCAGCATGATCTGGGCAGTACCGATGATGTCTTTTACTTCAGGCCTGTCGCCCAGGCCGCTGGTCGCGCCAACGACAGGAATACCTGACTTGCGGAAGAAGCCGACGCCTTTCTTGCCGATGGCACAGACTTCGATTTCGACATTCTGGCCCTTCCACTCGAGTACCGACTTCAGTGCGGCCTTGAACATGTTCACGTTCAGACCACCGCAGAGACCGCGATCCGTCGACACAACGATATAACCGACACGCTGCACTTCCCGCTGTTCCAGGTAGGGGTGCGTGTAGTTGTAATCCGTATCTGCATTGGCCACATGGCCAATCACGGTGCGCATCCGCTCGGCGTAGGGTTTGGTGGCTTTCATGCGATCCTGCGCTTTGCGCGTTTTGCTCGCCGCCACCATTTCCATGGCCGAAGTGATCTTCTGTGTGTTCTTGATGCTCCCTATTTTGGAGCGAATCTCTTTTCCGGCTGCCATAACTTATGTCGCCTCAGTTGAAGCGGAGCCGCACGCCCGTGCGGCTCCGGCACATCAGTTTCGGGACGCCTTGAACTTCTCCAGGGCTTCCTTGAATGCAGACTGAACGGCATCATCAAACTTGCCGGTCTCGACAATTTCCTGCATCAGGTCGCCATGGTTCTCCTGCATGTATTCATGCAGTTCTGCTTCAAAGGCGCCAATGTCGCTGACTTCAACATCCTTCAGGTGGCCTTCGTTGGCCGCAAAGATCGAGATCGCCATCTGCGCAATGCTCAATGGCTTGTACTGAGCCTGCTTCATCAGCTCGGTGACACGCTCACCGTGCTGCAACTGGGCCTTGGTCGCTTCGTCCAGATCGGAAGCGAACTGGGAGAAGGCTGCCAGCTCACGATACTGCGCCAGCGCGGTACGGATACCACCGGACAGCTTCTTGACGATCTTGGCCTGGGCCGAACCACCCACCCGCGATACGGAGATACCCGCGTTCATCGCAGGACGAATACCGGAGTTGAACAGATCGGTTTCGAGGAAGATCTGACCATCGGTGATGGAGATAACGTTGGTCGGTACGAAAGCCGATACGTCGCCACCCTGAGTCTCGATGATCGGCAGCGCGGTCAGCGAACCGGTCTTGCCCTTCACTTCGCCATTGGTCAGCTTTTCCACTTCTTCGGCATTGATCCGGGAAGCGCGCTCGAGCAGACGTGAGTGCAGGTAGAAAACATCACCCGGATAGGCTTCACGGCCCGGCGGACGACGCAGCAGCAGGGAAATCTGGCGGTAGGCCCAGGCCTGCTTGGTCAGATCGTCAAAGACGATCAGGGCGTCTTCGCCGCGATCGCGGAAATACTCACCCATGGTGCAGCCGGCATACGGCGCCAGGAACTGCATGGAGGCGGGATCGGACGCCGAAGCGGCGACGATGATGGTGTGCTCCATCGCGCCATGCTCTTCCAGCTTGCGCACCACGTTGGCAATGGTGGACTGCTTCTGGCCGATCGCCACATAGACACACTTGATGCCGGTGCCTTTCTGGTTGATGATCGCATCGACAGCCAGCGCGGTCTTGCCGGTCTGACGGTCACCGATGATCAGCTCGCGCTGACCGCGACCGATCGGCACCATGGAGTCAACGGCCTTGTAGCCGGTCTGCAGGGGCTGGTCGACCGACTGGCGGGCAATAACGCCGGGCGCCACTTTTTCCAGCGCGTCGGTCTGCTTGTTGTTCAGGTCGCCCTTGCCGTCGATGGGGTTGCCCAGGCCGTCGAGTACACGACCCAGCAGTTCGGTGCCCACCGGCACTTCCAGGATGCGGCCGGTACAATGACATTTCTGGCCTTCGGCCAGGCTCTTGTAGTCACCCAGAACCACGGCACCGACAGAGTCGCGCTCCAGGTTCAGGGCCATACCAAAGAGACCGTCCTGGAAGGCGATCATTTCACCGTACATCACGTCAGCCAGGCCGTGCACACGCACGATACCGTCGGAAACGGAGACGATGGTGCCTTCATTCTTGGCTTCGGAAGTGACATCAAGCCCTTCTATGCGCTTGCGAATCACTTCACTGATTTCTGAAGGATTTAATTGCTGCATGCTGTTTCCCTCAATTAGGAATTCATCGCTTCTGCCAGTTTCACCAGCCGTCCGCGGGCCGAACCGTCGATGACAGTATCACCATAACGGATAATGGCACCGGCCTTCAGGGATTGATCCACCTCGGTGGAAATCGATACCTTGTGGCCAAGACGGGCGGTGAGTTTGTCTCGCAGGAGAGTGATCTGTTCATCGGTCAGTGCGAAGGCAGAGGAGATGGTTACGTCCGCCGTCTCTTCGGCCGCCAGACGCAGGGTCTCGAATTGCTCGAATACGGCGGGCATCAGAGTCAGACGGTTGTTTTCCGCCATCATCTGCAACAGGTTCTCACCCCCCTCGGCAATGTCTTCCCGGCAGAGATCTGCCAGTCGCCTGACCTTCTCCGCACTGCTCAGGCTGGCATTTTCAGCCAGGGCCTGCACGGCCGGCAGTGACAGGACGGTCGCCAGAGAACGCAACATGGCCGACCAGCCCGACAGGTTCTTACCCGCCTGGGCTGCGTCGAACGCTGCTTTCGCATAGGGTCGCGCCAATGTGCTCAGTTCCGCCATAGCGTCGCCCCCTTAAAGTTCCGATGCCAGCTTCTGTAACATCTCGTTGTGGACTTTCTCATCCACCGATGCGTCCACCACCTTTTCGGCGCCCGCCAAAGCCAGAACCGCAACCTGGGCACGCAGTGCTTCGCGGGCCTGGTTGCGTTCATGCTCGATCTCTTCCTGAGTGGCCTTGCGCAGACGATCGCCTTCGGCCCGGGCATCCGCCTTGGCCTCTTCGACGATCTTGCTGGCGCGACGATTGGCCTGCTCAACAATGGAAGCAGCCTGTTCCTTGGCTTCGCGCAGTTTCTCGGCGGCATTGTCTTGTGCCAGCTCCAGATCTTTCGCTGCTCGATCGGCCGCATTCAGGCCATCAGCGATTTTTTTCTGGCGTTCCTGCATGGCCTGCATAAGCGGCGGCCATACGAAGCGGGCGCAAAACCAGACGAACACACCAAAGGTGATGATTTGTCCGATAAATGTCAGGTTGAAATTCACGCCTTCACCTCGTTTGCTGTTGAGTTACGCGTAGTGAGCGCTGACAGGCGCTCACCGGTGTGTGTGCAACTCTGTCTTAAGCAACAACGAAGATCAGGTACATGGAAATACCCACACCGATAATCGGCAGAGCCTCAACCAGACCAGCGATGATGAAGAACTTGGTCTGCAGAGCCGGCGCCAGTTCAGGCTGACGGGCAGAGGTTTCCAGCAGCTTGCTGCCCAGCAGGCTGATGGAGAACGGAGCCGATACAGCGCCCAGGCCCATGATGATTGCAACAGTCAGATATACCATATCCATGATTGTCTCCCAGATTGTCAGTAGTTTGCGAAGTTTAAAGTTAAAACGTTTGAGTGCCGCCCTGCGGCACCCCGACACGACCCGGCTTCAGCCCGATCAGTGATCCTCGTGTGCCATGGCGATATACACCACCGTCAGCACCATGAAAATAAAGGCCTGCAGCGACACCACCAGAATATGGAATACCGCCCAGATGAATTGCAGCCCGCCGGCCAGTGGCCACAGCAGGAAGCCGGCGCTGAACATCAGCGCGATCAGAATGAAGATCATCTCCCCGGCATACATGTTGCCGAACAGACGCAGACCGAGGCTGAGCGGCTTGGAGAGCAGACCGACCAGTTCCATGAACAGGTTGACCGGAATGAAGAGCCAGTGGTTGAACGGCGTGAAGCAGAGCTCCTTGATAAACCCGAAGCCTTTCACCTTGAAGGAGTAGTACACCACCATCATCAGCACGAAGGTGGCCATGCCGAGCGTCACGTTGGGGTTGGTGGTGGGGGCAATTTTCTGATAGCCGACGCCGAACTGTTCCAGCGTGAAGGGCACCAGATCCACCGGCACCAGCTTCATCGAGTTCATCAGTAGCACCCACATGAAGATGGTCAGGGCGATCGGGCCGAGCGGACCGGTCTTGCCGTGAAACACCTGTTTGACGGTGTCATCGATGAATTCCAGGATCATCTCGATGGCATTCTGGAAACCGCCCGGCTGATCACTGGTGGCTTTCCTGCCCGCGCGCCAGAACAGAAACAGGAACAGGGCGCCCAGACCGATACTCCACATCATGGAATCGACATGAATGGACATGAAGCCCATCTCGGCCGCTTCGGAGCCACTCTCAGCCAGCTTCCAGCCCAGGTCCGGGTGGCGCCCGTAGGTCAGGTTGGTGAGGTGGTGATTGATATACTCAGAAGGGTTCTCGTATGCCATGGTTGGTTTATGCCTCTTCTGCTGCCGCAGCAGCCTTTGAACTTAGGAAACCGGTCAATATCAGGCCAAAAAGGTAGAAGATCACCAGCGCCAGCATCAGCGGCAGCCCGGAGACCTCCATCTCGCCTGTAAATATCAGACCCAGCGCCAGGGCGATGAACACCAGCTTGCCGAAAAAACCCACGGCCAGTGACATCAGAAGGCGGGCGGACTGGGTATCCCCGATGTGTCGCAGACTCATCAGAGTAAACAATCCGTGCGGTACCGCGTAGACAAGACCGCCCAACAGGACGGCCTGTCCGACAGCAGGAGAGACGAGACTGAATAGGGCAGCTGCAATCAGGATCACTCCGGCCTCGAGCAACAGGCCCCTGATCATGTAGCGTTTAAAAATTGTGGTTTCTGCCGCCTGCCCGTCTGTCGCCACCGAAAACGCCGAATATCCGCGAAAACGCGGCAAAGTATAGGGATAAGGTGGGGGCGCATCAACCATTGATTGAATTTCCGTTGTGATTTCATTGACCACTGGCCGGCCCCTGGTCACGCGGCCTACTTGAGGTGATTCAGAATACCGTCCAGTTCATCCAGATTGCTGTAGCGAATCACCAGCGACCCCTTGCCGCTGGCCTTGTGCTGAATCGCCACCGGCGCGCCGATCCGGGTGGCCAGTGTTTCTTCCAGTTTGCGGATATTGGCATCCACTGCCGGCTTGTCGGCAGCGGATTTCTTGCCCCCGGCCCGGCCTTCGGCAACCTGGCGCACCAGCTGTTCGGTCTGACGCACGTTGAGGGCGCGCGCCACGACTTCCCGGGCGGTGCTGTCCTGGGTATCACCGCTCAGGCTGAGCAGGGCGCGGGCGTGACCCATTTCCAGATCACCCTGCTCCAGCATGCGCCGCACTTCCGGGCTCAGGTTGAGCAGACGCAGCAGGTTCGCCACCGTAGCCCGGTTTTTGCCCACGATGTCGGCCACTTCCTGCTGGGTCAGGTCGAATTCCTTCTGCAGCCGCATCAGCGCCGTGGCTTCTTCCACCGGGTTGAGATCTTCGCGCTGGATATTCTCGATCAGCGCCATGGCAATGGCGTCTTCGTCGCTGACCGACCTGATCACGGCGGGAATATGCTCCAGGCCCGCCATGCGGGCGGCGCGCCAGCGCCGCTCACCGGCGATGATCTCGAAGCGGCTGCTGGTAATCGGGCGCACGACGATGGGCTCGATAATGCCCTGCGAGCGAATAGAGGCGGCCAGCTCTTCCAGACCTTCCGGCCCCATGTCGCGGCGCGGCTGATATTGGCCGGGCTGCAGCTGGTCGATCGCCAGGTAGCGCAAGTCCGATGGTGCCTGCTCGCGCGTTGATGGCAGGGCGTCGGCGGACGGCGTGGCCGGCTCGTGCTCGCCCGCTTCCACGGACACCGCCGGTTGACTGATCAGACTGCTCAGGCCCTTGCCCAGCCCCCGTTTTCTGCTTGCCATAACGTCAGTGTTTCCCTGTTCAGGCCTGTGGTTCCGGCGCATCTTCCTGGCGGCGTATCATCTCGCCGGCCAGGGCCAGATAGGACAGTGCCCCGCGTGAAGACTGGTCGTAATGCATGACCGGCAGGCCGTAAGACGGCGCCTCGGCCACGCGTATATTGCGCGGAATCACGGTGCGATACAGCGTTGCCCCGAAATGGTTCTTCAGCTCATTGGACACATCATTGGTCAGGCTGGTGCGCGCATCGTACATGGTACGCAGCACCCCCTCGACGGTCAGCCGCGGATTGATCTCGGCCTTGATCTGCTCGATGGTTTCGAGCAGGGCAGCAATGCCCTCAAGGGCGAAATACTCGCACTGCACCGGAATCAGCACGCCATCAGCCGCTGTCAGCGCATTGACCGTCAGCATGTTCAGTGACGGCGGGCAATCGAGAATGATGACATCGTACTGGTCCTGAATCGGGGTCAGCGCATTGGTCAGGCGCCGTTCCCGCTGCGGCATGCTGAGCAACTCCACCTCGGCGGCTGTTACATCGCTGTTGGAGGGCAGCACATCGTACAGGCCTTCCGGGGCCTGTTTCAGCACCCGGGCCACCGGCATCTCTTCGATCAGCACATGGTAGAGATGGTGTTCAATATCGTTCTTGTCGATACCGCTGCCCATGGTGGCGTTGCCCTGAGGATCCAGGTCCACCAGCAGCACCTTGCGTTTGGTGGCCACCAGAGAGGCCGCGAGGTTGATCGCCGTCGTGGTTTTGCCCACGCCACCCTTCTGGTTGGTGACGGCAATGATCTTTTTCATGCATTCACTCCGGTTGCCTGCCAGCACAGCTCGGCCAGTGCCATCACTGACTCCATCCCAGACGGACCAGATGACGCTCTCCGGGTAGGCCCGGCACATGCAGTCGCTGCACGGCCAGCACATCTACTGCGGCGGGCAGAGCCGCCAGTTCGGCCTCCGGATACTGGCCTTTCATGGCCAGAAATTGACCATCGCTGGCTAGCAGGTGACGCGACCACTGCACCATGTCTGCCAGCGAGGCAAAGGCACGACTGGTAATCGCGTTAAAGGGTTCAGCGCTAAAGGATTCCACACGCGCCTGTGTCGTTGCAACCTGTTTTAACCCCAGTTCCATAATCATCTGGCGAATGAAACGAATCTTCTTGCCGTTGCTGTCGAGACAGGTCACTTCGATGTCCGGTCGGACCATGGCCACCACCACCCCCGGCAGGCCGGCGCCGGTACCCACATCCAGCAGTGAGCCGGCGGGCAGGAAGGGCACAATGGCCAGACTGTCGAGCAGGTGACGCGAGATCATCTCCAGCGGGTCGCGCACTGCGGTCAGGTTATAGGCCTGATTCCATTTCACCAGGCCGGCATGATACGCCAGCAGTTGATCAGTCTGGTGGTCATCAAGCTGCACCGCCAACTGGTCGGCACCGGCGAGCAGAGCATTACGATAGGTGTCTGCCTGACTCATCAGGCAGACTTGCGCACAGCCGTGCGCTTCTTCAGGTGCACCAGCAGCAGACTCACCGCCGCCGGGGTCACCCCGGAAATACGACTGGCCTGGGCCAGGGTGCCGGGACGCACCTCGGCCAGCTTCTGGCGCACCTCGTTGGACAGGCCGGTGATCCCGGCATAATCCAGATCTTCCGGCAGCGGTGTGTCTTCGTGCCGGCGCAGCTGGTTGATCTCGTCCTGCTGGCGTTGAATGTAACCGGCATACTTGATTTCGGTTTCCACCTGCTGCGCCACGATATCCGATACCCGGTCAGCACCGGCTTCGGGCTCCGCCAGCGCTGCAATATCACCATAGGTCACCTTGGGCCGCTTGAGCAGATCAAGCAGGGTATATTCGCGCTTCAGGGGCTGGTCCAGCCAGGCACTGGCCAGTTCGGCCTGGGCACTGCCCGGCTGTACAAAGGTGGTCCGCAGGCGTTCGTGTTCGCGCGCCACCGCCTCGCGCTTGTCACAATAGGCCGCCCAGCGCGCGTCATCGACCAGACCCAGCTCGCGACCCTTTTCTGTGAGGCGTTGATCGGCATTGTCTTCGCGCAGCAGCAGGCGGTATTCGGCGCGGCTGGTGAACATGCGATAGGGCTCGCGGGTGCCCATGGTGATCAGGTCGTCAATCAGCACACCCGTGTAGGCTTCATCGCGACGCGGATACCAGGGTGCTTCGCCACGCGCTCGCAGGGCGGCATTCAGGCCCGCCAGCAGGCCCTGAGCACCGGCTTCTTCATAGCCGGTGGTGCCGTTGATCTGCCCGGCGAAGAACAGGTTGCCCGCAAAGCGGGTTTCCATCCAGTGGCGCAGATCCTGCGGGTCGAAGTAGTCATACTCGATGGCATAGCCGGGCCGCGTGATATGAGCCTTCTCGAAGCCGCGGATGCTGTGAATGAATTCGACCTGCACCGCGAACGGCAGGCTGGTGGAAATGCCGTTGGGATAGAGCTCGTTGGATTTCAGTCCTTCCGGCTCGACAAAGATCTGGTGCGACGACTTGTCGGCAAAGCGCACTACCTTGTCTTCAATAGACGGGCAGTAGCGCGGCCCCACGCCCTCGATATTGCCGCTGTACATGGCGGACTGATCCAGATTGGCGCGGATGATCTCGTGCGTGCGCTCGGTGGTGTGGGTCACGTGGCAGCACACCTGCTGCGGATGCTCGCTGCGGCTGCCCATATAGGACATGACCGGGCGCGGGTCATCGCCCCACTGCTCCTCCATCACGCTGAAATCGACACTGCGCCCGTCGATACGCGCCGGGGTGCCGGTTTTCAGGCGCCCGACCCGAAACGGCATCTCGCGCAAACGTTCGGCCAGGCGATTGGCCGGCGCATCGCCCATGCGGCCACCCTGATAGTTGTCGCTCCCGACATGAATACGGCCGCCCAGAAAGGTGCCGGCGGTCAGCACCACCGTGGTGCCGTGAATGCGGATACCGGTCTGGGTGACCACGCCCGTGACAGTGTCACCGTCCATGATCAGGTCATCGGCGCCCTGCTGAAAGATCCACAGATTGGGCTGGGCTTCGACGATATCGCGGATGGCAGCACGATACAGCTGCCGGTCGGCCTGGGCGCGGGTCGCGCGCACCGCCGGGCCCTTGCGGCTGTTGAGCACCCGGAACTGTATACCGCCACGATCCGTGGCCTGCGCCATGGCGCCACCCAGAGCGTCGATCTCCTTCACCAGATGACTCTTGCCGATACCCCCGATGGCCGGGTTGCAGGACATGACACCGACGGTTTCAATGTTGTGGGTCAGCAGCAGCGTCTGCACGCCCATGCGGGCAGCCGCCAGCGCGGCCTCGGTGCCGGCGTGGCCGCCACCGATGACGATGACCTCAAAACGGTTGGGAAAGTTCACAGGGCGCCTCAAAACGTTGGTGCATTCAGCGGGGTGCACATTATACGGATAAAAAGTGCACAGCAAAGGGGCAATGGGGCAGAGTCCTCCGGCCGGAGGCCAGAAGCGGCCCGAAAGCGGAAAATCCGCTTGGACAAGCCGTGTCCATCAGCCTAGAATTTTCAGCATGCCACATCAATAAAGAACAATGAAAATGCGCCGACAACTCATCGCACTGCTAGCTGGCCTGGCGCTCGCGCTTACTGCCGTGGCCGACGATTTCCCATCCCGTCCGCTGACCATGCTGATCGGCTTCAACCCGGGCGGCAGCACCGATATTCAGGGCATTGTACTGGCCGAAGTTCTGAGCGAGGAACTGGGTCAGCCGGTCGAGGTACTGCATTACCCCGGACGCGGCGGTGGCGTGGCAGCGGCAATGCTGGCCAGCAGCCTGGAAGGCGGCTATGTGTTCCAGTTCGGCCTGTCCAATCCCTTTGTGTTCACGCCCCTGACCACCAATACCTCCTATGATGCGCAGAGCTTTCGCTATGTGGCCGGTGTGACGCTGGATCAGCCCGCCATTGTAACCGGGCCGGATACACCTTTTTCCACCTGGGAAGGTATGCTGGAGTACGGTCGCGAGCGGGGCGAACTGATCTATGCCACCCAGAACCCGCATGATCAGTATGTCATGGAGACACTGATGGCCCGGGAAGGCATTGATCTGCGGATACTGCCCACCACCGGGGGCGCCGGCATGGCACCACTGATTATCAATGGCGAAGCGGATGTGGCCTTCAGTGGCGGCACCCACAGTGCCTACACGGACGACGGCCTGATGCGGCTGCTGGCCAGCCCAACCCGGGAGCGCCTGATGGCCTACCCCGATACGCCCACCCTGCTGGAGCTGGGCTACGACCTGGAGATGCACGCCTACCGCGTGCTGGCAGTACCGCGCGACACTCCGGACAGCCATGTCGATCGCCTGCGGGAGGCCCTGCGGGTTGCCGCAGCAGACTCCCGCTTTGTGGATGTGACCGAGTCAAAGATTCGCATGCCGACCACCTTTGTGACCGAAGACAAGCTCAGCACGCTGTTCCAGAATCAGATAGATGAGTTCCATGCACTGACCGAGCAGTGACTATTGCCCGCGATCATTGCGCAGGCAGGATTCCGCCTGCTGCACCCGACGACTCAGCACAGCGGCCTCTGACGCCTGCACGGTGACATGGCCAATCTTGCGGCCGGGCCTGGGCGTCTTGTCATAGTCATGCCAGCTGACACCGGGCACACTCAGCAGCCTCTTCACATCGGGCCGGCCTCCGTACACATTGAGCATCTGTACCGACTCCCGCGTTTCGGTATCCCCCAGCGGCAGTCCGCAGACCGCACGTACATGGTTCTCGAACTGGCTGGTACGAGCGCCCTCGATGGTCCAGTGGCCGGAGTTGTGCACTCGGGGTGCTATTTCGTTGGCCAGCAGCTGATCACCCTGGCGGAAGAATTCGAACGCCATGACACCCACATAACCGAGCTGATCCATGACCTGACCGGCATACTGCTCGGCAGCCGGCTGCAGCGGATGATGTGGCTGCGGTGTGGAGCGATACAGGATGCCCGCCTGATGTTCGTTGAGCACCAGATCATAGAAACGCAGTTCGCCAGCGCTGCTGCGCACACCGATACAGGACAGCTCGTCATCGAAATCGACAAAGCCTTCCAGCACACAGGGCACACTGCCCAGACCGGCCCAGGCGCCAGCCACATCCTCGGTGCTGCGCAACACGGCCTGGCCCTTGCCGTCATAACCCAGGGTACGGGTCTTCAGCACGGCCGGCAGACCGATGTCACCCACGGCGGCA
The DNA here is from genome assembly GCF_004768465.1 of Natronospirillum operosum. Lineage (GTDB taxonomy): Bacteria > Pseudomonadota > Gammaproteobacteria > Pseudomonadales > Natronospirillaceae > Natronospirillum > Natronospirillum operosum. The sequence goes on from NZ_SRMF01000008.1 coordinate 36,020, forward strand.
TCCAGATCGGCCTGGGAGTCGATCCGCGCCACCGGCGGCAGCGGAATATCCAGCTCGCGGAACAGGGATTTCTCGGCCCAGCGATCGCGTGCAGTGGCCAGTGCACCGGCAGGCGGCCAGACCGGAATGTGCTCGGCCAGGCAGGCCACCGAAGCAGGCGGGATATTCTCGAACTCGAAGGTGGCCACATCGACAGCGGCCGCCAGCTGCCCCATGGCATCCAGATCATCGAAACCGGCCATCAGATGCTCACCGAAGAAGCGCCCGCAGGCCTCGGCTCCGGGGTCCAGCAGCACGGTCCGTATACCCAGAGGCGCTGCCGCCAGCGCCATCATGCGGCCCAACTGGCCCGCCCCGACGATACCGAGCCGAGTCATGCAGTCGGCTCCGACGGGTCCGGCTGGGCCAGCACCCGCTCAGTCTGGGCGGCGCGGTAGGCTTCCAGTCGCGTTCTGACCTCGGGGTCCTGCAGCGCAATAATGGAGGCCGCCAGCAACGCCGAGTTCACCGCCCCGGCGCGGCCTATGGCCAGGGTGCCGGTGGGGATGCCGGCCGGCATCTGCACAATGCTGAGCAGAGAGTCCATGCCGTTCAGGGCTTTCGACTGCACCGGCACACCCAGCACCGGCAGCGCTGTCTTGGCCGCACACATGCCAGGCAGATGAGCCGCACCACCAGCGCCGGCGATAATCACCTGCAGTCCGCGACCGGCGGCCTGCCCGGCGTACTCGAACAACAGGTCCGGGGTGCGGTGGGCAGAGACCACACGGGTTTCAAACTCGATGCCCATGGCCTGCAGTGTATCCGCGCAGTGCTGCATGGTGTCCCAATCCGAGGTGGAGCCCATTATCACGCCCACTCTGGCTGTGCTCATTCTACTGTCCTCAACGACCTGGCTGTTGTGATATGACTGATTTCAGTCGGTACCGGAACCGCTGCGGGTACCGGATGGCAGAATACGGACCACCTGACGGCCATCACCGGCATCACTGCCACTGATCCGGGTGACCGGCTCCCGGGCCGCAGCCTGGGCCTCGGCTCCGGTTTCGGAAAACCCGCAGGATACACACTCCCGATACTGGAATTCCGGTGTGTCCGTAACTTCGGCGCGCAGCGTATCCTGCTCGCCGCAGGCCGGGCAGACAGCGCCGGCAATGAACCGCATGACCATGACTGAAGTCCTGTCGGGAAAGGGTCGCATTGTAGCAGAAAAGGGGTGGGCAGTCAGAGCGTGAGGTGGCTGATCTGGCGCATCAGGGACGTCATCTGTACCTGGGTGCACTCCGGCACATCGTCCAGCAGCTGGGCCAGATAACCCATGCGCTGATGCTGCAGCATCCGCATGCGGAAGAAGCAGGTGCCGTGCATCAGCCAGATCGGCGCCAGGCCTGTGGACGCCCACAGGCGCAGCGCCATCAACACACTGAAATGCGGTTCCTCGCCGGAATCCTCATAACGCGACAGTGTGCGCTGGGTGGTCCCCAGCAGGGCCGCCATGTCTTCCTGCGGGTACTGCACGATCTCGCGAAACTGGCGCAGGCCATTGGCCACCAGTACATAGTAGTGATCCAGCTCGGCACGTACCGCCTCCGGGTCCGGCCAGGTCAGCGCCGCCAGCGCTTCCGGACGGGGCAGGCGGCGTTGCAGATGCTCGGCCAGAATGTCCACCACGGCTTCAAACTGGATATCGCTGGCCCGGCCGGCAAATATCTGCACCGGCAGCCAGTGCCCGCGCACATGCAGATGGCTGAACACGGGCTCATAGCCACTGCCAATAAAGAAATAGGGAAAGGGCACACCCGTCAACTGCATGAAGCGGGCGGTGGTACTCATGCGCGGAAAGGAATCACCGGCCTCGTAGTTTCGATACTGGGTTCGGGACACGCCCATCTCACCGGCAATCTGCTCCTGCCCCCACCCCAGTTCGGCACGCAGCCGCCGCAGGTTAAGGGCATAGCATTCCCCTATGTTCTGCTCCAGCGCTTCGAAATCAAGATGCCTGGGTTTGAAATAGCGCCGAATTCGGTCAGCAACGGCCTGCAGGTCTTGCGCCACGACTGATCCCCTGAATGCATTCGGCTTCTATTCTGAGGTTCTGCCAACAGCCGGCCAAGTATCAAAGCCTCATTCTGCGGACTGGGTACGGTTTTAATCAGGACCTCACCGAGTCCGCAGCATGGGCTGACACGGCCTCTGCCTTCATCGCGTGCAGACTCGGGCCGTGGCCAGTTGATAAAAGGTGCCATTTCAGGGGGTCATTTTGGCAACTTTTCGACATAAACTTCTGACTTTCGCTGACATACACTGGTCCCTGTTCTGCCACACCATGGATGGTGTCAACAGGGATGTTGGCCAGCGGGTGAACGGTCCAGTGCGAGCCGCCGTCTGACCGGTGCAGAAAGGACTCTGCTTTTTCCGGCGGCTGCCGGCATCAACAGTTCCTCAGCGCCTGAATACTCCCCCGGAATGTCAGTGCTCATCCTGTTTCGACTGGTGGCGTCGTGCCAGGCGGTCGTGCATTTCGGCCGAGTCCTGATGCCGCTCGTGCACCTTTTCTTCCAGAAAATCCACCACCTGGCGCTGCAGCTTCACCTTGTTCAGACGATTGATATTGGTAATGCCACCCGGATTGCAGACATTCACTTCCAGAATCTTGTCGCCAATCATGTCCAGGCCTACAAAATAGAGGCCGTCCCGCGCCAGCTTGGGACCGACCTTGCGCAGGATGCGTTTCTGGCTGGCCGTCATGGTGTACGCATGGGCCGTGCCACCGGTCTGGATATTGGCGCGGAACTCGCCCTCAGCCGGCTTGCGGTTGTAGGCGCCGATAAAGCGCCCGTTGAGCATCAGCACCCGGACATCACCCTGGTCAGCGCCTTCTATATACTCCTGCAGAATCACATAGTTGCGCCCGCCATCGATGTAGAAATCGAGCAGGGAGTTGATATTGGTCATGGCCCGCCGTTCGAGCACGATCACGCCACGGCCGCCGGAACCGTCCAGCGGTTTCAGGATCATGCGGTCATGTTCCGATTCCTGAATCATGCGCAGCAGGTAGTCCTTGTTCTTGGACACATGCGTGACCGGCAGGAATTCGTTATGGGGGTCATGGAAGGTGGTGGTATAGAGCTTGTTGTTGGCCTTGCGCAGGCCATCGACCTCGTTGACCACCATGGTCAGGTCCTTGACCGAATCAAGAAAGTTGTAGGTAATGGGGTCGATCGGCGGGTCCTTGCGGATGAAAATCACATCCAGCGCCTGCAATGGCATCAGCTTGTCATCCAACTGCGCCCGTTTGAAAAAGGTGGCCACCTGTTCCGGCACCTTGTCACCCGACATGCGCACCCGCTTGACGAAACCATAGACGACATTGTTGCGCACGGTCAGGTTGCGCACATAAAGGACCGACACCTTGTAGCCGCGCTGCAGGCATTCCTGCATGATCAGCAGGGTCGAACTCTTGCCGGGCTCCAGATTCGCCCAGTCTTCAATCAGAAAACCAACATGCATAGTTTCGGTTCCGTTATCCTGTATTGCGCATACCGGCGGCAATGCCGGCAATGGTTACCATCAAGGCTTTTTCAATCACCTGCACTCGGGACGCCGGCCACTGTTCGCGCTCCGCCTGCCGTTCACGCGCCAGCAGTTCTATCTGCAGCCAGTGCAGCGGTTCGATATAGGGCTCGCGCAGCAGGATGCTCTCGCGGTTCCACTGATCACTGCGCATCAGCGTGTCTTCGCTGAGCAGTGCCTTGAGCGTCGCGGCATCGGCCAGCAGACGGTCAGCCAGGGTCTGCCCCAGGTGCTGCAATTCGGCTGGCACCAGGCGCTCAGCATAGGCCCGCGACAGATCGGCGTCGGTTTTCATGAACACCATTTCCAGCATGGCCAGCCGGGTGGCAAAGAAAGGCCAATCCTGACTCATTTCGTCCAGGGTGGCTGCATCCTGCCCATCCCGGGCCGTGCGGATGGCCTCGACTGCACCCAACCAGCTGGGCAGCAACAAGCGATTCTGTGACCAGGCAAAAATCCACGGGATGGCCCGCAGGGATTCTACGCCGCCTTCCTTCTTGCGTTTGGTCGGACGACTGCCCAGCGGCAGCTTGGCCAGCTCCTGCTCCGGCGTCGCGGCACGGAAAAAGGGCACAAAATCCGGGTCGTCCCGGACCACGGCGCGATAATGCCGGCAGGATTCATCCGCCAGCCGGTCCATCAGGTCGCGCCAGGCCGGCTGGGGCTCCGGTGGCGGCTGCAGCAGGGCTTCCAGCAGTGCACTGGCATAGAGTTGCAGACTGCGCACCGCGAGGTCCGGCAGACCGAACTTGAAACGAATCATCTCCCCCTGCTCGGTGACCCGCAGACCGCCGTCCACGGAGCCTGGCGGCTGGGACAGTATGGCGGCATGGGCCGGGCCACCACCGCGGCCGATACTGCCGCCCCGACCATGGAACAGGGTCAGGGTCAGGTCATGGGTCTGCGCCAGCTTGACCAGCGCCTCCTGGGCTCGGTACTGGGCCCAGTTGGCGGCCAGCACGCCGGCATCCTTGGCCGAATCCGAATAACCGATCATGACCGCCTGCTGACCTTGAATATAGCCCCGATACCAGTCGATGTTCAGCAGCGCGCCAATGGTCTCTGTGGCGCCGTTCAGGTCATCCAGGGTTTCAAACAGGGGAGCTACGGGCATGGCCCAGTCGACTCCGCATTCACGCAACAGCAACTGCACGGCCAGCACATCGGAAGGACGACTGGCCATGGAAATCACATAGAGTCCGAATGATTCGGGCGGAAAGCGGCTGATCGTGCGACAGGTATCCAGCACCTCCCGGGTCTCGGGGGAAGGGGACCACTGACGGGGGAGCAGGGGCCTGCGACTGGCCAGCTCACGCAGCAGGAAGGCCTGCTTTTCTTCCTCGGTCCAGTGGGTATAGTCGCCCAGGCCCAGATAGCGCGTCAGCTCGCCGAGCGCATTGAGGTGGTACTCGCTGTGCTGGCGGATATCGAGGCGCTGCAGACCGGTACCGAAGGTGTGTACCCGGCGCAAGGTGTCCTTGAGTCGGCCATCGGCGATCACATCGAGGCCACAGGCACACAGGGAATCATGGCAGGCCTGCAGCGGGGTCAGCAGGGCATCATCGCTGAGCAGACAGTCTTCCAGTGCCACCCGATCCCCGCTGAGACGCCGATTGATGGCTTCCTTGACCTGCAGCAGCCGGTTGCGCAGTGATTTCAGCAAGGCGCGATAGGGTTCGGGGCCGTCACCGGCCAGGGTGCGGAACTCCTCGGTGCAGTCGGCCATGGACAGTTCCGACCCCAGTTGATGCAGGGTATCGGCAAAGAGCTCGGCGGCTTTCCAGCGCGCCAGCAACAGGACCTGCTCGGTCACCGCAGCGGTGACGTTGGGGTTGCCGTCCCGATCACCGCCCATCCAGGAGGAAAAGCGTACCGGCCGGGCGGCCAGCGGCAAATCCAGTTCGTGTTCCGCCAGGGTCGATTCATAGTCGCGCAGGAAACGGGGTACTGCGTCCCACAGGGAATTCTCGATAACGGCAAAGCCCCAGCGGGCCTCATCGACCGGCGTCGGTCGCGTGGCGCGGATTTCTTCCGTATGCCAGGACTGGCTGACCAGTTCCTCGATGCGTCGGTCCGCGTCCCTGGTGGCCTCCGGATCACGACCGTCATCCCAGTGCCAGAGTTCACTGGCCAGTTCACTGTACTTGTGGATCAGGGTGCGCCGGGTGACCTCGGTCGGGTGGGCCGTCAATACCATGTCCATATGCAGCTTGTTCACCGCCGTCTGCCGGGCCGCCTGGGTAACACCACCGGTACGCAGACGCTCGAGGGTGTCGGGGAGCGGATTCGGATAGGGCTGCTGGGCTCGACCCGCCGGCGACACCGTATGGTGCTGTTCGGCGATATTGGCCAGGTTCAGAAACTGGGCAAAGGCGCGGGCCAGTACCAGCAGGTCTTCATCGTTGTGGGTACGGAAGGTTTCGGCCATTTTCTGGCGCGCCGACAGGTCACCCTCACGCGCCGCCTTGCCCAGATGGCGCAGCGCTTCCACCCGCTCCAGCCAGGCTTCACCATGGGCCCCGGCAATGGTGCGGCCCAGCGTTTCGCCCAGTTGTCTGACCTGACGGCGCAGTTGTGCATGTGCTGCCATGACTAGTTACTCCATTACGGATGCAGAGATGGATCGCCCCTGGCGAATCAGGCCTGGCCACCGCCGGCCAGCATGGCCGGATCGATGCCCAGTTCGGACAGCGCTGCGTCATAGCGCTCATAGGGGGCACAGTCGAACACCAGCCCGGCGCGCGCCGGCACGGTCAGCCAGGCATTGCTGGCCAGTTCCTGCTCCAGCTGGCCGGCACCCCAGCCCGCGTAACCGAGGCAGATCTGATACCGGGCCGGGCCTGTGCCGCCGGCAACGGCCTGCAGAACGTCCTTGGACGTGGTAACGCTCCAGTGATCATTGCTGACCGAGGATTCCCACTCCTGCTGATCACCATGCAGCACGAAACCGCGCTCGCGCATTACCGGCCCGCCAAACACCAGAGGCGGGGCGGTCGCGCTGCTCTCGGCCGGGATGCCCAGATTACCGAACAGTTCGGCCTGGGTCATGGCTACCGGCTTGTTGACGATGATGCCCATGGCGCCGTCATCATCATGCTGCACAATATAGACCACGGCCCGCGCAAAGAAAGCATCCTGCAGCAGCGGCATGGCGACCAGCAGGTGGTGTGACAGAGACTGGCTCATGCGGTGAAGCTCACACGGACGGGTATCGACATAGCGGGGCGCTTCCTCGATCGAATTTCGGTCATAGCCGCATTATGGAGGACGATCCGGCCGGGATACAAATGCAATCTGGCGAGTCTGACTATAGTTCACAGGGGCATGGCCGATAATTGTCATCAGCGCCCCCCAATTCTGCAGTGGAGTAAAAGATGGCCAGCCTGCGCGTTAAACTCATGCTGGCGGTGCTGCTGATGGCCTTTCTGGCCATCGCAGTGCGTTCCGCCTTTGCCTATATTGATCAGCGTAACCAGACGCTGGATCTGGTGTCGAGCCAGATCGACATTGCCGGGGCCACCCTGTCGTCCAACATCGACCAGTGGCTGACACGCAACAAGCAGACCGTGGAGGCCGCCGCTGACAGGCTCGCCGCTGGCCAGGACACCATAGAGGTGCTGGATCTGATTGTGCGCGCCGGCAACTATATGTTCGCCTATCTGGGTGAAGACGACGGCACCATGACGCTGCGTCCGGAAGATCCGCTGCCCGATGACTATGATCCGCGCACCCGGCCCTGGTACGAACTGGCCGTGGCCGACAACGATTCGGTGCTGACCAGCCCCTATGCCGATGCCGCTACCGGGGAACTGATACTGACTTTCGCTACCCCCTGGCCGGGTCAGGGCGTCGTAGGCGCCGATGTGTCTCTGCAGGAGGTTGTCCGCTCTGTACTGGCCGTCGATCTGACTGCCAGCGGCTACGCCTTTCTGGTCGACGGCGAGGGCAACCTGATTGCCCACCCCGACGAGGAGCTGGCCCTGGCCGAGACCACACGCATGAATTCGGAACTCACGCCAGCGGCACTGCGTGAACTGCGCCGCAGCGGCGACATGCGCACCCTGACCATAGACGGGCGTACCAGCCTGGTGAGCTTTACCACCATTCCGGACAGTGACTGGAGCCTGGGTTTCGTACTTGATCGATCCCAGGTCTATGCGCCGGTCAACCGGGCTCTGATTGCTACCATCGTCGGCACCCTGATGATACTGGCCGTCTACGGGGTGGTAGCCTGGATACTGCTGGGCTGGCTGTTGCGCCCGCTGCAACGCATGCGTCAGGCCATGCTGGACATCGGCAGTGGCGGTGGCGACCTTACACAGCGCCTGGAAGTCCATGGCCGGGACGAAATTGCCCAGGTCAGCGGCGCCTTCAATCAACTGATGGGCACCATGCAATCACTGCTGCAGGAAGTCAGAGCCACCGGGGATCGGCTGACCCAGCAGGCCAGTGACACGCACGGTGACGTGGATCGCAACAATACCCAGATCAGGCGCCAGCAGGACGAAATCGGTCAGGTGGCAGCGGCTATTCACGAGATGTCCGTGACCGCCAATGAAGTGGCCCAGGGCGCGCAGGAAACCCTGGAAGCCGCCAAGGCCTCGGGCGAAGCGGCCGAGAGCGGTCTGGAGAAGGCGCAGCACAACAAGGGCAACATGGAACTCCTGAGCACCCGCATCAATGAATCCACAGAGGTGATTCAGGGGCTCAACGACCATGCACTGAAGATCAACACCATCATTTCTACCATTCAGGAAATAGCCGAACAGACCAACCTGCTGGCCCTGAACGCAGCCATAGAGGCCGCCCGTGCCGGCGAGCACGGACGCGGCTTCGCTGTGGTGGCCGACGAGGTGCGCGCCCTGTCCAAGCGCACGCATGAAGCCACGGGTGAAATCCAGTCCATGATCGAACAGCTGCAGGGCCAGACCAGCCAGTCGGTCGACATGATGCAGCAGTCAGTCGAACTCACCGCAGACACCAGAGAGAATGCCATCCAGGTCTCCGAGAGCCTGAACGCCATTCATGAAGCGGTGCAGCACATCAATGACCGCTCGGAGCGGATTGCAGACGCGTCCGGTGAGCAGCACAAGGCCACGGACGAGATCAGCCGCATCACTTCGGAGATCAAGACCGCCGCTGACGAAATGGCCGGCAACTCGCATGATGCCGCAGAGCGGGCGCGGGAACTGGGCAGCCTGGCGCAGGATCTGGAGGATAAACTGCGCCGCTTCGTGCTCTGACCGCTCCGCCGCCCGGGTTCAGGCGGCCCGGGTGGTGATACCCGAATGGCGCAGCAGGGCGTCGATTTGCGGATCCCGACCCCGGAAGGCCCGGTACAACTCTGCGGCTGGCCGGGCTCCGCCCTGGGCCAGAATGCAGTCGCGAAAGTCCTGCGCCGGTGCGGCAGCAAATATCCCTTCCTCTTCAAAGCGGGCAAAGGCATCGGCGCTCAGCACCTCGGCCCACTTGTAGCTGTAATAGCCTGCCGCGTAGCCGCCGGAAAAGATGTGACCAAAGCTGTTTTCGAAACGGGCATAGGGGGCCACCGGTACCACACAGACGCGCTCGCGGACCTGTCGCAGTGATTCCCGTATGGCCTCGACCCCGGCGCCCGGCTGCCAGTTGGCGTGCAGTTCGAAATCGAACAGCGAGAATTCCAGCTGCCGCATCATCTGCAGCGCAGACTGGAAGTTGCGCGCCCGCAACATGCGCTCCAGCAGGCCCTGCGGCAGTGGTTCACCGGTATCCACATGACCGGAGATAAAGGCCAGAGCTTCCGGCTCCCAGCAGAAGTTCTCCATGAACTGGCTGGGCAGTTCGACCGCATCCCAGGCCACGCCATTGATGCCACTGACCGAGCCTACCTCTACCTGCGTCAGCATGTGATGCAGACCATGGCCGAACTCGTGAAACAGGGTGGTGACCTCGTCATGGGTCAGCAGTCCAGGCCGCCCCCCGACCGGGGCCGTGAAATTGCAGGTCAGGTAGGCCACCGGCAACTGCAGCCCCCGCTCGGTGCGCCGCCGGATACGGCAATCATCCATCCAGGCACCGCCGCGCTTGCCCTGGCGGGCATAGGGGTCGAGGTAGAACAGCGCTACCGGCTGCCCCTGATCCTGCAGTTCGAACAGGCGCACATCCGGATGATAGGTATCGAAGTCCTGCCGTTCCACCACATCGATGTGGTACAGCCGGCGCACCAGCTCGAACAGTCCGGACAGCACCCGGTCCACCGGGAACCAGGGTTTCAGTTGCTCGTCCGACAGCGCATAGCGCGCCTGCTTGAGCTGTTCACTGGCCCAGGGCAGATCCCAGGACTCCAGCTGGTCCAGACCCAGCTCGCTGCGGGCGAAGTCTTCCAGTTCGGCAAATTCCTCCCGCGCCTGCGGCAGCGCCCGGTCCGCCAACTGGTGCAGGAAGCCCAGTACCTCATCCACCGAGGATGCCATGCGGGTTTCCAGTGCTTCTTCGGCGTAGTGCGCATAGCCCAGCATCCGCGCCGCTTCATGCCGCCGGTCCATGATATCGGCCATCAGCGGGCTGTTGTCCCAGCGTCCCGCCTGCGGCCCCTGATCGGAAGCGCGGGTATTGAAGGCTGCGTGCACTTCCCGGCGCAGGGCACGGTCATTGGCATAGGTCATGACCGGCAGGTAGGAGGGGAATTCCAGATTGATCAGCCAGCCTGTCTTGCCAGCGACCTCGGCATTGGCGGCCAGCGTATCCAGTGCCGACTCCGGCAGGCCATCCAGGCGATTCCTGTCCTCGATCAGCAGGGTCCAGCCCTGGGTGGCGTCCAGCAACTGCTCGGAAAAACGATTGGACAGGCTGGCCAGCTCCGACATCAGGGTTCGAAAACGCGCCTGCTGGTCGGCCGGCAGGTCAATACCGGCCAGCCGGCCATCACGCAGCACATTGTCCACGGCGGTCTGCTCGGCCGGCGTCAGTGCGGCCCAGTGCCGGCCATTGCGCAGGGCCTGATAGCGGGCATGGAGGCCCGCATGCTGGGCCACCTCGGTTTCATGTTCGGTCAGCCGCTCGACGGCCTGCCGGTAGACCTCGCGCCATTCCGGGCGGTCGCGCACGCCGGCCAGATGACTGACCGGGGAAAAGGCCTGTGCCACCTCGTCTTCGACCTGCTCCAGCGGCGCCATGACGGAATCCCAGGTCGCCGTGCCCGCATCAGCAGCCACGGCTTCGACCACGGCGTTGTAACGCGCCAGCAAGGTATCCAGAGCCGGCAAGACATGCTCGGCTTCCAACAGCGAAAAGGGGGGCAGTTCATGTGCTGTCAGCAAAGGGTTGGCCGCAGTCATAATGCTTTCCTCGGGTTCTGTTCAGGGCTATCCGGGCTGGGGCTATCTGCTATAGTGGGGCCGCATTCATTCAGTATCAATTGCGGATCCAGCCATGAGCAGAATCAGTTTTCGTGACCACACGCCACGCCTCGGTGAGCGGGTCATGATCGACCCCCTGGCCTTTGTACTCGGCGATGTGGAGCTCGGGGATGACGTCTCCGTCTGGCCCGGTGCCATTATCCGTGGTGACATGCATCGCATACGGGTCGGTGCCCGCACCTCTGTACAGGACGGTGCGGTCCTGCACATCACCCATGCCAGCGATTACAACCCGGACGGTCACCCGCTGGTCATCGGCAGTGATGTGACCATCGGCCACCAGGCCTGCCTGCACGGCTGCACTCTGGGCGACGAGATTCTGGTCGGCATCGGGGCCAGAGTCCTCGACGGGGCCGTGGTGCAGGATCAGGTCGTGATCGGCGCCGGCACCCTGGTGCCCCCCGGCAGGACGCTGGAAAGCGGCTACCTTTATATGGGCAGCCCGGCGAAGGCGGCCCGCCCGCTCAGCGACCGGGAGCGGACCTTCTTTCGCTACACAGCGGCCAACTATGTACGGCTCAAGGACGACTATCTCGACGCCGGCATTGATCGCCGCACCGGCGGGCGCTGAGCGCCTACTGGCTAGTGGTGTACCGGCGCCGGGTCTGGCGCCGGCGGCTCCGGCTCGGTGCCGTAGAGGATGCTGAACACCTCGTGATAGTGCCGGGCAAAGTGGGCCGTCAGCCCGGCGCGCAGGTAGTCGGGCAGTTCCTCGTAGTCGCCCCGGTTCGCCGCCGGCATGATGACGGTATCGATGCCCCGGCGCCGCGCCGCAATGATCTTCTCACGCACCCCGCCGATGGGCAGTACCTGACCGGTCAGCGTCAGTTCACCCGTCATGGCGACCCGTTCCAGCGGGGCCTGCTGTCGGGCCAGTGATACCAGGGCCGAAGCCATGGTGATACCGGCACTGGGACCATCCTTTGGCGTCGCCCCCTCGGGTACATGCAGGTGCACGAAGGCCTGGTCGAAGAAGGCTTCATCTATGCCATAGTCCGGCAAGTGAGCACACACATAGGAGTAGGCAATCTCGGCCGACTCCTTCATGACATCACCCAGCTTGCCGGTCAGACGAAAGCCCCGGTTCTGCCCGTGAATGCGGGTGGCCTCGACCGGCAGGGTGGCACCGCCCATGGCCGTCCAGGCCAACCCCGTTGCCACTCCGATGCCGGCCAGTTGCTGCTCGGCCTTGAAGATCGGATTGCCCAGCAGCTCGGTGACCCGGCGCGGCGTGATCTGCAGCGACTGGTCAGGCTCTTCCAGCAGCTGCACCACTGACTTGCGCACAATCTTGGCCAGCTGCTTTTCCAGGTTGCGCACCCCGGCTTCGCGGGCATAGCCCTCGATCACCTCGCGCAGCGCCTTGCGGGTGATGCGCAGGTCCTTCTTCTTTACGCCGGCCCGTTCCAGTTGCCGCGGCCACAGATGATTGCGGGCGATATCGACCTTCTCTTCGGTCAGATAACCGGACAGCCGAATCACATCCATGCGGTCCAGCAGTGGCCCCGGGATGCTGTCGAGCGTATTGGCGGTACAGATGAACATGACCTGACTGAGATCCAGCCGCAGGTCCAGATAATGATCGAGAAACTCGGCATTCTGTTCCGGGTCCAGGGTCTCCAGCAGGGCCGAAGCCGGATCACCCTGGAACGAGGCCGACAGCTTGTCCACTTCATCCAGCATGATCACCGGGTTCATGGTGCCGACCGTTTTCAGCGCCTGCACGAACTTGCCCGGCATGGCGCCGATATAGGTGCGTCGATGGCCCTTGATCTCGGCCTCGTCACGCATGCCGCCCACGCTGAATCGATAGAAGGGCCGGTTCAGGGCCTCGGCCACGCTCCTGCCAATGGAGGTCTTGCCGACCCCGGGCGGGCCAACCAGCAGCAGTATCGAGCCATTGATGCTGCCGCGATAGGCGCCCACGGCAATGAATTCGATAATGCGGTCCTTCACATCGCCCAGGCCATCGTGGTCCCGATCCAGAATACGACGCGCACGTCTGATATCGAAGCGGTCCTTGCCGGTCAGCCCCCAGGGCAGGCTGGTGGCCCAGTCCAGGTAATTGCGTGTCACCCCGTATTCGGGCGACCCCGACTCCAGCACCTTCAGCTTGTCGAGCTCTTCCTGAATGCGCTGCTCTGCCTCGGCCGTCAGCGTCTTGCCTTCCAGCCGCGCAGTAAAGGTATCGACATCACTGGTCTGGTCATCCTTGGACAGGCCCAGTTCCTTCTGGATGACTTTCAGTTGCTCACGCAGAAAGAATTCACGCTGCCGCTTCTGGATCTTGTCATTGACCTCTTCCTGCAGCTCGGTATGCAGGCGCACCACCTCGATTTCGCGTTTGAGCAACGGCAAGACCTGCTGCAGCCGCGGCAGCAGGTCTGCTTCATCCAGTACACCCTGGAGATCACCCCCCTTGCCGGTGGTAATGGCGGCCGCAATATCGGCCAGCGGGCCAGGGTCATTGGGTGAGAACCGCTGCAGATAGTGCTTCAGTTCTTCACCATACAGCGGGTTGGTGGGTACCAGCTCCTTGATCGCGGAAATCACCGCCATGGCATAGGCCTTGACCTCATCTTCCGGCCCCTCGGCTTCGCTGGGATAGCGTGCTTCGATCAGATAGGGCGCCTTGCGGCTCAGCCACTGACTGATCTGCACCCGGGTCAGGCCCTCGGCCACAAACTGCAGCGTGTTCTTTTCCCGCTTCAACTGGTGCACGCGCACCAGGGTACCAGTCGCGGGCACATCCTCCGGACTCAGGGTATTGCCGGCGGCCTCGAAATCCTCCACAAAGAACAGCGCCAGCATGCGATGCGGCGTGTTCATCACGCGCTCCAGGGTTTCGCCCCAGAGATCGAAGTCGAGCACCACCGGCATGATCTGGGCCGGAAAGAAGGGCCGACTGTTGAGGGGGATCACATAGAGGCGCTGGGGACGAACATCATTGGCCTGCACCAGGCCGGTTTTGGCGCCGCTCTCGGCAGCACCGGACTGTTCCGGATCACGATCGGCAAAAAGGATTTCAGCTGGACTCATGACACCTGCCTTGTTGGGAGTCGCCGACTCGAGCTCGGCGCTGTGTGTGTTCACTCACTCCCTGCTAGATAGGCGTCACTTGGGCAAATTTCAATCCCTGTCGAGTTCAGCCCGCAGTGCTTTCAGCACGGGCTCGACTGCAGGCGCCCGGCCGGTCCACTGCTGAAACGACTCCGCCGCCTGACCCACCAGCATGCCCAGGCCATCCATGCACCGGGGTACGCCCTGAGCGGCCGCCCATTGGTTGAAGGGCGTGGCCGCGGGCGCATACATCATGTCGTAACTGACCCGAGTGTTACCAAGCGTGCCGGCCGGCAGCGGCGGCACCTCGCCGCCCAGGCTGGCTGCCGTGCCGTTGATGACCCAGTCCCAGCCTGGCTCGAGGTCGTCGAAGCCACTGGCGGTCAGTGTCACACCCTGCGCTGCCGCCATGGATTGAAAGCGGTCCACCAGGGCTTCGGCCCGGGCCCGGGTGCGGTTGGCAATATGCAGACAGGCCGGGCGCGTGGCCAGCAGTGGTTCCAGCACGCCCCGCACCGCACCGCCGGCACCGAGCAGCAGAATGCGCTGAGCGGCCGGCTGCAGGCCCTGCACACTGACCAGATCTCGTACCAGCCCGGCGCCATCCGTGGTATCACCCAGCCACTGACCCGGCTGGCCCGGCAGCGGTATCAGGGTGTTGACCGCACCGGCTCGCTCTGCCCGCGCAGTCAGTTGATGGGCCCAGCCACAGGCTGTTTCCTTGTAGGGGACGGTGACATTGAAGCCGGCAAAGTCGTCCTTCAGCAGCGCTCTGACCCGGGCGTCCACGGTTTCCGGCACCAGATCCAGAGTGTCATACTGCACCGGCAAGCCCAGCGCCTGACCGAAGGCCTGATGAATGAAGGGCGAGCGGCTGTGGCTGACCGGATGCCCCAGCAAGGCGAGTCTGACCGTCATACCCACTCCCGCCGACGCAGGGTATCGGTCAGCAGGTGGTGCTCGGGACTGCCTGGCTCCGGCTGGAAGTCATAGTGCCATTCCACACTGGGCGGCAGACTCATCAGAATCGACTCGGTGCGGCCACCCGACTGCAGGCCGAACAGGGTGCCCCGATCATAGACCAGATTGAACTCCACATAGCGGCCCCGCCGCACGGCCTGCCACTGGCGCTCGCGGGCGCCGTACTCCAGATGCCGACGTCGCTCCACGATGGGCATGTAGGCATCCAGATAGCCATTGCCCACCGCCTGCAGGAAGGCAAAGCAGGTCTCGAACTCCCAGTCGTTCAGATCGTCGAAGAAGAGGCCGCCGATGCCTCTGGGTTCCTGCCGGTGGGGCAGATAGAAGTATTCATCACACCACTGCTTGTACCGCGGGTAGACCGTTTCGCCAAAGGGCTGGCAAAGATCACGCGCGGTCTGATGCCAGTGTCTGGCGTCATCGTTAAAGCCGTAGTACGGGGTCAGGTCAAAGCCGCCCCCAAACCACCAGACCGGATCGCTGCCCGGTTTCTCGGCCGCAAACAGCCGAATATTGGCATGTGATGTGGGCACATAGGGATTGCGCGGATGAATGACCAGGGATACCCCCATGGCCTGCCACCGCCGCCCCGCCAGTTCCGGTCGATTGGCGGCGGCCGTGGGGGGGAGCTGGTCGCCCTGAACATGGGAAAAGCCAACCCCGGCCTTCTCGAACAGGTTACCTCCGGACAGAATGCGGGTAACCCCCCCTCCCCCCTGCGGGCGAGTCCACACATCTTCGCCAAAGCGGGCCTCCGGCTCCTGCTGCTCCAGCGTCGTGCAGATTCGCGACTGCAGCGCGGTCAGATAATCCCGTACAGCCTGTAGCTCCATCATGCCCTCACTTCTGATCGTGGATTGCCATGGGTTTCAACGCAGTCTCGTCCCGGTCACCAGGTCCCGAATGGTGGACGGCTGCGCGGCACCACCCGTCGGCCCGGAGATATAACAGTCAACATCGTCGCCCAGCCAGTAGCGCACCTGCCATTCGTGGCGGCCGGCGCGGCGGCCACTGCGGTTGGCACTGGTGGACACCAGCGGCATTCCCAGTATGGAAGTCAGCGTCGCTATGGTCGGGTGGGCACTCAGGCGCATCGCCACTGTGGACTGACCACCGGTTATCCAGTCGGGCATGCCGGGTGGTCGGGGAATCAGCCAGGTCACCGGTCCGGGCCAGGTGGCGGTCAGTTGCGCGTGCTGCGGCGCGGACAGATGTTCCAGCCAGGGCGCCAGCACGGCCCATTGGCCGGCGACCAGAATCAGACCCTTGTGCAGCGGGCGCTGCTTCAGCGTCAGCAGCCGCCCAACCGCCACCTGATCCCAGGGGTTGCAACCCAGACCCCAGACCGCTTCGGTGGGATAGGCCAGCAGGCCACCCTGCCAGAAAGCAGCGCGCACCTGTTCGGGGTTCAGCCAGGTCATGCTCGGTCAATCGCCTCCGCCTCGATTCATCCTGCCCGGCTCAGCCGGGTGCCGGAGCAGCACCATGCACCCCGGGATGGGCGCATTGTACTTCAGGGACCCTGCAGACGCACATAGCTGCCGCCCTGAACGCCGATCAGCCCGGCCAGTTCCAGCTCCAGCAGCGGCTCGTACAGGGATTCCGGTTCACAATCCAGCGTCAGCGCCAGTGTTTCCAGAGCCGTGGGCAGCGTGCCCACGGCGGCAAAGACACGGGCCTGATCTTCCGACAGCGCAGGACCACCCGGGGTTTCGCCCTGGGTGCCGCCCTGGTACTCGGGGTAGAGGTCCAGCGCCACCGACCAGTGATCGGCCACCATGGCGCCGTCGCGCAGCAGGGCATTGGTGCCGGCCGCACCGGGTGCAAAGGGATGACCGGGCACGGCCAGCACATCACGGCCGAATTCCCCGGCCAGGCGTGCCGTGATCAGGGAGCCGCTGCGTTCGGCGGCTTCCACCACCAGCACCGCCCGCGCCAATGCAGCCACCAGCCGGTTGCGGCGCGGAAAGTTGGCTGCCTTGGGTGGTGCCCAGGGTGGCAACTCGGAAATGACGGCGCCGTGCTGGTCCACAATCTGCGCGGCCAGGGCTTCATGGCCCGCCGGATAGAGATCATCCAGCCCGCTGCCAATCACGGCTATGGTTTGTCCAGCGGCGTCCAGCGCACCCTGATGGGCCGCCGCGTCAATGCCACGGGCCAGGCCGCTGGTGATCGGCAGGCCAGCCGCAGCCAGCGCCCGGCTCCAGTCATGGGCCAATTGACGACTGCTGGCCTGCGGGTGACGGGAGCCGACGACAGCCAGTTGCGGCTGGCTCAGCAGTGGCGCCGAACCTTGCACATAGAGAACCGGCGGCGGGTCGGGCAGGATATCCATCAGGGCGGCCGGAAAGTCAGCATCGCCCGGGGTCAGCAATTGATTGCCCGGTCGGGCCGCCCAGTTGGCAACCCGCTTGAGGTCGGGCAACGCCTGCCAGGGGTCCTGCAGATTGAACAACACGGCCTGGGCCAGCAGGCGTGGCCAGCCCATGGCCTGCAAGGCACTGGGAGTGAGGTGCTCCAGTGCTCTGGGGGAGCCGTGGTGCATCAGCAACTGCTGCAGACGACGCCCGGTGAGGCCGGGTGTCAGGTGCAATACCAGCCAGGGCAGCTGGTCTCGATCAATGGTCATGACTACATCCCTGTTGTTACAGATTCATGGTTGCCGGGGTCGCGCCGACCAACTGTTTTCTGCCGCACCCACAGTCCCTGTGGGCGCACGCGAGGTCCGCGCCCGGCTCAGGGCAGGCTGGACAACTCCGGTGACTGGATGTGGTCGCCGACGCGGATGGTGTTGGTGGCATTCATGACCAGCCCGTAGGAAAGCCGGTCAAAGACCCGGAACACCATCAGGCTGCCGGAACGATCACCCGGCAGCTGCAGCACATCATTGTTCAGCGGATCGCGGATTTGCTCACCCGGGCGGGCAATGTCGAAAACATGGCCTTCGGTAACCCCATCTGCGGCACCGCGATTGAGCAGGACCACATCAAACTGACCGATCAGTTGGCCCCCGTCTGCCTTGTTGAGAATGACCCCGGTCAGGTCCCGATCAGGTGCTGCCGGGAAAAAGACGCTGCTTGGGGACTCGCGGCTGACCAGCAGCAGGCGGTCGCCGACGCGGATATTCTGCCGGGACTGCGTCAGCTGTACGCGGGCAATATCATCCTGCCGGGTTTCCAGTTCAGCCATGCCCAGAGCTATTGCCTCAATGCCCAGAGTCTCCCGGGTTTCAGCATCCACATAACGCTCTCCGCGCCGGAACACCTCATAGCGGTCCCCGGTTTCGCCCCAGTCACTGCCACGGGCGTAGATGCGATCGCCGGCGCCCAGCACAATGCGGCCTTCATCGCCGCCCACCACATAGGCCGCCTCGTCGAGGCGGTCCTCGCTGACGATCAGACTGCGGCTCAGGAAAGCTGAGATGCGCTCGCGGGGAATGGTCGGAATGGCGCCATCAAGGGTCTCAACGCGCACACGCGGGCTCAGCCGCACAGTGCCGTCGTCGTCCATGTCGTCTTCGGTCAGACGCATGGTCTGCTCGGCCCGTTCATCGATGGTCAGCCTGGGTTCACCGTCAACCCAGGTCAGGCGCAGCACATCGCCGGGGTAGATCAGATGGGGATTGTCGACCTGGGGGTTGATCAGCCAGATGTCTTCCCAGCGCCAGGGTTCATGCAGATACATCCGGGCGATGTCCCACAGCGTATCCCCTCGTTGCACTATATATTGTTCTGGTACATCCGGGCGCAGTGTCAGCTCATCCGCCCACAGGGGCGGGGCGCACAGCAGGCTCAGTGACAAAGCCGGGCCGATCAGCCATTTTTTCATTGTTGCCGTCCCTAATCGGTCAATTGACGAGGGCACGGACACTGTCCTGAGGTCCCCCGGGCCGTCCGAATGATGTATAATGATGGCCAGTCTGCGTGCAAGCTTAAACCAATTTGGCAACCCTGAAAACGCAACGGACAGGGGCACAGGGCGCTCAGACCACTACAAGGGCCACGGGGTGACAAAACTGTGGCCCGGTTCAAACTTTTATCACGTCGCGAGGCCGAACACATGGCAAAACTCGACATTCTGGAATTTCCGGATCCGCGTCTGCGCACCAAGGCCAGGCCGGTGGAAGCAGTGGACGACAGCATCCGCCAGCTGTGCGACGACATGCTGGAAACCATGTATGACGCGCCGGGCATTGGCCTGGCCGCCACCCAGGTCAATGTGCACCAGCGCATCATCGTGGTGGATGTCTCGGAAGACCAGTCCGAGCCACATGTCTTCATCAACCCCGAGCTGGAACTGCTCGGCGAAGACATCCAGTACCCGGAGGGCTGCCTGTCGGTACCCGGCTACTATGAGGAGGTCACCCGCAAGGACCATATTCGGGTACAGGCCCTGGACCAGCACGGCGAGTCTTTCACCATGGAAGCGCATGACCTGCTGGCCATCTGTATCCAGCACGAGTGCGATCATCTGGACGGCAAGCTGTTTGTGGACTATCTGTCGACGCTGAAACGCGGCCGCATTCGCAAGAAGCTGGAAAAAGCACACCGGGCGACGGCCTGAGCGCCGTCGGTCCGGGCTTGCCTGCCCACCACCCGACTCACTGACCAGAAGGATTCTGCCAAGCATGCCTGAGGTGCAGCGCATCGTGTTTGCGGGCACGCCGGATTTCGCCGCCCGGCCGTTACAGCAGTTGCTGGACGCCGGTGTCCGTCCGGTCGCCGTCTATACCCAGCCCGACCGGCCCGCCGGCAGGGGCCGCCAGGCCTCGGCGTCGCCGGTCAAGCAGACGGCGGTGGCAGCAGGTCTGCCGGTCTTCCAGCCGCCACATTTCCGTGACCAGACCAGCCTGGACGAATTGCAGGCCCTGCAACCCGATCTGATGATTGTAGTGGCCTACGGGCTGCTGCTGCCCACGGCAGTCCTGACCACACCCCGCCTCGGTTGCATCAATGTGCATGCGTCACTGCTGCCGCGCTGGCGTGGCGCGGCGCCGATTCAGCGCGCACTCGAAGCAGGCGACACCGAGTCCGGCGTTACCCTGATGCAGATGGATGCCGGCCTCGATACCGGCCCCATGATCGCCGAGCGGCGCCTGCCTCTGCCCGCAACCATGACCGGCGGCGAACTGCATGATGCCCTGGCCGAACTGGGCGCCCAGCTGTTGCTGGAGACGCTGCCCGATATCGAACAGAAACTGGCGGCCGCACGCCCGCAACCCGACACCGGCGTCACCTATGCCCACAAGCTGAGCAAACAGGAAGGCCAGTTGGACTGGCAGCAGTCTGCACAGGCGCTGGCCAATCGGGTGCGGGCCTTCAACCCCTGGCCCGTATGCTGGTTCGAATGGCAGGGCAAGCCGGTGCGGGTCTGGTCGGCGCAGGCAGACAGTGCAGAGGCAACCCGGCCGGGCACCGTCAGACGGTCCGATGAACGCCTATACATAGCCACCGGCGACGGCTGGCTGGAACTGCTGCAGGTACAGCCGGCCGGCAAGAAAGCCATGCCGGTGGCAGACTGGCTGCGCGGCTCCGGGCAGGCTCTGCAATCCGGCGAGGTACTGACCTGATGCCAGCCGCCCGTGTTGCCGCCTGTCTCTGTGTCCGCCTGGTCTGGCAGGAACAGCAATCACTCGCCGAATGCCTGCCGGCGGCCCTGGATCAGGTGCCGGCACGAGACCGTGGTTTTGTGCAGGCGCTGGTCTATCAGACCATCCGGCATTTTCAGGAACTGGATGCCCTGGCCCGCAGCGCGCTCAACAAGCCCCTCAAGCGCAAGGATGGCGACATCCACAGCCTGATCCTGGTCGGCCTGTGCCAGCTGCGCTATATGGACACCCCCGACCATGCCCTGGTCAACGCCACGGTCGAAGCCACACAGGTCCTCAACAAACCCTGGGCCCGGGGTCTGGTCAATGCGCTGTTGCGCAAAGCCATTCGCGGCCAGCTGACCGCACCCGCAACCGAAGAAGCACGCTGGAATCATCCGGCCTGGCTGCTCAAACAGTTTCGCGCCGCCTGGCCGGACCACTGGCAGAGCCTGGTGGAGGCCAATCAGACGCCGGGGCCCATGACGCTGCGCCTCAACCTGCAGCAGCAAACCCGAGCTGACTGGCTGACCACACTGGAAGCAGCCGGTCTGGCCGGCCAGCCGACCCGGATCAGCCCCTATGGCGTCACTTTGACCGAAGCCGGCCCGGTGGATACGATTCCCGGCTTCAGTGACGGTCAGGTGTCGGTGCAGGATGAAGCGGCACAGATGGCCGTTCACTGGCTTGAGCCGCAACCCGGCGAACGGATACTGGATGCCTGTGCCGCGCCCGGCGGCAAGACCGGGCATATTCTGGAACTGACCGGTGGCCGTGCCGAAGTCACTGCACTGGACATCAGCGGGCGCCGCCTGGCCCGGGTGGAAGAGAACCTGCAGCGCCTGGGCCTGCAGGCCACCCTGAAGAAAGCCGCCGCCGAACAGCCGGATCAGTGGTGGGATGGCCAGCCCTTCGATCGCATTCTGCTGGATGTCCCCTGTTCCGGCACCGGCGTGATCCGGCGCCATCCCGACATCAAGCTGATCCGACGCCCCGACGATGTCGCCACCCTGGTGGCACTGCAGGCCAGACTGCTGGATGTCGCCTGGACTGCCCTCAAACCGGGCGGCACCCTGCTCTATGCCACCTGCTCCGTGCTGCCGGAAGAAAACAGCGCCCAGATAGAGCAGTTTCTGGCCCGCACGCCCGGGGCTGACATTGAGCCACTGCCCTACCCGGACGGGGTGACTGAAACCCATGGACTTCCCGGACCACTCGGTGAACAATGGCTGCCACAGAAGGACGGTGCCGACGGATTCTACTACTGCCGCCTGCGCAAACACCCGGATAACGGGAGTTCGACGCAGTCCGGCGAGTCGGGAATCGCGCCGGCACCGCAAGACCCCGGCGCCGGACGGAACATACCATGAAGATCGTCATACTGGGGGCCGGTCAGGTAGGCGGCAGCCTGGCTGACACCCTGGCCCACGAAGACAACGACATCACCCTGGTCGACACCGATCTGGAGCGCCTGCGCGACCTGCAGGAACGTCTCGATATCCGCACCGTGCACGGCATGGCCTCGCACCCCACGGTGATGAGTCAGGCCGGAGCCGACGAGGCCGACCTGATCATCTGTGTCACCAGCAGTGATGAGGTCAATATGGCCGCCTCCCAGGTGGCCCTGGCCCTGTTCAAGACTCCGACCAAGATAGCGCGCATCCGCAACCCGGATTACCTGAAACATGCGGATGCCCTGTTTCGCACCGAGGCCTGCCCCGTTGATGTACTGATCAGCCCGGAACAGGTGGTCTGCGACTATATCCGGCGGCTGATCGAACATCCAGGTGCCCTGCAGGTACTCGATTTCGCCGAGGGTCACATCAAGCTGGTCGGCGTGCGCGCCTATGAAGGCGGGCCCCTGGTGGGCCAGGAACTGCGTTTTCTGAAGCAGCACATGCCGAATGTACCAGCCCGGGTGGCGGCCATCTTCCGCAAGGACAGGCCCATTCTGCCCGAGGGCAATACCCGCATCGAACCCGGTGACGAAGTCTTCTTCATAGCCGCCAGCGCCAATATCCGCGCCGTCATGAGTGAACTGCGGCGCAAGGAAGTGGCCTACAAGCGCATCCTGATCGCCGGCGGCGGCAATATCGGTTTTCGGCTGGCCTCGTCCATTGAACACCGCTACCGCGTCAAGTTGCTCGAGCGGAACCCCGAGCGCTGTCATCATCTGTCCGAGCATCTGAACAACACCGTGGTGCTGCAGGGCAATGCCTCCGATCAGGAACTGCTGATCAGCGAGAATATCGAGGACACCGATATCTTCATCTCCCTGACCAATGATGATGAAGCCAACATCATGTCCTCCATGCTGGCCAAGCGCCTGGGTGCACGCAAGGTGATGGCGCTGATCAACAACCCGGCCTATGTCGACCTGGTGCAGGGCGGTGAAATCGACATTGCCATTTCACCGTCGCTGGCCACCATCGGCAGCCTGCTGACCCATGTGCGCCGGGGCGATATCGTCAATGTGCATTCACTGCGTCGGGGGGCCGCAGAAGCCGTGGAGGCGGTGGCACACGGCGATCGCAACAGCTCCCGGGTAGTCGGGCGCAATATCGCCGACATCGACCTGCCGGAAGGCACCACCATTGGTGCCGTGGTCCGGGAGGGGGAGGTCATCATGGCGCATCGCGGGCTGGTGATCGAGGCCGAAGACCATGTGATCCTCTTTCTGATGAACAAGAAACGGATTCGTGACGTGGAGCGGCTGTTCCAGGTCGGACTGACTTTCTTCTAGGGACTGGCATGCATTTTCGCATCATACTGCGCGTACTGGGCTTGCTGCTGATGGTGTTCTCGGTGGCCATGCTGCCACCGGCCGGCCTGTCGCTGTGGTACGACGATGGCGCCTTCTACAGCTTTGCCTGGTCGTTCGTGTTCATTCTGGCAGCCGGGCTGCTGCTGTGGCTGCCGGTGCTGCGCAACCGGGACGAACTGCGGACCCGCGAAGGCTTCCTGATCACGGGCCTGTTCTGGGTGGTACTGGGCACCGCCGGGTCGCTGCCGCTGTATCTGTCCACCGATGCCGCCCTGTCCTACACCGATGCCTTTTTCGAGTCCTTTTCCGGGCTGACCACTACCGGCGCTACCGTGATGACCGGCATCCAGGATCTGCCCGAGTCGATCCGCTTCTATCGCCAGCAACTGCAGTGGATGGGTGGCATGGGCATCATCGTGCTCGCCGTGGCCATCCTGCCCATGCTGGGCGTGGGCGGCATGCAGCTGTATCGGGCGGAAATGTCCGGGCCCATGAAGGACAACAAGCTGGCCCCGCGCATCGCCGAGACGGCCAAGGCACTGTGGCTGATCTATGTCGGGCTGACGGCAGCCGCCGGTCTGGGCTACTGGCTCGCCGGCATGAGCCCGTTCGACGCCGTGGGCCATGCCTTCAGCACCGTCGCCATCGGCGGCTTCTCCACCCATGATGCCAGTATCGGTCATTTCAACAGTGGCGCCATAGAATTCATTGCCATCGTGTTCATGCTGCTGGCCGCCGCCAATTTCGGACTGCATTTTGTCGCCTTTCGCACGCGCAGACCCGGGCAGTACCTGCGCGATCCGGAATATCGCTTCTTTCTGCTGCTGATTTTCGGCCTGATGGGCGTTACCACCCTGTCGCTCTGGGCCACCACCAGCGAGACAGGCTGGCAGGCCCTGCGCATAGGCGCCTTCGAGGCCACCTCCATCATGACCACAACCGGTTATGCCAGCACCGGCTTTGCGCACTTTCCGCTGTTTCTGCCCTTCCTGCTGTTCATGGCCTCCTTCATGGGGGGCTCGGCAGGCTCTACCGCCGGCGGCATGAAGTCGATCCGCATTCTGTTGCTGTGGAAGCAGGGGGTGCGGGAAGTCAAACGGCTGATCCATCCCAATGGGGTCTTTCCCATCAAGGTGGGGCGTACCGAAGTGCCGGATCGGGTACTGAGTGCGGTCTGGGGCTATTTCTCCGTCTATGTGTTCGTGTTTCTGGTGCTGCTGATTGCCATGCTGGCCACCGGACTGGATTTCGTCACGTCCTGGTCCGCCGTCGGCGCGGCCATGAACAACCTGGGTCCGGGTCTGGGGGCAGTTGCCTCGAACTATGCCAGCATTCCGGACGCCTCCAAATGGCTGCTCTGTTTCGGCATGCTGATGGGCCGCCTGGAGATCTTCACGCTGATCATCATTATGAGCCCGATGTTCTGGCGCCGGTAGGCAAGGCCACGCCCCCGCTTTATAATGCCCGATTCTTCGTCACTCTGTGGTTCGGGCATGCCCCGCACACGCTTGCAGGCTGCATGACAGCCTGGTTAGTGAGTGTCCACTAACATCAAAAGGTGCAATGTGTCAGCAAAACCGACCTTTCAGGAACTGATTCTGACCCTGCAGCAATACTGGGCTGAACACGGCTGCGTAATGCTGCAACCGCTGGATATGGAAGTGGGGGCCGGGACATCGCATCCGGCCACCTTCCTGCGGGCCATCGGGCCCGAGCGCTGGAACGCTGCCTATGTGCAGCCCAGCCGCCGCCCTACCGATGGCCGCTACGGGGAAAACCCGAACCGTCTGCAGCATTACTATCAGTATCAGGTGGTGCTCAAGCCCTCACCCGATGATCTGCAGGATCTCTACCTGGGGTCGCTGCGCGCCATGGGCATTGATCCGACCGTGCACGACATCCGCTTTGTGGAAGACAACTGGGAAAACCCGACACTGGGGGCCTGGGGTCTGGGCTGGGAAGTCTGGCTGAATGGCATGGAAATCACCCAGTTCACCTATTTTCAGCAGGTGGGCGGTCTGGAATGCTTCCCCGTGACCGGCGAGCTGACCTATGGTCTGGAGCGCCTTGCCATGTACATTCAGGAAGTGGACAACGTCTATGACCTGATCTGGACCCGCAGCCGCGATGGCTCTGTGGTGACCTATGGTGATGTCTATCATCAGAACGAGGTCGAACAGTCCACCTACAATTTCGAGCATGCCAATGTCGAAGCGCTGTTTGCCGCCTTCGAAGAGCATGAAGCGGCGAGCAAGCGGCTGATCGAAGCCGGGCTGCCCTTGCCGGCCTATGAACAGATTCTGAAGGCCGGTCATACATTCAACCTGCTCGATGCCCGCCATGCCATCTCGGTCACCGAGCGTCAGGGCTATATCCTGCGCATCCGCACACTGTCCCGCGCCGTGGCCGAGGCCTACTATGACTCGCGCGCAGCGCTCGATTTTCCCATGGCCGATGCCGACATCAGGGCCCAGGTCAAGGCCCGGCAGGAGAAGGAGTCCGCCCAATGACCACAGATACCGGAACTCAGGATTTCCTGTTCGAGCTGGGCACGGAAGAGCTGCCGCCGAAATCACTCAAGCAACTGGCACAGGCACTGGAACAGGAAGTCTGCACCGGCCTGGCCGAGGCCGGGCTGCAGCACGGCGAGGTCAGCCGCTTTGCCGCGCCACGCCGGCTGGCTCTGCGCATCAATGCACTGCAGGACCGTCAGGCCGACCGCGAGTTCGAGCGCCGGGGGCCAGCCGTCAAGGCGGCCTTTGACGATGCCGGCAAACCCACACGCGCGGCAGAGGGCTTTGCCAGCTCCTGCGGTATAGCGGTATCCGATCTGGAGCAGGTAGAGACCGACAAGGGCGCCTATCTGGTGTATCGGGGTACCGAGCCGGGCCAGGCCACCACGGCCCTGCTGCCGGCCATTCTGGATCGGGCACTGGATCGTCTGCCGGTGGCCAAGCGGATGCGCTGGGGCAGCCATCGCTTCGAGTTTGTGCGGCCCGTCAAGTGGCTGCTGGCCCTGTGGGGCGAGGATGTACTGCCCTACGAAGCCTTCGGTCTGACGGCGGACAACCTGAGCTACGGACACCGCATTCATGCCCCCGAGGCCATTGCGATCCGCCGTCCCGCTGATTATGAAACCGTATTGCGCGACCAGGGCTGGGTACTGGCCGGTTTCGAGGCGCGCCGGGACTATATCCGCAACCACCTGAGCAAGGCCGCCGATGAGCATGGTGTGCAGGTGGTGGTGGAAGATGACCTGCTGGATGAGGTCACCGCCCTGAACGAATGGCCGGTGGTTCTGAGTGGCCAGTTCGAGCAGCGCTTCCTCGACGTGCCGGCCGAGGCGCTGGTGTCGTCCATGCAGGAACACCAGAAGTATTTCCCGGCCCGCTCCGACAGCGGCGAACTGGTCAATCGCTTCTTCTTTGTGGCCAACCTGGAAAGCCGGGACCCCGAACTGGTGGTGTCTGGCAATGAAAAAGTGATTCGGCCGCGCCTGGCCGACGCCGCCTTCTTCTGGGAAAGCGACCTCAAGACCCCGCTGGCAGAGCGGGTGGCCAAGCTCGACAAGGTGGTCTTCCAGAAACAGCTGGGCACGGTCGGCGACAAGGCACGCAGGATCGAGAAGCTGACCACACATCTGGCCGGCCTGGCCGGGGCAGACCAGACAATCGCCGGTCGCGGCGCCCTGCTGGCCAAGGCCGACCTGGTGACGGATCTGGTCTTCGAGTTCGATGACCTGCAGGGTACGGCCGGCTACTACTATGCGCTGCGCAGTGGCGAGCCCGCAGGCGTCGCCAGTGCCATTCGTGACCACTATCGTCCGGCTTTCGCCGGCGATGCACTGCCGGAAACGCTGGAAGGCAGCCTGGTGGCGCTGGCCGATCGCCTCGATACGCTGGTGGGCATCTTTGCCATCGGCCAGAAGCCCACCGGCACGCGTGACCCCTTTGCACTGCGACGGGCTTCTCTGGGTATTCTGCGGCTGCTGATCGAAAAAGCTCTGCCGCTCGACCTCAGGGCCCTGCTGAACTCGGCGCTCGCGGGCTATGGTAAGCGTTCACTGCCCGCCCGGGATACCGCCGTTGATGAGGCTCTGGCCTATGTACTGGAGCGCTTCCGCGCCTGGTATCAGGACCAGTCGGTGCCCACGGATGTGTTCTATTCGGTGCGCGAATTGGCATTGACGGTACCCCTGGATATCCACCGCCGCGTATCCGCAGTCAGCACCTTCAAGGATTCCAGTGCCGCTGCCAGCCTGAGTGAAGCCAACAAACGCGTGGCCAACCTGCTGGCCAAGGCCGATGCCGACCTGTCTCGTGTCACCGGCACCACGGCGCTGACAGAGCCGGCGGAAGCCGCATTGCTCGAGCGGCTGCAGGCTCTGGAAACCGAAGTACCGCAGCAGGTCGCACAGCATGACTACGCCGGGGCCCTGAAGGCGCTGAGCAGCCTCAAGGAGCCACTGGATCAGTTCTTCGCGGAGGTCATGGTCATGGCCGAAGACGCCGACCTGCGCCAACAGCGCCTGGCGCTGCTCTACAGAGTGCGGCAGCTGTTCCTGCAGGTCGCTGATATTTCGCTGCTGCAGCTTTGATCTCTCGCTGAGGCGATACCAAAGCCGCCGGCAGTCGTCTGCCGGCGGTTTTTTTGTGTCCGTGAAATCAGGGGCTGGCTGCGTCTTCCGGCTGCAGGCGTGGAAAGAGATCGGATACCGACCACCAATCCGGCAACCAGCCCAGTGCATCGGCCATGACCCACAGGGCCAGCAACAGAAACAGCAGGCTGGCCAGGCGACGGACGACCCGGGTCGGTATCCGGTCGGCAAAACGATGACCCAGCCAGAGCGCCGGCGTGGTCACCAGCAGAATACCCAGGGTCGCACCCAGAACAACCGGTACCACCTGGCCATAGACCCCCATCAGGCCGATTACGGTGACCTGTGTCTTGTCGGCCATTTCCAGTATGAAGAAGGCCAGTGCGGACGAGAGCATCAGATGTCGGCCGGAGCGCACCGGTGGCGGCGCATCGTCCTCCTCGAACAGCAGCCAGACTGCCATGATCAGGAATACACCCGCAATCAGCCAGGGTTGCCAGTGCATGGGCAACAGGCTGAACAGCCACAGGCCGGCCAGCGCTGTCAGCAACTGGTTAGCGAACAGACCCAGAGCCATGCCCCAGAATATGGGCCAGGGGCGGCGGTAGCGCAGCCCCAGCAACAGGGCAAGAAAGAGGGAGCGATCACCGATTTCGGCAATGCCGACAGCGAGCGCTGAAACAAGAAAGGCATCCATGGAACTTCTCCGGGCTGGGCGACTTGGACAAAACCGGTGCAGCGTTTTCCATCGCCCAGCCTGACTTGTCCGTCAACCGGAAGAAAACACCGCACAGGTCTCGCCAAGCTGACAGGTCACAGGCAACCTGCCGAGCCGTGTACACCATGGTCATGTGGACCAAATATGTTGATGTACACCCCGCCCTGAATGCTCAGAGCAGGCGACTACTCCCCTGAAGGATGGCGGCATTAAACCGCAAAGGCGCCCCAACTTCAAGTGTCGAGTCTGGTCGCAGGCGCAAGATGTTCCACGTGGAACACTCTGTACCGGCAAATCAGACAGCCATCCACAAAAAAGCCATTGTTCCACGTGGAACAATGGCTTGTTGCAAAGCTCAACTGCAGATTGCGTCAGTAGTCCAGGTTCTCCACCAGCAGGGCATTCTGCTGTATGAACTCGCGTCTGGGCTCGACATCATCACCCATCAGCGTGGTGAATATCTGGTCCGCCGCGATGGCGTCCTTGACCGATACCTGCAGCATGCGCCTGGACTCCGGATCCATGGTGGTTTCCCAGAGCTGCTCCGGGTTCATCTCGCCCAGACCCTTGTAGCGCTGTATATGATAGCCGCGCTGGGCCTCATTCATGAGCCAGGTCATCATCTCGGCCATGCGCTCGGTGCTGAGCTCCCTGTTGCCGCGTACAATTCGGGCCCCGTCACTGAACAGGTCCAGCATGACCTTGCCCAGACCGTTGATGCGCTGATAGTCCTCGGATTCAAAGAACTCAGGCGTCAGGCTGTAAGTCTGCGAGAGCCCATGCTGCACGGACGTGATACGCGGTGCGTGCAGCCCGGTCTCTTCATTGCGATAGATTTCCGCACTGTAGACCCGGGTACTGGTGTTGTAGGCCTGCAGCATGCTGTCCATCTGATCCGTCCAGGCCTGCATTTCGGCCTCCCCGCGCATCAGTTCGCGATTCACCGTCGGCAGATACAGCAGATTTTCCAACACCGCTTCCGGATAGACCCGGGCCAGTCGGCCAATGGCTTTCATCACGGCCTGATACTGCAGGATCAGTTTTTCCAGTGCTTCACCGCTGATTGGTGGCGCACCCTCTTCCGGTATCAGTTCGGCGCCATCAATGGCCACCTGAGTGAGATAATAGTTCAGCGCATCATCATCCTTGATGTACTGCTCCTGCTTGCCCTTTTTCACCTTGTACAGTGGTGGTTGGGCGATATAGATGTAGCCGTTTTCGATCAGTTCCGGCATCTGTCGGAAAAAGAAGGTCAGCAACAGGGTTCGAATATGGGAACCGTCCACGTCCGCATCGGTCATGATGATGATGTTGTGGTAGCGCAGCTTGGCGATATTGAATTCTTCGCGACCGATACCACAGCCCAGAGCTGTGATCAGAGTGCCAACCTCGGCCGAAGCCAGCATCTTGTCGAAGCGTGATTTCTCGACATTGAGGATCTTGCCCCTCAGCGGCAGAATGGCCTGCGTCTTGCGATCCCGGCCCTGCTTGGCAGAACCACCGGCGGAATCACCCTCCACCAGATAGAGCTCTGACAGCGCCGGGTCCTTCTCCTGACAGTCGGCCAGCTTGCCCGGCAGACCGGCTATATCCAGGGCGCCCTTGCGGCGGGTCATGTCCCGGGCCTTGCGTGCGGCTTCCCGAGCCCGTGCCGCGTCAATCATCTTCTGCACGATCTGCTTGGCTTCGTTCGGCTTCTCCAGCAGATAATCGGCAAAGTGCTGCCCCATTTCCTGCTCTACAGCCGTCTTGACCTCGCTCGAGACCAGTTTGTCCTTGGTCTGCGAACTGAACTTGGGATCCGGCACCTTGACCGAGATAATGGCCGTAAGACCTTCCCGAGCATCGTCGCCGGTGGTGTTCACCTTCTGTTTCTTCTGTACATTTTCCTGGGTGATGTAGTTGTTCAGACAGCGCGTAATGGCGGCCCGGAAACCGGCCAGGTGGGTGCCACCATCCCGCTGCGGAATATTGTTGGTGTAGCACAGAATCTGTTCCTGATAGCTGTCATTCCACTGCAGCGCCACCTCTACCCCGGTACCATCTTCCCGCATCTGATTGAAATGGAAGGTGCTGTTCAGCGTGGTCTTGTTCTTGTTGAGGTAGTCGACAAAGGACCGCAGACCACCTTCATAGCAGAAATGCTCTTCCTTGCCATCGCGCTCGTCGCGCAGCCAGATGGATACACCGCTGTTCAGGAATGACAGTTCGCGCAGCCGCTTGGCCAGGATGTCATAGTGGAATTCGATATTGGTGAAGGTCTCGCCGGACGGACGGAAATGAATTCTGGTACCGGTCCTGTCAGCAGCTTCCAGCTGTTCCAACGGGGTATCCGGTACACCGTGATGATATACCTGCTGATACTTGAAGCCGTTGCGCCAGATGGTCAGGATCAGTTCGCGCGACAGCGCGTTGACCACGGATACACCCACACCGTGCAGACCGCCGGATACCTTGTAGCTGTTGTCGTCAAACTTGCCGCCTGCGTGCAGGACGGTCATGATGACTTCCGCTGCTGATTTGCCTTCCTCGTGCTCATCGGTCGGTATGCCACGGCCGTTGTCACTGACCGACACCGACTCATCCTGGTGAATGATGACTTCTATATCCGAGCAATGACCGGCCAGAGCCTCATCAATCGAGTTGTCCACTACCTCGAAAACCATGTGGTGCAGACCGGTGCCGTCATCGGTATCACCGATATACATCCCGGGTCGCTTGCGCACGGCATCCAGCCCTTTCAGCACCTTGATGCTCGACGAATCGTATGTATCAGACATCGATTACTCCTGTAACCTGTATGGGTGAACCCGACCTGCTTCTACGGCAAACCAGCGCGGGTCATCATGCGCAGACCACAGCCCGGGGGCCGGAAGCTGGTCTGCGGCCAGAACGGTCATAAAGACCTGGGTGTCAAAACTGTCGATCAGCCGCAACATCTCGGTCAGATGGGCCTGATCCAGTTCTGCGGCCAGATCATCCATCAGGATGATCGGCAATGTTGTATTTTCCCGCTGGGCCAGACAACGAATCTGGGCCAGTTTCAGACAGTGCCCGAGCACCTTCATCTGCCCCCGTGACAGTACATCACGGGCCGGCATGCCTTCCCACAGCATGCGCAGATCCGCCCGATGGGGCCCGACCTGGGTAATGCCGGTACGCCGCTCGCGCTCCTGTATGCCCGGTCGTGACAAGGCCTCTTCCAGCGTCAGCCGGCTGTCCCAGCCCGGGCTATACTGAATACCCAGTTCACGTCCGAAGGCCAGTGTATCGGACCGCTCACACAGCTGCCGAAACTCTTTCAGCAGCGTTTCGGTGTAGGCCGTACGCAACTCATGCAACTGGCCGGACACGCGCAGGAATTCATGGGTCCAGGCCTGCCGCTCGGAAGCCGATATTTTACCAGATTTCAGCCCACTGTTGCGTTGTTTTACGGCCCGCTCAAAGCGACGGAATACGGGGCCTGAACCCTGTTGTTCCACGTGGAACACACCCCAGTCGAGAAAACGGCGGCGAACACGGGGTCCGCCCTCGAAAAGCTGGAAGTCATCCAGTGTCAGCGCCTGTACGGGCATGATGGCCGCCAGTTGGCTGGCTGAATGCACACGATCACCATTGACCACGATATGACTGTCCGACTGTCTGGACCGCTCCATGCCGATCGCATACCCACTGGGCTGCAGCTCTCCATAAAGAGAGAAGCGCTCGGCCTGGATATGGATCAGGGGACGATGCTGCGCCACTCGATAGCTCTTGCCGGTGCCCAGCACGTAAAGCGCCTCCAGCAGAGACGACTTACCCGACCCGTTATCGCCGCTGATGCAGTTGAAGCGCGGGCCAGGTTGAAAACGCAAGCCGTCAAGGTTACGGAAACCGGAGACTTTGAGAAGAGAGAGATACATGCAGTGAGGAGTTGGCCGTATTCACCGACCGGGTCGGTGAATACGGCCAATAGACCTAGAGACGCATCGGCATGACAACGTACAGTGCGGTCTCGTCGTCGAAGTCCCGCACCAGAGCACTGCTGTTGGCGTCGGCAGCCTTGATCAGCACCTGCTCGCCCTTGATGGCATTCAGAACGTCGATCAGATAATTGACGTTGAACCCCACTTCCAGCGTTTCGCCTTCATAATCGACGGGCAGGTTTTCTTCTGCTTCTTCCTGCTCCGGATTGTTGGCCAGTACCTGCAGATTACCGCTGGTCACTGTCAGTCGCACGCCGCGATACTTCTCGTTGGACAGGATCGCAGCCCGGGTCAGCACCAGCCGCAGGCTGTCCTTGTCGGCCACTATCTCCTTGTCGCCGCCGCGCGGAATCACCCGTTCGTAGTCGGGGAACTTGCCATCAACCAGCTTGGTGGTGAAGGTATACTGTTCGACTGTCGCGCGCAGATGGTTGGTGGTCAGTGTCAGCCTGACCGGCGAGTCGGTATCTTCCAGGATACGCTGCATTTCCAGCACGCCCTTGCGCGGTACGATCACCTGTACCCCGGGTACAGGGTCTTCCGAATTCACTGCCGCCATGGCCAGGCGATGGCCGTCTGTGGCCACGGTGCGCAATTGCCGGTCTTTCAGTTCCAGCAACATGCCGTTCAGATAGTAGCGCACATCCTGCACCGCCATGGCGAAGGTCGTGGCATCAATGATGCGCAACAGGGCACTTTGCGGAATAAACAACTCGCTGGCCTGCTCATCGGTCTGGATATTGGGGAATTCAGTGGCCGGCAGGGTCGACAGGGAATAGCGGCTGCGGCCGCTGGTCAGCAGTACCCGCTCCCCTTCGGAGCTGAACTGCAACTGCGATTCCGCCGGCAGCGACTTGCACAGATCAAGCAGCTTGCGGGCCGGCAGCGTCACCCGCCAAGCCTGGGGCGCCGGTGTTTCAAGCGGCACTCGGGCCACCAGTTCCACTTCCAGGTCGGTACCGGTCAGCGTCAGTGTATCGCCTTCCGCTTCCAGCAGCACATTGGCCAGTATGGCCAGAGTATTCCTCTTTTCTACCACTCCGGCCACAAACTGTAGCGGCTTCAGCAGGGCTTCGCGTGAGACGTTCAGATTCATTGTCCTTACTCTTGCTCGGTTAGCTGGTCAGTGACCGGTGAATTTTGGCGTAATCTTCCCGCAGTTCGGCGGAAGTTTCCAGCAGCTCCCGCACTTTGCGACAGGCGTGCAGCACCGTGGTGTGATCACGACCGCCGAATGCCTTGCCGATTTCAGGCAGACTGTGCGACGTGAGTTCCTTGGCCAGTGCCATCGCCATCTGCCGCGGTCGCGCCACGGAACGGCTGCGGCGCTTGGAAATCAGATCAGAAATCTTGATATTGTAATACTCAGCCACGGTACGCTGAATATTGTCGATGGAAATCTGCTTCTCCTGGGCCGCCAGCAGGTCCTTCAGTGTATCCTTGATAAAGCCCAGCGTAATCCGGCTGCGGGTAAACTGGGCGCTGGCAATCACCCGTTTCAGGGCACCTTCCAGCTCCCGCACATTGGACTGAATCTTCTGCGCTATAAAGAAGGCAGCTTCATCGGACAACTTGACCCGATCACGCTCGGCCTTCTTCTTGAGGATGGCGACCCGGGTTTCCAGGTCCGGCGGCTCCACGGCTACCGTCAGACCCCAGGAAAAACGACTTTTCAGACGATCTTCCAGACCTTCTATCTCCTTCGGGAAGCGATCACAGGTGAGAATGACCTGCTGATTGCCTTCCAGCAAGGCATTGAAGGTATGAAAGAACTCCTCCTGGGTGCGGTCCTTGCCGGAGAAAAACTGAATATCGTCAATCAGCAACGCATCCAGATTACGATAGAAACGCTTGAAATCCGGCATGGCACCCTGCTGCAGAGCCTTCACCATATCGGCCACAAAACGCTCGGAATGGATATACAGCACCCGGGCATTGGCATTGCGCTGCACCACCTCGTTGCCGATGGCATGCATCAGGTGCGTTTTGCCCAGGCCAACACCGCCATAAATGAACAGGGGGTTGTAGGCGCCGCCTTCGTTGGCCGCCACCTGTCGCGAGGCGGCAAGTGCCAGTTGGTTGGCCTTGCCTTCGACAAAGCTGCCAAAGGTAAAACCCGGATTCAGATAGCTGTGATGGCGCAGGCCACCTTCAACCCGCACCTTGCTGTCCTGCTGATCGAGCTCACGCGCCGCAGATGATTTCTCACCCATGGTGGTGGCCTGGCCATTCAGGGTAGCAGAGCTGCTTCTTCGTGCCGGCACAACGGTTGCACTGCCGGACGCCCCGATGGACAGTTCCACGCGCAGCCCCGGATCTTCACTGACCTCCTTGGCCAGTTGCGTGATGCGATCAAGATACTTGTCACGCACCCAGTCACTGACAAACCGGTTGGGCGCCGCCAGGTTCAGGCGGCTGTCCTCTTCACTGACTGACAGCCGTCGAATCCATGTGTTGTATTGCTGTGGCGGCAACTCGGTCTCCAGCACTGCAAGACAGACTTCCCAGACTCCCTGTGCCAAGCCAACCCCCGGATATAAAAAAATGAAAGGAACAGACGATACACAAAGGCTGTGTATAAGCAGGGAACACAGACGGGCATAACCCGCGTATAACCCTGTGCCTGATCAGGCTGTGGACAGTATGCCGTTTTATGGACTGCTTTTCCACCGCATGCTGACAGCTTTGCGGTCAGTTGCTACCGGCTTTTAAAACCCTATTTTTGTTTTAAATTCAATGACTTAATACGTTTTTCCACAGAAAATTCCGTACCCTGTAGTAACCATTACCACTGTTCTTCTCTTCATAAATCAATACATCATGTGTGAGTCACTGCATTGATCCAATACAACCCCGGCCTACAGACTATCAATGCGTGCCAGGTCCCTTGTTTCAGAGTGACTTCTCGGCTAGAATCCGCGCTCACCTGATTTCAGGCTGACTGCTTTTTGAGCAGCAGCATCCAACCGCAGTGAGACCAACGTTATGAAAAGAACATTCCAACCCAGTGTTCTGAAGCGCAAACGCGCTCATGGTTTTCGTGCCCGCATGGCCACCAAGAACGGTCGCAAGATTCTGGCCGCTCGTCGAGCCAAGGGCCGCAAGGTACTGAGTGCCTGAGCAGACTGATCGGGAACCGCTGGCCGCCGCGTCCGAGCGACCAGGCAGTCAGCGGTTTCAGCGTAGCAGACGTCTGTTGACAGCGAGTGATTTCAACCGGGTGTTCGAACAGGCTTCCACCCGGGCCGGTACAGCCGAGCTGTTTCTGTTGGCAGCACCAACCGAAGCACCGGATGCCCGAATTGGCTTTATCGTGGCGCGCAAGCATGTTCGGCGCGCCGTCAAACGGAACATGCTGAAGCGAATAGTACGGGAAAATTTCCGTACCCTGGATGCAGACTATCCGCCACTGGACATCATCGTGATGGCACGCAAGGGCGCAGATCGACTCAGTCGACCCCAGGTGCATGAAGCGATCCGGCATCTGTTGCACAAGTTGCGTCGACGCTACAACCAGGCAGGCTGAGTGAACAAGCTCGAAACGAAGCGCGTATCGACGCTTTTCATGCCGGAGTCACCCGGTTAGCATTACCAACCTGTTTTAAACTTCATAGGACAATTCATGGACTGGCGACGCGCGCTCCCCATACTTGGCCTTGGCATTGTCAGCTATTTGCTGGTCTTGCAGTGGTCGGAATTTGATACTACGCAACGGAGCCAGGAACTCACTCCCGCGACTGAGCAGTCCAGCCAGGACATGCCGCCGCTCGAGGAAGCCCCTGATCCCGAGACTACCACTGAATTGTCCTCAGAGGCGGAGAGTGCGCTGCCCGAGTTCCAGAGTGCTGACGATGAATCGGCACAGCAACCCGGTGAATCGGTGCCGCAACTGGATGCCACGGGTGATACAGCCTCCACCATCGTGGTCGAAACCGATACAGTGCGGGCGGAAATACAGTTGCAGACCGGTGATCTGACCGAAGTTGCGCTGTTGCAGTACGCGGTATCGTCCGATAACCCGACCCCCATGCGCATACTGGAGCAGCATTCCGGGCGGACCTACATTGCCCAGAGCGGGCTGCTGAACCAGGACAACCGTGATATTACCCGCCAGGGCCGTTTTGTAGCCGAGCAGGACCGCTTCGAACTCGGTGCCGGCGAAGATGAGTTGCGGGTACCGCTGACCCAGGTACTGGACAGCGGGCTGGAAATCACCAAGACCTATGTGTTCAAGCGTGATGACTATGCCATCGATGTCGAATTCGAGGTTCGGAACACTGCGGATTCGGCACAGCAGTTTTCCCAGTTCGGCCAGTTGCGCCGTGATCGCAGTTCGGATCCGAGCCGAGGTGCCGGCTTTGCCATGGCATCCTACCTGGGTGTAGCGACCACCTCGGAAGACGATCGCTACGACAAGATCAGTTTCCGAAATATGGACCGCCGCGCCCATACGCACACCCACTTTGGTGGCTGGATGGCGTTCCTGCAACACTATTTCGTCAGTGCCTGGGTGCCACCGCAGAATGAAACACATCGCTATTTTGCCCGGGAAAACAACGGCCTCTATTATGCCGGCTTCACATCTCCGGCGCGCACGGTAGAAGCGGGCGGTACCCAGACCTGGGAGACGACGCTGTTCGTCGGACCCAAGCTCCAGGACCGTCTGTCCGAACTGGCCGAGCATCTGCAGCTGACAGTCGACTATGGCTGGCTATGGTGGGCGGCGCAGCCGCTGTTCCAGTTGATGACCTTTATCCATGACTATGTGGGTAACTGGGGCTGGACCATTGTGCTGCTGACTCTGATCATCAAGATGGCCTTCTACCCGCTGAGCGCCAAAGCCTATCGATCGATGGCCAAGATGCGCAAATTCGCGCCCAAGATGCAGCAACTGAAGGAGCAGTATGGTGACGACCGCCAGAAGATGGCGCAGGAAACCATGAAGCTCTACAAGAAGGAGAAGATCAATCCCATGGGCGGCTGTCTGCCCATGCTGGTGCAGATGCCGGTGTTCATCGCCCTGTACTGGGTATTCATGGAAAGCGTCGAGTTGCGTCATTCGCCGTTTATCTTCTGGATTCAGGATCTGTCGTCACGTGATCCCTACTTCATTCTGCCGCTGATCTTCGGTGCCACCATGTTCCTGCAGATGAAGCTGGGTGCACAGCCCACAGACCCGATGCAGGCCAAGGTGATGAAGTTCCTGCCCATCGGCTTTACTGCCTTTTTCCTGCTGTTCCCGGCCGGCCTGGTACTGTACTGGGTGGTCAACAACAGCATTTCGATTGCGCAGCAGCAGTTCGTGAACTGGCGCGTGCTGCGGGAAGACGAAAAGGCCGCCGCTGCCGCCAAGGCCGATGGCGACTGACGACACCATTTGCGCGATAGCCACGCCACCCGGCAGGGGTGGCGTGGGCATTATCCGGTTGTCCGGTCCGGCCAGCCTCGATATCGCCCGGCGGCTCACCGGCCGCACGCCCCAACCCCGCTACGCTCATTACGGGCTCTTCTCCGATAACCAGGGTGAAGTCCTCGATGAAGGCCTGACGCTCTATTTCCCGGGTCCGCACTCCTTTACCGGCGAAGACGTCGTTGAATTCCAGGCCCATGGTGGCCCGGTCATTCTGGATCTGATTCTGCAGACCGCGATGGCGGCCGGTGCTCGTCTGGCTCGCCCCGGTGAATTCAGCGAACGGGCCTTTCTCAACGACAAGCTGGATCTGGCGCAGGCCGAAGCCATTGCCGATCTGATTGCGGCCTCGTCCGAACAGGCGGCCCGCAGTGCCACCCGCTCCCTGCAGGGTGAGTTTTCCCGTACCGTTACCGCCCTGGTTGAAGACTGCATTCAGCTGCGCATCCATGTCGAGGCAGCAATCGATTTTCCGGAAGAGGAAATCGATTTCCTGTCCGACGGACGGGTCGCTTCGGCGCTGGAGAATCTCAGAACCCGGTTGGCCCAGACCATGGCCAGTGCTCGTCGAGGCACCCTGTTGCAGGAAGGCATGACGGTGGTGATCGCCGGTCGGCCCAATGCCGGCAAATCCAGCCTGCTCAATGCACTGTCCGGGCAGGACACGGCCATTGTCACCGATATTGCCGGAACCACCCGGGATGTGCTGCGCGAGTCCATACAGATTGACGGTCTGCCGCTGCATATCATTGATACTGCGGGTCTGAGAACCACGGAAGATGCAGTGGAAAAGCTGGGGATAGAACGCGCCTGGGCGCAGATCAGGCAGGCCGATTTGGTTATTCTGGTTGTGGACAGTCTGCAGCAGACAGAATCAGCTGTCGGTCCGGAAGCCGACCCTTTGCTGGCCGAGCTGCCGGCCAAATTGCCGGTGCTGCAGGTGCGCAGCAAATGTGATCTCAGCGGGGAGATTGCCGGCATGACATCGGAGCAGCCACCGGTGATCACCCTCAGTGCCACCACGGGTGCCGGTCTGGACACCTTGCGTACCTATCTGAAGACCACCATGGGCTATGACAGCACCAGTGAAGGCGGCTTTATTGCCCGCCGGCGCCATTTGCAGGCCCTGGAAGAAGCCACGGCCAGCCTCGACAGTGCTCATGCCCAACTGCACGGGTCGGCAGCGGGTGAACTGGTGGCAGAGGACCTGCGTCAGATGCAGCAGGCCCTCAACAGCATCACCGGCGAATTCACCTCAGACGATCTGCTGGGTCGCATTTTCAGCAGTTTCTGCATCGGCAAATAATCAGCCTTCGCTGGCAGTGAACCTTCCAGCCCGGTTACGGCAGGATTCCGTGCGGATTCGCAGGCTGCTGATCAGGCCTGGCCGTTGTCTTCCGCGTTGCGGAACATGCGCTTGATCAGCAGGCGCAACCAGGCACGCAGCTCGGAGTCGCTCTGGGGTCGCTGCACTACCTCGTTGATGCCGGCCTGCCGGGCATGCTGGGCCAGTTTGCTGTTGCCGGCCGGGGCCAGCCCGATGATCCAGGCAAACCGATTCCCATCTTCGCGCTCGCGGCAGAAGCGGGTAAATTCGATACCGTCGACCAGCTGCGCAGCCAGATCGATGATGATGACATCAAAGGCCTGTTCACGCAGTGTGGTCAGCGCTATCTGGCCATTCTTGACCCAATGCACATCAACCCCGGGGGTCAGATGTTCACCCGCTTCCTGATAGAGCGTGGGTGAATCATCGACGATCAGCCAATGCTCTACCATCCGACTGCGCTGGCGGGTCTGCTCGCGATCCAGCCACAACCAGAACACGATGCTGGTGCCTGCTTCCGGGGTGGACTGCACCTGCAGCCGCGCGCCGAGTTGACGCAGCAGAAAGAGCGCAATGGTCAGCCCGGACCCCAGGCGGGAGTCGGCTTCTTCCTGATCCCCCGCATGCAGGGCCGGAATGCCATCCTGCCAGAAACGCTGAATATCCTGCAGCAGAAGGTCATCCATGCCATGGCCGGAATCACGCAGCTCAAAGCGGGTATTGACGCGATGCCGGGTCTGCCCTTCGGCCTGTACCAGCAACTTGATAAAGCCGCTGTCGGTGTACTGTATGGCATTGTCCAGCAAGCGCAGCAGTACCATCTTCAGCGTGGTGGCGGGCCCGGTCAGTGGCGGCATGTCGCTGCTCAGCAGTTCGGTGCGGAAATAGAGCGGGTGCTCCTCTTGGCGGGTCTGATACTGGTCGAACCAGTCTTCGAACTGGGTCAGCCAGGCGCGCAGATCCAGCGGCTCATTCTCGACCGCATAGTCGCGGGTCAGAAGACGTTCCAGCGTCTGCAGATCCTGCACATAGCCGAGACCGTCACGCACCGCCTGCTGTGCCGTGTTGAGCAAGGCATGGCGTTCGTCTGCCTGCACGGCCTGACGCAGGCTCACCACGGCATTGCTGACCTGCTGCAAGCGCGCTTCGATATGGTCGTTGAGGGTGCCGCGCCAGGTTTTGCCCAGCAGGGCTGCAGTGCGGTACTGGTTCAACTGTTCCCGATGTTCGTCAGCGACATCGGCAAAGGCCTGTGAGCGCGCGCGCAGATCGGCCCAGGCCTTTTGCTGATTGTGATGATACTGCCAGTACACCACAAAGGAATGCAGGCCGGTCAGCAACAGGAACAGCAGGATAAACAGCGTCACCAGCACGGGCTGCAGGACCGGCGCCCAGGACATGAGCGCAAACCAGCCGCCGGCGAGCAGACTGAATCCGAACAGCACAATGTGCAGGCTGCGCAAGGCCCGGGTGTGGTGCAGATGCCAATAGATCATGGCCGCCGTGGTCGAGTACCAGCCCCAGATCAGCCACAGATAGGTTGCGGGCGGAACTACCAGTTGCAGCACCAGGGCGGTCAGAAAACCGCCAATGGCGGCGCTGTACAGCCACCCTTTCTGTGTCCGGTCCAGAAAGGCCGAGAGCGCGGCAATGACCGACCCCAGGAGGCTGACACCGGTTACCGCCAGCAGCAGATACCAGACCCGGTTCTGCAGCCAGGGCCATTCGGGCCACAACCACAGATGGCCCAGGCCGAACCAGTACCAGACCTGCAGGGCCCAGGCCATGGCGGCAATGGCCACCCAGACAAAGGACCAGTGCCCCTTGAGCACGGTTTGCAGCAGGTTGAACAGAAACAGGGCCAGCAGCAGGCCCGTGGCCGCCCCGATCAGCAGCATTTCCTGCTGGGCAAAGGTCTGGTAGCCGGTCTGGTCTACCAGCATCATGGGGTAGAACTGCCAGTCGTCACTGGTACCCGTGATGTACAGGGTCTGGCGGGTACCGGGCTCTATCTGCAGCGGTATGATGAAGTGGTTGCCGGGAAACAGGCGTTGCGATGGCGACATGTAATCGCTCATCTGCACGTAGCGGTCGGTATCCGGCAGGTCGAGATAGACCCGCAGCAAGTCCAGGCTGGGGTTGCGGATGACGACATACCAGTTGGTCTGGGTACTTTCGTTGCTGATGTTGGCCGACCAGTGAAAAATATCATCTGACCAGCCTCGACTCGGGGTCATGCTCTGGCCTTCCGGCCATTCGAGATCAGGTTCGGGTTCCCAGTGCTGCAGCCACAGACCGGCGGTATGCTGATGCAGGTCATAGCGACTGCGGTCATCGGTCAGAGTCAATACAGCGTGCGCCGGGGCAGTCAGCAGCCACAGGCCAAGACCGACCCACCAGGCCCATGGATGGGAGCCGGTTTCAGTGGGCCGTAAAGTCGGCAACCATTTTTTGCACATCAGCCCAGACCAGTGCCTTGTCCTTTTCATTGAGTATCTCGTGGCGAAGCGTCGGATACAGCTTGAGTTCAGCCCCCGGGCCATGCTGCCGCAACCGGTGCGCCAGGGTTCGGGGCCCTTTGCCAAAGCGCCCAACCGGATCCCGGCCGCCGGCCATGATCAGCACCTGACAGCCTGCTGGCAGGCGTTGCAGTGTGCTGTTCCGCGCCAGGCGCAGCAGCACCTGACTCAGTTCATGCCACAAACCCACACTGCAGGCGAAACCGCAGAGCGGGTCATCAAGATAGGCATCGACCACGGCGGGGTCACCACATATCCAGTCGGATTCGGTACGGGCCGAGGCAACGCTGCGGTTGAACTGACCAAAGGTCAGTTTCTGCACCAGCGGGCTGACTGCCGAAGCGCCCTGGCGCCACTTCAACAGTCCGGTCAGGGCCTGCAGGGCTCGGGTCGGCAGCGTCTGGGGTGAGTCAGGGCCAACCAGAACCAGGCCCCGGCAGGTGTCAGGCAGGGTCAGGCTGGTGGCGTAGTCGAGTACGGCAAAGGAGCCCATGCTGTGGCCCAGTATCCACAAGGGCAGTCCGGGCGCCCGGTCGGCGGCGTGGGCCAGCATGACCGTCAGGCGGTCGGTGACCGCGTTCCAGCCGGATGGGCCAAGATCTCCCAGCGTGCTGGCGCCGGCGCCGTGGCCCGGATGGTCATAGGTCAGCACATGCCAGCCGCGCTCGGCCAGGTAGCGGGCGAAGGCGTCATAGCGTCGGTGGTGCTCTGCCATCCCGTGGCAGATTACGATGCAGCCGCGGGCCTCGTCAGAGGCAGGTGTCCATTGCCAGTCGAAATCAGTCATGCACGCAGTTTAGGTGCAGTCGGGCATGCAGGCAATGCTCAGTTGGGCATACGGACCCGTAATGCATGCTGATCCATGAAAGGACGCAGGATACCGGGCTCCTCCCGCGTGACCAGTACCGGCGCCTGTTCGAACCCGTCCATCAGAATGGACAGGGTCTGTTCCACGATACCCTCGAGTTCGGAGGCGTAGGGCTCGCCAATCAGGGTGTGGGCCACCATGTTGGCTTCGGTCATGTCCACATGCAGAATGAACCGACCCAGGCGCAGGCGCAGCTGGTCATTGAGTTCTTCCAGCAGGCGATGCCCGAGATAGGCACGATCGATCAGGGCCAGCAAACCACCGGCCTGACTCAACTCGCATTCGCGGGTGAAAAAGTTTTCTACCGCCTGGGTAACCGGCAGAATCAGCGTTTCCAGACCCCATTGCCGGGCCGACGTCTGGGCGGTACGCAGAGACACTGGCAACTGTTCCATATAGCGGCCCACAAATACCTGCAGGCTGGTGCTGTCGGCATCCAGTTTTCTGGCCTGTCGGCTGTAGACCTGTTCCATGTCGGGACGAGATTCGTCGCAACTTCGGGCCAGCAGAATGGCATATTCCACATCGGTCACGGTCATGGTGCGTCACAGTCAGGTTCGGTAGGGTCTGATTCCAGTATAGTGGCTGTGCATGAACTGTCCGTCAGGACTGCGTTATTTTATGTAATATGGCGCCACCGTCTGGCCACCAGCCCGGCCATCAGCAGGCTGCGCAGCGCCATCATGGCGGCAAACAGAATCCAGATCACATGATTGCTGGTAATGGGAATCAGCAGGCTGAGCGGCAGGTAGATGGCAAACACGCTGATCAGCAGCACATTGCGCATGGCACGGACCCATTGCAGGCCGATAAAGACACCATCGAGCCAGTAGGCCCACCAGGTATAGAGCGGCATCAGAATCAGCCATATGGCGTATTCGATCGCCACGGCGCGCACTCCGGGCAGATCGGTCAGCAGATGAATCAGGAATTCGGCCGCCAGGGCAAAGACCAGGGTCAGCAGCAAGGCGGTACCGGCGGACCACAGGCCACTGCCCAGAATCGCCTGTTGCACGCGCCGCCGCCGGCCAGCGCCGGCATGCTGTCCGACCAGGGCTTCGGCGGCATTGGCATAACCGTCAAGCAGGCTCGAAATGACCAGCAGGAAGCTCAGCAGTACTGCATTGGCCGCTACCACATCCGGGCCGAGCTGCAGCCCCAGACGGGCGAACCAGTTGAAGGCGAACAGCAGGGTCAGGGTGCGAATCAGCAACGGCAGGGCCAGCCGCAGGTAGTGGCTGAGTGGTGGAATGGCTGCGGACAGCGCTGCGGATACTCTGTGCGCACCCTGGCTGTGCAGTACCCGCCAGGCACTGCAGGCATAAACCAGAAAGGCGCAGAGATCGCCGATCACACTGCCCACGGCGACGCCCGCCACCTGCCAGCCCAGGCCGACCACCAGCAGCACACTGAGCGCAATATTCACAATCTGGGCGGTCAGGGTGGCCCAGAGGTTGATCCGGGTGCGCTGCACCCCGATACACCAGCCGGCCAGCAGCAGATTCAGCAATACCAGCGGCACGGACCAGACCCGAATGCCGAGATAGGTGCGAATATGTTCGGCTACCACTGAATCATCGGGCTGATAGAAGCCGATACCGAGCGCAATCAGCAACGGTGACAGCAGAACCAGCAGCACGCCCAGGCCACCGACCCAGACCGCCAGCCGGCGCAACCAGAGGCCTGCCGCCGCCAGGCCGGAGCGACCGAATATCCAGGCCGTGCTGCCACTGGTGGCCATGGTCAGCAGATTGAA
Source organism: Natronospirillum operosum (assembly GCF_004768465.1). GTDB lineage: Bacteria > Pseudomonadota > Gammaproteobacteria > Pseudomonadales > Natronospirillaceae > Natronospirillum > Natronospirillum operosum. Next base: position 80,542 of record NZ_SRMF01000008.1, read on the forward strand.
CCCCCAGGCGACAAAGCCGAACAGATTGGCTCCCAGCGCCACGGCGGTCAGGTAACGGCTGTCCGTCTGGTGACCCATCAGGCCGGTATCCACCAGACCAAGCAGCGGGGCGCTGGCGTTGGCCAGCATCAGGGGCCAGGACAGATGCCAGATCCGGCCCAGCATGGTGAGGGGAAACAGACGCCGCAGCGGGCAAGCAAAATAAGCCAAATCCGGGAGGTCCTTGTGGTCGTTGACAGCCTGCAAGCCCGCCTTACGGGCCTTCAGGTTTGACTTTCGGCTGACAATTTTACAGTATTGCGCGCCGCGTAAGACTGTCAGATCAGTGCACGCACGTATATACTCCCCACCGCCAGAAGCGGAGTAGCAACAGCGTTCCCTAATGTAAAGATTCTCGCCGGGCCGGCCACCGATGTCACCCCAGCGCCAGAATCGACGGTCAACTGCTGATCTGGTGCGCCGCGCGGAGCATCGTCGTACGACAAAAGAAGCTGTATCAAGCCGAGGTAAACATGCTTAAACGACTGCGACCCTTCAGCCTGCTGGCTGTGGTTTTCACGGCCCTGATGGTGGCCAGTAGTGGTGCCCTAGCCGGGTGGGAACTGAACATGCGTCAGGGGGTAACTGAAATCAGTCAGGAAATCTACTCCCTGCACATGCTGATGCTTTACATCGTCTGCATCATCGGGGTGCTGGTGTTTGGCGTCATGTTCTGGGCCATGTTCAAGTACCGCAAGTCCAAGGGCGCCAAGCCGGCGACCTGGCATGAGAACACTCGTCTTGAAGTGCTGTGGACGGTGATCCCGCTGGTGATTCTGATCGGCATGGCGGTGCCGGCCACGGTGACTCTGGCCAAGATCTACGACACGCCGGATGCGGACATCACAGTCAAGGTCAACGGCTATCAGTGGCGCTGGGAATACACCTATCTCGCAGATACACCGGAAGAAGAGGTGTCTTTCTTCTCCTCTCTGGCAACACCGCGTTTCGAAATTCGTGGTGAGGCGCCGAGAAGCGAGTTCTACCTGCTGGATGTCGACAACCCGCTGGTGATTCCGGCCAATACGCCGGTCAAGTTCCTGATCACGGCCAACGACGTTATCCACTCCTGGTGGGTACCTGATTTCGGCATCAAGAAGGATGCCGTGCCCGGCATCATCAATGAAAGCCATGCCACCGTGCTCGAGCCGGGTACCTATCGCGGTATGTGTGCCGAGCTCTGTGGTCGCGACCACGCCTACATGCCCATCGTGGTTGAAGTGCTGGAGCCGGAAGAATTCGAACAGTGGCTGGCCGAACAACGGGGTGACGTGGCTGCCGCCGAACAAGACGACAGCGTTGCCCTGACCTCAGCCGGACAAGTAAGGAGCTTTATTCAATGACAGCTATTCCGCATGATGATCACGCACATCATGGTCCGGCTACGGGCCTGTGGCGCTGGGTAGTCACCACCAACCACAAGGACATCGGCGCGATGTACCTGTGGTTCAGTTTCGCCATGTTCCTGCTCGGCGGCGCCTTTGCCATGGTCATCCGGGCCGAGCTGTTCCAGCCCGGTTTCAGCCTGGTGGAGCCCGAGTTCTTCAACCAGATGACCACCATGCATGGTCTGATCATGGTGTTCGGTGCCGTGATGCCGGCCTTTGTCGGGCTGGCCAACTATATGATTCCGCTGATGATCGGGGCGCCGGACATGGCGCTGCCGCGCCTGAACAACCTCAGCTTCTGGATTCTGCCGTTCGCCTTCCTGATTCTGGTCAGCACCCTGTTCATGGCCGGCGGCGGCCCCAACTTCGGCTGGACCTTCTATGCGCCGCTGTCGACCACCTACGGCCCGCCGTCCACGGTCTTCTTCATTCTGGCCATGCACATCATGGGTGCGTCCTCCATCATGGGGGCGATCAACATCATCGTCACCATCTGGAACATGCGCGCGCCCGGCATGACCTGGATGAAGATGCCGCTGTTCGTCTGGACCTGGCTGATCACCGCCTTCCTGCTGATCATGGTCATGCCGGTACTGGCCGGTCTGATCACCATGATGCTGCTCGACATCACCGCGCAGACCTCGTTCTTCAACGCCGCCGGTGGCGGCAGCCCGCTGCTGTTCCAGCACCTGTTCTGGTTCTTCGGACACCCTGAAGTCTACATCATGATCCTGCCGGCCTTCGGCATCATCAGTGCCATCATTCCGGCCTTTGCACGCAAGCCGCTGTTCGGCTATGCGTCCATGGTGTATGCGACGGCAGCCATTGCCATCCTGTCATTCTTTGTCTGGGCCCACCACATGTTCACCGTGGGCATGCCGTTTGCGGCGCAGCTGTTCTTCATGATCTCCACCATGATCATTGCCGTGCCGACCGGGGTGAAGGTCTTCAACTGGGTGGCTACCATGATCGGCGGCTCCATGACCTTTGAAGTGCCCATGCTGTTTGCCATCGCCTTTGTGGTGCTGTTCACCATCGGTGGCTTCTCCGGCCTGATGCTGGCCATCGCGCCGGTCGACTATCAGTACCACGACACCTATTTCGTGGTCGCACACTTCCACTATGTACTGGTGCCAGGTGCGGTGTTCTCCATCATGGCGGGTGTGTACTACTGGCTGCCCAAGTGGACTGGCCACATGTTCCATGAAGGCCTGGCCAAGGTGCATTTCTGGATGTCCTTTATCGGCGTCAACGTGGCCTTCTTCCCGCAGCACTTCCTGGGCCTGGCCGGCATGCCGCGCCGGATTCCGGACTACCCGCTGCAGTTTGCCAACTTCAACATGATCTCCAGCATGGGGGCCTTCCTGTTCGGTCTGAGCCAGTTGCTGTTCATGTTCATCGTTATCAAGTGTGTGATGGGCGGCAAGAAAGCCGAAGCCAAACCCTGGGAAGGTGCCGAGGGTCTGGAGTGGGATCTGCCAAGCCCGCTGCCGTACCATACCTTTGAGACACCGCCGAAGATCAAGTGAGGTCTCCTGCCATGACTACTGATGCAGCAAAGAAGAAGTCGAACACGAAGATAATGGTGCAGCTGGGCCTGCTGGCAGCGTCCATGATTGCATTTGTTTTCGTGGGTCTGGTGCCCATGTACAACTGGATCTGCGAGGTCACCGGCATTGGCGGGCGCACCACTGGCCCGACCACGGAACTGATCACGGAAATCGACGAAAGCCGCGATATCCGTGTGCAGTTCATGGCCAGTGCCGAGCGCGACATGCCGTTCGAGTTTCGGGCGCTGGACACGCGTGTCCAGGTGCATCCGGGCCAGCAGCACACCATCCACTACCGGGTTACCAACACCAGCGACGAAACGCGTGCGGTGCAGGCAGTACCCAGTCTGAGCCCCTATCGGGTGACGGAGCATTTCCACAAGATCGAGTGCTTCTGCTTCGAGGAAACGGTGCTGGCACCCGGAGAATCGCTGGATATGCCGATGATTTTCTATGTGGATCCCCGACTGCCTGAGGATGTGAGCAGTATTGCCATGTCCTACTCTCTGTTCAATCTGCCCGGATATGCCCAGGCTGACATCAAGGAGCCCAACTGATGGCCTCATCAACTCATGACAAGACGCCGGCCTACTATGTGCCGGAATCGAGCCGGCTGCCTATTGCCATGGCCTTCACGCTGTTCCTGCTGGCCTGGGGCGGCGCCGGTGTGTTGCAGAATGTCTCCGGCATTCAGCAGAACAGCTCCGGGGTCTGGATTCTGTCGGTTGGCCTGGTCATGTTTGCCGCCACCCTGACGGTCTGGTTCACCAAGGCTGCGCGCGAACATATGGCGGGTCTCAACAGTGAACAGCTGCAGGAGAGCTACCGCCAGTGCATGAAATGGTTCATTGTGTCCGAGGCCATGTTCTTCGCCGCCTTCTTCGGCGGCCTGTTCTATGTGCGGGCCTTCGAGCTGCCGTGGATGGCCGGCGAAGGGGCCAAGGCGGCCACCGGCATGCTGTATGAAGGCTTCGAGTACACCTGGCCGTTGCTCACCAACCCGGTACCGGAAGCCGTGCCCGGCCCGCAGGAGGCCATGCACTGGACCATTCCGCTGATCAACACCACCCTGCTGATCACCTCCAGTGTCACCCTGACCTTCGCCCACCATGCCCTGCGCAAGGAGCATCGGGCCAGCCTGAAAAACTGGCTGCTGGCGACCATTGTGCTGGCGGTGGTGTTTCTCGGTTTCCAGGCCTACGAATATTATGAAGCCTATGCGCATCTGGGCCTGACTCTGGATTCAGGCATTTACGGGTCCACGTTCTTTATTCTGACCGGGTTCCATGGTGTGCACGTGATCATGGGAACGATCATCCTGATCGCGCTCTACTTCCGTGTATTGAAGGGCCACTTTACCGGCCCCGACCATTTCGGTTTCGAGGCCGGGGCCTGGTACTGGCACTTTGTGGATGTGATCTGGATTCTGCTGTTCTTCGTGGTCTATATCTTCTAGGCACCGGCTCCGGCCGGTCAGTAGGTGCCGCTCCACGGAGCGGCTACATCCAACTGACCGGTGACCAGCCCGATGACCAGGACCGCCATCAGCACTGCCGCCAACCCGACTCGCCACCAGAGCCAGTACAGGGTTTTGGCACCATCTTCCCGCCACAGGTGACGCGCCGAGGTCGCCAGCGCAATGATCATGGCCAGCAGCAGAACCGCCAGTAACAGCTTGAACATACAGGATACTCCTCATGGCATTTAGGCCAGGCTGGGCGATGACAGCTTTTGTGCTGTTTTTCCTGCCGGTGACACTGGCTCTGGGGATGTGGCAGCTTAACAGGGCTGACGAAAAAAATCAGTTGCTGAGCGCCCTGGCCCAGCAGGCCGAAATGCTCCAGCAGTGGGACCAGGGTCCGGCTCCGGCCCCGGGTACGCCGGTCAGCAGCTGTGTGGTTCTGGCCGGTACCGAATGGCACCTGGACAATCGGACTATGGACGGCAGGGTGGGTTATGACCTCTACTGGCCGGCCCGGCTGTGCAGTGATGGCGCTCCCCTGCTGATTCGGGCCGGGTGGCTGGAAGGGCCGGCGACCCGGGACCGGCTGCCGGCATCACGATTGCCGGACTTGCCGCCAGGACAGGCCACGTCGATACAGGGCCAGATACGGCCCGCGCCTGGCACGCCCTGGTTGACGGCCGGCGCCCAGCAGGTAGAGTCCGGGCGCTGGCGCCTGCAGAATCTGACCGATGTGCCGGACCAGGAGTGGGGTGAAGATACCCCAATAGTGCAGATCACACAGCCGGAGCCCTGGGCTCTGGTCGACAACTGGGACCCGGTCAACATGCCGCCGGAACGGCATATCGGGTATGCCATACAATGGTTCGGGCTGGCCGCCGTGTTGGTGGTCGGCTTCCTGATCTGGGGATTTCATCGCGGTCGAGCGACCGCCAGGAGCACTGACAGCAATGAGTAACGCCCGCCCCAAGCCCGGCTACAAGGCCGCCCAGTTGTGGATTGTCCTGCTTACACCCCTGGTGGTCATACTGGCCTCCACGCTGCTGTTTTATTCCGGCTGGCTGCATCCGGAAGACACCACCAACAAGGGCGAGCTGATCTCACCGCCGCTGGATATCAGTGCGCTGGGGCTGGAACAGGACGACCGCCGCTGGTGGCTGCTGACGGCCTCCACTGCCGGCTGCGACGCGGTGTGTGAAGAGCAACTGTATTGGGTGCAGCAGATTCATATTCGGCTGGGGCGCGAAAGTCCGCGCGTCAGTCGTTCCCTGCTGACCGCAGAGCCGGTTGCTCTTAGTCAGGAATTCCCCGGCCTTCATGAACGCCAGGGCAATCTCGATGCCCTGCCCATGGATGAGCCGGTGCAGTTGTTTGTTGTCGATCCCAATGGCAATGTCATGATGAAATTCAATTCTGACAACAGCTATGAAGATGTGCTGGATGACATCAATACGCTGCTCAGCCGATCAACCATAGGTTAGAGGTCTAATGTCCATGTTACGGAAAGATCTGTCCCGCCCCGGCTATCTGCTTGCACTGTCGGCAGTCATCTTCAGCTATTTCGTGGTCACCCTTGGTGCCTATACACGTCTGGTGGATGCCGGCCTGGGCTGTCCGGACTGGCCCTTCTGCTACGGGCATCTGTGGGCGCCGCTGACCGACGAGGCCATCTCACTGGCCAACCAGGCCTGGCCCGAATTTCCGGTGGACCACAGCATCATCTGGCCGGAAATGCTGCATCGCTATGTAGCAGTGATACTGGGGCTGATGGTGCTGGCCCTGTGGTGGGTCACCTGGCGGCATCGCAATGTGCCCGGTCAGCCGCTCAAGCTGCCCATCGCCATCGGCATCATCATCTGCATTCAGGCGGCTTTCGGGGCCTGGACCGTGACCCTGAAGCTGTGGCCGCAGGTCGTCACCGCGCACCTGCTCGGCGGCTTCCTGACCGCGACTCTGCTCTGGCTGCTGACCCTGCGGCTGTCCGGCTGGCAACCCGGCCTGCGCTGGGTCAATACCCGCTACATGTCGATGACCCTGGGCCTGATCACCATGGCGGCGCTGATCATCCAGATTGCGCTGGGTGGCTGGACCTCGGCCACCTATTCGGCGCTGGCCTGTCCGGACTTCCCGACCTGTCAGGGCTACTGGTTTCCGCCGTTCGACTACGCCCGCGGGTTCGACATCTTCAAGGCCATTGGCCCCAACTATCTGGGCGGCAAACTGGATGGTGAAGCCCGTGCTGCCGTGCATCATGTGCATCGCGTTGGCGCGCTGGTGGTGACCCTGCTGATGCTGGTTCTGGCCTGGCGGGTGCACAGAGCCGGTTTACAATCGCTTGCCAAACTGTTAGTGGGTACACTGGCAGTGCAGGTTGCACTGGGTATCATAAACGTATATTTTGCCCTGCCCCTGTGGGCGGCAACAGCTCACAATGGTGTGGCACTGGTGCTGCTGATGGTCATGACGACCATCCTGTACCGTATGTACCGGGAGTTATCCTATGACCAATAGCGTGGTCCGCTCTACTCGCACAGCGCTTTTGCGCGACCTCTGGGAGATGTGCAAGCCCAAGGTCGTGCTGCTGATGCTGATCACTTCCGTGGTCGGTATGGCGCTGGCGACCGAGGGCTGGATTCCGCCTCTGGTACTCATCTTCGGCAATCTCGGCATTGCCATGGTGGCGGCCTCCGGTGCCGCCATCAACCACCTGATGGATGAGCGCATTGACCAGAAAATGGCCCGCACCCAACGCCGACCCGTGGCAACGGGCCGGGTCTCGGTGCCCATGGGGGTGGCGTTTGCTGCCCTGCTGGGTGCCATTGGCAGCCTGATCCTGTGGTGGAGCACCAATCTTCTGACCATGTGGCTGACGCTGGCGGCGCTGGTGGGGTATGCCTTCATCTACACCGGCTTTCTCAAGCGGGCCACGCCGCAGAACATCGTGATTGGTGGTCTGGCCGGGGCGGCCCCGCCCCTGCTGGGCTGGACTGCAGTAACCGGGCAGATAGAGCCGATGGCGCTGTTGCTGGTGCTGATCATCTTCACCTGGACCCCGCCGCATTTCTGGGCGCTGGCCATTCATCGGCGTGAAGACTACGCCAAGGCCAACGTACCCATGCTGCCGGTGACCCATGGGGTGGCCTACACCAAGCTGTTCATCCTGCTGTATACGCTGTTGCTGACGGCCGTGACGCTGTTGCCTTTCCTTATTCTGGAGGTGGGTCGTCTGTATCTGATCGCCGCCATGCTGCTGAATCTGCGCTTTATCCAGTGGGCCTGGCGGCTGTATCGGGATGAAAGACACGCCATGCCGACGTTCCGGTTCTCCATCACCTATCTGCTGTGGCTGTTTACCGCCCTGCTGGCGGATCACTACCTGAGCCTGTTCGCGCCGCACCTGGCGCGCATGGTCAGCTGAGCCTGCGGCTCAGCCTTCCCGCTTCAGCCAGGGGCCGAACCAGGTGACCAGCTTTGCCTCCAGCTCCGCCAGTCCTTCCTTGTGCAGGGCCGAAAAGGTCTGAATGCTGACCAGATCATCCACATTGGCCAGTCCGGCACGGGCTTCCTGCAGGGTATTTTTCTGCGGGCCCTTCTTCAGCTTGTCCGCCTTGGTCAGCAGGATATGAGTCGGAATTTCCGCATCCACGGCCCATTGCAGCATGGCACGGTCGAACTCCTTGAACGGGTGCCGGATATCCATCAGCAGCACCAGCCCGATCAGGGACTGCCGCGACTGCAGGTAGGATTCCAGTTCGGCATCCCACTGCTTCTTGATACTCTTCTGCACCCGGGCGTAGCCATAGCCGGGCAGGTCGACCAGACGCAATGAGTCGGCTCCGAAGGTAAAGAAATTGATCAGTTGGGTACGGCCGGGTGTTTTACTGGTGCGAGCCAGTTTATGGTTACGCGTCAAAGTATTCAGCGCACTGGATTTGCCCGCATTGGAGCGTCCGGCGAAGGCTATCTCGGCCCCTTCATCGACCGGACACCGGGCAAGGTCAGGCGCGCTGGTCAGAAACTGTGCCTGTGCAAAATCGAGGTAATCGGACATTGAACAAATCCCCTGCTGTTTTCCGGCTCCGGATGCTGAGCCGAGAGTGTACCAGAAAGCCGCTGCATCGCCTGCTGTCAGCAGCGCTGTTGATGGCCGGAACCCTGCTGTTTTCTGCCAGCTGGGCGGATGAACCTGTACCGGGTCAGCGGGTGGTGGAGCAGAACTGCATGAGTTGTCATCTGTCGGGGGCCGGCAATGCCCCGCGTCCGCGCCACAGCGAAGACTGGGCTCCACTGCTGGAGACCTGGGGGTTTGACCAGGTGGTCACCCAGGCCTGGGAAGGACGCGGTCGGATGCCGGCGCGAGGGTTCTGCCAAAGCTGCAGTCGGGAGGACATCGAAGCAGCCGTGCGCTACATGATCCCGGAGCATCTGCTCGACGAGTATGCGCCGGAACCCTGATCCGGCGCGAATCAGCATGCAAAAATCACGCGTCTGATTGCCCGTGTGGCCCCGTACCGTTAAACTATGCTCCAGTCAATTTTCATTCAAGAACATGGATCACGGCATGATGAAAAAAACCATCGCGGTCACCCTCGCGCTAGTCGGATTGTCCGGCTTGGCGCTGGCTCAGGGTGATGCAGAACGGGGCGAAGAACTCGCACAGACCTGTGCAGGCTGCCACGGTACTGACGGCAACAGCGCCAGCCCTGACTTTCCGAAAATCGCCGGTCAGAACACGCGGTATTTCATCGAGCAGATGGAGGCCTACCAGGACGGCTCGCGGGTCAACGCCCTGATGCAGGGCCAGGTCGCCGCACTGGATGATCAGGATATCCGGGATCTGGCTGCTTTCTATGCGCAACAGGAGCCCAACTTCGGTGAGGCCGATCCGGATCTGGTCGAGCTGGGCCGCGAGATCTACCGTGCCGGGCTGCAGGAATCCGGAGTCATGTCCTGCATGGCCTGCCACGGTCCTCAGGGTCAGGGCAATGCGGCTGCCGGCTTCCCACGTATTGCCGGTCAGCATGCGGATTACACCATCAGCCAGCTGAACGCATACCGCACCGGCTACAGAGCAGATGAACCGGCGGAGAACGCCCGCATGACCGATGGTGACACCCGCATGATGCGGGCTATTGCCTACCGTATGCGTGATCACGAGATCGAAGCGGTGGCCTCTTATCTCGAAGGGCTGCACTGAGGCGCGGCGGGCTCTATAAATCAACTGTAAAAAGGCGGAGTATTCCGCCTTTTTTGGGTTCAAATACCCCATAATCATTCGCCTGAAGGCGACTCAGGTGGCCTAAAACTATCCAGAAGTTCAGGTATTCGCTATGAAACGACGTATTGCGCTGGCCTCGGCAATGTTGGCGGCCCTGTTGACGGTGCACACCGTCAAGGCCGATCACCTGGAAGAAGGCGTGCATTATCGCACCCTCAGTTCACCGGTAAATGTATCCATACCGCGCGACAAGGACGGTATCATTCATGAATTCTTCTGGTACGGCTGCATCCATTGCTACAACCTCGAGCCCGCCGTCATAGAGTTCAAGAATGACCTGCCGGACAACCTGGCTTTTGAGGAAGTACCCGCCACCTTCAGCGAAGTGCATGAACTGCATGGGCGGGCATTTTATGCCTGGCAGTTTCTGAACCTGCCGGAAGACACGCACCAGGCGCTCTATGACGAGATATTCGTCAACAACAATGACTTGCGCAGCGAGCGAGCATTGGCTGATTTCTTTGCCGAGCGTGGCGTGGATGCCGAAGACTTCAGAAAGATGATGAATTCTTTCTCCGTGCAGACCAAGATCAGGGTGGCACAGAATCTGACTGCCGGGGCGCAGGTCAGGGGTACGCCCTCGGTCATGGTCAATGGCCGCTACATGATTGAAAGCGGCATGCCGGGCGTGAGTTCCAATGAGGAAATGCTGCGCATTGCCCGCGAACTGGCTCTGGAGCAGGCCAGCGATTGAGCTTTATGTGCGGTTTTCCTGATTTGATGTAAGCCTGTAGAGCTGAACAGCAACGGGTGGGCGGTGTTAATCGGATGATTCCGTCGGTATTCGCTGCTCATAGGGTTGTTGGAAGGCCCGGTCCAGTAAAGTACCAATGTAATCGGCCAGGTCGTCAAAGTAGGCGTCATCCATGGTCGTTTTGCCTACCGATTCCAGTATAGGCTGTAGCAAAAGCGGCGCGACAAGCAAGCTCTGCAACACCAGTCGCGCCTGTTCGGGTCGATGAATGTTGCCCTCGGGCAGTGACTGATCCAGTTGTTGCTCTACTTGACGCAGCAGGGGACGCAAAACTGTTTCGATCAGCCATTGTCGCTGGTTGTCCGGAGCAAACAAAGCGCTCTTGACCACCAGGTGGATCAGTTCGCGTGGAGCGAAACGGTAGTAGTTGCGGAACAGGTCAGCAAAGGACATCTCGGGGAAGCGCTTCAGGCTGGCAAGTACATGCGCCTTGACCGGTTCAAGATAACTGAGCAGAACCGCGCGGTAAAGGCCACTTTTGTCGCCATAGTAATAGGCGATCATGGCGGAATTGACACCGGCACGCTCGGCGATGCGCCGAATTGAAACCCGCTGGTACTCTTGATGCAGGAACAGATGGCGCCCAGCTTCCAGCAAGCGGTCGCAGGCGCTGGTGTTTTTGTCCGATGAGTATGTCTGCATGCTATCTCCCCCGTTTGTATGACTGATAACGCGGGCCTTGGACAATACCGCAGAGCCACCTAGATTAGCCACTCCAGTTGCCAGAATATCCGATCGCTGTCGTCAGCCGTCTGCAATTGGACTGCGTCTCCAGCGCGATAGCCAACCCAGCCAAACCGGGTGCGCCACTGGTCGCTGATGTCCCAGTCGGCCGCCAGCCGCGTCGCCTGCCCGCTGTCGGTCAGGCCGCCAAAACCGAGCACCACTCCACTCAGCGTGAGCCGCTCCCGCAAGGTGCTGTGCTCTGCGCCGATGGCCCAGCGGTGGTTGAACTCCTCACCCAGATTGGCGGCCATGTCAGGCTGATAGTCAGGCAGGTAATCAGTGCGGTACTCGAGTAGCAGGCGGCTGTTTTCGGGCAGCGTAAGGTCGACCCCCAGCGCCCAGGATAGCCGTTGGGTGGTGCGTTCCGCACCACTGCTTCGCACCGCCTGCCCGCCCTGCTGGGTCGTGTTGACCGGGGCCCAGGTAAGACCGTCTTCAACGGCGATTTCGGCCCTGATCACAGTACTGTCGAACGGCACGCTCAGCCCGGCGCCGACGGTTGTCAGTCGCTCGTATCGGCGCTCGACCGCGCCCGGCTCAAACATCAGATGCCCAGTCGGGTTGTAGCCACGCCAGACGAACGCCGCCAGATCGGCACCCTGCCAAAGGCCGCTTAAGCGTACACCGCCGGCATGCGCGTCCGGGTCTTCCCAGCCATGGTTGGGTGTCCGGTCTTTGGTCTCGGCAGGCAGTGGATAGTAATCGCTGCCATGAACCGGCTGTTCGGCCATCCGGTTTTCATGCGCCACCATACCCTGTAGCGTCCAGTTACCCAGGTACAACCGGGCCTCGGTCAGCCAGCGGGACAGCCTCGTTTCGTCGGCGTCATACAAACCCGGCTGCGCCATACGGGGCGGGTTGACCGGTTCGAGCACTGAGAGTACATCGTTGAAGCCCCAGGATTGCACTTGCCGTCCACTGGTCAGCGCCCAGTCAGAGGTGCGGTAACCCAGGCGGGCCTCATGCAGCTCCAGTTGAGTTTCCCGCTGGTCACGATAGGGCGTTTTCCAGTCCGTGTCGGGTCGCAGGTCAAACACCCAGTCCTGGCTCAGTTCAGCATCCAGAACTCCATCGAAGCGGCTGTTCGGACGCCATTCCACTCTGGACCGCCAGGCGGTGACCAGGCTGGCCAGCCCTCGGTGATCAGTCTCATTCAGGTCTGGTTCAGGCTGGGTCGTGTTCACCTGCCCCCGTTGGATCAGGCGATTGGCCAGATAGACCGTACGGGGTTCTGACGGCTCCACCGGTTCGACCTCGCCGAAGCCGCTGTTGAACGTTTCACCAAAAGGGTCGTCTGCCGCCACGATGTTACTCGCCACGACCAGGCTGGTCGCTGCGAGTATCAATAGTACTGTTAATCTCATAGCCCCTGCTCCAGTCGCTGTATGCTGAATTCGGACGCTGATATTTCAGGGTCCAGATCGATGTCGCTGAATGTCAATTGAGTACGATGCACGGTCTGGCCGCCTTCCTGGCTGACCACCTGCATGACTTTAGGCAGCCAGTAGCCATCGCGATGCTCCCATTCCGGTATGTTTATCAGTTTGCGTTCATTGACACCCTCAAGGCTGTGGATGGCTCGAATCACCTGATAGTTGCTTTGCTGAACATAGATTACCGATTCGGTGTAGCCGGTGCGGTCAATCACGTCGTTGTCGGCCGCCGTGGCGCGAACCAGCCAGACCGGTTCGTCACCGACCCTGTCTTCACCCAGCAGCTCGTATGTCCAGTCATCCAGATTGCGCGACGACATATCGGCATAGGACAGGTCCGACCCCATAAAGCTGCTGCTCTGGTCACTGCCAGCGATGCGTCTGGACCTGTTCATGCTGGGTAAAAACAGCCACTGGTCGTCGCTGAGTTGCGGGTCGTTGTAATCGAAGGACAGAAAACCGGTGCCACGGACATCGGACGGTTCCAGAAAAAACATCAGACTGCGTTCGCTGTCCTCAAAGGTCCGGCTCAGCGACTGCAACCGGCGTACTCGCTGGTTGCTGTTGCGATCAATCAGCGTCATGGTGATCTCGGAGGCCATCACTTCGGGCGTGGGTTGGGCATCGACTTCGGCCATGATCTCCCGGCCGGTTTCGGCCTGGGCGCTGGTGCTGGTCAGCACCAGAATGGTCGACAGAATGGCGATTCCAATGCTCAGATGAGCAGGCTTATTCAAAAGTTCATGTTTCATTGGGCAGTCTCCCTGGTCAGTAAGGGGGCGTACCAGCGCAACAGCACTGGCGTGAGGGTAAAGTTCGACAACACTGCCAGCAGAAAAGCGGTTCCGCTCAGGAAGCCAAAGTTGAAAATGCTGGAGACGTTGCTGAACAAGAAGACGTAGAAACCGACGGTCAGAACAATGGCTGTGGTCATCAGGGCTCGGCCAGCGTTGTCGAAGGCCGTTTCGCTGGCCGCGCGGGCGTCCGGATTTTTGGCCAGCGCCGAGCGGAAGTGGTGAGCGAAGTGCACCGTGTTATCGACGGTGATGCCGATGGCGATTGTTGCCACCAGCATGGTGAACAGATCCAGCGGGATGCCGAGCCCGTGCATCAGACCCATCACCACCAGAATGGGCGCCAGGTTCGGCAGCATGGCCACGACACCCAGACCGACCGAGCGCAGCAGCGCGATCATCATCAGTGTAATAGCCACAGCCGCAAGGCCATAGCTCCAGGCTGTGGTGGTTACCACTTCGTCCAGGGTATCGCTGAGCAGGGGCAGCAGACCGGCGACATGAACCTCGGCCCAATCTTCCAGCGCACCACCCAACTGAGTTTCCGTCACCTCAATAAAGTCCTGGTATTGCAGAATGTCCGCCCAGGGCATGATCAGCGTCACCTTCATCTGGCTGTAGTCGGAATTCACCAGCCGGGCAAGCTCATCCGCACCCGTGTTTTCAAACAGCACCAGTTCTTCGGCGAGCAGGCTGGCGTTGGAAGGGATCCGGTAATAGGTCGAGTCGCCATCGTTCAGGGCCTGGTGGGTGCCCTTGATGATGTCCAGCATTGAATTCACATGGCCAATGCGTACACCACCGGGTGTACCGGCTTGCAGGGCCGAGAGTTCTTCGTCCAGGCGTTGCAACAGTTCGGGGTTCTTGATGCCGTTTTCCTCGCCGGTGTCGATGATCACTTCCATATTGATCGTGCCGCTTAACTGTTCGTCGATGGTGTGAGTGGCTGTGCGTATCGGCAGATCTTCTGGCATCCAGTCAAGCGGGTCGAAAGAGAAACGCAGCTGTACGGCAAATGCCAGCGCGATAATCACTGCCAGAAGCCAGGCAGAGGCCAGCCAGGCACCCCGCTTCCAGGACAGGTCGGCAAAATAACGCAGAATCCCGCGTGCCCGATCTCGATGATGCGTCGGGCGTGCTGCGGACAGAGGCCAGAGAGCCATCAGCGCCGGGGTCATAAGCACTGTCAGAACGAAGGCCAGCATCACGCCCAGTGCGGAGAAGGCCCCCAGGTTGGCAATGGGTATCAGATCGCCGCTGGCCAGGGTTATCAGGCCGGCGGCCGTGGTCAGGGAGGTGAGGAAAATGGGCAAGGCGGTGATACGAATAGCCTGGCGCATCGCCTGGAATCGGTCGATACCGTTGTTATAGGCATTGAAGAAATGCGTCAGTATATGCACGGCATAGCCAACGGTGATTGCCAGCAAGAATGACGGCACCAGAATCAGTGGCATTTGTACTGTCTGCCCGGCAAGAGACAGTGCTGAAAAGGTCGCCAGTATGGCCAGCATGACAGCCGACAAGGGTATGACCACAGCGGACACTCGCCGGAAAAATGCCACCAGTACAATGATGATCAGCACCACTGTCAGACTGATGAAGGTCTGCATCTCGCTTTTCATCGTGGTTTCCAGTTGCTCGTTAACCACCGGCATGCCGGCAATGACCGTCCTTAGCCCCTCTGTGATCGCCAAGTCGGATTCCAGAGCCAGGATCAGCTCATTGGTTTTCTCGATGGGCAGGAAGCGCTCGCCGTCATCAGCAGGCTCAGCATCACTGACCGACGGCCCGGCGGTGAAATCCCCGCCAAAGGCATCGTCGAAGGCAGTGGCGTCGTCGGGCACCGCATCCGGGTCGAAATCGTAGGTGTAGGGTTCAATCACCAGGGCGGTGAAGTTGCGCGCAGCGTTGATGACCATGCCTTCGAGCATCGGCGTGGCGGCAATGCGCCGCTCGATGGTGTTCCGATCCAGTGTGCCTATGGGCGTCGGAATCAGGTCATCGACCAGCAAGCCGTCTGCAGTGCCTTCCTGGTATGGGGCGTTGATCAGGCTATCGACGCGGCGCACCCATGGGACTGATTGTTCAATGCGCCGGTGAAGGTCGGCCAGTTCAGTCAGGCTCGCATTACTGAGGACGTCATCCGCCGATATTCCGACGACGATAACGTCGTTGCGACCGTAAGTTTCCTTGACCGCGTTGTAGGCCTGGCGTGCAGGCTTGCTCTCATCAATAAAGTGTTCAAGATCGGTATCGATTTCAAGGTGGCGCAATTGGCTACCCAGGGACAGCATGATCAGAAAGATCATGCCGAGTACTGTTAGCGGGTGGCGCATTACCCAGTCGGTATAACGTTTGAGCCAGGATGAAACGAGGTCAGGTTTCATGGTGCGGTCTCTCCGGTACGGCATTAATCAAGTGATTAAACTCTAGTGCCGTACCCGACGGGGACGCTATGGCTTTTGTTCATCAAATGGAACGAAGTGATAAATGGTTATCGCCGAACGCATCTAACCAGAACGGGGAATCAATAGTTATGACATGGATGGTGTATCGGGGCGGCAGGCGACTGGCGTAGTCGAAAGCCTTTGACGGAAGTCAGGGGGCTCTGAAGATGAGAAGTGTGTACTGTTCAGGCCGGTTTGACCGGCCCGAACAGTCTGGAATCAGAGCAATTCCAGATCCCAGTCATCCAGTTCTTCACGCAGCCGCTGTCGTTCCAGGTGGTCTTCTACCGCCCGGCGGGCCGCCAGCTTGCGGTGATTGTTCTGCCGTTTGTTCTCGCTGCTCTCCGTAGCTTTATGAAGCTGATCGTCTTCCAGATTGGCCAGTTCGACTTCAAACAGATTCATCGACATGAATAGGACTCCTTGTTCAGTCGGCGTTCAGTCCAGCGCTCGGACCGCACGGCCGTTTCTTCTTTTTCTTGGGTCACGACACAGGCTGTTTTGCATCGTGTCACCGGTAACAGTGTGCTATCGGAAAACCACATCGCAGCCTTGACCGGTGCCTTTGAGTTTAGATCAAAGGTCGGGATCGAACAAATACTGATTGTATCCAAAGCGTGAACATCGTCACTGTTCGAAACTGATGGCGACAGATTCAATGCAACAGGCGGGGTTGTTCGGTCGGTGGTCGGTAATGCCGGACAAAGGTCTCCAGATCATCCACATCCAGTGTATGACCGACCTGTTCCCCCTCGAGGCGGCTGGGTGACAGCGAGCGAATGGATTCCAGATCCTGGTAGCTGTTGACCCGAACCACGCAGAGTTCCCAGTTCAGTGACTGGCTGATGCCAGCCAGCAATTGCATCTGCCCGGGTTCGCCCACGGCCATGCGCAGTCGGGTCAGCGGCAACTGCAGGCACTGACTCAGTGTGACCGGCCAGGCTTCCACGTCTTCCAGCGCCAGCCTGAATCCGGTTCGATGCAGGGCGTTGAGCTGCGCCATTACCAGCGTGCGGTCATGCTGCAGTACTCGCGCCGGAAAACTGAGCTCCAGCAGCGCGGGCGGGATATTGAATTCATCCAGCACCGTCGCCGTCATTTCGCGCAGGTGTTCATTGAAGACCAGGCGGCTGTTCAGCGGGAAGGAGAGCAGCAGTGTTTCCTTGTGGGCGGAGCGCGCGCAGCGTACGTGGCAGGCGCAGGCCTCGCGCAGCAACTGCCGGTACAGCCGTTCTTCCAGCTGTTTTTCCTGCGCCAGAGCATAGAGCGGATCGGCCAGCTGTTCACCCAGTTCGGCATAGGCCAGTACCGTACTGACCCGGATGCCCCTGAGCTCACCATGGGTGCCCTCCACCTGGGGGCGAAAGCGCAGCGGGGTTTCCAGGCAATCGAGTATCTGTTGCAGCGCCTGCAGGGATTCGGCCTTGCGGGCATCGGGACTGCGGTGCAGGTCACCGGCTTCCACCACCCGATTACCGCCACGGTGCTTGGCCTGCTCCAGGGCGATACCGGTGGCATTCAGGCATTCATGGACGTTCTCCGGGTTCAGCATCAGCAGCCCCATGGAGACGGACGGCAGCACATCCTGGTCGTCCAGCAGCATGGGGCGATGGATGTCCGCCACGATCTGATCGGCCAGGTGACGCAGGCGTACCGAGGTTTCAAAGTGCGAGAACAGCAGGCCGAAATGGCCGCCGCCCAGGCGCGCCACCATCAGCAGCGGCGCGCCATACTGGTTCAGCCGCGCGGCAATATCCTGCAACAGCAGATCACCGGTGGCGTGGCCATGCGTCTCGTTGATGGCGCGGAACGCATCGATGTTAAGCAGCCCCAGGGCGACCTGCTGTTCCGGCAGCCGATCCATGCGCCGGTAATAGTCGAGTTGCTGGTAAAAATAGCTGCGGTTGGGCAGTCCGGTGAGCGGGTCATAGTGGCCCTTGTCCTGAGTCTGTCGGGCTTGCCGCTGCTGGCTGAGATCGCGCCCGAAACCCAGATAATGGCTGACCAGGTTGCCGGTCATCACGGAGCGGAAACTCAGGTGCAGCGGGAAGGCTTCGCCGTTGGAGCGCTGTTCCAGCAACTCGCCTTCCCAGTGCCCCTGTTCACGCAGCCGGGTGACGATATCGTGGGTCAGGCGGCTGTGGCTGCATCGAACCCAGGGTCGGTCGCGCCATTCATCCGCCGAGCGGCGCAGCATCTCGGCAAAGGCGGGATTCAGCGCGCTGACGTTGAAGTCCCGGTCCAGCACCAGCAGCGGGTCCCGGTTGTCACTGAACAGGCTGGCAGCGAGGGTCAGCTCCTGCTCCCGCTCCACTTCGGCGGTAATATCACGTCGGGTACCGAGCAGTCGCTGTGGCCGCTGCTTTTCGTCAAAGGCAATGGTACGCCCGGTGTCTTCCAGCCAGCGCGGCGGTTCCTCCCGGTTGCGATAACGCAGCGTCAGGCGCGGCGTGATGCCCCGCAGGTGCCGGATCACGGTGCGCCGCACACGCGCGAAATCGTCCGGGTGCACATAGTCGCTCAGTGGCCGCATGACGCCATTGTGCAACTGGCCAAAGCCCTGTTCCGGTCCGCTGATGTGCAGGTGACGACCGCGGATATCCCAGTCCCAGACGGCCAGTTGGCTGGCCTGCATGGCCATCTGGAGTTTCTGGTCATTCTGTCGCAGCGCTTCGGTAAAGGCATCCTTGAGCCGCATCTCGGTAGTGAGCTGGCGGTTGTTGTCAGCCAACTGACGCGCCCGCTGGTCCAGTTGCCGGGCCATCCGGTCCTGGGCGGTATAGAGTGACTGCAGCACCTTCTGTTGCCGCCACAGCGCCAGGGTACCCAGTATCAGTACCGTCAGCGTGATACCGGCCCAGGCGGTCGCCGGCGCATTCAACCACAGCAGCACCAGCCAGCCGAGCAACAGCGCCACCGCCGCCGGCAGCAGCCGCCGCCAGACGCGCGGGGGCCCGGACGTCTGCTGCAGCTGCTCGCTTGCAGACGGGTCGGATATGAGCTCTTTCATGCGTTTACTTGTATGCCTATACAGGTACGTTAGAATGCAGCAGCGGGTGACAGCCACTTTGTTGTGAAGCGCTTACATCCCTCCTGTTACTTTAGTCGCCACTGTCGGACCGCGCCACCGCGGAGCGGCAGGAGTTATCAGAGCACCCATTCCCGGAGCCCGACATGTCCATCCTTGAACGTCTCCAGAGCCTGAATGCCCCGCAGCGACAGGCGGTCAAATCCGATGCCCGCCATCTGCTGGTACTGGCGGGCGCCGGCAGTGGCAAGACGCGGGTACTGACGCACCGCATTGCCTGGCTGATGGAAACCGGGCAGGCAGCACCCACCGGCCTGCTGGCGGTCACCTTCACCAACAAGGCGGCGCGGGAAATGCGCCATCGGGTCGAGGCCCTGCTGGCACAGCCGGTCGGGGCCCTGTGGATCGGTACCTTTCATGGTCTGGCGCACCGGCTGCTGCGGCAGCACTATCTGGAGGCGGGGTTGCCGCGCGAATTCCAGATCATGGACAGTGATGATCAGCTGCGGCTGATCAAGCGCCTGCTGACCGAATTGGGTCTGAAGGACACCAGTCTGGAGCCGCGCCAGGTGCAATGGTATATCAATGACCACAAGGATGAAGGCCGCAGGGCCGAGCACATCGCGCCCAGCGGTGACCCCTTCGAGCAGGCCTGTCAGCAGGTTTACGGTGCCTACCAGGAGGCCTGCAATCGGGCCGGCGTGGTCGACTTCGCGGAGTTGCTGCTGCGCTCCCTCGAGGTCTGGCGGCACAACCCGGCCCTGCTCAAGCACTATCAGGCCCGCTTCCGCCATCTGCTGGTGGACGAGTTTCAGGACATCAATACCATCCAGTATGCCTGGCTGCGCACTTTGCTGGGTGACGGCGGCAACCTGACCGTGGTCGGTGATGATGATCAGTCGATCTATGGCTGGCGCGGGGCCCGGGTGGAAAACATCCAGCAGTTTCGCGATGACTTCCCCGGCGCCGAACTGATCCGACTGGAGCAGAACTATCGCTCTACCCAGACCATTCTGCAGGCCGCCAATGCAGTGATTGACCACAACCAGGGCCGGCTGGGCAAGGAGCTCTGGTCCGAGGGTGAACCCGGTGAGCCGTTGCAGGTCTATACCGCCTTCAACGAGCAGGACGAGGCCCGTTTCGTCGCCGAGCAGGCTGAGCAGTGGATCGAGTCCGGCCATTCGGCCGACGATATCGCGGTGCTTTATCGCTCCAATGCCCAGTCCCGGGTGCTGGAAGAAGCTCTGATGCAGGCCCAGGTGCCCTACCGCATCTATGGTGGCATGCGTTTCTACGAGCGGCTGGAAATCCGCAATGCGCTGGCCTATCTGCGCCTGGTCGCCAATGCCCGGGACGATCCGGCCTTTGAGCGGGTGGTCAATGTGCCGCCCCGCGGCGTGGGTGCCAAATCACTGGAGAAAATTCGGCAACTGGCCCGCGAAGAGGGCAGTTCGCTCTGGGATGCGGCCGTGCAGGCTGTGGAGCAGCGCCTGGTCAGCGGCAAGGCACATCATGCACTGGGGGCCTTCTTTCAGTTGGTTACCGATCTGCGCGACAGCCGGCATGGCATGGACCTGCGTGAGCTGGCGCAGACCGTGCTCGACATGACCGGCCTGCTGGACTATCACAAGGCGGAAAAAGGCGAGCGCGGACAGGCCCGGGTCGAGAACTTGCAGGAGTTGCTGGGCGCACTGGAAACCTACCAGGCGCCGGAGGATCTGGACCCGCTGACCGAGTTTCTGGCGGATGCCAGCCTGGATGCCGGTGAAGGTCAGGCCGACGACTATGAGGCCGCCATCAGCCTGATGACGCTGCACTCCGCCAAGGGACTGGAATTTCCACTGGTGTTTCTGGTCGGCATGGAAGAGGGCCTGTTCCCTCATCAGCGTTCGTCTGCGGACCCGGAGCGTCTGGAGGAAGAGCGCCGTCTCTGCTATGTCGGCATTACCCGGGCGGAGCAGCAGGTGTTCATTACCCATGCGGAAAGCCGGCGCCTTTACGGCCAGGACAGCTTCAACCCGGTATCGCGCTTTGTGCGCGAAATTCCCGCCGAGCTGCGCACTGACATCCGCATTAATCTGCAGCTGTCGATGCCGGGCAGCACCTCGGGTGGGGTTTCGGCCTTGGGGCAGCCGCCGGCCATTCCACTCGGCGCTCTGGTACGGCACCCGATTTTCGGCGATGGTGTGGTGTTGCAGTTCGAGGGCCAGGGTCCTAACGCCACGGTGCAGGTGAACTTTGACGGCGAAGGCATCAAGCAACTGGTCTATCAGTTTGCCAAGCTGGAAGTGATCGGCTGATCAGGCAGTGCGCGGTTCCACCGGAATGGGTCGGATGCGGCGCTGTTCATCAATGGCCACATAGGTGAACTCGGCTTCGGTCACCTTCTGCCGCCGGTCTTCTTCCGGCATGCGGCACCACACCTCGATGGACACGCGCAGTGAACTGCGCCCGGTCTGCTTCAGCAGGCCATAACAACACACGATGGAGCCCACCTTCACCGGACGCACGAATGACATTTCGCCGATGGCCATGGTGGTGACCCGACCGCGGGCAATGCGGGCGGCCATCAGCGCGGCAGCAGTATCCATCTGGGTAACCAGCCAACCACCGGAGATATCGCCGTTGGGGTTGGCGTCCGCCAGCATGGGCACCACGCGCAGCATGAGTTCACCCTGAGGATTGGGGGATAGGCTGTCATCGTACATGAACGTACTGTTTACCTGTGATTATAGGTCCGAATGTGTCGCGCATTATAGCGTGTTCAGGCAGTTGACGCACCGCAGTCGCATCAGTATATTAGCCGTCCGTTGCCGGCATAGCTCAGGTGGTAGAGCAACTGACTTGTAATCAGTAGGTCCCGCGTTCGAATCGTGGTGCCGGCACCAGCCATTCTTTAAGCCCGGGCAATCCTGATTGTCCGGGCTTTTCTGTTTCTGGTTCAGTGATATCTGCAGGAGATTACCATGTCCGCAATGCTGATCGAATTCTCGTCCTGGTTTCAACCCCACCTGCGTTTTCTGGCGACGGCCTTGGTGGCTTCGCTGCTGGTCATTTTTGGTACTGACATCAATCGCGGTGTACGCGGTATGATACGCAAGGCACATTTCGTGCTCCGCACACTGGTTTTTGTCATACTCTGTGCATTGGGCTACGGGTTTCTGACCGTTCAGGGGGGCATATGGCTGGCACGTGGACTGACCGCGATCGACGCGCATATTCTCGGCATCGTGATCGTGCTCGCCTTCCTGGTCGTGGGCTGGCTGGCCGAGCGGCGCAGTGGCTGACGGCACTGGGCCTGCTCACCTTGCTGGCGCTGCCGGCACAGGGGTTCGGTGAGCGCGGGCACCAGATTGTGGCCCAACTGGCCACCTACTACCTGAACGATGACGCGCGGGCACTGGTAGAGAGTCTCTATGGCACCAACTACCGCCGCCTGCTGCTGGAAGATGCCAACTATGCGCAGCAGGTGACGCGCCGCCGGGGCAATGAATGGCGTCTGGGCTACCACTATACCTGGTTTCGGGAAGGCGACAGCGGCTTTGTACCGGCAGAGCATTGTCCCAATGGCATCTGCTCTGTAGCGGCGGTGCTGAGCGCCGAAGAGGTGCTGGCCGATGACGGCGCCAGTCGGAACCAGCGTATGGATGCGTTCCGTTTTCTGGTGCACTATATGGCCGACCTGCACGACCCGGTCAACGCCGGTTTTGCCGCTGATCGCGGCGGCCGTGAAACCGAGCTGGTAGGCAGCGATCTGGAACGTTACAGCCTGTTCGAGATCTGGCAGCACGAGTTGTTTGAACACCTGCCGCACCCGCCCTTTGTCATGGCCAATATCTATGCCCGCCAGATCACCGATGAGCAGCGGCGAGAATGGGAGGCGGGTGAACCGGCCAGTTGGGTCTGGGAGACCCATACTGTGGCCCGTGATATCGCCTACCCGGCCGTACAGCGAGCCGGAGGCTGGAATTCCATTTATCGGCGCGAGGCCCTGCCGGCGCTGGAAGAACAACTGAAGAAGGCTGCCGTGCGCCTGGCCTCGCGCTTCAATCAGGTGGTGTCGATGCAGTCCGCCCAAGGCGCGCTGGAAGCCAGTCCGGACCTGCTGGAGTTCGAGTGAGTCATTATGACTGACAGCGGACTGTTGTATTGTTATGGCGATCAACGCCTGGTGGCGGCACTCAAGCGCAATGAATTGCCGCTGACCGCTTTCGAAACCCTGCCCAACCCCTGGCTGCAGACGCACACCGGTGTGGGCAATGAAGTGGATCTGACCGAGGATCAGTGGCAGCGCGCGCTGCGGCGGCGCTATGACGCCCTGCCGGACCACATCCGGGCAGCGGTGGATTTCGAGTACTTTGCCGGGCAGATGGAGCTCAAGCGGGACACGCTCAGTGCAGAGATAGTGGACGAGATCCTGGCCGAGCAGGCCAGCGAAAACTCCATTGATCTGGCCCGCCATCAGGGCGTTGCGGTACTGCGCCTGCTGGAGAGCCCGCTCAACCCGCTGGGCTGGCAGGT
Organism: Natronospirillum operosum; assembly: GCF_004768465.1. Taxonomy (GTDB): domain Bacteria; phylum Pseudomonadota; class Gammaproteobacteria; order Pseudomonadales; family Natronospirillaceae; genus Natronospirillum; species Natronospirillum operosum. The sequence goes on from NZ_SRMF01000008.1 coordinate 103,962, forward strand.
ACTGGGTGACAACTATCAGGGTGTGTGCGTCGGCCTGCCGGTCGACCAGGCCCTGTTTCAGCCCGGGAAGGGCCAGCCACGACTGCTGCGTCATGTGCGCTACGGACCGCATCGGACGCTGGAGGCCACTGACAACCTGCCTTTTCCCGGCTGGTTTGAAGAGCCCGAAGCCATGGCTTCGCTGCATGAATGGCGGCTGGCGCTGCCCCGCCGGCAGGCCAGACAACGTGACGGTCAGTGGTTTCTGCCGCTGGGGCAGGGGGTTGTACGCGATATCTACCTCGGCCCCATGGCCGATGACACCGTGCTGCACGCCGTCAGAGAGCTGCAGCGACTTTACCAAAGGTATCGACAATGTCGCCGATACCTTATCAAGGCCGCCCATCGCAGCTTTTCGTTGCAGGGGCAGCAGGATACAGATCAGGATTTGGGGGGCCGGCCTGAATGACAGATAGCCTGCAAGTACTCGTAGTGGATGATGCCAGCTTTATTCGGGATCTGATCAAGCGCTCGCTGCGCAGCCAGTTGCCTGGCATTCAGATAGATGAAGCCAATGACGGGCGCCGCGCCCGGTCGATGCTGAACAAGAACAGCTATGACCTGGTGCTGTGTGACTGGGAGATGCCGGATGTGTCCGGTATCGAGGTATTGACTGATCTGCGGGCTCAGGAGCTTGAAGACGGCGTCGAAAAGACGCCCTTCATCATGGTCACCAGTCGCGGCGACAAGAGCCATGTCACCCAGGCCGTGGAGGCCGGGGTGTCGGACTATATCGGCAAGCCCTTTACCAGTGAGCAGTTGCTGCGCAAGGTGATTCGCCAACTGGCCCGCAAGCACAAGGCCACGCTGCAGAAGATCATGGGGCGACAGGAAAAAACCGTGTCCGATCAGGCCCGCAGCGCCGCTCATAACAGTGCTGCGACCTTGCTGGGAGGCGGTGCAGCGCCCCCGTCTGCACCGGCGCAGGATCCGGGCGCAGCCGGGAACCCGGCGGGCCAGGCCCCCGCAGCAGCGGAGCCGGCACCACCCAAACTGAAAACCGGACGCCTGAAGCGGGAAGTCAAAGCGGACCTGCGCCTGACCGACAACACCTTTGCCGCCACCGTGGAAGACATGAATCTGCGTCAGGCATTGCTGCGCATTCAGCGCGACAAGCGCTTGCCGCAGCTGTTCGAGCAGGCGGCGCTGGATATCCAGTTGGGGGGTGACCGCATGGCCCGACTCAACGTCTTCGTCTATGCACTGCAGGCCACCAGCCAGGACTTCGACTGTGACAGCCTGCTGGTCAATGTGCTGATGACCGATGAAGACCCGGAGAAGTACGCCGATCTGTCACGCTTTATTGCCCGCGTGCGCTAGTGTCCCAGAGCCTGAATGCCCGAAAGCAGGGGCAGCAGGCTCTTGTCGACCACGGTGCCGGTAAAGACGCAGAGCCCCACCCAGTGGTTGTTGAGGAAGGCCCGGAAGCACGGCATGCGCTCGCGACGGCGAATCAGGCGGTGCTGATAGCCGAACAGGCCGCCCGCACACAGCAGGCCGATGTAATAGGCCCAGCCGCTGTCGGTCATGTTGCCCGCCAGTATCATGCCGAGCAGGAACAGGCCCTGCAACACACCAACGGCCAGCCGGTCGGCATCGCCAAACAGAATGGCGGTGGACTTGATGCCGATCTTCAGGTCGTCATCACGGTCGACCATGGCATACAGGGTGTCGTAGGCCATGATCCAGCACACCGCGCTCAGAAACAACACCCAGGCGACCGGGTTCGGTGTCAGGCCTTCTGCGGCCCAGGCCATGGGAATGGCCCAGGAGAAAGCCAATCCCAGAAACAGCTGCGGCAGGTGGGTATAGCGCTTCATGAACGGATACAGCGCTGCCAGCCCGACGGCCCCGAAAGACCAGACAATGGTGGCCAGGTTGGTGGTCAGCACCAGGCCGAAGGAAATCATCACCAGCACTGCCGCCAGACCCAGCGCTTCCCGCGTACCGACCCGGCCTGTCGTCAGCGGCCGGTCCCGGGTGCGTTTGACGTGCCGGTCGAGGTGGCGGTCCGCATAGTCGTTCATCACGCAGCCGGCGCTGCGCATGAAGATCACCCCCAGAATGAAGACGACCAGGTTGTGCAGGCCGGGTGTGCCGGCAGCGGCAAACCAGAGGCCCCACAGGGTCTGCCACAGCAACAGGTAGACTCCGATGGGCCGATTGAGGCGGGTCAGTTGCAGATAGAGTTGCAGGCGCTGGCTTAAGTGGGTCATAGTTGTTCAAGCAGTGAATTCAGAAACACTTCTACCAGAACGATCTCGTCCCGGCCAATCCGAAACCAGCTGCGGCGGGCCAGGCCCCAGTCCAGCGCGGCAAAATCCATTTGCAGGCGCTGCAGTCCGGGTTGCGCGAACAGAAAGGCCCCCAGCGGTTTCGAACCCAGCAGCCGCAGGCGCCGGATCAGTCGCTGCTGCGGCAGCGGCACCAGTGTCACGGCCCGGATCAGGTTGGTGGCCCCGGCATGCAGCACGACTTTACGCTGCCAGTACAGCCCGGGCAACTGGCGCAGGGTCCGGCTGCCCGGGGGCCTGGGATGTCCGGGCGCGGCCCTGCAGCGACCTTCCGCCAGGACCCTGACCCGGAGCTGGCCACCGGTAAAGGTCTGCAGCTTGGCGGTCAGGGAACCGGTATCCTGCAACCACTGACGCGGCATGCCGCTGGCAGGCGGTTCAGAACGCCAATGCAGACGCTGCAATGAATGCGATTCAGGGCCGGTCACGGCGGAGGTTTGCATCATTGTGGCCGAAGCAGAAAGGGAGAAGGCGCGCAGTGTAACCACCGGTCCGGAAAAACTCCAGACCGCCATTTCCGCGTGCATTCCGAGCTGGCGGCAGGGGCAGTGCCAGATCGATCCGGGTGACTGAAAGCTGTCGCTTATCGGCTACAGATACGCTCCCGGAAGGGTTGTCTGGTCAAATATCAGCCAAAGGGCGTGCAAATACCGAAAAAAACCGGCCTGAGAGGGAACATTCGCTTGACGTGTGGCGCCCGGGCTTCAAGAATGGCCATACGGCGGCAGTCCTGGGCCTTGTGTACGTTGCTCTTGGCAGGCCCTGTTCGACAGCCGCATGATTAACCCGAACCAAGAAAAAGCAGAGGAATGGCCCATATGCGTAAACCGGAACTGGCGGCAGCCATCGCCGAACGTGCCGAACTGTCCAAGGACAAGGCAAACGATGTACTCAACGTGGTACTGGACGAAATCACCAACTCAGTGGCCAAGGGCGATGCTGTCACCCTGGTCGGATTCGGTACCTTCCAGAAGAAAAACCGCAGTGCCCGTACTGGCAAGAATCCCCAGACTGGTGCCCCGATTCAGATCCCGGCCAGCAGCACCGTTGGCTTCAAACCGGGCAAAGCACTGAAAGATTCCGTGAACTGATCTTTCTGCCTGCAACGGGTTTGCCGGGTTATCTTGCCCGGCAGCCCTAGCGCACCTTCACCTCCAGCCTTGCCCCACCCCACCAAAGTCGCCGCCGTATCAGTACCAGATAGCACCGCCCGCAGTGCTCACAGAGCGGACTCTCTGCCGTTTGGCGCAGATCCAGTATCACCTCGTTGCGACCCTGACAGAATGGACAGCGAACTGTTCTCTCGTGCAGGGGTGATGATTTGACGAACCATGGCATAATAAGGAACCTCTGAACCCTGTCGCCGCACGGGCGGCGCCTGATCACAGACTATTTCAGGAGCCCAGCGCATGTCACGTACCGTTATTCATACCGACCAGGCTCCGGCGGCCATTGGTCCCTATTCCCAGGCCATTCGAGCCGGCAATACGGTCTATCTGTCCGGGCAGATACCCCTGCAACCCGACACCATGGACCTGGTGACCGGTGACCGGGCGGCCGAGATCGAGCAGGTGTTCCGCAATCTCGAAGCGGTCTGCACGGCGGCCGGAGGCAGTCTGGCCCATATCGTCAAGCTCAATATCTATCTGACTGACCTGGCCGATTTCGCCCTGGTCAATGAACGCATGCAGCGTTTCTTCAATGAACCCTATCCGGCGCGCGCGGCCATCGGCGTGGCCGCTTTGCCCAAGGGTGCCCAGGTGGAAATGGATGCTGTCATGGTGCTCGAGGACTGATGCGCTCTGCAGCCACCATGGTGCTGTCCCTGCTGGTGCTGTCATTGCCGGCGCATGGTGAAGAACAGACCCGGACCTCGATCTACACCGGCTACTATGATGCAACGCCCGATGGCGGCCACTATTTCGGGCTGGGCCTGGGCGGCGACCTGCAGTTCAACGAAATAGAGTACGGCACCAATCGCGATACCCGGCAGGTTGCCTTTTACGGCACCTACCAGGTGCCGCTGTTTCGTGACTATGCGCATGCCCTGCTCGGGGTCGGCTTCGCCAATTTCATTCTCGATGATGATGACTTCTGGGCGCGGGTGACGCCCGATGTGGCCCTGATCAAGGGCGGCGCCAATCTGCGTGTACTGGGGCCGCTGTATATTGAAGCCTTGGCCGAGAACAGCTATTTCGGTACCGAGCGCGCCGACTACAAGCTGCAGTTGAGGCTCAACTTCTGATGGACACCGAGGTCGATCCGGCGCTGACCCGTCTCAAGGGGGTGGGGGCACAACTGGCCGAGAAGCTGGAGCGTCTGCACCTGCGGCAGATACCGGATCTGCTGTTCCACCTGCCGCTGCGCTATGAAGACCGCACCCGAATTCATCCGCTGGGCCAGTTGCGCCTGGGTCAGCATGCATTGATCCGGGGTCGGGTGGTCAACACCAGTGTGCAATACGGACGGCGGCGTTCCCTGCTGGTCCGGGTGCGCGATGACAGCGGCGAGGTGGGGCTGCGCTTCTACTACTTCTCTGCCGCCCAGCAGCGTCAGCTGCAGCCGGGCACCGCCATTCAGGCCTTTGGTGAAGCCCGGCGTGGCGCTACGGGTCTGGAATTCTACCACCCCGAATACAGCGCCGCAGACGACGACGGCGCCCTGCCGGCGCCCAGCGGTACCCTGACGCCGGTCTATCCCACGACAGAAGGGCTGACGCAGAAGCGGCTGCGTCAGTTGATGGAACAGGCACTGGCATGGATGCGCACCAGTGATGAACTGCCTGATCTGCTGCCAGCGTCTCTGCGTGAGCAGTGGCAGTTGCCGGCCCTGCCCACCGCGCTGGACTTTATTCACAATCCGCCACCGGCGACCGATCTTGAAACCCTGATCAGCGGTGATCATCCCTGCGTCGCCCGTCTGGCCGTGGAGGAATTGCTGGCCCAGCATCTGGGTCTGCGCCAGTTGCGCCACCAGGCGCGTGCGGAGGCCGCACCGCCACTGCACAGCCAGGGGGGTACGCTGCAGCAGCAACTGCGCGCCAGTCTGCCGTTTGCGCTGACCGCCGCCCAGGACCGGGTACTGGAAGAGATCGAGGCCGATCTGGCGCGGCCGGTACCCATGCTGCGCCTGGTGCAGGGGGATGTCGGGGCCGGCAAGACGCTGGTGGCGGTACTGGCCATGCTGCGTGCTGTGGATGCCGGCTGGCAGTCGGTGTTCATGGCGCCGACCGAAATCCTGGCAGAACAGCATGCACGCAACCTGACCGCCTGGCTGCAATCACTGGGTATCGAGGTGGTGCTGTTGCTGGGTCGTCAGACCCGGCGTCAGCGCACCGAGGCGCTGGCGCGGATTGCCGCCGGGGCGGCCTGTGTTGTCGGCACCCATGCCCTGTTTCAGGAGGAAGTCCGCTACCAGCGGCTGGGCCTGGTGGTGGTGGACGAGCAGCATAGGTTTGGGGTCGACCAGCGCCTGCTGCTGCGGGAAAAGGGGCGCCAGCAGGGGCTGGTGCCGCATCAGCTGATCATGACGGCTACGCCGATTCCGCGCACCCTGGCCATGTCCATGTATGCCGATCTGGATTTCTCGGTGATCGATGAACTGCCCCCCGGCCGCACGCCGGTGGTGACCACGGTCATGAATGATGCCCAGCGCGAGCGGGTCATACAGCGGGTGCGTGATGCCTGTACCGACCGCCGGCAGGTGTACTGGGTCTGTACGCTGATTGAAGACAGTGACGAGTTGCAGGCACAGGCCGCAGAAGAACTTTACACCCAGCTCACCGAGGCCCTGCAGCCCTTCCGCGTGGCGCTGGTACACGGGCGCATGAAGAACAGCGAAAAATCGGCGGTCATGTCGGCATTCAAGGCCGGCGAGACGCAGGTGCTGGTGGCCACCACCGTGATCGAGGTCGGCGTTGATGTGCCCAATGCCTCGGTCATGATCATCGAGAATGCCGAACGGCTGGGGCTGTCCCAGCTGCATCAGTTGCGCGGCCGGGTGGGCCGGGGCGCGGCCGACAGCTACTGTGTGCTGCTGTATCGCCCGCCACTGTCACAGGGCGGCAAGGCCCGGCTGAACACCATGCGCAGTACCAGTGACGGCTTTCAGATTGCCGAGCAGGACCTGCTGCTGCGCGGACCCGGCGAGGTGCTCGGCACCCGCCAGACCGGCGAGGCCGGTTTTCGTATTGCCAACCTGCAGCGAGACCAGCATTGGCTGCCGGCGGTCAAGCAGCTGTCCGAGACGCTGGAAAGAGAATATCCGGACATGGCGACGGCTCTGCTGGCGCGTTGGCACCCGGAAGGCCTCAATTACGGAAAAGTGTGACTTGATGGGGGACAGCGACGTTTTTAACCTCTACACTCTCCATTAGCAGAACTAGATACAGTCGCCAGGATCACAATTACAATCGCTCGGATCTCTCGCGGCAGGACTCATAATGGATTGCGCCGATGGACAATACCGCCGAAGACATGAAGCCCAACGACCCGACTCCCATCGCTGTTCGCCAGTATCTTTCTCGTCAGGGAGTTGAGACAAGACTGATCACACGCAAGGATGCCAGGCATCCTGTGGTGGAGTGCGTATTGCTGGCCGACAGCCTGGGCAAGGTGGCACTGCTGCTGCCAGCTGACCGCATGCTGGATCTGGCGGCCCTGCGCCAGCAGACCGGTCGTCAGCTGGCAGCGGCGCCGCTGGCGGAGCGGCAGCAACTGCTGCGCAAGCATGGCCTGCAGGAGCTGCCTGCCCTGGATGGATTGTGTGGGGTAGAGGCGCTGGCTGACCAGCACCTGCCCACCACCGGGGAAGTCTGTATCCAGAGTGGTCTGCGTGGCCAGTTGCTGCAGCTGCCGGCAAGCGCGCTGGTGGCGGATGCCGCAACCCGTCAGGTCGATGTCACGGTGGCGGTACCGGAGATAGAACTGGACTATGAGCTCAGCCTGTTTGAAATGGATCGGGATGCCATCGAGCAGTCGGTCGGTCGTTTTACCGCCAAGCGCATTCGCCAGCGTCTGGAAGAAACCCTCGAAATACCGCCCCTGCCCGCTACAGCACAGGAAATCATTCGTCTGCGGGTCGATCCCAGTGCCGATATCAGCAAGCTGTCGGCGCTGGTCGAGAGGGACCCGAGCCTGGCGGCGCAGGTTATCAGTTGGGCCTCTTCGTCCTACTATGCGGCCCCGGGCAGTGTGAAATCGGTGCAGGATGCCATAGTGCGGGTATTGGGCTATGACCTGGTCATGAACCTGTCGCTGGGCCTGGCGCTCGGCAAGACACTGCAGATGCCGGAAGATGAGCCGCAGGGGTTCGCCCCCTACTGGCAGGAAGCCGTCTATACGGCCGCCGTGGTGGCCGAACTGCACTCCGCCATGCCGCGAGAAGCTCGGCCCAGCTTCGGCCTGGCCTACCTGACCGGCCTGCTGAGTAACTTCGGTTATCTGGTGCTGGCGCATGTGTTCAAGCCGCACTTTTCCACCTGCTGTCGGCTCTGGGAAGCCAACCCGCATCTGGACCCGCGGGTGGTGGAAGATCATGTGCTGGGCATCAACCGCGACCAGATTGCGGCCAGCCTGCTCAACAGCTGGAGTCTGCCCGGTGAGGTCTGCCTGGGCATTCGGCATGCGTCGCATACCGACTATTATGGCCTGCACTCGGACTATGCCAATCTGGTTTGTCTGTCCACGCGGCTGTTGCGGCGCGCCGGCCTGGTTGCCGGGCCCCGGGTCCCGCTGGAGCCGGCGCTGTTCGCCAATCTGCAGTTGACTCCGGTCGCCGCCAGAGCCGCCCTGACCAAGGTACAGGACGGCCAGGACTCACTGGATGCACTGGCCCGCGGCATGGAAAGCTGAGCGCACCGCAGCCAGCTTCCCGACACACTCAGTGCGCTTCGCCCCAGTCCTTGCCAACCCCCACATCGACCACCAGCGGCACTGACAGCGATGCCGCGTGCTGCATGCGAAACACCACGCCGGTGCGCACGGCCTCCAGATCCTGCTCCGCCACCTCGAATACCAGCTCATCGTGCACCTGCATGACCATGCGTGCATCGAGCTGGCTGCGGGTCAGCCAGACCTGCACATCCACCATGGCCTGCTTGATGATGTCGGCGGCCGTGCCCTGCATGGGCGCGTTGATCGCCGTGCGCTCGGCCGCACGCCGCTGCTGCTGGCGGCTCGAGCGAATATCGGGCAGATACAGCCGGCGTCCGAATACCGTCTCTACATAGCCATCCTCGGCGGCCTGGGCCCGTGTGCGGTCCATGTAGGCCCGCACCCCCGGGTAGCGCTGGAAATAGGTATCGACATAGGTCTGGGCCTCGCCGCGCGGAATACCCAGATTGCGTGCCAGGCCGAAGGCCGACATGCCGTAGATCAGCCCGAAGTTGACGGCCTTGGCCGCACGGCGCTGTTCGCCGGTGACCTGATCTTCCGGCAAGCCCATGATCTCCGCCGCCGTGGCGCGGTGAATATCCTTGCCGTCGCGGAAGGCACGGATCAGATTGGCGTCTTCCGACAGGTGGGTCATGATGCGCAGTTCGATCTGCGAGTAATCCGCCGCCAGAATGCGATAGCCGGGCGCGGCCACAAAGGCCTTGCGGATGGCGCGGCCCTCTTCCGAGCGGATGGGAATGTTCTGCAGGTTGGGCTCGCTGGAAGACAGCCGGCCGGTCTGGGCGCCGGTCTGGTGATAGCTGGTGTGCACCCGCCCGGTGTCCGGGTTGATCAGGTCCGGCAGCGGCTCGGTATAGGTGTTGAGCAGCTTGCGCAGATGGCGATAGCGCAGTACCAGGGCCGGCAGTTCATACTGATGCGACAGCTCCGTCAGCACCTCTTCGTTGGTACTGGGCTGGCCCGAGGGGGTCTTGGCCACCACCGGCAGACCCAGGTCGGTAAACAGCACCTCACCCAGCTGTTTCGGTGAATCCAGATTGAATGCCTTGTCGGCGGCAGCATGGGCCTGCTGCTCCAGCGTCTCGAGCTGGCTGCGGAAGCCGGCACTCAGTTCGGCCAGAAAATCCGCATCGACCCGGGTGCCGGTCCATTCGACCTGCTGCAATACGGGGACCAGCGGCGTTTCGATATGTTCATAGACCCGCCACTGGTCAGGGTACTGCTGTTGCAGATCACTGGCCAGGCGCCGGTACAGCCGGCCCACATAGTCGGCGCGCTCACAGGCGAAGGTGGCCAGAGTGGCCGGATCAAGGTCCGGCAGTGCGGTCTGGCGGGTGCCGAACTTGCCGGCAATATCGACAATGGTGCGCGGTTGCTCGTGCAGCCAGACCCGGACCAGGTTGTCCAGACTCAGGGTATCGAAATGGCGGTCCAGCTCCGGATCACGGTGCACGGTGGCATCGCGTACAAAACCCATGATCATCACATCATCCTGCAGATGCGACGGTTCGGGACAGACCGGATAGAGCGCATGCAGCAGCCGTTTCAGGTCATGCGTGACCTTGTGGTAGCTGTGCTGGTTGAACAGGGGCAGCAGTGGCTGCAGGGCATCCTGCGGCCAGTCCTCGGCGCGGAAATCCACATAGACAGCCTGCCCCGAGCCGGTACTGACAGCCAGTCCGAGCCATTTGAACGATCGATAGTGGCTCTTTTCCAGCACCGGCCACAGTGCCAGGTGAGGTGCGGCGCTTTGGGCCTGCAGCCAGTCATACCAGGCGGCGGGGGTGCTCAGGGTCTGATAGTCGAGCTGGTCGGGAACGGCATCTTCCTGCGGGGCACTACTGGCGCTGCGGTCGGCGTCCGCTGCGGCCTCCTCGGGGACCTCCACACCCTTTTCCGTCAGCGCCTTCAGCCAGCCGCTGAACTCGAACTTGCGATACAGGCCGGCCAGGCGGGGTTCATCCGGTTCGTCCCGGCGCAGGTCGGCCAGCCGCACGTCCAGTTCGACATCACACTTGATGGTGGCCAGTTCGTAGGACAGCCGGGCCAGTTCTTCATGCTCCTGCAGCTTCTTCGGCATGGTCTTGGCGCCGCGGAAGTCGAGTTCGGGAATGCGGTCCAGATTCCGGTACAGCTCATCTATGCCGCCGATGCCGGACAGCAGGGCCTTGGCTGTTTTCTCGCCCACACCGGGCACACCGGGTATGTTGTCCGACTTGTCGCCCATCAGGGCCAGGTAGTCGATCATCAGCTCGGGGCCGAAGCCGTACTTCTCGGTCACGCCGTCGACATCCAGCGCTTCATTGCTCATGGTGTTGATCAGACTGACATGCGGGGTGACCAACTGGGCCATGTCCTTGTCGCCGGTGGAGATCACGCAGCCGCGCCCAGATTCGGTGGCCTCCCGGGCGAGGGTGCCGATGACATCGTCAGCCTCGACGCCCTCTATGCACAGCAGCGGCAGCCCCATGGCGATGATAATCTCATGAATGGGCTCGATCTGCGGGCGCAGTTCATCCGGCATGGGGGGCCTGTTGGCCTTGTACTCTGCATACAGCTCGTTGCGGAAGGTGGGGCCCTTGGCATCGAACACCACTGCCACCGGGCTGTCCGGATACTGGTCCAGCATGGCGCGGACCATGTTGATGACGCCCTTGATGGCGCCCGTGGGGTGCCCGGACTGGTTGGTCAGCGGGGGCATGGCATGGAAGGCCCGGAACAGATAGGACGAGCCGTCGATCAGTACGACCGGAGCCGGGGCAGATTGTGAATCACTCATGACGCTCTCGATGCTGGGATTGGTGGAAAATTCATTTACACTGTGCGCCGAAGTGTAACGCGAAGTGCAGCGCATGTCCGTATTCACCCCGGTCAGCCGGGACCAACTTCTGCCCTGGCTGGCTGCGCACGGCATTCATGACCTCCATGAACACCGGGGCATCAGTGGCGGTACCGTCAATACCAATTACTGGCTGACCACAGCCAGCGGCGACTGGATTCTGACTCTGGTCGAGGACAGACCGGCGTCGGCGGTGCGCCCCATCATGGCCCTGATGCAGGCGCTGTCGCAGGCAGGCCTGCCGGTGCCTGCCGTGCGGGCCGGTGCCAATGGCGAACTGGTAGACCGGCTGCAGGACAGACCGGCGACGCTGGTGCAGGCGCTGCCCGGAGATCACCCGGCGCCCACAGCGCCGATCTGTGCGGCGGTCGGGCGCTTTCTGGCCGACCTGCATCAACAGCACCCGGCGCTGGAGCCGCTGCCACTGAATTTCGGTCCTGACTGGCAGCAGGCCCGGGCGGATTACTGGCAGCACCAGTTGCCGGCCGCCGACAGCCAGTTGCTGGCGCGTACCCTGGCCAGGGTACAGCCGGTCTGGGCCCGCCGCTGGCCGGAGGCCTGGGTGCATGCCGACCTCTTTCCGGACAATGTGCTGTCGGTGGACGGCAGGATTACCGCCGTGATCGACTGGTACTTTGCCAGCCGTGGCCCGCGTCTCTGGGATCTGGCCATTGCACTGAATGCCTTCTGCGGCAGCGCCGGGCTCGCGGAACCGGCGCCGGCAGCCATGCTGCAGGGTTATGCGGCGGGGCAGCGTCTGCGCGCCGATGAAGCGGCCGCCTTGCCCATCATGCGCTGCAGTGCCGCCCTGCGATTCTGGTTGTCCCGTCTTGATGCCGAGGCCAGCCACCAGGCCCTTGCCGCCGATCATGCAGTTACCATCAAGCCGCCCGCCGAGTATCGGGATTTGCTGCTAGAATTGGAACAGAAGGCCTAACAACAACCTAGCGAAAGGATGACCGGATGGGAGACCAGGAAACAGCGGATCGCGTCAAGGCGTTCCGGCGCGGTATGGTGCGGCTGAGCCTCCTGGTGTCTGACCAGTCGGAGCGGCTGAACAAGCTGATGGATGAATTGCGCCAGGTCCTGCGTCAGCCCGAGCTGACGGATGACGTGGTCGAAGATGTGATAGACCGCTCCGAGCAGGCGCACGAAGACTGGGAGCAGGAGGTACAGCAGAGTCGCGATGCGCTGGCCGATGTGCTGCGCGCCATGAATGCCCCGCTGCGGGCTCACGGCGGCCCGCACAGTGAAGAGGCCGGTCGTCTGGACACTGCGCTGGACCGAAGAGTCACCGACCTGCCGGAGATCATTCGTTACCTGCAGGAGTTTGGTGCCCTGCAAAGCCGGGTTTTTCAGCGTTTTGAAGGCCTGCAGGAAGCAGAGATTCGCCTGGGTGATGCGGCAGACAGCCTGGCAGCGACCGCACCGATGGAAGTGTCCGCGCCGACGGAAGAGCCAACTGATATCAAGGCGATGACCGCCGAGGTGTTTGACGCGGTCACCGGCCTGGCCAATCGTATTCAGGTGCCGCCGGACAAGCAGGATGCGCTGCAGTCCATAGTACACGAACTCAACCGGGGCATAGACTGGCCGGAACTGCTGGCTGGCCTCAACAGCCTGATCGAACTGATCGTCTCCGTGCTCAATGATGAGCAACAGGCGTTGGAACAGTATCTGGAAGACCTGAACCAGCGCCTCAGCTTTATCCGGGCCTCGGTACAGAAGGCACAACAGGTACGCCGCGAGTTCAGGCAGGACGGGGCCCGCCTGGACAAGCGCATTCAGGGCCATGTCGACACCATTCGCCATGAAGTCAGCAAGGCCACCAGCCTGTCCGAGCTCAAGAACGGCATTCAGTCGGAGCTGGACGACATTGTGGGCAGTATCGACCAGTTTCTGCGCGACAGTGCAGAGAAAGAACGCAGTATGGCAACCATGATGGCCGAGCTGGTCAATGTGATCACCGAACTGGAAGAGCAGAACCAGCGCATCCGTGAAGACTTCGAGCGTACCCGCCAGCAGGCCATGACCGACCTGCTGACCGGGCTGCCCAATCGCAGCGCCTACATGCAGCGGCTGGATGAGGAATATGCCCGTTATCAGCGCTACGGCACGCCACTCTCACTCTGTGTGCTGGACGTTGACTATTTCAAGACCGTCAACGATGAACTGGGGCATGCCGCCGGGGACAAGGTGCTGAAAATTCTGGCACGTCAGCTCAAGCAGTTGCTGCGCGAGAATGATTTCATTTCCCGGCATGGGGGCGAGGAATTTGTTATCCTGCTGCCGGAGACCGGACTCAACGATGCCATGGCTGCAATGGAAAAGCTGCGCCGGCTGGTTGAAGAGGCGCCCTTCCATTTTCGGGGCAAGCCGGTGCCCATTACGGTGTCCATCGGTTGTGCCGAATTCAGTGACGGGGATACCGCAGACGCCGTGTTTGACCGGGCCGATCAGGCCATGTATCGCGCCAAGGACAACGGCCGCAATCGGGTCGAGCGCGCCGATTGATCGGCACCGGCTCGGTGTCCCCTTCAACACGTCATCAGCAGGAGAAATCGCGTATGTCAGACCGGGTTACGGTCAACGCGTCAATTACCCCCAAAGGCAGTCTGGAAACGCTGTCACAGCGGGAAGTACAGCAACTCAGAGCGACCGGATCAGGCGCCACCTACAAGCTTTTTCGACAGTGCGCGCTGGCGATCCTCAATACCGGCTCGGACTCCGACAACGCCAAGACTATTCTGGAAGCCTACCCGGACTTTGATGTCCGTATTCACCAGCAGGACCGGGGCATCCGTCTGGAAGTGCTGAATGCACCGGCTGACGCCTTCGTCGACAACGAGATGATTGCCAGTACGCGCGAGATGATCTTCAGCGCCCTGCGCGACATCATCTATACCCAGAGCGAGCTGGAACACAAGCGTGTTGATTTCGAGACCCCGGAAGGCATTACCGACTATGTCTTCCACCTGCTGCGCAATGCCGGCACGCTGCGCTCCGGTCGTGAACCGCGCATGGCGGTGTGCTGGGGCGGGCACTCGATCAACAAGGAAGAATACAAATATACCAAGACGGTAGGCCACGAGCTGGGCCTGCGTGGCCTGGACATCTGCACCGGCTGTGGCCCGGGTGCCATGAAGGGGCCGATGAAGGGCTCAACCATCTCGCATGCCAAGCAGCGTATCCGCGATGGCCGCTACCTGGGCCTGACCGAGCCCGGCATTATCGCCGCCGAGGCGCCGAACCCGATCGTCAACGAGCTGGTCATCCTGCCCGATATCGAAAAGCGGCTGGAAGCCTTTGTGCGCGTCGGCCACGGTATCATCATCTTCCCCGGGGGCGCCGGTACGGCCGAAGAGCTGCTGTATGTACTGGGCATCCTGATGCATCCGGAGAATCGTGAACTGCCCTTCCCGCTGATATTGTCCGGCCCGGCCAGTGCGGAGCCCTATTTCCAGCAGCTGCACGAATTCATCGGTGCCACCCTGGGCTTTGAGGCCCAGCAGCGGTACCGCATCATCATTGATGACCCGGCCATGGTGGCGCGCGAGATGAAACTGGGTATCGATGAGGTGACGCGCTATCGCCAGCAGCGCAACGATGCCTACTATTTCAACTGGCTGCTGAAGATCGATCACAGCTTCCAGCAGCCCTTCGAGCCCACGCACGCCAATATGGCGGCGCTGGAGATTCACCACGGCCTGCCGGTGCATGAACTGGCGGCCAATCTGCGCCGTGCCTTTTCCGGTATCGTCGCAGGCAACGTCAAGGATCAGGGCATCCGCCTGATCGAGCGTGAAGGGCCCTACGAGATTCAGGGTGACCCCAACATCATGCAGCCGCTGGACGAGCTGCTGCAGGCATTTGTACAACAGCACCGCATGAAGTTGCCGGGTACCGGCGACTATGTGCCCTGCTATCGACTGGTTTCCTGAGGAGAGTCTATGAGACCCAGTGGCCGCGCCTCCAATGAGTTGCGCCCCATTACCATTGAACGCCACTTTACCAAGCATGCCGAGGGGTCAGTGCTGATCAGCTTCGGTGATACGCGGGTACTGTGTACCGCCTCGGTTACCGAGGGTGTGCCGCCCTTCATGCGGGGCCAGGGGCGGGGGTGGGTCACGGCCGAATATGGCATGCTGCCGCGCGCCACCAATACCCGTAACAATCGCGAGGCCGCGCGCGGCAAACAGAGTGGTCGCACCGTCGAGATCGGACGCCTGATCGGGCGGGCCTTGCGCAATGCGGTAGACCTGCAGGCGCTGGGCGAATACACCGTTACGCTGGACTGTGATGTGCTGCAGGCTGATGGCGGCACACGCACGGCGGCCATTACCGGGGCTTGCGTGGCGCTGGTGGATGGTCTGCGATCGCTGCAGCGCGACAAGAAGCTGCTGACCGACCCGCTGCGCCACATGGTGGCGGCCGTATCAGTGGGGCTCTACAAGGGTGAACCGGTGCTGGACCTGGACTATATTGAAGACAGCCAGGCCGATACCGACCTGAACGTGGTCATGACCGACAGTGAAGGCTTTGTCGAGGTCCAGGGTACGGCCGAGGGCGAACCACTTGCCGGGGAAGATCTGAACCGCCTGCTGGCGCTGGCTCGCGAGGGCATAGTCGATCTGGTCGCCGCACAGCAGGCAGCACTCACGGAGGCCTGACCATGACGGACTATTCTTCACGCGTACATATCCGCCCCTTCCTGATTGTGCTGGATGTGGTGGCCGTGCTCTGCCTGCTGGTGGGGCTGCATGACCTGTTGCGGCCGGAGATCCCGCTGGTCCATCCCAACCTGCAGTTTGACGGTTACCTCTGGGTATTGCTGCTCGGCGGCCTGATACTGGGCGCGATTTCCGTATGGACGCTGATCCGCATGTTTTCCGGCAAGGGCGTGGTGTCGGCCGAGGATATCGGCTGAGCCCGCCTCAGATGGCTGCGGGGCCGATAATCAGGCTGGCGCGCAGGCCCTGACGGCCGAAGCGGGCCATGCGTTCGAACTGGGCCCGGGGGATGGGCAGCCAGGCGTTGTCGGTTGCTGAGGCTTCCAGCTCGTCGCCCACATCCGGATCATGCACATAGAGGCAGTGGGCGTCGGCCGCTACCACGGTTACCCAGTGGGGGGCCTTGTTGCCGTTCATGCGCCAGCTGCTGATCAGCACCAGCGGGATACGCCCGGCTTCCAGATGGCCGGCCAGATCAGCCGCACCGAGAGCCCCCGTCTGTACCTGCACCGGGGTGGTCGCCAGCTGGCGCTCGAAATCCTCATGCACCAGGGTCATCACGGCCTTCTTGTCCGGGTCGCGCACGCTGTCCAGAAACAGTGGCCCGGCCTGATTGACCACCAGCGTCACGCCAAAGCCCCGGTTGTGGGCAGCCAGGGCCAGGCCGTGCGGCCCACAGCCCCCATGCCCGGATGTCATGAAGATGGTGGTGGCCTCACGCCACAGGCGCAGTTCCTCGGTGCGTTCCAGGGCGCGCTCGGAGTCCAGAGCTGCCATGGCCATCAGCAGGCTGGCCGGGCCGCAGGTGAAGTCCGTGGTCTGGGCATAGAAGGGAATCGAGCGCCGGGTCTCCTGGCGCGGATGGCGAATTCGTTTCTCCAGGCGCAGCGCCGGTGAATGGTCGGCGTAGTAGTCGTCCACGGCGGCAAACTGCCGGTAGCCCAGGCCCTTGTAGAACCGTATGGCCACCGCATTGTCCGGCCTGACTTCCAGCCGGGTGTGGGTACAGCCATGAGCCAGCGCATCCGCTTCGCTGCGGGCCATCAGTGCATGGGCAATGCCGCGACCCTGAAAGTCCGGGTCCACCGCAATGGAATAGATGCGGCTCAGGGCCGTACCGCGGCGGTACAGCACACAGACATAGCCGGCCAGCCGGCCCTCGGTCATGGCCACCAGCAGGGAGGCGGTTTCACTGTCGATCAGGCGGCGGAAGCTGCGTCGGCTGAGGCGGTCGCTGTCGAAACAGCGTGCTTCCAGCTGCTCCAGCGCGCTGACATCATCTCGCGTTGCCGCGCGCAGCTCAGTCGGAGCATCAACATGTGCAGCCTGGGATGGCAAGTGCGCTATCATGAAACTCCAACCCCATCTGGGGCGCCCTTTGAATGACGGTCCCGGGAGAAGACCATGGCTGATCTGCTGATTGTCGTTGAACGACGCCAAGACTGGAAGTCTTTCTATCCTACCGACAATGTACTGACCTTTCAGGAATACCTGACTGAAGCGCGGGGTCCTCTGCCGCGGGGCACGCGCGTGCTCAACCTGTGTCGGGACTACAAGTACCTGTCCAACGGCTATTACTGTTCGCTGCTGGCGGAAGCTCGCGGCCACCGGGTCATGCCTTCAGTGCGCACGCTGAATGACCTGGGGCGCAAGGCCATCTATGGTCCTCGCATCGAGGAACTGGCGCCCACCCTGAAGAAGCTGGAAGCACAGAGCACTGCGGACGGGCAGCGTGAGGTGGAGGTGGTTTTCCATTTCGGTACCTTCCCGGGGCCGGGGTTTGCCGGTGCCTCCCCCATGGCGGCCGCTGCCGAGTCTGCAGAGTCCGGTGCGGAGCCGGGCCCGGTGGCCGCTTCGGGGACCGGCCCGACACCACCTCTGGTGTCGCTGGCCCGCCAGCTGTTCGAGCAGTTCCCCTGCCCCATACTGCGCGTGACCTTCTCCACCTCGGGGCCCAGAGACCGACCGACTCCCTGGACCATCAGCAGCCTGCGGGCGGGGCGTCTGCACCGACTGACGGATCAGGAGGAAGACGAGTTTGCGCGTGCGCTGGATCATTTCAGTCGCCAGATCTGGCGCCAGCCGAAGTCCCGGCGCTCGGCCCGTTTTGAACTGGCCATGCTGGTCAACCCGGACGAGCAGATGCCACCGTCCGACGAGCGTGCTCTGAAGCGGTTCGTGAAGGCGGGGCGGAAGGTCGGGCTGGATGTGGAAATAATCCACAAGGGCGACTACGGCCGCCTGGCCGAGTTTGACGGCTTGTTCATTCGGGAAACCACGGGTATCGACAACCACACCTATCGCTTTGCCAAGCGGGCCGAGTCCGAGGGCCTGGTGGTGATCGACGATGCCGAGTCGATACTGCGCTGTACCAACAAGGTGTATCTGGCCGATCTGCTGCAGAAGAATCGGGTACCGACTCCGGAAACGCGAATACTGAGTCGTGACAACCGCGAGGATCTGGCGGCGGCCGGCGCAGCCCTGGGCTTTCCGTTGGTACTGAAAATACCCGATGGCAGCTTTTCGCGTGGGGTGGTCAAGGTACAGGATGCCGCCAGCCTGGAACGGGAAGCCGCTGCCCTGTTCAAGCGCTCCGCCCTGCTGCTGGCGCAGGAATTCATGTACACCGATTATGACTGGCGCATCGGCGTGCTGGCCGGCAAACCCCTGTTTGCCTGTCAGTACTTCATGTCCCGGGGCCACTGGCAGATTTACCAGCATGGGGCGGGCGGCCAGGTCGATTCGGGCGATTTCCGCACCATGCCGGTACATGAAGCACCCAAGGCCGTGGTGCAGGCTGCGGTCAGGGCGGCCGGTCTGATCGGCCAGAGTCTGTACGGGGTCGACGTCAAGCAGCAGGGCAAGCGAGCCGTGGTGATCGAAGTCAATGACAACCCGAACATCGACGCCGGTGTGGAAGACGAGTTTCTGGGCGACGAACTCTACCAGCTCATCATGGAGGATTTCCTGCGGCGCATGGAGCTTCGGGGCCGTAAATAGACACAATCGGCAGAGGAGACGACTATGGATGATCTGGTATCACGATGGAGCCTGACCGATCAAGTGCCGGTAGGGGGAGGGTCCATCAATCAGGCCTTCGCGGCCCGGACTGCCGAGGGGGAACGAGTCTTCCTGAAGACCCACCCCCACCCCCCTCCCGGCTTCTTTGCCGCCGAGGCTGCAGGCCTGCAGGCATTGGCTCGCGCCGGGGCCCCGGTACCCGAGGTGCTGGATGTAGTGGACAGCGGACTGCTGCTGAGCCATATCGAAACGGGCAGTGCCGGGCCTCGCAGCATGGAAGCCCTGGGCGAGGTGCTGGCGGCCCTGCATGAGCAGCACGGGCCTCATTTCGGTTTCGAGGCCGACAACTACTGTGGCCTGTCAGTGCAGCACAATGCGGCCCATGACAACGGCCACGACTTTTTCATCAACTGCCGCCTGCTGCCACAGGGGCAGCGTGCCTTTGACGAAGGCCTGCTGACACGGCCCTGGATGCAGGCGCTGGAGCGCCTGTGCAGTCAACTGGGTGACCTGATACCGCAGCAGCCACCGTCGCTGATCCATGGTGATCTGTGGAGCGGTAATGTGCTGTTCGATGCACAGAGGCAGCCGGTACTGATCGACCCGGCCGTAAGCTGGAGCTGGGCCGAGGCCGATCTGGCCATGACCCGGCTCTTTGGCGGCTTCGGCCCGGAGCTGGACGCGGCCTATCAATCAATACGGCGGCTGGACCCCGGGCTGGAGGAGCGCATACCCCTGTACAACCTCTACCACTTGCTGAACCATCTGAACCTGTTCGGCGGTGGCTATCAGGCGGCGGTCACCCGGGTGCTGCAACCCTGGCGCTGACCGCCCGGCAGGGGCCTGCACCCGCCTCAGTTGAGGCGGAAGCGGGCCACCAGGTTGCGCAGCTGCTCAGCCAGTTGGGAGAGGTTGTCGCCGGCCTCCACCGATTGGCTGACATTCTCTGTGGTCTGGGCGGCCACCTCACTGATGCTGTGAATGCTCTTGTTGATATCGCGCGATACCGCGGTCTGCTCCTCAGTGGCACTGGCGATCTGCTGCGCGGTTTCATCGATCAGGTTGACTGCTTCCACAATACGCTCCAGCTGGGTGCCGACCTCTTCCGACCGCGTCACGCTTTCCTCGGACCGCTCGCGGCTGGTTTCCATGGCGGTGACCGCCCGTTCGGTGCCCTTTTGCAACTGCTCGATCATGGTCTGGATTTCGGTCGTGGACTCCTTGCTGCGACCGGCCAGCCCGCGCACCTCATCGGCCACCACGGCAAAGCCACGCCCGCTTTCGCCGGCCCTTGCCGCCTCGATGGCAGCATTCAGGGCCAGCAGATTGGTCTGCTCGGCAATGCCTTCGATCACTTCGACCACCTTGCCGATACGATCACTGTCTTCCTTCACGGTGTTGATCACCTGGGTGGTGTTTTCAATCTCCCTGGCCAGCTGATTGATGGCTTCAATCGAGGCCTGTACCACCTGCCGCCCTGTGGCCGCCGACTCGGAAGCCGTGCGTGACGCATCGGCCGAGGACTGGGTGCTGGCCGCCACGTCTTCCAGCGTGGCGGTCATCTCGTTCATGGCGGTGGCGGAGCTGTTGATTTCCTGGGTCTGCTGTTCAACCCCTTCATTGGTTCGGGTGCTGATCTGGGCCAGTTCGGTTGAAGCCGACGCCACCTGCGCCGAATAGTCGCCGATGTCCGTCATCATGCCATGCAATCGCTGCTGCATACTATGCAGTGAGGCCAGCAGGCTGTCCTGGTCGCCCTTGCGCAACCGGATCTGTGCGGTCAGATCGCCATCGGCGACCTGGTGCACGATGGCGGCTGCGTATTCCGGGTCTCCGCCCAGCGTTTTCAGAATGGACCGCACCATCAGCAGACAGGCGCCGATCGAGGCGGCAATGACCAGCGCGGCCAGTATCGTCAGGAAGGCCAGCATCTGGCCCACTGCGGCCAGCGCCACAGACTGTTCGGTTTCCACCACCAGTGACCAGTCCAGCATGTCGATATAGGCACTGGCGCCCACGACACGAGTGCCGGCAGCATTGGTGTAGGTGCCGGCCTGATCGGTGCCGGCCTGGGCAGCCTGTGCAGCCTCGGTCTCCAGCGGGGAGTCGGTACTGCCAAAGGATGCTGCCGGCGTGACCGGCACCCCGTTGCCATCAAGCAGATAGATCTCGGTGCCGGCCCCCCGATCCAGTGCCTCCAGGCGTTCCACCAGGGTATCGATCATGACCGCACCGCGCATGACGGACACAATCTCGTTGTCATAGACCGGAATGGCCACCGTGGACACGGTATTGCCGGTGGCCCGGGATACTACAGGTTGCGAGAAGGCCGGTGTCCCCGAGACGGCCTGCTGGAACCAGGCGCGGTCGTGTACATCAAAAGCATTGGCCTCGGATTCCGGCATGATTCTGGGGCTGCCTTCATTGAGGTCGACCCCGGCCATACCGATGCCATCGGCACCGACCAGGAAGATGGTGTCATAGAACAGGTCCTGTTCGGTAATGCGCAGCATCAGTTCGTTGACGCGATCCAGATCGGCATCGATCGACGCTTCCAGACTGGCCAGAAAACGCATTTCGTCCTGGCGTGCCTGCAGCCACTCGGTAAACGACTGGGCATTGTTCTGGGCCGTGGCTTCAACACTGGTAAGGGACTGTTCTACCTGGGCCTGTCGGTACTGGGAGAACAGAATGGAGGTCAGGATGAGTATGGCGCCCACGATCAGGGCGACCAGTAGGGTGGTCAGGCGAACGCCAAAGCTTAGTTTTTTCCATGTGGAATTGAGTGCGGAGTTTGTCATGTGTCACCTGTCTTGACCCGAACAACTTCGGATCGGTCGGTACGGCTTGTACGGCCTTGTGAGACCGCTTGTAATTATCAAGCGTCCTTGCGGGTCAAAGAGCGACTCTCTGAACAGTTGTCGTCTGTTCTTGCAGTATCTGGATAGTCTTATATGCGAAAATACGCAAGTGATTTTAACATTGATCAGGACAGTCTGGGCTGTCCGCTCTGCACCAGTGCCCGGTGTCGCCTCTTAACACTCCCTTTGCACTGTACAAGGCTTGAAAACTGAGCCGGTTCGGGCAAAGCTGTCAGAGTTGAATATAATCAATACAAAGAGCCGGAAGCTGGGAGCCAGGCAAGAATGGCCACAGTATCCAATTAGAGGCCGGATTGCCCGAAGACTCATTCACGCTGTCAGCCCTGCCCCCGCCGGTGGCCGGGCCGTTGGAGGATTACTCGATGTTCCACTCTGTCCGCCTGCCCGGCCACCAACTGGGAACAGGGTTGCTGGTCACCTGCCTGATGCTGTCTGCTGCGGCACTGGCACAGGCCACCGACAGCCCCGAGATGATTCGAACCCATGCCCTGTCCATACTGGGCGAGCCCAAATACGACGCGGACTTCGAACATTTCGACTATGTGAACCCGGACGCGCCGCAGGGCGGGCGCATTGTGTTTGCCGCCATCGGCACCTATGACAACTTCAATCGCTATGCCCAGCGCGGGCTGGCAGCCACTGGCAGCACGCTGTTCTATGACTCCCTGATGACCGCCAGCAGTGACGAGATCCGCACCTACTATCCACTGGTGGCGCAGGAGCTGGAATACGCCAGTGACTATTCCGAGGTCACCTTTTTCCTCAATCCGGACGCCCGCCACCAGGACGGTGAGCCCCTCACTGCTGCAGATATCGTGTTCACCTTCCACAAGTTCATGGACGAAGGCGTGCCCTTCGTGCGTTCCCAGTATGCTGCAGTAGCCGATGTGGAAGCGCTGGATGACTATACCGTGCGCTATACCTTCCACCCGGATGAAGGCTCGCGGGACCTGATTCTCCGTATCGCCAACATGCCCATCCTACCGGAGCATTTCTGGGCCGAGCGGGATTTCTCCGAGCCGTTGAACGAGCCGCCGCTGGGCAGCGGCCCTTATCGGGTCAGCCGCTTTGCCATGGGCCAGCATGTCGAATACGAGCGGCTGGAGGACTACTGGGCCCGTGACCTGCCGGCCATGCGCGGCACCATGAATTTCGATTATCTGCGCTACGACTACTATCGCGACACCACGGTGGCGCTGGAGGCCTTCAAGGCCGGCGAATACGACTTCCGCCAGGAAAACGTGGCCCGCCAGTGGGCCAACGACTATACCGGGCGCGCCTTTGATCGCGGCGACATCGTCAAGGAAGAATTGCCACACAGCGTGCCGCAACCCATGCAGGCCTTTGTGTTCAATATCGAACGGGACCAGTTTCAGGACCACCGTGTGCGCCAGGCGCTGAACTATGCGCTCGATTTCGAGTGGATGAACCGCAACCTGTTCTTTGATCAGTACGAGCGTACCTTCAGCTATTTCCAGAATACCCCCTATATGGCCGAAGGTCTGCCTTCGGAGCAGGAACTGGAAATTCTGGAGCCGTTCCGTGACCAGTTGCCGGAGGCGGTGTTCTCGGAAGAGGCCTGGCGACCCAATGTGACCGACGGCACCGGTCGTCTGCGGGCCGAGACACGGGAAGCCCTGGGCCTGTTGCAGGAAGCCGGCTGGGAACTGCGCGATCAGCGTCTGGTGCACAGTGAAACCGGTGAGCGTTTCCGTTTCGAGATGCTGCTGTCGAGCCCCACCTTCGAGCGGGTGGCGCTGAATATCCAGCGCAACGTCGAGCGCATGGGCATTCGGATGGACATCCGCATCATTGATCCGTCGCAGTTTACCAACCGCCTGCGCGAGCGCGACTTCGACGTGATCGCCAACGGCTATGCGGCCAACCCCTATCCCAGTGTGAGCATGCAGACTTCCTGGCATTCGGACTATATCGACTCCACCTGGAACACGGCCGGGGTCAGTGACCCAGTGATCGACGCCCTGATCGAGGGCATCATTGCCCACCAGGGCGACGAAGACAGACTGCTGGCCTATGGCCATGCCTTCGATCGGGTGGCGCGCTGGAATTTCTATGTGATGCCCAACTGGCACAGCAGCAGCTACATGGTGGCCTACTGGGACAAGTTTGATCGACCGGAGACCCGGCCGGACTTCGACCTCGGGGTCAGTACCTGGTGGTATGATAACGATCGTGCAGCTCGTATCCGTCGCTGACATCACCTGAGGGAGCTGAGCGCATGGGCGCCTATGTAGTCCGCCGTCTGTTGCTGGTGATACCCACACTGCTGGCCATCATCACGCTGAACTTTGTGATCATCCAGGGGGCCCCCGGGGGGCCCGTCGATCAGGCCATTGCCAACATGATGGGCCAGGGCCAGGCACTGGACCGCATAACCGGAGCCGGTTCCGAGGTGATGGACTCGGGCGGCAGCTTCCGCGAGCGCGAAGAGCAGTCCGGTACCCGCGCCGGCCGCGGGCTGGACCCGGCCATCATTGCCGAAATCGAGGCCCGTTTCGGCTTTGACCGGCCTTTGCATGAACGCTACTTCCTGATGCTGCGGGACTACTTCACGTTCAACTTTGGTGACAGCCTGTTTCGCGGCCGTTCGGTACTGGAGCTGATCATTGAGCGCATGCCGGTTTCCATTTCTCTGGGGCTCTGGAGCACCCTGATCCTGTATCTGGTCTCCATACCGCTGGGCATTCGCAAGGCCATCAGGCACCACTCGAAGTTCGATGTCTGGACCAGCTGGGTGGTGGTCATCGGCAATGCCATCCCGGGTTTTCTGTTTGCCATTCTGCTGATCATCCTGTTTGCCGGTGGCAACTACTTCAACTGGTTCCCGCTGCGTGGGCTGGTGTCGCAGAACTTTGACGAGCTGCTGTGGTATCAGAAGATACTCGACTATTTCTGGCACCTGACGCTGCCCATTCTGGCCATCGTGATCGGCGGTTTCGCCACCCTGACCATGCTGACCAAGAACTCCTTTCTGGACGAGATCAGCAAGCAGTATGTGATCACGGCCCGGGCCAAGGGCGCGACCGAAAAGCGCATTCTGTACAAGCATGTGTTCCGCAACGGCATGCTGATCATCATTGCCGGCTTCCCGGCGGCCTTTATCGGCATGTTCTTTACCGGTGCGCTGCTGATCGAGGTGATCTTCTCGCTGGAAGGACTGGGTCTGCTGGGCTTCGAGGCCACCCTGCAGCGTGATTTCACCGTCATGTTTGCTACCCTGTACATGTTCAGCCTGCTCGGGCTGCTGCTCGGCATCCTGAACGATGTGGCCTACACCTGGGTCGATCCGCGCATAGATTTCGAGGCGCGCTGATGGTCGTACTCAAGCTTAACCCCATCAACCGTCAGCGCTGGCAGCGTTTTCGCAACAACCGCCGGGCGTTCTGGAGCCTGTGGCTGTTCAGCGGCCTGTTTCTGCTCAGCCTGATGGCCGAGTTCATTGCCAATGAACGGCCCATCATCGCCTACCATGACAACACCTGGTATGCGCCGGTCTTTTTCAACTATTCGGAGTTGGCGTTCGGCGGCGACTTTGATGTGCCGGCAGACTATACCGACCCCTTCATTCAGGATCTGATCAACGAGGACGGCTGGATGCTGTGGCCGCCGGTCCGGTTCAGCTATCGCAGCATCCACTATGATCTGCCGTCGCCGGCACCCAGCCCGCCCAGTACCGAAAACTGGCTGGGCACGGACGATCAGGGTCGTGATGTGGTGGCACGCCTGCTCTATGGCACTCGCATATCCATTCTGTTCGGCTTCACGCTGACCATACTTACCTCCGTCGTCGGTGTGGCCGTCGGGGCCATGATGGGCTTCTTCGGCGGCAAGCTGGACCTGTTCGGGCAACGGGTGCTGGAAGTCTGGTCCAGTCTGCCGACCCTGTTCATTCTGATCATCATCTCGAGCATGGTGCAGCCCACCTTCTGGATCCTGATGGGCATCATGCTGTTGTTCGGCTGGATGGGGCTGGTCAGCCTGGTGCGCGCCGAGAGTCTGCGTGCGCGCAACTTCGAATATGTGCAGGCCGCCCGGGCCATGGGGTTGGGCAACACGGCCATCATCTTCCGGCATGTGCTGCCCAATGCCATGGTGGCCACCATCACCTTCCTGCCGTTTATTCTGGCGGGTTCGGTGACTACCCTGACCGGGCTGGATTTCCTCGGTTTCGGTCTGCCCCCCGGCTCACCGTCGCTGGGCGAGATGATCAACCAGGGCAAGAACAATGTGCGCGCGCCCTGGATCGGCCTGTCGGTGTTCTTCATGCTGTCGCTGATCCTGGTGCTGCTGGTGTTTATCGGTGAAGGCGTGCGCGATGCGCTGGACCCCAGGAGGACCCGCTGATGAGTCAGGATCTGATCCGTATCGAGAATCTCAGCGTCGGCTTCGAGGACGACGGCCAGGTCAATCAGGTGGTCAACGAGGTCAGTCTGAGCATACCGCAGGGCGAGATCATGGCGCTGGTCGGCGAGAGCGGCTCCGGCAAGTCGGTGACGGCCCAGTCCATATTGCGCCTGCTGCCGGAGCCGCCCGTGGTCTACCCAACCGGTTCCATCTGGTACCGGGATCAGGATCTGCTGCGCGGGCCGGACAGCGAACTGCGCTTTATCCGCGGCCACAGGATCAGCATGATCTTCCAGGAGCCGATGACCAGCCTGAACCCGCTGCATACCATTGAAAAGCAACTGGGCGAAGCCATCCTGCTGCATGACGGCACCGGGCGCAAAAAGGCCCGGCCCCGCATTCTGGAATGGCTCAATCGGGTCGGCCTGCGCAACCCGGAAAAGCGCCTGAGCGCCTTCCCGCACGAACTCAGCGGCGGCGAGCGTCAACGCGTCATGATCGCCATGGCGCTGATCAACGAGCCGGACCTGCTGATTGCCGACGAGCCCACCACGGCGCTGGATGTGACCATACAGGCCCAGGTGCTGGACCTGATTCAGCAACTGCAGCGCGAACTGGGCATGTCGGTGCTGTTCATCACCCATGACCTGGGCATAGTGCGCCGCATGGCCGAACGGGTCGCCATCATGCAGCAGGGACGCATCGTCGAAACCGGCCTGACCAAAGACATCTTCGCCAACCCGCAGCAGGACTACACTCGCATGCTGCTGGCTTCGGCCCCCACCGGCCGGCCCGAACCGGTACCGGCTGCGGCGCCCGAACTGCTGCGGGCGGACAACCTGCGCGTCTGGTTCCCGATCAAGAAGGGCCTGCTGAAGCGGGTGGTGGATCACGTCAAAGCCGTCGACGGCATCGACCTGACCCTGCGCCAGGGTGAAACCCTGGGCATTGTCGGCGAAAGCGGCTCCGGCAAGACCACCCTGGGCCGCGCCCTGTTGCGACTGATTCAGAGTGAAGGCGAGATTGTCTATCTGGGGCGCGGCGGCGACCTGCTGACCGGGCAACCCGGACAGGCGGTACGCCTGAATGTACTGAGCCACCGGGGCATGCGTCCGCTGCGCCGCTTCATGCAGATCATCTTTCAGGACCCGTTCGGCAGCCTCAGTCCGCGCATGTCGGTGCAACAGATTGTGGCCGAGGGGTTGCGCGTGCACGAGCGGCTGTCTGCCGAGGAAACCGAGCAGCAGGTGATCGAGGCCTTGCAGGCCGTGCATCTGGACCCGGAAACCCGCCACCGCTATCCGCACGAGTTTTCCGGCGGCCAGCGCCAGCGCATCGCCATCGCCCGCGCACTGATTCTGAACCCGGGGCTGCTGGTGCTGGATGAACCCACCTCGGCACTGGACCGCACCGTGCAGAAGGACATCATCGAACTGCTGCGGCGCCTGCAGAAGGAAAAAGGCCTCACCTACCTGTTTGTCAGCCATGACCTGGCCGTGGTGCGGGCACTCAGTCACCGCATCATGATCATGCAGGACGGCAAGGTCGTGGAAACCGGCGACACCGAAACAGTCTTCAACGAACCGCGCGAGGACTACACCCGCAAGCTGATTGCCGCCATCCCCACCCTGTAACGCTGCACCTGCCCTGTAGCGAGGCACGCAAGTGCCGATTGTGCAGGTGGCACCATATCATCCCGTCGCCGAAACTACCGGCCCTTGCGCACTCGGCTTTAGCCGCCGTGGTCGGGGTACCGATAATGCAGGTTGGCACCACGCGATCCTGCCGCCGGGGAGTGGGTAGCGGGTGAACAGACCGTCGACGCACAGGGATGTGCGGAGTCGAGCTGTCATGGACGACGTTTTTTGCGTGTCTGATCACCCGCTACCCCGACCACGGCGGCATGGCTATATTTGCTGCTCTTACATTGGTTGCTGACGAGCCACAGCCACTTGACTTTACGTCGCAAATCACCAATTCTGCAAAGTATGAGACGTCACGCCGCTTACGCCACCATTATATCCATTATCCAGCACGACAGTGGTGGGTCGGATTAGCGCGTGCTTGTCGCAATAATTTGAAAACCCGCCACCAGGCGGGTTTTTTTTGTGCCAGAGAAAAGGTTCACGGGCTGAATCTGCAGAAAACAGGAGATAGATTCCATGGCTGACTCAGCCGGTACTGACACCAGTACCACCAGCGGCAAATCCGACACCGAGGCCGGCAGTTTTTCCTTTGTCGACACCGAACACCAGGTATTGCAGTTCTGGGCAGAGGCGGAGGTGTTCCAAAAATCTCTGGCGCAGACTCGCGGTGGCAAGCCCTATATCTTTTATGACGGCCCGCCGTTCGCCACCGGGTTGCCACACCACGGTCATCTGGTCGGCTCCACCCTCAAGGACGTCATGCCGCGTTACTACACCATGCAGGGCTATTACGTGCAGCGCCGCTTTGGCTGGGACTGTCACGGGCTGCCGATCGAGCACGAAATCGACAAGTCACTGGGGATGTCAGCCCAGGAAGCCGTGGCCAAACTCGGCTTGAAAGGCTACAACGACCAATGCCGCAGCATCGTGCAGCGTTATACCCGAGAGTGGGAAAAGACTATTACCCGCATTGGTCGCTGGGTCGACTTCCGCAATGACTACAAGACCATGGAACCCTGGTACATGGAGTCCGTGTGGTGGGTCATGAAGCAGCTGTGGGACAAGGAACTGGTATACCAGAGCGTCAAGGTCGTGCCGTACTCGACCGCCCTGGGCACGGTGCTCTCCAACTTTGAAGCGGGCTCCAACTATCAGAACGTGCAGGACCCCTCCGTCACCGTGCTGTTCAAACTGCGAGACGAGGACGCCTGTATCGCGGCCTGGACCACCACCCCCTGGACCCTGCCCTCCAATCTTGGCCTGTGCGTCAATGCCGATATCGACTATGTGCGCGTCCATGACAGTGAACGTGATCTGCGCTTCTATGTGGCCCGGGCGCGACTGGGCGAGGTTGGCAAATCACGCAACCTGGTGGTTGAGGCCGAGGTCAGGGGCAGTGACCTGGTCGGCAAATGGTACGAGCCCCTGTTCCCGTATTTTGCCGCATTGGCGGATGCAGGTGCGTTCCAGGTACTGGCGGATGACTATGTCACCACCGACAGTGGCACCGGCGTTGTCCATATGGCCCCCGCCTTTGGTGAGGATGACTTCCGGGTCATGAATACCAACGGCATTGCGGCGCTGGTGTGCCCGCTTGATCAGAACGGTCGCTTTACCGATGAGGTCAGCGATTTCGCCGGGCAGTATGTCAAGGACGCCGACAAGGGCATCATCCGCCGACTCAGGGACAGTGGCTCGCTGTACAGCCATGAGGTGATCGAGCACAGCTATCCGTTCTGTCCGCGTTCCGACACGCCAATCATCTACCGCACGATTCCGTCCTGGTATGTGAAGGTAGAGCAGATCAAGCACCGCATTGCCGAACTCAACCGGCAGATCAACTGGGTGCCGGAGCATATCCGCGAAGGTCGCATGGGCAACTGGCTTGACAATGCGATTGACTGGAGCGTGTCGCGCAATCGCTACTGGGGCACACCCCTGCCCATCTGGATCAATGACGAAACCGACCGGCGTATCTGCATCGGCTCGATTGACGAGCTGGAGCACTACACAGGGGTGCGCGTGGCAGACCTGCACCGGGAGCATGTCGACAACCTGACCTTTCAGTTGGAGGGTGAGCCGGGCACTTTCCGCCGGGTAGAAGAAGTACTGGATTGCTGGTTCGAGTCCGGCTCGATGCCCTATGCCCAGTTGCATTATCCCTTCGAGAATCAGGACCTGTTCGAAGCCGGTTTCCCGGCCGAATACATTGCCGAAGGGCTCGACCAGACCCGCGGCTGGTTCTATACCCTGCTGGTGCTGGGCACGGCCCTGTTTGACCAGCCGGCGTTCCGGAATGTCATCGTCAATGGCATCGTGATGGCCGAAGACGGCAAGAAGATGTCCAAGCGGCTGCAGAACTACACGCCGCCTGACTTGCTGATGGAAGAGTATGGCGCCGACGCGTTGCGCCTGTACCTGATCAATTCCGGTCTGGTCAAAGGCGAGGAACAGCGTTTTACCGATGCCGGCGTCAAAGACATGGTCAGGCGGGTTCTGCTGCCCTGGTACAACGCCTTCCGCTTTCTGAGCACCTACGCGGACATTGATGGCTGGCAGTCCAGCAACGAGGTCACTGTTTCAGACAATATTACCGATCAGTGGATCCTGTCTCGACTGCAGAGCCTGAAAGCCAGTATCGCCCGTGAGATGGCGGCCTACCGGCTGTACAATGTCGTACCCGCGCTGTTCGAGTTCATTGAGGACCTGACCAACTGGTACATCCGCCTGAACCGGTCGCGTTTCTGGGCGGCAGGCATGTCCCCCGACAAAGTGGCAGCTTTTGAAACCCTGTACCGTACCCTGCACGAACTCAATATCAGCATGGCGCCTTTCGCCCCGTTTCTGTCCGAACATGTGTTCCAGCAGCTCAGGGCCTGTGCTGCCGGTGCTGTACCCGAGTCCGTGCACCTGTGCCGCTACCCGGAGGCGGAGGAAGACCTGATCCGGACCAGGCTGGAAGCCGCCGTGGCGCGCATGCAGAACATCATTCTGCTGGGTCGTCAGAAGCGCAACCAGGTGAAGATCAAGACCAAGGTGCCGCTGCCACGCCTGACGATCATTCATCAGGATCAGGCCATGCTGGATGAGATTGCGCGGCTGGAGGATTACATCAAGGCTGAACTCAATGTGAAGCAGGTGGACTACACGACTGCAGAAGCCGACTACATTGCGTTCCATGCCAAACCCAACTCGGCAGTACTGGGCAAACGTCTGGGCAAGGCTTTCAAGAAGTTCAAGCCGCTGATCGAGAACCTGAAGGCCGAGCAGCTCCAGCAACTGAGAGACGGTGGCGAGCTGCTGCTGGAAGACGAACGGTTCAGCAATGATGACATTCTGCTATTCCGCGAAGCCAAAGCGGGCACCGAAGCGCTGTCCAATCGCTTTATCTCGATCGATATGGACTGCACGCTGAACGAAGCCCTGATTGCCGAAGGCCTGGCACGGGAAGTTGTCAATCGGATCCAGAAAACGCGCAAGGAGTTGGGGCTGAACCTGACGGACCGCATTGCGGTTGCCTACCGGGCCGATGCCGAGCTGGCTGCTGCCATTGCCGAGCACCGGGACCATATCGCCCGTGAAACCTTTTGCAGTGCGTTGCAGGCAATCGATGCAGAGGCCGACCAGGGTGCCGAACACACCTTTGAGATCGACAATTTGCACCTTGGCATGACCATTACGAACGTACCCTGATGTGCCGCCGTGTTGGGTACCGATAATATAGGTTGGCACAATACGATCCTGCCGCCGGGAGTGGGTAGCGGGTGAACAGACCGTCTGCGTGCATGGATGCACGCAGACGAGCTGTCAGGGACGACGTTTTTTGCGTGTCTGATCACCCGCTACCCCGACCACGGCGGGATGGCTATGATTGTTGGAATCCCTGGATACGGTAGTCAGAACCAGTCTGCGTTAACATAGAGGCAGGCTCAGAGCATCCGGAGTTGAATATGACTTTCTGGCAGACCGAAATCCGCCTGCGCCCTCGGTCGCGAGGCTTTCACCTGATCACTGACGAGATCGAGTCGGCGCTGGCGCAGGCCCCGGCGGTGGAAGTGGGGCTGGTGCATCTGCTGCTCAAGCACACCTCGGCCAGCCTGACCGTCAATGAAAACGCCGACCCGTCAGTGCGCAGTGATTTCGAGACCTTTATCAACCGGCTGGCGCCGGATGTGCATCCCGGCGAGGGCTATGAGCATACCTATGAAGGCCCGGATGATCTGCCGGCGCATTTCAAATCCAGCTTGCTGGGGTGTCAGCTCACCCTGCCGATCACCGGCGGGCGGCTCAACCTCGGTACCTGGCAGGGGGTGTATCTGGGCGAGCATCGCAACCGCGCCGGCAGTCGGTCACTGGTGCTGACGCTGCAGGGCGAATGACACGACTGCCGTGAAGTCGTCGGCCAGGAGATCGGGCCGGAAGCGCGTCAGATCCTCGCCCTGATGATAGCCATAGGTCACGGCCACCCGGGGCATGTTCAATTCCTGGGCTGGCGCCAGGTCATTCACCGAGTCACCGACCATCATGGCCTCCTCGATCGATACTTCAAGACGTTCACAGGCCAGCGTCAGGCTCTCCGGGTGGGGTTTGGGCTTGTGTATCTGATCACCGCAGATGACGGTGGCAAAGCAATCGGCAATATCCAGATGATGCAGAATCGGCAATGTAAAGGGCCAGGGTTTGTTGGTCAGGCAGGCCAGGTGCAGCCCGGCCGCGCGCAGTCGGGTCAGGCCTTCGGTCACGCCGGGATAGAGCTGGCCGTTGAACACCGTCCTGGCATAGGCCTGCTCGAACTCGGTCAGAGCTGCCGACAGCTCCTCTGTGGCGCTGTTCTCCCCAAGTGCACGCTGCATCAGTACCCGAGGGCCATTGCCCACCCAGCGGCGAACCTCGTCCACCGTGCAGGTGCGACCCTGGCGCGCCTGCAGCACCTGATCAACGGCCTGATGCAGGCCGGGTACACTGTCGACCAAGGTGCCGTCGAGATCGAACAGGACTGCTTTCAGCCTCATGGATGGCGACTCCTCACATTGTCTGAATGGTCTGCAGGATAGAGCAAATTCGCTTTTCCGGGTATGGCTCAGGCATTGGCCATGCGCCGCGACAGATGCAGCAACCAGCGTCGGGTGACCCAGCCCGCCGCCAGCAGATAGGGAATACCGCCCAGCACCCACATGATCAGGCCTGCTAACTGCTGGTCCTGCAGGTCGCGGGCATCGGCATAAAAGGGTTCCCGGCCAAAGGTCATGATGGCGCCCAGAAAGCCGGTATGCATCAGCGTCAGCAGCAGTGCCAGCAGCGCAAAGGGCGAGCGCCGGGCGCTGGTTGACAGTACGGCCCACCAGAACAGCACGGCGGTGAGCAGAAAACTCAGGTGCTCGGCCGCATGCCAGCCGGCGTGATCCAGTGCCAGGTCATAGACGGCCGGCAGGTGCCAGAGCCAGATGGCGCCCCCATGCAGATAGGCCATCCACAGCGGATGCCGGGCCAGGCGTGCCAGCCCGCCGATCAGTGGCTGGCCCAGAGCGCCGCTACCGCGCACCAGTTGGGCCTGCGGTCGCAGCAGAATCCACAGCGGTGCGATCAGCCCCATCAGCAGCATGTGCTGCACCATGTGGGGGCCGGTGCCGGTATGCGCCCACTGATCCAGCGGGCCGATCAGGGTCAGCAGGCCGCCGTACAGGGCCACAAACCAGACACTCCAGACCGTGAGGCCGAGTGCCAGTTGCATGGGGTGCTGCGGATTCAGCATGATCAGCCCCCTCCCCAGGCCATGGGCAGCCCGATAAAGGCGGCCAGACTCAGCCAGAAAACACCACAGGTATAAACCCAGAAGGGCTGCAGTACCCGGGTTTCATAGGGCAGATGGGCGGACACATAACCCAGCCTGACGCGCAGCGCCTGCAGCCCGGTCAGCACCGTGGCCAGGCCACAGTGCCAGAACAGATAGATCAGCATGACCATCAGCACGGCGTCATGGGCCTGCTCGGTGGCCGCCAGCGGGGCGCTGACCATTACCCAGAGCACCGCGCCGGTGGCAATGGCGCCGAGTACGGTCAGACTACCCAGAGCCGCGGCCAGATGGCGATCTTCCCCGCCCTGCAGGTGGCGTACCCGGTCGCGGTAGAGCAGCGTCAGTACGGTGACCAGGATTGCGGTCGCCAGCAGAGGCAGGGTGGCCAGCGGGCTGTCGGCCGGGGCCGACCACTGTGGTGAGGCCGTCCACAGATAGAACCAGCCGAACAGCAACGAGGCGTATAGCGTGCCGTTGGCCAACAGGGTGATGATCATGCCCCAGCGCCCGGGGCCATCCAGGGTTCTGGATTCCAGCGGTGGGCTCTGGTCATCGTCTTTGCCGGCAAGTTCTGCGTCTGTCAAAGGCGCGGCTAGAGGGTGGCCACCGTTCAGCCAGCTCCAGCGGAGCAGGAACACGGCCGCCACCAGACAGCCCGCGAGCGCCAGCGGGTAGATGCGGATCAGCAGCCCGATGCAGACCACGGCCAGCGCCGCCGCCGACAGCATCGGCAGCCAGGTGTTGCCGGGCAGGTGACAGCGCTCGGCCACCCGGGCGGTGATCGCATCCGTGCCCAGAGTGTCGCGCTGGTCCTGCTGAACCTCACCCAGATGACCCTCGCCGGCTGCCATCTGCTGCGCCACGTCCGACTGATCCCACAAGGGGTGCCGACTGGTCACCGTGGGCTGGCTGGCAAAATTGTACGGTGCCGGCGGTGTGGCGGTTGCCCATTCCAGAGTGTCGGCTTGCCAGGGGTTGGCCGGTGCCCGGCGCCCGAGGCGTGCATGCAACAGCAAATCCAGCACGATCATGGCCACCCCGGCCGCCATGATAAAGCCGCCGACGGAGGACAGCAGGTTCAGCCAGTCCCAGCCCAGGCCGGCCTCGTAGGTGTAGACCCGGCGCGGCATGCCGAGCAGACCGGTCAGATGCATCAGCAGGAAGGTGGCATTGAAGCCGATAAAGGTCAGCCAGAAGCCCCACTTGCCCAGGCGTTCGGACGGCAGGCGACCGGTCACATGCGGCAGCCAGTAGTAGAGGCCGGCGATGAGCGGGAAGAACATGCCACCGACCAGCACATAGTGCATGTGGGCCACCACAAAGTGGGTGTCGTGCACCTGCCAGTTGAAGGGCACCAGCGCCAGCATGACGCCGGTCAGGCCCCCGCAGACAAAGATCACCAGAAAGCCGAAGATCCACAGCATGGGCAGTGTGAAGCGAACCCGCCCCGTCCACAGTGTGGCCAGCCAGGCAAATACCTGAATCGCCGTCGGCACCGCCACCAGCATGCTGGCCACCGAGAAAAAGGCCTGTGCCAGCTGCGGAATACCGACGGTGAACATGTGATGCACCCAGAGGCCGAAGCTGATAAAGCCGGTCACGATGATGGACAGCACCACCCAGCGATAGCCCACCAGGGGTCGCCCGGAGAACACCGGGATCAGTGTCGATACGATGCCGGCGGCGGGCAGGAAGATGATGTACACCTCGGGATGACCGAACAGCCAGAACAGATGCTGCCACAGCAGCGGGTCACCGCCGCCGCCGGGGTCGAAAAACGGCATGCCGGTGGCCCGTTCCAGCTCCAGCAGGATGCTGGCCAGAATCAGCGGCGGAAAGCCGAACACGATCATCAGCGCCATGGCCAGGATGTACCAGCAGAAGATCGGCATGCGGCGCAGCGTCATGCCAGGGGCCCGGGTGCGCAGAATGGAGACGGTCAGCTCGATACCGGCCGCCATGGCCGAGATTTCAACAAAGGTGATGCCGAGCAGCCAGAAATCGGAACCCGGGCCGGGGGAAAACTCGGCGCTGCTCAGTGGCGTGTACATGAACCAGCCGGAATCCGGAGCCACGCCCAGAAACAGGCTCGACAGGATGATGATGCCGCCAAACAGATAGCAGTAGTAGCCCAGCGCCGTGATGCGCGGGAACACCAGATCCCGGGCACCAATCATCTTGGGGATCAGATAGATGGCCAGGCCTTCCAGTACCGGAATGGCAAACAGGAACATCATGATGGTGCCGTGCATGGTGAACACCTGGTTGTACACATCGGCAGTCAGGATGTTCTGTTCCGGCAACGCCAGCTGGGTGCGGGCCAGCATGGCCAGCACGCCACCGATCAGGAAGAAGATCAGGCCGGTGATCATGAAGCGCAGGCCAAGCGTGGTGTGGTTCACCGCCGCCAGTGACCCCAGTCCGGGCCAGTTGGCCCAGACGCGGCTGAAGGTCTGATGCAGACTGCGGGTCTGCTCCGTGGCCTCGTGGGGTTGTACGGGTGTCGTTTCAGTCATCCGTCTCTCCCTCGTCCTGTTGCGCTGCCTGCTCCGAGAGCCAGGTGGCATAGTCGTCCGGGCTCAGGGCCTCGGCAGTGAACTGCATGTGGGCGTGCCCTACGCCACAGAACTCTGCGCAGACACCGTGATAGGTGCCCGGCTCATCCGCCACCAGGCGCAGGGTATTGGTATGGCCGGGAATCAGGTCGGTCTTGCCGGCCAGTCTGGGCACCCAGAAGGAATGGATCACATCCTCGCTGCGCAGAATGATGTCGACCGCAGTTTCGCTCGGGATGACCACTTCATTTTGCAGTTCGATACCCTGCTCCGGGTATTCGACGCGCCAGCCCCACTGATAGCCGGTGACCTCGATTTCCACTCGGTCTTCAGCGGGCAGCGGCAGCATGCTGTGGCCCATGGGGATGCCGAAGGCCAGCAATACCGTGATGCTGCCCAGCGGCAGCGCCAGCCCGCCGCCCCAGATCCAGCGGTTCTGCTGGCGCTGGGCGTCGGCGTCGCTGACTTCACCCGGGTCACGGCGCAGGGCAATGATCCACAATGCAGTGACGGCGATCAGCACCAGGGTGGCAAACAGGAACATGCCCCACCACAGCAGCGCGGCCGAGTGGGCTGCTGGCCCGGCGGGCTGCAATGTCGACAGGGGGCCGTCAAACCATCCTGCACAGCCGCCGAGCAGCATCAGGATGCCAAGGCTGATCATGGCTGCTAACCTTGTCATCAGGAAATCCTCTTCATTGACAGATTGTCCGGGAGTTCGCATCCATGGCCACCCATCCTCAACCCGGTGATCAGGACCGGGCCATCAAGTTCGTGACCAACCCGGTGACCAGTCGCATGGCGATCAAGGGCCATCCGCTGCATCCGATCCTGATTCACTTTCCGGTGGCCGCGCTGCTGGGGCTGGTGGCCACCGATCTGGCCTGGCTGTGGACCGGCGACAGCTTCTGGGCCCGCGCCGGGCTCTGGCTGGCCGGTGTCGGTGCACTCGGCGGCTGGGTATCTGGTTTTGCGGGTCTGGTGGACCTGTCCACGGTAGCCCGCGTGCGGCGACTGGTTACCGCCTGGTGTCACGCCATCATGGCCGTCATGCTGCTGTCGCTGGCGTCGCTGAACTGGCTGCTGCGCCTTGGTGATCCCGCAGGGGTCATCTGGCCCTGGGGCCTGTACCTGTCGCTGCTGACCGGTGGGCTGATTGCGATCACCGGGTTTCTCGGCGGCAAGATGGTGTATGAATTTGCCGTCGGGGTGGATACCCGGCAGGCCGCTGACAAGCACCACCAGATCAACACCTGATCGTCTGCAGGGAGGTGTCATATCGGCAGCTCCACATCCGGTTTGGCCAGCACCAGCCAGAGAATACCGGTCATCAGCAGCAACTGGGTCGTCAGCGAGATACGGCACCAGATAAGCAGCCCCCTGGTCTGACCTGCTTCTGCGCGCAGGACCAGCAGACCGGTCAGGGCATGGCAGACCACCAGCCCGGAGACCAGGGTGAGCTTCAGAATCAGCCAGCCATCGGCATTGCGATCCAGCAGAAAAACAGCGGTGCCCGTCATGATGGCGGCCAGTGCGGGCGGGGTGGCGACATGGGTGAACAGAAACCGGGGCAGGCCATCGGCGGCCAGGGGGGAATCAACCAGATTGAGCTGTTGCCGGGTCTGACCCATGATGGTCAGCGGCAGGTACAACAGGGCGGCACACCAGAACAACAAGGTGCCAATGTGCAGCACCAGAAACCAGAGCATTCAGTACTCCTTGTCGGTTGAGTGGCCTCCTGCAGGCCGGTCCGGGAAATCGATCAAACGAAATTCAGTATAGGAGGCATGCCCCTGTTTTCAATGCGATGCCGGCGCCGGGAGGTTCCCACAGCCAATCTTTGCACCCGATTTGCGAGCGGTCAGGGTGCCGGTTAGCCTGTTTGCGAAGGTTGTAACGGAGGTAATGGATGGCAGCAGAACAATGGCGCATCCGGGTTTCCGGTCGGGTGCAGGGCGTGTTCTATCGTGGCTCAACCCAGCAGACAGCGCAGTCTCTGGGTCTCACCGGCTGGGTGCGCAACCTGCAGGACGGTCGGGTCGAGATTCTGGCTGAAGGCGATCTGGACCAGCTGCAACAGCTGCTTGACTGGTGCTGGCATGGTCCGGCCGCGGCAGAGGTCTCGAATGTCGAGCACCGGGTTGAAGCCGCCACTGGCCGCTTCAACAGGTTCGAGGTGGCGGCAACCTGCTGAATCAGGTGACGGACAGCGCCAGGGCCAGCAATGCAACCGCCAGCGCCGCGGCCGCCAGGCCTCTGGCCCATGGGTCACGTTGCGGCGCTGCCTGTGGCCGCAGGCGGGTGCGTTTGGCACTGCTGTCGCCCGTGTCTGTGTCTTTCGGCAGTTGCTCATGCAAATCTGCAGGTGTCTGATCATCGACGTCTTTCAGTGTCTTGAGCAGATAACGGAAATGATTGGCGTCAAACTGATAGGGGTCGAAGCGCTCGAACCCGTGTGTCCGCAGCATCAACTTGACTGCATCGTTGATCGCAGTGTACTTCATCGACCCATGGTCGAACTGGCGTCGCTTGATCTCGTTTTCGGAGACAATGCGAATATCCGTATGGCGGTCATCCTGGCGAATGGTCTCCAGCAGAGCCTTCACCTTGTCGCGCTCCCCTTCCAGACACTGCAAAAAATAACCATCACAGTAGAACAGCACGCCGCCGATTCGATGCTGGGCATTGTGGGTGCGAGAAGCCTGCAGAATTCGGCCCACATCGGGTTCAATACCCTTGGTGGCGGGCAGCGGCTTGAAGGTGGCGCGGCTGATATACAGCACCGAGATGAGATCTTTCATTGAAATTTCCGTGACATGATTCGAGTTTGTGTACGGTGTTCGGACGAAGTCAGTTCATAGTCTGTGTCCCTGAAATCTGATGCGTTCACCAGCCGAGACAGGGAGCGCATGCCAGACGGATGCGGAGCATAACACAAGCCGGTAAGCGCTACCTGTCGGTGGGCAGAGGATTTGCGCCCAACCTGATCTTTGGTTAGCTTGCCGGCATCTGGTCGGGCAGGAAGAGGTTCTGGCAATTGAACAATTCGCGGGATACCAGGTTGGTCCCGGCGCGGCTCGGGTCATCGGGATTGCCCGGGGATGATGCCGCCGGCACCTTCGTCCGGGTTGCGCCCGCCTGTCGTTCCGGGCAGGCCGCACTGGTTTGCGGTGACAGCCACCTTTCATGGGGAGATCTGCATCGGCAGGTGGACGCCCTGGCGCTGACCCTTCATCATCGCACCAGGCCCGGACAGGCCATCGCGCTCGACCTTCGGCAACCACTGCAACTGGTGGTGGCCTTTCTGGGCGTGGTGCGCGCCGGGTGCCGGGCCCTGGTGTTCGACCCCCAATGGACAGCGGCACAGCGACAGGCCATCGAGCAGCAGGTGCAGATCGATCTGATGCTGGATGATGCCGGTTATGCGGCACTGGAGCAGGCAGCTCTGTGCAAAAATCCCTCTCCTGCTGATTTACCAGTGCCATCTGCGCAGGACCTCTTTTATGTCGGCTTTACCTCGGGCTCTACTGGTTTGCCTAAAGGCTATCGACGGCAACATGCATCCTGGCTGGCCAGTTTCCGGATCAGCGACCGGATGTTCGACCTGACGCAGGAAGATGTGGTCATGGCGCCGGGCAGTCTGGCCACGTCGCTGCATCTGTATGGTGTCGTGCATGCACTGGCGCGCGGCATTCCTGCGGTACTGGTGCCGCAGTTCCGACCGCGCTCCGTGCTGGCGGCCATGCGCGCGCGCAATGTCACGGTCTGCTATGGCACACCGACCCAGATCCGCCTGCTGGCGCAGACGCTGGACAGGGACAAGTCGCCCCCACTGACTGCCCTGCGCCACCTGATTGTCAGCGGGGCCAAGTGGCCCGAAGATACCCGCGAAGCGCTGCGCCGGCATTTTCCCGCAGCCCGACTCACCGAGTTTTATGGCACCTCCGAAACCAGCTTTGTCACCCTGCACAGCGATCGGGACCGGGCGCCACTCGGGTCGGTGGGCAGGCCGGTGCCCGGAGTCGAGGTGTGTATTGGCCCGACACCGGAAGCGCCCGTCGCCGACGGTGAGCGCGGACGCATCTGGGTGCGCAGCCCGCTGCTGTTTGACGGCTATGAATGTGGCGGCGGGGACGAAATCCGGCGCCATGGCGACTGGCTGACGGTGGGTGATCATGGCTGGCAGGATGCAGCCGGTCATCTGTATCTGGTGGGGCGGGAAAAGCGCATGCTGGTCAGCAGCGGGCAGAACCTGTATCCGGAAGAAATGGAGACCTGGTTGCAGCAGATGGCGGGAATTGAACAGGCGGCCGTACTGGGTGTGCAGGATGAACTGCGGGGCCAGCGACTGGTCGCCCTGTATCAGACGAGCGCAGAGACAGCTTCGGAGCAACTGCGCAAGCATTGTGCCCAGCGTTACCCCACGGCCCAGCTACCCCGTGCCTGGCACCAGGTCAGTGAGTGGCCACTGACCCGCAGCGGCAAGAGTGACTTTGTTCGTCTGCAGGCACTGGCGGACCAACTGGAGGCAGCGCATGAATAGCCGCGTCTGGATAGTGGCGGCTCGGCGTACACCGGTGGCTCCGGTGAATGGCGCACTGCGCGAGCTGGGCGTCGCCGACCTGGCTGCTCCCGTTATCCGTCAACTGCTGCAGGATGCAGCAATCGGTGCAGATCAGATTGATCAGGTGATTCTGGGCAATGCCCTGTATGGCGGCGGCAATCCGGCCCGGCTGGTGGCGCTGGCGGCAGGTCTGCCGGAGTCCTTGTCAGCGCTGACGCTGGATACCCAGTGCTGTTCCGGCCTGGATGCACTGCGTCTGGGGGCCCAGTCGATTGAGGCCGGTCAGGCCGATCTGGTGCTGGCCGGTGGTGTGGAGAGCACCAGCCGCCGCCCCATTCGCCAGCATCGACCCACTGGGACAGACGGCATACCGGTGACCTACGAACGCCCGCCCTTTACCCCCTGGCTGGAGCGCGATCCCGATATGGCGGACAGCGCCGCGCGACTGGCCGCCGAGGAAGGCATCGACCTGAACACACAGAATGACTGGGCCTGTCGGAGCCACCGGAAAGCATTGGCGGCAAAAGATCGGCTGGCCGCCGAGTGCGTACCGCTGGGTGGCCTCTCGGTCGATGCGGCCACCCGACCCATGAGCCCGGCCCTGGCCGCGCGCACGCCGGTGATTGCGCACTGTGGTGAGGGCCGGGTCAATGTGGCAGGGACCGCTCTGCAGGCCGATGCCGCCGCCGTGGTTTTGCTGGTCAGTGACGAGGCGCGCCGTCGTCTGAGCCCGTCTTTGCCCGCGATCCGCTGGCGGGCAGGTCTGGCGGGAGGCAGCCTGGCCGACAGTCCGCCGCGGGCAATGGTGCCGGTGGTACAGCAGTTGTTGGCGCGAGAGGGGCTGAGCCCGACCGATCTCCATTGTGCAGAAATCATGGAAGCCTTTGCCGTGCAGGCGATCAGCAACTGTCGGGATCTGCACCTCCCTGATGAATGCATCAACAGGGGGGGAGGGGCCCTGGCGCGTGGACACCCCATTGGGGCCTCGGGTGCCATTCTGGCCGTGCGAGCGTTTCATGAACTGAGCACTGTGCCTGTGGGCGCCCGGGCACTGCTTGCCATAGCGGCTGCCGGTGGGCTGGCCAGTGCCGCGCTGCTGGCGCGAGAGCAGTAGTCGTGGGCCACAAATGTAGGCCGTGGCCCTTGGCCACGCATGAGTTGTAGGCAGTGGCCCTTGGCCACGCATGGCGGCGCAGCCGCCTTGAACAGAGTGCGAAGGGCGAGGGGTCAATCTTCAAACCCCGAAAAACGGCTGAATTCCGGCAGCGGCAGACGCTGCGTATCAAATTGGTTCTCCGGTGCGTCCGGATCGGCATGGCCGATGGCCATCCCGCACACCACAATCTCGTCCGCGGGGATATTCAGCTCATCGCGGATGACATGATGGTAGCTGGCCAGGGCGCCTATGCCGCAACTGCCCAGCCCCTGCTCTGTCGCCGCGAGAAAGATGGACTGGATGAACATGCCGAGATCCATGAAGCAGCCCTTGCCCAGGCCCCGCTCGATGGTGATGACCAAACCGACCGGGGC
Organism: Natronospirillum operosum; assembly: GCF_004768465.1. Lineage (GTDB taxonomy): Bacteria > Pseudomonadota > Gammaproteobacteria > Pseudomonadales > Natronospirillaceae > Natronospirillum > Natronospirillum operosum. The sequence continues at coordinate 146,115 of NZ_SRMF01000008.1, forward strand.
ATTGAAGAACTCGAAATTGCGCCGGTGCTGGGCCTTGCGTCCCTCGATATCCCGCCGCGCAATGCCCAGACTCTGGTACAGCGCATAGCCAACCTGACGTTGTCGTTCTTTCAGATGGGCCGGCATGGGGCTGGGGAAGTAGCAGTACTCTTCCGCTCGGGTGTCACCCTGCTCGAAGGCAGCGCACAGGCGCGCGCTGAGTCGGCACAGCGGTGCGCCGGTCAATACGCGGACGAAACCGGGCTGCAGGTTGGCGCCGCTGGGGGCCTGACGGGCCAGCTCGAGCAGTGTGGTGACCTGCTGATGGTTGACCGGCTCTGTGGTGAAGCGGCGCACAGAGCGCCGAAACTGTAGGGCCTGAGTAACGTTGACCATGTAATAAGTGATCGATCGCTGTTCGGAATGGTGTCTTTTTCGGGCCATGGCGTTTGCGTATGCTGGCTCCGATGCCTAGGCTTTGTATTGCATTTCAAGGCACTGCGGAGCATACCATGAGTGAAGCCAGAATCGCCCAGAAAGGGCCATTTGCAGTGGAAGTCGAAGCCGGCAAGCGCTATGCCTGGTGTGCCTGCGGGCGCAGTGGCACGCAGCCGTTCTGTGACGGCTCGCACAAGGCAACGGAACTGAACCCGGTCATGTACAAGGCGGAAGAGAACAAGACACTCTACTTCTGCGGCTGCAAGCAAACCGGCGACCAGCCGCTGTGCGACGGTACCCACAACGGCCTCTAGCCGCCCCCGCGGACTGCGTCACGCATCCAGAGTGTCAGTCGGCCGGGGTAAGCCAGCAGTAGGCATGGCCGGCCAGGGTGACCTGGCGCCCGGTGTCCTGCCCGGTCATGACATCGCGCATGGCGGTCGGCAGTTCCACATGGCGTGGCTGGTCGGACAGGTTGTGATAGATCTCCAGATGCGTCTGCCCCGCCTGGCGGGCCAGGCCGAACAGCGCCGGATCATGCAGGTCCATGAAGCGGCCCGGGCCGTGAAAGCAGGCCGCAAACTCGCGGCGGGCCCGCACTATGGCCCGGACACCTTCGAACAACTGGTGTTCGACCGACTCCGTATGTTCCAGTGCCCGCTCGACCTTCGACCAGTCCATGGGGCCCCGATTCAGAAAGCGGGCATCCCGGAAACCGGTCTGGCGGCTGGTCTGCTCGAAGAAGGCCTGATCATTGCCCATGCCCACTTCGTCACCATAGTAGAGGATGGGTGAGCCCTCGGTAGCACACAGCATGGAGTGCATCAGCAGCATCTTGTCGGGGGCTTCCCGCAACAGATAGAACAGGCGCCCGGCAATGCCTTCGCCTTCGCGGAAGCTGTACTGCGGGTGGTGCAGGTAGTAGCGGTTCATGCGTTCACGTACGTCCGGGGTGACGAACTCCAGCGTCAGCTCGTCGTGGCAGCGCAGAAAGCTCATCCAGCAGCAGGATTCCGGAATCACCGGGGTCACCTCGGGGGCCAGGGCGTCCCGAATATGCCGATAGTCGGCTTCCGCCAGCGCCATGAAGAACTGCGGCATCAGCGGAAAGTGATAGGCGGTCTGGCACTCGTCGGCATCACCAAAGTAGCTCACCACCTCGCGCGGCTCCATGTTGGCCTCTGCAATCAGCAGCGTGCCCGGCTGACAGTAGTCCAGCGCCGCCCGAATCAGCTTGAGGATGGTGTGAGTGGTCGGCAGGTCTTCGCAGTCGGTGCCCTCTTCCTTCCAGATGAAGGGAATGGCGTCCATGCGCAGGCCGTCCACACCACGGGCCTTCCAGAACAGCATGTTGTCGATCATCTCGATCAGCAGGTCCGGGTTGCGGTAGTTCAGATCCGGCTGGAAGGCATAGAAGCGGTGGAAGTAGTAGTCGCCAGTGGCGTCGTTGTATTCCCAGTTGGAGTCCACCATGCCCTTGAACAGCAGGCGTGCATCCAGATAGCGGTCCGGCTGGTCGCTCCAGATGTAGTAGTCCCGATATGGTGAATCGGGGTTTTGTCGTGCTTCCCTGAACCAGGGATGCTCATCCGAGGAGTGATTCACCGCCATATCGAACAGAATGCGGATGCCGCGCGCATGGGCCTGGTCGACGAAGCGGACAAAGGCTTCATTGCCGCCGAGGTCCGGGCGAATGGCGCGAAAATCACTGATATCGAAGCCCTGATCGCGCATCGGCGAGTCCAGGATGGGCAGCAGCCAGAGCGTATTCACGCCCAGCTTCTCCAGATAGTCCAGACGCCCGGTCAGGCCATCAAAATCACCGGCATAGGCATCGACATAGAGACAGTAGATCACTGCATCGCGGTACCACTCCGGGTCAGCAGTGTCGCCGGCCTGGCTTGGCGGGTCGGCCAGCAGTGCCTGCCGCCGGTCGTCGAGTAGCTGCAGCAACCGATCCTGCGCCGCGTCGGTCGTGTCATGGAAAATGCGTTGCCAAAGTTCACGCAGAGTGCTTTGCTGTTCCAGTTGTACGGTCATGGTAAGGGTCCGTTGGTCTGCCCGGGGCAGAATGAATCGTATTGCCTGTGTGTGTTCCTTGTTAGAGTAGACGCGGTGAACGGGCCTGACCAGATGTAAACCGCTTTGCAGGGGGAGGAATCCAGCCCATGAACGACAGCTCCAACTCGTTGGCGGTCCATCCGGATGCGCGCGCCGTGCTCAACTTCTGGTATCAGGAACTGAGTGTCCGCGACTGGTTTCGCAAGAGCGACGCTCTGGACCAGACCATACAGCAGCGCTTTGGCCCCGCGCAGCGGGCAGCCAGCCAGGGAGAATGTGCCGCCTGGCGCACCACGCCGGAAGGCCGACTGGCCGAGATCATCGTGCTGGACCAGTTCTCGCGAAATATTTTTCGGGATCGGCCAGAGGCCTTTGCCAGCGACGGCATGGCACTGGTGCTGGCGCAGGAGGCCGTTGGCCGGGGTGATGACCAGCGACTGCCCGAGCCCATGCAGCGGGTCTTTCTGTACATGCCCTATATGCACAGTGAATCGAAATTGGTGCATGAAGTGGCCATGCAGCTGTTCGCTCAGCCGGGGCTGGAAGAGAACCTGGGTTTCGAAGAAAAGCACAAGGCGATTATCGACCGATTCGGACGCTACCCGCATCGCAACGTCATCCTGGGACGCGAGTCGACGCCGGAGGAAATAGAATTCCTCAGGCAGCCCGGCTCCTCGTTCTGAGCTTTTGTCGGCGCCTACTTGCGTTCAGGCGCCATCTGCATACAATAGGCGCCCTTGGCGGAGAGTAGCTCAGCTTGGTAGAGCACTACGTTCGGGACGTAGGGGTCGCAGGTTCAAATCCTGTCTCTCCGACCAATCTGATTTGGTCGATACAACAAGCCGCCATTATCCCCTTTCGAGTCACCTGCGCCCCCGGGTCGCAGCCGGAGCGCCGGCCGGATCAAATCCTGTCTCTCCGACCAATTCTTCACTGGTCGATATCACATCTCGCCATAGCAGCCCTCGCAGCAGCAGACACCAGTAACAGCCATACTGATTGAGTCGACAGATGACAGTCGAAAGTAGACAGTGGGGTTTAGTCGACAGATGACGGTCGACAGTAGACAGTAAGGGCTTGACAGCCTTCTGTGGTTTGGAACGATTCTACCGTCTACCGTCTACCGTCTACCGTCTACCGTCTACCGTCTACCG
>NZ_SRMF01000009.1:0-8408 GCF_004768465.1 Natronospirillum operosum
TCGTATGAAAGGCGACTGGCGCCGCCATCGCGACTTGCGTCGCTCGCTACAAATGAGGCACAACGTCGTGACAAGGGACGCGTAGCGAGGGACGCAAGTCCCGATCAAAAGACTACAGGCTTCGTATGAAAGGCGGCTGGCGCCGCCATCGCGACTTGCGTCGCTCGCTACAGGCCATCGCGACTCGCGTTGCTCGCTACAGGTCGTCGCGACTCGTGTCGCTCCTCGCTGCAGGGTTACAAGCAAAGAAAAAACGAGCATTCGGCGAACGCTTCCTGTATAGTGCGCGACTCAAAATTTGAGCCCGCAGTCAAAGTCCTACCGGAATCTGCTCAACGGAAAGTACCTGCCGGCGTTGTCACCTCGACAGCCGCCTCAGACAAACGCTCGTGAAAAAGCCGACCTTCGAGAAGGTCAGCACACATGATCAGTACCCGACCGGGTTTTGCGCACGTCGAAAAAACGGGGTAATGCCGTCCATCAGGGCCGGCACTGGGCATTCATGTGTGCGATTCACAGAGTGAATCCTGAAAACAGGTACTTTTTAATGACCGAAGTCATCTCTTCCGACGTGTCCGTCACCTTTGCCGATCTCGGCCTGCCCGAGTCACTGGTGAAAGGCGTGGCCAACCTTGGCTACGAATCTCCGTCACCCATTCAGGCTGCCGCCATTCCCGCCCTGCTGCAGGGCCGTGATGTGCTGGGCCAGGCCCAGACCGGCACCGGCAAGACCGCCGCCTTTGCGCTGCCGCTGCTGGCGCGCATCAATGTATCACTGAACGCTCCGCAGGTGCTGGTGCTGACACCGACCCGCGAGCTGGCCATCCAGGTGGCCGAAGCCTTTACGTCCTACGCACGGCTGGTCACCGGTGGCCACTTCCAGGTGCTGCCCATCTATGGTGGCCAGAGCTATGGCATCCAGCTCAAGGCGCTGAGCCGCGGACCGCAGGTTGTGGTCGCGACTCCGGGCCGTCTGATGGATCACATGAAATCGGGCAAGATCAACCTGTCCCGCCTGCAGGCGCTGGTGCTGGACGAAGCCGACGAAATGCTGCGCATGGGCTTTATCGACGATGTCACCACCGTCATCGAAGCCTGCCCGGAAGGCCGTCAGTTGGCCATGTTCTCGGCCACCATGCCGCGTGAAATAGCGCGCCTGACGCAGACCTACCTGAACAAGCCGGAACATATCAAGATTCAGGCCACGGCCTCGAATCTGGCCCAGATCGAACAGTCGCATGTCATGCTCAAGCAGCATCACAAGCTGGATGCGCTGACCCGCCTGCTGGAAGTCGAAGACTTCGACGGCGCCATCATCTTCGCCCGTACCAAGGCGGCCACCACCGAGCTGAGCGAGAAGCTGGCTGCGCGTGGCTATGCGGTGGCGCCGCTGAACGGCGATCTGTCCCAGCAGCAACGTGAAGCCACCATCGACCGCCTGAAAAAGGGCCGGATCGATCTGATTGTGGCCACCGATGTGGCGGCCCGCGGTCTGGATGTGAAGCGGATCGATCTGGTACTGAACTATGACATCCCGCTGGATGTCGAAGCCTACACCCACCGGGTGGGCCGTACCGGCCGCGCCGGTCGTACCGGTCGTGCGGTGATGCTGGTGACGCCGCGTGAGCGTGGTCTGCTGAGCGCCATCGAACGGACCGCCGGGGAGAAGATCCCCCGCCGTGAGCTGCCTTCCGGCAAGGATATCGAACAGAGCCGCGTACAGTCGTTCCGGGAAGAGCTGGTCAAGGTTATTGCCGAAGAAGATCCGAGTGATTTCGAGGCGCTGGTCACCGAGCTGCAGGCGCAGGTCGACGTGCCGATGGAAACCCTGGCCGCCGCATTGCTGCGCATGGCGCAGAAAGACCGGCCGCTGAAGGTCGCTGCTCATTATCAGGACATCGTTGCCGATGTGCGTCCGGAGCGTGGCGACAAGCGCAACCCGCGTGATCGCAAGCCCGGCAAGCGCGTTGATACCAGCAACATCCGCTTCGAAAGCTACCGCATTGAAGCAGGCCGCAAGCATGGTGTGCGTGCCGGTGATATTGTCGGAGCCATAGTCAACGAAGCGGGTCTGGAAAAGGCTTATATCGGTCGCATCAACCTGCAGGACGATCACAGCCTGGTTGACCTGCCGGAAGGCATGCCCAAGGAAATGCAGCAGCAGCTCAGCAAGGTGCGGGTGCGTCAGCAGCCGATGCGCCTGAGCCGGGTAACTGGCTGAAGCGGCTGGAAAACTCTACCTGCTGCCGGGGTCTGCGTGGAAGGTTGCCTAAACCACAAGCTCAGCTTACTCTGTAGGCGCGTTGGCAACCGGATTGTCTGGCAGATCAAGGTAGCAGGAGTTTGATATCCGGGTCAGGCACGCACGCCTGACCAGTGACTTGGGGTAGAGGTGAAAATGGCGCGGTGGCTGATGGGGTGGCTTGCCCTGCTGGCGGTTCCAGTGGCAGCATTTGATCTGCACCTGGTATACGGCGAGCAGCACTGGCAGTTCAGCAAAGAAGAACTCGCGGAGATGCCAGGCTGGCACTTCACCACAGAAACGCCGTGGACTGTAGAAGCAGACGATTACCATGGTGTGCCACTGGCCGTGCTGCTGGAAACCGTCGGTGCCCCACAGGGCCCTCTCAAGTTGCGCCTGGTGGCACTGAATGACTACGCAGTGGAAACCGATGCACAGAAACTGGTTGATGCGGACGCCGTGATCGTATTCGAACGCAATGGAGAGCCGATGCCGGTGCGGGATTACGGCCCCTACTGGGTGCTGTTTCCGTTTTCCGACCGGCCGGAACTGATCAACAGGGACATCAGAAATGTGTCGGTATGGCAGCTGAAGACCATCGAAATCAACCCCTGAAGCAGCCTCAGGTTACGCCCACCCCGATCAACTGGCGATCACTCCGATTTATCAGTCTGGTCACCATCAGTACCCTTCTGGTGCTGATGATCGCCTTTACCCTGCACTCCGTGCGCCAGGAAATCATCACCCTGGGTGCTTCCGGTGAAGACGAGTTGTCGTGGAATGTGTCGCGGCTGGAGCTCGAGAACCAGCGGCTGATCAACGCCCTCAGTCTCTATATTGCAGAACCCACGGCAGACCGCCGACGTGAAGTGGATCTGCGGCTGGACATTCTGCTGCACCGGGTAACGCTGGTGCGCGGCCTGACTCGCTACCAACTGCCTACCGTCACGCTGGACCGACTGCATGCTGCCATGACGGAGCTGGAGGCGGAGCTGTCGGACATCGAGCCCGAACTGCTCACCATGGATCAGGCGTCAGCGCGGCTTGCCGTCGAACGCTTCCGCCGCCTGGAAGCCGAACTGTTCGAACTCAGCCAGACCTATATCTTCACCTCCACGGACCTGTCCAACCAGGCACTGGAAACCCTGCAGAACAACTACCGCTGGATTCTGGTGTTGCTGATCATCGGGGCCATCCTGATTCTGATGTACACCAGTTTCATTCTTCACGAGGTTCGCCGTTCGCGGCGCCTGCGCGAAATAGCAGAAAGCGCCAACGAAGCCAAGAGCCGTTTCCTCGCCAACATGAGCCACGAGATGCGTACGCCGCTGAACGGCATTATCGGCCTTACCGAATTGTTGCAGGACACCCAACTGGAACTGCAGCAGCAACGCTATCTGCAGACGCTGGAGCAGACTGCCGACAACCTGCTGAAGCAGATCAGCGATGTGCTGGACCTGTCCAAGATCGAGGCCGAGCAGTTCGAGTTCGAGGAAGAGGACTACGACCTGTGGGCAGCGCTCGGCGACACCCGCAGTCTGGTGGTCGCCATGCTGCGGCAACGGCAGAACCGGCACACCGAATTCGAACTGGAAATGGATGACGGTATTCCGCGCTATGTACGTGGCGACTGGCACCGGCTGCGGCAGATCGTGCTCAATCTGCTCAGCAACAGCGTCAAGTTTACCGAGCGCGGGCGCATCACTCTGCGGGCGCGGGCCGGGGAGAGGCAGCACGATCGGTTCCAGTTGATCATAGAGGTGGAAGATACCGGCGTCGGCATCGACGAAGCCTTCATGCCGCAGCTGTTTTCCGAGTTCAGCCAGGCCGACGTGTCGACCACCAGGCAATATGGCGGTACCGGGCTGGGCCTCGCCCTGAGCCGGCATCTGGCCCGCTTGATGGACGGTGACCTGGTCGCCTGCAGCACGCCGGGAGAGGGCACCACCTTCACCCTGACAGCCTGGCTGAGTCTGGGCCGGTCGCCGCTGGCGATACCGCCGGAACCGGAAGCGCAGGTGGAACTGAAAGGCTGCCGCGTGCTGGTGGCGGAAGACAACACTGTCAATCAGATGGTGGTGCGCAAGATGCTGGAGAGTTTGTCCGCCGAGGTGACCGTGGCTTCCGATGGCGCCCGGGCGCTGGACATGATCACCAGCCACGGGCCCTTTGATGTCATTCTGATGGATATCCACATGCCCGGCATGGATGGCTTTGTTGCCACCGACCGCATTCGCAAGCTGGAACAGCAGCAGAACTGGCAACGGCAGTATATCGTGGCGGTAACGGCCAATGCCCTCGCCGGGGATCGGCACCGCTGCATTGCCGCCGGCATGGATGACTATCTGGCCAAGCCGTTCAAGGTGGCCGAGCTTCGCAGTACGCTGGAAAACCGCAATTCTGTTGCCGGTCAGTCTGATCCGTCAGCCTGAGCGCGCCGTACCTCTGCCTGCAACTGTGGGAAAAACTGACTGAACACGGCGCTGATGTCATCGTGGCGCTGGTCCAGCACCTGCACGGCTGTGGCCAGCGGCGTGTTGAAACGGCTGCGTCGATCCAGGCTGGACAGCGCCCGGGCCATGCCTTCACGGGTGCCGTAGCCGGGCAGCCAGCGGTGCCGGACCAGCGCCAGACGCAGGCTGCGCAGACGCTCGTTCTCCGGCCCCCGATAGGCTGCCAGGGCGGTGTACACCTGGGCCGAGAAAGCGTCCAGCGAGCTGTCATGCCAGTCGGACCAGGTGCGGGCCAGGATGTGATCGAACAGTACATCCAGTATTACGCCCGAGAAGCGCCGAAAAGGCGGTTCGAAGCTGTGCCGCAGGGCCAGTACCTGATCGTGATGGTCGGTAAAACGGTCGATCACCTGATGCAGATGCACATGCTGGCGCAGGGTGGCCGTGGCGGACTCCGGCAACTGCCGTGGCGGCATGCAGTCGGGCAGCAACTGGCCGACACAGCCATCGGGTGTCAGATCGGAGAAATAGAGATGCGCCAGGTAATTCATGGCCTCGTGTCCTGTCTGGTCAATTCGACAGGACACTAGCATACAGTCTTTCAGGGCCCCTGTGGTACACTCCCGCGCGGCGCGCAGAGAGCAGCGCCGATACATTCAAGACGACTCCGGATTGGCACTTCCATGACCCAGAATGACCCCAACCAGGTTCTCCACAATGATCGTTTCCTGCGCGCTCTGGCGCGTGAACCGGTGGATCGCACGCCGATCTGGATGATGCGCCAGGCGGGCCGTTATCTGCCCGAGTATCGGGCCTCCCGAGCGCAGGCCGGTGACTTCATGAGCCTGTGTCGCAATGCCGACCTGGCCTGCGAAGTCACCCTGCAGCCGCTGGAGCGCTACCCGCTGGATGCGGCCATTCTGTTCAGTGATATTCTGACCATCCCCGATGCCATGGGGCTGGGGCTGTACTTCGAAACCGGAGAGGGCCCCAAATTCCGGCATGTGGTGCGCTCTGCCGCCGATGTCGAGGCTTTGCCGGCCCTGAATGCCGAGACCGATCTGGATTATGTCATACGGGCGGTCAGCACCATCCGCAGTGCACTGAACGGCCGGGTGCCGCTGATCGGCTTCTCCGGCAGCCCCTGGACCCTGGCCACCTACATGATCGAAGGCGGCTCCAGCAAGGATTTCCCGCATGCCAAGGGCATGCTCTACAGCGACCCGGACACACTGCATGCGTTGCTGGGCCGTCTGGCCACGGCAGTGACCGACTATCTGAATGCGCAGATCCGCGCCGGCGCGCAGGCGGTGCAGATTTTTGATACCTGGGGCGGGGCGCTGGCACACAATGCCTACACCGAGTTCAGTCTTGCCTATATGCAGCGCATTGTGGATGGCCTGATTCGTACTCATGACGGGCGCCGGGTGCCGGTGATCCTGTTTACCAAGGGTGCCGGTCAGTGGCTGGAAGCCATGGCTGATACGGGGGCCGATGCGCTGGGCCTGGACTGGACCACGGACATCGGTCAGGCGCGCGCGCGCGTCGGTGATCGGGTGGCGCTGCAGGGCAATATGGACCCGGCCGTGCTCTATGCCAGCCCGGAAGCCATTCGGGCCGAGGTCAGGCGCATACTGAGCAGCTATGGTCAGGGTTCAGGTCATGTTTTCAATCTGGGCCATGGCATCACGCCGAGCGTGGACCCGGAGCATGCGCGGGCCTTTATCGAGACGGTGGTCGACTTCAGCCCGGAATGGCACCGCTGAGCCGTTCGCCCGCTCAGGGGTAGAGCGGGGCCAGCCAGGTGGTGCCACCCAGCATGCGCTGCTGCTGCAGGTTCCACTGCGCCCGCTCGACCAGAAACGGCGTCGCGCGGCCGGGGGTATAGCGCGCCGGGCTGGGCAGGGCTGTGGCCAGCAGGGCGCTCTCCCAGGGGTTGAGCCGCTGTGCCGGTTTGCCGAAATGGTACTGGCTGCCGGCCTCGATGCCGAACACCCCGTTGGGACCCCACTCGGCAATGTTCAGATAGACTTCCATGATGCGCTGCTTGGGCCAGAACACCTCGATCAGCAGCGTGAACCAGGCTTCCATTCCCTTGCGAATCCAGCTGCGACCCGTCCACAGATAGAGATTGCGCGCCACCTGCTGGCTGATGGTGCTGGCGCCGCGCAACTGGCCGCGCCGTTCACGTTCACTCCAGGCGTCCAGCATGGCTTCGAGGTCGAACCCGCGATGCAGTGGAAAACGCTGGTCTTCCGAGACCACTGCGGCCAGCACGGCATGAGGGGGTATCTCTTCCCAGGCCAGCCATTGCCAGCGCAGCTCGAATACCTCCGGTTCCGCCTGCCACCAGCGGTGTACCATCACCGGGGTGCCCGGCGGGTTGACCCAGCGCAGCGGCACCACCAGCAACAGGCTCAGTGCCACCCAGATCAGGGTCAGGTAGAGAAACAGGCGCATGCAGTAGCGCAGCAGACGCATCATGGGTTCAGCTCAGCCGCTCGGTCAGCCAGCGGCCGATCACACCGATCTGTTCCGGGCACACCGCGTGCGGCATGACAAAGGTCTGATAGTCGACCGGGAGACCCCGGGCCTGCAACTGCTGGTACGACTGCTGGCCCAGCGCCTCGGGTACTATGGGGTCCTGAGTGCCGTGCTGAATCAGCACCGGCAGGTCCTGGTTGGCCGGGCTCCACTGAATGGAGTCGGCGGTGGCAAAGTAGGTCGACAGGGCCAGCAGGCCGGCCAGTCGCTCGGGGTAGCTGAGCGCCACCTCGTAGGCCACGGCGCCGCCCTGCGAAAAGCCGGCTATCAGGATGCGCTCGGGAGCGATGCCGTTGTCGCGCTCGCGCTGGATCAGGGCCCGGATCTGGGCTGCTGAAGCTCGCAACTGCTCGGTGTCGACCTTGCGTTCGATCTGCATTTCCAGAATGTCGTACCAGGCCGGCATGCTGACCCCGCCATTGACGGTGACCGGCAGGTTGGGTGCATGCGGAAACAAGAAGCGCACGGCGAGGTCATCCGGCAACCCGAGTTCAGGCACAATGGGTTCGAAATCGTGGCCGCTGGCGCCCAGCCCATGCAGCCAGATGACGGTGTGGGTGGCCGTCGAGGCCGGATTGATTTCGACGCAGGGCAGCAATGACATGTCAACTCCAGTGAACAGGGCTCAGGGTGTTTTGAACGGCCCCGTATGATACCGGATTTGCCCGCGGGCTGTCTGTTCCCCTATGCTCGATCCGGTCTGAAAACGGAAGCCCGAATCATGCTCACAGAACAGTTTGAACCCCGCTTCACCGATACCGATGCGCTGGGGCATATCAACAACACCCGTATTCCGGTCTGGTTCGAAGGGGCCCGCATGCCGGTGTTCCGTGTGTTCACGCCGGATCTGAACGTGCGCGCCTGGAAACTGATGATTGCCCGCTATGATGTGGAGTTCCACGGTGAGCTGTTTTACGGCATCCCGGTGGAGATCAGAACCTGGGTGTCCAGGCTGGGCAACAGCTCCTTCGATGTGACGCAGGAAGTCTGGCAGAACGGCGAACGGCGCGCCTCCGGCACCACGGTGCTGGTGCATTATGACCATCAGGCCAAGCAGTCGGTGCCGTTGTCAGAAGAGCTGCGCCAGCAGCTAGAAGCCTTGTAGAGAGGCACGTGTAGTGAGGGACGTGTAGTGAGGGACGCAAGTCCCGATTGAAGGCCACAGGCCC
>NZ_SRMF01000009.1:8506-148569 GCF_004768465.1 Natronospirillum operosum
CCGTATGAAGGGCGGCTGACGCCGCCATCGCGACTCGCGTCGCTCGCTACAAATGAGACGCAGCACCCTGTAGAGAGGCGCGTGTAGTGAGGGACGCAAGTCCCGATTGAAGGCCACAGGCCCGTATGAAGGGCGGCTGACGCCGCCATCGCGACTCGCGTCGCTCGCTACAAATGAGACGCAGCACCCTGTAGAGAGGGACGTGTAGTGAGGGACGCAAGTCCCGATTGAAGGCCACAGGCCCCGATACGCTCACCGTTGCCTCTGGACCCATCCGGGCGGTAGAGTACCCTCTCTCTTCACAGCCGGACCCTCCAGCCCATGGCCAAGAAAAAGGACATTGCCTTCGTCTGTACCGAATGCGGAGCGGAGTACTCCAAATGGCAGGGCCAGTGCGGCGAGTGCAAGGCCTGGAACACGGTGCAGGAGTTCCGCCCGGCCAAGGCCACTGCCGGTGCGCGGCGTCAGGGCTTCGCGGGCGCCTTGTCCGAGGTCAAGACCCTCAGCGATGTCGACCTGGCCGAGATGCCCCGGCTCAATACCGGCATCGGCGAATTCGACCGGGTGCTGGGCGGTGGCCTGGTGGCCGGCTCGGCCATCCTGATCGGGGGCCACCCCGGCGCGGGCAAGTCTACCCTGTTGCTGCAGACCCTGTGCGCGCTGGCCCAAAAGCACAGTGTGCTCTATGTCACTGGTGAAGAAAGCCTGCAGCAGATCGCCATGCGGGCGCAGCGCCTCAACCTGCCCACGGACCGCGTGCAGGTCATGGCAGAAACCAATGTGGCGGCGATTCTGGATCAGGCCGAGGCTCTGAACCCCGATATTCTGGTCGTGGACTCCATTCAGGTGGTGCATCATCCGGATATCGAATCGGCACCGGGTTCGGTATCACAGGTGCGCGAAAGCGCCGCCATGCTCACCCAGTATGCCAAGCGCCAGCAGACGGCACTGTTCCTGATCGGTCATGTAACCAAGGACGGCTCGCTGGCCGGACCCAAGGTGCTGGAGCACATGATCGACTGCTCGGTTATGCTGGAAAGCGCCCACGACAGCCGCTTTCGCACCCTGCGGTCGATCAAGAACCGCTTCGGGGCGGTCAATGAACTGGGCGTCTTTGCCATGCTGGAGCAGGGTCTGAAGGAGGTCACCAACCCCAGTTCCATCTTCCTGAACCGGCAGGCCGAGGCCAGCCCGGGTTCACTGGTTACCGTGCTGTGGGAAGGCACCCGGCCGCTGCTGGTCGAACTGCAGGCACTGGTGGACGACAGTCCCGGTGGCTATCCCAAGCGGGTCACCCTGGGTCTGGATCAGAACCGTCTGGCCATGATGCTGGCCGTGCTGCACCGGCACGGGGGTATCTTCACCGGTGATCAGGATGTCTATCTCAATGTGGTGGGCGGCGTGAAAATCAACGAGACCAGTGCCGACCTGGCCAGTCTGCTGGCGATTTTGTCGAGTCTGCGCAACCGGGCCTGGCCCAAGAGTCTGTGCGTGTTCGGGGAGGTTGGGTTGTCCGGTGAGGTGCGGCCGGTGCCGTCTGGCCAGGAACGGGTGACGGAGGCCGCCAAACACGGCTTCACCCATGCGGTGGTGCCGCGCGCCAACGCGCCGCGCAAACCGGTGGAAGGCCTGACGGTACTGGGGGTCAGCAGCCTGCAGGAGGCGCTGGATCAGGTGACGTCACTGCTGGAGTAGCGAGCGACGCGAGTCGCGATGGCGGCGTCAACTGCCCTTCAATCGGCACTTGCGTGCCTCGCTACAGGGTGTTGTGCCTCATTTGTAGCGAGCGACGCGAGTCGCGATCAAGTGTGCGGTGTGGAAGTCCTTTTCCCTTGGTGCATCCTGCTGCGCTCCCTGCCTGCCCTCCGACAGGACTCAATCCTGAGCCTGTGCCGTGGGTCTGTTCCATCCGCTGGAACTCTCGGTCCTGCCAGGTTCCGATGAAGAAATCACGTCCTGTGCAGGCATCCTGCCTGTTGTCCTTCTGGCTCTCCCTGAGCACAGGCATACCCTAACAGGGTTACAGAAGCGGCGGTGATGGCAAAGTTCGGTCAGCCGCTGTAGGAAATTGCCTACAATGCATGCCGGTCAGGGTCCATGTCGGACTGCGGCTGTTCGGAGGCGCTCTCCGCACGCCCTTGCATGCGGACATTGAGGTCATTGATGGTGCGCGACATGTTCTCCATCAGAGTCACGGCAGTTTCCGGGTGGCGTTGAATCAGTGCCTGGAAATCGGCCTGCGGCACGGCCGCCACCAGGGCATCTTCTCGGGCTACCACGGTGGCCGTGCGCGGGGTGCCGCACAGCATGGCCATGGCGCCAAACAGTTCGCCCGGGGGTACTTCACCGACCACCACGCCGTTGCGGTATACATCGGCATGACCCTGGACCATGTGGTAGACCTCACCGGCCGGATCGCCTTCGCGGATGATGGTTTCACCCGCAGCGAACTCGAGAAAGCCGGTACTGTTGTGGTCGTGCACCGGATCAGGCAGCAGGCCCTGCTGGCACAGGCTCAGTTGGGTCAGCAGAAAGGCCGTCCACTGGGCCGCGCGGTCACGTGTCTCATGAACATAGTGCAGCACCTGGTCAATCGAATAGAGGGCCACCTCGGCATGAGACTGTGACACATAAGTCAGGTCCGGCAGACCGTAGCCTCCGGTCAGACCGAGCAGATCGCCCCGCTCCATCTGAATGACAGCCCGCTCCTGAAGCAGCCCGCGAACATCGCCATTGCGCAGCCAGGCCCATTTTTGCGCCGGCATGGCCGTGTGCAGGGACTCACCCGGATGCAGCTCGATGATCCGGTCGGGCTTGTCCAGAGTCTGAAAAATGAGCTCATTGAGTTGCCGCAGCCGGCTGGCCAGTTGCTGCGGTACCTCGGAAGTGGCGGCCAGTAGAAGCATCAGAATCGGTCCCCCTTGGTGTTTGTTGTCCACTCTAGCAGGCTGGACGCGTGGACAACATGAACCGGTTGGCATTACAGGCACACCGGATAACGGACTGTAACCAATTGCCACAATGACTGAATCAGTTCTGTTCTATGCTCATTGGCAGAAGCCGTCAATGGGAGGTGCGTCATGCTGTCACCCAATGTGTTGCTGCACAGCGAGCTGCCGGTCGTGCGTCGGCAGGTGGAAGCGGCCCTGCTCAGTCAGTCGCCCCACACGACGCTGTTCGAGGCGACGGACTGGCATGCGGCGGAAATGCTGGCCGAGCAGCATGCGCTGGACATCATCATAGTGACGCACACCAGGCTGGACCCGGTCGAGGTGGATACGCTGATTGCGTTGCGCCGCCTGCAGCCGGGTGTGCGCATGATCCTGCTGACCCTGGACCCGTTGCCGGCCGATTTCCCGGCGCTGCTGGAGCGGCTGGATATCAGTCCGGTATCACTGCGCCATCTGGCCGGTACCCTGCTGCGGCCGCCGGCATTCCAGAACAGTGGTAGCCCGTTCCGGATGGTCCCGGACATTCGAGGCTTTGCGGGCTGAACGGCAGGGTCGGCTGCTCCAGTTGCTGTTGGCGCTCGAGTTCGGATTCGTGCGTCCGTTGCAGTTGCTCCAGTTCATCCTGGTGTGTCTGTTGCAGTTGCTCCAGTTCTTCGCGGAACTGCTGACGCAGCCTTTCGGCCTCCGCTTCGGCAGCGGCAAGGCGGGCAGACTGTTCCTCATATCGTGACTCCAGAGCGGCATGGCGTTGCCGCAGTGCAGCCAGATCGGCCTGCAGGTCGGCCAGCGCTTCGGTGCTCAATTCGGCCGAGGTGACCTGCTCCCGCGCCTGCTCCGACAGCTGCTGCAGGGCCTGGCGCAGCTGATCCCTGGACTGTCTGAGGGCCGTCAGTTCCTCGGCATGCTGTGCTTCCAGAGCCTGCACCGACGCCCGCTCGGCCTGGCTGGCAGTGCGTTCGGCCTGCCCCTGGCCGGTGGTGAAGCCGACCGCATAACCCAGCCCCAGCAACAGCAGGACCACGACTGCAATCCAGGCCACGGGCGGTACCTCCGACCACTGCTGGCGCAGTTTGCGGGCAAGTCGATACAGGGGTTGCAGACGTCTTTCAGGGGTCTCCGGCATGCGGCAGAGTCTAGCATGGGCCGGCGGCGAACCGGCAGCCGCTACTGTGAACGGGTCCACGACCGTGCGCAAAATTTACCTGTTGGTATGAGTTGTGCACAGTAAGTGGGTACTCGTTCAAGGGCGTCAATTCAATGACAGGACAGGTTGTGCGTGATCGTTTGCGGACCCGACCGCGTGTCGTCTGGCTGCTGGTGCTGGCTCTGCTGGTGCTGGCGCCGCTGGCGCAGGCCGTGGAGGTGCGCTTCAACCCCTACCGCCTGTGGCAGGGGCTGGAAGGCTGGACGGGAGACGACGATGATCCTGTGATGTTCGATATCGCCATTGATGTGCCGCTGGAAGACGCCATGTGGGGCCCGCAGTACACCTTCTATCAGGATGTCGGCGGCAGCTTCCATACGCTGGGGGTGCAGTGGACACGCATGCAGGAGCGCGAGTCGGGCTTCTATTATGGCGCCGGCCTGAACTGGCTGAGCATAGTGCCGGATGCGGATTTCGAGGACGAGCTGGCCGATGTCTGCCGGCCACTGGTGCCGCTCAATGTGCAGGCCCGCTGGGGCTACCGCTGGCAGTTCAACCCCGTGTTCAGTGTGCATCTGGGCGCGGATGTCTCCGCCGGTGAGGTGACCGCGCGGCAGGGCGAACGCTGCGTGACCGATGGCGAGGAAGTCGATCTGGGCACGGTGCAGAATTTTGTCGACCCGCGGCTGGATTTCCGTTTCTCCTTTCGCCTGTAATGTGGCGGGTTCCATCCCGACTTGTATCAGGCTGCCGGAGTTTGTAGAGTCTGCGCCACCGGCATAACGCCTGGAGTCGATCATGGCCAAGCTCAACAAGTCAGACGCGGAATGGCAGGCTGAACTGCCTGCCGAAAGTTATCGGGTGACCCGGCATGCCGGCACCGAGCGGCCGTTCACCGGCGAGTACTGGGATCATTTCAAGCCGGGTACCTACCATTGCATCTGCTGTGATGCGCCGCTGTTCACCAGCAGCACCAAATTCGATGCTGGCTGCGGCTGGCCTTCCTTCAGCGAAGTCATGGCCAGTGACCAGGTGATCAAGCGCGATGATCACAGCCTGGGCATGCATCGTGTGGAAGTGCTGTGCGCCCAGTGTGAAGCGCATCTGGGCCATGTATTTCCCGATGGCCCGGCGCCGACCGGGCTGCGCTACTGCATCAACTCGGTGGCGCTCAACTTCCGGCCCAGTGCCGACAGCAAGGAGTCCGATTCGGCATGACTGTGGTTTATCTGTTGTTGTTTGCGGTGCTGCTGGCCTCGCCCGCGCTCTGGTTTCGCTGGTGGCGCCTGAACCGCTTTACCGCCTATGCCTGGGGCATGATGGTCTTCATGGCCTGCTTCGGCATTGTCTTTATCGGTTTTGGTGAGGTCGAATGGGGGCGCACCATCGGCCTGTTTGCACTGGTGCTGATACTGTCGATCGCCAAGCAGCTGCATGCGCGCAAGCGCGCCGACGAAGCGGCCGAGAAAGCCGCTGCTGACAAGGCCGGCGAAGCCTAACGCTGCGCCGTCAGCCCCAGCTCTGACACAAACAGGCTCTGATCACTGCGCGCGGTCGGGGTGATCAGGTGCAGGGCCTGGACGGCGCGGGTAATGCCGACATAGAGCAGGCGCCGTTCGCTTTCTTCGTCCACCGGCAGGCGCAGATGCCCCTCCGGATGATAGGGATAGAAGTGTCGGTTCAGCCCCGGCACGATCACCCGCTGCCATTGCCGCCCCTTGGCCTTGTGCAGGCTGGTCAGGCAGACCTGGCCAGCGGTCGGGTCCGCATTGTGCGCCTGGCGTTCTGCCAGCAGGCTGTCCAGCCAGTCACTGACGGCTGCCGCCGGGCGGTCCTGTTCGCGCATGAAAGCCACAAACCCCCGTACCGTTTCTTTCTGCTCATCGGCCTGCTGCGCCGAGAAGGCACTGTCGTCGAAGCTGTTCAGGTAGTCGGTCTGGTTCAGCCAGCTGCTCAGCAACTGGCTGGCGCCGGTGGTGCCTTGTTCGGCGAGGCGGATCACGTCGGCGCGCAGGGCCAGTTGGTCCTGCTGCCAGTAGGAGAGCTTGTCCGGCAGATGCGCCATCAGGGCCCGGTAGGGTGGCAGCTCGGAGGTGGCGAGCGCGCGCGCCATGTTGGTCAGCAGACGCCGCTGAATCTTGGGATAGGGTTGGGTCAGCAGGCTGGTCCAGAGCGCGAGCCGCGTCTCGGTGGTGGCGCCGTCGAGGCGGCCGCCGGCAACCTGGCACAGGGCGAGCAGGGGTTGCAGTTCCTGCCGCTGCAGCACCGAGCCGCCATGCTCGAGGCGAAACGGGATCTGTTCCGTCAGCAGTTGCAACTCCAGACGCCCGGCCTGGGCCCAGAGGCGGTGCAGGATGGCCACGTCCTCCAGTTCTCCGGCGGCGGACCAGTCACGCAGCAGGCGGCCGATCAGCGCGACCTCATGCTCGGTCTCATGCAGGACCACCTGCGTATCCGGCGTCGACGGCGCGGATCGTGTCTGCACCGGCTCACGCTGGCGGTTGTGGCGAATCAGCCGGTTGGCGCAACTGGCCAGGTTCGGCCCGTAGCGGAAGCTGGCGCTCAGGGTGCGGGTGGTGGCGTCCGGATAGCGCGCCGGAAAATGATGCAGCATGAAGCCGGGGTCGGAGCCGCGAAACTCATAGATGGTCTGATCCGGGTCGCCCACTATGGTGACCCGGGCGCGCTCACCGGTGACGGCCTCCAGCAGTGCATGCTGGCAGGCATTGATGTCCTGGAACTCGTCGACAATGACGTGGTCCAGATGGTCGGCGAAGCCGGCGGCGATATCGGGGCGGCTGCTGAACAGCCGCACCGGATCATAGATCATGTCGGCAAAGGTCAGGCGGCGATGGTCCCGGCGCCAGCTTTCCAGTTGTTCGAACAGGCGGACAAAGGGGCGGGCCTGCAGATTCAGGTTCAGCTGTTCGAACACCTGTTCCGGTGAGTCCAGCCCTGCCTTGACGCGTTCGATAAAGGTCATGGCCGGTTCCACCCATTTGCGGCGGTTGGCCTGCATGTCCTGCGCCTGCTCGCCCGTGGTGGCCAGCTCCTGCAGCCAGCGCCAGACGCGCGGTTCCAGTTCCCGGTCACTGAGCAGGTCGCCCTGCCAGGCGGACAGATGCCCCTGTCGGACCAGGGTCCGGTAGATGCTGAAACCGAGCGCATGGAAAGTGCGCACATCCGGCAGCGGGCCGGGGTAGAGGCTGCGAAAGCGCTGTTCGAAGTCTGCGCGGGCGCTGCGGTTGTACATCAGTACCAGCAGGCGTTTCGGGGGCACGCCATCCTGCAGCAGGGCGTGGGCCTGTTCCATCAGGGTGGCGGTCTTGCCGGAACCGGCAACGGCAATGATGCGTTGATGCTGTTGTCGACCCTGAATGGCAGCGGTCTGTTCATCGGTCAGGCGCAGGGACAGGCCGTGGGCACGGGAAGCAGAGGTCGGGGCATGGTCTGGTGGAGCAGGTGTCTGGGCCAAAATACCGGTCAAGTACGAGAGTGACTGTGGGCCGGCAGGATAAAGGAATCGGGGTGGGAATGCACTCGACCTGGGTGCAGTCTGGTGGCGACTGCACCCGGTCGGAGTGCCTCAGGGGATCAGCCCCTCAGGCATCAACTTCAGGCCTGACGGGAGACTGAACCGACTGAGCCGCTGTGGCTCAGCTTCTTGCCAATGGCAGTGCCCAGATCGACAGCAGCGGTGCGTACGGTGCGCGCCAGTGTCTGCAGACCATGGAAAAAGGCTTCGGAGCGCATGCGGCGAGCCTTTTCTTCGTAGAACTGGACGTCTACGTTGCCAAAACGGTCAAGAACAATTGCGGGATCATAGTCAACTTTCATTTAAGGTCAGGTCTCCTTCAACCGGTAAAAATGGATTGCAGAGCGCGTATAACCTCGTCTCTACGGTGTTGTATGATAAGGACTGCCCGCAGGGTGACAAACGATCGTTTTTCAGCCCATGGATTAGTAAAATTCATCCATATAGAATGATCACCCGCTACCCCAGGAGAAGAGCATCAAACGACTTCCACCCCTGAACAGTCTGCGCAGCTTTGAAGCCGCCGCCCGCCTGGGCAGTTTCCAGCAGGCTGCAGGCGAGTTGCATGTCACGCCATCGGCCGTGAGTCACCAGGTCAAGTCGCTGGAGACCTTTCTGGAGCTGGAGCTGTTCGAGCGCCATACGCGGCGCGTCGAACTGACGTCGGCCGGGCGTCTCTACCTGCAGACGGTGCAGAAAGCCCTGCAGGACATCGAGCGCGCCACCCAGCGCCTGCTCAGTGAACACACCAGCGGTGAGCTCAAGCTGGCCGTGGCGCCGGCCTTTCTGAGCCGCTGGCTGCTGCCGCGCATGAGTCACTTCTACGAGGAACATCCGAATATCGAGCTGGATATTGCCGCCTCCACAGGGCTGATTGATTTTGCGCACAGTGATACGGATATGGCGGTCTACTATGGCGACGGGCGCTGGGACGGCGTGGAAGCCCACTTTCTGAAGGATTCCGTGCTGGTACCGGTCTGTGCGCCGGAGTTGCTGGAGCGTCATCCCATCGAGACGCCGGAGGACCTGAGCTGGCATACGTTGCTGCATGTCAGTCGGCGGCCGGACGAGTGGCATCTGTGGTTCGCCGCTGCCGGGGCGGAGTATCAGGAGCGGCGCAAGGGCATGGTGTTGTCCAGCTCGCTGCTGACGGCCCGCGCGGCTGCCAAGGGGCTGGGGGTGGCGCTGGCCGACGTCAATCTGGTCACGGACGAGATTCAGTCCGGGCAACTGGTGATTCCGCTGGAGCAGACGCTGGGCAAGGACAAGTCGTTCTATCTGGTCTACCAGAAGGACCGCCCCATGAGCTATGCCATGCGCGAGTTTCGCAACTGGATCATGGCTGCCATGGCGCTGGATGCACTGACGGCAGGCTCGGGCAAACCATGAACCGGTTGTGGGGTCGACTGTTCTGGCGCCGGGGCGGTGACCCGGCCTTCGGTTCGGCGCTGGCGCGTGACCCGGCGCTGCAGGCGCTGAACGAGGCGGAACTGCAGGAGATCGACGATCACCTGCCGGATCTGACCGGCTATCGGGTGCTGGACCTGGGCGCCGGCATCGGTCGCTTTACCGGCCGCCTGGCCGAACGTGCGGAGCGGGTGCTGGCACTGGACCTGTCGGCCGATGCCATTGCCGAGAACCGGCAGCGCCATGCGGCGCGACACAATATCGATTACCGGGTCGCCGATGCGGTGGCCGAAGATCTGGGCGCCGCGCAGTACGATCTGGTGTTTTCCAACTGGCTGTTCATGTATCTGGATGATGCCGATGCACGGCAGGTGCTGACGCATGTCCTGCGGGCGCTGAAGCCGGGTGGCTGGCTGTTTCTGCGCGAGAGTTGCCGACTGGAGGCCGCCGCCGGTTCGCCGTGGTGGCGCTGGCCCGCGGTGCCGCGTCTGGCCTTGCAGCATGTGCCGGTGCCCTGGTGGCAGCGCTGGCGCTATCTGCTGCCGGGGCAGCGCCGCATTCAGCTGCACCGCAGACCGGAACAGTATGAACGGTTGCTGCAACAGGTCGGTTTCGAACCGGAAGCACAGGGCCGGCTGGGCAGTTACGAGGCCGCATTCGATTCGGCGCATCAGCAATACTGGCTGCTGCGCAAGCCGATTGCGCAGGCCGGCACCGATGCCGTGGGTGACGGCCTGTTTGCGCCGCCCCGGGCCTGGACCTTCGGCGGCGAGACCTGGCGCAGCTTTGATGACCATATCCGGCGTTCGATTCCCTTCTATGATGCCCTGCATGAACTGATTGCCGGGCTGGCGGTGGATTTTGCCCGGCCCGAGGGCTGGCTGCTGGAGTTGGGCTGTTCCACCGGCACCCTGTCGGCCCGCCTCAGTCAGGCCTGCCCGGACAGTCGCGTCTGCGGGGTGGATGCCGAGCCGACCATGATTGCCGCCGCGCAGCGGCAACTGCGGCCCAATCTGGAATACCACTGTGCCGACATCAGAAGCTTTGATCTGACTGCGGCGACAGGGGCCACAGACATGGTCGTGCTCTGCTACACGCTGCAGTTTCTGCCGGTTGCCGATCGACTGCCGCTGCTGTGCCGGTTGTGCGACACCCTGCGCCCGGGCGGCGGACTGATTCTGGCGGAAAAGGTACGGCGGCGTGACCCGGAGCAGGAAGCCCGCCTGCGGCGCGTGCATCATGCCTTCAAGCGCAGTCAGGGTTATACGCAGGCGGAGATCGACGCCAAGGACCGCAGCCTGGAAGGCATTCTGGTGCCGCTGCATGAGGACGAGAACACCGACCTGCTGGCGCAGGCCGGTTTTGCGCCGGTGCACACCATCTTCGAGAACACCTGTTTCAAGGCCTGGCTGGCAGTCAGGCCCTGATT
Organism: Natronospirillum operosum; assembly: GCF_004768465.1. Lineage (GTDB taxonomy): Bacteria > Pseudomonadota > Gammaproteobacteria > Pseudomonadales > Natronospirillaceae > Natronospirillum > Natronospirillum operosum. Next base: position 18,973 of record NZ_SRMF01000009.1, read on the forward strand.
CTGGCTGTTCAGGCCGGAGGCGGTGCGGTGGATTTGAACTCGTCGCGGGTGCTGGCCGTTTCCAGCCAGGTCAGCAGGGCCGGGCAGGCGGCGAAGTCGACGCGCTGCCGATACTGCGCCCAGGCCACAAAGCAGGCCACGCGCAGGGTGGCGTCATTCCACTGCAAGGGTTTTTCCTGCGCCCAGGCTTCCAGCGCCTCAACCGTGGTGCTGATGCGCGCCGACTGGCGTTTCAGGTAGTCATTGCTCTGCGGGTCAATCCCGGCGCGCTCCAGTTGAAAGACATTCACGGAGGCGTCCAGCACGGTGTTGGCCAGGCAGAACAGATCGAACTGCTTCACGTCCGGCAGCCAGGCCTGGCCGGCGCGCTCGCGAATGTACTTGAGGATGCTGGCGGAATCATAAAGGCGGACATTGCCATCCTCCATATAGGGCACTTTCTGCGCCGGCGAGCCCTCGGCACTGGCCTTGTTGTCGGTTTCGATCAGTTCGAACGAGGTGCCGGTTTCCAGCAGGGCAATGCGACAGTGTCGCACATAGGGTGAGGTGTAGCTGCCGTACAGTTGCATAGATGTCTCCTGCAATATGCGCAATGGGTGGGCCGACCCTGGCCCCGGGATGGCTCCAATATGGGCGGCTGTCGGCTTTTCGTCAATGTTGCAGCGAACACTGGCTATTGCCTTGAGGCTGCAGTAGACTGCGCCCTTCTTCCCGCCCGGAGTCAGTCAAAACATTGTACTCGCGCGCGGGGCCATCCCGTGACACTTCTTGAGAGTACTATGTCATTTGATACCCTGGGCTTGTCTGCAAGCCTGCTTGATGCCGTTCGTCAGAAAGGCTATACCCAACCTTCTCCCATCCAGGCCAAAGCCATTCCCGCTGTATTGCAGGGGCGTGATGTCATGGCTGCTGCCCAGACCGGCACCGGCAAGACTGCCGGCTTCACGCTGCCGGTATTGCAGCTGCTGTCCGCTGGTCAGCGTGCCAAACCGGGTGCCGTGCGCGCTCTGGTACTGACGCCGACCCGCGAACTGGCGGCACAGGTGGAAGACAATATTCAGGCCTATGGCCGCCATCTGCCGCTGCGTTCAGCCGTGGTATTCGGCGGTGTGGGCATTCACCCGCAGATTGCGGCGCTGAAAAAGGGCGTCGACATTCTGGTCGCCACCCCAGGCCGCCTGCTGGACCTGTTTCAGCAGAAAGCGCTGCACTTCCGGGATCTGGAAATTCTGATTCTGGATGAAGCCGACCGAATGCTCGACATGGGCTTTATTCACGATATCCGTCGCATCATCAAGGTGTTGCCGACTCAGCGTCAGAACCTGATGTTTTCGGCGACGTTCTCCGATGATATCCGCAAACTGGCGCGTACCATTGTGAACGATCCGGTGGAAGTCGATGTCAGCCCGCGCAACTCAACGGCGGAGCTGGTGGTGCAGACCATCTTCCCGGTCGACAAGAAGCGCAAGCCGGCGCTGCTGAGCCATCTGATCAAGGCTCGGAAATGGCATCAGGTGCTGGTGTTCTCGCGCACCAAGCATGGCGCCAACAAGCTGGTGAAGCTGCTGGAAGCCGACGGCATTCCGGCCGCCGCGATTCATGGCAACAAGAGCCAGACTGCGCGCACCAAGGCCCTGGCCGACTTCAAGGCGGGCAAAGTCACCACCCTGGTGGCCACGGATATCGCCGCGCGCGGCATTGATATTCAGCAGTTGCCGCAGGTGGTCAATTTCGATCTGCCCAATGTGTCCGAGGACTATGTGCACCGGATTGGCCGTACCGGCCGTGCCGGCGCCGACGGGCAGGCGTTCTCGCTGGTTTGTGCGGATGAATTCGATGACCTGAAAGGCATCGAACGACTGATCAAGCGCACCCTCGAGCGGGTGGAGATTGAAGGCTTCGAGCCATTGAACAACCTGCCGGCCTCACCGGACCCCACGCAGCCTCGTCGTGGCAGCCCGCCGCGACGCAGCGGTCCCGGTAACGGCAACAACAATGGTGGTCGCAACAACTCCGGCCGTGCGCAGCAGCGACGCGGTGGTGGCGGTGACAGCAACGGCGGCAGCCGCAGTGGCAACCGCCGTCGTCAGGTCGCCTAGACGGTCAGGCTGAATGACCGCTAGCGCACCACAACGCAGGTGCAGGGCGCGTGTTGCATTACCTTGTGTGACACGCTGCCCACCAGCAAGCTCTTGAAATCGCCCATTCCGCGTGACCCCATGACAATCAGATCCGCCTTCAGGTCCTTCGCCTTGTCGGTGATCTGTTGTGCCGGGTTGCCGATGCTCACGGAACCCTCCACAGCGGTAAAGTCCTTCGCACGCACCATGTCCATGGCTTCTGCCACTATGTCCTGGCCAATCATCTCCAGGCGTTGTGTGGTTTTGCTGACATCGATGGAGTAGCGGTCCACGAAGGCCAGTTCGCTGGCGCTGGGCAGATCGGGTACGTGCAACAGATGTAGCTTCGCATCATGATTGCGCGCCCAGTCGACGGCAAATTCGATAGCCTGCCGGGCATGTGCGGAACCGTCTACCGGTACCAGTACGAGTTTGGTCATGTCTTTTCCCTCCCGAGGCGCTTTTTTGAGTGGCCTCAACTCCACTCTAGTCTTCCTGCAGTCGGGGACATTGATCCAGATCAGTATTTCAACCGAACCAGGGGGCCAGTGCTGTCTGCCAGGCTTGCTGCTTGTTGGCCCTGGACATGGCCGCATGGGCCGGACTGGTGGAGGGCAGGCGCTGCAGCGGCAGGTCAGCCCAGGGGGCGGGCAGGGCCGGCAGCACATGGCGGCGGTAGCTTTGCCAGGCCTTGCTGCCATTGCAGAACACGGCCTGCGTATGCGGGTGGCGCTCGAACCAGCCAGCGAAATCATTGGGCACTATGCTGTCTTCGATGATGTCCGAGTCCAGACTGGAGCTGCGGGTGCAGGTCTGCAGGACATCCCAGAGACCGATGCCGGCGGCGCGCAGATGCTCCAGTCGCTGGTCATAGGGCAGTACCGGGTCGAAGTCGAGCAGGGCGCCCATGATGGGCCAGAACGCATTGCGCGGATGCGCATAGTAGCGCTGCGCCTGCAGCGAGGCCCGACCCGGCATGGAGCCCAGGATCAGCACGCGGGCAGATGCAGGTTCAATGGGCAGGAAGCTGTGGACCCGGCTCATGGCAGGATCGCTCAGTGTGTGGTCGGCGCAGCGGTCTGCACCAGCACCCAGGGCGCCACCACCACGGCCCAGACATCGGCTTTCTGGTCATACCAGGCCTGGGCCTGTTCATTGCTGACGCCGGCCACCTGGCCGCGTTCTGTCCAGGTTTCGAACTGCGCCTTGTTGTCCCGCACCAGTTCCTTCGCCACGGCCACCAGATCCAGCTCGGCATCCACCTGAATCACCTGGCCGCGGGCGAAATGCGGCTGCAGCTCCAGCCAGTTGATGCGGGCGGTCTCGGTATTCAGCACGGCGTTGAGTTCGTCATCGGTCAGTTGGCGACGGTCCTTGCTCATTTCGGGGCGATACTCCGGCAGCAGGTGAGTGGGCGGGCCTGCCGCAGGCAGGCCCTGCCCGCCATTCTACCGTCCGTGGCGGCGGGCTGAAACCGGTTCAGCCCAGCATGGGCCGCAGCAGGTCGCGCAAGGCCTCGGCATCACGATGGAAGGTGCGAATGCCCTCGGCCAGCTTTTCGGTCGCCATGGCGTCTTCATTCATGGCCCAGCGGAACTCGGCCTCGTTCAGGGACAGCCGGGGCAGGTCGGATGTCTGCTCGGGGGCCAGCACGCGGGTCAGGGTATTGTCACGCTGCTGCAGGCTCTCCAGCAGGGCCGGACTGATGGTCAGACGATCACAGCCGGCCAGCTGTTCTATCTCGCCCTCGTTGCGGAAGCTGGCGCCCATCACGATGGTGTCGTAGCCGTGGGTCTTGTAGTAGCGGTAGATGGCCTGCACGGACTGCACGCCTGGGTCTTCGGTGGCGCTGTAGGTGCGGTCGTTGGTTTTCTGGTACCAGTCCAGAATGCGGCCGACAAAGGGCGAGATCAGCGTTACGCCGGCTTCGGCACAGGCAATGGCCTGCGGCAGCGAGAACAGCAGCGTCAGGTTGCAGCGAATGCCGGCCTGCTCCAGCTCGCGGGCGGCCTGAATACCTTCCCAGGTGGAGGCCACCTTGATCAGGATGCGTTCGCGGCCCACGCCGGCGGCTTCATAGAGCGCCATCAGACGATGCGCCTTGTCGACAGTGGCCTGGCGATCAAAGGACAGGCGGGCGTCCACCTCGGTCGACACATAGCCGGGTACGACCTGTGTCAGTTCCCGCCCGAAGGCGATAGACAGGTGATCCATGGCGGCTTCGAGCCTCTGTTCCGGGGTGTTCTGTTCGGCCCTGGCGGCGGCGACTGCCGCTTGCACCAGATGCTGATATGACGCCTGTTGCGCTGCCTTCAGCAGCAGCGAGGGGTTGGTGGTGGCATCTTCCGGCTGATAGGTCTTGATGGCATCGAAGTCGCCGGTGTCGGCCACCACTGTGGTGTACTGGCGCAGCTGCTGCAGGCAGTTCATGATCTGCGGGTCTCCCTGAATAGTTTGAGACAGAAAATATTTGACTCGGTATGGATTCTGTCACATTATAATTTCGAGTAGCAAATTAATTTGAGTGGCGCATATAACGCACAAGCAAAAAGGCGCCACTCAGTCGGGAGGAAATCATGTATCTCGGACTGGATCTGGGCACATCCGGCCTCAAGGCCGTGCTCACTGGGGCGGATGGATCAGTGGTTGATTCCGCATCGGCCTCGGTGCAGACGCAGTACCCCTCACCTTCGCAGGTAGAGCAGCAACCGGAAGACTGGTGGGCGGCTCTGCAGCAGGCGCTGGCTGAACTGGGCAGGCGGCAGGATCTCGGCGCGGTCAAAGCGATCGGGCTGGCCGGCCATATGCATGGCGCGGTATTGCTGGACAGTACCGGTGCGGTGATTCGGCCCTGCATTCAATGGAACGACGGGCGCAGTGCCGAACAATGCCGGGTACTGGAAGACAGCCTGGACGACTTCCGGGTTCGCAGTGGCAATGTGGCCATGCCGGGCTTTACCGCGCCCAAGGTGCTGTGGGTGCGTGAGCACGAACCCGAGAACTTTGCCCGCATCGCGCGTGTGGTACTGCCCAAGGATTATCTGCGCTTCCGTCTGACCGGTGAATACTGGTCGGAGATGTCCGATGCGGCCGGTACGCTGTGGCTGAACCCGCAGACCCGGGACTGGGATGATGAGCTGCTGCGCATCAGCGGGCTAGAGCGTCATCACATGCCGGCACTGACCGAAGGCAGTCGGGTGACCGGCCGCGTCAGCGCGGCCGCGGCGGCAGAGCTCGGCCTGCGGGAGGTTCCGGTGGTGGGCGGTGCCGGTGACAATGCCGCCGGCGCCATTGGCGTCGGGGTCACCCGACCTGGCCAGGGTTTTATCTCGCTGGGTACTTCGGGTGTCTACTTCGTGGTCAGCGAAGCGCATTGCGCGGCGCCGGAACAGACCGTGCACGCATTCTGTCACTGTCTGCCAGAACGCTGGCACCAGATGTCGGTCATGCTCAGCGCAGCTTCCTGCCTGGATTGGCTGGCCAACCTGACCGGCGCCACGGTATCCGAGCTGCTGGCCGAGGTGGAAGCCAGTGATGTGCGGGAGACCCCGGTGCTGTTTCTGCCCTATCTGACCGGCGAGCGAACGCCGCACAATGACCCGAACCTGCGCGCCCAGTTCTTCGGCCTCTCCGGCTCCACCCAGCGCGCGGAACTGACGCTGGCGGTGCTGGAGGGCGTGGCCTACGGCATTGCCGATGGCGAAGACGCGCTGAAGGCCGCCGGTACCCCGCTGCAGGATATTTCACTGATCGGCGGCGGCGCGCGGTCGGCGTTCTGGCGTCAGCTGATCGCCGATGTGCTGCAGCGCACCCTGCATTTCAGGGAAGGTGGCGAGGTCGGCCCCGGCCTGGGTGCGGCCCGCCTGGCTCACCTTGGGTTGGCCGGTGATGACGATGCCAGTATCGAAGCCATCTGTCCGCCGCCACCCATTGTTCAGACTCATGAGCCGGACTCCGGGCGTGCGGACCATCACCGCCGCCGTCTGGCCCTGTTCCGCCGCCTGCACCAGCAGACGGCCTCACTTCATCATTCACCGGAATATTGAGAGGAAACACCATGTCCGGCTACTTCGATCATATTGCACCGGTCCGCTACGAAGGACCGGACTCCGACAATCCGCTGGCATTCCGGCACTATGACCCGGAGCGCATTGTCCTCGGCAAGACTCTGAAAGAGCAGCTGCGCTTTGCCGTCTGCTACTGGCACAACTTCTGCTGGGACGGTGCCGATGTCTTTGGTGAAGGCACCTTCCAGCGTCCCTGGCACAGTGGTGCGGATGCACTGTCTCTGGCCGAACAGAAAATGGACGTGGCGTTCGATTTCTTCGCGCGCCTGGGCGCGCCGTTCTGGACCTTCCATGACTATGACATAGCGCCGGAAGGCAGCACCATTCGCGAGAGCCGGGAAAACTTCGCCCGCATGATCGATCGGGCGGCGCAGAAGCAGGAAGAAACCGGCCTGCAACTGCTCTGGGGTACGGCCAAGAACTTTGGCGCCCGCCGCTATATGGCCGGTGCGGCGACCAACCCCGACCCGGAAGTGTTTGCCTATGCCGCTGCCCAGGTGCAGCAGGCCCTTGAGGCCACACACAAGCTGGCCGGTGCCAACTATGTGCTGTGGGGGGGGCGCGAAGGCTACGAAACCCTGCTCAATACCGACCTGAAGCGTGAACAGGAACAGCTCGGTCGCTTCATGCAACTGGTGGTGGAACACAAGCACCGTATCGGTTACAAGGGCGCCATCCTGATCGAGCCGAAACCCCAGGAGCCGACCAAGCACCAGTACGACTATGATTCAGCGACTGTGTTCGGCTTCCTGCAGAAGTACGGACTGGAAAATGAAATCAAGGTCAATATCGAAGTCAACCACGCGACGCTTGCGGGGCATACTTTTGAGCACGAACTTGCAACGGCGTCGTCGCTTGGCATTCTGGGCTCTGTCGACGCCAACCGCGGTGACCACCAGAACGGATGGGACACCGATCAGTACCCGAACAACGTCGAAGAAATGACGCTGGCCTGCTACGAAATTATCAAGGCCGGCGGTTTCACCACGGGCGGGTTCAACTTCGATACCAAGCTGCGCCGCACCTCCATTGATGCCGAAGATCTGTTCCATGCGCATATCGGTGGCATGGACACCATGGCGCTGGCCTTCATGAAGGCAGCAGACCTCTACGAGCAGGGTGAACTGCAGCGTTTTGTCGACAACCGCTATGCCGGCTGGGAGCAGGATCTGGGGCAAAAGATTCTGGGTGGCAAGCTGGATCTGGCCGGTCTGGCCGACTATGCGGTGGACAAGAACATTGCTCCCAAGCCGGTGTCCTCGCGTCAGGAGATGCTGGAGAACATGGTCAATCGGGTGATTTTCAACCGCAATTGATTCGACTCGGGCACAAAATTAGGGGTGTTTTGTAAAGTCTGGTGCTTCGGCACCAGACTTTTTGCGTTAAAACGCCTGTTTTTTGACCTCCATGTGACGATTTTAGGGCCTGCACGCCGCATTTTTATTGACAAGCATGGTGTTTCTGCTTTAAATAAATTCAGGACCTGAAAATAAGGTCCGGCAAAACAACAACAAGATCTCCATGGAGAGTGCTATGAAACGGATACTGACGACTATTGTCGCAACTACTCTGACTGCTGCCCCCATGCTGGCGACAGCGGACATTACCATTGGTGTTTCCTGGTCCAATTTCCAGGAAGAACGCTGGCAGACAGACGAGGCGGCCATTCGCGAGGCGCTGGATCACCTGGGTGCACGTTATATTTCTTCTGATGCCCAGTCGTCAGCTTCCAAGCAGCTGACCGATGTCGAAAGCCTGATTGCCAATGGGGCGGACGCGCTGATCATTCTGGCTCAGGATGCCGATGCCATCGGGCCTGCTGTCGAAGCTGCGGCCGACGAGGGCATTCCGGTGGTGGGGTATGACCGCCTGATCGAGCATCCGGATGCGTTCTACCTGACCTTCGACAACCGTGAAGTCGGTCGTCTGCAGGCCCAGGCCGTGTTCGAGCAGCAGCCGACCGGCAACTACGTATTCATCAAGGGCTCGCCGGCCGACCCCAATGCCGATTTCCTGCATGAAGGCCAACTGGAAGTGTTGCAGGCGGCACTGGACAGCGGCGATATCGTCAATGTCGGTGAAGCCTATACCGACGGCTGGCTGCCGGCGAACGCGCAGCGCAACATGGAGCAGTTCCTCACTGCCAACAACAACGAAGTGGATGCGGTGGTGGCGTCCAATGACGGCACCGCGGGTGGTGTTGTGGCCGCGCTGAGTGCGCAGGGTCTGGACGGTGATGTGCCGGTGTCCGGCCAGGACGGCGACCATGCCGCGCTGAACCGGATCGCACAGGGCACCCAGACCGTGTCGGTCTGGAAGGATGCCCGTGATCTGGGCCATGCAGCAGCCAATATCGCTTTCCTGTTGGCCAATGGCACGCCGCTGCACCGGGTACCCGGTGCGACAGTGTGGGCTGATGGCCCGCGCGGTGTAGAGATGCAGTCCCTGTTCCTGGAGCCGGTGCCCATTATGCGCGACAACCTTGATGTCGTGATCGACGCCGGCTGGGTTGAGAGAGATGTGGTCTGTCAGGGGGTAACGGACGCCTCAGTGGCTGTCTGTAACTGACGCCTGCTTGTGCCGGGCCTGCGGGCCCGGCTTTTTTTAGGCTTTCTCGGTAACCCGGAGTACCCCTATGTTCAAGCCATTGTTGGCCCCGCTGAAAAAGGCAGCGGCGGCGACAGAGGTTGATACGCGCCTGGTGGGCATGATTGCCGTGCTGGCACTGATCTGGCTGGGCTTCAATGCCGTGACCGGCGGCGCCTTTCTGACCCCGCGCAATCTTTGGAATCTCAGTGTTCAGAGCGCCTCGGTCGCGGTAATGGCGACCGGTATGGTGCTGGTTATTGTTACACGTAATATCGATCTGTCGGTGGGCTCCGTACTGGGCGTCACCGGCATGATCATCGGTGTCACCCAGGCTGAAATACTGCCCCAGATGTGGGGCTATGGCCATCCGTTCACCTGGGTAACAGCCCTGCTGGTGGGCATCCTGGCCGGTGCCATGATCGGCGCCCTGCAGGGCTACATCATTGCCTACATGAAGGTGCCGGCATTTATCGTCACTCTGGGTGGTCTGCTGGTCTGGCGCGGTGCTGCCTGGTGGGTCACGTCGGGCCGCACGGTAGCGCCGATGGACGCCCAGTTCCGCATGCTCGGTGGTGGCCCGACGGGCTCGGTGGGGGAACTCGCCACCTGGCTGATCGCCGCTGCCATCTGTGTGGTGGTGGTGTATGGGCTGGTACGCAACCGTCGGCAGCGTCGGCGCCACGGCTTTCCGCTGCGACCGCTGTGGGCCGAGTGGCTGGTGGGTCTGTCCGTCAGCGGCATCACCATTGGGGCGGCGGCGGTGGCCAATGCCTACCCCTGGCCGACCCGCGTGGCCGAGCGCTACGCGGAGGCTCAGAGCATCCCGGTGCCTGATGGCGGTCTGGTGATCGGGCATGGCTTTGCCATACCGGTGCTGGTCGCACTGGCGGTGGGCGTCATCATGACCTTTGTCGCCACCCGAACCCGCTTTGGCCGCTATGTGTTTTCCATCGGCGGCAATCCTGAAGCGGCGGAACTGGCCGGTGTGAATACACGCCGGGTCATCATGCAGGTGTTCATCATCATGGGTGTGCTGGCAGCCATTGCAGCGGCCATTTCCACGGCGCGCCTGAATGCGGCCACCAATGCGCAGGGCACGCTGGACGAACTCTATGTCATTGCCGCCGCCGTGATCGGCGGCACCTCTCTGGCCGGCGGTGTCGGCAAGGTGGCGGGTGCCATGCTGGGGGCGGTGATCATGCAGTCACTGCAGTCGGGCATGGTGCTGGTGGGTATCGAGACGCCATTGCAGAATATCGTGGTCGGCTCGGTGCTGGTTCTGGCCGTCTGGGTCGACACACTGTATCGACGGGGGACTTCCACATGACAAGCGCTGAGACACCTCTGGTCGAGATGCGGCATATCTCGCTGTCCTTCGGTGGTATTCGGGCCGTGGATGATGTGAGCCTGGACCTGCATCCCGGTGAAGTGGTGGGGCTGCTGGGGCACAACGGTGCCGGCAAGTCGACGCTGATCAAGATACTGTCCGGTGCCTATGCGAAGGACGAGGGCGAGATACTGATCAACGGCAAGCCGGTCAGTATCGACAACCCGCGTGATGCCAAGGCGCTGGGTATCGAAACCATCTATCAGACGCTGGCGCTGGCGGACAACGTGGATGCGGCTGCCAACCTGTTTCTGGGGCGGGAAATCACCACCCGCTGGGGCACGCTGGATGATGGCGCCATGGAAGCGGCCTGCCGGCAGGTGATGGGTCGCCTGAACCCCAATTTCAAGCGTTTCAGTGATCCGGTGAAGTCACTGTCCGGCGGGCAGAGGCAATCCGTGGCCATTGCGCGGGCGCTCTATTTCAATGCCCGCATTCTGGTCATGGACGAACCCACGGCCGCTCTGGGGCCGCAGGAAACGGCCCAGGTGGCGGATCTGGTCAAGCACCTGAAAACACAGGGCATTGGTATCTTCATGATTTCGCATGACATCCACGATGTGTTCGATCTGTCGGATCGGGTGGTGGTGATGAAAAACGGTCAGGTGGTTGGCCGGGCGCCGGTGGAGCGGGTGACCAAGGACGAGGTGCTGGGCATGATCATACTGGGCAAATGCCCAGGCGGCGCCGAGCCCGGGCCGGGTGCCATTCCGGCGGAGGAACTGCCAACCGAGGGCGTGCCCGACCTCTGATCAGGTGGCGGGCTTCAGGTCTGGCCCCAGGCCGGGATGACGAACAGCGCATTGGCGCCCAGCATCAGGGCGCCGCAGATGATTTCCAACCAACTGAACCAGCCCGGATAGCCCGCATCCAGCCCCTGGCGGGTGCGGGTCTCTACCATGGTGGACAGTGCGGCGGAAATCAGAAAATGAATCAGCAGGGCCATGCTGGCCACCGCCACCGGATTCATGCCGAACAGGGCGCTGATCAGAATGACTGCAATAATGGTCCACAGAAACTCGATGCCTTCCAGCAGCCGCCGTCCGCGCATGGGGCGGCCCGCGTTGCGCAGCCCCTTTATGCCGGCGAGCAGAATCACCAGCCCCAGGACGGCCTGACCGTAGAAATACAACAGCATGGCAGGGCTCCTTGTGGCTATCCGAAGTGTTTCAGCGCCAGGGCGATAATGCCCTTGCCGGTCATGTCTTCCGACCAGGGCAGATGTTCTATGGCCGTGCCGCTGGACAGTTCGTTGACCAGGGCATTGCGAATGCCTTCCCGCACCCCGTCTTCCAGCAGGTCATAGGCGCGCACACCAGGCCCGGTGACAACGACCCGCTCCGGGCTCATCAGGGCCAGCATGTTGGCAATGCCGTAGCCCAGTACCCGACCGGACTGCGCAAACAGCTCCCGAGCCGCCTCGTTGCCGGTACGTGCCAGTTCGGTCAGCTTCTGCATCTGCTTTTCCGACGGGTGCCGACGGTCGGTGGCCGGCAGGTTCATGATGGCGCTGGCATCCCGGTACAAGGCGTAGTCGGACACATAGGCCTCGATGCAGCCGCGCTTGCCACAGGCGCACTGCGGCCCGTCGTGGGAATACTTGGTGTGGCCGAATTCGGCCGCTGCGCCCAGATGGCCGGTATACAGCTCGCCGTTCATGATCAGACTACCGCCGACACCATAGCCGAGCATGACCACGATAAAATCGCGGCACTCGACGTATTGCTGCTGCATCTGCACGGCATAGGCGATGCAGTTGGCGTCATTGGCCAGTTCCACCGGACAGCCCAGATGCCGCTGCAGGTGGTTGGTCAGGTTGATGTGCTTGACCGAGAGCGCTGGACTCCAGACCACATTGCCCTGATGGGCATCGACAAAACCCTGAATCGCAATGCCGGCGCTGACCAGCAACTGCTGGTGGCCGGGATGCTGGGCCAGAAAATGTTCGGCTTCCTTGAGCAGGACCGCATTCAGGCTCTCGGCGTCCTGGTCCAGGGTGCGCACGGCGACCACGGCTTCGCTGATGATGTTGCCCTTGAGGTCGCCCAGCATCAGGCGCAGTTCGTTGATGGACAGCTTCAGACCCAGCACCGAAGCCTTGTCGGGGTTCAGGTCGATCATGACCCGCGGCCGACCCCGGCCGGAGCTCTCGCGGGGGGCCTGCACTTCCTGAATGATGTTGTGCTCGGCCAGTTCCGAGGTGATGGCAGTGACGGTAGCGGGGCTGAGCCCCGTGATACGGCCAATGTCCACCCGCGCTACCGGGCCATACACCCGCAGGGCGCTGATCACCTCGGCACGATTGGCGGCACGGATCTGTTCAGTATCGGTTTTTCTGTTGCTCATGAATCTGCCGAGAAATGCTGCTTTTATGGCTGAGAGTGTACAGTGCGCTTTTTTTTAAGTCGACTCTCGAAAAAATTTTGACAGCGCCGCTTCCCTGTGTTTTATTTAGTTTGAGACACAAAATTAGTTTGGAAGTCTTCCTCAAGACCCACCAGACCCGAAAGCAGTGCTACCGACCGCCAGTGCTCGTGTCTTCAGTCAGAGCGGTCAAATGAATATAACCACAAGAAACAAACAGAGGACATCGCAATGATCACTTTCCAACGCTTGCTGGCGGGCGCTTGCGCTACCAGCGTACTCATGATGACAGGGGCCGCCACGGTCCACGCGCAGGAGCGGGTTCACGTTCTGCACAATCAGCAGGACGCTTTTATCCGTGAAGTCTGGGATGAACTGCGTCAGGATTTCCAGGCGCAGAATCCGGATATCGAAGTTGAACTCGAGTTCATGGACGACCAGGCGATGCAACAGCGTCTGCCCACGCTGCTGCAGGCTTCCGTCAAACCCAACCTGTACTGGAGCTTCGGTGGTGATGACTACCGCATGCGTGCCCAGTCCGGTCTGCTCGGTGACATCACCGACATGGCCGATGGCCTGCGCGGCAATATCCCGGAAGGTATTCTGGAGGCCTATGAAGTTGACGGCCGTCTTTACGGCGCCCCCTACCGTCTGGCCGGCGTAGGCTTCTGGTACAACAGAGACCTGTTTGAAGAGGCTGGTGTCAGCTCTGACGACATCGAAACCTGGGATGACTTCCTGGATGTGGTTCAGGCGCTGCAAGATGCCGGCATCACGCCCATCGCGGCGGGTGGTTCCGAGCGCTGGCCGCTGCACTTCTACTGGACCTATCTGGCCATGCGTACCGGTGGTCAGGAGCTGTTCGAGGCCATCCTCAACGATGAAGCCAGCTTCGTCAACGAGCACTACATCCGTGCCGGCGAGGAACTGCAGCGTCTGGCCGACCTGGAGCCATTCCAGTCGGGCTACATGGGCTTCGCCTATAACGAAGCGGCCGGTGTGTTCGGCAACGGCAATGCCGCCATTCACCTGATGGGCGAGTGGGATATCGGTGTGCAGACTTCCGAGTCCGAAAGCGGTGAAGGTGTGTCCGGTGACCGCCTGGGCTACTTCAACTTCCCGGCAGTGGAAGGTGGTGAGGGTGATCCGAGCGCTACCATCGGTGGTGTGGACGGTTTTGCCTTTACCTCGGGTCGTGCTACCGAGGAATCGGTCAAATGGCTGGAATTCTTCCTGGCCCCCGAGCAGCAGTCACGTCTGGCCGCTGAGGGCATCATCATTCCGGTTGCCAATGGTGCGCAGGAACACATGGAAGACCAGCACCTGCAGATGGTGGCCGAGACCATTGCCAACTCCTCCTGGCACCAGGTGTTCTGGGACCAGGCTCTGGGTGCCTCAGTGGGCGGTGTGATCAACGACATGTCGGCCGATCTGGTGGCCGGCCGCGTCACCCCGGAACAGGCTGTTCAGCAGATCCAGGAAGCCTGGGAATTCCGTTGATCTGACCTGATCCGAGTCACTGCAGCATACCGCCCTCTGGGCGGTATGCTGTCCTCCTGCCTTCAGCCCATTGGTAATCAAGCATGAGTACGCATTCTCCGACCACCCAAGCTGGCCTGATGGGGCGACTGCGCGACTGGCTGTACGTTCAGAACACGGGCGGACGCCTGACCACGCTGCTGTTGTTTCTGCCGCCGGCGCTGATGATTTTTACGCTGTTTGCGATTCTGCCGATTGCAGAATCGGGTCTGTACAGTTTCTACAACTGGAATGGTTTTGTGCCGCTCGCCGACGGCGGGCGCTGGGTTGGTCTGCGCAACTATGAGCAGATCCTGGGTCACAGTGTGTTCCATCAGGCAGTGTGGAATACAGCGCGCATCGTCATCATATCGATGCTGATCCAATTGCCGCTGGCCATGGTGCTGGCGATGCTGATCGCCAGCAAGAGCGCGGTGAACAACGTTTTCCGCCTGATCTTCTTTCTGCCCTTCATCCTGGCGGATGTGGTCGCGGGCCTGATCTGGCGCTTTATCTATGATGGCAATTATGGTCTGGTGGCCGCCATCACCCATCTGTTCGGTCTGGAGCCCTTTTATCCGCTGGCCGATCAGTCCTGGGCCTTCAATGCGATTCTGGTGGTGGTGGTCTGGAAGTACTTCGGCTACCACATGATGATCTATATCGCCGGCTTGCAGAGTGTGTCCGACGATCTGATCGAGGCGGCCAAGCTGGACGGCGCAACACCGATCCAGATTGCGCTGCGCATCAAGCTGCCGTTGATCTGGCCGGCCATTCGCCTGTCCATCTTTTTCAGTGTTATCGGTGCCCTGCAGTTCTTCGAAATGGCAGTGCCGCTCGTGCAGTCCGGTGGTCCGGGCGGCTCGGCACACACCATTGTCACCTATCTGTACGAGTACGGCATTGTGCGTTCGCGCGTTGGCTTCGGCAGTGCGGTTGGGGTCATTCTGTTCCTGGTTTGCGTGGTGTTCGCGTTTACCTATCAGCGCTATGTCATGGCCAGCCACAAGTAGGAGCCGGGAGAAGTTATCATGCAACATATCGAACAATCATCACTGGTATCCCGGTCGGCCAAATGGGGTCTGCTGTTGCTGACGGCCCTGTTCGTACTGCTGCCGTTCTGGATCACTGTTCTGGGCGGTTTCAAGACCCTGGGTGAGCTGCGCGTGGCGCCATTGGCGCTGCCGCGAACCTGGGATACCACGGCCTACATGGATATCCTGTTGAGTCCGACCACCTGGCGGATGATGATGAACTCGCTGATCATCACTGGCTTCACCGTCAGCATCGTGCTGATCACAGCGTCCATGCTGGCCTTCACCTTCTCGCACATGAAGTTTGCCGGGCGCAACTACATCTATTCCTATGTCATTCTGGGCATGATGTTTCCCGGTGCCACGGCCATACTGCCACTGTTCATCAAGGTGCGGGACCTGGGCCTGCTCGATACCTATGCGGGTGTGATCCTGCCGCAGGTGGCCTTTGGACTGGCCATGAGTGTGCTGCTGTTCCGCACCTTCTTCGAGCAGTTGCCCAAGGACCTGTTCGAGGCCGCGCTGGTGGATGGCTGCAGCTATGGTCGCTTCTTCTGGACCATTGTCATGCCGCTGTCGCAGCCGATACTGGCGACCGTGGGCGTGTTCATTCTGGTGCAGAGCTGGAACAACTACATCTTCCCGCTGATCATGCTGAATGACCGCGCGGTCTACCCCTGGCCATTGGGGCTGATGGAGTTCCGCGGCCAGTACGGGGCCGAGTGGAACCGCATTCTGGCCTACATCACGGTGACCATCATGCCGGCCGTGGCCTTCTTCCTCTATGCACAGAAATACATCGTGGCCGGCCTGACCGGCGGCGCTGTAAAGGGTTGAACAGGAGTTGTCATGTCGACTGAACCCATGATTGAAAATCCGATCCTGCCCGGCTTCAATGCCGATCCGTCCATCTGCCGGGTAGGGGATGACTATTATATTGCCACCTCCACCTTCGAGTGGTATCCGGGTGTGCAAATCCATCACTCGAAGGATCTGGTCAACTGGACCCTGGTCACCCGACCGCTGAACCGGGCCGACCTGCTGGACATGCGCGGCAACCCGGATTCCTGCGGGATCTGGGCACCCTGCCTGACCTGGAGTGATGGCCGCTTCTGGCTGGTCTACACAGACGTCAAGCGACATACGGGCAGCTTCAAGGATGCGCACAACTACATCACCACCTGTGACCGTATTGATGGCGACTGGAGCAAGCCGGTCTATGTGAACAGCAGCGGTTTCGACCCGTCGCTGTTCCATGATGACGATGGCCGCAAGTGGTTTCTCAACATGCGCTGGGACCACAGACCCAACCGGTCGCCGTTCAGTGGCATTCTGCTGCAGGAACTGGACCCGGACACCCTGGCCCTGACCGGCGAGGTGCACGAGATCTTTCATGGCAGTGAACTGGGCATGGAGGAAGGGCCGCATCTGTATCGGCGCAATGGCTACTACTACTTGCTGACTGCCGAAGGTGGCACCGAGTATGACCATGCCTGCACGCTGGCGCGCTCGCGTTCGATCACCGGGCCCTATGAGCTGCATCCGCTGACGCATATCACCACATCCCGGACCAACCCCGAGGCACGGCTGCAGCGGGCGGGTCACGGCGACATCGTGGAGACCCCCGAGGGTGAAACCTTTCTGGTGCACCTGTGCAGCCGACCCCTGCGCAACCGGGGCCGCAGCCCGCTGGGCCGTGAAACCGCTATCCAGCGCATGGAGTGGCGCGATGACGACTGGCTGTGGCCGCTGGAGGACGACCCCACCCCGCGTGACCGGGTGGTGGCTCCTGTCACAGGGCACAGCAGTCCGGCGCGGCCGACGCATTGTCGCTATGACTTTGCCGAGGCTGAGCTGCCACTGGATTTCCAGTGGCTGCGCACACCCCAGCCGGAGCAGATTTTCAACCTCAAGGCCCGGCCGGGCTATCTGCGCCTGCTGGGGCGTGAATCACTGGGCAGCCTGTTCACTTCCTCGCTGGTGGCGCGGCGGCAGCAGGCGCTGTGTTTTACCGCCACCACCGAGCTGGACTTTGCACCGCAGACCTTCCAGCAGATGGCGGGCCTGGTCTGCTACTACAACAGCCGCAAGTATCATTACCTCTATGTATCGCGGGATGCAGACCAGGGGCGCCAGTTGAACGTGATGAGCTGCCTGGCGCGGCTGGATGGCCAGTCCGAGTATCCGCTGGAGCCTGATCCCGTAGCGCTGCCCGAGCAGGGTGCCATCCTGTTGCGTGCCGAAGTCCGCTACGAACACCTGTATTTCTCCTGGGCGCTGGCCGACCATCCGCATGACTGGCACCAGTTGCCGCTGAAACTGGAATACAGCCTGCTCAGCGATGAAGCGGGTACGGGGGCCGGCAACAATTTCACCGGAGCCTTTGTCGGCATGGCCGCGCAGGATACTTCCGGGCAGGCGCTGCCGGCGGATTTTGCCTGGTTTGAATACGAAGAAAAGTAGTATGCTGAGCGGTCTGTCGTTCTTGAAACAAGGAATCTGAGCCATGGCTGTATCTGACCCGATATTCAATTGGGGCATCATCGCCCCGGGTCGCATTGCGCGCAACTTTGCACTGGGTCTGCAGGTGGTGCCGGAGGCTCGGCTGGGCGCTGTGGCCAGCCGCAATGCGGAGCGCGGTCAGGCCTTCGCCGACGAGTTTGGTGAAGCGGGGCATGTGCCGACAGTGCATGGTGATTATCAGGCGCTGCTGGATGATCCCGCGGTCGACGGTGTCTACATTGCCAGCCCGCACCGGTTTCATTTCGAGCAGGCCCTGATGGCGCTGCAGGCGGGCAAGCCGGTGGTGTGCGAGAAGCCGCTGACGGTGACTGCCGGGCAGGCCGAGCAGTTGATGGCGGCGGCGGAGAAGCAGGGCGTGTTTCTGATGGAAGCGCTCTGGTCCCGTTTTCTGCCGGTGTGGCAGCAGGTTCGCCGCTGGCTGGACGAAGACCGTATCGGCCGCGTGCACACCCTGCAGTCGGAGTTCTGCATGCTGGCACCGCGCGATGATTCGGATCGCCTGCTGAACCCGGAACTGGCCGGTGGCAACCTGCTCGATATGGGCATCTACTGTATTGCGCTGAGCCGATTTGTCACCGGGTGTGATCCGGACCGAATCCAGTCTTCGGTGCTCAAGGGCCCGACCGGGGTGGATGAGCGCACGGCGGCGATTCTGGATTATGGCGATACGGTCAGTCAGTTCACGGCCAGTTTTCTGACCGCGCGGCCCAATCATATGCTGATCGAAGGCGAGTTGGGCCGTATCGAGGTCGAGGGGCCGTTCTGGGCCTCCGAGCGCGCGCGGCTGGTACTTGACCCGGCCGGTGCAAATCCGGTCACGGAAGAGTTTGACGGCACGCACCGGGCCAGCGGTTTCGAGTACCAGATCGAGGCCGCCACGGCCGCCATCCGGGCCGGCCAGCTCGAGTGCCCCGGCATGCCCTGGGCCGCCACCCTCGGCACTGCCCGCGTGATGGACCAGATCCTGCGCGAAGGCGGCGTCACCTACCCCTTTTTGTAGGCCGTGGCCCCTGGCCACGCACGGCGCCGATCTCACCAGGGCACCTTTTCTGCCTGTGCTAATCGGACCGTCGCCAAGCTCGGGTACATGCCCTGTGAGACACGCAAAAAACGGCATCCATGCCAGCTCGGTTGCGGCCGTCCCTGGCCGCAAACGGTCTCACAGGGCATGCACCCGGCAGGCGACTCCAACCGTGCCTCCCAAGCCTGGTAGGCGGTGGCCCTTGGCCACGCATGCGTAAGCAAGCCTCGAAACTTCGCACTGTTCCCGCTACATGTGCTCCATTGCAGATGGAGTGCCTTCATGAGGATGGCACTGCAGGTGTGGCCGCCGGGAGTGGGTGCTGGGTGAGCAGGCCCACGGACATGTACCCGAGCCTGGCGACGGTACAGTGGCAGAAGCAGTTTTCGGAGCTGCAATACCATGCGTGAGCAAGGCTCACAGCCCACAATGGAGGCTGCGGCGCCCACCCTCAGACCAACGTCTAATGGGCACGGTACCCCTCAGGAGCTATAACGTCGGCTACAAATTTAACAAGACGCTATAGAAGGGGACCCTACCATGTCAGCGACCGTACCCATGCCCAACCCACTGGGCCGCCGCACCCGCTACAACCCCGACAGCTATGCCGAACTCCATGCCGCCTCACTGAACAACCCCGAAGGGTTCTGGTCCGCACAGGGCGAGCGCATCGACTGGTTTCAGCCCTATACCAAGATCAAGCATACCTCCTACGACCCGCACAACGTCGACATCCGCTGGTACGAAGACGGCACCCTGAATGCCTGCTACAACTGCCTGGACCGACACCTGCCCACCCATCGCGACAAGGCCGCCTTTATCTGGGAGGGCGACAGCCCGGACGTGCAGGCCACCATCACCTATGGTCAGTTGCACGAGCAGGTGTGTCGCTTTGCCAATGGCCTGAAGTCATTGGGCGTAGCCAAGGGCGACCGGGTCGCCATCTACATGCCCATGGTGCCCGAAGCCGTGGTCGCCATGCTGGCCTGTGCCCGCATCGGTGCAGTGCATTCGGTAATCTTTGCCGGCTTCTCGCCCAACGCCATCGCCGATCGGGTGAATGACTGTGGTGCCAGGGTGGTAATCACCAGCGACGAGGGCAAGCGTGGCGGCCATCGCATTCCGCTCAAGGCCAATGTCGATCAGGCACTGAAGAACGACGCCTGTGCCAGCATTACCAATGTAGTGGTATTGCGTCACACTGGTGCCGATGTGAACTGGACCGACGATCGGGATGTGGACTGGAAGACCCTGGTCGAGGCCGCCGACGTGCAGTGCCCGGCCGAGGAAATGGGGGCGGAAGACCCGTTGTTCATCCTCTACACCTCGGGTTCGACCGGCAAGCCCAAGGGGGTATTGCATACCACCGGCGGCTACATGGTTTATGCTGCGCTGACCCACGAGGCCATCTTCGACCTGCAGGACGACGACATCTACTGGTGCGCCGCCGACGTCGGCTGGATCACCGGCCACACCTATATCGTCTATGGCCCGCTGGCCAATGGTACGACCAGTATCCTGTTCGAGGGTGTGCCCACTTCCCCGGGTCCGGGTCGGGTGGGTGAGATCATCGACAAGCATGGCGTGACCATCCTTTATACCGCGCCGACTCTGGTACGTGCCCTGATGGCCAAGGGTAACGAAGCCACCTACACCAGCTACCGGGCCACCCTGCGCCTGCTGGGCAGTGTCGGTGAGCCGATCAACCCGGAAGCCTGGAACTGGTACTTCGAGAAGATGGGCAATGGTCAGGCGCCCATCGTCGATACCTGGTGGCAGACCGAAACCGGTGGCGCCCTGATGACACCGTTGCCCGGCGTCTGCGACATGAAACCGGGTTCGGCCATGCTGCCGTTCTTTGGTGTGCGCCCAGGGCTGGTCGACAATGAAGGCAACGAACTGACCGAGCGCGGGGAGGTGCAGGGCAACCTGGTACTGCTGGACTCCTGGCCTGGCCAGGCGCGCACCCTCTGGGGTGATCATGACCGCTTCGTGCAGACCTATTTCAGCAGCTACCCCGGCATGTACTTTACCGGTGACGGCGCGCGGCGCGATGCCGACGGCCACTACTGGATTACCGGCCGGGTGGATGACGTGCTGAATGTCTCCGGGCACCGTCTGGGCACCGCCGAGATCGAGAGTGCGCTGGTGGCCCATGAGTCAGTGGCCGAAGCGGCCGTGGTGGGCTATCCGCACGACCTCAAGGGGCAGGGCATCTATGTCTATGTGACCCTGAGCGAGGGCGTCGAACCGAGTGACGCGCTGGAACAGGAACTGCGCCGGTGGGTGCGCTCCGAGCTAAGCCCGATCGCCACGCCGGATGTCATCCAGTGGGCCGGCGGCCTGCCCAAGACCCGTTCCGGCAAGATCATGCGGCGCATCCTGCGCAAGATCGCCACCAACGAATATGACAGCCTGGGGGATACCTCTACGCTGGCTGACCCCTCTGTGGTAGAGTCGCTGATTCAGGAACATGAACGGCGGCAGACCACCGAGGCTGATGGCTAGATTCCTTGTAGCAGATGATCATCCACTGTTTCGTGAGGCCCTGCAGGGGGCACTCGCGAAGCAGTTTGCTGCCCTGGAGTTGCGTGAAGCTGACAGCCTGGAAGCCACCCTGGCTGCCCTTGAGGACGACGACGATGTCGACCTGCTGCTGCTTGATCTGCATATGCCGGGCAGTGGTGATCTCTATGGCCTGATTCGGGTCCGTGAAGACTACCCGCTGTTGCCGGTGGCCATCATCTCCGGCAGTGAAGACCCGGATGTCATGGCCCGCTGCATCGGCTTCGGTGCGCTGGGGTTCATTCCCAAGTCACTGCCTTCCGGCAACATTGCCGAGGCCATTCAGACCATTCTGGATGGTGACACCTGGGTGCCCGAGGGTGTGGCCGACCGCCTCGCCGGCCTGTCGCAGGAAGATCAGGACCTGGCCCACAAGGTCGCCGAACTGACGCCGCAGCAATACCGTGTGCTCTGCCATCTGCACGAAGGCCTGCTCAACAAGCAGATTGCCTATGCTCTGGGCATCACCGAAGCCACCGTCAAGGCTCATATCACTGCCATTTTCCGCAAGCTCGACATCAACAACCGCACCCAGGCCGTACTGATGGCCGAACGGCTGCAACTGACGCCCTCCGAATAAGCCCCCTCTCGACCCCAATCGATCTGTAACAATTGAAACAGAATTGAAATCTCCGGTTCATTTTCCCGCGCCACAGTTCCTCATCGCAATTATCGAACGCTTGAGGTGATACTGTGTTGCATGTAACGGCTGATGCCATTGCCCTGGGACGTGAGGTCGCAGACAAGGATGCTGCCATAGCGCAGGTGGGCGACCTGATGGTGCAGGCCGGATTCATGGACCCGGGCTATATCGACAGCATGCGCGGTCGTGAGCAGGAGGCCAATACGCTGCTGGGCAATGGCATCGCCATCCCGCACGGGCTGCAGAAGGACCGGGAACTGATTCACCGTACCGGCGTGGCCGTGCTGCAGGTACCGGCCGGGGTGGACTGGAAGGACGGCGAGAAGGCGCATGTCATTGTCGGTATCGCAGCGCGGTCTGATGAACACATTCGGATACTCTCCAATCTGACCGATGTGCTGGCGGATGAGACTCTGGCGCGGGACCTGGCACAGACCGATGACGTCAACCTGCTGCTGGCCGCGCTCAATGGTGACACAGCACCAGCGGAACCAGTGCGGCTGTCGGATTATGAATATCAGAGCGTTGTGCACTATCCGGCCGGGGCAGGGCTGCACGCCCGGCCGGCCACTTTTTTTACCGAACTGGCGGCCACATTCGAGGCCGATGTTAGGGTGCGCAATGGTGATCGGTCGGCGGACGGACAGTCCATGTCGGCCCTGCTGCGCCTGGGGGTGACCGGCGGCTGTGAACTGGTGGTGTCGACGCAGGGGCCGCAGGCCGAAGAGGCGTTGGCCGCTCTGACTGCAGCCATCCGGGACGGGCTGGGTGACAGCGGCGAGCCTGAAGAGGCGCCGGTGGCTGCGACCGAGCGGGCGTATGCCGGGGTCTGTTGCCGGGGCATTGCCGCGGCGCCCGGTATCGCTGTGGGTCCACTGATGACCTGGCACAGCACGGAAGTGGTTCTGCAGGAAGAGGCCGGCGAGCCCGCCGTCGAGCAGGCTCGCCTGCGCCAGGCCGTGGCGGCTGCGACCGCCGAAATCGACGATCTGGTGCGGCATGCTGAAGCGCATCAGCAGCGGGATGAAGCCGGCATCTTTAGTGCCCATCGCGGCCTGCTGGCGGATCCGGACCTGTTGCAGCGGGCCGAGCAGGCATTGACCGCAGGGGTTTCAGCGCCCGTAGCCTGGTGGCACT
This sequence comes from Natronospirillum operosum, assembly GCF_004768465.1. Lineage (GTDB taxonomy): Bacteria > Pseudomonadota > Gammaproteobacteria > Pseudomonadales > Natronospirillaceae > Natronospirillum > Natronospirillum operosum. Next base: position 41,941 of record NZ_SRMF01000009.1, read on the forward strand.
GCATTCAGAAAGAGGTCGAGAGTCTGCGCGCCCTGGTGGACGAGCGGCTGGCGGGTCGGGCCAGCGACATGGAGGACGTCGGCGTGCGCGTATTGCGTCACCTGGACCCTTCTGCCGTCAGGACCCGGGCACTGGAACTCGGTGAACCCGGGATTCTGGTGGCCCATGACCTGACCCCCACCGAAACCGCCACCCTGGACCGAGATCGGGTGCTGGGCTTCGTCACGGCTGTGGGCGGGCCTACTTCGCATACCGCCATCCTGGCCCGATCATTGGGCATTCCAGCTCTGGTCGGTATGGGCCCCGAGGTGCTCAATCTGCGCAGTGAGCAGGCCATCGTGGATGCTGCCGCCGGCCTGCTGGTGACCGATCCTACCGACCAGGACCTGAAACTGGCCGAAGTCGTCTGCGCCCAGGCCACGCGTGACCATCAGCGTGCCTGGGACAGTCGTTTCGAGCCGGCCCTGACCAGAGATGCAGAGCGCATCGAGGTGGTAGGCAATATCGGTTCTGCTGCCGAGGCACAGGCGGTGGTCGATCACGGCGGTGAGGGCGTGGGGCTGCTGCGCACCGAATTCCTGTTTCTGGGGCGGGACAGTGCCCCGGATGAAGACGAGCAATATGCCGAATACCGGGCCATGATCGAGGCCCTGAACGGCTTCCCCCTGATTATCCGCACGTTGGATATCGGTGGGGACAAGCAGGTGCCCTATCTGAATCTGCAGGCGGAGGACAACCCCTTCCTGGGCGTACGGGGCATCCGACTCTGTCTGCGTGAAGAAGCGCTGTTTCGCACCCAGTTGCGGGCTATCTACCGGGCCAGTCGGCACGGGCCGGTCAAGATCATGTTCCCCATGGTCGGCCTGCTGGAGGAACTGCGTCAGGCCCGGGCTCTGGCCGAGTCGGCCCGTATCGAGGTCGGTGCTGATCCGGTGGATCTGGGCATCATGATCGAAGTGCCTTCGGCCGTGGCTCTGGCGGATGCGTTCGCACAGGAGGCGGACTTCTTCTCTATCGGCACCAATGACCTGACGCAGTACACCCTGGCCATGGACCGCATGCACCCGGCCCTGGCCGCACAGGCCGATGCCCTGCACCCGGCCGTGCTGCGCATGATTCAGCTGACCTGTGAGGCCGCCGCCCGCCATGGCCGCTGGGTCGGTGTCTGTGGTGGTGTGGCCGCCGAGCCACTGGCCGCGTGCATCCTGGCCGGCCTGGGGGTGAACGAACTGTCCATGAATGCCGCCGCCATTCCGGCGGTCAAGCTGGCGCTGCGGCAAGCCCGGCTCAGTGACTGCCGGACCCTGGCCCGACAGGCCCTGACCCGGACGACTGCCGCCGAGGTGCAGGCGCTGGACCTGCAGGCGGACGCCGGGGAGGCCGACCATGACTGAGGTGCTGGACGTCATGACCCTGACCCTGAACCCTGCGGTCGACTGGACTCTGGAAGTGTCCGACTTGACGGTTGGCCAGGTCAACCGGGTGGGGTGTCAGAGTCGCAACCCGGGCGGCAAGGGTATCAACGTGGCCGCGCGCCTGGCCGCAGCCGGTCATGTCACTGCTGCCACCGGACTGCTGGGCGAGGCCAATGACGCTCTCTTTCGGGATCTCTTTGCCACGCATCGGATCGCGGACCACTGTGTTCGGGTGGCCGGTGAAACCCGCACCAATGTGAAAGTGGTCGACCCGCAGTCGCAGACTGTCACCGACCTGAATCAGCCTGGACTGCCCCCTTCGAATGCCGCCATGCAGGCGCTGGAACAGGTGCTGTTCGAAGGACCGGTGCCGGCCTGGTATGTGCTGTCCGGCAGTTTGCCCCCCGGCCTGGATGATCGGGTCTATGCCGACTGGATTCCCCGGCTGCAGGCCCGTGGTGCCCGTGTGGCGGTCGATGCCAGCGGGGTCGCACTGAGTGCGGCGGTCGCCGCACGGCCCGATCTGATCAAGCCCAATCATCATGAACTGGCTGAACTGACCGGCCAGCCCACCGACACGCCGGACCAGTGCCTGCAGCAGGCCCGTGAACTGGTGCGCAGCGGTATTGCCCGGGTGGTGGTCTCCATGGGCGCCGACGGGGCTCTGCTGGTGACAGCGGATACGGCGGTGCGGGTGGTGCCGGGCCCGGTGCAGTTGCGCACCACTGTCGGTGCCGGTGATGCGATGGTGGCCGGGGTACTCAAGGGCCTGCTCGATGGCGGCTCACTGGCCGAAGCAGGCCGGCTCGGTACGGCCTTCGCAATGTGTGCACTGGAACAGATCGGCCTGGCAGTGCCCGATGCGGCAGCGCTGGCCCGTTACCGGGCGGGCATCGGCGTGCAGACACTTGCCGCTGACCGCCTGTCCCCGACCATCCACCAACAACAAAAACCTGCGTAACAGAGGAGGCCAGCATGGCCAATATCGTTGCTATCACATCCTGTCCAACCGGGATTGCACACACCTTCATGGCGGCTTCCGCCCTGGAGAAAACTGCCCAGGCTCAGGGCCACACCATCAAGGTGGAAACCCAGGGCTCAGTGGGTGCAAAGAACCAACTGACCGAGGAGGACATTGCCGCTGCGGATCTGGTGATCATTGCGGCGGATACGCATGTCGAGATGACCCGTTTCGCCGGCAAGAAGGTCTATGAAACGTCCACCGGTGAAGCGGTCAAGAACACGGCGGCGGTCATCGAACGGGCACTGGCCGAAGCCAGTGTCCAGGGGGGCGATGCCCAGCAAGGTTCGCTGGCGGACGAAGTCAGCGCCATCAAGGCCGACCGCAAGGCCAGCATGGGTGGTCCCTACAAGCATCTGCTCACCGGTGTGTCCTACATGCTGCCGATGGTGGTGGCCGGTGGTCTGATGATCGCCCTGTCGTTCATGTTTGGTATCACGGCGTTCGAGGAAGAGGGCACTCTGGCCTGGGCACTGATGGAAATCGGCGGCGGTGCAGCCTTCCATCTGATGATTGCAGTGCTGGCCGGTTATATTTCCTTCTCCATTGCCGACCGGGCCGGTCTGGCACCGGGTCTGATCGGCGGCATGCTGGCGACCAATCTGGAAGCTGGGTTCCTGGGCGGTATTGTGGCCGGCTTTCTGGCCGGCTACACCACCAAGCTGATCATCGACAATATCCGCCTGCCCGAGAGTCTGGCGGGTCTGATGCCGGTGCTGGTAGTGCCGCTGCTGTCGAGCCTGGTGGTCGGCCTGCTGATGATCTTCGTGATCGGGGGCCCGGTAGGCTGGCTGAATGCCGCCATGGCAGACTTCCTGCAAGGCCTGACCGGTGCCAATGTACTGCTGCTGGGCGTGATCATTGGCGGCATGATGGCCATCGACATGGGCGGCCCGATCAACAAGGCGGCCTATACGGTCTCGGTCGGTCTGCTGGCAGAGGGCATTTCCGGGCCCATGGCAGCGGCCATGGCGGCCGGCATGACGCCGCCGCTGGGCATTGCGCTGGCCACCTTTGTGGCGCGGCAGAAATTCAATGCAGCCGAACGTGAAGCCGGCAAGGCGGCCGGGGTACTGGGTCTGTGCTTCATTACCGAAGGCGCCATCCCGTTTGCGGTCAAGGATCCGCTGCGTGTGATTCCGTCGCTGATGATCGGCTCGGCCGTGGCCGGTGCGCTGGCATTGGGCTTTGGGTCGACTCTGGCAGCACCGCATGGCGGTATCTTCGTGCTTGCCATTCCGAACGCCGTGGGCAACCTGGGTATGTACGCCGTCTCAATTCTGGCCGGCACCGTGGTCACCGCTGTGGCGCTGATCGTGCTCAAGCGCCCGATCGAGGAAGTGTCCGCCGGCAGCAGGGCGACGAAAGCTGGCGCCACCAAGGCTGAAACTGCCTGATCTCTGTGCCCGCGTCACTGCCTGGCAGTGACGCAGATATGGACCCGCCGGGACGCCTCAGGGCGTACCCGGCGTTTTTGCTGCCCGGCCATCCGGCGGCAGGTATAGCCAGGATGACCTGCATTCCGCTACATTGAGTGCAGGGGGAACAATTGATGACAGACGCAGCGCATGTTCTGGTGGTAAACAGGGACGCGAGTATCCGCACACAAGTTGCTGCGGATGATCGGGTTGCCGTCGAGGTAAAGTGCCTTGCGTAACTTCAATCTCGGTTTTTATCTGAATCTCGATCTGCCGCGGCGGGTGCGCCTTGCCATCATGGTACTGGGCGCCCTGCTGCTGGTACTGGTGCTGATCGGCTGGTGGGGGCTGGCCCAGGCCCAGCGCACGGCCGAAGAGTTGCAGACGCGCACCCTGGCCGATGTGTCCACCGCCCTGGGCCTGGCTGACAGTGCGGCGCAGATTGCGGCGCTGGGACCGCGGATCGCCGAAGCGACAGAGTCCTATCAGTTGCAGGCGGCACGACACCAAATGGACATGCGCTTTGCGGCCCTGAGCGAACAGGTGGATAGCCTGTCCGACCGTGCGTTCAGAAGCGCCCTGGAGCAGGAGGTGGATCAGTTGCAGGCCCAGTTCCGGCAATTGACGGAGCAGGTGGAGCAGGACCTGTTTGTACGCGACGACCTGATGACCTACCGATTCGAACTGGCGGACTGGCAACAGCGTGTACTGGCTCGGACAGAGGGTCGCGCAGCGCAGGATCTGGGCATGACACTGCAGATGTATCAGCAGGCGCTGCTGGCGGCCCCGCCGCTGCCTTCTTTGCCGAACGGCCTGCTCGCTGATATCCATGCCCGGATGGCCGACCAGGTGGCTCAGGCAGAGCTGGCTGACACCGCAGGTGCCGAGCTGGAGACGCTGGTGGAGGGGGCCTCCGAGCGCTTTCTGGCCCGGGCCGAGCTGCTGGACCACAGGCACGTACTGCTGGCGCGTACGCGCTACCAGTCCGAGGCGCTGACGGACGTGGTGCAGGGCTACGTCGGGCAACTGCAGCAAGTGCTGGGGTCCCAGCGTGACACCCTGCAGGGTACCTTGCTGATGGGCCGCACTGGCCTGTTGGTGGTAGCCTTGCTGGCCGTTCTGGCGCTGCTGGAAGGATTTCGACTCCTGGTCCGCATGACGCCGGAGCGCATGGAGCGCAGGAGCCCGAATGACTGATATCAAACGGGCGCAAACAGGTAGTTCACCATGTGGAAAATGATGCGCAAGTCTCTGCCCGGCCTGCTGGCGCTTGGCCTGCTGAGCGCCGGCCTGGCCCTGGCCAACACCGGCGGTGCGGACGCCGAAGGCAACGGCCAGCCCGAAGCGAGCCCGGTGTCGATTGCTGTCCTGGTCAATGATCTGGGCAACCCCTATTTTCAGGCACTGGCAGCCAGTGCGCGCGCAACTGCCCGGGCAGAACTGGGGGCGGACGCCCGGGTGACGGTGGTCTCCAGTGGCTATGGTATCGAACGTCAGCGTGCACAGTTGCTGGCCGCGCAGGCCGAAGGGCACCGTCTGATCATCATCTCGGCGGCACACCCGGCTGCCCTCAGCCCTGTCATAGATGAGCTGCGCGCGGACGACATCGCTGTGGTGGCGGTCGATGTGGCGGTGTCCGGGGCTCATATCACCATCACTACCTACAATGATCAGGCTGGCTTCATGTCCTGCGAGCATCTGGCGGTAGAACTGGATGGTGCCGGTCGAGTTGGCATCCTGAGTGGCCCTCCGACAGCATCGTTTCTGGCACGGGTGAGTGGCTGTGAAGAGGCGCTGGCCGATTTCCCGGATATCGAGATTGTCGCGCATGAAGATTCCGGTGCCAGCTATGTCGGCGGCATCGAGGCCATGACCCGGCTGCTGGCGCGGCACGCCGATCTGGATGCGGTGTTCAGTGTCAGTGATCTGGCCGCCCAGGGGGCAGCGACAGCGGCCCGGGTCAGCGATCGTGCCGAGGTCAGGATTGCATCAGTGGACGGGTCGCCGGCTGTTGTGCAGGCCCTGCAGGCCGGTGGTACACCCTTGCTCAACACGGCTGCACAGTTTCCCCGCCTGATGGGCAGTGCAGCGGTGGAGCGGGGCCTGCATTTCCTGCGCACCGGAGACGTCGCAGAGGATATGGTACTGATACGGGCCGACATCATTCATGCGGGCAATGCCGGGCGTTACTGTGACTGGCAGCGGTGTTAAAACCTCTTCAGGGCTGGAACCAGAGTTCCTCGCGGTCCAGCGGTGTGGCCGCAGGCAGCAGCGGGTTGTCCAGTTCCAGTATGACCCGGTTGCCCAGGTCGGCCCGTGCAATGGCATCGCCATACCAGGACTCGAACAGGGCCTGGAAACTGCCGTCGGCAATGGCGCGGTTGAGGCCGGTTTCCAGCGCTTCGGCGAGTGCGTCATCGTCCGGTGCGACAAAGAAGTAGACCGCTGCCGGGTAGCGCAGGGCCAGATGCGGGCTGACGATGATGTTGTCGGCTGCGTGGGTGTCCGCTTCGGCCCAGATTTCCAGCACGGAGCGCGGGAAATAGTCGAACCGACCGGCATTGAGCATGGGGAAAAGCTGGCGATAGTCCGACCCGGCCACAACCGGCAGCTCATTGGCCTGCAGAATGGTGGTGTCCGGCCAGCCATGGCCCTGACCGGCACGGAGTGCGCGCAACTCATCCATTGCAGTGATGTCGGCCAGCAGGTCCTCATTGTCGGCCCTGACCAGCGGAATACGCAGACCGATCAGGCCCCGGTAGATGGGGATGCGAATCGGCCGCAGCAGGTTTTCACGTTCGTCCGAGGTCATGGTCCACATGACATTGAGCTGGCCGCCCCGGGAGACTTCGAGCATGGCCCGCTGTTGCTGAATGCGGCTGGTATTGGGCACCAGATCGAATTCAGTTCCGGATTTCTGCAGCGCCAGCTGCAGCAATGCCCCAGGGTAGTCAAAACGCTGATCGTCGCTGTCCTGGGCGAGAAAGCGTACCGTTGGCGGGTCAGATTCAGTGCTGAGGGCAGGGGGCACCCACGTCAGCAACAGGGTCAAAAGTATCAGCAGCCGCAAATGCATGGGCGGACCTCAAGGGGCAGTCATGATCTTGTAGTTGTCGTACAGCCAGTCTAGCACCGGGTGACATTGTCTGCCCTGCAGACCATACTGCCGGGACCATTCTTTTGCCCGGATTGTGACTCAACTCTCATGTCTACGCCTGTGTTCCAGCAACTTGATCACCAGCCTTCCGCCATTGGCGACATCAGCCTGCGCCGCCGCCGTTACCCGGTCACCGGGGAAAGGGATATCTATGAAGTGAAACTGGGCGATGAATTCCTGATGTCCAGTCTGTTTGTCGAGGCCGAGGTGGCGCTGGCCGAGCTGGGTCTGAAGGCTGTCGCCGGTGATCAACTGCAGGTGGTCGTCGGTGGCCTGGGTCTGGGCTATACCGCCCGGGCGGCGCTGGACTGCGAGCGTGTGGTCAGCCTGCGGGTGGTGGAGTATCTGCAGCCGGTTATCGACTGGCATCGACAGGGGCTGGTGCCACTGGGGCCGGAACTGACCGGTGATCCACGCTGCACCCTGGTGTGCGGCGACTTCTTTGCGCTGGCAACCGAGCCCGACCAGGCCTTTGATGCCGATTTCCCCGACCGACGCTACGACGCCATACTGCTGGATATCGACCACACACCCGAAGCCCTGCTGGACCCGGCCAATGCCCGTTTTTACGGGCGTGACGGGCTGCGTGCCATGGCCCACCAGCTCAAGCCCGAGGGCGTGTTCGGCCTGTGGTCCGACGCCGCCGCCGATGAGCGCTTTCTGCAGGCACTGCGCGCCGTGTTCAGGGAAGTGCAGGACCACGAGATTCGCTTCGCCAACCCCTTCACCGGCGGCGAAGCCAGTAACCGGATCTATATTGCTCAGGGAACACTGAAAAATGAAGGAGACATCAACGCCACCGCCGTGTGACAAGCGTCATGCTGCAGTCCCGCCGACCCGGCCCATCAGGTAGAGGGCTCACGGGGGGTCTGCATGGCAGCGTGGCGCAGCAGCGCCCGCAAGCTGCCGGGCTTCACCGGTTTGCTCAGGACTTCCACCTTCTGTGCCCGGGCTGTTGCTTTCAGCTCCGGGTCGCGCATAGCGGTGACCAGAGCAGCGGGAATGTTGTGCTGCCAGTGTTCGCGCAGGGCCTGGCCCAGTTGCAGGCCGTCCATGTCGGCGCCGAGCTGGTAGTCGAGCAGCAGCAGGTTGGGAGCCTCGTGGTCCCTGGCCCAGTTCAGGGCGTCGTCGGCCGACAGGAAGCATTCCACCTGACAGGCCCACTTGCCGAGCAGGGCGGACAGTGCGGACAGGTTTTCTGCTTCGTCATCGACACAGACAATGGTCAGGCTGTCCAGGGCATCATGGGTATTGGAAGGCACCGCGCGGCGCTCGGTCTCGGCCGCATTGCCCAGTGGCACGCGGACGGTAAAGCAACTGCCGCGGCCTTCGTTCGAGGACAGGGTGATGGGGGTGTCCAGTTGTTCGCTCATGCGCTGCGCTACCGCCAGACCCAGGCCGACACCGCTGACACCACTCTGATGCAGTCGGATAAAGGCATCGAATACACGCTCCTGCTGGGCCGGCGAGATACCCGGCCCGGTATCCCAGACACTGATCAATACGGCGTTATCATGCGGACGCCGCCGGACTCCGAGCAGTACGCCGCCTTTTTCGGTGTATTTCACCGCATTGGAGACGAAATTCTGCACGATGCGCCGCAGGTAGGTGGCGTCGGTGTCTACCACTGCATCGTCCAGCAGGTGGGCCCTGAAGCCGAGCCCCTGTCGTTCCGAAAGCAGGCTGTATTCGGCCACCAGGGGTTCGAGGATATCGTTCAGCCGCACTGATTTGCGCTGCGGCATCATGGCCCCCTGTTCCATCTTGGCGATGGACAGCAGGGTCGACATCAGGTTCTCGGTGGAGTCCAGAGCGCTGTCCAGCTTCTCGGTCAGTTGCCGGTTCTTGTCGTCGAGCTGCTCTGTATCCAGGGCTGAAAGGTACAGCCGGGCCGCATTCAGCGGCTGCAGGATGTCGTGGCTGGCCAGGGCCAGAAAGCGTGTCTTGCTGGCGTTGGCGGCCTCGGCTTCAGCCTTGGCCTGCTGCAACTCGATCTCGGTCTGGCGGCGGCGTTCGATCTCTTCGCTCAGTTCCCGGTTGATCTCCTTGACCTCGTCGGTGCGGGTACGAATACGCTGCTGCAGGTCGATGTTGGCGTCTTTCAGCGCCTGCTGGGTTTCAATGTGTTCGGTGACATCGGTGAAACTGGTCACGAAGCCGCCGTTGGGCAGTGGGTTGCCGACCATCTCGATCACGCGGCCATCGGAGCGTCGGCGGATGAAACGGTGCGGGGAACCGGCTTCCATGTAGTGGAGGCGACGGTTGACCAGATCCTCCACCTCGCCGACACCGCACTCGCCGCGCTCGGCGTTGTAGCGAATCAGTTCGCTGATGTGCCGCCCCGGCTGTACCAGCCCTTCGGGATAGGGAAACATTTCCAGATAACGGCGGTTCCAGGCCGCCAGACGCAGGTCGGCATCGACCACGCTGATGCCCTGATCCAGATTTTCCAGCGAACTGAACAGAATCGACTGCTGGGTCTGCAGGGCCTGGGTGGTGTCATCGAAGAAGTTGACCACCTGCTCCAGATTGAGCTGCTCATCGGACAGCGCGGCACGGATCAGCGAGCGCGCAGTGGCCGCACCCAGAACCCCGGCAATGGACTTTTCCACAAAGTCGATAAAGGCAGGTCCGGCGCGTTCGGTGCGGCGCAGCTTGATATGCTCACTCTGTTCGAACGACTCGATCAACTGCTGGGCGCGCTCTCGCCCCAGAAAGGTGACCAGCAGCAGTTGCAGGTCTTCATTGCGCAGTCGGTGGTGGTCGGTGTCGGACTGTTGCGGCAACTGTGCGGTGGGCTGCACGAAGGCCGTGGCCTGAATGCGGTCGGTAAGCGCATGGGTGGCCTGCAGGGAGCCGATGATATAGGCGATGATGTTGACCGCCACACTGATCACCGTGCCCTGGGTGATGATCTGATCCGCCTGTACGCCGGGTTCCAGTATCAGCGGCCACAGCACGACCAGGGCCCAGGTGGCGGTACCCAGACTCAGGCCCCAGTAGACCCCGCGTGCGTGGCCGCGCATCCAGTAGAGCCCACCGAGCATGGGCGGCAGCAACTGCAGCACCAGCGAGAAGGCCAGCAACCCGATGCTGACCAGATCCATCTGCGCGGTCAGAAAGTGATAGCACAGCCAGGCCAGCAGCAGGATGCAGAGAATGGCGCCGCGCCGGATGCGCAGCAGGCGACGGTGAAAACGATGTGCCCGGGGCAGCGGGTTGGTGCGCCCCTGCAGCAGCATGGGCATGACCACATCATTGCTGATCATGGTGCTAAGGGTGACCGTGGCCACTATGACCATGGCCGTGGCCGCGGAAATCCCCCCGATGTAGACCAGCAGCATCAGCCAGTACTGCCCCTGCTGCAACGGCAGTTGCAGTGCGGTCATGCTGCGATCCTGGAAGTCGGGCAGCAGCATCTCACTGCCCACGGCCAGCACCATGATGGCGAGACTGGTCAGCCCCAGATAGAGCGGAAACAGCCAGCGGGCAGTTTTCAGATGATCAACGGTGCCGTTTTCCACCACCATGACGTGGAACTGGCGCGGCAGACAGAGTATGGCGCCGGCCGCCATGAACAGCTGGATCAGGAAGATGGACGAGGACCAGGTGGACCACGCCCAGCCTGGGTTGAGGTCGAACTGTCGAATCTGCTCGATCATTGATTGCGGATCGGACTGCCCCAGCATGACCCAGGCAAAGGCTGCCGCCAGCAACAGGGCAAACAGCTTGACCGTGGACTCGAAGGCCACGGCCAGCATCATGCCGCTGCGGTACTGGGTGACATCCACCCGCCGGGTGCCGAACAGCATGGCGAAGATGGCCATCAGAAAGGCCACCAACAGTTCCATCAGTGAGTACTCACTGCCGAGCATGGGGTTGCCGGAGGCGGCACTGAAACTCACGGCGACGGCTTTCAGTTGCAGGGCCACATAGGGAATGATGGCGGCGGCGGCCAGCGTGGTCACCGTCAGCGCCAGGCCCTGCCGCTTGCCGTAGCGCGAGGCAATAAAGTCGGCAATGGAGTTGATGTTCTGTTCCTTGCTGACCGTGACCAGCTTGACCAGCAGGCGCTGACCGAACAGGAACAGCAGTATGGGCCCGAGCAGGATGGGCAGGAAGGTCCAGCCGGTAGTCGCGGCGTTGCCCACGGCGCCGTAGTAGGTCCAGGACGTACAGTAGATGGCAATCGACAGTCCGTAGACCCAGGAATGGTGACTCCAGCGCTGGCCGGTGGAGCCGGAACGATCCCCCCAGCTGGCAACGGCGAAGAGCAGCGCAATGTAGGCCAGGGCGGCGAGGATCAGCAGGATGGTCATGTGTTGTTCTTGTTTGCCTGTGGTGCCTTGTCCGACCTAGCTTACCTGCCGCCTCGGGTGTCTGCCAGCGCCTAAGACTATGGTCGAATTTTTAATTTCCTTACAAAGCGTAAATTGGCCAGTGCACCAAAAGGTAACAACAACAATGAATAGCCCGGGGAGGGAAAATCATGTCTGAACCGCAACGCGATACAGCGCTGCAGTCACAGCGCCAGGAATACTGGAGCAAGAATCTGCGTATCATTTTCGGATGTCTGGTGGTCTGGGCCTTCGTGTCACTGGGCCTCGGCATTCTGCTCGCGGAACCCCTCAATGCTCTGAGTCTTGGTGGCTATCCACTGGGTTTCTGGTTTGCCCAGCAGGGTTCCATCTACACCTTTCTTGTCCTGATCTTCTTCTATGCCTGGCGCATGAACAAGCTGGATAAAGAATTCGAAGTCGACGAAGAATAACAATAAGGGGACAAGACAATGAGTCTGCAAGCAATGAGCTTCCTTGTAGTGGGCCTGACCTTTGCCCTCTACATCGGGATTGCAATCTGGGCCCGCACCGCGAGTACCAGTGAGTTCTACGTGGCCGGCAAGGGCATCAACCCGGTGGCCAATGGTATGGCTACTGCGGCTGACTGGATGTCAGCGGCCAGCTTCATTTCCATGGCCGGTCTGATCGCCTTCCTGGGCTACAGCGGCGCGGCCTATCTGATGGGCTGGACCGGGGGCTATGTACTGATGGCCCTGCTGCTGGCGCCTTACCTGCGCAAGTTCGGCAAGTTCACGGTGCCGGAGTTTATCGGGGATCGCTTCTACTCGAAGACCGCCCGCGTGATCGCGGTTATTTCCCTGCTCGTCATCTCCATCACCTATGTAATCGGCCAGATGCGCGGTGTCGGTATTGCCTTTTCCAACCTGCTCAACGTGCCGATCACCATCGGTCTGGTTTCGGGCATGGTGGTGGTCTTCATCTATGCGGTATTCGGTGGCATGAAGGGGATTACCTACACCCAGATTGCCCAGTACTGCGTGATGATCTTCGCCTATACCGTACCGGCGGTCTTTATCGCCCTGCAACTGACCGGCAACCCGATTCCGCAGCTGGCTCTGGGGTCGACAGCGGTCGGCACCGATACCTTCCTGCTGGAAGCGCTGGACAATACTCTGGTTGACCTCGGCTTTGCGGCCTATACCAGCCTGTCCGGGATGAGCCAGTTGAACATGTTCCTGCTTACGCTGTCGCTGATGATCGGTACCGCCGGTCTGCCGCACGTTATCGTGCGCTTCTTCACCGTGCCCAAGATCCGGGACGCGCGGAAGTCTGCGGGCTGGTCACTGGTCTTCATCGCCATTCTCTACACCACAGCACCGGCCGTGGGTGCGATGGCCATGTGGAACTTTGTCAATACGGTACAGCCGGGTGAAGTCGGCGCCGAAACCGGCAACATTCAGGTGGATGAACTGCCCGAGTGGACCGAGCGCTGGCAGCAGACCGGTCTGCTGGTCTTCGAAGACAAGAACAACGACGGCCGCATCCAGTACTATAATGACCAGAATGAAGAGTTTGCCGCCATGGCCGAGGAAGAATGGGGCTGGGAAGGCAACGAGGTCACCACGCTGGACCGCGACATCATGGTCCTGGCCAACCCCGGTATCGCCGGTCTGCCCAACTGGGTGATCGCGCTGGTGGCGGCAGGTGGTATCGCAGCGGCATTGTCGACGGCAGCCGGCCTGTTGCTGGCCATATCGTCGGCGATATCGCACGATCTGTTGAAAGGGGTCTGGATGCCCAATATCAGTGAACGAGGGGAGATGCGCGCGGCGCGTATCAGCATGGCGGGTGCCATTCTGCTGGCCGGTTATCTGGGTCTGAATCCGCCCGGTTTTGCCGCCGAGGTGGTGGCACTGGCCTTTGGTCTGGCCGCAGCCAGCCTGTTCCCGGTATTGATGATGGGCATCTTCATGAAGTCGATGAACAAGCAGGGCGCCATCGCCGGCATGCTGGCCGGTCTGATCAGCACCTTGCTGTATATCTTCGTCTTCAAGGGCTGGTTCTTCATCCCGGGTACCAACATGCTGCCTGACTCGGCGGACTACTGGCTGTTCGGTATCAACACCGGTTCCTTCGGTGCGGTGGGTGCGGGCATCAACTTCCTGGTGGCCTATCTGGTCAGCCGCGTGACGGCTGGTACACCGGAGCACATCAAGGCTATGGTGGAGGAGGTGCGCGTACCCCGTGCAGCCTAGGCATCACGACACAAATGCCTGCGCGGGCGATTCGCTGCGTTGCGCGGTGCTCGGAATCCTCACCTATGACCCTATAGACTGCGGATCCTGTGCTCCGTGCGCTTTGCGCCTCATCCCGCTCGGCGATTTGTGCCACGATGCCAACAAAGGGGGACAGACACTTGTCCATCAACCCTGACGGACCGGCAGGCTTCCTCGGCAGCCTGCCACCGTTTGACCGGCTGCCAGCGGCTGAGCGCGAACGTGCGCTCAGCCGGCTGGACAGCCTCTATCTCAACGCCTCCAATGCATCCGAGCTGCTGGCTCAGATGCCGGAGGCGTTTTTTGTTGTCTATTCGGGCGTGATCGATGTTCTGGGGCCGGACGGAGAGCCAGTGCAACGGCTGGAGAGTGGAGATTTTCTGGGGCCTGTCGTGGGTCTGCCGCTGGTGCCGGAAGCACCGGACTATCAGCCCCTGCAGGTGCGCCGTGACGGCATCCTCTACCGCCTGCCGACGGACACCCTGAAAGGTCTGCTGCAGCGTCAGCCCGGGCTCGCCGAGCAATTGGCCGAGTTGCATACCGGCCTGTCGGTGCGCCAGGCCGCCAGTGCCGATGATGTGGACTGGAGTCAGCAGCCGGTGGGCAGTCTGACTGGCCGGCCACTGGTCGCCGTTGAGCGGGATCTGAGTGTACAGCAGGCGGCGGCGCGCATGGCGGAAGCAGGCGTTTCCTGTCTGCCGGTGCTGGACAACGGCTCACTGTGCGGGCTCATTACCGACCGTGACCTGCGCAACCGGGTGCTGGCCGTGGGGCTGGACCCGCTGTCTCCGGTGGCAGATATCATGACGCCCGGACCGATAACCATCAGTGTGGATCAGCCGCTGTTCGAAGCGCTGGCGCTGATGAGCCAGTACAACATCCATCACCTGCCGGTGCTGGACCAGCAGGGCTGGCCGCTGGCGGTCATCACGACCACGGATCTGCTGCGCCAACAGCGCAACGCACCGCAGATTTTCAGCAAGAGCCTGCACAAGGCGCCTGATCTGGCCACTCTGCGGACCGTGGCCCGGGAACTGCCGGACCAGGTGCGCAGTTTTGCGCTCAATGCACGCGATGCAGCGACGGCCGGTCGGCTGGTCACGGCGCTGACCGATACCCTGACCCGCCGGCTGATCAGCCTCTACGGCGAACAGAACGGCGCGCCGCCGGCAGCCTATGCCTGGCTGGCCTTCGGCTCACAGGGGCGCGCCGACCAGACCCTGTACTCGGATCAGGACAATGGCCTGCTGCTGGCCGATGACCTGAGTGCCAGTGCCGAGCGCTGGTTTGCCGGCCTGGCCGACTATGTCTGTGATGGCCTGGCGGCCTGCGGCATTCCCTATTGCCCGGGCAATATCATGGCGAAGAACCCTGACTGGCGGCTGACTCGCCGCCAATGGGAACAGCGCTTTCGCAGCTGGATCATCGAACCCACACCCAAGGGCGTGATGCACAGCATGATCTTCTTCGACAGTCGCTGTGTGGCCGGGAACAGCAACCTGTATCGGCGCCACCGCCGCACCGTGGCTGAACTGGGGCAACAGAGCCAGTTCCTGGCCCAGGTCGCCGGTATCGTGGTCCGTATTCCGGTGCCGTTGGGTCTGTTTGACCGTTTGCGCACCGAATCACGCCAGGGGCAGGCCAGCATCGATATCAAGACCCTGGGCATTGCCGTGGCGAATGATCTGGTGCGGCTGCACGCGCTGCAGGCCGGTCTGACCGAACCGGGCACGCTGGCGCGCCTGCAGGCGTTGAAGAGTTCCGGTCGGCACGCGCCGGAAGATCTGCACAATCTGGCCGATACCTGGCGTTTCCTGACCGACCTGCGTCTGCACTGGCAACTGGGTGACCATGCACTGCCTGATGCGCCCAATGCCATCCTGCCGGAACATCTGAGTTCGCTGGAACGACAGCAGCTCAAGGCCGCCTTTCGGGTATTGAAGGAAGGCCAGGAGGCCGCCGGGCTGCACTACCGGCATGGGCTCTAGCTGGAGCACCTGTAAGACCAAGGTCTAATGGCTCATCCGCAGGGTGTCCGTACAGTGGTAGTGAATCCTGGAATCCAAGCGTGGAGTCAGGTCATGACTACACTGACCATGCCCGGCCTGCCGCAGAAACTGGCCGACCGTTATCAGAGCTGGCGTCAGCAGCGCAGCGCGTTGCAGCAGGACTGGCGGACGGTGCGCTGGCTGGCAGTTGACCTGGAAACCAACGGGCTTGATTGTGGTCCGGAAGGCATACTGTCCATCGCCTGGGTGCCCATGCAGGGCGGTGTCATCGGCATGGGCGAGGCACGCTATCATGTCATTCGTACCGATGTGCCCCTGAATCAGAGCGTGGTGCATCATCATCTGACCACAGGCGATATCGCCGAAGGTGCAGACTTGCGCTCGGTGATGGCTGAGCTGGCGGCAGCCATGACGGATGCTGTGCTGGTGGCGCATCATGCCGGTCTGGACTGGCGCCTGCTGAAAGCGGCCGGGCCCTATACGGGTGTTGCCGCTGACCCTCTGGCCGTGGTGGATACCCTGCAACTGGAGCGGCGGCGCAATGCTCAGCGCTATCAGCATGATCAGATGGGTGCGACCCCCTTTGATGCCTACACGCTGGCGGCCTGCCGGCAGCGCCATGACCTGCCGACGCGCACCGCCCACCATGCGCTGGAGGATGCCGTGGCCTGCGCGGAACTGTTTCTGGCGCAGGCCTGGAAACTGGCCGGCAGCGGCAGCCTGACTGCCTCACAACTGGTACGTCAGGGGCGGCCAGCCTGAGGCTGACCGTAAAGCAATCCTGCATAAGCTACCTCTTAAGTTATAATCCCTGCCGCCGTTAACACCGTAAGCGCCTCTGCACCATTGTCCCTGCCACAATCCACTGCAAGACATGGGCAGGGGTGACACAGGCGGATGAGAGGAGTACCCCCAGAAATGCGCAAGACAGGCCCAGTCACCCAGCGGGAAGTGTCGATACAGCCAGGTGAGCAGCTGATTTCTGCCACCGACCCGAAGAGCAAGATTACCCACTGCAATGACACCTTTGTCCGTGTCAGCGGGTACACGGAAGAAGAGCTCATTGGCGAAGGGCACAACCTGCTGCGGCATCCGGATATGCCCCAGGAGGCATTCCGCATGCTGTGGGATCGTATCCAGAACGGCCGCCCCTGGATGGGCCTGGTCAAGAATCGCTGCAAGAATGGCGACCACTATTGGGTCGATGCCTATGTGATGCCGGTGTGGGAAGGCAACACCATTGTGGGCTATGAGTCGGTACGTACCCCGGCCGACCCGGCGATGAAGGCCCGCGCGGTAACCCTGTACGAGCGTCTGAACAAGGGGCGCAGGGTATTTACCCTGCGTGAGCATATTCGAGCCGCCTTGCCCTTCGTCGGTGCTGGTGCTCTGGTGGCCGTGTTGCTGCTGTTGATTGTCAACATAACCGGTTATGGCAGCCTCAGTCTGTGGCGTCAGGGTGTGGCGGCACTGGCGGCGGGGGTTGCGGCCGGCCTGATCACCCCGGCGTTGCTGCGCAAGCGGCTGCAATTTGCCCATGATGTTATTCGCGACCCGGTGGCCCAGTATGTCTATACCGGGGATATCGGGGTGATGGGGGCATTGCGCCTGGCCATCATCGCCCAGCAGCACCATATTACGACCCTGCTGGGTCGTATGGGCAATCTGGCGACCGATCTGAGCGCAGCCAGTGAGCAGACCAGCGACCGCATCCGGCAGGTGGCTTCGCGGGTACATGCCCAGCGCTCCGATACGGATACTGTGGCGTCGGCGGTGCACGAGATGTCGGCGACCATCCGTGAGGTGGCCGAGAATACCCGCAATACAGCGGGGCAGACGCAGGGCGTCAGCGAACAGGTGCGCGACAGCAATCTGGTGCTGCAGGAGGCGGTGCAAAAGGTCAATGCACTGAATGCCGAGGTGGGCCGAGCCAACGAGGTGGTGAGCAAGCTGGCTACGGATTCGGGCGATATCAAGGCCGCTGTGGACAGCATTGGTGCCATCGCCGAACAGACCAACCTGCTGGCATTGAATGCTGCCATTGAGGCCGCCCGGGCCGGTGAACAGGGTCGGGGCTTTGCCGTTGTAGCCGACGAGGTGCGCAGTCTGGCCCAGCGCACACAGGAAAGCACGGTGTCCATAGCCGACCTGCTGAATCATCTGGCGCAGGCCACCCAGTCTGCCGTTACCGCCATCGAGAAGAGTCATGCCGAGGCGGAAGGCGGGGTGCAGGCCATTACCGATGTCAGTGGAAGGATGGAGGAGATTCTGCAGGCCATTGCCGAAATAGAGCAGGGTACCGAGAATATCTCCAGTGCGGCCAGCGAACAGGAGACAGCAGCCAGCGAGATTGCCCAGTCCACCCAGCGCATCGCCGAGGGTGCCGAGAGTACCCAGGAAGACATGGATCAGGGCGCCTCACAGGTTGATCATATCCGTCGCATGGCGCGCGAGCAGGCTTCCCTGATTGATCGTTTCAGCCGCTGATCATTGACCGGCGCCAGCGCCGGTTTCCATGCGCGGCAGGTGCCGCGCCAATTCTCTTGCCCTCGGCAGCAATACCTGTGCGCCCCCTTCGGTTCTTTGATCGCCAATACCAACAGTGCCTGTTGCCGCAAGGCTTTGGATGTCCTGCGTACCGAAGTAGCTCTGCGCTGCCTGCTCATCGATTTTGGTAAAACAAGAATGAAACAACAGTAAAACACCAACAAAAAATTGACAAAGTGTTATCGTACTGTTTAGTCTCTGCTCATCATGAGTCGGCCGTGGCCGGAAGCGCCTCATCAATTTCCCTTGCTGTCGAACATCTGACCTCAAGTCAGGAGTACTGTGTGGAATTTTCAGCGACTCGGCCTGGAACTGGCTCCGGACAGTACAGAACAGCCCGTCAAGAGGAACGTCTACGTGGCACAGGCACCACTGCTCTCAATTCAATCTCTGAGCGTGAATTTTGGCTCCAATTCAGTGGTACGGGATCTGTCTTTCGATGTCAGGGCAGGTCAGACCGTGGCGATTGTCGGCGAGAGTGGCTCCGGTAAATCCATTACCTCCCTGTCGATCATGCGTCTGGTTCATACCATGAATGCTGAGATTACCGGTGGGCGAATCGTCTTTCAGGGCGACAGCGGCGCGGTTGATCTGGTGGCTCAGTCGGAAAAGGCCATGCGCAGAATTCGCGGCAAGGATATTGCCATGATTTTTCAGGAACCCATGACCTCGCTTAACCCGGTTTACAGCATCGGCAATCAGATTGTTGAGGTGCTGCGGTTGCATGAAAATCACACCAGAGCGTCGGCGCGCGAAGAAGCCGTCCGCTTGCTGAAACTGGTGCGCCTGTCGGATGCGGAATCCCTCCTGAAACGTTATCCGCATCAGCTTTCGGGGGGTATGCGTCAGCGGGTCATGATCGCCATGGCGCTGGCCTGCAAGCCCAAGGTCCTGGTAGCCGACGAACCGACCACGGCACTGGATGTCACCATTCAATCCCAGATTCTCACCATCATGCGTGATTTGCAGCGCGAAATGGGTATGGCGGTGATTTTCATCACCCACGACATGGGTGTTGTGGCAGAAGTGGCGGATCAGGTCGTGGTCATGCGCGAGGGCGTAAAAGTCGAAGAAGCGCCGGTCAGCGAGTTGTTTGCACGCCCCCAGCACCCCTACACCAAAGCACTGTTGGCCGCCGTGCCCAAGCTTGGCAGCATGTCGGGGACCGATTTGCCCCGCATTGACCCGCTGGTTGTGATGGCAGGGGATGAGACTCGCTCGGTGGGCACCAGCCGTGTTCAGGATACCGCCAGAACAGGCGAGCAACCCATTGTGGAAGTGACTGACCTGGTCACCCGGTTCAACGTCAACAAGGGCTTCTTTGGCGGCGTGAGTCATCGCGTGCATGCGGTGGAAAATGTCAGCTTCAGTATCTACCCCGGCGAAACTCTGGCTCTGGTGGGCGAGTCTGGATCGGGTAAATCCACCATAGGGCGCACGCTGCAACTGCTGCAGGAGAGCACCAGTGGCGATATCAGATTCTCGGGCAAGGCGGTGGCAGATATGACCCGTGCCGAGAAGATGCGCCTGCGACAGCAGGTACAGTATGTATTTCAGGACCCCTTTGCGTCGCTGGACCCGCGCAAGACCGTCGGCTTCTCCATCGCCGAACCCATATATACGCACAGCCTTTTGACCGGGAAAAAGGCCGTGCAAAAGCGTGTGGAAGAGCTGCTGGAGCGTGTCGGGCTGAGCCCGGATAAAGCCGATCGCTATCCCCATGAATTTTCCGGCGGCCAGCGCCAGCGCATCAGTATCGCGCGCGCTCTGGCGTCGCGTCCCAAGCTGATTATTGCCGATGAAGCCTTGTCCGCGCTGGATGTATCCATTCAGGCACAAATCATCAACTTGATGATGGACCTCCAGCAGGAAGAGGGACTGGCTTATCTCTTCATCAGTCATGACATGGCTGTGGTGGAGAAGATGAGTCACCGGGTCGCTGTCATGCATCTGGGGCAGATTGTCGAAATGGGGCCGCGCCGTGCCGTGTTTGAATCACCTGCCCACAGTTACACCCGGCGGTTGCTGTCTGCAGTGCCCGTGGCTGACCCGGCGCGCCGTACCGACCGGCCGCTTATCGAGGGCGACATTCCCAGCCCCGTTCGAGCCATAGGCGATGAGCCTGAACGACTGATCTTGCAAGAAGTGGCGAAAGATCATTTCGCCTCCATTGAGATGCAGTAAAAAACGCCTGGCATTGTGATCAGGTGAAAAAGGAGTCATCAAATGAAAAACGGAAAAGTGTTGTTGAAAAGCCTGTTGGCCAGTGTCGCGCTGGCCGCCGCCATTTCAGCTCAGGCGGGTTCTCTGACCATTGCGTCGCCGCAGGACCCGGGCAGTTGGGACCCCATTGACACCTTCCTGGTGAATTGGGCATCTGTGGCCACCAATGTCTTTGACGGCCTGACCTATCGTGGTCCGGACATGGCGCTGGTACCTGGCCTGGCTACCGCCTGGGAAGAGAACGAAGACGGTACGCGCATACGTTTTACGCTGCGCGAAGATGTGACCTTCCACAACGGCGAGCCCTTCAATGCGGAATCTGTCAAGTTCACCTTTGATCGCTTGCTGGGCGAAGAAGGCGCACAGGGCCCGCAGCGTTCCAATTACACAGCCATTGATTCCATTGAGATTATCGATGATTACACCGTCGACATGCATCTGCATCAGCCTGACCCTGTCTTGCTGACCAAGCTTGCCGGTTACGGTGCCATGATTGTGCCGCCGCAATACATTCAGGAGCATGGCAGTGACCACTTTGCCATCCATCCGGTGGGTACCGGGCCGTTTCAGATTGTGAACTATGCTCGCCGTGAGCGCGTGGAACTGGAAGCCTACGCCGATCACTGGGGTGGCGCGCCGCGCCTGGACCAACTGACGTATCGGTTCATTTCCGAGCCTTCAACTGCCATCGCCGAACTGCAGTCAGGCGGTGTGCATATCGTGATTCCGCCGACGGTCCCCATCGGCATGATCGATACCATTGAAAACAACCGCAATACACATGTCGCCAGTGTGCCTTCACCCACGGTAGAGGCACTGCGTTTCAATACCGAATCCGGTATTACAGCGGATGAGCGGGTGCGCAGAGCCTTGATCATGGCGGTGGATCGTGAAGCCATTGTGGACTCCATTCTGGCGGGTCAGGGACAGGTGATTTCAAGCTTTCAGGGCGAGTTTTCCTTTGGCTACGATCCGGAGATGGAGCCCATCCCCCACGATATGGAAGGTGCACGGCAACTGCTGGCCGAGGCTGGTGTTGAACCCGGTGCCTCCTTGCAGATTGATGTGCGGGGCGGTGACGCCACCTTTGGTGAAGTGGCGCAGGTGGTGTCGTCCTATCTTCAGATGCTGGGTCTGAATGTCTCGATTCGGGGGTATGAGACCAATGTACTGTTGAACGACATCATTCCAGAAGGTCGAACCGGTGAAATGTTCCAGCAGAAGTGGGGTGGCTGGACCTTTGATTTCGACAATACAGCCTACCTGATGTACCACACCGGGGAGCGCTGGAACCCTTACGACAGTGACGAAGAGCTGGATGCCATGCTGAATGAGCAGCGCAGCATTACTGACCCGGCGCGTCGTGAAGACCTGCTGCAGTCCATTGCCCGCTACACCCAGGACAGAGCGCTCGAAATGCCGCTTTACAGCATCAATGCGCTGTATGGCGTGCGCAACGAAGTACAGAACTTCGAGGCCGCACCGGATAACCGCTTGCGCCTGACCGACGTCTACCTGGAAGACTGACGTGCAGATGCCCCTGTCAGCTCGTCGGGCTGACAGGGGCCATGTGTCCCGAGCCAAGATATAGGGTGTTGCCGTGGGAAAGTTTCTGTTCTATCGACTCCTTCAGGCGGTCTTCGTGATCATCGTGGTTACACTGATCGTTTCGTTTACTATCCGGTTGACGGGTGATCCGGCTGTGATGCTGTCACAGGGGTCTGGCAGTGTGACAGAAGCGGATCTGGAAATGATTCGTGAGGCGCTGGGTCTGAACCAGTCGTTTGCCGCCCAGTATGTGCAGTTCATTCAGGGCCTCGTGGTCGGCGATATGGGGCGGAGCTTTGTCGGCGGTGCACCCGTGATGGATCTGATCTCCAGAGCATTGCCGGCCACTCTGTGGCTGGCCTTTGCCTCCCTGGCAGTGTCCATCGTGGTGTCCATCCCTCTGGGCATCAAGGCCGCGACCTCACGCGGCACCTGGGTGGATCAGCTGATTCGCATAGTGTCGCTTGTCGGGCTGTCGTTCCCCAACTTCTGGCTGGCCATCATGCTGGTGTTGCTGTTCTCCATTGTATTGGGCTGGCTGCCTCCCAGCGGCATGAGCGGTATCGCCAGTTTCATTATGCCTGCCGCGACCATGGGTATCATTCTGACGGCAACCAATGTGCGTCTGGTCAGGACGACCATGCTCGACACCCTGCGCTCTCAATACATCATGGTGGCCCGTGCCAAGGGCCTGTCCAACACCGTGGTGCTGTACAAGCATGCGCTGCGCAACTGCGCTATTCCGCTGATTACCTACTTCGGGCTTCAGTTCGGAGGCCTGTTGGGTGGAATTGTCGTGGTTGAGCGCGTTTTCAACTGGCCGGGGCTCGGATCACTGGCCTTTGATGCCGTGGCCGCGCGTGATTATCCCGTACTTCAGGGGGTTATTACTGTTCTGGCCATGATGATCATTGTCATCAACCTGCTGGTCGACATTGCCTACGGTCTGGTCGACCCCAGAGTGCGCAAGGAGTAATTCATGACAACTGTGCAAACCAGGAGCGATACCCTCAAACGGTTCAAGAACCTGGAGTTCATACTGGGTGTATTGCTGGTCGGTGGGATTACCCTGGCAGTCGTCATCACCCATTGGCTGTTTCCTGACAGCGGTACCCAGGTAAACCTGACGCAACGTCTGGTGCCGCCCATGACCGAGCCGGGTATCTGGTTGGGCACGGATGCCCTGGGGAGGGACATCCTGGGCCGCGCCATTCTGGGTGGCGAAATCTCCCTCAAGGTGGGAGTGTATTCTGCCCTGGGAGCCGTGATTCTGGGCATTGTGATGGGCCTGATTTCCGGCTATTACGGCGGCTTCGTCGACGTGTTCGTGATGCGTTTTGCGGATGTACAGCTGGCCCTGCCCTTTATCCTGCTGGCCATCACCTTTATCGCGGTTATTGGTGGCGGCCTCACCAACATGATCATTCTGCTCATTGTGTCCCAGTGGGTGCAGTATGCGCGCCTGGTGCGTGGTTCCGTGCTGTCGTTGCGTGATCAGGAGTTCATTTTGTCCGCCCGGGCCATCGGCGTTCATGATATTCGCATACTGTTTCAACACCTGCTGCCGAACCTGATCGGTCCGGTCATTGTGTTGATGACCTTGAATGTGGCCAACAATATTCTGCTGGAAAGCAGTCTGACCTTCCTCGGCCTGGGTGTGGACCCGACCATCCCGAGCTGGGGTGGCATGCTGGCCGAAGGTCGTACCTACCTGCAGACGGCCTGGTGGCTCAGTGTCTTTCCTGGTCTGGCCATTCTGCTGACGGTATTGGGGCTCAATCTGTTGGGCGATTGGCTGCGCGATATTCTGGACCCGACAGGGAGGACATCATTGTGAGCACCAGTCTGTTTGCGCAGACCTTCATGCGGACCACGCTGGAACTGGTTCGTGATTATGGTCGCAATGAATACCAGGGGTATAGCCTGTATGCCTGGGTTCTCGATGATCGGCACGCACGTCGCCGTGCAGAAAAGGCGTTGTCTGCATGGGGTGTATCGGCCCGGATTCGCAGCGCGTACAAGCCTTTGGTGAACTTTGTAATGGAAGAGTTGCCTACGGTTGATTTGGCTGGCGTGACAATCAAGTACCCGGAGTTGCCTGATGCCCCCAGACGATTCCTGCTGGAGGCTTATCCGGCTGGCGCACTGCTGGGTGATGTGCCCGTGTCCTGGGAAGCGTTCAGTCCGGATGATGAGAAGACGCTGGTGTACCGGGTGGCCGCAACCCGGTCCACAGGCGCCGTCGATCACTACACGGTCGAGGCTCCGAACAAGACGCACAAGGATGTCATTGGGCAGCCACAGCGTTCGCCCTGTGGTTGGCTGCGGCTGGTGTCTGCCCAGGGCCGGGTCACCGACAAAGCTCTGAACACCGAGTACGAACAGATTTATGACGCGGCCATAGCCACACTGCAGGCGACCGACTGGAAAGGCGAGCCGCCCTACTTCGAGGAGCTGAATTTTTCCCTTGAATTGCCCGCGACCGATACGCCGGTCGACTACGGTCATGAAACCATCAGTCTCGCCGAAGCCATGCATGAAGATCTGTATTTCTCGGCGCTGGAGTTCTTTCAGAAACTGGCTGGTTTGCCCCTGGGTGATCGATCTCTGAAGCCGGGGCAGATCGTCCCGGATATACGCATTACGGATGGTTCAGAAGCCCGATTGCACATCAGGCTGCTGCCACTGAATAGCCGGAACCCAAAGCGCCCCAGAGTGGAGCAATTGGCTACGGCGCCGCATACTCTGGCCGCTCAGCAGATAAGCGAACTGGTTGCGGAACTGGGTGGTGAATCCTTGCACAGCCGGTCACGAGCCGGGCGCGTTGTCGAGGCAAGATACAAGGCAGGGACAGATCGGCCAGTGATGATCAGTGCGGCTCAGCATGCCAATGAAACCTCGGGTCTTGTGGGTGCGTTGCGTGCCGCTCAGTCGCTGGCGCAACAGGAAGAGTCACACTTTGTTATCTCGCCGTTGGAAAACCCCGACGGTTATGCCGTTCAGGGGCGATTGACGGAGACACAACCCCATCACATGCATCATGCGGCCCGCTATACTGCATTTGGTAATGATCTGGAGAGTCAGCCTCGGGGTGGGCCGTTTGAACACGCTATCAGGGAGCAGGCATTTCAACGCAGTGGCGCCAAACTGCACCTGAATCTGCACGGCTATCCGGCTCATGAGTGGACGCGACCGTCGACGGGCTATATCCCGCGTGGTTTCGAGATGTGGACAATCCCCAAGGGCTTCTTCCTTGTTGTTCGTTACCACAGTGGCTGGCGGGATGCGGCCATGGCATTGCTGGATCAGGTTACGCAGCGCCTGTCGCAGGTGCCGGGCCTGGCAGATTTCAATCGCCGCCTGATTGAGTTGTTTGAAATTCACGCTGGTGAGCTGACGTTTCCGATCCGGCACGGCTTTCCTTTCGTGGCCTCCGAAGATAACCAGCAGTTGGCTCCCCTGATGCTGATCACCGAGTATCCCGATGAAACGCTGACCGGTGATGCATTTGTGCAGGCACACACAGCGCAAATGCACACTGTGCTGAGTGCCTACGAGGTGTTTCAGACTCTGGCCTTGCCCGTTGGACACTAGGTCCCCTGTTTCAACAGGACCAGCTTGCGCTCCGGCGACAGGCGGCGTACCCGGTACTCTTCCCGGCTGGCCTCCGAACGAGTATTGCAGGTACAACACCAGGCCAGATGCACAGGGCGTCGCGAACGTGTGTAACGGGCCCCACCGGCGAGTTCCCCATTGTGTTGCCGGAGACGTCGCGCCAGATCTGTTGTGATGCCGGTGTAAAGCGTGCCGTCGTTGCAGCGTACCAGATAGACCCA
The DNA here is from genome assembly GCF_004768465.1 of Natronospirillum operosum. Classification (GTDB taxonomy): domain Bacteria; phylum Pseudomonadota; class Gammaproteobacteria; order Pseudomonadales; family Natronospirillaceae; genus Natronospirillum; species Natronospirillum operosum. The sequence continues at coordinate 67,692 of NZ_SRMF01000009.1, forward strand.
CCATTGCTGTCCTTCGGGTATCGAATCTGACTGGTTGTCAGGGTACTCGGCAAGGGTATTCGGCTTGGGTTGTGTCGGCATGGATTGTCAGAAGACTGTCAGTTGACTATGCTCGGTACAGGGTAACAGAAACCACAGCGCGGCGAAGCCATGTCGACGGACACCCAGATTCAACAGCTGCCTACCAGTGGCCAGACTCATCACCATGCCCATCATCAGATGGTCTTTGGGCTGCGCGGCCGGGCCGAGTTCGAGCTGGAAGGCCCGGGCGGCCATGAGGTCACGCCCTGGGTCGGTTGCTTGGTGCCTTCGGAATACAACCATGCCTTTCAGGGCATCGGTGACAACCAGATGCTCATCGTCAATATTGATCAGACTGCGGAGGCTGCCGCTCTGGTGCATCCGGAGCTGATCGAGCCCCTGTTCGAACAGCCGCGCTATGTGGAACTCGATCTGGATTTTGTGCGCCTGCTGCGCGTGGTCGGTGCGGAAATGGCGCGGGCGCCGAGCGACCCCTGGTTGGGCTCCCATCTGACCGGCTCCTTGCTGCATGCGCTCTATCATCGGCTGTATGATGGCCGCCTGCTGAATGCGCCGCAGCGCGAACGGCTGCAGCTGAACCGCATTGATGCCTGGCTGCACCAGCATTTGTCCGAGTCCGTTCGGGTAGCCGATCTGGCGCAACTGTGCTGTCTCAGTGTCAGCCAGTTTCAGGAGGTGTTCCGGGAGAAGACCGGGCGCTCGCCCTATCAGTACGTGCTGAAGGTCAGGCTGGAAACCGCCGCCTGGCTGCTGCGGCACAGCCGTCAGCCGATTGCGGATATTGCCCTGCAGGTCGGCTTTGCCAACCAGAGTGCCCTGACCAAGGCCATGAAAGCCCAGATGGGCCGCACCCCCGCCGACATTCGCCAGCAGGCGCGTTTGCACTGATTCGCAAAGCGCCTAGAGAGTGCCTGACAAGGAAGTTCCATGTGGCTCTATTGCCGTCGCCAAGCTCGGGTATATGCTCCTCGTATTACCCACCAGATGCCGCCTCTGCGGGGTACCCTGACCGCAGACACGCAAAAAACGTCGTATCAGGCCCGTCCCTGGCCGTGCGGCCCGACGTTTCGGGGCTTGCTCACACATGCGTGGCCAAGGGCCACTGCCTACAGAAAAGCCTCCGTTGTAGCGAGCGACGCGAGTCGCGATGGCGGCGTAGCCGCCTTTTCCGTGGGCCTGTCGGCCCAATCGGCACTTGCGTGCCTCGCTACAGAGAGCTGGGAGGCACTGTTGGAGTCGCCTGCCGGGTACAGGCCCTGTGAGACCGTTTGCGGCCAGGGATGGCCGCAACCGAGCTGTCATGGATGACGTTTTTTGCGTGTCTAACAGGGCCTGTACCCGAGCTCGGCGACGGTCCGATTGGCACCGGCACCCCGACCACGGCGGCACGGCTCCGATCACGACCAAACCGTTGCTTTTGACAACACCTCCCTCCGAATTGACAAGAACCCATGCAGACGCGGGAGTAGCTTTGCCTCTAACAAGATGAATATTAGAGGTGGAGCACCATGCGCCTGTCCTTCGCACCGGCCGATCTGCTGGCCGGGAAGTACGATAACTGGACCGATTCCGACTGGCTGAACCATCTTACCCGGCTCTACAGCATCGATGAAACCACCTGGGTGAACGCCCTGCTGCCGGTAGCCGAGGGTTCCGCCAGTGAAGATCAGGCCATAGTGCAGCGCGCCGAGCGCATTGTGCGGCGCGTGCGCAATGAAACCGAGGTCGCGCATGCGGTAGACAAGCTGCTGCAGGAATACAGCCTGGACAACGAAGAGGGTGTCATCCTGATGTGCCTGGCTGAAGCCCTGATGCGGGTGCCGGATGCCGAGACCGCCGATGACCTGATTCGCGACAAGCTCTCTCCCGCCGACTGGAAAGCCCACCTGGGCAAGTCCGATTCGCTGCTGGTCAATGCCTCGACCTGGGGACTGCTGCTGACCGGCAAGGTTACCCAGCTTGAAACCCGTGAGAAGAACGCGGGCAATCTGCTGGAAAAACTGGTCAACCGTGCCGGCGAACCGGTGATTCGGCAGGCCATGCATCAGGCCATGCGCATCATGGGACGGCAGTTCGTGCTTGGGCAGACCATTCAGGAGGCGCTCAAAAACGGCAAGTCCTACCGCGAGAAGGGTTATACGTATTCCTTTGACATGCTGGGCGAAGCGGCCATGACCGAACCGGATGCCGAGCGCTACCTGACTTCCTACCGCGAAGCCATCGAGAAGCTGGCTGCCTTCAAGACCAAGTGGCCTGATCAGGTACCCCTGCCCACCATCTCCATCAAGCTGTCCGCCCTGCATCCGCGTTACGAAGCCTCGCATGAAGAGCGGGTGCTCGACGAGCTGGCCGAGCGCGTCCTCAGCCTGCTGCGCGTGGCGGTGCCGGAAAACATCGGGGTCACCATCGATGCCGAGGAGGCTGACCGGCTGGAGTTGTCACTTAGGCTCTTTCGCAAGGTCTATGAGCACCCTGAAGTTCGTGGTTTCGGCAATTTCGGCATGGTGGTGCAGGCCTATTCCAAGCGCGCGCTGGCGGCACTGGGTTACCTGTCGCATCTGGCCCGGCGCCAGGGCGACCTGATCCCGGTGCGCCTGGTCAAGGGCGCCTACTGGGACAGCGAGATCAAGCTCTGTCAGCAACTGGGTACCGCCGGCTACCCCGTGTTCACCCGCAAGGAAAACACCGACGTCGCCTACCTGGCCTGCGCCCGCTACCTGCTCAGTGATCAGGCCCAGGGCTTCCTGTTCCCGCAGTTTGCCACTCACAACGCCCACACCGTGGCTGCGGTCGAGCTGATGGGTGAGGGCCGGCAGTTCGAGTTCCAGCGTCTGCACGGCATGGGTGATGCGCTGTACGACACCCTGATCGAGGATACCGAGCGCTCGGTACGGATCTATGCGCCGGTCGGTGTCCACAAGGACCTGCTGCCCTACCTGGTGCGCCGACTGCTCGAGAACGGCGCCAACTCCTCGTTCGTGCACCGGCTGGTGGATGCCCGCACACCGGTGGCGGACCTGATCGAGTCGCCGGTAGCGCGCGTGCGGGGCCGGGAGGACCACAAGAACACCCTGATTCCGCTGCCGCCCGAGATCTATGGCCCGGAGCGACGCAACTCGCGCGGCCACAACCTGATGATAGATGGTGAAAGGAGTGCATTGATGGCGACCATTGACCGTTTCCATGACCACCGCTGGGTCGCCAGGCCGTTGATAGACGGCGCGGCGCAGGACAGCCCGACAGTGGTGACTGTCACCAGCCCGCAGCGCCGTTCGGATGTGGTGGGTGAGGCGCACTATGCCACGGCCGAGCAGGCCCTGGCGGGGCTGGACAGGGCGGAAGCCGGCTTCCGGAGCTGGTACCAGACCCCGGCGGCGCAGCGGGCCGCCGTGCTGGAACGGCTGGCTGACCTGCTGGAAGAGAACGAGGCCGAACTGATTGCGCTGTGCGGTCGCGAGGCCGGCAAGACCCTGCAGGACGGCATCGACGAAGTCCGTGAAGCCGTCGACTTCTGCCGCTTCTATGCGCGTGAAGCGCGCCGGCATTTCAGCGAGCCCATGGTACTGCCCGGGCCCACCGGCGAAAGCAACGAGCTCTACTACGAAGGGCGGGGCGTCTTCCTCTGCATCAGCCCCTGGAACTTCCCGCTGGCCATCTTCCTGGGGCAGGTCAGCGCCGCTCTGGTGGCCGGCAACGCCGTGATCGCCAAGCCGGCGGAAACCACCTCCCTGATTGCGGCGCGGGCCATCGAACTCTATCACCAGGCCGGGGCGCCGGCAGACGCCCTGCAGTTGCTGCCGGGCGAGGGGGCCACCATTGGTGGCGCCCTGATTCCGGACGAGCGCATTACCGGCGTGGCCTTTACCGGTTCCACCGAGACGGCACACCGCATTCATCGCCAGTTGGCCGAGCGCGACGGGGCCATTCCGACCCTGATTGCCGAAACCGGCGGCCAGAACGCCATGGTCGTCGATTCCACGGCCCTGCCCGAACAGGTGGTGACCGATGTGCTGCACTCGGCCTTTGCCTCGGCCGGCCAGCGCTGTTCGGCGTTGCGGGTGCTCTGTGTGCAGGAAGACATTGCCGAGCGGGTGCTGGCACTGCTGACCGGCGCCATGGACGAGCTGACTATCGGTGACCCGATCGAGTTCAGGACCGATGTCGGACCGGTGATCGACGACAAGGCCCGGCAGGGGCTCAGTGCTTATCTGGACGAACAGAAAGCCGCCGGGCGTCTGCTGCATCAGGTGCAACTGCCGGCAGAATGTGCCGCTGGCACCTTTGTGCCACCCACGGTACTGAAGATCGACAGCTTCGACGACCTGGGGCGGGAGCAGTTCGGCCCCATCCTGCATGTGATGACCTACCAGGCGCGCGAACTGGATGCCGTGATCGACGGTATCAACCGGACCGGCTATGGCCTGACGCTGGGCATTCATACGCGTAACGAGGCCACGGCCGCCTATATCGAAAAACATACCCGGGTCGGCAACTGTTATGTGAACCGCAACCAGATCGGTGCCGTGGTCGGCGTGCAGCCGTTCGGCGGTCGCGGGTTGTCCGGAACCGGGCCCAAGGCGGGTGGGCCCAACTATATTCTGCGCTTTGCGACCGAACGCACGCGCACCATCAACACGACTGCAGTCGGTGGCAATGCCACCCTGCTGTCCTTGTCCGGAGAGGCCTGAGCGCAGCCTGTGCTGTGGTCAGGCCTCTGCGGTCTGTGTGACGGGAGGCATTGGTGATCGGCCTGCGGGCTGAGCCTTGCCGAAAACAAGTAAAACAATGAGGAAGAAACCATGGTTGGTAACAGTATCACCATTACCATAACCTTTATCATCTACCTGGCAGGTATGATGGCCATAGGGGTTTGGGCTTATCGCCGTACCAATAACCTGGAAGACTATATTCTGGGCGGTCGCTCTCTGGGGGCCTGGCCTTCGGCGCTGTCGGCCGGTGCGTCCGACATGTCGGGCTGGCTGTTGCTGGGTCTGCCCGGGGCGGCCTTTGCGTCGGGTCTCGGCGCCGGCTGGATCGGCGTCGGTCTGCTGGCCGGTACCTATCTGAACTGGCTGATTGTGGCGCCGCGTCTGCGTACCATGTCGTACAATGCGGGCAATGCACTGACGCTGCCGCAGTATTTCGCCAATCGCTTTGAAGACCATCCCTCGCTGCGGATCATTTCGGCCATCTTCATTCTGCTGTTCTTCCTGTTCTACACCAGTTCCGGTCTGGTCGCAGGTGGCAAGCTGTTCGAAACGGTATTCGGTCTGGACTACACGTTGGCGGTGGCCATCGGTACCCTGGCCATTGTCTCCTATACCCTGTTCGGTGGTTTCCTGGCCGTGTCCTGGACCGACCTGGTGCAGGGGCTGCTGATGGTCGCTGCGCTGCTGATCGTGCCCGTGCTGGCGATGAATGCCATGGATGTCTCGCCAATGTCAGCCATCAGTGCCCAGAATCCGGCGATGACGGATATATGGACCGATGGCACCGGGACTGCGCTCGGCTTTATCGGCATCGTGTCCTCGCTGGCCTGGGGTCTGGGCTATTTTGGTCAACCGCACATCCTGGCGCGTTTCAAGGGCATCAAGAGCCGTGAAGCCGTCAAGTCGGCGCGCCGCATCGCCGTGACCTGGACCGCTCTGGGCCTGTTCGGCGCCATGTTTGTCGGTGTGGTTGGTGTCGGCTATTTCAGCGACGGGCTGGCTGATGGGGAAACCGTGTTCATCATGCTGGTGGAAGCGGTCTTCCATCCGGTCATTGCCGGCTTCCTGCTGGCAGCGATCCTGGCGGCCATCATGTCGACTGCGGACTCCCAGTTGCTGGTGTCCTCTTCGGCCCTGACCGAGGATTTCTATCGCGCCATATTCAACCCGAATGCCGATTCCGAATCACTGGTTCGCATCGGTCGTATCGCGGTAGTGGTGATTGCGTTGATTGCCTTTGCCATCTCGCTGGATGACGAGAGCGTGGTACTGGAACTGGTGGCCTACGCCTGGGCCGGCTTTGGTGCGGCCTTCGGTCCGGCCATTATCCTGTCGCTGTTCTGGGAACGCATGAACCGTCAGGGCTGTCTGGCCGGTATCATTGTCGGTGGTTCCACCGTGGTGATCTGGGATCTGATCGGCGGCCCGTTCGGCCTGTACGAAATCGTGCCCGGCTTCATCCTGGCCACCATTGCCATTATCGTGGTGACCCTGATGACCCCGCCGCCGTCCAAGAAGATGGAAGAGGTGTTCAACGACTCCATCTGATGACCGGTAACGGGTGAAAGCAAGACCAGAAAGGGCGCCTCCGGGCGCCCTTTTTTGTGGCCCTTATTGTACGCAGAGGCCAAGTCCTATTGGCGAATTTGCGCTGGGCGGCGATTGAGCCATCGCGCACGGGGTGCGCTCCTACGGGCACGAACGGTTACTTTCGCCGTAGGAGCCCAGCCCCCTGGGCGATTCGTGATTATGGCAGCGTTGGAGTCGCCAGCCGGGTGCATGCACGGTGAGACCGTCTGCAGCAGGGATGCTGCAGTCGAGCCTACATGGACGTATTTACGGCGTGTCTCACCGGTATGTACCCGAGCTGGCGACGGTCCTGCGCTGTGGCCCGCGAATCAGCCCGGTCTGGCGCTCAGGCGATGGCTTCGGCCTTCGGCAGCCGGCCTTCTTCCACTGCAAAGCAGGAGGCATAGTGATCACTGGCAGTGGCGATCAGGTGCGGTACCTCGGCCTTGCAGCGGTCGTTGGCGTACTCGCAGCGCGGATGGAAGGTACAGCCACTGGGCGGATCGATCGGATTGGGGATCTCGCCCTTGACCGGCTTGCGCTTGCGGCCGGTCATCTCGTGGTCCGGAATGGCATCAAGCAGCATCCGCGTGTAGGGGTGCGACGGGTTGCGGAACAGCTCCTGCGCCGGTGCATTCTCCACCAGCGCGCCGAGATACAGCACACCGATGCGATCCGCCATATGGCGCACCACCGACATGTCGTGACTGATGAACAGATAGGTCAGTCCCAGTTCTTCCTGCAGATCCCGCATCAGGTTCAGAATCTGCGCCTGCACCGACACATCCAGCGCCGAGGTCGGTTCGTCACAGACCAGAAAGTCCGGCATCGCCGACAGCGCCCGCGCAATGGCGATACGTTGGCGCTGACCGCCGGAAAACTCGTGCGGGAACTTGTGGCGGTCGCGGCCGGCCAGACCCACGGTTTCGAGCAGTTCTTCCACCCGCCTGGTCACGGAGGTCTTCAACTGGCTGGTCAGGTCGAAGGCATAGATCGGCTCCGAGATGATGTCACCCACCCGCCAGCGCGGATTGAGGCTGGCAAACGGGTCCTGAAAGATCATCTGCACGCGGCGGCGCAGTGTGATGAACTCCCGCCCCCGTGTTTCGGGCAGATTCTTGCCATCGAACAGAATACGGCCCCGGGTCGGCCGGATCAGATCCACTACCAGCTTGGCGATGGTCGACTTGCCGGAACCGGATTCGCCCACCAGGGCAAAGGTTTCGCCCCTGGGAATATCGAAGGACACATTGTCGACCGCGCGCAGATGCTGCTCGGGCAGACGTTCGATCACCCGGTTCAGCCAGGGTTTGGATACATCGAATTCGCGCGACAGGTTTTCGACGTGCAGCAGCGGTTGTGAACTCATGATGATGCCCTCTCGTCGAACAGCCAGCATGCTACCTGATTGTCCGGCTTGCTCTCGACGGCAATCAGGTTTGGACGATCCCGGTAGCAGCGGTCATGTACCTGGCTGCAGCGCGGGTTGAACGCACAGCCCTGAGGAATGTTGTCCAGACGGGGCATGGAGCCCGGAATCTGGGTCAGGCGGTCGATGTCATGCACCACGGACGGGATGGAGCCCATCAGGCCCACGGTGTAGGGGTGGCTGGGGTCCTTGACCACCTGGCGTACCGGACCGATTTCGGCCACGCGACCAGCATACAGCACTGCCACCCGGTCAGCGGCCTCGGCGATGACACCCATGTCGTGTGTCACCAGAATGACCGAGGCACCCCGGTCGCGACACAGGCGTTTCAGGACGTCAATAATCTGCGCCTGTACCGACACATCCAGAGCCGTGGTGGGCTCATCGGCAATGATCAGGTCGGGTTCGCCGGCCAGGGCCAGAGCAATGACCACCCGCTGGCGCATGCCGCCGGAAAAATGGTGCGGATAGTCATCCAGGCGCCGCCGGGCGGCCGGGATGCCGACCTCCTCGAGCAACTCCACGGCACGCTCGCGAGCCTGCTTCTCGTTCATCGGCAGATGGGTGCGGATGGTTTCGATCAACTGCTCGGCAATGGTCAGTATGGGGTTCAGAGAGGTCAGCGGGTCCTGAAACACCATGCCGATCTTGCGGCCTCTAATGCGCCGCATCTGGCCATAGGGCAGGTTGTCGATACGCTGGCCGTCCAGCACGATCTCGCCATGGGCAATGCGGCCGGGGGGTTCCAGCAGGCCGATGATGGCGGCGCCGGTCAGCGACTTGCCGGCACCGGATTCACCCACCATGCCGAGGATCTCGCCCCGGCGTACTTCCAGGTTGATATGGTCCAGGGCGGTGAGCACCTTGTCCCGCTTGGGGAACTCCACCACCAGATCCCGGACTGACAATAGGACATCATTCATAATCGATAATCACCTTGTTCCAGGATCAGCGCAGTTTCGGATTCAGGGCATCACGCAGCCAGTCACCCAGCAGGTTGACCGACAGCGCCAGTACCAGCAGTGTCAGGCCCGGGAAGATAGTGATCCACCACTCGCCGGAGAACAGATAGTCCTGCCCGATACGGATCAGTGTGCCCAGGCTGGGCTGGGTCGCCGGCACGCCCACGCCGAGAAAGGACAGGGTGCTTTCCAGAATGATGGCCAGCGCCAGACCAATGGTGGCAATGACCAGTATCGGGCCGGTGACGTTGGGCAGAATGTGCTTGAGCAGGATGCGGTGCGCCGGCACGCTGAACAGACGCGCGGCCTGCACGTATTCCTTGTTCTTTTCGGCCATGGTGGAGCTGCGCACGGTGCGTGCATACTGCACCCAGTCACTGAGACCGATGGCCAGAATCAGCACATAGATGGCCATCTGGTCCTGCTGCTGCGGCGGAATCACACCGCGCATGACCCCGAATATCATCAGCGCCACCAGAATGGCCGGAAAGCTCAGCTGCACGTCGGCCACGCGCATGATCAGGCTGTCGACCCAGCCGCCCTTGTAGCCGGCCAGCAGGCCCAGACCCACGCCCAGAATCATGGCAAAGGCGACGGCGGAAAAGCCGACCAGCAGCGAGATGCGGGCGCCATACAGTATGGCCGAGAACACATCGCGGCCCTGGCTGTCGGTGCCGAGAATAAAGGTGTCGCCGGTGAACTCGTTGGCGCTGAACGGTGGCGTAAAACCATTCATCAGGTTCAGCGAGGCCGGGTCAAACGGTGTGTGCGGGGCGATCCAGGGCGCCAGCACGGCGGCCAGGACAATGATCACGGTCAGCACAAAGGACACGATCACAACAGGCTTGCGCAGAAAGCTGTACAGCAGATCACTGTCCAGAATACGGCGCCAGAGTGAGGGTCGCAGTGGCTGATCCCCGGCGGTTTGCTCAGTAGTCATGGGTTCAGTTCCTTGGTTCACTCAGGGCTTCAGTGTTTGGTGGCCCGCAGTCGCGGGTCCACAACAAAGTACAGAACATCAACAATCAGGTTGATGACGACGAATACCAGCGCGATCAGCACCAGGTAGGCGGACATCATGGGCACGTCGACAAACCGAATGGCGTTGATGAACAGCAGGCCAACGCCAGGCCACTGGAAGACGGTTTCCGTGATGATCGCAAAGGCGATGATGGTACCCAGTTGCAGGCCAGTGATGGTGATCACCGGCAGCAGGGTATTTTTCAGCGCATGGTGGAAATGAATGGAGCGCTGCGCCAGGCCTCGGGCCCGGGCAAACTTGATGTAGTCGGTGCGCAGCACCTCCAGCATCTCGGCGCGCACCAGACGCATGATCAAGGTCAGTTGGAACAGGCCCAGAGTGATTGCGGGCAGAATCAGCGATGCGCGTCCCGAGGGTGTCAGCAGGCCGGTGGTCCACCAGTCGCTGATGCGTACGACCTGGCCGCGCCCGAAAGAGGGTAGCCAGCGCAATTCCACGGCAAAAATATAAATCAGCAGAATACCGATCAGAAAGGTCGGCAGTGACACCCCGATCAGCGATACGGTCATGATGAAATTGCTGAGTACGCCGCTGCGTTTGAGTGCCGTGTAGACACCCAGCCCTATGCCCATGCTGAGAGCAAAGAAGGCAGAAATCATGGCCAGTTCCAGAGTGGCCGGCAGGCGTTCGGCGATCACCGCAGACACCGGACGTGCCATGCGATAGGAAATGCCGAAATTGCCCTGGGCAGCGTTGCCGACAAAGCGCATGAACTGAATCGGTATAGGGTCGTTCAGGCCCAGTCGTTCACGCAGTTCGGCCCGTTCCTGAGCGGAGGCTTCCTGGCCCACCATATTGTTGATGGGGTCACCCACAAACTGAAACAGACTGAATGCGATAAAGGCGACCACGAGCATGACGACGATAGACTGTATCAGTCGTCGGATCAGCATCGCGAGCATGGCGGGAGATCCTCTGAAAAACGGCGTGTTGAGTCATGAAGGCGGCGCCGATGAACCCGGCACCGCCTTGTTTATAATAATGGAATAAGCTGACTGCTCCCGCAGGAGCAGTCAGAGTACCTCACTCGAAAGTCAGGTATTTGATCATGGGTTGATCTTCCGGGTGAACGTCCATGACAACATCGCTGCGCATGGCCCAGTTCAGTACCTGATGGTGAATCGGCAGATAGACGACTTCTTCCTGCGCAATGCGCCAGGCCTGAGCAATCAGCTCGTTGCGGCGCTCCAGGTCGGTCTCGGTCGGCAACTGACGTGACAGGGCGTCGAACTCTTCGTTGGACCAGCCAGTGAAGTTCCAGGCACCGCTGTTGTCAGTCTTGGTTTCGAGCAGGAAGTCGAAGACATAGTGGCTGTCCAGCGTCGGAACACCCCAGCCCAGCAGGTAGAAGTCCAGCTCACCGTTCTGCAGTTCGGCGAAGTGAATGCTGTTCGGGCGAGCGTTCAGGTTCACCTGCACACCGATCTGACCCAGCATGCCGGTGACGGCCTGGCAGATGCCTTCGTCTTCGATGTAGCGGTCATTGGTACAGGTCATGGTGACGCTGAAACCATCTTCATAACCGGCTTCGGCCATCAACTCGCGTGCCCGGGCAGTGTTGGTGCCGGTGACGCGATCCAGCTCTTCTTCATAACCGTTGACGAAGGAAGGCGCGATCATGCCGGCCGGTGCAGACTGACCACGCATGACGATGCGCTGGATGGCGTTGCGATCAATGGCGAGATCCATGGCCTGACGGACGCGACGGTCGGCAAACGGGTTTTCACCCTGGATGTTGCTGGTGCGCAGTTCGCTGCGGCCCTGATCCATGCCGAAGAAGATGCTGCGGTTCTGGGGGGCATTGCGTACCACGATGTCATTGGCGGCCTGCAGACGGTTCACGTCCTGTACCGGCGGATCCTGCAGGAAGTCGATTTCACCGGACAGGATGGCGGCGGCACGAGTGGAGCCGGACTGGATCGGCGTAAAGACGATGCGGCTGACTTCCAGCGGGTACTGGTCCATGCCCCAGAAGTCTTCGAACAGTTCCATTTCGGTGCGCACGTCGGCTTCACGGCTGACCAGGCGGTAGGGGCCGGTGCCATTGGCGTTACGTACGGCGTAGTTTTCTTCACCGCCAGAGTAGTCCTGCACCTCGGTGACATTGTTGGCTTCCGCCCATTCCCGGCTCATGATGAACAGGTTGGTCAGATTGTTGGCCAGCAGCGGGTTCGGACCATCGGTGCGCATGCGCACGGTGTAGTCGTCCTCGGCCCAGATCTCGACAATGGTGTTGATCAGGGGGCGCATGTCTGAATTGGGCTGCAGCGCCCGCTCGAAAGAGAAAACGACGTCATCGGCGGTCAGTGACTGGCCTTCATGGAAGGTCACGCCTTCACGCAACTGGAACTCCCAGACTTCCGGGTCGTCATCGAGAATGTACCAGTCGGTGGCCAGGCCTGCGGTTTGGGCGCCGGTGTGGTCGGAGTAGATCAGTGAGTCGTAAACCTGGTGGGAAATGGTATGAGTCTGGCCGTGGTTTTGGGCGTGCGGGTCGAAGGTCAGGGAGTCGCCTACGTTGGCCCAGCGCAGGGTTTCTGCGGACACGGCGGTGGATAGCGCCAGTGCCGTGGCGGCTACACCGCTGACAACGGCTCTCAGAGTAATGGTCATGCTACGTTTCCTCTATTTTTTGATGTCTTGCTTCAATGCGGCTTGCAAAGGGTGCCGGGCAAGCACATCCCGATATTTTTGTTGTATTCAGAACGGGTTGCGTGTCACTTGTTTATGCAACCTGCACATTAGGCCGGGTCCGGGTGCAGGTCGTCAAGGCAAGTACCCGCCCAACCCCGGATGGCGGTTTTCGGCCGTGTAATCCCTGGTTTACGGGTTACGGCGGCCTCCTGTACCCTGTGTTCCAAATCGGCAGCCACTTGAAATATGGGTGCCACAGACAAGTTAAGCACGAATATCGGAGTTGTCCATGAGCCAGCAGCTTTCAGACCTTGATCTTAGCCTAGACGCCAACAATCTTTACCGGGATGAGGTCATTACTGACCTGCGTGCCGGCACTCTGCGTCAGTTGACGCCGGTGACGGTGAACGGCGAGCGTGATGAAAATCGGGCAATTCGCTTCCACGGTCAGACCCAGATCATGACCCAGGCCGGCGCGCTGCCGGTGAACTTCGATATCGAGGCGGACAGCCTCGAAGAGGCGGTGGAGAAATTCGGCGCGGCTGCCAGGCAGGGCATGGAAGACACCATCAAGCAGATCGAAGAGATGCGCCGCGAGCAGGCCTCTTCCATCGTCGTGCCCGGGCAGGAAGGCGGTGGTTTCGGCGGTGGACAGGGCGGAGGCAGCGGCCTCAAGTTCTGAGCTGCCGCATCCGCCGCCTGAACCACCTGTGGGCTGTGGCCCTTGGCCACGCATGGCGTCGCCAGAGGCCTTTGGCCTGTTTGCCTGCCGATCCACTGTAACCCTCTGCCAACCCGCCGTGGTCGGGGTACTGGGTTTGCAGACACGCAAAAACTCGTATCAGGCCCGTCCCTGGGCCTGACCCTGCGGGCTCGCTGCGCTCGTGCAAAATTGCTCCCAGCAATTTTGTCCCTGACAGCTCGGTTGCGGCCATCCCTGGCCGCAAACGGTCTGCTCACCCAGTACCCACTCCCGGCGACCGCACCTGCAGTGACATCGTTTAAAACGCACCTTGCACAAGATGGCGTAGTAAGGACATTCAAGTGCGATCGGCCACGGGGTGGCCTCCTACGAAGGGTGGTGCCGGAAGAGTCGCCTGCCGGGTGCATGCACTGTGAGACCGTCTCCGCACAGGGATGTGTGGAGTCGAGCTGTCAGGGACGACGTTTTTTGCGTGTCTCACAGGCATGTACCCGAGCGTGGCGGCGGTCCGCTGGGCACAACATTGGAAGGGCCCTTAGGAAGATGGCGCCCGTGCGTGGCCAAGGGCCACAGCCCACACAAGGGCTGGGAGGCTCGGTTGGAGTCGCAGGCTGGGTGCTCACCGTCGACTGTCTACTGTCGACTATAGTCGTCAGTGAAACCGGTCAAGCACGATGGTTTCCTGCGCTTCCATCAGCGCCTCGGCGCGCAGCATGTGCTCGCGCATGATCTGGCGCACGGCAGGCTCGTCTTCGCGTTTCAGCGCTTCCAGCAACTGCATCTGATAATGCTTGCCCGTCTCCCAGAGCTCGGGATTCGGCAGGTCATAGATGTCGTGGCACAGGCGCAGGTTTTTCAGTAACCCGAGCAGAAAGTGGCAGGTGAAGGAAAGGATCGGGTTGGGGCACAGCGACACCAGCACCTCATGAAAGCTCAGCTCGGCCAGGCGGAAGTTGTGCTCTTCCTCCTGTGTCGTCGGCGGCGCATGATAGATGGTCATGGTGGTCTGCAGACGATCGAAGTCTTCAGGTGTCAGACGCCCCACCACACTGGCCGCCATCTCCGGCTCCAGATGCACGCGCAACTGGTAGATGTCGTGGATGGTGATGTCCTTGAAATAGAAGTAGTTCGAGAGCAGTGACATGGCGTGATCAGGCGGCACGTCGGCCACAAAGGCACCGCCGCCCGGGCCGGTGCGAGTGACCACCAGGCCCTGGGATTCCAGGCCCTTGAGTGCCTCCCGGATGGTGCCCTTGCTGGCGTTGAACTGCTCCAGCAGGTCCTTCTCCTGCGGCAGTCGGTCGCCCGGCCGCAGCTGGTGTTCGGTGATCCAGTCCTTCAGGGCTTCCATGACGGAATCGGAACGCTTGCGTTCCCGGCGCGGTGCTCCTCCTGAGCCTGGGGCTGTCGGTCTGGTCATGATGTCGGGTCGGTACCTCAGTCTGCGGACTCACCGGCCGGATGATAACATGCCACCTGCTGCCCGTCCTGACGCCGGGTGTCCAGTTCCGGGTCGCTTTGTCTGCACTGTTCCGATGCGGCAGAGCAGCGCGGTGCGAAGGCACAGCCAGTGGGCGGATGAAAGGGATCCGGCAGTTCCGCATTGGCGGCTTCATCGGGCAGGGTGCCGTCGCGCGCGCCGGGCACACTGTCCAGCAGCAGCCGGGTGTAGTGGTGCTGCGGGTTGTCGAACAGGGCACGGGTCGAGCCTGTCTCCACAATGCGCCCGAAATACATCACCGCGACCCGATCACACAGGTTGCGTACCACACCCAGGTCATGGCTGATAAACACATAGGTCAGGTTGAACTGCCGGCGCAGGTCCTGCAGCAGATTGAGCACCTGAGCCTGGACCGACACATCCAGTGCCGACACCGGTTCATCCAGCACCAGCACCTCCGGCTCGGCCGCCAGCGCCCGGGCGATGCCGATGCGCTGCGCCTGACCGCCGGAGAACTCGTGCGGATACCGGTCCAGAAATTCCGGGCGCAGATTGACCGCCGCCATCAGCTCCTTGAGCCGTTCGGCGCGTTGGCTCTCGGTCATGCCGCGCAGGTAGTAGAGGGGTGCCGAAAGAATCTCGCGGATCGTCTTGCGCGGGTTCAGAGAGCTGATCGGGTCCTGAAACACATACTGGATCTTGCGCGCCAGCACAGTGCGCTTGATTGGCTTGCCCGGCTCCGCCAGCGGTTCCTCGCGCAGCGTGATGCGGCCCTCGGTCGGTGATTCCAGGCCGACCAGCATGCGCGCCACGGTCGACTTGCCGCAGCCGGACTCACCGACAATGCCCAGTATCTCGCCCGGTCTGACCTCGAAGGAGAGGCCGCGCACTGCGTGCACGGCCGGCAGCGGGCGGCCCAACAGGGAGCGCCCACCGCCAAATTGCTTGATCAGGTCGGTGACCTGCAGCGCCGTTTTCGTGGTATCAACAGGGGCGCCGGTTTCGGTAGCCATAGTCATGCGCTGACCTCCCGTGCAAAAATGCAACGTGCCTGATGGCGTTCGTTCAGGGTGTCCAGTTCAATGGGCGCGGCCCGGCACTGGTCCGTGACCTGGTCGCAGCGGTCGGCAAACTTGCAGCCCACCGGCAGGTTGCTGACCTGCGGCGGCAGGCCGGGGATTTCCGCCAGTCGGCCACCCTCGTAGTCAACACTGGGCACACAGCCGATCAGGCGTCGGGTGTAGGGGTGCGCCGGTCTGGCCAGAATCTCCTCGACCGGGCCGATCTCGACGATTTCACCGGCATACATTACCGCTACCCGATGGCAGATCTGCTTGACCACCCCGAAGTCGTGGGTGATGAACATCAGGCTGGCCTGCTTCTGCTCGCGCAGTCGGTTGAGCAGTTTCAGTATCTGCGCCTGCACCGTCACATCCAGCGCTGTGGTGGGTTCATCGGCAATGATCAGTTGCGGATCATTGGCCAGCGCCATGGCAATACTGACGCGCTGGCGCATACCCCCGGAGAGCTGATGCGGATAGGACTTCGCCCGCCGCGCTGCGTTGGGCATGCGGACTTCCTCCAGCCGTCTGACCGCTTCCTGCCAGGCGGCCCGATAGCTCAGCGGCCGATGTGCCCGTAGGGCTTCTACCAGTTGATCACCGACCGTGAACAGTGGGTGTAGGGTCGACAGCGGGTCCTGAAAGATGTAAGCCAGTTCACCGCCGCGATAGCCCCGCAGTACCGGGTCGGAGACACCGAGCAGGTTCTGGCGCTGATAGTTGACCTGTCCGTTCTGGATGATGCCGGGCGGCGAAGCCACCAGCCCCAGCAGCGACATGGCGGTGACCGACTTGCCGGAACCGGATTCACCAATGATACCCAGACACTCACCGGGCTCGATATGGAAGGTGGGGCCGTTGACGGCCTGATGCACCTGGCCGTCCAGATGAAACTCGGTGCGCAGGTTGTCGACTTCCAGCAGGCCCTTGGGCTCTCCCGTTGGCTGCTGGCGTGCCGCAGGTGCGGTACGGGTACGCGCTGCCGGACGGCGCAGGGCGCCGGCTTTCAGGCGCGGGTCCAGGGCATCGCGCACGCCGTCACCGAGCAGATTGATGCTCATTACCAGCAGGAAGATCATCAGGCCGGGAATGGTGGCCACATGGGGGGCAGTCGAAATCAGCCGCCGGCCCTCGCCCAGCATGGAACCCAGATCCGCCTGAGGTGGCTGCGCGCCAAGGCCGAGGAAGGACAGGCCGGCCGTCTCCAGAATCATCCAGCCGACGGTGGTCGACATGGTGATCACGATGACGGGCAGCACATTGGGCAGAATCTCGGTGAGCAGAATCCTGGCGTGCCCCTTGCCGGACAGCAGGGCCGCGTCAACAAACTCCCGGTTGCGCAGGGTCACGGTGACCCCGCGCACATTCCGGGCAAAGAAGGGGATGTTCACAATGGCGATGGCATAGAGGGCATTGAGCAGACCCGGCCCCAGCACGGCGACAATGGCCAGGGCCAGCAGGATGTAGGGGAAGGCCATGACCATGTCGATGCCGCGCATCAGGATGTTGTCGACATGGCGGCCGAAATAGCCAGCCAGTATGCCGAGTATGGAGCCGACCGTGGCGGCCACGAGAGTAGCGGAAATACCGACTGACAGTGACACCCGGGTGCCCCAGAGTATGCGCGCCAGAATATCGCGCCCCAGATGGTCGGTACCCAGCAGGTGACCGTCAGACCCCGGCGGCAGCAGGCGATTGCCCAGCGCGGTCTGATTGGGGTGATGCAAAGGCAGCCAGGGCGTGATCAGGGCCAGAATACAGACCGCGATCAGTACAATCAGGCCGGCTGCGGCCAGCCGATTGCGCAGCAGCAGTTGCAGCGGCGAGGTACGGCTGTGGCGGTGGCCGAACCAGCGGGCGAGGGGCAGGGCGTTGCTTATATTCATGAAGCGGCTCATGCGGTCACCCTCGGGTCCAGAATGAATTGCACCACGTCGGCGAGCAGGTTGAACACCACATAGGCCGCTGCCACGATCAGCACGCCGCCCTGTACCAGCAGCAGATCACGCTGGGAGATGGCATTGACCAGCATGCTGCCGATACCGGGCCACTGGAATACGGTTTCCACATAGACGGCACCGCCGAGCACGAAGCCAGCCTGGATGCCGATCACCGGCACCACGCTGACCATGGCTGCCTTGAACGCATGGCGGTAGATGACCCGACGCTCATGCAGGCCCTTGGCGCGGGCGGTGCGGATATAGTCCTGACGCAGCACTTCCAGCATGCTGGCGCGGGTCAGGCGGGCAATGACGCCGGTGGCGATAAAGGCCAGCGTCGAGGCCGGCAGAATCAGGTGGCGCAGCAGGTCGAGCAGGCCGCCACCGCCCCACATGGAATACATGCCGCTGGCCGGCAGCCAGCGCAGATCAACGGCGAAGAACATGATCAGCAACAGGCCCAGCCAGAAGGCGGGCATCGAGATGCCGATCAGCACAATGAAGGTGATCATCTTGTCGGCCAGGCCGTACTGGCGGCTGGCGGAGATGATGCCGGCCAACAAGCCGAAGATGGAGCACAGCACCAGAGCGGTGCCGGCGAGAATCAGGGTGGCGCCAAAGCGCTCGGTAATGATGTCGAGCACAGCGCGGTTCTGGGCGTAGGAGCGGCCGAAATCGCCCTGCAGAATATTGGTCAGCCAGGTGATGTACTGCATGGGCAGTGGCTGGTCCAACCCCAGTTGGGTATTGATGCGGGCCACATTGTCGGGTGTCGCGTAGGCGCCCAGAATGGCCTGTGCCGGATCACCGGGAATCAGTGCCATGATCAGAAAGACGATGATGCTCAGCCCGAACAGCACCGGGATCATGAGCAACAGGCGCTTGCCAATATAGCGCCAGAGCTGGGTATGCATGACAGGCTCTCCCTGTGATCGGCAGATTGAACAACGAGACGGGTCTGGCGCGGTCAGTGACCGGCCAGACCCGTTTCAGGGTGCCTTACGGCTTGCTCACATCCCGCAGTTCCAGCAGGAAGGACGGCTGCAGACGGAAGTTCTGCACCTGGTCCGTGGCCACGGCATTCTGCTGCCAGTTGGCAATGAACGCCCAGGGCGCGTCTTCATAGACGATTTCCTGCATGGCCTTGTACAGCTCGGCACGTTCTTCCAGATCCGTGCTCTGGCGGGCCCGGGTCAGCAACTCATCGACTTCCGGATTGCTGTAGTAGCCGGAGTTGAAGCCGCCTTCTTCAGGCCAGGCTTCGGTGCGCAGCGCCAGGAAGGGCAGGGTGTCCGGGTCATTGGTCATCCAGGCCATCTGGGCCATGTCGGCCTTGCCTTCGAGACCGGGGTTGACCAGGCCAAGAAAGGTATTCCACTCATAGGTCTCGATGCTGACATTGAGGCCGATGTCGTCCAGATCAGCCTGAATGGCGGCGCCCATGGACAGCGGGTCCAGCATGCCGGAGCCGCCTTCAGTGACATAGAAGGTCAGATCAGCGCCTTCGTAGCCGGCTTCGGCCAGCAGTTCACGCGCCCGCTCCGGGTCATGCGGATAGGGGTCCAGATCTTCATTGTAGGCCCAGTTGAAAGCCGGTGGAGTCGGGCCGGCAGCAACCGTGGCCGTGCCCTGCAGAACGTCATTGACCAGAGCCTCCTTGTCGATGGCGTAGTTGATGGCCTGCCGCACTTCGCGGCTCTGCATCGGGCCCTCCTTCATGTTGAGGATCAGGAACCAGAGGTGCGGACCGGCTTCCTCGTAGACCGTGAAACTGGCGTCATTGGCGAAGGTGGCAACATTGTCCGGTGGTACTTCCACCATCATGTCGATACCGCCGGCCATCATCTCGGCAACACGCGTGTTGGCATCGGTGATCGGACGGAAGATGACGGCCTCGAGATCCGGCGCACCTTCCCAGTAGTTGTCATTGCGGCTGACCGTTACCCGCGAATTGCTGACCCACTCCTCGAACTGGAACGGACCGGTGCCGGCCGGCGAGCGGCCCACATCTTCGCCGTGTTCACGCACGGCCTCGGGCGAAATGATCAGCCCGGTCGGGTAGGCCAGGTTGGACAGAAACGGCGCGAAGGGTTCGGACAGGTTGAAGGTCACTTCATGGTCGCCCGTGGCTTCCACGGTATCGACTTCACCGAAATAGAAGGCCAGCGGGAAGGGACCGGTGTCGTGGTAGGGGTGATTTTCATCCAGCATGCGTTCGAAGTTGAATACCACGGCTTCGGCATTGAACGGAGTTCCATCGTGGAACTCGACACCCTCGCGCAGTTGGAAGGTATAGGTGATGCCGTCGTCGCTGACATCCCAGCTTTCGGCCAGGGCGGGTTCGACTTCAAGCGTGCCGTCCGCATAGCGAACCAGGCCATCATAGATGTTGACCAGAATACGGAAGTCATTGACCGCAGTTACGGCGTGCGGGTCGAGGGACTGGGGTTCGGCAATCTGTCCGACCACCAGTACGTTGGGTGGCGTCTGCGCCCAGGCCAGCGAACTGGCCAGAGCCAGCGCAGCCAGTGCGGTGCGTTGAAGTTTTGCGCTCACGGTGTGGTGCCTCTCTGTGTTTTTCTTCTGAATAGTCCGGGCGATAGTGCCGGCAAGTGGATGCATTTTCGCTTGCAGTTCGGCCAGACTGACCTGAACAGATTTATCATTATAAATAGTTAGACGCAATAGTATTTATAGTGATAAATTGAACTGACAGTGCAGAGATAACAGACAAGAAGGTGATATGACCTATTCCATCATAGCCCATGATGCCGACCATGGCGCCATGGGCGTGGCGACGGCGACTGGCAGTGTGGCTGTCGGCGGTTTCGTGACTCATGCAAGAATCGGGGCAGGGGTCATTGCCACTCAAGGTGCATTTACCAACTGGCTGTATGGTGAGTGGGGCCTGAAGATGCTGGAAGACGGCTTCAATGCTGGCGCCGTGCGCGATGAACTGATACGCATGGACGGCGGTTCCGACTACCGCCAGGTGGTGGTGTGTGATCGCTGGGGCCAGACAGCTGGCCATACCGGCAGCGCCAATCTGGGGCAGATGGCGCACCATTGTGAGGACCACCTGGCTCTGGCCGGCAATATGCTGAGTGACGCGGCGGTGCTGCAGGTCATGCAGGCCTGCTATCTTGAGCGACCGGAGTTGCCCATGCATGAACGACTGCTGGCCGCTCTGCAGGCCGGCGAGCAGGCCGGGGGCGATTTTCGCGGTTCACACAGTGCATCACTCAAGGTGCTGTATCCGGATCAGCCGCCGGTTGATCTGCGTGTGGACTGGGCAGACCAGGACTGTACGCTGGCTCTGGAAGCGGTTTATCAGAAAACCAGAACACCTGCTTTTCAGGGGTTTCTGGCGGGTGTTCCTACCCCGTCCGAGCCCGATAAGCGGGGTCAGGTCAGTGATCAGGAGGTGGATCAATGAGTTCAATGGGCCGTGAGGCGATGACATTGCTGGATCAGGCGGCAACCTTTTCCGAGCCTGGTCCGGGCGTGACCCGGGTGCTCGGCTCGGCCGAGCATCAGGCGCTGCTGGTGGAAATGCGTCAGTGGTTCGAGAGCGCCGGTGCCGAGGTATCGCTGGATGGTGCGGGCAATCTGGTGGGGCGCTGGGCCGGTACAGATCCGAGCGCACGCACCCTGATCATCGGTTCGCACCAGGATACCGTGCGTCAGGGTGGCCGCTATGACGGCATCATGGGCGTGCTGTTGCCGCTGGTGGTATTGCAGCAGCGCCAGGCCGAAGGGCGGCCACTGCCCTACCCGGTGGAACTGGTCGCGTTCAGCGATGAAGAGGGCACCCGTTTCTCCTCTACCCTGGTGGGCTCGGCGGCGCTGGCCGGCACCTTTGACCCGACTCTGCTGCAGGCTACCGATGCCGACGGCGTGACCATGGAGCAGGCGCTGCGCGACCTGGGCGCTGATCCGGCCATCATTCCGGCGGCGGCACGGGACCCACAGCAGGTGTCCGGGTTTCTGGAATTGCATATCGAGCAGGGGCCGTTGCTGGAGGCAGAGAATCTGCCGGTCGGCATTGTGACTGCCATCACCGGCATAGAGCGCCATGATCTGCGTATCATCGGCAAGGCGGGTCATGCCGGTACCACGCCCATGCATCTGCGGCGAGATGCGCTGGTCGGTGCCAGTGAGGTGGTGCAGTTGCTGGATCAGCTGTGCCGGGACACCGATGAACTGGTCGGCGTAGTAGGCCAGTTGAAGGTGATTCCGGATGCGGTCAATGTCATTCCGGGTGCCGTCGAAATGAGCCTGGAATTGCGCTCACCGCAAACACGCATTCGGCGCCGGGCTCGGGACATCTTGCTGCAACAGATCGAACAGGCACTCAAGGCGCGCCATCTGGACTGGGAGCACCGGCTCAACTATGAGCAGACCGAGGTCAGTTGTTCGCCGCGCATTCAGTCGACCCTGGCCGCCGCAATACAGGATCAGGGGCTTGAGACGCGCTATCTGTTCAGTGGCGCCGGCCATGATGGCCTGGCCATGGAGAGTCTGACCGACATCGGCATGCTGTTCATGCGCTGCGAGGACGGCCTCAGCCATCACCCGGATGAAGCCGTGACGATAGATGACCTGGACGTGACGGCACAGACGCTGGACCGCTTTCTGGACCACTGGGCGGAGGCCAATCAGTGATCAAGCCTGATGCGCAGCGCCTGCTGAAAACGTTGCATGAACTGCTGCTGATCGACAGCCCGGTCGGTGCTACGGCAGCCATTGAAACCGACATGATGCGGCGCCTGGCCGCCTTCCCGGTGGCCGTCGAACAGGGCGCTCGCGGCAACGTGCTGGCCACCTGGGGGGAGGGGCCGCCCAGACGCGCCATAGCAGCCCACGTGGATACGCTCGGTGCCATGGTGCAGTCGGTACGCGCCAATGGGCGGCCGGAACTGACCCCACTCGGCACCTGGTCGGCACGCTTTGCCGAGGGCGCGCGCGCCACAGTGCGCACGGTGCACGGCGAGGTCCGGGGCACCATACTGCCCCTGCTGGCTTCAGGGCATGCCTGGAATGATGGAGTGGACCAGCAGCCCGTGGGCTGGCAGCAGGTGGAACTGCGGCTGGATGCGCCGGTGGCGACGCGGGAAGATGCCGTGGCGCTGGGTATACAGCCCGGCGATATCGTCTGCATCGATCCGCAGCCCGAGTTCCTGCCCAATGGCTATGTGGTCAGCCGGTTTCTGGACAACAAGGCTGCTCTGGCCTGTGTGCTGGAAGCGCTGCATGGCCTGCAGGAAGCCGGCATCACACCGGCTGTGCCGGCCTGCTTCGCGTTCACCAATGCCGAGGAGACCGGCCACGGAGCAGGCAACATGCTACCGCGCTCGGTAGAGGACCTGATCAGTGTCGATATTGCACCGGTGGCGTCCAACCAGGCCAGTGATGAGCAGCGGGCGACGCTGGGTTTCAAGGATGCCTCCGGGCCGCACAGCCTGACCTTGCTGACGCAGCTCGAAGAACTGGCCGCCGGGCAGAACATCCCCGTGGTGCGGGATGTGTTTCGCCACTATCACAGCGACTGCAGTTCGGTCATGAAAGCCGGTTATGACACCCGCACGGCTCTGGTGGGGTTTGGTACCGACAGCACCCATGGCCATGAACGGACGCATCTGAACAGCCTGCTGGCCGTGACCGCCTTGCTGACGGCCTGGCTGTGCAGCGCCTGAGTGGCGGGCCGCGTCAGTTGCCCCGCTGGCGCTTTGACCCACTCTCATCGTCGTCATCGGTGTCGTCGCCCTGCAGGCGCTGCCATTCCTCCCAGTCATGCGGCGTGCCCGCATTGGGACGCTTCAGATGGCGGGCCCGGTCACGGGCCTGCCGCTCCAGCGAATGGTCTTCTTCGTCTGCCGTGTCCTCTTCGTCAAAACCGTATTTTTTCAGGAATTCATCAGGTTTGATCATGGTCTGGCCTCCGGGGCCCGTCTGCTGACGATGGCTGCCGGTATAGCCGCCCAGCGGGCCCTCTATCGAAGGATATGGCCTCGCCGGAGCGACTTTTCAAGCACCGGTGCCAGAGCTGGCAGCAGCGCGACTACCGTTTTCAGAGCGGGGATGGCATCATGCCGGCATGAGCGAACACACTGCCCCGACTCGAAAGGAACCTCTGTTGCGAAGGCTTGCGCTATCGACCCTTTTCTCCGTCAGTACCCTGTCCCTGCTGTATCTGGTCGCCGTACCGGCGCAGGCCAACCCGGTGATCGCCTCCGAGGAAGCTCAGGTTCCAACCCTGTTTGACCGTCTGCAACTGCGACTGGGTGGCATTGCCATGCAGCCGGCGGATGACCTGGACGGCATTGGCTATCAACTGGGCCTGTCCGGCTACTGGATGCTGTCACCCTGGGCCGTGCTTGAGCTCGGGGGGGCCTATCAGGGCGAACGTTTCAGCTATGACAGCAGTGATGACTATGACGTGACCAGTTACTGGGGTCACTACGGTGGTCGGCTGTTGTGGCCGCCCGCAGAGCCGGTTTACCTCAGTGTGGCGGCGCGCTGGCACCGGGGGCGCCTGACGGTGCACGATGCCGGCAGTGCCTATGAGAACATGCGTCTGGCGTACGAGTGGTACGAAGGTGGCCTGCACCTGAATCCGTCCTCGTTCGGGGCCGAAGTCGGGGTGTCTCTGCGCTACTACGACTGGGCCAACGATGACCGGGAGTGGTCGGTGGTGGCCGAGTGGTTGCTGCCCGGCCGTGATTGGCTGGTGGGTATCGATGGCGAGACCACCATGAACCAGAATCGGGTCCATGTCGGCCTGTCGGTCAATCGCCGCTTCTGATCCATGTCACTCGAAGCGATTGCGAAACGGCAGGTAGGAAAAACCGCTGTGTTCCATGTATTGCAGCAGTGACTCCCGGTCCACCGCCTGTTGTTCCAGCCACTGTTCCAGAGTCATCTGTTCCTGCGCCAGAGCCTCATTGAGTGATTCCGCCAGCTTTGCCGGAGGCTGGCTCAGCAGTTGATCTGTGGTCATACTGGTCTCCTTCCAAACGTCTGCTATATGGTTACAGTCGTGATGTAGAATCCAGTGTAGTCTCCGTGGTCGGAATAAAGTGTGAAGTCGTTAAAGCTTCGATGAAAATGAAGCGCCGATTACACAGTTTGTGAACCATGCCACGAAACACCCGGACAGGTGCCGGGCAGGGCGAACCCGGCCCGGCGCTGCCTGCTCAGGGTATGGGCTGGTGCCCAAACCAGTGGCTTTGTCTTACCAGTTGCGAATGCATGTTCTGCAGTGACTCCTCCGGAGACACTGTGCCACTCAGGGCCCGGTGTACATTGCGCTGAATGATGCGGGATACCAGCGGGTAGCCGCGTCCAGTGGCACTGGCGGGCCGCGCTACGCCGCCGTGAAATATCTGGACCAGTTGTTCGAACTGGGGAAAGGCGGCCAGCAGCTCGGGGTCGTCGTAGAGTGCAGGAATGGCGGGATTGTACCCGGACTCGAGCGCCCGGGTTTTCTGGGTGTCCTCTCCGGCAAGAAATCTGACCAGCTCCACTGCCAGCTCCCGGTTTTCCGAATAGCGCGACACTGCCAGTTGCCAGCCTCCCAGCGTGGCTGCAGATTCCCCGTCCGGGCCACTGGGCAAGGGGGCAATACCCACTCTTCCCTGCACCGGACTGTCCGGTTGCTGCGCCGTGTTCCAGGCGTAGGGCCAGTTGCGCATGAAGACGGCATCGCCACGCTGAAACAGCTCACGGCTGTCTTCTTCCTTGTGCTGCAGTGTTTCCTCGGGGCTGATGGTGCCGATCCAGGAAGCTGCAGTGGCCAGAGCGTCGACATTGCCGGGCTGATTGATGGTGACGGACAGGTCTGTCTCGACGAAGGAACTGCCGGTGTGGCTGTGGAACCATTCCAGCGCATCACAGGTCAGGCCCTCATAGCTGTCACCCTGCCAGGTGAAGCCCCAGAGTTTGTCGCCGCTCAGACCGGTCTGCTCCCGATCCATGATGTAGGCCGCCGTGTCGGTCAGTTCATCCCGGGTTTGCGGTACGCGCCGGCCATGCGCTTCCAGCAGGTCGCTGCGATAATAGAGCAGGCCGGTGTCTATGAACCAGGGCAGGGCGATGAGCCGGTCCTGCACCGTGTTGTTGCGGATCAGACTGTCAAAATAGACCGGATCATCGGGTTCCAGATACGGCTCCAGATCGATCAGGTCGTGTGCCAGCAATCCGGCCCAGACGACGTCCAACTGATAGATATCCAGCTCCGGTGATTCACTGTTGAGCAACTCCTGATATAGGTCCAGTCTTTCATTGGTGGCGTCCGGCAGGCGCAGGATATCGACGCTGTGGCCGGTTTTTTCTGCCCAGGCCTGCACATCGGCCTGGCACTGTTCGAACTCGGTACCCACGGCACCGCAGGCGATCGTGAGGGTGGAGGCCTTGACCAGGCCGCCAAGCAGGACAACGGAGGCTGCCAGAGCCATTATTTGCTGCATTGTCTTGAAAGTCATATCGGTTCTTCTCAGCAGGAGTCACGCACGATCAGTCTGGCATCCAGTACAATGTCACGACTCCGGTTGTTCAGCCCCAGCACCATGCGGGCAGCCTGTCTGCCTTTCTCATGCTGGGGCTGATGAATGGTGGTCAGGGCCGGCCGTTGATAGGCTGCTGTAGGAATATCATCGAAACCGATAACCTTGAGGTCGTCAGGAATCACCAGCCCCATGTCCTGTGCTGCGGCCACCGCGCCCAGCGCCAGGCGGTCACTCATGCACAGCAGCAATTCGGGTCTGGGTGTGCAAAGCAGCGCTTCGCGGGCGGCCTGATAGCCCAGCTCATAGCGGCTCTCAGGGGCATTCCAGATCCAGTCAGGGTTGAGCTCGCGCCCGGCTTCCAGCAGCGCTGCCTGATAGCCATCCAGGCGGCGCCGGGACACGGATTCTTCGGCTGTGGTCAGTGGCTGGTCACCCACCCGGCTGATCTGGGTCGCATCACTGATCAGGCGCAGGCCGAGTACGGCAATCTGGCCGGAGGCATGGCGTATGCCGTGCGCGGCTGCCAGGTGGGCGCCGGCAAAGTTGTCGATATTGAGCGAGCGCACACCTTCCAGATTGAAATCGACGGTGACCGAGGGTTTGCGCCGCGCCGTTACCTTGTCGAGTATCCGGCCGTCGCGCGGCGGGCCATAGATGATATAGCCGTCGGCCAGGCTGTCGAAGCTCTGCCCCAGATAGAACTCGCTGCGACTGGGCAACAGCAGCATGTTGACGTTCTGCTGGTCAAATACCTCTGAAACGCCGTGCAGAAAGCGGGTAGCCACCGGGTCTTCGAAGTTGTATTGCAGTCGATCGGCCAGAATCAGCCCGATAATACCCGTGCGCCCGCGACGCAGACTGCGTGCGGTGGCATTGGGCCCCTGATAGCCAAGGCGCTGGGCCTCGGCGAGAATGCGTTCCCGCAGTTCGGCGGACAACTGATCCGGCCGACTGAAGGCATTGGATACGGTAGCCGTAGATACGCCCAGCTCACGTGCCAGGTCTTTTAATGTGAGTCTCATTCGGTGTACCTGTGCAGGGTAGACAGCGCCCCTTGCCAGACCCAGGGCCGGCAAGGATGCTGTTTGACGATCCATTGAAGAGTCGTCCCTTGTACACGTCGGAACAGCCGGGCTTGTTCTCGTTGTAGCCCGGCTGTCCGCCTCAGGTTCAGCCGCCTTTGACTGAGCCGGCCAGCATGCCGCGCACGAAGTAGCGCTGCATGGAGATAAACACGACCAGCGGTACGATCATGGTGATGAAGGCCCCTGCGGTCAGTATCTCCCAGTTGTCGCCACGGGAGCCAAGCAGCTCACGCAACTGGGCTGTCAGCACGGTCCGTCCTTCACCCTGTCCCAGGAAGACGATGGCGACCAGCAGATCGTTCCAGACCCAGAGGAACTGGAAGATGGCGAACGACGCCAGTGCCGGTATGGACAGCGGCAGCACGATCGAGATGAAAATCTTGAAGTGCGTGGCGCCGTCCATACGGGCCGACTCCATGATTTCCTTGGGCAGACCGACCATGTAGTTGCGCAGCAGGTAGACCGCCAGTGGCAGACCGAAGCCGGTGTGAGCCAGCCATATACCCAGATAGGATCGGGGCTCCCAGCCCAGGCTCGATATCCAGGTCTGGCCCAGCCAGTTGTAGGTACTCAATACCGGTATCAGAGCCATCTGCAGCGGCACCACCAGCAGACCGACGATGGCCGCCAGGAAGAAGGTACGCCCCCAGAAGGTCATCCAGGAGAGGGCATAGGCTGCAAATGCGGCGATCAGTATGGGTATGAAGGTAGCCGGCAGCGTTACCGTCACCGAGTTGATAAAGGCACGCCCGATCCCCTCTGCCTCCAGTACCCGCTCATAGTTGGCCAGCGTGAAGCGCGGCGGTATGGCGGCGATATAGAACAGTCGGATACCTCTGGTATGCTCAAAGGGCTCGTCCGACAGCCAGGTATAGCTGCCATCCGACTCTATGGTGATGCGGGAACCGTCGTCGCGCTCCCAGGTTCCACCCGGCTCATATTCTTCCAGTGTGCGCGGGCCGGTACCCCAGGCAACGACCGAGCGTCCCGAGCCTTCGCGGAACAACTGGCCATCAATGCGGAACATCCCGTTCTCTTCCACCTGGGCATCCGCCGACTGGGTTCGATGCGCTTCGTTGCGTTCGGTGGGGACCAGTGCAGTCCACCAGCCGGAGACGATCAACTGGTCGGCATCGCGCACCGAGCTGACGAGCAGGCCTGCCGTAGGCAGAGTCCACAGCACGACAAAGGTGAGCACGATGAGGTGCTTGATGGCGTTACCGACCGTGAATTTCTGTGCTTTGATCATGGTCTTCCCCTCACCCCATTTCCTTGCGTGCCTGACGTACGTTCCACCACATGATGGGCAGTACGGCCAGCATAATGAACACGGCGACAGTACTGCCGCGCCCGAAGTCACCAGCCCGGAACATGATATCGAACATCAGGTTGGCCAGTACCTGGGTCTGCCACTGACCATTGGTCATGGCGAGTACCACATCGAAGATCTTGAGCACCAGTACCGTTATGGTGGTCCAGACCACCACTATGGTGCCCCAGACCTGGGGAATGACGATCTTGAACAGCATCTGGATTTCGTTCGCGCCGTCCATGTTCGCCGCCTCGATGGTGTCTTCCGGCACGCCGCGAATGGCGGCACCCAGCAGCACCATGGCAAAGCCGGTCTGAATCCAGACCATGATGGCCATGAGCAGGAAGTTGTTCAGCGGCTGCAGGGCGATCCAGGCTTGCGGATCGCCGCCCAGAGCCACCACCACGGCATTCAGCAGGCCGATCTGATCATCACCCGGACCACGATAGTCGTAGATGAAGCGCCAGATCACGCTGGCCCCGACGAACGAGATCGCCATGGGCAGGAAGATCAGCGAGCGGGCAATGTTGCGCCACCACATGCGGTCTGTGAGGTAGGCAATCAGCAGGCCGAAGATGGTGCTGAAGGTGGGTACCACAAACAGCCACAACAGGTTGTTGCGGACCGAAATCTGGAAGCCCCGGTTGTTGAAGGCCCACAGATAGTTGGCAAAGCCAACGAACTCGCCACGGCTGTTCAGCGACAGCCACAGCGTGTAGAAAACAGGTACGACCAGATATAGCGCGAGAAGCAGCAGCGCCGGGCCGATAAAGATCCAGGGGCGAATGGATTCCCGGATATCATCCCGCTGCGAGCGGGCGTCATCATCCCTGAGGTGGTCGCTGGTGAGAACACGATCAAGGAGCAGATTGGAACCGATAAAAAACAGGGCTGACAGGCCAATGGCTAAAACGATAGCCCACAAGGCCAGAATCAATTGCTGAAGCACAGTAAGCCTCCGGGAGCGATGAGGATTATGGTTATGGGGTCAGACTGTGGTCGAAGAACAGCCCGAGGGCGACGGCAGTACACCGGCGCCCTCGGACTCACAACGTCAGGTTGTGATCACAGTCAGTGACTGTGGCTTACCTTACAGCTCGTCCCAGCTACGCTGGATCGCATCGGCAACATCCTGTGCGGAAGTACCGCCCACGAAGTCGACCATGCCGGTCCAGAACGTACCTGCACCGATTGCACCCGGCATCATGTCGGAAGCATCGAAGCGAACCGTGTCTGCTTCCAGCAGTATTTCACCCTGGCGGCGCAGAACATCGGAGGCATAGGCGTCGACATTGGCACCCAGGTGAACAGTCAGGAACTGACCCTGAGCCATCCACAGCTCGTGTGCCAGCGGCGTCTGCAGGAACTGCAGCAGGGCGCGCGTGGCATTGGAGTCACGCGTGATGGCCATCATGGTACCGGCAGACAGTACCGGATCGCCCAGGTCCCTCTCTTCATAAGACGGCATGTAGAAGAAATCCACATCTTCACCGATGACGACGTCATCCGGGAAGAACGCCGGGATGAAGTTGGCCTGACGGTGCATGAAGGCACGCGGCGGAATGTCGAACAGCGCCTGCGGGGCATCACGGAAGTCGGTAGTAGCGACAGCTTGCACGCCACCGGCTACATAGTCCGGGTTGCGAGCGAACTTGCCGAACTCTTCGATGACTTCCACGACACGCGGATCATTGAACGGAATGTCGTTCGTAACCCAGCCGTCATAAACTTCCGGTGGGTGCATGCGCAGCATCAGGTCTTCGACCCAGTCGGTGGCCGGCCAGCCGGTGGCAGCACCTGAACCCAGACCGATGGTCCACGGAGTTTCACCGTCAGCGACCATCTGATCACTCAGGGCGATCATCTCTTCCATGCTGGTGGGTACTTCGTAACCGTAGTCTTCGAAGTTGTCCGGTACGTACCAGACCAGAGACTTCAGGTCGACGCGATACATGACGCCATAGAAGTGCTCTTCACCGGCACGGTTCTCGAAGGTGCCCAGGTCGGCCCAGCCATCGCCATCAGAGAAGTTCGCGCGAACCCAGTTGGCGGCGTTGGAGCCCAGCGGCACCAGCAGGTTCTGCGCGGCGAGGTCTTCAGCCAGGCCTGGCTGCGGGAAGATGGCCATGTTCGGCGGGCTGCCCGCCTGGGTGTCTACCTGGATCTGCTGCTCAAAGCTGTCCGAGCCGGCATAATCCACATTGGCACCGGTGGCTTCTTCAAAGTAGGCCAGTACGCGGCGGAATGACGTCTGCTCGTCACCCAGCCAGGGGCCGGCAACGGTTACGGTCTGGCCGGACAGATCCATAGTGGAGAATTCATCCATCCATTCCCAGCTGAACGGGCCTTCACCTACCGGGAAGTGCAGGTTCTGGGCCATGGCGCCTGAAGCCAGGGCGGCGGATGCGATTGCAACTGCGAGCGTTCTCTTCTTTATCATTGTTGTGTTCCTGTTGTGTTTGTACGTGAACCAACATCTGGCCGTAGATACCGATGTCTCACCGGACATCTTCGGCCGACATGGTTTCTACTGGTGTCAGCAGAAACTGTCATGGCTCATCTTAAACGATTAAGTCGATCTCTGAGAAATTCAGTAATGGCTTTTTTTAGAACGATTTATTATAACAGACCATTCTGATCATGCGGATGCTGTTGTCGACGGTCTGCGTTATCATCATCAGCCAGCCTTTGCCCGCCCCGGTACGGCAAAGAACGGCTTCCGGCCCACCCGCGCATGACGGAAGGAGTGAACTGGCCCATGACACTGAGCATGACCGGCTTTGCCCGCAGTGCAGCCCCGACCGAGCAGGGTGAACTGCAAATAGAGATTCGCACCGTCAATCATCGGTATCTGGATGTGTCCTGCCGCTTACCCGAGGCGCTGCGCTTTCTGGAGCCCTGGCTGCGCGAGCGTGTGCGGGCCCGGCTGTCGCGGGGCAAGGTCGATATCGGTCTGCGCTGGCAGAACAGTGCGGCCGTGGCCGCTTCGCTGCAGATCAACCGGCCGCGCCTGGAGGCTGTGTACGCCGCCTTGGATGAAGTGGCCTCTGTGGTGCCGGACAGTCAGCCGCCCACGCGCACCACTCTGCTCGGGTGGCCCGGCGTGGTGCAGGAAGAGGGCGTTGACGAGGCGGCGCTGCAACAGGCGGTGGCGCCGCTGCTGGAGCTGGCGCTGGATGAACTGCAGGCCCACCGGCAGCGCGAAGGTGAGGCGATGGCGATGGCCATCAGACAGCGGCTGGACGAGATCGAACAGATTGTGGCGCGTCTGCAGCAGGATGTGGGTGGCCTGCAGGCTCATTTGCAGGCGCGGTTGGAAGAACGCCTGGCGCGCCTGCAGGCGGAGCTGGACCCCGAGCGTCTGCAGCAGGAGGTGGCCCTGCTGCTGCAGAAGGCCGATGTGGCCGAAGAACTGGACCGCCTGCAGACCCATGTGACCGAGACCAGACGGGTGCTGACGCTGGACGAGCCGGCCGGACGACGGCTGGATTTTCTGATGCAGGAGTTCAACCGGGAAGCCAATACCCTGGCCTCCAAGGCCAGTCAGAGCAGCTATACTCAGGCCGCCATTGATCTGAAGGTGCTGATCGAGCAGATGCGCGAGCAGATACAGAATATCGAGTAACGGGTGAGGATTCCTGATCATGTCCAGCGCAACGGCCGCCGCGCGCGGTGTTCTCTATATAGTGTCCGCGCCCTCGGGCGCAGGCAAAAGCAGTCTGGTCAATGCGCTGATCAAGCGCCTGTCCTTTGTGTTCCTGTCCATTTCGCACACCACGCGCCCCATGCGGCCCGGGGAAACGCAGGGCGAACACTATCATTTCGTGACCAGCCGCGTGTTTGAGCAGATGGCAGAGCAGGGCGACTTTCTGGAGTATGCCCGCGTGTTCGACAACCATTACGGCACCTCGCGCAGCTATGTCGAGCGTGAGCTGGACAAGGGTCATGATGTCATTCTGGAAATAGACTGGCAGGGCGCTCGCCAGGTGCGCGCACAGATGCCGGAGGCGCAGAGCATCTTTATTCTGCCGCCGTCGCTGGAAGCGCTGCAGGAGCGCCTCGAGAAGCGTGCTCAGGACAGCGCCGATGTGATCGCCCGGCGCATGCGGGACGCGCGCAGTGAGATGTCGCACTATGACGAATACAACTATCTCGTCATCAATGATGACTTCTACAAGGCGCTGGACGACCTGTGCTCCATCTTCATTGCCCAGCGCATGCGTACGCCGATGCAGCAGCGCCTGCGGGGTGATCTGCTGGATGGCCTGGTCTGACAGTATTGAGCCGGGGGCAGGGTTCAGGTATGATTCCGCTCCTTTTCTGAACAACCGGTACAGAGGATTTTTCCGCATGGCGCGTGTAACCGTTGAAGATTGCCTGCAGCACGTCGACAACCGCTTCGAGCTGATCATGGTGGCGTCCCGTCGGGCGCGTCAGATTGCCAGCCAGGGTGCGGATCCCCGGGTGTCGGAAGACAACGACAAGCCGACCGTGCTGGCGTTGCGTGAACTGGCAGAGAACAAGATCTCCGTCGACGAGATCATGTCGACACCGACCGAAGAGTCCTAGTACCTGGGCTGCTCACAGCGAGCAACCGGTAAAGACGGCGCCAACTGGGCGCCGTTTTTATTGCAAGTTCATTGTGGGCCTGCCGCGGTTTCAATAGAATCAGCAGTGAGTGTTACTGGTTTCATTGAGCGGATGATGTTGTGCCCACAGTCGATGCGTTAGCCGAGCGCCTGGAAAGCTATCTTGCTCCGGAGAAAATCAACCGGATCAAGCGGGCCTATTATTTCGCCGAGCAGGCCCATTACGGGCAGAAACGGGCCAGTAACGAACCCTACATCATTCACCCGCTGGCGGTTGCCAACATCCTCGCCCGCATGCACATGGATCATCAGAGCCTGATGGCCGCCATGCTGCATGATGTGCTGGAAGACACCCCCATGACGCGCGAAGCCATGGCCGTGCAATTCGGCGATGGCGTGGCCAGCCTGGTGGATGGGGTCAGCAAGCTGACCCATCTCGAATTCGAAGACAA
Source organism: Natronospirillum operosum (assembly GCF_004768465.1). Classification (GTDB taxonomy): domain Bacteria; phylum Pseudomonadota; class Gammaproteobacteria; order Pseudomonadales; family Natronospirillaceae; genus Natronospirillum; species Natronospirillum operosum. The sequence continues at coordinate 101,169 of NZ_SRMF01000009.1, forward strand.
GCGCCACGAGATGGCGGAAAACTTCCAGAAAATGGCCATGGCCATGGCCAAGGATCTGCGGGTCATTCTGGTCAAGCTGGCCGACCGATTGCACAACATGCGTACCCTGGCGCCGCTGAAACAGGAAAAAAAGAAACGCATCGCCCAGGAAACGCTGGATATCTACGCGCCCATTGCGCAGCGTCTCGGTATCAACGATATCCGCATCGAACTGGAAAACCTGGCCTTTGCCGCCCTCTACCCGATGCGGGCCCGGCGCATTTCGTCCGCCATTACCAAGGCCAGAGGCAACCGCAAGGAAATCGTGGAGCAGGTAGAGACCGCGCTGGCCAAGCGGATGACTGAATTCAGCATTGACGGGGTCACGGTCTACGGGCGCGAAAAGCATCTGTATGGCATCTACCAGAAGATGAAGGAGCAGCACAAATCGTTCCGCGACATCATGGACGTCTATGCTTTCCGTATCGTCACCGATTCGGTGGAGGACTGCTACAAGGCACTGGGCGCGGTGCACAGCCTGTTCAAGCCGGTGTTCAAGCGGTTCAAGGACTATATCGCCGTGCCCAAGGTCAACGGCTACCAGAGCATTCATACCACGGTGATCGGCTTCAACGGCATTCATATCGAGGTGCAGATTCGCACCCGGGACATGGATGCCATGGCCAACAATGGCATCGCCGCGCACTGGCTGTACAAGGAGAACGACTCGGAGAACCCCACGCCGGCCCAGGCTCGCGCCCGGCGCTGGATCAACAGCCTGCTGGAGATCCAGCAGCAGGCCAACAGCAGCATCGAATTCATCGAGCACGTGAAGGTCGATCTGTTCCCGGACGAGATCTATGTGTTCACGCCCAAGGGCCGCATCATGGAACTGCCACGGGGCGCCACGCCGGTCGATTTTGCCTATGCCGTGCATACTGATGTCGGCAACAGCTGCGTGGGCTGTCTGGTCAATCGCAAGTACTGGCCGCTGAGTCAGCCGCTGGAAAGCGGCGATTCGGTCAAGATCATCACCACCAAGACGGCCCGCCCCAACACGGCCTGGCTGAATTTTGTGGTCACCGGCAAGGCCAAGAGCGCCATCCGCCACTACCTCAAGAGCGTGCACAAGGAAGAGTCGGAAGACATCGGACGCAAGCTGTTGGTCAAGGCCCTGCAGCAGTTCGGCCTGTCGATGGAGCGGGTCACGGGGGCCCAGTGGGACCAGCTGCTGCAGGACCTGGAGCTGCCCTCGATGGAAGTCCTGTATCAGGACATCGGCCTGGGTACTCGCCTGGGTTATGTGGTGGCCAAACGTCTGGCCCAGCAACTGGATCATCGGGCGCCGGATGGCACGGACCAGAAGGCGTCCCCGGTCGCGCTCAAGGGCACGGAAAAACTGATTCTGAACTATGCCCGCTGCTGTTCACCCATTCCGGGTGACCCCATTGTCGGGATCATCACCAAGGGCAAGGGCCTGGTGATTCATCGGGAGAACTGCAACAACATTGCCGAATTCCGGGGTGATCACCAGCGCTGTGTGCATCTCGAGTGGGATGATGACATGGGCGGCGACTTCCATGCCGATCTGCGCATCATTGTGCACAGTCAGCGCGGCGTGCTGGCCAATGTGGCGTCCACCATCGCCCATGGCGGTTCCAATATCGAAACGGTCAACATGGAAGACAAGGACGCCGTGGTGAGCCAGATTCAGGTCAGCGTCAATGTGACGAATCGGAAACATCTGGCCCAGGTGATGCGGCGCCTGCGGCGTCTGCAGGAAGTCGTGCGGGTGTATCGGATCAGCCGCTGAACACGGAGATTCAGCGGCCCGAGAGAGTTCTCAGAGCGCCTCGTCGCCGGTTTCACCGGTACGGATGCGCAGGACCTGATCCAGGGTGCTGACCCAGATCTTGCCGTCGCCGATCTTGCCGGTATTGGCGGCCTTGGTGATAGCATCAATGACGCCTTCCAGCTTGTTTTCCGCGACCGCGATCTCGACTTTCACCTTGGGCAGAAAATCCACCACGTATTCGGCACCGCGATACAGTTCGGTATGGCCCTTCTGGCGCCCGAAGCCTTTGACTTCAGTGACGGTGATGCCCTGCACACCCATTTCGGACAGGGATTCCCGGACATCGTCCAGCTTGAACGGCTTGATAATGGCGGTGACGAGTTTCATGGCTGACTCCTGACAGGATTACTCGCAGCTAAGTTACCACCTCGGGTCCGACCTGCACAGTCTGCAAGCGCCTTTCAGATTGTCCACAGAACGAAAAAAGGCACCCGAAGGTGCCTTTCTGCAAGGTCTGTCACTGTATGGACAGACGCTGTCACATCGACTTACTTACCTGAAGTGGTGAACTCCGGATAAGCTTCCATGCCACACTCGGACAGGTCGACGCCTTCGTATTCCTGCTCTTCGCTGACCCGAATGCCCATGATGGCTTTCAGGATGAACCAGACGATCAGAGAGGTCAGGAAGACCCAGCCGAAGATGGCACCGATGCCGATCAACTGAGCGCTGATACTGGCACCACCGAAGGTGACGGCCAGGATGCCCCAGATACCGGCGCTGCCGTGTACAGAGATGGCACCGACCGGATCGTCGATCTTCAGCTTGTCCAGAGCCACGATGGACAGGACAACCAGGATACCACCGACACCACCAATCAGGGTGGCGACGAACGGAGTTGACCACTCGGGGCCGGCAGTGATGGACACCAGACCAGCCAGTGCACCGTTCAGGATCATGGTCAGGTCAGCCTTCTTGAACAGCAGCCTGGACAGGACCAGAGCCGTCATGGCGCCACCGGAAGCCGCCAGGTTGGTGTTCATGAACACCACTGCCACTTCGTTGGCGGTATCAGAGGCTGCGGTAGCCAGTACCGAACCACCATTGAAGCCGAACCAGCCCATCCACAGGATGAAGGTACCCAGAGTCGCCAGCGGCAGGTTGGCACCGGGGATCGCATTGATCTGACCGTCCTTGCCATACTTGCCCTTGCGGGGGCCGAGGACGATGACACCGGCCAGAGCTGCAGCAGCACCTGCCATGTGCACGATACCGGAACCGGCAAAGTCGGCATAACCCAGCTCATCGAGGAAACCGCCGCCCCAGCTCCAGGCGCCCTGAATCGGGTAGATGAAGCCGGTCATGATGACTGCGAAAGCCAGGAAGGCCCACAGCTTCATGCGCTCGGCGACTGCACCGGAGACGATGGACATGGCGGTTGCCACGAACACGACCTGGAAGAAGAAGTCCGCAGACGGCGCAAAGGTGGCCTCGGCTTCATATTCAAAGCCGGCCTCGACACCAGAACCGGTAATGCCGGCCAGCAGGAAGCCGCCGTCATACATGAACTGATAACCCACCACCATGTACATGATGCTGGCGATGGCAAACAGTGAGAAGTTCTTGGTCAGAATTTCCGTGGTGTTCTTGGCGCGCACCAGACCGGCTTCCAGCATGGCAAAGCCAGCGGCCATCCACATGACCAGTGCACCACAGACCAGAAAGTAGAAAGTATCCAGGGCGTACTGGACTTCAAATACAGTTTCTAAAGCTTCCATTGTTATTGAGCCCCCTCGACTTAAATGGCGTCTTTACCGGTTTCACCGGTACGAATGCGGATGGCCTGCTCCAGTTCGGAGACAAAGATCTTGCCGTCGCCGATCTTGCCGGTATTCGCAGCCTTGGTAATCGCCTCCAGGACCTGGTCCAGAGAGCTGTCATCAACAGCGATCTCAACCTTGACCTTGGGCAGGAAATCCACGACATATTCAGCGCCGCGGTACAGCTCAGTGTGACCTTTCTGACGACCAAAGCCTTTTACTTCAGTCACGGTGATGCCTTGCACACCGATGTCAGACAGGGCTTCACGCACATCGTCAAGCTTGAACGGCTTGATAATCGCAGTGACCAGTTTCATAGCACCCTTCTCCGTTTTCGCTCTGGGGACTTGCCGCAGGTGATCGGCAAGCCGTTTCGAATCGGTCCGCACCTCGCCTGCTCGGGGCAGGCTTGCTACACTGTTGGGCTGTAAGGGCCGGTGAGTGTGGCAATTTCGGCGGACGCATCCGGTAGGGGTAAAGCATCGGTTGTGCCAACTTGGTCAATGCCGCGTAAACACTGGCTTCAGTCGCCCTGCAGAGTCGCCGCGTCTGACCAGCCATGCAGGTTGTGCACATAAAACGAGCAGCATTCCACGCTATCGCACCACATTGGTGCTTATGGGGGTAATGGGCGTCTGCAGCAGCCCGATTTCAGGGCATGACGCCTTGGAATAGTGCGACAGTGGCCGTAAGGCCCGATTGGCAGCAGCGTGAAATCGACCGAATGAGCAAGAGGCGGAGACAATGGCCACACTGGATGAACTGACAGAACGCCTGGCCCGCAGCCTGGCGAAAGCAAAAGAGCAGGGTGATGCACTGAAGGCGGGCGTCGATGACAATCTGCAGGCGCTGATTCGAGCCCAGCTTGACCGCCTTGATGTGGTGACACGGGAAGAGTTTGCGGCGCAGCAGGCCCTGTTGCACAAGGCCAGCCAGCGGCTCGACAGCCTGGAGGCCGAGGTGGCCAGACTGCGCGCTATTGTGGAACAGCAGAACACCGAGGAGTAGGCATTCAGGCCTGTTGCTGGCCTGTCTGAGTGGTGTTGTCCGGCCTGAGTACTTCGTCCAGGGTCTGATGCAACGTGCTCAGGTGCAGCGGTTTGGTCAGATAGCGGTCCATGCCGGCGCCCAGCGCCTGGTCGATCTGCTCCTGCAGCGCGTGCGCACTCAGGCCGACAATACAGGGCTGTCTGGACAGCTGCAGGCGGCGAATGGCTCGGGTGGCTTCATAGCCATCCAGAACCGGCATTTCACAGTCCATGAAGATCAGATCAAAGGTATGCTTGCGGCAACAGCCGACAGCCTGAGCGCCGTCGGTTACGCAGGTCGGGCTGATCTGGCATCGCTTCAGCATGGCTACCAGCACCTGCTGGTTGACCGCATTATCCTCGACGACCAGAACCCTGGGTGTCCATTGAGCCTGCGGCGCCTGCTCTGCAGGCGGCTGCGGTGTGGGGGCGGGGGCCGGCAGTGCTTGCGGGCCAGTTGGCCGGACCGGAAGATCCGCCGGCTCACTGCAGAGCGCGTCCAGCAACTGCTGCAGGACCACCGGGTAGTCAATGGTTATGGCGTCAGCCGGCATCGCCGCTGCCAGAGCCCCATGCTCGCGTTCATGCAGCAGGCTGATCAGGCGCGTGTCCTGCAAGCGATGGCGCCACCGCTGCAGCGCGGTCTGCAACTGCCCGATTTCTACTTCACTGCGGTCTCTGTCCGGCACGGCGGTGATCATCAGATGTGACCAGTCCTGACTGAGCAGGGCTTCGGTGACGGCCTCCTGGCTCTCCGCCCAGGTGACCTGACAATGGGGCTGGCTGTCGAACAGGCGATGCAGTGGGTTCAGGCGGCCACCGGGACTCCAGATCAGCAACTGCCGGTGCGGTCGTTGTCGGGACACCGGCTGGCGCCATTGCCCGGGTACGGCAAACCAGAAATCGGTGCCTTCGTTCGGCTGGCTGCGCAATTGCACACTGCTGTCCCACAGGGCGGTCAGGCGCTTGACTATGGCCAGACCGAGCCCGGTACCGCCAAAACGGCGGGTGATTGAGGCATCGGCCTGGGTGAAGGCTTCGAACAGGCTCTGCTGCTGAGCGGCGGCTATACCGATGCCGGAATCGCTGACCCGTACTCTGACCGGCAGGCGGTCATCCTCGCTGGCCCCGGGTACGGGTTCCACAGTGACCAGCACATGGCCCTGTTCGGTGAACTTGCAGGCATTGCCCACCAGATTGATGATGACCTGGCGCAACCGCGTGCGGTCGGCGCGTATGCGCGGGCTTACCGTCGGCTCGCGCCAGTAGCCGAGAAACAGCCCCTTGTCCTGCGCTGGTTTGCGAAACAGGCGCAGGCACTGGGCCAGCAGGTCGTCCCAGTCCAGCCACTCCGGCTCGAGCTCGACCTTGTCGGCCTCCAGCTTGGAATAGTCGAGAATATCGTTCAGCAGCACGGTCAGCAGGTCACCGTTCTCGCGCAGCACATTCAGGTGCTCGCGCTGGCGCTGATCCAGCTGTGTCTCGGCCAGCAGCTCGGCCATGCCGATAATGCCGTTCATCGGGGTGCGAATTTCATGGCTCATGTTGGCCAGAAACTCCGTCTTGGCGCGCGCTGCGCGCTCGGCAGTATGGCGCGCTTCCACCAGTTCCGTCTCGTGCTGCTTGCGTTCGGTAATATCGAAGTAAAGCCCGGACAGGCGTCGGGGACGCCCGTTCTTGCGCACCACAAAGCCGAACTGATGCAGGTGACGCTGGATGCCGTCAGGGCGCTGAATGCGGAATGTCAGGTCGAGCGGCAGGCGCTTGTCCAGTGTGCGGTTCAAAGCAGCGCGCAGGGCGGCCTGATCGACCTCGGGAACAAGCTGCAGCCATTGTTCGGACGTGACCCAGCCGGCACTCTTGCCGAGGCCGAACAATTCCATCGTGTACTGGTCCCAGAATACGCGATCGCTGTCCAGATCATGGTCAAAGGTGCCGGCACCGGCCGCACGGATGGTCAGATGGAGCTTGTGTTCCTGCTCTCTGGCCCGGCGCACTGTTTCCGCCATTTCCCGGCTTTTGCGGTGGTAGCGATCTTCCAGCAGTCTGAGACGCTGAAAGTTGCTGTCGGCACGCTGGTCGGCCAGACGCTGCGCCCGACGCGCGCGGGCCAGGCGGCTCTGCAGCAGCAGTATGATTACTGCTGCCGGTAATCCGACCGCAGCGGCAGTCAGCAGAGAGGCAAGCATGCTGGAACACCCATAGTCATTCCCTGGTCGAGTTGGCGTCCGCGCCGGTGTTTTGCCTCCGGGCGGCCGATGCTATACTGCCCGGCCAATTCGAGGCTGATTGTCAGTCTTCCAGTCTAACCGACCGCTACCGGGAAACAAGCCCATGCCTGCGCTCTCAGTTACCACCCGCCCCGTTCTGACTCTGCTGCTGGCAGTGATCCTGTCTGCCCAGGTGCTGGCAGACAGCGAGCCGGTGTTGCCCATTGCCCTGATCAATGACAGCGAGGATGTGTTTGCAGACTACTCGGCGGAACGCAATCTGGGTTTTCGCCTGGGGCTGGAATTTGGCACCGAAGGTACAGACGTGCGCAATGGCTGGCGGATAGAGCTGGCCGAGTATGTGCTCGACCCTGAATTGTGGGAAGCCAACCTGCTGCCGGGCGCCGATCAGTTGCCCTCGGAGCCGGTCTGGCTGACGCCGGTACAGGCCCGCAAGGCGCACCGGGTGATTCAGTACGCCGGCTATCTGGACCATCTGGCGCTGGTGGCTGCAACCCCGGCCAACAACCTGCCGGTGGCGGACGAATCATTGGCATTCCGTACCTTCTATCGCTGGCAGGACGTCGAACAGGCCCTGCTCGACTGGACGCACGGTGAATCCCGTCTCTGGGTGACCGCCGTCAACAGCAGCCTGGAGCTGCCGGCTGCCATGCGGCTGATCGAAGTCTCGCCGCGCAGTTCCGGCGCTTCGGTGGTGGAAGACATCAGCTCCGAGTCGGCGCTGCGCAATGGCGGCCGCCTGACCAACAGCTGGCCGGTGTTGCTGGACTGGCTGGATGTGCTGGAGCGGGAAGCCGGGCTGGCGCCGGAGCAGATCACCACCTGGCTGCCGGATATCGCGGGTCTGGTGGCGCTGCGCGATCACCCCGGCCTCTATGGCGTGGCCTACTACTATTACGATCTGCCTGACAGCGCTGCCAACGACTGGCTGGTGCGCACCATGCTGGAGCGCGAAGACAGGCTGCCCAGCCACTATGTTGTGGCTGGCATGAACAGTGCCCTGGCCCTGCTCGCGGCGCTGGATGAACAGGACCCGGAGGCGGCACTGGATGCCGCCACGCTGGCCGATATCCTGGCTGACCTCGAGTGGCAGGGCGTACAGGGCGCAATGAGTTTCGATGCGCAGGGTGAGGCCCGCCAGTCACTGTTTCTGACCCGGCTGCGCCAGCAGCCGCAACTGGACTGGGCGCGTCCAGTATTGATCGAGGGCGGTCGCGTCAGCACCCGGCCAGACTGAACCTGAGTGGTGTTGCAGCCCGCTGGCTCCGGTTTCATCATGGCGTGACACGCAGATGGAAACAGGCCTGTCGGGGGTCTGTCAGCAAGGGAGCCGCAACGGACCATGGGCCTGGCCACACTCAGAACACGGGCGGTGATCGGCGTCGAGGCGCCGCTGATTCAGGTGGAAGTGCATCTGGCGGGTGGTCTGCCCAACATGACCATCGTTGGTATGGCGGAAACCGCCGTCAAGGAAAGCCGCGACCGGGTCCGCAGCGCCCTGATCAATTCCCAGTTCGAATTTCCGGCCAGCCGTATCACGGTAAACCTGGCACCCGCCGACCTGCCCAAGGGCGGCGGGCGCTATGACCTCGCCATCGCGCTGGGCATTCTGGTGGCCAGCGGGCAGATCCCCGCCGAGAGTATTCGCGCTACCGAAGTCATGGGCGAGCTGTCCCTGTCCGGAGAACTGCGCCCGGTACATGGGGCCCTGCCGGCCGCCATGGCCGCGCGCGAAGCCGGCCATGAACTGCTGCTGCCTGCCGCCAATGCGGAAGAGCTGGCGCTGCTGCCCGATTGCACCGCCATTGCTGCCGATCATCTGCTGACCCTGTGTGGCCATCTGCGCGGTCAGGCCCCCTTGTCGCCGGTTGTGTGCGCGCGCCCGGACAACCCGCAGCCGCTGCCGGACATGGCCGACATCCGCGGCCAGCCGCAGGCCAGACGAGCGCTGGAAGTGGCCGCTGCCGGCGGCCATAACCTGCTGTTTTTCGGGCCGCCCGGCACCGGCAAGACACTGCTGGCCAGCCGATTGCCCGGCATATTGCCCGGTCTGACCGATGCACAGGCGCTGGAAGTGGCGGCCATTCAGTCCATCAGCGGCCAGCCGGTACGCTGGGGCGAACGGCCCTTTCGCTCGCCCCACCATACCTGTTCCGGCGTCGCCCTGGTGGGCGGCGGGTCGGTGCCCCGGCCCGGCGAAATCACCCTGGCGCATAACGGCGTACTGTTTCTGGATGAACTGACCGAGTTTCAGCGCGCGACACTGGATGTGCTGCGGGAACCGCTGGAATCGGGCGAGATCCATATTGCCCGGGCGGCGCGGCAGACCCGGTTCCCGGCCCGCTTCCAACTGGTGGCAGCAATGAACCCGACCCCAGGGGGTTACCACGCCAGCGATCCGCGCAGTCAGCAATATTCACCGGAGCAACTGCGCCGCTATCTGAACCGTCTCAGCGGACCCTTTCTGGATCGTCTGGATCTGTATGTCGAGGTGCCGGCGGTGCCTCCAGAGGTCTTGCAGACCCGTCGCCAGAGCGAAGCCAGTGCCACCATTCGCCAGCGGGTGCAGGCTGCCTGGGATCGGCAGCAGGCCCGGCAGGGTTGTCAGAACCGGGATCTGGGCAGCGCGCAGCTGGGCGAACTGGATATGACCGCGCCGGCAGAGCGGCAACTGCTGATCGAGCTGTCGGAGCGTCTGGGTCTGAGCGCTCGGGCCCAGCATCGCATCGAGCGGGTGGCACTGACCCTGGCCGACCTGGCGGGGACGCCGACCATCGAACGGGCACATATTATGGAAGCGTTGAATCTGCGTCAGCTGGATCGACTCGGAATCGGCTAGGCGGAGCGTGAGGCGCTGCCGCTGCGTTCGGCGGCAAAATGACGCAGGGTATGATCGATCATCTGCAGGGTTTCCCACAGTGGTCTGGGGTGGCTGAACAGGAACCCCTGTACCTGGTCGCAACCGTTGCTGATCAGGAAATCGAGCTGTTCCGGGTTTTCCACCCCCTCGGCGACCACCCGCAGTTGCAGGTCGTGGGCCAGGTTGATGATGGAGCGCACGATGGAGTCGGCTTCCCGGTCCAGGGTGACCCGCTGCGTAAAGCTGCGATCTATCTTCAGCAGGCTGATGGGGAACTGGCGGATATGGGTCAGCGACGAGTAGCCGGTGCCGAAGTCGTCCAGCGACAGTGTGGCGCCCATGTCATTGACCGCACGCAGTGCCTTCATGGCCCGCGCGGGGTCGGTCAGGACGGCGGTTTCTGTCAGCTCGAATTCCAGCATGCGCGCATCGGTGCCCGAGCGGGACAGCAATCTGGGCATGACCTGACAGAACTGCTCATCCTGCAGTTGCCGGAACGACAGGTTGCTGGCTACGGTGACTTCGGTCAGTCCGTGGCTCTGGATGACCTGCAAGTCATGGCAGACCTGATCGATGATCCAGTAACCCAGCGGCACAATCAGACCCGAGTGCTCGGCCGCCTGAATGAACTCACTGGGGCTGAGCAGGCCATGTTCGGGATGATGCCAGCGGATCAGCGCTTCCAGCCCCAGCAGTCGATGCGTGCGCAGACAGACGCGGGGTTGATAGAACAGTTCGAACTCGTTGCGCCGCAGGCCCTGGCGCAACTCCTGTTCGATATTGACGCGGGGCGCTGGCCCCAGCCCCTGCTCGTGTCGATACAGGGTACTCTGGCTTGACTTGGCCCGGTGCATGGCCGTATGCGCATGCCGCAGCAGTTCTTCGGCACTGCCCAGAGTCTGCGGGTAGCACACCAGACCCATGTCCACTTCCAGTTTCAGGGGCCGGTCGCGGGTGTCCAGAGGCTCGTCGAACAGGCTGAGAATGCGGTTTACCAGACGCTCGGCTGATTCGCGGTCGGCCAGGTTCTCCAGCAGAATCAGAAATTCATCGCCACCCAGGCGGGCGATCTTGGCCAGGGGGCCCAGGGCCCGGCGCAGGCGCTCGGCCACCTGGGTCAGCACCAGGTCGGCATAGCTGAAGCCATACTGGGCGTTGAGATCGTTGAAACGTCTGATGTCCATGGCCAGCAGGGCCACCAGCCGCCCGTTGCTGGCGACATTGAACAGGGCCTGATCCGTGACTTCAAGAAAACCGCGGTTGCTGTACAGGCCGGTCAGGCCGTCATAGCGGCTGAGTTGCTGCAGCGAGTGCTGTGCATACAGGGCCCGGCCAATGGTGCGCCGCAGCCGGTGCGGTGCCAGTTCATCGACATAGAGTATTTCCCGGATGCCCTGGGCCCGATAACCATCCACATCGGCAGACGGGTGGGTCTCCGAGTAGGCTACCCAGGCCTTGCGTGACCCATATTCGTTGAGATAGTGCGCCGTGCGTGCCGAGGGCTGGAAAATGACGACCTGAGCCCGTGCCATGGCATTGCTGTCGTCGGCGATGCTCTGGACTGGGAACCCGGCCCTCTCCAACGCCTTGACCAGAGTGGAATGCGTCTCCTCATTATCCAGGCACAGACAGACCGGTACAGCTTCTGGGCGTGTCAACATCCTGCTCTCACTCGGGAGCCTCGCATGAAAAACGGGAGTCTTGCAGGCACCTTCGGCAGCCATAGGCAGGTATGCAGAGAAGGCGGGCCTGGAGACCCGGGTTACTGCCGCAGCAGAGGTTGTTCGGAATAATGCCTGTTCTGTACAGCAAGCGTCAACAACCGGCCCGGAATCGTGAAAACGCTTTCGCCAATAAGACTTTACAAAGTCGATAAGCGGGCGCTGGCTCCATAATGTACAATTCGCAGTTCCTGAGTCATCGCAAACCCGTGGAGTTGAGGCTTGTCCAGACTGAACGAACGCCAGGCTGACGCCGTGCACGATATTGATGGTCCCATGCTGGTCCTCGCCGGCGCCGGCAGCGGTAAAACCAGCGTGATTACCCGCAAGATCGCCTGGCTGATACAGGACTGCGGCTATCAGGCGCGGCATATCGTGGCACTGACCTTTACCAACAAGGCTGCACGGGAAATGAAAACCCGCGTGGCACAGTTGGTTCAGGGCAAGGCGGCGCGCGGACTGACCGTCTCCACCTTTCATACGCTGGGGCTCAACATGCTGCGGCGCGAAACGGCCGCTGCCGGTCTGAAACCCAATTTTACGCTGTTTGATCAGGCCGACTCGCTGGCCCTGATCAAGGACATCCTGACCCGCGAATTCCCCAATGACATCGATCAGGCCGGCCATCTGCAGAACCTGATCTCTAACTGGAAGAATGACCTGCGCAACCCGGCCCAGGCGCGCAGTTATGCGCGCAATGCGGATGAGGAACTGGCAGCACAGGTCTACGAGCACTACGCGCGTCTGCTCAGTGCCTATAATGCTGTCGATTTTGATGATCTGATCCGCCGTCCGGCGGAACTGCTGCAGCAGAATGCCGAGCTCCGCGAGCGCTGGCAGAAGCGCATTCGCTATCTGCTGGTGGACGAGTATCAGGACACCAACAGCAGCCAGTATGAACTGGTCAAGCTGCTGGTCGGCGACCACCCCAGGTTCACCGTCGTGGGCGATGATGACCAGTCTATCTATTCCTGGCGTGGAGCACGGCCGGAGAATCTGGCTCAGTTGCAGGAAGACTATCCGAACCTCAGAGTGGTCAAGCTGGAGCAGAACTATCGCTCGACCGGGCGCATACTGAAGGCGGCCAACCACCTGATTGATCACAACCCGCATGTGTTCCAGAAGCGGCTGTGGAGCGACATGGGCTATGGCGAGCCTATTCGCATCATCCGCACGGCCAATGAGGAGCAGGAAATAGACCGGGTGGTGACCGAGATCATCACCAATCGACTGCATCACAAGCTGGAGCACCGTGACTTTGCCGTGCTCTACCGGGGCAATCATCAGTCCCGGCTGCTGGAGCTCAAGCTGCAGGAAGCGCGTATTCCCTACAAGCTGTCCGGCGGTACTTCATTTTTCGCCCGCGCCGAGATCAAGGATGTGATGGCCTATCTGCGCCTGCTGATCAATCCGGATGATGATGCCGCCTTTCTGCGCATCATCAATACCCCGCGTCGTGAAATCGGCGCTGCCACACTGGAGAAGCTGGGGCTCTTCTGCGGCGCCCGTCACGTCAGCCTCTATCAGGGCGCCGGTGACCGGGAACTGGACGGCGTGTTGAGTGGTCGGGCCCTGATGCACCTGCACAGCTTTGTGGAATGGCTGGATGACAAACGACACAAGCTGAGCGTGTCAGCGGCGCCGGTCGACATCATCCGGGAACTGCTGTTCGACATCGACTACGAAAGCTGGCTGCGCCAGGAGGCCGGCAATGCGCGGGCGGCTGAGAAGCGAATGGCCAATGTCTGGCAGCTGATCGACAGTCTGCAAGGCATGCTGGACCGGGGTGATGAACAGGACGATTCCGAAGTGGCGATAGAAGATGCCATTACACGCCTGGTGCTGCGGGACATGCTGGAGCGTCAGGAAGAGGAGGCGGAAACCAATGCGGTACAACTGATGACCCTGCATGCCGCCAAGGGGCTGGAGTTTCCGCGCGTGTTCATGATCGGTCTGGAAGAGGAACTGCTGCCGCACCGCAACAGCATCGAATCGGACGACATCGAAGAAGAGCGCCGTTTGATGTATGTGGGTATCACCCGCGCTCAGCGCGCATTGACCATTACCTATGCGGCCCGACGGCGTCAGTTCGGTGAGATAGTGGACTGCATGCCGAGTCGTTTTCTGCAGGAAATGCCACAGGACGACCTGGTCTGGGAAGGGCTGGAAGCGCCGACACAGCAGGAATCCCGTGCCGCGCGCCGCAGCACGCTGGATTCGCTGTATGCCATGCTGGATGACTGAGATCGATTTGTTCAGCCCGGTGCCTGCCGGAGCTGAACAAACCAGGGTGTCGCATCAGATCTGCATCATGTTGAGAGCCTGTTGGCGCTGTTCATCATCAACGGCATTCGAGGTGCGTGGCAGGTCGCTGGCCTGCTCCTGAATGCGCGACAATACGGCGTCGGCCTCTGAAGGGTTGGTGATCTGCTGGGCCGGCTGGGTGCGGAACTGCTCCGCCTGCAGGCGATCAAACTCCGACTGCAGGGTGATCTCCGCATTGTTCAGATCCTGCTGTACTTCGCCCAGACGCTCGATGCCGGCCGCCAGCTGTGCTTCTCCGGGCAGCGGCTCTGCGGCTCCGACCAGTTCACTGTCCTGCAGTTCGGCGGCCAGACCTGCAGCCGGTGTTTCAGCTGCTCCGGCCTGCAGGCTGGGGCTGTTCTCAACCACCTCCGTTCGGGCGGTCTGTATTTCCGCCTGCCGTTCCTCCAGTCCCGGACGTTCAGCAGCCGGGGCCTGGGCGGTTGCCTGTGCCAGTTCCCGCTGCTCTATCAGCGAATCCTGAACCTGATTGACGGCTTCCCGTGCCTGCTGGTTGGCACCCACCTGATCCAGCAGCGCCTGGCGCTGGTTGTCAGCCGTGCCGATATCCAGATTGATGTCCGGTGCGGTAACCGTCGGCGCAGCACCAGGCTGCCGGCTGTCGATAGTCGCAGCCGGGTTGATGGATTCGTCGCGGCGCGGAGCCTGATTGGGCACCAACCCCGTTACGGTGTTTGCCAGTGCCGATTCCACTGCCATGTCCAAAGCTCCTGTCAACTGAAGGATGTGGTGATATTATAGTCAATCTGCATCGTCAGGGTGTTACAGTTTGTAGTGTCAGAGTCGTACCGGATGCCAGTGATGTCAAAGTTCCGCTTCTCGCGCCCCGACCGTCGGTCGCCGCTGCCCTGCTGTCTGGCTCTGGTCCTGACCGGGCTGGCCGCAGTGGCTGCCGCCGCCGACCGGACGCCGCCGGTGGCCAATCCATCTGCTGAACAGATAGAGCGCACGCTGATCTGGGACGGCCTGCCCGGCGTTGTCGATGGCAGCTATCTGCCAGGGTCGGCGCAGCAGTTGCTGGTGGTTCAGCAGAGCGGTCGATTGTACTGGTTGCATGAAGGCAGTGGTCGTGCGCAGCGTATGCACGAGTTTGCCGTATCCGGCCGCGGTGACCTGGGGGTGCAGGCCATGGCAATACATCCGGATTACCCGGCTGATCCCCGCCTGTTTGTGCTGCTCAACCCGGCGGACGGACCGCTGCGCACACGCCTGGAGATGTGGCAGATGCGTACCGATATTCCCGGTCGACCTCGGCTCGAAACGCGGGAAACCCTGCTGTCAGTGCCGCAGGCAGAGCCCTGGCACAGTGGTCGCGGGCTGACCTTCGGGCCCGAGGGCTATCTCTATGCCGCTCTGGGTGATGGCGGTCACCGTGCCGGCGCCCAGCGCCTGGCGCAGTCTGTCGAGAGCCTGCGCGGCAAGATACTGCGGCTTGATGTCAGCCGGCGCGAGCCAGGCCGCCCCTATGCGATTCCGGCCGACAACCCCGATCTGAATGACCCGGCGGCAAGGCCCGAAATATGGGCGCTGGGGGTGCGCCACCCGGGGCGCCTCAGTTTCGATGCAGACGACAGCCTGTGGTTGGTGGATGCCTACGGTGATCACCGGGAGGAGGTGCATCAGGTCGCCGGTGGGGACAATCTGGGCTGGCGCTGCTATCAGGGGCGGCAGCGGCATCTGGATGATGCCGGCTGCGCGGACATTGAGCACCGCCCGCCGGTGTTCGACTATCGTTTGCGCGGCGATCAGCGCGTTGTCGGCGGTGGTTTCTACAGCGCGCGTCTGCTGCCGGGTCTGCAGGATCATTATCTGTTTGCCGATTTCCATGCGGGTACCGTCTGGGCACTTGGAGCGGCGTCCGAACCGGTGACACTGGGTCGCTGGGACTGGCATCCGTCGGCCCTGATTCCACGCCCCGAGGGTGACTTTCTGATCGCGGATTATGTCAGCGGACGCCTGTACCAGCTCAGCTCAGCACCACAATGATCTGGGTCAGCACCAGGCTGCCCATCTGCAGCCAGCGCAGGCGCAGGTACCAGGGCTGGATATAACGCGCGATACGACCCCAGCTTTCCTGCCAGACCAGCAGTACAACGGCGGCCAGTACAGGATACAGCGCCACCTCCGGCAGCAGCAGTGCCCACATGCCCAGCGTGATGGTGACCAGTGCCGTCAGCAACGAACCGGGCAGGCCGCGGCCCTCGCAGAGATCATCCTGCCATTGCACCATGGCCCAGTGATAACTGCCCAGGTGGATGATCAGGGCACCGCTGAGAACCTGGTAGAACCGGCCGACATGACCCTGTTCGGCCAGCGTGCTCAGCAGCAATGCCGCACACAGCCAGAGCGCCGCATGCAGCAGCAGGTGCACCAACAGGGTCAGTCTGATCAGTCGCATGCCGTTCCGGGCTCCGTGGATGCGCGCATGAGCACGGTTTGATGGGAATGTCGGGAATACGCAGCCCGGGCTGATCTGGTTCATGGCCGGAGCAGACAGCCAAGAAAATTCTTGTGATTCAATGGCCCGCCCCTACAATATCCGACATGACTTCGAGCACGACTGCCGAAGCCGTGCGCCTGGACAAGTGGCTCTGGGCCGCACGGTTTTACAAGACAAGAGGCCTCGCCAAGAGTGCGGTTGAGGGCGGCAAGGTGCACTATAACGGCGCCCGCGCCAAGCCGAGCCGCGCTGTCGAGATAGGGGCCGAACTGCGTCTGCGCCTCGGCTTTGAAGAGAGAACCGTGGCCGTGCTGGCGCTCAGCGAACGGCGTGGCCCGGCGCGGGAAGCCCAGCAGCTGTATGCGGAAACGCCGGAGAGCATCGAACGCCGGGAACGCAATGCCGAATTGCGTCGTCATTCCCGCCTGGCTCAGGTGACACCCGAGCAGAAGCCGTCGAAGAAGCAGCGGCGCGACCTGCAGCGCATGAAAAATCAGGCCCTGGACCAGTGACGGCAGGTCCGGCCGGCAACCTCCACGGCATAATCGTCAATTCGGTAATAACCAGCAAGAGTACCCAGCATGTCCCAGAGTGGCACCGATCAGTGTCAGCGTTTCCTGTTCGATCAGCTTGCCATCCGTGGTGAATTGACCCATCTGCAACAGAGCTATCGTGACGTCCTGTCCCAGCACAGTTATCCGGCGCCGGTGGCTCGGCTGCTCGGGGAGTTCATGGCGGCGGTCAGTCTGCTCAGTGATACGCTCAAGTTCCGCGGCCTGCTCAGTCTGCAGGCGCGTGGTGCCGGTCAGGTGCGTACCGTCATGGCCGAGTGCGAGCACCATGAGCGGCTGCGCGCCATTGCCCGCTACACTGATGACTTTGTCGACGGTGGTCCGATGCTGGGCGAAGGCCAGTTGGCGATCACCATAGAGCCGGAGCAGGGGCAGCGCTATCAGGGTATCGTCAGCCTGCGTGATCATGGGCTGGCACAGGCACTGGAGGATTATTTCCAGCAATCCGAACAGATTCGCACCCGGGTCTGGCTGGCCGCCGACGGTGTACAGGCGGCCGGCCTGCTGATCCAGGCCATGCCCGAGAGCGCTCATGAGAGCAGCCTGACCCATGACAGTGACGGCTGGGATCGGATCATCGCCCTGGCCGATACGCTGACGGATGCGGAACTGCTGACGCTGGACAGCGAACGCCTGCTGGTGCGCCTGTTTCACGAAGAAACCGTGCGTACCTGGCCGCCCGTGCCCCGCCATTTCGAGTGCACCTGCTCGCATGAACGCAGTGCGCGGGCGCTGCGCTCCATCGGCTATGCCGAGGCCCGGCAACTGGCCGTCGAACAAGGCAGTATTCAGGTAGACTGCCAGTTCTGTCGGGCCCGCTACAACTACACCGTGGAAGATGTCGAAGCCCTGTTCGAGGGCGATGACAATACGGCGCTTAACTGAACATCGACTTCGGAAAGGAATGATTATGCAACGTCTGGTACTGCAGTTGGCGAGTGAGTTGAGCATTCAGACCCAGCAGGTCGAGGCTACCATGGCCCTGCTGGATGAAGGCGCCACCGTGCCCTTTATCGCGCGTTACCGGAAAGAGGCCACTGGCGGGCTGGACGATACCCAACTGCGTGATCTGGAAGACCGCCTGCGCTATCTGCGTGAGCTGGAAGATCGACGAAGTGCCATACTGCGCAGCATTGGTGAGCAGGACAAACTGACCCCGGAACTGTCAGCGGCCATCGAGGCGGCCACCACCAAGACCGAGCTGGAAGACCTGTACCTGCCCTACAAGCCCAGGCGGCGCACCAAGGGGCAGATCGCCATCGAAGCGGGGCTGGAACCACTGGCCGACAGCTTGCTGGACAACCCGGACCAGACGCCGGAGACCTGCGCCGCAGCCTTTGTGGATGCGGATCGCGGCGTGGCCGATGTGCGGGCGGCCCTGGATGGCGCCAAGTTCATTCTGATGGAGCGCTTTGCCGAGCAGGCCGATCTGGTGGGCAAGGTGCGGGACTTCCTGCGTCAGCAGGGCGTGGTGGAAGCAAGGGTGGTCCCCGGCAAGGAAGCCGAAGGGCAGAAGTTCGCCGACTATTTCGAGCATCGGGAGCCCTGGCGCTCCATGCCCTCGCACCGGGCGCTGGCCGTGTTCCGGGGCCGCAACGAGGGCATTCTGCAGATGAGTCTGGTGCCCGACCCCGAACGTTATGACGCTGATCATGGCCAGGGGCTGATTGCCGACCACCTGCAGTTGCCGGTGAACGGTCGGGCCGCCAGTGGCTGGCTGTCGGAAGTGGCGCGCTGGAGCTGGCGCGTCAAGCTGCAGCCGCATCTGGAAACCGACCTGTTCAATACTCTGCGTGAACGGGCCGAGATGGATGCCATCCAGGTCTTCGGCCGCAATCTCAAGGATCTGCTACTGGCCGCCCCGGCCGGGCTGCGCGTGACCATGGGGCTGGACCCGGCCTACCGCACCGGCGTCAAGGTGGTGGTGATTGATGGCACGGGCCGGCTGCTGGACCATGTGGCGGTATATCCGCATCAGCCGCAGAATCAGCGCGCGCAGGCCCGGCAGGTGCTGGTCAGTCTGTGTCAGCGCCACGGCGTGGAGCTGGTCGCCATCGGTAATGGCACGGCGTCACGCGAAACCGATGAGCTGGCGCGTGAGATCGCACGCGAGCATCCGGAACTCAAGTTGCAGACGGTCATGGTCTCCGAAGCCGGGGCCTCGGTGTACTCGGCTTCGGCGCTGGCGGCACGTGAATTCCCGCAGTTGGATGTCAGTTTCCGCGGCGCGGTGTCCATTGCGCGGCGCCTGCAGGACCCGCTGGCCGAGCTGGTCAAGATCGACCCCAAGGCCATCGGGGTAGGGCAGTATCAGCATGATGTGTCCCAGGTGGCGTTGGCGCGCTCGCTGGAAGCTGTGGTGGAAGACTGTGTGAACGGCGTCGGCGTCGACTTGAACACGGCGTCGTCGGCGTTGCTGAGCCGGGTGTCGGGGCTCAACAGCAGCATTGCCGACAATATTGTGACCTGGCGTGAAAGTGCCGGGCGCTTCCGCAGCCGCAAGGAGCTGAAATCCGTGCCCCGCCTGGGCCCCAAGGCGTTCGAGCAGTGTGCGGGTTTTTTGCGCATCCGCGATGGCGACCAGCCGCTGGACGCCTCGGCGGTGCACCCCGAGTCCTACCCGCTGGTGGAGCAGGTAGTCAGTCAGACCGGGCGCAGCATCAGCAGCCTGATGGGTGATACGGCGGCCCTGCGCAGCCTGCAGCCGGAGCAGTTTGTCAGTGACCGGTGGGGCCTGCCCACGGTGCGCGACGTGCTGGCCGAACTGGAAAAGCCGGGGCGCGACCCGCGGCCGGAATTCCGCACCGCCACCTTCCAGGAAGGGGTGCATGAAGTGAAGCATCTGAAGCCCGGCATGATTCTGGAAGGTGTCGTCACCAACGTCACCAACTTTGGTGCCTTCGTGGATGTGGGGGTGCATCAGGACGGCCTGGTGCATATCTCGGCGCTCAGTCACAGTTTCGTGAAGGACCCGGCCAGCGTGGTGCGGGCCGGTGATGTGGTGCGGGTCAAGGTCATGTCGGTGGATGTGGCGCGCAAGCGCATCGGTCTCAGCATGCGGCTGGATGACGAGCCCGAGACGGCGACGCAGGCCGAAGCAGGCAAGGCTGCACCGCGCAAGGGCAGGGGTGGTCGTCGCCAGGCCCAGAGCAGCAAGCAGGGCGAGTCGAACCGCCAGGGTACCATGGGCGATCTGCTGCAGCAGGCGCTGCAGCAATCCAGACAGTAAGCACTTGAGGCAGAAGGCATGATGTCGACAGAACTCAGAGACTGGCTGCGGGATCAGCCAGCCGACCTTTTCCGGTTTCGACACGGAATCGAAAAGGAAGGCCTGCGCACGGATGCCAGCGGGCAGATCAGCCAGACCAATCACCCGCAGGCACTCGGTTCCGCTCTGACCCACCCGCAGATCACGACCGACTATTCGGAAGCGCTGCTGGAATTCATTACCCCGGCCCGCACCCGGCCGGAGGACACACTGCAGGATCTGGCCGATCTGCATCGGTTTGCGCTGCATGTGAATCCGCAGGAAGACATCTGGCCGGCCAGCATGCCCGCCGTGCTGGATGGCGAGCTGAGCGTGCGCATAGCCGAATACGGATCTTCCCATATCGGGCGCCTGAAAAACGCCTATCGACACGGGCTCTGGCATCGCTACGGACGTATCATGCAGACCATTGCCGGGGTGCATTTCAACTATTCCGTGCCCGATTCTTTCTGGCCGGCCTGGCAGGTGCGCCAGGGCTCGGACAGCAGCCCGAGTGATTTTCGCTCGCAGAGCTACTTCGGGCTGATCCGCCAGTTCCGCCGCCATTCCTGGCTGCTGCTGTATCTGTTCGGCGCCTCGCCGGCAGTGGATCGCAGCTTTCTGCGCGAGGGGTCCGCACGCATGCAGCAGCATGGTGAGTACTCACTGCTGATGCAGGATGCCACCAGCCTGCGCATGAGCGACATGGGCTATACCAACGCCGCGCAGCAGAGCCTGAAAGTCTGCTTCAACAGTCTGCCCACCTATATCGAGACGCTGCACCGGGCCCTGCACACGCCCTATCCGCCCTATCAGTCGATCGGGATCAAGAAGGGTGAGCAGTATCAGCAACTCAACGCCAATATCCTGCAGATCGAAAACGAGTACTACTCGGACATCCGGCCCAAGCGGAACGGCCAGTCCGGTGAAAAGCCGCTGGCCGCCCTCAAGCGGGACGGCGTCGAATATGTCGAGATCCGCTGCCTGGATCTCAATCCCTATCTGCCGCTGGGCATCGATGCGGATCAGATCCGCTTCCTGAACTGGTTCCTGTTCTGGTGTCTGGTCACCGAAGGGCGGCGTATTTCGGATGTGGAATGTGAACGCGTAGGTTTCAATCAGCGTCTGGCGGTACTGTATGGCCGGGATCCGAAGCTGCGTCTGGTGGGCGAGGATCGGGTGCAGACACTGCGCGACTGGGGGGCGAGCGTACTTGATGAAATCAGTGCTTTGGTCGAGGCTGCAGCCCCGGAGGATGCGGCGGCAGTGCAGTCGTCACTGACCCAGTACCGGCGCTGGTTGCAGCAGCCCGGACTGACGCCTTCGGGTCGCATGCATGACGAACTCAGAAACCGGCCGGCCGAGTTCCGTGACCATGCACGGACCCTGGCACGACAGCATCGCAGTGTACTGACCGAACAGGCGCCGGACCCGGATTTGCTGCAGCGCATGCAGGCCATGAGTGCGCGCTCGCTGGAGGAACAGGCCGCCCTGGAAGCGGCATCCGAAGGCTCTTTCGATGAATTTGTGGCGCGGTATATGGGGCAGTCTGCCTGAGGGCGCTCGACTACTGCAGGACCAGGTTGCTGAACAGTATGCCTTCGACATGGGAGGCGCCTGTTTCGCTCCTGATGAAGTCCCGCATTTCACTCAGAATGCGTTGGCGCAACTCGCGACGCCCGTCTGTCGTGTTGAGCTCGGCATGTGGCGCATCCGAGATATTCAGCACGATGATATGGCGCAGCGTCGGTGAATGATGATTGAGAATGGCTGCGCCATCAGGACCACTGGTGACCAGGTTGACCTCCATGCGCAGGAAGCGCACACGCCCGTCACGCCCGTAGTTGAGCACAAACTCCGGTTGCAGGTCGACATAGCGGGCCAGCGGCTGTTCTTCCGAAGTGTGGTCGACCGGGCCGTCGTCGAGTTCATCCGCGTCCTGTGCTGCCACACTGACCATGGCGGTCAGCAGGGCCAGCAGCAGAGTGCGGTAGATGATGGATTTCAGCTTGGGGTAAACCCCCTGTGTCTTGAACTGCTTTCTGCGTATCATGATGCCGGTCTGAAACCTCGGTGATGGATGGGCAGGCAGTCTGGCTGTTATCGGCAGATAGCTCGCCTGCATAAGTCTAGCAATAAACAGAAGGAATGAGCACCATGGTCCTGCCATCCGTCCGGTGGCTTAATGCCCTGGCCGCAGCTAGCGTTGTGGGCCTGCTGTTACTGGCCATACTGTATCTGCAAAACAGCCTGGGTCTGCCGCCCTGTCCGCTCTGCGTGTTCCAGCGGATCGCGTTCATGGCGGTGGGTGTGGTGTTTCTGGTCGCGGCACTGCATGGCCCAGGTCGCAAGGGGGTGCGTGTCTACGGCGGTCTGGCCCTGCTGGCTGCCCTGGTGGGCGCGGGTATTGCCCTGCGGCATCTGTGGCTGCAATGGTTTCCGCCTGCGGCCGTGGCGTCCTGCGGCCCCGGCCTGCAGTTCATGCTCGACAATTATGCGCTCAGCGAGGCCCTGAATGCCGTGTTCCGTGGCACCGGAGACTGCAGCAACCAGCACTGGACCTTTCTGGGCATCAGTATTCCGGGCTGGTCGCTGGTCTGGTTCGTGATTTACGCTGTATATGCAGGTATCCTGCTGTGGCAGGGTGGCTTTCAGCGTCGCAGTGGCCGCTGAAAGTCCAGTCAGTCCACCTATTGCTTTTTGCCCGCACAGGTGGTTTTCTGGTAAGTCCGCAACACAAGGAAACAGCCTGATATGCTGGAAGAATGTCAAAGCGCCAAAGAGCGCTGGGGTGGCGTACACGACATCATCGATCGCTGGCTGGCGGAGCGTCGTGAACTGATTGTTCGCATGTTCGCCGTGAACGGCGGTCGTGGTCTGGATGTCGAAGAAGCTCCGATTGAAGAGCGTATTCAGCGCTTCTGCGAAGTGCTGGTGGACTACGTTTCGGCGGGTCACTTCGAAGTCTATGAGCAGTTGCTGCGCGAGGCGCAGGAATTCAGGGATGCCGACCTGGAGAAAGCCCGGGCCGTGTTCGTCCGGCTGGAGGACAACACCGAGCATGTGCTGTCCTTCAATGACAACTACAGCGATGTCAGGGAAACCCGGCAGCACCTGAGTGAGCTGGATTCCGACCTGTCCCGTTTGGGTGAGCAGTTGGAAGAACGGTTCGAACTGGAAGACCAGTTGATTCAGGACTTGCACGAAGTGCATCGAGACAAGGTTATTTCCGAGGGCTGACGGCAGATGAATCTGGACTGGTGGCAGCGAGCGCTGGTCCTGAGTGGCATGCTGATGCTTGCTGCCTGCACCGACCGGCCCGCACAGACCTGGTCTTTGGCCACCGGGGGGCTTTATGCCGGAGCCATTGGGCCTTCCGGGCAGCACGTGGCCGTGGGCTCGATTTTTCATGGCGGCAGTCTCTGGCAGATGCCGGACTACGAGCGCCTGTTTGACTGGAATCTGGATGCCGACCGGCAACTGGGCGATTATTCTGCCTTCACTGCCATCGCCATCTCCGACGATGGTCAGCGCGTAGCCACTGTTCAGGGCCGACAGGTCGTGATCTGGTCGGCCACCGAGGGTAACGCTCTCACCTATTTCGAAGCTCCCGCCATGATACGTTCGGTCGCGCTTGACCAGACCGGCAGCCGCTTTGTGCTCGGCCTGGAAGAGGGCACCGTGGCTGTGTTCAACGCCGCCAGCGGCGAAGTGGTGCAGCGGCTGGTCGGCCATCGGGGCGGAGTCCACAGTGTGGCGCTGTCGGGCGATGGGCGGCGGGTACTGAGTGGCGGCGATGATCGGCGGGCCATCTACTGGTCAGCGGACGACGGTCTGATACTGCAGCATCGGCGCCATGACAATCAGGTGCGTACGGTGGCGCTGTCCGCCTCAGGCGTCTATGCTTTCTCTGCCGCCCAGGGCGATGATGGCAAGGTCTGGAATACGGCCACCGGGAACGTGGTACGGGTCATTCCGGGCCGCCAGCGTGTGCTCTCGACCGCCCGCTTTGTGCACAACGACAACGAGCTGCTGGTGGGCGATCGGCGTCACGGCGTCAGCCGCTGGCATCTGCAGGCAATGGAGCGCCGAGGTCACTGGCGCCTGGGCAGTCAGGGGCTTTATGCCCGCGAAAGTCATGTCATTCTCGATCTCCGTCCCTATCAGGGTGGCGTACTGGCGCTCAGCTCCAATGGTAAACTTGCGTTATTGCAGTAACGCCGTACACTGCCACTTAAGTTGAGGTGTTCAGGAATTGTACCCTGTCAGGGACGAAGTTCAGGGTAACGGCCTCCTCACAGTACGGAAACAGGCAGCGACAGCAGTGATGGCTATGGAACAATACGCATCCAATAATGAACCCGAAACACGGGTCAACCGATATGAGCCACCCATTCGCATGGTTCTGGCCAATTCCAAGGGCGGCTGTGGTAAAACCACCATCGCCACCAATCTTGCGGCCCATTTCGCTGGCCAGGGCAAGTATACGTCTCTGATCGATTTTGACCCGCAGGGCTCGGCCATGCAGTGGCTGCAGGCGCGCCACAAGGGTCATCCTCTGATTCATGGCGTTGCCGCCTACAGTCAACTGGCCAACTCGACCCGTACCTTTGTGATGCGCAAGTTGCCGGCAGAAACCGAGCGCGTGGTGATCGATACCCCGGCCGGCCTCAAGGGCAACGGCCTGAGTGACATGATTCGTGATACCGATATCATGATCGTACCGGTCACACCCTCACCCATCGATATTCGCGCCACCACGACCTTCATCAAGGAAGTGTTGCTCAGCCCGGCCTTCCGGTCGCGGCCGATTCTGGTTGGTGCCGTGGCCAACAGGGTACGTCGCAACACCCTGGTCTACTCCAAGCTGGAACTGTTTCTGCGCAGTCTCAAGATTCCGTTCATTACCAGCCTGCGTGATACTCAGTACTACGTCCGAGCCTCCGAACATGGCCTCGGGCTGAGTGATATGGCCGCCCGACATGACACGGATGTGGAGGAGTGGGGGTTTCTGCTGGACTGGATAGACTCCGCCACCGAGAAGGTGCTGGAACGTCGGCAGGAACAGCGGTCGGACCAGGCCGGCAGTCAGTCTGCCGAGGTGTCGGAAGACGAGCCACCGCCGGGCGCCGAAAGCCTGTCCGCTGATGATGACAGCCAGAGTGCAGCCGCAGCGGCGTCCCCCGCCGACCAGTCCGAAGCGCGCTGAATACTGATTGTCAGCTGCGTCTGGGCTGACTCCGCGCCGCTGCTGGCGGTCAACTGGTCCTGGTGGCGGGCCAGCCAGGCCAGATCATGCCACTCCAGAGTCAGTTCGGCCGCTTTTACCCTCTGATAATGACTGCCGCTGCTGCCCGCAGCCTGCATTGATTTCAATTGCCGCCGCCAGGTGCGCCAGGGTCGTATGACCTCGTCCCGCCATTGCTGTCGAGGGTGGACTCGGTCGCGATATGCGCTGATCAGTGTGTTACCCTTGGCCGCCTGCCAGGCGGCGAACAACCAGTCATTGATCCATACCCCATGTTGGTCCTGACAATGCAACAGGTGTTCAGCAACGCCTGGCCTGGCATAGAGGCGGCCGGCGAACTGCCACAGTTCGAAGGCCAGCGGCAGATCCGGCGACAGGTGTTTGACAGTCAAATGATTCAGTTCTCCGATGTTGAATTGATGCGTGGCGGCGAGGCGTTGTTCAGTAGCGCCTCACTGCAGATTGCCCCCGGCGACAAGGTCGCTGTGATCGGTGCCAATGGTGCCGGAAAGTCATCGCTGTTCCAATTGCTGCTGGGCCGGCTGGGTGCCGATCTGGGTACCGTTCACCTGCCGGCGCAATGGCGCATTGCGCATATGCGCCAGGAAACTCCGGCGCTGGATCGTTCCGCCGTTGACCACGTGCTGGACGGCCTGCAGGAATGGCGGGCGCTGCAGCAGGCCATAGAGCAGGCCGAAGCCGGTGCCGATGATGCACAGCTGGCCCGTCTGCATGGCCAGATGGATGACATGCAAGGCTATCAGGTCCAGCATGAAGCCGAAATCATTCTGCTTGGCCTGGGCTTTGCGCCCACCGACCTGCAGCGTCCGGTAGCCGACTTTTCCGGTGGCTGGCGGGTGCGGCTGAATCTGGCGCAGACCCTGATTCAGCGCAGCGATCTGTTGCTGCTCGACGAGCCAACCAACCATCTGGATCTGGAAACCGTGCACTGGCTGCAGAGCTGGCTGGTGCAATATCAGGGCACCCTGCTGGTTATTTCGCATGACCGGGACTTTCTCGATGCCGTGGCCGACCGGGTGCTCAGTTTCGAACATCGGCAACTGACACTCTACAGCGGAAACTTCAGCAGTTTCGAACGTCAGCGCGCCGAACGCCTGGCGCAGCAGCAGGTGGCCTTCGAGAAGCAGGAAACCCGGCGTGCTGAAATGGAACGCTTTGTGGAGCGCTTTCGCTACAAGGCCACCAAGGCGCGTCAGGCACAGAGCCGCCTGAAGGCACTGGAGCGCATGACCCTGGATGCGCCGGCACGTGCTGACAGCCCGTTCCATTTTCGTTTCACCACCAGTGACAAGGTATCACAGCCCCTGATCAGGCTGACGGATGCGGCGTTGGGCTATGGCGAGACCACGGTGCTCAGTGAACTGCAACTCAGTCTCTATCCGGGCATGCGTATTGGCCTGCTGGGACGCAATGGTGCCGGCAAGTCGACGCTGATTCGCCATCTGGCCGGTGATCTGGCCGTGCAGCGCGGCGACAGTGAATGCGGGGCGCACTATTACCCGGGTTATTTTGCCCAGCATCAGGTGGATGCGCTGGATGCCGAAGCATCGCCTTTGACCCATCTGCAGCGTCTGGCGCCCGATGCGCGCGAGCAGGTGCTGCGCAACTTCCTAGGCGGCTTCAACTTTCAGGGTGCCATGGCGGATGATCCGGTAAAGCTGTTTTCCGGCGGCGAAAAGGCGCGTCTGGCGCTCGCCATCATTGCCTGGCAGCGGCCCAACCTGTTGCTGCTGGATGAGCCGACCAACCACCTGGATATGCAGATGCGGGCGGCGCTGGCCGAGGCACTGCAGGCTTATGAGGGCGTGGTGATCGTGGTCTCGCACGACCGCTTTCTGATGGAGTCGACCGTCGACGAGTTCTGGCTGGTGGCCGACGGCACGGTACAGCCCTTCGCGGGGGATCTGAACGACTATCTGCAACAGCTGTCGGCGCCGGAGCCCTCCTCCGGCTCGACGCCGACCGGTTCGACCGCCGACCGCAAGGCGGCCAAACGCGAGGCTGCCGAGCGGCGCCGGCAATTGGCACCGCTCAAGAAGGCGGCCGAGAAGGCGGCGCTGCAGGCAGAGCAGGCCCAGGCTCGGCTGGAGGCTATCAATCAGACCCTGGCCGATGCCGCCCTGTATGATGACAGCCGCAAGCAGGAACTGCAGCAGCAGTTGCAGGCGCAGGCGGAAGCTCAGCAGGCGCTGGCCGCCGCCGAGGCGGAATGGATGGCGGCGGAAGAAGCGCTGGAATCGGCGGGCCAGGTCACCACAGACTGAAACTGAAGTTGCAGGGCCTGCGGTCGATACAGTCAGCAATACCCTGACCGATATTGACTGCCTCATGCTCAGATTACGTCGCCCCCTGTTTCGGGTCATCACCCTCGCCGTATTGCTGATTCTGGGCAGCTGTGTGGCCAATCCGGACTGGCGCGATGTCGAGGATTACTGGCGCTACGATGACCTCTATGACTTCGCCTATCTGGTGTGCATGGCCGAAACGCATCGCAATGAGGGACGGGTACCGCTGGCCAACGCGCTGGATGGTGAAGCCTGGCGCTTTGTCGAGCGCGGCGACTTCCCCGGGCGCACCTATGTGCGCGTCCTTGCCGCCTCGCGCAGCTATGCCTATCGCGTGCCCAGCGGTGACTCCAGCGTCGGCTGCGCGCGCTGGAAGCGCAGCCAGACCCTGCACCATGTGATCATACTGAGCTTCTACTAGTCCGCTCCCGGCGATGCTATCCTTGCCGACCTCAGTGCAAACAAGGTGTCATATGGCAGAATATCCTCTGGTTCGCCCTCGCCGCATGCGGCGGGATGCATTCAGTCGGGCGCTGATGCGGGAAAACCGTCTCGGCCCGGAGAATCTGATCTACCCGGTGTTCGTGCGCGAAGGTGTCAATGCGCGTGAGCCTGTGCCCTCCATGCCGGGTGTGGAGCGGCTCAGCATCGATCTGCTGGTGGCGGAAGCCGAAGCCGTGCACGCGCTCGGTATTCCGATGCTGGCGCTGTTTCCGGTGACGCCGCCGGAGGCCAAGTCGGAGCTGGCCGAAGAGGCCTGGAACCCCGAGGGGCTGGCGCAGCGGGCGGTGCGGGCGGTCAAGGCTGCAGTGCCGGAACTGGGCGTCATGACCGATGTGGCGCTGGACCCCTTTACCAGTCACGGCCAGGACGGCATTCTGGATGCGACCGGCTATGTGGCCAATGATGTGACCGTGGACACCCTGGTGCGGCAGGCGCTGTCGCATGCCGAGTCCGGGGTCGATGTGGTCGCGCCTTCCGACATGATGGATGGCCGCATCGGCGCCATCCGCCAGGCGCTCGAAGATGCAGGGCATCACAATACCCGCATCATGGCCTACTCGGCAAAATATGCGTCGGCGTTCTATGGGCCTTTCCGCGACGCAGTCGGTTCTGCGTCCAATCTGGGCAAGGGCAGCAAGGAAACCTATCAGATGGATCCGGCCAACAGTGACGAGGCCCTGCATGAGGTGGCTCTGGATCTGGCCGAGGGTGCCGACATGGTGATGGTCAAGCCGGGCATGCCCTATCTGGATGTGGTGCAGCGCGTCAAGGCCGAGTTTCGCCGCCCCACCATGGTGTATCAGGTCAGTGGTGAGTATGCCATGCTGCAGGCTGCGATAGCTCAGGGCTGGCTGGATGAGGCGGTCATTACCGAGAGCCTGCTGGCCTTTCGCCGCGCCGGTGCCGACGCCATTCTGACCTATTTTGCGCGCCGGGTAGCCGAGCAGTGGCAACGGGAACAGGGATAGAAAGTTGGCGGAGGGGGTTGTATTATCAGCAGCCGACTCCACGTTGGACAAGTCAGGGCGGTCGCAGTTTCGACGGCCCACTTAACTCAAAAATTCTGGATGGGTGTTATGAGTGACCACATCATTAACGTGACGGACGATTCTTTCGGTACTGACGTGCTCGGTGCCGACAAGCCGGTACTGGTCGATTATTGGGCTGAATGGTGCGGCCCCTGCAAGATGATCGCGCCGGTGCTGGAAGAAGTGGCTGAAGAGTACGCGGACAAGCTGGCTGTGGCCAAGCTCAACATTGACGAAAATCAGTCCACACCGCCGAAGTACGGCATTCGTGGTATTCCCACACTGATGATTTTCAAGAACGGTGATGTGGCGGCCACCAAGGTGGGCGCACTGTCCAAGTCGCAGTTGCTGGAATTTATTGACAGCAATCTGTAATGACGCAGCGAGGCGGCCAGCGTGCAAGCGCACCGGCCGCCATGCAAAAAGGGCTGCAACAAGGATGCGGCCAGTGACCCCAACCGTAAATTCAGCCCAAAATGCGGTAGACACCGCTGCGGTTTCTATCTATAGTACGCGAGCGGATCTCATCTGCCCTCGGCGTCTCCCGCCCGACCCCTATTTATTATTCCTTAAAAAACAATCCAATTGTTCAAACTGACAGCGCGTCTTTCCTATGAATCTGAGTGAACTGAAAACCCAACCGGTTCCGGAGTTGCTGAAAATTGCCCAGGACATGGGCCTTGAAAATGTAACCCGCACCCGCAAGCAGGACCTGATCTTTACCATTCTCAAGCGCCACGCCAAGAGTGGCGAAGATATCTATGGCGATGGTGTGCTGGAAATTCTGCAGGACGGGTTCGGTTTCCTCCGCTCTGCCAGCAGCTCCTATCTGGCCGGCCCGGACGACATCTATGTGTCACCCAGTCAGATTCGACGCTTCAATCTGCGCACCGGCGACACCATTGCGGGCAAGATCAGGCCGCCGAAAGAGGGTGAACGCTATTTCGCGCTGCTGAAGATTGACGCCATCAACGATGAAGCCAACGAGAACTCGCGCAACAAGATTCTGTTCGAGAATCTGACCCCGCTGTTTCCGGAGGTGTCGTTGCCGCTGGAAACCGGCATGGGGTCCACCGAGGACCTCACCGGGCGCGTGCTTGATCTGGTATCGCCGATCGGCAAGGGCCAGCGAGGTCTTATAGTGGCACCGCCCAAGGCGGGCAAGACACTGATGCTGCAGCATATGGCACAGGCCATCGTGCGCAACTCGCCCGAAGTCGAACTGATTGTATTGCTGATCGACGAGCGGCCGGAAGAAGTGACCGAGATGCAGCGCTCGGTGCGCGGCGAAGTGGTCGCTTCCACCTTTGACGAGCCGCCGTCGCGTCACGTTCAGGTGGCCGAAATGGTCATCGAAAAGGCCAAGCGCCTGACCGAACACAAGCGTGATGTGGTGATCCTGCTGGATTCCATTACTCGTCTGGCGCGCGCCTACAATACTGTGGTGCCTTCGTCCGGCAAGGTGCTCACCGGTGGTGTTGACGCGCACGCTCTGGAGCGCCCGAAGCGTTTCTTCGGTGCGGCGCGTAATGTCGAGGAAGGTGGTTCTCTGACCATTGTGGCCACGGCCCTGGTGGACACCGGCTCCAAGATGGATGAAGTCATCTACGAGGAGTTCAAGGGTACAGGCAATATGGAAGTGCATCTGGATCGGCGCATCGCCGAGCGGCGCATCTTCCCGGCCATCAATATCCGCCGCAGCGGCACCCGCCGCGAAGATCGCCTGATCAAGGCCGACTCTCTGCAGCGCCTGTACATACTGCGCAAGCTGCTGGCCGACATGGAAGACGTGCAGGCCATCGAGTTTCTGCTCGACAAGCTCAAGGGCAGCAAGACCAACAACGAGTTCTTCGACGCCATGCGTAACGGCTGAAGGCCGCTCGTCACACGGGGCCTGCCCATCCCCTTGCCTGGGGACGGGCCCCGGGTACAGTCTGTCAGTAATAGTGCGGCAGATTGATACCCTGATCTTCAAAGGCGGTCCGCATGCTGTCGAGGTCGTAGGTACTCAGCCCGAGTATATCCAGTACGATGTCGCGAATATCATCCCACTCGTGGTCCACCTGCTGCTGACCAATGGCGTGGTAGTTGCCGCACATGTGCTCGGCTGTTTTCAGGATGGCCAGCAAGACGGTCTTTTCGCTTTCCCGGCTGGTGCCGGGGCTCTGTGATATCTGGCGCACGTTGTGATGGTCGGCAATGACTTCGCACAGGTGTGCGGGCAGGTTCCAGGAGCGGGCACAGTAGTACCCGACCACAGCATGATTGGTTTTGAAGGCGGCGTTCTCGGCGTCGATGATCCGTTCATGGTCGCCGGCATAGGCTTCCTGCATGATCTGAAAATAACCTGCAAAGCGCCGGTGCATCAGCGGCATGCCGGCGTTGTGGAACAGGCCCAGGTTGTAAGCTTCATCAGGGTTGGGAAAACCGATCTGCTTGGCCACGGAGGCGCTGACAATGGCGACATCCATGGCCGTGTCCCAGAATCGGTTCAGCTCCATGATTTCGGCATCGCCGAGTTCACCCCGAATACTCAGACCATTGATGATATTGACCACGGTCTTGAGACCCAGCAGCGTCACCGCATGGTTGACCGAGTTGATCCGGTTGCGCAGGCCGTAGGCTGGCGCATTCACGACCTTTAGCATGGTGGCGGCCAGTCCGACATCCTGCTTGATCAATTCGGCAATATTGTTCAGGTCCGGTTCCGGGTGCATCTGTTCCATCTGCAGGTCGACCATGATCTGTGGCTGCGGCGGCACCAGTATGCCCTGAAGAATCTGCTTGATCTGTTCGTCGGTCAGTTGTACGGCGGTCATGGTCGGTTCTCGTTATTCTGGACTGATTTCAGGCCGGCATGAGTGGCAGGCTGGCCGAGTCTAGCAGGCGGCTGAGTTCGCGCAGCAATCTTGCGGCCCGCTCTGTGGCGGCCGCGAAGGCTTCCGGTTCGCTGTCTGCACTCAGCGCGGCGAGCCGGTCATCGGTGGCTCTCCAGTCGCTGGTCGAGATGCCAGCCTGCTCCACCTGTTCCAGTGTAGTCGGGTCTGACCACCAGTGCGCCAGAGCCTGGGTCAGGCCATTGAGATACAGCAGATCGTGTTCGCTGGACAGGGCTCGACCAATTTGCCCGCGTGCCAGGCTTTCGCCAATACGGGTGGCATCTTCCAGGGCTCTGGACCAGACCCAGAGCAGGGTGGCGGTGTCCGTTTCCGGGTTCAGCGGACCTGCATGGTCATCCCAGTAGTCCTGCCAGACGCTGGCCTGACTGGTCAGGTCCAGTGCCAGCAGCGTGGCCATCCGGCTGCGGCGTGCCGCCGGTGTCTGTTCGGTCAGTGGTATGCTGTCCAGATCGGCAGCGGGTGCAAAATCCCCCGGCTCCCGTCGGACGCTGCCGAACAGCAATACTTCGAGCGCATAGAAGCCCAGAGATACCTCGCCGTCGTCGGTCACCTGATGCTGGCGCAGCAGGGTCTGCAGGGTCAGGGCCATGGTTTCGTCATGCACAATTCCGCTGTCTTCATAACCGGGCACGGCATCGACAAAACCGGCCAGGGCGGGTGCCGCAGCGGTGCGCTGCCAGCGTGCCCCATGTGGTATCGGGCTGGCACTGGGCAGCGGGTATTGCAGGCAGAGGCTGGCACCACCCCAATTGGAGAGCGCCTGGCGCCAGGCCGATTGGGCGCCACGCAGGGTGTCTGCCGTGGGTGCATCGGCGAGCAGACTGACCTGGCTGGCGAGCACTGCGGTCTGTTCCTGATGACCTTGCAGCAGCGGCTCGCACTGGGCCAGGGTCATGGACTGCCACAGGGCTTTCTGCTCGGAGACCTCGGGCAGATCGGTCGCATCTGCTTCCGGGGCTTGACTGGCGCTGTCCTGTGTTTCCGGTGCCGGGGCTTCACTGCTGCAGCCAGCCAGCCCGATAACTGCGATCAACGCAAGGATATAACGGGCCATGAACGGTGCTCCGCAATCTGATTGAGGGTGGGGTCGGGGTCGACTGCCACCGGGTCGGTGACCTGCTCCAGCAGCGGCAGGTCATTGTGACTGTCACTGTAGAACCAGCGTCTGGGGAAGGTGTCGTCCTGGTCCTGCAGCCAGTCTCCCAGGCGCTTGATCTTGCCTTCGCGGAAGGCGGGCACACCGTCGATGCGGCCCGTAAATTGGCCTTCCGCGTCCTGCTCCGGCTGTGTGGCCAGCAGACTGGGGACACCCAGCAGGTCGGCAATGGGGCGGGTGATAAAGTCGATGGTGGCCGTGATGATGAGCAGGGTATCACCCTGCCGGCGGTGCCGGTCCAGCAGCGCAGCGCTGCCGGGTGCAATCATGGAGGACACGACCTCCTGAAGGAACTGCTCGCGCAGCGCCTCCCGCTTGTTCCGACCCAGCTCCTGCAGGGGCTGGACAACAAACTGCACGTACTCGTGGATATCCAGCGTGCCGGCCTGATAGCGGGCGTAGAAGTAGTCGTTGGCACGTTGATAGTCAGCGCGATCGACCACGCCCTGAGCAACCAGGAAGGCGCCCCAGGCATGATCGCTGTCGCCGGCCAGCAGGGTGTTGTCGAGATCAAAAATCGCCAGTGCCAAAAAGGAACCTCCATTGTCGGGCAGATCGTTTGTGGGCCCGATTATCGCATGATCAGAGGGGCTGAGCACCCGTCGTTCGGTTGCCATGCTCGCAAACTTTGTGGAACAATCATTCCAGAGACGCTGAAGGCGGGTAATAGATTATGATCGACGTTGATGGGTATCGTCCGAACGTCGGTATCATTCTGGCCAATGATGCAGGCCAGGTATTGTGGGCGCGGCGCATCGGGCAGGATGCCTGGCAGTTCCCGCAGGGCGGCATTGGCTCCAGAGAAACGCCGCTTGACGCCATGTACCGTGAGTTGCGTGAGGAAATCGGCCTGGGCCGAGAGGATGTTGATATCATTGCCTGCACGTGCGGCTGGCTGAAATATCGGCTGCCGAGACGGATGGTGCGGCAGCGGCGCATGCCGGTCTGCATCGGCCAGAAACAGAAGTGGTTTCTGCTGCGCATGCGGGGGGATGACTCCCGGGTGGCGCTGGACCATTCCGACACCCCGGAATTCGATGGCTGGCAATGGGTCAGCTACTGGTATCCGCTGGCCCATGTCGTGCCTTTCAAAAAGCAGGTCTATCGGCAGGCGCTGACCGAACTTGCTCCCCGGCTGACCAAAGCCCTACAAGGACAATCAATTCAACATGCTGACCACGCTCAAGCGGATCGTACAGGAAGTTACTAGTGCCCGGGACCTGTCCGAGGCGCTGGAACTCATCGTTGTGCGTGTCCGGGATGCGATGGACGCGCAGGTCTGTTCGGTCTACCTCTTTGATGAAAGCAGTCGGCGCTATGTGCTGATGGCCACCGAGGGTCTGAACAAGGACCAGGTAGGTCAGGTCAGTCTGGGTACCAACGAGGGCATCATTGCCCTGGTCGGTAAACGGGAAGAGCCGATCAATATCGAGGATGCCCACAACCATCCGGCGTTTCACTATATGCCGACCGTGGGCGAGGATCCGTTCAACGCCTTTCTGGCGGCCCCCATCATTCATCAGAAACGTCTGCTGGGCGTCATTACAGCGCAGCGGCACGAGAAGCGCCGCTTTGATGAGAGCGAGGAAGCCTTCCTGGTCACGGTGTCGGCCCAGTTGGCCAGCGTCATCGCCCATGCGGAGGCCTCCGGACAGGACATCAATGGTGTGGTGTCCGGCATTACTCAGCGCGATATCCGCTTCAAGGGGGTGGCCGGGGCCAATGGTGTGGCCATTGGCACCGCCGTGCTGGTGACACCACCGGCTGATCTGGAGGAGATCCCGTCCCGACGGGCGACCGATATCGAAGCCGAGTTGGGCCGTTTGCAGACCGCACTGGACTCGGTCAAGGGGGATATTCGTCGGGCTGGCGAAAAGCTGGCGGGTGAACTCAGGCCGGAAGAACAGGCCCTGTTCGATGTCTATCTGAATATGCTGGATGACCGCGCCCTGGGCTCAGAGGTCAGGCGTCTGATCGAAGGTGGGGAGTGGGCCGAAGGTGCACTGGCCCAGGTGATTCGCGGTTATTCCAGGCACTTCTCCCAGATGGAGGATGTCTACCTGCGCGAGCGCGCGGCTGACATCCGCGATCTCGGACGGCGCGTGCTGTCCTATCTGCAATCGGAAGAAACCGAACCGCATGAACTGCCGGACCGGGCCATCATCATTGGTGAAGATCTGACCCCCGCCATTCTGGGCGAGGTGGATGAGGAGCATCTCGCCGGCATTATCTCCATTCAGGGTTCGGCCAACTCGCATATCGCCATTCTGGCCAGGGCCATGGGTATTCCCACCGTGATGGGGCTGGTCGACCTGCCGTATCGGCAGGTGGAAGGGCAGCAGCTGGTGGTGGACGGCTACCGCGGCCATGTGTATGTCAATCTGTCTGATGATCTGCTGGAGCATTTCCGCGAAATCGAGCAGGAAGAAAAGGCCTTTGCGGAAGAGCTTGAAACGCAGAAAGATCTGCCCTGTATCACGCTGGACGGTCAGGCCGTGGTGCTGCAGGTCAATACCGGCCTGCTGACTGATGTCTACCGGTCGCTGGACCGTGGGGCAGAAGGTGTGGGGCTGTACCGTACCGAAGTGGCCTTCATGATGAAGGACCGCTTTCCCACCGAGGCCGAGCAGACCGAAATCTACCGCAGCCAGATGGAGATCTTCTCGCCGCGTCCGGTCACCATGCGCACACTCGATATTGGCGGTGACAAGGCTTTGCCCTACTTCCCGATAGAGGAGGAAAACCCCTTTCTGGGCTGGCGGGGGATCCGGGTGACCCTGGATCACCCGGAAATTTTCCTGGTGCAGATCAGGGCCATGCTACGGGCCAGCCTGGGGTTGGACAATCTGCGCATCATGCTGCCCATGATCAGCAGCATCAGTGAGCTCGACGAGGCCCTGCACCTGATATACCGGGCGGTGTTCGAGCTGCAGGAAGAGGGCATTCCGGTCTCGATGCCGGAACTGGGGATGATGATCGAGGTGCCGGCTACCGTCTATCAGACCGCCGCCTATGCTTCCCGGGTCGACTTCCTGTCGGTCGGGTCCAATGACCTGACTCAGTATCTGCTGGCGGTGGATCGCAACAATCCGCGCGTGGCAGCACTGTACAGCAGCTATCATCCGGCCGTGCTGCAGGCGCTGAAATACATTGTGGATACCGCCCATGAAGTCGGTACACCAGTGTCGATCTGTGGGGAGATGGCCGGTGATCCGGCCGGTGCCGTGCTGCTGGCGGCCATGGGCTATGACAGCCTGTCGATGAACAGTGCCAGCCTGCTGCAGGTCAAGTCGGTGTTTCGGGAAATCGAGATGAGCTGGGCCAGGGATCTGCTCGATGAGGTCCTCCGCCTGGAGGACCCCATGGTGATCAAGAGCACCATAGATCTGGCGCTGCGCGATGCGAACGTCAGCCTGGCCAGCGTGACGTTCAATCGTGACCGCTGGAGCTGATCAGCCCTTGGCGGCGCGACTGGCGCGCCGACGATCACTCTCCAGCAGCATCTTCTTGCGCAGCCGGATCTGGTTCGGCGTCACTTCCACCAGTTCATCATCGTCGATGAACTCGAGTGCCTGTTCCAGTGTCATGCGTACCGGCGGGGTCAGCAGCAGGGCATCATCCTTGCCGGAGGCGCGCACATTGGTCAGTTGCTTGGCCTTGGTCGGGTTGACCACCAAATCATTGTCGCGGCTGTTCTGTCCGACCACCATGCCTTCGTAGACTTCCTCGTTGGGACCGATAAACAGGCGACCGCGCTCCTGCAGCGTGAACAGGGCATAGGCCAGTGACTTGCCGGATACCATGGATACCAGCACACCGTTCTGGCGGCTGCCGCCGAGTTCGGCCTGCAACGGACCATAGTGATCAAAGATGCTGGTCAGAATGCCGGAGCCCGAGGTCAGTGTCATGAACAGGGAGCGGAAGCCGATCAGGCCACGCGCCGGCATGATGAAGTCCATGCGGATACGGCCCTTGCCATCCGGGACCATGTTCTGCAGGTCGGCCCGTCGATTGCCCAGTTCTTCCATCACCGAGCCCTGGTGCTGCTCTTCGACATCGACCACAACCTGTTCGTAGGGTTCGGTCTTCTTGCCGTTTTCGTCTTCCCGGATCACGACTTCGGGGCGTGACACACCCAGTTCATAGCCTTCACGGCGCATGGTCTCGATCAGCACCGACAGGTGCAGCTCGCCGCGCCCGGAGACCTTGAATTTCTCTGCGCTGTCGCCGGGTTCCACCCGCAGGGCCACGTTGCTGAGCAGTTCACGCTCCAGGCGTTCGCGGATATTGCGGCTGGTCACGTATTTGCCGTCACGGCCGGCAAAGGGAGAGTCGTTGACCTGGAAGGTCATGGACACGGTCGGCTCGTCGACGGTCAGCGG
Organism: Natronospirillum operosum; assembly: GCF_004768465.1. Lineage (GTDB taxonomy): Bacteria > Pseudomonadota > Gammaproteobacteria > Pseudomonadales > Natronospirillaceae > Natronospirillum > Natronospirillum operosum. The sequence goes on from NZ_SRMF01000009.1 coordinate 138,711, forward strand.
GGGCAGTGCCTCCGGCTGGTCCGGATGACACAGGGTGTCGGAGATGAACAGTGATTCCATGCCGGTGACGCAGATGATGTCGCCGGCCTCGGCCTGGTCGACCTCGACGCGCTCCAGACCATGGTGGCCCATGACCTGCAGAATGCGGCCATTGCGCACCTTGCCGTCCTTGCTGACCGCCTTGATCGGCGAGTTGGGGACGATCTTGCCGCGGGTGATGCGGCCGATGCCGATGACGCCGACATAGCTGTTGTAGTCCAGCGCCGAGATCTGCATCTGGAAGGGGCCGTCGGCATCCACATCGGGTGACTTCACGCGGTCGACAATGATCTCGAACAGGGGCGTCATGTCGTCGGCCAGCTGTTCATGGTCCATGCCGGCGACACCGTTCAGCGCCGAGGCATAGATCACCGGGAAGTCGAGTTGCTCTTCGGTGGCGCCGAGGTTGTCGAACAGGTCGAAGACCTGGTCAACCACCCAGTCCGGCCGCGCCCCGGGGCGGTCCACCTTGTTGATGACCACGATGGGCTGCAGGCCCTGTTCGAAGGCTTTCTGGGTGACGAAGCGGGTCTGCGGCATGGGGCCGTCGAGCGCATCAACCAGCAGCAGCACGGAGTCGACCATGGACATGACGCGCTCCACTTCACCGCCGAAGTCGGCGTGTCCGGGCGTGTCCACTATATTGATGCGGTAGCCGTTCCATTCGATGGCTGTGTTCTTGGCCAGGATGGTAATCCCACGCTCTTTCTCCTGGTCATTGGAGTCCATCACGCGTTCGGCGGTGAGGTCTTTTCGACCCAGGGTGCCGGACTGCTGCAGCAGTCTGTCGACCAGGGTAGTCTTGCCATGGTCGACGTGGGCGATGATGGCGATGTTACGAAGGTTATCAATCACAAGCGTGGGTTCCTGTTTCTAGAGGCACCGGCATTGTACTGATTCCCTGCCATTGCTCAATGAATAACCGCAAAATCGCGGGTAACAACAGTCGTTACCCGCGATTTGCGTGTTTCAGAGGCGGGAGAAGGTCTTGCGTGCGGCGTGCAGAGTTTCCTCGATGACCGCATCATCATGGGCCACCGACATGAAGCCGGCTTCGAACGCCGAGGGCGCCAGGTAGACCCCCTGCTCCAGCATGCCGTGGAAGAAGCGCTTGAAGCGCTCCACATCACACTGCATGACCTGCTCGTAGCGGGAAATCTTCTGGTCGCTGCTGAAGAAGAAGCCGAACATGCTGCCCACCTGGTTGGTGGTGAATGGCACGCCGGCCTCGTCCGCCGCCTTCTGCATGCCGTTGACCAGTTTCTCGGCCTGGGTATTGATGCGGTCCTGAAAGCCCGGCTTGCTGATTTCGTTCAGCATGGCCAGGCCGGCGGCCATGGCGATCGGGTTGCCGGACAGGGTGCCGGCCTGATAGACCGGACCCAGGGGCGACAGCTGGGCCATGATGTCCCGGCGGCCGCCAAAGGCTCCCACGGGCAGGCCACCGCCGACGACCTTGCCGAGGCAGGTCAGGTCCGGCTTGATGCCGTAGCGCGCCTGAGCGCCTCCCAGGGCGGCCCGGAAGCCACTCATGACCTCGTCGAAGATCAGAACGCTGCCGTGCTGGTCACATTGCTCGCGCAGGGTTTCCAGAAAGCCGGGCTCCGGGGGGATGCAGTTCATGTTGCCGGCTACCGGCTCGACGATGACGGTGGCGATGTCGTCACCGAGCTCATCGAAACAGGCCCGCACGGCCGCAGCATCGTTGTAGGGCAGGGTAATGGTGTGGCGGGCAAAGTCGGCCGGCACCCCCGGCGAGGTAGGCTCGCCCAGCGTCAGGGCGCCACTGCCTGCCTTGACCAGCAGACCATCGGAGTGACCGTGGTAGTTGCCCTCGAACTTGACCACCTTGTCGCGGCCGGTATAGCCGCGCGCCAGGCGGATGGCGGACATGGTGGCTTCGGTGCCGGAGTTGACCATGCGCACCTGGTCCATGGAGGGCACCAGTTCCACCAGTTTCTGTGCCATGCGGATTTCCAGCTCGGTGGGGGCGCCGAAGGTAACCGCCCGGTCCAGCTGTTCGCGAATGGCGTCCAGAATCACCGGGGCGCTGTGACCGAGCAGCAGCGGGCCGAAGGACAGCACATAGTCGATATAGTGTTTGCCGTCCACATCGATCAGGCGGGCGCCCTCGCCATGACTGAAGAAGACGGGCGTGCCACCCACGCTCTTGAAGGCCCGTACCGGGGAATTCACGCCGCCGGGTATGACGACCTGGGCCTGCTCGAACAATGCACTGGACTGGTTCATAAAACGCTCCTGCTGAGGGTAGTCTGTTGACGCCGGGCGACTGTGTACGCTGACTCAGTTGCAACCGGCGCTTGAAACAATGGTAAACTGGTCCGGCTCGCTTGACTCTGTTGAATCCGTGATCGATTAAGGTGCTGTTGCATGGGGGAGATGATCCCACAACATTTCATTGTCCCATCCAAGATTTCGGTACCGAAATTACCGGCCAACACGATAGATCGTACCCGGCTGGAAGACATCTTTGTTGAAGCCTGCGAATCGCCGCTCATTATTCTGAAGGCTCCGGCAGGCTTTGGCAAAACCGTGGCCGCGCTTTACGGCTATTATGCCTATGCCGACCGTCATCGTGGCACAGCGCTGGCCTGGTTGTCGCTGGACCCGGAGGACGATGATCCGGAAGCGTTTGTGGCCTATCTGATTGCGGCTGTCAACCACGCCGTCGAGCTGGGCGATCTGTTGCTCAACCAGTCGGAGAACCCGGCGGGTGGCAACATGCGCTCCCTGGTCGGACAGCTGCTGTTCGAGCTCGACCAGGTGGAAACCGAGCTGATGATCGTGCTCGATGATTTCCATCTGATCGAGAGCGAGGAAATCCACGCCGCCCTGGGCTACTTCATCAAGCACCTGCCGCCTCATATCAAGCTGGTGCTGACCACCCGTTCCGAACCGCCGGCCAATATCATGAGCCTCCGCCTGCAGGGGTTGGTGGCAGAGATTGACGCCCATCAGCTGGCTTTCAACCTGGTGGAAACCAAGGCCTTTTTTCAGGAAATTGCCAATACCGAAGTGCCGGATGATCAGGCCACCCAGTTGCTGGAGCAGATCGAAGGCTGGGCCGTGGGGCTGCAACTGGTGGTCATGGGGCTGCGGAACAACCCGTCGCTGTCGGCGCTGGGCGAGGGCCTGAGTCAGAAGAACCTCAACATCATCGACTATTTTGACTCCGAACTGTTTGACGGTCTGCCGGCGGATGTGAAGACATTTCTGCTCAATACCGCAGTGGTCAAGCGCTTCAATGTCGATGTTGCGGTTGCCCTGTGCCCGGATGTCAATGTGCACGAAATTCTGGAATATCTGAAACGGCATCACCTCTTCATTGTGCAGTTCAATGAGCCCAGAGACTGGTATCGCTACCACCATCTGCTGTATGAGTTTCTGCAGCACAAATTGCTGGTGGCACACAGCGACAGCCTGCCGCAGCTGCATCGCCGGGCCAGTGATGTGTTTCTGCGCCTGGGCTATGTGGTCGGAGCCGTGGACCATGCCATCCGGTCGGGGCAGCGTGACCAGGTGGTGCGGATTCTGAAAGAGCATGGCAATGACCTGATTCACAAGGCCCATTACGACCTGGTGCGGCGCTGTCTGGCGGAACTGTCGGAAGAGGAAATACTGGAGGATGCCAACCTGGTGCTGGTGCGCTGCTGGGTCGAGGCCATCTTCGGGGACGCCAGGCTGGTGGCAGATTTCCTGCAGCGGGCACGAACGCTTATCGCGGCGGCGCCGCAGCAGGATTTCCTGCGCGCCGAGATGCTGACGGTCAACAGCCAGGCCGCCTTCACCCTGCAGAACTATGATCAGGCCCAGGCCTATGCCCGGGAGGCCCTGTCGCTCTATGAAGACGAAAGCACCCGTCGGCAGAGCGCGTTGCTGATTCTGGCCAATGTGCTGTTCGAGCAGGGTGATATTGTCGGCGCGCTGGATATCTACGAGGAGAGCGAGCTGCTCAGTCGCCAGGAAGCGAACTATGACGCAGTGCTCTGGTCACTGAACCAGCAGGCCGTGATCTGGAAAAGCCGGGGTGATTTTGTGCGCTCCTCCGGGCTTTCGCGCGAAGTCATCGAGTACGCCGGTGAGCAGGGTGTACGCTACGGTTTCAATGTGGTGTTCGCCTATATCAATCTGGCCGAGATTGCGCTGGAGGAGTACCACCTGCGGGAAGCCAAACAGTTGATCCATCGCATTCAGAATCTGTGCGAGACCTGGGACGACTACTGGCAACTGCATCTGCAGGGCTGGCTGCTGAAGTGCGAAATGCTCAAGGGCAAGCCGACGGTGGCGCGCGAGCTGGCGCAGGAACATGAACAGATTCTCAGCCAGGAATACACGGCGGATGTGCTGATGCCCTACAGCACCGAGGTTCAGGTGCAATGGTGGTGGCAGAATGGTGATATCAAGAAGATCAAGACCTGGCTCAAGGCCAGGGCCGAGGTCACAGAGTACCGCAGCGTGAAGGATTTCATGCTGCTGCGCGCCGAGGCCTACGGGCTGGCCGCAACGGAGGATTTCGGGTCCGCCCGGCACAAGCTCAAGGAGGCCATTCAGCATGCCGATGACAAGGGCTTCCGGCTGGAGGCACTGCGGCTGTCACTGCTCAAGGCGGCGGTAACGGATATTGCCGGTGACCATGAACAGGCCATGCGTCAGGTGCGGCGCCTGCTGCCGGCGGCGGCCAGCCTGGGTCTGGTGGCGAGCTGGCTGTTTCTGCGCCAGTGGCTGATGCCGATACTGGAGCGCCTGCTGCGTACCGAAGTATTTCCGCCGGATGTGGCCAAGTATGCCGACCAGTTGCTGATGCTGAATCGGCAGCGCAACACCGTCGACCAGCCAGGCGGCGAGCAGATCCCCGATGTGTTGCTCGCGGCCGGGGTGTCACGCAAGGAGTGGCGGGTCTACAAGCATATTCTGGCCGGGATGAGCAACGAAGAGATCGCGGGTACCATGTTTATTGCCGTATCCACGGTCAAGACGCACATCAACAACCTGTACAAGAAGCTGGGTGTGAAGAATCGCAGCGATGCCATGGCGCATGGTGAGTCGCTGGATATCAATTGACCATTTGGGTGTAAAGTTACAGTTTGAGCTCGGTTTTTGCGGGGGGTGGAATTTTATTCTGAAATTAAATTACACCCCCGGCGACTCTACACAGGCCTGAACGATCGGTTTAGGATGCGCTCGTCCTTGTCTGCAAGGGCAGTCTAGTTGATAGGTAGTCTCTCTCGCCGACCTGGCTCAAAGCCCGGTCGGCTTTTTTTTGCCTGCATGCCCGACCTCAAGTCAGAACGGTTTCAGCACCGCCAGCAGCACGATGGCGATCAGTGGTATCAGGGGCACTTCGTTGAACCAGCGAAAATACACATGGCTGCGCCTGTTGGTGCCGCGTGCGAGCTGCTTCATGTGGAACAGGCAGACGTGCTGGTAGATGACCAGCAGCACGACCAGGGCCAGCTTGGCATGCATCCAGCCGGTCTGCAGCCAGAACGGATGCCACCACAGCATCGCGATGCCCAGCAGCAGCGTCAGTACCATGGCCGGTGTCATGATGCCGCGGAACAGACGCCGCTCCATCACCTCAAAGCGCTCGCGACTGATCTGGTCTTCTGCCTGAACATGGTATACAAAGAGCCTCGGGAGATAGAACAGCCCGGCATACCAGGCCACCATCGCAATCAGGTGGAAGGCTTTAAGAAACAGATAAGTCATGATGTTCTCCCCTGTGTCGGCTATGTGGCGGACGGCGTATCCTGCCCGCAGAATGGAGGCTGCAAACGGTTACGTAAAGTGTGACCGGCATCCAACAGCTTGTCGTCGGTGATGATACACTGTCTGTCCGATCGATGGTGAGGTTCCCTCCATTCGGTTTGAGCAGTATCATGGCCGGTCTGTCGACCAGTCGGACAAGGGGGTCCGAAGGCTGGTCTGTGAAGTAACCAGGAGTTGCATATGGCCCGTGTGAACGGTAGCCACATAGATGATTTGGTGGTCGTACCGCATCGGCCATGGAGCCTGTTGCTGGCGCGGTTGGCTTCCGTGGCAGTTATTGTAGGGCTCGTGGTCGGGTCCTTTGTATATGGTCGCACGGACGGGTTGCAGCATGATCGGGTCACCGGCGCGCAGTTGAATGAACTGCGTGCTGCCCTGTCAGAAGCACAGGAGTCCGTTACCATGCTCAGGCAGCGTCTGACCATTGTCGAGCGTGGTGCCGAAGTGGATCGGGAAGCGGCCGAGCAGGTGCGCCGGACCAATCGAAACCTGCGTGATGAAATCGCGACACTGCAGCAGGAAGTGCGGCTGTATCGCGAGGTCATGGCGCCGGAAGACAATGGGGTCGGGCTTGCCATTGATGAGTTCTCAGTTGAAGCGTTGGGTGGTAATCGCTATCGCTTCCTGCTGATGATGACACACGCTGGCAGTGACGGCACCTGGCTGGAAGGCAGTGTTGGTGTCAATATTACAGGCGAGAACGAGCAGGGAGAGCGCGAGGTGTATACGTTGATGGATGTTTCACCAGACATTGATCGCGTAGATATCCGGTTGCGCTACCGGTACTTCCAGGACATCACTGGAGAAATAACATTTCCTGAAGGATTTATTCCGCAGCAGGTACGAATTGTGGCACAGGTCACCGGTAACCGAGCAGGCACAAGAGAAGCAGAGCTCGACTGGGACGAACTTGGAGACATCTGATGTTTGGTAGTGACAAGAAAGTAGGTAATTTCGATACCACCCTGATTTCCGCCAAGGCGGAGGTAGTGGGTGATATCAAGCTGACCGGTGGGCTGCATATTGATGGTCAGGTCACCGGCAATATCCTGGCAGAGCCGGGCAGTGGTGCTGTGGTGCGGGTCAGCGACAAGGGTGTGGTGAAAGGCGAGATCCGCGCGCCCCACGTCATCATCAATGGCAAGGTCAGTGGTGATGTGACGTCCTTCGAGCATGTTGAACTGGCCAAGAAAGCTGAGGTCAACGGCGATCTCTACTATGCCACCATGGAAATGGTCATGGGTGCCCGTGTCAACGGTCGTCTGCTGCATCAGCAGGAAGACAAGGGTTCCGCCAAGCGCAAGCTGGCCCGCTTCGGTTCTGATGACAAGACCCCTGCGGCCGGTGACAGCCCGACACCGAAGACCTCGGAGACTGCTTCCGATGAGAGCAAGAACAAGCCTGGTGTTGGCAGCAGCACCGAGCGCTCTGCCATGGCAACGGGTACCGAAGGCACGCCCGGCTCGGTCAAGATCAACAACTGAGGGTGACCCCCGCATCGGGGCGGCTTGAAACCGCCCCTGTTTGACCTCATCTTTTACTCTGCACATAATCAAATAACCCGCTCGGGTTTCTATCAGGGTGACACCGTATGTCGACAGCCGAAATCGAAGTCACGGACGCCGCCGCAGCCAAGGTTCAGCAGCTCAAGGAAGAGGAAGACAACCAGTACCTCAAGTTGCGGGTCTTTGTGACCGGCGGCGGGTGTGCCGGTTTCCAGTACGGCTTTACCTTTGATGAAGAGCAGGCCGATGACGATGCCGTGATCGAGCGCAATGGTGTCGAATTTCTGGTGGATGCGCTGAGCTATCAGTACCTGCAGGGCTCGGTTGTGGATTATGAAGAGGGCCTGCAGGGCGCACGTTTCCTGATTACCAACCCGGCGGCTACCACGACCTGTGGCTGTGGCGCCTCCTTCGGCATCTGACGCACAAGCTCTGATTCCGGGCGGCCTGTCCCCACGGGCTGATGTTGGTGCTATACTTCCGCGCTGTTTTTTGTCCCCATTGCCTGCATAGGGAAAAGAGGAAAGGTCCTTTCATGCCGTCTGTTGAAGAATCGTTGGCCCTGATCAAGCGGGGCGCGTCCGACATCCTGTTGGAAGAAGATCTGGTCGCCAAACTCGAGAGCGGGCGCCCGCTGCGCATCAAGGCGGGCTTTGACCCGACAGCGCCGGACCTGCACCTGGGTCACACCGTGCTGATCAACAAGCTGCGTCAGTTTCAGGATCTCGGGCACGAGGTGCTGTTCCTGATTGGTGATTTCACCGGCATGATCGGTGACCCTTCCGGCAAGAGCGCGACGCGTCCGCCGCTGACCCGGGAAGAGGTCATGCGCAATGCCGAAACCTACAAGCAGCAGGTGTTCAAGATTCTCGATGCCGAGAAAACCACGGTCATGTTCAACAGCGAGTGGATGAACCGCATGACCGCGACCGACATGATCGAGCTGGCGGCCCAGTACTCAGTGGCCCGGATGCTGGAGCGGGATGATTTCGACAAGCGCTTCCGCAGCGAGCAGGCGATTGCCATTCACGAGTTTCTTTATCCGCTGGTGCAGGGCTATGACTCGGTGGCCATGAGGGCAGACGTCGAACTGGGCGGTACCGATCAGCGTTTCAACCTGCTGGTGGGTCGGGATCTCCAGCGTCACTGGGGCCAGGAGCCGCAGGTGGTGCTGATGATGCCACTGCTGGAAGGTCTGGATGGCGTCAACAAGATGTCCAAGTCTCTGGGCAACTATGTCGGCATTACCGAAGCGCCCGGTGTCATGTTCAACAAGCTGGTGTCCATGCCGGACAATCTGATGTGGCGCTATTTTGAATTGCTGAGCTTCCGGCCCATGGCCGAGGTGGAGCAGTTCCAGGCGGATGTCGCGAACGGCGCCAACCCCCGTGATATCAAGATACTGCTGGCGCGCGAACTGGTGGCCCGCTTCCATGGTGAAGAAGCCGCCGAGAATGCCCACAAGAGCGCCGGTAACCTGGTTCGTGAGGGTGAGGTGCCGGCGGATACGCCCGAAGTGGAGCTCACGCTGGACGGTCAGGACACGCTGCCGATTGCCGCGGTCATCAACCGGGCGGGTCTGACCACCAATGCGGCACAGGCGCGCGACATGCTGCAGAACGGCCGCGTCAAGATCGACTGGGAGCCAGTGGAAGCGCAGCATCAGGTCGCTGCCGGCCGCTATCTGATTCAGGCCGGCAAGAAGAAGATCGCCTGGGTCACACTGACCACGTGATTTGGAGTAGCCCCAGCGCGGCCCGGCGGCCGCACCATACGTGCCACCGTAGGAGCGCACCCCGTGCGCGATTATAGATTTATGCCCAATGGCCCGACCGGTCAGCAACCCGCGATGGGGTGCCTTTCGGACCGTCGCCATGCTCGGGTACATGCCTGTGAGACACGCAAAAAACGTCATCCCTGACAGCTCGGACCGCGGCCGTCCCTGGCCGCAGACGGTCTCACAGTGCATGAACCCGGCAGGCGACTCCTGTCTCGCCAACGTGTGGGCGCTCAGACAACTGTCCCACTGATCCTCCGTGGGCTGGCGCAATAGCCGGCGGCATCACAAGGGTTCGCTTGGCTGCTGACGCGGCTCGGGCCTGGTACTCACCAGCCTGCCTATCGGGCCACTTCGTGGCCTAGCGCGGCCAAGGCACGCGCCTACAGGGTGGCACTGTTGTAGGCGCTGCTTTATCTGCGCTGACGTGCACGGATGCACTAATGTCGCGGGCGCATGGATGCGCAGGAGCGACCGGCGGCGTCAGCCGCCCTATTAGAAGGGCCTCAAGGGGTGCCGCCGCCGGGCGGCGGTGCACTGAGCCGCAGACCGTCTTCGGCCATGGATGGCCGAAGTCGAGCTGTCATGGACGACGTTTTTTGCGTGTCTGCGGTCAGTGTACCCCGCCATCAGGCGGCATTGCCCTGGAAACCGAACGGGCCGCAGGCCCCCAGGCCCCCACGTAAAGGCGGCTGGCGCCGCCATCGCGACTCGTGTCGCTCGCTACAAATTCGGCCTGCGCCTCATT